>CAWAXW010000007.1:0-7981 GCA_963786155.1 uncultured Actinomycetes bacterium | reverse complement strand
TCTGATGAGGATCCTTCATACGGCCGATTGGCATGTCGGCAAGAAGCTCGGGCGCATCGATCGCTCGGTCGAGACCGAGGCCGTGCTCGACGAGCTGGTCGCGGTAACGAAGGATGCGGCCGTCGATCTCGTCATCGTTGCCGGCGACCTCTTCGACCGAGGGCTGCCGCCGTTCATCTCTTTGCGGCTCGTGCTGGAGACACTGGTGCGCCTCGCCGATACCGGGGCGCACGTGATTGCGGTGCCGGGCAACCACGATTCGCCCGAGCTCTTCTCGGTGCTCGGCCCCCATCTCGCTCATTCGAACGTGACGCTGGTGCCCCGTTGCCTGCGCCCCTCCGATGGAGGCGTTGTGACCGTCCCGAGCCACGATGGCGAGGAGACCGCTCAGGTCGCTTGTTTCCCGTTCCTTCACGAGTCCACGGTCGTGAGCTGGATGGACGACCCCGACGACAAGCACAAGAGCTATGCGGATCGTGTCGGGAGATCTGCAGCAGCTACGGGAAGTGGATGCTCGAGAAGGGACAGGGCGTCACGGTCGACGTGCTCGTCGGCCATTTCATGGTCCACGGCGCTCAGCCATCGGGAAGCGAGCGTGAGTTGCACATCGGCGAGGCTTACATGGCTCGGGCCGATGCGATCCCTAACGTTCACTACGCTGCCCTTGGCCACATCCATAAGGCCCAACCGGCGCCCGGTTCCACCGACTTCGCACGCTATTGCGGGAGCCTCATGCAGCTTGACTTCGGAGAGGCAGGCCAGGACAAGAGCGTCATCGTGGCCGACGTCACCCCCCAGGGTCGCCGCCGCATCGATACGATCCCAGTCACCGCAGGACGACAACTGATCGCGGTGCGAGACACGCTCGAAGGGTTGGGCCGGCGCGTCGAAGAGTTGGCGGGTTCGATCCTGAAGGTCGACGTGATCACGGACGGCCCGGCCCCCGGGATTGCCGACGAGGTGCGGGCGTTGCTTGGCGAGGACGTCCTGTACGTCCGAGCCGACTATCCCCGCGAGCAATCGGAGCTCGTCGCGCGCGCCGGCCTCCCTCTCGATGAGCTGTATGCCGCCTACGTCGCCCAACGCTACGAGAGTCCACCCAGCGCGGAGCTGATGGCCGCGTTCCGTGAGCTGCACGAGGAGGTGGGCGCCGCGCTGTGAGGCCGTTGTCGCTCTATCTCGAGGGATTCCGCAGTCACGAGAAGCCGACCGAGATTTCCTTCGAGGGCCGTTCCCTGGTCGCGATCGTAGGTCCCACGGGGGCCGGGAAGTCCTCGATCCTCGATGGCATCTGTTACGCGCTCTATGGAAAGACCCCGCGCGTGTCGAGCGGCGCGACCCGCTTGGTCTGCACCCACAGCGAGCGCGCCAAGATCAGGCTGCGCTTCTCCGTCGACTCCAAGGTCTACGAGATCGGACGCAGCATCCCAGCGCAGTCCTCGGACTACCTGCTGGACACCGCCACCGACGAGAAGGTCCATGGGGCGCGCTCGATCGGCCCGAAGGTTCAAGAGTTGCTGGGGCTCGACTTCGACGTGTTCGAGTCATCCGTGTTGCTCGCACAGAACAAGTTCTCACGCTTCCTCGACGCGGAGACAACCGAGCGCACCAAGATCCTCAAGGGCATCTTCCGCATCGAGCAGATCGACGAGCTGCGCAAGGCTGCCAAGGGCCGCGTCACCGACATCAAGATGTCGCTTGCCGAGATCGTGGGCGGCCGGGGACAGATCCCAGCCGACGCCGTCGAACGATTGAAGGAAACCGAGACCCGGTTGCAGGCGTTGCAAGAGTCAAGCACAGCCCTCGCGGACGCGCAGCCGGAAGAGAGCGGGCTCCAGGAGCGCCTGAAGGAACTGGCCTCCGAAGCGGCAACAGCGAACAAGAAGATGAGCGCCCTGGATGCCCTGCTGACCCGGCTACCTGCGCAGTCAACCTTGGAGGAAATCGCGACCGAGGAACAAGCGCTTGCAACGCGGCTGAAAGATGCGGAGGCGGTCGTTCAGAGGTGCGAGAAAGACCTGTCAGTCGCCACAAGAGCCCTCACCGAGCTCGAAGCCAAGACGGGCACGGAAGCGGACCTCATACGCGGAGAGGGCAAGGCCAAAGCACTCACCGAACTGCTAACAAGCGAGCAGGCTCTCGCACAAGAATTGACCAAGTCCGCGACCGACCTCCAACGCGCGGCCTCCGAGGTCGCGGAGCTCCAGGCCGCTGAGGAGAAGGCTCAAAGCGACCTCGACGCAGCCCGCGCCGCGAGGTCGGCGGCCGAAGATGCCCACCGGGCCCATGCGCTGCGGCATCACCTCGAGGCGGGGGGCCCTTGCCCAGTGTGCGAGCAGGTGGTGGCCAAAGTCCCCCGAGGGCCGAAGCCGGCGGCGCTGACGAGTGTCGTGAACGAGGAGGAGAGGGCGGAGAAGGCACTCGAGAGCGCCAGGAGGAAGTCGACGACGGCAGCTCGCCAACTCGAGGTCGACATGGCCCGCACCGAAACGCTCAAGACCACTCTGACCGCAGCCCGCGAGAAGGCGGCAGGTCTATTGGAAGAGCTGACCGGGCTGCTCGGCAAGGTCGAGGACCCCGCGCTCGAGATCGAGGATCGCCTCGAGGCTTTGGGCGAACGGAAAGATCTCGTGGCGGTCGCTACCAAGAGCCGAGAGCAGGCACGGGCGGAGCTGGACGCGGCTGCAGCGGCCTCCGGCCGGCTCGGCACAAAGCTCCGTGCCCAAACGTCAGTGTTGGTGGAGGTCTGCACAAAGCTCGAGATCTCGGTGCCGGACATCGAGGCGAGCGCCGAGCATCTGTTGGATCACGCCGCATCGGCGCGAACGACTCTTCAGGAGCGACGAGAGGGGCTCATCGAAGACGCAGCCAAGAATGCTCAGGCCGTCGAGGAGATTGAACACGCACTAGTTCGTCTGCGCGCCGGACTCGGGGTGGAGGAGGGCTCCATCGCGGACGCCCTGGCTAGGACGGGCGCCGACATCAAAGTCGCGCAGCACGTGATCGGAGACCTCACCGACAAGCTCGCAAAGATCGAAGAGTTCAACAAGCGCGAGGCGATCCTTATGGCACGCAAGAGCGTTTTCGATCAGCTCGCAGACGACCTTCGCAACGAAACGTTCGTCAACTTCCTACTCGAGGAACGTCGCAGATTGCTCTCGGATCTGGCATCCGAGCGCCTGCGCGCGATGACCGGCCGCTATCGTTTCGATGACGAGGGAACGTTCGATGTCGTCGACGAGCTCGACGGCGATCGCCGCAGGGATGCCGACACCTTGTCGGGAGGGGAGACGTTTCTCGCGAGTCTTGCCCTGGCGCTCGGTCTGGCCGAAAGCGCGGCCAGCCACGGCGGACGGCTGCAGAGCTTCTTCCTCGACGAAGGGTTCGGCTCGCTCGATCCCGAGAGCTTCGACCTGGCGCTCGATGGCATCGAGCGGATCGTGACCCCCGACCGGCTGATCGGCCTGGTGTCTCACGTGGCTGCGCTTGCCACGCGGGTCGACGACAAGATCGTCTTGGCGAAGGATCCTGACGGGATGTCCGTGCTCGTGTCGGGGGCCGAGTGAGGCGCCGCCTCCTGTAACCTGGCCGCCATGAGCTCCAAGTTGTTCGACTCGCGCGTCCAACGCCTGCGCGACTCGACCGTCATAGCGATATTTCGCACTCAACAAGCCGAGCACGCCGTGGAAGGCATCGGGGCGGCCGTTCGCGGGGGGTTCGAGGCCGTCGAGATAACAATGAACACGCCTGACGCGACCGACGCCCTCGCCGAGGTGGCCGGTCGGGGCGATGCGATCGTGGGGGCCGGGACGATCCTGGCTCCCGAGCAGGTCAAAGAGGCTTACGACGCGGGGGCCGAGTTCATCGTCACCCCGGTCGTGATCCCCGAGGTGGTCGACGCTGCCCACGAGCTGTCGGTGCCGGTGCTCATGGGCGCATCCACTCCGACAGAGATCTTCGCGGCCCGCCAGGCCGGCGCCGATTGGGTGAAGGTGTTCCCGGCCGAGCAGCTGGGCGGGCCCGAATACATAGAGCAGGTCCTCGGCCCCCTCGACGGGACCCCGATCCTGGTCACGGGCGGGCTCACGGCCGAGAACTACCTCGGCTATCTCGATGCGGGGGCCGAGCTCGTCGGCTTCGCAGGCGCCGTGTTCGGAGCAGACCTCGCGGCCCAGGGCCGCTACGACGAGTTCGAGCGCCGTGCGATCGACGTCCACCGCCGGCTCGACCTCTACATGTCCGACGAGGACGAGACCTAAGGCCCCCACCAGCGAAATCTTCCGGTCTGGAGCCGAAAACCGGCGTCGATCCGGAAGATTTGAGACGTCTATGTGGGCTCGGGCAGGAATAGGCGGGTTCGTCGCAAATCACAACCTGAGCGAGCATTTGCTCGCCGCTCGGATCGCACTCAGGAGGCCCGGTGACCCACGTCCGTTCGCGGATGGCTGCAATGACGGCCGCGCTCGCTATCGGCGCGGCATCGCTCGTTGCCACCGCAGAGGCCTCGCCCTTGGACTGCACGCCCGCCCCCGAGCCGCAGCGCTGGCTGGCCGCCGGGACGCCCGACCAGCCCGTGACCGAGACCATGGTCACCGCCGCGCACCGTGGCGCTGCCGAGCTGGCGCCCGAGAACACCCTCGACGCGTACCGCTATGCGATCGCCTACGGCATCGACATGATCGAGGTCGACGTCCAGCAGACCCGTGACGATCGGTTCGTGGCGTTCCACGACACCGACGTCGCCGCCAAGACCGATGGCTCGGGCCAGATCGCAACGTTGACCTTCAAGCAAGTGCGCGCGCTCAATGCCGCCGACAACGCCAAATGGAAGGGGAGCGAGTACGACCCGGCGCTGATCCCCACCCTCGAGGAAGTACTGGCTCTGGCTGCTCACCATGGGACCGGCATCTATTTCGACATCAAAGAGTCCGTGCGCGACCCCGTGGCGGTCGCCGACCTCGCCTACGAGTACGGCGTTGCCTATAACTCTTCGTTCCTTACCTACGAGCCGGCGCGTGGCGCCGCCATCCGGGCGGCCCATCCGGACGCGGATCTCATGTGGTCGAACCTGCAGCTCGACTCCGACGGCCTGCCGCAGCTCCGCACGCCTCCGCCGTTCCTCTACGGGCTCGGGCAGGACTATCACTGGTTCGGCTCCGACCTGGACAGCTACACACCGGAGCACGTAGTCGCCGTGCACGATGCTTGCGGTCTCGTCATCCCTAACGTGTACTCCGGGGCGAACGCCGAGGTCGAGGCGCGCCAGTTGCTCGAAGCGCGCGCGATGGGCGCCGACGGAGCGCAGGTCAATCTGCCCGACGTCACCGCCGATGCACTCGACGAGCCCGTTCCCACCGAGATCGTGGTGCGAGACGGGGGAGCGACCATTTGCCTGGTGAATGCGAACAATCGCCTCGGCCTGCCGCTGAAGAAGCTCACCGTGGGCGATGTCGAGATCGTGACCGGACGCGGTGGTTGTGCAGCAGTGGCGGAGCCGATCGCGACCACGGCCGCATACGAAGGGGACGGCGCCGCGCTCGCGTCGCAGGCAACGATCCCCGCACCAGACGAGGGAATCGGTTCGAGCAAGCGTGTGGGCAAGTGGTTCGCCGGCGACCTCCACGTCCACACGACGTATTCGCACGATTCCTACAGCGGTCCGGACGACGACAACACCGGGCCTGAAGAGGCCTATACGTACGGACACACCGTGGAGAACCAGTTCCGCATCGCGGCCGCACGTGGCCTCGACTTCCTCGCGATCACCGATCACAACGACATCCGCTCTCAGTCCGACCCGGGTTTCGGAGCCGAAGGTGTCGTCCCGATCCCCGCCTACGAGAACTCGCTCAACGGCCACGCACAGATGCTGGGTGCCCGTGAGATCTACGACTCGGGCGACCGATCGGCCGCCGCAGTGGACGCGATGGCCGACGAATTGCGGGCGGATGGAGGCGTGTTCCAGATCAACCATCCGGTTCAGGACACGACTTATCCCGAGAACATGGATTGGAGCTACCGCTACGAAGTGGTACCCGACGTCGTCGAAGTGTGGAACATCTCGACCGCGTGGCAGCCGCCGGCCCCCTCGGGTGCGTCCAACGACGATGCGCTCGACTATTGGGACGGCTGGCTGGACCGCGGCTACGAGGTCGGTGCGACCGGCGGGAGCGACAACCACTACGTAGCAACCAGCGGCATCCAGGGCAACGGGCAACCCACCACCTGGGTCTTCGCCGAAGAGGCAGGTGAAGCTGCGATCCTCGAAGGGCTGAGTGAGGGCCGGACGTTCGTGTCGTGGCAGCCCCCGCGCCTCGGAGGGCCGCGCCTGTTCCTCGAGGGCGATGCCGACGGCGACGGCACCTACGAGTCGATCGTCGGCGACCGCCTGCCCGAGGATGCCGAGCTGAGAGTTCGAGTCCTCGGCGCGCCCGGCAGTCAGCTACGGATCGTCGGCGAGGGCGGCCAGGGCGGGATCCCGGTCACCGTCCCCACGGCCGACTACGAATTCCGGTTCCCCAGCCCCGGCGGCAAATGGGTCCGCGCCGAGCTGTTCGAACCCGACGCCGCCGACCAGCGCCGGGCCGCCTGCGACGAGGCGTTCGGCGGAGAGACCACCTACTGCCGCAACCGCATCACGATGTTGGCCCTGACCTCTCCGATCTACCTGGGCCCTGCCACGCAGCCCTAGTCCTGCCGACCTCTGTGCTTACGCACAAAGGTAAGCCGGCCATCCCCGCCAAAAGCATCGAAGTGGGGGTGATCTCGCCCTCGATCCGAATAGCGACAGGGGGACTCATGCGCGGACGACTCACCCAATGCAGCGTGGTCGGAATGCTCATATTGGCGCTCGGCGCCCTGGTGATGCCCGCATCCACGGCGACGCCCGGGGCCCAGCGGATCGCGACCGATCGGTCCGAGCAGCCGAAGGTCGTGCAGATCCACGTGGACGATCGCGCCGAGCTCGATCGGCTCGTAGCCACGGGCACAGACGTGGTCGAGTTCGTGAAACCGACCCAGGACGGGCTCGTGACCGAGGTCGTCGTGACTCCGAGCGAGCTGGCTCGCCTCGAGTCGATGGGCTTCGAGCCGGGCGAGGTCGTTTTCACCGTCAAGGACTGGAAGCGGAACCTGGCCGAGCGGTCACGTTTCCTCGATGAGCAGGGACCCGTCGAGGACAACCTCGACACCGTGAAGATCATCCGGGCCGACTACTTCCAGAACTCGGCCGGGAGTTTCCTCTCGCTCGAAGCGAAGTCGAGCCTGGGCAACGCAACCGGCGTCCAGTTGCTCGCGCGCTGGAGTGATCCTGCGAACCTAACCACCCTCGATGTCCCTGCGACGATGAGCGCGTTCATCGACGTGGGTCAGTACATGTACCACCGGCTCCTGGTTCCCGTCGCCGCCCGCCCCGCGACGGTGACCGTGCAGAGCACCCGTGGCGGTAGCGCGACCGCGGCGGTGGATGACTGGCTGGGGGCAACGCCGCCCGAGCCGAAGCCTCACTACGTCAGCGACTTCGTCGACCACTACATGGATCCGACCGAGGTCTACGACCGGATCGAGGAGCTCGCCGCCCAGTATCCCGAGATCGCCGAGATCGTGAAGCTGCCGCATCAGACGAACGGATATCGCCGTAAGGCACAGGTCCTCCTCGGAAACGGGAGCGCGGCGGCTTCGGCCGTCGTGGTCACGTCGGCCGCGTGGGGGCACGAGGGCGGGAACGATCTCCGATCCAGGTCGTGAACCCCGGCCCCGGCTCTGGCCTATCCGTCACGGTTGCCGACAAGCTGATAACGGTCGGACTGGCCACGGATGCCGCCGGCGTAGCTGTGAGCACCGCGGCGCAGGTCGCGGAGGCCCTGACCGACGACTCGCAAGGGCTCGTGACCGCGACGACCTACCGAGGCGATGCGGGCGCGGGAGCCGTTGCCGTGCAAACCCCGACGGCGCTTACCGATGGGCTGCAGGGCGAGGGGAT
>CAWAXW010000006.1:0-3150620 GCA_963786155.1 uncultured Actinomycetes bacterium | reverse complement strand
AGGCCTACCAGTTCTACTCACAGCGATGTCATCCGTGGCTCGATCGGAAAAAGGCGCTCACCACCTGGTTATCGTCGGTGACGGTCCTGAAACGGAACGCCTACGTCACCAAGCCTCAACATATTCCAGTTTCAGAACGCACTTCGTCGGTCATCAGAACGACGTTGCTCCTTGGTATGCCCTCGCGGATCTGATTGCCTTGCCGAGCCAACGAGAAGCCTTTGGTTTGGTGGCAGCCGAAGCCATGGCCGCAGGTCGTGCCGTGGTCGCATCTCGAGTTGGAGGGCTCCCACAGGTCATCGAGGATGGGTTAACGGGACTTCTCGTTGAGCCGGGAAATCCACAGCTCTTGGCTGGAGCAATCAGCGCCCTGATGAGCTCCCCAAGTAGACGCCTGCGAATGGGTGACGAGGGACGGCGGCGGTATGAAACTCACTTTACGCTTGCATCGATGGCCGACCGATGGAAGGCATGCTGGCTCGAATTCAACCGGCTCCGCAGAGAGGATTGAGGTCGTTTGAGCCCGTTACTTCGGGGATCGGACCCTCGTTCCCCTTGCTGGGGAGAACGCCGAAGTCGCTACTACTTTGCAGCGAGAGAGGTCATTGGAAAGCGCGTGCTCGACGTCTCGTGTGGCGCCGACTGGAGCGATTCGATCTTGGAACGGGTCGGTGCGGAGTGCGTCATCGATATGGGAGCCAACGCGCGCTCTCCCCGCTCCGGATCGGTTGATACCTTCACCGTCCAGTCAAGCCCAGCCCATCTTCCGTTGTCTGATCATTCGGTCGAGGTCGTCACAGCCTTTGACACGATTGGGGGCCCTAACGAGGACGGTTCGATCCTGCGAGAGCTACGCCGCGTTCTCATAGATGGGGGCATGCTGATTGTGTCCTGCCGCAATGATGCGGTCGCTCCTATGTTCGATTGTGCCTGCCCAGGAATCACCCGACGCTATACAGTTCACTCTTTTGCCGCACTGTTGCAACACGACTTCAGTGGTGCGCGGCTGATGGGTCAAAGAGTTCATCCTCGGTTCTCAAATTCGCCGTTCGCAGACCAGCAGAAGGAATCTCCCAGAACGTTAACCCGTAAATCAATCGACGCAGCCATTCCATTCGCCCTGCGAGACGCAGGTGCTCGACTAACGCGAGGCCGGAGCACCTATCCAGGGGAGTTCGACTTCATATTCGAAGAGGGAGCGATCGAAGGAGCACACGCAATCATGGCGCTCTGTAAAACGTGATGTCCTCAGGATATCGGATATCGCCCCGAATCACGGCGGTGATTCCCGCTTACAACGCCGAGGAATTCGTTAGCGCCGCCATAAAGAGCGTCCTGATGCAATCGGCACCCATCTTCGAATGCATAGTCGTAGATGATGGATCTCGAGACGGGACAGGAAGCGCCATAGGTTCGTTCGCCGACCGAGTACGGCTAATACGCACAAAGAACCAAGGCGTTGCTCACGCCAGGAACATCGGGATCGAAGCCGCCAAAGGCGACTACATCGGATTCCTCGATGCAGACGATGTCTGGTTACCAAAAAAGCTCGAAAGGCAGATACGAAAACTAACCCTGCAACCGGATCTCGCAATGATCTACTCGGGCCTGCACCTCATCGATCAGCACTCTCGCTTCATCGGCGAAATGCGACCAGCACCGGGAGACATCGCCCTCGAACGCACATTGCTTTTGGAGAAGCCCTTCATGACGGGGATAGGTAGCACGGGACTCATTTCCCGGGACGTGTTCCGCGAGCATGGCGGCTTCAATCCAGACTTGTCGACATCCGCCGATCACGAACTCGCCTGTCGCATTGCCTGCCGTTATCCGGTTGACGCGGTCCACGCCCCGTTGGTTCTCTACCGTCAGCATCTCGGTCAGATGCACCGGGATCCACGTGTGGTCAAGCACGACATGACCATTGCATTCGACACGCTGTTCAAGGACCCCGCCCTTCCGGACAACATCAGGACTCGCCGTCGGAGGGCAGAAGCCAACCTCCTCGTCTCCCTGTCCGGGGCCTCGTTGAAACGCGGGGAACTTCTCGCCTCTCTCCGACTCAGCATCGGTGCGCTCCTCAAGGACCCGACTAGAGTCGCGGCTGGGGTGTGGCGTTTGATGACGCCCGGCGGACCGAAAGACCTTCGCACGTATTGATCTGCTCCACGATCGAAGACCTGACATATAGTTAGAATTGTGGGCCAATGACGCCGAACACCACTGCACTCATCGCGTTCTCGATAGCGGGAATGGCTTCCTACATCGTCACTCCACTGACCTCTCGGGTGGCACTCCGATTCGGGATCCTTGACCATCCGAACACCTCGGCCAAGGCGCACCCGAGCGCAGTCCCCTACCTGGGCGGGATCGCAATCTTCGTCGGGCTCATCGCGGGGGCGAGCCTTCTCCTGTTCTTGGGGGATTACTCCGCCACCCTCCCGCGTACTCTGGGTATGGGGATCGCGATTGCAATCGCTCTTGGAATTATCGGCGTTGTTGATGACATACGCAGCCTCCCGCGGTCTCTACGCTTAATCGCCCAA
The DNA here is from genome assembly GCA_963786155.1 of uncultured Actinomycetes bacterium. Classification (GTDB taxonomy): domain Bacteria; phylum Actinomycetota; class CADDZG01; order CADDZG01; family WHSQ01; genus CAWAXW01. The sequence goes on along the minus strand of CAWAXW010000006.1, from coordinate 3,148,074 downwards.
GTTCTTGCCGGGATCGGGGCTTGGTCGCTTGGATTCCGAGTCGAGGCGCTTGGCACTGATTGGGCGAATATCGCGGTAACGGTTATTTGGATCGTTGGAATCACTAATGCATTCAACCTCCTCGACAACATGGATGGTTTGTCGGCTGGACTGGCAGGAATCGGGGCATTGAGCTTCGCCGTCATCGGTGGCGTGCAAGGCCTCTACGTCGTCACGGTCGTTGCGGCGGCCCTGGCGGGCGCTGCGGGTGGTTTCCTGGCTCACAACCGTCACCCCGCAAAGATTTTCATGGGCGATGCGGGGTCCCTCTTCCTCGGTTTTCTCCTTGCCATATTGGGGATCGAACTACGCTTCGAGAACCTCCAAACAGTTACTTTCCTGGTTCCCGTCGTCGTGTTGGGAATCCCGATATTCGACACGACACTCGTCGTGATCAGTCGTTTGCTCCACAGCAGGAGTGTCTTCGAAGGCGGACGCGATCACATCTCCCATCGATTGGTTCGAATCGGCCTTCCGGTTCGAGCTGCTGTGGGCCTGATGTACCTGTCGCAATTGGGCTTGGGCTGGCTTGGCCTGACGATCTCTCTTGCCGATGCTCAGATTGCTTGGATGCTGTTGGCCTTCGTGATTGCCCTTGGAATACTCCTCGGTGGTCTCCTGCTCCGCGTTCCGGTGTACGCCGAAGATCCGACAGTGGCCAAGGTCGTTGATGCGGCCGATCCCGACGAAGTCGTGCACCGCATGCAGGGCCGCTCAGCTTAGGCTTTCCCCTTCCTTAGCATTGGCAAGATACCTGTGGAGATTTGCAAAAAAGCCAAGCGGTGAGAGCTTCTCTTCCCATAGCTTCCTGCATGACCTCTGTAATGCGAGATAGTCGTTCTGACGACGAGTCCCGCGTGGAAGTCGAGGATTTTCGCCCCAATCTCCGGGATCTCCGACTCGTCTATCCACACACAATGCTGCTTCCAATCAACCAAATCGTCATATGGAAGGACGCAATCTGTATCGATGAACACTGGGATGCGGCCCGCGGAGAGGGTTTCATATAGTCGGTAGGAGAAATTACCTCCCCCTCGGGCGCAGAGGATGTAGTCGCTCTCCACCATGTTGTGAACGTAATCCAACCTGGCCTTCATTCGCAGGCGAGGAGAACCATCTGCACCCCCCACCCCACCCCAGAACCGATCTCGTATGACAAAGTTGGAAATAATCGATTCATCCTTCGCAAGCATCATCAGGGCCCTCTCGCGAGCAGTCAGTTCGCGAGAACCATGCCTGGTTCGCCTGGCCACCGCTCGGACGCGACCGGCGAAGTTGGTCCCCCACCCCGAATACCCGGCAAGGCCACAGAATCCAACTGTCGGCATATCGGGCTTGGATTGAGAATAGGAAATTGAGTACGTTCTCATGAAGTCTTCGCTCCAAACCGGCATCGCGTACTCATTAGGTTGTCTTGTCGAGCGTTTGAGTGACGTTCGAAAGACGCGGGCGTTCTCTATGGGTACCGCGTCTCTGAATCGCTCACGTAGAAAATGACTATCACCTTGCCGACATCAAGTGCCGACCGCGCAACGCTGGAGGCCATTTCCCTAAGTTCGGTGCTTTGGACGACGTGCTCCCACGCGACGGGCAATACGACCACGTCTGCCTCCGCCAGTCCCACGAACTCAAAGAGTGAGGTCCCCTGCTCGACGTAATCATCGAAACGGCCGCTCTCGGGCTCGTTTGGATCCTCATCGACCTTGCTCCAGAACGGCAGTAGCAGTGCAACTGGGGGGCACCCATCAGGCACTGCCTTCCCATCGACAAAGATCCGTAGTGGCCTAGTCATCGGCGGTGTGTTTGCGCCAAGAGCCGCTCTGCGGGGAACGCCAGGCATTGGTAGACGCGCTCCTCATCCGAAGTGGCTGCGAGTATTCGGCCCTTCAGCGTTCTCAGTTCGTATGAAGCCCGGTAGAGAAACTGCCGGCTCGCCCACCCCGTCGGGCTGTGAAACTCGATGGCGAGAATCGGGCGCTTGCTATGAAGCAAACGTTGCATCCCTCGAAGCGCAAGGCCTTCAGCACCCTCGACGTCAATCTTCACGAAGTCAAGGCGTTCTTCTTCGGAGAAAAAGTCATCGAGGGCGACGGCCTGGATCTTCATCGAAGCTCGAGAACTCTTTCCTTCGACGTCCCGTCCAACGATGTTCCACTCGGCAGAGCTGCGGCCTCGGCCGGAGAACAACTCGACTTCTCCTGAATGATCGGAGACGGCCAGATTCTCGATGGTTACTCGGTCCTTGAATCGGCTTGCTGCCAGCCTGTCGCGGAGCAAGGCCGCATTGTTTGGTAGCGCTTCGAAGGCCACGACGCGTCCGGCTGGACCGACGAGCTCTCCGAGCAGTGCCGTCATATGGCCGACGTGTGCTCCGACATCAGCACATACCCAATTCGCCTCTACGATCTTGCTAATCGCTTTTGACAAGTCGGGTTCATATCGTGGATCAACCTCCAGAGGGCGATAGCCCCAGTCGGCTCTATCGATTCTCCACGCCAAACTCTCTAACCTCGCCACGTGCTTGAGTCGCTCCTTGAGGGAGACTGGGAGCATGCGCTTCAGTTTGACGGAGAGGGACAAGAACTTTTTCGACAGAAGTTGATCTCCTCGACCTGTCAGCCCCGAGACTGCAACGTCGCTTTAGGAAACAGGCTTTACCCTACTCCTGAGAATCCAGGAGAGAAGCGAACATGAAAGCACTAGTAACAGGAGGAGCAGGCTTCATAGGATCGGCCATCGCGCGCGAGCTCGCAGCTCGCGGCGATGAGGTGATCGTGCTTGACAACTTGTCGGCTGGTTCCGAGGATGCGGTGCCGTCGGAAGCCAAGTTGCTCACGGAGGACATCCGGGACCTGAGCGCACTGAAATCGGCGATGCAGGATGTCGACATTGTGTTTCATCAGGCGGCCATACGTAGTGTCCCTCGATCCGTGGAAGAACCACATCTAGTCAACGAGACAAACATCACCGGGACACTCAATGTCCTCACCGCCGCAACCGAAGCTGGCGTCGATCGAGTCATCTATGCATCAAGCTCCAGCGGCTACGGGGGCAGCACCGGACAGATGAGTCGCGAAACCGATGTTGCGGCTCCGCACTCGCCTTACGCGGTCTCCAAGCTGGCCGCCGAGTACTACTGCCGAGTCTGGACAGAAATTAGAGGTCTATCGACCGTTTCATTGCGTTACTTCAATGTCTTCGGACCAGGGCAACGAGCTGATTCCAAGTATGCGGCCGTGTTCCCTTCGTTCATCGACTCGCTCTTGAAAGGAGAGGCGCCTGAGATCCAATGGGATGGCGACCAGACTCGCGACTTCACATTTATCGACGATGTGGTGCGAGCAAACCTTGCCGCTGCCGCTGCCGACAACCAAGTCGACGGCCGCGTTCTGAACATCGCATCGGGCCGGCCCAAGAGCATCAATGACGTGTTCTCTTCGTTGAGTACTTCCATGGATATGCACATCGAACCCATCAGGACACCCAAGCGAAAGGGTGACATCCGTCACTCATACGCCGACATCTCGCTTGCCCGTGCACTTCTCAACTGGGAGCCTAGGTGTGACTGGGAGGACGCAATCCGCCGAACTCTGGACTGGTTCGTGGCACAGAACAATTCGTAGGTCATGTGTGGCATCGCGGGATACATAAGGCGCTCGGGTGCGGCCGATCGACATTTAGCAGAGAGACAGGTTCAAACACTTCTGCACCGGGGTCCGGATGCGTCGGCCGTGTTCAGTCGAGGCCGCGGGGCAATAGGTCAAACGCGCCTATCGATCATCGATCTCCCGACTGGCGATCCGCCAATCACGAATGAGTCAGCCTCGATCGGAGTCGCCCTCAACGGCGAGATCTACAACTACAGGGAACTCAGAGAGGGACTGATTGCGCGCGGTCATACGATGGCCACTCAAGGGGACACAGAGGTCCTCGCTCACCTTGCGGAGGATCGAGGCCCGGTGGAGGTCGCCCAGGCCTTGCACGGGATGTTCGGATTCGCAATCTGGGACACGGACCGGGAACAACTAGTCCTGGGTCGCGACCGACTCGGCAAGAAACCGCTCTACTACTACGAGGGTACAGACGTGTTCGTGTTTGGAAGCGAGATCAAGGCGCTGCTTGCACATCCAGAAGTTCCTCGAGAGGTCGACGAAAGTGTGATCCCCGCCTATCTAACTTTTGGCTATGTGCCCGGCCCCCGCACCTTCTACAAGGGCATAAGAAGCCTTCCTCCTGGTCACGTGCTTGTCCTTGACCAAGAGCTTGACAACAAGACCCTCCCTTTCTGGTCTCTGTCCGATCGCGAGGAGCCTCTCGACATAGGTATGCAGGAGATCGCTTCGGAAGTTCGAGCGACACTCACCCGAGCGGTACGAGACCGACTGGTATCCGATGTCCCGCTGGGCGCATTCTTGAGTGGCGGGATCGATTCCAGTGCGGTAGTAGCTCTAATGTCCGAGCAGGTCAACGTGCCCGTTAAGACCTTCACGATCGGTTTCGAAGATAGCGCTCTCTTCGACGAACGAGCCTACGCGCGCGTCATCGCAGACCGATTCAAGACCGAGCACACGGAATTCGTAGTAAAGCCACATGCCATCGACATTCTCGAGCGACTGGTCGACCACTACGATGAGCCATTCGGGGACTCGAGTGCGATCCCCACCTTTCTTCTCTCCGAGCAGACGAGCAAGCACGTAACCGTCGCGCTTTGCGGAGACGGCGGGGACGAGCTGTTTGCCGGCTACGAAAGGTTCGCAGCCGGCCTGGCTGCCGGGCGGCTTGGCCGACTACCACGCGGCATCAGACGTTTGGCTGTAGCTCCCCTGCACGCCATCCCAGGCAAGTCCTTAGGAGGTCGAGCAGCAGCAGTACGCAGGTTTGGCGAAAGGGCACCCCTCGGGCTTCCTGATGCCTTCAGGTCATGGACTGATTACGTTCCAACCGAAGTCCGAGAAGAATTGATGCAAGCCGGGGACAACTGGGGTGTCGATGACTACCGTAAGCAGTGGGCCTCAACCCAAGGAGCTCCCACCTTGCAACGGCTGATGCGTCTCAACCTCGATACGTACTTGCCTTACGATCTGCTTCCCAAGGTCGACCGCACTTCGATGGCTCACGCTTTGGAAGTCAGAGCGCCCTTCTTGGATCACCGCCTCGTGGAGCTTGCATGGCGGATTCCCCCGAACCTGCAGATGAAAGGCTTGAACCTCAAGCGGGTGTTGAAAAACAGTATGAAAGGCCTGCTTCCGAACGAGGTACTGACTCGCCCCAAACACGGCTTCGGTGTGCCCGTTGGGGATTGGTTCCGCGGAGACCTCTCCTCATTCGTGGAAGAACGTCTATGCACTTCCTCGACGCGCATTACGCGATACATGGATCACGAGACCGTCAGATCCCTGGTGAGAGAACACACGCTGGGAAACCACGACCATGGTCACGCGCTTTGGACGCTGCTCACACTCGAAACGTTCCTAAGACGAGAAGAACGGGCATGTTCCTGAACACTTCCCAGCTCCAATACATACTGCTGCTGGGGTGAAGGAGAAACAGCGGGTCCTGCGCATTATCACCAGAATGAACATCGGAGGGCCCGCCCGGCACGTGCGCATTCTGAACGATCGCTTGGGGCAGTTCGGGTTTGAGCGCTTGCTCGTGGCCGGCATCACATCAGCTGAGGAAGGCTCGCTACCGTCCGGGGATGGACCCCTCGAAGTAGTCCCCGAATTGGGGCGACGGATCGGGATGTCACGTGACGTGAAGGCCTTACTCGCCCTCTATCGACTAATCAAGAGGTACCAACCAGCCATCGTCCACACGCACATGGCCAAGGCAGGAGCTTTGGGTCGCATCGCCGCTCATCTCGCGGGGGTTCCGATAGTCATTCACACGTTCCATGGACACGTCCTCGAGGGGTACTTCTCCAAGGGAGCAGCTTCAGCATTCAGAGTGGCCGAGAAAGGATTGGCTCATTGGTCTGATTCGCTTATTGCGGTTTCGCCGCAGATCCGCGATCAGCTGGTGGATCTCGGCATCGGTCGCCGAGGTCAGTGGCGAATCGTCCCTCTTGGCTTGGAGCTGGACAGCCTCCTCTCGATTCCGATCGAGGCACGGCCCGCCACTCGCCAGATCACCATTGGAATCGTGGGCCGTTTGGTTCCGATCAAGAATCACTCAGCTTTCTTCCGAGTGGCTCGGCGCCTGCTCAATACCCATCCAGACCTTCGCTTCGTTGTCGCCGGCGATGGCGAACTACGCAAGCCGCTCGAGCTTGAAGCAGTCAAGCTCCTGGGCGACCGGGTCGAATTCCGTGGATGGGTGCACGATCTACGCTCGTTGTACGAAGAGCTCGACATCGTCGTTCTGTCCTCCGACAACGAGGGCACACCAGTCGCTCTCATAGAGGCAAGCGCTGCAGGAAAACCAGTGGTCGCCACCAACGTTGGCGGTGTGCCTGAAGTGGTTCGAGACGGGGAGAGCGGCATACTTGTGCCCCCGGGAGACGAAGGTTCGTTCGCCCGGGCGGTCAGCGACTTGATAGAGGACAGTGAGCGTGCCGCGCGCTTCGGTCAACTCGGGCGTCGGCATGTGGCGGATCGTTATTCGGCCGATCGACTAGCGGCGGATATCGCCGCTCTATATCAGGAGCTCTTGGCCCGCCAACGACCCCCATGACGGTGTGAATCTTGTAAATCCCACAGCGCGTTATGGTCCCCTCCCATGAAAAGGACATCCGTAGCCCTTGCATTGATGCTTCTACTGTTCGCGGCCTGCGATTCGGGAGGCGATTCAGAAACACCTAGTGAAGTAGCTGAGCCCGTCGAGAGCCCCGAACCCGACGAAAGCGAAACCGATGACGACGGCCAAGCGGAAGAGAACGGTGAGGACGGAGGCGGGGAAAATGACGGCTCGAGCCTTCCAGACGATGCCTCCACGGTCGACAAGATTTTGCAGGCCGACGTCGACGATCACGGGATCATCACGATTTGGGACGAGAGCCCCAAGGAGCCACTCGAGTTCGAGGTGGATGACTTCTACTTCGAACCCACCGTGGTATTCGGTCAGTTCCAGCGGGGGTTGCTCCTAGAGGTACACAACGAGGGGGCACAGAAGCACTCGCTGACGATCCCCAACCTCAAGATCAACGAGGTCATCGAGCCCGGGGCGACACAGACCATCGGCATCTCATTCCCCGCATCGGGCCAGAGGCACGACTTCTTCTGCAGGTTCCACGAGGGCCAAGGAATGCAAGGGGTCCTCTTGGCCGTCCAGGACCGAAAGGCTTACTTCAAGGAATACAAGGGGAAGGGCAAAACTTCAGGCGGCGAAGACCAAGGGAGTGGGTCGAGCGAGGACTACTGATCTGCGAACTAGGGCGTCGGGGTGGGTGCTGGCACCGGACTGGGATGGATCGTAGAGCGCGCCCCCTGCACGTGCGCATCCTCCGGTGCGATTGCCTCGCCCCTAGCCAGAGCCTCGTCTGCCTTTTCGGTCTCTCCCAGGGCGTGGTACGCGAGTGCTAGCGCTCCCCAGAATGACGGGAAGAGATCAGCGTTCTCTCGGGCGGGTTCCAGGACGTCGACAACTTCCTTATAGCGGCTCATAGAGCCCAAGGCGTCCGCCATCTCTACTCGTAAGAGCGGATTCAAGGGGTCAATCTCCATGGCCCGCTCGTAGACCTCGAGCGCTTCTCCGGCGGCCTCCGGGTCGAAGCGTGAATACGACAGAAGGACGCGCCCCCAGGAGACCAACGCGTTGACATAGGGGATGTCTTCGGTGAAGGGGGCATACGACTGCCGAGCGGCCTCGATCCATTTCTCGGCCTCTTCTGGCTCCTGCTCGCCCAAGCCCAAGGCCACCTGCCCCTGCTGGAAGCCGATCGTCTCTCTGTAGCGGAGCTCGTCTCGCATCGCGAGAGCGCCGTCGAACTCGATCTGGGCGGTGTCGGGAGTCCCTCCGCCGAACAGGATCATGCCCTGCTGCAGGCGGCCATCGGCCAAGACCACCCGGCCGCTCCACCACAAGGCAGCCAGAGGGAGGATTGCTACCAGCGCGACGGCAACCGGGGCCCTCAACGGCTCCTTCGAACGACGACGCTTCTTGCGGGACCGGCGTCTCGCCCCCGCGCGCTCCCTGATCGCCGGCTGAAGAGCCGCCACGAGCCCCGCTGCGGTCGTCCAGAACGCCAACCTCAGAGAAAGTTCGTCGATGCTGACGATCGCCTGCACGAAATAGGCCACGAGGCCTCCCAGGAAGGCGGCCGCCAGGGTTTGCTCGGGTTTGACTTTCAACGCCTGTAGAACCACCCATCCGAGCGCCACCAGGAAGCCGAGCCCTCCAAGGATCCCCGCTGCCGTCAGCATCGCGAAGAAGACCGAGTGGGGGTCGTCCGCGATAGCGAAGGCCAGTTTCGCCGCATCTCGCTCTGGTCGGTATGAAGGGCCTTCGAGCGCGAACGTGTTGGGGCCCCGGCCCACGACCGGGTGGTCGAGCCACATGTCGGTGGCCGTCAGCCACCAGTCGCCTCGGGACTTCACCGTCTCCGATGTGATCGTGTTGTCCGGCTGGATGATGCTGAAGACCACAGAGCCGACGGCGATCGAAGCGGCCACAACCGCAAGGCCCAGCGCCACGGGGCGAGCCCAGCGGGCCCGGGGCGCGACGAAGAAGCTGACGGTCACAAGCGTTCCGGCCACGCCAGCTCCCCAGGCGCCCTGGCTGCTGGCGACGATCCAGCCTCCGGTGATGAGCGCCAGCATCACTCCGAGCGTTATGCGCCGTCTCTTGTCGTACAGGAGCAGCCCCGCAGTGACCGGGAGAGCCACCCCGAGAAAGCCGCCCGTGAAGTTCGGGTTTCCGGTGGTGGACAGTCCCACCAGGATGCTGTCGGGGTCCTCGCCCGGAAGGCTCCAGTCGTAGGGGTCCCAACCCATCCACTGGATGAGGGCGTAGAAGCCCATGAACGCCCCCGCAGAGGCGAAGCCCCATGCGAGCTGGTGGGCTCGGCCTTCAAAGGCATCGGCGAGAAGGATCCCGAACAGGATGACCGTCAGATAGGGGATCAGGCCCTGGAAGCGGCCGTAAAACCCCATTAGCGAGTAGCCGCGGTATGGGGTGAACACCCAAGCGACGATCAGAGGGATGCCGATCGCGGCGGCCGGCACCAACAAGCGGCGGAGACCTGCGACCGCGGCCCCCTGGATGATCTCGATCAACCTGATCGACGCCACCACGGCGGTGCCCGCCATCAGCAACGACAGCTTGGGGACGTTGAAGGGGTCGAAGAGGGAGCGGTGGAACAGGATTGGCACACCTACGACCAGCACGAGAAGGATCGTCCGTCTCCACACCGGGCCGCGCTCGAGAACCAGTCGCTTCATCGGGGATGGACTCTAAGTGGAGTCTGAAGTCCAGGCCGTGCGAGCCCACTCAATCGTGCGCTTGAGGCCCTGCTCGAGGTTGACTTCGGGTCGCCACCCAAGCTCACGTTCAGCGCGCGAGATGTCCGGCCGGCGGACCTCCGGGTCGTCGACCGGCCGGTCAAGGAACTCGATCGATGACTTGCCACCCGCTACCTTGTTGATGAGCTTTGCCAGCTCCAGCACGCTGATCTCTTCCGGGTTGCCCAGATTGGTCGGCTCGACGAGCTCGGAGTTCGCAAGCTTCCAGAAGCCTTCGATCAGATCATCGACGTAGCACAGCGATCTCGTCTGCGTTCCATCACCGTGGACCGTCAGGGGCTTGCCCGTCAGGGCTTGCTCGATGAAATTCGGGACGGCTCGTCCGTCGGCGCGACGCATCCGAGGGCCGTAGGTGTTGAAGATGCGCACGATCCGAACGTCCACGCCGTGGCTCCGGTGGTAGGCCATGACCATCGCTTCAGCGAAGCGCTTGGCCTCGTCGTAGACACCTCGGGGACCGATCGGATTCACGTTGCCCCAGTAGCTCTCGGTCTGCGGATGCTGTTCGGGGTCGCCATAGACCTCGGAAGTAGAAGCGAGGAAGAACCGAGCGCCTCTGGCCTTGGCAAAGCCCAGAGCTCTGAGCGTTCCCAGCGCTCCGACCTTGAGCGTATGTATCGGGTGCTCGAGATAGTCGACCGGCGACGCGGGTGACGCAAGGTGGAAGACCCAATCGACCTGGCCGGGGACATAGATGTAGTTGGTGACGTCGTAGTGCTCGAAGTGAAACGCTGAGTGTTCCAAGAGCTCCTGGATGTTGGCGGCGTCTCCCGTAAGAAGAGAGTCGAGTACGACGACCTCCCACCCCTCCGCAAGCAGACGGCGGCAGAGGTGAGACCCAAGGAACCCGGACCCTCCAGTAACGAGCGCTCTGGTCACGAGGGCAGACCCGCGGGTGGAACCAGTCGTTTCATCGGGGATGGACTCTAAGTGGAGTCCGAAGTCTTGCTAGCGCGAGCGCGATCGGGCCCGGGGGGGTGCCTGTTCCTTGCGGACCTCGGCCAGGCGGCTTAGTCCCCACAAGGAGGCGATAGCCATCGCCAGGTAGCCGGCGATTATGTGGCGGGGGTAATACACGTACACCTGGATGAACACGTGTGGGATCAGGTAGGCGGCCGGCAGGGCCACCAGCAGCCGGTCGTGCCACGCGAACCTCGACCACGAGCGCACCATCATCACGACGACGAACAGCCATGCGAGCTGCACGAAATGGATCGTCACCGGGAGGATGCCGCCCGGGTAGGTGGCGGGGTCGATGACGGGGTCGGCTTCGACGTAGAGGACGCCCTTCACCTGGCTCACGAACGTCGCTCGTACCTCCGAGTCGGAGAAGACCGACGGCAGGTCGCCGACCGCGAGCGGGAAGTTGACCGGCAGCTGAGGGGTGTTCGGAAGGAACCTGAGCTCGTCTCCGTAGTAAAGGTTGTGCACGCCGGGGAGCGCGGCGACAACGACCGCCACCGCGACGGGAGCGAGGACCGTGAGCCGGCTCGTCGACTCTTCGGGCCTCGTCGCGAGTCGTTTGAGCACGAAGGCCAGCAAGAGCACGGCTAATGCAGGGACCTGCTCGGATCGGATCGTCGCCGCCACGCCGATCAGCGCGCCCCCGGCCAGCCAGTGCCCGGGACGCGCCGACAAGAACATCAACGTGAATGCGGCGGGCAGCACGATCCAGGTGGGGGCTTCGCTCAATGGGCTCCGGATCATCGTCGCGATCGCGTCCGATGCAGACGTGGCGACGAGCAGTGCTGCCACTATGACCGTGGGGATCGTTATCAGGTCATCGGTGCGCGGGGCCCTCTCGGAAGGCTTGCGCTTCTTGGGTCGGGGCTCGACCACGAGCAACGGGCGCAACCTGTCCAGGACCGCTTGCGGCAAACCAACGCTTCGAACGAGGGCAGCGGCGCAAGCTACCGCCCCCACGACCAGTAGCAAGATCGAGACGCCGGTCGGAAGCACGTCGGCCTCGCCGAAGAGCCCGTGGAGCAGGAACAAGACGTATCGGTACCCGGGCGAGTAGATGAAGACGTCATCTCCACCGCGCAACGACCCGGTCGTGAGCATCGTGCGCGCATCGTTCTCGTAAGTCAGGAAATCGCTTCCACCGGCGCGATAGATCACCGATCCGAAAGAGCCGATCGCCTCGACCTCACGGGCAACGATCAGGACGACGACCGCTATCAGACCCAGCGCGAGCACGTGCGTCCTCTCGATCCTGAGCGGTACGGCGAGGCAAACCATCCAGGCGAGAGCGACCGCGATCAACCAGACGCCCAGTGGCAGAACCAAGAAGTCGGGCTGCGCGAACGCGAGCACTCCGAAGACCGCGATACCGGCCAGAGCGAAAGCGACTGGCATTAACGCAGCCACTATCCCGGCCGCGATGGCGACCAGCACCAGCGCGATGACTAGATCGAGGACGAGCCCCGGCATCCGGCCCGAAGACGGGGCGAATGGCTCCCCGGAGTCGTCGGTGAGCGAGGCGAACGCATACGGCTCGGTCGACTCCTCGGCGGCTGTCACCTCTTCGTCCCAGCGATAGGCGATCGTGAGGGCCTCGGCGCCCGGCTGAAGCTCGATCGTCGCTTCACCCGTCGCCTCGTATGCCTCCTCCAACTCCTGCGTCGTTTCGTCGATGGTCACCGACCCCTCCCCCACGTACGCGAGCGTGAGCGTGGTGGGCTCGGAAGGATCGATGTCGGCCTCCCAGGTCGCTTCGAGGGGGAGGCGGCCGCGCGAAGGCTCGTCGGGAAGGTAGTAGTTGAGCCGGGTGTCGTTCATGAATCCGATGTTCCAGTTGCTCTCGAAGAGTCCGGCGGGTGGCTGACCGCCGTCGGGGTCGCCGAAGTCGATGACCCGATCTGTGCGAGTGGCATCCGAGAGGTTCCATTCATCCTCGTAAGAAGCCGCACAACCATCCGCGTCGATATCGAGAGCCCGGTAGCAAGCGCGGAACCCCCCGGTAGCTCCGAACGCGAGAAGCGCGATCTTGGCGACGATCGCGACGCCGATGACCGCGACCAAGATCATCGAGACAGTGCGCTCCCGGTCCCCCAGCAGCTCGACGACCTGGGCCCGCAACGAAGGGATCGCCGCCAACATCAGGACGAGAAGAGCCCCCGCCTCGAAAGGATCGCTCCACGGCAGCCCATCGAAGATCAGAAGAGGTGGAGCGGGCACCGCAAGGAGCAACAGCGCCAAAGCGACCACGACTCCGCTGAGAGAGGGCCAGGAACGCTTCTCTGCGGCTCCAGGGGCGGTCGAGTCGGGCCGCGTGGTTGTAGCCCCAGCGTTAGCCGATTTCATCGCCTGGCGCTCCTCACCGCAGTTATTCTCAGACTATGGACACCGAGAACGTCACTAAAGCAATGGACGAAGCGCTCGACGAGGTCGACCGACAGCCCGATCCGTGGGTGGTCGAGGCCGGTCGGCTGGCGCTGCTACGGAGCGAGTGGTAGGCGTCGAGCGCTAAACGAGCTGTCACCACGGCTCTTCTACGATTGAATCGCGCAGAGATTCGAGGGCCGCGGCTTCCTCTTCAGCTGTTGGGGGGATGCGCTCGTAGCCCTGGATGATGGCCTCATCTATCTCCTGCCTGTCTTCCATCCGCCTATTGTCGGGCTCGCGGCACGCCTCGGAGACATTTCTTTGTTTTCCCTGTCATACAATGTAGTCATGGTTCCCACCAAGCCATTCAGCATCCGGCTCTCACCTCGCCTCAGTTCCTTGATCTCCGAGGAGGCCAGGCGGACCCGCCGGAGCAAAGGGGCGGTTCTCGAGGCACTCGCAGACGAGGCGCTCCGCTGCCGGCGCTTTCCCGGTATCTCGTTCCGCGGTGACGATTGGAACCGGCGGCCGTGGGTGCAAGGAACTGGGCTCGACGTTTGGGAGCTCATTCAAGCGCTGCAAGACTTCGGCTCGACTGAGAGAATGGTTGCCGAAACCGACGTCGACGAAGGTCAGGTCACAACCGCTCTCGCCTACTACCGCGACTATCCCGAGGAGATCGATCAGGCAATAGGCGAGAACAGACGGTCGGTCGAGGACCTGCGCCGTGACTTCCCAACGATAGCCATCGTTGAGTCTGCAGACTGACGTAGGTGAGACTGCTGCTCGACGCGCACGTCTCGGGACGGCGGGTCGCCCCGGGGCTCCGGGATAGAGGGCACGACGTGAGGGCAGTGAACGAAGAGCGCGGCCTCGACGGATACTCGGATGAGGAGCTACTGGCGCTCGCGGCCGCCGATGACCGGGTCCTGATCATGTTCAACGCGCGTGAGACTTCTCGCGGATCTGCCGGCAATGGGTGGAAGCTGGGAGGCCGCATGCAGGCTGCGCGATCCTGGTCGCCATCGACCACAGCGAGTTCGGACTCATCCAAGAACGGATCGGGGCAGTGCTCTCCGCGCGACCAGATCCTGAGAGCTGGCGGGATTACACCTGCTTCGTGGCGCGAGGTCCCTAGGCTCTCGGTCTCGGCTCCCGAGCGTGCCTCATCTCTGGGCGATCGCCTCTCGGTATACCTCGGCGATGCGCTCGAACATGATCCTGCGATCGAACATTTCGAGGGCTCGCTCTCGGGACGCGGCGCCCATGCGGGCTCGCAGGTCGTCGCCGCTCAGTACCTTGTCGATGGCCGAGCGCAATGGCTCGGAGTCCCGCGGCGGGACGACAAAACCGGTTAGGCCATCGGCGGTCACGGTCGAGGTGGCCGTTCCGACCTCCGTGGTGATTACGGGCAGTCCGCTGGCGAGGGCCTCCATGGCGGCGATGCCGAAGGCCTCCGCCTTGCTCGACGAGGGCAGGCAGAAGACGTCGGCGCTTCGATAGATGTCGGGGACCTGATCGTCGGCCACGTCGCCCAGCCACACGAAACGGTCCTCGAGCACCTGTCGTCCCATCGTGACTATGCGGTCGGCCTCCAGTCCGTTGCCTGCGACGACCAGTGTTGCGTCGAGTGAGCGCATGGCCTCGATGAGGTAGTCGAGGCCCTTGTAGTAGCGGAGGCGTCCGAGGAACAGCACGACCGGGCGCGGCCCCCACAGAGCACGCATCGTCCCCGGGCCGGGCGAGAATCGATCCACGTCGACGCCGAAGGGAATGATGCGGATCGACTCCGGCTGGTTGTCACGAAGGCGCGATAGCACCGGAGAGGCGCCCACGAGTTGCTCGGATGAAGCGATCACACGGTCGCACGCAGCCAGCATCGAATACATGAACCCATTCAGCAGTCCGGACACGCGTCGACCCCGCTCGGTGTCGGCGTGGTAGGTCGCTACCCTCGCCGTGGAGCTCCCGGCGAGGCGCGCCGCAAGCTCGCCTGTTGGATTGGGTGAGTGGAAGTGCACGACGTCGTAGCGACCTTTGCGGACCGTGCGCGGGAACGAGGGACACAGCGGTACTCCTTGGATGCGGCCCCACTCGCCCGCTAGGTGCACCCGCACGGGTCCGTCCTCGATCGTCCGCGATCTTCTCTGCCTCCCGGAGACGAGCACTTCCATCGAGCCGAGATCCTGCATGTTGTGCGCGAGCTCGTAGACGTGACGTTCGATCCCCCCGGGGAGGATCGTGAAGTAGTCGCGGTAGACCTGCAGTACCCGCATTCTCAGCCGTGTCCCAGGACGTCTTGGTAGACGCGCGCGGTCGCCGTCGCAGCGTCTACGAGCGTGAGGCGCGCGATCGACGTAGCGGCGTCGGCGACAAGCGCGGACGCCTGGGCCCGGTCGTCGATGAGATCGCACACCGCCGTGGCCATCGCCTTGGCGTCGGCGACGTCGACGACAACGACTCCGGGCCGGATGTACGGCAGCACGCCGATGTTGTCCCCGCTCACGACCGGGACGCCGCACGCGAGCGCCTCGAGTGCGGGAAGGCCGTAGCCCTCGACGAACGAGGGGAGCAACAGCAACTCGGCCCCCCCATAGAAGCTCCGAAGCTCGTCGTTGGTCATCGGTCCCACGAAATCGACGACGTCGTCGAAGCGATCCACCTTCGTTCCCCGGCAAACGAATGCCACATCCGCATGCGACTTCACGATGGCCGCGGCTGCCGCAAGTCCATCCAGGTTCTTGTGCGCGCGCGGCTCGGCGACCGCGGCAACGTAACGACGTCCTCCGCCCCATCGGGCGCGGGCCGCGGCCCGCTCGTCCTCGCTGGACGAACGCCACGACGCCCCAAGGCCGATCGGGATGACGACGATCGGCGCGCGATCGAGCCCATGGCGCGCGAGGGCCTCACCCGTCAGCTCGCCCGACACGATGATCCGCCTCGCCGAGTCGACCGCCGAGGCCACCATGCGGCGGAAGACCCGGCGGCGGATGGGATTGGGCATCGAATCGGGATGATCGAGGGGGATGAGGTCCTGGATGGTCACAACGGAAGGGATCTTGCTCCGCGCTGGAACCTCGAAGTGGAGGCCGTGGATGAGATCAGCGCGCCAACGCTCTGCCGCGCGCGCCACAGACCGGCGGCCCCACGGTGTGAACGGCGCGGTCGCGATCTTGGCGAGTCCGCTCGATGCCCTGCGATACACCAGGAACTCGGTTCCGGAGGACCGAAGCTCCAAGGCTTCAATGAGCTCCCGGCCGTAGCGACCGGCGCCACCTGCGTCGACGCGCTGGTCCAGGACTACGCGTGCCAGTCGGTCTCCAGCACAGGGCGCGTTAGGGTCGGTCCACTCATGATCGGAGAGAGCCTATGGCGTTACCGCGGCCTGGTCGGCACGCTCACCGAGCGTGAGCTAAAACTCCGTTACAAGCGCAGCGTCCTGGGCTGGTTGTGGTCACTGATCAATCCCGCAGCCCTGCTGGTGATCTACATGCTCGTCTTCGGGATCGTCCTGAGGGTCGTACCGCCGGTGGCCGGCAACGGCGAGCTCCAGTCCTTCGCTCTATATCTATTCATCGGCCTCGTCATCTGGAATTTCTTCAATGCAACCGTTACGGGGAGCATGCATTGGTTGATGCAGTCCGGCCCCCTCCTCCAGAAGGTCTATTTCCCTCCCGAGGCACCGGTCGTGGCCGGGGCTCTCTCGGTCATGGTCCAGGCGTTGACGGAGACCGTGATCCTGCTGGCGATCCTCGCGGTCGTCGGCAACATCTCCTACACGGCTATCTTCTTCCCTCTCGTTCTCGCGTTCCTATTCCTCTTCGCGCTCGGGCTGGGCCTTGTAGCGGCTTTGCTCAACGTCTACTTCCGCGACGTCGCTCAGATCGTGCCGATCGGACTCACGCTGCTTTTCTACGCGACCCCGATCGTGTACACGCTCGATCTCGTGCCGGAGGAGATCTGGGGGGGCGTCCCGGCCCAAGACCTTTTCGTGCTCAATCCCCTGACACAGTTCGTCACGGTGTCGCGCGACCTCCTCTACGACCTGCGCATCCCGAGCCTTGGCCGCATCCTCGCGATCGTGCTCATGTCGCTGTCCACTCTCGCCTTCGGGTGGTGGATCTTCCAACGCCGCGCCCACCTTCTGAGCGAAGAGCTATGAGTGTCGTCACGGTTCGCGACGTTTCGAAGAGGTTCCGGCGCTACAACGAAAGGCCGCGGAGCCTCAAGGAGGCGATCATCCATCGGCGGGGCTTCAGCTACGACGAGCTGTGGGCGTTGCGCGACATCTCTCTGACCATCGATCGAGGCTCGACCTACGGTCTGATAGGCCACAACGGGTCCGGCAAATCGACGCTGCTGCGATTGATGGCCGGCATCCACCAGCCCACGTCGGGCTCGATCGAGTCCACCGGGCGCGTCGCCGCATTGCTCGAGCTGGGGGCCGGCTTCCACCCGGAGCTCACGGGCCGGGAGAACGTCTTCCTCAACGGCGCCATCATGGGTCTGGCGCGCAAGGAGATCGCCGCCGCCCTCGACGACATCATCGCCTTCAGTGAGCTGGAAGACTTCATCGACAGCCCGGTCAAGATGTACTCGAGCGGCATGTATCTGCGGCTCGGATTCTCGGTCGCGGTGAACATCCAGCCGGAGGTGCTCTTGATCGACGAGATCCTTGCGGTGGGCGACGAGCAATTCCAGCGCAAGTGCATGGACCACATCTACAGATTGCGAAACGAGGGCACGACCATCGTCTTCGTCTCTCACTCGATGCCGGCGGTGCAGGCGCTGTGCGAGCGCGTCGCGTGGCTCGATCACGGCAAGTTGATGCACGAGGGGGCCGCGGCCCCCGCGATAGACCACTACATCGAGCAGGTGAACGCTCAAGAGCGCGTGCGGCTCCAGCACGAGGACGACGAGCCTGACGCGCCAACCGGCACCGGCGAGATCGCTATCTCATCCGTCACCTTCCACGACGAGACCGGGGCCCAGACGCCGGCCGCGGCGACCGGGCGACCGCTGACGATCCGGATCGGCTACCAGTGCCGGGAGCCCGTCGAGGAGCCGGTGTTCGGGCTGGCGATCCTCCACGAGAACGGCCTGAACCTCGCCGGCCCCAACAGCAAGTTCGGGGGCCTCGAGATCGGGACCGTAAGCGGGCAGGGCCACGTCGACTTCGTCCTCGATCGGGTGCCCGTGCTGCCGGGCACCTACCTGCTGACGGTGTCGATCTACGACTCCCATCTGCTCCACCCCTACGACCAGAGAGAGAAGGCCTACACATTGCACGTGCAGCCGGGCACGAGCCCCGAACGTTTCGGGCTGATGGACATGGCGGGGCGGTGGGCCCTACAACGATGAACGACGGACTCCTGTCTCTGCCGTTCGACCATTACGAGCGCTACGCGCTGACCGCTCGCAGCGTCGAGGCGATCCGCGCTCGCATCGATTCCAAGGAGCCGCTGCGGATCCTCGACGTCGGCGGCCGGCTCAGCTCGCTCAAACACTGGCTCCCGAACGACCAGGTCGTCCTCGCAGATCCGGGAGCGCCTCCGACCCATATCTATGGGGAATCGATCGACCTGCGAAGCGACGGCTACGTCTGCGCCAGCGGTCTCCAACTCCCGTTTCCGGACGACAGCTTCGACATCGTGGCTTCGCACGACACGCTCGAACACATCCCACCGGGCGGCCGGGATCGATTCATAGCCGAGTGCATACGCGTGGCCAAGCGATCGTTCGTCTTGAACGGGCCCGTGGACTCAGAAGATGCCCGCGCCGCCGAGCGAAGGCTGGCGACGTTCTGGGAGCGGGCGCTGGAGGTCGCCGACCACGCCCTCGTAGAGCACTTGGCTAACGGGCTCCCCGAAGCGGCAAGCATCGAGGCCGCGATCGAGGCTGCAGGCGAGCATCACGCGTCGCTGCCGAACGGGAACCTCGGGCGGTGGTTGGGAATGATGGCCATGAAGTACCACGCGGAGGCGATGCCCGATCCGCGCGAGCTCCATGCCGCCCTGGATCGCACCTACAACACGCTCAAGGCCTTACCTGACGACGAGGAGCCTTGCTACCGGCGCCTTTACGTCGTTGTGGTGGGGTCTAAGGACGCGACGGAGGCGTCTGAGGTTGTCGGCGCGCTGAGAACTGCCGGCAGCCCATCTCCTCAACCCACGGTCGAGCGGATGGCCGGGTTGGTCGATGCGCTCGAGGACCACGCAATCGCGGTGCGGGGGCACCTGAATCGGTTCGCCGCCGGCATCGAGGGATCACAAACGAGGATCGATGCGCTGCAGTCGGAGCTGAATCAGACCCAACTCGCCTACCGGCACATCGTCGGCAGCACGGGTTACCGGGTGCTCGAGAAATCGCGCAGCGCGTTCAAACGCGCGGCCCCCCCGGGAACTCGCCGGCAGGGAGTCTTCTTGTCTGTAAGCCGCGCTCTGCACATAGCGATGACCGAAGGCTGGCGTGCTCTGTTCAAGAGACTCCGGAACCCAGGGCGGTTGAAGGGTCGCCTCTTCGCTCCTGGGCCCGCTGGCTTGGGACTCGACATCAACACGCAGTACAACCTGTGGCTACAGAACCACGCCCTCGATCCATCCGAGATGGACGCCGTTCGGGAGCGCGCAGCCGCGCTGCAATACCGGCCTCTGATCAGCGTGATCATGCCGGTCTACAACACCGAACGGCAGTGGCTGGTCCCGGCGATCGAGTCCGTGCGGACGCAGCTCTACGACAACTGGGAGTTGTGCATCGCCGACGATGGCTCCGACCTCGCCGAGACCAAGCGGGTGCTGTCCGACTACACGGCCGACGACGACCGGATCCGAGTCACGACCCTCGCCAAGAACCTGGGCATCGGCGGCGCGAGTGCCGCCGCTCTCGCTTTAGCCCAAGGCGACTTCATCGCGCTCCTCGATCACGACGACGAGTTGAAGCCCGATGCGCTCTACGAGGTCGTGGCGCGGTTGAACGAGGAACCTTCGCTCGACTACATCTACACCGACGAGGACAAGAAGGACGCCCACGGCCGGCTCGTGGATCCGTTCTTCAAACCCGACTGGTCGCCGGATCTGTTCATGTCGGTTAACTACGTCACCCATCTGAGCGTCATCAGGCGCGAGCTGGCGGAAACAGTCGGCGGATTCCGGCTCGGCTACGACGGGAGCCAGGACTACGACCTCCTTCTGCGCATGACCGAACAAACCGATCGCATCGCTCACATCCCCAAGCCGCTCTACACCTGGAGGAAGATCGGCGGATCCGCCGCGGGTGGGCACGACGCAAAGCCCTATGCCCGGGATGCGGCGAAGAGAGCGCTTCAAGATGCACTGGATCGGCGAAAGATCAAAGGCAACGTCTTCGACGGATCCGTGCCCGGCTACTACCGAGTGACCTACGCGCTCACCGAACGGTCGCGCGTGTCCATCGTCATCCCGACCAAAGACAGGCTGAACATGCTGAAGCGCTGCATCGACAGCATCAGCGCGCGATCCAGATACGACAACTACGAGATCGTCGTCGTCGACAACGGCAGCACGGAGCGCGCCACTCTTCAATACCTAGAGCAAGCGCCCGTGCGGGTGGTTGCGCACCCCGGCGAGTTCAATTTCTCGGCGCTCATCAATGCCGGAGTCCGGGCGAGCGAAGGCGAGCACGTCGTGTTGCTGAACAACGACACTGAA
The DNA here is from genome assembly GCA_963786155.1 of uncultured Actinomycetes bacterium. Lineage (GTDB taxonomy): Bacteria > Actinomycetota > CADDZG01 > CADDZG01 > WHSQ01 > CAWAXW01. The sequence goes on along the minus strand of CAWAXW010000006.1, from coordinate 3,127,565 downwards.
GTGATTGAGCCGAGTTGGATCGAGGCGATGCTCGAGCACGATCAGAGGGCCGAAGTGGGCGCGGTTGGGGCCCGGCTCCTCTATCCCGACGGCACGGTCCAACATGAGGGCGTGATCGTCGGACGGCACGAAGCGTTGCCGGCTCACCTCGATCACCGCGGCTATTTCTCACTCGGCGAAGGCGTGCGCAACCTCTCCGCGGTGACCGCGGCCTGCATGATGATCAAGAAGAGCGTGTTCGAGGAAGTGGGGGGCTTCGATGAAGAGCTCCGCATCGCGTACAACGACGTCGACTTCTGCCTGAGGCTGCGAGAGAAGGGTTACCTCGTCATCTACACGCCGCACGCGCTGCTGTACCACTACGAGGGCGCAACGAGAGGCAGGCAGCACCCGCCGGACGACGATCGCTTGTACAGAGAGCGCTGGTACGAAACCCAGTTCGACCAGGACCCCTACTACAACCCCAATCTCGATCCCCAATACCGCTATAACCTGAAGCTCTAGTCGCACTCCTTGGGCTGGTCTACCGACCGGGCATTTATCCTGCAAAGGGAACTAACGGATGAGCTTTCAAAGAGACGTCGTCGTCATCGGTGGTTGCGGCCACGCAGGGCTACCCCTGGGATTGGCCTTCGCCGACCGCGGCCTAAGTGTCGGTCTCTACGACATAGACGAGACCGCGGTGCGCCGGGTAGCCGGCGGGCAGATGCCTTTCGCAGAGGAAGCTGCTCCCGCTGCTCTCGAGCGAGTTCTCGCTGCGGGAGTGCTCGAGGTGACATCAGATCCCTCAATAATCTCGAGCGCCGAGAGCGTCGTGATCGTCGTGGGGACTCCAGTGGACGAGCATCTGAACCCCGACCTTCAAGCGGTCTCACGAGTTATCGATGGGATCGTGGAGCACTTCGTCGACGGCCAGCTGCTAATCCTTCGGAGCACGATCTATCCGGGCGTCACTGCGCTTGTGGAGAAGCTCTTTGTGGAACGCGGCCGCGATATCGATGTGTCGTTCTGCCCGGAACGGCTGGCCGAAGGTCACGCCATGAAGGAGCTCTACGAGCTTCCTCAGATCGTTTCGGGTAGGACCGAGCGCTCGGTGGAACGCGCCGAGAAGCTGTTCCGCAACCTCACTGCCGAGGTCATCAGACTGTCTCCAGAAGAAGCCGAGCTGGCGAAATTGTTCACTAACGCTTGGCGGTACATCAAGTTCGCCACTGCGAATCAGCTCTACATGATCGCCAACGACTTCGGTCTCGACTTCGAGCGGATCCGTCGCGCGCTTGCCCACAACTATCCGCGCGCCGCCGACCTACCGAAGGCAGGTTTCGCAGCGGGTCCATGCCTCTTCAAGGACACCGCGCAGCTGGCGGCTTTCAACAACAACAACTTCGTCCTCGGTCAGGCCAGCATGAGCGTGAACGAGGGCCTCCCTCTCTACGTCGTATCGCGGATCGAAACGAACCACGACCTGTCCACTATGACGGTAGGGATCCTGGGGATGGCCTTCAAAGGTGAGTCGGACGACATCCGGTCCAGCCTCAGCTACAAGCTCAAGCGGATCCTGCGGTTCAAGGCGAAACGCGTTCTCTGCACCGATCCGTACGTCACGCTCGACCCCGACCTCGTGCCCCAGGAGACAGTTCTTAAGGAGGCCGATCTCTTGATCGTGGGCGCGCCCCACAACGCGTACAAGAGTCTCGAGACGAGCCTGCCGGTTATGGACATCTGGGGCGTCGTCGGAGACAGCGTCATCGTATGAAGCCACGCGTTTCGATCGTTATGCCCGCGTACAACGAGGGCGAGTCGATAGTCGGGAGCCTCGATCGCATCTTCGAAGCGGTCACGGTGCCTTGCGAGGTTCTCGTCGTCTACGACACGCCGGAGGACAGCACCGCGCCGTATCTCGAGAAATACGCGGCCGGTGAGCCGAGACTCGTGCCGACGCTCAACACCTATGGCCGGGGTCCCGCGAAGGCGATCCGTTATGGGATCGACGTGGCCCGCTCGGATGTCGTCGTCGTGACCATGGCCGACGGCAGTGACGACCCCCACCAGATCGACGACCTCACTCGGCTCATCGAACGCGGGACCGTCATAGCCGCAGGCTCTCGCTATTCGCGCGGTGGGCAGCAGGTCGGCGGCGCCTTCCTCCAGAGTTTGCTGTCACGCATCGCCGGCCAGACCCTCTATTGGCTGGCGCGCGTCGGAACGCGTGACGCAACGAACTCATTCAAGGCGTACTCCACGGAGTTCATCCGCTCGGTCGGCATACGGTCCGATTCGGGGTTCGAGGTGGGCATCGAGCTCGTAGCGAAAGCCCGGCGTCTCAGGCTTCCGGTTGCAGAGCTTCCGACGATCTGGCTCGATCGAACGGCGGGGGGGTCTAACTTCAAGCTCGTCCCCTGGATCCCCAAGTACCTCCACTGGTACTTCTTCGCATTCGGGCCTCGTCTGACCCTCGACGAGCTCAAGGCCCGAACGGAGCGGCCTTGAGCAAGGTCCTGGTTTCCGGTTCGGCCGGTTTCATCGGTGGCTACGTCGTGGAGCGCCTTCTCGAAGAGGGCCACACCGTCGTCGGCATCGACAACTTCTCCAAGTACGGACGTGTGACCAAGTCCTACGACGCTCACCCGAACTACACGCTCGTCGAGGGCGACGCGCGTGATGTCGAGCTGATGACCGAGTTGCTGAGCGACTGCGATCACTTCATCGCAGGTGCGGCCATGATCGGCGGAATCTCGTACTTCCATGCGTATGCCTACGATCTCCTGGCAACCAACGAGCGCATCATCGCCTCCTCGTGTGACGCAGCGATCAAGGTCTTCACCGAAGGCGGGCCTCTTCAGAGAGTGACGTACATGAGCTCGTCGATGGTCTTCGAATCGGCAGACGAGTGGCCTTCCTACGAAGGGCAACAGCACGACGTGCCCCCTCCGGTGTCTTCCTACGGTTTCCAGAAGCTTGCTGTCGAGTACTTCGCGAAAGCAGCCCACGAGCAATACGGATTGCCCTACACGATCGTGCGCCCGTTCAACTGCGTCGGGATCGGTGAGATGCGTGCTCAGAGCGAGGTCGAAGTGCTCAGCGGCAACATCAAGCTCGCGCTGAGCCACGTCGTGCCCGATCTCGTCCAGAAGGTTGTGAAGGGGCAAGATCCGCTTCACATCCTGGGCGACGGCAAGCAGCTCCGGCATTACACCTATGGAGGTGACCTGGCGAAGGGGATCGTCATCGCCATGGAGCACCCCGATGCCCTGAACGATGACTTCAATCTCTCGACGGCTCAGACGACAACCGTGCTCGAGCTCGCCGAAAAGATCTGGACCCGGCTCAAGCCAGGCGTGCCCTTTAACTATGTCTCGGACCCGCCGTACGAGCACGACGTCCAAAAACGTATCCCTTCAACCGAAAAAGCGAAGCGGATCCTCGACTTCGAAGCCACGACAACCCTCGACGAGATGCTCGAAGAAGTAGTGCCCTGGATCGAAGACGCGGTGGCCCAGGGACTCGTTTGAGTTCCGATCCTGAAGCAGGGAGCTCGCGCTGGCCTAGCGGTCTGATCGACATCATCGCTCCACTGCTGCTCGGGATCTCTAGCTGGCCTCTCAAAAGTCTCGCCCCCGCCGGTGGATTGGACGGTTCGTGGGAGTCGGCACTCCATCTCTCAGCCGAACGAGGCTTGGACTTCGGATCGCAGATCGTCTTTACCTATGGACCACTTGGATGGGTCTTCATTCCTCGCCTGCACAACACCTTGACCGGGGGAACGTCGATCATCGTGGTCGCTCTTATCCATTTCGCCCTAGTGCTGATGATCTATCGCCTCTCGACGCGGAGTCTCGGTTGGCCGATCGGGTTCATCGTCACATTGGTCGTATCCCAGGCCCTTCCGCTGATCGCTCCACCAGAGACAGCCCTCATCCTGGTCCTGGTGCTCTGCGCGCAGATCCTCCGTTCTCCGCCCGCCGAGGGTGACGGGCGATGGATACCGATCATTGCGGGCGTGGCAGCGGCCGTCCTGATGCTCGCGAAGTTCAACGTGGGCGTGATGTCGGCCGCGGCGCTGTTGATCGCGTGCGTCGCAGTTTCGAAGGATCGGCTAGTGAGCCTCGCCCGATATGCGGGAGCATTCATCGCGACGTTTCTCCTGCTGTGGTTTGCGACCTCACAATCCCTTAAGGCGATCCCCGAGTTCATCAGAACATCTCTGGATTTGGCTTCGGGGTTCTCCTCGGCCATGGTCTTTGAAGGACCAGACCGGGGATCCGATCGCTCTCTCGCGCTGATAGCTCTCATCAGTCTCGCGGCGTTGGCCTGGAGAGCAGCAAAGGATCTGCCCCGCGCGCGGAAATTAGCTCTCGCGGGGGTCTTGGGGATCGTTTCATTCGGGATGCTCAAGCATGGGTTCGTGCGACATGACGACGCGCATGCAGTCTTTTTCTTCTCGTTCCTGCTCATCGGCTCGGTTGGATTCCTGCCCAAGGACGAGAATCGAGCGATCGCTCTCGTCCCGTTGCTGGTCCTTCTGTCGTGCGTCATCGCCGTCTCACAGATGGGGGCCTTGGACATTCTGGACCCTCGTCCCGAGATACTGGGGTTCCGATCCACGATCGCCGACGCGACGATCCACAGGGACGACCTTGTCCGTTCAACACGCGAGCGGCTCAGGTCCGAGTACGCCCTCGACGGCGCCATCCTGGATCAACTCGAAGGGCAGGGCGTTCATATCGAGCCCTGGGAGACGACGGTGGCGTGGGCCTACCCCGAGATCGAATGGAGGCCGGTTCCAATCTTCCAGTCTTACTCGGCGTACACCGCCGGCCTGGACGACATGAACGCAGAAGCGTTCACAGCGGGCGATGCTCCTCGCTACATCCTGAGGGAAGCAGGTGTATCCGTGGATGGACGAAACCCCACCTTCGAATCGCCGGAGTACTCGCTGGAGCTGGTTTGCTTCTATCGCGAGGCTTTCAGGGGGGCACGATGGCAGCTCCTCGAGCGCTCAGAGGACCGATGTGGAGAACCAACGCCTCTCGGTACCGCTCATGCAAGCACCGGCGAGCCCGTCCCCATCCCGATCGGCGATCCGAACTCGCTGACCTATTTCACCGTCGAGGGTGTGGGGGATTCGCTCGTCGAGCGCGTCCAAACGATTGTCTATCGCGGCGACCGATGGGAAATCGATCTGCCCGGCGACGGCCTCTTTCGATTCGTCCCCAGCACGAGCACTCAAGCCCACGTACTTCGAGTCCCTGCAGCGCTGGACTACGCCCCCCCTTTCGAATACACGAGTCCCGCGCAGAGGATCGAACTGTCGACGATCCCTTCTGAGCAGCACGACCTGATGCTCTCGTTCTTCGAGGTCCCGGTCGAGTCCTGAGATATGCCGATGAAAGATGACGGTCTCGGAAGATCAGATCGCAGCCGGGTCCACCTCTGGGCTCATCTGTTCTCACTGGCCGCCATCGCCGGATCCTTACTGTTCATAAACCGCGATCAGTGGTTCTTCAATGATGAGTGGGATTTCATCACCGATCGCGGCATCGCCGGGGGGGCAGAACTTCATCTCTTCGTCCCTCACAACGAACATTGGTCGACCATTCCGATACTCATCTACCGAGCGATCTTCTCGATCTTCGGTTTGAAGGCCTACCTGCCTTACATCGTGCCGTTGATCGCACTCCACTTGCTCGTCGTACATCTCCTTTGGCGGTTGATGCTGCGTGTTGGAGTGAACGAATGGATAGCGGTCGCCACGACTGCCGCCTTCGGGGTCTTCGGTGCAGGGTCTGAGAATCTTCTCTGGGCTTTTCAGATCGGATTCGTTGGTTCGATCGCGGCGGGTCTCGTCGAGGTCTACCTAGTTGATCAAGACGACACCCTGCGGCGGCGGGTGCTTGCCTATGCGGCAGGTCTCGCCGCCTTGATGTGCTCGGGGTTGGGGGTCCTAATGGTGGCTGCCTCAGGTCTCGTTTGTCTGGCGAGGAGAGGCCTTAAGGCCGCAGCTCTGCACACAGCACCGCTGGCTGCGGTATTCCTCCTCTGGTTGCTGATCGTCGACAACCCAGACGTTTCGACGAATCTCCAATCGCCGTCGCTTGAAACGGTGGTTACGGCAGTCATCGTGGGTTTGAAGGCAACACTGAACGGTCTCACAACCGTCTCGTTTCTTGGGTGGATCATGTTGACCATCCTTGTCGGTTGGATGGTCTCGAGCTTGAAGCGGCATCTCCCATTGGCGACTCCTATCTTGGCTCTTGCCGTGGCCGCGGTGGCACTCTTCGCGATGGTGAGCCTGGGGCGGGCCGCGGACATCGACTTGGCCGGCAGCTCCCGGTATGTGTACGTGGCGGGAGCGTTGTTGCTTCCGGCGCTGGCGCTCTTGTTGTCGGATATGGCTCCTCGACGGGGGATGCAGCTGCTCTTGTTGTTTGCGATATGCGTAGTGGGGGTCCGCCAGGCGCAACTCCTCAGCGGCACGGCTTCTGCCGAAGCCGAAAGGGAGGCCGTTTCGCGAGGGAAGATCGTGGCGGCAGCCGAGCTGCTACGAGCCGGTGCCCAGACCGTGTCTGATCTTCCGGACGCGCAGTACGCGATCAACCTGGACACGATGGAGCTGTTGCTTCTCGCCGAGAAAGGTCAACTCCCACGCGGCTACGAGACATCGGAGACCGATGAGTTGGCGGCGGCAGCATCGCTCCAAGTAGCGATAGGCGAACAAGCGCTTGATCTCGGTGCGTTGCCATCGGTCACCGGGCCGATCACTTCAGCCGAGGGAAACTGTGCTGAGATCGAAGGTGGTAGCCAGGTAACGCTGACCTTCTCCACCCCCGGCTCGGCGAGCATCTCATCTGGAGGCGGAGAGGTCATCGTCGACGTAAACAGGGACGGGCTCTTGACACGATCGACGAGCGCGGTTGTCGAAGCTGGACAGGAGATCCATCTCAATAGCTCGTTCACCGACGGAACGGTTATCGTTACGTTTCCTCCAGGAGCCGCTCTGATTTGTGGCGTGCGCGTCTGAGCCGTTACCTCCTCGAGGATTGGACATCTACATGCGTGCACCTGTCGATGACGAAGGACGCTCATGAACTGGAAATCGAAGCGCGTGCTGGTGACGGGGGGAGCCTCCTTCATAGGCTCGCATCTCGTGGATCTCTTGGTCTCCAAAGAGCCCGCGCACTTGCGAGTAGTTGACGACCTGAGCAGCGGGAAAGTCTCGAACATCCAGGCTCATATCGATGCCGAGCAAGTCGAATTCGTGCAATCCGATCTGCTTGCTCCAAACGTTGCGGAACAGGCCACCGAGAACATCGACGTCGTTTTCCACCTAGCAGCGATCCACGGTGGGCGTGGATTCTTGGAATCGCATCACGCTCTGTGCTCCCGAAACGTAGTCATGGATGGGACGCTGATCGGTGCGGCGCTCAAACAGAACGTGGAACGATTCATCTTCGCTTCATCGGGCTGCGTTTACCCAACCAAGCTCCAGGCGGACGTGACCCAAGAGGTCTATCTGCGAGAAGACATGGTCGGGCCTCCTTACGATCCCGACGGCATGTATGGATGGGCGAAGCTGACAACCGAATTGATGCTTGCCTCTCATCACAAGGACTACGGACTCCAGGGTGTTTCTTGCCGATTCTTCACCGTTTACGGCGAGAGAGCTCTGGAAAGTCACGCCATCATGGCGATGATCGGTCGCGCATTCTTGAAGCAATCTCCCTTCGAAGTTTGGGGGGATGGCGAACAGATCAGGAATTGGACGTACGTCGGCGACATCGTCCGTGGGTTCGTACTGGCCGCGGAGTCCATCATTGATGGAAGCGCAATCAACCTGGGAACAAGGGAACGGATAAGGGTCATCGACGCTGCCGAACAGATTCTCGCCTACACGGGGCACGAAGCGGAGATAAAGCTTCTTCCCCATATGCCGACCGGCCCAGTGAATCGCGCCGCAGATCCTTCTCGGGCCGAGGAGCTATTGGGCTGGAAACGCGAGACCCCCTTCGCCGAAGGTCTCGAACGCACGATCGATTGGTACTTCGCTACTCGTGACCGGGCTGAGCTGGATCGCTCGTTCGAGACCCTGCTAGTAGAGCGCTAGCCGTGCCTCCTGAATCGCGCGCGGAGCCCATAGACATCGTTTTGCCCGCGCACAATGAGGGCCTGACAATCGGAGGCACGCTCAGAGAGTTCCACGAGCAGGTCGTCGAAGACATGGGGATCCCGATCCGTTTCGTGGTCTGTGAGGACGGGTCGACCGACAACACCGTGGATGTGTTGAAGTCGATCGCCGACGACCTGCCGATCCTCCTGATCACAGATACGAAGAGGAAGGGGTACTCGAGGGCTGTCGTGGACGGGTTGCGGGCCACAACCTCGGCCATTGTGGGGTTCATCGACTCTGATGGTCAGTGTGACCCCCGAGACTTCAAGGAGTTACACGAACGCATCGCGGAGGCGGATCTCGTCCTGGGCTACCGGAACCCTCGGCGCGATCACTGGTTCAGAAAGCTCATGTCGGGTGCGTTCAGGGCTGTGTACCGAATCTTCTTCAATCCTCGAGTGCGTGACCCGTCCTGTCCTTACCTGTTGATCAACAGGGCGGCGCTCAACGAGTTATTGGAAGGGAATCTGGGACTGCTCAAGCAGGGATTCTGGTGGGAGTTCAGCGCACGCTCACGCGCTGCAGGACTTCGAATCGTTGAGGTGCCCGTGAACCATCGAATCCGAGCAGGCGGCACCACGCAGGTCTACAGAGTCACCAAAGTGCCCCGAATCGCGGTGGAACACTTCATCGCACTTTTTGCCCTTCGAAAGGAGCTTCGAACGAGAAAGAAGCTCATCGAGCACGCTCGATCTACAGGCTGACTCAACCCGTCGTGGCAACCGAACAGGGAACCACCACTCGCGTACACCCCGCGTTGGTGCTGATCCTCTTCATCGCAGTGGTGCACGCCACCTTCTACGCATTCGCGATCCCCCCTTGGGCACTCGAAGATGAAGAGCAGCACGTCGACTACGCGCTCACGATCCGGGACGAATGGCGGGGTCCCAAGATCGACGAGTTCCTAGATCAAAGGATCATCGATTCGGCGGCGGAAACCGACCGGTGGCAGGCATTGGGACTCTCCCCTCCGCCAAGCCTGGATCCCGCGCAGATGGGCCTCGAGGGTCTTTCTTACGAGGGGTTCCAGCCGCCCCTCTATTACTTGGTCTTCGGGCAGATCCTGCGTGTGTCGGGAGACGACCCATTGACGGCCATGTACATAGGGAGGGGTCTGAGCGTGCTTCTCTTCGCAGGATTGGTTGGGACCGTGTGGTTCTTAATGCGAAGACTTGTCAAAGACTCCGACATCTATCTTCCCGCAGGGGCTGCGCTGCTTGCGAGCGCGATGCCCGTGCTTGCTGCGGCCGGGGGACGAACGAACAACGACATCCTTGCCATATTCCTGGTGGGCCTCGGACTACTGGCTGTCCTGCGATTGATAGATGACCCCTCGCCGATGAATGCGGTCGCCGTGGGAGCGGCGGGGGCAGCTGCGGCATTGACCAAGACTTCTGGACTGGCTCTCTTCGCGCCCATCCTCATCGGATTGTTCATCCTGTGGCGACGGCGGGAGGCTTCGCGTCAGATCGTGATCGACAGTATTGGGCTGGCATCGGTGGGGGCAGTCGGTGCGGCCGTTTTCACCTACGCCAGGTATGGGGTGTGGGAGGGGACTTCGGCGATCGCCGCCCCGATGTTCCGCCCATTCGTGCCACGCGGACCAGTCACCTTCGTCCGGGACTTGATCGAAAGCGCGTGGGATCCCTACTTCTCCTTCCCGCGCGCTATGACGGGAGACATCCTGTTTGTTTGCTTCGTCGTGGCCGGGTTGGCCGCCTTGTTGGTTACACGAAGAATGGATGGCCGGTGCTGGGCGATGCTGAGCGTGGCCGGCCCACTCATTGTGGTCCTCTGGCTCGGGAATCGTGCAGGGTTGCTATTCGGCGACACCCGGCCCCTACTGCCCGCCTACGCCGCCTTTATCGTTGTGGCAATGGCCGGGTGGAGGAATCTCCTCAAAGGCCGACTGGCACTGATACCAGGGTCGGTGAGCGTGTTCGTTGCAGTTGCATACGCACTCGGGTACGTGGATCGACTCAACGCACTGCAAGCTTAGGCCCTGGGATAGCCTCACCACCATGGTTGACGGAACACTCGTAACGGGTGGGCTTGGGTTTATCGGGTCCACATTTGTTCGACAACTGGCTTCGAATGGTGTCGAACCGATCATCGTCGATGCCGATACATATGCCGGCGACGAGCGGCGGTTGGTGGGGCGCGAGCAGGTCCGCGTGGAGCGGTTGGACATCGCGGACCCTGGTTTCCTCGAGCTCGTTGGTGAGGTCAAGCCCAGGGTCATCGTCCACTTCGCGGCCGAGAGCCACGTCACTCGCAGTGAATCGGATGCGGATGTCTTCTGGCGCACCAATGTGGAGGGCACGCGCAACGTCTTGGAGGCGGCGCTCGCGGCCGGCGTGCGGAGGGTGGTCCATATCTCGACGGACGAGGTCTACGGACCATGTCCGGGTGATCCGTTTCGAGAAGAGGACAAGGAGCCGGGCGAAGGCCTCGCGTCGAGCGCGTACGCGCGCAGCAAGGCGGTTGCCGACGATCTCGCTCTGTCGTATTCCGATCGGCTCGACGTCGTCGTTGCACGGCCGACCAACTGCTTCGGGCCCTGGCAGCATCCCGAGAAAGCAGTGGCGCGTTGGACGACGCGCGCGCTGCGCGGCGAGCGCCTACCGGTATGGGGGGACGGACAGCAGGTGCGCGACTGGATGTTCGTCGAAGACGCCAGCGAAGCCATCTCGGTTCTGATCGAGCGCGGCGAGCGTGGTGGCGTCTACAACGTCGCGCCCGAAGGCAGCGACCTTGCCAACCTGACGATCGCTCGGGCGATAGCCGAGGCGGCGGGACTCGGCGAGGACGCCGTCTACCTCACGGCCTACGACCGGCCCGACCACGACCGGCGCTACGCGGTACAGGCTTCGAAGATCAGGGCTCTGGGGTGGTCGCCGACGGTGGGCCTCGAAGAACGCATCGCGGAGACCGTCGGCTGGTACCGGGACAACGAAGGATGGTGGCGTCCCCTGGTGGACGACGCCGAAGGGCTCTACCGCGACGACACGGAGCGGAGTTCGATCGCTCGATGAGCCCGACCATCCCTGGGGTGGTCCTGACTCCCCTCAACGTGCACGGCGATACTCGCGGCGGCTTCGCCGAGATCATGAGGGCTTCCGACCATCCGGAGACGTTCGTCCAGTCCAATCATTCACGCTCCATCGCCGGGGTTCTGCGCGGCCTCCACTACCACCGCAAGCAGGCCGATCTCTGGTACCTCGTGCGAGGTCGGGCACGGGTCGGGCTCGCGGACCTCCGGACACAGACCGGCACCCCGCAAACCGAAACGGTGGACCTGGACGCAAGCTCGCCCGCCACGCTCTATATACCGGCGGGGGTGGCGCACGGTTTCGTCGGGCTCACCGACGTCGACCTCATCTACTTCGTGACTGCCTACTACGACAACTCGGACGAGTACGGGGTCGCATGGAACGACCCGACGCTGGCCATCCCGTGGGGCGTGGAGGAGCCGATCCTCAGCAATCGAGACCAGGAGAACCCACAACTGCAGTGGGACGAAATCGAACCATTCTCGTAACCGGTGCCTCGGGTCAGGTGGGTCGGGCGTTGGCCGGCCGCACCGAAGGCACCTTCCTAAGTCACGATGAGCTCGACGTCACTGATGCGGTGGCGGTCGACGCGCTGGTCAAAGATGTCGACGTCGTGATCCATCTCGCGGCGATGACGAACGTAGACCGGTGCGAGAGCGAACCGGCTCTTGCCACGGCGATCAATGCGGACGGTACTCGCAACGTTGCCTTGGCGGCGGCTCGGACCGGAGCCCGCTTCATCTACATCTCCACCGACTACGTGTTCGACGGGACCAAGCAAGGCGAATACGAGGAGACCGATCGAGACAGCGCCGATAAACGTGTACGGGGTTTCAAAGCTCGAGGGCGAGAAGCACGTAGTCACAGTCGATGACAGCATCATCGTGCGCACCTCATGGGTGATCGGTGAGGGGCGCAACTTCATCCGAACAATCCTCGACGCGGCGCGAACGAGAGAAACATTGATGGTCGTGGACGACCAACGAGGCAGGCCCACCTTCGCGGACGATCTAGCCGACGCACTCCTCCATCTCGCTCTTTCGGATGAGACCGGGATCGTTCACGTGAGTGGTGCAGGCGAGCCGTGTAGTTGGGCTGACCTTGCCGAGCTGTCTCTGCAGTCCACGGGATCGGCCACCCGAGTCGAACGGATCGACTCTGAGGCGTATTCTCGCGACTCCTCCAAGCTCGTGGCTCCCAGGCCCGCCAACTCGGCATTCGCGTTGGGACGAGCACGGAGCAGGGGCGTGCCATTGGTCGACTGGCGGAACTCGTTGCATCGGTACTTAGAGGAGGCCACGTGAAAGGTGTCGTGCTCGCCGGCGGCCTCGGGACGCGCTTCCTCCCGATAACCAAAGTAGTCAACAAGCATCTGCTCGACGTGTTCGACGAGCCGATGGTGCACTACCCCCTCAAGTCACTCGCACGCGCGGATCACGGATGTCGTCCTCGTGACCGGAGACGGCATCGATCAGTTCAAAGGCCTGCTGGGCGACGGCAGCGAGCTCGGCATCAACCTGTCGTTCGCGTACCAGGAAGGCGAACGCGGGATCGCGCACGCGCTCGCGCAGGCCGGCCCGCTGGTCGGCGACGAACCGATCGCGGTGATCCTCGGGGACAACATCTTCCAGGACGATCTGACCCCGTTCATCGACGAATTCCGCAACGACCCGCACGGCGCAAAGCTGCTCTTGAAGAAGGTGTCGATCGACGACGCCAAGCGCTTCGGCGTCGCGCACATCGAAGAGGACAGGATCGTCGACATCGTCGAGAAGCCGAAGGAGCCCGTTAGCGATCTCGTCGTGACGGGTTGCTACATGTACGACGCCCGGGTGTGGGGTTTCATCGAGAAGCTCCAGCCATCATGGCGAGATGAGTACGAGATCACCGACGTCAACAACCTCTACATCGAGGCCGGCGAGATGCGCTTCGACGTCCTCAAGGGATGGTGGACGGATGCAGGAACCCCACCCAGCAAGCTCAAGGCCTCGATCCTCGTTGCCCTGAACAAGGGCGTCACCTTCCACGCCTCCTGAAGCCGGCTACTGAGAGCGGGGGTTTGCCTTCTCCGACTCGACGGGCCTGGGACCGACCGGCTTGCGATTCTGGGACAAGCCGCTCGCGATGAGCCAGGCGAGAGTTACGCCCCCGAGAGCGAGCCCCACGGCCAGCAGGATGTTGGCCCAATCGGGCAGCTCGAGGACCAGGGCGAGGCTGAGCACGAGGATGACCGTGCCGAGCAGGGCCAGGCCTGCCACCGCGCAGCCCAATACCCAGCGAGCCTCGGGTCGCATCGGGTCTTCTGAACCTTTAGTCCGGGTCTGACTCATCCGCTTCAGCAATCATTCTCTACGAACAGCATTCATAACCCCGCACTTCGTAAGCGCCTATCATCACCTGATGCAGCAAGAAGAGGTAAGGGTCATCCTGGTCGACGATCACGACCTCATCCGCCAGGGCATGCGGACGATGCTCGAGACGAACGCCAACATCGTGGTCGTGGGCGAGGGCAAGGACGGCAGCGACGCGATCCGCCTGGTCGAAGAGCACCTCCCCGATGTCGTCCTGATCGACGTGATCATGCCGGAGATGGACGGCATCGTGGCCACCCGGCAGATCAAGGACTCGTTCCCCCACGTCGGGGTCGTGGTGCTGTCGGGTCACGACGAGCAACAGTTCATCTTCGACGCACTCAAGGCGGGAGCCTCGGGCTATCTCACGAAGACCGCCGACCTGGACGAGGTCATAGCCACGGTCTTGGCGGTCGCCCAAGGGGCCGGCAAGCTGGATCCATCGATAGCGACGAAGGTGCTCACCGAGTTCCGCGCCTATCAGGAGACCGATGTCTCCGACGTCTACCAGGCCCTGACGCCGCGCGAGCGCCAGATCCTCAAAGCGATGAGCGAAGGCTTGCCCAACAAGACGATCGCAAGCAGGCTGTCGATCTCTGAGCGAACCGTCACTACGCATGTCGCGAACATCTACGCCAAGCTGCACGTGAACAATCGCGTGTCCGCCGTCCAGGAAGCGATGCGGAGGCGCATCCTCGATTACACCCCCTGACGACCTGAACGCTCGATTGCGGTCGCTACCCGCCGTCGACCGCGTCGATCGCGGCCCTCCGGGAACGCGGAACCGCACCCGAACGGGCGCAAGCAGCTCGCCTCGCGGTCGAATCGGCACGAGCGCAAGCCGGCGAGGGGGCAACGCCGGACTTCGACGAGATCGTTGCGAGCGCTATGGCGCATCTCGACGAGCGCACTCGCACTCGTTTGACCGACGTCGTCAACGCAACGGGCGTCCTGATACACACGAATCTCGGCCGCGTCCCATTGGGCGAGGAACAGGCGGAGGCTGTGCGACGCGTTGCGATGAACTACTCGAACCTCGAATACGACCTCGAGCAAGGTCGGCGAGGGGACCGCTACGCACATTCACGAGCCGGGCTCGAGAGCCTGCTCGAAGCACAAGCGGTCGTCGTGGTCAACAACAACGCCGCAGCGGTGCTCGTGACGCTTGCTGCCCTCGGCGGCGGCGGAGAGGTCGTCATCAGCCGCGGTGAGTTGATCGAGATCGGCGGCGAGTTCCGCATGCCCGACGTGATGTCTCTATCGGGCGTCCGGCTCGTTGAGGTGGGGACAACCAACCGCACGCATCTGGCCGACTACGAACGAGCCATCGGCGCCGACACCAAGGCCCTGCTGAAGGTCCACCCCTCGAACTACCGCGTCGTGGGCTTCACGACATCGCCGAGCGTGCGGGATCTCGTCCGGCTGGCCCACGGTCGCGGCCTCCCCCTGCTGTACGACGCGGGCTCCGGCTTGGTCGATCGAGATGTCGACCCGGGGTGGGTGGCGCAGGAACCCGTGATCCAGCAGACACTCTCGGAGGGAGCCGACGTGGTGACCTTCTCAGGCGACAAGCTTCTCGGCGGCCCGCAGGCCGGGATCATCGCCGGGCGCAAGGACCTCGTGGATCGCATCGCGAAGCATCCGCTGATGCGCGCGGTGCGTCCCGACAAGATGACCCTGGCCGCGCTGCAGGCAACCGTCGAGCTCTACCTCGCCGGCCGCAAGGACGAACTCCCCCTCTGGAAGATGGCCACCGCCTCCGACGAATCCCTTCGAGCACGAGCCGAAGCAGCCGTAACCCGGATCGGTGGCGAGCTACCGGAGGGTGTCAAAGTCGAGCCGGTCGCGACCGCGGCCGTCGCGGGCGGAGGGTCACTGCCCGGCACCGAGATCGGATCGTGGGCCATCGCCGCAACCCATCCCGAACGATCGCCCGACGATCTCGCGGCTCGCTTGCGCGCCGGCTCACCTCCGGTGATAGCCCGCATTGAAGACGACCGCGTCCTTCTAGACCTAAGAAGCGTCGACCCCGCACTCGACCACATCGTCGTTCGTTCCGTGATCGACGCATTGCGCTGACCGGAACCGGCCGATGCAGGTAATCGGGACGGCGGGGCATGTCGATCATGGGAAGTCGACGCTCGTCGAGAGACTGACGGGGATCGATCCCGATCGCTTTGCCGAGGAGAAACGGCGCGGTCTGACGATCGATCTGGGCTTCGCATGGCTCCCGTTGCCTTCGGGGAACGAAGTTGGGTTGATCGACGTGCCCGGTCATGAGCGGTTCATCAAGAACATGCTCGCCGGTGCGGGCGGCATGTCGGTCAGCCTCTTCGTCGTCGCGGCGAACGAGGGATGGAAGCCCCAGTCGGCCGAGCACCTCTCGATCTTGCACCTGCTCGCGATCACTTCGGGCGTAGTGGCGCTAACCAAAGCCGACCTCGTCTCGAGCGACGAGCTCGAGGCGCGCCGCGCCGAGGTGCGCGAACACATCGATCGTTCGACTCTTGCCGGCGCCCCTATCGTGCCCGTGTCCGCAACGACGGGCTCGGGGATCGAGGAGCTGGTCAGGGAACTGGATCAAGCTGTGAGCAATGTGGGGGCCGCCCTCGATCGGGATCGACCTCGCCTTTGGGTCGACCGCGTGTTCACCATCGCTGGGGCCGGAACGGTCGTGACCGGGACTCTGGCGGGGGGCTCGTTGGACGTCGGAGCGGATGTTGACCTGGCTCCGGCCGGACGCAGGGCGCGCGTCCGTACGATCCAGAGCCACAAGAAGGGTCACAACACGATCGGGCCGGGCAACCGCGTCGCGATGAACCTCGTAGGCCTCGATCGCCACGACGCCAAGCGCGGAGACGCGGTCGTCTCGCCCGGCCGGTGGCGCGCATCACGCAGGGTGGACGTCGTCGTCGAGGTGTTACCCGAAGAGCTCTCCGGCCACCGCCACGAGTTGACCGAGAAGGGATCGCATCTCTTCTACTCGGGCTCCGCCGAGGTGCCGACGCGCGTCAAGGTGCTCGATCGCGACCGGGTGGGGCCCGGCGAGAGGGCGTTCGCCCAACTGACCCTGCGCGACCCGCTCCCGCTCTATCGGGGAGACCGATTCATATTGCGCGACGCGGGGCGGATCCTGACGTTCGGTGGGGGGGTCGTGCTCGACCCTCTTGCGTCGCCCGCACGGCGAGGCGATCGAGAACGGTTGCAGATCCTTGAGCAACTCGACGGAGCTTCGGATGCGAGTGCGCTCGCAGCTCTCGTCGCCGGCTATGGAAGTTTGCCGTCCGACGAAGCCCTACTCCGGAGTGGAGCAGTGGAGGTCGGAACGAACGCGCTTCTTGGAGAGACGCTGGTGTCTCCCACTCGGCTCCACGAGTTGCAGGAGAAACTGCGAGTCGCTCTTAAGGGTCACCACGCAAGCCACCCTCTGGAAGCGGGGGCCGCGCGAGCGGCGATGAGAGCTGAGGTTGAACTCCCGGCCCCCGAATTCGACGACCTCTTGACCTTGACGAGAGACGTGGTGGAGGAGGGACCGGGGGTCAGGCTCGAGGGGTTCAGCGTTGAGTTGGATCCCACGACCGTGTCTGAGCGTGCGGCGCTCCTGGAGCGACTGGATGCGGGAGGCTTCAGCCCGCCGTTTACCAAGGAACTTGGTGCCGATTCTGCGCTGCTAAGGGCCCTCGAACGAACGGGTGACATCGTGCGGATCGGAGACTTCCACGTGACAGGTTCGGGGGCCGAGCGCGCCAAGGACCTTGTCCGGCGCGCGATCAAGGAGCGCGGCCCCCTCACAGTGGCAGAGATCCGAGACTTGCTGGGGACCACGCGCAAGTACGCAGTGCCGCTCTGTGAGTGGCTCGACGCAACAGGAACGACGATGCGCCGGGGCGATGTCCGCACCCTCGGTCCGCATGCCTGACAGCCTTCTTTGCAATTTCACGTCCATATATGGACGCCATTTTGCAAAGAAAGGGTCTGGCCCGAGCGCTACTTGGTTTCGCCCGAGAGGGGGTGGCCGTGGACGGGGGTGCCTCCTATCAGGCTGTCGTCGGGGAGGGGGCGCGGGGTGCCCGACTTCATCTCAGCGGCGAGCGAGTCCACGACGGCTGAGAGATCGTGGCGGTCTGCGAACACCTCGCGCTGGCGAGTGGCCGACGTGCCTCGGTCGAGGATCGCGCTGACCATGGCGAGCTCGTTGGAACAGTTGAGCTTCTCGGCTAGAGGAGTGAGCATCTCGACCGTGTCGCTTATGGAGCGCCTCAGGGAGACCAGGTTGCCGTCCTCGTCGCGGATGATCTCGGCATCCAATCCGTAGCGCGCGGCCCTCCACTTGTTCTCGCGGATCGTCCACGCCCGATGGTTGGGCAGCTCGAGCCCATTCTGGTAACGGTCGGCAAGCCACACCACAAGTGTCTGCGACAACGCAGTGATCGCACAGACCTCGTCGAGCGTCGAGAGCCCGTCGCAGATCCGCAGCTCCAGCGTCCCGAAGCTCGGGTGTGGACGGATGTCCCACCACACCTCGCGGATGCTGCGGATCGTTCCGGCCCCGATCAGGGTGCGCATGAACTTCTGGAACTGACCCCAGTTGTCCATCGCGTAGGGCAGTCCCGCGGTCGGCAGCGACTCGAAGATCTTGGAGCGCACGGATGCGAGGCCCGTGTCGCGGCCTTGCCAGAACGGGCTCGACGAGCTGAGTGCAAGGAAGTGTGGGATGTAGGTGCGGAGGCTGTTGCTCACCGCGATCGCCTCTTCGCCCGAGGCGACGCCGACGTGGGTGTGGACGCCGAAGATGAGCAGCCGGCGCGCGGTCCACTGACAGTTCTCGATGAGGCGGTGATAGCGGGGATCGGGAGAAACCGTCTGATCGGCCCACACCGAGAACGGGTGCGTTCCCGAGCTGACCACTCGATACCCGAGCCCCTCCGAGACGTCGATCAAGTGGGCGAGCTTCTCGCCCAGCTCGGTGCGCACTCCGCCCACGTCCTGGCACACGTCGGTGATGACTTCGACGCAACACTCGAGGAGCTCGTGCTTGTAGCCGGGGAGGTCGCCCAGCTCCGACAGGACCTTCGTCGCCGCGGTGTCCGTAGTCAGCGCACCGGCCTCGTCGACCAGCTGGACCTCGATCTCGACACCCAAGGTCGGCCGAGACGAGCCGTTGAAAGTGATGTTCATGAAAGCCCCCTAAGTGCATCGCACGCTTGCCTGGGAACCTACTCCAAACCCCTCTTGCTCAACGTGTGCCGGGCGAACGCGAACAGGATCGCGAGGAGGCCCGCGAGCACCCCCACCCCGAATACGCCGGCGCCCGCGGGGATCGGGATCAACAACGGGATCGCGGCCCCTGCAACCCAGCCGAGCTGGATGATGGACTCGAAGCGGGCGAATGCCCACCCGCGTGCGCCCTCTGGCATGTCGCGCTGCACGATCGAATCGAAGGCGAGCTTGGCGGCGGCCGCCGTGGAGGCGAAGACGAGGACGAGCACCACGGCCGACGGGATCGAGAACCACCACCCCACGATCAACGCGACCACGGATGCCAGAGAGAGCGACACGACGATGATGCCTTCCTCGTGAAGCCGCTTGCGCAGCGGTGGGGCGACCATCGCGCCGAGTAGCGAGCCGAGAGCCGCGGCCCCCAACAAAGCGCCGAGACCGAGCGAGCCGAAATCCTCGCGTCGCAAGGCGAACGCGAGATGGAACACGAGGAAGCCCACGAGTACGCGCATCCCGACCGTGGCGATCACAGCTTGACGGATGTGGATCGCGCGCGCGCCCTCGGCCCGCGCGCCGCTTCGTTCCAGAGCACCTCTTCGCCCGCGCAGGCGCGGGAGCCGCAGCGCGGGAATGACTCCGGCGAAATACACGACCGCAGCGAGCGTCAGCTCGGTCCCGGGGCCCGGCCATTTGATCAGCGCGATGCCGGGGATCACGGCGATCGATCCCCGCGAGCGCCGCGGTCTTGGAGAGCGACGAGTTGGCCGCAACCAGTGGTCTGCCCTCGGGAACCACGGTCGGGAGGATGGCTCCCCTCACGACCACCCCGGCGCGCGACAGAAGCAGGATCCCGAACGCGATCGGATACAGGTACCCGGTATCGAGTCGCGACGAGAGTAGCCAAGCGAGGACCCCGCGGCCCAACGCCGACACGACCAAGGCGACGCGCATGCTCCCTCGGCCTCGGTCGAGCACGAACGACAGGAACGGCGCCGCCAAAGCGAAGGGTGCGACGGTGAGCCCCAAGTAGAGGGCGACCTTGTCGCGCGCATCGGCTTCGGGCACGGAGAAGAAGAGCGACCCGGCGAGCGCCAGGGCGATGAGCGCGTCGCCGGCGGCCCCCGACGCCTGGAAGGAGAGCAAGCGACCGAACTCGGGGGTCTCGGCCTCCGCCCGCGCGCGCCGGATGACCCTGCGCGCGGCGATCCGCAGCAGCGGTTCCTGGTCGGGCCCGTCATAGGAGTTGGGCATTTCCTGTCAAGTCTCTATTAGGGGTCCGACGAAGTCCCCAGATAGGCTCTCCAGGCGCAGGAACGACCCCCTAGAAGTCGAATCTCGCGAGCAGAGGGAAACATCCGGTGGGGAACCGAGAAACGAATACCGGACAAATGCGTACACACTGGGAAAGACCACAGGAGGTAAGCAAGCAGATGAGGGGAACCACCAGGATCGCAGCGGTGCTCGCCACGCTCGTTCTGTCCGGTCTTCTCATCGCGCCGGCCGCTCCTGCAGCGCCTGCCAAGGCCTACGGAGTCAGCGACCCCGTCAACTACATCGTCGAGACCCGCCACGGCAAGCTCTTCGTCGAGGCCGTCCACCCCCTCGACGACAAGGGCAAGATCGTCAAGGGCCCGGCCATCCTCACCTACTCCCCCTACAGCGCACTGGGTCGCAACGGCGACGCCGACCGCTGGGTCCCCCGTGGCTACACCAGGCTGTTCGCCGACGTCGTCGGCACCGGCAACTCGGGCGGCTGCTACGACTACGGCGGCAAGCGTGAGAAAGAGACCGGCTACGACCTCGTCGAGTGGGTCGCCAAGCAGAAGTGGTCGACCGGCAAGGTCGCCATGATCGGCGGTTCCTACAACGGCACCACGGCGACCGCCACGGCCGTCATGAACCCTCCGCACCTGACCACGATCGTCCCCGAGGCAGCGATCTCCCGCTGGTACGAGTACGCATACTCGGGCGGCATCCGGTACTCGTGGACGAACAAGTTCATCCGTGACCCCGGACAGGCCGGAGACGAGGGCTTCGACACCCCGCTCGCATTCGACTTCGGGTTCGCCGATCCCGCCGCCGCTCGACGTCGACGGCGAGGACTGGGCCGGACGGGTACAGTCCACCGTCACTCCATGCGAAGAGCTCGAGCACACGCTTCACGGGTACAACTTCGATCTCCCGAACTACGACGAGTTCTGGCTCGAGCGTGACTACATCAAGGACGCCGGCAACATCGACATCCCCGTGCTCATCTCCCACAACTGGGGTGACTGGAACGTCAAGCAAGAGGGCGCTGTCAACCTCTACAGGGCACTCAAGAAGGCCGGCAACTCGCCCAAGGTCTCCCTGTACATGGGTGACGCGCTGGTCGGGCCACGGCACCCCCGGCGGCCAGTACGACAAGACCGTCGACATGTGGATGGACCACTACCTCATGGGCGTCGACAACGGCATCGAGAACCTCGCCGACCTGACCAGCCAGCAAACGGACTACGACGGTGCCCGCGACGAGTGGTACTCGGGCGCATGGCCGAAGACCAAGGACGTCAAGCTCTACGCTCAGTACATCCCCAACTTCGACGGCGCAACCTATGAATGGCAACTGCTGCCGTCCAAGCCGTATCGCCCGGCCTTCGCGAGCGGTGACCTGACCGCCGACTTCCCCTCAACCGGGGCGAACCTCGAATCTCACGGCGCCCATCACTGCCCGTCGAAGCACGAGTGGTGGTGCTTCCAGACCCCAGCCTTCGCCAAGGACACCCGCCTTCTCGGTGAGATCAAGATCCGGCACTACTCGAAGATCGACCGCAAGTGGGTCACCCTTACCCCGAGCATCATCGATGTCGATCCGCAGTATCACCAAATGGTTGGTGGCAACCACGTCGGCACCGATCCCAAGGGTGTCGTCGCCATCACTCGTGGGTTCCTCGACTCTCGCTATCGCAACGGGCTCGACAAGCCACAGGAGATGAAGTCAAACGTTCCCTTCAGCGCCACGGTGGTCGCCAAGCCGACCGACTACGTCGTGAAGAAGGGCCACCTGCTGTGGCTGAACTTCCAGACCGAGATCGCCGAGTGGGCGGTTCCCAAGCAGTACCCGGGCATGTGCGATCACCCCGATCAGAGCAGCACCGACACGACCGGAGCCGCCTGCGGCGACTTCACCGTGCTATGGGAAGAGGGCAAGACCCAATTGATCCTCCCGGTCGTGAACGGCCCCAAGAACCCACACGATCTCTTCGCCGGGGGGCACCACCACTGAGCTTGCCCGAGGCTCGATCTGGTGGCAAACTGGGCCGCATGGGGTCTAAGCGGACAATTCGGATCAGCATCCTCGCTCTAGCCGGCTTGCTCTCGAGCGCCTTCCTCGGCTCGGCGTCGGCTGCGACGGGATGCGAAGAGGACAAGGCTTTCAACACCGTCATGCTCCACCGCCTCAACGTCGAGATCGAGGCCCGGGACGACGCTTATCCCCGGGGCACCAAAGCCAAGATCGACGCGGACGTAACCCGCACGCTGGATAAGGACCCGACGGGGACGGGCGTCGCGCCCGGATTCCCCTACGAGGAGCCTGCCGGCGACGTAAACGTTGGCGTGGGCCTCATCGTCGGCGGGATGTGGGTGGGCGGCGACTGGCAGCTCACGGACGCCCAGGGCGAGGCCTTGATGAAGCCGCTCATCCTAGGGCACTCCCCCTATAGCTGGGCAAAGGTCGGGGCCTTCGCCTGGAAGGTGCTGGCTCAGGATCCCCAGGGATGCGCCACCCTCATGGAGGTCGGCGAGGTCGAGGTGTCCCAGATGTTCCGGGTCACCCGCTAGCCGGGTAAACCCCTAGATGATGCAGGGACCAGGCTCCGTCCGGCGAAATATCTACCCTATGAGGCGCTCAGTTAGAACCCTAGTCGTGGGCCTGGCATCGGCGACGATCGTCGCCTCCAGACTGGTCGCCCCCGTCTCCGCCTCTCAGCCTCGCAACATCCGAGACCTGATGAAGCCAGAGCGCTCCGCGGCGGCCCATTGCGGCGCCTTCGAGTACGTCTCGCTCCACACGCTCAGGGTCGAGATGAAGCCCCACAAGAAGGCCTACAAGATCGGTGACACCGCCAAGATCGACCTGAAAGTCACCCGCACCTTCGAGAAGGACCCGACCGGCTCCGGCACGCCGCTGCCCGTCCCCTACTCGGAGCCCGCTCAGGACGTCTTTGTCGGCGTCGGGCTGAGGGTCGGAGACGTCTTCCTGTTCGGGCTCGGGATGACCGATGCCGACGGACAGACGACGGTGGACGTCGTCATCCAGGACTACGCCACGCCGGGCTGGGCCAACGTCGACGGCTTCGCCCAGAAGATCACGGCCGAGTCGCCGTGCCTGACCGTCCAGGAGCTCGGATTCGCCTCCGGCCCCCGGATGTTCAAGATCCTTAAGTAGCGGCGGCTTTCCCGTTCCCGTCTCCTGCAGGTCCGTCGAACGTCGACGCGTCCGCGCCGAAGGCGGCCTGGAACGGTCGCAGCAGCTCGATCGGTATCGGGATCACCAGCGTCGAGTTCTTCTCCGCCGAGACGTCGGTGATCGTCTGCAGGTAGCGCAGCTGGTAGGCGATCGGGTGCCGGGCGATGACCTCGGCGGCCTGAGCCAGCCTCTCGGAGGCCTGGAACTCACCTTCGGCGTTGATGATCTTGGCGCGCCGCTCACGTTCGGCCTCGGCCTGCTTGGCCATCGCGCGCTGCATCTCGATCGGGAGGTCGACGTCCTTGATCTCGACGAGCGTCACCTTGACGCCCCAGGGATCGGTGAGGTCGTCGATGATCCGCTGGAGGTCCTGGTTGAGCCGGTCGCGCTCGGTCGAGGATCGTGGTCGAGCTCGACCTTGGAGAGCACGGCACGCAACGTCGTCTGCGCGATCTGCGACGTGGCGAAGAGATAGTTCTGCACCTCGACGATCGCCTTCACCGGTTCGAAGACCTGGAAGTAACAGACCGCGTTGACGCGCACGGTCACGTTGTCCTTCGTGATCACGTCCTGCGGAGGCACGTCGAGCGTCACGATCTGGAGGTTGACCTTCACCATGCGGTCGATGATCGGGATGATGAAGAACAGACCCGGCCCCTTGGCGCCGCGAGCACGCGGCCGAGACGGAAGATGACGCCACGCTCGTACTCCTGAACGATCCGGACGGCCGAGGCCGAGGAAGATCAGGACGAGAACCACTACGACGCCGACGATGGCCAGGTCATGTCCCCATCCTCCTGCTCGCGTCCAGAATCGTCGGCAGCCTAGCGTGGTCTACGCCTCTTCGTGGTCGTGGAGCGGCTCGACGAGCAGGACCAGGCCCTCGGTCGCCATCACCTTCACCTTGGAGCCGGCTGCGATCCCGGTCTCCATCGTGCGCGCCCGCCACAGCGTTCCCTTCGTGAACACGGTGCCCTCGGGGGCGATGTCGGTCTTGGCCTCGCCGATCGTGCCGACGATCGCCTCCTCGCCGGTGATCGGTCGGCGCAGTCGCACCCGCAGCGCGGCGGTCATCACGGAGATGAAGAAGATCAGCGGTCGACCACGACCCCGGCGGCGATCGCCCAGAGGCTCAGGCGACAGCGACGGGTCGGCGCCCGAGAACAGCAGCAGCCCGCCGAGCAACGAGCGAGCCGACGCCCCCGACGGTCCAGATCCCGAAGCCTCCCGTTTGGAGGTCGACGAGCAGGAACCCGACCGCGAGCACGATCGAAGAGCACGCCGACCCAGTTCGTCGGCAGCACGATGAGGCGCGTAGAAGCCGAGGAGCAGCGAGACCGCGCCGATGATGCCGGCCAGCCCGATGCCCGGGTTGTAGAGCTCGAAGATGATCCCGAACATCCCGATGAGCAGAAGGAAGAAGGCGATCTCGGGACTCGGTGACCGCGTGCAGGAGCCGCTCGAGGACGTTCATCTCCTGGAAGCGGAGGGTCACGTTGAGCCGTCCCGTGCGCCTCGTCCCACGTCTCGAGCGTCACCGCGCTTCCGTTGGCGAGCTCGACCGTCGTGCCGTCGATCGCTTCGAGGAGCTCGCTCAGCGAAGAGGCGATCCCGTCCACGACACCGATCTCGGCCGCCTCGGTCGCGCCGATCGAGGCCGCATCTCGTACGGCGTCCTCGGCCCAATCCGCATTGCGGCCGCGCTCGACGCGAGCTCCGTGATGAACGCGGCGGCGTCGTTCGTCGGCTTTGCGCTCGAGCGTGTCCGACGAGTCGCCGGCGAGGTTGACCGGAGTGGCGGCGCCGATCTCGGTCGCCTCCGCCATGTAGGCGAGGTGTGCGGCGTAGGCGATGAAGGTTCCGGCCGACGCGGCTCTGCGCCCCCCGGGGCGCGACCCAGACGATCACCGGGACGTCGGAGTCGAGGATCTCCTGGACGATCTCGCGCATCGAGACGTCGAGGCCGCCGGGCGTGTCGAGCTGAGGATCACCGCGTGCACGCCGTCGTCCTGCGCGCCCTCGAGTCTCGCCCGCAGGTACTCGGAGTTCGGCGGGTCGATGACGCCCTCGACCTCGATCGACGTCCACGAGCCGCGAGGCGTCGTCCTGAGCGACGGCGCCGTGCGGCCCCCGAGAGCACGAAGGCGACCAGGGGCGAGCCACTAGGCGCGAGCGCTCGAGACCGACCCATCGCCTCCATGGTCGCCACGCCTCGAGGCGGATGGGATGATCGAACGCGATGGGATAGAATCTGCGGTGCGCTCGACGAGTTCCTCGGCCCGAAGATCCTGATCGTCTCCGGCAAGGGTGGCGTCGGGAAGACCACGGTCTCGGCTGCCCTGGCGCTGCTGGCTGCCCGCGACGGCCGCAAGGTCTGCATCGCCGAGGTCGACCGCAAGGGCACGCTGCCGAGGCTCTTCGGGGGAGCGGCTCTGACCTACGAGCCCACAGAGCTCGCAGCCGGCGTCTGGGGGATGAACATCGTGCCCGAGGACGCGCTCGCCGAGTACCTCGACGTCCAGTACCACATGAAGCGGATCTCGAAGGTGTTCACGAGCACGCACTTCGTCGACTACATAACGACCGCGGCCCCCGGTCTCAAGGACATCCTCGTGCTCGGGAAGATCTGGTACCTCGAACAGGGCCGACGGGGACGGCACCGAGCGACTTCGACACGATCATCGTCGACGCTCCCGCGGCCGGACACATGCTGACGTTCCTGTCCGCCCCGATGGGCTTGTCGGACGCAGTGCGGGTGGGGCCGGTGCGGAGGCAGTCCGACTGGTTGCGTCGAGATGCTCCGCGATCCCGAGCGCACGCGTCGTGCATCTCGTGACCCTGCCGGAGGAGATGCCCGTGTCCGAGACGCTCGAGACGTCGCAGCTCTGAGCGAACGACTCGGGATCGCGCAGGGCGTCGTTCTTCGCCAACGCCGATCTACTCGGAGTTGCTCACGACCGAGAGGAGAAGATCCTCGACGTCATCATCGAAGAGCACGGCACCGCGGAACTACGCGCCGAAGGCGAGAAGGTGGGGCTGCGGCTCGACGACGACGACCTCGAGGCGCTGATCGGCTACGCCCGCTTCCTCGGCGCCCGCAGGAAGATCCAGACTGAGCATCTGAAGCAACTCGCGAAGGGGGCCGAGGCGCCGATCGTCGAGCTGCCGTTCCTGTTCTCCGCCGGCTTGGCCCTGCCCGACATCGAGACTCTCGCCGACGTGATCGAAGAGCAGAGTGCAGAAGCTGTGAACCCGATGTCGGAGCTCGCTGGCGCAGCAAGGAGATCATCGTGTGCGCGGGCGCGGGTGGTGTCGGAAAGACGACGACCGCGGCCGCGATCGGGCTCGCAGGCGGCGCTGGAGGGAAAGAAGGCCGCGGTCCTCACGATCGACCCGGCCAAGCGGCTCGCCTCGTCGCTCGGGCTCAAGGAGCTGTCGAACGAGCCCGACGAAGGTCAACGTGCGAAGTTCTCGGCGGCCGGTCTCGAAGCCGACGGGTGAGCTCTACGCCATGATGCTCGACACCAAGTCCACGTTCGACGAGGTCGTGCACCGCTACGCGCCGACGCCCGAGCAAGCCGAGACGGATCATCGCCAACCGCTTCTATCGCAACATCTCGGGGACGCCTGTCGGGGACCCAGGAGTACATGGCGATGGAGAAGCTCTACGAGCTCCACGCCGAAGGCGGATACGACCTGATCGTCATCGACACGCCGCCGACGCGCAACGCACTCGACTTCCTCGACGCGCCGCGACGGATGACCGACTTCTTCGAGAGCCGGGTCTTGAGATGGTTCCTCCTCCCTTCCATGAAAGCGGGAGGAGGTCTGTTCAAGATGGCCAACGTCGCGGCCGGGACCTTCCTGCGGCTCGTCAAGAGAGTCGTCGGGGCCGAGGTCCTCGAGGACACCGCCGAGTTCTTCGGGAACCTCGAAGGCATGTACGACGGGTTCAAGCAGCGAGCGCGCGACGTCGCCGCGCTCCTGAAGTCCAACGTCACTTCGTTCGTCGTTGTGACCTCGCCGAACGAGGAGTCCGTCGAGGAAGCGATGTTCTTCGCGGCCCGGCTGAACGAGTCCGGGCTCCCCTTCGGGGCCCTGGTCGTGAACCGGGTGCATCCGCAGTACCAGTACGACATCGACACGAACCCGCGCCAGCTCGCCAAGCTCGAGCAGGGGGCAGCACCGCACGCCTCCTGGCGAAGCTCCTCGAGAACGAGGAGGCCTTCCTCCGCATCGTCCGGCTAGAGGAAGAGAACCTCGAAGGACTAGCGCGCAAGGTCCCCCGCCACAATGGGTGCGAGTCCCCTACCTGGAGCGAGAGGCCGTGGACTTCCCCGGCCTGCACGCGGTGGCCGAGCAGATGTTCGCGGTAGGATTCAGTCGTGCTCGCCGCCAAGATGATCGAAGGGTTCGTTTTCGTGCTCACCGTGGGGGCCGGGCTCTTCGCGCTCTATCTCATGGTCGACCTCCTGCGGATCCGACCCAGCAAGAAGGGATCGATCTACAAGGGTGGGCTCGGGCAGTGGTCGTGGGTCGCGCACCGCATCACCGGCCTGGGCGTGATGGCTTTCCTGCTCGGCCACATCGTGGACACGTTCGCGGTGGGCTTCGGGCCCGAGCTCTACAACGAGACCATCTCGCTCTACAAGCAGTGGTGGTTCAAGCCGTTCGAGGTGCTGCTGGTGGGCGCGACCATCTATCCACGCGCTCAACGGCCTCCGCATAATCACGTTCGATTTCTGGCCGAACCTTGCGCTGAGGCAGAAGGGGTTCGCGTACGCCGAGCTCGCCCTGTTCGTCGTTGCCTTCGCCCCCGCGGCCTTCTTCATGCTGCGCAGCGCCTACGAGACCTCACCCTTCGCCTGATGGCCATAGCCGAGTCTTCGTCCAGCGGCTACGAGGCGGTCCTCGAAGACGTCGCGCGCGCGATCGGCCGCTTAGGCATCCGGTCCGGGGAGGCGAACGGGTCCTCGGCGATCTTGCGGGTCGAGGTCGAGCAGGACGTGAACCGGACCGTACAAGTGTACTGGACCCCATTCCTGTGGCCGTTCCCGGGCGGTCGATCGGTCTGCATCTCGAGGTCGCCGAGCCGCGGGTCCATTGGGGTGAGGCGTATCTCTCAAATACCTCTCGTAACTGGGTCTTCTGCTTCACCGAGCGCGATGACGGTGAGATCCAACTCGAGCACTACGGCGACTACGCCACGCCCGTCGAAGCCCTTCGCAACTTCTTCAATATCTCGAGCTGGTACGTGCTGACCGCAACCGACAAGACCTGGGCCGACGTCACCTACCTGGTCGCGGACGACGTCGAGTGGCCCGAGTACCGCCAGACCCTCGCCTCGACCGAAGCGACGGGGGCGGCCGTCAACGAGTCGTTGAAGAAGTCCACGATCTGCTGGCTCCGCTGGCGCACGCCCGAAGGGCTCCAGACCATGCCGGTCTGGTACGTCTACGACCAGAAGGTCGAGCGCATGTACGTCTTGTCGGGCGAACGTCAGCAGCACATCCCGGGGGCCGCGAACATGCGGACGGCCGAAGTCATCCTGAGGTGGAAGGGCAAGAACGCGTCGGTCGCGGAGCTGCCCGCCGCGGTCTCCGTCATCAACGGGGACGACCCTCGCTGGGACGAGCTCGCCGACAAGATCGCCGAGAAGAGACTCAACATCCCCGGCCTACCCGAGGACACCGCGCGCCGCTGGCGCGACGAATGCCTGATCCTGGAGCTAACCCTCCAGAAGTAGCCCGCCTACGAAACGACGAGGAGGCGCCAGTCGCCTCCGCCGGCTTTGCGGCGGTAGCGGCGACGCTCTCGTTCTGTCAGACCCCCCCAGATGCCGTGGTCGACGGGGGCCTCCATCGCATAGTTCAGGCATTCCCGGCGCACCGGGCAGACCCGGCAGACCCGTTTGGCGAGCTTGTGCTCGATCGCCCCGGGGGCGAACCACAGGTCTGGATCGCTCCCCGAGCATTCGGCATGAGCGCGCCAGTCCTGGTCGGTCAGGTCGATCATGTCGTTGAGCGCTACTGCCACGCTTATCTCCCTCAACTGATTGCTTACCGGCTGCGCCAAAGACTAGTGACGGGCCCTCCGGATTCCGATAGCCCATTAGTACCGTTTTCGCGCCCATCCCTCTTAGCCACCCGCGCCCATAGTCAGAATGGGCCAGATACTTCCAACGGTGCAGGTAGAGGTGGGTCTGTGCCTAATCTTGGAGGTATGAGCAGGGTCATGGGCCGACTGATGGCCGCCGCCTGCGCCGCAACGCTGGGCGTGCTCTTCCTCGCCGCGCCCGCCTCGGCCGCGCCCACCTACGAGTCCTCGGAGCCCGCCGCCGGCTCCACTGCCCACAAACCCCCGGAGCGAGTGTCCGTGACCTTCTCGGAGCCGCTCGATCCCTCTTCCGAGCTGACCGTGACGGACGATTGCGGCCGCCGGATCGACGACGGCGAGGTCGAGGTGCTTGGGATGGAGATGTCGGTGGGATCGGCGATCCGGTCTCCGGGACCTATGAGGTGAGCTTCGTTGCCCACGGGATCGCCTCGGTCACCGGCTCAACCGAGGACGACTTCAAGTTCAAGGTCCACGGGGGCCCGGCCTGCGACGGCTCGGAAGGAGACCACCACCACGGTGGAGGTAAGGACCATGACGAGGGCGATCATTCCGAGCACGAAGGTGGGCACAAGGGCAACCACAGCGGTGGTCACGACGACCACAACGACATGGCCAGTCACGAGACAGACCACGACTCCGAGACGCACGATGCCTCGACGCACTCGGCCGGTTCGTCACACACGGACCACGACGACTCCGACGCTTCAGGAAAGCACGAGAACCACAAGAACGGCTCGCACAAGGATGCCGACGACGTGCCGGTTGGAGTCGACAACCCCGACACCGAGCTGGCGTCCGCTCCCGCAGCCCCTCCGGTTCCCGCCGACGCGCAGGCCGTGCTGTTCGCGCTCGTGCTGACCGGGTTGCTGGGCGCGATCGGCGGCTGGATCCTTAGGGTCTCGGCCTAAGCGCTCCGCCTAGCTAGGAGCGGAAGCCGGTAGCGGCTTCGTCCACGGTGGGGGCTATGGAAACGCCTTCGCCGAAGCCCGTGATCGTGAACAGCTTCAGGTGTTGCTCGCGCGTGCAGGAGATGGCCAGGTCGCCGCCGGCTTCACGCAGACGCCGGACGCCACCCATCAGGGCGCCGAGGCCCGACGAGTCCATGAACGGCACGGCATCGAGGTCGACGACGACGCGCGGGGTGCCATCCTCGATCATCCGGCCCAGGGCGTCACGCAGAGAGCCGACCGTGTACACATCGAGGTCGCCGGTCGGCTTCAGGACCCGGTATTCGCCGGCGTCCGTGATCTCGATGTCTACCTTCTGCTGTGCCACGTCTCATCTCCTGTCAGGTGCTCTTGGATCTCTGCCCGATCTTCCGCGATCTCCGTGGTGCCGCCTGGTGCGCCCTGGAACTCGACCACCAGCATGGTCAGATCGTCGTCCAGCTTACCGGCCGCGAACTCCTCGACGTCTCGGGCGACCTCGCCCCCCACCGAATCGAGCGGGAAGCTGTAGGAGCGTATAAGAGCTTCGGCCAGGCGATGCTCGCCGAACACCTCGCCCTCGGCCGATTTCGCCTCGAGGAAGCCGTCGGTGAAGAAGACCAGGCGGTCCCCGGGATGAAGGCGGGCCACCGTCTCGGTGAGCCCCGGGTCGTCGTACCAACCCAGTACCCGGTTCCGGGGGCCCTCGAGGTAGTAGCCGCGCAGCTTCTCCTCGTCGCTCATGTGGGAGCGCAAGACGAAGGGTGCGGGGTGCCCCATGTTCAGCCAGCTCACGTCGCCTCGCAGGGGATCGATCGTGGCGTAGATCATCGTGGTGAACGACTCGGATTCGGCGGCCTCGCGCAGTGTCTCGTTCGCTCGCTCGATGATGCGCTTGGGATTGGAGCCGAAACGCCGCTCCGCGCGGAGGACGGAGAGGACGACGGTGGCCATCAGTGCGGCCCCGATCCCCTTACCCGAGGCATCTCCGACCGCGAGCCTCACCTGCCCGCCACTGGAGTCGACGTCGTACCAATCTCCGCCGACGAGATTCGCTTGCCGATGGATCGGGATGATCTCGATGCCGGGGATGTCGGGCATCGAGCGTTGCAGGAGGCTCTTCTGGATCTCCGCGGCGATGTCCAGCTCGTGTTCCTGCACAGCCAGTTGTTGAGCGCGCTTCAGCCCGGCTTGCATCGCAACGAAGCGGACCGCCAGCTCTTCGATCTCGTCGTGCGATTGGATATCGATCGATTGGTCGAGGTCGCCGCGCTCGATCGCACGCGCGGCCGTCACGAGTTTCGAGAGGTTGCCGGACAGCCGGCGTGGGAGCAACACTGCCAGCACCGCGCCAACTCCGAGCGCGCCGACGACCACGATCAGGAGGATCACGAGGGCCTGACGGGCCGCTCGGTTGGAAGTCTCCTCGGTCTCGATGATGGCTCGATCCTGGTCCGCCGCGAGAACCGAGCCCAACGTCTCGATCTCGGTCAAGAGAGGGACGCCGTCCCGCACGAGCAGGCTGAAGGCGAGCGACCGGCTCCCCTCCTCGGCGAGGGGGACGATCTCGTCGTCGACCAACTCCTGATAGCGGAGGCCGGCAATCCGCAGTTGGTCGAGCGCCTCCTGCTCCTCGGGATCCGTGAATAATCGCTCGGCCCGCTGTTCGGCTCGTTCGGAGATGGTCTTCTCTCGCCTGTATGAGTCGAGAACGCTCCGGCGCCCGACGATGAGGTAGCCGCTCACCGAAGCCGACTGGGCCGTATAGGAGCGGACGATCTCGTCGACCACTTGAAGGGCGGGTACCGCCTGATCGAAGACCTCGCGCTGGACCTCCTGGGTCGAGCCGAACAGGCTGAACGTGACCCAGCCCAACAGGACGATCAGCAGGAGCAGGAGGACGAATCCTCCCGCGATCTTGAGGCGCAAGCTCATTCTCACAGCGTCAGTATCCTGCACCCATGCCTCGCATAACCCGGGCTGCGGCCGTGGCGGGCGCCCTGGGGGTGGGCGCCTACCCGCTCGTCGAGCCCTTCCGATTCCGCCTGAGAACCTTCGACGCCCCCGTGCGGGCTTCATTCGGGCTCGACGTGCTCCACATCTCGGACACGCACATGTCGGGCGGGGACAAGGCGCTCGCCTCGTTCCTGGGGTCCCTGCCAGAGCGCCTGGGCCGGCTCCCGGACCTGGTCGTGGCGACGGGAGACTTCGTGGAGGGGGAACCGGGGATCGACGCCTTCGTGGAGGCGGTGGCGCCGCTAGAGGCGAGGCTGGGCCGTTTCTACGTCTTCGGCTCGCACGACCGGTACGTCTCCCAGTTCGGCGGCTACCTCAAGTACTTCAGCCCCCGCAGGCGGGAAAGGGCCCGGCCCCTCGATACTCAGCGGCTCGAAGAGGGCCTCGCCGGCAAGGGGTGGATCGGCCTGACCAACACGACCCGGACGATCGAGTCCCCGTACGGCCCCATCCGGCTGACGGGCGTGGACGACCCGTATCTCAACCGTCACCGCACCGACCACATCCATCGAGCGCCGGGCGACGCTCTCGCGCTCGCTCTCGTGCACGCGCCGAACATCGTGACGGAATGGGCGTTGAACGGATACGACATGGTTTTCGCAGGACATACGCACGCGGGTCAGGTGAGGGCCCCGGGCATCGGGGCCCTGGTCACGAACTGCGCTCTGCCGACGGCGCTGGCGGGCGGGCTTCATCGGATCGGCTCCACCTGGTTGCACGTGAGCCCCGGTCTCGGAACGGGCCGGTTCGCGCCGATAAGGTTCAACTGCCGGCCCGAAGCGACCCTCCTCCGACTCCACCCAGAATCGTGAACTATCGTCGTGGCTACATGAGACGAGCCATATCTGTCGCGCTCGCCGTCATGTTGCTGACGCTGGCGGCTCCGATCGCCGGCGGGTCGCCGCCGCCGCCGGAGCGGGCAGCACCTCCCGGCCAGGTGACCATCGTGACGGTGAACGGCGAACAGGCAAAAGTGCTTGACGTTCGGCGCTTCAACATGTTGTTCAACCTGACGCGCGCTCTGCGCCGGCGTCCCCCCGCGTTCGACGGAGGCTGGTCGGGGGCCGCGCAAACGGCCGATGTGATCACTCTGCAAGAGATGACTTTCTCGAACATCGAGATCCTTCAGAAGCTCTTGAATCAGCGACACGACGCCGACTTCCAAGTCGGTGGCTCGGTGGAACCGCGGGCGAAGTTCCTCTACAACGCCAATACGGTCGCGCCCGTGGGGGACTCGGTCGTGTGGGTGGATCCTTGCCTCGACGGTAACGAGGGCCGCGAGCTCAGGCAGTACCAGTTCGTACGCTTCACGGAACTGGCGACCGGCACTCCCTTCGTCGTCGCCGGTATCCACTTCAACAAGAACTACAAGCGAGCCGACTGTCTCTTGAAGAACGTGGAGGAGATGCGCGCCCAACTGGCCGGCGAGACCTCCGCCGTGATAATCGGTGGAGATTTCAACAAGCGCTCGGTAGCGACGCTGAGGGAATGTGACCCCGAGGAAGCGACCGAACCGCAGCCGTGGTGGCTCGCGATGACGCAACCGGCCGAAGGACATGCGTACACCGACGTGATCCGGTCGACGCACTCGGGGCGCTCGATGGCGGACGAATGGACGCACGAATGGAGGACCGCGGTCAGGAATTGCGACGGCGTGATGCGGCCGCGCAGGAGTCGCATCGACTATCTCTTCTCGTTCAACGCGACCATCGCCGACGCTCATACGGACCATCCTGGTTGGGCGGGCAGCGAAGCCGGCCAGGAGAACGAGGACTTCGTCACCCACGGCAAGTACTCGGATCATCGCTTCGTGTGGGGGCGATTCGTGATCGCGGGCCCGGAGCAGCCCGCCCCTCCCGAGACCACACTGGGGAGCGAGGGCACGGTCGAGCTCACGTGGCAGACCGTCACCGCGACTACCCAGTGGCGCGTATATCGAGCGACCGGGACCAGCGCATACAGGAGAATCGCGACCGTCCCGGCGAGCACCACGCAGACTCAGACCTACATGGACGCGGACACCGCGCATGCCCTGACTTACAGATACGCGATCGCGCCCGTGGACGAGCAGGGGGCTCAGGGGGCCGAATCGGGATATGGGCTTGCCACGCCCGACGCCCAGGGCCCCGACGTCGTCTGGACCGCGCCCCCGCCGGCGCGGAGGACATCGAACAGCGACCTCGTATCAGTGTCGGCTTCGACGAGTTGGTCGACCTCGAAAGCATCGATCCGGCCCGGATCCGGATCGTGAGGGTAGACAGGGCGAGTTTCGTATCCGCGAATGTCATTCGGAATCACCAGCGCAATGTCCTCATCCAGCCTCGCCACAAGCTGCGCAAGGGAGTCACGTATCGCGTCGTCGTAACGGGCGTGCGCGATGAGCTCGGCAACCTCGGCCCCCGGGTGCAGTGGCAGTTCACGACGGAACCACCTCCGCCCCCGCCACCGAAGAAAGACAAGAAGAAGAAGGATCGCGACAAGAACTAGCCAGGGGTCCCCGCGAGGTATGGGATGCTAGCGAAGCACCAACGGGAAGTGGCGCAGTTTGGTAGCGCGCTGCGTTCGGGACGCAGAGGCCGGGGGTTCAAGTCCCCCCTTCCCGACCAAGATCGCTCGCCTAGCCGACGAGTAGTTCGGCTACCTGGACCGTGTTGAGGGCGGCGCCCTTGCGGAGGTTGTCGGCGACGCAGAACATCTCCAAGGCCTTCTTGTTGAAGAGATCTTGGCGGATGCGGCCCACGTAGCACGGGTCGCGGCCCGCGGCTTCTAGCGGCGTGGGGAACTCGCCTGCGGTGGGGTCGTCGCGCACCTCTACTCCCGGGGCTTCCGCCAGAACGCCGCGCGCCCATTCGGGCGTTACAGCTTGGGTGAACTCGGCGTGCACCGCTACGCCATGACCGGCGACCACCGGTACTCGTACGCACGTTGCCGTTACTTGCAGATTGGGCAGGCCCATGATCTTGCGCGTCTCGTAGCAGAGCTTCAGCTCTTCGCTCGTGTATCCGTCCTCTTTCACCGAGCCGCATTGGGGGATGATGTTCAGCGCGATCGGATGGCTGAAGGCCTTACCCGGCTCGAGGACATCGCGTGCGAGCCCCGAGTAGGTCTGCTCTTTGGCTTGTGCTGCGGCCACGGTCTGATCCCAGAGATCGTCGACCCCGACCTTTCCGCTGCCGGAGACAGATTGATACGACGCGATGATCATCCGTTCGACGGCGACGCGTGCGTGAAGCGCCGCGATCGGCACGACCATCGCCAGGGTCGTGCAGTTGGGGCTGGCGATGATCCCCTTCGGGCGGCGATGGACCTCCTGGGGATTGATCTCCGGCACGACGAGAGGGACCTCTGGATCCATGCGCCAGGCCGCGGAGTTGTCCACAGCGATCGCGCCGGCAGCGGCAGCGACCGGAGCCCACTCGTGCGACAGCTCGTCGGGCACATCGAAGATCGCCAGGTCGGCTCCATCGAAAACCTCGGGGGCGAGCGCGACGACCTCGACGTTGGCTCCCCGGAATGGCAGCTTGCGCCCCGCGGAGCGAGCCGAGGCCACGGGGATCAGCTCGTCGAGCGGGAAATCCCGCTCCTCCAGGATCGAAAGCATCTCGATCCCGACGGCACCGGTCGCTCCAACCAGAACCACTCGCATGGCTATCCTTCCGGCCTGACGGCGCGCAGCCGGTCGGTGATCGTGTCTGGATGCTCCTCGCGGTAGAGCGATTCCTTGTCGAGCTCGAACCGCTCGTGAAGGGCCTTCACCGCGCGATCGACCTGCGACGCACGAACCACGCACGAGATGCGGATCGACGAGGTCGAGATGATCTCGATGTTGATGCCGGCCTCTCCCAGGGCATCGAAGAAATCGGCCGCGACACCCGGGTGCGTCTTCATCCCGGCCCCGATGAGCGACACCTTGGCTACGTCGGGATCCGTCGTGACCCCCTCCGCCCCGATGCCCTCTTTGATGCTCTGCAGGATCGGCTGAGCTCTGGCGATGTCTTCCTTGGGAAGGGTGAACGAGATATCGGTTCGGCCGTCCGAAGAGATGTTCTGCACGATCATGTCCACGTTGACCCCCGCCCGCGCGAGGGGGCCGAATACACGCGACGCGATCATGGGGCGATCGGGAACGCCCGAGATAGTCGTCTTGGCCTCGGAAGTGTCGTGAGCGATCCCCGAGATGATCGCTTGTTCCATCCGTTCGTCCTCCTCACCTACCCAGGTGCCCGGCGCGTCCGTGAACGACGAGCGCACATGTAGGAGCACTCCGTGATTGCGAGCGTATTCGACGCTTCGCAACATCAGAACCTTCGCGCCTGAGGCGGACATCTCCAACATCTCCTCATAGGTAACTGCATGGAGCTTCCGAGCCTCGGGAACGATGCGCGGATCGGCAGTGAAAACGCCGTCCACATCGGTGAAGATCTCGCATACATCCGCGTCGAGTGCGGCGGCCAGCGCAACGGCGGTCGTATCCGAGCCGCCGCGGCCCAACGTGGTCACGTCGTACTCGGTGGAGACTCCCTGGAATCCCGCAACGATCACGATCCGGCCGGCATCGAGGGCCTCTCGAACGCGGCTTGCCTTCACCTCGAGGATGCGTGCCTTGCCATGAGTGGTGTCGGTGACGATCCCTGCTTGCGAACCCGTCAGCGAGACGGCATCTCTTCCGAGATCGTGGATCGCGATCGAGAGCAGGGCCATCGAGATCCGCTCCCCTGCAGTGAGAAGCATGTCCATCTCGCGCGGCTGGGGCGTGGACGAGACCTGCGAGGCCAGGTCGACGAGGTCGTCGGTCGTGACGCCCATCGCGGACACGACCACGCACACCTGTTGCCCGGACTCGGCCGCCGCGACGACGCGGCGCGCCACGGTCTTGATGCGTTCGGCATCACCGACCGACGTGCCGCCGTATTTCTGCACGACCAAAGGCATCACAACAACCTAACGGGACGCGTTGTGGGGGCCGGGACTTAGCTAGGAGTCGTCGGAGCCGGAGCCAGAACCGGAACCGGAGCCGGAGCCCGATCCACTGTCGTCACCGGAGTCGTCGTCACCGGAGTCATCATCGTCGTCGCCGGGAGGATCGTCGTCCTTGCCGGGGGGAGGCGGACTGGGCTGAGGGCCACCGCCGCTTCCTCCAGAGCCACCGGAGCCACCGGAGCCACCAGAGCCACCGGAGCCGCCTGAGGCACCACCGTCACTGCCCGAACCCGAGCCGCCACCCGAACCACCTGAGCCGCCGGAGTCACTACCACCGGAACCCGAGCCACCACCCGAGCCACCACTGCTGCTGGAGCCGCCGCCCGGCGAGCTTCCGCCGCCGCCGGAACCGGGAGCGGGCTCGAAGGAGCCGCTACCGCCTCCTGATCCGCCGCCCGAACCACCCGAGCCACCGCCGTTACCCGTTGGCGTGGGCTCTGGGGTCGGCTCGGCCGGCGGGGGTTCCTGATCGCTGCCGCCGCCCCATCCCGAAGGATCGCCGGGGCCGGCGTCCGTGCCGCCGCCTCCGGAACCACCACTACCTCCGACACCACCGCCCGAGTTGTTGCCGTTATCGCCGTCGTTGCCGTTATCGCCGTCGTTGCCGTTCCCATCGCCTCCCGGGCCACCGTCGCCACCGGGGTTGGCATCGTCGTCGCCCACTGCACCGGCATCTGTTGCGACCTCGGCCTGGTCACCCTCGGACACGACTGCGTCCTCGTCCGCATCGGAGTCGCGCCCGAAACGAGTTCCGAGAACGCGGTCGCCGCTACCGTCCTCTTCTGCCACTTGGTCGCCCGAACGTTCCTCGAGCTCCTCGGTCGAACCGTGCGAGCCTTCCGACTCGAAGTTCTCCGACGCAACGATCCCCGGCTCGATACCACCGAAGCCGCCCGGGTTGATGATCGCCGTGCCCAGAATGACGGCGGCGCCGGTCGCACTGGCGGCCGAGGTAAAGCTGCGCGCGCCGATCCGCTTGAACTTCGCCGCGAGCTCGCGGCTCGGAGACGATAGGAACGCGAACGCCGCGAACAGACCCGTGATGGGTACCGGTGCAGGGAGGGTCGAGATGAATGCTTCCACAAGCACGGGATCGAACTGCGTGCCGGCTTGGGCACGCAAAACATCCACGGCCTGCTGACGCGACAGCCCCGCTCGATAGGGGCGGGTCGACGTCATCGCGTCGTAGGCATCGGCGACCGCGATAGCGCGCGCGAACAACGGGATGTCGGTACCGGCGAGTCCGTCGGGATAGCCGCGACCGTCCCACCTCTCGTGGTGATGACGGACACCTTCGACTATCTGAGTTGTGGCGACCGGCGCCACCATCCAAGCACCGACCAACACGTGCTCCTCGACGATCACTCTCTCTTCGATCGTCAGCTCTGTCGGCTTACGAAGAAGTCGATCGGGCACGCGCACCTTGCCGACGTCGTGCAGCGCGGCGGCCGTCCGCAACTCCTCGGTGTCCGCTACGGACAACCCAAGTGCGAGAGACGTGCGATAGGCATGTCGTTCGACGCGGCGCGAGTGGCCATGCGTGTAGGGGTCTTTCATCTCGAGAGCACCAGATAGGTCCTCGAGGACCCTGAGCTGATCGGTGCGTGAGACCACCCGAGGCGCGTCGCTCGGGGTCCCGGATCGATCGAGCCCGAGCATCTCGGTGCCCTTGGTGAGACGATCCTCGGCCCGCTTCCTGCGCGCCCAAGACCAGATCATCAACTCGCCGAAAGACAAGATTGCCGCGCCCGAAGCACGCGACCAGAGCGCGGCGCCGATAAGCGAGACCGCCAGCACCATCCCCGTAGCGACGAGTGCGACGACCCATGCGTTGGGATCGGGATCGGCGATCGCGAGCATCGCCACCACCCCGGCGATCGGGAGGCCGAGGACGATCACCGTGGTGATCAGGGCATGCGGAAGGTACCGGCGTACGCTGGTGTGGCCGGCTTTGTCGCCGCGGCCGCGCCACTCCAGATACGACTTGGTGTCCTTAGGCTTCTGTCTGCGCGCCATCCCTACCTCATCTCCGCGAGAGGACCAGCCTATACCGGTCACGATTTGCACCTTTTTGACCGCGATTCGTGGTCGCTCTCATCCAATATTTTCCATCTTTTGGGCCGCCGAGTCAACCGGTCATAGGCCTTCGGCCCTCCAGCGCCCGCCCGAGCGTCAGCTCGTCGGCGTATTCCAGGTCCCCACCGACGGGAAGGCCGCTTGCGAGCCTCGTGACGACGACCCCCAAGGGAGCGATGAGGCGAGCAAGGTACATCGCGGTCGCCTCGCCGTCGATGTTCGGGTTCATGGCGAGGATCACCTCGGTCACGTCCGGCACATCCTGCTGCCGCTTGAGCCGATCGAGAAGCTCGGCCACCCTGAGGCTCTCGGGGCCGATCCCTTCCATTGGAGAGAGCGCCCCTCCGAGCACGTGGTACATCCCGGAGAACTCGCGGGTGCGCTCGATCGCCACGATGTCGGGCGGCTCTTGCACCACGCACAGGATCGACGGGTCCCGGCGCGTATCCCTGCAGTACTCGCACAGCTCTTGGTCCGTGACGTTGAAGCATCGTTCGCATAGTCGGACCCGGTCGCGCACCTCCCCGATCGCTCCGGCCAGTGAATGCGCCTCCTCCTTGGGAACGCGCAAAAGGTAGAACGCCACCCGCTGTGCGCTCTTCGGCCCGATCCCGGGAAGCTTGGAGAACTCATCGATCAACCGTTGGATAGGTCCGGCGTACATCAGGTGCGGTACATCTACAGGCCGAGGCCACCCATGCCGCCGGCGAGTGGGCCCATCGCCTCCGCCTGAGCCTCGCGACCTTTCTCGAGCGCGGAGTTCACCGCGGCCGTGACCGCGTCGGCGAGCATGTCGATGTCGTCGGCTTCGGGCGGCCCATCGAAGAACCCGTGGTCGATATCGATCTTCACGACCTGGCCGTCGCCGGTAGCCACGGCCGTGACCGCGCCCCCGCCGGCAGTCGCTTCGAAGGTCAGCGCGGCCAGCTCCTCTTGAGCCTTCTGCATATCCGCGGCCATCTTCTGCGCCTGCTTCATCATGCGTTGCATGTCCTTGTTCATTTCCCCTCGATCTCTTCGACGACTTCGGCACCCAGGCCCTGGCGCACCAGCTCAACCGGATCCAGAGTCTCCGTCGCCTCAGCTTCGGCGATCTGCACACTCACATCGGCCGGTTGCTCCTGGGGCTGCTCGACGGCTCCTCCACGCTCGACGAACGTCACCTTCGGGCGCGTCCCGATGGCGGCATTCACCGCTTCGGCGATCACGAGAGTGTTCGCCTCTTCCTTCATCGCGTCACGATGGAACGCCGATTGGACTTCGATGACGAGCGTCTCCCCGTCGTAGTCGACGGGGCGCGACGGATTCAGGTAGGCACCGACGCGGCGCGTCTTTCGGTTCACCTCTTTCATCGTCGCCGGCCACGCATCCCGTATGTGACCGAGCCCGATGACGTCGCTGCCGGACGGCGGGCGAACCACGGCCTCTTCGGGTGGGGCCTCCTGCGGCGCGGGCGCGGGCGCGGGCGCTGCGGTCGTGGGCTCGGGCTTCGCGGGGCGCGAGGCGGCTCGGGCAGGACGGGGCCGGGGAGAAGGGGTTTGGGCAACAGGTGCAGGCGCAGCGACGGCGTCACCATCTTCGATCCCGAGCCTGCGCTCGAGACGCTCGATGCGTCCCAACAGCCCCGCGGCCGACGGATCCGTTTCCGGAGCGGTGGCTCGCACGAGGGCGACTTCGAGTAGCAGCCGGTGGTTGGGAGCCATCCGCATGTCCGTGACGGCCTTGCCCAAGAGCTCGAGCATCCGGATCAGGTGCCCTTCGGTGAATCGTTCGGCCTGGGCTGCGAACTCGGCGCGATCCAGCTCGGGCACATCCAGGAGACCCCCGGCTTGGGGCGAGGTCCTGAGAAGGAGTAGTGACCGAGCGTGCTCGAGAGCGCCCAGCGCGAGCTGACGCGGATCCGCACCCGCCGCCATGAGCGAATTGATCCCCGAGAACACACCGCCGATCTCGCCGGCCGATATCGAATCGAAGATCGAGCGCAGCGCATCCTCACGATGCTCGCCGAGCAAGATCTCGGCATCGTCCAGGGAGACGCTCGAGCCGGTGATGACCATCTGTTCCAGCATCGAAAGCGCGTCCCGCATGCTTCCGTCCG
This sequence comes from uncultured Actinomycetes bacterium, assembly GCA_963786155.1. GTDB lineage: Bacteria > Actinomycetota > CADDZG01 > CADDZG01 > WHSQ01 > CAWAXW01. The sequence continues at coordinate 3,086,111 of CAWAXW010000006.1, read as the reverse complement.
AATGACGTGCGATCAGAGCCAGGACATCGGGCTCGACATCCGCGTTCTCAAGCTTGGCGACCTCACCGAGGTGGGTCTCTATGACCTCTGCCGCGATCCGGCGGAAGTCGAAACGCTGCGTGCGCGACACGATGGTGGGGAGGACCTTGTGGGCCTCGGTCGTCGCGAGCACGAAGACGACGTGATCGGGGGGCTCCTCGAGCGTTTTCAGCAGCGCGTTGAACGACTGCGTCGTGAGCATGTGGACCTCGTCGATCACGTAGACCTTCCTGCGCCCACCGGCCGTTGCGAGCGGCACCCCCAAGAGGATGTCGCGGGTCTCCTCGACCTTTGAGTGGGAAGCCGCGTCGAGCTCGATCACGTCGAGCGAGGACCCCTCGGTTATCGCCACGCAGGCGTTGCACACCCCACAGGGCTCGGGCGTCGGGCCCTGCTCGCAATTGATGGCCTTGGCGAGGATGCGAGCGGCGCTCGTCTTACCCGTCCCCCGGGGCCCGGTGAACAGATAAGCGTGCGCAACGCGTCCCTCGGTGACGGCCCGCGAGAGCGTCTGAGAAACGTGATCCTGGCCCAGGAGCTCGCTGAACCGCTGAGATCGATATTTCCGATAAAGAGAGAGATACGCCACCCCGGCATCCTATGAGGCGGGTGCGACGCGGTAATGAGGGGAAGGCGCGGAAAGATTCGCGCTCTCGCCTACATGTTGTTGCGTTTGACCTTTTCGCAGGCCTTGAGCGTGTCGTCGGGTCCTTTGAAGCAGAAGTCCTTGCCCTTGCCTCCGTTGAGCTTGTCCTTGCCGGGTCCGCCGTCCAGGCGGTCGTTGCCGCCGCCGCCGTCGAGAGTGTCGTCGTCTCCTTGGGCGAACAGCTCGTCCTTGCCGTCGGCGCCCTTCACGTTGTCGGTACCGAAGCCCGTCGTGATCTCGTCGTTGCCCGTTCCGGAATCGACGATGTCGTTGCCCGCCGTGGCGGTCTGCTGGACGTAGACCGGTCGCGCTTGGAGCACTCGCCGTGCTTGCGGGTCCTCGGCCCCATCGCCGACGATGACGTCGTCGCCGCCCCCGGTCGTGATCCGATCGTCGCCGCCCCCTCCAATGACGGTGTCGTCGCCGTTCCCGGTCGTGATCGTGTCGCTGCCCTCGCCGGCGATGATCGTGTTATCGCCTTCGCCCGCCACGATCGTGTCGTCGCCGTTCGTTCCTTGGATCGTGTCGTCGCCCGTCGTGCCGCAGATCGTGTCCGGATCGCCTGCACATGAGGGGACGGTGGACGCGGCGCGGTCAAGAGCCTTCACCTCCTGGGCGGTTAACGGTCCGTTGAACAGCCTTATGCGAGCCACGGCCCCCGCGGCGTCTTGACTCCCTTCGTCCTTGAAGAAGCGGAGCGTGTCGCCCGGATCGACCGTGGTGTACCCCGCGGTGTCCTTGAAGGTCGAGGCCTGTGTGCCGTTCATGTAGATCGTCACGTTGCGGTTGCGATCGCGGGTGATAACCAGCTGGGCCCAGGCCCCGGGATCGATCACGTCACCCTGTGGAGCCGCGGGATAGAAGTACGGCTGCCCGTTGAACAAGTAAAGACCTTCGTTGGCTCCCGGTGTCTTGAAGTCCATCAGCCGTCGCTCCTGAGTGATGGCATCGAAGCGGAAGAGCACCGCGACGGAGTAACTCACCGGTTCGACGAGCGCCCGCACGCCTCGGAGCTCCAATCCCGTTCCCGCAGGAAACGTCCGGACATCGCGCTTCTTGCCGTCTATCGTCTCTTGCGCGAACGAAGCTCCGGCACCAACCTCGACGAGCGAAGGGTCTCCTCCGAGCGCGTTGCCGAGATCTCCCTCGAAGCGATAATCCGCGACTGCGGCCGGGGTCGCCGTCTGACAAGGAGCGTCGGACCCGCCGGGACAGACCGGCGGCATGTCGTCCAACGCCGAGACCGAGGCCGCGTCCAGCGGCCCGTCGAACAGCCTTATGCGAGCCACGGCCCCCGCGGCGTCTTGACTCCCTTCGTCCTTGAAGAAGCGGATGGTGTCGCCCGGATCGACCGTGGTGTACCCGGCGGTGTCCTTGAAGGTCGAGGCCTGGGTGCCGTTCATGTAGATCGTCACGTTGCGGTTGCGATCGCGGGTGATAACCAGCTGGGCCCACTCCGTGGGATCGATCGCGTCACCCTGCGGAGCCGCGGGGTAGAAATACGGCTGTCCGTTGTGCAAGTAAAGGCCTTCGTTTGCTCCCGGTGTCTTGAAGTCCATCAGCCGTCGCTCCTGGGTGATGGCCTCGAAGCGGAAGAGGACCGCGACCGAGTAACTCGTTGACTCGATCAGCCCTCTTGTCGGCAGCACCAGGGACGAGCCCTGGGGGAACTTGTAGACGGTTCGCCGTTGGTCGTGGATCGCTTGCGTCACGAAGGATCCCGCAGTGCCCGCCGTAAGGGGCGGAGCCGAACCGGTTGAATCGAGAGTCCCCTGGAATCCGTAGTCGGCGACGACCGCGCCTCCCTCCGCGTCGCAGCGGGAGTTTGCATCGCCGTTGCACGGCGCCGGGGTGTCGTCGAGCGCCGATACCTCGGCCGCACTCAATGGGCCATCCCACACCCGTATCCGAGCGACCGCCCCAGGCGCGTCTTGATTGCCCTCATCTTTGAAGAAACGAAGCACTCCGCCTGAGATGACGCCATACGAGCTCGTGTCGGAGAAGGAAGAGATCTGCGAGCCGGCGACGTAGAGCGTCGTCGCGTTCGAGGCATCCCGCGTGACGACGACCTGCACATACTCGTTCGCCGCCACCACGGGCCCGGTCGCCGCCGCCGGGTAGTAGTACACCTGTCCATGCAGCAAGTAGAGGCCCTCATTGGCGGCCGGCGTCTTGAAATCGATCAGCCGTCGCTCCTGAGTGATGGCCTCGAAGCGGAAGAGCATCGCGATCGAGTACGAGTTCGAGGGCACGACGCCGGAGGTCTGGAGCGACAGCGAGGACCCTGTAGGGAATCGCAACGCCCTGCGCTTCTGCCGGTTGATGACCTCGTCGATGAACGACGTCGACCCCGAGCTCGTCAGCGCCGGCGCGGACCCGCCGGTGCTCGCCAAGGAATCCTGGAAGCGGTAATCGGCGACCAGCGTCGCGGCCGCGGCCGAAGGTGCCGTCACCGCGAGGTGGACACCGACGAGCGCAAGCACCAGCCCGACCGCCCCGGCTCGCTTACGCACTTCATCCCCCATTCACGGATTACCTCGATGCTGCGCTCAATGGGGTCGATTGGCAATGGGGTCAATAAAGAAATAGAGGCGCAACCACCACCTGAGCACTTCCCGAATCGAGAGCGTGGGGGTTTGGGGGCGTAGTGAGCCGGCGGCTTGGGACACAAGAGCCGAGAACATCGAGCCGACTCAGAAGGAATCGGCTAGGGGAGGCGAACGTGCCCCCAAGAACAAAAAGTGGCCGTGCAACCGACCTTGACCCACGAACGGCCGTCGCTATCCTCGGTAGCCGGCTCCAGCCGGGAACTCCCGCGGCACATCCGGGACACCGCTTACGGCTGCTTCCTTCCGGACCTGACCGGGTTCACGGCTCCGGGTCGCGCGGGACCCGACTATCAACACTGCACACCGAGGGCTGCACGGTCCCCCGTGGGCCGCAGAAGGGTGATCGATCCGGCGTATCGAGGGTTTCCGGTACAGGGGACCCCGAGCCCCCCACCTAGCACGGCCGTCGCCAGGGTACTTCGTGGGGAAATCATCAGGGCCGAAACGTCTAGGTTTCCTGGCGGTGGCTGCCTAGAGTGAGCACGTGGCTCTCGAGTCCAAATTGGTCACCGTTCTACATGCGCAAGTCGATGCCGAGTCGGGTGACCCGGCATCGCGCGCCGTTGCTCTCGCGGGCCGCAACGAGATGCTGCTCCCGATACTCGAGGCGAACGGCGCCCGGACCCAACTCACGCCCGACGGCGCCGTCGTCGCGGTCTTCGGGCTGCCCGCGGCCCAAGACGACGATGCTCTGCGAGCGGTCAAGGCGGCGGACGCGATCCTCCGGGACGCCACATTCCGAGATGTCGCCGTCGCGATCACGATCAACTCCGCCCGTGTGATGGTCGACGGGTCCGGCCAGCTCGGTGGCGAGGCCCTGCACGCGGCCAGCCTCCTGAGCGAAAGAGCCGAGCCTGGAACGATCGTCATCGGTCGTCAAACCCATCGCCTGGTCGAGGGAGCGGTTACGGCCGAGCCGATCGATGCCGACGGCGGGCCGGTGCCCATTCTCCGGGTCACGAGCGTCGGCGATGGAGCAGGGGTCGAGGAAAGGTTCCGGTCCCCTCTCGTGGGACGAGAAAGAGAGATGGGCGCCCTGCGCGAGATGCTGGAGCGCGCGCGGAACGAGTGCCATCTGCACACAGTCCTTGGGGAACCCGGGTTGGGCAAATCACGGCTCCTCGTCGAATTCGTGGGTGACGCCCGGGAGATGGGTGGGGTCATAAGCGTGGCCTGCCCTCGATTCGGGGGGGCATTCGAGTCGTTCGCCCGCGACCTCGTAAGCGCTTGCATGGCCGGCGAAACCTCCTCCGAGGTCATCACGGAATACGTCGCCCCGTTGGGAGGGGAAGCGGCTCACAGGCTCGGGGATCAGGTGCACAACTTCATGACATCTTCTGCCGACCGGATCGCGCTCGAAGAAGTCTTCTGGATGATCCGATCCGTTCTCGAGATCGGCGCGCGCGATCAAAAACTACTGGTCTCGGTCGAAGACCTTCACTTCGGAGACGACACCTCACTCGATCTGATCGACCACATGCGCGAATGGAGCCGGACCGCGCCGATCTTGATCGTAGGAACGGCGAGACCCGTTCTCCTCGAAAGACGGCCCGACTGGGCAACGGGCGAGAACGCATCGGCATTCGAACTGCGCCCGCTCGAGGAATCAGATGGACGAGCCATGCTGCGCGAGATGCTCGGCGCAACCGACGAGAAGGTGCTCCATCAGATCCTGGAAGCAACCGGAGGCAACCCGCTGTTCGTTCAGCAGACGGTCGCGATGTTGGTCGACACGGGAAAGCTGCAACTACTGAACGGGAGCTGGGTTCTCGACGGCTCGATAAGCGACCTGATCATCCCGGCCAGCCTCCAGGCCCTCATGGAGATGCGCCTCGACTCGCTGACCGAGTCCCAGAGATTCGTGTTGCAACTCGCCGCGGTCGCCTCCTTCCCGATATCGCGCTGGGTTGTGATGGCACACGACGAGGGTCTGGCGACCGGAGCCGAGGCGATCCTCGCGATGCTCCAGAAGAAGGCCCTGTTGGATCTAGAGACTTCTCCATTCGTTGGAGAGGACGCGTACGTCCCGGCCCACGCCTTGATCCGCGACGCAGCGCTCACACGGCTGTCGGACGCCGCGGCCGCACGACTTCACGAACGATTCGCGAAGTGGCTGAGCGACGATGGACCGAGTTCTCTGAGGAGCGACTCTCTGCTCGGCTATCACTACGAGCAGGCGTATCTGCGCTGGCAAGCCGCGGGCCGCCCCGAAACCGAGATCGAGGCGATGGGGCAGGAGGCCGCAAAGCTCTTGGGGCGAGCGGGCCAAGGCGCGCTGGACGGAGGCGATCCTAGGAGCGCTCGAGATCTCTTGAAGCGAGCGAGTGAGTTGCTGCCCCTCCGCAGCCAGTTCCGGTTGGAGCTCACCTCCGATCTCACTCAAGCGTTGATGATGTCGGGAGAGGTCAACCCCGCCGTCGAGGTGGCCCAACGGCTGGTTCGCACCGCCGAGGGGACCAACTATGAACGCATCGCCAAGTTTCAGCTCGAGGAAGCCGCGGGCTCGACGGATGCGCGCAGGCATCTCGCCGCGTCGGAGCAGGTCGAGGAGCTGATCCCAACTCTCGAAGCGGACGGCGATCACTTGGCGCTCATGCACGCCTACATGTTGGCGAGCGAGAAACATTGGTTGCGCTTCTCGCTCCGGGAGAGCGCGGACGACTTGGAGCGCGCCCTCGATCATGCGAGGGCCGCCGGTCGCAAGGGCAACGAGTCGGCCCTGCAAACGCAGATCATGTGGGCCCACTGCTGGGGCCCGACCACCGTGGGCGAGGCGAGAGATTGGGTCGAGACCACCGCTGCCGCACCCGGTGTCACTAGATCGGTCGAGAGCGCGTCGATGGTTGCCCGGGCCGCGCTGCTGGCGATGGAAGCGCGCTTCGATGAGGCTCGAGTCATGTTCCACGAGGGGATGGCGATCAAGGAGGAGCTCGGGCTCTCAACGGCTCCCTGGAGCCAGGTCGCCGGCGTCATCGAGATGATGGCGGGGGACCTGGACGAAGCCAGGCGACTGCTCGAGGGGGGACTGGAAAGACTCAGAGCCGCGGGAGCGATCGACTACGGCGGCACCAACGTTTGCTTCCTTGCCGAGCTCGCCTGCCGGAGCGGCCGCTTCGAGGAGGCGCTCAGCCGCACCAACGAAGCCGAGGAGATGGGGTCGGAGCTCGTCGAGTACGCGGGCTCTCGGGCCCGCGCTCTCGCCCGGCTGGGCCGCCTAGCCGAAGCCCAGGAGCTCGTCCCTCGGTTTCGCGATGCGATCGCGGCCTCGGATGCTCCCTTGATACAAGGTGAGGGCGCGATCGCGATCGCGGAAGTCGCCTACCTTGCCGGCGATCGGGAGGTGGCGGCCGAGGCGATCGCCGAGGCCGAGCGGATCTACGCGGCGAAGGGCAACGTCCCGTTGCTGGAACGCGCCCGCGCCATCGCTCGCGCGATCAATCAATAGAGCCCATTTAGCGCGGAGACGAAGGGATTCGAACCCTTGGACCCCCGAAGGGGTCACACGCTCTCCAGGCGTGCCGATTAGTCCGCTCTCGCACGTCTCCGCGCGGGAGTTTACGGCCGAGCCTTGATAAGGGACTCACATGTTGTTGCGTTTGGGTTTGCTCTCGCAGGCGATCGTCTGGTCCTTGCCCGCCTTCTTGGAGATCACACAGACGTCCTTGCCGGGACCGCCGTTCAGCTTGTCCGCTCCGGGTCCTCCCGTGAGGCGGTCGTCGCCCCCCGCCCCCGCGAGCGTGTCGTTGGCCGCGCCTCCATCCGCCTTGTCGTTACCGGAGCCTCCGGTGACCATGTCGAGGCCCCCTCCGCCTGTGATCTGGTCCTTGCCCGCGCCGCCATCGATCGTGTCGTCACCCGGCTCGGCTTCGGGGTCTTGGACGAGGTAGACGCCGCGAGCCGCGAGAGCGGCCCGGACCTTCGGATTACCGGCGCGATCGTCTCCGACGAGGATGTCGTTGCCGTCGGCTCCGACGAGCTCGTCGTCCCCTCCTCCTCCAACGATGACGTCATTGCCTCCGCCGCCATCGATCGTGTCGTCACCCGCGCCGGCGAAGATGAGATCGTCCTCCGGGGTGCCCTCGAGCTCGTCGTTGCCCGCACCGCCGCAGATGGCCTCGCCGGTAGAACATTCCGGAGCCGGCGGCGCCTGCAAGCGGATCATCGCGATCGCGTCGTCCGATATCGATGTTGCATAGACGGATGTCCCGTCCGGGGACACCGCGACCGCGTGCGTCTGATCGAGCTCGTCGGTGGTCGCCGCGCAGATATCGAACCCGGTGTCGTTGTCCTTGATGCAGCCCGCCGGAGTCAGCACTCCGTCCGATGTGTTGCGATCGAAGCGCACAACGGCTCCGTCCCCGATGGAAGCTGCGTAGAGCGAGCGGCCGTCGGAGGGCATCGCGAGCTTGTAGACCCCCTCGAGGCCGGCGGTGCTGGGTCCGGCGGAACAAGAGGTGGGCTCGTTGTTGTCGATGCAACCCTGTGGCGAGAGTGGGCCGCCTCCGTCGTTTCGAGCGAACCGCACGATCGCATCGTCGCCCGGGCTCGCAACGTAAAGGAAACCCCCATCCGGGCTGACGATCACTTCTCCCGCGTCCTCCAGGCCATCGGCCGCCAGCGTGCAGGGCTCGGTACCGGTATCGGGATCGTCGACGCAACCTAGTGGTGTTAAAGCTCCGGTGCTCGGGTCGCGATCGAACCCGACGAGGGCATCGTCACCGGCGCCTGTGGCATATACGGACTCCCCATCGGGACTGATGGCAACGTGGGAAACGAGGTGCAGGCCGTCCGTGGACGACGCGCAGGTCTCTGGTCCCGTGTCGTTGTCGTCGACGCAGCCTTGAGGAGTCAGGATGCCCGTGCTCGTGTCGCGCGAGAAGGACACGATCGCGGCATCCTCCTTACCGGCCACGTAGACGGAGCGTCCGTCGGCCGAAACGACGGCGTCGTCCAAGTGATTCAGCCCGTCGGCACTCTGAGCGCACGTGTCCGGCCCGTCGTCGTTGTCATCGATGCAGCCTTGAGGAGACAGTGCGCCGGTCGTCGTGTCGCGGGCGAACATGACGATCGCATCGTCCTGATACGAGGTCGCGTAGACAGACTTGCCATCCGGACTGATCGCGAGGGAACCCGCCCCGCCGAGTCCATCCGTGCTCGCAGCACACGTGTCCGGACCGTTGTCGTTATCGTCGATGCAACCTCGAGGCGTCAGCGCTCCGGTCGAGGTATCGCGCTCGAAGTGAACGATCGCGTGGTCCTCTTCGGACACGACGTAGACGGACTTCCCGTCGGAGCTCACTTCCACTTGACGAGGGCGGTTGAGCGCGTTCGCGGTTTGAGTGCACTGCCCCGACTCGGCGTCTACGTCGTAGATGCACCCCATCCCGGTCATGGCGGTACTGGGCTGCTGAGATTGGGCCGACGCTGAGCTGCTCAACGCGCTTGCGACCAGCGCAACCACTGCAAGCGCCGCGATCCGTGCCCGACCGCGGTGGGGGCGGGATTCGAACCCGCGGTGGACTTGCGCCCACAATCGCTTTCGAGGCGATCCCGTTATGGCCACTTCGGTACCCCACCAAAGAAAGCTGGTGAAGTCTAGTGGGGCCTCCGATCTCGGCGCTCTTCGAAGAACTCCTGGAGGAAAGCCGCCGATTCCTCGGCGAGGACGTCGGTCGTTAGCTCGACCCGATGGTTGAGGCGAGCGTCCTGCACGATGTTGTAGAGGCTCAGCGCGGCCCCCGCGCGCTCGTCGCGCGCGCCGTAGACGAGGCGGTCGAGCCTGGCGAGGACGATCGCGCCGGCACACATCGCGCAGGGCTCGAGCGTCACGTAGATCGTGGCACCGGTGAGTCGCCACGAACCGACCACCTCTGCAGCCCCCCTGAGCGCCAGTACCTCGGCGTGAGCGGTCGGGTCCCCTCTGAGCTCCCGTTCATTGTGAGCGGCGGCCAGGACCTCCGAGTCTCGGACGATGACTGCTCCGATCGGGACGTCATCGTGAGCCAGCGACTTGGCAGCTTCGTCGAGGGCCAGCCGCATGAAGGGTTGATCGTTCACGTGGAGCGCTTGGAGCGCTTCCGGCGCTTGAGCTTGTTCTTGGCCGCCTGGTAGCGGTCGCGGGTCCAGTCGAGCAGGTCCTCGGCCCAGTCGTATTCCGATGCCAGGATCGCAAGAGCGGCGAGGTTGAGCAGGAACGACCACGGTCCCGGCACCGGGATGATCAATATCCCGATGGTTCCGAGGACGAGCGCAGCCACCGTCTTGATGATCCGCATGGTCTTGGCAGTAAGGCTTCGCTTCTGAAAGTCCACCCGGACGCCGGTGCTCGGCTTCGCCGCCTCACTCGCCGCGCTGCGGAGTGCTCGTCGCGGCCACGGCGCCATGTCCGAGAACTCCTGAAGGAAGCGATTGACCGCCGTGGTGCGGTCTTTCGAGCTGACGGGAAGGTTGGCGACGATCAGCGTCCCATCCTGGTCCTCGTCCTCGACCACCAGCAGCGGGCCCAGGGCGGCACCGTCGTCGATCCCCCAGGAGTCCACGGCCGTCCAGGGGATGGCGGCCTGCTCCTTCTCGTCGGCTCCGAAGTGGGCGATGATCCGCCGATCGGTCAGATAGAGGAAGCCAGACCCCTTCCCGTCGGCGCTGCGGGCCCGCGCCCAATGGGTGACTCGCTCGCCTTCTTCCATGTGCGGGTAGGCGTGACGGAGAATCTGGTCTTCCCGCATCTCCGTAAGCCTCTGCGAGAACCCCATCGCTCGACAGCCTAGTGCCTCCTCAGATAAGCCCTGCTTGTTCGGGGGGGCCGCGAAGGAGTGGGAAAGGCGGCGTCGAACTCCTTGGCATGGCACTTTCTCGCGTTCGTAAGCTGATCCTGCTCGTCTTCGCGGTGGCTCTGATCGCCCCGCTCACACCGGTGCCGGCCCTCCAGGCCCAAGAAGTCACCGGGCCTGCGAAGTGCGTGAACGGCAAGGCCGGGGAGTTCCCCTGCCACAAGATCGACCTCGTTGGACACATCCCTGCAGCGGTGATGGGTGGTGCCGGCGTCGCCGATGTCTGGGGGTGGGTCGACCCGGAGACCAAGAAGGAATACGCCATCCTCGGCACGACCAACGGCGTGCAGTTCCTCGACGTTACCGATCCCCTTGCCCCGATCTACCTCGGGCGTTTGCCGCTCAAGGCCCCAGGGGGCGTGCTGATCTGGCAGGAGCTCGAGATCCTCAACGACACCGCCTACATCGTGTGCGACCTCGATCCGTGTGGACTTCAGATCTTCGATCTCAACCGCTTGCGAGGAGCCGAGGCCGCACTACCGGTGTGGCGGCCCGATGTCGTGTTGCCGATCGGTACCGCGCACTCGATCGACTCCAACCCCGAGACGAACCACATCTTCCTCAACGGGCCGGGTGCCGTAGTCGGAACCCCGGTCATCTTCGACGTCAGTCAGCCGCTGGCACCGGTTCCGGTCGGCGCGATGGCCGATGACGGTTACACGCACGACTCGCTCTGCCGCAATTACAAGGGCCCCGATAAGAAGTACAAAGGCAATGAGATCTGCTTCAACTTCAACGAGGACTCGGTGACGATCTACGACGTCACCGCCAACCCGCAGCAACCGGTGCTTCTCTCTCGAAACACCTACGAGACCGCGTCCTACACGCATTCCGGTGCGCTGAGCAAGGATCACTCGACGCTGATCTCGACCGACGAAGGCGACGAGACGGGCCTCGGCTTCCCGTCGACACTCTACATCTGGGACGTCGGCAGTCTTACAAAGCCCGAAGCTGATCAGCAACATGGCACGCGAAGTCCATGTCGATCGATCACAACGTTTACTCCGAGGCCGATGCGCTTTTCCACGCGAACTACGTCAATGGCTTCCGGATCCTGGACCTCAAGAAAGCGCACAAGGGCAAGCTCAAAGAGGTCGCCTGGTTCGACACCGTGCCGACCGACGACTCGCCCAGCTTCAACGGCGCGTGGGCCGCGTACCCATTCTTGCCGTCGGGCAACATCCTGGTCGGACACATGGACGGTGGGCTGTTCATCGTGCGTCCGGAAGCTTCGGTCATGAAATCACTGGGGATCTCCGGCAAGCGCCCGCCCATGAGCTCGTTGCGGTGATCCGCTAAAGCTTGATCGGTGTCCACGATGCCCCGCGACATCCCAAAGTACGCCCGGAGGGATTCGAACCCCCGACCTTCCGGTCCGTAGCCGGACGCTCTAATCCACTGAGCTACGGGCGCCTGAGCCCACCACCCTAACGTTGCCTACGCGTACGGGAGTAGGCTCCAAGCAGGGACCAGAGGGGGCTTCTCGTGATCACAGCAAGTCGGCGGACTGCAACCGTGTTGGCGAGTGTGTTGATCTCAAGTCTCTTATTCGGTTCTTCCGGCAGCAGCGCGGCCCAGCCCTACGAGACCCTGCTCGAGACCCACATCGTCGAGACGCGCCACGGATTCCTCTATGTCGAGGTCGCTCGCCCGGTGCAGGGCGACAAGATGATTAAGGGGCCCGTCATCCTCACCTATTCCCCCTACTCGGTCCTGGGCCGAACGGCACACCGGAGTCGCGTCGCGAATGGTTACGTGGTTGCGTTCGCCGACGTGGTGGGCACGGGCAACTCCGGAGGCTGCTACGACTACGGCGGCAAGCGTGAGAAGGAGACCGGCTACGACCTGGTCGAGTGGCTCGGCACGCAGGAGTGGTCGACCGGCAAGGTCGCGATGATCGGCGGGTCGTACAACGGAACGACGGCGACCGCAGCGGCTACCCAACAACCACCCCACCTGACGACCATCCTTCCGCAAGCGGCCATCTCGAGGTGGTACGAGTACGCATACTCGGGAGCCATCCGCTATCTCGCCAACAACGAAAGCCCCTCGGACGAGGGATTCGATACCCCGATCGCATTCGACTTCGGGTTCGCCGTCCCGCCACCGCTCGACCCACAAGACCCCAACTACGCGGACCGGGTCTCGTCGACGGTGACGCCCTGTGAGGAGATCGAGCACACCGAGCATGGCTACAGCGATCTGCCGATCTACGACGAGTTCTGGCTCGAGCGCGACTACATCGTCGACGCGGACAAGATCGACATCCCGGTGTTCATCGCTCACAACTGGGGCGACTGGAACGTCAAACAAGAGGAAGCGGTGAACCTCTACCGCGCGCTCACGAACTCGCCCAAGAAGGTCCTCTATATGGGCACTCGCTATTCGGGCCATGGGACTCCGGGGGGCGACTACTCGAAGGCAGTCGATGACTGGTTCGACCACTACCTGATGGGAGTCGACAACGGGATCGACGACCTTGCACCGGTAACGAGTGAGATGAGCAACTTCGACGGACCGGTCGGTTGGTACGCAGGCAAGTTCCCGCGCACGACCACCGTCAAACTGATCGCGCAGGAATCGACGAAGTTCGGTGCCGAGGACTACCCCTGGAAGCTGCTTCCGCTCGAGCCCAATGCCGGCGATGACGCGCCCGTCGCCCAGTTCACCTCGACGAACCAGAACAGTGAGGTCACCGCCAATGAAGATCGCCACGACAACGCGTCGTGGTTCTGGTTCGAGACCCCTCCGCTCGAGCGCAAGGTGCGGATCTTCGGCGAAGCCGAGGTGCGCGTGTTCTCCACGGTCCAGCGCGAATGGTTGACGTTGACACCCACAGTTGTGGACGTGAACCCGGAAGGACAAGCCTTCTCAGCGACGCGGGGATGGCTCGACTCGCGCTATCTGCAGAACGGTCGCAAGCAACGAGACCCGATCGAGCCGGGGAAGTCCTTCGGCATGACGATCGTCGAGAAGCCACAGGACTACACGTTCGAGAAGGGCCACACGATCGGTCTGAACATCTCCACCGAGATAACCGAGTGGAACGTTCCCAAGCCCTATCCATGCGAGGCGCCCGGCTGCCCGATGATCCAGATCGACTGGGCGGATGGACAGACTCAGCTGCGCCTTCCTGTCGTCGATGCGCCGGCCAAGCCGGGCACGTTGTTCGGGATCGGCGGTGGCCAGGCTCCGCCGGAGCGGCTACCGGGTCCCCGGCTGACTCTCCGGTCATCGGACAGCACTCCGAGCCGTGGGGATCGGTTCACGTTCACGGCCCGTCTGAGGGAGTGCAAGGGCCACGCGGGGACGAAGATCGTGCTCAAGCGCCGCCAAGGTGATGGCTACCGAACGATCGACCACGCGAAGACCGACCGAAGCTGTGAAGTCACCTTCCGGGTCCGCGCCGACTTCAAGCGGGCCGTCTTCCGGGCTACCTGGCCCAAGCAGGACGAAGACCACCGGGCGGGGCGCTCGAAGCCTTATCCGATCCGAACTCACTAAGCGGAGGCGCAGGGATTTGAACCCTGGAAGGAGGTTGCCCCCCTTAACGCATTAGCAGTGCGCTCCCTTCGGCCGCTCGGGCACGCCTCCTCGCTGCCCACGAATGATACGAGAGGGGCTATCGTGCCCCGGTGCGCAGGCTTGCGATCGTCCTCACCGCCGGCCTTCTGGCCTCGCTCCTCTCATCGGCCCCGGCGTCGCGGGCGCTGCCGAAGGGCTTGAAGGTCCAGACCTACCAGGGCGGTCTGAGCTTTCCGGTAGACATGGCCTGGGTTCCGGGGACCAAGACCATCTACTTCACCGAGAAGGACTCCGGCCGGATACGTGTCATGAAAGGCCGCAAGCTCCTCGGCCGCCCGTGCGTCGACCTCGACGTTCGCAACGATGGCGAGCGGGGGGCCCTCGGGATCGCGCTCCACCCGAAGTTCAAGCGCAACCACTTCCTTTACGTCTACTACACGAACTCGGCTCCGGAGGAAAATAGAGTCACGCGCTTCAAGGTCCGCAACAACCGCTGCCGCAAGCCGGACCACATCCTCAAGATGCCTTCGACTACCGGGTATCACAACGGGGGCCAGCTCGAGTTCATGGCCGGTCATCTCTTCGTCTCGACGGGCGAGCTACACGACCCGAGTCAGGCTCAGGACCGCGGGAGCCGGCTGGGGAAGATCCTGCGACTCAACCCCGATGGTTCCATTCCGAAGAACAACCCATTCGGTAACGCGGTCTGGAGCTACGGCCATCGGAACCCATTCGGTCTTGCCCACAAGCCCGGCACCAAGATGCTCTTCGAGACCGAGAACGGGCCGAGTTGTGACGACGAGCTGAACAGGATCAAGCGAGGACGCAACTACGGGTGGGGATCGAACTACCAGTGCGGGACGAAAGGTGTCGGCTCCGACCCGAGGGGGCCACTCGTGCGCTGGAGCAACATCATCGTGCCCGCCGACCCGACCTGGTACCGCGGACGAACGAAATCGTTGAACAACGACCTATACGTTGCCGAGTACGGCGGGGGCCGCGTCCACCGCATCCTCATGAACGACAAGGCAACACGCGTGAAGAAGGATCGGATCATCTACGACGGAGGCTCGAGCATCACCGACGTCTCAAAGGGCCCCGGCGGCTACCTCTACTTCATGACAACGTCGGGGATCTTCCGCTTCGTAGCGCGCTAGTCGCCGGAGGCTTTCTTTCGTTCCACTCCTAAAGCGATCGCAATATGAGTGACGTCACCCCTCAGGGCCGCGATCTGACCCGCGATCCCATTGAATCGCCCCTCGATCCCCATGAACCGATCGTCGACTCTGTTGAACCGATCGTCGACCTTGTCGAAGCGATCCTCCATCCTGTCGAAGCGCGCCTCGAAACGGTCCTCGAGTCTGTCGATACGGATATCGACACGGTCGAATCGATCATCCATCGATCGGAAGCGCTGGAAGATCAAGGCTGTAAGGCCGCTCGTCCAGAGAGTGAGGAAAGCCGTGGTGATGAGTGCGTCCAGCTCCATTTGCACATCGTACGCCCGGGTCAGGTGTGAAGTCTGTGGCCTGCGTCACGATCCCGAGACGATCAAAGGTACGTGCCGGGCCGCTCTCCTTCGCCGGGAACTGGTGGTTCGTCGGTCTGTCCGGGGTGTGGCGGGCTCCCGGGCATCAGCGATCGGCGGCGCATCTCTTCGAGGCGTTGGCGGCTCTCCATCTGCTGGGCGAACATCATGGCCTGGATGCCGTGGAACAGGCCTTCGAGCCAGCCGACGAGTTGGGCGTGAGCGACGCGTAGCTCGGCATCGCTCGGGGCTTCTTGGTCGAAAGGCAGACTCAGTCGTTCGAGCTCTTCCTTGAGGTCGTCGGACAAGACCTCGGCAAGCTCCTTTATGGACGTCACGTAGATCTCACGCAAGCGGTTGCGCGAGGCATCGTCTAGTGGGGCGAGCCTGACCTCTTCCAGGAGCTGACGCGCCATGGCCGCGATGCGCATGACCTTGGCCGGGTGGTGGATCGCATCATTCGAGCTCTCGGCCTCGTCCTGCTGCGAGCCCGGCATGACCACTTCAGGTGCTTGGGCGGTGGCTTCGGGAGAGTCCTTCATCGCGGCAGCTTACCTACCACGCGAGCAATCACATGTTGTTGCGTTTGCCGGGAGCGAGGAACTCGCAGCCGTGCAGGCGGCCGCTTCCCTTGCCCTGCGTGCAGATGTCCTTCTTGCCTTTGAGGCCGTAGAGCTCGTCGTTGCCGTCGTTGCCGAACAACCGGTCGTCTGCGTCCTCGCCCCACACCTTGTCGTTACCCGGCCCTCCCAATACTCGATCCGGGCCTGCAAGTCCGTGCAGGACGTCGATTCCGGACCCGCCGGACATCTTGTCCTTCCCTTCGTCCCCGTCCACGTTGTCGTTCCCGGCGCCGCCGTCCAACACGTCGTTGCCGAGCCCACCGACTACCGAATCCTCTCCGGCGTCGCCGTTGATCGTGTCGTTAGAAGTCTCACCATCCTGTAGCCGCGCGCGCCGCTCGGCCGTGGGAGGACTCTCCCCAACCAGGGTGTCATTGCCGTCGCCACCCGAGATGATGTCGTCTCCGCCGTCGCCGAAGATCACGTCGTCTCCACCACCACCATCGATCACATCGTCGCCACCACCGCCAAAGATCAGGTCGTCTCCATCGGTCCCGGTGAGCGAGTCGTTCTGCGACGTCCCCGAGATCACCGCCTGGCGCGCGACGTTCGAATAGCGGACGCCCGGCTGCGAGTAGTTGTAGAAGCCGGCACGGCCCGTTGGGTGCGGGCCTGGTATGTCGAAGATGGTCGTGCCGTCCCGTTGCACCAGGAGGCGGTCGGTCGAATAGAAGATGTCGAACCGATACGGAACGTCCCGGCGCCAGCCCTTACCCTCTCCGTAGTCCGTCGCAAGGACATCGAAGTCCGCACGATCCTCGTGCCCCCAGAAGGTGGGCGAGGACGCGGCCTGAAGGTCGAAAGACCCACTCACGCGCGTGACCGCCATGCCCTCTTGCGCAGTAAAGCCGCCGAACGTTTGACCCTGTCCTTTCCAGTCGATCAACAGATAGTCGTTGGGACAGGTAGGTGTGTCGCAGGGATTGCCGGAGCCCGAATCGACCGGCGACGTGTACCCGAACACGAAGCCGATGAAATCGTCCCCGCCGCTTGCGCCCTCGACGGTGACCGTGCTCGAGATCATCCGTCCCGACACGTTGCCCGGGGACACGAAGAACGAGGGCGGATCGTTGCTGGACTGGAAGACCTCGGAGTCGTTTGACGCGCGGGTCCAAGAGCCGTTGGCTGTCGGGCCCTGGCGCGTCCAGGTCGTCAGGTCGATCGGGCCAGAGCACGATTGGCACACGACGCCCCAGTCCGGTTGCCGGTCGTCGGTTGAGGGCGAGTTGGTGATGTTGGCTCCGAGCGTGGCGCCGGAGGCGGGCATCACGTAGACCTCGTTGTCGCCGGAGCGGCCACTCGTGTAGGCGATCGATCCGCCGTCCGGCGAATAGCTCAGGCCGAAGACCGCTTGGGCCCCCGTTGTCAGCTTCACGGGTCCCCCGCCCGACGCAGCGATCGTGGTGATCTCGCCCTGGCTGTTGTAAGCGATCGTCGACGAATCGGGAGACCAGTCTTGATAGACGTTGATGACCGACGTATTGACCAACAGAGCCTCGGGTTCGCCCGACGTCGCGTTCATGGTGTAGATGCCCGTTCCCCCTCCGGGGTTGCGATTGCTCGTGAACGCGATCGTCTGGCCATTAGGCGACCATGCCGGATATCCGTCGAAGTCTTCATGATCCGTCAGACGAACCTCGCCAGTCCCGTTGGTATTGATCACGTAGACATCGGCGTTGCCGGCCCTGTCGCTCATAAAGGCGATCTTGGTGCCGTCGGGTGACCAAACGGGGTCGATGTCACCCACGCCCGGGCTGTTCGTCACGTTGCGAACGCCCGAACCGTCGGCGTTCACGACCCAGATGTCGCCGTCCCCGGAGAAGGTGACCCGCGCCCCGTCTGCAGAGAACTCAGGGTCGAGGTCGTGGACCACCGTATTGGTCAAGAGCCTCTGATCCGAGCCGTCGGGCTCCATCGAGAACACGTCGGATGACCCGGTGCTCCGTTGGAACACGATCCTGCCGTTGCCTCCCGGGAAGGCGGCATCGGCGGCGGGCATGGCTGCGAGGCCCCCGGCCAGCAGACCGGCCGCGAGCATCGCCCTGCGGACGCGTATCGACGTTCGGTTCTTTCTCATCCCTCTGGCGGCACCTCCAATGCCCAAGCATCGTGCCACTCCCCCGGCTAAACAAGGTGTTTTGCGACACGTCGTCATAGGCGCCGGCGGTCCGTAGACTGGACACCGCCTATCTGTGACGCATGCCACATCCCTCTTGGGCCCGTTGCCAGAGGGTATGGACAAGATGGGCGAGATGGAGGTGTTTGCACCATGAGGGCGATTTCCCTATTCGTTGCGGCCCTGATGGCCCTGACCGCGGCTCCCGCCGCCTCGGCCGATCCGAAGTGCAAGCGCCGGGACATCACCGACAACACCCACACGTTCACTTACAACGCCTCCGATGGGGACATCGAGCAGGCAACATCGGGTACGAAATTCGACCGCAACGACAAGGTCACATTCCATGTCTTCGTGCGCGAGCGTGAGGGGGCGGATGTTGGGGAGCGGCTCCTCGGCAACCTCTCTCTTCGACTGTTGGCGGATCGCCCGATCGAATACGACGGCGTCTTCAAGCTGAAGATCGAGACCTACGAGGGGGCCGATGTGCTCACCGATGAGCGCAAGGCTCGCATCGTCCTTCGCCCGAAGAAAGGTCAAAAGAACGGCCGGGTGAAATTCCATTTCGACCTTCCATCCGGCGACTACATCGCCACGGCCCGGTTCAAGACCGATTCCTGAGCGGCGGTGACATCGGGCCGCTCTCCAAGATTCGATGTCCTGGGTGTCGGGATCGACCCACTGACGATGGACTCGGCTGTCGCTGCCCTTCAGGACCTCGTGAAGGAGAAAGCCTCCGGCTACCTCGTCTTCTGTACCGTCAGCTCCGTGCTCAGCGCGCAAGACGACGCGAATGTGCGACACGCGATAAACGAGGCGACACTCGTGACGCCCGACGGCATGCCGCTCGTTTGGTTGGGCAATCGCCGGTCGGAGTCCAAGGTCGAGCGCGTGTACGGCCCCGACTTCCTGCGCGCGGTTTTGGATCAGGTTCCGAACCTGCGTCATTTCTTCTATGGAGGCGCGCCTGGGTCGCGGAGACGATGGTCGAGACGCTCAAGGAGAAGCATCCCCGGTTGGACGTGGCCGGCGCCCATTCGCCTCCGATGTTGGAGCCCGGCGCGGTGGATACCCAAGCCATCGAGATCGATCAACGCGGCGCGCCCCGACGTCGTCTGGGTCGGCCTCGGCCACCCCAAGCAAGAGTTGTGGATGCAGACGATGAGAAGCCATCTCCACGCGCCGGCGCTTGCAGGAGTGGGGGCCGCTTTCGATTTCATCGGCGGAACCGTCAAGGAAGCCCCAGAGTGGATGAAGCGTTCGGGTTTGCAATGGCTCCACCGGCTCGCATCCGAGCCGGGGCGTCTATGGAAGCGCTATCTGGTCGGCAACGCCAGGTTCCTGTGGTTGCTCGCTACGAAGGGGTCTACGCGACGGCGGGGCGGCCCGTAGGTACGTAGGTAAAACCCGCCCCGACCATCTCCTGAGTGTCGAACAGGTTCCTCCCGTCCACGCAGACGGGATATGCCATCACCGACCTCAGCCGGTCCAGATCAAGTGAAGCGACCTCATCCCACTCGGTGCAGACGACGATGCAATGCGCGCCCCGTGCCGCTTCGTAAGCGTCGTCGATGATCTGGAGATCGGGCACGTCGGCTTTCGCATTCGTCCCCGCTTGGGGGTCGTACCCGGTGACTTCGGCCCCCTCGGCCAGGAGCTTCGCAGCAAGGGTCAGCGCCGGTGAGAATCGTGTGTCGTCGGTGCCGGGCTTGAAGGCGAGACCAAAGAGGGCGATCCGTTTTCCCTCGATGTTCCATAGGGCTTCGGTCACCTTCGAGTAAGCGATCTCGATCGCCTCTGCGTTGATCCGCTCGATCTCTGCCAGTAGGGGGAAGTCGTAGCCCAGCCGGGAGGCGAGGGCTCCGAAGGCGGGAATGTCCTTCGGAAGGCAGAAGCCGCCGTAGCCGAGGCCGGCCTGCAGGAACGCGGGTCCGATTCGCGGGTCCGAACCCATCACTCGCACTACGTCCTTCACGTCTCCCCCTGCTAGCTCGCACATGCGCGCGAGTGCGTTCGCGTACGAGATCTTCAGGGCCAGGAATGCGTTACACGCGTGCTTGGCGATCTCAGCGGTCTCGATGCTCGTCTCGATTAGCTCGACGCCTTTGTCGGTCAACGGCCGGTAGAGCTCGCGCAGAAGTGAGAACGCTCGGACGGACGAGGCTCCGATCAGTATGCGATCGGGTTCGAGGGAATCCTCGATCGCCCGTCCCTCTCGAAGGAACTCGGGATTGGATGCGATCTCGATCTGATCGGCCAGGTCTGGCCGTTCTCGTTCGATCGTGCGTCGCATCCGAGTTGCAGTTCCGGCGGGAACTGTGGACTTCTCGACCACGACCATCGGACCACGAGCGTGACGTGCAGCATCCCGGGCGGCCATCTCGACCGCCGCTAGGTTGGCCTCTCCGCCGGCCCGTGGCGGAGTTCCGACGCAGATGAACACGACCTCCGCCCCGTCGATCGCTTCCGCCATGTCGTTCGAGAAGGCGAGACGGCCGGCCTCTTCCTGGGCGACGACCAACTCCTTCATGCCGGGTTCGAAGAACGGCATGGTGCCCGCGCGGAGCTTCGTGATCTTCTCCTCGTCGGAGTCGATTCCAACGACCTCGTGCCCCATGGACGCCAAGGTCGCGCAGGTGACAAGTCCAACGTGGCCCGCGCCGATCGACCGCGACTCTCACTCGTCTACCACCCTCCAGTTACGTCGGCCGGGAACAAGGGTTGAGAGCAGCCACAGGGGTAGGGCTGCCCTCAACCCAAGGATTATGTGGGTCCATCTCCTTCCGGTGCCAAGAGTGCACGGTTCCGGCGCGGAAGGTTGGCCAAAGAAGCACGTGCGCCTTTAGACGAATCGTCACAAATCCATCTAGGTGGCTTGTACGAACCGTCCAACGCCGACGTACGCTTACGACGTGGCTGTCGAACGGGCTTCCCTCTCTAGAAGGCTCGAACCCGAACTGGTCGATGAGGTTCTGGCCGCACTCGAAACCCGCCTCGAGGGCATCATCCAGGGGCTCATGCGGACGTACCGCGACCGGATCCCGAGCTATGCGCTCGCTCCGGTGTCTTTCCTCGAAGAGGTCCGGATCGGGACGACCGTCAGCTTCCAGGTCGCGGTCTCAATCCTTCGAGGAGATACGGAGCCGCTCGCGCTCGACGAACCTCTCAAGGAGGTCGGCAGGCGCCGAGCTGCCCAAGGGATCCCACTCGGGGATGCGCTGCTTGCGTGGCAGATATCTACCCGCGCTTTCTGGGAAACGATCATGGAGCTGGTTCCCGACGACCCAGAAACCCGCGCTGAGGTCTTGCAGGTAACAACGCTCGTCATCCTCGAGCTGCTCGAACACGCCGTTGCTGCAGTGTCGGCCGGATACATGGAGGTCGAGCAAGCGCGCGTCGCCGATGAGGAACACGATATCCAGTCGGTCATCGAAACACTCGCGGGATTGCGACTGTCCGACTCCAATTTCGAAGCAGCCGCGGCCCGTCAGGGCATCGATCCTGCGCTATTTCAATGGTGCTTCGTGTCGGTTGCTCCCACGAAGAACGTCGGCGAGGTCGTCCGGATGCTGCGACATAGCTGGCCGGGCGCCGCCGTCGGACGCGTTGGAAGTAGCGTTGTCAGCTATTGCTCCGGATCGACGATCCCGCCCGACGTCGAGTTCCGTCCGGTGGGAGGAGCGCCCGTGGGCGAACCCGCTCTCGCATACAGCCAGGCACGTTCCGCCGCTCGCGCTGCAGAGCATCTCGGCCGAGACTTCGTCCGTTATGCCGAGGTGGCTCCACTGGCGATGATCCGTCGATGCACCGGAGGATCAGCAGCGAGCCTTCCGGGATGCGCAGATCGGCGCGCTCCTAGACGATCCGCTGGGGGCCGAGCTTGCACAATCGCTGCGGGCTTTCTTCGCGGCGGGTCAGTCGGTCGCATCCGCGGCGCGCACGCTGCACGTACACAGGCACACGCTCGAGTACAGGCTCGAGCACGCTCAGAAGCTGATATCGGGTGACCTGAAGGAGCCACTGGATCGATTGCTGATCGAGATCGCACTGGCACTCGATCCCTAAGCCTGCCGCTAGCCGTACTCGGCTCGGCAGGCCTTTGCAACTCCCTTCTGGGCTCGTTTGATCGCGGGGCCCGAGCCGGTCCTGAAGGCGATCGGGAGCGCGTCCTGATAGACGTCGATCAGGATGTCGAACTCCGAGGTCAGGGCGCCCAGCTTGTTGGCGGCGTCGGTGATGACCTCCGCCGGGGGTCGCTCGCCTTGGCCCCCGTTGGCGAGGAGCTGGCGCAGGAAGGGCGTCACGACCTGCCGGCAACGCTGCGCGGCCCCCGCACCTCCGTCGTCGAAGTCCGGACCCGGGTTCAGGTCGAGGTCTGGCTGCTCGAAGTCGAAGTCGATGTCGATGTCGGGCACCGATACCGAAGCCGACTCGTTCCCACTGATGGCGAAGTAGACGCCGACCCCGGCCGCCGCCAGAAAGAAGAGCGCCAGGAAAACGCCCTTGGCCGGGGACCTGGCGGCCCCCGCCGTGTTCTGGGACGCCAGGACATTCATCGACGCGTCGGCCGGTGCTTCCTCGCCGGTGTCGAAGTTGTACCCGCAACTTCGACAGGTCGGATCGGAGACCTGAGAGAAGTTGGCGCAGACCGGACAGAGGCGAGTGCCCGTCGGACCCTGGTAGCTCACCTGGTCATGCGTTGTTCGTGGGAAGAAGTGCTCCTCGGAGGCAGGCCTTCACATAAGCAGGCTCCACCTTCTCGCATTCCAGCGCGCGTTGGGACTCGTCGGTGAAGATGCTGATCAGCATCGAGCCGACGGAGTTGTAGCACGGGGTTTTCAGATGCTCCGGAGTGGCCGTGCAGAACTCGACCCCCCCCTCGGTCTTGCCTTCGATGTTCACGAATGTCTGAGCGGCCCCCGAGATGCAGGCCTGCACATACTTGGGATCACCCAAGCTGCACTTTGCAACCGACTCGGTCGCGTTCTGTAGCGTCGCTCCGGCGATGTCACGTCCCATGCTCGAGTAACAAACGAGGACGTACTTGCCGGGAGCCTTCTCGCATTCGTCGAATGCCGCCGGGTAGTCGTAATTGACGAAAGGAAGGATCACCGAAGTCTGCATCTGATAGCAGGAATGTCGGTACCTATCGTTCACGACGTTGCACGGATAGAGGGGATCCTCCCGGATGAAGGTGTCTTCGAACGTCCCACCGGTCTGTTGCTGAGCTTGCGAGTAGACGATGTTCTCCATGAACACGCCGCCATAGCAGGAGTCCTGACTCCACCCGTCGCGGAGGAACTGGCAATAGCGCAACGGCTTGGCGAGGTCGTGGTCGTAGAACATCGTGAGCCCATGGCCGAGGCCGTGGATGCACTGGAACCGAACGAAGCCGTACTCGGGTCCCCCGGCGGCCTCATCGCAGATCGTGGCGACATCTTTCGGGCTGAAGTCGGGGTTCGCGTCGAAGTAGCCCTGAAGGACACCGTGGTAGCAACCCGACTCGTAGCTCGCATCGCAGTGTGGGAATGCGGCCCCCGCGCTCCCGTAGTACTGGAACGACCTCATCCCGAGGTTGTGGGCGTAGACGTGCGAGAGGCCTTGCACGGCGGGGTCGGCCGCGATCGCCTCGGTTAGGCGAGCGAAGGCCGCTTCGGTGCCCTGGCTCGTGAGGATGCCGTCCATCTCTTCGAGAAGCGGGTCGTCGTCCAGCAAGGCTCCGGCGTGGTCCCCGCCCTCACCGCCGTGGTGGTCGTCCCCCATCGCGCTCGACTCCGAGCCCCCGTGTCCGTGCTCGCCGCCGCTGCGCGCGAAGGCGAGGGCTGTGGTTACGCCGACCGTCTGGATCAACAAGAGGGCCGCTATCGTCGCCGCGGTTGCAGTAAGCGACCGCTTGGCGAACCAGCCAAAGAGCAGCACGAGACATCCGGCGATGATCAGGCCCTCGAACGTGGTCGCGACCACATCGAGCATGGCAACCGGCTCGGCCACACCGGCATTGGGCCCAAAAGGAACCCCCACGGTCCGGGACACGATCCAGGCAACGATCGTCCCGCCGTTGATGACGATGCCGGCCCACCACACCAACCGGCTGGGTCGCAGCAGGGCCGCGCCGGCCCAGATCGCCTGAGCCCATCCGGTCATCACGAAGAAGGTCCCGTGCAGCCAGGTCTCGGAGAAATGGGCCCCCGCTACCGAGAAGTGGATAGCGGCGGCCCCGACCGAGAGGAGGGCGAGCGCTAGAGCGATCGTCGATTCGGCGGGACGGGAGCCGGCCGCGTCGCTATCGGCGCGCTCCCTGGGGCGCGCGCCGGCTCGCATGCGGTCGTTCTTGATAGCTCCAGTGTCTGCCATAGGCGTGGATCCGAGACTCGCCCGGTACTAAGAACCCTAACCCGTCCAACGTTGTAGACGAGGTCCGGTTACCTGCTCCGTTGGGCCTCTCATGCCTTGAGAAGCCGCTCGACTGCGGAGGTCGCCTCACCAACCATCTCGTCCCGCTCGGCTCCGACCGCCTCCGCCACGCAATGCCTCATGTGGTCGTCCAGCAGTGCGACTGCGATCTTCTTCAGGGCGTGGTTGGCCGCCGAGATCTGGGTCAGGATGTCGATGCAGTACTGGTCCTCCTCGACCATCCGCTCGAGACCTCGCACCTGCCCCTCGACCCGGCGCAGGCGTGTCAGGACCTCGTCCTTGTGGTGGTGATAGCCGTAATCGGCCACGATCGGGCTCCTCTCCTTGTATACCCCCCCAGGGTATCCCACCTGCGAACCTCTAGGTAACGGAGTGTGTAGCCCACTAGTGGGCGCAGAAGTGTTCGGTCGTCCAGAGTTCCTTCCCTTCGCGCGCTGCGACGATCGCGATCCCGAGCCCGGCGATGGGGTCGGCCCACCACCATCCGAACAACGCGTTGGCGCCGAGCCCGGCGAGAAGGAAAGCCGAGATGAGCGTGCACAAGCTCGTCTGACCCGCATCGGCTTCGAGGGAGCGACTATCGAGCGCCTTGGCCATCGCTCGCTTGCGCCGGGCGAGCACCGGCATGACGACGAGGGAGACGAGCGCGAGCGCGATGCCGACGGTGCTCTCTTCGGGACGATTCTGGCGAACGAGGTCGATGGTCGCCTGAATCCCTACATAGAGGGCCAGCGCGAAGAAGGCGCAGGCGACGATGCGAACCGCTCGTCTCTCGATGTCCTCGGAGGTCCAACCGCCACGTCCTTCCTTGCGCAGGCGCCAGATCAGGGTGGCCGCGGATGAGGATTCGACGACCGAGTCCAACGCGAAACCGATCAGCGCGACCGAGCCGGCCGCGATACCGGCCACGAGGCCGACGACGGTTTCGAGCACATTCCAGGCCAACGAGAAGTACTCGAGCCGCAGGGCCTTGCGGAGCAACGGGCCCCGGCGCGCCGGGTCCATGTCGGCGTGGTGCTCGTGGTCGTGGACGTGCGCGACCTCGAGTTGGTCCCGTGAGCTCATGGCCAGATGATACCCCTGGGGGGTATCCGTGCCAAGCCCCGGGAAACCCCCTTTCGATGGCGGGCGCACTTAACTGTCCTGTCCCGGAGACACGATCGAAAGGGGGTTTTTCAGGCGCCGTTCAGCGCGCGTTCAGGAAAAGCGGGGCACGATGGACCCGTGCGTGTGCTGGTAGTGGAAGACGAGAAGGGCCTGGCCACGGGGTTGAAAAGGGGCCTGCAGGCCGAGGGCTTCGCGGTCGACATCGCGCTCAACGGTACGGACGGGCTCTGGATGGCGCGCGAGCATCCCTACGACGCGATCGTCCTCGACATCATGCTGCCGGGCATGAACGGCTACAAGGTCTGCACGACGCTGCGGGAAGAGAAGAACTGGACCCCGATCCTCATGCTGACCGCAAAGGACGGCGAGCTCGACGAAGCCGAGGCGCTGGACAGCGGAGCCGACGACTACCTGACGAAGCCGTTCTCGTACGTCGTGCTTCTCGCCCGGCTCAGGGCGTTGCTGCGTCGAGGGCGCGCGCGAGCGGCCGACAGAGCTGGCCGCGGGTGACCTGCGACTCGATCCCGCGGCGCGTCGGTGCTGGCGTGGGCCTGAGGAGGTGACGCTCACTCCGCGAGAGATGTCGCTTCTCGAGTTCCTGCTCCGGCGCAAAGGCGAGGTCGTGACTAAACGCGAGATCCTCGATCACGTCTGGGACTACGACTTCGAAGGCGACCCCAACATCGTCGAGGTCTACGTGCGCCACCTGCGCGAGAAGCTCGATCGCCCGTTCCAGAGGGAGTCGGTGCAGACGGTTCGAGGCTCCGGTTACCGAATGGACGTCGATGGCGGCTGAGGATCCGAAGGGACGAGGGAAAAGCTCCATTCGCACGCGCGCGACAGCGGGAGCGGTGCTGATCGACTGGGACGGCCCTCGTCGTCGCCTCGATCGCTCTCGTTAGCCTCATGGAGAGCACGATGAAGGACAACATCACGGACGCCGCTCAACTGCGCGCAGGTGACCTCGCAGTGGCGCTCGCCGACGGAACGAGCCCGGCGGAGCTCAGCCTCGACGGTGACGACGATCTGTTCGTGCAGGTGATCGACGCCAACGGCGACGTGTTGGCTTCGACCTTGGCCCTGGAAGGCACGCAGCCTGTTGCCGGGCTCGATCCCGGCGAGCAACGAACGATCGATGGTTCGATTGTCGGTGACGACGATCCATTTGTCGTGGTCGCGGCCGGGGCACTCACGCATGAGGGTGAGGTCGTCGTCCTGGCCGGGCGCAACCTCGATCTCGTGGTCGAGACCGTCGCGCTCGTTCGACGCATCCTGTTCATCAGCGTCCCCCTCGTTCTTGCGATCGTTGCATTCATCACCTGGACGGTCGTGGGTCGCGCGCTGGCGCCGGTGGAGTCGATACGTAAAGAGGTGACGGACATCTCCGCAAGCGAGTTGAACAGAAGGGTGCCGGAGCCACCGGGTGACGACGAGATCGCCAGGCTCGCCAGAACGATGAACGACATGCTGGGTCGTCTGGAGGAGTCCATGAAGAGACAACTGACGTTCATTTCCGATGCATCTCACGAATTGCGCAGCCCGATCGCGGCGATCGCCCACCATGCCGAGGTGGCACTCGCCCATCCTGAGGCCACCACCCTCGAAACTTTCGCTTCCGATGTCCTCACGGAGGATCGCCGCCTCCAACGGATCGCGGAGGATCTCCTATTGCTCGCCCGGGCCGACGAGCGAACGTTGGAACTGAGCTCCAAGCCTCTCGACCTGGACGACCTCGTGCTCGAGGAAGCCAAGCGCCTGAAGCTCACTTCACCGCTGCGGGTCGACACCTCAGATGTGAGCGGAGGCAGAGCGGTCGGCGATCGGAGTGCCCTGCAGCGAGTCGTGAGGAACCTCGCAGACAATGCAGCAGCGGCACGCCGCCACTCAGGTCAGTTTCGGGCTGCACGAACGAGATGGGAGCGTCGTCCTCACCGTAGACGACGACGGCGCCGGGATCGCGTCCGGCTCACGCGACCTCGTGTTCGAGAGATTCACGCGTCTCGACGACGCGCGCTCTAGGGAGCGGGGGGGTGCCGGCCTTGGGCTGGCGATCGTGGCCGAGATCGTTGCTGCGCACGGCGGTTCGGTGTCGGTGGAAGATGCCCCCCTCGGCGGCGCGCGCTTCGTCGTCATTCTTCCGGTGGCCTTCAGGGAAGTTTCAGCTTCGCATCCGTAGCCTGCCTTCGGCATCGGCAATCAAAGTGAGGAGTCACCCATGAAGATCCCTATGTCGCTTCGCCTCTGCTCGGCCGCGCTTGCTGTGCTCGTGCTCGCCGGAGCGTGCGGCGAGTCGGATGACCCCACGCTGCCGGCCGCGTCGAGCAGTGAGCCATCGTTCCCTCCAGAGGTCTCTCCGTACGAACCCCACATCGATCCTGCCGACTTCGTCGGGACGATCGACAACCCGTACATGCCCTTCGTGCCGGGTAGCACATGGACCTACGAAGGCGAATCGGACGGAGAGGTCGAGGTGGTCGAGATCTCCGTGTTGAGCAAGACCAAAGAGATACAAGGGATCGAGTGCACCGTCGTAAAGGACGTCGTTCGGATCGACGGGAAGCTGGCGGAGAAGACCTTCGACTGGTTCGCGCAGGATCGCTACGGGAACGTCTGGTACTTCGGTGAGCACTCCGAGGAATACGAAGAAGGCAAGTTCGCCGGCACTGCGGGCTCGTGGGAAGCGGGGGTCGATCGTGCGCAGGCCGGGATCGTCATGCTCGGCGATCCGCAGATCGGTGACCTGTACCGTCAGGAGTTCTATGCCGGCGAGGCCGAGGACATGGGGGAGGTCGTCCAACTCGACGAGTCGGTGGACGTTCCCTACGGCTCATTCGACCAAGTCCTGGTCACCGAAGACTGGAACCCACTCGAGCCGAAGGTGCGCGAGCACAAGTACTACGCCCCGGGCATCGGGTTGGTCCAGGAGCTCCACATCTCGGGACCTGAGGAGAAGCTCGTCCTGATCGAATCGGACCTCAAGTGAGCCCGCGGTAAATGAGCCCGGCGAGCGCGCTCGCACCGACGACCCATAGGACGTTCACACGGAACTTCCAGATGGCGACGAAAGCGGCTGCCGCGATCGCCAGCGCGAAGCCGTCCAGGGAATCGAGGTGCGGGATCGGCACGCTGATCGAAAGGAAACTCTCGACTCGCACGTCCGTAAAGAGCACGGCGAGTGCGAAGGTCACGGCGAGATTGAGGATCACTCCGACGACGGCAGCGGTGATGGTCCCGAGCGCGGCGTAGAGCGACCGATTCCCGCGCAGTCGCTCGATGTAGGGGGCGCCGAGGAAGATCCACAGGAAACACGGAGCGAACGTCGCCCACACGGTGACGGTCGCGCCAAGGATCCCGGCGACGACGGGATCGAGGTCTCCGGGGAACCGGTACGCCCCGAGGAACGCGACGAACTGCGTGACCATGATTAGGGGGCCGGGCGTCGACTCGGCAAGGCCGAGCCCGGTTGCCATCTGGCCCTGGTCGAGCCAGCCGAAATGCTGCACGGCTGCTTGCTCGACGTATGAGAGCACCGCGTAAGCGCCGCCGAAGGTAAGGAGCGCAGCCTGGCTGAAGAACACTGCCTCTTTGCTGACCGTGTCGGAGGTCCCTCGCAATGCGATCACCAGGAGCAAGGGACCCCACCACACGGCGAGCCCGACGAGCAAGACGCGCAGCGCGCGCCAACCGGAGGTCGACCCGGCGACGGCATCGTGATCGGCGATGAGAACGTCCTCTTGATCGCCGCCGTCGTGCTCGCTCGGCGCCGGGAACGAGCGCGGGCTGATGCGTCCTCCGATCAGTCCGATCGCGCCCGCGCCCAAGATGACAAACGGGAACGGAACCTCGAGAAAGAACAGCGCGACGAATGCCCCGGCCGCCATCACGTATGCGATCGGAGTGGTCAAGGCTTTCGATCCGACTCGGATGACCGCCGCAAAGACGATGCCGATCACAGCGGCCTGCAACCCGTAGAAGATGGCGGCGATCACATCGACGTCTCCGTGAACGACGTACGTCCAGGACAAACCCATCATCAAGAAGAAGGCGGGTAGGACGAAGAGCACGCCTGCCACGATCCCGCCCAGCGTTCCGTTCAGCAGCCATCCGATGTAGATCGCGAGCTGTTGGGCTTCCGGACCGGGCAGGAGCATGCAGAAGTTGAGCGCGTGCAGGAAACGGTTGTTGCTGATCCATCGCTTCTTGTCGACGAGCTCGTCGTGCATGATCGCGATCTGCCCCGCCGGCCCTCCGAAATTGATGAAGCCGAGCCTGAGCCAGTACCGAGATGCCTTCCTGAAGGGGACGAGCTCGACGCGCGATCCAGTCTCAGGGGGGCGATCCATGCCGCAAATGTAGAAGACATGAACCGAAGTACCGTCGTAACCATCATGGATCGGTGGTTCTCGATATCGGCTCTCGTCGTGCTTTCGGTCATGGTGGCGTGCAGCAGTCAGGCGGGATCGCCGGCGGCCGACGAGCCATCCCCATCACCGTCTCCGTCCGCGGCTGCGAGCGTGGCCGAGGCTCCTTCTCCATCCCCCAGTCCCACGAAGCGAAGGCCACCCGACAACCCCTGGGTGACGAATAGGCCGGGATGGTTGGGCCGGCGCGTGCTGCCGCTCGGCCCCGAGGGTTTCGGGGAAGCTCGGCCAACCCCGCCCATCCTGCGAAACCGCAGGCTCCCGACGATCGATCTTCTCCCCCCGCCGGCATCCAAGCGGTTCGCGGCGAGGATCGAGCCGGTTCCCCAATCGGTAGTGGAGCGATCGACCTGGCGGCCCAAGTGTCCGGTGTCGCTCGAGGAACTCAGCTACCTCACGATGGCTTTCTGGGGGTTCGATCGCGAGGTCCACACCGGCGAGATGATCGTCAACGCCTCAGTAGACGAGCAGATCGTCGGCGTCTTCAAAGCACTCTTCAAGGCACGCTTTCCGATCGAGGAGATGAGGGTCGTAACCCTGGCGGAGCAACGAGCGTGGAACACGAGGCCGACCGGCGACGTGAACGTCACCTCGTCGTTCGAGTGCCGTCCGGCGACGCTGGGCAGCGACTGGTCCGAGCACGCCTACGGTCTGGCGATCGACCTCAACCCGTTCCACAACCCCTACCTGCGCGGCCATCTCATCGTTCCCGAGCTGGCATCGGCCTATACGGACCGAGCCTGGGTGCGTCCCGGCATGGCTATGGAGGGAGACGCGGTCACCCAGGCCTTCGACGCCATCGGATGGGGCTGGGGCGGCCGCTGGAGCTCGCTCAAGGATTGGATGCACTTCTCCCAGAGCGGCCACTAGCGCACGTGAATCTCGCGTGAAACTCGGCCGGGCTGTCGCCATACGCTCGCGGATGGAGTAGAAAATGAAGACCATGGTGACTCCAGAATCGGGTGTCGCTTCACTCCCCAAGCCGCTGCTGCGCGGGTGGCTCCACCAGATCGCGCTCATCGTCGCGATTCCCGCCGGGATCGCTCTGATAATCGCCGCTCCTCCGGGAACGCTTCGTCTGGCGATGGCCGTGTATGCCACGAGTCTCATCGGGCTGTTCGGAGCAAGCGCCCTATACCACCGGGTGAACTGGTCCCCCGCTGCCAAGCGCCGGGCTCGCAGCTTCGACCACACCATGATCTTCTTGCTCATCGCAGGAACCCACACCGCATTCGGAGCGATCGTTATGCAGGGGGCATGGCGTCTGCTGCTCCTCGCGTTCGTATGGACTGGTGCGCTCGTGGGGATCACGCTGAAGCTCATCAAACCCGAGGGTTTCTCGCGCGTGGAGAGCACACTGTTCATAGCCCTCGGCTGGCTCGCCGTCGCCGCCTTGCCTCAGATCATCAGAGGAAGTGAGGTGGTGCCTCTGATCCTGATCGCCGCCGGCGGACTCATGTACACGGGCGGTGCAGTGGTGTTACTTCGGCGACGCCCCGACCCCAGCCCCCGCATCTTCGGCTATCACGAGGTCTGGCATGCGCTCGTTGTAGCGGCTGCCGTTTGCCACTACATCGCGCTCACGATGCTGCTGGATTGACGCTCGCCTAGATCTGGGGGCAGCCCGTAAAGCGGATGTCTCCTTCTGCTCCACTGTCGGCGCGCGCGGCAGTGAGAGAGCCCGGAGAGCCATCGCTCCCGCCGACGTAGTCGGGCACCGAGATCGAGCAGAACGACCGGAACTCCTGTGCCAGACGGTCGGTCACCCAGAGGCCCTCGATCTTGTAGGGGACGTTGCCGCCATAGAGCGCGTTCATCGACGACGCGTGCTGGGCGGGGTCGTACCAACCCATGCTGATGTTGTGGATGTCGGCCGAGTCGTCGAACTGCATCGCGGTGAGGCGATCGAACGCATCCTGTGCCTGCGCCTGCCGGTAAGCGCGCTCCTCAGCTTCGGTGCGGCCTTCGGCGGTGACGACGTTGCCGCTCTCGTCGAAGATGAGCTTGCCCATCAGGTGCCGGTCGAGCCAGGCAAGGCTGTAGTAGTTGATGACCAACTCCGCGAAGCGATTGCCCGCCAGGCTGCCGACGCCACTGCCGTTCCAATCGATGTGGTTGGTTGCGCGAAGCGTCACGTGATACACGTCCAGGCCGCGCTCCTTGTGCTTCACGTAAGTCTCCAACCCGCGGTCGCGGGTGGCCGGATAGTCCGTGCGCGCCGTGTTCTGCGGTGCGGAGAACGCTCCGTCGGTGCGCTGGTACATGATCGGCTGTGACGTGTTGACGTCGGCGATGCCGTCACCGCCGTCCCACGCGAGGATCGTGTCGACCCGGGGGTCTCCCTGATAGCTCAGCGACGCGGCGGAGCCCTGGGAGTGACCCGACAGCGCGACTCGTTCGAGGTCGGCGCTGTCGCCGATCTCGCCGGACGCGTCGGAGGCGAGCCAGTCGAGAACCAGATCCGCGTTCACGTTGCGCTGCACGTTCGGAGCTCCCGGTACGGGGTGGGTGCCGTTGACGGTGATGGCGAGATAGCCGGCCTCCGCGAACACCTGGGCGTTGAACCTGTGGTGGCTCATCTGCGCGATGAAGCCGTGGTGCACGATCACAACCGGGTAAGGACCATCGAAGCGCTCGAGCCCGGCCGGGAGGTTCGGGCAGCTGCCCGGAGCGTTCGAGCACGGACGGTAGACCTCCATCGCGGGGACACCACCGGGGCCGGTGCCGGTCGGGAAGTAGTCGAAGCGGAAGCGCACGTCGTCGAACAGGTAGGGCTGGCGGTACCAGTCCTCGCCGTAGCGGGCCGAGGTCGTGTGGGCGGTCGGCTGGGTGCGGCGGTCGTAGTCCCGCTGGTTGTCGCACTGGAGGCGCTCGGCGTCCCGGGCAAGCCACTCCGGCGAGCCGGGGGCCGGGTCTCCAAGGGGGTCCTTCGTGCCGTCTTCGCGCACCGGGTTGTAAGTGTCGTTGAGGCAGTCGATGCCGACGAGCGTCGGCCACGTGTCGATCGGCTCGGCCAACGCCGACTCAGCCAGAGGCACCATGAGAACGAGGATCAAGAGAGTGGCGAAGCCCTGCCTGTAAGTCATCCGCTTCCTTTCCGAGTGCGCGTCAAAATGCGCTTTTGCCAGAGATTGGTCTATTTCGCCCCCTCCGCCCCCGCTCCTTCGTCGAATCGCCCAAATGAGCCATTTCCGTGCATATGCACAAGAGATCCGGCCCCCCGCCCCGGAGGTTTCGTGAGGTTGGTGACGAATCTCCCCTGGTCGGCCGCTCCCCAGGCCGGATCCGCGAGCGAAGGGCCGATCGATGCGATCTCGGATACTGAATGTCTTCCTTGCGGTCGTGGTCCTGGGAGCGCTGGGCCTGCCGGGTATCCCCGCCGCCGCCCAGGTCGTTCCACCCGCCACCCACCCTGACCTCGCCTCGTGGGTCGATCCGATGATCGGCACCTTTCCGCCCGGATTCGTCAGCCCCGGCCCGGTGCTGCCGCACGGGATGGTCGGCCTCGGTCCCGACACCGGCGAAGGGCCGGTGAACTACGGCGGCTACTACCGCCACAACGCGCTCGTGACCGGCTTCAGTCACACCCACATGTCGACCGGCGGTGTCCAGGGCGGCCAAGTGCCGCTGATGCCGATCACCGGCGAGCCGACCGCCGGCGATCTCCCGAACCCGTTCTGGCCGCAGCCGGTCCCCGCGTATTCGTCCCCGATCGACCACGCGACCGAGGTCGCGGAGCCCGGCTACTACTCCGTGCTCCTCGCCCGCTACGGAGTGACCGCGGAGTTGACGGCGACGCGCCGAGCCGGGATGCATCGCTACACCTTCCTGCCCGACGCCGACGCGGCGATCGTGCTGCACGCCGGCCGCGACCTCAAGGGCATGCTAGATGCACGGTTCGTTCGCGTCGACGCGCAGACGATCATCGGAAGCGTCGACGTCACTAGACCCGATCACACCTTGTTCTTCGCGGCGCGTTTCGATCGTCCCGTCGCCGCCGTCACGACCATGGACGGCGGGCCGGTCGCGATCGGCGAAAAGGTCGAGGGATCGGGCGCCGGCGCCGTCGTTCGCTTCGACGCCGGCGGCACGGTACTGGCGAAGGTCGGCATCTCCTACGTCGACGAAGCCGGCGCGCTCGGCAACCTCGACGCCGAGATCCCCGACTGGAACTTCGACGACGTCCGCGCCGAAGCGCGCGCAGTGTGGAACGAACGCGCTCGGCTCGATCGAGATCGAAGGCGGAACGGACGCCGATCGCACCTCGTTCTACACGGCCCTGTACCACGCGCAAACGTTCCCGACCCTCATGACAGACGTCGACGGTCGCTACCGGGCGGGCGACGGCACGATCCGCTTTGGCGAGAGAGCCGCACTACTCCTCGTTCGCGCTGTGGGATTCCTACCGAGGGCAGAATCAGTTGCTCGCGGTCATCGACCCGGACGCGTACCGCGACATGGTTATGTCGATGCTCGACCTCCATCGCACGACCGGCTCGCTCCCACGCTGGCAGCTCGCACACATCAACACCGGCTCGATGTCGGGCGATCCGGCGCTCCCGTTCATCGCCGAAGCCTGGTGCCGCGGCCTGGTCGACGAGCCGATCGCCGACGAGCTGTACGACGCGATGTGGTCGCTCGCGTCGCGTCGATCCGATGACTACCTGAAGCTCGGCTACCTCCCGGTGCCGCAGCCGGCAGACCCGGCCGACCTCGTCGACGGCGGCCCGCGCGAGACGGGAACGACGCTGGAGTTCGGCGTCGCCGAGTTCGCGCTCGCCCTCATCGCGGACGCGAGCGGGCGCACCGCGGACCACGACGTCCTCTTGAACCGCTCCACCGGATACCGGCACCTGCTCGATCCGGAGACGCGCTGGATCCGGCCGCGCGACGCCTCCGGCGCGTGGGCCGAACCGTTCGCGCCGGAGCTCGGCTACGGCTTCCAGGAAGGGACCTCGTGGCAGTACTCGTGGCTGGCGATGCACGACCTGCGCGGCCTCATCGATCGCATGGGTGGCGACGACGAGGTGCGACCGGCGCCTCGATGAATTCTTCTCGTTCCCCGGCGCGGCCGCGGCCCCGGTCGTCGTGCCGAAGGCGC
Organism: uncultured Actinomycetes bacterium; assembly: GCA_963786155.1. Taxonomy (GTDB): domain Bacteria; phylum Actinomycetota; class CADDZG01; order CADDZG01; family WHSQ01; genus CAWAXW01. The sequence goes on along the minus strand of CAWAXW010000006.1, from coordinate 3,051,152 downwards.
AGAACCAGGCGACGCTGTTCGGCATCGCCTACTACGGCAACCAGTACGCGCCCGGCAACGAGCACGACTTGCAAGCCCCGTTCCTCTACAACTACGCGGGCGCGCCGTGGAAAACGCAGGCCATGGCGCGCGCCGCCGCGTCGCTGTACACGCCGACGACCGACGGGCTGCCCGGCAACGACGACCTCGGAGCGCTATCGGGATGGCTCGTGTGGACGATGCTGGGGATATATCCGATGACCCCGGGCGCGCCGCTGTACGTCACGGCGAGCCCGGTGTTCGAGCGAGCCGTTGTGCACCGGCCGGGCCGATCCGATCTCGTGATCGAGGCCCCCGGTGCGTCACCGGTGGCGAAGTACGTCTCGTCCGCGACGCTCGGCGACTCGCCGCTTGATCGCGCATGGCTGACGGAGGACGAGCTCGACGGGGGAACGCTGCGGCTTCAGATGAGCGAGGTACCGAACGTCGAATGGGGAGCCGGTCCCGCCGCCGCTCCCCCGTCGCTGTCGACGCACCCGACCAGCTCGTTCGGCTGCCGACCCTAGCGGAGGGCAGGGGACTCGAACCCCTAAGTCCTTTCGGACGACGGTTTTCAAGACCGTTCGGTTACCAGTTACCGTAGCCCTCCACTTACCAGCCTAGCCTCGCTCCCGCGGGTCTCCGCGGCGGATCAGCGAGTGCGGAGGGGGCCCTTTACCGCCGACGTACCTCTGTAGCAACCGATCGAATAGGGGAACTCGTGGGTTGCGTGGTAGTGGAACATCGACTTTGTTTGGCCGTCCCACGTGATGTCGTGGGTGTGACCGTGGCAGTCGTCCAAGTCGGCGTTGGTCAGCGCCTTACCGCCTTCGCCGCGATAGCCATAGATCCCGAAGCCGTCAAACGCGTAGCCAAACAGCGGTGAGTGCTGACCCGTCACCTCATCAGCGATACACGCACTCACGTTGTGATAGTGGTACACGCCCCGGTTCTGGGGATGGCCGCCACAATCGTCCTGGACTTCGTTAGCGACCGCGTCGCGGCCGGCAGCATCGAACGCATTGAAGATGACCGTGCCGCTGAGCATGACCCCGACCTCGCCTCCAACGCATGCAGGAGAGGTGGCCGGCTCGGGATTCGCGGGGAGGGCGAAGTTGAAGCTCTGGGCGCTGATCGAGTTCGGGTTGCGGTCGTATTGATAGGCATCGTCGGATTGCGCTACCGGAAACGTCCCGGTGAGATGGAAAGGCAGGTCGTTCGTCGAGATACTCCGCGTGTTGCCGCTTACCGATACCTGGAGTGACTCGGGCCAGTCCACCTGCCCGCTCACGGTCACCTTCTTGGTCAGGTCCCAGGTTCCGTCTCCGTTGAACCACGGTCCCTGGGTGCCGGCGCCGCCTTGATCTGGATTGAAGGTCTGCTGGCAGGACCACAGATGCCCGGTCTTCGGACTCGACGAGACCTTGCCGTCGCCCACCGGCAGCGCGGTCAAATCGACGGAGCCTCCGGTGTTCGAACCGGGGAACGCGACCGCGTCCGAACGATCTGCCTTGCAACGGTGGTTGTGCCGCGTGTTCTTCTTTAGAACCTTCTTAGCGACGCTCGCATAGACCTCGGTTCCAGGCTCGACGGGCGGCGCGGAGATGGAGAAAGCCCCGTCTGCATCCGTGGCATCCTCGCCCAGAGGCGCGTCCCCGTCGGGAAGCACAGCAAAGATCCTCACGGTGCGAGCCTTCAGGCACGCGGCGCGGGCATCAACCCGGCCCTCGTATGACGCCGCCCCCGATGAAGAAGCCACGTTCTCGAGCACGACGGTGCTCGGATAGGACACGGTGTGGGCCACCGCAACAGCTTCGGCTACGAGAAGAGCCGCAGTTGCGACGGCGAGCGTCAGCCCAACAGATCTCCTCGCAGATCGGTTCGATGCCATCGCCAACCACTACATTCGACGGCGCCGACGCGGTCAAGGTGGTCGGCAGAAAATGGCTCTTCCTGCTCAGGCTTCCTTGTGGCCGTAGGGGAAGACCCAGCGGAAGACGTTTAGGCCCGGGCGCTTGCACCAGCAGTCCGGCGCGCAGGTGCAGGTGCGCTGGCCCTGGCTCTCTTGGTAGAGGCTGTGGAGTCCGGCGGCGACGTAACCCAGGAACGCGAGCTTCAGCAGTTTCTTCATGGCTTTATCTCCTCGAAGTCGGTATAGGGGACCAGAGCGGGTGGCATCTCGATGCTGCCGTCGGCACGCTGGTTGTTCTCGAGGAGGGCGACGATCGTTCGCCCGACTGCACAAGCTGTGCCGTTCAGCGTATGGACCAGGCGCGTGCCTCCCTCGGCTCGGAACCGGACGGACAGGCGCCTTGCCTGGTAGTCGGTCGTATTCGAGGCGGAGGTGACCTCCATGTACCTGTTGGCCCCCGGCAACCAGGCCTCGCAGTCGACCTTCTTGGCTGCGGACGAACCCAGGTCCCCGGCGCACATCACGAGAACTCGATAGGGGATCTCGAGGGCCTGGAGGATCGCCTCCTGGTTGTGCCTGATGACTTCGAACTCTTCCCAGGAAGTGTCGGGATGCGCGAACGAGAACTGCTCGACCTTGTCGAACTGGTGCACGCGCACCAGGCCCTTCGTGTCCTTGCCGTAGGTCCCGGCCTCGCGGCGGAAGCAGGGGGAGAACCCCGCGTAGCGCATGGGGAGGCGCGTCTCGTCGAGGATCTCGTCTGCATGCATGCTCGCCAGCGCGACTTCCGACGTACCGACCAAGTAGAGGTCGTCGCGCTCGTCACGGTAGAACTCGTGCTCTTCGGCCGGTAGGAAGCCCGTGCCGTACATCGCACGTTCTCGCACTAGAACGGGAGGGATCGACGGGTTCGAAACCGCGCGAGTAGAGGAAGTCGACTGCGAACCGGACCAGGGCCAGCTCGAGGATCGCGCCGCGGCCCGTCAGGTACACGAACCTGCTGCCGGAGGTGCGAGCCGCCCGCTCGTTGTCGAACAGGCCGAGCCTCTCTCCCAGGTCGACGTGATCGAGTGGCTCGAAGTCGAAGGCGGGCTTGTCGCCGACCTCTCTCTCGACGACGTTCTCATCCTCCGACAACCCTGAAGGGACTGACTCGTGAGGGATATTGGGGAGATAGGCGGCCGCCTCCTCCAACTCGGTCTCGAGCCTTTCGAGCTCCGGCTCGGCCCCCTTGATCGCGTCGGCCAACTCCTTGGCTGCGGCGATGGCTGCCGGACGATCCTCCGGCGTCGCGATACCGATCGCCTTGCTCGAACGGTTGTGCTCGGCCCGCATCTGTTCGACGCGCACGAGCAGGTCGCGATACTCGCGATCGAGCTCGCCGATGCGATCGAGACCCTCGACGCCGCCGCGCTTCGAGTACGCGGCGCGCACAGATTCAAGGTCGTCCCGCAGCAGCTTTAGATCGATCATCGATCGACCCTACTAAGAGGCGTTGGCTCGTTGTTCGCCGCGCTCGAAGCCGGCGACGGCTCCCGCGATGGCTTCACGTTCTTCGTTGGAGAGGTGGTGATCGGAAGCAAGAGCTTTGATCGGCTTGGCGTAGGTCCGCGTCTCGGTGCGTCCGTTGATCGACGTGAGGATCAGGCCGTCGCCGTGGTCGTCCAGGATCGCCGCCGAGAACGAGAGCCGGCCGCCCATCTCCTCGAACGCGTCGTATCGAACGAGGTGGAATCTCTGGAGGGCCAGCCGGCCCGACCCGGACTGACCTTGAAGATCGGTCCCGAGGGAATCGAGTCTCTCCTCCATCGTCGCGAGTTGGCGAGCGAACCTGCCGACCGCTGCCACGATGTCCGGTTCGTCCGCATGGCCCCTCAGTAGGGCGTACTCGCGGCGCACCGAACGCAGACGGAAAGCAAGGATGAAGACGAGCAGGAACGAGATGAGCGCTACTCCCGCCACGATGGCGAGGATCAGCGTGAGCTGATCGATCGTGAGGTCAGGCACGGTGGGGCATCCTACACTCAGGCATGCGCTCGGAAGAGGTGAAGGACCTGCTTGAGCGAGTGATCGACGGTCGGTCCAGCGCGGACGAGGCTCTGCAGGCTCTTCAACAGATGCCCGTTCAGGACATGGGATTCGCCCGTCTCGACACGCATCGGGAACTGCGTCAGGGCCTTCCCGAGGCCATCTATTCGGAATCAAAGACCACCGAGCAAGTCGTCGAGATCGCCATCAGATTGCTCGAGACGACTTCGTCACCCGTGATCGCCACGCGCGTGTCCGAGGCCACAGCCACCGCCCTCACGCAAGCTATTCCTCAAGCGGTTCATCACCCGATCCCACGGCTCGTCGTCGCCAGAGCGGAACGGCCCGACACAGCGCTGGGGACGGCTGCCGTCGTGACCGCGGGCACTTCGGACGCGCCCGTTGCCGAGGAAGCAGCGATCGTGGCGGAGAGTCTGGGGATCGCGGTCGATCGGATCGCCGACGTCGGCGTCGCGGGGGTCCATCGTGTCCTGGCCGAACAGGAGCGGTTGCATGCGGCCGATGTGGTCATCGTCGTCGCCGGGATGGAGGGCGCGCTCGCAAGCATGGTGGGAGGTATCTGCCCCGCGCCGGTGGTCGCCGTGCCGACGAGCGTCGGTTACGGCGCTGCATTCGAAGGGCTGGCCGCGTTGCTCGCGATGCTCAACTCCTGCGCGGCCGGGGTGGTCGTTACGAACATCGATAACGGGTTCGGCGCGGCGTGCTTCGCCCGTCGCTTGCTGCAACGCCGATGACGACGCTCTATCTCGATTGCTTCTCGGGGGCCGCCGGCGACATGATCCTCGGCGCGTTGGTCGACGCGGGGGCGAACCTCGATGAGGTCATCGCTCACCTCCGCCGGCTTCCCGTCGAGGGCTGGGACGTGCAGAGCCGCACGACCACGAAGGGCGCACTTCGAGCGACCCAGATCGAGGTCGTGCTCGATGATCCCAAGCCGCTCCGCTACCCCGAGATCGTCGGGCTCATCGAGGCCGCTGCTCTGCCCGAGCGTGCCCGCCGGAGGGCGTTGGACGCGTTCCGGCTCTTGGGCGAGGCAGAGGCAAACGTGCACGGAGTTGAGCTGAGTGACCTGCACCTGCACGAAGCGGGCGCCCTGGACGCGGTGATCGACATCGTCGGGACCTGCGTCGCTCTCGAGTCGCTCGGAGTCGAGAGGGTGTTCGCATCGCCGGTGGCAACAGGACGAGGGATCGTCGATCCGCCCACGGTCCGATACCCATCCCGGCCCCCGCGGTGACCGAGATCGCGGCCCGCGTGGGGATGCCGCTGGTCGAACGGGGCGAAGGGGAACTGGTCACGCCGACGGGGGCCGCGCTGCTCGGTGTGATCTGCGGATCGTTCGGCCCGATGCCGGAGGTAACGGTCGAAGCCGTCGGCTACGGGGCGGGAACAAAGGAGCTGGAGGTCCCGAACGTCGTGCGCGGCAATCGTCGGCCGGGCGGTCCGTCCTAGCAGCGACGACGACGTGACCTTGATCGAGACGAACATCGACGACTCCACCCCCGAGATCCTCGCCTACGCCCTGGAGGCGACGCTGCGGGCGGGGGCCCTCGATGCCTGGGTCCAACCGATCACGATGAAGAAGGGCCGGACCGGCTTTCTGATGTCCGTGCTCACATCCGAAGAACACCGGACTCACGTCCTCGACGTCATCTTCCGGGAGACCTCCACGTTCGGCGTGCGCCTGGGCCCCGTCGAACGAGAGGTGCTCGACCGCACCTCCGTGGTGGTCGACGTCGCCGGGCTCCCGGTCGGCGTCAAGGTCGGCAGCCGCCACGGGCAGGTCGTCACGGTCTCTGTCGAGTTCGAGGATGCGCGCGCCGTCGCCGAAGCTTCCGGTCTTCCCCTCAAGGAGGTTTACGCGCGCGCAGCCGAATCGGCGCGCACGGAGCTACATCGCTAGCTGCTGGCTCTGAAGATAGAAGTAGAGGCCCCGGCGTTCCATCAACTCCTCATGGGTGCCTTGCTCGACGAGGCTCCCTCTCTCCAGCACGAAGATGACGTCTGCATCTCGGATGGTGCTCAGACGATGCGCGATCACGAACGATGTCCGTCCGTGCAGGAGCTCGTCCATGTTGTCGCGCACGGCCTTCTCGGATTCGGTATCTAGCGCGCTGGTCGCTTCGTCGAAGATCAACACCGGTGGCTGGTTGTAGAGAGCGCGCGCGATCGCGATGCGCTGCTTCTGACCGCCCGAGAGCAACAGGCCGCTCTCGCCGACACGGGTCTCGTAAGCGAGGGGGAGCCTCGCGATGAAGGAATGAGCGCTCGCCGTGCGCGCGGCCCACACGACTCGCTCCATGTCCGGGTCCTCCCTGCCGAACGCGATGTTCCCCGCGATCGTTTCGTCGAACAGGTAGCTCTCTTGCAGGACGATCCCGATCTGGCGTCTCAGCGAGCGGTAGTCGATCGAAGTCAGGTTGACCTCGTCGTAGTAGATCGATCCCTCGGTGGGCTCGAGGAGGCCGGCGAGACACTTGATCAACGTGGTCTTGCCGGAGCCGCTGCGCCCGACGATCGCGACTGTGGTGCCCGGCTCGACCTCGAATGTGATCCCGTCGAGGATCTTCACCGGCACCGCCCCGCCATAACTGAAGCCGACGTTGCTGAACCTGATGCGGCCCTCCAGGGTCGGGACCTCTTTCAGGCCGGAGTGATCGGCGCCTTGCTCGGGATCGTGCTCGACGATGTCGTTCAGTCGATCCACCAGCACCGAGCTCAGCTGGAGCTGGTCCCACATCGTCAACAGCATGAGTATCGGCCCATTCGCCAGGACGACCAATGCGTTGAACGAGAGGAACTCGCCGATCGACATCGCCCCATCCATCACCTGCAACGCGCCCACCCACAGGAATAGAGCCAGCGACAGCAAGGTGACGAACTGGATCGCGCCCTCGTAGACCATGATCAGGAAGTCCGCGCGGAACAGCCGCCCGGACAGAGCCGTGAACTGCTTGAGGATCAGTTGCCGCAACGAGGGCTCGGCCCCCATGGCCTTGACGGTTTCGATGCCCCGGATCGCGTCGATCTGGCGCGATGTGTACTTGCCGTAGGCCTCCTCAAGGCTGTCGAACATCGGCTTGAGCCGTGTCGTCGAGAAGCGCATCAATGCAACATAGAAAGGAACGACCGCCAGGAACACGCCCGTGAGCAGAGGGCTGTAGAAGAACATCAGCACGACGGCCGCGAGCAATTGCATCGCCGCGCTCATCGCCTCGACCCCGCTCTGCACGACGAACTGCCGGATCTGTTGCATCCCCTGCAAGCGTCTTTCGATGTCGCCCGTTCGCCGTGAATTGAAATAGCTCATCGGGAGCGAGAGGAGCTTGCCCGTTATGAAGTCAAGGCTCTCGCCGTCGATAGAGACCGCGGCCTTGCTCAGCAGGTAACGCTGTCCGATCGTCGCTCCGACCATCGCCAGAAGGACTCCGAGCATGCCCGCGACCACGATGTTCAACGCGCTCACGTCGTTCTCGGGAACGATCTCGTCCACGATCACTGCACCCGCTGCGGGGATCGCCATCGCGAGGGCAGCAGCTATCAGGGCCAGCACCGTCGCCTTGATCATCGTTGCCTTGTAGGGGCGGAAGAAGTCCCAGAGCCAACCGGCGTTGCGCTGCTGCTCGGGGAGATCCGCCAGCGCGTCGGTGGGCTCGCTCAGCACGGCGAAACCCGACCACTTCTCTTCGAACTCGGCCCGATCTACCTTGCGCCGGCCCAGCGCAGGATCGGCCACCCGAACGGAGCGCTCGGCCACGTCGTAGAGGACGACCCAGTGGATCCCCTCCCAGTGCACGATCGCCGGAAGCGGCATCTCGTCGAGCCGGCTCTTGGAAGCCTTGACGGCCTTGCAGTCGAGTCCCAGAGCCTCGCCACCCGACTGGATCCCGCCGAGGCTGGTGCCGTCCACGCCCGTGCCGACGGCTTGGCGAACGGCCGCAAGGCTGACGTTGCGCCCGTGGTGTCGCACCACCATCGTCAAACACGCTGCTCCGCAATCGGCTTCGTCGATCTGCCATAAGAACGGGAACTTCTTGATCCGTTCCTGTTTGACGCCCTCGAAGTCGTCCTCGGCCGCCGTCCCAACGGCCCCTTCGACGAGCGGCACCGCGGCCTTCTGCGCCTCGGCCTGGGCCGGCAACATCTCGTCGGCGAAATCGAGAGGCACGCGCGCGAGATAGCGGTACTCCTCCTGCAGGATCCGTTCCTCGACCCGGCCGCGCACCTCGGGATGGCTCTCGACCAGCGCCCTGAAAGTCTCTCCGTCTAGCACCAACAACTCACAATCGGTGACCGCTTCCACACTTGCGGTCTGCGGCTCGTCTTTGAACAGAGCGGCCTCTCCGAAGAAATCCCCCTTCCGGAGGAAAGCGGCCCGCCCTTCATCCTTGCTGCGCGTCGCGCGCAGCCGACCCTCGCGCACGAGGAACATCTCCGACGGCGGCGCGCCCTCTTCCAGCACCTTCTGGCCATCGGGGACCGTCAGCGGGGTCAGCGCCTCGACCATGGCTTCGATGGCCTCGGCCGAAGCGCGAGCGAACGCCGACGTCAGCCGCAAGAAATCACGGCGGGAATGACGTTGCGCCTGGGCCTCGAACGCGGCCCGCAGGTCCGGCGCCGAGCCGAGCAGTGCCAGGAACACGCCCCGGTCCAGGCGCATCGCCTCCACCGGTGAGCTCGCCCGCACCGTGGCGCTCCGGGTGGTCTCCCTGAGTAGCGCGATCTCGCCGAACGACTCGCCGGCGCCGAGCGTGTTGAGTCCGACCTCTTCGCCGTCCTCGTCCAGGCGCACCACTCGCGCGTCGCCCGACACGATCACGTAGAAGGCGTCGGCCTCGTCCCCCTCGCGCGCGAGAACCGAGCCGAACTCGTAGTGCTCGCTCGTGAAACTGTTGGCGATCAGATCGACGACCTCGGGACGAAGGCTGCTCAGCAGGGGCAGCGCTCGCACAATGACTTCGGCGCGAGAAGTTCCCTCTAGCTCAGATGTGCTCACGCCACCGCACCTGAGCCTGAACTTCGGCGTCGATCATTCGCTCCAGCAACTTGCGAGTCGCCTTCGCTCTGGCGAGAGCGTCATCGGGCTTCGGCACTTCCTTGGCACGAACGGATGCAACGAGAAAGCGGTCGCGCGCCGGGATCGGCCCGATCACGCTCCCGGGCTGGGCCGCCAGCAACACCGTCGCCAGGTCCGCGCCGACCTCTCCCAGAGCGAGGCTCGCGCGATCCAACGCGACACCGGCCCGGGTGGCGACTTCCTCGATGGGAAGGCCATCGAGGCGTAGACAGAGTGCCGCCTCGCGCGCCGCATCCAGAGTGTCGAGCTCGACCACGTCGCACTCGTAGATCGTCCAGTCGAGCTTCCTGGACCCGATCTCGCGTTCGATCGCTTCGTCGGCAACGGCCGAGCTCTCGAACTTCCGGAAGCGTGCATCGAGCCGGGCCAGCCGCTCGAGCTCGAGCTCCGCGGTTTCGGGGCTCAGTCCGAGCGCGTCCCAACCTCCGAACGCGGAGGCCAACCCCTCGACCGAATCCCACTGAGCGGGCGGCCCTTCTCCTTCGTCGGAGCCGGCACCTATCGCGGTGATGCCGGCCAGCCTTCGGGCCAGATCCTCGTGGGTGGAAGTGCACACGGCCTCGGCCCACAGTTGGTCCGGGCTCACCGCGGCGACTCCATGTTCTGCGATCTTGCACGCTCGCCGTGCAACATGCCTGCGCAGAAATGCCATCCAGTCGTCGACTGTGAGTTGCCACCTAGCGAGCCAGGCCTCCATCTCATCGGCGGCCAACAGTCCGTACTCGTAGCGGAAATCGCTCGCCGCGGCCTGGACGGGCTCCGTCGCGGGCTCGCCGTGATCGCGCACGCATGCGAGCGCTTCGCCCGCCTCGTCCGCGAGGGGCATCCACTCCGACCAGAGGTGGCCGGCAAGGACCACGTGCGACCAGTCGTAGTCCCCCTCGGCCGTGGAGAACACCGACCGGGGGAGCACGCCTCTCACCGCTTCAGTTTCACCGTCCCGCCGGCTTCCCCGGTGTTGCCCAGATCGTCGGTGGCTCGGATGATGTAGGTGTAGTTGCCGTTCTTCACAACCTTCCCGGTCGGCCCGACGCCGTTCCATCCGAGGAACCAGTCACCGGCCTCCAAGGGGTCGGAAGCGAGCGTCCCCAGGTACTCGCCGGTCGGCTTGTGGATATCGACCGTGACATGCGCGTTCTCGTCGATCGAGAAGAAGATCTTGGCCGCGTCACGTCGTCCGTCTCCGTTCGGGCTGAACGGGTCGGGCTTGTCACGTACGGCGAAGATCGAGGGGGCGTCCGTGTCGGAGACTCCACCGTCGGTTGAGGTCGGGGTCGGCGTGGGTGGCGGCGGAGCGGTCGTCGAGCCCCGGGGCGAGGGGGTTGGTCCCGGCCCTGTCACGGGTTCGCAGGCCGGCAGCTTCATGGAGAAGATGCGCGTATGCCACTCGAACGTCGATGTCTGCGGGTAGTACTCGCCGGTGAACCAGAAGGTGCAGTCATCTGCGGGGTCCATCGACATAGATGCATAGTCGCCCCATCTGTTCGTCCCGTTCTGAGCTCCTCCCCCCTGGATCAGCATCGTTTCACCGAGACCCATGACGCCGAGCGGATCGCTTGTAAGCCGCGCCTGGTACGCCAGCGAGGGATTGAGGTCGTTGCCCGAGATGCTGTATCCGAGCGCTATGTTGCCGGCCGCGTCCATCGAGAGGCTGCCGATCCAGCGATGGCGCTGGTCGCCCGTTCCGGACAGGATCCCCTGCTGGAACAAGCTTGCGTTCGGCCCAGGGTTGCGAACCTCGTACCAACTGATGCCCGCGCGATCGAATCCATCGACATCGACCGTGTGGTTGAACGCGAGCGTGTGGTACGTCTGGAAGTTCCGATAGACGAGCGGATACATGATCACCCCGCGCGCCGATGCATCGAGCTCTACCGAGCCGCCCTGCTGCGGGATGCAGTCGCGGCTCCCCGCGCACAGATTCGTGTCGATCGTTCCGATGTTGATTCGGGTTGGCCCTCCGATGAAGGACTGCTCGGGGTTGTCCCAATCCGCGTAGAAGCCATAGAGATGGATCTTGTCGGCTCCGGACCGGAAGTCTTGAATGACGACCATGTAGTTGGGCGCGTTCGAGGGGGGCGGTGTCTTGCCCTGAGCATCCGCCGGCAGCATGCCGCCGTAGTCCTCGTTGACGAAGTACTGGATCTCGCGCGCGGTGTCCCCCACGAGCATGCGTTCCCGGTCGAACGCGATGATGCCCTGCGCCGTATACGCGCCCGTCGTCGGCTCGAACAGGTGCACGGACATGTAGTAACCGTCGTTCCACACCCCGAAGTGCGGATAGTCGGGGAACAGCTCGTTGTCGATCAGGAACGTGTAGGCGTTGTACTTCCCCAGGGGATCGCCACTTGTCGAGATCGCGATGCACTCGAAGAAGGGTGCGGCCGGCTGGCCTGCGGCCGAGCGAGGGAACGCGAACTGGCTGATCAGCCATCTGTTCGCGAACTGGTCGTACTGGATGATGGGGTCGCCGCTCCCCAGCGTGTTGCACTCGTCGCCGGCCGGCCACAGATCGCCTATCTCGACCGGCTGGGCGAGCTGCTTGCCGGTCTTGTCGTAGACCGCGAAATTTCCGAAATTGACGCCCTGGACGAAGTGGTTCGGCCCGACCTCGCCGGTGGTGTCGGGCGGCGTCGCCCGTCCCACCTTCTGGCTGAGCCCCTCGAAGTTCACGAGCGGAGCGGGAGCCGCCCCGCCCTGCGTCGTCGCGTGGCGATCCGTCATGTTCCCGTAGAGCTGCCGGCGGCCGTGGGCGTCCGTGGGGACTGTTCGTCCCGCCAACCTCGCGGCGGGGCGAGAGACCGCGGGGCGGTCAGATCTGATGATGGGTTGAAGCGGGAGGGAGTTCTTCCATCCCTTCACTTTGAAGCCCTGGGGCCCTGAGGAGCTCGTCGCGGTCGGGGCAAGCAGGATCCCGCCCGCCACGAGGGCACAGGCGAAGATCAGGGCGAGCACACGCTTCACGTTGGATGACCCCCTTAGTAATCGTCGACCCGTTCAATGTAGAACGCTGGGTCCACTTCCCATAGGGGGTTGCGGCCTAGCTTCGGCCGCGAGAAAGGCGCCCCGCTTGTCCGCGAGGCGCCTTAAGTGTGCTTTTGGGGTGTTGCTCTAGCCCTTGCGGCGCTTCCAGTTGTTGCCGCCGCGCTCCCACTGGTCGGCCGAGCTGACCCCGCCCTTGACGTCGTCGGCGCGCTTCGCGTCGACCTCGAGGTCCTCGAGCTTGGACTCGTCCTTGGCCTGCTCGTCCTCGGTCCTGGTCTCTTCTTTGTGGTGATCGCTCATCTCGGCACTCCTTTTTCCACGATTTCTGCCTGTACCGAAGGTGTCGGCAAACCCGGCCCCCCCGTTGACGTCGGCTTCCCGACAGAGCGAGCTAATCGTCGCGCAGTCCCCCGCCCCCAACCAGGGGGTAAAGCTGCTCCTATGGATCTACGACCGTGGACCGAGGAGCGGGTCCCAAAGCCGTCCCTCCCGGTCCCGTCGCGAACGTGGTCCATGGCTCGACGGATACCTGACCGACGCCGGGGCGGCTGAAGTCGCAGACCCCGTCCGGGAAAGCGATGCGTAGCCGGTCCCACTGGCCCATGACGGGACCGACCGAGGGTGTGAAAGGCACGGAGCCGAAGCTGCCACCCGACGGCCACGCGTTCGGGAGGCGGCGGAGCGTGCACTTCATCACGTCGTTGGATGCCGGCCCGCCGGATGCCGTGAGCGGATTCCCGTAGTAGGTGAAGGCCGCACAGCGTCCGAGATCGTTGCTCTTCTGGTCCTGGATGAGACATGAGTCCTCCGCACCGGCGGGACGATTTCGCTCGATCTTCTTCTCCATCGGATCGTCACCGGCATCCGCGTCGATGGCGTGCAGCCATTGACTCATGGCGGCGAAGCCCTGAGGTCCCGCGACGGACGGCAGATTGGGGACCTCGAACAACCGCCAGATGGATTGGTTCTCGTGGTGCCCCTGCGCGTTCATCAACCGCTCGCGCAGCGCGAAGCTGTGGAAGTTCGTGTGGATCTCGGCATTACCCGCCGCGCCACGTATGTCGATGATCGGAACCAGCTTGAGCGTGTCGCCACTGGACACGAGCCCGGCTCGGTAGAGCGTTTCGATCACTTCGGGTTCTGCGGCACTGCGCGCGGGGACGATGTTCCCGTCGATGTCTAGCCCTCCGACCTTTTCGTTGAGATCGACGAACTGTTCTGGCGTGATGTCGCCGGAGCGGAGCGCGTTCAGCCCATACAAGCGGCCGGTGTTGTCGTAAGGAAGCTCGGCGAACCCGTACCCCGCGGCTTGCTCCGCCGCTGTCCATCGTTCGGGAGGTCGCCGGCCGAGGATGTTGACTTGCATGTCCTGCACGGTGGTTCTGCATCCCTTGGGATCGGTGACCGGATGGTAGGCGGAACCCGCTCCGCAACCTCTGGTCGGATTCAGCAGGGGCGCGAACGACACCTCCCATGCCGCACAGCTGCTGATCGACATATGCCCCATGACGAGACCTTGGGCGCGGACGTCGCCCCACAAGTGGGGGGAGACCTTCGTGAAGTAGTTCAACAGCAGGTGACAGTCTGCGACTTCGACGAGCGTGGTCCAGAAGTCCTCGTAAGAGTTGTCGACGTTGAGACCTTGAAGCAATCCCGGATAGCCGCTGGCCACGACGAACTGGCCTATGGATCCCCCCGAGCCTCCCTTGCCTCGAGTGTGCGTTATGGGACCGAACAGCTCGGTGATCCGTTCCTGCAACATCATCAGAGATTCGGCCGACGTCACCGTGTTGCAGTTCGATCCCAGCACGGACAGAGACGACGTAGCCACCGCGTAACCCTGCGATAGAGCGCGGTTGTCCTCAATCGATTCGCTGGCGTCGCCCTGGCTGTACACCGTTCCGCAGGCCGGGCCGAACTTGTAGTAGACGCCGCCGTTCCCCACCGGTTCGTTCCACGGCTCGATCGGCTGCGTTGGATCGGCCAGCATCGCGAACCGGTAGATCCCCCGGTTCATCGCCCCGGTCTCCACCACGAACACGTACGGCACCGTCTCTCCTTGGTCCGTGGTGGTCGAAGCGACGTCGGAAGGAGGGTTCGTCACGTCGTAGTCGGCGAACGAGCCCCCCGTGGTCCGGTAGCGCCACCGCTGTACGGGGGCAGCATTGCACTGCGCGTCGAGGGGTGGACCCAGACCGTTGCGTTCGGTGGTGCAGGCCCACGGCTCGATCTGGGCGCCGGAGAACACGGGTCCGCCGATCGGATGATTCGTTACCACGAGCTCCGCCGCCTCTACTTCCGACGCCTCCGCCACGATCACGTTCTCGCCGAGCGAAAGGCCCGAGACGAGGCCCTGGATCCGTCCGTTGGGCCGCTTCGCGAATGCCGCGCCGGTATCCGAGCCGTTGACCGATACCGCCAGGTCGGACACGGTTCCTCCGTCCGAGCGGGCGATCTCCACCAGGGCATCGCCGCCGGAGACGAGGTCGGCGCGATTCGACAGCGTGCGGATGATCAACCGCGGCCGGTCCGGATCGGTCGGCGATTCGGCGGAAGCCGATCCGGCGAACATGGCTACTGCCGTAACGATCGCAAGGACGAGCCCGATGAGCCCCCTCGTCGGTTGTCCCATCTCGCTGCCCCCCGCCTCCGGTCCCGGCTCCACTGAGCCCGAAACTCCGATTTGATGAGGAAAGGTTTCGTCGTGCTTGGTCTGTTCCCCTTGTGCGTTTCGGGCTGCCAAGGCCGCGTGGGGGGTGAAAACGGCTCGGGTACGGCGACCCGAGTCCACTCGAAGAGTGGGCGAGGGGGGATTTGAACCCCCACACCCTTGCGGGCACTGGCACCTGAAGCCAGCGTGTCTGCCGTTCCACCACTCGCCCTGGTCCCGGCGTCGGGAGGTGCGAAGACTACCCGGCGCAGCCGACGGGGATAATCGACGCTTATGGGCGTAGCCAAGAACATCGAGCGGCGGCTGGAGGGCCTCATGGAGGGGTTCTTCGCCCGCGTGTTCCGCTCCGGCGTGCAGCCGGTAGAGATCGGTCGCCGGATCCTGCGCGAGATGGACGAGGGGCGCACGGTCTCGGTCAACCGCACCTATGCCCCCAACGACTTCCACATCTCGCTCGGGCCCGATGACCACGCTCGATTCGTCCAGATGGAGGCCGGGCTCCAGCGCGAGTTCTCGGACCTCGTCATCGACCACGCCAAGAACAACAGGTGGAACCTCATGGGCTTGCCCCGCATCTCGTTCGCCGAGGAAGAGGGGATGGGCAAGGGCCAGTACCGCGTCGAGGCGTCCCTGGCGGCCGACCCCGACGCCCCGGCACCTCGCTTTTCGACGCGGGAACGGGCCGAGGGCGGCCTCGATGCGACGAACGCGTTGTCGTCGGGGGCCGCTGCTCGTCTCGGGGCGAGCCCAGCGGCCCAGCTCGTCGTGCTCGACGACGATGGGACGCCCCGCGATCGGATCGCGATCACCCGCGCGCCGGTCACGATCGGCCGACTATCGAGCTGCGATGTCGTGTTGAGCGATCCCAACATCAGCCGGAGGCACGCAGAGCTCCGGCGTAACGGCAGCCGTTGGACCATCGTCGATCTCGGATCGACGAACGGGACCCTCGTCAACGGCAAGTTGACCAAGGAGCACGACCTCAGTGACGGGGACAAGGTGTCCTTCGGCACGTCCGAGATCGTCTTCAAGACTGACTCGGGGAGCTAAGTGCCCGACATCGTCCTCGAGCTGCTCAAGTATCTGTTCCTGGTCGTTCTCTATGTTTTCGTCGCGCGCGCAGTGCGGGCGGTGTACCGGGAGATGAGGCCCGTCGCCGCGGCCCCCGCAACAAAGAGATCGTCCGCTCCCACATCTTCCCGGAGGCCCAAGAAGCCTCCAACGCGCGCTGCGGTCGTCGAGGGGGCATCGAAGAGCGGGAAGTCGTTCGAGCTAAAGGGCGAGCTGACCATCGGCCGTGCCGACAAGTGCCACATCATCATCGACGACAACTACGTCTCGCAGGCTCACGCTCGCATCTATCCGAACAACGGAACGTTCTTCGTCGAGGACCTCGGGTCTACCAACGGCACCTATCTCAATCGCAAGCGGATAACCACTCCATCGGAGTTGCAGCGCGGAGACAAGCTGAAGATCGGCAAGACGGTTCTGGAGATGCAGCGATGAGGCTCGTCATCGGATCCGGGACGGACGTCGGTCTCGTGCGACAGGGCAACGAGGACGCCTACATCGTGCAGGAGCCGCTCTTCGGCGTCGCTGATGGGATGGGTGGCCATAGCGCGGGGGACGTCGCTTCGGGCACCGCGGTGCAGACGATCCAGTCGGGTGTAGAGCGCTCCTTCCCGCACGACACCGAGGCGCTTGCCGTCCTGGTGCGTGAAGCCAACGAAGCGATCTGGGATCGCTCGTCCCAGGACGCATCCCTGCGCGGGATGGGTACCACGTGCACGCTGGTTCTGATCGAAGACGAAGAAGCGCACCTTGCTCACGTCGGGGACTCCCGTGCGTACGTCTGGCGAGATGGAGAGCTCACCCAGGTCACCCGCGACCACACGCTCGTGGACAGGATGGTGAGCGAAGGTCGCATCACGGTCGAGGAAGCCGCCCGCCATCCTCAGCGCAGCATCATCACGCGCGCCCTGGGGGTGGACTCTTCGGTCGAGGTCGACGTGCAGACCATCCAGCTCCAAGAGGGGGACAGGCTGATGATCTGTTCCGACGGCCTCACGTCCATGATCAACAGCGCGGTCATCTCCGACGTCCTGGCCTCCGAGCCGCAGCCCCAACGCGCCGTCGATGCCCTCATCGAGCTGGCGAAGAAGGCGGGGGGCGAGGACAACATCACGGTCGTCCTCATCGACGTGGTGCCGGACGACCAGGGCGAACGGGTCGACACATCGGAGTCTCAGCCCCAGTCGGCCCCGCCGCATAGTCGCTCTGCGGGAGCCCAAGCGGTCGAGCGCCGGCCTCGCAGATGGCTTCGGCCCGTGTCGATCACCCTGGCGATCGTGGTCCTGCTGAGCGTGGGCGGATACATGGCGGCTCGCTACGCGCTCGCCAACTCGTGGTTCGTGGGGGTGACCGAGGAGGGCAAGGTCGCCGTCTTCAACGGGATCCCCGACGAGATCGTGGGGATGAGCCTGAAAGAGGAGGAAGAGACCTCCGATCTGAACCTCGAGGAGCTTCCAGAGTTCAAGCGAGAAGACGTCGAGGACGGCATTCGTGCGGATTCGCTCGACCATGCCTCGGAGATCCTGGCCTCGCTGGAGGAGCTCGCCGCCGACCAGGACTTCCAACAGGAGCAGAAAGAGCAGCCGGCGAAGGACGGGAAGAAACCCTGATGTCGGTCGCCCTTCCTCGCAGGCGCAACACCGAACTGTCGTTGCTGATCCTCGGATTGATCCTGGGTGCGGGCGCGATCGCGCTGGTTGCGCTCGCGCGCAGCACGGAACGCCTGGAATCGGCGATCCCTCTCATGGCGATCGTGGTCGTTAGTTACGTCATCGCCCACATCGCGATGCGGAAGTTGGCGCCGCAAGCCGACCCGCTGCTGTTGCCGATCGTGGCGGTTCTGAACGTCATCGGATTGGCGGCGGTTTACCGCCTGTCCCCCAAAGGTTACGGACCGACCCAGGTCACGTGGACCGCGGTCGGCATCGCCTGTTTCATCGCCACCCTCGTAGTCGTGCGCGAGTCCCGAAAGCTTTCGAACTACAAATACATACTCGGCTTCATAGGCGTGGGCCTCTTGCTTCTGCCGATGTCACCGATCGGCGCCACGATCAACGGCGCCCGGCTGTGGATAAGGATCGGCTCACTGTCGTTCCAACCAGGTGAGCTCGCGAAGGTCTGCCTCGTCATCTTCTTCGCTGCATATCTCGCCGAGCGCAAGGAACTGCTCTCGATCGCATCGCGCAAGGTCATGGGTATCCACGTGCCGGACCTCAAGCACTTCGGGCCGTTGCTCGTGATGTGGGGCCTGTCGCTCGCCGTCATGTTCTACGAGAAGGACCTCGGCTCGAGTCTGTTGTTCTTCTCGGTCTTCATCCTCATGCTCTATATCGCTACCGCGCGCATCGTGTACGTGGTGCTCGGCTCACTCTTGTTCGTCGGAGGGGCAGTGCTCGGGTACTCGATGTTCACGCACGTCCAGGATCGGGTCGAGGTGTGGCTGAACGTGTTCGATGCTCGCCTCATCCAGGACGAGGGGTATCAACTCGCGCAATCCTTGTTCGCGTTGTCGACAGGGGGATTGTTCGGCACCGGCCTCGGGCTGGGCCGCCCCGATCTGATCCCTGCCGCGCACACCGACTTCATCTTCTCAGCGATGGGAGAGGAGCTCGGCCTGCTGGGGACCGCAGGCGTGCTGCTCTGTTTCATCCTGCTCGTGGGGCGCGGCCTGAAGATCGCCATCAACGCAAACACCGACTTCGGGCAGTTGCTGGCGGGTGGGCTCGTCGTGATCCTCGCGGTTCAGACGATCGTGATTCTGGCGGGCGTCACGCGCTTGCTCCCGCTCACCGGTATCACCCTGCCGTTCATGTCCTACGGAGGCTCGAGCCTGTTGTCGAACTTCATCCTGGTCGCGCTGCTCGTGCGAATCTCCGACGAGACCGCACGCGCACCCGACCCGGCGCGCACCGGCGAGATCCTGATCGGAGGCCGCCGCTGATGGCCCCACAACTACGCAGGGTGGGCATCGGGCTGCTCGTGGCGTTCCTCGCCGTTTTCGCACAGCTCAACTACGTCCAGATATTCGCGGCCGAGCGGATCGCGTCGAACAACGCCAACATCCGCTCCCTGCTGAAGGAATACTCGATCAAGCGAGGCCGGATAGTCACGCTCGACGGGTTGCAGGTAGCAACCAGCCGCGCGACCGGGGGGCAGCTCAAGTTCGAGCGCATCTACCCCGAGGGCGAGCTCTACGGACACCTCACCGGCTACTACTCGATCGTTTTCGGAACCGACCGCATCGAGCGCACCTTCGACGACCAACTCCTCGGCGACAGCGGCGTCCTTTCGATGCAGGACATCCAGGACCGGCTGTTCGGAGACGGCGAGAAGGGCGACGACATCCGGTTGACGATCGATTCGACGCTGCAGGAGACCGCTGCAAGCGCGCTCGGCAGTCAGCAAGGTGCGGTCGTCGCACTTGATCCGAGCACGGGTGAGGTGCGGGCGATGTGGTCCAACCCGTCGTTCGATCCATCCGGACTCGCTTCGCACAACACGCGCGAGGAGCGGCAGTACTGGCGGAGCCTGGACCCGACCTCGCCCACGAGCTCGCTGGTACACAAGGCCACGACGCGCGGTTACCCACCGGGTTCGACCTTCAAGGTGGTGACGACCGCGGCTGCGCTCGAGTCCGGGCGCTACGAGCCGGATTCGACATTCCCCGATCCGGTCGAGCTCGAGCTCCCGCAGACCGGCGAGACCCTGCAGAACTTCTCCAAGACGTCGTGCGTCGGTGGCGAGATCGATCTGTTCACGGCACTCGAGGTGTCGTGCGACACGACCTTCGCGATCATCGGACTCGAGATCCACGAAGAGCTCTTGGAGATGGCGGAGGCATTCGGATTCAACAGCCCCATTCCCTTCGACGTCGCGACCGAGGCCAGCACGTTCCCGGAGATCAGCGACGACGAGCAGCCCTTCAGGGCCTATGCGGCCATCGGACAGGGATCGGTAGTGGCGACGCCATTGCAGATGGCCCTGGTGGCGGCCGGGGTCGCGAACGACGGCGCGGTGCTGAGGCCCCGCCTGGTGCGCGAGATCATCGACCCCGAGGGGGGATCGTTGAGCGGTTCTCGCCCGAGATCCTCAGCGAAGCCATGTCGTCGAGCACCGCAGCGGATCTGACCGAGATGATGGAAGCCGTGGTCGAGAGCGGCACCGGCACCGCCGCGCAGATCCCCGGTGTCCGCGTGGCCGGCAAGACGGGTACGGCCCAAACGGGGACCGAGGGTGGGGCTCCCCACGCCTGGTTCATCGCCTTCGCGCCCGCCGAGAACCCTCAGATCGCGGTCGCGGTCATCGTCGAGAACGGGGGGAGCCTCGGATCGGAGGCAACCGGCGGGGCGATCGCCGCGCCGATCGCAAAAGCCGTTATCGAAGCCGACCGGAGGATCCGCGGGTGGTAGACGGTCCAGTCCTCATGGAGCGCTACCGCTTGGGCGACAAGATCGCGTCGGGGGCAATGGGCACCGTTTACGAAGCACACGACGAACGTCTGGAACGAAAGGTCGCGGTCAAGCTCCTCAAGGGCGAGCACGCCACCAACCCCACCTTCGTCGAGCGCTTTCGCCGGGAAGCGCGGGCCGTGGCTGCGCTCTCGCATCCCAACCTCGCGAACGTCTTCGACTATGGAGAAGACGACGGCCGGCACTTCATCGTCATGGAGCTCGTCGATGGAGTCGATCTCGCGCGGGTGATCCGTGAGGAAGGGCCGCTCTCGATAGAGCGATCGATCGAGATCGGGACCCAAGCCTGCAGCGCTCTTGACCATGCACATTCCGCAGGAGTGATCCATCGCGATGTCAAGCCGGCAAACATCATCATCGGCCCGGACGATCGCGTGAAGGTCACCGACTTCGGGATAGCGCGCGCGGTCGGCGATGCAACCTTGACGGCGACCGGGATGGTCCTGGGCACGGCTCATTACATCTCTCCGGAGCATGCATCTGGGGAGGCCGTGACCCCCGCCTCCGACATCTACTCCCTGGGGATCGTGCTGTACGAGATGACGACCGGCGCGCTCCCGTTCACCGGCGACTCCCCGATCGCGGTCGCGATGCGGCACGTGTCGGACGATGTGCCGCCCCCGAGCAGACTCAATCCCGAGGTGACGAAAGAGTTCGACGCCATCGTCTTGCGCGCCACGGCCAAGTCCCCCGCAGATCGGTACGCCACCGCGGGGGCCATGAAGGTGGCGATAGAAGGCCTCGGATCGCCGTCGACAGACCCGATAGTGGCCGGAACCACCGCGGTGCTTCCGGCCCTCGCAGCCTCCGGCGGCGCGGCGGGGGCGCCGGGCACGGAGGCGTGGCCGGTCTACGGAGATCGGTGGGATCCGGTCCGGGTCGGGAAGTGGGTGCTCATCACGCTGGGAGCACTGGCTCTGATCGCCGCAACTTTGGTGGCCTTCCGGCTTGCCGAGGCCGAGGCCCCGCCCGCTCAGACCGGAGCCACGGGAGCCGGCGACCAGCCCGCCGAAGATCAGCCCGACGAACAACCGGCGGCCGACCCCACGCCCGAGGCCCCGGAGATCGATGAGCCGGATGCGGGGCCATCCATGATGCTGGAAAGCATCATCGGCAGCGATGCGGCGGCTTCCGAAACGGTCCTGGCCGAAGCGGGCTACGTAGTCGTCGTGGGCTACTCGCCGAGCGACGATTACCCCGCCGGAGTAGTGATCGATACCGATCCGGACCCCGGCGTCCCGTTGTCTCCGGGAGAGACCATTACCCTGGTCGTCAGTTCGGGATCCGAAGACGACTTCGAGGACGACGATTGAGCACACCCCAGAGGACATTCGGGGGCCGCTACGCGGTCATCGAGAGGATCGGCAGCGGCGGGATGGCCGAGGTCTACCGCGCGCGCGACGAGCTGCTCGGTCGCGAGGTCGCCGTGAAGGTGCTGAGCGACCGCTTTGCTCGCGATCGAGCGTTCGTGGAGCGTTTCCGCCGCGAGGCCCAGTTGGCTGCGAACCTCAACCACCCGAACATCGTTTCTCTCTACGACTTCGGTACCGAAGGCGACACGAGCTTCATCGTCATGGAGCTCATCGAAGGACGGTCTCTGTCCGACATAATCCGCGCCGAGGGCCCACTGCTGCCCGAGCGCGCCGCCGAGATAGCGGCCGATGTGGCGAAGGCGCTCAACCGGGCGCACGAGGCGGGGCTCGTACACCGAGACATCAAGCCCAGCAACATCATGATCACGACGACCGGTCAGACGAAAGTCACCGACTTCGGAATCGCGCGGGCACTCGCGAGCGACGGCGAACAGACGATGACGCAAACCGGCATGGTGATCGGCACGGCGTCGTATCTCTCGCCCGAACAAGCGCAGGGAAGTCCGCTCGATCAGCGGTCCGACATCTACTCGCTCGGATGTGTTCTGTTCGAGATGCTGACCGGTCGCGCGCCGTTCACCGGGGACTCTCCGCTCGCGATCGCTTACAAGCACGTGCGCGAGGAACCGCCCCGGCCGTCCTCGGTCAATGGCGATGTGCCCTCGTCGCTCGACGCGATTGCGCTCAAGGCCATGGCGAAGGACCCCGACACCCGGTACTCGACGGCGCGCGAGCTGGAATCCGACATCGGCCGATACCTGAGCGGCCAGAAGGTCGTCGCCAGCTCGACGATGGTCGTTCCCGCCACGGGCACCCAGGTGATGACGGCTCAGGAGGACGAAGAAGAGTCCCGCCGCGGCGCATGGTGGTATGCGCTCATCGCGCTCGGCGTCCTGGCGCTGATAGCGCTGGGCGCCTACCTCATGGCCACCAACTTCTTCGGGGGCCCGCAGGTGGAGGTGCCGAAGGTCGTGGGTCTCGAAGAGGCTGAGGCTCGCGAGAAGTTGGCCCGAGCCGGCTTCGAGATCGAAAGAGAAGAGAAGAACTCGAAGAAGCCCGAAGGCGAGGTCATCGAACAAGATCCAGAGGCCAAGGCGGAGGCCGACGAGGGCAGCACCGTCACGATCGTGATCTCGCTCGGGCGCAAGCAGGTCGAGATCCCCGACGTCTCGGGCCGATCGCTCAAGGAGGCGATCGAGATCCTCGAGGACGAGGGCTTGAAGATCGGCGAGGAGCTGACCGAGCCCAGCGACGAGTTCGACGAGGACCAGGTGATCCGCACCGACCCGGTCGCAGGGACCGAGGTCACCACCGGGGACAGTGTCGACATCTACGTGTCCGAGGGGGCCGAGCCGACGAGCGTTCCCAACGTGATCGGACTCAGCGAGGGCGACGCCATCGCTGCCATCGAGGGAGCGGGGTTCGTGGCCGAATCGACGAGCGCGCCCAACGTGGAGGAGGAGGGGACCGTGTTCGCCCAGGACCCGCCCGCTTTCAGCGAGGCCGAGGAGGGCGACACCGTTCGGATCACCGTGTCCGAAGGCCCGGAGGAACGCGCGATGCCGGACATGATCGGGCGTGACGGGGACGACGCCGAGGCCGAGCTGGAGTCCGAGTACGGACTGAATGTGACCCAGGAAGAGGTGGCGTGTGCTTCGCCTGAGCCTCCCGGCACGGTCTGCGACCAGGACCCCGCCCCCGGCGAGCCTGTGGCCGAGGGCGACGAGGCCACTTTGTTCATACAGGCCGGAGATGCATCACTTGGCTACCCAATGGCCCTATCCGGGATGCGTTTGCCCGCGTAAGCTTCAAGCCATGGCGCGACGAACCAAGATCTTGATCGTTCCGGGCATCGCTTGCCTTCTTGCGGCCGCGCTGGCCGCACCCGCATCGGATGCCGCGGCTAAGAAGGTGACGTTCCGTGCGCCGGTACAGGTCTCGGCCGACGAGACCCAATCGGGGGCCGAGCCCTCGATCCGTGCGGCCCGCGACGGCACCCTCTACATCGTCGCTCCCCAGGGCCTAGGCAGTGGGGTCCGCACACAGGACAACGGGGGCGGAGACGTTATCTGGCGTTCGAAGGACGGCGGCAAGACGTGGGAGTGGCTCGGCTCATTCGACAATGCGGCCGGTGGAGGTGACGCCGATCTCGCCATCGACTCGTCGGGCGACCTCTGGGGTTCCGGCCTCACGCTCGCCAACACGACCGCCACTTACTCGTCCGACGATGGAGAGTCCTGGTGCGTGAATCCCGTGGGATCGCTCGACACAGTTGTCGACCGGCAATGGATCGAGACATACAAGGACGAGCCGTTCGCTTTCATGACAACCGGGCGGATCGGAAGGCAGAGCGTCATCCTCAGCCGGCTCGAGCTCGCCTCTCCGCCGGGCGAGAACCAGCCCGGCTGCCCGGTGGTCAGTCTCACCGTGTCGGTATCGGGCACCGACAGCTACCAGTGGCCCGGCGAGATCGCGGTGGATGAAAAGAACGACTACGTCTACGTCGCTTACAACACCGGAGGCGCCACAGAGGACGACATCGTCGTGACCCGTTCGAGTCTCGACCTGCTTACGACCGCCCACGCCGTGGTCACGACAACCAAGGGCGACAGCTTCGACTCATTCGTCGCGGTCGATGTCGACAGCGCCGGCAACGTGTACGCGGCGTGGAACGAACGGCGGCCCGTGGGCGCCGACGGCAAGCTCGGCCTTACGAATTCGTACGTGTCGGTCAGCAAGAATTCCGGCGAGACGTGGTCCAAGCCCGTGCGCGTGAACAAAGTACCGACGAGCGTCTTCCCGTGGCTGGTCGCCGGTTCCAAAGGCCGGGTTGCCGTGACCTACTACGGGACCAACTCGAAGGGCCCCAGCCCCGAGCTCGTCGTGCAGGAAGGGAACCCGGTCCCGCAGTGGCGCGTTTACGCCTCATATTCGTTGAATGCATCCTCCGCGAATCCCAAGTACCAGGAGGTCGTCGCGACTCCCACCCCGATGCACGAAGGGAACGTCTGCACTTCGGGAACCGGATGCGCGACCGGGACGCGTGACCTGCTCGACTACCTCCAGTTGGATCTCGATCCGTGTGGCCGGATCGTCATCGCCTACACCGACAACTCGCGCGATGTGGTCGATGACGCCGGAATCCGCTCGACCAACGCTCCGGAGTTCATCTCCTTCGTCGGCCAGAAGGGCGGACCCCACTTCTACAAGAACCCCCTCAGCGGATCCGACTGCTAGCTGCGGCGCTCGCCGCACTGTTGCTGGTTGCGTGCGAGGCCGAACCAAGAAGCGAAGCTCAGCCCCCACCGGCCGCGGCCGTTGTTCCTGTGTTCTTCTTCGACGAGGAGGCGCTCATCGCGGAATACTCGGAGCTGCCCGAAGGAGAGCCGGTAGGGGAGATCCTCTCGCTGCTCGCCCGGGGAGCCGAGCGGCCTGAGCTCACGTCGTCGGTCCCGCCGGATCTCGAGGTAGCCGACGTAGAGGAAGCCGGGGAGAGCTACTTCGTCGAGCTGGGTCCCGGCTTCTGGGACATGACTCGAACCAAGGTCAGGCGCGCCGCGGCTCAGATCACCTATTCGTTGGCGACGCTCGAAGAGGGCAAGCAACTCACGCTGCTCGACGACGGTGTGCCGGGGTTCGTGCCGAATGGGTCCGGGGGCGAGCTCGAGCAGCCGATGTCGGTTGAGGACTTCGCGTCCGCGCAGCCGTGGATCCTGGTCGAGCAGCCGGTCGCGGGATCCCTCGTCGCGGACCCCATGCCCGTTTCCGCCGTTCTGCGCGGTGGCGGCGGGGCGCTGGTCGAGGTCGTCGCGGATGATCGAGTCGTGGGTTCGGGCGACACCACTACGCCCGTGGACTGGGACTGGAGCTCTGGTCCTGCGCTGGTTCGGTTCAGCGCGCGGATCGAAGGGTCCCCGCATCTGGTCGAGGTCCCAGTCGTCCTATCCGGTCGGTAACCCGGCCCCCGACAAGAAGTTGTGGAGAAGGCGCGGCCCCTCGGGGCTCAGCACCGACTCCGGATGGAACTGCACTCCTTCGATCGCGAGTGAGCGGTGGCGGACTCCCATGATCGTGCCGTCGGTGCTGTGGGCGGTGACCTCGAGCTCCGCGGGGACCGAGTCGGGCGCGATCGCAAGCGAGTGATAGCGCGTCGCCTGCAATGGCGAAGGCAGTCCGGCGAAGACTCCGGCGTCGTTGTGCTCGATCGCCGACGTCTTCCCGTGCACCGGGCCGACCGCGGCCCGCACGATGCGTGCCCCGAACGCCTCCCCGATGCATTGATGACCCAGGCAGACGCCTAGTACCGGCAGCTCCGAACCGAACGCGCGGATGGCGGCCACGGAGACCCCCGACTCCTCGGGGGTTCCGGGGCCCGGCGATACGACGACCGCATCCGGAGCGGTCGCGCGCAGTTCCTCGATCGTCGCGTCGTTGCGCACGACGATCGGCTCGGCCCCCAGCGCGCCGAACGCCTGCGCCAGGTTGTAGACGAACGAGTCGAAGTTGTCGATCAGAAGCACGCGCATCAGAAGTTCGCCGGCAGCAGCTCGTCCGAAAGCATCACGAGGACTACCGCCGTCACGAGCGACAGCAGAGCCCAGAGACCGAACTCCAGAAGCCGGAACTTCCACGGTCGCTTCTCTTTCATGCCCGGCCCACCAACTCCGCATAGACGATCAGGCGCTCGGAAGCCGAGAACCGAGGATTGCAGGTCGTCAAGACGATCTCCGCCTTCTGCTTGTCGATCACGATCGCCTGGGAGTTCGGCTTCACGATCTCCTGACCCGTCACCTCGTAGCGGAACGCTCCCCATTTTGTCTCGGTGATGATCTCATCGCCCTCCTCGAGCTTGTTGATATCCCAGAAAGGGGCGTCGTAAGTAGTGCGGTGCCCGGATATCACCACACGTCCGTGCTCCCCGGGCCAGATCTCCTCGAACTCCGTGCACAACGGGGGCGCGAACCCCTCGCGGCAATTCGGGTAGTGACCCGGACCCTTCTTCAGGTCTTCCACTCCAACTCCTTGCACGACCATGTAATTGAGATCGATGGCAGGCGCCCGCAACCGGAACACCGGGTCGCCTGCCTCGGGCTGATAGGTCTCGGGAAGCGTCACCGTACCTTCGGGCGCCCCGGCGGGCTGAGGAGTCTCGAGGGGTTCGACGACGGGAGCCCGCTCGAACTCTTCGTTCGCTGCATCCTGCTGGCCACGCGTATAGATGCCCGTGCCCCAAAGGGTCCAGGACACGAACAACAGAACTCCGACTCCCACGGAGATCAGGAACTTCCCGAAGTAATGAAGGAATCTCATCTGAGGTCGCAAGTTACTATTCGGCGATGCCTAAGAGTCGTTCGAAGCGGCGCCGCCGGCAGCCTCCGCCGAAGCCGAAGCCGAAGCAGTCGCCGATGTGGGTTCCGGCGATGTTCTTCACCCTGCTGTTGGGTGGGGTCGGGGTCATCGTGCTCCACTACCTCGGGGCGTTGCCGGGCGGGACCCAGGCATATCAATTGTGGATCGGGCTGGGACTTATCACCGTGTCCTTCGCCGTAGCCACCCAGTGGCACTGACCAGTAGCCACGCCACCGGCCAAAAGCCGCGAATCACAAGCTTGGGATTCATCAACACCTGTGGAAATCGCTGTGGATAACCCGTCCGTTCTGCGGTCCGCCTTCGATGGACACCCCGCGTGACCATCCTGGCGGCCCTAGTGGTCCTGGTCTTGGCCCTAGTCGTGGGGTCGTCGGGAGGGCCCCTGCGGGTGGCGGCTGCTCTAACGATGGCCGGCGTGATCCTGGCGGCCGGGCTCCGGCAGATCCGCCGTTTCGGAGCGGTGCCCCCGGAACCGGAGGTCGCGGACGTGAGCGAGTACGGCCTGCGCTATGTCTGCAGCGTGTGCGGGCTCGAGCTCAAGATCGAGGTCGTCGCAACGGACAAGGCCCCCACGCACTGCGGCGAGAAGATGCTGCTGGAACGCACCGGGGGCAAGCCCCCATTGCGACCCGTCTAACCTCTCGCCGAAATCTTCCTGTTCAGCGTCGAATATCGACGTCGTTCCGGAAGATTTCGCTCAGGTGAGACGCTCGATGATCGTGGCGTTGGCTAGTCCGCCGCCTTCGCACATCGTCTGAAGACCGTAGCGAGCGCCGCGGGTCTCGAGGGCGTTCACCAGTGTGGTCATCAGGCGAGCTCCGGATGCGCCGAGAGGGTGGCCCAGTGCGATCGCGCCGCCGTTGACGTTCACGCGCTCGTCGAACCACTGGTCGTCGAGCCCCAGCTCCTTCTTCCATGCGAGCACGACGCTGGCGAACGCCTCGTTGATCTCGACGAGGTCGATGTCGTCGTAGGTCAGTCCCGCCTTCTCGAGAGCCTTCCGCGTCGCGGGTATCGGCCCGGTCAGCATCGTGACGGGATCGGTGCCCGCGAGAGCGAACGACACGAAGCGGGCGCGCGGCGTAAGGCCGAGCTCGTCGGCCTTCTCGGGAGTCGTGATGAGAAGGGCAGCCGCGCCATCGGTGATCTGCGACGAGTTCGCGGCGGTCACGACGCCACCGTCGGGCTTGAACGCCGGCGGCAACGTCGCCATCTTCTCGAGGTTCGGCGTGCGGATCCCCTCGTCGGTATCGAACAGCTCGGTGCCGTTCTCGGTCTCGATCTTTATGGGGTGGATCTCGTTCTTGAAGGCCCCGGCCGCCGTGGCCTTGCCGGCAAGGGTGTGGCTGCGAGCGCCGAACTCATCGAGCTGCTCGCGCGCGAGGCCCCAGCGCTCCGAGATGATCTCGGCCGAGATGCCTTGCGGCACCAGTCCGCCTTCGTAGCGGCCCATGAGCTGGTCGGTGAACGGGAAGCCTTCGTGCTGCGCGCTCGTTCCCATGGGCACCCGCGTCATGTGCTCGACGCCACATGCGATCGCGACGTCGTACGCGCCGGAGATGACCCCCTGAGCGGCGAAGTGGGCCGCCTGCTGCGAGGAACCACACTGGCGATCGACCGTGGTGGCCGGAACCTCCTCAGGAAGGCCGGCAGCCAGCCACGCGTTGCGGCCGATGTTCAGGGACTGCTCGCCGATCTGGGACACGCAGCCGCAGATCACGTCGTCGACGTGCGTAGCCTCCACCTTGGAACGCGCGATCGTCTCATTGAGGACCTCGGCAAGGAGATCGACGGGATGCCAGTCCTTGAGCTTGCCGTTGCGCTTCGCAAGCGGGGTGCGGACGGCCTCGACGATGACTGCTTCTCGCGCCATATCGGTTCCTTTCATTTGGTTCTGCCCTGAGCTCCGACCGGTTCTTGACCGTGCGGTCAATTATCGCGCAAGCGCCGCCTCAGGGTGACGGTCGTGCCGCCGGGGCCGCTGTCGAACTCGACCTCGTCCATCAGCTCCCTCATCAGATAGAGGCCGCGGCCCCCGGAAGCGAACCTATCGGGAAGGCGGTCCGTCGGCATCGATGCTGGGTCGAATCCATGTCCCTCGTCGGCGATCGTGACGCTGACGACCCCGGCCTTGAGCGCGCACCTGACCCTGATCTCCGTCCTCACGTCCTCACGCCGTCCGTGCCGGGTTGCATTCGCTGCAGCTTCGGCGACGGCGAGCAGCATGTCGTAAGTGACGTCGACCGGGCTGCGGAGATCGGCCATGAAAGAGAGCACGAAGGCGCGGATCTCGGACAGCCTCGCAGGCTCGTTGAGAACGACGAATTCCCGGATCGGCTCTGCGATCAACTCGTCGGGCACGACCTGGGTCACGACAACCGCTATGTCATCTCGCTGGTCACCGAAGCCGACCCACGAGCTGATGCAGCGGCTCAACGCTTGCACGAGCTCGCCCGGAGTGCCGACACCGTACGCGGTCACCATGTCGGACAACTTGCCCTGGCCGAGTGGTTTGCCGTTGCGGGGGGCTTCGGTCACGCCGTCCGTATAGAAGGTGATCATGTCGCCGGGATCGAGCTCGATGCGACCGGTCTTGTACTGGCTGCTCGCCTCGACGCCGAGCGCGACGCCGCCTTCTTCGAGCCATTCGATCTCGTTCCGGCCGGCCCGATAGATGATCGGCGGAACATGGCCGGCGTTCGCGTACTCGAGCACCGCGCGCTCCGGATCGAAGATGCAATAGACGAGCCTTACGAAACGCTCCGACGTCAGCTGGCTGCCGAGGTAGCCGTTGAGCCATCTCATCACCCGGTCGGGAGATGCAACCTCGGTGACGAAGGACCGCAGCGTGTAGCGCGTGAGTGCAGCGTCGTTCGCCGCCACCGGTCCGATCCCGCACACGTCACCCATGACGATGCCCATGCGTCCGTCGGGCAAGGTCACGAAATCGTAGAAATCCCCGCAGACTGCTCTCTTACCTGCCGCGGGAACATAATGAGCGACCATGTTGAGGCGCGGGAGCTTGGGCACAGTCGCCGGGAGGATGCTGCGCTGGTAGCTCTCGGCGGTCTTGCGAGCCGATTCGTAGAGCCGCTCGATCTCGGAGGCGCGACGGGCCGCGTCGGTGATGTCCGTGTAGACATCGATCCTTCCGACGAGGGTCCCGCCGTCGTCGAAGGTCGGACCCGAGTAGAGCCGAAGCTCACGTCGCTCGGGGATGATCTGCTCGACCGTCGTTCGCAACTCGAGCTCGGGATCGTCACGCAGCTCCTGAAACGTCTCCATGAAACCTTCGGGGTCCTCCGTCTGGCGAGCGACTCGTCGTAAGAGTTCAACGACGGGCCCGCCCAGATGTTCGCCCGGGTCGATCGAAAAGAGTTCCGCCGCCCGCGTATTGACGACCCTTGCTATGCCCTGGCGATCCCGGAAGACGATCGCCTCGTCGACCGCGTCCAGCACGGCCATTAAGCGGTGGCGAACGGCGGTCGCAAGTCTGTGTTCCTCCTGCTCACCGCGATAGTGGGAGCGCAACTCGCGCGACAGAAGCCCCGCCATCAATCCCGACAGCACGAACATCGCCGAGACGAGCACGCCGGCGACGAGCTCCGGCTCCGGTCCGACGGTCATGGAGATCGTCCAGTACGTGGCCACCGCCAGCAGCGCGGCCGCGATGCCTTGGGGGAGGGGTGTCAGCAATCCCGTCGCGATGATGACGGGGACGAAGATCAATTCGGCCGAGCGGAGGTCCTCTCTCAAAAGCGCATAGCCGGCCCCGGCGAAGAACAGATTGACCACGAGGCTCAGCGGGCCGAGCCATTTCGCCCCCGGGAAGCGAGGGAGAAGCACCCGGAACAGCACGACGAGCCAGACGGCCAGGCCCGCCACCACCGCGAGACCCCAGCGGTAACGATCGGTGGGCAGATCGGCGAAGTGCAGAAGCAGGAACACAAAGCCGGCGGCGCCCCAGGACACGGTTTCCGCAAGGCGCAGGGTCCAGCGCCAGCTTCCCCTCTGCACTTCGCTGCGGAATCTCGAGATCATCGTCTGCTTCCGCTCTTCAGCCCGATTCAGCCCCTACATCTAATCAAGCGCTCGCCACGCCGTCCCGTCATAGACGACCCGCCCGGCCTCCTGCAGCATGCCCAGGTGCGCCGACACCTGCCACTGAGCGACCGGATGCAACTGAGGCGAGGTATCCGTGTAAACGCGCTCCACTATCTCTTCGACGGCGGCGGCTCCATTCCGCACGGCATCGAGGATCGCTCGCTCCCTCATCGTTCTGTGCTCGAGATAGCCCTCGATGACGGCCCTGCCTCCATCCAAAGGCCGCCAATGGCCGGGATAGATCCGATCGATGTGGAGCTCACGTAGCCGCCTCAACGTAGCCATGTAGTCCCGCATGTCTCCGTCCGGGGGAGCGATGACGGGCGTGCCCTCTCCGAGGACGGTGTCGCCTGCGAAGAGGCTCGCGGCCCGTTCGAGCAGGAGACAGATGTGGTCGGCCGCATGCCCCGGAGTGTGAAGAACCCGCAGCTCGGTTCCACCTGCGTCCAGAGAGTCGCCGTCTGACACTCCGGCGACCTCGAGCTCGTCGATCGCAGCCCGGCCAAACGAATACACGGGCGCGCCGCTTCGTTCCGCCAGAGCCCGGACCCCGCCCGTGTGATCCGAATGACGATGGGTCACCACGATCTTGTCTACCGAACCGGCCGCGTCCATCACCGCGTCCAGATACGACTCGTCCGGTACCGCCGGATCGATCACGAGCGCCGGGTTCTCCCCAACGACGTACGTGTTCGTCCCTGGTCCGGTCATCAGCCCCGGATTGGGGGCCAGCACCACTTGCACCAGGGGCGAAACGCGAGCCGCAAAGATGCCGCCCGCAGACTCACCGACGGTCACCGTGATCATCGCCGATGCAACGTCGTCGTGCTTCGCCAGTCGCTGCAACATCTCCACCGTAGGCGGAGCCATGATCGCTTCCCCGCGGGCGAGCAGATCCAAAGCTTGCGTGGGCGACGACCAGGTGGCGGCGGCGACCTCGCTCGGGTCCGGCTCGGGTGCCCAACCGCCATCGACCTCGACGAGGAAGAAGCGGGCATCGAATCGGATGGGCGAACCCATAGGCGTCACCCATCGGCCCGCAGGCGACAGACGGGCCAGATCCAAGGAAACCCCGCCACTCAAGCAGCTCGTGAGGAACCGGCCCGGGTCGTCCGCTGCCGTCCGCTCCGGGCGCGCCGACGTCTCCGTAATCAGGAAGCCGACTTCTTCGAACGCCTCGCGCATGGCGCAGACGTAGAGGCCGAGGGCGGACTCCACGTCTTCCCCCAGAGCCTGAGCGGCCTCGTCACGAGACAGGTTTGACGCCTTCTCCCACCTGGGATCGTCGATCAGCCGGAGAGACCGCTCCACCGGGGAAGACCAACGCCCCACCCATGAAGCGGAGGTTCTTGGGCCGCTCGGTCAGCAACACCTCGAGCCCGTGCTCTGAATCGCGGATCAGGACCGCCGTGGCGGCATCCCTGGGGGTCGTTTCAACGATCGACGACGAGCCGTTGTCTGCTGTCACGAACTAAAAGGTATGTTCTCCCTCGACGTCAGGAGTACACACCAAGGAGGACGGCGTGGGAATCAAGTTCCTCACCGATGAATGGGCTTCGACGATGACCGAGAAGCTCAATGCATCGGATGAATTCAAGAGTGCGGCATCCGGGCAGCAGGTGAAGCTGCAGCAGGTAGTGACCGATGTCCCGGATGGGGGCGAGGCGAAGTATTACTTCACACTCGACGGCGGCGCGGCGGAGGTCTCACTGGGTGAGCTCGAAGGCGCCGACGCCACGATCACGCAGAACTACGACACGGCGACCGCTATCAACAAGCAGGAGCTGAACGCGCAACAGGCGTTCATGCAGGGCAAGATCAAGATCTCGGGCAACATGATGAAGCTCATGCAGCTCCAGGGCGTCTTCACCGCGATGCCAAAGGCCGTCGACGACGTCGAGGTCGATTACTGAGAGCTGGGTAAAGCTGTTACCAGAGGGCGGGTCGTAAGGCCCGCCCTTTCCTATTCAGAAGGAGTGGGCGATGCAGATAGAGATAATCCACCGACCCTCGTACGCGATGGCCGTCGTCGCTATGGACGCGAGCGAAACCATCAGGGCCGAGGGCGGCGCCATGCTCAGCATGTCGCCGAACATGACGCTCGAGACCAAGACTCAGGGGGGGATGCTGAAGGGCTTGAAGCGCTCCCTACTCGGTGGCGAGAGCTTCTTCATGAACACGTACACGGCCACGGGTGGCCCCGGACAGATCTCGCTGGCACCGGCTCTGCCCGGCGACGTCGTCCATCAGAAGCTCACCGACCGGCCCATGATGGTCCAGTCCGGCTCGTATGTCGCGTCATCCGCAGGCATCGAGGTGGAGACGAAGTGGGGAGGGGCGAAGACCTTCTTCTCGGGCGAGGGACTGTTCATGTTGCGGCTCCACGGCCAGGGTGACTTGATCATGTCGAGCTACGGCGCGGTCCACGAGCTGACCCTCGCGGCCGGCGAGACCCAGGTCGTCGACACATCTCACATGGTCGCGTTCGAGGAAGGCATGGGCTATCAGGTGCGGAAGGTCGGGGGGATCAAGTCAACGCTGTTCTCCGGAGAGGGATTCGTGGTCGACCTAACGGGCCCCGGTCGCGCATACATCCAGACACGTAGCCCGGGCGCGTTCCTGAGTTGGTTGATCCCCCAGCTGCCGTCCCCCAAGAGCTAAGGAACCAGGAAGGCCTTGGTGGTCTCCATCACGTCGGGGTAGATCGTCTGCACGCCGATGTGGACGTGCGCGTCCACGTCGGCACCCGCTCCACTGTCGAACCCAACCAGTCGCGAGCCCGAGCGCGCCCCGATCGCCTTGAGGGGAACGCGCATCGAGATGAATCCGTCCGCGGGATCGTAGGTGCCTTCGATGTTGCTCGTCTTGAACTGACCGTCGACCAGCTCGAAGAGGTAGAAGGTCGGCTGAGTCCTGCCCGCCACCGCTTCGGCAACGAACTGGCGGCCTCCCACCTCGAAGCTCCACTCGATCCCCGGGAGCTCGGGGTATCCGCCCATCTGCGGGGTCATGCCCGTCACGCCGATGGACACCTCGAGCTTGGCCCCCGTGCGGCCGACCTCGAGATACGTGATGTCGAGGCCCGGCACGCCGTCCCCCGCGGGGTCCTCACCGAGGCGTGACTTTGACGCAGCCGCGTCGACGGGACCTGCAAGTAGCAGGAAGCAGAGAGCCGCTAACCCGACGGTCTTGAGCTTCATGGCTTTTCGAAGCGGAGCGCGTCGCCGAGGTTCGAGTTGCCCTCGAGGAAGTCGACGGAAGCAACTTCATCGGCATAAGGACCCGAGTACTTCAGGACGTAAAGGCCGTTGCGGAGGTCGACCACGTAGATGAGCCCATCCTTGATTACGGGGAAGCTCCACATGACGACCTTGTCCTGGCCGGCGCTGAGTGCTGGGTCTTCTTGCAGCACGTAGGTGAGTGGCTCGGGCAAGTACTCGGCAACCTGTGTCGGCTTCTTCGGGTTGTCCAGACCGACCACCTGCAGCCCACCGGCATGCCACGTGATGAATGCCAGGTGTGAAGTCAACGTCGGGTTGTGCGAGGAGTAGCTCGATGAAGGCCGCGGGACGTCGGTCGTGCAGAAGCTCGGATCGTTCTGCGGCAGCTTGTATTCGGAGACGACTTTGGGCTTGACCGGGTTGGAGGCATCGATGAACCGGGCCCAACCCCACGGACAACCATGGCCGAGTGCTTTCAGAGCTTCGCCGTAGACCTCGTCGGTGACGAGAGCAACATCCCGACCCGGAAGCTTCACGCTGCTGTGCGCTCCGAGGCCTTCCCACTTCGGTGCCTCGTTCGGAGGAGTGAGGATGCGTACCTCGGGCTTCTTGACGCCGTCGATGAACTCTGAGGTGTCGGCCACCATGAAGCCGCCCTTCAGGTGGGCCAAGTATGCGGTTCGTCCGTCCGTCGATAGGGATATCGAGTGCAGTCTGTCCTCAGCGCCGAAAGCTGCAGTTCCGAGCTCGACGAACTTGCCCTTGTTCGCGTTGGAGATGTCGGTGACGAGAAGGGAAGCCGACCCGCCCGGAGTCGACATGAACATCAGCGCGCGGCCGGGCTTCTTGGGGTCGTCCCACAGGAAGAACTCGTGCGGGTTGATGCTGGGCTTGTACTCAGCCACCAGCTTCGGCTCGGCCGCGTTCTTCCCGGAGATGTCGTAGAAGCGGAAGTTGTCGTCCACGGTTCGCGGAGAGCACCCGTGGAGGTAGCTCGCGCAGTTCGAGCCGAGGTTCATCACGATCAGAAGCTCTTTGTCGGGCCAGATCCGCATCTCGCGCGAGGTCTCGCCTTCATTGCCCTCATGGGGCGGACCGATCTCGTGCACGACTTCGGGAGCTGCAGGATCGGAGATGTCGACGACCATCACGCCGGAGTGGTTGATGTTGTCGGCCTTGGCGTCCGTACGGCTACCGATGTAGGCGTAGTCACCCAGGACGGCCATCGCCGCGTTCATCCCCCGGTTCTCCAAGGGGTTGTGTCCGATGAGCTCGAAGGAACCGGTCTCTGCGGCCCGCGGCGTGGTGCCGGAAGCGACCGAGCTCAGGGCGACGGTGACCAAGGCCACCATCGAGATTGATGCAGCTATGCGACGCACGTGATCCCCCTAAAGGTTGGTTTGTCTAGGGGGAGATTCGACGGAAGTGGGGCCTGTTCCTGGCCCTAATGCGCGAGGCCGGCTCGGCGGGATAGCAGAACTGAATGAGGGGGATCCTGCCTTAGCAGGACCCCCCTCTTTGCAAGTGCTCCTTGCGGTCTAGCTTACGGCCGCTCCGCAGTTCTGGCAGAACTTGTTGGTGGCGCCCACGTCCGTGCCGCACTGGCCGCAGAACCTCTTGGTGGGAGCCGGAGCCTCATCGTGGGGTACCTCTGCGGCAGGCTCCGATGCCCCCGTCGTCGGCGTTGCCGCGGGCGCAGCCGCAGGAGCGGCGGAGGCGGCCGGAGCCTCGGTCGTTGACTGCGCGGCCGCCGGTGCTACGCCGCCCACCCCGGTCGAGGGCGCGGCCTGGAAACCGACCGCGCGGGTCTCTTCCGTTGCCGGCTCGGGCGTCGGAGCGGCCTGGACCGGCGCCATGCCGGCCATGGCGGGAGCGGGCGACTTCTTGCGAGACATCATGAAGAACGCGAGGCCACCGACAACGACCACACCGGCGATCGCCGCGATGATCCACACGGGGAAACCGCCGGGCTCCTCGAGCGGGAGGTCGCTCGCGCTGCCGGACTTGGTCTGCGCCTCGGCGTGGAACTTCTTGGCGAGCGGATGCCCATCGTGAACGGCCAGCACCTTGTTGTACAAGGGGATCGAGTCGGAGAAGTGGCTGCCCCAGTAGTACTGCATGGCCAGCTCGAAGTTCTTGTCGACTTCCCCCCGCTCCGCCGAAACTCCGGCGTCGGATAGAGCCGAGTTGATGTTGTCGACGGTGGCGAGATAACTCGAGCCGGACTCGCCGCTCGATTGCAGCAGCAGGAACGAGGACAGCCCCACAACCTGTCCTTCGTCGTTGATGACCGGGCCACCACTCATACCCGGCTCGATGTCCATGTCTACCTCGACGACCTCGGTCGTACCGGTCTCGCGGATGTTGCTGACGCGACCGAAGATCTTCGTGGGCTCCGTGACCCCCGAGGGGAGGTTCTGAGCTGAACCCGGGTATCCCAGCGCGGTCACTTCGTCGCCGCTCTCGACACCAGCGGTATCGGCGAGGGAGACGGTCGGAACGTTCTCGCCCTGTACCTGGATGACCGCCACGTCGGTGTTCCCGAAACCGGTGGACGTGAGCACGCGACCGGGCTTGCCGTCGGGCAATGTGCTGCCTGCGACGTCGACGCCCGAGTAGACGCTGATCTGCGGGTTGATCTGTACTTTGCAGGCGATGCCCTTGTAGCACTGCTTCAGCAACTGGTTCAGCACGTTGCTGTCGTCGATGAAGAAACGTCCGTATGCGTCGTCGTAGGTGTAGCCGAAGGTTTCGAGCACCATCTTGTTGCCGACGAAGTT
Organism: uncultured Actinomycetes bacterium; assembly: GCA_963786155.1. Taxonomy (GTDB): domain Bacteria; phylum Actinomycetota; class CADDZG01; order CADDZG01; family WHSQ01; genus CAWAXW01. The sequence goes on along the minus strand of CAWAXW010000006.1, from coordinate 3,014,052 downwards.
GAGGATCGTCTGGCGCTCGGGCTCGACGACGTGGCTCGCCGTGACCACCACGCCATCCGGGTTCACCACGAAACCGCTGCCGGTCCCATACGGGATGTTGAAGGTCTTCGACAGCGCCCGGCGTCCGCTGATGGTCGAGGCGTCCGCGTACGTCAGCCGGGCCTTGATCTGAAGGTCGGTGACCACGAACACCACGCCCGGGCTGGTGTACACGATGGTCTTCTGGGTCTGGTCGGGACCTGCGCCCTCTTCGTGCTCGGCGCGCGCGACGCTCGAAAGCATCCCAAAAGCGAGCAGTACGGCTACGCACGCAGCGAGCGTAGAAAAGGCTTTCCGACGCATAACGCCTCCTTGACTTGGTTGTGCCTTTAGTCCGTGTGTATCTCACCTTTTCGGTCCATCTGGGGCAATGGTTAAGGCGGACCATTTGTGATTAGACCGATGTGGACTAGTCAAGGATGGGCACGAAGTGCCGCCCCGGCGGTATCCCCCTGTGTGGATCAGTCTCGCGGGCCGACGATCCCCGCGTAGACGATCCCCCCGCCGGCTCCCAGGAGGGCCGCGAAGCCGAAGCCGATGAGCAGGGCGTCCAGGGGGATCTCCTCCGATTCCTGTTCCTGCGCGAGATTCACGGCGGCCAAGCTCCCGTCGCCGTCTTGCGTGTCATCGATGGTGTTCTGAGCGACGTTCCCCCCGCCGTTTGACTTGCTTCCCCCTTTGTCCTTGGGGCCGCCATCTCCCTGATGATTGGCGTGCGCGCCGCCCGAATTCCCACCGCCCGGGCCGGATTCCGCACCGCTCGCTTGATCGTCGTCGGATGAAGGCTCGCCTCCGTCGCCGGATCCGTCGCCCGAGCCTCCGCCCCCGCCGGATCCGCCGCCATTACCGCCTCCGCCGCCGCCGTCTCCGGAATCATCTGGTTCGTCTCCCGGGCACGAAGCCCCGCCGGAGGAACGGAACGAGTAGTCCCCGCTCACCGGATGGCTGTCGGCGGAGACCACCGACCACGTGACCGTGTAGGCGCCGGCTTTGTCGCCGGAGACGCTCACCGTGAGGGTGTCGCTCAAGGTTCCGGTGACACGCGTGTCGCCGTTGTCGACCTGGTCCCCACACTCGTCGAAGACCTCGAGCTTGGAACCATCCTCGACGCCCTCGGAGAACTGGACCCACACTTCGCCCGGAGGCGACGGCACGGCCGCCCCCTTGGCGGGATTGGAATCCTCATAGGTAGCGTGCGCTGAAGCGGGGGCCGCGGCCAGCACAACGCCGGCCAGCGCCCCCACCATCAGCAACGCAATACGTCTGAGACTCATAGTTCCCAACCTACGACTAGTGAGCGCGTACCCAGCCCAGATCGGGGGCCCGGTCGACACAGACTTTGTCTTCCGTGCACTTGTCTGAGTCCGTTGTCGAAGACAGGTGCAGGTCGATGTGCGCGTTCTCCTCTGTGGCCAGCGACGACGGGACGAGGACCACGAGCTTCTTGCCTCCGGCCTTGCGAGCCTTCAGCTTCAGCGACGGCTCTTCATCGCCCGTCTTGGTGACCATCAGCTTGTAGACGGCCTTCTTCTTCTTGTTGATCTTGCACTCGAAGACGCCCGTGTAGTCGATCTCCTCGTCATAGTTCGTGTCCATCACGACTTGGAGCTTGCTCTCCGCGTCGGCGGCGAAGCTCTTGCACTTGGCCTTGTCTTTCAGGGAGATGGTCACCTCGGCTCCCTTGGAGGTGACGACCGACTTGACCTCGGTCGGGTTGAACCCGAGGTCGATGTCATCATCGGCGTCCGGTCGAACGACCTGCTCGCAAAGTTCGCCACCAGAGACGACGAAATCGAGTGCTCCCACTTGCGCCTCGCCATCGGCTGCGGTCACGTACCAATGGATCTCGTATCGGCCTGCGACCTCACCGCCTGACGTGGTCGTCACGGAGCTGTCGTTGTTGTCGTATACGGAATCGTCCTTGTCGACGCGAGTCCCACACGCGTCGTAAACCTCCAGGCGCGCATCCGAGGCCTGTCCGGGCTGCGGGGGAATCGGCTGCCCCTGGAACTCCGCCATACCGAATCGGACGGTCACCTCGGCAGGTGCGGCCTCGACGGTCGAGCCGTCCGCGGGGTTCGAGTCGTAGATGCTGGTGTGAGCGCTGGCAACGCTCATGAACACGAGCGAGCCTGCGATCAGACCCGAGGCCAAAGCCACGAGTCGTCCAGTACGTCCTCTCCTTCTGAATGCCTTCATTTTCGAACTCCTTGTCTTTGAGTTTTGGTTAAGGAACGACGTAGTCCTTGGTCGTCGCCAACGTATCGACGACCTCGGAAGCGACTTCCAGGTGCATGTGGATGTCGACGTCCTCGGAGCTCTTGGGTCCGGCTCCGGAAATGCGGGTTCCTCTGCGAGCGCCGATCGTGGACAGGGGCACCTTGATGGTCATCATGCCTTCGGCCCACTCGGCCTCGCCGTCGAGGTGTGTGACTTCGTTGAAGGTCCCGCCGACGACCTCGTAGAGCGTGTACGCGAACTCTCCGCCGCCTTCGGGGTGACCTTCGGCCACGAACGTGCGCGGACCGACGTCGAAGGTCCACTCGATCCCGGCCCCCGGATAGCTGCCTTGGACCGGAAGCATCGTCATGATGAATTGGATGTTCAGGTCGTTCCCGACGCGTCCAACTGCGAGCTCGGTTATGTCGAGCGCGGGCGGCGCGTCGAGGGCGGGATCGGTTCCGATCACCTTCAGTTTTTCGTGGGCGTTAGCCGGGACGACACTCAACATGAGCGCCGACACCACGGCAGCCACGAGGATCCTTCTCACGTTCAATCCTCCAGGTTCGGTATCGAAAGGGATACGACCGAACCGACCGCGGGTAGCGGTCTACGCGCGGGTTCGGCCTAGACCGAGACCGGAGGGCCGCGCAGCGTGCGGCCGCTGGCCGCAGGCGCGAGGCGGGGAAGGAATGGGTGATCGAGCACCCACGAGGTCTCGACCTCATGGGTCTCGGGAAGTGTGCGAGTGATGTACTCGACGATGCGATCGACCGCGGTGGCGAGCAAGATCATGAGCAGCGCACCGAGTGCGGCCACGACCGCTTGGACGATCAACCCCATTGCGATCGCAGGTTCTTGCGCCAAGCTCACGAGGTCGCCACCGGAAAGCAGGCGCTCAGTGCCCTCGAGGAGCAAGAATGCGCCGGCCTGCCACAAGATCAGGCGAGCGAACGTCGAGCCAAAGAATCGATTGAAGGAACGATCGGCGCCCGCACCGGCCCGCACCCGCTGGAGTGCGAAAGCGGCGAGACCGGCAATAAGGCCGGCGACGGCCAGGACCACGAAGTAGACCCAATAACGGTGGCCGGCTCCGGTCGTGGAGTCGTTCCGGGTTCCGGCGGCCTGCGTCAACCGGTAGGCGAGGGCATGGCTCGTGACCACGCCTGCCGCCACCACTCCGGCGAGCCAGGCTCCAGGGCGGAATCCGTTTGCTTCCATGCCGTGGACTTCTCCGGGGACGGCCCCTCTCCTGCCCCAAGTCATGTCTTCCCTTTTACCCGATTTGGCCCTATTCGGCGGTTATGGACACCTCATCGAGGATCCGGGGGGCGTAGCTCAGATGGGCTGCGGAGGTGAACTCGACTGTGATCTCGTGCGTGCCCGGCTTCAGGGTCACGGAAGGAGCGTCGTTCGAGGGCATGGACTCGAGGGCCCCGTCCACGAACACGTGCAGGTGACCTTCGGTGGGGTCATCGCTCTCGGTGGTCGTGACCAATTCGCCCCCCTCGATCTCCACTTCGAGCGTCACGGGCCCGGCCGGCACGGTCGAACCTTCGGCGGGGGCCGCGATGGTGACCTTCACGTCGGGTGCTTCTCCCCCTGCTTCCCCGGAGGTCGCTTGATCTCCGCCGAGGACGAAAGCGCCCGCGCCGAGCGCTACGCCGACGACCACCAGAACCACCGCTCCCTGGGGTTTCACGGATTTGTTGAAGAAGAAGACGATCCCGAGGATCAGCATCGTGATGGCCACGAGCGTCATCTCGAGGTCGGGGCCACCCGAACCAAGAGTGTGTGCGAGTTCGATCGAGGCGTTCATCGGTGCGACATCGCCCGGATCCCGAACGCGAGGGCTCCAAGGACCACCACGCCGAGCGCCACCGGCACTATCGGGAACCCTCCGTCATCGCCTTCGCCCTCGTCCGCGGTGAGCTCGCCCTCGGCTCCCGCATCCCCGGCCTCGCCGTGATCTTCCGCGTCATGAGCAGGCGCGTCGGTTGCCTGCGCCGCCTCCTCCGAGCAGTCCTTGTCGCCGTTCACGAGGAAGTTGTAGCCGTCCTTGGTCTCGTGCCCGTCGGTGGCTGAGATCGCGCTGAAGCTCACCTTCCACCGGCCCGGTTGTCCGCTCGAAACGAGCGTCGCGTGGAGCGTTCGCTCTACTACCTCCTGAGTGTCGATGACGTCCCGGCCACACCCATCTACGACCTTGAGCGTGGACGCGTCGGTTGGCGGTTCGGTCAGGTTGACGTAGATGTGTCCGGGGACCTCGTTGAGTCGAGCGTCGGGCTTCGGGTCGGAAGACTCGAGAAGGCCGTGAGCGTGGACCGCGCCGGACATCGTCACGATGAAACCGATGGCCATGAGCGAGACCGGCAGTTTGCGCCCTCGTTCAGTCATCCTTATCCCTTCTCCGCGCCCTGCGAAGCGTCGCAACGACCAACATCACCAGCACCGCCACCATCGCGGACGTAACCGCGACGAGGACGACTTGCGCCGATGTCATGCGACACTCCTTTATCGAGGCCGGGCGGCGTGCCTCGCAGCCGATTTGATCTCGTCCAAGTATGTCAGGGAGCGAGCGTAATGCCCTTCGAGGAAGCCCTCCGATCGGTCGCGCTGCCCCTCGTGCGATTCTGCTCTTTCGCAGCGAACGCTCTCTTGTTCGGTTTGGTTCCGATCTGTCTGCTCGTCCTTCGCCCCAGCTTCGCGCGCCTGCCGGCAGGAGATGGGTGGGACAAGGGGAGAAAACGCCTGTCGACGAGGCTCGAGGGGTTCGTCCAGGCATCCCTGGTTGGTTCTGCCATCGCCACCGTCATCTGGCTCCTGTTGCAGACCCTGCTCACAAGCTCGTTCCTGGAGCTGGATTTCGACCTCGATACGTTCGGCTCCGTAGCCGGGACCACCGCCGGTCAGTGGAATATCTACCGCTTCCCCGTTCTGATCGCGTTGGCGATCCTGCTGATCGGGCGCGTTCGGACCGGCGCGCTGGCCGGCACCGGCGAGGGCGGACGGAGCCCCAAGGCGATGTGGTGGGCGGCGTGGTCTCTCCTGAGCGGAGTGCTTTTGCTGAGCTCGACCATGACGGGGCACAGCACCGTCGCGACTCCGAAGATCGTCGCCATCTTGAACGACCTGATCCACCTGATCGCCGGCTCCACTTGGTTCGCCGGGATCGTCATCCTCGCCGTCGCGTTGCCGGACGGGTGGCGCGGCCAGGACGAGCACGGCCGTCTGAAGTTGCTGGCCCCCGTTGTTATCCGCTTCTCTAAGGTCGCGCTCGTATCGATATCGATCGTTGCGGTAACAGGATCGCTCGCTTCATTCCTGCACCTGGGACATCTCAACGACTTGATCGATACTGCTTACGGGCGCGCGCTCGGGCTGAAGATCCTCTTCTTCATCGCGATCCTCGGGTTGGGAGCGCTGAACCACTTCGTCCTTCGACACAAGCTGGAGGAAGGACTCGATCAGCCGGACGCGTCTCCGGGCACGGCCCAGCGCCTCTTCCGCAAGAGCATCGCAACCGAGCTGGTCGTTGCATTGGTGATCCTGGGGCTCACGGGGATCCTGACCGGTGAGTCGCGAACACGCGACGCCCCCGAGCCGCCCCAAGACACCGCTGCGGTTACTCGGCGCTAGGCCTACTCCTTCTTGCCGGCGCGGAGGATCGCGCCCACTCCGAGAACGAAACCGACGAATCCAAGAACGAGCGCGACATAGAGCAGTGGATCGGTGTCATCCTCAGGGGGCTCAACTGCCGCGACCTCGGAGGCCGCGATCGCGCGCACCTCCTGCTCGGTCAGCGCCGGGGCCGCCTCCTCCTCGACCTCTTCGGGCTCCTCGGCTTCCTCGGGCGGGCTCAGCTCGAGATAGGGAGCCGGGTCTTCGGTGGCGCCCCACTCCTCGACGCTCGGCGGGACGTTGACCCAACGGATCGAGTCCTGCTGGCACTTCTGCACCGTGGGGAACCAGAGGACTTCCTGGCCTGGCGCGGCGATATTCAAGCTGAGACCGAACTCACGGAACTTGTGCTCGTCCAGCCCCCCGTCTTCCAGGCTCGTGAAGGTGATCTCGGAGGGGACTTCGGTGATCTCTTCCCCCTCCCCCTCGATCGGCTCATCGAGCTTCCTCATCTTGGTCTCACTGTCCCATCCGGGCTCGTCCTCGGGCGTTGCCCCGATGACGCCTTCGGGGATCTTGATGGAGACACTGACCGTGTTAGGACCGTCGCTCTCGCAGCCATGGCCGACTCGGAAGAATGTGGTCACTCGGCCTTCTTGGGGACCTTCTGCGGGGTTGGCGGTGACGTGGGCTAGGGCCGGCGCCGCGCTGGCGGTAATCAACCCGATCGCTAGAGCGACCGTGACGACTCTCGTTCTCATGACTCCTCCTTCAGGTAGCTCATCCGTTGACGTTGACTTCGAACTCTGCATTCGCATTGGTGAACTTGTCGATGCGTGCCTCGACACTGATGACCCAATCACCAGGCGCGGTGAGTTGATGACCTTGCACGACGAAGTGCCCGGGAGCCAACTCGCGCCCGGTCGCCTCGATGGGTCCGATTCCTTCCGCGGGCATCCGGAAGCGAACCTTCATCCCCTGGATGGGGGCCGGGCTTCCGTCGGGCGAGGTCGCAGTGAGATGGACGATGTTCTCGCCTACCTCGTTGGGATCGATGATGACATCGAGGGAGTCCTCACCGAGCGCGACTTCGGTGACGAAAGGTCCCGACACTCCCGCCTCGGTCTTGGCCGGCGGGAGGTTAACGAGCAGCGCGGTCAGCGCGACCACGATCGCGCCCAGCGCGATCTCCGCCCGAACTACCCGGCGCAATGAAAGGAGGGGCTTGTCGTCTCCTGTGTCGGACGCGATCGCCTTCGCTATGCGCGGTTTGAGCACACGACTGTTGATCGCGCCCATGAATACGATCGGAACGAATATGCCGATCTTGGTGAGGAGGACGAGACCGTAGGGCGCGTCCACGAACGCCCTCCACGCTTGAACCTCGACCCATGTGCGGTAAGCCCCGGTCAGCACCAGGACGCCTACCCCGATCAGTGCGAGATCCGAGAAGCGCGCTACGACCGGACCGAGGGTCGCCACTCGATCTTCGGTAGACACCGACTGGCATGCCCGAAAAGCGACCACCACCAGCGTCACGAGCCCTCCCATCCATAAGGACGCTGCCAGCACGTGCAACGCGTCGGCCGAAACGTTCAACCACACCGGCGATGTCGACCCCGCGTGACCGCTCAGGCCAGGAGTCGCCGCGAGCACGATCAGCAACGCGATGCTCCCCACGGTTGCCCACCTGGGCATAGCGATGACCGACCGCGTTACTTCGGCGGCACCGACTGTCGAGCCTCGATGCAGCGGCCAGACAGCGCGATCCGCTCGCGCGCGAGTAGCAACCATCCACCCAACGCCCAACAGGGCGAGGACGGCCATGCGGATGATCGTCACCGCACCGAAGCGGGTATCGAGAAGGTCGCCGCCGATCTCGGGAGACAGCGCGCCCACGAGCCCAACGTCGGCCGCTACCGCGCCCTGCAGCACGAATCCAAGGATCGTTGCGAAAACCGTGGCGGCCCAAGCTCCAACCATCAGCATCCGCCAGCGTTTCGTGAACGCGGTGTCGACGACGCTAGTCGCCGGTCCCCTGTCGGAGCGCGCCCATGCGAGCACCAAGAATAGGAAGCCACCCGCGAGCACGAGGATCGACGCGAAGAGAAGCCAACGGTTGATGCCGCCGAGGTACTGCTCGAGCGTTCCGCTCCCTCCCTCGCCGGAGAGCAGCACTTCGCCGATGCCTTCGGGCCGTTCGCCCGGCGCACCGACGTGGAAGACGAAGGCGCCGTCGATCGGATGCGAATCCGACGAGATGACTCGATAAGTAACCGTGTAGGTGCCGTCGGGAAGACCGGGCTGAAGCGCAACGGTCACCGCGTCGGCCTGTCCCTCTGGGTGTGTCGCCTCGCCTGAGTCGACGCGCTTGGCTTCCGTGTCGTGAACCCTCAGCGCACCGAATGCCAGCTCGACCGGCTCGCTGAACGTGACTGTTACCGACGAGGGGGCGGTTTCGACTACCTCGTCGGCTGCGGGGTCGGTCGAGGACAGAAGCGCGTGCGCCTCTGCCCGAGCCGGCATCAAAACCGCAGCGACCACCAAAGTGAGCGCGCCAAGGCGGATGCTCATTCGCATCCGCACCGATCGTCTCTGCAGATCACCGCGAACCCACGCGCGGTGTCGCGCCTCTGGGCGCATCGTGGATCCCTTCTCCCGCTCCTTAGGTGCGGCGCACTGCGCGCCGCCATCCATCAGCGGAAGACGGGAGGGCCTCTCCTCGTCACGCAGGAGGTTGCTGCTGCCAGGGAAGGCACTCGGATCTGGCTGTGGAGCGAACGCGCTCCGTCGGTGCGCGTTCGCTCTTCCGTGCGTTCGGCCAGCATGTCGATGACGTTTGCCACGGCCTTTAACAACAACGCGCCGGCGCCCGCCGCGATCAGTTGAACCGCGATGGCGAGGATCAGGGGGAGACCAAAGCCAACCGAATAAGCCTGGTGCGCGACGAAGACTCTCTCGCTCGCCTCCAGCGCGAGGAAACCTCCCGCCTGCAAACCCGCAAGCACAGCGAAGAGGCTCCATGCGGCGATAGGGGGCCGGGTTTGCGATCGAAAGCGGCGGCCGGCGAAAGCTCCGATCGCCAGCACTGTCAGGATCAGAAGAGTCGCGGCCACCAGGGGGAAGTAGCGATGTCCCGTCGCCTCGAGGAGCTGCGCACGCGCGTGCGGATCCCTCTCGGCCAGTGCGAAGGACAGCTGGTGCCCTCCGAGAAGACCGGCAGCGGCAACCCCCGCTGCGCCAACAAGATGGCTCCTATTTGCCACGATAGGAAAATGATACGTGAACGAACGTCACTAACTCAGCGTGCCCGCCGGATCGCCCCCACCTGCCCCGCAAGCAGGATCAGCATCGTGAACGCGCCGAGGGCGGGAATGAGGTTCGCATCACTACCTTGGTCGTTCGAGATCGCGAGCGAGCCGCCGGTGACAAACAGCCCAAGCAGCGGCCAAGTCAGAAGAGACCCCGTCTTACCCGCCCGATAGTCGAATCCGCTCGTCCCCCCGAACCGTGCTCCGAACTTGGTATCGGAAGGCAACTTCACCGCGGCCCAAACAGAGGCCGCGACCATCGCGACCAGACAAACCACACACAAGATCAAAGCCGGGTCATCCATTCCACAATTCCACCACCAAGTCCGACCTTCGGACCAGAAGTCCGCTATGCGGGAAGGACTGTCCAAAGCTCAAGAATTCCGCGAAGTGGAGCGGATCGGGATCGAACCGACGACCTCCTGCTTGCAAAGCAGGTGCTCTACCAATTGAGCTACCGCCCCTCGGAAACCCCAGTCTAGCTGCGCAAACGCTCCCCGGACGGCCCGTGTTACGAAGTCAGGAACGGCTACCTGGCGTCCAAGGAAAGGGGAGACGACCATGCGAGAGCTCCTCGTCGACTTCATCACCTCCCTCGACGGCTACGCGTCGGCAGAGGGCTGGCCCGGCTTCTGGGGTCTCCAGGGACCCGAGTACCTCGCCTGGCTCGGCGAGCAACCCGAAGCCACCTACTTGATGGGAGCGAACACCTACCGACTGATGTCGGGCTTCGCGGCCGGAGAAACCCCAGCGGGAACGGACGAGTTCAACGCCGACGAGGAGGCCTCCGTCGACCATCTCACCCGGGCGACAAAAGTGGTGTTCTCCTCCTCTCTCGAGGAGCCGCTCCCGTGGGCCAACGCCACGCTCGTGCGCGGCGACGCGGCCGAAGCCGTACGGACAATGAAGAATGAGGGCTCGGGTCTCATGAGCACGATCGGCAGCCTCACCCTGTGCCGGGCGCTGATGCGAGCCGGACTTGTCGATCGCTTCCGCGTTGTGATGTTCCCGGTGATCACCGGCGCCACAGGATCAGAACGCATCTACGACGACTACCCCGACGTCGCCCTCGAGATGATCGACAACCGCACGTTCGACGGCCGCATCCAGCTGGTCGAGTACCGGCCCGAAGTGCTCGAGCACCCCCCGCTCGACAACACCCGGTAGGCGACATAGCTCATCTACATCGCCACGATTCGCTGCAAAGGAGCCGGCCGGCTAGGGATTGACTTCCAATGTCACATCGCTCTATTGTATCGATACATTGATACATAGAGCGAGGGAGGGCGGATGAACCTCGGGATGGTCGAGATAGTGAGCCTGGCGGTGTTGCTGGCCGCTGGCACGCTGGTTGTGCGAGCCGGGTGGTCTAGACGGGAGCGGTGGGAACCGACCGTCTGGGCTCAGCAGATGGATCTGCAACTGACACCCCGTAACGAAGGGACCGTCCGTTCCTATATGGCGCGCACGCGATTCCTCCGGTTCGGCGGCGCCCTGGTAGGTCTTTTCGTTCCGACGGTCTATGAAGCCTACGTTGGAAGTCCCCCGCCGGCTCCGATGGACTTCGGTCTGTTTGATGCTCTGGTGGGCTACCTGCTTGGGGCCGTCATCGCAGAACTAACTATCGCGAGACCAAAAGCCGAAGAGCCAACGGCTTCGCTGATTCCTCGCGAGTTGAACGACTACATACCGCCTATGTACGTTAAAGCCCTCCGCATCAGCACGCTCGTCGCACTCGCTCTGGTCCCGCTGTACAGGCTTCTGCCGTCGGAACTGGATCTGACCAACCTGAGCGACTATCCCCCAGAGATAGTGCTCCTCCCGACCATCCTTCTTGTGGGTGTCGGAGTGGAGTTGCTCCAGCGTTACATCGTGGCGAGACCGCAACCTGCGGTTGCCAGCGATCTAGTCAATGCCGACGACGCGATCCGCTCGGCCTCCCTGCATGCTCTCTCAGGAGCGGGGATCGCCCTCGAGTTCCTCATCATCTCCGCTCAATTGATCAATCTTGCGGCGGTCGGCAGCGTTGTGCCGCTCCGCTGGATCTTCTCGGTGCTTGCAATCATCTGCTTCGGGATCGCGATTGGATCCTGGCTCCATCTCACGAAGCCATTCCATCGCGGAGAGTGGCACGCACGGGAAACAACCCAATCGTGATCATCCGGATCGAGACCGACTCCCACGTACCGCCGTACGAACAGATCCGATCGCAGATCGCGACTATGGCGGCCAGTGGAGTTCTCCAACGAGGTAGCCGTTTGCCGGCGATCCGCCAGTTGGCATCGGACCTGGGCGTTGCCGGTGGCACGGTAGCGCGGGCGTACAGAGAGCTCGAGCAGGACGGCACAATAGCGACGCGGGGCCGGCACGGCACTTTCATCGAGAAAGGCAGGCCTTCTTCGGTGATAAAGACAGAGCTTGATGCCGCCGCGCGATCGTTCGCCGTGCGAGCGACGCAACTAGGTGTTGACCTATCCGGCGCACTCGACTCCATCAAGCACGCATTCAAGACCATCCCCCAGGGCTGAGGGAGTGGCGTTACTGGCCGATGCGGCCGTCGATCTGCTCGCGCAGGATGTCTACGTGACCCATGTGACGGGCGTACTCCTCGATCATTCCGACCAACACTTCGCGCAGCGACATCTGCCCTCCGCCGCTTCCGTGCTGGTTCATCGGATCGTTAGCGGTGATGTCGAGACTGGGGGCCTCCGCAACGAACCGCGTTGCGAAGTCCACTTCCGCTCGCCACGCATCCCACGCCTCTGCGACCACCTCTGGGTCGGCAACGGCACCATCGAAATCACCGTCCCGGTTCGTGTCTGAGGAGTAAAGCCGGGGCACGTCTTGGCCCGCCATCAGCACCCGGAAGGTTGCACGCTCGCCTTCGGCCAGGTGTCGCACGATCCCGAGGAGTGACATCGTGGAAGGCTCGACCGCCCGGCGCGCCATCGCCTCCGCATCGAGACCTTCGCACTTGATCTCGAGGGTCAGGCGTTGACAGCGCAGGGCCTCGACCAGCGTGGTGCGCTCATCGCCCAACTTGAGTCTGTTCTCGCGCGGGTCGTTGTCAGAGGGCTTGCCGTCCTCGGTGAACATGTCGGCTCGCCGGGTCATCGCCACGGTTACCCCACGCTTTCGCTTAACGCTCGGGCGCGTGCGATCCCGGGGACAACTTCCTTGCGTTCGAAGAGGGCCAGCGCTTCTTGGGCCGCTTGGTTGGCCTTGCTCGACTCGCCGCGCTTGTCGTGGACCTTCGCGAGCACCAGTAACGCTCGTCCAAGAGCGATCAGGTCTTCGCCCTGACGTTCGTATTCCGCGGATCTGAGCGCGGCTGCGCGGGCCCCGTCCAGATCGTTCGCCCGAAGCGAGAGCGCGGCCTGCAACAGTGACAGCCTGGAATCGGCCTCTTCTCCCATCTCGTGATAGTTGGCTTCTGCATCTGCCACGATCTGGACCACTTCCTCCACTTGACCGCGTTCCAACAACAGGCCTGCCAGGTCGACCGTCAGCTCTGTGGCGTTGAGGACGACCCCGGCGTCGGAGACGACGCGTATGGCCTCGCGAAGCTCCCGTTCGGCGCGTTGTTTATCTCCGCCCATCCATGCGAGCTCGTACCAGGCCCACGACAACGTCTTGCTCTTCAGCGGTGCCAGATCGTCCAAGACTCGGAAGGCCGAGTCGAGGATGCGCTCGGCCTCGTCGGTCTCGCCGAGGCAAGCTCGCAGGAGACCCACATACAGGTCGATGCGCGCTCCGAGCAGACGATCTCCTTCGGCTTCCTTCCGCATCAACTCCAGTCGCTCCAGCCCCTCGCCAACCGGCTGCTTGCTGAACAGCGTTAGTGCGGGGATGTGGCCGCGGATCGCATTGACCTGCGCTGCGGTACCGACCCCCTCCGCGTAAAACAGAGCCTTCTCGAGATGGTCACGTGCGCCGGTGGGCTGGTTGAGATGTCCGAGGCGATAGATGCCCGAAAGGAGATAGAGCTTCGCCAGCGAGGCCCGGTCGTTGGACCGTTCGAAGACCGTGGCGAGCTCACTCAACAAGTCCCAACTCAAAGTCTCGAAGCCTCCGCCGGCGAAGTACATGACCTGCTTGGTCCAAAGGTCCGCGCGGGCGACCCACAATTCGTCTCCGAGCTCTTCCGCATGCTTCTTGATCGCGGCGAGCTTGGCTCCCGCGGCTTCGACGTCGCCGGCTTCGCGTAGGGCGTCCGCTTCCATGAGGCTGCGATCCGTTAGCAGACCTTCTTCGCCGAGGAGATCCAGGGAGTGGCCGAGCATGCTCGCCGCCGACGGGTAGTCACTCTGGTCGAATGCGAACTCGCCGGCCCGGCCAAGCAACTCGGCTGCCTTGACGCGCAACCGGTCGGTGCGCTCGTCGGGCGGGCCCAACTCCTCGAGCCATCGGTAGGCACGCTCGTAGTGGTACCCGGCAGCCTCCTCGTGGTCGCCGTGCTCTTGCTCGAGCCAGGACGCATGCCGCTCGTGTAGTGACGCGCGCAGCTCCTTCGTAAGGGTTTCGTACGCGGTGTCTTTCAGCAGAGCATGCGCGTACTCATAGGCATCCTCGCCCACTACGTCGGAAGGAGTGGGTCTCAACAATCCCTTCCTCACGAGGCCGCGCAAGCCGACATCGACGCCCGATTCACCCTGCATCATGGCGACGATCGCCGGCGCCGTGAAGCTTCCTGCAGGTATCGAGGCGCGCCTGGCCAGATCACGTTCGACGAGTTCGAGACGGTCCAGTCGAGCCGACAGAAGAGACGCCATCGTGGCGGGAAGTTTGAAACGAGTAGCTTCGTCGGCAACTCGCCATACTCCGTCGTCGAGGGTTAGCAGGTCCATCTCGATCATCATCGCCACCAGCTGCTCGATGAACAAAGGATTGCCTCCAGACGCCGCGACGACACGATCGGCGAGATCCCCCGAGCCGTGGCCCAGAAGGTGACGAATGAGCTCCGCGGAGGCGGCCGGGTCGATCGGATCGATCGTGAGGGTGACCGATCGGCTAACGGTCTTGCCCCACTTACCGCGCTGTTCGAGAAACACGGGACGAGCGGTCGTTAGTAGAAGCAACCGCGAGGATCTCAGCCAATCCACGGATTGCTCGATCAGGTCGAGAAGAGTCGGCTGGGCCCAATGCAGGTCCTCGATCGCCACTATCAGCGGTCGGTCTGCCGAAAGGTGCTCGAAGAAGGTCCGGATGGCCCAGAACGTCTCCGAAAGAGGAGGCGCTTCCTCTTGCTGCCGTACAAGGTCCGCAAGCCGCTGCGCGACCAGATCTGAATCTTCACGACCCGACACGACGTCGAGCAGCTTCTGCTTTGCGATACCAAGGTTGTCGTCCTTGCCGATGCCCGCGGTCTTCTCCACCATCCCCACCACCGGATGCAGAGCGGCGGCGCCATAGGGGGGACAGCGCGCGCCCATAATCCGGATGGCTGGAGAGTTCGCCGCGAGGAACTCGCGGATCAGGCGAGACTTGCCCACACCAGGTTCCCCAACGACCGAAACAAGTTGCGCTTCGCCTTTCGCGGCCAGCTCGAGAGCGGCGCTCAACCCCTCCAACTCCTTCGCACGCCCGATCATTGGTGCATCGAGGCGGACGACAGAAGTAGAGGCGGCCGAGCGCACCTTTCGGAGAACCAGATAGGGGATGGGAGAGCTGCCTCCGGGTTCGACCTCGACCGCATTACCCACCAGTCGGTAGGTCTCGGCTCCGATGACGATCCCCCCGGACCCAGCCGCCTCAGACAAGACGGCGGCGGCGTCCAGCGCCGCACCGCCGAGATATCCATCCGCCTCGATCAGGATCTGGCCCGTGTTGATCGAGCAGGCACCCTCGATGCGGACGCCCATCGCACGGGACTCCTCGCCGGTGGCTTTCAGTGCCTCGATCACCTCTACCGCCGCCAGTACCGCCCTCATCGCGTCGTCCTCCCGGGCCCTCTCGAGCCCGAAGATGGCGAGCAGGGCATCTTCGGGCAAGGATCGGACCGTTGCCCCCGAAGCGGACAGCAGCTCGTCCAATCGGGGGACGATTCCAGCGACCAGCCGGCGCCGGAGTTCCTCGTCGAGGGAGCGCCCCTCACGGCTTGCTTCGATGTCGCACCGAAGCACGGTTACAACCTTGCGTTGGTCGCTCACCGGCTCAGTGTAGGAACCCCTCCTGCCTAGCCGGACCTCCGCAAGGAAGGAGCGCGGGGGTGCGATGACGAAGCGTTCAGGTCCAGAGAACGCGAAAAGCCTCGGAAGATGGCACCCTAGGACTCTTTCAATGCGCGGCGGCCCCTCGTGGGCCTCGGGATGGGGGTATCGACGATGGATCCACACGACGGCAACGCCACCGACATTGGCACGGCCCCGGGAGCGCCTCCGCCGCCGCCGCCGAAGGCTTCGGAGAACCTGCCCGAGTGGATGCGCGACCTCGCTTCGGGTTGGGCGAAGGCTGCCCGCGCCGATGCGGAGATGGGAATCATCCGCCGCACTCTCGCCGAGGTCGAGCGTGAGCTTTCGGTGCAGCGGGCCGATGCACAGACTGCGCGGGACGCGAGCGAGGCCGCCGCTCATCGCCTGAACCTGCAAGCCGAAAGAGCTGTGGTTGCAGCCGAAGAGGCGCGCGCACATGCCGAACGACAGAGTGCAACTCTGGAGGAGCAGGAGAAGACCCTGCGCCGTGCCGACGAGGCCGCGGCCGTCTCTCAGGAAGCAGCCAGTCGCAGCGCCAAGCTGCTTGCTACTCAGGAAGCTCGCGAGGAACTCGCATCCGCTGCGCGCGAGGAAGCGCGCGTAAACGCGCGCTCATCCGCGAGCGAAGCCTCCGCAGCAGCCGAACGCTCTTCACGCGTTGCCGGAGACCTGATGAGACGAGTGAACCGAGCCGTACACACCTTGGACGAGACGGCAGAGAGCGCTCAACGGTCGTTGACGACGGCTGCGGATGAAGCAGTCGCCCGCCTCGGTGCGGCTGCCAATGTCGAGGTGGAAAGGGCCGTGCGCGAGGCCCGAGGCGCGGCCGTCGCATCTGCTCACGCGGTAGAAGCAGTCCGGCAAGCGCGCGTCGAAACGCTCGATGCATTCGAGCGCGCACTGCAAGCCGCTCAAG
Organism: uncultured Actinomycetes bacterium; assembly: GCA_963786155.1. GTDB lineage: Bacteria > Actinomycetota > CADDZG01 > CADDZG01 > WHSQ01 > CAWAXW01. The sequence continues at coordinate 2,997,754 of CAWAXW010000006.1, read as the reverse complement.
AGATCCACGGAGTCATCGCCGACACCGGTCAGAAGACCGCGCAAGCAGCGGAGGCTCGGATCGATACGCACGCCTCGAACGCGGTAATCCGATTGGACGAGGCCGTCGCGAGTGCAACGGTCGAGGTTCACGAGGTTGCCCGCGGCGCGACCGCTATGACCACGGGTGTGGCCCAGCAGGCCATGACGACCGTCGAAGAACGGATCGCTCAGAACGTTGCCGACCTCGAACGGCGGGCGGCGGCGGTCGGGGGATCACTGGACGCCGCGGCCGGACGGGCAACGGCGGAGGTTGACCGCAAGGCCGAGGCAGCGCGCACGGACCTCGCAGTCGCGCTCGAAACGAGCGTCTCCAGGGCACAAGAGGTCACAGACTCTGCGGTTGCGAATCTCGAAAAGACGGCCCAGGACGCGTCCCTCCGGGCGGACGCTGCTATAGCAGCCATGGACGAGACCAGGGTGGGGATCGCTCGAGTGACCCAGGACGCCGTGCGGGAATCGAGGGCGGCGAGCGACCGCGCTCGCACCGAGGCGTCGAACGCTGCCAAGTCCGCCGCGGCGGAAACCGCGAGCGAACTCGATGAGATAGCAGCCTCTCTGTCATCCGACATGAGCGCATCGATCGCGCAAGCGAAAGAGGCGGCCGCGGAGGCGGCCGACCGGGCCGGCATCGAAGTGCGCAAGGCACTCGAAGGTTCTGTCCGGGGGGCCGAAGAGCGTGTTGCCCGGGTGGTGCACGACGCCCTCGCTTCGGCCGGAGAGGCCGTTGTGGCAGCGCGCGAGTCGGCGGCCATCACGGCTCGGGAAGAAGCTGCGCGTATCTCGATCGAAGCCGTCGAGGGGGTGCGCGACGCGGGCGAGTCCGCACGTCACGCCATTGCCGAACTGCAGACTCGCTCACTGGATGTCGTTCGATCGGCCACGGCTGCCGACACGCAGCGGGCGATCGACGAGGTCCGCGAGGCGGGGCGGGAAGCGTCGACCACGGCGAGCGAGGCCGGGCGACACGCGGTCGAGGCGCGCCGAGAAGTCGAAGCTCACGCGGAGCGGTGGCAGCTTCTCGAGCAGCAGCAGAAGGATCTCACCGAGCACGCCGCGCGGGCCGCTCACCAAGCCGCAGAGGCCGCCAAGGCCGCGGCACAGGAAGCGCACGCACGCGGTGCACAGCTCAGGTCGACGCAAGCAGCAGAGCGGTCCGCCTTGGAGAGCGCCGGCGCTTCGTTCGCGGCTCGTGAAGCGCTTGCCCGATCCCTGGAGGACGCGCATCGTCGATTCGAGCAAGCGGACGAGTCACGGCGCGCCCTGGAGGAAGCAACTCGGGCGGCAGAGCGCTCCGTCGTCAGCGCGCGGCGACGCGCTGGACAGGGTCGAGCAGATCGCGCAGGAGGTCTCCGACCTCTCGAGCGAGACGCGAAAGGCCTACTCGGAGGCGATAACAGAGAGCGCCGATGCGGCCAAAGACGCTCACGGAGCAGCCCGTTCGGCGGAGGCATCCGCATGGTCGGCCCAGAAGGACGCGACCCGGGCGACAAGAGCGGTGCGAGCGGTGGGGGCCGACATCGAAGAACGAACAGACGCGATCCCCCCGGTCGACCGGGCGCAACTTCGGTGGGACGAGTTGATGGACAAGAATGCGCTTCAGGAGGCGAAGAAGGAAGAGGCGTTCTGGACCCTAGTCAACGACGATCCCAACGAGGAGGAGATCGACGAGGACGACGACCAGTGGGGCCACCGTCTCCGGCGGCGGCTATTCGGTCAGAAGAGCGAGAGCTAAGCGTCCTCTGGGGCGGAACGCCGGGCCCGGACTTCGGCCCAGTGCTTAAGGTCGTCGATGATCCTCATCGCGATCGCGGCGCCGGCCCCCGAAAGGAAGACCTGCAAGGCGAATAGTCCCGGTTCGAATGTCCCATCGTTCATCGGCGCCTCCTAGTCGTCTTCTAGGACTATCGGCAGCCGGGGGGCTCTAGGCACTACGCAACCAAGGAAGGCGAGCTCGGGCCGAGGGGGTATCTGGGGAATATAGGGTCGAGGGGGACGTTTTCCCCGTTAGAAAGATGAGCAAGATTCGATAGCGGCACCATCCGAACCTCAGGAGGCAGTCAAGGTGGCAGACAACATCCAGGCAGTCAGCGAGCAGGAATTCAACGAGACCGTGCTCGCCGCCGACACGCCCGTGGTAGTCGACTTCTGGGCGGAGTGGTGCGGCCCTTGCCGCCTGGTCCATCCCGAGCTCGAGAAGATCCAGACCGAATACGAGGGCAAGATCAAGATCGTGAAGCTGAACATCGACGAGGCGCCCTCGGTCGCGGCCAAGTACGGGGTCATGAGCATCCCGACGATTGCCCTGTTCGTCGACGGGGACATCAAGTCCCAGGTCATCGGAGCCCGCCCCAAGGACGACATCGTCATGGGCCTCGGCCTCAACGCCTAAGACCACCTACGGGAGGAATACTCCCGCTCTGGGTAGAAGCCCCCTAGAAGGAACATCTCTCTAGGGGGTTTTTCATGAACGCACGCTTCAAGATCGCGTCTTCCCTGACTGCGATCGCCTTGCTTGCCGGTATGGCGATCCTGGTGCCGGCTCAGGCTCGTCAAACCGAGGAGGATCTCCACTCGGACAACATGAAGATGCTCGCGCGCACGCCCATCACGCTCGACAAGGACGTGTTCGCGCAGGGCTCGGACTTCGCCTTCCAGAACAAGCTCGTCGTGGCCGGGTCCTACTCGGGGCCCGCGTTCTTCAAGATCAAGAAGAAGAAGCCGTTCATCAAGCAGGTAGGCGTCCTGGTCTGCCCCGGGGGGCAGGGCGACGTATCCATCCTCGGCAAGTTTGTTTTCTCTTCGGTCGACTCAGCGCGAGTTGGCCCGGAATGTTCACCCGAAGACACCGCCACCGCTCCTAACAATCAGTACGCTGCAGGCGAAGCGTTTGAGGGAATCCGCGTCATCTCGTTGAAGGATGGCCTCAAGAGGCCCAAGCAGGTGGGATTCATCAACCTCGACTGCGGCTCGCACACCCACACGATCGTGCCGGGGCCGGTCAAGTCGTACATGTACATCGAGTCGTATCCGCTCGGTGCCCAGGTCCCGACGTGCAGCACGGTGAGCCATCGCAAAGTGCAGATCGTGGAGTTCGACACCAAGGACCCGACGAAGTTCAAGATCCTCGATCCCCTCGACGTTTCTCCCGCCATCGGCTGTCACGACGTCACGGTCTTCCCCGAGAAGAACATCGCCATCGCCGCGTGCATCAGCCAATCGATGGTACTGGACATCACTGACCCCGCCAAGCCGGAAGTGCTCTCAGTGATCAACAACCCCGATATCCAGATCCACCATTCGTCCAGCTTCACGTGGGATGGCAAGTACGCGATCCTGAGCGACGAGTATGGAGGTGCGGCCTCGCCGGGCGGATGCGCCGCCGATGCAAACTCCACGATCGGGGCGATGTGGTTCTACAACGTCGAAGACCCTGCCAATCCCCGCCTCGACGGTCACTACTCGCTCCCACGTATACCGCCGGGCGCAGACGACCCCGACGAAGGCCAGCGTTTCCGCTGCACAACGCACCTCTACACGATCCTTCCGATGAAGGACCCGAGCAAGTACATCGCGTTCGCGTCGTACTATGCCGGAGGCATCTCGGGTGTCGACTTCTCCGACCCGGCCAACCCGCAGGAGATCGCGTTCTACCTTCCTCTCCCCGGCGGGATCCTCCCCGACATGTGGGCGGCGTACTGGTACAACGGACGCGTCTACGCGAACAACCATCTAGGGGGCCAAGGAGTCGAGGTCTTCAAGGTGAAGGGGTACGGCAAGAAGACGGTTCGCTACTACAAGGGCGACTTCAACCCGCAGATCCAGATCAGCTCTCAGCTCAAGTAAGCGAGCGGAACCTCACGTGATTCGGCCGCCCCTTCCGGGCGGCCGAACTCGCGCTGCGAGTAATATCGCCGCTCCCGGGGCCCATAGCTCAGCTCGGTTAGAGCGCACCCCTGATAAGGGTGAGGTCGATGGTTCAAATCCATCTGGGCCCACTTACTAGCGAACGCGCTACGGAGTGAAAGATCGTGAGGTGGGAGGCGGGCCCAGGGGGCGTCCGCCCGGGCCGTCTTCGTAGGTGACCCAAGGGACAGTCTTCGCGAAGCCGACCGACGGTTTCGAGTAATCACAGATGCCCTCCGGGAACGCATCCTCGAGTGCTTTCCATTGCTCGGTGTCGAACGTGACCGGGAAGAAGAGGTCGGGCGTGAGTGGTTGTCGCCGGCACTTCGCTATGTCGTCGGTGAAGGGCATGCCCGCTTCGATACGCGCTGTGGAGTAGCTCTGGACGAGCTCGTTGCAATACTGCTCCGGCATCTCCTGGCCGGCACCGTTCGTGCACCTATGCGTGATCGCCTTGGGTCGGTCCTCGGCGATCTTCCGAGCCAGCGGTACGTCGCGGTCATCCTTCTCGACGCGTGCGAGCCACCGGTCGAGCGCCAGGATCGCGTCCGACACGAAGCCCGGGTCTCCCATCAGCGCAACCGATCCTCGCCACAGAAGCTGGTTGTCCGCATGGCCGTGCTCGCGGATCGAACCGAGCGCGGATTGCGTACGTGCGATAGACGTCGTGAAAGGCGCCGGGGTCCGGGCCCCGGAGATCGATGATCGCAACCTGGTCGAGGTTGCTCGCCGTGTTGTACGCGCCGCTGCGGTGAGCGATCTTGAGTGCGCTCCGTCGCGCCCGGGCACGCTCTTCCTGCCATTCGTAGTCGATGTCGCGGCCCCCGACCCTCGCGTTCACATCGACGAACTGGGCCGCGGTAATGGTCCCGGCCTTGAGGGCCTCGAGTCCATAGGGCACGCCTTCGTTGTCCCATGGCCGGTCGGCGAATCCGCTGCCGAGCTTGCGCTCGACCTTGGTCCACTTACTCGGGGGGCGGCGGCCAAACACGTTCACCATGTAGTCCTGCAGCGAGCACCTCACGCCGCGCGGGTTGTCCGTCGGGTGGTAGACGTCGGCGTCGGCGACCCCGGGACACGTCCTGCTGGGATCGAGCAACGGAGAGATCGCCGTGTTGTAGACGACCGCGTTCACGTGATTCGGATGCCCCCAGGTCGCGGCGATGTCATCTTCCGTCCAGGCGACACCGGGAGCCCAGCTCGACGGGTCTTCGAAGTACCGGCGGAGCAGCGAGTAATCCTCGTAGAGCATCCGGCCGGTCCAGGTGTCCATGAAGCTGCACGCGGGCGAGATCCCCTGATAGATCCCGGGGTACGCGTTCGCTATCTGATACTGAGCGAGCGCTCCGCCAGAACATCCAGTACCGATCGTGTACCGGATGGTGCCGTAGGTATCGATCAGATGTTCTTTCGTCATCACGAGCGCCTCGGCCTGGAGCGCCACGTTGCAGTTGTGCCCCGAGTTGTCGAGCGCGTGAGACATCACGGCGAACCCACGCGATAGCGCGGTGTCGTTTAGGACATCGGGGGCCGCAGCCTGTTGATACTCCGTGTTGCAACTCGCGCCGTGAGTGATGACGAGTTTGTGATTGAAGGCCTTCTGTGGCTCCCACGGATGCCATGGTTTCTCTGGGTCGAATAGGACGGCGATCCGATACTCGTCTCGATCGATGACACCGGTTTCCGTGCGAACGATGTAAGGGACCGTCTTACCCTCGTCCGTCGTCGTCGTGGCGCAATCGCCGGGTGGGGCTTCGGGGTCGTACGCCTGGAACTGTCCGGTCACCGACGACTTGCAGACGAACTCGAACGCCGGACGACGGTTGCACTGATCGTCGCGCGCTCCCTCGGCGCATCCCCACGGCTCTATCTGGGGGCCCGAGAAGACCGGTCCCCCCTGGGGATGGTTCGTGATCGTCAGACGCGCGCCGGTGCCGTCGGGAAGACTGGCTATGAGGTCGTTCGGCCCCAGACGCAACCCCTCGACGAGCCCCAAGATCTGCCCGTTAGAGCGAGCCGCGAATGAGCGGCTGATGTCTTCGTATGCGAGTCTCACGTCGAGGCCCTCGGCAGATGTTCCGCGCACGACGATCCGGACCAATGCATCGCCGCCGCTCACGAGATCCGCCCTGTTGGACAGCACCTCTATGGCGACGGAGGGGGCCCGGCGTGTCGCCTCCCGGGCGGCCGCATCAGGGTCATCCAACGGCACGAAGGTGATCAAGCCGACGACGAGGAGGAACGCCACCGCGCTCGTCGATACGCCCCGCCAGACGGATCTGCCCCTCATGCCCAAGACCTTCGACAGGCACCGGCAAACTTCCTCCGTAGAAGTCCCTGCACAATGGGGTCCCCCCAAACCATTGGTCCCACAGGAAGGGAGCACGGACTTTAAAGAGGTTCTGAGCTTGTTGGATTGGAAGCGGCGCGTAACTGCGCTCTATGCAGACCTGCGCAGCTCGGCAAATCCCCGCAATGCCTGCCTCGAGTGGCGGCGGGCGCGCGACGAGTTGTTCGCCTCCCATCCGCAGTCGCCCCTGCCGCCGGACAAGAGGGAGTCGTTTTCGGGTCTCGGCTACTTCGGATTTGATCCGGGCTTGAGGGTCCTGGCCTCCGTGGAACGCGCCGACCCCCAGCGCTACGAGATCGCGGCCAGTAACGGGAAGGCGTATGCGTTCGAGCGCATCGGGCTCGCTCGGTTCGAGTTGGTCGGGCGCGAGCACACGCTCGAGCTCTACTGGTTGGACGCATACGGAGGCGGTCTGTTCGTTCCCTTCGCCGATTCGACGTCGGGCCACTCCACCTATGGGGCCGGCCGTTACCTACTCGACACCGTCAAGGGGGCAGACCTCGGTGAAGAAGAAGGCCGGCTGGTGTTCGATTTCAATCTCGCCTACAACCCCTCGTGCGCCTACGACCCCCGATGGTCTTGCCCCCTAGCTCCTCCGCCGAACAGGCTGGACGTCGAGATCGACCGCGGGTGAGCTAGCTCCCGCTCAGTAAGCGACGATCCAGCCGCTGCCCGCGGCGCCGACATCGCACACCGCATAGACCGTGTTGCGGGCGACGATGGCGCCACTCGAGAGGTTGACGCAGGCATCGCCGGCGTCGGTCGTAAGCGAGCGGGCGAACACCGGGAGACCGTTGGACCTGTCGAGTCCCAGCACCACTCCGTGTGTCGTGATCACATAGACGATGTCACCGGCCCCGGAGATGAGGTGGTACTCGACCCCGCTGGCGATCGGCGTCTTCCAATTGACAAGTCCATTGTTGACGTTGATCGAATAGAAGTAGCCGGGGTTGGGCTCCTTGTTCGCGAACACAGCGTCGTTAAGGCCGACCGGTGCCGCGGTCTGTGTGTTCGCGGCGATGTACAGAGCCTTCCCATCGGTGGCGGCGGTCGACGTGTTGCCCAAGATCGACGGGTCCGATAGCTGGATCCACCATGCCTGCTCCATCGTGTCGCCATAGACGGCGTGGAGCTTCCCGCTCTTCTGCAGGGTGGCGACGATCGCGTCGCCCTTCTTGTTCTTGAACAGGGTTGGCGATGCGCCGAAGTCCACGTCGGCTCGGTTGTCGTAGTCACCGTGGTAGGAGTCGACGATCTCACCGAACTTCTTGCCCTTGTTGAAGTCGATCTTCAGAACCGCGTTGCTCCTGCTGTGCTCACGGTCTTTGTTTGCCGGCTGACCGGTCCCGTCGTAGAGGTAGCCGGTCTTCGGGTCAAGGACAGCCGTGCCCCAGAGCGATGCTCCGGATTGACCACGATCACTGTCGCTCTTGGCGATCGTGTATTCGCGCGTCACTAGCTTGCCGGTGTCCTTGTTGATGATGGCGTAACCGCCGGGGTGACGTCCTTTGGTGATGTCCTCGGGCCCCGATATCCCCATGAACAGGAAGTCACCGATGACCACAGGGCTTGCATTCGTGTATGCGCCCTTCTGCCTGGCGACCGTGTTCTTCCAGACCACCTTGCCGGTGTCCTGGTCGAGAGCTACGGCGGTCGGAGAATCCGTCGGCCGATACGAGCGCGAACACCTTGCCGCCGTCGACGGTCAACGAGAAGACGCCCCCCGAGAGGCCGGCCAGCAGATCGCTCGCGGGCACGTTCTGGGTCCACACCACCGCGCCCGTGTCGGCGTTCGCGGCGATGATCCACCCCTGGTTGGTGCCGACATAGATGCATCCGTCGGCCACGACCGGCGTGGACTGGAAGCTCCCGGTTGCGCCCGCATCGGCGATCGACAGCTTCCATTTCGGCAAACGCGTCATCAGATCGTCCGCCGTGGGGACCTTCTTGGCGTCCTGCCAGCGCGTGTTCTGGAGGTCGTAGCCGAACGATCGCCATTCACCGCCGGGATGCTTGTCCTTGGCGCACTTCGCCCCAGCCTCCGCCGAAGCGGTAGCTAAGAGAGAAGCCGCCAGGATCCCACCCAAGACAAGAGACAAGAATCTCTTCACCGAGAACCTCCTCTAGCAACGTCCGCAATTAGTGAGTCCGTTCCGAGAGCTTTCGGCAGGGACGTCCGAAATTCCTTTTTGGGGAGTGACTGTCCTAATTGCAGGAAACTGCCGCAACACGCCGAAGGTTGAGGACGAGGACAAACCAACCCCTTGGATACCTCTCTGGAACTCTCAAATGACAAGGATCAAGGAGGAACAATCGTGGCTTCAAGGATCAAGGTCGCAGCTGTGGCCGGCGCGATCGCATCGTTGGTCGTGACCGCCTTCGGCTCTCCCGCTAGCGCTGCCGTTGCGGTCGCCGCCCCCGGCAGCTTCGCTGCGGGCTTCGCTACCCCCGTCGTCATCGCGCCCGCGGCCACCGGGGTCACGTTTGTGAACGGCGATATCCAGCCGCACAACGTCATCGCGAACGAGGACTTCCTTTCGAAGAAAGACGCCAAGAAGTTCCCCTGGTGCAAGTACTACCCCAAGGGTGAGTGCCCCATCTTCTGGAGCGACACCGTCGGTCAGGGCGGGACCGCGGAGGTGCTGGGGCTCGAGAACCTGACCTCCGGCTCGCAGTACTCGTTCTTCTGCTCCACCCACCCGGCCATGACCGGGACCTTGATAAAGGTCTAGCCAGAACCACTGAGAAAGGCGACGAGGATGTCCCGCTCCAAGGCCGTAGCCGCGATTGCCGTCGCAGGACTGGTTCTGTCCGGACTGTCACCGATGGGGCCTGCGACTGCGAAGGCCTCCTGCGCGCCCGCCAAGCACAAGGGTGGTGAGTGGCGGTCGTTCTCCGGCAGTTACGACGGGCACCGCAACCAGAAGGCTGAGAAGACGATCGGCCTCCAAGAGGCTGCTTCCCTGCAACCGACGTGGAGCTTCAGCGCGAACGCCGAGACCGGAGTGGGAACGAACGAGATCACCGGGTATCCGGTAGTCGCCGACGGTTGCATCTACGTCGGCTCCAGCACCGGTCTCCAGACCCCCGGGTATGCGTTCGCATTGAACGCGGATTCCGGTGAGGTTGTGTGGAAGACGAAATTCCCGCACGGCATCTATGGCTCCATGTCGGTCGAGGACGGCAAGGTTTTTGCGTTCGTATCGCAGCACGGGGACGGCAAGAAGGCCGGTCCCTATGTCGTTGCGATGGACCAGGAGACCGGCAAGGTGCTGTGGAAGACGGTCGTCGACACCCAACCCGGCTCGGACGCGGTGTCGAGCCCCGTCTACTACAAAGACACGATCTGGATCGGCGTATCCGGGACGGCCGCCGAGGTCGAGAGTGAAGAACTGCGCTTCGAGTTCCAGGGCAACTTCTCGTTCCTCGATGCCGATACCGGCGAGGTCCTGAATAAGACTTGGACGATCCCGAGGAGCAAGTGGAAGAAGGGCTTCGCCGGCGGGGCGATCTGGTCGACTTTGTCGATCGACGAAAACACCGGATACGGCTACGCCGGTACTGGGAACCCCTTCAACTACGACTCCGAGCACAAGCGGACCAACGCCGTCCTGAAGATCGACGCAGATCCGACCCGCAAGACTTTCGGCGAGATAGTCGGCTCCTACAAGGGCGATGTCGAGGAGTACTTCCCGCAGGTCGGCGAGAACTTCTCGTGCGACGAGGACGACCCGGTGGGAGGGTTCTTCGCCGGGGCCGAGTGCGGGCGGCTGGACGTCGACTTCGGTGCAACCGCCAACATCTTCAAGTACGAAGGGCGCACGGTCGTCGGTGTCGGCCAGAAATCGGGCGTCTACCACGTGATGGATGCGAAGACCATGAAGCCGGTCTGGAAGGCACTTGTCGGCGTGCCTTCGATGGTCGGCGGCATCGTCGGATCCACGGCGTACGACGGAGAGAACGTCTATGGCCCTCATACGGTCGGCGGTTACATGTGGTCGGTAGACAAGGCCGGCACCCAACGTTGGGTATCGCCTTTCGCCGACGGGATCCACTGGGGGCCACCGGCAACGCTCGCGAACGGCATCGTCTATTCGGTGGATACGAAGGGCAACCTCGTGGGCCTGGACACCGCAACGGGTGCTCAGATCCTCAACTACCCGATGATCACCGAGACGGCTCCCGATTCACCGGCGAGCTGGGGCGGGACCATCGTTGCTCGTAACACCGTGTACGCCACGGTTGGAATCGGAATAACGTCCGCCGGCCTGGAATCGGTGCCCGGTGGTTACGTGATCGCTTTCCAGCCCAGCCTTTAGCTAACCCTGATCAGTTCTCGTCTCGGAGGTTTGATGAACGCAACTCTCAAGCGGTTAGTCGGCGCCTTCTTGCTGGCCGGCCTGCCGTCGGCCTTGGTCGTGGTGGTCCCGGCGTGGGCAGAGCCCGTCAAGAAGCACCAGCAATCGAACCATGCTGTACAGGATGCAAACCCTCAGCCCATTCGTCAGGAGGGCGACGAGGTCACGATCGAGATGAGTCTCGCGGACGGCTTCAACCCGCCATCGATCGAGATCAAGACCGGGACGACGGTGACGTGGGTGAACGTCGAGCCGTCCGACTACCCGGTGGTGCGTGGCTACCACTCGGTGATCGCGGACGCAGGTACGTTCGAGTCCCCCGACATCGCTCCGGGTCAGCGTTGGAGCTACACGTTCCTCGAGCCCGGCACCTTTGACTATCACTGCGGAGTCCATCCACAGGTGATGACCGGCCAGATCGTCGTCACCGGGCAGCCGGTAAGACCCAAGGCCACGGAGGCACGCGTCGAGATCGTCGAGCCCGATGCTAACGACGACAAGTCATGGTTGTTCAAGCCCGACACGATCTCAATCGAACCCGGCACCACCGTCATCTGGGCCAACAACGGCGCCCAGAAGCACACCGTGACAGATGACGACGACGCGTTCGACTCCGGCGAGATGGTGGCGGGAGACAAGTTCAAGTTCAACTTCCAGAAGCCAGGCATCTACAACTACAAGTGCACGCCTCATCCGTGGATGCAAGGCGTCGTGAAGGTGCACGAGCCCGGCAAGGCCCCTCCCCAGGAGGAGCCGGAAGAATCCAAAGCTCCGGCCTCATCCTCAACATCGTCCTCCACCACCAGCTCAGCGAGCTCGGGCAGTGGGCCCGCGACGCACCAGGTTGGGATCGTGGAAGGCGAGTCGGTCGACTCGTGGGGCTTCGACCCGCCGAGCCTGAACGTTGCGGTGGGGGACACGGTCGTTTGGACCAATACCGGCGAGATCGATCACACCGCTACCTCGAAAGACGGGACCTTCGACTCGGGCACCGTTCCGCCCGGCGGCACGTTCGAATTCACGTTCGACGAGATAGGCGAGTTCGCTTACCAGTGCACCCCGCACCCATTCATGACCGGCACGATCAACGTCTCGGAGTCCCCCGCCCCGAACTCGGGCGCCGGGGGAACGGATGCGGCGGCAGGCTCTACTACCGCCGGCACGGACATGGGCAGCATGGAGACGGCCTCGGATGAACCTCTCTCGAGTGAAGAAGAGATAACGGAGAGCGAGCCCGTCACGGAGGTGCAGCTTGCACGGAGCCTCACAGGTAAGGAGGCATCGCTGGGAGCCGTTGTTGTGGTCCTCAGCACTGCGCTTGCCTTCCTTGTCGGACGCTGGTGGGGACAGTCGGTAGGACGTCGTGGGAAAGCAGGGATTGCCTGATGGTGAGCATGCTGGAGGAGAAGAAGAAGGCTTTGGATACGGGCAACGAAGCGGGGCCTGTGGAACGCCCCGAGCCTTCCGAGCGGCCCGACCCCTTGGTCAAAGAGGTCACATTCCGCATCCCCTTGCCGATCGCCGTCCCGCTTCTTGCGCTGCTCGGCATCGCGGTCGTCGCCGGGTTGTTCGCCCTGTTCCTGTTGAGCATCTCCCACGAGCAGGCGCCTGCGGTCGCGCTCGCGCTCGCCGTGAACATCATGGCCGCCGCGACCTATGCCGCGGCGAAGCCGAAGATGAGCGGCAGGACCATCGCAGAGCTGGCGGTACTCGTGATCTACCCGGTCGCGTTGGCCGTCGTTCTCGTCAACGTCGGCGTCGGGGAAACCGCCACCCACGAAGGATCGGAAACGGCGGCCCCGGTTGCCGCCGCGGCCGCACCCGCCGCAGAGCCGCAGCCGGAAGAGATCGAGCGCGTCCGGCCTGGTGTTCTCCACCGCCGAGCTGACGTTCCCGGCAGGCGAGGAAGTCGTGCTCTCGTTCGACAACCCAGACGCGGCCCCCCACAACGTCTCGATCTACGAGAACGACACGCTCAAGACGGTGTTCTTCACGGGCTCGAACATCGAGGCCGGGGGAAGTGGCGAGTACGAGATCCCGGCGCTTGAAGCGGGGGCCTACTACTTCCAATGCGACCTGCATCCGACGATGCAGGGACGGGTGACGGTCGAGTAAGCAAACCGATCATTCGGGCTAAAAGGGGAGGAAACCACCCCCCTACGTCGAATCTGTCGGCATGGACAACTTATTCGTGAGACCTCGCAGAACGAAGCTCTTCGCACTCGCTGCGGCCGTCGCTGTCGTGGCCGCACTTCCCTCAGCAGTACCCGCCTCCGCAGCCAAGAAGGCTGAGTGTGCGAAGGCGGACCATCGCGGGGGCGACTGGCCGATGATGGGCCACGACCTCAGCCACACCCGGCACCAGCCCGATGAGAAGCAAATCTCGTCCGGGGTCGCGTCGACCCTAGCTACGAGTTGGCAGTACACCCCCGATGCCGCGGAGGGTTCGTCCTTCAGTGGGACGGCGGCGATCGCCGATGGTTGCGTTTACGTGGGCAGCCAAAGCGGTTGGGTCTACGCGTTGAATGCGGACACCGGCGCTCTGGTGTGGAAGAAGCGCGTCGAGGAGGACCCAACGGTCGCGTTCTCGAGCGGTGCCGGCGGCATCAACGGTTCTCTTGCCGTAGCGAACGGGCGCATCTACGCGAGCGTCGCCAACTACGAGAACCCATACGTCGCTGCTCTCGATCAGGAGACAGGCGATGTGCTGTGGGCCACCACGACGGAAAAACAGACCGGCGCCGGGACTCAGGCCAGCGCCATCGTTTTCGATGATGTGGTCATCGCCGGATGGGACACCGCGGGGATCGAGTTCGACGCAGAAGCCCGCAAGACCGCGTACGGCGGCTTCGCCGTGATCGACGCGATCACCGGCAAGCTCCTGAAGCGCACTTACACGATCCCCATCAAGGACCGCAAAGAGGGCTTCAGCGGCGGCAACATCTGGTCGAGCTTCGCCATCGACGAGAAAACCAAGTACGGATACGTTGGGACCGCCGCGCCTTACTCGCCCGCTCACGAACACGAGCGGACGAACGCGATCCTGAAAGTGGACCTGGACAAGTCGCGGCCTACCTTCGGGGAGATCGTCGACTCCTACAAGGGTCTGCACGACACCTACGTCGACACAACGCGTGAGCTGCCGTGCGTCCCGATCGCACCCGGCTCGAACTTCGCCGAGGGAACCGGGCCGTGCCAGAAGCTCGACCTCGACTTCGCAGCTGCGCCCAACCTCATGAAGGTCAAGGGCAAGACAGTGGTCGGAGAGCTCCAGAAGGCCGGCATCTACCACATGGCCAACGCGAAGAATATGAAGGGACTCCACCAGGTCTTCATCAGCACCCCGGCTGCGGGGTTCGCACCTTCGAGCATCGGCAGCACCGCGGTCGATCCCTCCGGAGGCATCTACGTCGTCGCAGGAACCTTCAACTCGCTGGTCTCGCTCGATAAGTCCACCGCCGACTACCGCTGGATCTCGTCGACCACAGACCTCCCGCTCCACGCGAATCCCACTACCAGCGCGAACGGTGTCGTCTATTCGCTCAACGGCAGCGGGTTGCTGACGGCGCACGACACTCGAACGGGCACGCCCCTACTGGTTGCGCAGGTTGGCTCGTCACTGGGCTCCGGCGTTGCGGTCGCTCGCAACACGGTCTACACCGTGGGCAGCAGCATCACCGCGTTGCGGCCCGACGAGAGCCGGCAGGCACAGGCCGAGCAGATGCAGACCTTCCTCGACTCACTCCCCACCCCGACGCCCATCTCACACATCGACAAGCCACCGGTGTAGGGACATAAGAAAAGGGGCCCCCCAAGGGCCCCCTTTTCTTGTTCTGTCGAGCGTCGTTCTAAAGCAGTCCATTCTCTTCTAGGAACGAGCGCGCCACGTCCTCGGGCGTCTCCTGCTCGATCTCGACCCGGCCGTTGAGCTCGGTCATGTTCTCGGTCGTGAGCAGTGCACTGACTTCGTTCAGCAAGGTCTCGAGCTCGTCGTCGAGTGCATCCTCAGATACGACCGGTGTGATGTTCTCCGCGGTTTGCAGGGCCTGGTCGTCCTCGAGCACGACCCAACCCTTGTCGCCGATGACGCTCGAAGTCGAGAACAGCAGGGCGACGTCGATCTTGCCCTTGTCGAGTGCTGCAACGGTGAGCGGGCCGCCGACGTCGAGTGGTCTGAACTCCTTGAACTCCACCCCATAGGTGTCTTTGAGACCGGGGATGCAGAACGGACGCTCGGGACACTCAGGAGGCCCACCCAGGATGAGGTCACCAGAGACCGGTGCAAGGTCGCTCATGGTCGCAAGCGAGTGCTCCTCTGCAGTCTCTGCGGTCACCACGAATGCGTTCGTGTCGTTCGCCCCTGAAGGTTCGAGGAGAGCGACGCCTTTCTCGGAGAGCAACGGCTCGAGCAGAGCCACGTTCTCCGCGGGGTCCCCGGATGCGGCTGCTTCGGCATCGAGGAACAGCAGCAGTGACCCTAGATACTCGGGCGCGACATGTACCTCGCCCGATTCGAGTGCCGGCTGTAGCGACTCGCGCGAACCGAGAATCCATCTGCTTGTCGACTTCGTAGCCCGCGTTCTCGAGCACTGCCGCGTACATCTCGCCCACGATCTGGTTCTCGGCGAAGGCGACCGCTCCAACCGTGACGCTGCCCTTCTCTTCCTCCGTCGCGCCGTTGTCACCGCCGGCGTCGCCGTTCTCGTCGTCCTCACCCGACCCGCACGCGCCGAGCATCAGCATCAGCGCGAGGAGGGCCGCCCCAAGGACGTACCTGCGGGATCTCCGCATTGGGTCTTCTCCTCCCTGTTCGCCGGGAACCCTTATGGATCCCGGACTAGGAACGGGAGTGACCTTAACTGTCCCGTGCGACAGAGGCTTCCCGCGTTGTGCGACCCAGGAGGTCGAAGTAGCTGCGCTTCCGGTAACCGGTTCGCGGTGCGACCACCCGCTCGATGAACGCGAAGGACAACTCGGTGACTACGGCAAGCAGAGCGACCAAGATCGCCCCGCCGACGAGTTGGTCGCGTCCGATCGTTCCCAGCGCGAACCCGTCGACGATGTAACGCCCCAATCCGCCTCCGGCCACGACCGCCCAAAGCGTCGCGGTGGCCACGACCTGGACCGCGGCGGTCCTGACCCCCGCCACGATGAGTGGCGCCGACAACGGCAGCTCGAGGCGCCCGAGCACCTGACGGCCGCGCATCCCCATCCCGCGGGCGGCCTCGACCGTGTCGGCTTCCACGCCTTTCACGCCCACATAGGTATTCGTCAAGATCGGAGGGATCGCAAGGAGGACGAGGGCTATCAGGGTGGCGAGAAAGCCAAAGTCGCCCGGCCAATCGAGGGTGAACGGGAACACGAGACCCAAGACGCCGAAGGTCGGGAGGGCCCGGCCGATGTTCCCGATCGACACGGCGAGGAATTCCAAACGTCGCGTGTGGCCTATGAACAGCCCGACGGGCAACGCGATCAAGAGCGCCAAGGTGGTGGCCAGCCCCGACATCCAGATGTGCTCCCAGATCCGGCGCGGGATCCCGTTCGAGCCCTCGTAGTTGGCCGGATCCGTGAACCACGCCCACACCTCGCCGAGCATCAGGCGAAGGCCTTTACCCGCCGGCTGCGCGCCCAAGGCGTCAGGACCCTCTCGGTCCCCAGCAACAGCGCGTCAACCGCGATCGCAAGTGCGATCGAAAGCACCGCACCGACGATCGACGCGGTCTGGTTCAAGCCGAAGGAGCGCAGCCCAACGAGGATGAAGTAGCCGAGCCCTCCTTTGCCGATCAGCGCGGTGACGGTGACGAGTCCGATAGTCGTAACCGTCGCAAGACGTACCCCGGCGATGATCACCGGGAGCGCCAAAGGCAACTCAACTCGCCAGAGCAGCTGTCTCCGGGAATAGCCCATGCCGGTGGCGGCTTCCTTCGCGTCCGTCGGAACTCCGTGCAGACCCGCGACGATGTTCCTGATCAGGATCAAGAGTGTGTAGCTCACGAGGCCGATCTCAACAGTCAGTGTCGACAGGCCAGTGATCGGCACCAGGAAGGCAAACAGCGCCAAGCTCGGGATGGTGTAGAGGATCCCCGTTACAGCAGTGATGGGGCCGTAAGCGCGCCGGTGTCGCGCTGCGTAGATGCCAAGCGGGAAGGAGATTAGGAAGCCAACTACGACCGCGATGAAGGTCAGTTGGATGTGCTCGATGAACTTCTCGAGGATGAGGTCCGTATTGCTCTGGATGTAGTCCCAGTCGATCACGAGACTATGTGCTCCGATACACGATCGAGCGACAGGATTCCGGCGTACCTCTGTTCTTCGGTTGCAACGACTGCCACTTGGGTTCGGGATGTGACGATCGCATCGAGAGCTTGGCGGAGGGTGCTTTCCGGCGTGACGAATGCGCTGAACGGACGCGTAGCAACCCCATCCACCTTCGCGACCGCTCTAAGTGACTCAGCATCGATCCAACCGAGCAACTCCCCGTTGGACACCACGCTGGCCCAGTCCCTGTTGAATCGGGCCATGACCTCGGTCGCCTCCTGCGAAGTGGTGTCCGGAGTGACGACCGGGCCTTCCTCGATGCCGATGTCCGAAACCTTCATCAGGGCGAGTCGTTTCAAGCCGCGCTCGGGACCCACGAACCGCTTCACGAACTCGTTGGCGGGGGCGCGCAGGATCGTCTCGGGCGACTCGAATTGTTCGATGATCCCTCCGACGTTCAGGATCGCGATCCTGTCGGCCAGCTTGATCGCCTCATCGATGTCGTGCGTCACGAAGACGATCGTCTTTCGAAGCCGCGACTGGATATCGATGAACTGATCCTGAAGGCGCTCCCGCACGATGGGATCGACCGCACCAAAGGGCTCGTCCATCAGCATCACCGGCGGGTCCGCGGCCAGAGCCCTCGCTACGCCCACACGTTGGCGTTGGCCACCCGAAAGCTCCCCCGGATAGCGAGGCAGGAGCTCGCGATCGAGCTCGAAGATCTCGACCAGCTCCTCCACCCGCGCCCGCACCTTGTCCTCATCCCACCCAAGAAGCTGGGGCACCGTCGCGATGTTGCTCTCGACGGTCCGGTGGGGAAGCAGCCCGATGCTCTGGATGACGTAGCCCATCCCGCGCCGCAGATCGACCGGATCGGCGCTCATCACGTCGGCTCCCGCGACCTCGATCTTTCCTGAAGAAGGCTCGATGAGCCGGTTGATCATCTTCATGGTCGTGGTCTTCCCGCATCCCGAAGGGCCCACTAGGACAACGGTCTCCCCCTCTTCGATCTCCATGGAGAGGTCGCTCACGGCGGGAGCGTCAGAGTTGTCGAATCGCTTCGAGACTCGCTCGAGCGAGATCATCACCGCCATCTCGGGCATCCTACGCAGCGCGTGTGCGGAACGGCCCGCGTAGACTCCGGGGCAATGGCACGACCCTTCGTTCGGGCTCTCGCGATCGCCGGACTCCTTGCCGTGGGGCTCTGGATACTGCGCAGTCTTGCTCATTCGAAAGTGGCCCCCGACGAAGGGCGATGGACTCCAGCCGATCCGGTCGCTTTATGAGTACGGGCGCATCGGAACTGCAAGCTCGCAAAGTGATTCTGCTGGAGGCCGGCACCCCACTCGGGCGCATGTTGACCGCTCTCATCTCGCGAGCCGGCCTCACCGTTGAGCCGACCTCGGCGTTCCTAGAGGTGGCGGTTCGGGAGCTTGCGGAGGGCGCTTTGGTGATCGATCCCGTCCCTCGGCGTGGTACCGAGCATCTCGAGCTGATGCGCGCCGCGATCGCAGGTGGCGGAGCATTAGTTGCGGCCTCGAACGTCGACGACGTAGCTCTCGCCGGTCTCGAGTTGGAGGAAGAGGCTCGGAGCGCCGGCGCGACGGTCGTGCCAAGCTCGGGGCTGAGTCCAGGTCTTACCGACGTACTCGTGCGGCTGGGGACCGATCACATCGAGGAAGTCGCCGAGATAGGCATCTCGGTCGTACGCTCGTCCGCCGACTCTCGGACCAGTGGAGCGCCGTTCGACCTCCTCGATCAACTCTCACGTCGAGCCCCCTACATAGCGGACCACGAACCGGCATCCACCGCGTCGGCGATAGATCCAAAACCTGTGTTCTTCCCCGAGCCGCTGGGCTGGGTCGAGACTTTCCGCTGTGGGCATCCCGAGATACAGACCATTTACAAGAAGTCCCCGGGTCTGCGCGCGCTCACTTATCGCCTGGGGGTCGCCGAGCGCGCCGTCATGGATATCGCCAGGATCACCGTGCGCGCCGGGATAGTGGGAGCACTTGCCAATGCATCCGCTCCGCGCGCCTTGACGGAGCGCGTGCTCGCGTTCTTGGAACGGCTCCCACCGCCGGGTCCGTCGGCCTCCGCCATGAGGGTCGACGTCCGCGGCCGGCGCGACGGGCGCCGGGATTCCATATCTCTCGGTCTCGCGGGAGCAGCCGTGGACTTGATGGCCATCCCGATGGCCCATGCAGCAACGCGGTCGGCCTCTCCCGGCGCGCCATCGGGAGTTTTCACCCTCGATCAGATCGCGGATACGGAGACTTTGTTCGGGGATCTAGGCCGCGCGGGGATCCGGCTGATGCGACTAGAGGCCGCGTCGATTTAGAGGCTTGTGTCGCGCTCGACGAAGGTGAGGTCGATCCCCCCGAAGATGTCCGCGCCGACGTTGTACAAGAACGCCAAGAAGAGATTGAACAACGAGGCCAGGACCGCGAACGCAACCCCCAGCACCAGGCCCCAGCGCTCGAATGTCCAAAGGGAGATCTTGCTCGGCTCGAAGGCAAACCCTTCTTGCACTTCCTTCAGGGTGCGGAAGAAACCGGCCTCGGATAACACCCAATAGACGATCGCTACGAAGAAGAGCCAGAGAACCAGGAAGATCGCGAAGTAGAACATCGAGATCTTCAGCACGCTGAGAGGGTCGACGTGCTTCAGCGTGCGCTTGACGCGCCGCAGGGGGGTCCGCGGCCGGCGGCGCACAGGGCGCCCGCGGCGCGGGCGCGGCCCGACCTCGGTCCTCTCTTCGGGCGCATCCAGGGGGTCGGGGAGGTCGGTCGTGAACGGAGCGGGGAGCGGATCGAGCGCGTCGATCTCCAGACCTGGCCGGTCCGGTCGAGGCGCTAGGACATCGTCCTCATTGCGCCAGAAGTCGGGATCTTCGCGTCGGGTGGACACCCTCTCCTCCTGATGGGTACCTCAGTGAGTGACCGTCAGTATGTGCGAAAAACCACCACGGTGAAAGAACCGTCCCCCTAGGCTTCGAGGACCGTCTGGCCCGAGTCGTCGGCCTCGCCGACCACCGGCGCCACGGCGGATACGCGCGCTCCAGGCGTGATGTTCATGACCTTCACGCCCGTCGCGGGGCGTCCCTGTCGCGAGATCGTCTTCACCGGCATCCTGATGACGACTCCGTCGTCGGAGATAAGGAAGACCTCGACTCCGGCGTGACGACGCAAGCTCCTGTGAGCTGGCCCCTGGGTTTGGTCAGCTTCGCCGCGATGACGCCCTTGCCGCCGCGGCCCTTCCTCGGGAACTCGGGAAGCTTGGTCCGCTTGCCGTAGCCGAACTCGGTCACGACGAGCAGCTCTGTCGAGTCATCGCCTCACCACATCGCACGCAACCACTTCGTCGTCCGGGTCGAGTCTGATCCCGATGACCCCGGTCGCCGTGCGTCCCATGGGTCGCACATTGCTCCTCCTTGAAACGGATCGCCTTGCCCTTCTTGCTGATGAGCAGGACGTCGTCATCGCCGGCAGTCGGGGCCACGCGTACGACCTCGTCCCCGTCCTTCAGGTTCAGGGCGATGATCCCTTCCCGGCGAGAAGAGTCGTACTCGCGGAACAGTGTCTTCTTGACCATTCCTCGCTTCGTCGCGATCAAGAGGTATCGATAGGTCTCGTAATCCCGGGTGTCGATCACGGCGGCGACCTTGTCGTCCGGCTTCATCGCGACGACGTTCACCACGGCCGTCCCGCGCGCGGTCCGGTCTCGTTTCGGGATCTCGTGTGCCTTCAATCGATAGACGCGTCCGGTGTTCGAGAACAGCAGCAGATAGGAGTGCGCGGTCGTCGTGATGCAGGTGCTCGACGATGTCGCCTTCTTTCAGCGCGGCCCCCTTGACCCCTCGGCCCCCGCGGCCCTGTTGTGCGGTAGGTATCGAGCGGAACGCTCTTGATGTAGCCGTCGCGCGAGACCGAGATGACGAGGTCCTCGTCCGCGATCAGGTCCTCGATGTCGAACTCACCCTCGTCCGGGACCAATCGGGTCCGGCGGTCGTCCCCGAACTTCTCGCGGATCTCTCGTAGTTCGTCGGCGATGAGGGCTCGGAGCTTCGCGGGATCGGCAAGGATCGACTTGAGCTCTGCGATCGTCGTCTGCAGAGCCGCGTGCTCCTCGCGGATCTTGTCCTGTTCGAGAGCGGTCAACCGGCGCAGCGGCATGTCCAGGATGTGTTGCGCCTGGATCTCGCGAGAGCCCGAAGCGGGCCATCAACCCGCCGCGCGCCTCCTCGACGTCCGCTGCCGCTCGGATCAGCGCGACGATCTCGTCGATGTTGTCGAGGGCGATGATGAGGCCCTCGAGGATGTGCGAGCGCTCCTTCGGCTTTGCGCAACCGGTACTGCGTCCGGCGCGTCACGACGGTGATCTGGTGCGTGATGTACTCCTGGATCGACCTCGCCGAGATTCAGCGTCCGTGGGACGCCGTCGACGAGCGCCAGCATGTTCACCGCGAAGTTGTCCTGCAGCTGCGTCCGCTTGTAGAGCTGGTTCAGCACGACGTGGGGCACCGCGTTCTTCTTGAGGTCGATGACGAGGCGCATACCCTTCACGTTGAGACTCGTCGCGAAGGTCGGCGATGCCCTCGAGCTTCTTCTGCGTTCGACGAGCTCGGCGATCTTCTCGGCAAGGCGCGCCTTGTTCACCTGTAAGGCAGCTCGGTGACGACGATCCGCGGAGCGCCCTTCGGTCCTTCCTCGACCTCGCAGACGGCCCGCATCTTCATCGTGCCCCGGCCCGTCGTGAAGGCGTCGTCGATCCCCTGCTGCCCGACGATCGAGCGCGCCTGTCGGGAAGTCCGGCGCCTTGACGTGCTTCATGCACCGTTGCAAGCAGTGGTCTCGGAGTCCTCGGCGAGCTCCGGGTGCTCGAGGATGTCGATCACCGCATCGGAGACCTCGCGCAGGTTGTGCGGTGGGATGTTCGTCGCCATGCCGACGGCGATCCCGAGCGAGCCGTTGACGAGCAGGTTCGGGAACCTAGCCGGCAGCACGATCGGCTCGTCCGCCTCGCCGTCGTAGGTCGTGACGAAGTCGACGGTCTCCTCGTCGATATCCCGCAGAAGCTGCATCGCCATCTGCGACAGACGGGACTCGGTGTAGCGCATCGCGGCTGGTGGGTCGCCGTCGATCGAGCCGAAGTTGCCTTGGCCGTCGATCAGTGGGTAGCGCGTCGAGAAGTCCTGGGCCAGGCGAACCATCGCGTCGTAGATCGCGCTGGTCGCCGTGAGGGTGGTACGTCTTCATGACCTCGCCGACGAGAGCCGCGCTCTTGCGGTAGCGCTGATCGGGGCGGAGGCCCGACTGAAGGGCCGCGTAGAGGATCCGGCGGTTCACCGGCTTCAGGCCGTCGCGTACGTCCGGCAGGGCGCGCGACGACGATGACCGACATCGCGTACTCGAGGAAGGAGTACTGAACCTCTTCCTCGATCGTTACTTCCGTGCTGCCCCCGAGGGCCCTCGTCGTCGGGCAGCTTGTCCTGGAACGGTTCGTCTGGAGCCATGGCCATCTTAGATATCTAGGAATCGGATGTCTTTGGCGTTGCGCTGGATGAAGTGTCTTGCGTGACTCGACGTCGTCGCCCATCAACGTCGAGAAGATCTCTTCGGCCAGCGCTGCGTCCTCCATCGTCACCCTGCAGCAGGGTCCGGTTCTCCGGGATCGAGCGTCGTCTCCCACAGCTCCGATCGGCATTCATCTCGCCGAGACCCTTGAATCGCTGGGGCTCGATCCGAGCCCCGTTCTGCTCTGAGCTGGAAGGCGTCGAGCTCCACGTCGTTGCGGAAGTAGTGCACCTTGCCCTTGTACGTCAACCGGTACAGAGGAGGTTGCGCGACGTAGACGTAGCCCGCTTCGATCAGCTGCCGGCATGTACCGGAAGAGGAACGTCAGGAGCAAGGTCTTGATGTGGCTGCCATCGACGTCCGCATCGGCCATCGAGATGATCTTGTGATAGCGGCACTTCGTCGATATCGAACTCCTCGCCGATGCCGGTGCCGACCGCGGTGATGATCGCCTGGATCTCTTTGTTCTCGAGGATCTTCGCCAGGCGCGCTCGCTCGACGTTGAGGATCTTGCCGCGTAGCGGAAGGATCGCTTGGAACTCGCGCTGCGCGGCCCGTCTTGGCCGTGCCGCCGGCCGAGTCACCCTCGACGATGTACAGCTCGGCCTCGTTCGGATCGCGCGTCTGGCAATCCGCGAGCTTGCCCGGGAGCGTCGTTGATTCGAGCAACGACTTGCGCCGGACGAGGTCGCGAGCCTTGCGCGCCTCGAGGCGAGCCCGCTGGGCCGCGATCGCCTTGGTGCAGATCGCCCGGGCCTCGCTCGGGTGCTCCTCCATGAACTCGGCGAAGCGCTGGTTCATCGAGGTCTCGACGAAGGAGCGGATCTCGGTGTTGCCGAGCTTCGTCTTCGTCTGACCTTCGAACTGAGGATTACGCAGCTTCACGGAGATGATCGCCGTGAGACCCTCGCGGACGTCCTCGCCGATCGAGCGGCGTCGTCCTTCTCTTTGAGGATGCCCTTCGATCGGGCGTAAGAAGTGATCACGCGCGTGAGCGAGCGACGGAAGCCCTCCTCGTGCATGCCGCCTTCGTGGGTGTTGATGTTGTTGGCGAACGTGAAGACCGATTCCGTGAATGAATTGGTCCACTGCATCGCCACCTCGAGCTCGTGGGCCTCAGCCTTGGCTTCGAAGTAGACGACCTTCTTGTTGACCGGGTCGCGCGATCGCGTTCAGGTGTTTCACGAAATCGATGATCCCGCCTGTGTAGCGGTGAAGGTCTCCTCGGTCGGCGGCTCGACCCGCTGGTCGATCAGGCGGATCTCGAGCCCCTTGTTCAGGAAAGCCATCTCACGGAGTCGCTGTTCGAGCGTGTCGATGCTTGAACTCCCGGTCCTCCGTGAAGATGAGGGGATCGGGCCAGAACGTGATGGTCGTGCCGGTCCGCTTGGTCGGCTTAACGGCCTTGAGCTTCGCCTTGGGCTTGCCGCGCTCGTACTCCTGGCGCCAGAGCTTGCCGTCGCGGACCACCTCGACGATCGAGCCTCTCTGACAGGGCGTTGACCACCGAGACCCCGACGCCGTGGAGGCCCCCGGAGACCTGGTAGCCCTTGCCCCCGAACTTCCCTCCTGCGTGGAGGGTGGTGAGCACGACCTCGACCGCGGGCTTGCGCTCTGCCTTTGATGACTCCGACGGGTATGCCACGACCGTTGTCGGTCACGCGGCAGCCTCCGTCGGCCAGCAGCTCGACGATGATGCGATCGCAGTGTCCCGCCATCGCCTCGTCGACCGCGTTGTCGACGACTTCGTAGACGAGGTGATGGAGACCGCGGATGCCGGTGGACCCGATGTACATCCCGGGTCGCTGGCGTACCGGATCGAGCCCCTTGAGGACGGTGATGTCTTGTTCGGTATATGCATCGCGCGCCGACGTCTTGGACGCGGGCACAGGTCTTCTAGCCGAGGTCTTCTCCTTCGCCTCTGATGGGGTTTGATCGCCTCGACCGAAGGCCCCTGAAAGTGTCTCCACAACCGATTGTGGAGGGGGCGCGAAGCGTTCGCTCCATTGCCAAAATCATACCAGCTACCAGGGCGTTCGCGGGGTTTGCAAGGTGATCAATGAGGCTTTCTGAAGCGTCGCCGAGACCATGCTCCGCGGCCCTGGAAAGGGCTTCTGTTGGGTCCTCGACGGCGCGCGATTCACCTTCCGGACGGTCCTCTGAGGGAGCGTTGTGCGCGCTATTCGCATCGGTTTTCAGCGTCTCGAACCGGCCCTTCGAGACGCCCGCGCGCACCGACGCGACCGCATCCGCGCCGAGTGCTTGATTCGCGCGTCTCTTGATCTCGTCCGCCAGATAGGAGACTTCGTTAGCCCATGCGGGTGAATCCGTGATGATCCGCAAAGTGCCTTCCCGCAGTGAGGTCGGGCGCGAGTGGGTGGCCATCGCCGGGCCGACGATCTCGAGCCAAAGCGCCCAGATCTTGCTCGCGCTCATCGCCTCAGGGCCAAGTCCGAAGTCGCGGCCCGCTCCCTCGAGCAGATCCCGCAGCCGCATGGGTTCTCTCATGTGGCGCGTTCCTTGACCCGCCCCGCGCTAACTTCGAAGACCACCGCTGCATCGGAAGCTTCGATCGCGCCGGGTTCGGCCGACGTGACTATCACCTGATCGAGGTCGCGCACCGCATCGGCGAGCCACGCACGTCGACGGGGATCGAGCTCCGAAAACACGTCGTCGAGCAGCAACACGGGTTCTTCTCGCAGGGCTTCCGCCAAGAGATCGAACTCGGCCAGCTTGAGGGCGAGCGCCGACGTCCGCTGGTCTCCTTGTGATGCGTACAGACGCGCGTCCGAGGGCGCCTCGTCGGAGCTCGAAAGCGTCACCATGACGTCGTCTCGCTGCGGGCCGACGAGCGAGGCACCTCGCTCGATCTCGCGACCGCGTTGCTCCTGGATCTGCTCCATCAGGACGTCGCGGATATCTGATTCGTTCGGCGATTCTGCGGGGTCAAGCGGGTCATCCGGCGCGAGCCAAGAGCTCGCATAGGCCAGCTCGATCCGGCCGGCCCCCGCGAGGGCCTCGAAGCGCTTGCGAGCCATGGGCATCAACCCCGACAGAGTCGCCAGGCGGCTTGCAACCAACGTCGCGCCGACGCGCGCGAACGTCTCGTCCCATACGTCGAGTGTCGCGAGCGCGCTCGAGGACCCGCGGGCGCGGACTTGAGCAGCGCATTCCGTTGACGCAGAACCCGTTCCCACTCGCGTCTGAGCGTGTGCCGGGCCGGCCTCACCTTCACGACCAGGTCGTCGAGCCACCGGCGTCGTCTGTCCGGAGACCCTTTGACGAGAGCAAGCTCGTCGGGCCCGAAGAACACCGTGGTGACGACCTCGGCCAATGCCCGCGTTCCGCTCATCGGGGTCCGGTTAAGAAGAGCCCGGGTGCCGCGGCCCGGTTTTAGCTCCAGGTCGATCCTGATCGAGCGTTCGCCCCTCAGGATCTCGGCGTGGAGCACGGCTCGTTCCTGCCCCTCCCTCACCATGGCGCCATCCGGTCCGCGTGGCGAGCCCAGGCCTGCGAGGCAGTGCACGGCTTCGAGGAGGTTCGTCTTGCCCTGGGCGTTCGCACCCACGATGAGATTCAACCCGGGGACAAACCCGAGCTCCACGTGCGCGTAGTTGCGGAAGTCCTCGAGCTCGATCCGGCCTACACGCACGCGCCCATCACGACAGCCGAACCGGCATCAGCAGGTAGGTGAACGAACCGTCGTCCTCTCCATGGAGGATCGCCGGCTTGAGTCCATCCAGAGCATCGAACACCACCCGCTCTCCTTCGATGGCGTTGGCCCCGTCCAACAAGAAAGCCGGGTTGAATGCGATCACGAGCGGGGTCCCGGTGAACTCTGCGTCGATCACCTCTTGGCCTTCGCCCACATCCGGCGTGTGCGCCGAGATCTCCAACTCATTGCCCAGATGCAGCTTCACCGGCATGTTGTTCTCGCGCGAGTAGACCGACGCGGCGTGCGACCTCGATCAGCGTTTCGCGATCGGTCGTCAGTGAGTTCGGATAACCCGATGGGAGCAGTTGCCGGTAGTTCGGGAACTCCCCCTCGATGAAGCGGGAACCGATCACAGATTCTTCGGCGCCGGCAGCGGCCTCGGGATTCTTCCGCACGAAGAAGATGATCAGGTTGTCCTTCACGGTTGCCCGCACCTCGTTCGCGCCCCCTTGGAGCGCCCGGGCAAGCTCGGCGAGACTCCGGGAGGGCAGGACCACCTTCCGCAATTCCGCCGGACCACCAGTTAGAGCGAGCTTCCGAACGGCCAGTCGATAAGAGTCGGTCGCGGCGAGGGTCACCTGGTCCGCCTCGATCTCCCACAAGACGCCCGTCAACACCTGACGGCTCTCATCCGTGGATGCGCTGCGAACGACCTGGGACAGTCCGGTGGCCAACCCTGCCGGGTCGATCGACACCGTGATCCCGTCTTTTGCTTCGCTCCGGTCCTCGATCGGGAGAGCCGGGTAGTCCTCGGCGACGAGGGACTTCACCCGGAAATGCCCGCGCCCGGACCCGATCTCCACTTCCCCGTCGGAGCCGGCGAGGCTGACCTGTCCCGCGCCCAGGCTCCGCGTCATCTCCGAGAACAACCTGCCGGGCACGATGATCCGGCCTGGTTCGTCCACGGCTGCTTTGAACGCGCTCTCCATCGTCAACTCGAGGTCGGTGGCCGCGATCGCCACTTCTCCCTCCGCGGTTGCCTGTAGTCGGAGTCCCGACAACACGGGCAGTGTCGCTCGTGACGAGATGGCTCTCATCGCAAATTGAACGGCTTCGAGCAAGCTGTCTCGCTCACACCTGAACTTCATCGCTGCGCCTCCGTTTCTAGATCGATGAGAACACTACGAGGGTGGTGTGACATACAAATGTTCTTCTTCTTTCTTCTAAAAGACATAGATATGTCTCGTACTAGTAGTAGGGCCTGTTGATCATGGGGATAAGCCGCATTCTCGCTGGTCGGAGTGGAGATCGGGGTGTGGGTTCGGTGGGGACGACGGACGTCGTTATCCGCAAGAAAAGAAGAGCGCGACACCGCGCGGTGGAGAACCGAGGGAACCGGGGTGACGGATTCACGGGTTGTCAACGGGTTGCGCGCTGCTTGATGCGGGTCGTGAGCTCACGCACTTGTTCGAAGTAGGTCTGTTGTTCTTGCATGAGTTGGCGGACCTTGTGGTTGGCGTGGACGACCGTTGAATGATCGCGGCCCCCGAATCGTTCTCCGATCTTGGGCAGCGAGAGGTCGGTCAGCTCGCGGCAGAGGTACATAGCGAGCTGGCGCGCGGTGACGAGGGGCCGCGACCGACTCGCGGACCGGATCTCGTCGGCGGTGACATCGAAGTACTCGGCAGCGACGGCGATCACCAGATCGGGGGTGACGCGGGCTTCTCCGGCCCCCGGCAGGAAGGACTGAAGAACGCTCTGGGCCAGCTCGAGCGTGACCTTCACGTCCGTGAGCGACGCATAGGCGGCCACGCGGATGAGAGCCCCCTCCAACTCGCGGATGTTCGTTTGGACCCGCGAGGCGATGAACTGCATGACCTCCTGGGGGATCTCGAGGCCGTCGGTCTCGGACTTCTTCTGGAGGATCGCGATCCTCGTCTCGAGATCGGGGGGCTGGATGTCGGTGATGAGTCCCCATTCGAAACGTGTGCGGAGCCTTTCCTCCAAGGTGGAGATCTTCTTGGGAGACCTATCCGACGTGATGATGATCTGGCTCATCGGGTGGAGCGCGTTGAAAGTGTGGAAGAACTCTTCCTGGGTCCGCTCTTTGTTCTCGAGGAACTGGATGTCGTCGATCAGGAGGACACCTGCTGATCGGTAGCGTCGGTGGAACTCGGGGATCGTGTTGCGTCTCAGAGCAAGGATGAACTCGTTCATGAACTGCTCTGTGGAGACGTAGCGGACCGTGAGCTTGCGGTGCCAATCACGAACGTAGCGGCCGATCGCGTGGAGAAGGTGGGTCTTGCCTAGGCCCGCTTCGCCGTAGATGAAGAGCGGGTTATAGGCCTGAGCGGGCCCTTCGGCTACCGCGAGCGCGGCGGCGTGGGCGAAGCGGTTCGACGATCCGATGACGAAGGAGTCGAACGAGTACTTGGGGTGGAGGTCGCCGGGCTCGTCGGGGGCCGCGGCCTCGGTGGGCGTTGGTACCGGGGTGGGAGCCAATTGCGATGTGTCCACCTCGGGGTCGTAAGCATCGCCCGCGAGGATCGCGACGTCGATGGGCCGTCCGGCGGCTTGAGCCAAGGCGGTCTGGAGAGCGTCGTGGTAGCGCTGCTGGATCCATTCCTTCGCGAATGGATTCGGGACGCCCAATACGAAAGTGTCGCCTTCGAGACCGACGACCGTCGCCTTGTCGAACCAGGCCGTGTAGTTGCCCTCGGACAAGGCGGTACGGAGCAATACCGACGCCTCTCGCCAGATCTCTTCGGCGATCCCGTCGGTGCCCAGTCCGGGCGAGTCCGCTAGATCGTGGCTCGTCTCGTTCGAGCCCTCACCCAAGGTCCGCATCCTTCCCCCTTCAGTCCCCCGGCCTCTGACTTATCCACAGAGGTGGTGCCGGCCGGAGGTGCCTCGAGTCGACATAGCGAGGCGCATCCGCTTGCTGCGCAAGGGTTTCGGGCCGATCCGATGGGCTTACGACCAATCAACAGGTATATCCACACGTGTGGACAACCAACGTTCTGCCGTCGCACGCCCGGCGGTTCGCCGGTGATCCGGGGGGAAGTTCCGAGACTCTCGCCGCCTTTGGCTGGAGCCCTACGGCCGTGAGCATGCTACGCAAAGGGGGCGAGCGCGCGTCAAGTGGGAACGGGCAGAGGGGCAAAAGAGGTTTGTCAATCCCCTCTCACATGGACAAATAGCCGTCCGCTATACTGCCGTCCTCATCCCGAGAGACCCGCCGTTTTCGCGACCAATGAAATTTGCTTGAACGGTCTGGGCGGCTTCAGAGAAAGCTCGAGAGGGGCAAGTGACCAAAAGGACATTCCAGCCCAATACGCGCCGCCGCAAGCGCAAGCACGGATTCCGCGCTCGGATGAAGACGCGGGCGGGTCGGGCGATATTGAAGAACCGGCGCAGCAAGGGTCGCTCGCGGCTGTCCGCATAGCGAACCCAACCCCATATGCGAACAGAGTCCCCATGCGGTCCATCGAGACGGTAAAGAGTCCCGCCCACTTCCAGCGCGTCCTGCGTGGTGGAACCCGCGTGAGACGGGATGGGGTGACGGCCATAGCCCTGGGACGAGGCGATGGGCTCCCGGCCCGGGTTGGTCTCGCCGTCAGGGTCGGCTCCGGCGCCGTGGGGCGCAATCGGGTCAAGAGACGGCTGCGCGAAGCATGGCGGGCGAGCGATGTCGCCCCGGGCTTCGACGTGGTGATTCAGGCGGGCGACGAGGCGGGCACCGTGGGGTTCGAAGACCTCAAGGCCCACGTGACGGATGCCGTGGGCGAAGCGGTGCGGAGGGAGTCATGACGGTTGCCCGACGCCTGGTGATCGGCCTTATCGGTCTCTATCGGCGGTTCCTGTCGCCCTTGCTCGGCCGTCATTGTCGCTACGAACCCACCTGCTCCGCGTACGCCGTCGAGGCGATAGGCCGATTTGGCGTTCTTCGAGGGGGCCGCATGGCCCTGGCCAGGATCGCCCGGTGCCATCCGTGGGCGGCCGGCGGCGTGGACCGGGTGCCGGCCAAGTCGAAGGGCCACTGATGGGGTTCTTCGAGCTCTTCGCCGCGGGACTTGCCGGGCTTTACGGGCTGATCCCGAGCTACGGCCTCGCGATCATCCTGTTGACGATCTGCGTCAGGCTCCTGCTGCTGCCCCTGTCGATCAAGCAGACCCGCTCCATGCGAGAGATGCAGCGGATCCAGCCCGACATCAAGGCGCTCCAGAAGAAGCACAAGGGCGACCGCCAGAAGCTCAACGAAGAGATGATGGCGCTCTACAAGGAGCACAACGTCAACCCCTTCGGCGGGTGCCTGCCGCTCCTCATGCAGTTCCCGGTCTTCATCGCCCTGTACCGGGTCCTCTACACGCCGTTGGCCTACATGGGCTATCGGGATGCCAACCCGGCCAAGGACATCGTGGAGTGGGTGCCTCGTCAGGTCGAGGGCTTCATGGAGACGCTCCAGGAATCCGAGCTCGCCCGGGCACTCGAGTCCGTGCCTTTGGCCACGAACAAGTTCCTGGCCGTGTTCCGGCTGGACTGCACGCCGAGCCAGGTTTTCTCGGGCAAGCCGAGCCAGGCGGTGGCGGGGGTCGAGTGTGGCTCCGGCTTCGTCTCGTTCCTGCCCTACCTGGTCCTGATCCTCGTGATGGGCTTTACCACTTATTACCAGTCAAAGCAGATGTCGGCGAACAACCCGGCTCAGACCGAGCAGGCCGCCCAGATGCAGACCTTCGCGAAGATCATGCCGCTGCTGCTGATGTTCTTCAGCTTCAACTTCCCCGCCGGGCTCACGTTCTACTGGCTCACCTCGAACCTGTGGCAGATCGGCCAGCAGCGCCTCATGCTGCGGGTGGCCCCTCCGGTCGTGCACACGTCGGGGGACGGCGTCGCCAAGGGCTCCAAGGAGGGGTCCAAACCGGATACGGGTAAGCCTCCTAAAGGCTCCCCCCGAAACCGGACGGAAAGCCGAAACCCGGGGGCGAGCAGGGAACGAGCCAGGAAAGCTCGAAGCGTTCACCTCAGGCAAGCAAGAAGAAGAGGCGGAAATGAGCGATCGTCTCGATGATCGCGGTCACCGGCACTCAGCTGTGAAGGCGTGCCGAGTATCTCCATTCGAAGGGGACTCAGAGAGATGAGCGAAACGAGCGAGGAAGAAGTTCAGGAGCCCGAGGCCGAAACTCCAGAGGCCGAGGGGCCGGAAGGCGAGGCTGCCGAGGGGGAGGACGTCACCCGCTCGGTTCCGGTGGCCGACCCGGACGAGGTCGCGGCGACCGCCACCGAGTTCATCGGGGGCCTGGGCGAGGCCATGGGTATCGAGCTTGCGGTCGCGACCGAGATCACCGAGCGCCGGGTCCAGATCGACGTCACCGGCGAGGACCTCGGGGTCTTGATCGGCCGCCGCGGCCAGACGCTCGACGCGCTCCAGGAGCTGACCCGAACCGCGGTCCAGCGCCGGCTCAAGGCCAGGGTCCGTCTCCTCATCGACGTCGAGGGCTACCGAGCTCGCCGTCGCTCGTCGCTCGTCGAGTACGCCCAGGAGATGGCTCAACGGGCGATCGAGCGGGGCACCGAGATCGAGCTCGAGCCGATGAACGCATTCGAACGCAAGATCGTCCACGACGCCGTCGGCGAGATCGAGGGAGCCAGCAGCTTCTCCGAGGGCGAGGAACCCGAGCGGCGAGTCGTCGTCCGCGGCGCCTGAGCCCTGCCTGAATCTGGAAAGCTCTCCATCTAAGGTCTTCCCGGCCTCGCTTCATGTAAAACGATTTACATGACCGATCCCGCGGCCAAGCTCGAGCGCTACGCAGAGCTCGTCCGGGAGTGGGCCCCTCGGCTCGATCTCGTTGCACCCAATCGATCTCGAGCGCTTCGAAGAGCGGCATATCGAGGATTCGCTTCGGGCTCTGCCGCTGCTTGCGGAGGCCCTCGCGGGGCCTGCCGTGGATGTCGGGTCGGGGGCGGGGTTGCCGGGGGTTCCGCTCGCGATCGCCGATCCCAGCCGGGTTTGGCGGTTGCTCGAGCCTCGGTTGCGGCGAGCCGCTTTTCTCGAGGAGGTCGTGCGGGAGCTCGGGCTCGAAGCCGAGGTTGTCTCGGTCCGAGCTGAGGATGCCGCTCGGGACGATCGGTTCCGGGGGGCTCACGCTTTCGCCGTCGCTCGCGCCTTGGCGCCTCCAGCCGCTGCCTTCGAGCTCCTCGCCCCCTTGGTTCGGGCCGGTGGAGTGGCGGCCGTTTTCGTGGGGGAGTCGGGTGAATTGCCTCCGAATAGCGGCTTGTTCGTTCCCGGCATTGCTAGCATGCGCATCTGAGGGAGTCCAATACTGGAAATAACTGTCAGGGAGGCGGGAGGCCATGGCCGACGGTTGGAAGCTCCTCGAGGCGAGGCCTCTGGCACGGGCGGGCCGGATCGTCTGCGTGGCCAATCAGAAGGGCGGGGTGGCCAAGACCACCACGTCGGTCAATCTCGGGGCCGCTCTCGCTCTGAGGGGGCACCGGGTGCTCGTGGTCGACGTCGATCCTCAGGCCAACGCGACCACCGGGCTCGGGCTCGATCGGAAGCGGGTCGGCGCGTCCACCTATGAGCTGCTGGTCGGCTCTACGCCCCTGGCCGACATCGTCGTTCCGACCGCGATCTCTGGATTGATGTGTGCTCCCGCGTCGGTCGATCTGGCGGGTGCCGAGGTCGAGCTCGTGTCGGCGTTGTCGCGCGAGTCGAAGCTGGCCGAGTCTCTGGCGGGCGTCACCGACGACTACGACGTCGTGTTCGTGGACTGTCCTCCGTCGCTGGGATTGCTGACCGTCAACGCGTTGGTTGCCGCCGACGATCTCATCGTGCCGGTGCAGTGCGAGTACTACGCGCTGGAAGGTCTCGGCCAGATGATCGAAACGGCCGAGCGCGTACGGCGCGTCCTCAACCCCGATCTGCGGATCGCCGGGTTCTTGCTGACGATGTACGACGCCCGCACGAAGTTGTCGGCCCAGGTTGCAGACGAGGTTCGGTCGCACTTCGGGGAGCTCGTCTACCAGAGCGTGATCCCGCGCAGCGTGCGACTTCCGAGGCGCCGTCTTTCGGCGAGCCGGTGCTGACGCTCGATCCCTCGTCGCGCGGAGCGATCGCCTACAAGGTCCTGGCCAAAGAGGTGGCAGAGCGTTACGGGCTCGGCTCCCGTCCTCCCGCTCCACCACCCGCGGTCACCGTCTCGAAGCCAAGCCAACCGGGTCCCGGGGGCCGGGGTTACGGAGTCCGCGTTCCCGAACCCGTTGGTGCCGAACGGACGTGGCCTCCTAGAGAGCCCTGGACCGGAGGTGGCGAGTGACGCGGCGCGGCGGTCTGGGGAAGGGACTCGATGCACTGCTACCTACCCGCGAGGAATCCGCCGAGGAGAGTCGCGGGCCCTTCCGCGAAGTCGACGTAGCTCTCATCGAGCCGAACCCACAGCAACCTCGCTCGAATTTCGACGACGAGACGATCGAGCAACTGGCCACGTCGTTGCGGACCCTGGGGCTACTCCAGCCTCTGGTGGTGCGAGAGGCGGGGGATCGCTACCTGCTCGTTGCAGGCGAGCGCAGGTTGCGCGCCGCGAAGCTCGCCGGGATCGAGCGCGTGCCGGTGCTCCTCGTTGAGACGGACGAGCAAGGCGCGCTCGAGCGCGCGCTGGTCGAGAACCTCCATCGCGAGAACCTCAACCCGATCGAGGAAGCGATCGCGTATCGCCAACTAATCGAGGATGCGGGACTCACACAGGAAGCGTTGGCCGATCGGCTGGGCCGCAACCGCGTGAGCATCAATCAGTCCCTTCGTTTGCTCGACCTCCCCGAGGCGGTCCAGCGGTTGCTCATGGACAACCGACTGACCGCGGCCCATGGGCGCGCCCTGCTGGCGCTCGAGGGCAATCCCTTTCAGGAACGGATGGCGGTGCGTGTAGCCCAGGAAGGTCTATCGGTGCGCGACACCCAAGAGCAGGTCGCGCGCTATCAGAACCTGACGAAGTCCGTCACAGCCCCATCCGAACGACTGCAGAGCGAACGCCCCGCGCTCATCAGCGATTCCCAGCGCCGCTTAACCGACCATCTCCAAACCAAAGTGCGCGTCGAGTTCGGCAAGCGCAAAGGGAAGGTCGTGGTCGACTTCAATTCGCTCGAGGAGCTCGACCGGATCGTGGAAGTGGTCCTCGGCAGAACCGCAGGAGCAACGCGAGAAGTCGCCGCTCCCGATCAGTCGTAGTAACGGCGGATGGCCCGGGCGATCGCGTCGGCAATCGATCGGCGCTCGTCGGGATCGTCGAGTCTCTTCTCGTCGTCGGGGTTCGTAATGAAGCCGGGCTCGACGACAACCGCCGGCATGCGCGTCTCTCTCAACAGCGGATAGCCGCGCGTGGCTACGGCAGTCGGAGATCCCGATCGCGACCAGATCTAGTTGGATCGCTTCCGCGAGGAGTTGGCCCGAACGGGAGCGGGGCCAGTGGTAGGTCGAAGCCCCCTGCGCCAACTGCCCATCGTGTGCGTTGAGGTGGATGGAAACGAAGAGGTCCGCGTCGAGGTCGTTCGCGCGGCGCGCTCGCTCGGTGGTGTCGGGGTTCTCGGTCTCGGTCCGGGTGAATCGCACCCGGGCACCGCCGTCGGCGAGGTGCCCGGCTATGGAGCGTGCGATGTCCCAGCAGGCGTCGGCCTCGATCAGCCCCCCAGTCCCCAGGGTCCCTGGATCGGGCCCCCCGTGACCCGGATCGAGCATCACGAGGATGTCGTGCAGACCTTCGACCTGGGAGCGCTTCAACTCCTCCCGCAGCGCCGCGGCTGTCTGCGGGCGATCGGCTCGCAAGCCGCCGAGGGCTTCGAAGGAGCGCGGGCCGAAGATCCCGTCCTCCGGCAAGCCGTACTCGGTCTGGAAGGCGCGGAACGCCCGCACCGTGTCCGGCCCCAAGATTCCGTCCTCTTGGCCTGCGTCAAAGCCGAGGGCGTTCATCTGCGCTTGAAGGGCGGCGATGTCGTCGCCCCTCATCGCGGGACGGGTCAGATAGAGCGGCCGGTCGCCCAGTCGCCACCCGGTTTCGACCAGCTCCGCCCACGTGTGCGGGCCCACGATCCCGTCGACGAGGATGTTCCGCTGCTGCTGGAACGTTCGCACGGCTTGTTCCGTTGCTTCGCCGAAGTAGCCCGCGTCGTCACCTACTTCTAGCCCAACCGAGCGCAAGCGGATCTGTATGTCCGCGACCTGCTGGGAACGCTCGCCTTTTCGGATCAGCGTCCTCATCGCGTTGCCTGCACCGCGCGCTTGTAGAGACGGCGCATGAGCGGATAGGGAGAGATCCAGGTCCCGTCCGCCTGCTGGATGCCGATGTGCAGGTGATACGTGAACTCATCGAAGTGTCCCGGCGCCTCTCCGTAACCCGTGTTGCCCACTTCGCCGAGTGTCGTGCCGGCATCTACTCGGACACCCGGGCGTATCCCCGACGCGTAGCGGCGCATGTGTGCATAGAACCAGTAGTTGCCGTCGGCATCGCGGACGCCCACTCTCCAGCCTGAGTAGAAGGTCCAACCGACCCGCTCCACGATGCCGTCGGTGACGGCGACGATTGGCGTGCCCGGCTCGGCGAAGATGTCGTTGCCCTCGTGCACGCCGATCTGCTGCCAGGTCCCGTTCACGAGCCTCATGCGGGGCGCGTGCCAATCGTCGGCGAAGTTGATGACGGAGTACCACGAGCTGCGTGCTAACGGGAACACCTGGCCCCCAGTATTGACGGGTGGGAGGTACTCACCGGCTCCGTACGCGGTCGTCACACTTCCCAGAAGGAATGCGGACGCGACTAGAACAACTTTTCCTCGCACGCAGTGAATCTACGTCCGGATCAGGCGGACGAGGAGGCGGGGGCCACCTGGTGGCGGGAGCTCTCGAGATAGCGCTCGGCGTCGATGGCCGCCATGCAGCCCATCCCCGCGGCGGTGATGGCCTGGCGATACCGGAAATCGACCACATCGCCGGCCGCGAAGACGCCCGGAACGCTCGTGGCCGTGTCTTGCCCGGGAGTGACGATGTAGCCGCCCGCCAGGTCGAGTTGGCCCTCGAAGAGTTGCGTGTTGGGAGTGTGCCCGATCGCGACGAACACGCCCCCGGCCTTCAGCTCCGCCTGTTCGCCGGTCAGCAAGTTCTTGGTGCGCGCTCCCTCGACTTTCCCGTTGCCGACGATCTCGGTGATCACCGTGTCCCAGATGAAGTCGATCTTGGGGTGATCCAATGCGCGCTGCTGGAGGATCTTCGAGGCACGCAGGCGGTCGCGCCGGTGCACGATCGTCACCTTGTCGGCGAACTTGGTCAGGAAGATCGCTTCCTCCATGGCGGAGTCCCCTCCACCGACCATCAACAGTTCTTGTCCGCGGAAGAAGAAACCGTCGCAGGTTGCGCACGTAGACACGCCGTGCCCGAGGAGCTCCCGTTCACCCGGAACCTCCAGCATCTTGGCCGACGCTCCCGTGGAGATGATGATGGAGTCACCCCGGAAGCCCCCGCTCGCGGTCGTGACTTCGAATGGCGAGGAGCTCAGGTCGACTGCCGTGACGTTGTCGGTGACGAACTCGGTCCCGAACCGGACGGCCTGTTTGCGCATCCGTTCCATCAGCTCCGGCCCCATGATCCCGTCGTCGAAGCCCGGGTAATTCTCGACGTCGGTCGTCAACATGAGCTGACCCCCCGCCTCGACCCCCTCGATCATCAAGGGTGCAAGGTCGGCGCGCGCGGCATAGACGGCCGCAGTCAGACCTGCCGGGCCGGAGCCCACGATGATGACGTTGCGCACGTTTTCTTCCATGTCTTCACCCTAACGAACGTACGAGGTGGGCCCCAGATTCCAGCTATGACCCAGGAACAACCTAGATGAGGAGTCGCCGAGCAATTTCGACTAAACGTGATGCGCTCTTCACGGCGGATTCAGCCTTGGAGCGCGGAACGGTCCCGGGGTCGTACTCGGCCTTCGACTTCAAAGGGATGAGTCGCGCGAGGTATTTCGAAGCGTCCTTGCCGTCCTTGCCACTGGCCTCGAGTAGATCTACTGCGCGGCCGTGATCGGGGTCGGAAGATCGTATTCCCCTGAGCGTGCCCGTAATTGCATCCGCCGCGTTGATACCGGCGTGCACCGCCGCGCTGGTAGCGGCGCTGTGACGGCCATCCTTGAGGTCTTGCGCTGCCGCTTCGAGGTACTCCTCGGCTCTAGCCGCATATCCGCGGACATCTATTCTTGTGAGCGAGACGGTCTTGGATCTCCTAGGCACTCTTGCGCGCGAGCTCATCGAGGGGCTTGCCCATCAGCAACACCCCTCGGGACCGGATTGACTCCCACAGGCTCCGGCGAGACCGAAGGAGCCGTGGGATATCCCCTTCGTTCTCCTCAAGGACGTTGACCGGATTCCCCGAGAACGCCCGGATGTGAGACACCCACTTCATCACGGCGGCGGTCCAGGCATCGTCATCGGTAGCGTTATAGGGACGCACCAACAGCACGTCGATGTCGCTGCGGGCACGGGCCTCACCGGTTGCGGCTGAGCCGAACAGCACCATGGCGGCCGGAGCCGGCCGGAGCCGGGCGGCCGTCCTGCGCATCTCCTGAAGGAGGGCTCCGTGGGCGTCTGAGAGCTCGCGGACCAATCCTGCAGTGAAGCTTTGTTTGGGAAGTTCGAATAGTGCCGAAGGGGGAACCTCGGTTCGCTCGACGACACCAAGCTCGACGAGGCGAGGAAGGACTCGTGACGCTTGCCCGGGGCTGATCCCGCGACGCGTGCGAGGGTTCGAAGGTTAAGGGGAGCACCCGCTCGAGCCAGGGCGCCAAGGATCCGCCCCTGGGCGCCTGGGATGAGCGCCTCGACCGGCCATACGTAATCCACGGAGGAAGGATATCAGGCAATCCCAACAAAAATACAACAGCTGTTGCATTAATCTGAGCAACAAGGAAGACCGGTCACATGTTGTTGCGTTTGGTCGTTGTCTCGCATGAGATCGCTTGGTCCTTGCCGCGCTTCTTGGAGATCAGGCAGACGTCCTTGCCAGGGCCGCCGTTGAGCTTGTCGGCCCCCGGACCCCCAACCAGACG
Organism: uncultured Actinomycetes bacterium; assembly: GCA_963786155.1. GTDB lineage: Bacteria > Actinomycetota > CADDZG01 > CADDZG01 > WHSQ01 > CAWAXW01. The sequence goes on along the minus strand of CAWAXW010000006.1, from coordinate 2,959,533 downwards.
ATCGTTGCCGGCCGCGCCCGCGAGAGAGTCGTTGCCGTCGCCACCGTCGGCCTTATCGTTGCCGGCGCCTCCGGTGATCTCGTCGAGCCCCTCGCCGCCGTCGAAGATGTCGTTGCCCGCACCTCCGTCGAGGGAGTCGTCCCCCGGTAGCTCGCCCTCGTCCTGAGTCAGGAACACTCCGTGCCCGGCGAGTGCCCGGCGCGTTCTTCGTCATCGGCGCTCTCGTCTCCGATCAGGGTGTCGTCGCCGTCACCGCCGATGAGCGTGTCGTCCCCACTCCCACCGATGATCGTGTCGTCACCGCCGCCGCCCTCGATCGTGTCGTTTCCCCCGGCCGCGTAAATGAGGTCGTCGCCGGTCGTTCCTTCGATCTCGTCGTCTCCATCACCGCCGCAGATCGCCTCACCGCTGGTGCACTCGGGTGGCGGAGGCGGCACGGGGGCCCAGTCGGGGAGGTACTCCGACTCGACGGCAACGGCAAGCTGCTGCTCGCCCGAACCATCAATAGAGAAGGCGAAGAGGTCGCGGCACCCGCAGTTGAAGGTCGGCTCGACACCCGAGATCAGCTTGGTCCCATCAGGGGACCACGCCAAACCGTCGAAGGCCCTGATGCTGGACGCGATCTCTACGGCGTTCGTTCCGTCGGGATTGACGACCCAGATGTTGCTTCCGTCGATGAACACGATCCTCGAACCGTCGGGCGACCACGTTGGATAGGTAAGGCAGCTTCGGGCACCGTTCTCGCTGGTGACGATCTTCTGGCGATTGGTCCCATCGGAGTTGATCACGAACACGCCCCGCGTTCCCCCGCACGACGAACCTTCGACGTAAACGAGTCTGGTGCCATCGGGAGACCACTGCGGGTCCGACTCGGAGTAACCAAGCGGATCGGTCTTAGGGGTGTTCGTCAGCTGGACTTGACTCGAGCCGTCGGCGTTCATCGTGTAGACCTCACTATTGCTGAGGCCCTCCGTAGCTACGACGAACGCGATCTTGGTGCCGTCGGGAGACCAGGCCGGGTAGCTCACTCCTTCGAAGGCGTTCTTGGTCAGGTTTGTCTGACCGCTGCCATCCGCATTCATGACCCAGATGTTGAAAGTACTGCCACGCTTGCTCGAGAACGCGATCTTCGAAGCGTCGGGGGACCAGGCAGGTGCCGAGTCGAGGAAGCCCGCGGATCCCGAGACATCCACCTGCCCGCTACCGTCGGCGTTCATGACCCAGATATGAGTAGACACGCTCGCGGGAGCACTCCCGGGAGGGTCTTTGACGTAAGCGATCTTGCCGTTGGTCCCGGGAAACGCCGCCCGAGCGGGAGTGAGTACGGGAGCCATGAGCGCCGCCAGGCACATGATGCTCAGGATCGAGAGCAGTTTCTTAGCGCTCATAGTGATCCCTACATGCCGCCAAGAGCTGGGATTACGGGCGCGCGACGCGCGACGGGTGTTGCTGCGATCCACGCCGAACCCCCCTTCGCGCCTAGTCGCGCGACCCTACGTAGTCGAAGGGCTCCTTCCAATAGTCATTTCGGATGATCCGGCCGAAAGGTTTGAACCTTGGCAAATGCAGTGCTAGGGACGTATGCGGCCCTGGATGGAGTCGGCGGGGAACGCACACGACTCGTCCTCTCGAGGCCAGACCCACAGGAAGAATGCATCGAGCGCGCCGATGTCCTCGGTCGAGTAGGCGAAGCCGACTACGAGGACCCGCTCGTCGCCGTCATAGGTGCCGTAAGCGGCATAGGCGGGGAGTGCATCGGAGCGGTCCTCGAGGATCCGTTGGGTGCAAGCCTCGATCTGTGCGCGCGGCATCGCTCGGAGCTTGGCCGGATAGTCCAGCGGCGTATTCATCACGCAAGGCCGTGACGTCGGACGCCGAGACCGACCTTCCGATGGACGCGAAGGGCTCCCCCTTCTGACCGATTGCCTTGAGGGAGTTGGCGTTGAGGTCGCCGGCACTGGGGTCGAACGAAGGGCCGGCCCCAGGTGCCGAGGAGAATTCCGAAGCTGACTCGGGGCTCTGACCCGCTGCCGACTCCAGATCGCTATCGGCCTGGACCTCATCCTTAGCTGCGCGGTCGGCGCCGCCTTCCGCGCCTCCCGAATCCCCCCCTGTCCGTTCGCCCTCTTCGGCGCTCTCGGCCCCCACGTCGAAGCTCGGGTCCTCGTCCGAGGTCGAGAAGAGGCCCCCCATGACCGCGGTCCCGGCCAACAGCAGGACTGCTGCCGCTCCCAGGGCCGGGAGCATCCGGGTCCGCCACGACCGGTGGGCGGGCAGGGTCACGACCTGTCTCTCGGGCGACTTCAAGGCCGAGCCCACGGAGGTCCTCAAGCGGTGACGCTCGTGCTCGGTCAGGGGGTCGACGTCCCCGGCCAGCGCCGCGACCACCCCTGCCTCGGCCCGGCAGTCCTGGCAGTCCCGTAGGTGGGCCTCCACGAGCTCGCTCTGGCGTGCCTCGAGGAGGCCGGCGACGTGGTCGCGCAGCAGCTCGGAACAGGTGGCGTGGTCGATTGGCGCTTTCATGTCACTTCCTTGGACGGCTGGGGGGCGGTGGGATGTTCCAGCTTCTGGGCCAGGATGCGGCGGCCCCGGCTTATGCGAGATTTCACGGTGCCCAGGGGGGCCTCGGTGAGCTGGGCGACTTCCTCGTATGAGGCTCCCATGAGGTCGTAGAGCAGCACCGCTTCCCGATAATCGGGCGCGATGCCCTCGAGGGCTCGGGCCAGGGCGTCGCGCTGTGCCACGGAGTCCTCCATCGGGGCCGTCGTCGGATCGGCAAGAACCAACTCTTCACGAGGTTCCGGCGAACGCTTGCGCTTGCGGAGCAGGTCGGTGCAGGTGTTGATGCCGATGCGATAGAGCCAGGTCCCGAAGGCCGACTGACCTCGGAAAGAGGACGCACGCCGGAAGGCGGCGATGAACGTCTCCTGTACCGCGTCCAACGCGTCGGCTCGATCGCCCGTCATGCGGATGGCGAGGGCGAAGATGCGTTCCTCGTGCCGTCGCATCAGCTCTTCGAAGGCGCTCTCGTCGCCACCGACGAACCCGGCCAGCAGTTGCTCGTCGGTGGTCTCAGGATCCAATGAACTCCACCTCGAAGATCTCAGCAGACCCGGTCACGCCGGGGAGGTCGGTGATCCAGATCACCCAGTAGCGGGCCTCGGCTCCACTTGCGTCGAACTCGGTCTCCGCCTCCAGCTCTTCGCTCGCGATCACTGGAGGAACGGTGTCTACGTCCACGGGCTCTTCGTCTGCCGCACGAACGTCAACCCCGGCCCCGTCGCTACCGGTAACGACGACCATATCCACGGACCGGGTTTCGCCCAGATCGAAGACGAGACCCACGCCGGGCTTCTGGTCCGCGAGCGAGGTGTTGTAATCCTCCGTGTGCCACGCGGTAGTCGGATCACCATCTCGGGCGAGCTCGGCCTTAGTGGCGTGTTCGGTTCCGTCGCCAAACGGATCGAAATCTCGGACCGATTGGATCTTCACCCCGGACGCGCGCGTCCCGTCTTCTTGCGTGGATCCGGCGGGCCCTTCCGCATCGTCCTCGAGCAATGCCGGGATCGTGAGCGCTGCGATGACGACGAGAGCGATCGCGACCACGACCCCGATGAGCCAGCGCGATTCGCTCGAGCGATCACGCTCTTCTGGTTCCACGGAGGAGACCCGTGGGATCGCTCGGGTCGCGCCGGATGGAGCGGATCCCTGGAGCGCGCGACCGAACTCGGATGCCGATTGCCACCTCCTGGCCGGATCCCGCTCGAGCGCGCGCATCACCGCGGCGTCGGTCCCGCGCGGCACTCCGGCCCTGAGGTTGCGCGGCGCCAGGGGAGGCTCCCACTCGCCTTCCACTACGGCCAGCGCGGCCTCTTCTTCGAGTGGAGGGCGGCCGGTGAGAAGCTCGTAGAGCACCGCGCCCAGCGAGTAGACGTCCGATCGCGTATCGCCGGAGGAGCCCTGCAGCTGCTCGGGAGCGAGATATCGAACCGAGCCCAGGATCGTGGCCGTGGTGGCGATGTCCGGAGAGCGTTCGAGCGCGGCCCTTGCGATGCCGAAGTCGGAGATCTTCAAGGTCCCGTCGTCTGCAAGGAAGACGTTGTCCGGCTTGAGGTCCGAGTGGACGATCCCCACCTCGTGTGCATGGGCGAGGGCATCGCAAAGGGTCACGCCAATCGAGACGACCTCATCGACGTCCAGCGGTTGCCGCTCGTTGAGATGATGCCGAAGTGATCCCGTGCAGTGTTCCATGACGATGTAGTCGCGCGGCCCCCCGTCGTTCTCGTGCTGACCGGAGTCGTAGATGGCGACGATGTTGGGATGAGAAAGTCGTGCAGCCGCGAGGGCCTCGCTGCGGAACCGCTCGACGAAAGCAGGATCTAGCTCGAGGTGTTCGTGGAGCATCTTGACCGCGACGGTGCGCGCCAGGATGTCGTCGTGCGCTCGCCACACCTCCGCCATGCCCCCGGAAGCAACGCGATCTTCGAGGACATAGCGACCCGCGAGCTCACTCTTGGGCATGACCATCGGTGCTAGTTGCCCAAGGAAGCTTCGGCCTCAACCGTGGCTCGAGTCCAGTCTTCCAGGGGGCCGATACGACCGACTATCAGCGTGTCCGCTTTACGCCGGATCTTGATGTGAACCCTGCCCTCTTGGTCGAGGGTCGCGTCCAGAAGCCTCACATTTGATTCCTCGGCCAGCTCCTTCGCCGCGAGCGTGACGGTCGACTGATTGACGACGTTGGCTTGAGCGGCTTCGGTTGTGACGGCCACGGCGATGTCCCGAGCCGTCGACTCGAGCGTCACGTAATTCACGATGATGGAGCCCGCGTCGAACAGGATGACCCCGGCTATCACGAACCCGATCACGAGCTTGACCAGCCAGGCGACGACGAGGCCGCGTTCGTCCTTGTGGAGTTGCACGGGCTCATTATCGGCTGCGGGCGGTCCGTCAGTTGGTATCTGCATCCGCTCCTCCGGATCGGCCCCTGATTGCCCTGGTCACGAACCGCATCTCGGGAACCCTGAGGAGCCGGGCGCTGCCCAGGTACACGCCGACTCCCACGACCAGACACAGGCCGACCTCGACTGCGAGAGCAAGCGTTCCTTTCGGATCCAGCGTCCCTTCCAAGGCCCACAAGGTTCCTGCTACTCCCACACCCATGGCGGCCGCCGCTCCCGTGATCCGAAGCCCGCTGTCCACGAACTGCCGGCCCTCGAGGCCTCCGATCCGGCGAGACAGGAGCACTCCCAGGAATGTCGCCCCACAGAAGTACGAGATCGCATGGCCGAGCGCCAGCCCCTTCACCTGGATAACGCGGAATAGAGCGATGTTCACCACGATATTGAGAGCGATCGACACACAGTTGACGAGGAACGGCGTACGCGTGTCGTGCAGCGCATAGAACGCTCGAAGGAAGAGCTGGAAGAGCGAGAACGGTACGAGCCCGATGACGAAGAAGCTGAGGACGTCGGCGATGAGCTCCGTCGAGCGCGGAGTCATCACGCCGCGCTCGAGCAAGAGCCTCACGATCTCGTCCCCCAGCACGAGGTAGCCCACGGCCGCCGGGAGCACCAGGAACAGTGTCGATCGCATGCCGACCCCGAGTTGTGCCCTGAAGTCATCCCACCGGCCGTGGACCGCGTTCGCGCTGAGCGAAGGAAGTAACGCCGTCATCACCGACACTGCGATGAGTCCATGAGGAAGCATGAAGAAGATGAAGGCGTACACGTACGCGGAGTAGCCACCTTGCTGTCCGTTGGCAAGCCACTGCACGATCAGGTAGCCGATCTGATTGGTGATCACGTACGCGATGACGAGCACCGAAAGGCGGGCGAGTTTGCGCACCGAGGGATGAGCGATCGAGAGGGTCAGCCGATATCGGCCGAGTCCACGAAGGAAAGGCAGTTGCGCCACCGCCATCAATACGACGCCGGCGGTCGTTCCCAACCCGATGAGCAGGAGTTGGGCGTCGGTCACTTCCTCGAGTCCCACCAATCCGTACGCTTGATGGAACGCTACGAAGACGGCGATCACGGCGAGGTTGTTGAGCACCGGCGTGTACATGGGGGGCCCGAAACGCTTGTGAGCGTTGAGCAGGCCCGCCGTCATCGCCGCAAGCCCGAAGAAAATGATCTGCGGAAGCATGAGCCGGAGCAAGGTCGTAAGGACCTCTTGCTGATGGAGCGCGGCTTCGCCCTCGAGACGCGTTGCGTAGAGTTTCGCTATCCAGGGGGCCGCGATGATCCCGAGCGTGGTCAGCGCGACCAGACCCACCAGGGACACGTTGATGATGGCGCTCACCACCCGCCACGCGCGCTCGCGGCCCTCTTTCTCCAGAAGCTCGACGAAGACGGGGACGAATACCGACGTGAGCACGCCTCCCAACACGAGCTCGTAGACGATGATCGGAGCCGTGTTCGCGAGGTTGTAGGTGTCCGCCAACTTCGTTTCCGCCGCTCCGATAGCCGCAGCGATCGCAGCGAGACGCATGACACCGGTGATCCGCGACAGCACCGTGCCGCCCGACATGATCGCGGTGGCGCGCGCCAGCGAGCTCAAGCGGGGGTCGCCTCGGCGTCGCCCTCCAGCGGTGGTCTGCGTCTGCGGATGAATCGCACGACGAAGAAGATGATCAGGAAGAGAAGAGCTCCCAGCGTGAGAGTGACGGCGATCTCGTTGAACGCGGTGGAGCGCACCGAGATCGTCTTGGCCGGCGCGATCAGGTCCCCGGCGGGTGTCTCGAGCCCGATGTCGACGCGGTAGATGCCGCTCGAATCGGCCGACACCTCCATGGTCACCGGGGTCGTGCCCGGCAGGTACTCCGTCACCTCCGGTTCCTCGATGTCTACCTGGGTGGCCACCGCGCTGAGCTGCAGCGTCACCGGATAGCCAGTGTCGTTGAAGACCTGGAGCTGAAGCCGGCCGCGTTGTGAGGTGAGGATGATCTGATCCGGGCCCCCGATGCGGATCTTGTCGAGCTCGTCTTCCGCTTCTTCTATGGAGTTGTCGATGTACTCGCTGCCCCGGGCGAGGAGCGCATCGCTCTGCCACCACGACCTGCTCTGCGCGGTCAGGATGTTCGTGCTCAGCCTCTCGACGCGTTCGAGGGGTGGCCTGATCTCGCCGTACATCGAGACGACCTCATCCGCATCCGCAACCGCGCCCAGATAGGCCACGCCGGGATCGTCCGGCAAGGGGGGCAGTTGGGCCACGAGGTCTCGCTCGATGCGCTCGGTCGCGAGCCTCATGCCCTGAGTAGGGGTCACCGTGCTGATCCAGGGGGCGGTTGCCAGCCCGGTGAACAAGTGCCGAGCCTGTTCGGGCGTCGGCCTCCAGAGCGTGGGCATGGTAGCCAACACGACGCGGCCTTCGATGCTGGGAAGCTCGGCCCAGATCATCGCCAGCTCGGCGAAGAGACGTTGGATGTCCTGAGGCGCGTCGCCCTCGCGCAGGAGCTCCGCGAAACGGTCCTGGATCCCGTCGTCGAATGCGTGCCCGTCGATCGGGCCGTCGATCGTGTTGACCCGGACTGGACATGTGATGGAGGGCGATGACTCGGGACAGCCAAGGACCACGGGCTCGGCGTGGCCCTCCAACGACTGCTCGACGAAGAAGGTACGGCTCAACGCGGACAACGACATCAACACGGCGGCCGCGTCGGCATCGAGTCGACCGCCGGCCGGAAACAACCACCCCGGGTCATTCTCGGTTTCGAGAACCCGCTCGAGCACGGCGCGTCCTTCGCGCAGTTGCGCGCTGACCTGGTCGATCGCGACGTCGCGGGGGAGTGCATCGGTCAGGGAGACGATGTCTGGGGCCGAATAGGGGACATCGACGAGCTCCACACGGCCGCGACCGGCCAGCTCCCGCAGGATCTCCAGAGCCGCCGCCGCACCTTCGGCTGCGGATCCGCCGCCGGCACGTCTTCCGGTTCGTCTGTCTCACCGCTTCGGAATCCATCGGACATGTCCGCGAGCTCATCCACCGTTCGGGGCGATGGCGCGAGGCCGAACTTCAGAGCCCGAGTCGTTGGTGCTTGCAGGGCGCGCAGCAGGCCCAGGAGCCAGCCATCCGGTCCCACCGCGTCCCGGATGGGAACCGTGTCGTCTACCGGGGAGAAGACGCCGTCGGGGCCGCGTCCGGGCACCTCGTTGAGAGTTACGAGTGGGACGACGTTGAGCCGGGTCGGTGGAAGCTCCGGGAAGAACAGCAGGAACGTCGTGAAGGAGTCGATCGCCTGGCTGTTCTCGTCCAGAAGAGACACCGTCAGCGGGTAGACGCCCGGCTCGGTTACGAAATCGAAGGACACGAGCGTCTCGAGAGGTTCCTCGACGTCGACCAGGAGAGTGGTGCCCGCGGGCACCGACCTCCCTTCGAGCGGCTTCTGGAACGAGCTCGCGGACAGTGAGGTGAGCCCATCGAAGCTCTCGTGGAGGTCCGAACGGGACAGGTTGCGGTCGTACACGGCCAGCTGGAGCGCGAAGTTCTCCAGGTCCTGGTCGCCCTCGTTGAAGATGCGCACGGACAGGCCCAGCGGGTCGCCGGGCTCGTGCCACACGGGCTGATCGATGAGCCGGAGCTCGTACGCGGACTCCGATGGAGTCTCCTGGGCGAGGACTCGGGAGGGGGGAGTCAGGCTCGCCGCGAGGGCGACGACCAGAAGTGCCGCCGGCGCCCGACCGATACTAGACATGCAGGCAGCATAGGAAACGACAAAGGCACCTCCGTGGAGGTGCCTTTGGAGATCTGTCTGTTGGCTTAGTTAGGAGCTGCTACTTCGAGCCGCCGATGCGGCCGATCTTCTGGTAGAACTCCGTGCCGTAGCGCTCCTTGGTGGTCTCGCCACCCTTCTTGCCGCCGATCCGGCCGATCCGGCCGAAGTGCTCTTCTCCGTAACGCTCCTTGGTGGTCTTGCCACCCTTACGCCCGGCCTCTGCCCGGGACATCTTCCGAACCTCTTCCGCCATGAGAGGACTCCTTCCCCTGTCGGTTGGCACCATATGTGCGTTTTGCGCTTGGGTTACTTACCCGCGCTTTGGGGCACGAAACCAAGAGGATCAGTGAGCACATGGCTCAAACCGGGAGCCCCGGGAGCCGATTAGTGTTCACTAGGGGCCATTCGCAGCGAGGAGCACTGAGAGGCATGTCGGACATCCACGAGTTCCTGAGGGCCGTCGTCGACAAGAAGGGCTCCGACCTGCACGTCAAGGCCGGGGGACCCCCCTATATCCGGTCGCACGGCGAGCTCGAGAAGACCGAGTTCCCCGTGATGACGTCCGCGGACTGCGAGCGGGCCGCCATGGAGCTCATGAACGACGAGCAGGCCCAGACCTTCAAGCGCAAAGGTGAGATCGACTTCGCCTACTCGGAGCAAGGCATCGGCCGGTTCAGAGTCAACGTCTTCCGCCAGCGCGGGAGCATCGCTCTCGCATGCCGGCGGGTGCTGCCCGGCAGCCCGTCCTTCGAGACCCTCGGTCTTCCGCCCGCCGTGCGCCAGCTCGCCGACGAGCAGCGCGGGATAGTTCTCGTCACTGGTCCGACGTCGTCGGGGAAGACCACTACGACGGCCGCCATGCTCAGCCACGTAAATGCGACTCGGTCGTGCCACATCCTCACGATCGAGGACCCGATCGAGATCCTGCACGCGGATCGGATGGCGATCGTGAACCAAAGAGAGATCGGCCAAGACACCTCGGACTTCGCGGTCGCGCTTCGGGCCGCGATGCGCCAAGACCCAGACGTCATCTTCATTGGAGAGATTCGCGACCAGGAGACCGTGAAGGCCGCGCTGCAAGCCGCGGAGACGGGTCACATGGTTATCTCGACCCTCCACACGACCGACGTGACCGAGACCGTCAACAGGATCATCGACTTCTTCCCACCACATCAGCAGAAGCAAGTCCGCGTTTCTCTAGCGGGTTCGATGCGCGGCGTTGTTTCGCAGCGACTCATCCGCAGGAAGGACGGGAAGGGCCTGGTCCCGGCCGTGGAGGTGCTCGTCATGAACGGCCGCATCCGTGACCTGGTCCTCAACCCCGATCAGACCCACATGATCCACGACATCGTGGCCGAGAGCGAGTTCTATGGGATGCAGACCTTCGACCAAGCGATCATCAACCTCTACCGCGCCGGACTTGTGTCGCTCGAAGACGCGATCGCGGGAGCCACGAACCCCCACGACTTCCAGATCGCATTACGCGCCGAGGGACTGCAACCCGTTTCCTAGCCTCGGCTCGCCTAATCTTCGATGAGCCAGTACGCGACTGCAGTCGATCGGTCCGTGTTGCCGGCGCGATCGGTCGCTCGCACGAAGAAGACATGAAGGCCGGGGTCCAATCCTCGATAGGTGACAGGTGACCGGCAGGGTCCCCCTCCGTAGCGATACGAGCGCCTCACGTCGGTGTCGAGCCAACATTCGAAGGATGCCCCCCGTTCGTTAGAAGTGAACCGGAGGGTGACGTGTCGCCTCTTCGTTGTGAACCGGTACTTGCCCTTGACGCGCGTGCGCGGCGGGATTCGATCCTTCACCTCTTGGGCCGGGTGTGACCCCCACTCCGGGAAACTCCAATCGGCATCCTCAGGTGTTAGCGCTGTGATGTCCTTACCCGCGGGCGTCATCGAGCAGATGTGAGGGGTCCACAGATCGGTTCTGGGCGTCCGCCGCGTGCAGCGGAAGGCGATCCTGGTTCCGTCCGGCGACCACGAGGGATGCTCACCTTCGGCGACCTTCCGCTGGCCCGCGCCGTCGGAGTCCATCACGTGGATCGTGTTTTCTTCTCCAGAGTGGCGCGCGAACACGATCTCGTTCCCGCTCGGAGACCACGACGGCGAGGACTCGGGGGCCTCCGACGATGTCAGGTTCACCTTGTTGCTTCCGTCGATCCCGGCCGTCCAGATGTCTTGTCCGATGACATAGAGGAGAGAGTCGCCCGTCGGCGACCACGCCGCGTCGTGTCCTACGAGACCGGTCCTGGTCTGTGTGCCGGTCTCCATGTCCTTTATCCAGATGCTCCAATCCTGATCATTGCGGTATCGCTCGAACGCGATGTGCCGTCCGTCCGGTGACCAGGCTGGACCCTCAGCTGAGAACCCGCCCGTCTTGATCTTGGTCACCTTGCGACCGTACGCGTTCATCGTGTACAGGTGGGATCGAATAAAGCCCTTGTACGCGTAACACAGTCGTTTGTCGACACAACGACCTCTCTGGAAAGCGATAAGCCGGCCGTCGGGCGACCATGCGAGTTCTGTTTCGATCCTTTGCGGAGTAGAGGTCAATTGACGCAGGGCGCTTCCGTCGGCATTGATGCGAAAGATCTCCGTGGCGTTGCTCGCCGCCGTTGCAGCGACGAACGCGATCATTCCGTTCTGGCCTGGAGCTGCGGCAACGAAGGACTCTTCAGGAAGAGGGCCCGCGAGAGTCTGAGCCTGCATGGGCATCGGCAGAAGAAGGATGGCGGAGATAATCGCAACCCGCCGGAAGGCGAATATGGGCTCGGTCATGGACGCCTCCTGCGCGCTAGCGGAGTTCTCAGCTCAGCTAACAACATCGGCTGAGGAAGGCGCAACGGACTTCCCGGGGGGCGGCCAACGTACAACTAGGCTGAGTTCGCCTGATTGACCTTCTTCATGCTTAACCTGTCGGGATGACGCATACGACCTCCGAGCGATCGGGTCTGGATCTGGCGCAACTGTTGGCCGATGGGTCGCCCGTCCTCGATCTCGCTGCCGTGTTCCGGGCGGCGGGGCACGAGCTTTATCTCGTGGGGGGGCCGGTGCGCGACGCCTACTTGCGCAGACCACATCAGGACCTCGACTTCTCGACCGACGCGGCCCCCGAGGAGACCCTCGCCATCGTCAATCCCATCGCCGAAAGCGTATGGAAACAAGGGATGCGCTTCGGGACGGTGGGTGCCCGCGTGGCGGGGATCGACGTCGAGATCACGACTTTCCGGTCCGAGCGCTATGCCGAGGGTTCTCGGCATCCCGAGGTGACGTACGACGCCGATGTCGAAAGCGACCTCTCGCGTCGGGACTTCACCGTCAACGCCATGGCCATCAGGCTCCCCGAGCGCACGCCCGTAGATCCCTTCAATGGTCTCGAGGACTTGCGCGTTGGAGTGCTGCGCACGCCGATCGACCCGGTCAGCTCGTTCACCGATGACCCCCTTCGGATGATGCGAGCGTTCAGGTTCGCCGCCGAGCTCGAGTTCAAGATCGCGCCCGACACACTCGAGGCGATCTCCAAACTGACCGACCAGCTCGACACGGTGTCGTCCGAACGCGTGCGCGATGAGCTCTCCCGGCTGATGGTGGGAGAGCGACCGGGCACGGCCCTCAAGCTCGCGTATGGAACGGGACTCACCGAGCGCTTCCTCCCGGAGCTCTCGGCGCTGCAACTCGAACAAGACCCAGTGCACCGGCACAAGGATGTCTTCCATCACACGCTCGCAGTCGTGGAACGAACCGAGCCGGTGCTCGAGCTGCGGCTGGCGGCCTTGCTTCACGACATCGGCAAGCCCAGAACGCGCGAGATAACCAACGACGGCGTCACTTTCCATCATCACGAGATCGTCGGGGCGAAGATGGCGCGCACAAGGTTGCGTGCGCTCAAGTATCCGAACGATGTCGTCGACACCGTGACCCAACTCATCAAGTTGCATCACAGGTTCCACACCTACAGCTTGGGATGGACCGACTCCGCGGTGCGGCGCTACGTCCGTGACGTGGGAGCGCTTCGGCCGACGCTGCACAAACTCCTGCGCGCGGACTGCACGACGCGCAATGCAGCGCGGGCGCGAGAGATGGCGGCTCGAGTAGACGACCTCGAGGAGCGCATCACCGAGCTCGCCGCGAGAGAAGAGATCGAGAGCATCCGGCCCGAGATCGACGGGCACGCCATCATGTCCTTCCTCGGAGTGACGCCCGGCCCGATCGTGGGCGAGGCGCGTGAGTTCCTGCTCGAGATCAGGTTGGAGGAAGGGCCTATCGGCGAAGAGGAGTCGTTCGAGCGACTGGCCGCGTGGGCACGAGAGCGCGGCATCGAGCCGGCGCGGTAATGGGCGCGACGCCCCCACAACCCGGCGACGAGCCGTTCTTTCGTCCCATCGCCGAGCGGCTGGGCAAGGCCTACCTCCGCTACAGCTTCACGAAAGGCACCGCGCAGGAGGTCGAGTTCTTGCTGGACCTGCTCGAGCTCCCGGCGGGTGCCCGCGTCCTGGATGTCGGGTGCGGCCCAGGGCGCCATGCCGTGGAGCTCGCGCGCGGGGTTGTCCGTCACCGGGGTCGACATCTCCGGACGCTTCCTGGAGATCGCCGCAGAGAGCGCCCGGGAGGCCGGCGTCGCCGCCGCGTTCTTCGAGGTCGATGCCCGCCAGATGCCTTTCGACGACGAGTTCGACGCCGTGCTCTCGATCTGCGAAGGCGGCTTCGGCCTCATGGGAGCCGACGACGCGCTCGTGATGCGTCGCATGGCGGAGGCGGCCGTGCCCGGGGGCAGCGTCGTGGTGACGGCCTTCAACGCCTACTTCGCGGTCGCCAACCTCGCGGAAGGCCAGTCTTTCGACGCCGACGCGGGCCAGCTCTACGAGCGCACCGAGATCAAGGACGAGTCGGGCGAGGGCGAGGAGATGGACCTCTGGACCGGCGTCTACACCCCGCGCGAGCTCCGCCTTTTCGCTCTGGGCGTGGGTTTGGTCCCCGAGCACGTGTGGGCGGTCACCCCGGGAGACTTCTCTCGACGTCCCGCCGGCATCGACCATCCCGAATTCATGCTGATTGCCCGGAAACCTTCTTGAGGGCCCGATACGTCCAACGTACGGTCGGGGGAGTCTCAAGAAGGGGGTAAGCGATGAGAAACACGAAGAGGGCCGCCGTCACACTCGTGGTGGTGGCGCTGGCCGCGGCGCTGTTCGGGCCGAGCGTGGCCCAGGCGGGCCGCGAGCGACGGGCACAGCAGCAGCAGGAGCAGCAGACCGTGCAGGACACGGTGACGGTCGAGGCCCGGCGTGAGATCGACGTCGAACCCGACATCGGGACGGTCAATCTCGGAGTTCGATCGCAGAGTCGCAGTGCCGACGCCGCCACCGACTCATTGACGGACAAGGCTCGATCCGTCATCGACGCACTGAAGGACGCCGGCTTCACCGAAGAAGAGATCAGCACCTTCGACGTCGAGCTCCGACGCGTCTGTCTGAGCAAGTGTCGGGACCCCAATCCAGACGACTCGAAGAGACCAGAGCCGGTGCTGGGCTATCAAGGGTCGGCGGGAGTCAAAGTCGAGACTTCCAAGATCGACAGGCTCGGCGACATCATCGACATCGGCGTGCGAGCCGGAGCTTCCAGCGTGCGCGGGGTGTTCTTCGATGTCTCCGACAGGAGCGAGGCGGTCAAGGAAGCGCTGCGTCAGGCGATGATCTACGCCACCGACAAGGCGCGCATCCTCGCCGAGACGGGGGGCCGGACGCTCGGGTCTGCGATCGTGATCCTCGAGGGCACCACTCGCGCGCCCCAGGCCTTCGCGGCCGGAGACGCCATCCTTGGGGAACAGAGCGTGCGCCCGGAAGACGAGCCGAACCCCTTCCCGATCGAGCCTCCGACATTGTCTGCGAGTGCTCGGGTAGAGGTGACGTTCAGGCTGAACTGAGTCGCACGAAGCTCATCCCCGCTCGTTTCATCAGGAGTCCGAGCCCCGCCGAGATCGCGAGGGCCAGTAGTCCCGCGACGACGAGGGAGGTCCGGAGCGAGAGATCGCCGAGGGCCACCATCGTCAGCGCGGCGACGACGCTGGCCAGGTTGTACCCGATGTCGTAGGCCGCGAACGCGCGTCCCCGGTACTTGTCGGGCAACGCTTCCTGTATCTGCGCATCGACGGCGACCTTCGCGGTGAAGTTCCCGAAGCCACCAGAGAAAGTCAGCGGGACCACTGCTGCCAGCGCCGAGATCCCGCCCAGCGCGGCGGTGCCCAGGCCGGACACCACGAAGCCGACCATCATCAGCCCGGGCTTCAGGAACCGCCGACCCAACGTCGGCGCAACGAGCGCCCCGCACAACGCGCCCGCCCCAGCGGCCCCAAGCGCGATCACGCTGGCCACCGTCTCGAAATCTCCCGAGTACTTGGAGGTGATTACGAGGATGGCGGCGATCGAAGCGAACATCGCGAACGTCCGAAGAAGGAAGACCCCGATCAGAGGAAGGCGGGCCGGGGGCCGGATCCAGATCTGTTTCAAGCCGTCGGCCAACTCGCGCACCACGCGCACGACCGCATCGATGGCTCGTTCGGACGGTGGATCGGGGTGCGCCATCGGGTCGGAGAGTGATCGTGCGACGAGACTCGATCCTGCGTAGATGAGCCCGGCGATGACGATCGCCGCCTGCCATCCCACCGCCGTGCTTACACCCAGTCCGATCACGCCCCCCAGGAGCGCCGAGATCATGCCTCCGCCGCCCGACGCGGGCATTCGCGCGCAGCAGGTGATGCTCGTGCAACACGAACGGGAGCGCGGCCCCCTTGGTCGTGAGGAAGAGGCGCCCCAATCCGAGCAGCAAGAATCCGGCGACGTAGAGAGCTCCGTCGCCGGGGAACAGATCGCGCCACAGGGGAAGGGTGACGAGGGCCAGCGCGCGCGCGACGTTCGCCCACGCCATCACCGCGCGGCGGGACCAGCGATCGACGAAGACGCCCAGGAACGGAGCAACGAAGGAATAGGGCACGAGGGTCACGGTGAAGACGGCAAGGAGGCGCTCGGGCGAGGCCCCCTCGGGTTGGAGGATCAAGACGTCCGCGAGCGCGGCCTGCGCGAACCCGTCGGCCCCTTGAGAGAGGTACTGCGATGTAAGGAGCTTCCTGAAGTCGGGTTCCTTCAGGAGTGTGCGAAGACCTACGCGTCCGTTCCCGGTGGAGCCTTCTTCTACTTCTCGCACGAGCGTTTCTTACCGCGGCCGGGACCTTGGTCGCAGTCGTCCTTGCCCTCGCCGCCGCTCAACAGGTCGTTGCCCTCGCCGCCGCGCAATCGATCGCGGGCCGCGCCGCCGTAGAGCTTGTCGGATCCGCCCGCGCCCCCGATCGTGTCGTCCCCTCGTTCACCGTGGAGCTGATCCGCGCCGTCGCGGCCCACGATGTCGTCGTTCCCACCGCCTCCCTGGAGAACGTTGGGCCGGGAATCTCCGTTGAGCTTGTCCGCGCCTTTGGAACCGATCACCTTCTCGATCCCACCGAGCTCGTCGTTCCCCGCTCCACGCGCGCTCTTGGTCGCGAGATCGACTTTCACCGGCTTGGCCGACGAGTGGTAGCTCGCCGCATCCTGGCCGTCGCCTCCGGAGAGATCGTCGTTGCCCCCACCGCCGGTGAGAACGTCGTCGCCGTCACCGCCCCGAAGAAGGTTGGCCTCGTCATCGCCGGTGAGGACGTCGGGCCCCCGGGATCCGATCACGTCCTCGATCCCCGAGAGCGTGTCGGCTCCATTCGGAGTGCCTGCGCTTCCTCCGACCAGATTGACCGCGACCCCCGACGGCGAACTTGCGTACGAGGCCGTGTCGTGCCCTCCGCGCCCGACGAGCTGATCGGAACCTTTGACCCCATCGAGGTGGTCGTCACCCGGGCCCGCGTCGAGCAGGTCGTTGTTGCCCCGGCCAACGAGAACGTCGTCCCCGCCCCGGCCGTTCAAGACGTTGGCCAGGTTGTCTCCGAGCAATCGGTCTCGCTCGGGGGTTCCAAGAACACCTTCGATCCCGAGGAGCCGATCGGTCCCCTGGCCCGTCGCCCGCCCCGATCCGAGATCGACCTTCACCCCCTCGGGCGCATCGTGGAACCTCGCGGTGTCGAACTCCTTGCCGCCGTCCAGGCTGTCGTCTCCGCCCTCGCCGATCATGGCGTCGCTCCCGCGGCCCCCGTCGAGAGTGTCGTCTCCAACTCCGCCGGCCAGATGATCGGCAGCATCCTCTCCGAGAAGGCGATCGTTCCCCTTGCCACCCTCGAGCCGGTCCGCACCCTCACCGCCACAGATCAGATCGTTGCCGGCCGAGCCCGTGATCTTGTCGTCGCCCCCCCGGCCCACGATCACGTCGGTCCTGAGCGTTCCCTTGATGGTCTCTCCTTTGGCGGTTCCCACGATCGTTGCCCTCTTGCCCGCGCAGGTGGGCGGGGCGGCAAGGGCCTCCGCGCGGATCAGGTAGGG
The DNA here is from genome assembly GCA_963786155.1 of uncultured Actinomycetes bacterium. Lineage (GTDB taxonomy): Bacteria > Actinomycetota > CADDZG01 > CADDZG01 > WHSQ01 > CAWAXW01. The sequence continues at coordinate 2,942,359 of CAWAXW010000006.1, read as the reverse complement.
GATCGACACGCAGAAGGCGATGAGAAAACTTCGCGCTCTCGAAGGGGTCCGCATAAGTCGTTGAGAAGTATGGCCCAGCTAATGCCAGATCCACGGTTCAACGACTTAGACCGGTTCGCCCCGCCCGCATCGAACGAGCAGGCGATCGAGGCGCGCGGCGACGAGAGTGCTTCGGCCCCTCGGCGCGTACGCTCAGTCCGGTGGCGCCGGGTGGCTGTTCCCGCGCTCTATCTGGGAGCTGCGGCGGCGGTCATCGCGCTGGTCCGACCGGGGCCAGTCGACCCCCAAGTGCGACCGGCGGTGGTCCAGGAGAACCCGTTCTTGGCGGAGGCTCCGAGCGCGCCAGCCCCCGAAGCGAGCCCAACGCCGGATGTCTCTGACCACAAGCGCTCACGGGATCGATCGAGGCGAGAAAAGAAGAAGGTTCGGGTTGCGGTCGTAGTGCCGGTCGAACGTGCCCGCGCTCCGAAGCAGCCATCAACCGAGGTCGCGCCACCACCTGCCCCGCCCCCCGCGCCCCCAACGCCCAAGCATCGGCCCAAGAAGAAAGAGAAGTGGGTGCCGACCGCGACCAAGTCTCTATGGCGCATGTATTCCAAACGCTTGAAGGGCGACCATTTCTTCACGACCAACGCCGTCGAGCGCGACCTGAAGACGGGTGACTACCCGCGCTCGCGCCTCGAGGGGTACGTCTTCCCGGAGCCGGCCAAGGACCTGATCCCCCTCCACACCGACGACGGCCAGATGGGCTACATGGCTCGCAAACCGCGCCCCGAAGCGCGCGCACCCCTATTCATGCTGAAACACGAGAAGTTCGGCGACCTCTACACAACAGACCACGAGCTCAAATACGAATTGATGTTCGCCGGCTGGCGAAACTGGGGCGCAATCGGCTGGATCAAAAGCTAGCCCCTCGTTCCTTCCTAAGGGCCGATGTTTCCCAACCTGATAGCGAATAGCGCAGTCAAGCGAGGAAACCTCAGCGAGGTTTGGTGACTCAGGGTCGAATAGCGACCTTTAGGCAGGAAACCTCGGGTCCGTCGGTGCCGAGCAACGGCTAGGGGCGGCGGTAGACCTTTTCTATGTCTAGCTCTGTTGCGTGGCCGTTGGTGGATACGTTGATCGTGGGGGCGTCGTGGATGAAGGCTTCTAGAAGCTCGCGGGCTTCGCCGTCGGAGTACTGCACCGGCGGCGACTTCATGAAGTAGGAGCTTGGGGCGAGTAGTGGGCCGCCCATGCCGCGGTCTGCGGCCAGCTTGGCGCAGCGGACTGCGTCGATCACTACTCCGGCAGAGTTGGGGGAGTCCCAGACTTCGAGTTTTAGCTCGATGTTGACGGGGACGTCGCCGAACTCGCGGCCCTCGATCCGGATGTAGGCCCACTTGCGGTCCTTGAGCCAGGGCACGTGGTCGCTCGGGCCGATGTGGATGTCTTCGGCGTCGATGCCGTTGCTGATCTGCGATGTGACCGATTGGGTCTTGGAGATCTTCTTGGACTCGAGCCGCTCGCGCTCGAGCATGTTCTTGAAGTCCATGTTCCCGCCGAAGTTGAGCTGATAGGTGTGATCGATCGTGACGCCGCGGTCCTCGAACAAACGCGAGAGGACGCGGTGGCTGATCGTCGCTCCGAGCTGGCTCTTGATGTCGTCGCCAATGATCGGGACGTTGTGCTTGGTGAAGCGAGCGGCCCAGTCCTCGTTGGTCGCGATGAACACCGGCATGCAGTTGATGAAGGCAACGCCGGCCTCGAGCGCCTGCTCCGCGTAGAAGCGAGCGGCTTGCTCCGAACCAACCGGCAGGTAGTTGATGAGCACGTCGGTGCGCGTCTCGCGCAGCACCTTCGCCACATCGACCGGTGGTAGCTCCGACTCGGTGACGATCTCCCGGTAGTAGCGGCCGAGTCCGTCGTAGGTGTGACCGCGCATCACGGCGACACCGGTCTGCGGCACGTCCGAGAACTTGACCGTGTTGTTCGGCTCGATCCAGATCGCCTCCGACACGTCCAGCCCGACCTTCGCGGCATCGACGTCGAACGCGCAGGTGAACTCGATGTCCTTTACGTGGTAGCCGCCCAGGTCGACGTGCATCAACCCGGGGACGGTCTCGTCCTCGCGCGCTTTCGCGTAGTACTCGACTCCCTGCACGAGCGATGACGCGCAGTTCCCTACGCCGATGATGCCAACTCGTACTTTCGACATTGTGTCCGTCCCCTTCGGTCAGGCGTTCTTCGGAAGCGTGCCGTCGGGCGCACGCTCACTAGTGATCAGTTCGTCGATCCAGGCGATGTCGCTCTCGGTCGCCCTCATGTCGTGGTTCTGAAGCGACAGGGCGTAACGATCCATCCGCCCCCGGTAGTCGCGCAGGTTGGCCTTGAACTGGGCCAGCTTCTCCTGCAAGTAAGCGCGCCTCCGCTCGAGCAGCGCGAGGCGAGCCTCGGGCTGCATGTAACGGAAGAACGCGAGCTTCAGCGTGAAGTGCTCCGCGTCGACCGAGGCGCCGGTCTCTTCGAGCAACGTGGTGAAGAGAGCCTCGCCGTGAGCCGTGACGCGGTAGACGTTCTTGCGCCTGCCGGCGGACAGGGTGGGCGTTGCTGTCGCCCCACGAGTCCTGGTCGAGCGCCGGCGCGGCGCCGCCTCCACGACCTTCTCGACCGCGCCCTCTTTGGCGAGGCGTCGAAGCGTCGGGTAGAGCGATCCCCAGGACACTTGCCAGAGGGGGCCCAGCATGGCGCCCAGCTGCTTGCGCAGCTCGTAGCCGTGCATGGCCCGCTCCTTAAGGAGCCCTAGAACGGGAAGTTCGAGCATCCCCGGTTGTTTCACCTACGTAGATCCCCTCTCAGATGCTTCGAGCGAGCCCAGACTTCTTTGGAACGAGGCAAGCTCATATCGATACGATATATCGAAACGATATATCAGAACGATAGATGGGGCAATTTGCGTAGTATCCCGCCGTGAAGTGGGCCGGGGACAGGCGGGAGACGGTAACAGCGGCGGTCGTTATCGCACTCCTGGTAGGGGTCCCCTTGGTGTCCGCGGCGGTCACGGGCTCCCTCGGGATACCCCACAACGACGACTGGGCCCTGATCCGGATCATGCGGACGCTCGTGGACGAAGGCGAGCTGAGGCTCGTCGGCTGGAACGAGGGGATGCTCCTCGGCCACCTTGCTCTCGGCTACCCCCTGGCGGCTCTGACGGGGACGAGCCTGGTAGCGCTGGACCTCTGGGGCGCGGCCATGGCTGCGGCCGGCCTCGGGCTGACCTATTGGACTGCCCGGGTGCTCCTGCCCCACGGCCAAGCCCTGTGGACGACCGTGCTGGTCGGCCTCATCCCCAGCTTCCCGAGCACAGCGGCAACGTTCATGACCGATACCACCGCGTTCGCCTTGGCGATGGGCTGCTTGGGAGTTGGGCTGCGGTCGCTTGTCGGAGACCGGGTGCGTACCGGTCTTCTGGCCCTTTCACTTGGCCTGGGGGTCATGGCCTTCGCCACGAGGGAGCTTTCGATCGTTGCTCCCATCGGCGTCGTCGTCGGGGCTTTTGTGGCGGAGCGGCGCGCGGGTAAATGGCCTCGGGTCTCCGCCTTTGCATTGCTCGGCCTGGTGGGTGCTGCAGTCGCGCTCTACTTCGTGCGGCACTCGTTCCCGGACGCCGCCTACTCATTCGATCCGCTTACCACTTCGGCTGGGATGGTGACCATCGCGCAACTGCTCTTCACTCTGTCGCTAGCAGTACTGCCGGCCGCGATGCTTCTGCAGGTGCGTTCGGGAAAGGGTTTGCATCCCGGCGCGACTGCGGTTGTCGGGTTTGCTGCGGTGGCGGTGCTGCTGCAATCGGGGGGCCTGAACACCTGCTGCTTCAATTCGCCGCCATCCCTTTTCATGGGGAACCTCTTGTCCCACGGAGGCCCGCTCGGGAATTCAGTGCTCGCCGGCGCCAGGCCACCGGTACTGCCTCAGGCAGTCTGGTACGGGTTGATGGCGGCCGCGTTCTGGTCCGCGGCCGTGCTGGCCGGTCGGGCGTGGCAACTGTTCCGAGCGCCCGGCCCCCTGGCCCGGCTCGTTCGTCCACAGCGCGCCGACCCCAGGCGCTCGGTCCTAGTCGTTTGTTCCACACTCTCGATCGCCGCTCTCATGGGTCGGGTCGCGACCGGCGGTCCCATCTTCGATCGTTACCTATGGCTCCCGGCGTTCGGAGTGGCAGTGTTGCTGTTCGAGGCCGCGAGCAAAGGAGCTCGCGCCAAGCCGGAGGAGATGAGGGCCGCGGCCTGGGCGACGGTGGCCCTGGCCGTCGTCTCCGCCATCGTCGTGACCAACGGCCAGTCCTTCGACGCAGCCGCGCTGGCGGGCGGGCGAATACTTGGTCGATCGCGGCTTCTCTGTCATGGACATCGATGCCGGTTTCGAATGGGTGGGCTTCCACTATCCGACCGTGGTGCGAGAACCCATCGCGCGACGGTCCATCTTCCAGGGCCCTGGGTACATGGGCCTTTTCCCCCGAGCCGGGAACTGCGGGTTCGTCACAGCATCGCCATTCGGCGACGCCGGCTTGGAGCCTCTCGCAGAAGTCGAGTATCGACAGTTCCTCGGCTTGACCTCCGAGCGCTTGTCGATCTACCGCCAGGAAGCGGCCTGCATCGCAGCCGATTCCCAGCCCTGACGGGTACCATCCATGAATGGCGACGTCAGGCCGATCCTTCGACCCCACCCAGGTTCCGCCGCCGGCCGCCGCGCCCGTCGTCGACTACTCATTGGCGAGGCTTTCCGTTCTCAGGTCTTTGCGTCGCGGGGGCCTTGATACGAGTGACGTTTGCGACGCGCACCCCGAGCTGATGCGCGCGGCGAGGAACATCGGCGAGGAGATCGACCAGGTCTGCCCGGTGTGCTCCCACGAGACGATGCGTTTGGTGCGCTACGTCTACGGCGCGGATCTCAAACGCGATAACGGAAGGGTGGTCTACCCGGAGGAGTGGCTGGCCGAGCTCGCCGGCTCCCACGATCAGTTCACTTGCTACGTGGTGGAGGTCTGTATCGACTGTTCGTGGAACCACCTCGTGCGGTCATACATGGCCGGCCGGCGGTTCCGTTCTAACGGAGCGGGGCCACGCAAGCGTCCTCGGTAGCGCCACCTTCTTTCCCTGCGCTCGCGCTCGGTGCCCGGGCAGCCGGTTCAGTCGTGGCACTCGGTTACCTGCTTGGTTTCGTTCCCGGACCCATAGTGGCAGCGGTTGGCGGCCTCGCCCTGGCAACTTTCGGTCGCGGCTTGGAGCTGTCGCGCATCGATGAAGCTCGAGTCGGTCTCGCGCTTGCGGTGATCGCCGGCGCCGCGGGGGTGGCTGCGTTGCGTTGGGGCACGCTGGAGCTCGAAGAACTGCGCGGAGCGCAGGCCGTGCTCGGGCCCACGGTTCTCGTCGGACCGACCGCGGTTGCGGCCGCGTGCTGGGCCGCACTGATCGTTGGGTCGTTCGCACTCGGGTTGTGGATCGCGCCCGTCTCGCGCGTGACCGGACGCGATCGGTTCCGTCTTGCGCTCGAAACGAGCGCCGGGGCGCTGTTGCTCGTGTCCGTCTTCTGGGGTCCGGCCGTGGTTGGAGCGAGTGTTGGTAACAGAGCCGCCGCTGCGCTCGGATGGGCCGTCGCGTCTCTCGTCGTTGCCGGGTTGGCGTATGTGTCCGCACGTTTCGTCGGCGAGCTCGCGATCAAGGTCCAACTCGGCGCGATGGCCGCAGCAGCCGTAGTCGTGGGAGCCGCGGCCGCGGTCGTTTCGGTGTCGCTGTGACCGTGCTCCTTGTTTTTGGGCACGCATTGTTGTCGTTGGTCCTCATCGGTGCAGGGCGCCTCCCCGGCTCGTCCAACCGTCACCGCGTCGTGCTCGGATGCTCCGGCGCCGGGATCCTTCTCGGAGTGGTCGCCGCCCTCGGGGCCGAGGGTTCTTGGCGGACACTCGAGTTGGGTGGCGGCGCCACGATCGTTGCCGGGGCCGCGGCCGCGTGTTCCTGGCTCCTCGTCGGCGCTCTCGATCTGGGTCGAGGACGCTGGTATCAGGGTGCCCTCGTTGGAGTCGGGGCGACCGGGCTGCTCGCCTTCGCGAGCAACGAGTGGCTGGTTCCCGGTCTCCTGTTCTGGCTCTGTGGCTCGGTCGCTCTGGGCGCGATCCTCATTCCCGAGCATGGCCGGGGCGCGCTTTGGATCGCTCTTGCCGCATCCGATGTCGCGCTGACCTTGGCCGTGCTCGCGCACGGGATCGGCGTAGAGAGCTGGGAGATGCCGGTCCCGATCGACGGATGGCAGTACTTCGTCGTCCTCGCAGCGGTCGTGCTCCGTTGCGGCTCGCTGCCGCGAGCCGGGGGGTGGGTGTTGCTCGGCTCACCGGGATCCGCCTGCGTTCCGTTGCTTGTCGGGGGCGCGTTCGTACTGCTTGCGACCCTCGGCGCTCGGCCGCAGCCATGGGCGGCGGCGGCCGCGCTCGTCGTCGCCCTGATCTGCGCGATCACCTCGATCCTCAAGAAGACCCCTTCGATCTCCCTCGTTGGTGCTTGGCCGGTAGCCCTGGGAGCGGGTGCCACGCTCGCAACCACCGACGCGGTCGCGGGCGCCGGAGTCGCCGCGCTCCTCGCGACGGCAGCGCTCGTGCTTTGGCCGTACTCCTCGAAGCGCGGGGCGGTGGAACGCGGTCTGTTGATCTCGTTCGCGCCGACTACGGCCGGCTTCGGTGTGGTCGCGCTCGGAGCGATCGTTGCTTTCTCCCGGGCGGTCGAGGCCGACACTGTGGCCGCGTCGGCGCCGTGGACCGCGGCCTCGGCCCTGTTTCCGGTCGCGCTCGCCGCTGGAACCGTTCTTGCGATGAGGGTCTCGTCGCAGACCACGTCGTGGAGCTACGAGCCCGCCGCGGTCGTTGCCACTTGGGCCCTCATCGCAGCCTCGATCGCGATCGCCATCACCTCAGCCGGTGCCATCGGCGTGGAGGCCGAGCCACTCGGCCCCCAAGGACGGGTCGTCACTCTCTATGCGGTCGCGGTGGGGGCCGGCGCTCTCGCGGCCCGTCGCGCGCGCCCGATGGAGCAAGCCACGGTTGACGAGGAGCATTTCGAGCTCGAGGTCGAAGCGTTGTTACCGAGCCGAGCGAAGTGGCTCGTCGTGGGGGCCGGGGCCCTCGCCCTGTCCGCGCTAGGGATGGCCGCCTACTTGACGGTCGAAGGCCTGAGCGTCGGGTTTCTTTAGTTCGCGAGTTTCGCACCGGACCGCCCTAGACTCGATGGGTGCTCAAGAAAAAGTCCACCAAGAAGAAGTCCACGAAGAAGAAGGCCACCAAGAAGAAGCGCCCTTCGACCAAGCTGGCGCGGCCCCGGAGCCTTCGGTGGGTGTTGCGCATCGGCTGGTTGTTCCCGGTCGGGGCTCTCTTGGTGGGGGCGAGCCTTCTGGTCCTTACGTATGCGTTCGCATCGATCCCCCTCCCTCAGGAGATCCCGCTCTCGTCATCGGCCGAGGTGTACGACCGCGACGGGCGGCTGATCGGGACGTACACGGGAGAGGTGCGCCGCTTCCTTCTCGACCGCGAGCAACTGGAGGACCTGCCCGACTACATCGAGGATGCGGTCATATCGAGCGAGGACAAGGACTTCTACAAGCACAACGGCGTGTCGCTCCGAGGCATCGTCCGAGCCGCATGGGCGAACTTCTCGGGAGGTGAGATCCAACAGGGTGGCTCGACGATCACCCAGCAGTACATCAAGCAAGCGGTGCTGCAGGACCCTTCGCGCACGATCGTGCGCAAGGCCAAAGAGGTCGTGCTCGCGATAAAGCTGGAACGTCGCCACTCTAAAAAGGAGATCCTGGGCTTCTACCTGAACACGATCTATCTAGGCCGAGGCGCCTATGGGTTCGAGGCTGCCGCGCGCACGTACTTCGACAAGCACGCGTCCGAGCTCTCCCTGAGCCAAGCCGCCTACCTCGCGAGCATCATCCCGGCCCCCGAAAGCTACCAACCGGACGAGAACCGACGCGGCGCGTCGGAGCGCCGCGACCGGGTCCTCGCGGGGATGGTGAGGGACGGCCACATCACGGCCAAGCAGTTAAAGAGAGCCTCGCGGTTCCCCGTCCGCATGGCAGACGGGCTCGAGGAGCGGACGACGCGCACGAAGGCCGCCTATTTCATGGAGTGGCTGCGCAAGGAATACCTGTATCCCGAGTACGGCAACGAGCTCTACACGCGCGGCCTCAAGATCTACACGACACTCGACCTCGACATGCAGCGTTATGCGGAGGACGCGGTCGACTCGATCCTTACCGAGCCCGAGGACCCCCAGGCTGCGTTGGTGTCCATGACTCCGACAGGCGCGGTCCGTGCGATGGTCGGGGGCGAGCACTACACGTCCGTGCGGAAGTCGCGCAACTTCAATTACGCGACCGACTATCCGGGACGGCACACGGGCTCGTCGTTCAAGTCCTTCACCCTGGCGGCGGCCATCGAGGACGACATCTCACCAACGTCGAGCTTCTCGGGTAGCAGCCCTGCCTTCATCGAAGAGTGTCCCGGCGAGAACGGTTTGCCCCCATGGGAGGTCTCCAACTATGGAGGCGGCTCCTACGGGACTATGAGCCTCGACAGCGCGACGACGAACTCGGTCAACACGATCTACGCCCAACTGATCGCCGAGATCGGGGCCGAGAAGGTCGCAAACCTGCTGGAGGATTTCGAGTTCCATCCGCCGTCGGGAAAGACAGGGATCCCCCCCAACTGCTCGTTGGCCCTGGGCGCATTCGACGCGACGGTGCTGGAGATGGCGCGCGGCTATGCGACCTTCGCCGGCCGCGGCCTCTTGCCCGAGGTGCAACCCATCCGGTACATCGACAACGCGCGAGAACGAATGCATCAAGGCGTATCGACCGGAGTTCAGACAGGACTGCGAGGTCCACGACAAGCTGGAATTCGAGCGGGTGATGGAGCAGAACTCCGCGGACGTCCTCACCCAAGTGCTGACGCATGTCGTCGAAGGGGGAACGGCGACCGCCGCAAGCCTCGGCGAGCGCCCCGTCGCCGGCAAGACCGGTACCGCACAGGAGAACAAGGACGCCTGGTTCGCGGGCTACGTCCCACAGCTTGCGACCGCGGTGTGGATGGGATACCCGCTCCAGACCAAGGGCCCGGCCAAGGGGGAGGTCCCCGTGATGGCCTACTGCTCGGATCCCAACCTCTGCCGGCCCGTGCACGGCATCGAGGTAACTGGGGGGAGCTTCCCGGCTCAGATCTGGGCTGCATACATGGATCCGGCCACCGCCGAGATGCCGGTCGCGTTCTTCGAGGAGCCCGTTGACCTTCCCGATGAAGTGATCAACGAAGCGCCTTACGTGCCTCCCGCGTCGCCTGCCCCCACCAAGTCACCGAAGCCTGGTCCGGACCCAACGACCGAACCCGAGCCCAGCGCGCCCGCCCCAAGCGCGCCCGCGCCGAGTGAGCCCGCGCCGAGCGAACCTCCGAACCCCCTGCCGAGCGGGACCCCGCCGCCCGAGCAGCAACGACACGGGGCGGGCTTGGCCGGACCGCAGAACAGATGGCCGAAAGGTGGCGACCCATAGCCCGGCGCCCAGACCTCAAACCTCGAACGACGCAGACATTCTCCGAGATCCTTCGCGATCCCATCGTGGTGGTCGTGGGCGTGTGCGCGATCGCGCTCACGATGGGCTTCCTCTTCAAGGGCCAATGCTTGCAGCCTTGGGACGGCCGACAGTACGCGCGCGGTTGCTATAACGACATCCAGCCGCTGTACGGGATCCGGCTCTTCGCCGACCGTAATCAAGACGGCATCACCGAACGAGTGTCGCCCTACGTCGACGGCCGTCTCGAAAACGGGGAGTTGAAGGACGGCGGCATCGAGTACCCGGTCCTGACCGGGGTCTTCATGTGGTTCTCGGGCATCTTCGCCCAGGACTCCAACAGCTATCTGCGCATCAGTGCGCTCTTGCTCGCACCTTTCGGGATCATGGCGGCTTACCTGTTGGCACGGATGGCGGCCTGGCGCGCACTGATGTGGGCCGCGGCCCCCGCCCTCGTCCTTTACGCGTTCCATAACTGGGACCTGCTCGTCGTTGCCGCAGCCGTTACGGGTTTCTGGTTCTGGAGCCGGGGCCGCCCCATCGCCGCCGCGGTCGCGTTCGGTATCGGAGCGGCGCTCAAGATGTATCCGCTTCTTTTCGTGGTGCCGCTTGCCGCCGAGGCTTGGCAGCGGCAGGACCGAAGAACCGCGGTGCGAGTGCTCGCCGCGGGAGCAGGTGGGTTTCTCGCCGTGAACCTCCCCTTCATGCTCGCCGGCTTCGAAGGTTGGTCCGCGACTTATGAGTTTCATCGATTACGGGGGCCCAACTTCGACAACATCTGGCAGTGGCCTCAGTTCGGGCTCCCGGCGATGTCACCGCAAACCCTGAACCTCGTGACCGCGCTGCTGACCGGCATCTTCCTCGTCGTGGCCCTACGGATCGGGTTGGTGACCGCTCGCAGGGAAGGTCGCTATCCGTTCATCCCCGTTTGCGCGGCGTTCCTTGCGGCGTTCATGTTGTTCAGCAAGGTGCACTCGCCCCAGTACGCGCTCTGGATCCTTCCGTTCTTCGTCTTGTTGCGCGTTCATTGGGCCTGGTGGGCGGCGTACAGCGTCGTGGACCTGATCGTCTACTGGGGCACCTTCCGGTTCTTCTACGACTCGTCGATCCTTCAGATCCAGGAGCCGTTGTTCGCACGGGGGTCCATGGTGTTCGGCGTATGGATCCGGGCGGCACTGTTGGTTGTTCTCTTCTTCGTGTTCCTGCGCTCTCGCTCGGTCGTCGAGATGACCGAGCCATCTCCAGCCGAGCCGGCTCCGGCGCGAGCCAGACCGGCTCCGGCCACCTCCTGAAGAACTGTGTCGCACCCTCTTTCTAGGGTGTGGACCAAGGAGTTGGCGATATCGGAGGTGCTAGCATGCTCGACGAGCGAACCCGCTCAGCAACAACTGAACCCCCTGCCCCTACTGCGTCCTCGCGGCGCTCGGGGCCTCGGAGCGTTTCGGCGCTCGAGTCCGGAGGAGGAGAGATAGATGCGCGCTTACGAAGCCATGGTGATCGTGGATGCCCGACTCGAAGAAGGCGACATCCAGAAGGCCGTCGACCGGTTCGTCACTACCGTGTCCGAGAACGGCGGCGAGGTCTCGAAGCTAGACCGCTGGGGCATCCGGCGCTTCGCCTACGAGATCGGTCATCAGAACGAGGGCTACTACTTCGTCGCCAATTTCAAGGCCCCCGAATCCGCGATCGAACCTCTCAAGCGGACCCTTCTGATCGCGGACGAATTCATCAGAGGCAAAGTAGTGAGACCAGATGCGGACGGCGAAGGTAAGGAGAAGAAGTAGATGTCAGACAACTCGATAACTCTCGTTGGCAACGTCACGGAGGACCCTGAGCTCCGATTCACCCCCTCGGGCCGTCAGGTCGCGAACTTCACCGTGGCGGTGAACAAGCGCTTCAAGAACAACCAGGGCAGCTGGGAAGACCGTCTCGACGGGTTCTTCAAGTGCAACGTCTGGGGCGAGATGGCCGAGAACGTGGCCGAGACCCTCCTGAAGGGCACCCGGATCGTGGTGACCGGCCGCCTCCAGCAGCGCTCGTGGGAGGACGGCGAGGGCAACAAGCGTTCCGCGATCGAGATCCAGGTCGAAGAGGTCGGGCCATCACTGCGGTGGGCGACGGCCCAGGTCCAGAAGTCCCAACGTAAGAGCGGGGGCGACTGGTCCAACCAGGGACAGGGACAGGGACAAGGCCAGGGCCAGAGCCAGGGCGGTCAGCAGGGCCAGAGCCAGGCCCAGGGCGGATCGCAGTGGGGGGGCGGGTCCCAGGGCGGCGGTTCGGATTGGTCGAAGCCGCCGGCACAGAACGATGCCCCGCCCGCGAGCGGCGGTTCGGATTGGGGCTCGCCGGCTCCCGTCGGCCCCCGCGACGAATCGGCGGAGTTCTAGGCGATGCCGAGGAACTCCAATCGCGACCGGAAGAAGACCACCAAGCCCGAGAAACCGAGGCGCGGTAAGAAGCGCTATTGCCAGTTCTGCGCCGATCAGCGGGAGTACGTCGACTACAAGGACATCGCGCAACTGCGCAAGTACATGTCTGAGCGCGGCAAGATCCGCGCTCGACGTGTCACGGGGAACTGCGCGCGCCACCAACGACTCGTGGCTATCGCGGTAAAGAACGCGCGCGAGATGGCGTTGCTCCCCTACGTCACTATCTCCACCGGCTCCGGTCGCCCGGGTCGCTCATGAAGATCATCCTGGCGAAGGACGTCGAGAGCCTCGGCCACAAGGGCGACGTGGTGACGGTCGCCGATGGCTACGCGCGCAACTTCCTCGTTCCCAAGGGTCTGGCCCTGATCGCTTCGAAGGGTGCGCTGAAGCAAGCGGAGTCGATGCGACGAGCGCGCGAAGAAGCGGACAGGCGGGATCGCGATGAGGCGGCCAAGAGGGTGGCGGTCCTCGGCGCGCAGCCCGTCTACATCTCGGCGCGCGCGGGCGAGGGGGGCCGCCTGTTCGGCTCGGTCACCAACTCAGACGTAGCTCGCGCGGTCGAGGAGCAGCTCGGCGAACCGATCGATCGTCACAAGGTCCGCCTCGAAGACCCGATCCGGACGGTGGGCACCCACCACGTCGACATCCACCTCCACCACGAGGTGAACGCGATGGTGACGGTCGAGGTCATCCCCTACGAGGAAGACGAACCCGCCGCCGAGTAGCAGGGCTTGCCCGCTGGGTGCCCCTAGTTGTGCACGACCTTGAAGATGAACTTCGTCTGGCTATTCGATCCCTTGACCTCCATGCTTCCCCCGGCATCGGTGAACTGGCCCGTGCCGCCGATGATCGAGAACTGGGAGGATGGCCCTGAGTCCGTGAACTTGAGGGTCCCGGCGACTTCGATAGAGCCACGATCCTTTACATAGAAGGTTCCAGCGCACCGTGCCAGAAAGACGTTATCCGTCGACTTCAGGTAATTGCATTCGTGGCGCTGGTTGCCGGCCTTCTTGCCCTTTAGCTGGAGGGGGCCGTAGCCGACATCCCCTTCGCCGACGTCCTCCTTACCGTCCTCATCGATGTCGATAGTGACGGTGGTCTCTTTCTTGTCGATCTGGGTCAAGGTGAATTCTTCTTTGGCTCCGCCCTGTGCTTGGGTCACGGGCCCCGAGAAAACGAGAACCCCTAACAAGACTCCGAGTCCCACCAAGACCGGCGTTCGTGCGCGCATAGCTTGCTCCCCTCACTAGCCCTTGCCTGACCGGAGCACCGTAAAACGTCGGCTGCCGCGATGTGGACCAAAAAGGCCCGCGTGATTTGCCCGTTTTGTGGTGACCTTCACGGGGGTCGGTCGTATTGCCCGGTGAACTTGTCCCTTGCGGCTAAGGAGGAGAGCGGTGATGCGAGATCGTGTTGTGCCGATGCGGGCTGTGATCGCGGCGGCTCTGGCTCTATCGACGATGTTGTTGTTTACGGGGGTGCAGACGGCCCTCGCCCAGGAGGAGCATCAGCACGGGTTCATCGAGATTGCAAAGAACTCGGACTTCGACAAGGCACACGGCGTGCGCGGGGGTTCGGGCACCGCCGCCGATCCCTACGTGATCTCGGGCATGACCATCGACTCCCTCGACATCCACGACACGTCGGCCCACGTCGTCGTCAAGAACAACGAGATTCAAAACCTGACGCTGAACTGGATCGACGCGGGAGTGCTCGTCGTCGACAACACCATCGGCGATTTGCGGGTGAACGAGAACGTAGAGCGGACCGGTCTTCCGACGAGTGGTCGGATAGCCCACAACAAGATCGGCGTGGTCGGGCAACTGCGCCACTTCGACGGGATCTTCGAGAACAACGTCGTGGACCCGGCGGCCGGCTGGTTAGACGATCTTCCCTTCTTCACGGAAGGACCGGCGGTTGCCTTCGATGGATTCAACGGGGCGCACTTCCGAAACAACACGATCCACGGTCCCGTGCGTGTTCAGCTCCACGGCCACCACCACAGCACGGGGTTCGACGGGCACAGTCACCAGCACTCGGGCAGCCACGACATGGACAACATGGACCACACCAAACGGTGGCACCAGGTGTTCATCACCGACAACGTCATCTACTCCGACGACTACTACGCGCTGATGTACACGGACACCGCCCACTCGGCTAACGACCGCACGGCCAACTCCGAGGAGAACGAGGAGCTCAACAAGCCTCACACCCACAAGACCCAGGTGTTCCTGAACAACAACAAGCTGGTTGGCTCGGGCTTGGTCGTCGATGTCTTCAACGCTTCGGACGAGAGACACCTCGGCACCAAGCTCGGACTTGTCGAGATCCGCAACAACCGCATAACGATGCGCGCTCTCGGCGACACCGAGATGTTCGACTACCAGGCGGCGGGCATCGATGTGAGCCGGGCAACGGACGTCGACCTCAAGATCACCGACAACAGCATCGTCGGTGAGGTTGCCGAGGCCAGCGCCACGGATGCCGTCAGGGACCAGTGGGAATACAGTCCCGGCATCAACCTCGCGGATGTCCGGAAGGCCGACGTGTACCTCCTCGACAACCTGGTGGCTAATCGGTCGGTCGGGATCGAGGCTTCTCGCTTCAAGGACGTCGACTGGTGGATCGAGGGACTCGACACTCGCAACGTGCAGACCGAGCTGTCCTACGACGATTCCGGCAAGCCTCCCAAGCGAAGCCCCTAGCGTTAGACGGTCTGCAGAACGGGCCCGCGATCCATGGCGATCGCGGGCCCTTTCGCGCGCTCGCTCTGCCCACAGGATGTCCACAACCTGGGAGCCGGATCGCCGCCTGGGATCGACCTCAATCCACGGTGAGTTCACAGGCTGTCCTCCTTGTGGCCCACAGGTTCCGAGGCGTAGCGTCCTTCCGTCGCCGGGGCAGCGTGGGCCCGGTGACCACTTCTCGCCAAAAAGGCCGGTTCTTGTCACAGGCCCGGTGTGTAATAGACGAACAGACGTTCGACTGAGAGAACAGGAAGGTCAACCTTGGCTACACGCGCTCCGGTTCAAGCCGTTAGGCGCAACCGGATCCCGCCCCACAACTTGGACGCCGAGCAATCAGTACTCGGAGCCATGCTCGAGTCCAAAGACGCCATCGCAAACGTCATCGAGATCGTCGATGCCGACGACTTCTATCAACCCAAGCACCAAGAGATCTACGAAGCGATCATGGCGCTGCACACCCGGGGCGAGGTTTCCGACGCCATCACCCTTGCTGAGGAGTTAGATCGCCGCGGCAGCCTTGAACGCATAGGCGGCAAGCCTTACATCCACGGATTGCTCGAGGCATACCCGACGGCCGGCGCGGCAGGCCATTACGCGCGCATCATCGAAGAGAACGCGCTCCTGCGCCGGCTGATCGATGCCGGCAATCAGGTGCAAGAGATCGGCTTCTCGCTTCCCGAGGATGTGGACGAGGCCGTCGACTCGGCCGAAGAGATCGTCTACAACGTCGCTGAGCGCCGCCTGAAGGACGACTATCAGCCGATCCGGCCATTGCTTACAAGGGCGATGCTCGATATCGAAGCGCTTTACGAGCGCGGCGAGAGCGTGACCGGAGTGGGCTCGGGATTCCATGACCTGGACGAGATGACGTCCGGCTTCCAACCTTCAAACCTCATCATCGTTGCTGCCAGGCCGAGCATGGGAAAGAGCTCGCTGCTCAACGACTTCGCGTTGGCCTCCGCCATGAAGCAGAGGCTGCCCGTCGTCATCTTTTCACTAGAGATGTCCAAGCACGAGGTTGTAAAGCGCTTTCTCGCGTCGGAGGCGCGCGTTGACTCCCAACGCCTGGGCCGAGGAACGCTTCAGGAACAAGACTGGACCAAGCTTTCGGCCGCTCTTGGACGCTTGGCGGAGGCTCCCATCTTTGTTGATGACTCGGCAGGCATCACGATGATGGAGATCAGAGCGAAGTGCCGCCGTCTGAAAGCCAAGCACGGCCTGGGCCTGATTATCGTCGACTACCTTCAGCTCATGCAGTCGCCCCGCCGATCGGAGAACCGCCAACAGGAAGTCTCAGAGATCTCTCGAGCCCTGAAGCTTCTGGCGCGTGAGCTAGAGGTGCCGGTTATCTGCGCGTCGCAGCTGAATAGAAGCGTCGAGATGCGCGGAGACAAGCGTCCGATGCTCGGCGACCTTCGCGAATCCGGCGCGATTGAACAGGATAGTGATGTCGTGATGTTCATCTATCGCGACGAGGTCTATAACCCCGACAGCGATGCTCGTGGTGAGGCCGAGATCATCATTGCCAAACACCGAAACGGGCCGACGGGGAAGGTCAACCTCGCCTTCATGAACCAGTACACAAAGTTTGCGTCGCTTGCGAAGGGTCCGGCCTTCTGACGGAGCTTCCTTCGCCTCGAAGGATCCGGGCACTGCATCGCCGGCTGAAGAAACAGCAAGGAGCGTTCACCCCGAAGCCCGTTCTGCCGGTGCTTGATGAGTTGGTCGCTACAGTGCTGTCTCAGGCGACTTCCGATGTGAATTCGGGCAGAGCCTGGACGTCGCTAAAGGAACGGTTCCATTCCTGGGATCAGGTTGCGGATGCTCCCGTGGCCGATGTTGCCGATGCGATCAGGAGCGGCGGTATCGCCGAGGTCAAATCGGCTCGCATCAAGACGATCCTGCGCGAGGTCGAAGACCGGGAAGGCAAAGCCGATCTCGAGCGACTCCGGGATGTGCCCGACCAAGAGGTCGAGGAATATCTGGGCTCTCTTCCTGGGGTCGGTCCGAAGACCGTTGCGTGCGTGATGCTCTTTTCGATGGGACGCGCGGCCTTCCCGATCGATACGCACGTCCATCGGGTGGCGGCCCGGCTGGGACTGATCGAACTGAAGCTGAACGCCGAGAAGGCGCACGCTCTGCTCGCGCCGCGTGTCCCGGGTGAGGTCCGCTACGAGTTCCACATGCAGCTGATCCGTCACGGGCGCGAGGTTTGCAAAGCGATCCGTCCACGCTGCACTGACTGCGTCCTGTTCGACCTGTGCGAATCGGGGCCGCGCCTCTTGGCTAAAGGGGATGCGATCTAGCGGCGCTCCTCGAAGCGCACCACGGTTGGGTGATAGACCTGCGACGTGAATGTCATCGAAACGTCGGGGCTGCGCAAGGAGTATCGGCGACTACGAGGGGGGCGCACGGTCGCCCTCGATGGGCTCGACCTATCCGTGCCGGAGGGTGGAGTCTTCGGGTTCCTCGGCCCCAATGGTTCGGGCAAGACATCGACCATCCGTTGCCTTCTAGGCCTAGTGCGATCGTCGGGAGGCTCCTGCTCGGTGCTTGGAGCCGACGCACCCAGGTCCTTGCCGTCGGTGATCACGAAGATCGGGTCGATGGTGGAGACACCTGCGTTCTTCCCGCGCTTCTCCGGGAGGCAGAACCTCGCTTTGCTCGGACGTCTCTACGGCATCGGTTCACAAAGGGTGGGCGAGGTCCTCGCTCAAGTTGGTCTCGAGGACCGCGGTCGCGACATGTTCAGAACCTATTCGCTGGGGATGAAGCAGCGGCTCGGGATTGCTGCGGCGCTTCTGAAGGATCCGCAACTCCTGATCCTCGACGAGCCCGCCAATGGGCTGGATCCTGCCGGGATCAAAGAAGTGCGTGAGCTCATCCGTCAGCTCGGCGCGGAGGGCAGAACTGTCTTCGTGTCGAGCCACATCCTCTCCGAAGTCGCCCAAACCTGCGATCGGGTAGCCATCTTGAGCAGAGGGCGTTGCGTTGCTGCCGGAGCAGTATCGGAGGTACTCGCGAGTCGTGAGTCGGGCGGCATGTTGGTGCGTGTGGACGATCTCGATCGAGCGACTGTGGTCCTAGCGTCCGCCGGGTTGAAGACGACTCAGCTGGACGATGTCTTGAAGGTCGAGGCGCCCCGGGAAGCCGGCGCAAGTATCACGAAGGCTCTGGCTGAGGCCGGGCTCTTTCTGTCCGAGTTGCGACCCGACGAGGTCGACCTCGAAACGGTGTTCCTCGAGCTCACGCAAGACCGACCGCAGGAACCCAACGCGTGACGGCTCTTCTTGCGACGGAGGTTCGCAGGTTCTTCGCTCGCCGGCTCGTTCGTGCGCTGGCGATCCTGGCCGTGCTCGGGATGATAGTCGCCGCCGTTGCCGTCTTCGTTACGAGCACAAGCGCCGAAGAGGATCTCGCGACCGTGTTCCACTTCACCGACATGAAGGAGGCCCTCGTCGGCGTCTCTCCCCTTCTTGCGATAGTTGGGCTGATACTGGGCGCGTCGTTCGTCGGTGCCGAATGGCAGGCCGGCACGTTCACAACCCTCTTGACGTGGGAACCCCGTCGGGTTCGGGTGCTCGCGGCCAAAGCGGTCGCCGCCCTAGTGGGCGTGATGCTCACGGTCGTGGTCCTACAGATCCTTCTCCTGTTGATCATGCTGCCGGTCGCGGCGATCAAGGGATCGACAGACGGCATCGATGCTCAGTGGCTACGCGAAGCAGCTGAGACGATGGGTCGGGTCGCCTTTGCCGGAGGATTGTGCGCCATCATTGCGTTCGCGATCGCCACGATCGGGAGGACCACCGCGGCCGCCTTGGGAGTCGCGTTCGCCTACTTCGCGATCGTCGAGAGTCTGCTACGAGGATTCAAGCCGCACTGGCAGCCCTGGTTCGTCGGAGACAATCTGATCACGTTGATCGTCGCCGACCCGGTGCAGGCGAGTCCGACCGGGCACACGGCTGCGGAAGCCGGAGTAGTTGTCGCGCTCTACGCCGGGTTGCTCTTCGCGGCTGCATTGGCCTTTTTCCGGCAACGCGACATCTCTTAGGACGAAGCATTTCCCAAGAGCGTGGAGCGGGTGAGGGGAATCGGACCCCCGTATCTAGCTTGGGAAGCTAGCGCTCTACCATTGAGCTACACCCGCAAGGCGACCGATTATAGGTCGCGGCTCACTTAGCTCGAAGGCGATGCACGGCTCCGCCGAGGTCGATCACGTAGAGCTCGCCCTTCTCGTCTTCGCCGAAGGAGCTGACGCTTAGGCCGGTGTCGAGCAACTCTCGAGGCTCCTGTTCGGGATCACCGTCGGCGTCCAGTGACCAGATCCGGCCGGAGCAGTAGTCGCCGAAGAAGTACGTCCCGCGTAGCTGGGGGAACCTGTCGCCGCGGTACACGTAGCCGCCGCTGACCGAGCAACCCAGGTCGTGTTCGTACACCGCGATGGGCGGATGGAAGTCCTGCGTTTGGTCGAGCCCGCACGGAGGCGTGAAGCATCGATCTCCTTCCATCACGTCCCACCCGTAGTTGATGCCGCCCGCGTCGTCGTCGGCCCGGTTCACCTCTTCGACTTGGTTCTGGCCGACGTCCGCGATCCATAGCCTGCCGCCGGCCTGATCGAAGCTGAACCGCCAGGGGTTCCGCAGTCCGTAAGCCCAGATCTCGTCGGCCGCAGTTGGATCGCCGACGAACGGGTTGTCTTCGGGGATCGCATACGGCTCGTCTCCACGCGCCGGACCGATGTCTATCCGCAGGATCTTGCCAAGCAGCGTGGCGCGGTTCTGGCCGTTGCCTTCCGGGTCCCCGCTGCCGCCGCCGTCACCGGTCCCGATGTACAGGAACCCATCGGGACCGAATGCAAGCCACCCTCCGTTGTGGTTCCCGCGGGGTGAAGGATCGATAACAGAACGCGACCCGAGTCGGGCACGGCGGTGAGGCCGCCCTTGCGAGCGCGGTACTCGGCGATCGAGAGCGCTCCGTCCTCTGCGGTGTAGAACACGAAGAAGCGCCGGTCCTCGGGAAAGCTCGGATGGAAAGCGAGCCCGAGGAGACCGCGCTCGCCTCCGCCGGCGATGGAGTCCGACACGTCGAGCAGGGGGTTGGCGAGTATCTCTCCAGCGCGCCGGACGAGGATCCGGCCACCTTGCTGAACGATGTAGAGGATCCGCTTGCCATCATCCGGATCCACGAGAGCGACCGGGGACGAGAGACCCCCTTCGACGAGCTTGAGCTCGATGTCCGGCTCCGGGGCCTGCTCCGCGGGAGCCGGACCGGTTCCCACCGCGACGATCGCCAGGGCTACGGCAAACACGAACGACCCGACCATTTTCACCGGCTAAGTCTAGGAGGGCAGACCCTTTGTCCAGCCCGGGCTGTAGTTAGACTGCCGCGATGATCCTGTCCGATCGTGACATCGTCGAGGCGATCAAGGCCGGACGCATCGGGATCGAGCCCTTCGACTTCGACGACGTGCAGCCCTCGAGCATCGACCTCCGAGTGGACCGGTTCTTCCGCACGTTCCACAACCATCGCTACCCATTCATCGACGTCAAACAGCCGATGCCCGACCTAACGGAATTGGTCGAGGTCGAAGATGAAGAGGCTTTCATCCTTCACCCCGGTGAGTTCGTGCTCGGGTCCACCCGTGAGTACGTGCACCTGCCGGACGACCTCGTTGCCCGGCTAGAAGGGAAGTCGAGTCTCGGCCGGCTGGGGCTGCTCATCCACTCAACGGCCGGCTTCGTTGATTGCGGTTTCCAGGGTCACCTGACGCTCGAGCTCAGCAACGTCGCGAACCTTCCGATCACCATCTACCCGGGCATGAAGATCGGCCAGATCAGCTTCTACAAGATGTCGTCGGAGGCCGAGAGCCCCTACGGCAGCGACAAGGTCGGATCGAAGTACCAGGGTCAGAGGGGCCCGACCGCATCGCGCTACTTCGAGAACTTCAAGGACTGATGGAAGAGCGGATCGTTGCTCCGGACCCGGTCACCGAACCGGAGGCATATCAGCAGGCACTTCTCGCGCTGCTGGGTGGGCTCGACCCGGTCGAGGTCCTCGCCGCGACGCCGATCGAGTTCGCCCAGGCGACCGCTGCCCTCGACGACGCCGCTCTTACTCGCGCCCCCGAGCCGGGCGAGTGGTCGGTCGAGGAGTTGCTTGCCCATTTCTTCAACGGCGAGGTGGTCGCCGGCTTCCGATGGAGACTCACCCTGGGCCAGCCCGACTCCGCCTACCCCGGATACGATCAGGACGCATGGACCACCCTGGCGCGGCCCCCGTTCGGCGATCTGCTCGAGGCCTTCACCGCACTCCGACGGGCGAACGTCGCCCTCGTGGAGGGCACGCCCCGCTCGGAATGGAGCAAGGTCGGCCACCACTCGGAGCGGGGACCCGAGAGCTTCGAGCTGGCTGTTCAGCTGATCGCCGGACACGACCTCGCGCATCTCAAACAGCTCGAGCAAACGATCGCCGCCATCACCCAAGGCCCTTCTTCACCTTTAGGCTTTACATCGTTAAGTTAGTGGTAGTAACTTAACGACGTTAACACCCGATCGGGGAGACAGCTTGGGACGGACGGCTCAGACGCCTGCGGCGCCGCGGCACCGGGCGAGGCGGGGCGAAGGGGAGAAACTCAAAGAGCTGATCGTCCAGGCCGCGGAGCGCCTTCTTCGGGAGGCGGGGGACGAGAGCAAGGTATCCATCCGGGCGATCTCGGATGCGGCCGGGTGTACTCCTCCGGCCATCTACATGCACTGGTCCGACAAAACCAAGCTGATGAACGAGGTGTGTAGCCGGCGTTTCGCCGAGTTTGATGCCTGGATCGAGGAGGCAGGGGCGCGCTCCGACGATCCCCTCGAGTCATTGCTGCTGATGGGGCGCGCCTACATCGAGTTCGGGATGAAGAATCCCGAGGTCTACCGGCTCCTGACGTTGACTCGGACCGAGCACCCCTTGGACGCGCCCGAGTTGGACGCGGCCAGGTCCTGCTTCATGCACCTCGTTGAGGCCGTCGACCGATGCGTTCGCTCGGGAGAGTTCTCGGACGTCGACCCCCTTCAGGCCTCGCTTTCCCTATGGGCAGGGGTGCACGGGCTCACGTCGTTACTGATCACCTTCCCCGCCTTCGAGTGGGGAGACGTCGATGAGCTCATCGAGTTCAGCCTCGACGTCCAGCTCGAGGGGCTCCTAGCCAGCTAGGCGCGCTTCTCCCACACGGTGATCGTGTTGCCACTCTGCTCGAACACGAAAGCCAGCCGCCAGCCCTTGTCGAAGCGGTCGTTCAAGGTCCTCGTGAACGACCTCATGTTGAGGTCCCCGCGGTTCACCTCGGTCTCGTAGTGATCTGCTCCCACCGTCTCCCCTTCCTCGAGTTGGATCCCGACATCTCTATACCGGCTATTCCAGATCGGCGAGGGCTAAGAACGCTTGGACGTTATCCGGGTCGCCGTGGACCTCGACCGTGTCCGCGGGCAGGCGCCGCCACAAGACCAGGAGAAGATCGGAGGCCGCGCCGCGCAGAGCCACGGCCCCCTTGGCATGCTCTCTAGTGACCTCCACGTCCCCCTCGTTCACTTGGATGGTCCACTCGCCGTCGACGTCGGTGCAATGAACATGCGCGGAGTGGTCACCGATCAGCCGAGCTCGGCTTGCGGGAAGGAAGACCGTTAGGAACTCGTCGATGCCATCTGCTGCCAATTGCGGCTCGATCGGGGAGGGACTACCCGACGCGCGGTGCGCGTCCCATGAATGAACCGCGGTCTCCTGTGCCATCCGCCGAGGGATGAAAGCCCCGTTCTTCTGAGGCGCCCACGTCCAAAGCCGTGTCTCCGGATCGAGTCCCGCCAGAACCCGCGTCAACTCGACCACGCCTTCTCGAAACCAGCTGACGAGCTCTTCGCCGTCCGGCCGCTCCGTCGGTTTGGCTTCGGCGGGATGTAAGAGGGGCCCTTTCGCGATCTGGCGCCAGAAGTCATGGACCTCGCCCGTGTGCCACACGAGCTCGGCAAGGTCCCAGCCGGGACAAGTGGGAACCTCCCGATCGAGCCGTCCCTCGGCAGCCTGCGCGAGTGCAGAGGCGTCGCGCTCTATGGCTGCGAGGTAGGCCTCGAGCTCCACCTACTCGTCGGGCGTGGCCGCTGGGTCCTGCCCGTTCCCGGCCGCCGCCTTGTGTCCGTTCCCGTTGCCGTTCCCATTCGACGATTCCGGTGCTTCGGGCACGCGGTATTCCATCGACGCCAGCAGGATCTGCGCGATGTCCTGCACGTTCATGCGGTCACTTGCATGGCGTTCGGTAACGCCATCGGAGAGCATGACGTTGCAGAAGGGACAACCGACAGCGAGTGTGTCCGACGCGGAGGCCAGAGCCTCGTCGGTGCGTTCGGTGTTCATCTTCTTGCCCATGCGCTCTTCCATCCACATCCGTGCGCCACCTGCCCCGCAGCAGAACGTGGTGTGCCCGTGGCGATGGAGCTCCTGGTACTCGGTCCCCGGGATCGCCTCGACCACTTCCCGCGCCCCTTCCCAAACGTCGTTGTGACGCGCGAGGTAGCAGGGGTCGTGATACGTGATCGTCTCGGGGATCGAACCTTCGGGCCGCAGGCGTCCTTCCCGGACGAGCTGCGCGAGGTACTCGGTGTGATGGATGACCTCGAAGGACCCGCCGAACTGCGGGTACTCGTTAAAGATCGTGTTGAAGCAGTGGGGGCATGTGGTGACGATCTTCTTCACTTCGTGCTGCTTGAGCGTCTCGATGTTCTGCTCGGCGAGCATCTGGAAGATGTACTCGGCCCCCATCCTGCGGGCGGGATCGCCGGTGCAGTTCTCGTCTGGGCCGAGAACGGCGAACTTGATGCCGGCGAGCTGCATCAGCTTGGCGAAGTCGTAGACGACCTTTTTGTTCCTGTCATCGAACGCTCCCGCGCATCCGACCCAGAAAAGGACCTCGGCATCCGGAGCGTCGGAGATGTGGGGGATCTCGAGCGCTTCCTGCTTCGAGGTCCCCTTCGTCCAGTCGAGCCTTGCCTGAGGAGCCTGCCCCCACGGGTTGCCCGTCGTCTCGAGGCTCTGCATCGCGCTCTGCATCTCGCGCGGGAACCGCGACTCGCCCATCACGAGGTTGCGACGCATGTCGATGATCGAATCGATGTGCTCGATGTTCACCGGACACGCCTGAACGCATGCTCCACAAGTCGTGCAATCCCAGATGACTTCGTCCTCGACGACGGTTGGGTTCAGCTCTACCGTCTCGGCGACGGCCGCGGCGAACGCCTCTTCGCTCTCGCGCTTTGCCGCGAGAAGCTGAGGTCCATGTCGCGAACAGCGCGTCGCGGATGTCCATGATCAGCAGCTTCGGAGACAGGGGCTTACCCGTGTTCCATGCGGGACACTGCGATCTGGCAGCGTCCGCACTCCGTACAGGTCATCCCGTCAAGGAGCTGTTTCCATGTGAGGTCCGTGATCTTGGAGGCGCCGAACGTGTCGTCTTCGGACATCGCTTCGAGATCGATGTGCATCGGCTTGAGAGCGCCCTTCGGTCGCTCGGACGTGAACAAGACGTTGGCTCCGGACGTGATGATGTGCAGGTGCTTGGAGTACGTCAGGTACACGAGGAATCCCAGGATGATCAGGGAATGCCACCATAGGAAGACGGTGTCGAATGCCTCGCGCGCTTCGAGGGAGAGACCCTCGAATAGTTGGGCGACGGCATCCGAGACCGGGGTCCAAGCCGTGTCGTACGGGAAGTGCCCGAGGGAGATCTCGGCCGCGCGGGTCAACAGGATCGTGATCATGATGCCGGCGATGGCGAACAAGATGTAGTCGGCTTCTTTCAAATGAGAGCCGCGGAAGCGGCCCGGACGCTCCACCTTGCGGATCGCGAACGCGATCGAGATGCCCAGAAGAACGGCCACTACGAAGAAGTCCTGCAACGCGCCGAGCGGCCCCCACTGACCGATCAGGGGAATGTGGAACCCCTCCTGATAGACCGCGCCGAAGGCCTCGACGATGGTCGTGAACAGAATGACGAATCCCCAGAAGATGAAGAAGTGCATGACGCCGGGGACCGTCCATTGGAGAAGCTTTCGCTGACCCAGCACCACCACGATCTGGTCCTTCAGCTTGCGCCCCACGTTGATCGGCTTCCGGTTGTCCGGCCGCCCGAGGTTGAGGTAGCCGACCAGATCGCGTGACCTGAGCGCGAAGGCGCCCAGCGAGGCCAGGATCAGTACCGTCATCAGGATCTTCTCGACCAAAGCGTCTCCCTTGCGGTACGGCGCGGTGCGGCGGTGCGAGTGCGCGCGGAGTATAAGAGGACTCATGACCGCAACGATGGTTAAGACGACGGCCGGTTCGGTCTCGGCGCTGTTCGACGGGCCCAAGGATGCGGCCGCGCTCGTCGTTCTCGCTCCCGGCGCGGGAGCCGGCATCGACTCACCCTTCATGGACTACGTCGCGGCCGGCATCGGGAAGACGGGCATCAGGGTCTGCCGCTTCAACTTCGCCTATACAGAAGTGGGGAAGAAGTCGCCGGATCGCCAGCCGATCCTCGAGGCTACCTACCGCGAGGTCGTGGAGCACATACGCACAAACGAGTCCCCGGCAAAGCTCTTCCTGGGTGGGAAGTCGATGGGTGGACGCATCGCGTCCCATATCGCCGCTTCGGGTACCGGATGCGACGGGCTCGTGTTCTTCGGATACCCCCTGCATCCGCCCGGCCGCCCCGAGAGATTGCGGGACGAGCACCTGGCCGACGTCGGCGTCCCGATGCTCTTCATCGAGGGGACGCGCGATCCGTTCTGTCCGCTCGACACCCTGAAGCGGGTGATCGACGAGAGGTCACTCGACGCGGAGGTCTTCGTCGTCGAGGACGGAGATCATTCGCTGAAGGTCCGCAAGTCCTCGGGCCGCTCGACCGAAGCTGCGTGGGACGAGGCGATCGGGGCGGCGACCGGCTGGGTTCAGGCCTGAACCGACGGCCCGGGAGTGGTGCCTCCCAGACCCAGCGACCGCAACGCCGCGATCCGGTCGTCTAGCGGCGGGTGAGTATCGAACATCCGATTGATGAAGGCGCCGGCCTTCGCAGACCCATTCGAATCGTCGCCTGCGACCCGTTGGATCGGCGACTCGATCCACAGGTGAGCGGTTGCACGGCTCGCGGTCCTCACGACGGTCGGGTCGGACCGAAGCTTCTCGAGCGCTCCGATGAGCCCTTCGGGATGCCTGGTGAGGTTGACCCCATCGACGTCGGCGAGGAACTCTCGCCGTCGCGAGATCGCGAACTGCATGAGCTGCGCGACCAGCGGAGCCGCGACCATCAGCACCAATCCGACTATCGCGACCGGGCCACCGATCCCCCCGCCCCGCCTTCGCCCCCCACCGAGCCATAACGCTCGGATCAACATGTCTGCGAGGAGCATGACCACCCCAACGAGTGTCACCGCGATCGTCATGACCAGGGTGTCTCGGTTCTTCACGTGCGACAGCTCGTGAGCGATCACGCCTTCGAGCTCGTCGCGCTCCATCCTCGCCAGCAGGCCGGTCGTGACCGCGATCGCTGCGTGCTCGGGATTCCGTCCAGTTGCAAATGCGTTGGGGGCAGCGTCATCGACGACGTACACGCGCGGCTTCGGCATCCCGGCCGCGATGCGAGAGCCCCTCGACGATGTTGTGCAGTTGCCTGTATTCGTTCTCGTCCGCAGGTTTGGCACGGCTCACCGCCAGCGCGATCTTGTCCGACTTGAAGTAGACTGCCCCAAGTCATCACGATCGCGATAACGACCGCGATACCGAGGCCCCATAGCCCGTACCCCGTCAGGTACCCGAACACGAAGCCGAGAGCCGCGACGATGCAGATGAAGACGAAGATGAGCAGCCACGTCTTGCGGACGTTCGATGCGATCCGCTCGTACATCTAGTGCTCCGCGTAACTAGGCGGTTGGAGGCGTTCCTGCCGGTGGTATGCCTGCCGGGGGAGTTCCGGCAGGTGGCGTGGCTGCGGGTGGTGCGCCGGTGCCGCTTCCTTGTCCGAAGTCGACTTGCACCGGCGCGCGTGATGCCTCTTCCGCCTCGAAGTACGCGCTCGGCTTGAAGCTGAACATCCCGCCGATCAGGTTGCTGGGGAAGGTCTCGAGAGCGTTGTCGTAGGCGAGCACCTGCTCGTTGTAGAACTGCCGAGCGAACGCGATCCGCGACTCGGTTGCGTTCAACTCCTCCTGTAGTGCAAGGAAGTTCTGGTTGGCCTTGAGGTCGGGGTACGCCTCGGCGACCGCGAACAATTGGCGCAAAGCCCCCGTTAGCATGTTCTCCGCCTGAGCCTGGTTCTCGACTCCCGAAGCTCCGACCGCCTGCTGGCGCGCCTTGATGACGGCTTCCAGGGCCTCGCGCTCGTGGGAGGCGTATCCCTTCACGGTCTCGACCAGGTTCGGGATCAGGTCGTGACGGCGCTTCAGTTGCACGTCGATCTGCGACCATCCGGCCTCGGTCCGGTTCCGCAGCTTCACCAGCCGGTTGTAGGTGACGATCACGAAGATCACCGAGCAGGACGATGATCCCGCCGATTATTAGAAATGGCATCGAATAAGCCTCCTTTGTCCCAGAGGACATAGTGAGGGAGGACCACGGCCTTAGCAAGAGACCAGAACTAGACTTGTTCCATGAAGATCTCGATCGAGTACTGCTCCAAGTGAGGGTATGCGCCTAGAGCCGTCGGTCTGACGGAGAGGTTGCTGGAGGAGTTCGAACACCAGATCTCGGATCTGACGGTCATCCCGTCCGGCGGGGGCGTGTTCGAGGTCACGGTCGATGACGTCCTGGTCTACTCGAAGAAGGCAACCGGCCGTCACGCGGAGCCCGACGAGATCTTGAAAGAGGTTCGGGCGCGGGCTTCCTAGCCTCTGCAGCATCTCTCCGACGTCGAAGGCAAGATCGAGGGACTGACGCGCGTTGAGACGAGGATCGCAGAGCGCCAGATATCGCTGCTCGAGTTGGGAGTCGAGGATGTCCTCGGAGCCTCCCAGACACTCCGTCACGTCTTCGGAGGTGATCTCGAGATGGATGCCTCCGGGCACCGTTCCCAACCGCTTGTGAACGGCGAAGAACGACGTGATTTCGGCCAGGATGTCGCTGAAGCGCCTGGTCTTGCGTCCGGTCGATGTCGGGAAGGTGTTGCCGTGCATCGGGTCACAGACCCACGTGACCTCACAACCGGCGTTCTCCACTGCGGCGACCAGCTTGGGAAGGACATCCTCAACGTTGTCGACGCCCAGGCGGGTGACGAGCGTGAGCCGGCCGGGCTCATTGTCCGGGTTGAGACGCTTCGTTAGCTCGAGCACGTCATCCGCGGTCGCGGCGGGCCCGAGCTTTACCGCGACCGGATTCTCGATCCCCGAAAGGAACTCCACGTGCGCTCCGGCCGGATCGCGCGTGCGTTCGCCGACCCAGAGGAGATGAGCCGAGCAGCAGTACCAATCGTCGGACAGGCTGTCTCGGCGAGTGAGCGCCTCCTCGTAGCCCAGCAGCAGCGCCTCGTGTGAAGTGAAGAAATCGACTTCGTGCAGGGCCGAGTCGGCTCCCAGATCGATCCCGCAAGCAGCCATGAACCTCATCGCCCGATCGATGTGTCCTGCCATCGCCTCGTAGCGCCTGCCCTGCGGGCTCTGTGACACGAACTCCTGATTCCAGACGTGTATCTGACGCAGGTCGGCGAAACCGCCTTTGGTGAATGCCCGGATCAGGTTGAGCGTTGCCGCGGATTGGTGATAGGCCCGCACGAGCCGACGGGGATCGGCCCTGCGCGAGACGGGATCGAACGCGACGTCGTTGACCGTGTGCCCTCTGAAGGAAGGAAGCTCGGTGTCGCCCGAGCGTTCGTTGGCATCCGAACGCGGCTTTGCGAACTGGCCCGCGATCCGGCCGATCTTCACGACCGGCAGGCCCGCGGCGTATGTGAGGACCACGGCCATCTGGAGGATGATCTTGAGCTTGTCCCGGATCGCGTCGGCGCTGAAGTCGCCGAAGGACTCGGCACAGTCCCCCGCCTGAAGCACGAACGCTTCGCCCCGACCTGCTCGGGCCATGCTCTTCTGGAGACTGCGCGCCTCGCCCGCAAACACGAGTGGAGGAAGCTTCCGCAGTTCGTCGATCGCCGAGGAGAGCTCCTGATCGTCGGGCCAGGCCGGCTGCTGCCCTGCGGGGTAGGCCGTCCAGGAATCGGGAGCCCAGGTCTTTGCCATGGCCCAATCGTCGCGTGCCTGGACCGGGTGCGTGGCACGATGCCCGTATGAAGACCTCCCTCGTGGACCTGGAGGCGATCCAGGAAGCTCGCTCGCGATTGGAGGGCGTGGCCGTATCCACTCCCCTCGAGGCGTCCCGCGCCCTGTCGCAGGTGGCGGGCGGGACCGTATCGGTCAAGTGCGAGAACCTTCAGCGCACCGGCTCGTTCAAGATCCGGGGTGCCTACAACCTGATCAGTCGTCTCGATCCCGCCACCACTCCGGGTGTCGTGGCCGCTTCCGCCGGCAATCACGCGCAGGGTGTGGCGTTGGCCGCCACCCTGTGCAATATCCCGTCAACAGTGTTCATGCCGGCCTCCGCGAGCTTGCCGAAGGTCGAGGCGACGAAACGCTATGGAGCCGAAGTCGTCTTGACCGGCAAGGACTTCGGGGCCGCGTTCGACGCGGCGAAGAAGCACGCGGAAGAGTCGAAAGCCACTTTCGTCCATCCGTTCGATCACCCACACGTGATCGCGGGTCAAGGCGCGATCGGATGCGAGATCATCGAGCAGATTCCGGAGGTCGCGACGATCGTTGTCCCGGTCGGAGGCGGAGGCTTGATCTCGGGTATCTCGGCCGCTGCCAAGAGTCTCAAGCCCGACGTGCGGATAGTCGGCGTGCAAGCAGCCGGCGCGGCCTCGTATCCGCCATCGTTGGAGGTAGGCCATCCGGTCCCTCTCGAGCACATGACGACCATCGCCGACGGGATCGCCGCCAACACGCCCGGCGACCTGACCTTCGCTCACGTTGAAGCGCTCGTCGACGATGTGGTTTGCGTTTCGGATGAAGCCATCGCCGAAGCTCTCGTCTTCGCGCTCGAGCGGATGAAGTTGGTTCTGGAGCCGGCCGGCGCGGCCGGGCTCGGAGCATTGCTACAGAGCGCTTCTCGATTCGACCCACCGGTCGTCGTCGTTCTCAGTGGGGGGAACATCGATCCTCTGCTGTTGCTGCGGGTCGTTCGTTTCGGACTCAGCTCGACCGGCCGGTACTTTGCCTTCCACACGAGGATGCCCGATCGACCCGGCGAGCTCCATCGCCTCCTTGGTCTGGTCGCGGAGATGGGAGCGAACATCGTGGGCGTCGACCACCACAGGACGGGCGTCCGGGTCCATGTGGACGAGGTCGAGATAGCGATGCAAGTAGAGACCAAGGGACCCGAGCACATCAGAGAGCTGATCGAGCACCTGGGCGCCCAGGGCTACGTGGTGGAGCGCTTTTAGCCGGTCACCTCGGGCTTCTCAGTGCGGAACAATGGGGTCCGCGGCCTTGTTCGCGCGTATGAGACGTCATTTCCGATGGAGGCCCCAACTGAGTGCCATTCCTCCCTTTCAGCTACACGAGCTAGTCGACCGGTTCCTCGCCGAGGACATCGGCCGAGGCGACCTGACGACGAATGCCCTCGTCGGATCCGAGGTCGCAGGCCGGGCCCGGATCGAGGCGAGGGATGCTTGCGTGGTCGCAGGGCTCGATTTCGCCCGCGCTTGCTTCGAGAGGGTGGCTGCCGAACCACCGACCTGGCGTGCCGCCGTGGCCGAAGGTGACCGGGTAAGTGCCGGAGAGGTCATCGCCAAGATCGAGGGCGGGCTGGCTGCGATCCTTACCGCCGAGAGAACCGCGCTCAACTTGCTGCAACGAGCGACCGGCATCGCCACCCTGACTGCCGAGTTCGTGGCAGCCGTGGACGGGACCCCCGCCCGGATAGTCGACACGAGGAAGACGGCCCCCGGGTTGCGAGCTCTCGACAAGCACGCAGTGAGAGTCGGTGGCGGTCACAACCACAGGTTCGGTCTCGACGATGGCGTGCTGATCAAGGACAACCACCTTTCTGCTCTCGGTGGCGATATCGCCGAAGCCGTCCGGCGAGCGCGTGGACGCGCCCCCCATGGATTGCTGATCGAAGTCGAAGTGACGGATCTGGATCAACTTGACGACGCGATCGCAGCGGGGGCCGACGCAATCATGCTCGACAACTTCTCGCCCGACCTGGTCCGAGCGGCCGTCGAGCGGGCCGGCGGAAAGGCGATCCTGGAGGCCTCCGGCGGCATGACTCTCGACAATGTCCGCCCGTACGCGCTCGCTGGGGTCGACCTGATCTCCGTCGGCGCGCTGACGCATTCGGTGCCGGCTGCCGATCTCGCGCTCGAGGTCGAGTCCTGATGGTCCTCACCCCCGAGGCGCTGCGTTCCGTAGACCAATCCTGGGCGGACGAGGTCAAGCGCCTCGCGGCCGAACAAGACGCGATGATCCTGGCCCACAACTATCAGGTCCCCGCGATCCAGGACGTCGCCGATTTCGTCGGCGACTCGCTCGAACTCTCACAGATCGCAGCCAGAGTGCAGCAGTCGACGATCGTCTTCTGTGGTGTGCACTTCATGGCCGAGACGGCAAAGATCTTGGCCCCCGACAAACGCGTGCTCATCCCGGACCCGGAGGCCGGCTGCTCGCTCGCCGCCTCCATCACCGCTGATCAGTTGCGCGAGTGGAAAGCCGAGCACCCTGGAGCTGTAGTTGTCATGTACGTCAACACGACCGCTGAAGTGAAGGCCGAGACCGACTATTGCTGCACGTCGGCCAACGCCGTCAAGGTTGTGGAAGCGATACCGGCGGACAAGGAGATCCTGTTCGGCCCCGACATGTTCCTCGGCGCCCACGTCGAGCGGACGACGGGGCGCAAGATGCACATCTGGATGGGCGAATGCCACGTACACGCGGGGATCGAGCCCTCCCACATCCAGCAGACGATGGCCGAGCACCCGGACGCGGAGCTTCACGTGCATCCGGAATGTGGTTGCTCTTCGCAATGCATGTACCTGCTGTCGACGGGCGACCTACCGGCAGACCGCACGTTCGTGCTCGGCACCGGCGGCATGGTCCGACGGATGGAGGAGTCGACCGCCAAAGAGTTCATCATCGCGACCGAGACCGGCATGCTGCACCGGCTGCGCAAGGAGAAGCCCGAGGCCGAGCTGATCCCCGCCAACGAAAAGGCCGTGTGCGGCTACATGAAAATGCTGACTCCCAACAAACTTCTCAAGACTTTGAAAACAGGTGAGTACGAAGTCGATGTGGATAGCGAGATACTGAAGCGAGCTCGGATTCCCATTGAACGAATGATCTCGATTACCTAGTTCGAGGTTCCTCTCCCGAAACCTGATATGTCAAGCCGCCCCGGTCCAAGCGCCGGGAAAAATCGGCCCCCGATGACTCTGAAAACCTGTCACAGCGGCCAGCTATCGTCGAGGGATGGGTGCTGGCAGACTCTCTGAGGCTCAGGTGCAGGATATTTTGGCTCGCAAGTCGGCCGGGCAATCTCGCCGGTCCTTGGCCCGCGAGTTCGGGGTGAACGTCTCAACAATCTGCAATGTCATCTACCGGGAGAACGCTCCGGAAGGTGGCCGGAATCTGACTGAAATCGAAGCTCAGGAGGTTCTACGCAGACGGCGCGATGGGGCGACTGGTGCGGAGTTGGCTCAGGATTTCGGCGTTGCTTTTAGCACCATTTCTAGGACCATCTTGGCCGCGACCGGGGAGAGAATTGGTCGCCAACGAAGGCGTAGCCACGTTGAGGTTCCATCTGACCCCCTTGCCCTCGCATATCTAGCCGGGATCATTGATGGAGAGGGCTGCTTAAGTCGCAACTCTCGGCAGGAGACCTTTACGTGGCAGCTCACCGTCACGAATACGAGCTCTGCCCTCCAAGAGTGGCTGCGTCCGATTGGTGGGAACTTCTATTACCCAAAGCCAGTACCGAGTACGGCTAGGGCTGGTCAAATGCGAAAGCCTCGGTTCGAGTGGAAATTGACTGCAGCATGGGACATCTTCCGTCTGCTGACGGCTGTTGAGCCGTATCTGGTCATTAAGCAGCGGAAAGCACAGGAAGTCATTGACGAGATTTCGAAGCGATTTGGTGAGCCACCTGGCGATTGAGTTCTTTCGCGGCGTAGTCGGCAACGCGGTCACCGTCCCGCCCGACATCGCCGCCAAGGCCTGCATCCCGATCGAGCGGATGATCTCCATCGCTTGATCCCACCGCCTACGGACCCCTCTTAGGCTTGACCTCCTCTGTTAGTTCTGTTAAGAAGTGTGCCCTTTTGTAATGTATTGAGGTTGGAGGCGGACAGTGAGGATCCGGCACTATCGAGGCACGCATCTGCGGCGCCGGCCCGTGAGCAGGGGCCCTGCCGTGGTGGGCGCGGCTGCCGCGGTCTGGATGGTGGGGCCGGCCGCCCAGGCGGGGGTGCACGTCGTCCGTTCGGGCGAAACCCTGTCGGGCATCGCGGACCGCTTCAACGTGCCGATGACCAAGCTCGTTCGGGCCAATCATCTGAGCAACCCGAACCTCGTCGTCGTGGGCCAAAGGATCCGCATCCCGGGAAGGGCCGCGGGCACCAAGACTCACATCGTGCGCAGCGGTGAGACTCTCTCCGGGATCGCCGATCGGTTCCATACTTCGATCGCCCGGTTGCAGCGGATGAACAAGATCCGCAACGTCAACCTCATCCCCGTCGGCATGAAACTGCGCGTCCCCCGCGGAGGCTCCGGCGGCGGCGCGATGTATTCACCGCCTTCTACGTCCAGGACTGCGGTTGAGCGTTCTCTCTACAACCAAGCGGTTGCGCATGGCGTCGACGTGTCTCTGGTCAAAGCCGTTGCGTGGCAAGAGAGCGGCTGGCAGCAGGATGTCACTTCCCACAAGGGCGCGGTCGGGGTGATGCAAGTGATGCCCGGAACGGCGCGCTATGTGAATCAGGTCCTCGGAGGGGGCCACCTTCGCATCCGCGTCATGGACGACAACGTGCACCTCGGCGTCATGTACCTCCATCACATGCTCGCCATCACCTCGAGCGAGTCCAAGGCCCTGGCCGCGTACTACTCGGGCCCGGGCAACGTCGGCCGGCGGTTGAAGGGTTATCAGCGACCGTACGTCCGCAGCGTGCTGGCGATCCGAGAGCGGTTCAGGTAGACGTAACGCCCTTGGCTTCGCGGGGAGAGCGGCGAGCGTCAGCACCGCCCCGATCACACCGAGCACGCCCCCGGTCGCGACCACGAGCAACCCGGGCCCGGCGTCGATGGATCCGATCCGCTCCATCCTCAATGCGATGGCCGAGAAGGGATCGGACACGGCCCTGTAATCCGCGATCGCGATCGCTCCCACGATTATCGAGAACAAGAATGCGAGCCACGCGTACCTACGCTGTGCACGCAGGACCACGAGGGCCGCGCACGCGATCATGGCCACCCCGGCCCCCGCGACCAACACGCCGTCCTCGGCTTCGATGCCGTTGTAGGCCTGGGCGTTGTCCGCTTGGTCGATGGGCACCCTGGGGGGTGGGTCGATCGAGACCCAGTCCATCAACGACCCCGCGATCGCCAGCAAACCGGCCACGAAGATGACGGTAGCCGTGATGGTGCGAGCCTTTTCGAGAGGGTCGCGGAATGTGGTTTGAGCCCCGGACTGTGACACCGCGTTTAGCCTACAGGCGTGACTGAGAAGGCCCGCTGTCTGCTGGCGATACACGCGCACCCCGACGACGAGTCATCGAAGGGCTCCGGGACGATGGCTATGTACGCGAATCAGGGCGTGCGCGTCGTCCTCGTCTGTTGCACCAGAGGCGAGGAAGGAGACATCCTCAACCCGCGCATGGATCGTCCGGGTATCAAGGAAAGCATGGCGGAGATCCGGGAGGCGGAGTTGGAGACGGCCGGAGACCTTTTAGGTGTTGCCCGCATCTACCAGCTTGGCTATCGCGACTCGGGGATGCCCAACCAAGAGTCCAACAACCACCCGAACGCCTTCTGGAAGGCCGATCCCGAAGAGGCCGTGGGGAAGTTGGTCGAGATCATCCGCGCGGAACGTCCCGATGTCGTCCTTGTCCTACGACGAGTCGAAGGGCTACGAGCACCCCGATCACGTCCGCGTGCATCAATGGGGAGCCAAGGCATTCCCGAGGCCGGCGACGGCGATCGTACCCCGACAAGGGAGCGCCGTGGCAGCCGACGAAGCTCTATTACTTCGCCACGTTCACCAAGAAGCGGATGCAGCTGCTACACGATGCAGCGGCGGCGGAAGGGATCGAGAGTCCCTACGCGGGGTTGCTCGACCAGTGGGAGAAGATGGGCTTCGAGGACCCCGAGGTGACCACGCAGGTGGACGTGTCCGATTACATCGAGCTCCGGAGCAAGGCCCTGCTGGCGCATGCAACCCAGATCGACCCCGACAGCTTCTGGTTCGCGATCCCCGATGACATCCATCGGAAGGTCTATCCGTGGGAGGACTACACGCTCATCGATTCGAAGGTCGAAACCGAGCTCCCCGAAGACGACCTCTTCGCCGGTCTGTAGTCTAGTTCAGAGCGGGCGGCGAGGGCTCGTTCGACCACGTTCGAGATCTCTTCGCCGATGAGCTCTTCTTTCTCCATCAGCTCGTCTCTTAGAGCTTCGACCAGGTCCCGGTTGGTTTCGAGGAGCGAGACGACGTCGTCCTTGTGTTTCTTCAAAAGGGCGTCGACCTCGCGCTTGCCGCCTTCGTCGCTCAGGACTTTGGCAACGATGTTCGGCCGCGCGCCGTTTCCGGCCTCGACCGCTTCGTAGCTCACTAGGCTTGACCCCATCCCGAAGGAGCCGATCATCTGGGCAGCCAACGAGGTCGCCGCGGCCAGGTCGCTGGATGGGCCCGTGCCCGTCTCTCCGAAGAAGACCTCCTCGGCGGCCATCCCACCCAAGGCGATCTTGATCGTGCCTTCGATCTCAGAGCGTGTCTTGGTGAATCGCTCTTCGACGTCGGAGTGAGCCAACAGACCCAGGGCCAACCTGCGCTTGATGATCGACAGGACCTCGAGTTTGCGCTCCTTGCTGCACAAAAATGCGGCTGTTGCATGACCGGCCTCGTGGGTCGCGATGAGGCGGCGCTCTTTCTCGGTGTAAACGGTCGGTTGGGCGAGCCCGATCTCTTCGGACAGGCGTGCTCTCTGGACGTCTCTCCAAGTGAGCTCGACGCGGCCTTCCCGGATCGCCCACACGAGCGATTCGTCGAGGATGTGCTCGAGCATCGCCGGCGAATATCCGAAGGTCATCGCTGCCAGCTCGTCGCGCACGTCTTCCTGGTCCATCTCCTCGCCGTGTGCTCTGCGGTCGAGGAAGTAGTCGATGAGCTCGCGCCTGCCGGGCTTCGAGGGCAGGTCGAAGTAGAGCGTGCGGTCGAACCGGCCCGGCCGGAGCAGCGCGGGATCGAGAGAGTCGGCCCTGTTGGTCGCACCGATGATCAGCACGTTGTTGTACGCGGACTTGCGCTTGCGCATCTGGTGCTCTGCAGGAAGGAACATGTTGATGAGATCGATGCCGGAGTTGACCCACGCGCTCGCCAGAAGGTGGGCGTTTCGAAGGATTGGAGTTGGATCAACAGCTCGTTGACCATCGCGCCGGTGCCCGAGGTGATCATCCGCTCCTGCTGGACACCGGGTCGGTAGGGAGCGGCTCCGTCGAGCCCGCCTCGTGCGGTCCCGATGGCATCGATCTCCTCGATGAACCCGATCGCGCCGCCTTCCTTACGAGCGGCCTTCTTGAGAGCTTTGAAGAAGGAGCGGATCTTCCACTGCGTCATTCCGTAGAACATGCTCTGGAACGCAGGGGCCGAGACGAACAGGAAAGGAACTCCGGCCTCCGAGGCCATCGCCTTCGCCATGTGTGTCTTCCCAGTGCCCGGCTTCCCTTCGAAGAGGATCCCTCGGCGGGGGTTGCCACCCAGCTCTTCCTTGAAGCTCTTGTAGGTCAGGAAGATCTGAAGGGTACGCATGACTTCTTCGAGGACGATGTCGATGCCGCGCACGTCCAGGAATCCGACACCGATCTCTTCGGCGCTGAAGCGAACGTGAGGCGAACGTCCGTTTAACAGCGGCAGGAGCACGGCCACCGAGACGATCACCAGCATCATTAGAGGAAAGAGCCAGTACCAGTCGTCGGCACCGAACTGAGGCAGGCCAAAGGCCAGCGGCCGGTCCTCGATGAGGCGGCGCAAGAGGTAAGCGAAGGTGATCAGGTTCAGGTAGAGGAGGTAGCGCAGGCGGCGCTGCCGGTTCGTCTCACGGATCCGCCTGACGTCGGCTTGATGGCCGGCGGCGACCGAGCGGAAGGTGTCGGGCGGCAGGACCTGACCGATGCTCTCAGCGTTGGCCGCTTTGTCCTTCTCCACCAGCCCCTCTTCTCGGCGTACTGCCTTTTCGGCCAAACTCGACAAGAGCGTCGGACGCTCTAATAGAGCTTCGGCCGATCACCCTCCTGAGCTTTAGCTTTTGCGATCAGATAGGCCCCAGTAACGAGCGCAAAGGGGGCCGCAACTGCCGGAGCCACACCCCGAACGAGGCCGATCACAACGAAGGTAGCACCGCTTGGAGCGATGGCGGCCGCCGCGATGCCGATCCGGTAGACGAGCCACGCGACGAGCGTTCCGAAAACGATCGACACGATCAGGGGACCTATCCCGATTCCTCCCGGTATGGGAAAACGAGGCCACCGTCTCGCGATCGATCGGTACGCATCGGCGACCGTCGGCACGCCATTGTCGGCGTCCACCTCCAGGACCCGTGCAGTTGCCTTGAGCAGGATCGGTAACGACAGAAGCTGCAGGATGAGCACCCCGAACGCGGCCGTCCGGGCGGTCTTCAGATCGGCAGCCCCGACGTTGCGCACGAGGCGGGTCT
The DNA here is from genome assembly GCA_963786155.1 of uncultured Actinomycetes bacterium. Classification (GTDB taxonomy): domain Bacteria; phylum Actinomycetota; class CADDZG01; order CADDZG01; family WHSQ01; genus CAWAXW01. Next base: position 2,904,629 of record CAWAXW010000006.1, on the reverse strand, counting down.
CCGGGAAGGTTTCGATCTGGGCGTGCAGATCGGTCACGGAGAGCACGTCCTGGAACACAAACGCGTAAACGAGCTGGACCGAGACGGTGACGACAGCGACGATCAGGAAGAAGGTCGAGAAATGCCGGAACGTGACGCGCATCGTCTTCTCCAGCATCCTCGGAGTTTAAGGTGAACCCAAGTGGTCAACTCATGAAGATCATCCTGTGGCACGGCTACCTGCTGACAGGAACGGGCTCCAATCTGTATACGAAGAACGTTGCCCGGGTATGGCGCAAGCAGGGGCATGACGTGCTCCTGATCTGCCAGGAGAATCATCCTGAAGCCCTCGACTTCGTGGACTCCTTCGGCGAGTTCTCTGCCGACAACACGTCCTTCTCGACGTCGCCGCACGACGCCGAGGCTGCCCCGGGAACGTGCACTATCGTCCGGCCCTCGATCGGAGAGATCCTTCCGGTTTACGTGTACGACGAATACGAGGGGTTCGTCGCCAAACGCTTCATTGATCTGACCGATGCCGAGCTGGCCACCTACACCGATCGGAACGTCGTTGCCCTCGGAACGGCCATCCGCGAGTTCCGTCCCGACGTGATCACGACCGGACACGAGGTGATGGGCCCCTTCATCGCATACCGGGCTTGCCGGGCGACGCAGACGACCTACAGCGTGAAGCTCCACGGGAGTGCGCTGGAGTATGCGGTCAAAGCACAACCGGAGCGCTACCTCGAGTACGCACGCACCGGCCTCAATGGAGCGCGCGCGATAACGGGCGGCAGTGAGTACATGTTGCGCGAAACCGGATCGGTCGTAGCAGGGTGGGAGGACAAGGCGGCAGTCGTCAATCCCGGATGCGACATCGAGCTGTTCCATCTGGCCGAGAGCGGCCCCGCTGGTCCTCCCCGCATCATCTACGTCGGGAAGCTCATCGCGGCCAAGGGCGTCCATCACCTGATGGCGGCTCTCGGACTCCTCGAGACTCACGACGTAAGTGTGGACATCATCGGATTCGGTAGCTTCGAGGATGCACTGAAAGACCTGTGGGACGCGCTCCGGAATCGCGATCGCGAGCGTGCTCTAGCCATCGCCGATCGGGGAGAGGGCACGAGTCTGCCCCATCTGAGGAGCGCCCTCGAGTCGGCCGGCGACGACTTCTGGGAGCGGATCGCGGCAACCAGGCTCGGGTTCCTCGGCCGGCTCGAGCACGGCCCCATCTCGCGCGCTCTTCCGAGCTACGACCTGTTGATCGCACCTTCGGTCGTTCCCGAGGCATTCGGGATGGTGGCCGCTGAAGCGGCCGCGTGCGGAGTGTTGCCCGTCGTGCCGGATCACTCCGGGATCGGAGAGGCGGGCCGAGCCATCGAGGATGCCATCGAAGCCCCCGGGGCCCTCCGGTTCGACCCCGAAAGCCCCGTCCGATCCCTGGCCGATCGGATCGACGCCCTTCTGGCGATGAATCGCCCCGAGCGGCGGCGTATGGGCCTTGCGGCTGCGGCCCTGGCCAGGGAGCGATGGTCTTGGGAAACCGTGGCCAACAAGCTCCTAAATCATGCGATGGGGGGTTCGGATTAGGGTCGCTTGTCATGGGCGCGTTCACTCACGACGGAACCGAGAACCGGATGCGGTGGGATCGGCGAGCCGCCGATTTCATGGAGGTCTGGTACGTCACCCTGAACCACTCCGAGTCGGGCGCGGGCGTCTGGTTGCGGTACACCCTCACGGCTCCAACAAACGGAGAGCCATATTGCGAGCTGTGGGCTTTCCTGTTCGATCCCGAAGGCCGTAACAGCTTCGCGGGAAAGCAGCGCTTCGACGTCGACCGTCTGGCCGCCCAAGGTCGCGACGACGGGGCGCTCGTCAGGATCGGCGAATCGTGGTTATCCGAGCGACATCTCGAGGGCGAAGTCACGAGCGAAGGCCGTTCGCTCGCCTGGTCGCTCGACTTCGATCCCGCGGGCCGGTGCTTCCAGCATCTCCCCCCCGGCCTGCGCAAGCGAGTGGAGAAACGGGTCTCGACGGTGTGCTCGCCAAATCTGTCCGTGCCGTTCTCGGGCACGATCAAAGTCGGCGACCGGATCTTGGAGTTCGACGGCGAGAGCGGTTGTCAATCGCATCGCTGGGGAAGGGCGCATTCGACTTCGTGGGCGTGGGCGCACTGCTCTTCATTCGACGGCGATGACGACGCGGTTTTCGAAGGTGTGGGCGCGAAGGCCTCGCTCGGGCTCTTGCCCGCACCGACCATGACGTTCCTCTATCTGAATCTCGACGGCCAAGACATCGCTTTCAACGAGTTCAAGTGGGCGATGCGGGCGAAGTCGAACTACGTCATGCCCTCTTGGGCCTTCAGCGCACGCAACGATCGTTATCGCATCGTGGGGGCCGCGCGCGCTCGCATAGCGAACATGTTCCAGGTCCGTTACGAGGATCCGGGAGGTTCCGAGCGGTTCTGCGCGAACTCCGAGATCGCCGATCTCGCTCTCGAGGTCTACGAGCTCTCGAAGTCCGGCCCCCGGCACGTCAAAAGCCTCACCTCTACGGGCAACGCCCACGTCGAGTTCGGCCGGCGCCTCCCCTTCCCCGAATTGCCGGTCGCGTTCTAGGTCCGCTCTAGTCGGCTGAAGGACGGCTCCGCCCTTGCTTTATATCGCTGCGCCGGCGCTTTTCTTGTAGACGTCGTTCCTTTGCTGCGCGACTCGGCTGTGTTGCGATGCGGGACCGGCGCGGTCTGAGCGCATCGGCCAGCATTCGCACCAACCGATTCCCCACGTCTTCCCGGTTGCGGAGCTGCGATCGGTGCCGGTCGCTCACGAGATGCAAGGTGCCCGACGAATCGAGGCGATGCCGCAAGGCAGCTTTGATCGCGTCGCGCTGACGATTCGACACGGCCTTCGACTCATCTACGTTCCAGAGAAGCTCCACGCGCGTGGACGAGCGATTGGCGTGTTGACCCCCAGGCCCCCCAGAAGTGGTGAAGCGGTATTCGATCTCGTTGCCCGGGATCACAACGCGCCGATCGACCCGGATGTCTTCCGCCATCAGAGGAGCTGCGCCGCCAGCGCATCGGGGTCGGTTACCGGTAGGTCGCAGACCCCGCGATGGCAGACGTAGGCGGTCGCCACCGACGCCGATCCACGGCCTCGGAGTAGCGGCAGGTCTTCCAGACCATCGGGTGGCGAGGTCATAAGCACCTTGTTTGGCAGGTAGCGCCCGTAGACGGTGCCCACGAGCGTCGCCGTGTCCTCGGCCTCCGGTTTGCCGACGATCACGATCTCGACCGGTGATCCCGTGTAGAAGTCGACCGCGCCGAGGAGGTGGCCGAAACCGAGAGGCGAGCCCTTCGCCGAATCGGCCACCAGGCGGATCGCGTCGAGGGCCGTGCGCTCGTAGCTCGCTTCCCCGGTCAAGAGGGCAAGTCTCTGGAGCTCTAACGCCAGCACCGAGTTGGCCGCAGGGATCGCGTTGTCGACCAGGTCTTTGGGTCGCGTGACGAGCGGTTCCGCGTCCAAGCCGGTCGAGAAGAATCCACCCGCGTCGGGATCCACAAACAACGCGATGCAGTTGTCGGCGGTCCAACGAGCTCGTTCCAGCCAGATCCGATCCGCAGTCGCCTCGAACAGGGTGAGACAAGCCTCGAGCGTGAATGCGTAGTCCTCGGCGCAACCGAGGTTGTTGACTACGCCGTTCCGATACGCGCGCATCAGCCTGCCGTCAACGACGAGAGTGGAGAAAAGAAAGTCCATCACTTCGACCGCGGCGCGCACCCACTCGATACGGCCAAGCATCGTGCCGCTTTCCGCCAGCGCGCTCGCAGCGAGTGCGTTCCACGCGCTCAGGACCTTGTCGTCGGTTGCGGGCCTAACGCGTTCCGACCGGCGCTCGAGAAGCTGGCTCCTTGCACGATCGATCCGCGCTCGGTCCTTGGGTGGACCGGCCCAAATGGGGATGTTGGCGCCTTCGAAGTTGCCTTCGCGAGTCATCCCAAAGTGTTCGATCGCCGCCGGGGCATCGGAACCCAGGACCTCGTTCACCTCGTCGAGGGACCAGACGTAGAAGCGACCTTCTTCGCCCTCCGAGTCGGCATCGAGCGAGGACCAGAATCCACCGGCCGGGTCGCGCATCTCCGAGAACAGCCAGCTCGCAGTCATCTCGGCGACCTCACGGTGACGATCGATCCCGTGGGCGAGCCAAGTCCGGGCATACGTGCGCAAGAGTTGTGAGTTGTCGTACAGCATCTTCTCGAAATGGGGCACCAACCAGTGCCGGTCGACCGAGTAGCGAGCGAAACCGCCGGCGATCTGATCGAACATGCCACCCGACGACATCGCATCGAGCGTGCGAACGGCCATGGCCTGCGTTTGGTCGTGTCCTCTCTTGCTCAATCGAAGAAGCAGATCCACGTTCATCGCTTGAGGGAACTTGGGAGCCCTCCCGAACCCGCCCCACTCTCGATCGAAGGACGCGGTCATGCTTCGAAGGGCTGCCGTGAGCAGGTCGTCGGAGATTGGGTCGGTGGACGGTCGTAAGCGGGTCGCGGCATCGACGTGCTGCACGAGCGCCTCGGCCTGGCCGTTCACTTCTTCCCGGCGGTCCCTCCACGTATCCGCGAGCGCCTTCAGCAGTTTCGGGAACCCGGGCATGCCGTACCGGTCCTCGGGAGGGAAATAAGTGCCTCCATAGAAAGGCCGTCCCTCAGGCGTCAAGAAGACGCTCATCGGCCACCCGCCCTGACCGGTCATGGCCTGAACCGCCTCCATGTAGATCGCGTCGAGATCGGGCCTCTCCTCCCGATCTACTTTCACGCACACGAAATTCTCGTTGAGAAGCGCCGCGGTGGCAGGATCCTCAAACGATTCGCGCTCCATCACGTGACACCAGTGACAGGCCGAGTAGCCGATCGACAAGAAGATCGGCTTGTCGCCCGAGCGCGCGGCCGCGGTCGCCTCGGCTCCCCAGGGGTACCAGTCGACGGGATTGTCCTTGTGTTGCAGCAGATAGGGGCTCGTGGCCCCCTCGAGCCGGTTGGCCATGGGTGCCATCCTTCCCCACGCGGCAGCTCATTGCCCCACTAGAGTGAGCGACCCATGGCAGCGCTCGCGTACCTGTTCCCACCGCTCAGCGGGTTGTTCGCGTATCTCAAAGGATCCGACGAGCGAACGCGGGCGCACGGAATCCAGGCGGTGGCCTTCGGTGCCTTGTGGCCGCTATCCCTCTACGGCGCGAGCACGTTCGGATCGAGCGCAACACGCGTCGCGTTCTTCGGAGGAGCGCTGATATGGCTCGTGCTTCTGGCGAGCACGGCCCTCGGCGCGGACCTGGTTGTACCCGCCTTCAGAAAGCTGGCTAAGCCGGCCGGGCGGTGAAGCACATGCGGCAGGTGGCCGCGCTGGCGCCGTTCACGGCCGAGCACGTGGGGCATTTCCAGAACGATCCAGGCTCTTCCGTGCTCGTTGGTATGACGTCGGGCACCGGATCGGGAACCGGCGCAGGCGCGGCCTCCTCAGGAACGGTTCCGAACGAGCTCGTCGGTTCGGGCTCGGGGATGAGCGTCGGCGTCGGAGCCGTGGTTGCAGGGGGCGTGCTTTGGGCGGGACCGCTCCCGGCGGGAGCCGGTACCCACTCACCGGTGCCCTCCTCGTAGACCAGCAATTCACCGTCGCGCCGGAACCACCATCGGCCGTCTCGCTCGAACGGTTGATCCTCGGGCTCGGGTGTGGCCGCGACGGGCTCTGGCTCCGCGACCGGCTGCGGCTGAAAGACTGGCTCGGCCCGCGTGACCGGTTGGGACGCATAGGTCGGCGCGGGGGCATCGAAGCTGGTGGGCTCCCCAGGGTGCAATCCGGTTTCCGAGGAGGCGGCCCCCACGAACGGCTCCGCGCTGATGGGTCCGCCAGAACCGGCGGCCGGCTCGGGGGTCTCTACAGTCCTAGAACCAGTCTCGGTTGTCGCCCAAGAAGTCGAAGGGGACGGTTCGGCTACCTCTACGTCCGTTGCCGGCACTACGGCCGCCGGCTCCGCTTCCGCGGCCGCCGGTTTTGCGGCCGGCGCGCCCTCCTCCCAGAGCTTCTTGATCGCGTCAAGGCGCGAGATGACGAGCGCCAGAAGCAAGACGGCGACCGCGAGTAGCCCAAGCGTCGCCCACTGGAAGATATCTATATCGATCGCCGGCATCGGCCCCTCCTGCCCTTAGGTCGGTGGCGGGGGTGGGGAAGCGCTGGGTCCCCCTCCGAACGACGGCACCGAGCCGCCGCCCTCTTGCATATGCATATAGCCCCCGATCGCCATGCCCGCGGCGGGAATCACCGCCACGAAGAGCAGAAGACCGCGATCGATCCCCGCTCCGAGGAAGTCCGTTCCCGAGCCGGCTGGGCCCGTGAGGAACGAAAGAAGAACCATCAGCAGGGTCGCTCCACCAAGTCCCGCCAGCGTTTGAGGGGGGATGTTCAGGTTGGTGCCGGCCATGTTGGCGACTACCAACCCGATAGCGATGAGCGCCAGGATGAGCCCGAACTTGAGCGGGAAGAAGTTATAGGAGTCCCACACGTTAAGCGAGACGTCGCCGCCCCCCAGTTGTTCCGCGGCCTCACCGAAGCTGATCTTGGCCCACGGCTTGAGGAACGAGAGAAGAAACAGGACTACGGCGGAACCCAGAACGATCTTCTCTCCGTTGGTTGCCCTGTCCATGCCACCCCCATGAGGTCCCACCGTCGCCGGGGTGCCGGCGATCTCTTAGGCGGGAGCCATATGGCCTCGACTATAGATGAGCCGCCTGGCCGCGGCCAGGTATTCAGTGGGCTGGGCGGGACCGCAGAGCCGAATCGTATGATGCCGAGCCGGAGACTCCGAGGACCAAAGCGGGTGTTTCCAGCCTGCCGGCGAGTGAAAGAGGTGTGTCGTGGCCGTGATCAAGACGATCGATCTCGTCGGAGTGTCCGACGAATCCTGGCGTGACGCAGCGAACCAAGCCCTGGCCGAGGCCTCCAAGACCATCCGGGGCATCACCGGCATGGAGGTGCTCGACACCTCCTGCAACGTGTCGGACGGGAAGATCGTCGAGTACCTGACTCACGTGCGGATCAAGTTCCGGATCGAGCGCTAGGTCCCTGCTGTCTGACCGGGAGGAGACGTGCCGGGCATAGCGCTCGTCGGCATCCAGTGGGGCGACGAGGGCAAAGGCAAGGTCACCGACCTCCTCGCCGAGCACACCGACGTCGTCGTTCGCTACCAGGGCGGCAACAACGCGGGCCACACGATCGTCGTCGAAGGCGAGCGTTACGCGCTGCACCTCGTCCCGACCGGCGTCCTCTATCCGCACTGCACTCCGGTCATCGGCCCCGGCGTCGTCGTCAATCCCGCGGTTTTGATCGAAGAGATGGATGCTCTCTCCGCGCGAGGGATCGACACGACTCGCTTGGCTGCTCTCCGGCAACGCGCACCTGATCATGCCGTACCACCTGGAGCTCGATCGGGTGACCGAACGACGGCTCGGCAAGAACCGACTCGGTACGACGAAGCGCGGCATCGGTCCCGCGTACGCGGACAAGGCCACGCGCATCGGTCTGCGCGTGCAGGACCTGCTCGATCCGAAGATCTTCGCGACGAAGCTTGAGGTCGCACTCAAAGAGAAGAACCTGTTGCTGACGCGCGTCTACGGACGCTTGCCGATCGAACAGGATGAGATCGAGGACGAGTACCTCGGTTACGGACGGCGGCTCGAGCCTCACATCACGGACACCGTCTCTATGGTGCAGAGAGCTCTCGACGCGGACAAGACCGTGTTGTTCGAAGGAGCTCAGGCCACGATGCTCGACCTCGACCACGGTACGTATCCGTTCGTTACGTCCTCGAACCCGATAGCCGGCGGAGCGTGCGTCGGTGCAGGTGTCGGTCCGCGCGACATCAGGCCGCGTCATCGGGATCGCGAAGGCGTACTGCACGAGGGTGGGCTCGGGACCGTTCCCATCCGAGGCGGACCCGACCGACGCGGAGATCCTCGTCGAGGTGGGCGCCGAGTACGGCACGACGACGGGCCGCAAGCGGCGGTGTGGATGGTTCGACGCGGTCGCGGCGCGTTACGCGGCCCGGCTCAACAGCTTGACGGAGATCGTGATCACGAAGCTGGATGTCTTGTCGGCCTTCGATGAGATCAAGGTGTGCGTGGGGTACGAATACGAGGGAGAACGCTACGAAGGGTTCCCCCCGCACCAGACGATCTTCAACAAGTGCCGGCCGATCTACGAGTCCTTCAAGGGGTGGTCGGATGACATCGGCGCGGCCCGCAAGCCGGAGGACCTCCCCAAAGAGGCTCGTGCCTTCCTCGAGGGGATCGAGAGCTTGGTCGCGACCCCGGTCTCCTGGGCGTCGGTGGGGCCAAGCCGTGACCAGATCGTGATGATGAGAGAGGCGCCGTGAGGGCAGTCGTTCTCGGAGCGGGCGGCCGCGAGAGCGCGCTCGCATGGGGGTTCGCGCGGTCATCGAGCGTCTCCGAGGTGCTCGTCGCTCCCGGGAATCCCGGGACGGCCGCATTTGCCGGAAGCATCGAAGTCGATATCGAAGACCCGGCACAGGTTGTGGACGCAGTTCGTTCAGTGAGGGCTGATCTCGTCGTGGTCGGACCTGAGGCTCCCCTCGTCGGCGGCATCGGCGACGCGCTCAGGAACTCCGGCACGCCGGTCTTCGGACCGGACGCGGCGGCTGCTCGTCTCGAAGGATCGAAATCATTCGCGAAGGAGCTGATGCAACAGGCCGGTGTGCCGACCGCTTCGGGTCGCACGTTCACCGACGTCGATGCTGCGCTCGCCTACATGGATGAGCTCGGACCGCCCTACGTGATCAAGGCCGACGGCCTGGCCGCGGGCAAGGGCGTAGTCGTGACCGGCGACCGCGCGGAGGCCGAGGTTGCTCTGCGCGAGCGTTTGGTCGAAGGCAAGTTCGGCGAAGCCGGGCGGCGCGTTGTCGTCGAGGAGTTCCTCGATGGTCCGGAAGCATCCGTCATCGCATTCGTCGATGGGCGCGAGGTCTTGGTGTGCCAGCCGGCCCAGGACTACAAACGCGCCGGCGATCGCGACGAGGGGCCCAATACAGGCGGGATGGGTTCGTACAGCCCCGTCCCAACCTGTCCGTCGAGTGTGGTCGAGCTGATAGCCGCCGAGGTGATGCAACCGGCCGTCGACGCACTGGCCGGACGGAACACTCCCTTCGTCGGTGCGCTGTATGCGGGCCTCGCCCTCACGTCACGGGGGCCGCGCGTTATCGAGTTCAACGCTCGCTTCGGAGACCCGGAGACCCAAGCCCTGCTGCCCCGGCTCAGTTCCGATCTGGGCGAGCTATGCCTCGCGGCCGCGCGCGGCGAGCTTGCAGGGATGACACTCGACTGGACGTCAGAAGCTTGCGTGAGCGTTGTGCTCGCGTCTGGTGGTTATCCGGGCTCCTATCCCGTCGGCCAAGTCATCGAAGGGGTCGACGCTGCTGCCGCACTGGACGGAGTCGAGGTGTTCCACTCCGGCACCGCCGTGCGAGATGGCGACCTGGTCACGGCCGGAGGTCGCGTCCTTGCCGTCAGTGCGTTAGGAAACGATTTCTCCGAGGCGCGTGCCAAGGCTTACGCGGCAGCGGAGATGATTTCGTTCGAAGGAAAATACCTGCGCACCGACATCGCAGCGCGGGCCGAAGGCGCGGAGGTGAATGCATGACCGAAGTAGGCATCGTCATGGGCAGCGATTCCGATATGTCGACCATGGAGAAAGCGACCGGCGTGCTCGATCGATTCGGCGTCGGTTGGGAGATCAACGTCATGTCCGCTCACCGCAGCCCCGACAAGGTGACCGAGTACGCGCGCACGGCGGAGGAACGCGGCCTCAAGGTGATAATCGCCGGAGCGGGCCTCGCTGCGCATCTCCCCGGCGTGGTCGCGGCACAGACGATCCTCCCCGTCATCGGCGTCCCGTTGTTCCAAGAAGCCCTGGGCGGTGCCGACGCGCTCTACTCCTGCGTCCAGATGCCCCCTGGCGTCCCGGTAGCCACGGTCGCGATCGGCGGAGCCAAGAACGCGGCCGTGCTGGCCGTCGAGATGATGTCGACCGGCAACGAAGACCTCCGCAAGAAGCTCCACGAGTTGAAAGAAGACCTTGCAGGCGGAGCCAAGCTCTAGGGGAAGTCGTACGCGCGCCAGCTCACTTGGAGCTCGTGGAAGACCTCTGTGTCTAGAGGACCGTAGCGGGACTCGGTCCAGGCCCTCGTTTCGGCGGCGGCTTTCGCGCGTGTCTCGGGCGTTGCGGACCAGGTGAACGACCAGAGGCCGTCCTCCAACTGGGCGATGAGCTCTTCGAACGTCGAGGGCCTCCGGTCGGTGAGCGCCTGAAGGGGACGAGCTTGTGCGCCGAGGGCGAGCATCGCTTCGTCCAGCTCCTCCACGTGGCGCACTCCGACGAATTGTTTCGCGGTCACGATGCCGGCGGCCTTTGTGAAATGGCGCTGCACCTCGTCGTAGGGCCCGTGCGTCCATCCCCCCAGATCGCTCAGAAAGACGCCACCCGGCACCAGGACGCGAGCTAGCTCGCCGAGGACGTCCCGCCATTCGGGGATCAGATGCAGGACATGGCACGAGATCGCGCCGCCGAATGCCCCATCGGCGAAGGGCAGAGTCGTGGCATCCCCCTCGACGAGTGGGGGCGGGTGACCTCCCGCCTTGGACACAAGCCTCGCCATCATCGGCCGCGACAGATCGAGACCGACCAGGTCGATACCGGCTTCGTGCAGGGGCAGTGCGATACGACCCGTCCCGACTCCGATCTCGAGCGCCCTCCCGCGTCCCGCGAGCTCCTCGCCCAGCGTCTGCGTCTGAGCCGCGAGCGCCTCGGGCGTCCAGGAACGGGTCGCGGTCGTAGTACTCGGCAGCACGGTCGAAAGTTCGCGACTCCACGGTTCGAGGGTAGCCCGCTTGCCTCCCTCTACAATGAGCGGGTGATCCCGAGATACAGCCGTGAGGAGATGGCTGCGATCTTCTCCGAGCGTGCGAAGTTCGCACGCTGGCTCGAGATCGAGATTCTCGCCGTCGAGGCGCGGGTGCGGCTGGGCGAAGTCCCGGTCGACGATCTCACCGAGATCAAGGAGAAGGCCGCTTTCGATGTCGCGCGCATCGCCGAGATCGAGGAGTTGCGTCACCACGACGTGGTGGCCTTCGTCGAGAACGTTCGCGAGAACGTCGGCGAGGCCGGGGCGCCACATCCACTTCGGTCTGACCTCATCGGACGTCATCGACACCGCAACCGCAGTGGCCCTGAGGGATGCCGGCGACCTGCTCGTCGAGGGGATCGGGCGGCTGACCGAGACGGTTCGGCAGAAGGCCCTCGAGCACAAGGACACGATCATGGCCGGCCGGACCCACGGGGTCCACGCCGAGCCGACGACATTCGGCCTGAAGCTCGCCGGGCTGGGCCTTCGAGCTGGCGCGCGATCGCGATCGGCTGCGACGGGCCCGTGACCAGGTCGCCGTCGGGAAGCTGTCGGGTGCCGTCGGCACCTACTCACAGCTTTCGCCCGAGGTCGAGGCATACGTGTGCGACCGGCTGGGGCTCGGTATCGAGGACGCCGCCACGCAGGTAGTAGCCCGTGATCGCCACGCCGAGTTGCTTTCGGCTATCGCAATGACCGGCGCCACGCTCGAGCGGTTCGCGCAGGAGATCCGCCACCTGCAGCGGACCGAGGTGCGCGAGGCGCAAGAGCCGTTCGCCCCGGGCCAGAAGGGCTCGCTCCGCGATGCCCCACAAGCGCAACCCGATCGTGTGCGAGCGGATCTGCGGGCTCGCCCGGCTGCTGCGTGCCTTCGCTCAGACCGGTTTCGAGAACGTGGCCCTGTGGCACGAGCGTGACATCTCGCACTCGCTCGGTCGAGCGCATAACCCTTGGCCGATGCCTGCACCCTGCTCGACTACATGCTCGACAAGATGCGCTGGGTGGTCGACGAGCTCGTGGTGTTCCCCGACAGGATGCAGCGCAACCTCGATGCATCGCTGCGGCCTGGTGCACTCGCAGACGGTCCTGACCACCCTGCTGGCGAAGGGACTCCAGCGCGAGGAGGCGTACGCCCTCGTCCAGCGCAATGCCATGACCGCGTGGGACGAGGACAGACCGCTGGCAGAAGCTGCTCAAGTCGGATCCGGATGTGACGCGTCATCTCGATCCCGACGAAATCGAACAGTGTTTCGACCCGTCGCGTTACCTTGGGAATGTCGAAGCCATCTTCGAGAGATTGGAGAACCTCTAGTGGTCCGATCATGTCACGTCGGATCGGGGAAAGTCCGTGAGCTCTATGAAGTCGGAGACGACCACTTCCTTCTGGTGGCTTCGGATCGGATCAGCGCGTACGACGTGGTTCTCACCCAGCCGATCCCCGACAAGGGCAAGGTCCTCACCGCGCTCTCGCACCACTGGTTCGAAGTGACTTCGTCCATCTGTCCGAATCACTTCATCTCCGTGAAGGCAAGCGATATGCCGGACGTCGACGAGGAAGATCTGGCCGGACGGGCGACGCTGTGCCGGCGGGCGGAGCCGATCGCCATCGAGTTCGTGGTGCGCGGCTATCTGTCGGGCTCCGGTTGGAAGGAGTACAAGAGCACGGGCGAGGTGTGCGGACACAAGCTTCCCGAGGGCCTTACCGAGTCGGACCGGCTTCCCGAGCCGATCCTGACCCCGGCTACGAAAGCCGTCACCGGGCACGACGAGAACATCACCGAGGAACGTGCGGCCGAAGTGGCGGGAGCCGAGGTCTACGAGCGGGCCCGCTCTTATGCCCTGGAGATCTACAAGTCGGCCGCGGACTCCGCGCTGCGAACGGGGAATCATCATCGCGGACACCAAGTTCGAGTTCGGGATCGCCACCGGTGAAGTCATCCTGATCGACGAGGTCCTGACCCCGGACTCGAGTCGCTTCTGGCCGGTCGACCTCTACAAGCCGGGCGGCGCGCAGCCTTCGTTCGACAAGCAGTACGTCCGTGACTGGCTCGACGAGGCGGGCTGGGACCACAATCCGCCGCCGCCCCAGCTTCCCGACGAGGTTGTCGCCGCCACTCGCTCACGTTATGTCGAGGCTTACGAGAAGATCACGGGCCGCTCGTTCTCGGAGTGGTTGGAAGAGGTCTCTGGGTGACGAACGACGCGTCAACTCTTTCGCGCCCTGCACCGGGTCACTTGGGCGCTACGTTGCGCGCGATCGATTCTCGAGCCCTCGCGCCGGTTTCCAGGCCGCGCTGCGATTGTCGGAGCGCCGGGAGAGGGTCGGTCACACCCCCCCCGAAGGGATGGCCCCGTATGTGATCGCAGCATTCGGGGGAGTTGGCGCGATGACGATGTGGCTCAAGGTCGGCGGACTCATCGGGGGCCGCGAGGTCGCCGCCGCCGACTATCGCTGGAACCTCCTGCTCGTCGCGCTCGGTGGCAGGCGCGCTGATCGGATTGCTCGCTCAAGCCGCGTGGGGTGCGGCCGGCCCGCCCGCCGTCCGGGGCCTTGGGGGGACCGGCAACGGCTCCCGCCTTCGCATGGTTTGGGGGTTCGCAGCATTACCGCAACTCGTCGCCGTGTTCCTGTTGCCGCTCGATCTCCTCGTCGTCGGACCCGCCACGTTCACAACGGAACGGCTCAGCGACTCGGTCTCGACGATATGGGCCGCGATCTCGATCTCCCTCACCGTCAGTGCGGCTCTCTACAGCCTGTTCCTGTTCGTGCGCGGCATCCAGGTCGTGACCGGACTCAATGTGTTGAAGTCATTCGCTGCAACGTCGGTTGCCGTGATCGGGAGCGTCGCAGTTGTCGGCCTGCTGGGCTTGCTGGCGTCGGTGATCGCTCGATGAACTTCACGGCTTCGGTCGATGTGATGCTGAAGGAGGGAATAGCCGACCCCCAAGGCCTGACCATTCGCAAGGCTCTGCCGGTCCTCGGATACGAGGGCGTAAGTGACGTAAGGGTCGGAAAGAAGATCGAGTTGGTCGTTGATGCGAGCAACGAGGACGAGGCTCGCACGCGCGTTGAACAGATGTGCCAGAGCCTGCTCGCCAACCCCGTGATCGAGTCGTACGAGGTGAGTATCAGTTGAGCGCGTCGGTTGCCGTCGTTGTGTTCCCCGGCTCGAATTGCGAGCAGGACTGCGTTCGAGCGTTCCGTGGTTTCGGAGCGGATCCTTCGTTGGTGTGGCACGCGGAGACTTCGCTGCCCGAGACCGACATTGTGGTGCTTCCCGGGGGTTTCGCCCACGGCGACTACCTCCGGACCGGGGCTCTGGCCCGATTCAGCCCCGTGATGGAAGCGGTCAGGCGGCACGCGGATGAAGGCGGTCTCGTCATCGGGATCTGCAACGGATTCCAGATCCTGTGCGAGGCGGGGATGTTGCCCGGCGCTCTCAGGAAGAACAGGGATCTGAAGTTCCTTTGCCGATGGGTGGACCTCCGCGTGGAGGACACCACACAGTCCCTTCACGTCACTCGCCGCGCCGGCCCAGACTCTGCGTATCCCGATCAACCACTTCGAGGGGAACTGGTACTGCGATGAGCCGACACTTCAACGGATGCAGACGAACGGGCAAGTGGTCCTGCGTTACGTGGACAACCCGAATGGGGCGCTCGATGACATCGCCGGGATCCGCAACGAGTCCGGCAACGTCTTCGGTCTGATGCCACACCCGGAGCGCGCATGCGAATCGCTGCTCGGCTCCGAGGACGGCGCGGTCATCTTCCGATCGATGCTCGAGCACGTCGCGTCGCGCGCCGTGCCCGCATGAACCTGAAAGAGACTCTGCACCGCGATCTCGGGCTCACCGACGACGAGTACGACGCGATCGTCGAGCGGCTCGGGCGTGCTCCCTCCTACACGGAGTTGGCGATGTTCTCGGTGATGTGGAGCGAGCACTGCTCGTACAAGTCGAGCCGCGTGCACCTGCGCGAGCTGCCGACCGAAGGAGAGCGCATCTTGGTCGGCCCGGGCGAGGGGGCCGGGATCATCGAAGTCGCCCCCGGCGTGGCGGTCGCTTGGAAGATCGAGTCTCACAACCACCCGTCGTTCGTTGAACCTTTCAACGGAGCCGCGACCGGCGTCGGTGGGATCGTGCGGGATGTGCTGTCGATGGGGGCGCGGCCCATCGCCCTCCTCGACCCATTGCGGTTCGGCCCTCTGACGAACGAACGCACCGCTTACCTCGTCGACGGTGTCGTGCACGGGATCTCTTATTACGGCAACTCGATCGGCGTTCCGACGGTCGGTGGCGAGATCGTGTTCGACGAGATGCTACGCGGACAATCCACTCGTCAATGTCGCCTGTCTGGGGATCGTCGAGCATCGCCTCATGCGGGGCCGTGCGGACGGACCCGGAGATGCGGTCGTTCTCATCGGCTCGTCGACGGGCCGCGATGGCATCGGTGGGGCCAGCGTCTTGGCCTCGGCCGAGTTCGACGACGACTCCATGAGCAAGCGGCCGTCCGTCCAGGTAGGCGACCCGTTCACCGAGAAGCTGCTGATCGAGGCGTGCCTCGAGTTGGTACGCCGCGATCTGCTGGTCGGGCTCCAGGATCTCGGGGCCGGAGGCATCTCATGCCCGACGTCCGAGATGTGCGCGAAGTCTGGGACCGGGATGAATCTCGACATCGACGCGGTGCACCGACGTGAGCCGGGGATGGAGCCGTTCGAGGTAATGATCTCGGAATCGCAGGAGCGGATGATGGCGGTCGTCGAGCCGGACTCGTCGACGAGGTCCTGGACGTGTGCCGCCGCTGGGAGCTCGAGGCCCGGGTCGTGGGCGACCATCACCGAGGACACACGGGTGGTGGCCCGCGCGGGTGGCGAGGTCGTGGCCGAGGTCCCCGCTCCCGCACTGGCGGACGAGGCTCCAATGTACGAGCGACCGTTCGAGCGACCGGAGTGGATCGACGAGCTGCAGTCGTCCGACCCCGGCGACGCGGCCCCAGGCGACCTCGAGGGACGCGTTGCATCGCGCTGCTCGGCTCACCCACGATCGCGTCGCAAGCGTTGGGTCTGGGAGCAGTACGACCACATGATCTTCCTCGGCACGATCGTCGGTCCCGGAGGCGACGCGGCGGTCATCCGGCTGCCCGATCACGACGTGGCCGTCGCTCTGTCGGTCGACGGCCCGGGCCGCTTCTGTTACCTCGATCCCTACGAGGGCGCGCGCTTGACGGTGGCGGAATCCGCACGCAACGTCGCGTGCGCGGGAGCGCGCCCCGTTCGCCGATAACGAACTGCCTCAACTTCGGCAATCCGGAGAAGCCAGACGTGATGTGGCAGTTCGCCGAGGTCGTGCGGGGCATCGGCGACGCGTGCCGAGAGTTGGACACTCCCGTCACGGGCGGCAACGTCTCCTTCTATAACGAGACCGACGGCAAGCCCATCCAGCCCACCCCGGTGATCGGGATGCTCGGAGTCATCGATGTCGCATCTAAAGCCATCGGCATCGGTTTCACGAACGACGGAGACGACATCCTCTTACTGGGTGCGACGGGACCGGACGACTTCGGCGGTAGCGAGTTCGCGCTCGTCATCCACGGAACCGTGGGAGGCCGCCCACCGCAACTCGACATGGCCGCGGAGCGCAGCCTGATCGAAGTGCTGGTGACAGCCGCCGAAAGCGGGTTGCTGCGCTGCGCACACGATCTCTCCGCCGGTGGGCTCGGGGTCGCGCTGGCCGAGAGCGCGCTGGCCGGCGGACGGGGATTCTCGATCCGGCTACCGGAAGGCGAGCCACACCGACTCCTGTTCGCGGAATCTCCCTCGCGAGCGATAGTCGGCGTGGCTCCGGCTGCAACGGACGAAGTCGCGAAGTTATGCGAGGACGCCGGGGTGCCGGTCGCCCGCCTGGGCACCACAGGGGGAGCACGCCTCGACTTCGGCATATTCGATCTCGACCTGACCGAGGCGAAAGAGACCTACGAAGGTGCCTTGCCGGTTCTCCTCGGACGTACCATTTGATGATGGGAGAAGCCCGAGACAAGTGTGGCGTGGTCGGGATTTACGCGCCGGGCGAGGACGTTGCCCGGCTCACTTACTACGCGCTGTACGCCCTCCAGCATCGAGGCCAGGAGTCCGCGGGCATCGCGATCGCGAACGGCCAGAGTCTCGTCGTGTACAAGGAGCTCGGCCTCGTCTCGCAGGTATTCGACGAGCGGGTGCTGAAGAGTCTTCAAGGGACTCTCGCGATCGGGCACACCCGCTATTCGACTACCGGCTCGACCACGTGGGAGAACGCGCAGCCCGCCTACAAGTCCTCGGGGACGAGCCACATCGCGCTTGCGCATAACGGGAACCTGGTCAACACCCTCGACCTCAAGCATTCGCTCGAGCAAGCGGGCGGCGACCCCACGCCGGAGGGTGCACGGTTGTCATCGACCTCCGATACCGAGTTGGTGGCCGCCCACATCGCCCGGGCTCGGGATAGGGGGGACATCAGGGAGGCCGTGCTCGAGGTCCTTCCCCGTTTGGACGGTGCCTTCTCGTTCACGATGATGGACGAGCAGAAGCTGCTGGGCGCTCGCGATCCCCAGGGCTTCAGGCCCCTATGCATAGGCCGCCTCCCGGAGGGCGGGTGGATCCTGGCCTCGGAGTCGTGCGCGCTGGATCTCTTGGGGGCTCAGTTCGTGCGTGACGTCGAGCCCGGCGAGCTCGTGACGATCGATGAGAACGGCCTCACGAGCGATCGCTTCGCCGAGACGAAGATGGCGATGTGCGTTTTCGAGCATGTGTACTTCGCCCGGCCCGACTCGACCCTCGCCGGCCAGAACGTGTACGCAACGCGCTACAGGATGGGCCAGCGGCTGGCCGAAGAGGCGCCCGTTGCCGCCGAGCTCGTGATGCCGGTTCCCGACAGCGGAGTCCCAGCCGCCCAGGGCTACGCGGAGACTTCGACAGTCACCTATGGCGAGGGGTTCGTGAAGAACCGCTACGTGGGCCGGACCTTCATCCAGCCAACCCAGTCCATGCGTCAGCAAGGTATCCGCATGAAACTCAACCCGCTCCGGGAGGTCATCGCCGGCAAACGCTTGGTTGTCGTCGACGATTCGATCGTGCGGGGTAACACGACCCGCCAGATCGTTGCCATGCTGCGAGACGCCGGCGCCCGGGAGGTCCACATGAGGATCTCCTCGCCACCGATCAAATGGCCCTGTTTCTACGGGATCGATATGCCCGACCAGAATGAGCTGATCGGAGCCCAGATGGAGGTCGAGGCGATCCAGCGGCACATCGGGGCCGATTCCCTGGCCTATCTTTCGCTCGAGGGGATGCTCAATGCGACCGAGCTCCCTGCCGATGCGTTCTGTAGCGCATGTTTCTCTTCTCGGTATCCCGTGGAAATCCCCCCGGAGCAGCTACGCAGCAAGCAAGTGCTGGAACAGCCTCCCGGCTCTCCAAACGCGCCCCGGAGCCGACCCGAGCCGACCTGATCGCTGCGCTCGCTATCGAGCGAGAGCGCGTCCTAGAGCTCGGGACGCGGCTGAACGAGCTCCACCAGCTCGCAGAGCTGGGCCGGGTCGTCAACTCCTCACTCGATCCGCAGCGGGTCTTCCAACAAGTGATCTCGGCGGCTCTCGAGCACATCGGAGGCGACGAAGCGTCGATCATGGAAGCCGACTCGAGCGGCGATCACCTCGAGGTCGTCTACGTACACGGCTCGCACGGCGCGCAAGCTCTCGGCAAGAGCGAGATCTTGGGAGGATCGGTCGCCGGCCGAGTGGCGTCGACCCGCCGGCCGGTGTTGATCCAGGGAGACGACCACGAGGGCGCGGTCCCGGGCGTCGAGCTCGCCCGTCGCTTCATCCATTCATCGATGTGCGTTCCTCTGCTTGCCAAGGGAGTGCTCGTCGGAGTGCTCAA
The DNA here is from genome assembly GCA_963786155.1 of uncultured Actinomycetes bacterium. Lineage (GTDB taxonomy): Bacteria > Actinomycetota > CADDZG01 > CADDZG01 > WHSQ01 > CAWAXW01. The sequence goes on along the minus strand of CAWAXW010000006.1, from coordinate 2,885,767 downwards.
CGTGAACGAGGTGAAGGGCTCCAAGCACTTCGACGCCCATGACCTCGAGGCGATCGAGTTCTTTGCCGACTACGCCGCCATAGCCATCGTCAACGCTCGTCGTTTCGAGCAAGAGAGAGCTGCCGTTACCCGGCTGGAAGAGCTGGACCGGATGAAGAGCGATTTCGTCGCGACGATCTCTCACGAGTTGCGAACGCCGCTCACCTCGATCATCAGCTCGGCCAAGTTGCTCACGCGCAAGGTGGACCAACTCGATGCCGGGCAGCAACGAGAGTTCCTCGAGATCATCGATCGACAGGGGCACCGGCTCCTCCGGCTCGTCGAAGATGTCATGACCACCGCCAACCTCGAGTCCAGGTCGCGGAAGATGAAGCGCGAGCGGGTCGAACTCCGCGAGCTATGCGCCGACACGATCCGCGAGACCGAAGCGACGAAGGATGGTTCGGAGCGAACGTTCGAGCTCTCGACGAAACCCGAGGAGCCGATCGGGTGGGGCGACGCCGTCGCCCTGCAACAGGTGCTGACGAACCTGGTCGACAACGCGGTCAAGTATTCGGAGCCCGGGACCCGGATCTCCATTTCGGCGCAGCAACTGGAGCACGAGTCCATCATCGAAGTGGCCGACGAGGGCACGGGTATCCCGGAGGAGAAGCTCGCATCCATCTTCGACCGGTTCGCCCAACTGGATTCGTCCTCGACCCGCAAGGTCGGCGGGGTTGGACTGGGTCTCTACATCGTGAAGAGCATCGTCGAGGCCCAAGGCGGCTCGATCGAGATCGAAAGCGTTACGGGAGAGGGCAGCACGTTCCGGGTGCGCCTCCCTCACCGCATAGCGTAATCGTCCGCCGGGGCTTAGTACCCTGGCCGCATGTCGCTCGAGTACGTGGTTGAAGACGGTGTCGCCGTGATCACGTTGGCTCGCCCCGAGGTCCTCAACGCTTTCAACGACGAGCTCGGGTTCGCCACGCTCGAGGCCGTGACCAAGGCCTCCGACGACGAGGGCGTCCGCTGCATCGTGATCACCGGAGCCGGACGGGCTTTCTCCTCGGGAGAAGACCTGGGCGCGTTGCAGTCCGGCTACGAGGCGGGCCGGGCCCCCGATCTGGGCAGCACGCTGACCGACCGTTACAACCCGCTGATCCGCGCCATCCGTGCGGCCCCCAAGCCGGTGGTCGCCGCGGTCAACGGCGTGGCCGCCGGAGCGGGCGCGAGCGTCGCCCTCGCCTCCGACTATCGCATCGCGTCCGAGCACGCCAAGCTCGTCCTGGCATTCATCAAGGTGGGACTGGTGCCCGACTCCGGTGGGATCTGGTTCCTCTCGAAGATGGTCGGCACGGCGCGGGCATGGTGGCTTGCCTCGACCGGCGAGCCGGTCACCGCCGACAAGGGACTTCAGCTCGGCCTGTTCGACAAGGTCGTGCCGGCCGACGAGTTCGAGGAAGCATGGCGAGCGTTCGCCACGGACCTCGCGCGCGGACCAACCAAGGCCTTCGCGCTCACCAAGACGACTGGCGGAGGCTTCGACGAGCGTCTCCCTCGACGAGCAGCTCGATCTGGAGGTGAAGGCGCAGACGGAGGCCGGACACACCGACGATCATCTCGAGGGCGTGCGGCATTCCTGGGCAAACGCCCCCCCGACTTCACCGGCACCTAGTGCCCCCCATGGCCGACATCGCCGCGAACGCACCGACGTCATCATCATCGGCGCGGGGGCCGCGGGACTATTCGCCGCCCTTCATCTGCCCGAGGGAACCGACATCCTGATAGTCGACAAGGGAGCACAGGGCCGGGGCTCGTCTGCGGTGGGCCCAAGGCGGAGTCGCGGCCGCGCTGGGACCGGACGACTCCCCCGACCTGCACCTGCAGGACACGATGCGCGTCGCTGCCGGGCACGCCGATCTCTCGGCCGTCGGAGGTCTTCTGCTCCGAGGCGCCGATGTGCGTGCTCGAGCTCGTCGAGCTGGGCTGCGAATTCGACCGCAGCGAGAGCGGCGAGCTGCATCTCGCGCGTGAGGGAGGACAGACCGTGGCGCGCTCAGCGCACGCGGGGGATGCGACGGGGGCTGCGATCATGAAGACGTTGCGCGATCACGCGCGCCCTCGGGTCAGAAGGATCGAAGGAACCTGCGTTCAGCTTGCCGTCGTCGACGGGAGATGCACGGGCGGTTGGGTGCTCACCGAAGAGGGGCTGGTCGAGGTGCAGGCCGGTTCGACGGTGCTGGCGGCCGGAGGCGTCGGCGCGATATTCGAGTCGACGACCAACCCTGCCGGGCGCGACGGGCGACGGCATCGTCCTCGCCTGGGAGGCCGGTGCCGGGCTTGCCGACCTCGAGTTCGTCCAGTTCCACCCCACCGCGCTCGCCGCCGGCTCGGGTCAGCAACGTGTGCTCCTGACCGAGGCGCTGCGAGGCGCGGGCGCGTACGTCGTCGACGCCGAGGGGCGCCGGTTCCTCTTCGAACACCACTCCGACGGCGAGCTCGCACCTCGTGACGTCGTTGCGCGGGCGATCTCGCAGCGCGACAGGCGTGGCTCGACTGCCGCCATCTTGCTTCGTCTGAATTGGAGCAGGAGTTCCCGACCGTCATCGCCGGATGTCGTGCGCACGGGCTCGACCCGGCTCACGGATCTGCTTCCCGTCGCTCCTGCGGCGCACTATTCGTCGGAGGCGTCCAGACCGACCTCGACGGTCGCGCATCGATCCCGCGCCTCTATGCCATCGGCGAGTGCTCCAACACCGGGTGCACAGGAGCCAACCGGCTGGCCGGCAACTCACTCGCCGAGGCGCTGGTCTTCGGGCGCCGCGCGGCGCGGGCGATCGCCGGACAACGCGGTCGGCGGGTGAAGTCGATCCCCGAGGCCCCCGAGTTGACGACCTGCCGGCGTCGACCTCGATGTCGGTCCTGGGCTCGCCTCCGGGCCATCTGCACGGCGAACCTCGGCATCGAGCGCGATGCCCGCCAAGCTGGCCGCGCGTCGGTGATGCCCTCGAAGACCTCTCGACCCTCCCGCTTGACACGGATCCGGGCCGTTAACGAGCTGCGATCTGCCGCGATCGTCGCCGCGCCTGATCGGCTCGTTCCGCAGCCCTGCGCACGGAATCACGCGGAGTACACCACCGGCGCGACCGCCCCGACCCCAAGCCCGGCTGGGCCGGCGTGAGACTCCGCCTCGCCCGCACCTAGCGCTTATCCTCGAGAGCCTGATCTTTCTGGTCTACACACAAGGAGGTGTGCCGGATGGACCAACAGACGATGACTTCCCGATCCTGGCGATCGACTACATCCAGTTCTACGTAGGCAACGCGAAGCAGGCGGCGCACTACTACCGCTCCTACGGCTTCACGCCGATCGCCTACCTGGGGCCTCGAGACCGGCTCGCGTGACCGCGTCTCGTGGGCGATCCGTCAGGGCGATGTCACGCTTCGTCTTCACCGGCGCCCTGGGCGCCGATAGCGAGATCGCCGAGCACGTACGCAATCACGGCGACGGCGTCCACGACGTCGCACTGCGGGTGCCCGACGCCGAAGAGGCGTACCGGGTTGCAGTCGAGCGAGGTGCCGAGGCCGTATCCGAGCCCGAGGTCTTCGAGGACGAGCACGGCAAGATCGTCAAGGCCGCGATCGCCACCTACGGCGAGACGATCCACTCGCTCGGTCAGCCGGCAGGACTACTCGGGCTGTCTTCTTCCCCGGCTTCCAGAGCCGCTCGATGGCGCCCGGCGACGGACGCAGGGCTTCGGCGTCCAAGCGATCGATCACGTCGTCGGCAACGTCGAGCTCGGCAAGATGAACGAGTGGGTCGCGTTCTACGAGCGGATCATGGGCTTCACCGAGCTGCGCCACTTCTCCGACGACGAGATCTCGACCGAGTACTCGGCGCTGATGTCGAAGGTCGTGTGGGACGGCGAGGGCAAGATCAAGCTCCCGATCAACGAGCCGGCCGAGGGCAAGAAGCAAGTCGCAGATCGAGGAGTACCTCGAGTACTACAAGACGCCCGGCGTGCAGCACATCGCGATGACGACCGAAGACATCGTCACGACCGTCGACGTCGATGCACGCTGCCGGGCATCGAGTTCCTCCGCGTCCCGGGCACGTACTACGACGAAGCGAAGGAGCGCGTGCCCGAGATCGCCGGACCAGATCGAGGACCTCGCAGCGCAACGGCATCCTCGTCGACAAGGACGAGGACGGCTACCTGCTGCAGATCTTCACGAAGCCGGTGCAGGATCGGCCGACCGTCTTCTTCGAGGTGATCGAGCGCCACGGCGCGAAGGGCTTCGGGGCCGGCAACTTCAAGGCGCTGTTCGAGGCCATCGAGCGCGAGCAGGACGCGCGGGGGAACCTCTAGGGGGCAATGGACGTCGTTCACTCGAAGGGCAAGGTCACCAAGCAGGCTCACGTCGGCATCCCCGAGGGGACGTACGAAGAGGAGCACGGGCGCGAGGCGTTCGCCGGCCGCGCCTCGCACCTCTACCGGACGCATCCGCCGACGGCGTGGACGCGGATCGAAGGTCCGCTGCGGCCGCGCGCGTTCAACCTCAACGAGATCAAGCCCGAGGACCAGACCGAGCCGAACGCCGGGCTGGGCGTCTGATCGCCGGCAACGAGGACGTGCGGCTGTACGTGAGCCGCCGGACCGAGCCGATGCCGTACTTCCTGCGCGATGCCGACGGCGACGTCTGCTACTTCGTGCACCGCGGCACGGGGACGATCGAGACCGACTACGGCCCCCTCACGTTCAAGCCCGGCGACTACGTCATCATCCCGAAGGGAACGACGCATCGCGTCGTGCCCGATGGCGAGGACAACTTCTTCTTCATCATCGAAGGTATCGGGCGAGTTCCACATCCCCGACCGCGGGCTGATGGGCAAGCACGCGCAGTTCGATCCGGGCGTGCTCGAGGTGCCCGAGCCCGACCCGCACGACGAGGCCGGCGAGTTCGAGGTGCGCGTCAAGCGCGACGGCGAGTTCACGTCGCTGTGGTTCGCGTGGCACCCGCTCGACGTCGTCGGCTGGCAGGGCGACTCTGTGCCCGGTGAAGCTGAACATCCTCGATCACCGCCCGGTCTACTCGCCGAGCTATCACATGCCCCCGTCCGCGCACTGCACGTTCGCGAACGAGGGTTTCGTGATCTGTTCGTTCGTGCCGCGGCCGCTCGAAGAGGATCCCGCCGTCCTGAAGGTGCCCTTCTATCACGCCAACATCGACGCGGACGAGGTGCTCTTCTATCACTCGGGCGATTACTTCAGCCGGGCCGGCATCGACGTTGGGTTCATGACGTTGCACCCGCAAGGTGTGCACCACGGTCCGCAACCGGCGGCGATCGAAGCATCGAAGACGAAGACGCGCACCGACGAGGTCGCGGTGATGGTCGAGACGCGAGAATCCGCTCGAGCCGTCGCCCGAGGCCGAGGCCGTCGTCATCACCGAGTACGAGACCTCGTGGGCCCGCGGCATGGGGCTGCTCGACTAGTACGTGAGGCTCTACCGATACATATCGCAGCGCGGGGGCTTCCAGCCGCGCCTCGCCGTAGCGGTCGGCGAGAGCCTCCCCGTCGACCTGCTCGACGTCTGGAGCGAGGCATACGGGGACCCGGCTCGATTGGGAGGAGTCCGGTTTCCTCGTGTCCTACACTGTCGCTGATCGAGGAGGGCCCCGAGGTGTGGGCACGAGGTCGCGTGAGGTCGCCGAAGCCGCCACGGGGAAGCGCTGACGTTCGAGGTTCCGATAGAAGACGACGACGTGAGGTTGCTCTGTCCCTCTCGATCGGATCGCGTCGCTGCGCGACTTCCTCGCGTTCGAGGATCACGTGAAGAGCGGGGCGCAGCGTCGCGGTGGAGAGGTGCCCGAGTACTGGTACGAGGCCCCCATCTACTACAAGGGGAACCATCGGGCGATCGCTCGGGCCCGACGACGAGTGCCCGTGGCCCAGCTACACGGACTGGCTGGACTTCGAGCTCGAGCTGGCGATGATCGTCGGCCGACGAGGGCGCGACGTCACGCCGATCGAAGCGCCGGACCACGTCTTCGGCTTCACGGTCTTCAACGACTTCTCCGCGCGCGACATCCAGGCGCGAGAGATGAGCGCGTGGCTCGGTCCCGCCAAGGGCAAGGACTTCGCCAACTCGTTCGGGCCCTGCATCGTGACTGCCGACGAGGTCGGCGCGAGCCGGACCTCGAGATGATCTGCCGGGTCAACGGTCGAGGAATGGGGCCGGGCCCGCTCGTCGGACATCCACTGGACGTGGGCCGACATGCTCGCCCACGTGTCGAAGTCCGAGGACATCTATCCCGGCGACGTCTACGGCTGCGGGACGCCCGGAGGCTGCTGCGGCCTGGACCTCGACCGGAAACTCGAGCCCGGAGACGTCGTCGAGCTCGAGATCGAAAAGATCGGCGTCCTGAGAAACCGAATAGGAAGCCGCACCCCCTAGCGCTAGGCCTCCAGGGCGAGGACTGCGGGATGTTCTAGGAGGTTCGCTACGTCGAGGACGAACTTTGCTGCGGTCATGCCGTCGAGGATGCGGTGGTCGAAGGTCACGGACAGGTTCATCATCTTGCGGATGACTACCTGACCGTCGCGCACGACCGGTCGTTCCGTCGCGCGATGGACGCCGAGGATCCCTGCTTGGGGATGCATGATGATCGGGGTCGCCATCAGGCCTCCGAACCGGCCTGGGCTCGTGACCGTGAACGTCCCTCCGCGAAGCTCGCTTGTCGTTAACCGACCCGCACGCGCCTTCTCTGCGAGGTCCTCGATCTCGCGTGCGATCACCCTGAGCTTCTTCTTGTCTGCATCGTGGACGACCGGGACGGTGAGTCCAGACGGCGTGTCGACGGCCACGCCGATGTTGAAAGCGTCGTGATAGACGATCTCCCCGGCATCTTCGTCGATGGACGAGTTCAGAGCCGGGTACGCCTTCAGTCCCGCGACGACCGCCTTGACGATGAACGGCAAGAAGGTCAGCTTCTGGTCCGGGAAGCGCTCGTTGGCGAGGCTGCGCGTCGCCTCGAGCTCGGTGACGTCGCATTCCTCGACGTGAGTCACAGGGGGGATCGCAAGGTGCGCGTGGAGCATCCGCTCCGCGATCGTGCGCCGAACCCCACGAAGCGGCTCCCTCTTCCCGGGCAACGCCGCCGGAGCGCTGGGGGCGGTTGGGCCCCCGGCCGGATGACGGCCTTGCGCCGCGTGGATCTCGACGTCTTCTCGCAAGACCCGGCCTTGAGGGCCCGTTCCATCGATCTCCGTGAGATCCACACCCAGCTCGCGCGCCAGCTTGCGAACCGGGGGCATCGCTTTAACTCTCAACGAAGAGGGGGCCGTTGCAACGCGGCACCGGCTCCGCCACAGTGGTCTGCGGTGGGGGCTCGGTAAGGACCTCGGCGGGCTCGGCGGGCGCGCCCGCATCGCCGATCGTGACGAGGACGGTGCCCACGGGGACGACCTGGCCGGCCTCGACGTGGATCTTCGTGACCGTTCCTGCAAAGGGAGAGGGATCTCGGCGCTTGCCTTATCGGTGATGAGGTCGACGAGGATGTCGTCCTCCGCGATGACGTCACCTTCCTTGACCAGCCAGCGGTCGATCTCGGCTTCGGTCATGCCCTCCCCGAGATCGGGAAGCCGGAACTCAGCCATTAGAAATCCAAGACCTTCGTGGCGCCGAGGAAGATCCGGTCCACCGAAGGCAGGTAGTCGTCTTCGTTGGCGAACTGGGGGAACGGCACGTCGTAACCGGTGACCCGGCCCACGGGAGCTTCGAGGTCGAGCATGCACCGTTCGTGGATGAGGCTCGAGACCTCGGCCCCCAAACCCGCGGTCCGGGGTGCTTCGTGAACGACGAGCGCCCGCCCGCACTCCGAAGCGGCTGCAGTGATCGTGTCCACGTCCAGCGGATACAGCGAGCGTAGGTCCACGACTTTCGCCTCGACGTTGCGCTCGGACGCGAGCCGGTCGGCCGCCTGCAGACAAAGCGGCACGGTCGGCCCGTAGCTGATAATCGCCAGGCCGTCACCTTCTCGAGCCGTGCGCGCGGTCGACAACAACGTCGTAACAGCACCGTCTGATCGGCAAGGCCCTTGGTGGTCGGGAAAGGCGGCTTCTCGTCGATCTCCTGACGGCCGGCTCGATAGATGCGTTTCGGTTCCATGAATATGACCGGGTCTGGGTGCGCGATCGCCGCCAGCATCATGTCGTGCGCGTCCTGAGGCGTAGTCGGGCAGACAACCTTGAGTCCGGGTACGTGGGCGAACAGAGCCTCGGGCGAGTCGGAGTGAAGTTCCGGCGCGCGCACGCCGCCCCCGAACGGGATCCGGATGACGATCGATGCGGGCACCTGACCCTTAGTCCGCCATGCGTAGCGAGCCGCATGGGTCACGATCTGCTCGAAGCCCGGGTAGACGAAAACATCGAACTGGATCTCGACGACCGGCAGCAACCCGTACACGGCCATCCCGATCGCACCGCCGACGATCCCGGCTTCGGCGAGGGGAGTGTCGACGACCCGGTCCTCTCCGTACTTGTCCTTGAGGCCTGCCGTGACACGGAACACGCCCCCGGTTTGGGCGACGTCCTCGCCGAGCACGACCACGCGGTCGTCTATCTCCATCGCTTGATCCAGCGCGAGGTTGAGCGCCTCCACCATCGTCCGCCCGCTCATTGGGTCTTCCCCTCCTCGCCGGCGCCGGCCGAAGTTGGAGGTCCAAGCGGCGTGACTTCGGGCGGTCGCTCCACGGAACGCAACTCCTCGAGCCCCTCGCGGAAGGTCCACGGCTGCCCGGATGCGTAAACGTGCTCGAAGAGGATGCTCTGGTCGGGCTGGGATATCGCCTCCAGCTCTTTCACGGCCGTCGCCATCGACTCGCGTGCCTCGGCGCGGATCGTTTCTTCCTGGTCGTCGTCAAGAACGGACAGTCGCTTCAAGAAACCCGCGAACCGGCCCACGGGCTCCAGCGGTCTCCACTTCTCCGTCTCCGCTTCGTCGCGATAGAGCTTGGGGTCGTCGGCCGTTCCATGGGCTTGGATCCGGTAGCAAAAGGCTTCTATGAGAGTGGGGCCCTCACCCGCCCGCGCCCGCTCCAATGCATCGCGAGTGGCTTTCCAACACGCGATCGGATCGAATCCGTCGACGCGGACCCCCGGCATCCCGTAAGCGGCCGCCTTCTCGACGATCGTGGGCGTGGCCGTTTGCTTGTGATACGGCGTCGAGATCGCCCACTGGTTGTTGATGCAGAAGAACACGGACGCGACCTCGAGCACGGCAGCGAAGTTCATCGCCTCGTGGAAGTCGCCCTCCGAAGTTGCGCCGTCGCCGAACCACGAGAGAGATGCGGCCCTGTCGCCCCTGATCTTGGCGGCCCAAGCCAACCCCACCGCGTGAGGAAGATGCGTTGCGATCGGGACGCAGATCGGAGCGACACGATGCTCGCGTGGGTTATAGAAACCGTGCTCGCCTCCGTAGCCGCGCCACCACGCCAGGATCGTCGACGCGGGCACGCCGCGCAGGATCCCGATCGCGTTCTGCCGGTAGGAGGGGAAAACCCAATCGTTCTCCTCGCAGGCATAGAGCGCGCCGGCCTGAGTCGCCTCCTCACCCCAGTAGATCGCGTACGTTCCGATCCGCCCCTGCCTTTGGAGGGCGACGGCACGTTCGTCGAAGGTGCGCAGGAGGATGAGCGAGCGGAAGAGCTCTATGAGGTCCTTGTCGCCCAGCCCCTCGGGGACCTGTCCGTCCGGGAGGTCCTTGCCGTCCCCGACAATGCGCAGTGTCTCGGCGGCCATCAGTGTGTCGAGAGTGGTCCGTACTCGGTGACCCGCACCAAGCGGATGCGGCTGATCTTGTGAACGCGATCCTGTGCGTACTCCATCGCGGCTTGAGCCGTCGAGCTCGCGTTCTGCCGGGACAGATTGAAGATGTGCTGAAGCTGCTTGTAGATCCCTTCGACCCTCTTCATCGCACGCGCCCGGTCATATCCACGGAGCTCGTCCTCGACATTGATCAAACCGCCCGCATTGATGACGAAGTCGGGGGCATAGAGGATCCCGAGGTCGCGTAGCTTGTCGCCGTGTCCGTCGGTTGCGAGCTGGTTGTTGGCGGCCCCCGCGATGATTTTGCAACGGAACTCGCTGATCGTGTCGTCGTTGATCACACCACCCAAAGCGCACGGGGCGAAGATGTCGACCTCTTGCTTGTGGATCTCCTCGAGGGGAACGGAATCCACGCCGTGATCGCCGACCGCTCGGGCAGTGTTGTCGAGGTCGATGTCCCCGATCGTCACCTCGGCTCCCTCCTGCACGAGGTAGCCGCACAGTGCGTAGCCGACCTTGCCGACGCCCTGCAGCGCGACCGTGCGTCCCTTGAGCGACGCGTCGCCGAAGACCTCGAGCGTGCAGGCCTTGATCCCCTGAAGGACCCCATAGGCCGTAACGGGTGAAGGATCACCGGAGCCGCCGTACGTATGGGAGCACCCGCAGACCCAGCGCGACTCTCTGCGGACGATGTCCATGTCCTCGAGCGCGGTGCCGACGTCCTCGGCCGTTATGTATCGGCCTCCGAGTGTCTCGACGAAACGACCGTACGAGCGAAGCAACTCCTCGTTCTTTATCCGGCGCGGGTCGCCGATGATCACGGCCTTCCCCCCACCCAGGTCGAGCCCCGCCGCGGCGGCCTTGAAGGTCATGCCTTTCGACAATCTCAGGACATCCGTGAGGGCCTCGTCCTCCGTCTTGTACGGATAGAACCGGGTCCCCCCGAGAGCGGGCCCCAGCGCGGTGGAGTGGATGGCGATGATGGCCCGGAGCCCCGACCGGTCGTCGGAGCAATACACGATCTGCTCGTAGCCATCGCCGTCGATGTGCTCGAACAAGTTCATTCCATTTCCCCCTACAGGTTGCGTCGCGTCATTGCGGTCTCCAGATGGTATCGCCCCCCTTGGCTCGGTTGGCCCTGGGGCGGCTCGGATCATGAAGACGAACCGGCTACTTACCGGCCGGTCTGGGTAGCATGCAGACGTGATCAACACCTGTTACCTGCGTGTCTATCTTCCTCTCGCCGCATTCTCTGAATCGGAGCGAGGACGCTTCCATCGCGCGAGCGACGTGGAGCGTCCGGAGTCGGAGGCGCAGCGCTGGCTCGTCTCCTCAGCCCTGCCCCAGGGAACCGCGTACCCGGCTAAGGAGGGCGCGTTCGTGCGCCGCATCGAAGGCGAGGTCCTCCTTTGTCCCTGGAGAACGCGGCTGCGCATGCTGGTCGGGCTCTTGGCCTTTCGAGGCGCTGTGCCCGAAGAGGTGGCGGACGCGTTCGTGCCCGAAGCCGAGGCCCGTAAGGCCGCGGAGGAGCTTGCGTCCCTCGGACAGGACCATCCCGAGATCCGCTCGCACATACTTCATGCGAATTGGCACGTGCCGCTGCGCTGGTTCGCGGCGTTCGACGATTCCGAACGGATCTTGACCGAAGACGCGGAAGGGCTCCGGGTCCGCTACGAGACCACGCTTCAGAGAGCCGGAGCCAGACTCACCCAAGCGATAGAGATCCTCGACACGTCATGGATCGACGAGGGGATCGTGGGCAGCTTGAAGGAACTGATGGAGTGGCTCGAGCAGTTCGGATCGGAGGGATTGTTGGAGCTCGACTACGGCACCGTGGCGCAGATGTTCCCCGACGATGAGCTGGTCGATGACCGCTCCGCAAGCGACGTCTGGAACTGCCTCGAGTACCTGTCTTCGGGCGACACCCTGAGAGCCGGCCGCCTCTTCGGCGATCTGAGCGAACGGTGGACCGCGGTGCGCGCCCGAGAGGTCGTCAACTAACCAGTCCAACCATGTCCGGAGCGCCCACTCGCACCCGCTGTGTCGGATTTGGCGGTCTTTACATCCTTTTGGGACTAGTCGTCCGGGACTATCCCGACTATGGTCCGAAGCCCGCCAAAATGGTCCTATCTAGCCATTACACCGCGAGGGCCACGCGGTCATGATTCTGGAGAAGGCGGGCAGAAGCCCCGTCGCATCATTGGTGACTACAGAAAGGAGGCTGGAGATGAAGGGTCAGAAAGACGACACCCTTCTTACCCCGGCCGAGGTTGCCGCACTGTTCCGGGTCGACCCCAAGACGGTCACCCGCTGGGCGAAGGCAGGCAAGCTTTCCTCGATCCGGACGCTGGGCGGGCACCGCCGTTACCGCGCAGATGAGGTAAAGAAGTTCCTCGAGGGCGCAACGCAAGGCGCAGGAGAGTAAGCACAAGAGATTCGGCATCCCACGACTGCCTTCCCAAGCAGCCCAACGCCAAGAACTGAAGACGGACGCCGGTGGGAGCGTCCGTTTTCGCATGCCCGGTGGCGAGGGGCAGAATCGAACTGCCGACACCGCGATTTTCAGTCGCGTGCTCTACCAACTGAGCTACCTCGCCTGGAAAGCGACAGGATACTTGGCGGGCTGAAGCGGGGCGTTTGATAGCCTCGGGTGCGCACAAGCCCCAGTGGAGCAGCCAGGAGTGCTCATCTCCCTGTCAAGGAGAAGGCCGCCAGTTCAAATCTGGTCTGGGGCGCTAGGTTTTGCTCGAGCCGCCCATCCTCAGGACTCCGCGGCCCCCTCCCCAGATGCCGGCGTCCAGACAGAACCCGAGGACGATGATCACCACGCCCACCGCGCCGATCGGGCCACGGGGCGTCCGATTTTCCGCGTAGGCGTAGGCCAAGGTCGTCGTCGGGAGTAAGAAGAAGCCGATCAGCGGCCAAATCCAGGAGTCGTAGGCCCGGCTCAGATAGTCCCCGAACAACCACAGCAGCACCATGATGACCCTCGGGGCGATGAGCCCCCCTAGGCCGATCAGACATCCCATCCCGTGACTCTATTCAGTTCCAGAGAGACTTCAAGAAGGCGTCGACGCTGGCCCCGATCGCCGGTACGTCCACGGCCTCGGGTTCGGACCGCTCGGGCACGACCGTCGTCTGATCGAAGACTTCTAGGCAGTCGGGCGGCAGGAAGCGGGTGAGCTGGCCGTAGTTGTGGGAGTCGTCCAACCCCATCCGCCGGTGGTAATAGCGCAGCGGCCGATAGACGAACAGGTGCTGCTTGGCTCTCGTGAGCGCAACGTAGAAGAGGCGCCGTTCCTCTTCGATCCCCTCTTCGTCTCCGATCGCCATGTCCGACGGCATCATCCCGTCGCTTGCATGGATCACGTGCACCGCTTCCCACTCGCCACCTTTCGCGGAGTGCACGGTGGACAGGATCAGGTAGTCCTCGTCGAGCAGTGGGGGCCCCGCGAGATCGCCGGTTGCGCTGGGCGATTCGAGGGTGAGATCGCCGATGAACCCTGCGCGCGACCGATAGTTGGCGGCTATCTGCTCGAGCTGCGCGACATCGGCGAGGCGTGCGGGGGCCGAATCGTAGAGGCGGTTGACGATCGGTTCGTAAACGGTGATGAGTCGTTCGATCTGCGCGGCAGGCGATGCGGCGAGCCCCTCGGAGAGGCAGTCGCCGAACGCCGCCCGCATCTCGTCGATGCCGGGGCGCGCTACCCGGCTCACGTCGGGTGTTTCTGAGACGAATCGCTGCATCGGGCTCTCATCCGGAGCGCCGTCGCGTCTTACCCCCACCTCGCCCATCACCCTGCCGCGCCGTGGCCGCGCCGACTCCTTCAATGAGTTGCAGGACGCGGAACCACGCGAGCTCGTCGAAAGGGTTCTCGAGGATGCGCAGCATCGCCAGCACATCCTTGACGTGTGCGGCCTCGACGAACTTGAGACCCCCGAACTTGACGAAGGGGATGTTGCGAAGGGCCAGTTCGATCTCGAGTTGGGCGCTGTGATGTCCGGTTCGGAAGAGCACGGCTTGATCGGTCAGACGAAGGCCCTGTTCTCGGAGCGCGAGCACGCGAGCGCAGACCTCATCCGATTGCTGCGGCTCGTCGACACAGGTGATCAGCTTCGGCCGGTCCTCCGAGGTCTTGGTCGACCACAGCTCCTTGGTGTACCTGCGATCCGAGTGCGCGATCACCCGGTTGGTCGCGGCCAGGATGGCCGTCGTCGAGCGGTAGTTCTGCTCGAGCTTCACGATGGTTGTGTTGGGAAAGCGCTTCGGGAACTCGAGGATGTTCTCGACCGAGGCGGCCCGGAACGAGTAGATCGCCTGGGCGTCGTCGCCGACGACCATGACGTTGTGGTTCTTGGTCCGGAGCGAGCTGAGGATGTCGGCCTGGATCCCGTTGGTGTCCTGGTACTCGTCGACGAGGACGTGATCGAACAAGGCTTCGATCCTTTCCGCCATCTCGGGAGCCGCTCCCAACGCGCGCCAGTAAAGGAGCAGGTCGTCGTAGTCGAGGATCTGCTGGGCCCGCTTGCGTTCCGTGTAAGCCTCGAAGATCGCGGCGATGTCTTGGAGGTCGTCCTCGGTGACCGCGCACCACGGGAAGTGCTTGCGGATCACTTCACCTAGTGGCGTTGCCGAATTGACCGTGCGCGAGTAGATGGACGTGAGCGTGTCCTTCTTCGGAAAGCGCCGCCCCTTCTCCGCGAACCCCAGCTCGGATCGCAACAGGTCCATGAGGTCGGCTCCGTCGCTCTGGTCCATCACGGTGAAGTTCGGAGACAAGCCGAACGCGTTCCCGTACATCCGCAAGAGACGGTTCGCGACCGAATGGAACGTCCCACCCCACACTTTTCCCGACGCCCCTCGTCCCGTCAGCCGTTCGGCTCGTCCGAGCATCTCCCTCGCCGCCCGCCGCGTGAACGTGAGCAGCAGGATGCGCTCCGGTCTGATGCCGCGATCGATCAAGTAGGCGACCCGGCAGGCCAGGGTCTTCGTCTTGCCCGACCCCGCGCCGGCAACGACCAGCAGGGGGCCGTCGCCGTGCGTCACGGCGCGGCGCTGGGCCGGGTTCAGTTCCTCGAGCCAGGGCTGGGTGGGCGCGTCTACGAACATACGTTCGCCAGCCTAATGGCCGGGCCGCGCCGGCCCGCGGTTTTGGCGGCCTTTTAGCCCTTGACCTTCTTCACCACGCCGCAGGCGAAGCGGGCCCCGCCGTCGCCGGTCGCGAGGCTGTCCTTGTCGGCTCCCTGGGTGTCGTAGGCGTGGGAGTGATAGCGCTCTCCGCCCGCGGCCGTCGTCGCCGGGATGTGGGCGAGGTTGTCGCCGGCCTGATGCAGGATCACGGCGCTCCCGTCCTCGTCCAACAAGGCGTTGGGGCCGAATCGGTCGGTCAGGGTCTCGCCGTGAGCCAGACCGGCCTCCGTCACGAGGAGCGGAGGAAGGTCTCCCTTGTGGCTCGCATGGCTCGCGGCGTCGGGATTCCAGTGGGAGCCCGCAGTGAAGAAGGCCGACGGCTTGCCCTCGGCATCGACCGCATCCGGCTCACACTTGCCCGTCGTATGGATGTGGACGCCGTGGAACCCGGTCGTAACGGGGTTCTCGCCGCCGAGGCAGCAGCTGCCGATATCGACAACGACTCGCGTCTCGCAGGTCCCGTCGTTCCAGAACGTCACGACGCCGACGTTCTCGCCAGACGCGTCCTTGAGCGTCGCCTTGGCCTTCTTCTGCTCCTGGCACGCCATCGTGGCGTCTCCCCTCGAGGTCACGGCGACCACGGCGGCCACCGCCATCCCCATGACCAGCACGGCGGCGATCACCAAACGAAACGTTCGCGTAGAAGTCATTAGCCCTCCTCAACTCGGCGTGCAGGCAGAGTACAAGGTCGGGCACCTGGGAGTCCGGGAGTGGCCCCAACGGGATTCGAACCCGTGTTACCGCCTTGAAAGGGCAGCGTCCTAACCTGGCTAGACGATGGGGCCGGAGTGCAGAGGATAGCCGTTCACGCGCTCGCTAAGCGCTTGAGGTGTTCGGTGTCGTGAAGGACATAGTGATGTCCCACCCGCTCGATCGTTCCCCGTTTCGTTAGCGACGACAGCACCCTCGTCACGTTCTCTCGAGTGCCGCCGCACAAGCTGGCGAGATCGTTCTGCGTGATCTCATCGGTTCTGAGATCGGCATCGTCTCCTTCGCGGCGCCCCAACCCCAGTAGCCTCTTCGCGACGCGGCCCCGCAGGTCTAAGAACAAGAGGTCGTCGATAAGTCCCTCGTGTTCCTGGAACTGTTGTGCCAGGGCGCGGAGCAACGATCGGGAAACGGCCTCGTCCGCGATCGCGACATCGAGCCACACGTTGGATGCGACCGCCCAGGCCGTCGAGTCCTCGACCGCAAGGACGCTGGCGGTGCGCGTCATGTCTCCGACGACCGACAGCTCGCCGAACAGTTGTGGAGGATCCAGGAACCCATGGAGCTTGCGACCGCCCGAAGGAGCGGGTGAGCTGACTTCGACCCTGCCGCTCCATAGCAAGAAGACCTCGGAGGCCTTATCGCCTTGATGGAATAGGTAAGTGCCCTTTTGATATTTCTTGAGCGAGCCGGCCGAGACGAGCGAGTCGAGTGTCTCGGAGGCCGCCTTCTCGAGCAGCGGCGAGCGTGCCAGCGCGGCGCGCAGAACCGAGTCGAGGGCGCCCGTCACCCTTCTGCAGGCTCCTTATCCGATGCATCCTGGTCGTCCAAGGCGTCTTCGTCGGTGATCTCGTTGCCTTCGTCGTCCACCAGGGAGCCGGCCGTCAACTCTGCGCCTGCTTCCTCGTCGTCGTAGTCGCCCTCTTTGAATTCGTATCCACAGTTGGAGCACGTCTTGCGGAGGTTGTCGAGCGGTTCGTCGCACTCGGGACACTTCTTGCTCTCGGACGTGAACTCTTCCTGGAGCTCGGAGCGGTGCTCTTTCTCCTGCTCGTCGATCTGCCCGACCGCGTCTGGATCCTTGGCCTCGGTCTCGGACATGCCGTCGGTCATCTCGGCTCCCTTCGGATTCGTATCGAAACTACTCCTGGGAAGAGTCCTCGGCTAGACGACGACTGATGAACCCGATCGCCGGAGATCATGGACTGCCTCGAGCTCCCCTTCTTCAGATATGGCTACCCCGTTCACGCCCCCGAAGAACATGTGCAGGTCGTCGTAGGGCCGCGACGCATATCCGAGGTCGTCCCCTGGGATCCCCGGCTCGAAGCAGAGAAGCTCGCCATCCGCGCGATGGGAAAGATGGACCCGGGGCGCCTTGATCGCGTCGGCCAGGCTCATTCGGTCGACCGCGAGTGAGATGAACGTCTGGGCGATAGCCCCGACTATGCGATCCGCGCCGGGCGAGCCCAAACCAACCGTCATGCCCGGGCCACTCACTATCGTCGGGGACATGTTCGAGTGACAGCGAGACCCCGGCGGCAATCCGTGCGCTCCTCTCGGATTCAGCTCTTCCTCGCCGAGCGTGTTGTTGAGCAGCATCCCCCGAACAACGAGACCCGAGCTGTAGCCATTGGATTGTGTCAAAGAGCAAACGAACCCGTCGGTGTCCGCTGCCGAGTGATGTGTCGTGGAAGCCGGGCCCCCTCCTCTGCGCGAAGGCGGCCGAGGGCGTCCTCCAAACCGCTGGCGATCTCTCCCGGGTCCTCGTAGTGCTCGAGGCGGTAGCCGATCGCGGCCTCCTCGGCTTGAACGAGCGCGAGCGTGCGCAAGACCGGATCCTTCATGTCGGCTTCCTGCAGCAGCGCCAGCATGTGCGTCAGCACCGCGCCTCCGACAGAAGGAGGCGGATTCGTATCGACCGCCCACCCGAACGCATCGCTGTGGATCGGTGAGCGGATCTCGGCGGTGTAGTGCGTCAGATCCTCCATCGAGAGCAAGCCGTCGTCGGCAGCTATCCGCTCGGCGATCGCTTGCCCCAGCTCACCTCCGTAGAACGCGCCCGGGCCCTGGTCCGCGACCAACTGGAGTGACACCGCGCAGGTCGGGCTGAACGAGGGTCTCACCCTCACGAAGTGGACGTCCGTCGATCGTGTACAGCTTTCGAGCTTCGTCGAAGCGCGACCAGAGCTCGTCGAACGTTGCGCTCAAGTAGTAAGCGGACGTAGCCGGGAAGGCGATCCCCTTGTCCGCAAGCTCGATGGCTGGCGCGAACAACGCAGCCCACTCGAGCCGGCCGTGCCGCTCCCAGGCCGCGTGCATCGCCGCGAGGATGCCCGGCACCGCTACGGCCCCGGCACCGATGCCCGTGTACATGCCGTTCGCGTAGTCGGAGAAGTAGACGCGTTGCATGCCCTGACCCGCCGCTGTGGGTACTGCCGAGGGCATCGTGTTGTTGCCGTCGATGATCTCCACGGTCCCATCCGGCGTACGTACCGCGATGAATCCAGATCCCCCGATCGAGCACATGTATGGCTCGGCCACCCACGCCTGGATGCCGATCGCGAGACAGGTGTCGACCGCGTTCCCGCCGGCGGCATTGATCCTCGGACGACGGGCGCGATCAAAGCGTTGCCGGCCGCTGCTCCGAGCCTGGGGGGAGTCATTCAGGGAGGTTAGTCGGTCTGATGAGTAGCCACCCGGCCTCCGTAAACTGATCACATTGCGCTTGTCGATCGAACCTTCTGAGGGGGTTGCCGCATGAGGCGGCTGGTTTCCGTGCTCATCGCCTGTATCGCCGCGGCGATGGTTCCGATGGCGTCGGGTGGCGCGACCGAGGAGAACCCGCCGCCGCCTGTCTACGACGATTACCTCCTCGACCACCTCGACCACCGCGCAGTCGTCCGGGCTCAGCGGTTCGTTGCTCGTCAGACAAGACTGGGAAGCCGTCCCGCCCGATCCGAGCTCGGCGAGTACGGCCGTCCGGGATGCGCGCCCCCGCCCGAGTACGAAGTGGGGGCCGAGCGTCAGTTCTGGGTGAACCAGGAGCAGTCCGGAAGCCAGCAGATCACGGCAGTCCTCGCGGCGAGATCGTCACACGGATACATGTGGGTTCAGAGGGAGTTCTACTTCCCCGGCGATGGAGATGCGCCGGAGGGCGGGTTCGTCACGCGGTCCGAAGCGGAAGAGGGTCTACGGGACTGGGAACAGATCTACGAGACCGATATCACCTACTTCGGAGACCATCCCTCTGTCTCGCACAAGCCCGCGTACCTCGCTCCCGGGCTTCCGGCCGATTGGCGCGACGCAGATTGCGACGAGCACGTCCACATCTTGAATTTCCCGATCGACGCGGGCACCGGGGGCGGTTTCGTTGCCGGCTACTTCTCCTCGGAGCACGAGTACCCCAACGGTGAGGGAGAACACGAGTCTCCCTACAGCAACGAGGCGGAGATGTTCTTCATGAACTCGCTCTTCCTCAACGTCGGCGACGACACCTACGCCGGGGTCATCGCCCACGAGTTCTTTCACATGATCCAGTTCTCGAACGACTTCAACGAAGCAACATGGGTCAACGAGGGCATGGCCGACATTGCCGCCGTCGTCAACGGCTTCTCCGACGTCGTCGAGGGTCACATCGGTGCCTACGAACAGCAACCGGACAACCACCTGCTCGACTGGGGCGGAGGTCTCGAGGACTACGGCCAGGCGTTCCTGCTCTTCGACTATCTCTTCCAGCACTACGGCGAGAAGGACGATCCGGCCACCGAGTTCATCGAGCCGTACGGGTTGGCCGACGATCCTGACCGCGACCCCTCAGGACGGGCCCGGCGGGCATCACCAAGGTCCTCCAAGCACGTTCGGCGTCTTTGACGTCGATGCTCGACAAGTACTACCGCTCGGGCGGGTTCCAGAAGGTCTTCCGTGACTACTTGGTGGCCAACTTCACAGACACGGCGGGGCTCTCTCAGGATCGGTTCGCGTACCCGAATCGCGACGTGCAGGTCGTTGCGGCTGGAACGGAGACATCCTCCTCCGAGGACGCGACCGTCTTCCCGTACGGAGGCGAGTACTTCGACCTCACCGCCTCTGGTTCGTTCGACGCGACGGCTCAAGACCCGGTCGCGGTGATACCGGCGCGCGACGGCCAACCGGCGCCGGGCGGCGGCTACTTCGCCTGGTCCAACCGGGGCGACGAGATGCTTACGTGGATGGAGCGCCGCGCGAATCTCACCAACGCGACCGCTCCGGTGCTGCAGTTCAAGTACTGGCATCAGATCGAAGAAGACTGGGACTACGCGTACGTCCGCGTCTCCAAGGACAACGGAGCCAGTTACGAGTACGTGCCCACTCCTGATTGTGGGGGCCGCGCGACCGACCCCAACGGCAACAATCGGGCGATCGCAGAGTCGGGGGGTATCACTGGGGACTCTGGAGGGTGGCAAGCCTGTTCGCTCGACCTCGCCGCGTATGCGGGGGGGCCGGTCCTCATCCGCTTCGAATACGACACCGACCAGTCCACGACGGAGCCGGGTTACGTCGTCGACAACGTGTCGTTGACCGATGGCAACAAGAAGATCTGGCACTCGAGCAAGTTCGAGAAGAAGGAACGCGCGTGGTCGTTCGCGGGCGACTCGAGTCTGCGCTTCATGCGACTGCGTCCGCTGGCCAAGAACAAGCCGCTGTTCCAACTTGTCTCGATCACGGGCGACGAGGCGACCCGCACGGTGCTCAAACGTAAGAAGTTCAAGGCAAGCGAGGCGGGGCTCGACCTGCGCAAGCCCGTTCCCTTGCGCGGAGACAGGACCATCGTGATCTTTTCCGGAGTGACACCGATCGCCACCGACCCATTCGCATACTCGTACCGAGTCGAGTGATCACGCGCTGGCCCGCTCCGCTGGTGTCTCACATCGAGTTGCTGAGTGGGCACGCTCTAGTGGGCCCCCAGGGACTCGAACCCTGCCCGCCGGATTAAAAGTCCGGTGCTCTACCTGATGAGCTAGGGGCCCGTCGACCGCACAGGCTAACGGGTGTCTCTTGTCAGGCGGAGGGGCGGATTCCTCGGCCTCCTCGATGGATGAGACGACGAGCTTGATGCTGTCTATCTCGTCGACTATGACCTCTAGTCCCGCAGCGACGCCGCCGGGGCAAGTTGCCTTCCAGATCTGGCCGCGCACTTTCACCTGCCCGTCCGGTTTGCAGTCGGTTATGGCGACGCCGCGCTCACCGACGACCGACTCGGCCCCTGTGATCGATTTCTTCTTCCGCCATCTCAGCCAGATGATGATCTCCGCAATGTCGATCACCAGGAAGAAAGCGATGACGAGGCCGCGCCACGGCCACTCGAAGAAGACGAATCCGATGATGAGGCCTAGGAGCGTCGCGCCGGGCGTGAAGGCGTACATCTATCGATCCCGTGGTCGAGGGACGAGCCTGTAGCCGACATTGCGGATCGTCTCGATCAGAGCTTCGTGCTCGGGGCCGAGCTTCGCGCGCAGGCGGCGGATGTGGACGTCCACCGTGCGGGTCCCGCCGAAGTAGTCGTAGCCCCAAACTTCTCGCAGCAAGAGGTCACGGTCGCAGACGCGTCCCGGCCGTTGCGCCAGGAACTTGAGCAGCTCGAATTCCTTGTAGGTGAGATCGAGGGGTCTGCCACGCACGTACACCTGGTAGTTCTCGGGGTTGACCGTGAGGTCCCCGACCTTTAACACCGCGGCCTCGTCACCATGCCCCGCGCGCCGGTATGCCATCGCGAGGCGAGCCGATATCTCGGCCGACGAGGAGGTCACCAGCAAGAAGTCGTCCACACCTCTATCGAGCCTGAAGCGTGCAACGCCCGAGTCCTCGAGGATCACGATGACCGGAGGGAGGCCGATCTCCCACGCCGCGGACAGGGCGCGAGCGGCATCTTCGGCGCTCGCCGGATCGCCCGTTGCATCGATGAGCACCACGTCTGGATGTATCGGGACCAGTTCCTCGACGGTCGTCGCCTTGAGGGGGGCGACACGGACCGTGTACGGGGCGAGCGGGAACTCGACCAGCAGGTCGCGCACGTCCTCGTGCTGATCCGAGAGCAACAAGAGCGTCCAGGCCATCGCGTTATCCCTCCACCGATGGCTCTCGCCAGGCATTGCTGATGGGCAGGCGCCGGTCGCGCCCGAATGCCTTGGTCGTCACCTTCGGGCCCGGGGGCGCTTGGCGCCGCTTGTACTCGGCCCGGTCGACCAAGCGGATGACGCGCGCGACGGTCTTCGCATCGTGCCCCCGCTCCACCAACTCGGCAACTCCTTGGTCCTCCTCGATGTATCCCTCCAGTATCGGGTCGAGCACGTCATAAGGGGGCAGAGAGTCCGAGTCCTGTTGATCTGGGCGCAACTCTGCGCTGGGAGGCTTGATCAATGTGCTTTCGGGGATGGCCTCGCCTCGGGTGTTGCGCCACCGGGACAGCTCGTAGACCTCGGTTTTGAAGACGTCCTTCAGTAGCGCGAAGCCGCCGGCCATGTCTCCATAGAGGGTGGCATATCCGCATGCCATCTCCGACTTGTTGCCGGTGGCGACCACGAGATGACCGTAGCGGTTTGATATCGCCATGAGCAAGTTCCCACGGATGCGAGCCTGGAGGTTCTCTTCGGCGACCCCGTGATCGACCTTGCCGAACGCAGCCTCCAGGATCTCGAGGTATTGGTGCCATGTCGAAGCGATGGGCACCTCGATGAGCTCGAGGTCGAGATTGGATGCGAGTGCCTTGGCGTCCTCCACCGAGTGGGAAGACGAGAACTCGGAAGGCATCGCGACCACCAGGACGTTGTCCGGGCCGAGCGCATCGGCCGCGATCGCGGCGGTGAGCGCGGAGTCGATGCCACCCGACAATCCCACGACGACCTTCTCGAACCCGTTCTTCGCCACGTAATCGCGCAGCGCGAGAGTGAGCGCCGAGTAGATCTCTTCGGCACCGTCGAGATCGCGCGCGGTAGGTGGCGGCGGCGCGGGTTGCGATGAACGCCGAAGACCGACCTCGATCAACTTGACCCCCGGCTTATCGGAGCTCTCCGCGGCCCCCAGCGGCACGTCCACGACCTCGATCGTCTCTTCGAACTGTGGCAACCGGGCGACGACATCTCCGTCCGGCGATACAACGATCGAACCGCCGTCGAACACGAGCTCGTCCTGCCCTCCGATCGCGTTCACGTAAACGATAGAGGTCCGCCCGTCGCGCGCACGTTCGCAGAGCATCTGTGACCGCTCGCCGTGCTTGCCCTTGTGATATGGGGATGCGTTGATGTTGACGACGATCTGGGCCCCCGCGTCGCCCTGACTTACAACGGGCCCGTCTTCGAACCAAGCGTCTTCGCAGATACACGTACCGAGGATGCCGAAACCGGTGTCCAGCAGGATGTGTCCTCGGCCCGGGCTGAAGTAGCGGTGCTCGTCGAAGACGCCGTAGTTGGGCAGTTGATGCTTGCGGTAGGTCCCAATCAGCTCGCCGTCGTGGATCAGGGCGGCCGCGTTGTAGAGGTGCCCGACCTCGCCGTCCACGAATCCCACGATCGCGATCACGCCGCGCGACCGGCCGACGAGCTCGTCGATGGCGTCCTTGTTCGCCTGCACGAAGGATCGCTTATGGAGGAGGTCTTCGGGCGGGTAGCCGGTCACCGCCAGCTCGGGAAGCGCGACGACCTCGGCCCCCCTGCGGCGCCCCTCGTCGATGGCCTGCGCGATCCGCTCGACGTTGCCGTCGATGTCGCCTATGGGCAGATTGAGCTGGGCCAACGCGATCCTCATAAGACAAAGCGTAGTGCGGCAGCTAGCCGAGATGTAACGCCGTGGAAACCTGGCGGGCGTACCCTTGGTCGCCATGGAGCGCCAGCAGGACTACGTGCTGAGGACAGTCGAAGAGCGAGGGATCCGTCTCGTCTGGCTCTGGTTCACCGATGTTCTGGGCTTCCTCAAGTCCTTCGCCGTCACCTCGGAGGAGCTCGAGCAAGCGTTCGACGAGGGCATCGGCTTCGATGGCTCGGCGATCGAAGGATTCGCGCGAGTCCAGGAGTCCGACATGCTCGCCCGGCCCGATGCGAGCACGTTCCAGATCATGCCGAGCACCGACGACATCGACGGCGGCGTGGCGCGTATCTTCTGCGACGTCTACACGCCCGACGGCCGGCCGTTCTGGGGAGATCCCCGTTACGTCTTGCGCCGCAACCTCGAACGCGCATCGGAGCGAGGGTTCACCTTCTACGTTCATCCCGAGATGGAGTTCTTCTTGTTCAAGAGCTCCGAGGACCCGACGCCGATCGACCCTGGCGGCTACTTCGACTTCACACCACTCGAAGCCACGCAGGAGTTGCGGCGCGAGACGATCAGCGTGCTCGAGAAGATGGGCATCCCCGTCGAGTTCTCGCATCACGAGGTCGCTCCTTCACAACACGAGATCGACCTTCGCCACGCCGGACGCGCTGACCATGGCCGATTCGGTGATGACCTACCGATTGGTAGTGAAGGAGATGGCGGCCAAGCGAGGGATGTACGCGACCTTCATGCCCAAGCCTTCTACGGAGTTGCCGGGCTCCGGCATGCACACCCACATGTCGTTGTTCGAGGGAGATCAGAACGCATTCCACGACTCCTCGGACGAGTACCACCTCTCGAAGGTGGCTAAGGCGTTCACCGCGGGATTGTTGACACATGCGCGCGAGATCACGGCCGTCACCAACCAATGGGTGAACTCGTACAAGCGACTTACGAGCGGCCCCGGCTATCCGATCCAGGAGGCTCCGACGTTCGTGTGCTGGGGACGTCACAACCGGTCGGCTCTGATCCGCGTCCCGATGTACAAGCCCCGCAAGGAGCAGTCGACGCGGATCGAGTTCCGCTCTCCGGACCCCGCATGCAACCCGTACCTCGCTTTCGCGGTGATCCTGGCAGCAGGACTCAAAGGGATCGACGAAGGTTACGAGCTGCCCCCCGAAGCAACGGACAACATCTACGAGATGACCGATACCGAGCGAAGGGCCCAGGGGATAAACCAGCTACCCGACGATCTCTACGAGTCGCTGACCTACATGGAGTCGTCCGAGCTCGTGGCCGAAACCCTCGGCGAGCAGGTCTTCGAATATCTGCTGCGCAACAAGCGGGCCGAGTGGAACTCGTACAAGAGCTACGTGTCTCCCTACGAGGTGAAGCGCTACCTGCCGATCCTCTAAGCGCGAGGCCTTAAGCGAAGGACCAATGGGTCGCGAAGGCCAGCCGACCCTTGCCGTTGCCCTTGTCGTTGCCGGCGTCGTCGGACGTGACGGGAAGCCTCACGCCTCCGACCCACCGCGGCCCCCAGTAACCGTCGCGCAGTGGACGAACCTGGACGCCTTCCGAACTCGTCGAGGAGATGAACTTCCCCTCACCCAGGTAGATGCCGGCGTGGCCGACTCGGCCGCTGCCGGTGTCGTGGAAGACGAGGTCTCCCACCTCGAGCTTGTCCATGCTCCAGATCCTCTTGTGACCCGGGCGGTCACCGAGCTCGAACTGTTCCTGGGACGAGTGGGGGAGGTCGGCGCCGTGTCCGCTGTAGACCCACATCGTGAATCCCGAGCAGTCGAAGCCCGAGGGCGTTGTGCCGCCGTAGCTGTAGGGGGCGCCGATCTGGGAGCGAGCCCGCTCCTCGATGTGAGAGCGCTGCTGGTCGGTCTCGCGGATGGCATGAGCACCCGCAGGGGCCAGGGGCGCGAGCGCCAGGGCGAACGCGCACAACGATGCAAAGAACAACTTCACCAGAACCTCCAGGTGTGCCGTGGGGCCGGGCGATCCCGTGGAGCGGGACCTGCTCCGTGGCCGCTATCGGATGCGGCCGCTCAGGAGTTCAGGTTAGGCGAGTTGGGGGCCGGTCCCTGGCCCGAACGTCCGGAAAGGTCGCGAAGATCGTTGTGGCCGGAACACAAAGGAGTGAGGAGGCGGCCGCCGATTAGGCTCCCCGGCATGCAGGCTGACCTGCGCAAACGCGCTCGCATCGAGTCGCTCACGCTCTGTAGTCGCTCGCTCACCGAATTCCTGGAGCGCGACCCAGCGGTCGGGGAGCTCCTCGATGAGGGGGTCGCGCTGCCCGACGGGGCGGGCTACCGAGGGCTGATCGGAGCTGCGTTCGAGCAAGGTGGGCTGGCCGAGCTGCGCCGGGTCAAGCGAGCGCGGTTGATGCAGATCGCGGCCCTCGACCTGGCCGGAGAGGTTCCACTGGAGATCGTGACCGCGGCCCTCGCCGATCTGGCCGACGCGTGTCTGCACACGGTGCTTGCCGCCGAGGGCGACTCGGGGATGGCCGTCGTTGCCATGGGGAAGCTCGGGGGCCGCGAGCTCAACTACGTGTCCGACATAGACGTGATGTTCGTGACCGCCGGCGATGTCGGGCGCTCCACCAAGGTGGCAGGCAACCTGCTGGCATCCCTGGGTGGCTTTTCCCCCGAGGGCCGCGCCTACGAGCTCGATACCAATCTGCGGCCGGAGGGTCGCAACGGCGCGCTGGTCCGCACTCTCGACGGATACCTCGAGTACTACAAGAGGTGGGCAAAGCCGTGGGAGTTCCAAGCGCTGATCAAAGCGCGCCACGTATGCGGCAACCCAGTTGGAGAAGCGCTCGTGCAAGAGACGCGCACGCTCGTGTTCCCCGAAGAGGTCACCGCCGAACGCATCGCCGAGATCAGACGGATCAAGGAGCGCGTCGAGCAGCACGCGGCCCAAGGTTCACGCCGAGCAAGATCGAACGAGGCGGAAGACGTCAAGTTGGGTCCCGGCGGGATACGCGATATCGAGTTCTCTGTGCAGTTGCTCCAACTCGTACACGGTGGTTCCGACCCATCGGCAAGGAGCGGGAGCACGTTGGCCGCACTCGAAGTCCTCTCTGATAGCGGCTACATCGCCGAGGACGACGCGCAGGGACTCGAGGAGGCGTACCGGTGGCTGCGCTCGGTCGAGCATCGATTGCAACTCTGGCAGGAGCGCCGCGTTCGGCATCTGCCGGCCGACGAGGAGGATCGATCGCGTTTGGGTCGGTCCTTGGGACTCCAAGATTCACCCGAACGTAGCGCCGCCGACGAGTTCGATCATGTGCACAATCGATACCTCGCGGACGTCCGAGGACGTTTCGAGAAGCTCTTCTATCGTCCGATGGTCGAAGCGCTCTCGGAGTCGACGGGGCAGCGGTTGTCCGAGGACGCGCTCAAGGAGCGTCTGCACGTCCTCGGCTTTCGGGATGTGGAGCGCGCCGCCCGCACTCTTGGTGGCCTCCTCCGAGGAACGACGCGCCAGGCGAAGCTCTTCCGGGTACTGACCCCCGCGTTCCTGCGCTTCCTCGCGAACTCCCCGATGCCCGACGAAGGTCTCTTCTCATTCTTGCGCGTCGGCGAGGCACTTGGAGGGCGCGTGGACGTTCTGGGCGCGCTGAGGGACAACCCGCCGGCGATCGAGGCGATGGCCAAGATCCTGGGGAGCGGCAGGCTTCTCGGAGACGTGCTCCTTCACGTCCCCGAAGAGATCCAGTCGATCGCAGATCTCACTCCCACCGCCCCGAAGGAACGGGATCGCCTGCAGCGTGAGGCGGTGGCATCGTTGTCGTGGCGAGAAGCCGGGAGCAAACTGGATGGTCTGCGGCGGTTCAAGCGACGCGAGATGTTGCGGGTCGCGTCCGCCGACATTGTGGGCGAGATCGATGCGGCCTCCGTCGGCACCACGCTTGCCGATCTCGCGGATGCGTGCCTTGCCGGTGCCCTGCACGACCTGGGGGTCCCCCTCACGGTCGTCGGCATGGGCAAGCTGGGGGGCCGGGAGCTCAACTACTCCTCGGACATAGACGTGATGTTCTTGCACGACACCGACCCGGCTACCGCAGAGAAGGCGGCTGAGGACGTCGTGCGCGCGATCGGCGAGGTGACGCCGGAAGGTCAGGCGTTCCGTATCGACGCGGCCCTCAGGCCTGAGGGGAAATCGGGACCGCTGGCAAGATCGCTGGAGTCGTATATCGAGTACTACGACCGATGGGCCCAGCAGTGGGAATTCCAGGCGCTGATCAAGGTCCGGATCGCGGCAGGGGACGACGATCTGGGCGGCAGGTTCCTCGAACGAGCCCGCGAGCTCGCGTTCCCCAACGAGTTTGGTGCCGAGGCGCTCGCAGAGGCCCGTCATCTAAAGGCCCGTATGGAGAAGGAACGCATCCCGCGCGGCACCGATCCGCGCAGGCATCTGAAGATGGGTCCCGGCGGACTCGCCGACATCGAATTCGCGGTGCAGCTTCTTCAACGACGGCACGGCCGTGAGCGACCGGAGCTTCAGGTGCGCTCCACCCTCGATGCGATCGACGCTCTCCGCCGGATTGAGCTCCTTGACGACGATGCGGCTCGAGTTCTCGCCGACGCATATGCATTCCTCATGCGCTTGCGCAACAGGCTGTTCCTGATGGTCGGCCGGCCGGTTGACGCATTGCCGGTCAAGCCGGAAGACCTCGAAGCTCTCGGCGTCGCGCTGGGATTCCGCGAACAGCCCCGTCAGGAGGTAGAGGAGACCTACCTGCGCCACACGCGGCGCGCCCGCCGGCTTGCGGAGCCGCTAATCTTCGGTTGATGCACGAGGCCGACAGCCACGATCTGATCCGCGTACACGGCGCGCGCGAGAACAACCTCAAGGACGTCAGCATCGAGATCCCGAAGCGCCGGTTGACGGTGTTCACCGGTGTCTCCGGCTCGGGCAAGAGTTCGCTGGTATTCGACACGATCGCCGCAGAGTCGCAACGGCTGATCAACGAGACCTACAGCGCCTTCCTGCAGGGTTTCATGCCAAGCCTGGCGCGGCCCGAGGTCGACGTACTGGAGGGTCTCACGACGGCGATCATCGTGGACCAAGAGCGGATGGGCTCCAACCCCCGCTCCACCGTCGGAACCGCGACCGACGCCAATGCGATGCTGCGCATCCTCTTCAGCAGGCTCGGCAAGCCGCAGATCGGGCCGCCGCCTGCCTACTCCTTCAACATCCCGACGCGGAAAGCGAGCGGGGCGATGACAGTCGATAAGGGCAAAGGGGAGCGGATCGTCGTGCGCGACGCCATCTACCACGGCGGCATGTGTCCGCGCTGCGAGGGGATGGGCTCGGTCAGCGACATCGACCTGTCTGCGCTGTACGACGACACCAAGTCTCTGAACGAGGGCGCGATCACGATCCCCGGCTACAGCATGGAGGGTTGGTACGGCCGCATCTTCCGCGGCTGCGGCTTCTTCGATCCGGACAAACCGATCCGCAAGTTCACGAAGAAGGAACTGCACGACCTCCTCCACAAAGAGGCGACCAAGATCAAGGTCGAGGGGATCAACCTGACGTACGTGGGGCTCATCCCGCAGATCCAGAAATCATTCCTCTCGAAGGACATCGACGCGCTGCAGCCGCACATCCGCGCCTTCGTGGAGCGGGCGGTGACGTTCACGACCTGCCCCGAGTGTGACGGCACCCGGCTCAACGAGGCGGCCCGATCGTCCAAGATCAAGCGCAAGAACATCGCCGAGGTCTGCGCGATGCAGATCAGCGACCTGGCCGACTGGATCCGCAGTCTCAAGGAGTCATCGGTTGCGCCGCTGCTCGCCGGGTTGCAGCACCTGCTCGACTCGTTCGCGGAGATCGGGCTGGGATACCTATCGCTCGATCGCCCGTCCGGCACGCTGTCGGGCGGCGAGGCGCAGCGTACGAAGATGATCCGCCACCTCGGCTCGTCGCTCACGGACGTCACCTACGTCTTCGACGAGCCCACGATCGGCCTGCATCCCCACGACGTCGAAAAGATGAACGACCTGCTGCTGCAGCTGCGCGACAAGGGCAACACAGTGCTCGTCGTTGAGCACGAGCCGGACACGATCGCGATCGCCGACCATGTGGTTGATCTCGGCCCGGGTGCGGGCTCGGACGGAGGCACTGTTTCCTTCGAGGGCACCGTCAAGGGGTTGCGGCGAAGTAAAACCACCACCGGCCGCCATCTCGATGACAAGTCGACCCTCAAGGGATCGGTGCGTTCGTCCTCCGACTCTCTGGAGATCCGCGGCGCCACCACTCACAACCTGCAGGATGTTGACGTCGACATCCCGCTCGGGGTGCTCTGCGTGGTCACCGGCGTCGCCGGCTCCGGCAAGAGTTCGCTGCTCCAGGGTTCGGTCTCCGGCCGCGACGGCGTGGTTGTGATCGACCAGGGCGCGATCCGAGGCTCAAGACGGAGCAACCCGGCGACCTACACCGGTTTGCTAGATCCGATCCGCAAGGCGTTCGCCAAAGCCAACGGCGTGAAGCCGGGGCTTTTCAGCTCCAACTCCGAGGGCGCATGTCCAACGTGCAACGGCGCCGGAGTCATCTACACCGAGTTGGGCGTCATGGCTACCGTCGAAACAACCTGCGAGGAATGCGAAGGGAAGCGGTTCCAAGCGTCGGTGCTGGAGTACACGCTGGGCGGCCGGAACATCGCCGAGGTGCTTGCAATGCCGGTGACCGAAGCCGAGGGGTTCTTCGACGAGGGCGAAGCTCGTACGCCGGCGGCACACAAGATCCTCGACCGTCTCGCCGACGTCGGCCTCGGCTACCTCTCCCTTGGGCAACCGCTAACCACGCTCTCCGGCGGCGAGCGGCAGAGGCTCAAGCTGGCCACCCAGATGGCGGAGAAGGGCGAGGTCTACATCCTGGACGAGCCGACCACCGGCCTCCACCTCGCCGACGTCGAGCAACTGCTCGGCCTGCTCGACCGACTCGTCGACTCCGGCAAGTCGGTCATCGTCATCGAGCACCACCAAGGGGTCATGGCACATGCGGACTGGATCATCGACCTCGGGCCCGGCGCCGGCCACGACGGCGGCCGGATCGTCTTCGAGGGCACACCTGCAGACCTCGTCGCCGCTCGATCCACCCTCACCGGCGAGCACCTCGCGGCCTACGTCGGCGCCTGATCGTTTAGTCGAGGGTTCGGGCGAGCACCCAGAAGAACAGGATCACGATCGCCAGGATGCCGACCAACACGAGCCCGATCGACTCCGCGACGCGAACCTTCTTCTGACCCGGCCCGGCCATAAGGATCGACCAGTCCTATCGCGAGGAGCATCGGGAGGAGGTACTTCAAGGTAGAGCGGCGAGCAGGGTCTCGATCGGGGGGTTGTCCGATGCGTCATCGGCCCGGTGCTGGAACACGAGCCGGCCCCCGCTATCCACGATCCCGACGCCGCCGAGTTGGCTCATGTCGAGTTTCGTGGGCTTCGACGTGTGACCCCTCAGGGCATTACGGATGCCGCGTATCCAGACTCCGGGTCCCAAGGCCTTCATCCAGTTGCTCTCGAGGCCGAACGTTCGGTAGCTGAGCTGCTCTTGATCGACGATCAACGGGAACGGAATCTTGTACTCCTTCTTGAAGTCGGCCGCCATCTCCGGCCACCCCATCCCGATCGCAACGACCTTCACGCCCCGGCTCTCGAACTCCTCGATGTGCTCACGCAACTGCGTGACATAAGCCCGGCAGAACATTCACCCGTAATGCCGCAACCAAACAACAACAACGGGCCCATCCCGCCACAGATCCCCAAGCCGCACGTCATTCCCATCCGAATCCGGAAGCACCAAGTCGTCCAACTCAGCCACAGATTGCATGAGCCCGATCCTACGTGTGTGTCCTAATCGGGGAGACGGGCATCGAGCACGGACAGCATCACATCCTCGGAGCTGAAGCCACCGGCCCCTGCTCCGCTCGAGTGGAATGTATAAGCCCCGGGGCCGGCCACGTTGCCGACGAAATCGTCGAAGTAGCAGATCGGTTGGATGCCTCCGGCGCCTGTGTAGAGGTCGCAGTCCTTATCGCCGCCGGGCGTTGTCACCGAAAGCCGATTGACTTGAGGACCGAACAGTTGATTGACCGGCCCGAACCTGGCGATCATCGTGTCGTCGATCTGGACCTGCTTGTCGCCGAGCACGACGGCGCGTCCTCCGACGCCGGCGCTCGCCGACGCTCCGGCGGCTGCGTCGAAGTCACGCGCTAGGAACAGATGAGCGTCGGAACCCGCCTCGAAACCAAGCACTTCGATGCCCGGGGCATCCTCGAGCAGGAAGGTCCATCGGCCGACCCGGGCACCTGCCATCGACATCAATAGCTTGTAAGTGCCGGGGAAGCCGCCGGTGCTCATGCTCGGATTCCGACCTGAAGCCGGTAGACGAGGTGTTCGAGTGGGTTCCGTCGGAGAAGACAGGTGCACCGGCGACCTCGGCATGGGTTTCGAACACCGGTTCGTACGGAGACGGTCCGTACCGACCGAGCGTGAAGCCGCCGAGGAACTCTTCGGTCGCGGCGTCGTACGTGTTGGCCATCACCTGCACGGGTGTGTGCGCGTGCTTGGACTCGTACACGAACCCAAGATCCGCGCCTTCAGTGTGTACCGTCATCGAGATCCAGCCCGGTCCGTTGAAGGCGTACTCCACGCCGGGACGAAGTCCGGCATCGTCCGCAGTCGGAGTCGCCGGCGGGCATGTCGCCACGCACGGGATGTCCTCAGGCACGTCTTCACCGATCTCGTAGTCGATGCCGGGCGCGGCGGCGTCAATGACGGATGGGCTCGCCGCGCCTACTAACGGCCGAACGGCGGCGGCAGGATCCGCAACGAGATTGCCGGGCCCGAGTGTGGCCAGCTCCTCGAGGCTGAGACTGTCGAACGGGATCGTCGCGAGCAGTCCATCATCCAGGATCTGGACGCTCCAAGCGGGATCGGTGACGTTGCTGCGCCCCTGCGGGCATGAAGTCGAAAGCCCTCGCCAGGAGAGCCCCACCGGATCGGTCGGAGAAGACGCGGGCCCCGCTATTGCTACGTCGAGTTGCGAGGGGCAGCCGTCAAGCTGAGCTCTCGTTCGGTACAACAGTGTCGGCCCAGAGCTCGACGGGCGTTGCGATGTGGTCCACCGGATCGTGAGAGCGGTCGGCCTATAGTCGATCCCGTCCCCGATCTGCGTTTGCTCGTGGGTCGTGGCGAACGAGACGCTTCGGATATCCGCTCCACCCAAAGACTCCGGAGAGCTCGCCCCC
This sequence comes from uncultured Actinomycetes bacterium, assembly GCA_963786155.1. Lineage (GTDB taxonomy): Bacteria > Actinomycetota > CADDZG01 > CADDZG01 > WHSQ01 > CAWAXW01. The sequence continues at coordinate 2,853,004 of CAWAXW010000006.1, read as the reverse complement.
TCGAAAGGAGCGACCTCTTGGCCGTTGACCCCGTTGGCATCTCCGCCCGGGTCGGTCACATGCTCGACCCGATCCTGAGCCAAGCCTGCCCCAGGTAGCCCAAGTAAAGCCACCACCAACCCACAGATAGCTCGCCCGATGCCCGATGCCATGGGCACTCATTCGCCACCCGTTGCTCGCTCTCCTACCGGGAAGACTCTTTCCCAGACCAGCGACGGCTGGCGTCGCAAACGTGGGAAAGAGTGAGGGCCGGCGAGTGGTTCCGCCGGCCCTCGAGTCTCCCTCTCGTTTCGTCTAGATGTCGTAGTAGAGGTAGAACTCCCACGGGTGGGGGCGGAGTCTTAGTTGGTCTACCTCGTGTACTCGCTTGTAGTCGATCCAGTGCGTGATCACGTCGGGAGTGAAGACGCCTCCTTCGAGCAGGAAGTCGTGGTCGTCCTCGAGCGCGATCAGTGCTGCGTCGAGCGAATCCGGCACCTGCGGAACCTCGGCTAGGTCCTCCGGCGGCAGTTCGTAGAGGTCCTTGTCGAGCGGGTCGGGCGGCTCGATCTTGTTGCGGATCCCGTCGAGGCCCGCCATGAGCAATGCCGGGAAGGCGAGGTACGGGTTGCACGACGGGTCCGGGCAGCGGAACTCGATGCGCTTGGACTTCGGCGATTTCGAGTACAGCGGGATTCGGACCGCGGCGCTCCGGTTGCGCTGTGAGTAGACGAGGTTGACCGGAGCCTCGTAGCCCGGCACCAGCCTCTTGTAGCTGTTGGTCGTCGGCGCGCACAGCGCGAGCAATGCCGGAGCGTGCTCGAGCAGACCGCCGATGTACCAGCGGGCCAGGTCGGAGAGCTGCGCGTAGCCGAGCTCGTCCCACATCAGCGGCTCGTCGTCCTTCCACAGGCTCTGGTGGACGTGCATGCCCGAGCCGTTGTCCTCGAAGATCGGCTTCGGCATGAACGTCACCGTCTTGTTGTGGCGCACCGCGACGTTCTTGACCACGTACTTGTACTGCATGAGACGGTCGGCCATCGTGAGCAGCGGCGCGAAGCCCATGTCGATCTCGGCTTGGCCGGCGGTACCGACCTCGTGGTGATGCACCTCGACCGGGATCCCGAGCTCGCGCAAGGTGAGAACCATCTCCGAGCGCAGGTCCTGGTAGTGGTCCATCGGTGGCACCGGGAAGTAGCCCTCCTTGTAGCGAGGCTTGTAGCCGAGGTTGTGTCCGCCTTCCTCGGCCCCCGAGTTCCAAACGCCTTCAACGGCGCCGATGTAGTGGTACGCGGAGTGCTGGTTCTGGTCGAACCGGATCGAGTCGAAGATGTAGAACTCGGCCTCGGGGCCGAAGTACGCGACGTCCGCGATCCCGGTCCCCTTCAGGTAGTCCTCGGCCTTGCGCGCGATGTAGCGCGGGTCCCGTGAGTAGAACTCGCCGGTGACCGGGTCCTTCACGAACGCGTGGATAACGAGCGTGGGGTAGCGGCTGAAGGGGTCCATCACCGCGGTGTCCGGGTCGGGGACGAGGATCATGTCGGATTCCTGGATCTCCTGGAACCCCCTGATCGACGAACCGTCGAACCCAAAGCCCTCTTCGAAGGCTTCCTCGGCGACCTCCTCGAACGGCATCGTGAAGTGCTGCATGAGGCCGGGGAGGTCGGAGAATCGGATGTCGAAGAACTGGGCCCCGTTCTGTTGCCCCAGCTTCAGGACATCGCCGGGCGTGGCTGCCATAAGTGGTCCTCCTCCTATTTGTTGTCAGGCAAGGGTGCACCCTATTAGGAGGGGATTTCTCTGTCGTTTCGCGCGGGTTACGGGCGGGTTACGGGGGGGTTCGGGGGGCGAGCGCCCGAAGGGCGGTGAGCCCCCTGAGAATTAATGTCGCGAAGCAAGCCAGTCCGCGAGGTGCTCGGCCTCGGCTTCGTAGGCCTTGGTCAGCCCTTCGACGATGACCTTCTCCACCCGGCCCCCGTATAGCGGGACCCTCACCTTCACGTCGCCGTCCACCACCCGGCTGGTTCCGCCGGAACCGTCCGCCAGGCTCATGTTGCCGTGTGCGCTGAGCAGCTCTTTCGCGATCTCTGGGTGGATGACCCACGTCCACGCCATCGCGCCCGGATCCCAGGTTGCCTCTTCGACCCAGGCCGGTTCGCCATCTCCGACGAAGCGCCGGGCGCGGCCGAGGTCGACCCCCAGCACACACCTGACCCGGCGCACGATCAGGCCGTCGCGCTCCTCCTGGGAGAGGAGCTCCCGCTCGGCAAGGACGTCGGTGATGCCGTTCAGGGAATCCTGGAACGCAGGATCGAGGATCGTCTCGGCCACCTGCGGAGGCGGGGCGCTGAACTGATGCTCGATCTCGAACCGCATGGGGGCCGGAGCATACCCCTCAGCGGAGCAAGCCACAGAAGTTATCAGCATTGAACACGTATTGACTTCTTCAACAGAACTGGTAGCGTGATCGGTCCTGCCCGGGGGGCTTCTCTCGGGCACGGGAGCGAAGCGTCTGGGAAAATATTACAGTCGTGAGACGGGATAAGGCAAGGTCTCCCGACCGACGGGGAGGTTACGTGCCCAGGATCCGCGGCGCTTCGGCTGCCGTGTTCGTCCTCATCGCACTTCTTGCAGTCGCCATGGTCTCGGGCGCCAGCTACTCGGGCGCGACCCTCGGCGAAGAGGAGACCCTGCAGGCTTCTCCCACCCCCAGCGCTTCACCGTCAGCCTCGCCCTCTCCCAGCGCCACCCCATCGGAGTCGCCGAGCCCCTCCGCCTCCCCCTCGCCGTCGGCCACACCGAGTGGGAGCCCGAGCGCGAGCCCTACATCAGAACCCTCGCCCTCTCCCAGCCCGAGCGAAGACCCCCAGCCGGTCATCACGACGCGGACCTCTCGTCTGCTGGCCGAGCTCGGAGACTTGATCGAGTACAAGCTGATCGTCACGAACCCCAGTGCCGGAACGCTCGAGGGCGTGATCATCCTCGACGTGGTCGCCCCCGAGGTCGTTGTGGAAGGGGTCGGCTTCAACCCGGCGGTCGATGCGTTCCAGATCGGCGAGCACAAGGGCGTCTACGACATCGTCTGGGTCCTCGACGAGATGAGCCCCGGAGAGACGGTCGAGTTGACCTGGACTGGGCGAGCCGAAAACCGCGGCGACCTCGCGGCCCTCAACGAGGTCTCCGCAAGGACGGCCACCCAGCCGATGGCGCCCGCCGACGAGACCGTCACGTACCTCGGCACCGACGACGACCTCGGCACCGACAACCCGCCTTACTCCGACACGCGCAAGCGGCGCCGCACGGTTCCCGCGAACTCGGTTCCGCCAGGGGCGCGGGTATTGGGCCAGGTGGAGGCTCCCCAAGCAGATGTCGCTCTCCTGCCCTTCAGCGGTATGGAAGCCACGACCTTCGTGGCTCTCGGCCTCGCATTGATCGGCGCGGGCGCGGCTTTGCTCGTTCTCGCACCTCGCCTCGCCCGCAGGCGCGCGGTGGTCTGGACGTTGGGAGCAGCACTTCTGCTAACGGCTTGTGTTTCGAGCTCGGAGCGCGCGGAGCGTGCCCCGACCACGGAGCCCAGCGCGTCACCCTCGGCGACCGTGGAAGAGGAACCCGAGGACCGAGTGCTGGGCGAGCGACTCGAAGCAGATGAATTCGAAGGCGCCGGCATAGACGACGAAGGTGAAGCCGACGAAACCGACACGACCGACGAAGGCGCCACCGACGAAGCGCGGTGGCGATACCCGCCCCCGAGTTCGTCACGATCGTCGAGACCATCGACATCGACGCCTCGGATCTGCCGTCCGAGACCCTCGCCTCCAAGGGCGGGGACAGCTCGATGACCTACGAATGGGACGAGAGCGCTCGCCAGATCGTGTCAGCGGCCTCATCGACAACGTTCGAGGCCGGTCGCACAGTGGAGCTGTTCACCGCGGTGGCCGCCGAGGGCGACACGATCGAAGCCACCCTCACGCTCCACAATCTCAACACCGACAAACGGCTGGTGGTGAAGGGCCGTTTGGTCCATGAGATCTACGGGGATGGGGGACTTGTGGCACGCCTCGAGTCGGACCCCCTGGACCTCACGATCGACCCCGGTGGCACGACCGAAGCCACTTTCGATTATCTTTTGCCTACGGGCGGGTATCGTGCCGAGGCCGCATTCGTGGCCGAGGAGTGAATCACAACGATCGAAGCTAAGTGACTTTGTAATCGCGGGGGCGGTCCTGCCGCGGGCGACTCAGATGTCGGTGATTTTGGATGGCGGAACGGCACAGCGTTAAACAATCGGGCTTGATCGAAGACGCTTTGCAAGACTTGCGCGGAGTGCGGAGCGCAAAAGTTGAGTTGGACGCCGCCGGCGTTGAATCGGTAAAGGTTCTCGTGATCCCCGAGCGGTCGAGCTCCCAAACCGTTACCGATATCCAGTCCGTCATCCAGGAGCAGGTCGGCGCCGAGATCGATCCTTCGGCGATCGAGATCCTCCGAACTGCCCAGCCCAATCCGGCCATGCGCCGCAAGCTTGCATCCGTGTTGACCGAGCGGGCCGGCGAGCGGTTCAAGGCGAGAGTCACACTGGAGCTTGACGGCGACGTGTTGGTTGGAGAGACCGAGGCGCCTCGGGGCTCCCATTTCGAACATCGCACGATGGCTAGGGCGACTCTCAACGGGGTGGAAGAACTCATCGCCGCGCCCATGGAGCTAGAGAACGTCCGCTTCGTATCTGAAGGAGACCACCGCTTCGCGATAGTCATGGTGAATCGCGGAGGAGAGTCCCTGATTGGCTCGGCCGCCGTTCGACTCGACGACTACGACGCCATAGCGCGCGCAACGCTCGACGCGGTGAACCGCTTCATCGCAGGTTCAACCGAACCCCAGCTGGTCGGCTAGTTACCAGACAAAGCTCGGAGTAGTAACTCCTGGCCCGGGATCGAGATCGTGTAGGCGTTGAGCCCGAACCAGTGCGGATACTCCTCCGTCGGCTGGGGCAGCAGCGCTCCGAAGAACGTCACGCGGCCCTTTCCCAGCTCGGCCGTCCCGATCGAGGTGAGATCGGTCGCCGTTCCCTCGCCTCCGTTCTTTCGATCCGCGGGGGGATCGACGGTGCCTATGGTCGTTCCGCCGGCGTTCTCCCACTCGGAGCGGGCGATCGTCCAGATGGGGGCCGAGTTCTTAGTCGGCGACTCTTCGCACCCATCCTGTCCGCACGGCCAGTACTGGTCGCGCTCCATAAGCAGCTCGTAACCCAGGCCGATCGGGTCGTACATCTGGCGGGCGCGTTCGTAGAGCCCCTCCGTCAATGGGTGCGATCGGTCCAGGTCGGAATAGCCGACGTAGCCGTAGCGCTTCTCGATCAGGTCGGGTTCCACGTCGAAGAAGTGGCGGAGCATCGGGAGGGAAGCGTCGGTGAGCACTAGGTTCCCGCCCTTCTTCACAAACGACTCGAGAGCGTCGTAGCGCCCCGAATCGACATCGGAGATCACGAGCGTGTCGAGCTTGGCGAGGCTCTCCTTGAACTCACTACCGCGGACCTCGACTATCGGCGAGGACACGACCGAGCGCAGGTCCCTGAAGTAGTCGGTGTTCGAGACGTCGTAAGGCGTTTGCTCGATGCTGCCGACGAGAGGGTTACCCGGGAATCCCTTGGGAGGAGGACTGGGGTTCCCATCCGCGTCGGTAACCCGCAGCCCCGAGTCGTAGAAGCCCACCGTCCTCTTGAGGTTCTTCTTCTTGAAGGGCTCGGATTCGAGGGCCGCATGCACGGCCGAGGTCTCGGCGATCGCTCGGATGTTGTCGGTGAAGAGTTGCATCAGCGGCGGGTTCCAGGGCTCGTAGCTGAGGCAGTCGATCTCGAAAGAGATGGACTTGGCCCCGAGACCCGCCTCGCTGTTCGCCCAGCCCCCATAGGAGCCGGAGACCGTGTAGTCGATGTGCTCCCAGATCGTTGCGTACTCGGCCCACTGGAGCGTTAGGAACGCGGCCTTCTCGTCGAACCCTCCGACGTACTCCTTGTAGATGTCGAGGATCGCGTCGCGCACTGTCCCCACGACTGCGGCCGCTGCTTGGTGAGCCGCGAGCCCGTGCTCGGTGAAGTACGAGGCGAAGACCTCGTCCATCGCTTGCTTGATGCGCTCGGCGAGATCGTGGACTTCGTACAACTTCGTTGGGGTGTTCCCCTGATCGTGCAACAGGATCGCCCCGACCGGCAGCGGCCCGTGCATGTCGGCAGAGACCGAGAACGGACGACCGCCCAGCTCCTGCTGCCGGACTCGTGACAGGTACTTGGTGACGGCCGCACCCTCCGGCTGAGTGAGAACGGAGTAGCCGTTTTTGAAGATCGTCGGATCCGGCGGGAATACCCATCCGTCCTGGAATGCAACTCGGTTGTTGTTGATCCCCGCCCCGTTGGACTGGCTGTAGCCGGGCGACGGGAAGCCATCTCCTTGCGACCACCCGTCCGGCGCGACGTTGACGAAGAAGATCTTCGTCCGCTTCAGCACCTCGCCGACGGTCATCTCGTGCTCTTTGCCTTTCAGACCCGACTGGTCGCTGAGCTTGTGATCGGGATCTTCGGTCGCCCAGATCACGATGTCCTCCAGGAAACGGATCGCGCCCTCGCGACCGCAAGGCTCGGCCGAGTGAGCGACCGTGAAGAGCACGTACCCCTTTTTGCGATCGGGGACCGTTCGGTCGGTGACGCTCGCAACCCCGAAGGGGAGGCCGTCGCCGGTGTCGTCCTTGTGCCAGGCCGGCAGCCCGTCGTTGCCGACGCTGACCGCGTTGGGATCGCGCAGCTCCTTGTCGATGGTTGTGTACTCGACGTAACGGGGGAACAGCTTCTCGAGGAGCTTCATGCCGAGGGCGAACTCTTCCTCGGCCCCTTGGGGGCCGAGCTGGATGAAGTTGGTCGACTCCATCGGCTCGAGATAGGTCCGGCCCATCGCCTCGCGCTCTTCCTTGGTCGTGGCAACGGGCGTGGCAGCAGCAGGGAGCGCGAGCGCGACGGCAAGGCCGAGGGCCGTGCACAAGGTAATGGTCCGTCTCATCTCATCCTCCCGAGGGTGGAGCTGTCTAACGGGAGGATTCGAGATGGAGGCGCTCAGTTCCTTCGCCGATGGGGCGTTCAGGAGCAGCCGGCTCGTCCTTGGGGAGCAGGAAGTGAGCCAGGACCGTGACGACCGCTACCCCAACACCCGAAACGATGAATACGGTGCGCGCATCCGTGGCATCGAGCAGCAGGCCGCCGGCGACGTAGGCGAGTCCTTCAGCCACGACGTAGCCGGTCATCATCGCCCCGAAGGTCCGGCCCAGCATGGAGTGAGGGACGCTTCTCTGTATCAGCGTGTCCGTTGCCACGTTCTCGACCCCGTTCCCGAACCCGGCAAGGCTCTGGGCTATGAACGCCACTGCGAGAGTCGGCGCAAAGCCGGTGATGAACGCCGCCACGGCATTCGAGCCGATACCGAACAGGAACCACGACCGGGGCGAGCTTCGTCCCCACTTGACCATGATCAAGGCGGCGAGGACCATCCCAATCCCGGCTGCTGTGGTCACCAATCCAAAGCCGGCGGCTCCCGTTCCAAGCTCCCTGCGCGTGAGGAAGGGAAGGGCGACGTTATCGAGCGAGATGAATGCCATCGATGCGAACACCGCGAGGACTATCCCGCGCGAGGCGCGATGGCTGAACGCGAAGGCGGCGCCCTGAAGGGTCGAAGTGACGAAGGAAACGGGCTCTCCCTCACGTTTCTCGGCCGGCAGCGACGGGAGGCGTAGAAGCAATACGAAAGAGATGAAGAACGTTGCCGCATCCACACCAAGCGCGGCCTGGATCCCAACTCCCGCAACCAGCAGTCCGCCGACGATCGGACCGAGTGCGATCGCCAGGTTCCGTCCGATCCCCACGAGTGCGTTGGCGGCCGCGAGGTCGGATTCGGGGACGAACGAAGGGATCGAGCTCTTAGCCGTGGGCCAGTAGACGGCGGAGAGGATGGCGGCCGCGGCTACCAGCGTCAGAAGGAGGGGGAACGGAGGAAGCGTCAACGCGATCGTCGTGTAGATGGCGCCCTGAAGAAGTTCGCAGGTAACCATCAGCCGTTTGCGATCGAAGCGATCGGCGATGCTCCCTGCAATCGGCCCGAGCAACCACGGCAAGCTGATGGCGAGAAGAAGGGCCCCGACCGCCGTGCCCTCCTCGCGCGTGTCGGAGACGTAGAAGACGAGTGATACCTGCGCCAGGATGTCGCCGAAGCTCGAAACGAAGCGCGCGCTCCAGAGATTCCGGAAATCCCTATGAGTCCTCAACAAGCCCGAGCGCTGCGCCACGCGCTATCCCCTCGTTATGAAATCAGTGCACGAGCCCGCGGCGGAACGCCTCGGCCACTGCCTCCGTCCGGTCGTGCACTCCGAGCTTGCGGAAGATCTGCTTCAGATAGGTCTTGACCGTTTCCTCGGAAACGCTGATGTGCTCGGCGACTTCGCGCGTCGACTTGCCGTGCGTGAGCTGCTGAAGGACCGTCATCTCCCGGTCGGTCAGCGCCTTGCGGTCGCGGCCCCCGATCCGGCCGAAGATCCCTTCGGTCACGTTGGGATCGAGCACCGACCTGCCCTCCGCTACCTCGCGGATCGCTCCGATCACGACGTCGCTGGAGCTTCCCTTCGATAGGTAGCCGTCGGCCCCCGCCTTAACCGCTTCCGCGACGGTGCCAGGATCGGTGAACATCGACAGGATCAGGACCTTCGTATTCGGGTTCTGCTCCTTTATCTCTTTCGTTGCTTCGATCCCGTTCTTTGCCGACCCGAGATTGACGTCCATGAGCACTACGTCGATCTCCTGAGCAGCAGCGTGCTGGATGGCGAGCTCCCCCGAGTCGACGACTCCGACGAGCTCGATGTCGTCTGCCATCGACAGCATCATCTCGAGGCCCTGCGAAACGAGCTTGTGATCCTCGGCGATCAGCACGCGCAGGTTCACGATCCGACGCCCGCGGGAAGGATCGCTTCCAGCCGAGTTCCGCTACCCGGAGCAGACTCGAGCTCGATGCGACCGCCCACCCCGGCGGCGCGCTCCTTCATCAATCTCATGCCGAGGTGGTCCTCGCCCACATGGCGGCCAAGGTCAAAACCCTCTCCTTCATCTTCCACTGCGATCCGCACCATGTCGCCATCCTCTCTGATTCTCACCGTGATGACGCTGGTTTGGGCATGTTTCAGGGCGTTCGTAAGGCCCTCTTGCACAATCTGGAAGGCAGCAAGTGCAACGGGAATGGGCGGTTCGCGCTCCACCGTGCCCTCGATCACCACTTCCACACTCCACAAAGTGGAGACCTGGCTGGCGAACTTGGTGATGGTCTCCATCAGGCCACCCTCTTCGACGGAGGACTTGCGCAGTTGGGCGAGCGAGGCGCGCAGGCCCTTGATCGCGTCCTCGATGGCTTCGCGCGCGGTTCCGACCGCTGTGCCGGCAACATCCGTTCGGCCTGCAATGATCAGTTGCTCGGCATTCCCGCACCCATAGGAGGCTGCGGCTAGCAGCTGAAGGCTCGAGTCGTGGATGTCCGCCGCGATCCTCTTGCGCTCTTCCTCTCGCTCGTTGAAGACCCGTTCGGTTGCATCAAGAAGCGCCTTCTGCTGCTCGCGGATCCGTTCCGATAGTTCCTGCTGGGCTTTCGCCCCCTGGATACTGACCCGGGCGAAGACGAGGGGGATAAGGAAAGCCGCGACGGCCCATCCGCCGTATTCATCGAGAGTTGCGTAGACCACGGCCGTAGAGACGCCGAGACCCACCAGCAACACATACGAGATCCAGAACCCCAATGCCGGCGAGGGGATGAGGGCCCGCAACGCCTGCCGGATGGAGATCTTCTCTCGGAGGTGGATCCATACCGAGACCAAGGAGAGGTTCGTCGTCGTGTATGCCGATGCGGCAAGGCAGCTTGCCAAAGCCGCCAGCGCAATGTTCTCGAAATTCTCGAGCTCCTGGCGGAAAGGCGAGAAGGCCCACGAAGCGACCCCGACCGACAGCATGAGCTGGGTTCTGTTGAAGAGCGCGTGATACAGGGTGATCTCGCGACGGAACTCTCGAGGATCGAACGCGCTGAGTCCTGCGATAACCATCGCTATCCACGGTTCGAACAAAAGCGCCACGGCGAGATAGATGGGAAAGCCCATCGTGACCGTGGCGAATCCGAGGGAGACAGGTAGGAGCTCAACGCCCACCAGCAGAGCCACCCAGAACAACATGGTGGATATACCCGGGGGGTCGGGGTCTTGCATGGCGAGGGCGACGACGATCGCGGTCGTCGTCGCCACAACAGCCCAGGCGTACCAGCGGTCCATCGCACGCGCCATGGCTACATCGTAGGTAGTAGGCGGGGCTGGGTGGCGACAAAAGAAAAGAGGGGCCCTCTCGGGCCCCGAACCCCCAACGAAGAAGAGGGGCCCGGTCTGGACCCCTCCTTCGAGTAGTTCCGGTGTTTCTGGTGCTGGTGGGTCTTAACCCCTCCAGCTGGCTCCGGCGACCTGGAACAGAGCGACGAGAGCAGAAGCAAAAGCAACGAGACGGACCTTCATTTCAGCGGACCTCCATTTGAAAGGATTTGGATGAGGTGTCTTGACTTACAGACCGGTCCCGAGGGACCGCCGCTCCGCTCTTGCGATCGGGCTAGCTAAGCCGTTTCGCCCTAAATTGTCAGTAGATCTACCTCCGCTTACCAGTTAGACCCCATATGAGGTGGTCTATGGTGCTTAGAGGCTACTTCTGGCAATTACGTAGTCGCAATGGCCCCGTGGGACTATTTAGCGACTAGTCCTCTACGCTCTTTCCGCCTGGGATGTACCTGTCCAAACCAGGACAAGCTCAACCCTTTGACTGGCGCCTGACTTGTCGGCTCATCAGGAGGCCGCCTTGAGCCGGCTCGAGAACCAAGTCCCAACGAAAGAAGAGGGGCCGATAACGAAGAAGAGGGGCCGTTTCTGGACCCCTCCATCGGTAGTTCAGTTGCTTTGCTGTGGGATTAACCCCTCCAGCTGGCTCCAGCGACCTGGAACAGTGCGACGAGAGCAGAAGCAAAAGCAACGAGTCGGACCTTCACAGCGGACCTCCATGATTCGGAAGGATTCAGATGAGGTGTCTTGGCTTACAGACCGGTCCCGGGGGACCGCCGCTCCGCTCTTGCGATCGGGCTAGCTAAGCCGTTTCACACTAGATTGTCAGTAGATCTACCTCCGCTTACCATTTAGACCCCATATAGGTGGTCTACGGTGGAGAGACACTAGCTTCTAGTTATACGTAGTCGCAATGGCCCGTTCAGACTAATTAACCAATAGTCATTTCGAAATGGTCTCACTGAGACGATAGGGACTGGTCCGCCAAGCTCTCCCGCCTGGCTAACCCCTCAAATGGGATCCGTAAACATTCCGTAGGGTGACGCCCCTTGCCGAAGGGCCGGCTTCAGTGGGATCGGAGAATCGCATCGGCCCCCCTATTCGAGGGGCCTTAGCAGACCCCCCTTTGGGTGAGTTGGCGCTCCCTCTATGGGGGTAATCACCCCCAGAAAGAGTGATTGATTAGGTACCCCTCCGGCTCTTGACTGGTGGAAGGGACGTCAGCCGCGCTTTAGCCCCGGCGCAGCAAGATCGGCCCTGGTAACCGATGAGGAGAGAGGGGCCTGCGAGAAGGATATGGCTATTGAAACTTCCCACCCCACTGCACTGAGCGTCCTGATCGCCGGACGGCATCGAACCGTGGCCCAGTCGCTGGCCCGCGTCGTCGATTCCTTCGGAGCGACCGAGGTCGCGGGGGAGACGACCTCCAACGAGGACGCGATAGAGATCGCGGGAAAGGTTGGCCCGGACGTCGCCATCGTTGACCTCGATCTGTCGCCTACCTGCTCGTTGGTTCGAGGGCTGCATTCGATCTCGCCCGAGACGCGCATCATCGTGCTCGCCGACAAGAACGGCGATCACGGCGAGCTCATCGTGCGCGCCCTTGAATCCGGGGCCGTCGGAGCCATCTACAAGGAATCTGCTCCCGAGGAATTGGTTCGAGCCCTGTCGCGCTCATCGCGTGATACCCCCGTCGTAGCCGATGAGGCGACAGGGCTGCTCCTCGGCTCCTACATCGACGCGTTGACCGACAAGCGGAAACGCGACATCGCCACGATCGAGGCTCTTGCTGCCGCGGTTGAAGTGCGCGATCTCACAACCGGCTCGCACTTGGTGCGTGTCGGGGATCTCGCGATCAAGTGCATGGAGAAGATCGACTCCGGGCTCGCGCGCAATGAGGAAGTCTCGTACGGGTTCACGTTGCACGACATCGGGAAGATCGGGGTGCCGGACGCGATCCTCAACAAGCCCGGCCCCCTCTCGGGAGACGAATGGGAGGTCATGCAGACCCATCCCCGCCTGGGCTGCAAGATCGTCGAACCACTCGGCTTCTCGGCCACGGCTACCGACGTGATCCTGTCCCACCACGAGCGCTGGGACGGAAGCGGTTACCCCCTGGGCCTGAAGGGCGAGGGCATTCCGCTCACTGCGCGGGCCTTCGCGGTGGCCGACATGTTCGACGCCATGACCTCGGATCGCCCTTATCGGGCCGCTCTACCCAAAGAGACCGCGCTCTCTGCGCTGTCAGACGAAGCCGGAAAGTCACTCGATCCCGACGTCGCCCAGGTCTTCATCGACCTCAACGACTGACCTTTTCGCGCTCCAATGTATCGACGGTTCGGATTCCTTGAAGGGGGCCCTCCGGCCACATAGTCTCTGGTCATGCGGGAACCTCGCCTCACTCAACTCGAGGAAGAGCTTCAGAAGGTCACGGGCATCACGGGCGCCCGCGTCGTGGGCGACGACGCCCCGACCGAGATCCACATCGTGGCGAGCTCGGGAAGAACCCCCAAACAACTCGTGCGCGACGTTCAGAGTCTCGCGGCGGCGACTTTCGACTTGCAGATCGACCACCGCATCGTCTCCATAGTCCAGCTTGACGAAGAGATGAAAGAAGACCTCGACGCGGAGCTGTCTACGAACGGTCCTTCGGCCGCACCCGCTCCGACGTCGAACGGTCACCGTCCCGCGCTGGAGCGGATCGTCCTCGCCAGCAAGGGTTCTCAGGGATGGGTCAAGGTCGCGCTCAGGTGGCCCAGCGGCGAGGTGACCGAGGGGGCCGAGAAGATCGGCAACTCCCGTGAGGCGCGTGCCAAAGGAGCGGTAGCGGCGCTTCGCATGGCGATAGAGCCCGTCCTGACCGACGCGAACAGCCACGTAGACATCGACGAAGTGATGATCCAGCGCATCGGACCGAACGAGTCCGTTCTCGTGCGGGCCGTCATGTACGAGAACGGGACCTCGTATCCGTTGATCGGTTCGGCTCTGATCTATGACGACGTCGCAAGTGCCGCGGTTCGTGCGACGCTCCAGGCGATGAATCGGAAGCTTCAGTAGAGCGCGTCCTCGTATAAACGAGCTGCGCCAACCCGAAGGCCAGCACGAGGTCTCCCACGCTCAGGATCTCTTTCAGCACCGGAACAGGGATCACATCGCCCAGCCAGGGCAGCACCGTTTCGTCGCTCATGAGCTCGTGCTTGAGTCCCGTCTCGGGCACCTGCGCGTTGATGCCGGCAAGGTCGACGGCCCGTTGCGATACCGGCATTGCTCCGTTCGCGGTGATGACGATGACGTTGAGGACCATCCCGACGCCGGCCACGACCATTCCGGTCAGGCGACGGTTCGCGAATAGGAAGGCCGCGATCATCAGGTTGCTCATGACGAGGATGGTGAGTGACTGGCCGGACGAGAGGCCGGGCGGGTCCCACACGAGGAACGCGATCTGCACGACGAGGCCGACGACGAGGAAGTGGATCCACTCGAAGCGCGTTGCAGCCAGACGATCCAGTGAACCCCCGCGCAGCAACGCGAGTAAGAGCGCGGCACCCGCTACCAGCGCAGCCGACAGCATGCTGGAAGGATAAGGTGCCGCCGTGAATCGGGTCCTGCTTATCTCGAATCAGTTCGCCCGTTCGGTCTCCCCGAGAACCCGCGAGGTCATAGCCAAGGCGCTCTCGGCGGACTGCAAGCTCGAGGCGGTGGAGACGGCGAGCCGTCAACACGCCACCGAACTGGCGCGCGACGCGGTCGATCGAGGCTTCGAGGCCGTAGTCGTGTTCGGAGGAGACGGGACGATCAACGAGGCGGCCCAGCCGCTCGTCAATACCGATGTCGCCCTCGGCGTGTTGCCGGGCGGATCTACCAATGTGCTGGCGCGAGCTCTCGGGCTGCCCAACGACCCTGTGGAGGCGACGGCGGTCATCGGGGCGCGGTTGCGCACGGGGTCGACGAGGCGGATCCACGTAGGGAGTCTCGGTGACCGCTACTTCATCTTCTCGGCGGGCTTCGGCTTCGACGGAGAGGTCGCTAGAGAGGTCGAGGCCGACCTGGAGAAAAAGCGCAAGCTCAATCACTGGTTCTTCCTCTCGAAGGCACTCACGGTGGCGTGGAAGCAATACCGAGGCGTGGAGCCGACCATCACTCTCGAGGTGCCCGGACACGAGCCCCGCAAGGTCCTGTTGGGCATCTGCTGCAACGGCCGCCCGTACACCTACTTCAACCGGTTCCCCGTCGACGTCTGCCCCGAAGCGCAACTCGACGGAGCGCTCGACCTCTTCGCCATGGATCGCATCCGCGCCGGGACCATCCCCCGGATCGCCTGGGGCGTCTTGGTCAGCCGGACCCACGTCCGCTTCAAGCACGGCCACTACTTCTCAGGCATCGACTCGGCCCGAATGACCTCGACCAAGCCGCTGCCCGTACAGGTAGACGGCGACTTCATAGGAGAGCGAACCGAAGTAGCCCCCACCCTTGTGAGAAACGCCCTAAACATCCTCGTCTGAGAGGGCAAACGGGTCGCTTACCCTTTGGGTATGAGCATGCCTACGCAAGAGCAGATCTCGGAGGTCCTCGGGGAGATCCAGGATCCGGAGCTGCATCGGGGGCTCAACGAGCTCAACATGGTGCGGGGGATCGACATCGCTGGGTCCGAGGTCACCGTGCTGGTCGCTCTCACGATCCCCGGGTGCCCTCTCAAGGACTACTTCCACACGGTGATCCCGGCCAAGATCAAAGAGAGCTTCCCGGCGGTGACGAACGTCACGGTGAATCTCACTTCGATGACCGACGAGGAGCGTGAGGCGCTGACCGGCACCCTGCGCAACGAGACGCCCGGCCCGTTCCAGCGAGCCGACTCGCCTACACAAGTGATCGCGATCGGTTCCGGCAAGGGCGGCGTTGGGAAGTCCACGACGACTGTGAACCTGGCCGCATCGTTGGCGAAGCTCGGTCATTCCGTCGGGTTGCTCGACGCCGATGTGTGGGGCTTCTCGATCCCGCGCATGCTCGGGCTCCACGAACGTCCGACTGTGGTCGGCGACATGATCATGCCGCCGGAGATGTTCGGCGTGAAGGTCATTTCCATCGGCCTCTTCACGACCGAAGAGAACCCGGTCGTATGGCGCGGCCCCATGCTGCACAAGGCGTTGCAGCAATTCCTCTCCGACGTTCACTGGGACGACCCCGACTATCTGCTGATCGACCTCCCACCCGGCACCGGCGACGTCGCGATCTCCATCGCGCACTTCCTGCCCGGCGCCTCCCTGGTCGTCGTAACGACCCCGCAAGCCGTGGCCGAGAAGGTTGCGCAGCGAGCGGGCTTCATGGCGCAGAAGACCGGGCTGGAGATCAGGGGCGTCGTCGAAAACATGAGCTTCTTCCGCGGCGACGACGGCAAGGAATACCGCATCTTCGGCGAGGGTGGAGGTCGCAAACTGGCCGAGACACTTCAGGTTCCCCTGTTGGGCGAGATTCCGATCGACCTGGCTCTGCGCGAGTTCGCCGACATCGGAGCGCCGATCGTGCTGCAGGCCCCCGACAGTGAGGTCGCGCAACTACTCGACCAAACGGCGAAGGAGCTCGTCAACATCGTGCCGCCCAAGGAACGCTCCGCCAAGAGGATCGATCTCCCCCTGATCCCCACGATCTCGGTAGGACACCAGCACCAGCACTAGGAGGCGAGCCATCGCCGTCGTCGAAGGTTCCGTTGGTTTGGCCGACAGGATCGGCGGGACGGTCGACGCGGTGGGACTCGAGGAGCGGGCGGCGTCGCTCTCCAAGAGATCGATAAAGAAGGAGTCCAAGCTGTGGGCCCTCGACCTCGCGGTGCGGTGCTGCGATCTAACGACCCTCGAGGGCTCCGACACTCCGGGCAAGGTCCGCCAGATGGCTTCGAAGGCCATCCGTCCGGCGCCCACCGACCCTTCGATCCCGCACGTCGCTGCGCTCTGCATCTATCCCCTGCTCGTTCCGGTTGCGGCCCCAGTTCTAAGAGGCACGGGAGTTCACCTCGCCTCGGTCGCCACCGCGTTCCCTTCAGGCCAGTCGCCCCTCGACATCCGCCTGGCCGAGATCGGGCGGGCAGTCGCGGAAGGGGCCGACGAGATCGACATCGTGATCAGCAGGGGCGCGTTTCTCGCGGGGGATGACGGGGTTGTGTTCGGTGAAGTCGCGGCGTCAAAGGAGGCCGCGGGCGAGGCCCATGTGAAGGCCATCCTCGAGACCGGCGAGTTGGGCTCATACGACCGGGTCCGCCGGGCGTCGCTCATCGCGATGGCGGCTGGAGCCGACTTCATCAAGACGTCGACCGGCAAGATCGGGGTTTCCGCGACGCTGGGCTCGGCCTTGGTCATGTCCGAGGCGATCCGTGACTTCGCCGACTTCACCGGCAAGGCGGTGGGTCTGAAGCTCGCCGGCGGGATCCGGAGCGCGAAAGAAGCGATCCGTTACCTGGTCATCGTCAACGAGACGCTCGGTGAGGACTGGCTCACGCCGGACCGATTCCGGCTCGGAGCTTCTTCGCTCCTGAACGACCTCTTGATGCAGATCGACAAGCAGCGCAATGGCTTCTATTCGGACCCCGACCGGTACACACTGGACTGATGGCGCCCCGCTGGGAGTACTCGCCCGCGCCCGAGTCGACCGACGTTGTTTCGATCGACTCCACTTACGGCTTGTTCATCGGCGGCGGGTTCGTCGAGCCCCTATCCGGCGAGCACATGAAGACGATCAACCCGGCGACCGAAGAGAACCTCGCCGCGATCGCGATCGCCGACGAGTCGGACATCGACCACGCCGTGGGGGCCGCGCGCAAGTCATTCTCGGAGTGGTCGGAGCTCTCGGGTTCGACCCGCGCTCGCTACATCTACCGGATCGCCCGCGTCATCCAGGAGCGGAGTCGCGAGCTCGCCGTGCTCGAGTCGATGAACGGCGGGAAACCGATCAAGGAGAGCCGCGACGTCGACGTTCCATTGGTCGCGGCGCATTTCTTCTATCACGCAGGGTGGGCCGACAAGCTCGAGTACGCATTCCCGGGACGCACGGCTTCGCCGCTGGGCGTGTGCGCGCAGGTGATCCCGTGGAACTTCCCGTTGCTGATGCTCGCGTGGAAGATCGCGCCCGCGCTCGCGGGCGGAAACACCGTCGTGTTGAAACCTGCCGAAACGACTCCGCTCACCGCGCTCAAGTTCGCGGAGATCTGTGAGCAGGTGGGTCTGCCCCCGGGCGTCGTCAACATCGTTACGGGAGCCGGTCCCACGGGGGCCGCGCTCGTGCGCCATCCCGATGTCGACAAGGTCGCCTTCACGGGCTCGACCGAAGTTGGCAAGGAGATCCAGAAGGCAGTCGCGGGGACGCACAAGAAGCTCACGTTGGAGCTCGGCGGCAAGGCGGCAAACATCATCTTTGATGACGCCCCCTTGGACCAAGCGATCGAGGGGATCGTCAACGGCATCTTCTTCAATCAGGGGCACGTCTGCTGCGCGGGATCGCGCTTGTTGGTGCAGGAGACCATCGCAGAGCGAGTCGTCGAGAAACTGAAACGCAGGCTCACGACGCTGAGGCTCGGCGATCCCCTCGACAAGAACACCGATATCGGAGCGATCAACTCGCGCGATCAGCTCGAGAAGATCAAGCGTCTGGTCGGAGTCGGGGTGGAGGAGGGGGCCGAGCTCTATCAGCCCCCGTGCGAGATCCCCGAACGCGGCTTCTGGTTCCCGCCGACGGTGATGACCGGCGTGTCCCAGAGCCATCGCATAGCGCAGGAGGAGATCTTCGGCCCGGTGCTCTCGGTCATGACCTTCCGCACCCCCGAGGAAGCCGTCGAGAAGGCCAACAACACCCCGTTCGGCTTGTCGGCAGGCATCTGGACCGAGAAAGGCTCGCGCATCCTGTGGATGGCCGATCGCATGCGCGCCGGCGTCGTATGGGCTAACACTTTCAACCGCTTCGACCCGGCCGCCCCGTTCGGCGGCTACAAGGAATCGGGCTTCGGACGAGAAGGCGGCCGCCACGGCCTGGCCGCCTACGTGAAACTGACATGACGGAACCTGAGGTTCGGAAGACCTACAAGATTTACGTGAACGGTGCATTCGCACGCTCCGAATCCGGCCGCTCTTACGAAGTCGTGGATGCGGGAGGGGAGTTCCTTGCCAACGCGGTGCGGTCGTCGCGTAAGGATGTGCGCGATGCGGTGAAGGCCGCTCGGTCGGCGTGCGGCAAGTGGGCCTCGATCACCGAGTACAACCGAGGCCAGATCCTCTATCGCGTCGCGGAGATGCTCGACGAACGCCGCGACCAGTTCGTAGAGCTGATCGAGCGTTCGGGGGCCAACGAGGCCGGTGCCGAGGTCGACGAGTCCGTCGCGGAGTGCGTCTGGTACGCGGGCCTTTGCGACAAGCTCGCCCAGATCGCAGGGAACTTGAATCCGGTGGCCGGGCCTTACTTCAACATCACCGTCCCCGAGCCGACCGGCGTCGTCGGCGTGGTCGTGCCGAATGAACCGTCTCTGCTCGGCTTCGTGCGACGCGTCGTACCGGTGCTGTGCGGGGGTAACGCCGTCGTGACTCTGGCCTCAGAACCCAAGCCGCTCCCGGCTCTTGTGTTGTCCGAAGTCTTTGCGACCTCGGACGTCCCGCCGGGCGTTGTCAACATCCTGAGTGGACAGCGGGACGAACTCGTCCCGGTGATCGCAGCTCACGGAGACGTCGATGCTCTGGACGTCTCCGGCGTCGAACGTGACCTCGAGGAGGTAGAGCGCGCCGCGGCCGTAAACGTTAAGACCGTCGTCCGCAACGGCGAGACGCGCAGCCCCTACGCGGTCACCGCGTTCATGGAATACAAGACCGTCTGGCACCCAAAAGGGACCTAACTACACCGAGTGTGTCAATAGGAACGTATTGCGTCCCTCCTCACACACTCGTGGCGGGCTAGTTCGTTCTGGGTACGCGATAGATGACACTCGCGTTACGAGGACTGAGAACGTCGTCAGAGAACCTTTCTCGTTGTAGGAGTTATCCACCGAGGAAGGGTGAGACGGATGAAGCGGATCAGGGTGCAGAAGCGATCACGCCGCCGATGATGCGAGCGAGATCCTTCGCAGCGTGACGTCCCGCTTCCGCCACTTCTTCGTGGTGCAGCGGGGTGCGGGATAGTCCCGCTGCGAGGTTAGTGACCATCGAGATTCCCAGGACCCGGGCCCCCAAAGCCCGGGCCTTTATCGCTTCAAGCACCGTCGACATCCCCACGAGATCGGCCCCCAGCAGCGCCAGCATGCGAACCTCCGCCGGCGTTTCGTAGGTAGGGCCGGGGAGTCCTGCATAGACGCCTTCCGGCAACGACGGCTCCGCCACGCGCGCGAGAGTCCGGAGCTCGGAATCGTAGAGGTCGCTGAGATCCAGGAAATGAGCGCCCCGCAGCGGGTTCCGGCCAGTCAGATTGATGTGATCGGAGATCAAGCAAGGCCGGCCCACTTCGAGAGAGGTGTTGATCGCGCCGGCCGCATTCGTGAGCACCAAGGTGTGGCAGCCGGCGCCCACCGCGGCTTCCACCTGGAACGTGACCGCATCGGGATCGTCTCGCTCGTAGAGATGAGTTCGTCCTGCGAAGGCGAGAGTCGCGTGCCCATCGACCTCGCCCTCATAGAGAGCGCCGGCATGGCCCTCGACGGTCGGGCGGGGCATCCCCTCGATGTCTTCGTATGGGATCGGATCGGCGCCCACCAGCGTCGCCGCAACGTCGCTCAGGCCCGAACCCAACACGACGGCGAACTCGTAGTCGCCGCGCCCGGTGGCCTTCTCGATCGCGTTGTTCACGTGACCTTCTCGATGATCAAAGAACGTGGCTCCGGTGGTTCCGGGCCGATCGTGAATGCATCGTCGAGCGCGACCAAGGCCGTGTCGAGCCTCGCCGGGTCGTCGACATGCAACTCGAGCACAGGCTCTCCTTCTTCGACGGCGTCTCCGGGCTTCTTCAGGCAAACGACGCCGGCAACGGCGCTCACTGGATCTCCCTTGCGCGCGCGCCCTGCCCCGAGTCGCCAGGCCGCGATCCCGACTGCACGCGCATCCAGTCGCGTCATGTAACCGCTCGAGGGCGCGGCGACAGAGTGTCTCTCACCGGCTTCGGGGACTCCCTTCGCGAGATCGCCTCCTTGCGCTGCGACCATCGACTTGAACGCGGCTAGAGCGGACCCGTCCGTAATAACCGAGTTTGGATCGACGTCGAGTTCCACGAGGGCCAGCATCTCCGCCGCCAGAGCGTTTGTAACTTCCATGAGGTCGTCGGCCCCCTGCCCCTGTAGCGCTTGAATCGACTCTTCGACCTCGAGGCCGTTTCCGGCCGTCCGGCCGAGCGGCGTCTCCATCCCGGTGAGCACGGCCGTAGTGCGCACACCATGATCGTTACCGAGTCGCACCATCGTCTCGGCAAGCTCGCGAGCCGAGCGAACGTCGGGAAGGAACGCCCCGGAGCCGACCTTCACATCCAGAACCACCGCGTCAGTCCCTTCGGCGATCTTCTTCGACATGATCGAAGAGGCGATGAGCGGCACGGATTCGACCGTTCCCGTAACGTCGCGCAGGGCATAGAGCTTGCCGTCGGCGGGCGCCAACCCCGGTCCCGCCGCACAGATGACGCAGCCGGCCCCTTTCAGCACACTCCGCATCTCGTCGGGGGAGAGGTCCACCCGAAACCCGGGGATCGCTTCGAGCTTGTCGAGGGTCCCTCCAGTGTGCCCAAGACCGCGCCCGGAGAGCATCGGATCGGCAGCGCCACTGGCGGCGATCATCGGCGCTAGGGGAAGCGACACCTTGTCGCCGACACCGCCGGTTGAATGCTTGTCGACCGTGGGTCGACCGAGGTCGGAGAAGTCCATCCGTTCGCCGGACTCAATCATCGCTGCCGTCCACGCCGACAGCTCGTCGGGTTCCATGCCCCGCCACATGATCGCCATCAGCAGAGCGGCGGCCTGTTCGTCGGCGACGACACCGTCCGTATAGGCCTTGATGAACCAGCGGATCTGCTCGTCGCTCAGTCGTTTGCCGTCGCGTTTGGCGCGTATGACGTCGACAACATCCATCGCGCCGCAACCTAACCCAGCAGTGCTCACCAAGTCGGAGGGGCTCTTCCGCGGAGTGACGTGAAGCACAGCTCTTGGCCTGGGAGCAGGGTTACGATGAGGACGTGGAAACGCTGATTCAGAACATCTCGTTGGCGGCACTGATGGGCCTTGGTGGCGCGGCTCTCTTCGTGCGCCTCGGCCGACTGGAACAACGTATCCACGAAGAGATCGCAGAGCTGCGCTCGGAGATGGTGATCATGCGCTCAGACCTCACGAGCGTGGCGCTCGCCGTCGACGCTAGGCGACCTCGCGCTTCGGGTGACTGAACTCGCGACAGAGATCCGTTAGGGGGTTAGTTCGTCCAGCATGTCGGGGGTGAACGCGTCGGGAAGTAGTGAATCCAAGCGGCGTGGTCCGTCGGACGAGTCGACGAGCATCTCGGGCCCGCCGACCTCGAGTAGGAGCTGGCGACACCGTCCGCAAGGACTCACGTGTTTAGCATCCCTATCGACCACAGAGATCGCGAGCAGCCGGCCTCCGCCGGAGTCGAACAGATCACTCACTACGCCACACTCGGCGCAAAGCGTGAGGCCATAGGAAGCGTTCTCGACGTTACACCCCGTGACGATGCTGCCGTCGTCCACGAGCGCGGCGGCACCGACCCGCAACCTGGAGTAAGGCGCGTATGCCCTATCGGCGGCGCCCGCAGCTTCTGCACGGAGCTCGTCCCAGTTGATCGTCTCCATCTCTACTCCTTGATGTAGGGCTGGCCGTCTGCCGCGGGAGGCCGAGCGCGCCCGACTACTCCGGCAACAACCAGGATGGTAGCGACGTACGGCGCCATTAGCAGGAACTCCGAAGGGATGGGCACGTCGAGGATGGCGAGCTTGTCTTGCAAGGACTCGGCGAAGCCGAACACGAGGGCGGCACCGAAGGCTCCCACGGGGTTCCAGCGGCCGAAGATCATGGCGGCCAATGCGATGAACCCCCGGCCGGCGGTCATGTTCTCGTCGAAGCGCCCTACCGACCCCAAGGTGAAGTAGGCGCCGGCCAGCCCGGCCATCATCCCGCCGAGGATGACGTTGCGGTAGCGGACCCTCAGGACGTTGATCCCGACCGTGTCCGCCGCGCGGATGCTCGCCGACGGACCGGACTCGCAGTCCCCAGCGCGTTCGGAACAGCCCGAAGTGGATCACGAAGATCGCTATGAACATCAGGTAAACGAACACGTTGTTGCGGAAGAAGATGGGCCCGATGATCGGGATGTCTCCCAGTATCGGGATCTCGAAGACGGGGAAACGCCCCGGCGAGTTCAACTCTTGGTACTCGGTCAGGATGCTCGCAGACAGGTAGCTCGTTATTCCTAGGGCGAAGATGTTGATCACGGTCCCCGCGATGATCTGGTCTACGCGATAGCGGATCGAGATGACGCCGAGGAACCAGCCGAGCAAGGCGCCAGATGCCATGCCGAGGAACAATCCGACCCACAGGTTGCCGGCGGCGCTGCCGGCCAGGGCTCCGACGAACGCAGCGGTGAGCATCATCCCCTCGATGGCCAGGTTGATGACGCCCGATCGCTCGCACAGAACACCGGACAAGGCCCCCAACGTCAGCGGAACCGCTCTGAGCAGGCTCGACTGCAGCATCCCGAGGAAGTTCAGGGATTCGCCGCGCGCGGCCCAGACCAGGAAGGCCATGACGAAGCACACGACGACGATCCCGAGCACCAGATATGTGTGCCGCCCGAACCCGCGCGATAACTGAACGCCGCCAAGGAACATGCAGACGATCGACAACAGGAATGCGGTCTCGCGCGAAGGCAGGACGAGGTCGGGGACCGTGAAGCTCGTGTCCGGCGCATTCAATCCCAGCGTCGACTCCAGACCCGGTTCGGACCCGGCCCCGAACCACCACGCCCCGGCCAAGCCCAGGACAAGGAAGATGATGCCCATGACGCGCGCACGCTTGATCGAGATCGACGCGGCCTCCGGCAACCGCAGCGACCGAGCTCATACGGCCCAGCTCTTCGTGAAGACTTCGGCGTCGTCCGTGCGCTCAGCTTTGATCCGGTAGATGGCGCGCACCATCGCCGGTGCCGCCATGAAGAGAACGATCAAAGCCTGGATGACGACGATGATGTCGACGGGCACGGAGGTAGCGGCTTGCATCCCCCTCGCTCCTGCTCGCAGCGCGCCGAACAGGAACGAGGCGGCGACCACCCCGGCGGGGTGCGTGCGACCGAGCAGCGCCAGGGCGATCGCGTCGAAGCCGATCTCGCCGGCGAAGCCGGGAGCCAGGGATTTCTGCACGCCGAGCAGCTGTGCGGCTCCCGCAAGCCCCGCGAGCCCTCCGGCCAGGAGCATCGCGAAGATGTAGGTGCCTCCCACGCTCATCCCGGCATACGTTCCGGCTTTCGGGTTCGCCCCAACCGTCCGGAACCTGAAGCCGATGGTCGAGCGGAACAACAGCCACCACACGCCGTAGGCGGCGAGCAGTGCCAGGATGATTCCGGCATGGACGCGGAGGTCTCCGGTCAACGTCGGAAGCTCGGCGCTCGACGCGGCCGGCTTGCTGATCGGGATCGGACCGGCCGGGCCTCCGATAGGTCTCGGTCGACAACATGTAGTCGACGATCCGCAGAGCAATGAAGTTCAGCATGATCGTCGTGATCACCTCGTGGGCTCCGGTGCGAGCCTTCAGGAAACCGGCAATGCCGGCGTAGAGCGCGCCGCCCACCACTCCCGCCACGAGGGCTAGAGGGAGGTGGATGAAAGCGGGCAGGTCCCATGCGAACGCCACATACGCGGTGGTCAGAGCCCCGATCAGTAGCTGCCCCTGTGCTCCGATGTTGAAGAGCCCGGCGCGGAAAGCCAGCGAGACCGATAGTCCCGCCAGGATCAACGGGGTCATGATCACGATCGTTTCGCTGAGGCCGGAGATCGAGCCGAGCGAGCTCTTGAAGAGCGCGTAGTAAGCGTCGGTGACGAGTTGCCACGAGTCCGAGATCGCCTTTCCGGGATTGCGACCGAAAGACGCCCACGAGCGAAGGGTGTCGGGGTCGGTGAAGACCATGATGAGCCCGCCGATGATCAGCGCCGTCAATAGCGCGAGCGCCGGCACGACCATTAGGCGGAGTCCCTTCTTCACGGAGCTCAAGCACTGTCCTCTTCCAGCGAGGAGCCGGCCATGAGGAGCCCCAGCCCGTCGCGAGTTGCCTCGGCTCGATCCAATATCGCGACGATTTGACCCTGATACATCACCGCGATGCGATCGGCCAGGGCCATGATCTCGTCGAGCTCGGATGAGATGAGCAAGACAGCGACACCGTCGTCGCGCTTCTTCACGATCTGGCCGTGGATGTACTGGATCGATCCCACGTCGAGCCCGCGCGTCGGTTGCGAGGCGATGAGCAGTTTCTGACTGTGCCGGAACTCCCGGGCGACGATGAGTTTCTGCTGGTTCCCCCCGGAGAGTGTGGATGCAGGGACGTCTATCGACGGCGTGCGGACGTCGAACTCTTCCACGAGTTCGCCGGCGACCTCTTCGATCGCTTTCCTGTCTATCGCGATGCCACGGGCGAACGGGGGCCGGTCGTACATGTTCAACACGAGGTTGTCGCGCAACGGGAACGTTCCGACGAGGCCGTCCTCTTGGCGATCCTCCGGTATGTGGCCCGCGCCATGGGTGAACAGAGCCTTGGCGGAACGATTCGTGATGTCGTGTCCGTCGAGGACGACTGTTCCTTCGATCGAGCGCCGCATCCCGGCGATGGCCTCGGCGAGCTCGGTCTGCCCGTTTCCCTGGACCCCGGCGATCGCCAGGATCTCTTTGGCCCGCACGTCGATCGTCACGGAGTCGACGACCGTCTGGCCCCGGTCGTCGATCACGGTGAGGTCTTTGATCTCGAGTACCGGCGGCCCCGGCTCCACCGGCTGCTTGGCTACCTCGAGGAGAACCTCACGGCCCACCATCAACGTCGCCAGAGCCGCCTGGTTCGTCGTCTTCGGAGTCCGCCGAGCCCACGACCTCGCCGCGTCTCAGGACCGAGATCCGGTCCGCGACCACGAGGACCTCTCTCAGCTTGTGAGTGATGAACACGATCGAGCGCCCCGTCGCCTTCAACGTCTGGATGACCTCGAACAGATCTTCGATCTCTTGGGGGGTGAGGACCGCGGTCGGTTCGTCGAGGATCAAACAGTCGGCCTCGCGGTAGAGAGCCTTGATGATCTCGACGCGTTGCTGGACGCCGACTGGTAGCTCCTCGATCACCGCGTCCGGGTCGACCTCCAACCGATACTGCTCGGAGAGCTCCAGCAGCTTCTTTCTTGCCCGCCGCCGATCGAGCACCCCAAGGGGGCCGGTCGGTTCGACGCCGAGCATCACGTTCTCGGTCACGGTGAAGACCGGCACGAGCATGAAGTGCTGATGCACCATCCCAATGCCGGCCGCGATCGCGTCCGCGGGGCTCGCGAACGTAACGGGCTCGTCCTCGATGAGGATCTCGCCTTCGTCCGGCGAGTAGAGACCGAACAGGATGTTCATGAGCGTGGACTTGCCGGCGCCGTTCTCTCCCAACAAAGCGTGAACCTCCCCGCCTAGGACGGAGAGGTTCACGTCTTTATTAGCAACTACTCCCGGGAATCGCTTCGTGATCCCCTTGAGCTCGACCTTCAATATTTGGTTAGTACACCTAGGGCGCCACCTGGATGCTGCCGTCGATGATGCCCGCTTGGAGCTCCAGCACCTCGTCCTTAATCGTTTGTTCGATCTGGTCATCGAACTCGTTGTAAGGAGCAAGTCCGACCCCACCGTTCTCCAGGGTCCCGCTGTAGAGACCGCCGGTCGAAGGTGCCGTCCACGGCTTCCTTGATCGCGTCGAACACCGCCACGTCCATGTTCTTCATGACGGATGTCAGGAACAGCGAGCAGAACTCCTCGACGCTCACGCAACCGTCGCTGTCGACCCACACGACCGCGCCCTCACCTGCGTCCTGGACCGCGGCGGTGGTGCCGAGTCCCACCGGCCCGGCTACCGGCATGATCACGTCGACGCCTTCACCCAACAGGGACTCCGTGGTCCTTCGTCCCTTGTCCTGGTTCTCGAAGTCGCCGGTGAACAGTCCGTCCTGCTTCTTGGCGTTCCATCCGAGCAGCTCGATGGCCGCCCCATGCGTCTCGTTCCAGTGGTTCATCCCGGCTTCGAAGCCGTTCATGAAGATCGTCACCGGTGGGATGTTGATGCCGCCGTAAGTGCCGAGCTTGCCGCTCTTGCTGAATCCCGCGGCTACGTAGCCGGCGAGGAATGCAGCCTGGTCGGTCTGGAAGGTCAGCTCCTTGACGTTGTCGAAGGTGATGTCCTCACCTGCATCGACGTCGAAGAAGTCGACGTCCACGATCGCGAACTTCTGGTCGGGGTTGGCTTCGGCGGCCGCTTGGGTCGCGTCACCCAGCAGGAAGCCGACCGTGACGATGATGTCGCACCCCTGCTCGATAAACGTGTCGATGTTGGGCGCGAAGTCATCCTGGCTTTGGGACTCGAGCACTTCGGTTGTGATGCCGAGCTCGGCCTCGGCGCGCTCCAAGCCCTCGAACGCGGTCTGATTGAAGGACTTGTCGTCGACCCCGCCGGTGTCGGTCACCTGGCAAGCCGTGAAGTCGATCTCTTCGGTAGCCGCCGCATCATCTTCGTCGTCGGCGGGTTCCTCTTCCGCGCAGGCCGCAACGAACAATGCCAAGACCATGGCCAGGATCACCAACCAACGCGAGCGGTGCAAACGCAAGGGCCTCCTCCTTCGCTCTGTTCTCCCAAAGCAGTCAGGTGAGCATATAGATGGAGACCCAACGGCGCGAGTGAAGCGGGCAACACTTTTCGCGTTCGGTCGAAAGATAGGGTTCCGCTCGTGAGGATCTATACGAAAAAGGGCGACGACGGCACAACGGGCCTTCTGTACGGGGGCCGGGTCCCCAAAGACGACGTTCGTACCGATGTGTACGGCACGCTCGACGAGGCCGTGGCGGCGATGGGCTTGGCGCGCGCCGCCGGGCTCGTAAAGGTTGTCGACGAGATCGTCACCCGGCTCCAACGCGAGATGTTCGTCGTGGGCGCACAGTTGGCGACGGCAGCCGATAACCAGGACAAGTTGCAGGATGGCGTATCGCGGGTAACCCCCTCGATGGCCGAGAGCGCGGAATCCGATATCGATGCGTTGGTCGGCGAGCATCCCTTGCCCCAGGAGTTCATCCTGCCTGGGGCGACCGCCGGATCGGCCGGCTTGGACATGGCACGGTCGATCCTCCGGAGGGCCGAGCGCAAAGCCGTGTCGATGGATCGAGAGGGTCTGGTCCCCGATCCAGTGATCCTGGCTTACCTGAACCGTGTGTCGGACCTGCTGTTCGTGCTGGCGCGCTACGAAGAGGCGGAGCGAGGATTGCGGGCTCAGCCGTCGCGGTCCAAGTGAAGCCCTTCAGGTATTGCCCCGCATGCGGTGGCGACCTCGAAGCCCCAGACGGCGAAGGCGGTGCTCGCTGCCCGTCTTGCGATCGCTCCTGGTATCGGAACTCGGCCCCCACGGCCGGAGCGGCGATCGTGCGCGATGGCCGGGTTCTCACCACCGTCCGGGCGAAGGAGCCCGAGAAGGGCAAGAACGACGTCCCGGGAGGTTTCCTGCAGCCGGACGAGGACCCTTTGGGCGGTCTGCGCAGAGAGGTGCGCGAGGAGTTGGGGGTCGAGATCGACGTATCCATAGCCGACTGCGTCTCGATGGTCGCGCATCGCTACGGGGCCGACGGTGACTGGGTGCTTGCGTTGGGTTTCGTCGCGCGCCTCGTGTCGGGGGAACCACATCCAAACGACGACGTGGCCGAGATCCAATGGGTTACCGAAGAAGAGTTAGAGGATGTCGACTTCGCATGGCCGCACGATCGCGAACTATTGAGGAAGGGGCTCCGGCATGGACGACCGTGAGATGGCGCAGGTGCTCGGCTTGGGACGCATCGTGATCGGTACTGCGATGTTCTTGATGCCGAAACACTCGATCCGAATGTGGACGGGCGAGGATTCGGGGTCGCACACCGCGACGATGGCGGTGCGCGGCCTGGGCGCGCGGGACGTCGCCATAGGAGCCGGCATCTTGATCTCTATCGAAGAAGGAAAGAACAGCCGCGAGTGGCTTCAGGCGAGCGCGCTCGCCGATTCAGCCGATGCGTTGGGAACGGTCGCGATGTTCAAGCGACTACCAAAGGGCCGCGCGCTGCTGGCCCTCGCAGTCGAGGTCGGAGCCGCGGTTGTGGGTCTGCGCCTCGCCGACGCTCTCGACTAGAGCCCTGCTTAGAAGCGGCTTAGGTCAACCCCTTGGGGGCGGAGGCGGGGGAGGCGCGCCCGACGACACCGGAGTCGGTGGAGGCGGTGGCGGCGGGGGCGGAGGAGGCGGCGCCATGCGGGCTCGGTCTTCGCCCCCCCGGTCGTCAACCGTCCCAGGCGGTCGGACCAGACCCGGCGGGGGCAACGGCATATCGGTGGGCGGCGGTGGCATGGTTTCGCCTTCCGCGGCTATCTCGGTGCGGTTCCGGCCGAGCTCCTTCGCACGGTAGAGAGCGTGGTCGGCACGAGCGACCGTCGTTGCTGGAAGATCGTCCGAGGTGTGGATGGCCAGACCGGCTGAGAACGTCGTGAGCGGATGGGTGTCTTCCCACAGCTCTCGCAGACGTTCGAGCATCGTCGTCGCACCCTTCTGTCCCGCATCGGCAAGGACCATTGCGAACTCCTCGCCGCCGTAGCGCGCGACGATGTCGTTGCGACGGGCGGCCTGCTTCATGCAATCGGCCAGCTGCCTCAGTACCTCGTCACCTACTGCGTGTCCATAGTTGTCGTTGATCCCCTTGAAGTGATCGAGGTCGACCAGAACGACGGCATCCCCAGGTTGCATCGCATCCAGAGCGCGTGCATAGAAGCGACGGTTGTAGAGGGTGGTCAGGGCATCGGTCTCGGCATCCTGCGCGAGCCTGCGCTCGGAACGGATCCGACCCAGGACCAATCCCGCTTCGCTTGAGATCAGCTCCGCGGCCTTCTGACTCAATCGGTCTAGACGGCTCCTCTTGCTGGACCACCCGACCACGACCAGCCCTTGCGGGCCCTCCTCATCGAGCAACGGCAGGAAGAACAACGACTGTGCGTTCATGTTCTGGATGAACAGCTGCGGCACGAAGGGCGAAGAGCGCGCGCTGGCCAACAGCAGCGGCTCGCCGTCCTGAAGGATCCGACGCCAAGGATCGGATCCGGGGTCGACGTTGGTCTCACCTATCGGGATAAGGAAGTTGTGCTGGCCGAGGTTGACGAGCCGCGAGGACGCCGGATCGGAAGCGACCATGACGACAACCGAGTCGGCCTCGAGGAGCTCGACCGTGAAACCGGTGACGAGGGCGGCCGTCTCTTGTTCGCTGTTGGCACGCGCAAGCGTGGTGCCGGCTTCGAGGAGTCGTCCGGCCCCCTTCTCCGCGCGCTGCAAACGTGTAGTGCTTCGGGAGAGGACTTCGCCGATCAGCACCCAGATGGGGGCCGAGACCGCGATCGAGATGAGCGCGACCTCATAGGTCGAGCCCGACAGCACTTCGGGGACCACGTAAGAGGCCGCGGCGAAGGGGAACATCAAGAGACCCGTTCCCGGCGGTTGGGTAAGTCCTACGAAGGCGAACAGAACGACGTAGAGCAGGTCGTACGGGTTCGGAACACCGGGGATGAAGTAGTTGGTTGCGCCCAGCATGAGGAACCCGATGACGATGAAGTTGACGTAGGCCTTCGGTGACCACTTCTCCCACGGGAAGCGTGGGATCAGAAGCCCGATGATGAGGGATTCGGCCACCAAGAGCAGCAGGTAGTTGCGCGGAGCAACCTCCTCCGGCAGCGACCACATCGTCAGGAGGATCACGAGGCCGATCGCGATGTACAGCGACGCACCGAGGCGAGCCGTGCTCCGCCTGGAGTCCATGTCCGGGCCGCCGAAGAGCAGCTCTTCGAGCAGGGAGGAGTCGACCTCGAG
Source organism: uncultured Actinomycetes bacterium (assembly GCA_963786155.1). GTDB lineage: Bacteria > Actinomycetota > CADDZG01 > CADDZG01 > WHSQ01 > CAWAXW01. The sequence goes on along the minus strand of CAWAXW010000006.1, from coordinate 2,822,554 downwards.
CCGTCTCCGGCCCTTCGGTCTCGTCTTCTGCTTGCTCTTGCGTTCCTTTACTCCCATCACGCCCATTTCATTCGCTGGACCGGCGGGCTACGAAGTGACTATCGGAGTCGCCACTTCCTCCCTTGAGCGGCCCGTGGGACCACTCACAGCTTGCCTTGCTGTCCAGACGTGGATTTTCAGTCACTCCGAAGAAGAACTCGCCTTCTATGACTCCGTCAAGCCGGGGTAGTTGGAGCCGGGGTCCCAGGACCTGGAATAGGGGGTCATCCAACCGATCTGTATGAGGACAAATCGGGACGATTCGGACTCTAGAGCGCACCTTCGATAGCGGCCCGTAAGCCGTCGACGGTGACGGGTCCGTCTATGTATTCGACGATGCTCAGGTCCGGGGCCATGACGATTGTCGTGGGGCGATACGGATCGTCGAAGGCTGCCCACACCTCGGGAGCGTTCGCCATCCCGTAGGGGACGCCGAACTCGTCGACGTAGGCCTCGCCGCCCTCGACGGTGTCGTTATTCGACACTCCGATGAACACCACTTGATCTTCATAATCCTCAGCCAACTGGTTGAGGTGCGGCTGCTCCGCTCTGCACACCGTTCACCACGACTCCCAGAAGTTGAGGACGACGGGGGTACCGGCTTGCTCGTGTAATCGGAACCTCTCGCCCTCGAAAGTGGTGACGGTGAAGTCGGGGGCGGCATCGGCTGCGACCTCGATCGGGCGGCGCTTGGACGAACGAGCCTCGTCGGCGGCCGCCCTGTTCTGCGGTCCGCCTTCGACGGACACCCCGCGTGAGGAGACACCGCCGGGAGTCCGGTCGATCGACTCGGCATCGTTGGTGGAGCTCTCGGAGCAGCCCGCCAGTGCAACGGCGACGATCGCAAGGGCCCAGGTTCTCCGCACGGTTCCATCATGCCCGCCTTGGGGAGCTATGGCGTTTACGCTCGGAGGATGGCGAGCTGGCCGTTCTCCGAGCACCACGACGAGCTCCGTGCCTCGGTGCGGTCCTTCGTCGAGGCGGAGCTCGCTCCCCACGCGCCCGAGTGGGAAGAGAAGTGCGACTTCCCGGACTGGGTCTTCACCCGCATGGGTGAGCTGGGGCTACTGGGGCTGAGCTATCCCGAGGAGTACGGAGGGTCGGGCGGCGACTACCTCTGCCAGATCGTTCTCGCGGAGGAGATGACCCGCTGCAACTCGGCCGGCGTCGCGATGGCCGTTGCAGTGCAGACCGACATGGCGGTCCCGCCGCTTCTCAAGTTCGGGACCGAGGAACAGAAACAGCGCTACCTCGCCCCCGCGATCAGCGGCGAGAAGATCTTCTGTCTCGGCATCACCGAGCCGGACGCGGGCTCTGATGTAGCCGGGATCAAGACCACGGCTAACAAGGTCGACGGCGGTTGGGTCATCAACGGACGCAAGATATTCATCACCAACGGGCGGCGCGCTCACGCGATGACTCTCGTGGCCAAGACCGACACCGGACTCGAACACCACGGGATCTCCTTGTTCGTAGTCGACACCGACACCCCCGGCTTCGAAGTCGCGCGGACTCTCGAGAAGTTGGGCATGCACAGCTCCGACACCGCCGAGATCACGTTCACCGACATGTTCGTGCCCGAGGACGCGTTGCTCGGCAAAGAGGGCGAAGGCTTCTACAACATCTCTTGGGAGCTGCAGGGCGAGAGGTTGGTGGGTGCAGCGGGCTCGATCCAAGGGGCGCAGCGCATGGTCGAGGCCGCGGTCGCGTACGCGCAACAGCGGGAGAGCTTCGGCAAGCCCATCGGCAAGCACCAGGCGGTCCGCCACATGCATCGCCGAGATGGCAACCGAGACCGAAGCGGCACAGCAACTCGTCTATGAGGCCGCGGTCAGGGTCGATCGCGGCGAATATCCCGTCCGAGAGATATCGATGGCCAAGCTGCTCGTCGGCGAGGTCGCGTGGAAGGTCGCCGACCGCGCGATGCAGGTCTTCGGCGGCTACGGCTACTCTATGGAGTTCCCGATCCAACGTGCGTGGCGCGACACGCGCCTCATCCGCATCGGCGGAGGCACGGACGAGATCATGCGTGAGGTCGTAGGCAGGATGGAAGGTTTTTAGGTGCGGCCCGACGACCTCTTTATGCCCGAACACGAAGAGCTGCGCGGCGCGGTCCGCTCGTTCGTCGAGAAGGAACTTCGCCCGTTCACACCCGAATGGGAGAAACAAGAATCCTTCCCCCGCGAGGTGATGCAACGCGTCGGCGAGCTCGGCTACTACGGGATGAAATACCCGGCCGACGTAGGAGGGTCGGGCCCGGACTTTGTCGCCGACGCCGTAGTGACCGAGGAGATGGCCCGGTGCGGATCGGGCGGAGTCTCCGCATGCATAGGCGCGCACAAGGACTTGGCCTCCCTCTATGTCTTCAACTTCGGAGATGCCGACCAACACAAGAGATGGCTCGCTCCCGGACTCACAGGCGAGCTGATCGGAGCGCTAGGCGTGACCGAGCCCGACGCGGGATCCGATGTGGCGGGCCTGAAGACGAGTGCGCGCCGCGACGGCAACGACTGGATCATCAACGGCTCCAAGATGTTCATCACAAACGGAGCCTGGGCCGACTACGTGGTTGTCGCAGCAAAGACCGACCCGGATGCAGGCCACGCAGGCTTGACACTGTTCGTTGTCGAGGCCGGCGAGCCCGGCTTCCAGCAACGCCGGATGAGGATGCTCGGCTGGAGGCCCGGCCGCACCGGCGAGCTGACCTTCGACGACGTGCGCATCCCCGACACGCATCGCCTCGGAGACATCGGCGGCGGCTTCTACGCCATCATGCAGAACTTCGCCTGGGAACGACTGATCATGGCCCTGGGCGCAGTGGCAGGGGCCGAGCTCATCTACGAGGTAGCCAAGAACTACGCCCTCGAACGCCCCGCCTTCGGCCGCCCCATAGGCAAGTTCCAGGTATGGCGCCACCGCTTCGCCGACATGGCAACCCGCATAGAAGCCGCCCGCGCACTCACCTACAACGGCCTACGCAAATACGTAGCCGGCGAAAACCCAATCAAAGAAGTAGCGATGGCAAAGCTCTACGCCTGCGACCTAGCAGTCCACGTAGCCGACGAATGCGTCCAGATCCACGGAGGCTACGGCTACACCACAGAATTCCCCGCCGAACGAGCCCTCCGAGACGCCCGCCTCGGGCCTATTGGCGGAGGCACCTCCGAAATAATGAAAGAGATAATCGGCAAGACAATGGGCCTTTAGCACCTAAGCCGAAGCCGACACGCGCACCAGAACGGCGATCTCCCGACTCAGCGAAGCCACGCCGTCTTCAGTTTCGACGGTGATGGGTCCTTCAAGTGGCGCCGCATCCTTGATCGCGATTCCGGTTCCCGGCCTTATCCCGATCTGATCCAGATACGGAAGCACTTCGTCTTTCACTTCAGAGATCTGCGCGACGACGCCCCGCTCGCCGATGTCGAGTTCCGTCAGCCGCCGCAACTCGCGCAGGTCCACCGGACAGATCGGATGCCCGTGAGGGCAGTAATCGGGATAGTCGAGCGCTTTAGCCATCGCCTCTTCGACGCGAGTAGAGATCGCGTGCTCCAGCTTGTGAGCCTCGGCATGGACCTCGAACCACGACATCCCGAGCTTGTCGACCAGCAGGCACTCGACCAGCCGGTGCCGCCGCAAGATCGTGTGAGCCAGCCGACGCCCGTCCGGGGTGAGAAGGATCGTCCCCCGGTCCTCCTTAGTGAGGTAGCCCTCCGAGGCCAGGCGTTTCAGCATCTCGGACGCCGAAGGCAGAGAAACATCCAGGATCCGGGCAAGAACGGTGGCAGTGATTCGATCCCCGTCCTCCTCGAGCCGCTTGATCTCCTCGAGATAGTCCTCCACCCCCCGCATCCCCTCATATTAGGAGGGGCGAATGAGGGCGGGGGCGGGGTCCCCGGAGAAACCCTGTGTCCAAAGGGCAAGTCGAGTGCCCCGTCGTAAAGCCCGTCAAGGGGCGCGCGTCTCGAGGGAAGGGGTGCCGGAGGGGACCCCGCCCCCGCCTACCCAAATCGGTCATGGGCAGGACTCCTGGGTCCAGAGTGAGAACTGAGGTCCATATGCTACGGTCGATTCCCGTGTTCCGGGGCTCCCCAAGTCGAGCGGTCCGAATCGCGATCGCCGCCGTCCTTCTTGCCGCTGCCACCGTGCCCGCCCTAGCCGGCCGGGCCGTGGGCGAGGAGTCGCTGTCTGATCTGAAGGCTCGGATGGAATCCATCCAGGCTCGGTTGGACGCGGCCGCCGCCAAGGTCGAGGAGCTCCGCGACGAGACCGGGCATCTCGAGCAGCGGATCGACGAGATCGACGGGCAGATCGCAAAGCTGGACAAGGACAACGCAGAGCTCGAGAAGCAGGTCGTCAAACGAGCCCGGCTGCTGTACGTGACCGGAGGCACCAGCATGATGGAGGTGCTCCTCGGCTCCGACGATCTCTCAGAGCTCTCGAACAAGACCGAGATGCTCTCCGAGCTCTCGCTGGACGATGCCGACATCTTCATCCGGCTCTCACGCTCAAAGGCCGAGCTGAACGCGCTTCAGGCCGAGCTCAGCGAGCGCGAGAGCGAGCTCGAAGCGAAGTCGGCGGAGCTGAAAGATGCGTCCGACGAGCTTCAGGACGAGTTCGCGGCGATTCAGGACGAGTACGAGGAGCTACGCGAGGAACTCGCGCCACCCGTCGTCACCGCTCCATCCATCCCCTCGACTCCGTCGGAGCCGGTCGTGTTCGAGGTCTCGGGGACGATGGCCTGTCCCGTCGGTGGTCCATCCTCGTTCATCGATTCGTGGGGAGCTCCGCGGTCCGGTCACACCCATCAAGGCGTCGACATGATGGCCGGTCAAGGAACCCCCGTGCTGGCCATCGTCTCGGGCACGATCACGCTGTCGGACTACGGCTCGAGCGCCGGCTACTGGCAGATCCTCTCCGGCGACGACGGCAACTCCTACTGGTACATGCACAACGAGCAGAACATCGTCAACGGCGGACACGTGGAGGTCGGTCGGCAGATCGCAACTGTGGGCGGCACCGGAAACGCGAACGGGAACCCACACCTCCACTTCGAGTTCCACCCCGGCGGAGGGTCGGCCGTGAACCCTTATCCCCTCGTTTCTTCCATCTGCTGAATCACACCTCTGGTCCGCTGATCGTGACGGTCGCTGCCGTCGGTGCCGAGCTAAAGCGCGCCGAGCAGCCGGCCCTTCCCATCACTCCGGATCAGCTTGCGGCGGACGCAGTGGCGTGCCGCGAAGCGGGTGCGTGCATCTATCACTTGCACGTGCGTGATTCGGATGGCGAGCCGACGATGGACGTCGAGGCTTTCCGGGCGGCCCTCGATGCCATCCGCGACGCGACCGACTTGATCGTGCAATTCACGACCGGAGGCGCGGTGGGCGATGACGACGACTCTCGCGTGGCCCCCCTCTCGTTGGGACCCGAGATGGCGAGCCTGACGTCGGGCTCGGTCAACTTCGGGGAGGAGGTCTTCGCCAACCCTCGTCCGCTCATCGAGCGCCTCTATCGTGAGATGCGAGCACACGGCGTGCTGCCGGAGTTCGAAATCTTCGAGCCGGGCATGATCGCGACCGCGACGAAGCTATTCGAACGCTTGGGAGGCGACCACCACCTGCACTTCGACTTCGTGCTGGGGGTCCCTGGCGCGATGCCGGCATGGCCCGATGCCGTCGCGTTCCTCGCGACTCACCTGCCCTCAGGTTCGACGTGGAGCGCGACGGGGATCGGCAGGCACTTCCTCGACGTTGCTCGCGAGGCGATACGGCTCGAGGGGCACGTGCGCACCGGTCTGGAGGATGTTCTACACATCGCCCCCGGCACCAAGGCCCCATCGAACGCGGCCCTGATCGAGCTCGTCGTGCAGGCGGGTAGCGATGCCGGACGCCGGCCCGCGACCCCCGACGAGGCTCGTGATCTCTTGGGACTGGGTCGCGCCCGCGGTACTCTCAGAACATGAGCGAGAAACGTCGGCTGGTTGAGCGTGTGATGGATGCGACCTTCCTGGACGACCTGCAGGGCAAACCGATGGAAGAGCTCCGCTCCATGCGTGAGGAAAGTAAAGAGAGCGAGCGGGAGCTGTCATTCGAGCGCCGGCTATGCCAGGCGCGCGTGGACATCCTTTCGGCAGAACTGGATCGCAGGAGTGGGCAGGGCCAGAGCGACCTCATGGACAGGCTTCCGGAGATCCTCGCGACGGAGGGCTCGAGCGGAGCTCATCAGTTGCCCGATCGTGCGCCCGACTTCTCGATCCCGCGGAACGCCGACGTGCCGCGCAGGCGCGTTGAGGAGATTGTTGGAGAGCAGACGCTGGCGCGACTAAGCACGATCCAGCCTGAAGAGATCAGAGCCATCCTTGGTTCTCTCGCCGAGCACGAACGCAGCGTCTCGGCGAAGCGTAAGCAGGTGCAAGAAGTGATCGACGCGATCCAGGCGGAGATAGTGCGCCGCTACACGAGCGGCGAAGCCGACCCAACCGCCGCTCTCGGCTAGCTAGACCGCTCTCTTAGGCACGAACACGGCTTCAACGCCCTCGTCGTCGTCGCTCGATCCGGAGTCGTCGTCCTCGTCGTCCTCGTCGTCGAATTCCTCGTATTCGCCGTCCTCGTCCGCTTCCTCGTCCTCGTAGCCGGGCTCGGGAGTTGGTTTGGGCTCGGTCTCGGGCTGATCGGCGGGTTCCGCTTCACCCTCTTCGCTCGGGGGCGGCGACGCAGGCCCGCTTGACCATCCCGAGTTACTGGGTTGGACCTCGCTGGGGACGTGCTGCTGCTTGTCCTTCTGCTCGCGACCCGAACCCTTGCTCGGTCCTGCTGGTTCGTCGAGCACGGGAGGCACCGTCGTCGTGACGACCTGTTGGGGAACGGAGACGGGCAAGCTCGCGACGACAGTTGTCTCGCGCTCGACGGGACGAGCGCGCCGGGCCTTCGGTTGAGCCTTCACGGGCCGAGCGATGGTCACGGCCGGGGCGTCGTCCTGAGGGGGAAGGAGGGCCTGCGCCTCACCGGGCGCCCGCGGGAGGGCGCGCTCGGCCAGGGCGGAGAGGCCCATAACCGCGGCCGAGCCGGCTACCGCCAGCGTGATCGCAGCCACGAGCGCGATTGGTATACGTGCCTTTCGTCCGGCCATGCCGCTTGTATTCGCCGCCTTTCCGTTGGTCCCTTGCCCGCGTTGCCGTTTGGTCACTCTGGGTCACCACGATAAGTCACTTGCGTACCATTCGCCCCTATCTGGGACCCCGCCACATCTTAACGCCAGTCGTCGGTCTGCTTGCAAGTGTTTAACACAAGTGCTATAACTGTTAGCGATGATGGTGGAAGAGGATCAAGTCAAAGAAGACGTACAAGACATACAAGAAGAATCGACCACGCCCATCGTGCGTGGCCGGATGAAGTTGAGTGAGGTTGGGTCGTTCATCCGGGAACAGCGCCGAGCAGCCCGGCTGTCGTTACGCAAGCTCTCCGATCAGGCCGGCATCTCCAACCCGTACCTCTCTCAGATCGAGCGAGGTCTTCGCAAGCCGTCGGCCGAGATCCTCCAGGCCATCGCGAAGGCGTTACGCATCTCCGCGGAGACCCTCTACGTGAGGGCCGGGATCCTCGAAGAGGATCGCGATCACGACCTCGTCAACGAGATCTTGAAAGACCCTTCCATCAACGAACGTCAGAAACAGGTGTTGATCGACATCTATCGCTCGTTCAGCGAGGGCACGGACGAACCCTCCGAGCGCGCCGCTTCGGTCCGGGAAGTCACCGGGGAGCAACAACCGACGCCACGCGCCATAGGGAACAGCAGATGAAGCTTGACGGGGTTCTGGAGCAACCCTCTTCACCCCCCACCCGGCGTTGGGTTTCGGCTGCGTTCATCGCCGACGGAACCCGGCGAGCCTCCGGATACCCCGTCACCTACTAGAGATCCATAACGTCGAACGAAAATGAGGAGGTGAATAGAAGCTATGGCCAACAAGAGTGAGGAGATCCTCTACGCCTTCATCGGCGCAGGTGACTTCGCAATCGAGAAGGTCGGCAGCATCCGCAAGGTGACCGACCGGAAGACGACCACGAAGCTCTACAAGGACTTCGTGAAGCGTGGCCGTTCGTTGTCGACCAAGGTCCGCACCTCGGGGCCGACGAAGCGTGCGGTGACTCAGACCAAGACCGCGCGCACGCAGGTCAAGGCGGCCGCCACCAGCGTCAACAAGGCGGTTCGTGCCAACGCCAAGGCGACCCGCAGTGCCGCCAGCAAGACCGTTCAGGCTTCGTAACCTTGAACGCCGAAAACAACTGAGCCCGCTGGCTTCCCGGCGGGCTCAGTCGCGTATGGAATCGGATCGAGGGGGACGGGGTTACGTCTAGGGTGACGACGACCGTGGCTCTAGATACGAGAACTCTGACCGACGAGCGGTGCTTCGACCTGCCGGAGTGGCGTGGATTGCTCGCGCTCGATCCCCACAGACACGTCTTCGCCACTCCCGAGTGGCACCGGGTCTGGTGGGACGAGTTCGGGTCCGAAAGGGATCTCTTCGTGCTCACTCTGGAGCGGGACGGCGAGGTCATGGGGATCGCTCCTCTCTGCAGACAGATGGAGCAGGGCCGCCGAGTGCTGCGGTTCATCGGCGGGGTCGAGTTGACCGACTACCTGGGGCCGATCTGTGCGCCCGAGGACCGGAATGAAGTAGCTGCGACCCTCGTCCACTGGCTCGAGACAACGGAAGTCGAGTGGGACGAGTTCGACGCACACAACCTGCCGGTCCCCTTCGGCTTCGCCGATGTCCTGGCCGACCACGTCGACCGGGGATCACTCGGATTCGCCGTCGATCAACAGGAGACCTCTGCGATCCTGCTGTTGCCGGACGATTGGGACGCTTACCTCATGATGTTGCGATCGAAGGAGCGGCACGAGCTGAAGCGCAAGCAGCGGCGCCTCGCCCGCGAGCACCCCGACTCGACGATCAGAGCTTTTTCGATGGACTCGCTCGACAAAGACCTCCGGCTCTTCGTCGAGATGCACCGCGGCACGGAAGGTCACAAGGGACACTTCATGAAGCCGGAGATCGCGACCTTCTTCGAGCGCGTCGCCCATGCATTCGCGCCTCTCGGATGGTTGCGACTCGACTTCTTGGAGGTGGAGGGCCGGCCGGTTGCATCGAGCTTCGGCTTCGAGCTGGACAAGACCGTCTACCTATACAACTCGGCTTACGAACCGGATGCGTCCCGGATATCGCCGGGCCTGATGCTCGTCTCAAGCCTGTTGGAGGACTGCATCGCCCGCGGCCTCGAGAGGTTCGATTTCCTGCGGGGGCCGGAGCGATACAAGTATCAATTGGGCGCCGGCGCCGTACCCCTGCACAACCTCCGCGTTTTCAATGAGAGAGCCCTATGACCGCGGTTGAGCTGAAGCGCCGGGCCCGTTTGAGAGTGGCAGTGATCGCGTATCACTCGTCGCCTCTGGCGGAGCCGGGGGCCGGCGACTCGGGTGGCATGACCGTCTACGTTCGTGCGGCCGCGGAAGCAATGAGCGCACAAGGGATCGCTACCGATATCTACACGCGCGCCACCGAAGGGATGGAGCGCGTCACGACCATTTCCCCCGGCGTGCGCGTCATCGGGGTCGAGGCGGGCCCTCCGGGTCCCGTCGAGAAAGAGCGATTGCCGGACTTCATCGATGACTTCGCTCGCGGCGTTCGCGCTCACGCGCAGATGCAGCGGATCCGGTACGACGTCATCCATTCCCACTACTGGCAATCAGGACTCGCGGCGCGCAGGCTGGCTGCGGCCTGGGACGTGCCCTTCGTGCATTCGGCTCACACTTTGGCGAGGGTCAAGAATTCTTACTTGGCCCCCGGCGATGCTCCCGAGCCCGACGCCCGGATCGAGGGCGAGCTCGGCGTGATCGCCGACGCAGACGTTCTGATCACCTCGACCGACGACGAACTGCAGCATCTGGCCTGCCTCTACGGGGCGTCACACGATCGTTTGAAGACCGTCCATCCGGGGGTCGACCATCGAGTCTTCCGACCCGGCGATATGGCGGAAGCGAGGTCTCGCCTCGGTTTCGGGGACGAGGCCGTCCTGCTGTACGTCGGGCGGATCCAACCTCTGAAGGGCCTCGACCTGGGGATCCGGGCCACCGAACGCCTCACTCACGCCCTCGATCGAGGAGTTCGATTCGTCCTCGTGGGCGGCGCCAGTGGGCCGATGGGGGAGCAAGAGAGCCACCGATTGAAGGCCTTGGCCTCCGAGCTCCACATCGCGGACAGCATCGACATGCGCGGCCCCCAACCTCATCACCTGCTCCGCGATTTCTATGTCTCCGCCGATGTCGCGGTGATCTCCTCGTATTCGGAGTCGTTCGGGCTGACCGCCCTCGAAGCCCACTCTTGTGGGACACCGATCGTCGGATCTCCAGTCGGCGGCCTGTCGCATGTCGTCAGAGACGGCGAGTCGGGCTTCTTGATCGATCAGCGCGATCCCGACTTGTTCGCGGCGCGCGCCAAGCCCTTGTTGTCCGATCCAGCGATGCGCCGCGTCCTTCGGACAGCGCCACGGTCGCGGCTGCAGCCGATTTCTCCTGGCACAGAACGGCCATGTCGTTGGCCGAGCTGTACGACTGTCTGATCGACGAACGCCTCCCGGAGGCCTGCGTCTGCTAGTGCGCTTGTCTCACTAGAGCGCGAGAAAATCTCGTCTTCTCGCGAAAACAAGTTTCGTGCCCCATGAGCAGGTCGTTTGTCGTCGTATCAAGGGATGCGACTTGTTGCAGGCACGCGGGTCCACGACTATCTTTCGCATCGCTCGAGGTGCTTAGGCGTCTCGGGATCGCAGGCCCCAGAAGTGCAAGTCGTAGTGCTCTCGTGTGTGGGGAAGTGCACGAGGTCGCCGCGGCGACGCGTTTCTGGGGCCTGTTTTTATCCGCGCGACGATCGCGCGCATCACGACGCGCAGGTTGGCCGGACGCTCCGCGATCCTTCGGGTCAGGTACGGGTACCAGAAGTCGCCGTAAGGCACGTAGACGCGCACGCGATAGCCGGCGTCGGCAAGCTCTTGTTGTAGTTCCCGGCGGACCCCGTAGAGCATCTGGATCTCGAAGCTCTTCTTGCCCTCGTCGCTGTAGCCCGCGATCTGCTTCGCATGCTGGATCAACCGGTGATCGTGCGTTGCGACCGCCGGATCGGTTCCGTGTAGGAAAAGCCACTCGGTCAGGAACCTGTACTGCTCGTCGATCTCCTTGCGCTTGTGAAGGGCCACGGCAGGGTCCTCGGCATATGCTCCCTTGACGAGCCGGACCTTGGGGGCGAGATCGATCATGGCCTCTAAGTCGACGGGAGTCCGTCTGAGGTAGACCTGGATCGCCTGCCTCAGATCCGGAAAGTCGGCGTGGAGCACGCGGAAGACCTCGAGCGTGTCGGTCACGTAGGCGGACTGCTCGATGTCGATCTCGACCACCACGCCGATCGCCTGCGCCTCGGCGGCGAGCCTGCGGAGGTGGTCGATGCAGGCCCCTTTGTCGAACGACAGGCCGAGCTGCGTGGGCTTGACGGTCACCGTCGTGTCGATCTTGGTCTCTTCGATGCGCTTGATGGCCGTGAGGTAGTCATCCGCGGCGGCCTGGGCCCCGGCGGGGTCGATCACGCCCTCGCCCAACAGGTCGAGGATGCCGCCGATGCCGTGGGAGTTGAGCTGGCGGATCGCGGCGATGGCGTCGTCCAACTCGTCCCCGGCCACGAAGCGATCGACCAGCCGATGAGCCATCGTGCTCTTCTTGACGAACGACTCGACCTTGGGCTTGGAGGACGCCCACAGCAGCGCTCTACCCAGCACTAGAGGTGTCCCCTTCCGAGAGTCGTTCTGGACCTGCCATCATATTCAGCACTATGCCGAAACTAGCCGTGCTCGGAGGCGGGAAGATGGGCGAGGCCCTCGTCGGGGGGTTGCTCGCGTCCGGGTGGTGCTCTCCCGCGGACATCGTCGTGACGGGCCGGCGGGACGAGAGGCTCGACGAGCTCCAGCAGACTTACGGAGTCACCACGAGCGCGGACAATGCGGGTTCGATCGCCGACGTCAACATCATCGTCTTGGCCGTCAAGCCGCAGGACATCGATGCGCTGCTGGCCGACATCTCGGCGTCCGTCAAACCCGACCAGACCATCCTGTCGATCGTCGCGGCGATACCCACCGACTACATCGAGAGTCATATCGGTTCGACGGTGGCCGTCGTTCGCGCGATGCCGAACACGCCGGCGGTGGTGCACGAGGGCATGGCCGGGATCGCTGCCGGCAAGCACGCCGACGAAGCGCACCTGAAACTCGCTTCCGAGGTACTCGAGCACGTGGGCCGGGTGGTCGTCGTGGGCGAGGCCTACCTCGATGCCGTCACCGCGATCTCGGGCTCCGGTCCCGCCTACTTCGCGCTGCTGGCGGAGGCCATGATCGAGGCAGGGATCCTGCTCGGGCTCGCCCGTGAGATCTCGACCGAGCTCGTGGTCCAAACCATGCTCGGTTCTGCGAAACTGCTGCGCGACGAGGGTATGCACCCCGTCGAGCTCCGGGAGATGGTTACCTCGCCCGGAGGCACCACGATCTGCGCGATCCAGGTGCTCGAGCAGTCGGGCGTGCGAGCCGCGTTCCTCAATGCGATCCAGGCCGCGATGGAACGTGCGAAAGAGCTGGCGCAAGGACACGACGGACACTGACGCTTCGTTGACCAATGGGGGTTAGCCATGGCACAGGACTTCGGTAACTTCATCAATGGCGAGTGGGTCGACGCCGCTTCCGGCGAGACCTTCGAGTCGCGCAACCCGGCCGATCGGAACGAGATCCTCGGGTCGTTCGCCAAATCCGGGCCTGCCGATGTCGATCGTGCAGTCGAGGCGGCCAAGGCGGCTTATCCGGGCTGGCACGCGACGCCGGCGCCCATCCGCTCCGACTACCTTCTGCGCGTGGCCCTGCTGCTCGAGGAGCGCAAGGAAGAGCTCTCCGAGGTCATGACGCGCGAGATGGGCAAGACCTTGCGGGAGTCGCGCGCCGATGTGCAGGAAGGCATCGATTTCGCTCACTACATGGCGGGCGAGGGCCGCCGATTCTTCGGCCAGACCATCCCGGCCGAGCTCCCGAACAAGTTCTACATGACCGTCCGCCACCCCGTGGGGGTCGTCGGGCTCATCACGCCGTGGAACTTCCCTATCGCGATCCCTTTGTGGAAGATCGCTCCCGCGATAGTTGCGGGCTGCACGACGATCTTCAAACCGGCCGAGGACACTCCGCTCTGCGCTGCCTTGCTGGTCGACATGTTCAGAGAGGTCGGGCTGCCACCTGGCGTCGTCAATCTCGTCAATGGGTTCGGTGAATCGGCCGGAGCCCCGATCGTCGATCACCCCGACGTGCGGGCCATCTCGTTCACCGGCTCGCTTGATGTCGGTCGCCAGATCAACGAACTTTGTGGACGGGCCATGAAACGGTGTTCGCTGGAGTTGGGATCGAAGAATGCCCTCATCGTCATGCCCGATGCGAATCTCGACCTCGCCGTCGAGGCCGCCGCGTGGGGTGCATTCGCAACCTCCGGCCAACGCTGCACGGCAACGTCCCGACTGATCGTGCACGACGACGTCCGCGGGAAGTTCACCGATGGTCTTCTCGACCGCGTCTCGACGATGAAGGTCGGAAATGGTCTCGACCCCGAGGTCGAGCTGGCTCCCGTGATCAACGAGCAACAGAAGAACCGCGTCCTCGAGTACATCAGCTTGGGCCAGCAAGAGGGCGCCAAGCTTCTCTTTGGAGGCGAGGAGCTGAGTGGTGGGGAACACGCAAACGGCTTCTTCGTCTCGCCGACCGTTTTCGACGAGATGACCGGGGACATGCGGATCGCGCGGGAGGAGATCTTCGGGCCCGTGACCGGGATCATCAGAGTGGGGTCCGTGGACGAGGCGATCGCGCTTGCCAACGGCACGGACTACGGGTTGTCCTGCTCGATCTACACCCACGACATCACCAACGTATTCAAGGCCGTACAGGAACTCGAATTCGGTCTGGTGTACGTGAACGCGCCGACGATCGGGGCCGAGATCCAGGTTCCGTTCGGCGGCATGAAGTCGACGGGCAACGGCCATCGCGAAGCGGGGCCGCAGTCGTTCGACGAGTTCACGGAATGGAAGACGGTTGGCGTCGACTTCTCGGGCAAGCTCCAACGGGCCCAGATGGACGAATAGATCCGTGAGTGGCTCGGTCGCGCTCGTGCGCGTCGAGGACATCGCCAAGGCCTACGACTTCGGCTCACACCATCCTCTGAGACCCGAGAGGGTGCTAGGCACCTACGACAACCTCGAGAAGCTGCAACTCGTTGACCTCGCCTCACGTGAAGACGATCTCGTCGCGATCTGCCACCGACTCCGAGATCCTGGCGGCCCACGACGTGGACTTCGTCAACGCGGTCAAGGCCCTCGACGACAAGACGATGGAGCCTTCGATGGGTCTCGAGTTCGGCCTTGGAACCCCGGACGATCCGATCTTCGATGGGATGCATGCCGCCGCGGGTGCGGTATGCGGAGCATCGATCACCGCAGCCGAGCTCGTGACCAAGGGAGAGGTGGAACACGCCTTCAACCCGGCGGGGGGTCTCCATCATGCGCGCCGACGGGAGGCGTCCGGGTTCTGCATCTACAACGATCCGGCCGTAGCGATCTGCAAGATCCTGGAGCTCGAGCCGAGCTGGCGCGTTCTCTACCTCGATGTGGACGTGCACCACGGCGACGGCGTGCAATGGATCTTCTACGACGATCCGCGCGTGCTGACGATCTCGTTCCATCAGTCCGGCCGTTACCTCTATCCCGGAACGGGCTTCGAAGACGAGCTCGGAAAGGGAAGCGCCCGGGGAACGGCGATCAACGTCCCGCTGATGCCCCTAACGGGCGACGACGACTACCTCTGGGCTCTGGAGAAGGTCTTAGGCGAGGCAGCGCGAGCCTTTCGCCCGGACGTGATGCTCACCCAATTGGGCGGGGACACGCATCACGGGCGATCCGCTCGCCAACCTGGGGCTCACGATGGCGGCGTATCCGCGCATGGCTCGCCTGATCCACGAAGTCGTTCACGAGCATTGCAGTGACCGCTGGGTCGGGACCGGGGGCGGGGGCTACCAGTTCGCCGACATCGTCCCCCGCATCTGGACGATCCACTTCGCAGAGATGTGCGCCGCCGCCGACACGATCCCCGAGCAATGGCTGGAAGACCGGCCCCCGGCGAGGTTTCCCGCAGCTATCGGGACCAGCTCGAACGTTCGGTCTCCGAAGTGCTCGATGCAGCGCTCCCCGCCCTGCACCTCCTGGCAGCGGCTAATGGTCAACGTCCATCGCTTCGTCGCCTATGCGATCCCGACGTTCTTTGCGCTGCTCGCGCTGTGGTCGCTCGTTTCGTTCATCCGCAACAAGTCGCCTGGCGACTTCTTCTGGAACGTCGTGGCCGCGGCTCAGGTGATCCTCGGAATCCAGATCCTGATCGGCGGGATCCTCTACCTGTTCACGGACGGACGGCCGCAATCGAACGGGCCCGAGTGGTTGCACTACGTGTATGGCGGGCTCTTCCCCCTGGCGGTCCTGGTCGTCGCCCACCGCGTTTCGAAGAAGAACGAGAGCCTGGCCTGGGTCGTGTTCGGTTTCGGCGCGTTGGTGATCTTCGGGCTCACGTTCCGCGCGTTACAGACCGGCTTGGGGGTCGACTGATTGGTGGATGTCATCGTCATCGCCCTCTGCGCGCTGGCCGCGTACCGAGGGTGGCGCAAGGGATTCGTCGGTCAGTTCCTCGAACTGGGTTTCGGATTCCTAGGCCTCGTGCTCGGCATCGCGCTCGGCCCCCGCATAGCGTCGGTCTTCACCGATCAGGCCGGTACGAGCGCGGCACTCATCTCGCTGCTGGTCGTATTCGTTTTCCTGTCCCTGGGGCAAGCCGCCGGGTACATCCTGGGGCATCGATTTGGTCAGAAGGTCACCCACGAGAGTGCCCAACGCGCGAACAAGGGGTTCGGTTCGGGCTTCGGTGTTGCCGTCACACTCATTGCCTTCTGGCTCGTCGGCTCGTTGCTGGTGGGAGGGTCGGTCAGACCTGTTTCGGCCAACCTCCGCCGGTCACAGATCCTTCAGTGGATGAACGATGTGATGCCGCGACCTCCAGATGTCCTCTCCTATCTACAGCAATACATCAATACCTCCGGGTTCCCCCAGGTGTTCGCGGGTCTTCCACGCGCCCTCGCGCCTCCGGTGGAGCTGCCCTCGAACCGGGAGGCTCGCAGCGCCGCGGCAAGCGGCCGAGGACTCGACCGTGCGCGTGGTCGTGCCGGCCTGCGGCGGCACTCAGCTCGGGACGGGCTGGATCGCGGCGCCGGGCATCATCGTGACCAACGCCCATGTCGTCGCAGGCGGGGACGAGGTCAACGTCACGACGACGTCCGGGGAGGAGGCGGACGGCTCCGTTGTGCTCTTCGACGATCGCACCGACATCGCCATCGTCCGGTTGGATGGATCGTTGTCCGGCCCGGTCCTCGAGCTGGACGCGACCTCCTACGACCGAGGCGAAGTGGGAGCGACCCTCGGCTACCCCGGTGCCCGCGAAGGTGAGTTGGTGGCCCGGCGCGCCGCGGTGCAGGCCCGCTTCGAGGCGATCGGGCGCGACATCTACGGGCGAGGCGAGGTCGAGCGCGAGGTGTACGAGCTGCGAGCGGCCGTCCGCGAGGGCGACTCCGGAGGCCCGTTCGTGCTTACCGAACGGCGACGTGCGCAGGAGTCGTGTTCGCCGCGTCGACGACGGACCAAGACGCCGGCTACGCGCTTACCGGCCGAGAGGTAGCCGACGAGATAGAGCGCGGCTCACAACGCACAGAAGCCGTATCAACAGGCGACTGCACCCACTAGGCGCCGCCCCCCGCTGAGAGGCGTCGCCTGCGAAACCGGAATTTTATCGTCTGGCCGCCGTCTACGACGATCGTTGATCCGGTTACGTAGGAGGACGCGTCGGACGCGAGGAAGATGGCTGCGCCGACGATCTCTTCTGGGTCGGCGATGCGACCGAGGGGGACCATGTCCTCGGCCCCCTTGCGGACTCCTTCGTCTGCGAACAGCGGTGCGTTGAGGTCGGTGTGCACCCATCCCGGCGCGATGGAGTTGACTCGGATGTTCGACCCGCCGAGCTCTTTGGCGATCGCCTGCGTGAACAGGCGCACGCCGCCCTTAGCCGCGGAGTAGAACGACAGACCCGGCGCGCCCTCGATACCCGCAACCGATGCCATCTGGATGATCGACCCCTTGCCGTTGTCGACCATTGCTTGCGCCGCGAGCTGGGTGCCGTGGAAAACGGAATCGAGATTGAGAGCGAGGCTCTTATCCCATCCTTCTGGACGCAGACCGAGAACAGGCGACATGAAGCGAGACCCTCCGGCGTTGTTCACCATGATGTCGAGGCGGCCGAACTCCTCGACGGTCTTGTCGACGAGGGCCGCGATGTCGTCACGCACGGTGACGTCGGTGGGGACGGCGATCGCCTTGCGTCCCTCCTGGTCGATCTCTTTGACCAAGGTGTCGAGATCGTCCTTGCTACGCGCAGCCACGGCAACATCCGCGCCAGCGCGGGCGAATCCCAGTGCGATCGCGCGGCCGATGCCTCTCGACGCTCCCGTGACGATGGCGGTCTTGCCGGCCAGAGAGAAGATCTCAACGCTCATGGTGTTCGCCTCCTGTGTATGTGCCATTAGCATGCTGCCATGTCCCCGCTGAGCCCGTCCGAGGTCCGGGATGCGCTCGTGGCCGCCGGCATCACCGGCGCTCACCAGTCGCATCCCCGCTCCAAGAACATCGCCAAGATCCACTCGATGCTCGATGACGACGTCGAGGCCCGCTTCGGGATACCCGGGATCGAAAGGTATACGGCGCAAGAGATCCTGTCGTTCGTAGGGGAGATCACGGGGTGCCCGGCCGACATCGCGGACGTCTCGTGTGACGACCTAATCGACCCGGAGAAGACCGTTGCGGCCCTGAGTGCAGCGGGCGAGCGTTTGAAGAGCCGAGGCCTCTCGGGGCGCGACCCTGCTAGCGGCCACCGGCCACCCGACTGGTGTTCTCGAGTTCCACATGCGGATCCTCGAGGCGTTCCGCGATGCCGGCGGGAAGCCGATACGCCTGCGCGAAGGCGACCGCCTCTCCATTGGGTCCAGTCGCTACTCGGAGGTCCGGTACATCGGCGGGGTGGGCTGCCTCGCGGACTGGGGCAATCTGCGTCACACACACTCGTCGGCACCGATGGAGGCACTGCTCGATGACGGACAGTGGCCGGACCTCGTTCTTGGAGACCATGGCTTCGCGGGGGCCGCTATCGCGGCGGCATACCGGCTATCGCAGTGATGGACATCAACGATCCCGCGTTGGCGGTCGCCGCAGCCGAGAACAAGGACGTGATCGTGATCCCCATGGACGACAATCGCCCGCCTCGTCTGTACGAGCCCGCGTGGCGATTCGTTGCCCAACTACTCGCTTCGTAGTTTGCTCTGCGGCCCGGCCGAGCCCACTCCGCGGCCATCGATCGGCAGGGGACTAGTAGCAGATCAAGCTATGCCGCTATACTTCGGCACTCATGGTCGAAGGAGAGCGCGGATCCGAATCGATGGCGACGGGGAATCTGATGACGGTATCCGAGGTCGCAAGGCGGCTGAGGGTCTCGAACATGACGGTGTATAGATTGGTGAACTCCGGTCAGCTCCCCGGACTGCGCGTCGGACGCAGCTATCGCATCTGGGAAGAAGATGTCCGCAAGTACCTCCAAGATCGCTACATGGACGCGGGCTAGCAACCCACAGGGGTCAAGAACAGACCGTCCCTTGGGGACGGTCTTTTTGTTTGAAAGGCAGCGGCTGGCATGACCGACGAACTCGAGCAGGTATACGAACGTCTTCTCGCCGATCCCGGCGTGGTGTTCTTGCTGGGCGGGATCGATTCGGGGAAGACGACGTTCGGTATCGAGATACTCAAGCGCGCTGCGGCAGCGGGGATACCGGGCGCGCTCGTCGATGCCGACGTGAGCCAATCGACCGTTGGCCCGCCCACCACCGTTGGGCTGAAGCTGATAGACCCGGCGACCGAGCTGAGCCGGGAGTCCTTGAGGGTCGCCGACGCCTTGGCCTTCGTGGGCTCGATCTCGACCCGAATCGGCACCTCCTTCCCATGGTGATGGGGACCGGCAAGCTGGTTGCCAGGGCTCGGGCGGACGGCAGGCGCCTGATCGTGGTCGATACGACCTCGTCCGTTTCGGGGCTCGAGGGCCAGATGCTGAAGTACTTCAAGATGGATGCGGTGGCTCCGAAGGCGGTCGTTGCCTTCGAGCACGGGGGCGATCTCGAATTGATCGTCGGCGTGGCTCAGCGATTCACCGAGGCAACGGTGTTTGAGCTGCCGGTCTCGCCCCAGGTCGTGGAACGGACCGTCGAGGAGCGCATGACCTACCGCGAGGAGCAATTCGCGGCCTATTTCGCCGAAAAGACGTCTCGCTGGCGGGTGCGACCTACGGTGTTCATGCCCGCTCCACCCCCTGAGTTCGACGCGGGGCTCTTCGACTCGCTGGTCGTAGGCATGGAGGACGGCCGGGGGTCGTGCGTGGGCATCGGAGTTCTCGAATACGATGAGAAAGAGGACTTCTTGCGGATGGTCTCACCGATCACGGAGGGCGTTCGAGGTCTGCGCCTCGGATCTATCCGCATCGACACAGAGGGTCGCTCGAAGGGCCCTGTTCACCTCCGAGAGTTGTTCAGCACCGAGTAAGTAGGGAGTAAACGTGCCGTCACTGGTAAAGAAGCGCCGCAAGAAGATGCGTAAGAAGAAGCATCGGAAGATGCTGAAGAAGACGCGCTGGCAGCGGCGCCAACAGGGTAAGTAACCACTCGTGCCTTGCGAGGCACTGGGCCCGTGAAGAAGCGGGACATCATTACGTTCCTGTCCGACTACGGTCTCCAGGACGAATTCGTTGGCGTGTGCCATGGCGTGATGCTGTTGCTCGCGCGCCACGTGCGGATCGTCGATATCCACCACAACATCTCGCCGCACGACGTGCGCCAGGGGGCCGTCGTCGCTCGAGCAGACGGTTGCCTATCTGCCCGAATCGGTTCATCTCGCCGTGGTCGATCCCAAGGTCGGGCTCGGACAGGAAAGCCGTAGCCGTCGAAACCTACGAGGGGCACTTCTTCGTCGGCCCCGACAACGGCCTGCTCGTACCCGCGATTGAAGCGACCGGAGGAGTCAAGCAAGCCATCTGCATCACCGACGAGCGGTTCATGCTCACCCCGATCTCCAAGACATTTCATGGGCGCGACATCTTCAGTCCAGCGGCCGCGCATATAGCCAACGGAGTGGAGGTATCCGAGTTGGGCTTCGGCGATCGCCGGCGACGACCTCGTGCCAGCTCGAGATCCCCAATGCATGGGTCCACGACGATCATCTACACGCCGAGGTCCTGCAGCTGGACCGCTTCGGCAACCTTCAGCTCAATCTGAATCTCGCCAGGCTCGAGGAGGTAGGCATCGAGTTGGGGAATCTGCTCGAGGTCCGTCTGGAAGGCCACCGCCTCAACGTTCCGTTCGTCGGGACCTTCGACGACGTCGAGCCGGGACATTTCGTGTTGGTCATCGACTCCTATCGTCACCTGTCGCTCGCGATCAACAGAGGCAACGCTGGAGCCAAGCTGCGAGCCCACACCGGGTCAACGGTTATCGTGGGCCCGGCACGGAGGTGACACAGATGGAATCCAAGAAGCGGGTCCTCATCACGGGTGTCTCTCGGTTCCTCGGCTTGCGCTTGGCTAAGCGACTCGAGGACGCCGAGGATGTCGAGAGCGTCGTCGGAGTCGACGTAGAGGAACCCCCGATTTCGATCAAGAACTTCGAGTTCGTCCGAGCGGATATCGGCAATCCGCTCATCGCGCGCGTCCTCGATTCGACCGGGGTCGACACCCTCGTTCACACGAATATCGCGTCGAGCCCGGCCCGGGTCGGTGGCCGCTCCCAGATGAAAGAGAACAACGTCATAGGCACGATGCAGCTGCTGGCGGCCGCTCAAAGGGCATCGCAGCTCAAGACCGTCGTGGTGAAGTCCTCGACCGCGATCTACGGCTCGAGTCCCCACGAGCCCTCCATCATCGCGGAGGACTACGGCGCCCGGCAGGTGCAACTAGCCGGATACGGCAAGGACTGCGCCGAGGCCGAGACGTACACGCGCGACTTCGGTCGCCGGCGCCCGGACGTGAACCTGATCATCCTGCGCACGCAGAACGTGGTGGGGCCGACGGTCACGACCAGCATGACCAACTACCTGGGCCTCCCCGTGATCCCGACCGCGCTCGGGTTCGACCCGCGCCTCCAGTTCTTGCACGAGGCCGATGCGGTCGAAGGTTTCTACAAGGCGATCAACTGCGAGACCAAGGGGATCTTCAATCTCGCGGGAGACGGTGTCGTCTATCTGTCCAAAGCGATCAGACTGCTCGGCCGCCTCGAGCTCCCGCTGCTCTTGCCGGCCGCTCAAGGGGCGGCGGGAGTGATGCGTAGGTTCGGCTTGGTCGACTTCCCCACGGACCAATTGCGGCTGATCCTGTTTGGGCGTGTGGTAGACACGCAGAGGGCGAAGAGCATCCTGGGTTTCGCTCCTCGGTACACGACCGAGCAGAGCTTGCTGGACCTGAGAGATGGACGCACCGATGTCGCGGATGAGCGTGAGGGGCGCCCGAGCTGGGAACGGGATCTGATGGATCACCTCATGCAGCGCGCCGAAACCGAACGGGAGACGGTGTGATGGCCGATGCCGAGATAATCCAGTATCGACCGGCGGCGTGGGACCGAGTCCCGCGCCAAGTGCCGGGCCACGACCTCGTCGGGCCGGCCCTGTCGCAACCTCTCGATCGACGGCTCCGAGTACTGCCGCGTGCACGCGGTCGATACGATAGCGGCGCATCCTTCCAACTCGCCCAAGCCGGAGGAGGCTCGATCGTCATCTCCGACGGCGACCGACCCGCTGGCGCGCCTCGCCGACTTCGTGAAACGTCGTATGAGCGGCGACTACCCGGTGGATGATTTCGGCTACGACCCAGAGTTGGCGCGCGAGATCCTGCTTCCCATCGCGAGCAAGATGTTCGAGACCTACTTTCGCATCCGGACCCTCGGCATCACTCGCATTCCGCCGGAGGGCCCTGCGCTCGTGGTCGCCAATCACTCGGGAACGGTCGCTCTCGACGCTGCCGTGTTGCAGTCGATCATCGCCAAGCAGCACCCGCAGGGCCGGCCCCTGCGCAACGTCGGCGCCGACCTCGTGTTCCAGCTCCCCTTCGTCGGACCGTTGGCCCGGAAGACCGGAAACGTCCTCGCTTGCGACGAGGACACCTACGAGCTGCTTCGCCGAGGTGAGCTCGTTGGCGTGTTCCCGGAGGGGTACAAGGGCGTGGGCAAGGGCTGGCGCGAGCGCTACCGCTTGCAACGTTTCGGACGCGGGGGCTTCATGGAAGTGGCATTGCGCGCCCGGGTCCCGATCATCCCGGTTGCCATCGTGGGGGCCGAGGAGGCCTATCCGATGATCGGCAACGCCAAGGGGCTCGCCCGGATGCTCGGCTACCCGTACTTCCCGATCACTCCGACCTTCCCCTTGCTCGGCCCCCTCGGAGCGGTCCCCTTGCCGTCCCGGTGGCTGATCGAGTTCGGCGAGCCCATCCCGATGGACACCTACCCGGAGGATGCGGCGGACGACAAGATGCTCGTCTTCGACCTCGCCGACGAGATCCGCGACCGGATCCAGCAGATGCTCTACAAGAACCTGCGCCTGCGAGGCGGAGCCTTCCTCTAGCTGTTCTACGGTCCGGCCGAGCCCGCCCCGCAGTTCGGCTCGCTTCAACCTCGGCGATTTTCTGCCGAAGCTAGTGCCATGGACTTCTCTAGTTCCGCGCGGGGCAAGGTGGTGGCGATCTGGGCCCTCGCGCTGGCCGTGGGCGCCCTCGTCTTTCTACTGATCAGGCCTGCCAATGCAGAGCTCGTGCCCGGCCCGGTCGACCCCAGAGGCTTTCGGTTTCTCTCGACCGACGCCACCGGCGAGCCCGTTCGCTACTCGTGTGAGCCGATCCGCTACGTCGTCAATCCGGCGCTTGCCCCTCCAGGAGGCGTCGACGAGGTCCACACCGCGATCGAGCTGACCTCTCGAGCCACGGGCCTGAGATTCGTCTACGACGGTCCCACCGACGAGGCCCCGGCCCCCTTCCGTGACTCCTACGACTCCGACAGGTACGGGCGGCGCTGGTCCCCGGTGCTGATCGCGTGGCAGCCCGAGCTCCATACGAGCGGCGACGGCGCGCGCATCGTCGGTTTGGCGGCGAGCAATCACGAGTTCAACGACAAGGGCGAGGCCGTCTACGTCTCCGGCCAGATCATCTTCGACGCGGGAGCCCAACTGAGGCCGGGCTTCGGGGGCCAAACATCGGGCCAGGTGATGGTCCACGAACTGGGCCACCTGCTCGGCCTCGACCACCTAGACGACCCAACCTCGGTGATGAACCCAACCATGGGCCTGCGCCCCGCAGCCTTCGGCAAAGGAGACAGAACAGGCCTATGGGAGCTAGGCCTAGGCAGCCCCTGTCTAAAACCCCCCGACCTTCCCTGAGTGTGTCGTGACTCGCGCACAGCGCGAGTAGCCACACACTCACCCCGCTAGTTGGTCAGATTGTAGAAGCGCAGCACGCCTAGAACGCCTGCGATGACTATCGCGGCCAGCAAGAACATCAGGGCGAGCATCGTGTTGCGCCTCATAGGTGCCGAGGATAAGTCGGCCTACGACGATTCTTCGCCCGAACCTTTGTAGGTCACTTCGAAGCGGCGGTCGCAGGACGTGCAGTGGTAGTCGCGGCCCTCGCCGACCGGCTCGATCGTCTGCTCCGCGCAGTAGGGGCAGTAGAAGGGGACCGCCCGCATGCTCATTACTGCTCGGCCTCGGTTTCCATCGGGCCGTGGTCCTTGCCGAAGGAGTGGATCCCGCACTCGTTCTTGCCGAGTCCTTCCCACCGGCCGGCGCGCTCGTCCTCGCCCGGCTTAATGGCTCTCGTGCACGGCCAGCAGCCGATCGAGGCGAAGCCGCGCTCGAGCAACGGGTGGGTGGGGATGCCGTGCTCGCTCGTGTACGACTCGACGTCGGCCTTGGTCCAGTGCGCGAGGGGGTGGATCTTGAGCACCTCGTTGCCCGAGGGCAATAGCTGCGCTTCGACGATCGGGGTGTCGGCGCGCAGAGGCGACTGGTCGCGGCGGAGCCCCGAGATCCAACCGTCGTACTCCTCAAGGGCTTTCTGCAACGGCTCGACCTTGTTGATGAAGCAGCACTTGTCGGGGTCTCGCTTGTAGAGCTCGGTCCCGTACTGCTCGTTCTGGCCTTGCAGCGAGCCGTGCTCGCCGCGCAGGTCGACGATCTTCAGGTCCCACATCTCGGCGATCTGGTCCCGGAACGCAAGTGTCTCCGGGAAGTGGAACCCGGTCTCGAGGAAGAGTACGGGCACGTCCGGCCTCAGCTCTCTGAGCATGTGCAGGATCACGAGGCCCGACGACTGGAATGAGGTCGCGACCGCGAGCCGGTCGATGGTCGACGAAGCCCATCCGAGCATCCCTTGGGGAGTCGCATCCTCGAGGTCGGAGTAGTGGATGTCGGGCGAGACGAACCGGGACTCGCTCACGATGCCCTCGGCTCCGCCACGATCGTGGGCGCGGGCGGTGCGGTTGCGAACTTCGGCTTGGCCCCGAACGCCATCAGCTCGGCATCGGTCAATCGATTGACGAACGAAGCGAACGTGTCGTTGCTTCTCGCGCTGCTGTCGGTATCTCCGGATCGAGCGTGGCCACGTAGGGGCCCAACTCGGAAGCGGGCACCTTGATGCCGCGCACCTTGCGCCCGAAGGCGCGGCCCTCGCCGAGATGGCCTCCGAGGTGCACGAGGAACGCTTCGGTCTTGCGACGTTCGAGCACCTGATCGCCGTTGTGGTCGAGCACGTAGACCGCTTCTGTCTGTAAGCAGCCCATCAAGCCGATCTCCGCGGTCTGATAGCGGGCGCAGGAGTTCGGGCAGCCGTTGACGTTGATGCGCACGTCTTCGGAGTAGTCGGGCATCACCTTCTCGAGATACGAGTACAGCTCGACCGCTCGGCCCTTAGTCTCGACTATCGCGAGCTTGCAGAACTCGATGCCGGTGCACGCCATCGTGCCCTTACGCCACGCGCTGCCGCCGACCGGGAGGTCGATCGTGGCGAGCTCTTCGCTCAGCTCCTCCACGGAGTCGGTGGGCACGTCGAGGATCACCAGTTTCTGTTGGGTGGTCGTGCGAACCCGGCCCTCTCCGTAGCGCCGAGCCAGACGAGCGATGGAACGCAATTGATGCCCGGCGATCCGGCCGGCCTTGGGGGCAAAGCCCAGGTAGTTCTTGCCGTCCTTCTGGGGCCACACGCCGGCGTGCTCCCGATGATTCAGGGTCGAGGGAGGCGGTTCGGGCAGATCCGCGAGGGCGAACCCCATCTCCTCTTCGAGCATCTCCCGGAACTTCTCGGGCCCGAGATCTTTGACGAGGAACTTCATGCGAGCGCGGTTGCGAGCGCGGCGGTATCCGTATTCGCGGAACAACGTCGTTATGCCGAGCACGACCGGTTCGACTTGCTCGGGGGTCGCGAATGCGCCGAGCCTCACCGCGAATATCGGGTTGGTGCTGAGCCCTCCGCCGGCCCAGATGTCGAAGCCGGCCGCTCCACTTTCGGGATGCACTGCCCCGACAAGGCCGATGTCGTTGACCTCGTGTTGCGCGCACTGATGGCCGCACCCAGAGATCGAGATCTTGAACTTGCGAGGCAGGTTCGAGAACTCGTAGTTCCCGACGAGCTTGTCGTTGACGTCCTGCAGGACGCGCGATGCATCGACGATCTCGGAAGCGTCGATCCCAGCGAGTGGGCACCCCAAGATGTTGCGAGGCGTGTCGCCGCAGGCCTCGGTGGTCGACAGGCCGGCGGCCTCGAGCTCGGCCCAGATCGCAGGCACGTCCTCGATGCGGATCCAGTGGAGCTGGACGTTCTGGCGGTCCGTGATGTCGGCGACGTCGCGGCCGTAGCGCTCCGAGATGCGCCCGATGACGTCGGTCTGTTCGGACGTGAGGATCCCGCCGGGGATGCGGATGCGCATCATGAAGTAGCCGTCGGCCTCGGGCCTCTGGGTGTAGAGGCCGTGCCAGCGGAACCGGTTGCGGAGGTCCGACGGCCAGATCGCGGCAAAGCCCTTCTTCGCGTAGATGCCCTCTATGCGGGTCCGGACGTTGAGGCCGTCGTCCTCCCGCTTGGCGACCTCGGCGGGGTTGAGCGGCTCTCGGTAGCCCAGGGCCCATTGGCCCTCAGCGCGCGCGGGCCGTGCCGGCGTAGCAGACATGAACAGATTTCTACTGTGCAAACGTGGTTAAGTCAAATCTGAGTCTAGGAGGGGCGGAGGTCCCGGCAGAGCTCGGTTATGTGGCGCTCGAGCTGGTTCAGGCCCTCGACCTTGCCTATGCACACGGCGACGCCGGCGTCCTTGGCCTCGGCCTCCAGCTTCTCGTCCAGGTAGGCGGTGTAGAGGATGATCGCCTGCTCGGGACGGTCGGTTCGGATGGCCCTGGCCGCCTGGAGCCCGTCCATGTCCGGCATCTTGTAGTCCATGACGATGACCTGAGGATCGGAGCCGCCGACCAGCCCGACCGCTTCCCGGCCCGAACCTGCCTCGCCGACCACGTCGAAGCCGTCGAGCTCGAGCATCGTCACCAGCATGCGCCGAACGTGTTCGGTGTCGTCGACGACGAGAACGCTCACACCCACGAAGCTCCCCTCAGCCTCGCGGCATGCCCTTGGTCAACTTGGGCTTGTCCACCAGGCGGGTCTCGATGAACTCTCGGTTACGACGAAGCATATCCACGAGATCCGCGGTTTCTCCAAGTAGCGATTAACCGACAGCTCGAGCGAGATAACCCCCGAGTAGTCGGTTCTCCTGACTTCCGTCAGGAACCGATCGAGCTGAAGGATCCCCCGCTCCAACTCGAGGTGCCCATCCCGCCCGTCACCGGCATTGTTCGAAAGATGGATATGAACGAGCTTAGGAGCCAACACCCGATAGGCATCGAGGATGTCGAGCCGAGCCACAGTCAGATGACTGGTGTCCATTACGACGTAAGGCGCGGCCTCCACGAGCTCCTCAGGCGTAAGCCACCGATGCCCCCGCATCCGCCGCCCGGCCAGCCACTTCGGATACATGGTCTCCACCGCGACCTTCACCCCGTGTTCCGCGGAGTAATCCTCGCAATCCCGAAACACCCACCGCGAGTAGTTCCGCTCCCACAGATAAGGCGGATGCACGATGAGACAGTCAGCCCCCACCGCCTTGCACATCTCCACCCCGCGCTTGATCTTCGTAAGCGGATCGAGACTCCACACGTTCTTAGTGATGACAAGGAACGGCCCATGGATAGAAGCGATATGAAGCCCCCGCTCCTCAGCCAGCCTGCGAGGCAGCTCGGGCTCCTGAGTCCGGGGATCGCGAGTGATCATGAGCTCGATCTCGGTAAACCCAGCCTCCGCAAGCGAATCCATGGCCTGCTCCAAAGAGAACGCCCAAAAGGGCCCGGTGGAGCACTGGATAGTTGGCAGCCGGCTGCTCGACATGCGTGCATAGTCGCACGAAGGGCTCGGAACTCTTGGACGCGAAAGCGCCCCCACATTGCTGTAGGGGCGCCGCGGAGTCTGTCGAGGCCGGGCCGGCTTGGGGCGGGCTGGGAGGCTCGTAGTGCGGTCCGGCGGCCGCACTTTATTTGGTCCCTTCCTCGAACTCCATATATAGGTTCGGCTGCAAAGCGGGAACCTTGAGCAAATATCTTCCTTTTTTTCCCAGACTCCAGGCGCAACCTGCCCAGGCCGGTTGTCGCCGCGAGCAGTATGCTTGCAATAGTTTGCACTTGACCAGCTCGGGGGAGGCTTTACGGGACGTGAATATCGCGGACATCCTGAGGGACGCCGCCCGCTCGGCGCCCAAGAAAACGGCCCTGATGCACGGTCACCACGTGGTCGAGGGCTTCGTCACCTACGCCGAGTTGAACGAAGCCGCCGATCATGTCGCAGCGGGTCTCGTCCGAGCGGGGGTGGGCCCCGGCGACCGGGTGGCCATCGTGCTTCCGAACGTGCCGCGCTTTGCGTCCTCATACTTCGGGATCCTGCGCGCCGGCGCGATCGTGGTCCCCCTCAACACGATGCTGACCGAACACGAGATGGCCGGCATCCTTGCGGACTCAGGGGCACGATTCGTGATCTGTGCCCCGGCGCTCCACGACACGGTGAGGGCCGCCGCGGCCGAGGCCGGTTCGGTGGACCGAATCGTCACCACGGATCAATGGCGCGAGTTCGCGGGCCCCGGCGAGGTCCCCCCGGTTGAACCCGCCGACGACGACGTCGCGGTGCTTGCCTATACCTCGGGCACGACCGGTGAGCCGAAGGGAGCGATGCTCTCGCACGGGAACCTGATGGCGAACCTGCAGCAACAGATGGCCATCCCGGAAGCGCATGTCTCCGGCGACGACGTTCTGATGTTGACCCTCCCGCTGTTCCACATCTTCGGTCTCAACGTCACGCTCGGTCTGACCGTGATGAACGCGGCTACCGGCATCATGATCGAGCGCTTCGAGCCGGTGGCGGCCCTTCGCTTGATCCAAGAGCACAAGGTGACGGTTCTGTTCGGCGCTCCTCCTATGTATCGCGCGTGGGTGGACACGCCGGGCTCTGATCAGTACGACCTCTCGAGCGTTCGCCTAGCGGTTTCGGGGGCCGCTCCGTTACCCGAAACGGTGTTGAACGGGTTCAAGCAACTCTTCGGCGTATCGATATACGAGGGATATGGGTTGACCGAGACGGCCCCGACCCTCACTTCCAACCGCATGACCAGCGAGCCGCGCGGCGAACTCCGTGGGCAAACCGCTGCCGAACGTTGAGCTCCGGTTGGTCGATCCCAGCGGCTTCGATGTCGAGCTCGGAGATCCCGGCGAAGTTGTCGTGCGAGGGCCGAACGTCTTCCAGGGCTATTGGCAACGACCGGAGGCGACCGAGAAGGCATTCTTCGGTGAGTGGTTCCGCACGGGTGACATCGGAGTGCGCGACGAGGAGGGCTACCTCTACCTCGTCGACAGGAAGCGCGACCTCATCATCGTCTCAGGTTTCAACGTCTTCCCCTCAGAGGTCGAGGCCGCTCTGTTGCAGCATCCCGCCGTGGAGGACGCAGCCGTCGTGGGCGTTCCACACCCCTATACGGGCGAAGCTGTAAAAGCCCATGTGGTTCTGCGCGAGGGGGCCACCGCGACGTCCGACGAGCTCATCGCCCACATGCACCAGCGCATCGCTCGCTTCAAAGCCCCCGACCAGATCGAGTTCGTCGACGAGCTTCCACACCTGCTGACCGGGAAGGTCCTACGCCGCGCCCTGCGCACCTGATCCTCTCGAGTAGGTCCGGGCGCAAGAGCCTCACGTTGCGTCCCCGATAGTCGAGCAGTCCCTGTTTACGGAACCGGCACAACGCGCGCGAGGCACTTTCCCGGCACATCCCCGCCAGTTTCGCGAGATCGGCTTGCGCCAGCGGGAGGTCCATGGCGACGCTCCCACCCTCGACGCGACCGAAGACGTCGGCGAGATCGAGGAGTCGCCCGGCCAAGCGCGCCGGGACCTCGCTCATCGTGCGTTCGACCCCCATCTCGGCCATCCAGCGAGAACGCCGGGCCGAGGCGCGAGCTGCCTCCAGGGCCGCGCGGCCGTTGTCGGCGAGGACATCGAGGAAGAGTTGCGCGTCGATGCCGAGAACCCCGGCCGATGTTGCCGCGATCGCGTCGAGTGGCTCTTGAAGACCGTCGAGCGCCGCGATCTCTCCGATCAGATCGCCTGGGACGGCAAGGTAGAGGATCGTCTCATCCCCGGAGGCGTTCCCTCCAGAGCACTTGAGGATCCCATTCGCAACGAAGTAAACCCGGCCCGTTCGCTCGCCGCGGAGGTGAAGGTAGTCGTCGGGTTCGAGGTGGCGGAGGACGGCTCGGTCGAGCAATCGCTGTCTCTCGCCAGGGGGCAACGCATCGACGATCGGGGACGGGAACTCGCGCACGCGAACCTCCTAAAGCCGTGGAGGGCGTGGTGTGGAGCACCGGGCTCCGTCCTCACGCGACGAAGGTAGCGCACGCGTCAATAGCCGTGCGTGGCTACACCCCCTTGCACGCGAAGATGAGACCGATGGAAGACCCCGCCCCCGATAGAGGCGTGCGCCGACCCCTCCTCAGAACCATCGTGTGGCTCCTGCCGGCGCTGGCGTTCGTGGGGGTCCTGGCCGCGTCCACCATCCAAAGGTCGGGCCCGGCCACACCGGGCGATGTAGCGCCGGAGTTCGAGGCGCCTCTGCTCGACGGAGCCGGGACGTTCGCCCTGTCCGAGTCGGACGGCAAGCCCGTGATGCTGAACTTCTGGGCGTCGTGGTGCGGGCCGTGCGAAGAGGAGGGACCCTTGCTTCGCGACGCGCACGAGTTGTACGGAGACCGCGTCGCATTCGTAGGTATCGACATCCGCGATTCCCGCACCGAGGCGCTCGAGTTCGTGGAGAGGCACGGGCTCGCCTATCCGCACGTGCGCGACGAATCGCTCGAGATCTACGACGACTACGGACTGACCGGGCAGCCGGAGAGCTTCTTCATCGACGACGAGGGAGTCATCGTCGAGCACATCCCAGGCGTGCTTACGGAGGACACGCTGTTCCAGCTACTGGATGTCTTGGTGGCTCGCAGTGGCGGCTGACGTTGTCGATCCCTCGATCCTGATCGCGTTCTTCGCCGGCCTGATCTCGTTCCTGTCACCGTGCGTATTGCCGCTAGTGCCGGGATACCTCGCGTATATGAGCGGGTTCGGGCCCGAGGACGAGACCTCGCGCGAGCGCGCCCTCCACACCGCGAGGGTGGCGAGCATCTTCGTCGGTGGCTTCACCTTGGTCTTCGTCGCGCTAGGCGCGACCGCGACGCTGCTGGGCTCCTTCATGCGCGACAACCAGAAGCTCCTGACTCAGGTGAGTGGCGTCGTGATCATCTTCTTCGGACTGGTGTTCATGGGCGTGATCAAGTTCCCGTTCCTCTATCGAGAGAAGCGTTTCCATCCAACGCCCGGGGCCGGAGCGTGGGGAAGCTTCGTTCTCGGTGGGGCGTTCGCGTTCGGCTGGACCCCGTGCATCGGAGCCACGTTGGGGCCGATCCTCAGCATGGCGGCCGGACGAGGATCGACGGGGGGGCCGGGGGAAGGCGCGCTTCTGCTCGCGTTCTACTCGCTCGGTCTCGGCGTCCCCTTCATCCTCGCGGCGCTGGGCATATCGCAACTGACCGGCGCATTGACGTGGCTGCGAACCCATGCCCGAGGGGTCAACTTGGTCGGCGGCGCGTTCTTGGTGTTAGTAGGGATCCTGTTCGTGACCGATCAGATGTTCCGCATCGCGATCTGGATCCAGAACGGTTTCCTGTCGCTGAACCTCGACGACCTGGCCCAGATCTAGCCGTAGATCAGTACCGGCGTTCCTACCGGCGTGTTCTTCCAGTACCACTTGGCGGCCCACCAGGGAAGGCGGATGCAACCGTGCGAGGCCCTCTGCGGGGGTACCTCGTCCCAGGCATGGAACGCGCGCGCCCCATCGAAGTAGCTCGGATAGAACTGCCGGCCTTCGCCGCCCTTCTTATAGACCTTGAACCGGCCGTTGCGAGTTGCGTTGCCGGCCCCCGTCGACGCGTGAACGATGTCGGTGATGCGTCCGTTCTTGACGAGATAGAAGACCTGGCGCGACTGGTCGACCTCCACATGGCGTCGCTTCTTCTTGAGCTTGGGCTTGGGGCGCTTGGGGTTGGCGAGCTTGCGCCACGTCTTTTCGGTGACGTTCGTGAAGCGGGCGAGGCCCTGCACCTTGTGAAACGCCATCACCGCGTCGGCAGTGTGGTAGTTGAAGTGCCTGCCCGAGCGCGGCGCGCGGTAGTTCAGCTTGTTGAGCCGCTTCTCGAGGAGCCTGACGAAGACCCCCTGGGACTTGTAACCCAAGCCGGGAAGAGGTGTCTTATGGCTTGCGCTGGACGCCTCGTCCGCAGTGAGCCCGGCACGAGCGACCGTAACGCTCGCGTGGTACTTGCCGGGCTTGCGGATCGGGAACCTCGCGGCGAACTTTCCCTGCTTGGCCTTGACTGTTCGGGTGCCAACGGTCTTGCCCTTCCTCAAGAGCTGGACCGTCACGTCGGCGTTCCCCGGCTTGACCTTGCCGCCGGCCGTCGCCTTGTCGAACAGCCGAACCTTCTTCAGCCGAACCTTCTTCGCCACCGCCTTGACGGTGATCTGAACCGGCGAGCTCTCGGCGGAGTTCCACACGGCCCGCAGCTCGACGCTGTTCTTGGGCGCGTACTTCGACCGCGAAGCTCCCGCCTTGCGTCGTCGTCGTGTCCGCGACGGTCTCGCCAGAGCCGTTAACGATCGTGACCTGCTCGTTGGCCTGGCCCGAGGAAACCTGCCCTTCGAGCTGCGTCCGTTTCCCGTAATTGACGTTGTCCTTGGACGAGCTGAGCGTGACCGACCCATCCTGAGCCGATGCGAAAGGCGCAGCAGGAAGCAGCGCCAAGATCAACGCGGCGCAAGCGACCGCGACAACAGAGTTCTTGGAAGGCACGACATCTCTCCTGTGATTTTTCGGAAGCCCGAATGGATTCCCGAGCACGTTACCGCCTAACCTCTAACTCCTCGCAGCAGCCCGACTACATCGCGTAATCCGGTGCTCCGTTCCGTTAGTCCGGTCCGAACAACTTGAGGATCCGCTCCTGGATCTCCTCGGCCATCGCCTTCGGGTCCGGGGCATCGCGGATCGGACGCCCGACCACTATGTAGTCGGCGCCGTTGGTGAAGGCCTCCTCCACATCGACGGTGCGCTTCTGATCGTCGACGTTGGCGACAGGCCGGATGCCGGGCGTGACGATCAAGACACGATCCCCAAGCTCTTCGCGTATCGCGCTCGCTTCCAAGCCCGATGAGATAACTCCATCGCAGCCGGCTTCGATCGCCCGTCTTGCTCTCGACAGGACGAGGGCCTTGACGTCGATCCCTTGGAACCCGAATTCCTCGATATCCGAGTTATCCAGGCTCGTTAAGGCGGTCACGGCAAAGATCTTCACGCCGTTCCTATTGGCCACTGCCGCTTTGAGCGCCGTATCGTTCCCATGCACGGTTGCAAAGTCCGCATGGATCCTTTGAAGCTGCTCAACCGCCAAACCGACGGTCTGCGGGACGTCAAAGAACTTGAGATCGACGAGGGTCTTCTTCCCGAGGTCCTCCAGCGTCGCGGCGAGTTCCATGTAGTTGCCGCCAAGAAAGATCTGGAGGCCGGCTTTGTAGAACTGGACGCTGTCCCCCAACTCTTTGACCAGGCCGAGAGCCTGATCGTGGTCCGTGAAGTCCAGGGCAAAGATCAACCGCTCGCCCACGGGGATCTTCTTCGGATTGGGGAGAAGCTCAGTCATACGTCCGACTCCTTGGCTAGGTTCTGGCGCACAAAGTTACAAAGTTCGTGTTGGTTCTCGGGTCACTAATGTAAAAGTCCTGGTCAGAGTAGCAATTCTGCTTGTGATATTTCTCACAAGCTCGGGTTAACATGGGCTTCATGGTCGATCGCCCGATCCCCGAAGCCACCGTCGCCCGGCTTCCTATGTATCTGCGAGCCCTGCTCGACCTCGCCGAGACCCGGGGCGAGCTGACGGTCTCGTCCGAGGAGCTTGCCCGCATGGCCGGCGTGAACGCCGCCAAGGTGCGCAAGGACCTCAGCTACCTCGGCTCGTACGGGACCCGAGGCGTTGGCTACGACGTCGAGTACCTGCTCTACCAGATCACCCGTGAGCTCGGTCTGACGCAGGACTGGCCGGCCGCCATCATCGGCGCCGGGAACCTCGGGCGGGCGCTCGCTTCCTACAAGGGCTTTTCGGAGCGAGGGTTCAGGATCAGCGCATTGTTCGACGTGGCCGATCCTGTGATCGGGTCGGACGTCGGCGGGATGACGGTGCGTCACCTCGACGAGCTCAAGGAAGCCGTGCTCGACGAGGGAATCAGCATCGGGATCATCGCCACCCCCCCGATTGCGGCCCAAGAGGTCGCCGACAAGCTGGTCGACGCGGGCGTGAAATCGATCCTGAACTTCGCCCCGGCTGTCGTGAACGTGCCGCCGGACGTGACGGTTCGGAAGGTCGACCTCTCGGTCGAATTGCAGATCCTCTCCTTCTATCAACAGCGCACGCAGGCGGTCGCCACGGCCCGCGAGGCCAACCGCCGGCTCGGCGGCGCCACCGGCACTCTTCAGAGGTAGTTTGTCCCGCATGTCGGTGATCGTTGTCGGTCTCAATCACAAGACCGCGCCGATCGAGTTACTCGAGCGGCTGGCCATAGGCGAAGACGATCTTCCCAAGGCGCTCTATCAGCTCGACAACTACGAGCACATCCTCGAGGCCGCAGTCCTGTCCACCTGCAATCGGATCGAGATCTACGCGGGCACGACCAAGTTCCACGGAGGCGTCGGCGACCTGCGCAACTTCCTGGCGGAGTTCTGTCACGTCGCGCCCGAGGACTTCAGCGACCATCTCTACACGTACCACGACGAAGCTGCCGTGGCGCATCTGTTCCGCGTTGCGGCAGGCATCGACTCGATGGTGATCGGCGAGTCGGAGATCCTCGGTCAGGTGCGTCGTGCGCACGAGTTCGCTAGCGTCAATGGTTCGATCCGCCGCTTGTTGTCACGCGCCTTCACGCAGGCCGTCCGGGTGGGGCGACGAGCTCGGGACGAGACCGCGATCGGACGCAACCCGGTGTCCGTGTCCAGCGCGGCGGTCGATCTCACCAAACGTGCCCTCGACACGCTGGCGGACAAGAAGGTCGTACTCGTGGGGGCCGGGAAGATGGGCCGCTTGGCCACGCGTGCCTTGACCGATGCCGGCGCGACCGACGTGACCGTAGTCAATCGCAGCGAGGAACGGGCGGCCTCCCTGGCGGACGCCTTCGGCGTGAAGCCGTTGCCACTCGACGAGCTGCCGAAGCTCCTCGTTGATGCCGACATCGTCATCTCGTCGACGACGGCTCCCGGGGTCGTGATCACCAAGGACATCGTCGACCAAGCGATGCAGGATCGCAGCAACCCCCTGTTCATCGTCGACATCGCGGTCCCGCGCGACGTGGACCCCCAGGTCGGCTCGCACGCCGGGGTCGTCCTGCGCGACATCGACGATCTGCGCGGCGTCGTAGACGCGAACTTGGGCTCGCGGCTGGACGAAGTCGCGAAGGTCGAGGCGCTCGTCACTTCGGAGCTGCAGCGTTTCCTCGAGTGGGAGGCGGCCAGCGAGATCGCCCCGACCATCGCGACGCTGGTGGCGCGCGCCGAAGCGATCCGCTCCACGGAGGTCGAGCACGTGGCGATGAGGCTCAGCGCGTTGTCGGAAGACGAGCGAGCCGCCGTCGAGCAGGCTACGAAGCGGATGATCGCGAAGCTCCTACACGATCCACTCACCAAAGCGAAGGAGCTGGCGAGCTCCAAGCAGGGAAATCTCTACCTCGCGGCTCTCAGGGAGCTCTTCGAGCTCGACGATGAGCCCGACGCCTAAGACACTCCGACTGGCGACCCGCGGGTCGCGGCTCGCGCTCCGGCAGACCGAGCTGGTTGCGGAAGCACTTCGGGCGGCGGCTCCGGGGACCGAGATCATTTTCGAGGTCGTCAAGACGACGGGGGACCGCGACCTGCGACCGTACGCGGCGATCGGTTCTAAGGGGATCTTCACCGCCGAGATCGAGCGCGCCGTCGTCGAGGGCCGCGCCGACCTTGCAGTGCATTCCGCCAAGGACCTGACTGCAGAACTTGCCGAGGGTTGCTCGATCCTGTTCGTTCCTCCGCGTGCGGATCCGCGCGACGTCGTTGTAGGGGGAGGACAGGGGACCGCCGAAGAACGCCTCGGGTCACTGGCCCCCGACGCCAAGGTGGGAACGTCCAGCATGCGCAGACGAGCTCTGTTGGCGGAGGCGCGTCCCGACCTCGATGCGGTCGAGCTGAGAGGCAACCTCGACACTCGCGTGCGCAAAGTGCAAGACGGCGAGGTCCAAGCTGCGATCCTCGCCGCGGCCGGCCTACAGAGGCTTCCCGAGCTCGAGGTCGACATCGCTCCACTCGATCCCAGCTGGTGGATCCCCGCCCCCGGTCAGGGAGCCATCGCGGTCGAGGGGCCGACGGATTCTCCCTGGACGAGGCTGCTGCGAGACCTGAGCGACCCGATCGCCGTTGCCGAGATCAGCCTGGAGAGGGCCTTCGCCGCGCGGCTTGAAGGCGGGTGCTCCGTTCCGCTCGGTTGTCTGGCGCGCAGCGATGGGCGCTCGATGGACGCGGTCGGGTTCTTGGGCGGCCACGAGGGGATCGGCTCGATGCGCGATCGGATCTCGGGCCCGCCTTCGGCGGCGGTTGCAATGGGCGAGGAGCTCGCCGACGCGATCCTCGCCGGGGGTGGCAAGGACATCCTCGAAGACATCAGAGCGGAGCAGGCTCCGGCAGTTGAGGCCCCGTGACCGCTCGTCCGGGGTGGGTCTATCTGGTCGGAGCAGGCCCCGGGGATCCCGGGCTCATCACTCGACGCGGCCTGGAGTTGCTCCGAAGCTGCGACGCCGTCTTCTACGACAGGTTGGTCGCAACCGCTCTAGTGGACGAGGCCGCCGATGATGCTGAGCGGGTGTTCGTGGGGAAGCAGGCAGGCCACCGTCTCTGGCCCCAGGCCGAGATCGACGCGGCCGTCATAGCCGCGGCGCGCGGGGGCCGGGCAGTGGTCCGACTCAAGGGCGGTGACCCCTACGTACTGGGCCGGGGGGCCGACGAAGCCCAGGCCCTCGCCGCGGCCGGGATCCCCTTCGAGATCGTGCCCGGCGTGAGCTCGGCCGTCGCGGTCCCGGCCTACGCGG
The DNA here is from genome assembly GCA_963786155.1 of uncultured Actinomycetes bacterium. Taxonomy (GTDB): domain Bacteria; phylum Actinomycetota; class CADDZG01; order CADDZG01; family WHSQ01; genus CAWAXW01. The sequence continues at coordinate 2,785,475 of CAWAXW010000006.1, read as the reverse complement.
GCATACCCGTGACGTACGGCGGCGTCGCCTCGTCCCTCGCGGTTCTGACCGCTCACGACGCGAGCGAGAAGGACGGCCGCTGGAGCGACCTCGTCGGCTCGGCCGACACGCTCGTCGTGCTGATGGCGGTGAGGACGCTCGCCGACACCGTCGAGCGGATGCTGGAGGCGGGACGAGAGCCGGACGAGCCCGCGGCTGTGATCGAGCGAGGGACCACCCCCTCCCAGCGAACCATCGTCGGCCCCCTCGGGTCGATCGCCGCCTCCGCCATCGAGGCAGGGATCACCTCGCCGGCGACACTGATCGTGGGCCAGGTCGTGCGATTGCGCGACGCGTTGAACTGGTTCGAGCAGAGGCCCCTCTTCGGACGACGCGTCGTTCTGACCCGAGCCTCGACGCAGACGCGCGCCGCGACCGAGGGCTTCACCGCCGCGGGCGCGGCCGTGATCCACCTTCCCTTGATCGAGATCGCGGCCCCCGATTCGTGGAAAGCCGCCGATCGAGCCGTTAGGGAGTTGAGCGAGCGCGCCTACCGATGGGTTCTCTTCTCGAGCGCGAACTCGATCGATGGTCTCTGGGAACGCCTCGAGATCTCGGGCCTCGATGCTCGTGCCTTCGGTGGTACGAGTGTGGCGGCAGTTGGTCCCGCCACCGCGGCGATCCTGAGCGAGAGGGGGATCGCACCCGATCTGGCACCCGAACACGGCGCCGCGGAAGCGGTAGTTGCGGAACTGGGGCGGGGACCGGGCCGGGTCCTGGTCCCGCGGGTGCAAGACGGGCCGCGCACAACGATCGATCTTCTAACCGAGCAAGGCTGGGAGGTGGACGAGGTCGCCGTCTACCGCAACGTCCCGGGCAATCCGGACCCGAGCGCGCTCGAAGCGGTGCGAAACGGAGAGTTCGACGTGCTCACGTTCACCAGCGCGTCCGCCGCCGAGAACTTCCTAGAGATAGTTGGGACGGCGAGCGAGATAGGAGTCGATCCCGCCGGCGACGCGGCCCGCACGGTCGCCTGCGTCGGCCCCAAGACCGCAGCCGCAGCGCGCGCGGCGGGCTTCAAGGTCGATGTCGTGCCGGATTCCTACACAACCGACGCACTGATCGACACTCTCTCGGCAGCTACTCCTCTATCTCGGTGATCTCCCAGGTCACGTTGCCTTCGTCATCGTCCTGGGTCACGGTCACGGTCGCGGCGGTGCCATCGTCCGCGGTCACGGCGCATTCGAATTCGTTTCCTTCCTTGACCTCGACGTCGTCGGGGCAGTCGATCGATTCCACCCCTTGCCCCGTCTGATCCGTGATGCCTTTGGTGATCTCCTCCTCGAGCTTTTCGGTATCGAGCGTGCGAGAACACGCCGACAGGGCGAGCAGCGCTACGGCGAGCACAGCCACGATGCGGCGCGAGCCTGAGAGCATGTGACCTTCCTTTCACGGTTCAATGAACTGCTTTTGGTGGCACCATAGTGGGATGAGCCAGTTCCCTGCATATCGGCCCCGGCGGTTGCGCCGGTCCGAGGCGTTCCGCCGGGCGTTCGCGGAGACGTTGCTCGCGCCCGGCGACCTCATCGCCCCGCTGTTCGTTAAAGAGGCGTTGACGGAGCCGACGCCGATAGCGTCGATGCCGGGGCACAGCCAGCACACCCTCGAGTCACTCGTGAAGGAAGCGCGCGAGCTCGTGGGCCGGGGGGTAGCAGGTGTCCTGCTGTTCGGCGTTCCCGCACACAAGGATGCCGAGGGGACCCAGTCGTGGGCCGAGGATGGAGTCGTCCAACGCGCTCTGGCTGCGCTCAAGGAAGAAGTCGGTGACGACGCGCTGGTCATCGCCGACCTCTGTCTGTGCGAGTACACCGATCATGGTCACTGCGGACTGATCCGGGGAGACGATGTCGACAACGACACGACTCTTGAGGTCTACGGCCGGATCGCTGTGGCGCAAGCGGCCGCCGGAGCCGACCTCATCGCGCCGTCCGGGATGATGGACGGACAGGTCGGTGTGATCCGGGATGCGCTCGACGGTGCGGGCTTCTCGGCGACTCCGATCCTGGCGTACTCGGCGAAGCTCGCATCGAGCTTCTACGGTCCCTTCCGCGAAGCGGCCGAGGGCGCGCCTCGCTTCGGCGATCGCCGTTCCTACCAACAGGACCCCGCCAATCGCGACGAATCTCTGCGAGAGGTCGAGCAGGACATAGCGCAAGGGGCCGACGCGGTGATGGTGAAGCCGGCGCTTCCGTATCTCGATCTCGTTCGAGAGGTGAAGGAGCGATTCGGGTATCCCACGGTCGCTTACAACGTGTCGGGGGAGTACGCGATGGTCCTGGCCGCGGCCGAGCGAGGCTGGCTAGACGAACGAGCTGCGACGCTTGAGATCCTCACGTCGATCAAACGAGCGGGCGCCGACCTGATCATCAGCTATCACTCCAAGCGCGCGGCCGAATGGATCGGCGGAACGCGCTGAATCGAGAGCGCTCCGACAAGCTGCTCGCGGATGCCAAGGGGATGATGCCCGGCGGCGTGAACTCTCCCGTGCGTGCCTTCGGCGCAGTCGGCGGAGAGCCGTTCTTCGTTGCTTCGGCAAGCGGAGCCGAGATCACCGACGTCGACGGCAACACCTACATCGACCTCGTTCAATCATGGGGGGCCTCGATCTTGGGCCACGCCCACCCCGCGATCGTCGAGGCGATCGCCCAGGCGGCGACGCGCGGCACCTCCTTCGGCGCGCCCAGCGAGCTCGAGGTCGAGCTGGCCCGCTTGGTGCTCGGCCTCATTCCGAATGTCGACAAGGTTCGCTTCGTGTCGTCGGGTACAGAGGCCTCGATGACCGCGGTGCGTCTGGCTCGAGGGGCGACGGGCCGTTCGAAGATCCTGAAGTTCGCCGGCTGTTATCACGGACATGTCGATCATCTGCTGGTCGAAGCCGGCTCAGGAGTTGCGACTCTGGGCATCCCGGGTACGCCCGGCGTGACCCCGGCAGCAGCAGCCGACACGCTCATCGCTCCCTACAACGATCTCGAAGCGGTTCGCGAGCGCGCTCGAACCTCACAAGGACGACATCGCCGCGATCCTGGTCGAGCCGGTCGCCGCCAACATGGGCTTGGTCGTTCCGCACGACGGCTATCTCGAAGGCTTGCGCGCTCTCGCCGACGAGTACGACGCGCTCCTGGTGTTCGACGAGGTGATCACTGGGTTCCGGCTCGGTCCCGGCGGGGCGCAGGAACGTTTCGGCGTGCGTGCGGACCTGGTCCTACTCGGCAAGGTGCTCGGCGGCGGCATGCCGATCGGGGCGGTAGCTGGTCCCGAGGGCCTGATGGACCAACTCGCGCCCGTGGGGCCGGTGTATCAGGCCGGCACTCTTGCCGGCAATCCCGTGGCGATGGCGGCCGGGATCGCAGCGCTGACGACGATGGCCGCGCAGCCGGACTTCCACGACAGGCTTCAGAACACGGCTCGTTCGCTCGTGCGCGGGATCGTCGACGCGGCCGACACGATCGCCAAGGTCCCGGTCTACGCAGCCGCCGTGGGCGGTCTCGCCGGGATCTTCTTCTCGGAAGAGGAAGTGTCGGACCTGGCCCAGGCGACCGCGACCGATGCGGAGGTGTACGCGTCGTTCCATCGCGGGATGCTCGAACGGGGCGTCTTCCTGCCTCCATCGCGGTTCGAGGCCTTGTTCCTGACCTCGGCGCATACGGAAGCTCACATTGACAGGATCGTCGAAGCGACCCACGATGCCCTCGCAACCGTCTAAACGCAAGCCGTTCGAGCCATGGCGCAAGGTGATGCTTGCCGGCGCGCTCGTGCTGCTCGTGACCTATGTGCTCAGGGCTGTGGTCGATAACGATCTGCCCGGTTTCGTGTTGATCGCCGGCAACCTGGTGGGGTACGTCCTCCTCGCGTGGGGTTTCGGGATGGCGTCGCGCGCTCGAGGCGCGACCCCTTCTGACCGATACGATGCTGTAGATGCAACCAAAGGTGAAGAAGAGTAAGTACCTGGCGCTGGTGGCGGTGGTCGCCGGCGTCTTGGTCTCTCCCGAGTCGGCCGCGCATCATCCGGTTGCCGGCGCTCCCGATTGCAACATCTTCCCCGCGAGCAATCCGTGGAACCAGAAGGTCGACGATCTTCCGGTCGCGAAGAACTCGAAAGCGATCATCAACTCGATCGGGGCCAACGACACGTTGCACCCCGACTTCGGCGAGGGCAAGTACGAGGGTTTCCCCATCGGCATACCGATAACAGTCGTGGGTGAAGGCCAGAAGAAGTCGAAGGTCAGCTTCCAGTACGCGAGCGAGAGCGACAAGGGCCCCTACCCGATCCCGAAGAACGTGGACATCGAGGGCAACCCAAATGGTGACGGCGACCGCCACGCTCTGCTCGTACACAAGGACGAGTGCAAGCTCTACGAGCTCTACGCCCTGCGCAAGAAGGACGGTAAGTGGCGCGCCGGCTCGGGCGCGATCTGGGACTTGAATTCGAACAAGCTCAGGCCCAAGGGCTGGACCTCAGCGGATGCGGCCGGGCTTCCGATCGTGCCGGGCCTGGCGCGTTTCAAGGAAGTCAAGGCCGGCGTGATCGACCATGCCCTGCGGTTCACGGTCAGCGAGAGCCGTCGCAAGTACATCTATCCCGCTCGCCACTTCGCGAGCGACAACAACGACCCCGATCTTCCCCCGATGGGCCTGCGCCTACGGCTGAAGAAGGGCTACGACATCAGCGACTTTCCGAAGCAAGCGAAGGTAGTCCTTCAGGCCCTCAAGACCTACGGGATGATGGTCGCCGACAACGGCTCCGACTGGTTCATCTCCGGCGAACCCAACAAGAACTGGGACAACGACCAACTACACACTCTCAAAGACGTCCCGGGCAACGCCTTCCAAGTTGTAGACACCTCGAGCCTGAAGCCCTAACCCAAACGCCGAGTGTGTCAAGAGGCACGCCTGACGTCGCTGCTCACACACTCGATGTGGGGTTACTCCTCGCGGCCGAGGAAGAACCAGAGGATCGCTATCGTCAGCAATAGGAACACCGTGAAGGCGATGAAGGCGATCCCGCCTCGTACGCCTGCGTTGATGCCGGGCTTGGAGCAGGCCGACAAAACGAGCAACGCGACGCCGGCGAGCATGAACCTGAGTCGGGCCATCACACCCCCAAGGCCTCGTTGCGACGGCGGACCGACTTCTCCGCCCGGCTCAACCCGAAAAGGTGGAGCCCGAGGAGCAACGCGGTCCCAACCGTGACCTGACGGGCCGGGCGGAGCGGGGCGCCGGGGTCGTATTCGAGGAAAACGACGACCGGGTCGCCTTCGGCCCCCTCGACAGGCTCGAGTACCACGCCTCCGTAGAGAGTTCCGTCCTGGTCGAGGAAGCGCAGCGTGTCGTCGTTAGGGCTGGCGTCGCCGGCGGACTCGAACGAGTCGAGTGTTTCGTCTTCGAGGGCGGCCTCCAACTCGTCGGTCGCGCCGTTCTTGAGCTCCGATGCCTTGGCTGCATCGCCCGCATCTTCGGGATCGGGCGCGTACCAGCCTCCCGAATCCGGATACGACGACGAGGGTCCGAAGTCGGCCTGGTCTCCCTCCTCGGCGATCGCGACACCGTTCCACTCGGGCAACACGCCTACCGGGCCGAGTGGGCTGATCGACGGTAGCGACCACACAACGCCCATGATCAGCAGGAACCCAAGAGTCACCGAAGCGGAGACGTAGTAGGCGAGCCGGGGACCTAGGACCATCGCGAGCAGAAGCCAGATGCTCCCGCAGAACACGATGATCGCCGAGACGGTCACGGCGACTCCCTCTATGAATATGAGGTCCACTACAGATTCCGCTCGTACTTGATCACTGCTTCGATCTGCGCGTCGTTGAGGGGATAGGGCGCGGCCGGGATGCCCTGCGAGGGCGTCTCACCGAACGGTGGCATGAACGCGAAGCGCCGGCCGTTGACGATCGTGGTGTAGTGCACGCCCCTGCTCATGTGCCGGGCGTCGCCCTCCCACAGAGCAAGACCCGGATACCAGGTCCCGGTGAAGCCCTCCGGGAGCTCGGGGTCGTTGGGGTCGGGCTCATCGGGATCCGGGAAGTCCTCGGGAAGGACCCCACCTTCCTCCTTGCCCTGGCCCAGAGGTCCGTGACAGACCGCGCAGCGAGCCTCGAAGATCTCCTCGCCGCAGTCCTTGAAGCCGCTGGTCGGTTCCTGGCAAGCCTCGGACACCTCGGGAGGGGGCTCCTGGTTACCGGGCAGCGACATCAGGTAGGCGACCACGTCGTCGACCATCTGTTGGGTCATCGGGCCCCCGTACTGCACGCCCCATGTCGGCATCGGCGTTCCCGGGCGACCGCGCTCGATCGTGAAGCGGACGACCTCCTCATCCCAGCGCTGGAACACGGTGCCCAGCGGGGGAGCCTGATAGCGAACGATCTCGCCGGTGCGCGGGTCGGTGTAGCCGCCGGGTACGAACTGAGGCACGTCGCTGTTGCTGTGACAGTTGGCGCAACCCATGCCGAGCGCGATCGCGTGCTCGGCCTCTTTGAACTCTTGCGGATCGGATTCCTCAGGCAGAGGAGGCGCGACCGCGAAGATCAGCTCGCCGCGCTCGATGCTCTCTTCGTCGAAGCGCTCTTGGAACGCGTCGTGGCGCTCTCCTTCGGGCAGCCAATACAGAGGGATGAACGCGGCCGACGCGAGCACGCCCACCAGCGCTCCGATCTGCATGCGTTCGAGGCGACGCGACTCGAGGACCTCGTCCGGCGTGCCCGGACGCATCGCGCGCGGGATGCCGAGCGAGAAGCGAGGCTTTCCTCCCCGGCCGCTGCGAGCGAGGAAGATCCCCCACAGCATCGCCGCGGGGATGATGACCACGATCGCGATTACAAGGAATTCGTTATCCATCTAAGCCTCTGCCCCGGCTGCTTCCATCACGTCGGTACGCAGAAGGGGCCGACGGGCTCGGCGAACTGTGACCATGTGTTCACGCCGCGCGGAGGGCCCGTGATGACCGAGCCCGTGTCGACCAGGACGTTGTCCCCATCCATCTCGATCGGGAAGCGGTCCAGGCCTCGCGGCGCGGGCCCGCCGTAGTACTCGCCCGTGAGGCGGTACTTGGACCCGTGACAGGGACACTCGAACAACATGGACTTCTCGCAGTGGGGGACCGAGCAGCCGAGGTGCACGCACTTCCGATAGAGCGCCTGGAGCTTGGCGTCGGCCGCGCCGGTCGCCAGGTACACGGGGTCGTCGCCCGTCCCGTCGTAGTACACGAGCCAGAAGCGACCCTCCGGGTTGAACAGTGGCTTGAAGTCGTTCTCGGGACCGACCTGCTTCAAGAGGTCGTTGATGTTGCCGGCGGCGATCTTCGTTCCGAATCCACCGGTGAGCGTGGGCCACAGGAACGACAGCGTGCTCATGCCGAAGAACCCGAGGAAGGCCGAGAACGACGACGTGATAGCCCGGTTGAGGAACTGCCGGCGGGAAACGGCAAGCTGCTCGGGGGTCAACGGCTTGCGGGCTTTCGGCGGCACCTTCTCGACGGTCACCGTGGCCTGGGCCGGGGCAGGCGCGGCTTCCTCGGTGGCCTCGGCGGTCTGCTGCGCGGCTCCCGCACCGGCCGCGCGCGCCTCCTTCCGCTGGCGCCGGATGGTCACGTTCACCATGAACAGCGCCCAGCCGACGATGCTGACTGCGATGACTATGAAGGCGATGGTGGCTGGACTCATTGCGTGCTCCTAAGCACTGTCATAACTCGAAGAAGATCCCTCCATCCCACGGGTACACGAAGTTGAACCCCGGCCCCCTGAAGAACATCCCGATCGTGGTGAGCACCGCGAAGCTCAACACGAAGAAGCTGAACAGCACGATCGCGAGCTTCCGGTCGTCCGGCCGCGTCGAGGGGTTGCGGTCGATGAACGGCCCCGCCATCAGGGCGATGATGATCACCTGCGGGATCGTCACTCCCGCGACCTGCGGGTGGAAGTAACGCAACAGCTCCTGCAGTCCGAGGAAGTACCACGGAGCCTTCGATGGGTTGGGCGTCTGGTTGAAGTTCGCCAGCTCACGCAGCGGAGCATCAACCGCAACGGAGAAGAACGTCAGCGTCGCCATGACGATGACCAACGAGACGAACTCGGCAAGCATCAGATGCGGCCACACGTTGACGCGATCCATCGGCTGCCGCTCGACCTTTTGGATGGCTTCCGGCTTGACGACGGCCAGGAGCCGTTGCACCCGCTCGGGCACCGCGACGCCGCCGTTCCCCACCGCACGCTTTGTCGGAGCGCCGGCCTTCGGAGCGGCTGCAGCCGGTTTGGCTGTGGCGGTTGCGGCGGCCGCCGGCTTGGCTGCAGCGGCTGGTTGCTCCTTGGCCTCCGCTGCGGGCGCGTCGCCCTTGGCTACGCGCGGCGCGGTCGACGGGTCCGGCTTGTTCGGGTCCTTCGAGCCCCGCTGCGCGCGCACCCGAGCCGCCTTCGCTCGAGCCTGGGCGACGGCCGGTGAAGAGCCCTTGGACTGCTCTTCGGCCAGTACCTGCTCGTAGACCTCGTCGGGTGTTGGCATAACCGTTTCCTCGTCGCCCTAGAGGGGCCCCGAGATTCCACCGTCCTTTCGAACCCGCCAGAAATGGATCGATATGAAGATGACGATGATGAACGGCAAGAACAAGACGTGCAGCGTGTACCACCGAAGCAGCGTCTCGGGCCCGATGACCGGGCCGCCCAATAAGGCGAACTGCACCTGATCCCCCACCACCGGGGTGTTCTTCATCATCTCGGTGCCGACCGTGACCGCCCACACCGCCAACTGGTCCCAGGGGAGCAGATACCCGGTGAAGGCCAGGAGAAGGGTCAGCAGCAGCAAGATGACACCGACGATCCAGTTGAACTCCCGTGGCGGCTTGTAGGCGCCCGTGTAGAACACCCGCGCCATGTGGAGGAACACGCTGATGACCATCAGGTGGGCCCCCCACCGATGCAGGTTCCTGACGAGCAGGCCGAAGCTGACCTGAGTGTTCAGCCGCTGCATGTCGGCGTACACGTAATCGACCGAAGGCCGGTAGAAGAACATCAGATAGATGCCCGTGATCGTGAGCAGGATGAACAAGAAGAACGACAACCCGCCCAGACACAGCGTGTACGAGAGCTTGATGCCGTGTCGCTTCACCTTCACGGGGTGCAGGTGGTAGAGCAACGAGTTCATGACGACGTAGGCGCGGTTGCGAGGCGAGTCGGCATAGCCGCGCCGGAAGATCGAGCCCGGCCGGAAGATGGCCCGCCAGAGCTGGCCGTTGTGGAGCGTGTCGATGAACTTGCCGACCCGCTCCTTCATCGTCGGTTTACTTGCTGTTGCCAAACCCCTCGCCTTCCCTAAGACGCCTTCTGCGACGACGGCACGGTACCCATCGCGCGCGCTCCGGTCTTCTTCTTGCCCCCCGTGACCCCGCTCTGCACGAGGGCCCCCGTGGGGCAACGCTCGACGCACAGGTTGCAGCGCGTACACGCGTTGTCGTCGATCAGGAACAGGATGTCGCTTTCTTCCATGATGTTGGCGATGGCGACGTTGCCGGTCTCTTCCACGGCCGATGTGTCGACCATGAAGATGCAATACCAGGGGCAGATGTCCACGCAGCCCTCGCACAGGATGCACTGCTCGGGGATGAAGTCGATGAAGTTCTTCGGCTTGACGGCGGACTTGAGCCAGTCTGCGTCGACGATGCCCATCTCGTAGTCGGTGCGGAAGATCGGCTTTTCGATGATCTCCATCGGCTTCGGCTCGAGGGGCTTAGGCATGGGTCATCACTTCCCCGAGAGGTAGCCCTTGACGGGATCCTGCAGGCCCTTGCCACCCGTGCGCTTGCGCTTCTTCTCTTGCCAGATGTAGGCGCCGACGAGCATCGCGATCAGGAACCCGTTCTGCACGGTGTTGGCGACGATGTCGCGCACGATCAAAACCTGCTTCGCGTTGAGACCCTCGTCGTTCACGCCCGGGATCTTGGTGGAGAACTCGATGATCTCGGCGATGTACTGGTCGAACTTGTAGATGATGACCGACGGGATCTGGCCGAGCAGGATGATCGCCAATACATAGATGATGAATCCGCCGATGATCGCCCGCGTCCACGTCATCGGCTTGTCGGCCATCTTGAATACACGTTCGCTCAGGGCCATGCGGGCGTCATCCTAGCAATGTTTAGTTGGGGGAATCCGGTGACTTTGTGCGTTTGAGCAGGGAAAACTCAACTCGAAGAAGCTAGCGCGCGTTCAGCTCAGAAAGTCTGTCTTGGAGTCGTTTCCTGCGCGCTGAGATGTACGCGATGTAGCTTCCGATCGCCCCGATGACGACGACGAAGGCCACGATCAGCCAGGCCGTATTGCTCATTTGCTCATACCGAAGCGGGCACCCGGTCGGGCCGGCTCAGCACCTCGAGCTCGCGCGCCTCGACCTCGTCGGCGAGGGACTCGACCCCGGTGCGCTGGATCAGCAGCCACGCGAACAGGAGCGTGAAGCCGAGAAGTGAAGTGAAGAAAGCGAGCAATTCGCCCCCACCGAGGCCCGAGTCGTTGCCGAGGCCCGCCGGGCTTGGACCGCTGGGATGGAGCGTCCTCCACCAATAGACCGAGAAATGCACGATCGGCACGTTGATGAAACCGAGGATCCCCACGACGGCGGCCAACCGGCCGACCCGCTGGCGGTCGGTGGCGAGATTGCGGAGGAACAGGTAGCCGACGAAGGTCAGCCACAGGACCAGCGTGGAGGTCAGCCGGGCGTCCCACTGCCACCAGGTACCCCAGACCGGCCGGGCCCAGATCGGACCGGTGATCAGGACGAGGGTGCAGAAGAGCACCCCGATCTCGGCCGAGGCCAGAGCCAGCCGATCCCACCTCCTGGCCCCCGTCCGGAGGTAAGCGATGGAGGCGATGAAGGTCATGCCGAAGCCGAGGTAGGCGACCCAAGCCGAAGGGACGTGGACGTAGAAGATGCGCTGGAGCTGGCCGCCCATCGCGCCGCTGGCCTCGCGAGCGACCGCGAAGGCGAACACGAGCGCCAAGCAGATGAGGCCCACGGCCGCGAAGCCGAGGATCTTCGTACGCGAGGACCGAGCCGTGTCCATGATCGACTCAGCCTAAATGGGGTGCGGTCACGGCTCGACGAGGCGCGTGAGCTCGAAGTGCATGGGGTCCGGGGGGCTCCAGCGTCCTCCCCATTCGAATCCCCAGCGCTCGAAGATGGCGACGATCCGCGGGTCCATGTTCCCGCGGGTCCCGTAGAGGTTCTGGGCGACGTTGATATCCAGCGCCAACCCGAATGCGTGCATGGACAAGGCTCGGGCGGGGTCCCTCGCGATGAAGCGAGGCACGTAGCAGCCGCCGTATTGTTTTCGGACGATCAAGTGGGCGAGGCCGTCGTCCTCCACCTCGGCCAGCGCGGCCCCCAACTGCGGGAATACGAGGCGATGGCAGATCACCTCGCCCAGGATCGGAACCGTTCCGACGCCTATGTTCGCCGTGACCCATGCCGGATCCGGTTCGATGAATCCACTCTTCAGGATCCTGTAGCGCATCGACCCGATGAGATCGCCCTCCGCGGTGCCCATCGGCTCGGGCTCGGCACCGGCCGGGACGGTCGGCACGAGTGCCCGCAACGCGATGCCCGGCACCTGCCTCAGACGCGTGCGAAGAGCGGTTGGGTCGCTTCCGAGGGCCGCGCCGATGACGACCTGACGTGCAGGGCCCACGCCGATCGACTGACCTACGGCGAGGTCGACAACGACGTCCGCGAAATCGGGGACGGCGGTGTCGGCGACGGCCCCGACAGAGATCGGGCCGTAACCCGGAAGGCGAAGCTCGCCACCGGACTCGAGGCCGAGCTTGCGGGCGGCATCGAAGCTCACAACGGCTTCACCGGCGAGCAATGCCTTCCATACGAAACCGGCTTCGCGCGTTGCCGCGGGTGCCACGGAGCGATATTCCAGCGCATCGAGGGCCGCGATCCGAACCAGCCGAGGACCGCGAGGTGAGCCCACCCGCACCTCGGTCATTCGAACCGGTGCCACGACCCTCACACCTTTGATGCCGCCGAGGCGGACCAGCAGCGCCGGGTCGACCGGTGCCTGGAAGTGCGCGCGGAAGGCGGGCACCGCCGGGACAGGCGTGGGCAGGGCAACGTCTCGCGGCAGTGACGGTATGTCAGCGGGGGCGGCCTGCTCGGCCGGCTCATGTCCTCCGCACGAGGCCAGAAACACGAGCCCTAGAACGGCTGCGATCAATCTTTGCCTTCTCATTCGAGCGTCAGGTCCACTGCGAGCACCCCGGCCGTCACGAATATGAGGTCGTAGGCGATGAGGATCCCGAACCAACCTCGCTCGGTGAGCTCGGCCCAGCCGCCCCCGGTGAAGAGCTCGGAGGTCAGCTCAGTGGCCGCGATGAACACCGGTACGAGTGCGGGCAGAGCAAGGATCGGGAGGATCAGCTCGCGACTGCGCGTTTGCGCGGCAAGCGTGGCGAACAGGGTGCCGATGGCGACGAACCCGATGTCGGCCAACAACGCGACGGCCGCGAACAGCAACCAGCGAGAGCCCAGGTCGATCCCGAAGAACAGGGCAACCAAAGGCGTCACCAGTATCTGCACGACTATGACGAATGCGAGGTTGGCTATCGCTTTTGACAGGAACAATCCGGCGCGGTCCAACGGGATCAACAACATCGCGTCCAGTGCGCCCAGGCTTCGTTCGACATCGAAGGTGCGGGCGAAACCGATGAGACCCGCGAACAGCACCGTGACCCACAGGAAGCCGGCGATCGCGTCCACGACTTGCACCGTTCCGAAGGGGGTTGTGACGTCCGCTCCAACGCGCGCGTTGCCCGGCAGGCTGAACGCGAACAACAATGCGACCGCGACGCTGAAGGCCAGCATCGGCGGAAGCGTGTCGCGGCCCCTCAACTCGATCCGGATGTCTTTGCGCGTCAGAGCCCACGTTTTGCCCAGGAACGAAGCTTCCACGCTCATCGCTCCGCCTCCCAGTGACGTTTCGGCGTGGGTTCGCCGGTCCGGCTCGGCGGGAGCCGGTACTCGCCCGCGACCACGAGACGTCCGTTGCGAAGAATGATCCCGGCGTCCGCGTACGCCTTTACCTTCTTGGCTCCATGTGTCGCGATCAACGCGACGCGGTCCGGTGCGCGCCACGATTTGATGGCCTCGGACAGAGCCATGGAGGAATCCTCGTCCAGATTCGCGTACGGCTCGTCGAGGAGGAGAACGCGCGGCTCGTGCAACAGAGCTCGCGCGACGGCCGCGCGTCGCTGCAGTCCTGCCGAGAGCACGCCCACCAACGTCGAGGACTGTGCTCCGAGTTGGAGGTGCTCGAGGACTTCGTCAACTCGTTGTCCCGGCGTGCCGTAGAGCTTGGCGAACAGCTCCAGGTTCTCTTTGACCGTGAGCCGCTCGTACATGCCGGCATCGTGACCCGCGTAGCCGATGAGACGGCGCGTCGATTCGTCGAAAGGCCCCCCGGGCCGTCCGTCGATCGTGACGCGGCCGGCCGTCGGCCGTAGCAGCCCCGCGAGTACGCGCAACAGGGTCGACTTCCCGGACCCGTTCGGGCCGAAGAGCCCAGTGATGCCGGCTTTGATGTCGAGCGTGAGTGCATGCAGCGCGAGCGTGCGACCGAAGGAGACCGTCAGCCCCTCTAGGGAGATCACGAGTTGTCGTCCGCCCCGACCAGCGCGCGCTTGAGGGCAGCGCGACGGCGTGCCCATCCGTCCTCACTAACGCGCCCGGCCTCGTAATCGATGTCGAGCTCGGCGATCGCCGCCACGAGGTCGTCCCTCTCCACGTGAGTGGCCGGCGCCGGAGCCTCCCGGGGTCTCCGCCGTCGGAGGAACGCAACCAGTGCGATCGCAACAAGAACGAGGGCGATGGCCGCGAGCGCGATGCCGAACCCCAGTGAGCCTTCGGCAGCCGCCAGTGCCTGGACCTGTAGTGGGTCGCCGGGCTCGATCCGATCCGTGGCATCCCATCGCTGATAGTCGGTTCCCTCGATGGTCACCTCTTCGCCGGGCTCGAGCCTGTTCGACTCGATCTCCAGCGGGTCGGCCACGAATACGGAGAAGTCCGCGATCGTGTAGAGGGCCGTACGAGAAAGGTCGAAGACACCGGTGGCGGCGGGAAGTCGATAGGAGAAGGTCGTGCGCGTCTCGCCGGGTGGGATCGCGGCAGTGGTCGCGAACCCGAAGTCGGTCGGCAGGCCCTCCGGCTGGTCGATCGTGGACTCGAGGATCACCACGCCGTCGGCCGATGCCCCGCGCGGGAGCGAGAACCCGAGGCTGGGCCCGGGCTCGGTGGACGAGCCCTCCCGGCTTCCGCGTCCCACATAAGCGAGGTCTGAGATGTTGACGACGGTCACGGACTCGACCACCGACGCGCCCTCGTCGGTCGGGACAACGAACAAGTCGTTGCGCCGGATCAGGATGACGGACGGGTCGGTCGTCGTGTCGAATACTCGTAGCGTCGTGTCGATCACCGGGACCCGGCTCGTGTTGTCGGGAAGTGTCAGCGCGCGGCCCGCGAACAGCCCACCCTCGTAACGCGCGTCGAGGGCGTAGATCCACTCCTCACCCGTCGGAAGCTCGTCGAATTCGTAGCGACCATCCGCGCCCGTCGTGACCGAGACCCTTTCTGGCGAGGTACCGCCACTCGCCCCGCTGGTCAACGTCACCACGGCTCCAGCCACGGGCTGCTCGGTATCTGCGTGCAAGACGCGGCCCTTTATGCGGCCCTCGTCCGCGGCCCGTGCCACCAAAGGGGTCGAGGCGCAGACCGTCGCCACGGTTACGACGACGAGGATTCTTCGCATCTCTCGCAAACCCCCGTACTCCGCGTTTGCCCTGCGGTCCGGCCAAGCCCGCCCCGGATCGCGCCGCAGACCGGGCACACCAGGCGCCGCTTCATCTCGGCGATCTCCGATTCGAGGGGATCGGACTCGAGGGCACCATCCCGTTCGTCGAGCGCGTTCAGCGCTTCCAGCGCCTCTGTCTCGTATTTGGCGCGCAAGGAAGCGAAGTCCTCGTCCGACAGCTTGCCGATCGCTCGCTCTTCCTCGATATCCAGGATCCCCGTCAGGGCTGCGACCTTGCGGTCCTCGAGCTCGGAAGGTTCGCCTCCCGGCTCGATGTCGTCGTCGACGGGACCAAGCGCTGGAGCCGAAACGTATGCCAGCGCGATGACCGCCAGCGCTGCGATCACCATCCACGCGATCACCATGCGCTCCTCATCTTGTCGAGCTCCTCGTCGACCCGACGGGCGTCCGCGGGGGCCGGCGCCGGAGCCCCGCGGTCGGGGGCCGAGCGTGCCCGCCAACGGCGCGCTACGAGATATGCCGCCCATCCTCCCGCGAGCAGCGCGAGCGCCGGCGCGAGCCACACGATCAGCCCGGCCCCCTCCGCCCTCGGCGCGGGCAACATGCCTTTGCCGTATTCAGCCACTAGCTCGTCCTCGATACGGTCGCGTGACCATCCCGCCTGGGCCCATTCGAGGATCTGCGTCCTCATCTCGAGCGCCTCTTGCGAAGTGCAGTCGTGCACGGTTACCCCGGGGCAGAACGGCGACATCAAGTTCTGGGAGACCTCGTTGGCGACATCTTCGGGGGCCGCGGCTCGCGCGGGAGAGGCCAAGACGAGCAGCAAGGTCGTGACCGCGAGCGTCCTCCTCATGACGCGACCACCGCCGGCTCGGTTACCCCGACGCGCGCACCGGCCGGGCTGCGAGTACCGGGGCCAGACAGGATCACGCCCATGCCCATGCCCATGACCGCGGCTCCCATCCAAATCCACCAGGTCAACGGGTTGACGAAGGCTCGCACCGCAGCCGAGCCGTCGGCATCGAATGCCGTGACGACAACGTAGAGATCCTCGATCGGATCGCTGCGGATCGCGACCTCCGATTGCCATTGCCGTTGCGCCGTGTGGAAGTTGCGCTCGGGGATGAGCGTCGCCATGCGTTCGCCTTCTCTGGCGACCGCCAAGCGCGCGCCGAAGATTTTCTTCTCGTCGGTGGTCGAGGTCACCATCTCCTCGTAGGTGAGGGTGTACTCACCGAGCTCCATCGAGGAGCCCGGTTCGAGGAACGCCTGGCGCTCGGTGCGGAATGCAGACCCCGCGATTCCTATGACGATAAGAACGACTCCGAGATGGACGATGTAGCCGCCGTAACGCCGCCGATTCCTCTTGATCGTGCGAACTATGGCGATCGGCAAGCGCGCGCCACTCGCCCGGTAGGGCTTGCTGCCCCGGAAGAACTCGCTGCCCACAGCAACGGCGGTGAAAGCGCACAGCGAGAAGGCGAGCATGGTCCCGAGGCTCGTTACCCCCGTGATGCCGAGCGTTACTACGACCAGGCCCCCTGCCACGAGCGGTATCCGGAGCAGTCGCAGCAACGAGCCGGAGCTCATGCGGCGCCATGAGATGAGGGGACCGAGTCCCGTGAGGGCCAGGATCGCCAATGCGATGGGCACGAAGACCGAGTTGAAGAAGGGCGGCCCCACCGAGAGGCGCACGCCGCTGAAAAGCTCGGCGACGATCGGATAGATCGTGCCCCACAGAACCGTGAAGGCGGCGGTCACGAAGAGCACATTGTTCGCCAGGAACGCCGACTCCCGCGATAGGAGCGCGTCGAGGCGATTGTCACTCCTGAGACGCTCGAGCCTCCACACGATCACGCCGATCCCACCGACGAGCATCAGGCCGAGGAACGGCAAGAACCACTTGCCGACCGGGCCTTCGGAGAACGTGTGGATCGACGACAGCAATCCCGACCGCGTTAAGAAGGTCCCGAACACCGCGAGCACGTACGTTAGAAGGATCAAGACGACGTTCCAGACCTTCAACATCCTGCGCTTCTCCTGGATCACGACGGAATGGAGGAACGCCGTCGCCGTCAGCCAAGGCATGAACGACGCGTTCTCGACGGGATCCCAAGCCCAGTAACCACCCCATCCGAGCTCCGTGTAAGCCCAGGCGCCACCTAGCACGATGCCGATCGAGAGCGCGCTCCACGCGAAGAGCGTCCAGCGCCGGGTCGCCGTGAACCACGCCGCGTCCAACCTTCCGGACATCAGCGCGGCCATCGCGAATGCGAACGGGATGCTGAACCCCACGAACCCCGTGTAAAGCAGCGGAGGGTGGATGACCATCCCCGGCGATTGCAATAACGGGTTCAGTCCGTTTCCGTCTGCGGGGATCTGCGCGAGCCTGGTGAACGGATCCGCGGGGGCGACGAGCAGCGCGAGAAAGAAGGTCGCGATGCCTCCGATCACAACCCCAGCCCAGGCACGGGTGAGGTTGTTGCGGCGCGCGGCTTGGGCGAGAGCGATGCCCCCGAAGACGACCAGGAGCGAGGTCCAGAACAGAAGCGAGCCTTCCATCCCGCTCCACAGAGCGGCGACGGTGTAAGCGCCCCCGAGCGAGCGAGAGGTGTAGCGCGCCACGTATTCGAGCGAGAAATCGTGGGCCAGCAAGCCGCTCAGGAGAGCCGTGGCCGCGAGCAGCGTGAAGGCTCCGGCGGCCACGAAGGCTCGATACCCGACGTCGACGAACGACCTTTTCCCACGCACGGCTCCGTAGGCTTGGGCCCCCACCGCGCCGATCGCGAAAAGCAGAGCGACTATCAGCGCAGGATGACCCAGTGAACCGAAAGACCTCACTTGGAGCTACCGGCTAGGTCTTGGCTTCGAACTTCGAAGGGCATTTCGCGAACACCTCCGAGGCGGTAAAGGTTCCCGTGGCGTAGCGCCCGGTGGCCACCACCTCGACCCCGTCCTCGCTGTAGAACGCATCGGGGAGGGCCGCGTCGGTCGTGACGCTCACCACGGTCGTGCCGTCCGTGATGTCGAAGGTGGTGACGAGGCCGTCCCGCTCGATGGTGTCCTCGAGGACGTCGCCGTTCACCCTGACGTCGTCCTCGGCTTGGCTCCCGGTCCCGGCGGCAAGCTCCGAAGGAGTCACGTAGAAGGCGGTCGATCCGGGGCGTGCCATCGCCCACACGATCAAGGCGATGACGACGACCACCATGAAGGTGCCGCCGACGACGAACTTGGTGCGCCGCCCGCCCGGGGGCGTGACTGGGGTTGGGTCCATGGGACCAAAGACACTAAATGAATACAGGCTTTGCCTGGGGGGCGGTCAGGCCCCCAGAAGGAAGAGGCTCGCGGCCACGCCCAGCCATACGACGTCCACGAAGTGCCAGTAATAGGTGGCCGCCTCCATCAGGCCGTTTTCCCGGGGACGGCCCATCCTGATTCCGGCCATGACCAGGATCACCAGACCAACAGTGAGGTGGATCCCGTGGGCTCCCGTCAGCGTGAAGAACAGGGTCCCGTAAGCGTTTGACGAAGCGGTGAAGCCTTCCCCGATCAGCTCGGCCCATTCCCAGGCGGCTCCCGCCAGGAAAAGCACACCCAGTGCGATGGTGAGCGCGAGCATCCGCTTGGCGCGGGAGAGATCGCCGGCCCGATGCGCCCCAGCTGCGAGGTGTTGGGTCACGGAGGAGGCGAGCAGAACCAGGGTCAGAACCGCGGGACGAAGGAGGCCGAGCTCCGGGGTGCCGGCCGGCGGCCACACCTCGGCCCTCGCCCTCAGCGTGTAGTAGGCGCCGAACAGGCTTCCGAAGAAGACGAGCTCTGAGGCGATGAACAGGGTCATGCCGAGCACGAGTCCGGGGAGACCGGCCTGGCGTTCTGCGGAAGCCGCCACTACTCGCTTTCCTCCAGCAGGGCCTCGATCTCGCGTTCTGAGATCCGCCTTCTCGATGGCTCCGAGCCGGACCGTCCCCTGTTCCGGGCCTATCTCCTCGCCAGATTGCTCGGCCGCCAGGCGCCCATCCGCGTCTATGAAGAAGGTCTGGGGTAGGCCGAGCATCCCCAGGGCACGGGCCAGCTCGCGCGGGTAGTCGGTCACGACCGGATACGTGATCCCGTACTCCTCGACGAAGTCCTGGGCGCTTTCCTTGGTGTCCTGCACGTTCACCCCCAGGAACACGACCCCCTCGTCCTCGTATTTCTTGTACGTGCGCTCGAAGAGCGGCGCCTCCTCGCGACACGGCTCACACCAAGAAGCCCAGAAGTTGATGACGACCGGGTTGCCGAGCAGCTCCTCCTTCGAAACGGAGCCGTCCCCGGAAAGCAGAGGCAGGTCGAAGTCGGGGATGTCTTCGGGATGGTCGGGCGCCGGGCGGGTGAAGGTAACGACGGCAGCTATCGCCACGACAAGCACGAACGCGAGCGCGATCCACCGGCGCCTAGAGCTTCGGGGCAGGTCCTCGAGCTCGTCGGTGGGGATCATCCGGCGAGATTAGGCGCGAATGCACAAACTCAGTGGCGCCGGGTAGTCAGAAGTTATAGTCCGGGCGGTATCCCACGAGGAGGGTGTGTTGAGGCATCGCGAAAGGGGATCGAACCGTGCGCGGCTAGTCGCGCTGGCGATCTTCATCGCTCTGATCTTTATCGGCTGTGCCGAGGATGCACCCCAAGATTTCCTATCCGACCAAGCGGGTCCCAACGCGGAACGCGCTGACGACCTCTGGGACATCACCTTTGGGATCGCGGTTGCGGTCTTCGTAATCGTGGAGGGGCTGCTCGTCTACGCGATCATCCGTTTCCGTGCACGGCCGGATCGTGAGGCGGCGCAGTTCCACGGCAACCCCCGACTCGAGGTCGTGCTCACGATCGTGCCGGCCCTGATCCTCACCGGCCTTGCGGTACCCACCGTGCGAGAGATCTTCAACAACGCTAGAGAGATAGAGGGAGCGTTGCCGGTCAAGGTCATAGGCCACCAGTTCTGGTGGGAGTACCGCTACGACGCCGACGGCGACGGAGAAGAAGAGGTCGTCACCGCCAACGAGCTCCACATCCCCGTCGGCCAGCCGATCAGGCTGACGCTGGAGGGCGACGTCATCAACGCGGATGTGATCCACAGTTTCTGGGTCCCGAGACTTGGAGGGACGCAAGACCTCATCCCCGGCCGCATCAACAAGCTGACCCTTCAGGCCGACGAGCCCGGTGTCTTCCTCGGGCAGTGCAAGGAGTTCTGCGGGCTTTCGCACGCGAACATGAAGCTTCGTGTCTACGCGGACGAGCCGAGCGACTTCGAGGACTGGTTGGCCGATCAGGAGGAGGACGCCGAGCCGCCCAATGGGCCCCTTTCCTTGGAGGGTGAGGACCTGTTCGTAAACGGCACCGATGGAGGGCAGTTCGCGAATGGGCCGGCGTGTGCGACCTGCCACACGATCGGAGGGCTCGAGGGGGCCGTGGGCACGTTGGGACCGAACTTGACTCACCTTGCATCGCGCGACACATTCGCCGGGGCCATGTTCGAGCTAGAGGAAGCAGAGTTGCGCGACTGGCTTGCGAACCCACCTGCAGTGAAGCCCGGTTCACGCATGCCGGACCTTGGACTGACGGGCGAAGAGATCGATGCGCTCGTCCAATACCTGATGCAGTTGAAGTGACGATTTATAGAGCGCGGGATGGGCTCGGCCATACCGCAGGACTAGGAAGGGATCCATGGCGCAGCTTGTAGCTACTGCTCCTCGCAGGGGGTTGCTCGATCGCCCGACGGCGACCGAGGGCTTCTGGAGCTGGTTCACAACGGTGGACCACAAGAAGATCGCCAAGATGTACGGCTTCACCGCGTTCGCCTTCCTGATCCTCGGCGGCTTGGAGGCGCTTGCGATGCGGGCTCAGCTCGCCCGTCCCAACGGCGAGATCCTGGATGCGGAGGTGTTCAACCAGTTCTTCACCATGCACGGCATCACGATGATCTTCCTCGTCATCATGCCGATGGGGGTAGCGCTCTTCAACCTGCTGATCCCGTTGATGATCGGGGCGCGCGACGTGGCGTTCCCGCGGCTCAACGCCTTCAGCTACTGGGTCTTCTTGTTCGGCGGTCTGTTCATCTACTCGAGTTTCTTCCTCGGGGGCGCCCCAGACGGAGGGTGGTTCGGTTACGCGCCCTTGAACCGGGAGCTCGCCGGCGACGGCATGAGCTTCTATTCGCTGGGCCTGCAGATGTTGGGGGTCGCCTCTCTTGCCGGCGCCGTCAACTTCATCGTCACGATCCTCAACATGCGCGCTCCCGGCATGACGCTCATGAAGATGCCGGTGTTCATCTGGATGAGCCTGGTCGTGTCGTTCCTTCTCCTGCTGGCGATGCCGGTGATCGCCGTCGCTCTCTTCCAACTGATGTTCGATCGGATCTACGACGCCAACTTCTTCAATCCAGCGGCGGGGGGCGATCCGCTCTTATGGCAGCACCTCTTCTGGATATTCGGGCATCCCGAGGTTTACATCCTGATCCTGCCTGCCATGGGGATCGTGTCCGAGATCCTGCCGACGTTCGCGCGTAAGCCCATCTTCGGTTACGCAGCCATCGTGTTCGCCGGAGTGGCGATCGGAATCATGGGTTGGGGGGTGTGGGCGCACCATATGTTCGCGACCGGGCTTGGACCCGTCGCCAACTCCGCCTTCGCCTTATCGACGATGTTCATCGCGGTTCCAACGGGTATCAAGATCTTCAACTGGTTGGGCACTTTGTGGGGGGGTTCCCTCCGGTTCACGTCGCCGATGTTGTTCTCTTTGGGATTCGTTTCGATGTTCATCATCGGAGGACTCTCAGGTGTGACCCACGCGATCGTCCCCCACGACGCTCAGCAGACCGACACGTACTACGTCGTTGCGCACTTCCACTACGTTCTGTTCGGCGGCGCCCTGTTCGGCCTCATCGCCGGTCTCTACTACTGGTGGCCGAAGCTGTTCGGCCATCTGTTGGGCGAGGGACTCGGCAAGCTGCACTTCTGGCTGATGTTCATCGGATTCAACATGGCGTTCGGGCCGATGCACATCCTCGGCCTCCAAGGGATGCCCCGGAGGATCTACCAGTACGACGACGGGATGGGATGGAACTTCTGGAACCTGATCTCGACGGTCGGCGCCTACATCATCGCCTTGTCGTTCCTGGTGTTCATCGCCAACTTCATCCTCTCCCGCAGGCGCGCCGAGGAAGCCGGCGACGATCCGTGGGACGGACGGACGATCGAGTGGACGATCCCCTCGCCACCCCCCGAGTACAACTTTGCCGAGATCCCTGTGATCGAGCATCGGGACGATTTCTGGCACAAGAAGTACGTGGAGTCACCAGACGGGAAACCGGTGCGCGTCTTCGCGGGAGGTGCGAACGGCGACCACGACGAGCACGAAGGCCATGGACACATCCACATGCCGTCGCCTTCGTACTTCCCACTCGTCGGGTCGCTCGGGCTGCCGCTCATGGCCTACGGAGTCATCTACAACTGGGTGCTGATACCGATCGGCGGTTTGCTGGCACTGCTCGGCTTTTTCGGATGGGTCCTGGAACCTGGAGCGGCGGGAGATGAGCTATGAGCACACACGAAGCCGTCGCGGTTCCGGGCTCCGACCATCCGGCCGACCACCACACGAGCACGGGCCTCGACAACACGAAGATGGCGATGTGGGCCTTCCTCGGCTCGGAGTGCCTGTTCTTCGGCTCCCTGATCTCGACCTACCTTCTTTATCGGAATCGGGTGGTCGCCGGGCCCAAGCCGGGAGAGATCTACGACATCCCATTCACGTCGGTCAGCTCGTTCGTCCTGCTGATGTCGTCGCTCACGATGGTCCTCGCCCTGGCTGCGATCCAGCGCGGGGATCAGCGAGGGATGCGCATCTGGCTGATAGCCACGGCGGTCCTCGGCATGACGTTCATTGGAGGCCAGATCTACGAGTTCACGACGTTCGTGGAGGAGGGCCTCACGCTCTCGACCAGCACGTTCGGGAGCAGCTTCTTCGTCCTTACGGGCTTCCACGGCGCGCACGTGACCGTGGGGATCCTCATGTTGCTCTCCTTGGTGGGGATGTCGATGGCGGGGAAGATAAAGACCGAGCACGCCCGCAAGGTCGAGATGGTGGGTCTCTACTGGCACTTCGTCGACATCGTGTGGATCGTGATCTTCACGGCCGTCTACCTCATCCCTACTGAGTGAGCAGGAGGGGATTCCGATGAGTCAGACCGCACCCGTAAGCGAAGCAGAGGAGCTGGCCCACCACCCAGGGCCGCGTCAGTACGTCTTCATCGCGATCGTGCTCGCCATCGTCACGGCGATCGAGGTCGCGATCTATTACATCCCGGCGCTCGAGGACGTCCTCGTTCCGTCGCTGATCGCCTTCTCGGCGGTCAAGTTCTTCTTGGTCGCCGCCTGGTTCATGCACCTGCGCTTCGACAGCCCGATCTTCAGGCGACTGTTCGTCGTCGGGCTCGTCCTCGCGTTCGTCGTGTTCGGGATCGTTCTGTCGATCTTCATCTTCGGCGGAGACGGAGCAGCGCCGGCCGTCACTACCTGAGATATGGACCTGGCCTGGCACCCACACGCCGACATCTGGGTCGCCGTCGTCGCGCTCGCCGTGGGCTACGCCATGGCCATCAGGTTCTGGGGAGACAAAGCGCCCCCCGGTGAGCCGGCCATCACAGCGAAACAGGCGTCGCTGTTCTATTCCGGCGTGCTGATCCTGTGGCTAGCGGCCGATTGGCCGCTGCACGACGTGTCCGAACGGTCGCTGCTGTCGGCGCACATGGTCCAGCACCTGATCCTCACGTTCATCGTCCCGCCCTTGTTGTTGTGGGGCATGCCGAAGTGGCTGTTGCGAAAGCTCTTGCCCAAGGGGCCGATCTTCTCGACCGTTCGCTTCTTGACCCGTCCTCTTATCGCGTTCGCGATCTTCAACGGACTGATACTGATCACGCATTGGCCGACCATCGTGAACGCGTCGCTCGATTCCCTTCCCCTGCACCTGAGCGTTCACTGGCTGTTGATCGGCTCGGCCATCTTGATGTGGTGGCCGGTCATCGCTCCGCTTCCAGAGTTGGCGACTCTTTCCGAGCCGGGAAAGATGTTCTACCTGTTCATGCAGAGCATCTTGCCCACCGTCCCCGCATCGTTCCTGACGTTCGCAACCGCGCCGACCTACACCTCGTACGAAGGACTCCCCCACCTGTGGGGTCTGTCCACGCTTCACGACCAACAGATTGCCGGACTGCTCATGAAGATCGGAGGCGGTTTGCTACTGTGGGGCGCGATCGCGTACATCTTCTTCAAGTGGCAAGCGAGCGATACGACCGAAGACGCGCAAGAGATCTCTTGGGAGGATTTTGAACGTGACCTGCAGGCTCGGAACCTAAGGGTATGAGTCAGACTCCCGATCCCCTCATCGGCGAGGTTCGCTTCCGCGTTCCACTGCCGGTGGTGATCCCCCTTGCGTCGCTCGCGGTCATCGGGCTGGGCGCGTACGGCTTCTCGCGCGTCTTGCTCTCGGTCGATAAGGACGCTGCGGTCGCGATCGCCATCGTCATGGCCGCGAATCTCCTGGGCGCATGCGCCTTCTTGGCGTCGAGGAAGAAGGTCTCTGCGGTGACCATGGTGGAGCTGGCACTCGTCGTCCTCTATCCCGTGATCATCGGGATCGCGATCGCCGAGTTCGGATTGGTCGGCGGAGAGAGTGCGGCCCACGAGGGAGCCCACGCCGAAGCCCCCGCTGCGGGAGGCGCGGCCGGCTCGATCTCTGCCGCCTCCGTCCAGTTCAACACCGACTCGTTGTCGTTGCCGGCCGACGAAGCTACGACCCTGGCCTTCGCCAACGACGACACCGTGCAGCACAACGTCTCGATCTACCCAACCGAAGCCGACGCCGATTCCCAGAGCGGCGCGCTCTTCGAAGGAGAGATCATCGACGGCGGCGCCAGCACCGACTACGAGATCGACCCCCTAGACCCAGGCGAGTACGTCTTCCAGTGCGACATCCACCCAGCAATGAGGGGCACAGTCGCCGTCGAATAGCCGCGACGCGACTTTCTTTTCTAGGAGACCGTCGAAGACCGGCGTTCAGCTAGAAAAGAACGGCGCGAGCGAGTGATCGAAGCCCACGGCCCGGCCCCCGAAAGTTTCTCTCTCGCCGCGTGGCCCTTCGAACCTCTTGTCTGGCTGTCTCTGATCGCCGCTGCAGTCGCCTACGTCTCGGCTCGCCACCGGGTCGCAGGTTGGCCCCCGAACCGGACCGCATGCTTTTTGGGAGGGCTCGGCGTGCTGGCGCTTGCGCTGGCGAGCCCGATCGCGACGTACGAGGCCGACCTGTTCTCGGTCCACATGGCGCAGCACCTGCTTGTCACGTTGGTGGCCGCGCCCTTGTTGGTACTCGGCGCCCCGTTGGCCCTGACGATGCGAGCGGCGCGGCCGGCGCTGCGGCAGCGCCTCGCGCGCGTGGCTCACGCTCCGATTGTGCGCGCGCTCACCCATCCCGTTGTGGCCTGGCTCGTGTTCGCCGCGACGATGTGGGCAACCCACTTCACACCTTTGTACGACCTCGCTCTCGAGAACGAGTTCGTGCACTGGCTAGAGCATGTGCTCTATCTGAGCGCGGCCCTCTTGTTCTGGTGGCCGGTAGCCGGGCTAGATCCCGGAGCGCACCGCCTCTCCTGGCCGACTCGCCTCGCATACCTCGCGCTAGCGATGCCGGTTCACGTCTTTCTAGGCGTAGCCATCTACTCGACCGATCAGCCTCTCTACGACCACTACGCGACGACCGAGCGCACCTGGGGACCATCACCTCCAGCCGATCAACGCGCCGCGGGAATGATGATGTGGATCGCCGGCAACCTTCCCCTGCTGATCGCCCTTTCAGTCACCTTCTTCGCCTGGATGAACCACGACCGCCGCGAAGCCGCTCGCATCGACAGGAGGTTGAGCGACTAGAAGAGATGGGAGTTCGGTTTGCCGCGGCCTGGACCTAGACGCTGCAGTCGACGCGGGGATCCGGCACAAAGGTGCACTTGCCGGTGGCGTCGAACGTGAGGACCTCGTTGCTTGGGGTCATCTTCATGGTCAGCAGCTTTCCATCGGCCGTGCGAAGAGGCGGCTGCGCCCCGATCTTGATCTTGAGTTCCATGAGCCTGTGGTCCGTGCAGGGCCTTTCTTCGTGACTGATACAGCGCCACTCGATCTCAAGTGTGTATCCGCCCGTGTCCCTGTGCGCGTTCTCTGGGAGATAGGGCAATCGCATCTCAAGCCGTGCTGGAAAAGGAAGGTTGCTGCCTTCCACGTCCGACTCGCTGTAGCCCGCGATCAGGCAGTCGTCGTGCCACGTGTAGTCGAGCGCCCCGTAGTGCATGGAACCGGGCCAGTAGTCGCCGTAGTCGGGGCCATAGCCGTCGCCCTCGTCCTTGCCGTAGTACTCGCTGTCAGCAGGGGTCCCCTGTCGTTTCTGCGATGTTCCGGGCCACCACATGCGGATATGTTCCTGGCCCGGCTTGACCCGGCAGTCTCCGTACACACCTGGCCCCGAGATCGTGGGCACAAGCTCGTAATCTATCGACGTGTTCTCGCGCTTATCGATGTCTAGGGTCTGAACTGAGACGCCCCATCCGATGTCTGCGGAGGTGAATAGCGCTGTGATCTCGTTGTGCAGATCGTAGCTTCCCGAGGCATCGTTGGGATTGTTCTTTTCCAAACCCGCATGGATGAGCGCGTCTCGCAATTCGCGCATCTCCTGAGGATGATGTTCCTCGAACTTGTACTTGTGGAGGGCAAGGAGCAGCTCTCTCCACCCTGTCGCTACGTCACCTTTACCGAGATAGCCGACTAGTGAGAGGAAGAGCTTGCCAACGTGTCCTTCGTTGTACTGGGTGAGTCTCGGCTTATCGATCTTTCCTGGGCCCGCCGCCAGGTCGGTCTTTCCGTCGCCGGCTCCGCATTCAGTTGTGAGCTGGGGCGTGCCGAGCACCGACGCAGCGAAAGCATCGGCGAAGCCTTCCAGGAACGGGAGCGCGGGTCGGTCGGCGTGGACGGACTTCGGTCCGTGGCTCTCTCCGGGGTTAGTCCAGTACTGCCCCCGACTACCCGGCTTTCCGGAAGGGGAGGCGATACTCAACAGAACGTGATGCGCGTACTCGTGCAGCAGGGGCCACGGCTCCCATTCGTCACGCCGGTTCTTCCCATCACCATCGACGCGGATGAGCATCTTTTTGGGGTCTGTGGAATCGTGATGGGAGGTGCCGACTGCCGACCCCACGATGCGCGAATACTCTTGGTCGAAACGCCACAGCACCGGTATTGGGGGAAGGGGGGTGTCCCAGGCCTCCGCCGCGAAATCAGCGCCCGCGTTAATGACATTCCATATATTCGCGGCGCCTGATCTAACTGGATGTTTGATCCGTACCTCGTCAGAGACATTCGGGCGAAGCTCTCCGAGATATATCTTGTAAGGGGGCGCTTTGTTCATGTCGGGCCTGACACTGACCAAGCGACCCTTGAGGATGGCGGTGGCGGAAATCGGCCCGGTGCCGCCGATTTCCGCTTCGAATCTCCCATCGCCCCCAAGTGTCGTAACCACGGGCTCGGTACCCTCGCGCCTCAATCGAAGCCTCGCCCCGGCCAGACCTTCAAACGTGTCTGTTGATGTGTCCGCGTGGCACTTCTTCTTCAGGTACACGACCCTGCCCGCTACCCCGTCCTTCTGCTCGGCGCTTGCAGGATGCGTCGCAGGTAGGAGGCTTAGTAGCAGTGCCATTGCAGCAGATGCCCGGAGCCATGTGGTGCCGCGGCGTGGGCCAGCGTGATCCATCAGCCAAGACTGATTCGAGCCCGTCACCGCGGCGTCACACGCGAACTGCCAACGTTAGCCAAATGACGATTTCGTCCGACCTGACTACGCACAGACCGTCACAAATGCCTATTGGCAGGCTTATCGGCCGGGCCTAGCCTTGGACCGTCACTCGGGAGGTGGACCCCGGGCGGCGCATCCACCCTTATGAAGAGGGGGAGAAGTGGTGATTTCGCACCACAATCTCCCTTAACCATGCCCGCATCCGATGAGGATTCTGGTCGCCCGAGGGCATGCATTTCTGAGCTGACGTTGCTCGGAGGCTTCAAGCTCGAAACTGATGGTGTGCTCGTCGATCTTTCGTTGAGTACCCAGCGGGCGATCGCTTTCCTCGCTCTTCACGATCGGCCTGTAGCGCGCTCCCACCTTGCCGCGTCTCTGTGGCTCGACGTAACCGACTCACGGGCTCAGGGCAATCTGCGTTCGGCTCTTTGGAGGATCGGGAAAACGAGTCCGACTCTCGTCCTCACTCCGAACTCTCACCTGCAGCTCGCACCTTCGGTCGCCATTGACGTGCACGAAAACGAAGCACGCGCCCATCGCCTTCTAGCGCGCATGACGCCCTGCTCCGGTGCGGATCTGGACATCGGATCGCTCGCCTCAGACGTCCTCCCCGAGTGGCAGGAAGACTGGGTCCTGCTGGAGCGCGAGCGCTTCCGGCAGGTCAGACTCCACGCTCTCGAGGCCCTCTGCGGCCGGCTCTCTGAGGTAGAGAGATTCGGTGAAGCGATCGAAGCCGGCTTGGCAGCCGTTTCCGCGGAACCATTGAGGGAGAGCGCGAGTCGAGTGCTTATCGCCGTCTACTTGGCTGAGGGCAACTCATGCGAGGCGGCGCGGCACTACCGGAGCTTCCGGGAGTTGCTGCAAGATGAGCTCAGATTGGAGCCCTCTTCCGCGATGAAGGAGCTGGTTGGGCACCTAAGTCTTTGACGCTGTGGTGACGCATGGTTCGTAGGTTGGCACCAAGTGACCGACTCCTTGGCTACCCGCAGCGGCACCTTCATCATGCGCGTATGGGTCGAGGGTGATCCTGCCACCGGGCTACGAGCGCGGATCTCCTCAACCCGAGACGGGGTTGCGGGTGAAGACGGCGTATGGACGGTCGCAACCGTCGACGATATCTGCGCGGCGATCCGCTCCTGGATAGAGGAATTCGTCCGAGATGATTTGGCCACCACGCCACCATCCGACTAGGTCCGGTGACGTTTGCGTGACGGGGTCTAGGCAGAGTGGGGAGTTGTTCTCGAGAAAGGGTCGCTTCCTATGGTTAAGAGATCGTGGCGTCGCAAGTGCCAACTGCTCGTACTTCCGGTGGTCCTGGCCCTTCAGCTGATCGCACCACCTCTAGCGACTTCGGCAGGACCGAAATGCTTCGGTAAGACCGCGACGATTGTTGGGACCTCCGGGAATGACAACGACAATCAGGCGCCCGCGATCAGGGGCACCTCGGGAGACGACGTCATCCATTCCGGTGCGGGTCACGACCTGGTATTCGGTCGAGGAGGCGACGATCTCATCTGCACGGGCTCTGGTATCGGGGACGGGGTTCGTGCCGGGCCGGGGAATGACCGGGTCCATCTCGGATCCGATGGCGGGGACTATATATACGGCGAAGGCGGGAACGACACCGGCTTCGCCGGCCCGGGAGATTCTCAGCTCCAGGGCAACGGTGGCGACGACGTATTGCGCAGCGGTTCCGGCTTCCAATACCTCAAGGGCGGTGCAGGGAACGACGTCCTGTACGGAGGATCCGGGCGCGATCTCGGCGATGGCGGCCCTGGAACCGACACCTGCAAGAAGATCGAACAAAAGTCAAATTGCGAAAAGTGACGCGCGGGGTGTGGCCTGGCGCCGTCAGTCGGTGAATTGTCTGCAGGAGCGGGGGCCCTCGTCGAAACCGATCGCGAACGAGCCGATGCGCTCCTGGGCGGTTCCGTGGGCTTGGGGATCGGTCCAGGGCGTTCCCTTGAGGTCGGCTACCGACCGGAGCGCGACGAGGCCCTCGTCGATGTCGCCTTCTTCGAGCAGACCCCTGACGTCGGCGTCGCCGGCCCACGCGCCCGCGTAACAGTCCGCCTGTAACTCGTACTGGATCGTGAAGCGCGCCCGGGCCCCGAGCTGGCTCTGGATCGAATGACCCCATTCGTGTGCCAGGACGTAGGCGACCGAGAAGTCGCCGACCTGAGCGAAGTAGGGCAGGAGGAGGTTGGCTTCGTCCCACGCGATGTAGTTATCGGGGATGCAATAGAAGGCGTTGCCCGGCTCCAATGTCTCGCCCCCGCAAACCGGCGCGTCGCTGCTTGATGTGTACCGGATGAATTCGGCCGGGGTCACGTGTTCGACCCCGGCCAGGTTCGGCAGCGTCCGGCTCCAATAGGTATCCAGGTCCTCGATGACGAGATCGACGTCGCCGACATACTCGTTGAACTGCTGCTCCGTCAGGCCCAGATCGGCGGCGATGACCGCCGCCTCAACGAAGTCTTCCTCGTCGAGCTCGGTGCGGGGATTCCCATACGACCCTCCGGCCAACTGATTGGGGCAGTTCTGCGCCGTGAACTCGTCGATGCGGGTGCCGGCCTGCTCGGCGGCTTGCTCCTGCTCTGCGTTGAGGGCATCGCGGCCCCCGGCGCTCAGGATCTGGATCGCGGTCCGCAGCTCCTCGACGTCCGGCGCGATCTCGGCGGTCGCTTCGGCCGCAAGGCCATCCAGGCTCGCGAGGATCTCGTCCAGCGATTCCGCGGCCGCAACGGCTTCGGCTGCCTCGCAATACGCCGTGAGGTCCAACTCCTGCTCGGCGACCTGCTCCGGTTGGGCTTCATCGTCACCGCCGCAAGCGGCTAACAGAAGACAGGCGGCAACAAGTGCGACCACAAGCGTCTTTGCGGTCACCCTTGCCTTTAGGCCAGGAGCAGTGTGTCGAGAGCCATCGCCCCGAACAAGAGCGCGAGGTAGTAGATCGAATACCGGAACAGGCTCCATGCCACGCGGGGCACCGGTCGCAGCCTGACCCGGACGGCCCAGTAGATGAAGATTCCGTTCAGGACCAGAGCGGAGGCGAAGAAGATCCATCCCATGCGCGCGACCGAGAAGAACGCCAGGCAGAGCGCCAGCATCATGAACGAGTACAGGAGGATGTGTTTGGAGGTCTCCTCGCGGCCATAGACGACCGGCATCATCGGCACTCCCGCTGCGGCGTATTCCTTCTCGTAACGCATCGCCAGTGCCCAGAAGTGCGGTGGCGTCCAGTAGAAGATGATCCCGAACAGGGCCAGGGCCGGGAGGTCGACCGTCCCGGTAACCGCAGCCCAGCCCACGAGAGCAGGCATCGCGCCTGCGGCCCCCCCGATAACGATGTTCTGTGGCGTGCTCCGCTTCAGCAACAGGGTGTAAACGAAAACGTAGAACAGCAGCGCGGCGAGCGTGAGAGCCGCGGCCGGGAGGTTGATCGTCGCCCACATCAACACGAACGACAGCCCGCCGAGGATGCTGCCAAAAACGACGGCATTGCGCGGAGCGATGCGGTGACTCGGAAGGGGGCGTTTGCGAGTGCGCGCCATGACCTCGTCGATATCGCGGTCGATGTAGCAGTTGATCGCGTTGGCGCCGCCGGCCGATAGGGCCCCGCCGATCAATGTCAGCAGCACGAGGCTGGTCGAGGGCCAACCACCCGCGGCCACGATCATCGACGGCACGGTCGTGATGAGCAGCAGCTCGATGATGCGCGGCTTCGTCAGGGCTACATAGGCCCGCACCCTCTGACCCCAGGTTGCGGGAGCGTCGACGACCGGGTCGTGACTCTCGAGGAGCTCTTCGACCTGTACCGCCCCGGTGCTTTCGCTTACGGTCAACCGGCGCACGCTCATCTCGCGCTCTCCAGAACCG
This sequence comes from uncultured Actinomycetes bacterium, assembly GCA_963786155.1. Taxonomy (GTDB): domain Bacteria; phylum Actinomycetota; class CADDZG01; order CADDZG01; family WHSQ01; genus CAWAXW01. The sequence continues at coordinate 2,753,908 of CAWAXW010000006.1, read as the reverse complement.
GAGCGCGCCGACGCCCCGCATCGACCGGCACCCGTGCTTCGGAGGTGCGGAAGAGCACCACCATCCCGACCGTCGAAGCCCAGATCAGCGCACCGATGGCTAGATGCAAGGTGACCGCAGCGGAGTTCAGCTGAGTCCAAACGTTGATCGCGCCGATCCCTACCTCGATCAGGAACAGGCCGGCCGCGAGATAGGCGAGCCGAGCTTGCACCGGGTACTCGTTGCGACGCTTGACCACTTTCCAGCAGAAGACCCCGAGCACGACACCCACGACCCCGGCCAGCGCGCGGTGGAAGAAGTGGAGCGCCTCGAGCTCGACGCCGAGATCCGGAACGACGCGCCCATCCATCAGCGGCCAATCCGGGAAGACGTAACCGGCACCGCGCCCCGTCACGTAGGAACCCACCAGCAGCAAGAGGAGCACCCCCCCGGCCGCGACCATGGCTTGCCTGCTGAGAGCGCGATCACCCGGTGGGAGCCGCCCCTCGATCGCGAACGCGAGGGCTGTGATGTGGATGAGCCATGCGACAAGGGCCATCGCGAGCGCGAGGTGGAGCACGACCGACTCGGCTTCGAGCTCGAGCCACACGACGATCGCTCCGAGCACGGCTTGGCTGAGGACCAGTCCCAGCGCGACCGCCGAGGGGGCGAGCAATCGAGGATGCTCGGAGCGGAGACGGAAGGCGACTACGACAAGAGCGGCGATCAGCACGATCACGATCCCGGCCACCGTCCGGTGGGAGAACTCGATGATCAGGGCGCGGTTGACCTCGCCGGGGCAGTCGGGCCAATTCGTTCCGCAGCCCAACCCCGACTTCGTGGCGCGCACGAGGCCCCCGATCGCAACGAGGACCAGTGTCGCCACGGTGGATGAGAGGGCGAGCCTCCGGTACAGGGTCATGAAGCGGCGATGTTACCCGCGTAACCCTCCGCCCCGGCTAGTGTCACTCGATGGCCAAGCGTTGGATCGTCCTGTTGCTCGCGCTCTGTCTCGCGCTCGCCGCCTGTGGGGGTGGCGACTCCGAGGACGAGGGGGACGACAGCGACGAGGCCTCCCAGGAGGAGGAGTTCGGCGGGCCGGTCGGCGACGTCGAGGCCTATCCCGTCTTCGTCACCTCGGAGGTCGTGGTGGGTCCCAACCGGTTCCTCGTGGGTCTGCTCGACGGCAACGACGCGCCGCTCTCGTCGCCGGACATCGAGGTGGGCATCGACTTCTTCGACCTGAAGGAGTCCAAGAAAGAGCCCGTCTTCTCCACCGACACCGAGTTCCTGAGGATCGACGAGGCACGCGGTCTCTACAAAGCGAACGTCGAGTTCCCCCGAGCCGGGATGTGGGGGGCCGCCGTCACGATCGAAGGCGAGGGGATCGACGAGCGGGTCACCGGTAGCTTCGAGGTCGTCGAGGACCCCTCTTCTCCTGCCCTTGGCGAAAAGGTCCCCGCGTCGGACACGTTGACGGCCGACGATGCCGGCAGCCTGTCGGAGATCTCAACCGACAAGAACCCCGACCCCCGCTTCTACCAACTCTCCATCGCCGATGCGGTGAAGGCGAAGGAGCCTTTCGTGGTGACATTCGCGACGCCGAAGTTCTGTCAGAGCGCGACCTGCGCGCCGATGTTCGGGATCGTCAAGGACGTGGCCGCGGACTTCCCAAAGCTGACGTTCATCCACGTCGAGCCCTACGACCTCACAAAGGTCCCCGAAGCCTTGGAGCCCGTTGAAGTGATGTTCGAATGGGGCCTACTCGGCGAACCCTGGGTTTTCGTGATGGATGCGAACGGCGAAGTAGTAGCCAAGTTCGAAGGCGTGATGGCTCCCGACGAGCTGCAGGGCACACTCAAGAAGCTTTAGGCCGCGGCGCGGGCGGATCCCGCCTTCGCCAAACTCTCGGCGTCGCGTAGTAGCCGGTCGCGGATCTGTGAGAGGGCCGCGTCCTCTCGGTAGCGGTAGGCGTTGGCGTTGGCCAACAGAACCACGCCGGCGCCATCCTTTCGGCGCATGTACATCTCGGTCCGCACACCTTTGTCGCTGCCGTTGTGTCCGTAGAGGGTGCCGAGACCACGTGGTCTGATCCGGTACCAGACCAGGCCCTGCCACCCACCCTGGTCGCGTGACAGTTGATCGGTGAGCATCTCTCGCACGGTTGCGCGTTTGAGGATCCGTTCGCCGGAGTAAGCGCCGCCATTCGCGATCGCGATCAAGAAGGCCGCCATGTCGTTTGGAGTCGCCCGCAGCAGCCCATCGGGGTAATCCGGGTACCCGTAGAGGCCGTATGGGGTCCAGTCGCCGCGCTCGTGCCGGTAACGATAGGGCCGCGCGATATCGGACCGATCCAAACCTTCGAGTCTCCACCCTGTTCCCTTCATCCCGAGTGGCTCGAAGATGTTGGTCTCGCACCACTCGTCGAATGGAGTGCCGGAGACGGCCTCGACGAGATAGCCGGCCAGAGCCGCGCCGATGTTGCTGTACTCGTACCGCGCGTCGGGTCGCTTCTTCGTGAAGTTTGCGCGCCGGTATCGCTTCCCCTCGGGGTCGAGATAGCTCCTCAGGAAATCTCCGAGCTCTATCGGGGAGTCGCCGTTGCTGTAGAGCCCGTTCCACACCGACCAGCGGTCCCTGATGCTCGACGTGTGCGTGAGGAGCTGGCGCGCGGTGATCGGCTCGTTCATGAAGCGCGGGTTGCGAACCGGGAAGTCCAGCACGTCGTTGACGTCCGCGTCGAGATCGATCAGACCTCTTTCCCAGGTTTGTAGCAGTGCCACCCCGGTCACGGTTTTCGAAATGGAAGCCAACAGGAACGAAGTGTCCTCGTCGACCTTCCTCTTCCGGCCAACGTGCGCGAGGCCGAACGAATCCGAGTAAACGATCCTCCCGCCGAAAATGACGGCAACGCCGAGCCCGGGACAATGCGACCGACGCAGCCGCGTGCGAATGAACGACTCGAGGCCCTCTTTTCGACGTGGTGCGGCTTCGATTGGGCGTCGAGGGAGGAGCGTTGCCCCGGCGACGATCGCCCCAGCCGCCAGGAACGCCCGCCGATCCAGGGCGTCACCCGCGCAGGACTTCGCTTCAGCCATGTCGAAAGCCTAGCCACTCAGCAATCCAAGTAAACAGGGGGAATCCCGTGACGATCAGACGCGTCGTCGGCCTTGCACTGGCTGCCTGCCTTATCACCGGCCCGGTAGCCGGAGCCGCTCCGGGCCTGGATCCGGCGCCCATCGAGCCGGCCGTCCTCGAGAGCCAGGGCCTCACCAGCGCCTTCGTACATGCTCACCCCGGCGCACTGCACTCGGCCGTCGGGGCGGCTCGTGCCGCGGGCGTGACGGTTGCGCAGCGCTACGAGGCGATACAGGTGTTCCACGCACTCGGAACGGCGGCGTCGTTCCGTGCCCTCGCGCTATCGCCCGCGATCGAATGGATCGAATCGAACAAGCCCATTCACTTCTTCACCGACAGCTCGCACGCCGCAACACGGAGCGATGACGTGTACCGGGGCACGGAGGCGGTTCCCGGCTTGGACGGAAGCGGCGTCGGTGTGGCGGTTATCGATACGGGTGTCGACGGTACCCTCCCGGCGCTCCGGCCCGCTCTCGACCGGGGCGCGAACTTCAAGATCCTGTGCCCGATCCCCGGCGCTGTGATCCGCTTGGCAACCGTGAGCATGAGCGCGTGTCCAACTGACACCGTGACGGTCCCCATGGAGGACACCGACACGATCGCGATGGGAGGCCACGGGACGCACGTGGCCGGGATCATTGCAGGCGCAGAGACGACGGTGGTTCCGACCGACACGTCGAAGCCACCGATCTCGGTGCGCGGTGCTGCTCCAGGAGCAGCCCTGTATGGCGTCGGAGCCGGCGCGGCCCTCTCGGTCGACAACGCGATGGACGGGCTCGAGTGGGTGCTTACCAACCACGATGTGGTCACGCCGGCGATCGAGATCGTGAACAACTCTTGGGGCACCGGCTATGAGGACTACCGAGACCCTGACGATCCGACGCAACCGGAGTTCTTCTTCGAGGACGGCTATCGCTTGCATCGGGCGATGTGGAAGATCCAGGACGAGCTCGTTGCCGAGGGCGTCACGCTGGTGTTCGCGGCCGGCAACTCGGGTGGCGGGATGGGATCGGCCCCGACCGTGACCGCAGAATGTGTGAACCCGACCCCGGGGATCGTCTGTGTAGCGAACTACAACGACCTCGGAACGGGCAGTCGCTCGGGCGTGATCGACGGCACTTCGTCGCGCGGGCATCGAGCCCAAGTGGGCACGTGGCCGGATGTGGCTGCGCCCGGGACCGGCATCCTGTCGACCTGCCGCACGACTCTTCCGCTGTGCGATACGGGCGAGCACGTCAACGACGAGTACTTCCGGCTGTCGGGGACCTCGATGGCCGCGCCGCATGTTGCCGGAGTGATCGCGCAGCTCTTGCAAGCGGATCCGACGCTTGCCCCCGCCGCGATCGAGGACTTGCTGGAAGACACCGCTCACAAGTTCGCGTGGGGTACTCCCTACGGTCGCTACGTAGACGAGACCAATCCCGACGACGAGTCAACGTTCGAGAAGGGCCACGGCCTAGTCGACGCGCTCGCGGCTCTGCAGCACGCGGCTACGCCACCCGTTGCAACGCCTAGCCCCGATCCCGTGCTCTACAACGCTTCCGGCACGATCCTGGGCCAGGCGGCCTGGGGGTTTATAGACGAGACTGTGCCGTCGAATGCGAGCGTCACGCGCCATGCATTCGAAGCTTCGTGCACCCGGTCGGTACCTGAGGTCGACGGATACGTGTTCGAGATCCCGGAAGAATTCGCAACTGGAGAGATGCTCCTCACCGCAAGCGGCAGCAACCTCTTCGGGTTGTGGGACCTCAACCTGTGGTTGTACTCGGCTGATTGCGAACGCATGGGGAACCACCTCGCCGGCTTCTTCGGCGACGTGTCGGCGCGCCTCCCCGAAGGCGCGCGCTACGCGGTGGTGACCAACCACTTCTTCGCGTTGACGACCGTGGGGATCGCGATCCAGCGGCCCCCGCTTTCGTTCATCCCAGACACAGCCTCGTCCGGAAGGACCGGCGAGACCGTGACGTTCGGAGGCTTGGTTACGACGCCCGACGAGAGCCCGGTCGCCGGAGCTCCGCTCCGGTTCACTTTGTCGGGGATCGAGTCGCGCACTTGGGAGGTCGAGACCGGCGGTGACGGCATCGGCGCGGTCGCAGCGACGCTTGACCTTCCCGCAGGTTCGTACACGCTCGAGCTCGCGTACCTGGGCACCGATCCGTTGCTTCAGGGAGCGACTCTGTCCCGCCCCTTCGAGATCGCGCCCTAAGCGTCCTCGATCGAGAGAGCCACGAGGTCGTCGCCTCTCTCTTCGATCTCAACCCGCACGGGCTCGGCTGTTGCTCGGTGCTGGTTGAGGTGGCCGAGCGGGAAGCCGTAGTCGATCTCGTCGTCGATCAGGATCTCGAAAGTCTGATCGCCGTCCTTGACCGTGAACGAGTCCACGTCGCCGAAGCCCCCGTCGCCGGCTTCGATCTCGATGACGACACCCGTGATCGGATGCCCATCGACCTCGTCGTCCCCGCCGCAGGCGGCAAGTACCAAGAGCGCGCAGCAGACAACACGCACTACGGTTGAGAGATGTCTTCCGACGCGGCGCTTGGCGAGCGGATCGTGTCCGCTCTCTCTGTCTTCCTGGACGACCGACGTTCGGCGTTGCCGGAGGCGGCTCCGTTGTTGAGCGAGATCCAGCGGCTCGTCGACGCGGGAGGCAAGCGGTTGCGGCCGCGCTTCTGCTATTGGGGCCATCGAGTCGCGGGAGGCGCCGACGGACCCGAGATCGTTCGAACCGCTGCGAGCCTCGAGCTTCTCCATACCTTCGCCATCATCCACGACGACATCATGGACAACGCCGACCGTCGGCGCGGACAGCCCACAATTCACTCGATTCACGGTCCGAGTATCGCGGTGCTGGCAGGAGATCTCGCACTCGTCCTTGCCGACACCCTCCTCACCACGGCGGGCTGGCCTCCTTCTGGTTTGGAGGGCGGACTCGTCCCGTATGCCCGTATGCGGCAGGAAGTCATCGCCGGTCAGTACCTGGATATCGTTCGCAGCGGCGACCCTGACATGAGCGAGGAGGATGCCCGCCGGATCGTGGTCCTCAAGTCGGGGCGCTACACGGTGCTCGAGCCCCTCCTGATCGGAGCTTCTCTCGCCGGCGAAGCGAACGAGCTGGGTGAGTTCTTGGTGGCGTTCGGGGAGCCACTGGGCGAAGCGTTCCAATTGACCGACGACCTGCTCGGCACGTTCGGCCCCCCCACTCAGACCGGCAAACCCGACGACTCCGATATCCGGGAGGGCAAGCGCAATCTTCTATACGCACGCGCCGCGCAACGGCTGTCCGGAGAGGAGCGTGACTTCTTCATTCACCACTGGGGCGCGGGCCCTTCCTTGTCCGACGCGGAGGTCGCACGCCTGCGAGAGCTGGTCGAGTCCAGCGGGACCCGCGCGTCCGTGGAAGAACTGCGCGATCGCCTCGCTTCGCAAGCGCTCGAGGCCCTCGCTTCCACACCGGGACGCGCCGAATCGAAGGCGCACTTGGAAGCTCTGGCGAACGAAGCCTGCGGGCGGGCGGTCTCTTGATACATTTGCGCCCGTGGCCGATCCGGAACAGATCTATCAAGAGGTCCTGACCGAAGAGCAGCAGAAGGGCAGCGCCGGCCCGGTTGCCGAGGGGCGCGCCAAGGCCGCGCGCGCCAGAGCCGAGCACGGCTCCCCCCATCCCAAGGAACCCAAATGGTGGCCGGGCGCCCAGCCCCAGTTCGAAGGCGACGGCGCCGCCCCCGCGGCGGAAGAGCCCGCCGAGGAGCCGGAAGAGGTAGCAGAGCCAGAGCCAGAGCCCACTCCCGAACCCGAACCCGCACCGACCCCCGCAGCGGAGCCGGAGCCGGAGCCCGCGCCCGCAACCGAAGCTCCAGCCGCTGCCGCTCCTGCGGCGGCTGCACCCGAAGCCCAGCCGGCCGCCGCCGCGACGCCGACGCAACTACCGCCCGACCAGCGCCCCCCAGGTGTGACCCACGGGGTCACGACCGGGACACGGCTGCGTCCCGAAGACGAGGCGACTTCCGACGCTCAGTTCGAGGGCCAGGAAGCGGTTAACAAGCGGCGGAAGGTCATCGACGAATTGATCGCGTCGGGCGTCCCCGAGGTCGCTGCGGCCGAGGCCGGTGGTCCCCGTTCTCCTTGGCTCGCGGTCCTGTACTTGATCATCCCGTTCATCGCGATCGCCTTCCTCGTCGCGAATACCGAGGACGAGCCCGCCGCTGCCGGTGGTGAAGCGGCCGTCGAGGAAGAAGAGGGGGGTGGTGGCGAAGGCGGCGCGGTCGCGCTCAGCGCCGCCAGCGTCCAGTTCGACACGGACGAGATATCGATCCCGGCTGAGGGCGAGGTGACAATCGCGTTCGACAATGCCGACACCGTTCCGCACAACGTGTCGGTGTACCCCGACGAGGCCGCCGCCGATGCCCAGTCCGACGCATTCCTCGAAGGTGAGTTGATAGACGGCGGGGCGAGCACGGATTACACCTTCGAGTCACCCGGAGCGGGCGAGTACGTCTTCCAATGCGACGTCCATCCCTCCATGCGAGGCACCGCCCTAGCGGAGTAGTCTCGGTCGGCTCCTCTAGATCGCAGGGATAAACTGACGACGGAGCTTGTGAAGGAATTCACAAGCTAACTCCTGGAGAGGGAGGTCGGATCGCGTTGACCGAGGTCGACGTCGCCATCGTCGGTGGAGGGCCATCCGGCGCTGCGGTCGCTCACTACCTCGCCACCCGCGGCCACTCCGTTCTCGTCTGTGAGAAGAAGGCGTTCCCGCGCGAGAAGACCTGCGGCGACGGCCTCACCCCGCGCGCCGTCAAGGTCCTCGACGAGATGGGTCTCGGCGACGAGCTGCGCACCTGGGAGAGCGTCAAGGGGCCTGCGCGTCCACGCGGCGGGCCGCACGCTGGAGCTCGCTTCCCCGAACTCGATGCTGGCCCGACTACGGCCTCGTCAAGCCGCGCAAGGACCTCGACAAGATCGTCCTCGACCACGCCGAAGCGGCGGGCGCCAAGGTCCTCTACGAGACGCAGGCGGTCAGAGCCGATCTTCGAGAGCGGCGTGGCTCGCGGGGTTCGTCGCCAAGCGTGACGGTGACGACGGAAGAGATCCGCGCCAAGTGGGTCGTCTGTGCCGAGGGGGCCGCGACGAAGTTCGCGCGCTCGCTGGGCCGGTCGCGAACCACGACTACCCGATGGGATTCGCGATCCGGCAGTACTTCCGTTCGCCGATGGAGCACTCCGGTTGGTTCGAGGCCTACCTCGACGTCCGCTCCGGTCCGAGAAGCGCTGCCCGGCTACGGATGGGTCTTCCCGGTCGGCGACGGGACCGTGAACGTCGGCGTCGGGTTGCTGTCGACCTTCGGTGGCTGGCGCGACGTCAACCTTCACGATCTGCAGAACGACTTCGTCGCGACGCTGCCGCGCGGAGTGGGAGATCAACAGCGACACCGTTTGCTCGAAGCCGCGTGCGGGTCGTCTGTTCATGGGCGGCAGCGTGTGGCCCCCGCACGGTCCCGGCTTCCTCCTGACCGGCGATGCCGCCGGGATGATCAACCCGTGCAACGGCGAGGGCATCGCCTACGGCTACGAGACCGGGCGCATCGCCGGGCGCCACATCGACGAGGCGCTGCGCTCGCGGTTCGTCGCCTGTCGCTCGATCGAGTTACACCGAGGAGCTCGAGAGAGCCTACGGCCCGTACTACCGGCTCGGCCGTCGATTCGTGAAGCTGATCGGCCACCCCGTGGCTGATGGAGAAGCTCGTGTCGCTGGGGATGCGCTCGAAGTGCGGTCATGGAGCTTCGCGCTCACGTTGCTGGCGAACCTCGAGGACACGAGCCCTCACGACGTCGAGCAGAAGGGTCTTCAAAGCGCTCAAGAAGCTCGCGGAGGTGAAGCCGTGAGCCTTGCCCGCTTACCTGCCGATCCTGTTCCTCATCATCCTGTCGTCGCTGTTCGCCGTCGCGTCGATGATCGTGGCGTCGAAGCTGACGCCGCGGAAGTGGACGCCGGCGAAGCTCGAGCCTTACGAGTGCGGGATCGTGCCCGAAGGACGGGCGTAGCACGCGAGCGGTTCCCGGTGAAGTTCTATCTGATCGCGATGCTGTTCATCATCTTCGACATCGAAACCGTGTTCATCTATCCGTGGGCGGTTGCCTACGACGAGCTCAAGGTGTTCGGGCTCATCGAGATGGTCGTGTTCATCGCGATCCTCTTCGCCGCATACGTGTACGTGTGGAAGCGAGGAGGTCTCGAATGGGCGGAGTAAGCGACACCATCGGCGCCAACTTCGTCACCGCGCAACTCGACAAGCTCGTCAACTGGGCGCGGAAGTCCTCGCTGTGGCCCGCTGACCTTCGGACTGGCGTGCTGCGCGATCGAGATGATGGCGACGACGATGCCGCGTCACGACCTCGCGCGCTTCGGGATGGAGGCGTTCCGAGCGTCGCCGCGCCAGGCCGATCTGATGATCGTCGCGGGCCGCGTGTCGCAGAAGATGGCGCCGGTCCTTCGTCAGATCTACGACCAGATGACCGAACCGAAGTGGGTCATCTCGATGGGTGCGTGCGCGTCCTCGGGCGGCGTGTTCAACAACTACGCGCTCGTGCAGGGTGTCGACCAGATCGTTCCGGTCGACATCTACGTGCCCGGTTGTCCGCCGCGCCCGGAGATGCTGATCGACGGGATCATGCTTCTGCACGAGAAGATCAAGCGCGGCGAGTACACGCGCGGAGCGGAGTCGTCCGGCGTGACGGCCTCCGAAACCATCGCACGCGGCGCGAGTGGGCCGAGCACGCGCGCGGGCGCTTAAGGACCGAGGGCTGGCTGCTCGCTGGATCTCTGCGGCGTCGACCGGCTGCAATCTCGAGCTACGACCATCGCTTCGAGGTCGTCGTCCAACTGCTCCATCCCGAACGGAAGGAGCGTCAGACGATCCACGTCGCCGGCCGAGGGCGATCCGCCGACGCGTGCCTTCGGTTGTCGACGTGTGGCCGACCGCCAACTTCATGGAGCGCGAGGCCTACGACCTGTTCGGCATCGACTTCGAGGGTCACCCGAACCTCGACGCGGATCCTGATGCCCGACGAATGGGAGGGCCATCCCGCTGCGCAAGGACTACGGCGTCGGGAAGGTCCCGGTCGAGTTCATTCCGCAGCCGTTCCTGCAGATCGAACGCTCCGGGTCAGTCGCCCAAGGGCCGATGAGGCCGAGCCGCGAGGTCGACCACCTCGGCCAGGTCGGCGCCCCCGAGCGAAGCATCGCGACGACGGATCACGACCCACTCCAGGAGGGTCGAGTGAGCCGAGCCGAGATGCTGGTCAAGGAGATCGAAGCCGAGGGCCAGGGCGCGTACGTCGAGTCCTACGACGAGGACCGACGAGCGCATGGTCATCAACATGGGCCCGGTCCATCCCTCGACGCACGGGGTGCTCCGGCTGCTGCTCGAGCTCGACGGCGAGACGCGTCATGCGATGCGAGCCGATCATCGGCTACCTCCACACCGGGATGGAGAAGGAGTGCGAGGACCAGAACTGGCGCGGCGCCGTGACGATCGTCACGCGCATGGACTACCTCGCGCAGTTCTTCAACGAGCAGGCCTACTCGCTCGCGGTCGAGGAGCTCCTGGGCGTCGAGGTGCCCCCGCGCGGCAAGTACATCCGCACGCTGATGACCGAGATCAACAGGATGTCGTCGCACCTCGTGTGGTTCGGGACGCAGGGCCTCGACATGGGCGCGATGTCGGCGATGTTCTACGGGTTCCGCGAGCGGGAGATGATCCTCGACTTCTACGAGATGGTCACCGGGCTCCGGATGAACAACGGCTACATCATCCCCGGCGGCGTGTGGGAGGACCTGCCCGATGGATGGGAGGAGGCCGTCGACGCGATCGCGAGCGTCGCTGCCCGGCCGCATCGACGAGTACGAGGAGCTGCTCTACCGAGAACCCGATCTTCCTCGAGCGCACCAGCGGTATCGGCGTCATCACCTCGGACGAGGCGATCGCGCTGGGCGCGACCGGTCCGATCGCCCGCGCGGCCGGCATCGACTGGGACCTTCGCCGCGACATGCCGTACGACGCGTACGGGGACGTGAGCTTCGAGGTGCCGCTTGCCGACGAGGGTGACGTCTACGCGCGCTACAAGGTGCGCATGGACGAGATGCGCGAGTCGGTCAAGATCGTCGACCAGCTGCATCGACAAGATGCCGGGCGGCGACTACAAGAACATGGATCCCGAAGCTCACGCCTCCGTCCGCGCGAGGAGCTGAACCGGTCGATGGAGGCCGTGATCCATCACTTCAAGCTGGTCGACCCAGGGCTACACGGTGCCGGCGGGCGAGGCCTACGCGGCGGTCGAGTCGCCGCGCGGCGAGCTCGGCGCTACGTCAGTCTCCGACGGCGGCACCTCGCCCTACCGCTGCCACGTGCGCGACCCGTCGTTCGTGAACCTGCAGGCGCTGCGGGTGATGGCGATGGGCGGCCTCGTGGCCGACCTGATCGCGTCGATCGCGTCGGTCGACCCGATCATGGGAGGGGTCGACCGATGACGAAGGTGACGATCCTCGAAGGATTCGAGCTTCGGCGACGATGGCCGAGAGCGATCGGCGCGAAGTATCCGAACTCGCGGTCGGCGACGCTGCCGTTGTTGTTCCTCGTCCAATCGGTCGAGGGTTACGTGACCGAGGAGGGGATGCGCGAGGTCGCCGACATCCTGGGCCTGACTCCGGCGGAGGTCCTCGCCTCCGGCAGCTTCTACACGATGCTCAAGAAGCAGCCTCAGGGCGAGTACCTGATCTCCGTGTGCCGCAACATCTCGTGCACGCACCTGGGCGCGCGCAAGGTGATCGCCGGCTCTGGAGGAGCGGCTCGGGATCGAAGCCGGCGAGACGACGCCGGACGGCGAGTTCTCGCTCGAAGCCGCGGAGTGCCTCGCGACCTGCGACGGCGCCCCGAGCCTGCAGATCAACTACGAGGACTTCTACAAGGTGAGCCCCGGACGACGCGTCGAGCTCGTCGACGCAGCTCGAGCGAGGCGAAGAGCTCCGCAGCGTCCGCGGCGAGCCCGTCAAGACCTCGCAAGGAGATCGCGCGCGAGACGCGCTGACCGCCGGAGCTCCGCTGGCCCGCCGACACCGAGTCACCGAACGCACCGTCGGGGGCGAGTCGGCCTCGCAGCCGAGCTATGCCCCCGGCTTCCGGCCCGAAGGAGCACGGCGGCGACGAGGACGGCAGCTGATGGCGTCGCAGAGGAGGCGCGCGTCGTCATGACGCCGCCTGCGCGACGTTCCCCGACGACTCGTGGACGATCGAGCGGGTCCTCGACGACGGCGGTTACGACGCGCTCGCAAGGCCGTCACCGACGATGACGCCCGACGACCTGATCGAGCTCGTGAAGACGTCCGGGCTGCGCGGCCGCGGGGGCGCCGGGCTTCCCGACCGGCGTGAAGTGGTCGTTCGTTCCCAAGGACGTCTTCCCGAAGTACATCGTCGTCAACCACGACGAAGGCGAGCCGGGCACGTTCAAGGACCGCGAGCTCGCGGAGATCGATCCCCATCAGCTGATCGAGGGGATCATCATCGCCGCGTGGGCCGAACCAGGCCAACAAGGCCTTCATCTACTGCCGCGGCGAGTTCGCTCTCGGGCTCGCGCCGGCTCGATCAGGCGATCGCCGAGGCTTACGAGCAAGGGCTTCCTCGGCAAGGCATCTTCGGGTCCGAAGTTCGATCTCGACATCGTCTTGCACCGCGGCGCCGGCGCGTACATCTGCGGCGAGGAGTCGGCGCTGCTCGATTCGCTCGAGGGCTACCGCGGGCAGCCTCGGCTGCGGCCTCCGTTCCCGGCGGTCAAGGGTCTCTACGGGCAGCCGACCGTCATCAACAACACCGAGACGCTCTCGACGCTGCCGTCGATCGTCGCCAACGGCGCCGACTGGTTCAAGCAGTGGGGGACCGAGAAGTCGCCGGGCACCAAGATGCTTCTCGGTGTCCGGGCACGTCGAACAAGCCCGGCAACTACGAGGTCCCGCTCGGGACGTCGCTGGCCGACGTCCTCGAACTTGCCGGCGGGATGCTCGACGGCAAGCCAGTCAAGGCGATCATCCCCGGCGGCGCGAGCGCGCCGCTTGCTGACCGACACCGACATCGCGATGGACTTCGAAGCGCTTGAAGGAAGCCGGGACGATGCTCGGCTCCGGCGCCATCGTGTTCATGGACGACACACGTGCATGGTTCGCAACGCGCTCGTGACCACCGAGTTCTTCGAGCACGAGTCGTGCGGGAAGTGCACGCCGTGTCGCGAAGGGACGTGGTGGGCGGTCAAGGTGCTCGAGCGCATCGAGCACGGCGAGGGCCGCCAAGAGGACATGGACCTCCTGCTCGACATCTGCGACGGGATCGACGGGCGTTCGTTCTGTCCGCTCGGCGATGCGGCCGTCGTGGGCGTTGCGCTCGCAACGTCAAGCTGTTCCGCGAGGAGTTCGAGCAGCACGTCGCCGAGGGCCGCTGCCCGCTTCGAGGACGAGCACCGATGCTGGTCGGCGCGCACACGCGGTCGGGCGGGCGATGCCGGCGTGATGCCGCAGCCGGGCTCGGGCGTCGCGAGCGACGACGAGGGCCGGGCATGAGCGATCAGCAGCCGGTCGAACTGACGATCAACGGGCGGACGGTCGAGGCCGAGAAGGGCCGCTTGCTCATCGACGTCGCGGAGGAGATGGGCGTCTTCGTCCCGCGCTTCTGCTACCACCCGGGCATGAAGTCGGTCGCCGTGTGCCGCATGTGTCTCGTGCAAGGTCGAGGGTCAGAGCAAGCTGCTTGCCGGCGTGCGCGACCCCGGTGGCCGACGGGATGAAGGTCAACACGGTCGACGAGGAGCGCGGTCGACGCGCAGGAGGGGATGCTCGAGTTCCTGCTGATCAACCACCCGCTCGACTGCCCGATCTGCGACCGCGCCGGCGAGTGCCCGCTGCAGGACCAGACCTATCGGCACGGGCCCGGGCTCGCACGCGCTACGTCGAACCGAAGCGCACCTACGAGAAGGCGCTCGAGATCTCCGACCTCGTCGTGCTCGACCGCGAGCGCTGCGTGCTGTGCTGGCGATGCGTCCGCTTCTCCGACGAGATCGCCGGCGACCGGTTCATCCAGCTCGTCGATCGTGGCGCGGGTACGCAGATCCTCACCTTCAACGACGAGCCGTTCGACAGCTACTTCTCGGGCAACACGATCCAGATCTGTCCGGTCGGCGCGCTGACGTCGAAGCCGTACCGGTTCGTGTCGCGGCCGTGGGACCTCGAGACCGCGCCGAGCGTCTGCGCCTACTGCTCGGTCGGTTGCCCGATCACGAACGAGGCGCGCGCCGGCAACGATGGTGCGGTGCCAGGCGCTGCCGAACGAGCACGTCAACGACTTCTGGATCTGCGACAAGGGCCGCTTCGGCTACCACTACGTGTCGATCCGAGGATCGCCTCGAGACGCCGCTGGTCCGCGGCGAGAGCGACGAGTTCGCAGCGGAGTCCGTGGGGCGACGCCCTCGCAGACGATCGCCGAGAAGCTCGAAGGACAAGAAGGTCGGCGTCATCGCCGGTGGGCACCTCACCACCGAGGACGCGTACGCGATCGTCGAAGCTCGCGCGCAAGCGTCCTGAAGACGAACGACATCGACTCGCGCATCCAGGATGCAGGCGCTCCGTACGAACTGGCGCTCGACCGTTCGGGCGCGGCGGGTCGACGGCGACGCTCGACGACCTCGAGCCGCGCAAGACGATCGTCTGGGTCGGCCCCGATCCCAAAGAGACCCTTCCGGTCCTCTACCTGCGTCTGCGCAAGGCCGTGCTCGAGGGCGGAGCCAAGCTGACGGTCGTCTCCCCGCGCCGGATCTCGCTCGACGCGTTCGCAACGGAGATCGTGCGAGCGGCCCCCGGCGACGACGCCGCCGCAGCTCGGCGAAGCTCGCCGACCTCGGAGGACCTGCGGTCGTGTGCTGGGGCCCGTCGTCGCCCGGCCGCGACGAAACCGCAGCCGTTCGCCGCGGCTACGTCGCGACTCGCGGCAGCGAGCGGCGGCAAGCTCCTCGTGTGCCCGCCGCACGCGGGCTCGCAGGGGATGATCGACATGGGCGTGCACCCGGCCTGGAGCCGGCTACGAGCCGGTCGACGAACCCGGACGCGACACCAGAGCGATCCTCGAGGCCGCAGCCGCCGGCGAGCTCGACGCGCTGCTCATCTTCGGCGCCGACCTGATCGCCGACTTCCCCGACGCGGACCTCGCGCGACGCGCGCTGAACGGCAACGTCTTCACGGTCGTCGATCGAGCTGCTTCCCAACGGAGACGGCGCTGCGCACGCCGACGTCGTCCTTCCGAGCGCGGCGTATGCCGAGCGCGAGGGAACGTTCACGAACCTCGAGCGTCGCCTGCAGAAGCTCGAGCGCCCTGCTGCCGCCGCCGGGTACGGCCGTGGAGCCGTGGCGAGCGTGCACGCGCATCGCCTCGCGCCTGGGCGAGGACTGGAGCTGGCGCACCTTCGACGACGTCTGGACGGACATCAAGCGAGTCCGTCCCGACCCACGCCGACGTCGACGTGGCGGCGTCTGACCCAAGACATGCCGCCGCCGCAGACCTTGCAGTACGAGTCCGGCGTTCGAATCCGACCATCGACGGCCCGCAGTCCAGTAGCAGGTCCCGGCGGTCAGTACCCGAAGGGCTTCCGCAGCGGAGCGCCCTTCCAGACCGGTCAGAACTGGCCGCTGTCGCTGGGAGCTACGCGCGTTCGAAGCTCGAACAGCGCCCCGGCTTCATCCGCGCTCAACGAGCGCCGACGGCATCGCCGGAATCGCCGAAGCCATCCCAACCGGCCACCTCCCCACCCACAGCGGATGGATACACGCTCCTGACCGGCCGCTGATCTACGACGAGGGCAACGATGGTCTCCGAGAGCGTCGCCTTGCGAGGCATGCAGCGCGAAGCCGTTCGTCGAGATCAACGACGAGGACGCGAAGCGCTGTGGGCGTCGCCGATGGTGACGAGGTGGTCGTCAGCGGGCGACGGGCCATGAAGTCACGAGCTCGAGGTCGTCGATCGGCGATGTCGCGCGCGGGCGCGTGTTCATGCCGTACGACCAGCAGGGCTTGCGAACGAACCGATCTGATCTCGGCGCGGACCGATCCGTCACGGTGAGGTCCGCAAGCGCATGAACTGGTTGATCGACTTCCTCGGGGCCGACCGTGATCATCGCCCTCGATCAAGGTCGTGATCGTGTTCGTGGCGCTGTTGCTCGTCACGCTGCTCGTCATCTGGTTCGAGCGCAAGGTCATCGCCGACATGCAGTCGCGGATCGGTCCGAACCGGTGGGGGCCGTTCGGCCTCCTCCAGACGCTCGCCGACGGCATCAAGCTGTTCTTCAAGGAGGACTTCCGGCCGAGGCCGCGGACAGGTGGACCTACGCGATCGCTCCGATCGCCGCGATGGTGCCGTCGTTCCTCGCGTTCGCCGTGATCCCGGTCGGCGACCACGATCACGATCGGGGATCGCAGAGTCGACTTGATCGTGAGCGACCTCAACATCGGCATTCTGTTCTTCCTGGCGATGGGATCGCTCGGTGTCTACGGGATCGTGCTGGCGGGCTGGGCGTCGGGGTCGAAGTACCCGCTTGCTCGGCGCGATCCGCTCGACTGCGCAGATGATCTCGTACGAGATCGCGCTCGGTCTGTCCATCGTGCCGATCGTGCTGGTCGCCGGGACGCTGTCGACCGTCGACATCGTCGCACGCGCAGGCCGGGCAGCATCGGGAACGTCACTTCTTCGACGGCATCCCGGTACTCGAGCAGGATCTCCGACATCTTCGCGTGCGTGCCGAACTGGTACATCTGGTCGCAGTGGCCGGCGTTCCTGATCTTCTTCATCGCGGGGATCGCCGAGACGAACCGGGCGCCTTTCGACCTTCCCGAGGCCGAGACCGAGCTCGTCGCCGGTTTCCACACCGAGTACTCGGGGATCCGCTTCGCGATGTTCTTCCTCGGCGAGTACATCCACGTCGTCGTCATCTCGGCGATGGCGGTCACCCTGTTCTTCGGTGGCTGGGATGGGCCGGCATTCGACTTCCTGCCGTGGATCGTGGCCGATCGTCTGGTTCACGCTGAAGACGACGCTGTTCGTCTACCTGTTCGTGTGGCTGCGGGCGACGATGCCGAGGTTGCGCTACGACCGGCTGATGTGGCTGGGCTGGAAGCGTCTGATCCCGGCTGCGCTGCTCTGGATCATGGTCACAGCCGTCCTGCAACACCGAAGGCCTTTCGCGCAGCGTCCGATGGAGCGTCTTCGCCGTGCTGATCTTGCGTAATCATGATCTACGTCGGTCGGGGCGACCCGCGGCTGGACTCAGGCAGTGACTCCACAGAGGAGGTCGCCCGTGGCCGCTGCCTGAGATCCTCAACGGAATGAAGGTCGTCATCAAGAACGTCTTCAAGCGCAAGGACACGGTCGCTTACCCCGAGGTGCGGCGCGCGCCGTTCCCGCGCTACAAGGGCCGCCACATCCTCGACCGTCACCCGACGGGCTCGAGAAGTGCATCGGCTGCGAGCTGTGCGCCGGGGCCTGTCCGGCCGACGCGATCTACGTCGTGGGGGCCGAGAACACGCCCGAGGAGCGCTTCTCGCCGGGCGAGCGCTACGCGCAGATCTACCAGATCAACTACCTGCGCTGCATCTTCTGCGGGCTCTGCGTCGAGGCGTGTCCGACCGAGGCCCTGCTGATGACGACCGAGTACGAGATCTCCGGCGACTCGCGCGAAGGCGCTGATCTACACGAAGGATCAGCTGATCGTCGACGCGCCGATCGAGCGCCACTGGAAGACCAAGAAGGAGCTTCCCCCGGACCGGGCGTTCAAGATGCACGGCAAGGAGCGGCCCGCCGAGCCCGAACCGAAACCGGAGGCGAAGCCCGAGACGAAGCCGAAGGCGAAGGTCGTTCCCAAGAAGAAGCCCAGCGATCCCAACGAGCACGCAGACGCCAAGGCGAAGGTCACCACCGACGACCATCGCCATGCCCAGGCGAGCATCAGAGCCGAGCTGGCCGCCAAGGACGAGGACGAGAAGTCTATCGAATACGTCGTCTTCGGGGTGATGTTCGTGGTGGCGCTGGGCTCGTCGATCGCGATGCTGTTCGCGCGCAACGCCGTTCACGTTGCGCTGTTCCTGGTCGCCGCACAGATCGCGCTGGCGCTCGCGTTCCTGTTGCAGGGCGCGTTCTTCGTCGCCGCGATCCAGATCATCGTTTACGCCGGGGCGATCATGGTGCTGTTCCTGTTCGTGATCATGCTTCTCGGCGTCGACAGGCGGGAGATCCTGACCGAACCCTTCTCGGCCCAGCGTCCGTGGCGATCGCGCTGGGCGCGCTGCTGGCCGCCGAGATCATCTACGTGGCGCTCAAGGGGGCCGAGCTCGTGGCCGGGATCGGCGGGTCCCAGGGGGAGCAAGCGCTCGAGGCGCTCAACCAGATCCGGGCAACGTCAAGGCGCTCGCGCGCGTCCTGTTCAGCAACTACCTGCTGCCGTTCGAGGTGACGTCGGTGCTGCTCGTGGTGGCCATCGTCGGCGTCATGGTGCTCGCCCGCCGGATGAGCCGTCTCGAGCTGACGACCATCGGTCGGCCGGCCTCTGAAGAGGTGGCCGCGATGACGGCGTGGCTCCCGGCTACTTCCTGGCGCTTGCGGGCCTGATGTTCACGATCGGTGTCGTCGGCGTGCTGGTGCGACGCAACGCGATCGTCATCTTCATGTTCATCGAGCTGATGCTGAACGCGGTCAACCTCGTCTTCGTGACGTTCGCCCGCATGCACGGACATCTCGACGGCCAGGTGCTCGTGTTCTTCGTGCTCGTGGTGGCGGCGGCCGAGGTCGTGGTGGGACTGGCGATCATCCTGTTCGATCTTCGCGCCACCGGAAGACGGCAAACGTCGACGACGTGCAGCCTCCTGAGGTGGTGAGCACTGGCGATGAGCGCAGAGCCTGGCTCCCTACATCATCCTCATCCCGCTGGTGTCGCGCCTTCGTCCTGCTGTTCTTCGGCAAGCCGCATCGGGACCGCATCGGGACTGGTGGGCTCGGCAGCTATTGGCATTGCGTTCGTTGCTCGGCGTGGTCACGTTCTTCGAGCTTCTCGGCGTCGAAGGCCACGGCGAGCACAACGCTCGGGCAGCGGTAATCAATGTCTTCGACTGGATAACGGTCGGCGGCTTCGCGGTCGGCGTCGATCTGCTGGTCGACCAGCTCTCGATCGTGATGGTGCTCGTCGTCACCGGCGTTGGGAGCGCTGATCCACATCTACTCGATCGGCTACATGCACGACGATCCGCGCTACTCACCGGTTCTTCGCCTACCTGAACCTGTTCGCGGCGTCGATGTTGCTGCTCGTGCTCGCCGACAACCTCGCTCCTTCTCTACGTCGGGTGGGAGGGCGTCGGTCTGTGCTCGTACCTGTTGATCGGGTTCTGGTTCGAGAAGCCGGCGGCCGCGCACGCGGCCAAGAAGGCGTTCATCGTCAACCGCATCGGCGACTTCTCGTTCCTGCTCGGGATCTTCCTGTCTGGCGACGACGGTGGGCTCGCTCACCGTCGGACAGATCAACGAGTCGGCCGGCGCGATGACCGCGGGGACCGCGACCGCCATCGCGCTGCTCCTGTTCGGCGGCGCGACCGGGAAGAGCGCGCAGATCCCGCTCTACGTCTGGCTGCCCGATGCGATGGAGGGCCCGACGCCGGTCTCGGCCCTCATCCACGCCGCGACGATGGTGACCGCCGGCGTCTACATGGTCGCTCGGTTCGCACCGGTGTTCGAGGCGTGGGCGACGGCCCTGATGGTCGTCGGCTGGATCGGTGCGCTGACCGCGCTGTGGGCCGCGCTGATGGCCGCGACCGAGTACGACATCAAGCGCGTGCTCGCCTACTCGACGATCTCGCAGCTCGGCTACATGTTCCTCGCGCACGGTGTCGGCGCGTACTCCGTCGGGATCTTCCATCTCGTCACGCACGCGTTCTTCAAGGCGCTGATGTTCCTCGGAGCCGGGGCGGTGATGCACGCGCTCGACGGCGAGACGGACATGCGGAAGATGGGCGGCCTGCGTAAGGTGATGCCGATCACCGGGTGGACGTTCATGGCGGGTTGGCTCGCGATCTGCGGGATCATCCCGTTCGCCGGGTTCTTCTCGAAGGACGCGATCCTCGCCTCGGCGTGGGCCGAGGGCAGTACGTGCTGTGGGGCTATCGGCGTCGCCACCGCGTTCCTCACCGCGTTCTACATGTCGCGGCTCTACTTCCGGGTGTTCGAGGGCCGAAGTCCCGGTACCCGGAGAGCGTCACCCGCACGATGCCCCGCCGAGCATGGCGGCCGCCCTCATCCCGCTGGGCGTGCTGTCGGTGGTCGGCGGGGTCGATCAACCTCCCCGGGGTCGCTGACGCTCGAGCACTTCCTCGAGCCGGTCGTCGGCGAGTCGCACGTGCCCGAGGGCATCACGCCGTGGCTCCTCGGCGGGGCCGCGCTGCTCGTAGCGGCGGCGGGCATCCTCGTCGCCCGAGCCCTCTACCTGTCGCGGAGCGGGCAACCTGCGCAGGCGACAGCTCAGAGCGTTCGCTTCGGCACGCTCGTCGAAGCCGCCCGCGCAACAAGTTCTACGTCGACGAGATCTACGGGCGCACGATCGTGATGCCGGGCAAGCGCTTCGCGACCTTCTGCGCCGACGTGATCGACAAGAAGGTCGTCGACGGCGTCGTCAACGGGATCGGCCGCTTCGTGGCCGTCATTCGCCGAGGTCGTGCCGCCGCGTGCAGACCGGATACGTCCGCAACTACGCGGCGGTCGTTCCTCGTTCGGCGTCGTCGTCATCGTCTCGGTGCTCCTGTTCAGGGTGGGCGCTATGAGCGATTTCCCGTTCCTCGACGTCATTATCTTCCTGCCGCTTGCCGGCGCGTTGCTCATCGCGTTCATTCCGAAGGAGCAAGAGCGCTGGATCCGCTCGCTCGCCCTTGCCGTCACCGGGTCACCTTCCTCGTCTCGATCGGAATTCTGGTCGACTTCGACGTCGACCGACGCAGGGCTTCCAACTCGGGTCACTCCGCCGAGTGGATCCCCGAGTGGGGCATCGGACTACGACACGGGCATCGACGGGATCAGCCTCTGGATGGTCATGCTGACGACGTTCCTCATGCCGCTCGGCGTGCTCGCGTCGTGGTCGATCACCAAGCGACGTGAAGCCCTACTTCATCTTCCTGCTCGCTCTCGAGACCGGGATGCTCGGCGTCTTCTGCGCGCTCGACCTGTTCCTCTTCTATCTGTTCTGGGAAGCGACGCTCGTCCCGATGTACTTCCTCATCGGGATGTGGGGATACGGCCGCCGCATCTACGCGGCGATGAAGTTCTTCCTCTTCACGCTCGTCGGCTCGCTGCTGATGCTCGTTGCGATCCTGTGCTCTGTACTTCGCGCGCCGAAGCGGCCGACCTTCGACTATCAGCAACTCCTCGGGACCCCGCTGTCCATCGGCGTCCAGCGACTGCTGTTCCTCGCGTTCTTCGCCTCGTTCGCCGTCAAGGTGCCGCTCGTCCCGTTCCATACGTGGCTGCCCGACGCGCATACCGAGGCCCCGACGGCGGGCTCGGTGATGCTGGCCGCGGTCCTGCTGAAGATGGGCGCTTACGGTCTCATCCGATTCGGCATCCCGCTGTTCCCCGATGCGGCCCGAGAGCTGGTCCCGTTGATCATGGGGCTTGCCGATCATCGGGATCATCTACGGCGCGCTCGTGGCGACCATGCAGAAGGACCTCAAACGACTGATCGCGTACTCGTCGGTCGCGCACCTCGGCTTCGTCGTCCTCGGGCTGTTCGTCGGAACCGTGCAGGGGATGAGCGGCGGCATCCTGCAGATGGTCAACCACGGCCTGTCGACCGGCGCCCTCTTCATGCTCGTCGGGATGCTCTACGACCGGCGGCATACCCGCGAGATCGCCGACTTCGGAGGCCTCGCCGAGTTCCGTCCCGGTGATGGCGGGGATCTTCCTGTTCGTCGCGCTGTCGTCGATCGGCCTGCCGGGGCTCAACGGGTTCGTGGGCGAGTTCCTCATCCTGCTCGGCACGTTCCTCGCGTACCGCTGGTGGGTCGTCCCGGCCGCCTTCGGCATCGTGCTGGCCGCGATCTACCTGCTGTGGGCCTACCAGCGTGTGTTCCACGGCCCGATCACGAACGAGGAGAACCGCAAGCTCCCCGACGTCAACTTGCGCGAGGTCGCGATGCTGGCGCCCGTCCTCGCGCTGATCGTCTTCATCGGCGTCTATCCGAAGCCGTTCCTCGAGCGCATCGAGCCGGCGGCCCAGCACGTCGTCGAGCAGCTCGACTCCACCGTTATCCCGAACCCCGCCGACATAGCCCGCGGGGTGGGCTCGGACGGACCGCAGAACGGAAAGGCTCCGTGATGACCTGGGCCCAAGGTGCTCTCGACCTACCTGCGGTCCAGCTCGGCGGCATCGCGCCCGAGATCGCTCTCGTGCATCGCGGCCCTCGTGCTGGTGGTCGTGGATGCCGTCGTCGGCGATCGGGTCGACCGCTGGTTCCTTCCCCTGATGTCCACGGTCGCGCTGGTCGTGGCTGGGTACCTCGCGCTGACGGTGTGGGGACGAGACCGAGCTCCAGCTCGGCGGGATGGTCGCGGTCGACGGCTTCGCGATCTTCGTCAAGATCGACGCTCGCGAGCTTCGGCGTCCTCACGGTGTGGCTCGGTCGCGAGTACCTCGTGCGCGAAGGGCTCGAGGAGTCGGAGTTCTACGCGCTGGTGCTCTTCGCCGTCGCCGGGATGATGCTGATGGCGTCGGCCGCCGACCTGATCATGATCTTCCTCGCGCTCGAGACCTTCTCGCTGGCGCTGTACGTGCTCGTCGGGTTCCGCAGGCGGTCGGCTGACCGAGCCAGGAATCGGCCATGAAGTACTTCCTGCTCGGAGCGTTCTCGTCGGCGTTCTTCCTGCTTGGGATCGCGCTCGTCTACGGAGCGGTCGGGCTCGACGAACCTCTACGGGACCGGTAGCGTCGGGAGGTACGCCGGGGATCGTCGAGTTCCTGAGCGACGACCCCCGCGGACGACGTCGGTCTGCTCGTCGCTCGGCAGCCGGCCTGCTGATCGTCGGTCTCGGCTTCAAGGTCGCCGCCGTTCCGTTCCACATGTGGACGCCGGACGCCTACCAGGGAGCGCCGTCGCCGGTCACCGGTTTCATGGCCGCCGGCTCGAAGCTCGCCGCCTTCGCCGCGATGCTCCGGCTCTTCGACGTCGCGCTCTTCCCGCTGCGAGGGGACTGGCGGCCGCTGGTGATCGCGATCGCGATCGCCACGATGATCGTCGGGTCGGTGCTCGCGGTCGTGCAGGAGGACGTGAAACGGATGCTCGCCTACTCGTCGATCGCGCACGCCGGTTTCGTCCTGACCGGCATCGTCGCGGCCAACGACCGCGGCGTCTCGGGAGCGCTCTTCTATCTGGCGACGTACGGCATCACCGTGCTCGGCGCCTTCGCGGTCGTCGCCGTCGTCGGGGGCCGCGACGAGCACAGCGCGAGGCTGACCGACTACAAGGGTCTCTTCTATCGAGCGCCCGCTGCTGGCCGGAGCGCTGACCCTGTTCCTGCTGTCGCTGGCCGGCGTGCCGCTGACGGTCGGCTTCGTCGGCAAGCTCGTCGTGTTCGGTGCGGCCATCGAGGCCGGCTACTGCGTGGCTCGTCGTTATCGGCTGCGCTCACCAGCGCGATCGCTGCGTTCTTCTATCTCCGCGTCCTGGTCGTCATGTACATGCAGGAGAGCGACGAGCCGATCCAACTCGAGGGCGGCCGCTGGTCCTACGGGATCATCGCCCTCGCCGCGGCGGCAACGCTCGTCCTCGGCCTCTTCTGGGGCCCCCTCATAGACGTAGCCGAGAAAGCCACCCTGTATTTCGCGGGCTAAACCGCGCTCCGAAATGATGGGCGAACAAGCGCACGAACGAACGCACGAACCCCCTGGAGCGAGGCGTCTGCATGTTAGGTTCCGGGGCGATAACCAGGACATTCGCGATCTGTCGACGGCGCGCGTCCCGGTCGGCAGGCGCGACGTTAACGGGAGAGCGTGAAGGGTGCCTGAAGGCTACTTCGGCCAATACGTCACGATCGGTCTGTTCGTAGTAGTCGGCTTCCTACTCGTTGGCGGAACCCTTCAGTTGTCCCGCCTCCTCCGCCCCAATCTGCCCAGTTACGAGAAGTACACGACCTACGAGTCGGGGATCGATCCGATCGGGCAGGGGTGGACCCAGACGAACGTCCGCTACTACGTCTTCGCTTTGCTGTTCGTCATCTTCGATGTGGAAGCCATATTCCTGTTCCCCTGGGCGATCGTGTTCGAGCGCCTCGGGACCCAGGCCTTCGTCGAGATGATCATCTTCATCGGGATCCTCGCCATCGCACTGCTGTACGCCATCAAGAAGAAGGTCCTCGAATGGCTGTGATGGAGAAGGTCAAGCTGCCGGGCCCCGCCGCGTGGGCGCTGAACTGGAGCCGCAAGTTCTCGCTCTGGGTCATGCAGTTCGGGCTCGCATGTTGCGGCATCGAGATGGGGGCCGCCTTCGCCAGCAAGTTCGACATCATCCGCTTCGGCGTGATCCCCTTCCCGGCCTCGCCGCGCCAAGCCGACCTCATGGTCGTGGCGGGCACCGTCACCGACAAGATGGCCGCACCGATCAAGCGCGTCTACGACCAGATGCCCGAGCCCAAGTACGTCGTCTCGATGGGCTCATGCGCTAACTGCGGCGGGCCTTACTGGGACAGCTACGCGGTGACGAAGGGCGTCGACCAGATCATTCCCGTAGACGTCTACGTTCCGGGGTGCCCCCCGAGGCCCGAGGCTCTACTCCAGGGCATCATCCGGCTGCAAGAGAAGATCGCCGGCGAGGACATCAGGGCGAAGTGGAGCGGCGAGCAAGTACCCATCCCAGTCATCCCAGAGCCGGGCCTGGCGGGCGGCATCTAAGGGCTAATGCCGATAACGCAGCGAGTGACGGCCGAAGCGGGGCTCGAGCGCATCACAGCCGAGTTCGGAACCAAGGTTCGTGACGCTCGGCTCAATTTCGGAGAAGTTGACATCACCGTCGACCCCGGCGATCTCGTGGAGGTCGCGCAGGGCTTGCGCGACGCCGAGGGGATCGAATGTCGATTCTTCACCTTCCTGGCCGGAGTCGACCGCACCGAGTTCGGGGGAGAGGACAAGGAGCAGAAAGCGGGAGGGCTCGAGGTCCTGATCCACCTCTACTCGCCCGAGCACGGCCTCCATGTCAACGTCCATGTGCCGGTCGACGCAGCCGAGCCCCGCTGCCCGAGCCTCGTGCCCCTGTTCCTGGGCGCGTTCTGGCACGAGCGTGAGGCTTTCGAGATGTTCGGGATCGATTTCGAGGACCACCCGCGTCTGGTCAACCTCCTTCTTCCCGAGGACTTCGAGGGGCACCCGGGATTGCGCTCGTTCAAGCTCCCAACGCGGATCGTGAAGGACTGGCCGGGTGCCAAGGACCCCGAGGAAGCAGCGGCGGGCGGGCGATGAGCAACCAGAACGTCATGACCCCCGAGCAGGCGATCGCGGAGATGTCGCAAGGGCGCCTCGCAACGCAGGAGATGGTGCTCAACGTCGGCCCGCAGCACCCCGCCACCCACGGCGTCTTCCGGCTCCTCGCCACGATCGACGGCGAGGTCATCGTCGACGCCGATCCGGTCATCGGTTACATGCACCGCGGCTACGAGAAGCTCGTCGAGGCGCGCGACTACCGGCAGATAACGAACCTCGTGTCGCGGATGGACTGGCTCTCCGGCTTCAACAACGAGCTGCCGTTGGCGATGGCTCTCGAGAAGTTGATGGAGATCGAGGTGCCGCCGCGCGGCCAGTGGATGCGCGTCTGCATGCTCGAGATGAACCGCATCCTCAACCACTTGATGTTCTTCGCGAGCTTCGGCGCCGAGCTGGGCGCGATCACGCCGACGTTCTATGCCTTCCGCGAGCGCGAGGACATCCAGTTCGCGATGGAGATGGCGACGGGCGGCCGCATGCACTTCGGGTTCATGAGGCCGGGCGGGGTCCGCGAGGACGTGCCGCGTGGGTTCTTCGCTCAGGCGCTGAAGGGCGTTCGCCAGGTGATCGACCGGCTCGACCAGTACGAGGACCTTCTCGTCGGGAACGAGATCTTCAAGCAGCGCACGGTCGGTGTCGGAGTGCTCGACAAGGAGATCGCTTACAGCTTCGGCGTTTCGGGTCCCGATCGCGCGCGGGTCGAACATCGACATCGACGTTCGCAAGGACGAGCCGTACCTCGTCTACGACCAGTTCGACTTCGAGGTCTCGACTGCTCCGCACGGCGACTGCTTCGATCGTTTCTGGGTGCTCGTGCACGAGGTCGTCGAATCGGCTCGCATCGTCGAGCAAGCCATCGAGGGGATGCCGTCCGGCCCGGTGTTGGGCAAGGTTCCCCGAGTCGTGCAGGCCCCCGAGGGCGAGGTCTACGTCCGAGCCGAGAACCCCCTCGGCGAGCTCGGCATGTACCTGATCTCCGACGGCGACAAGCGGCCGTACCGCTTAAAGATCCGCACGCCGAGCTTCAGCAACGTCTCGGCGCTGGGCCATGTGCTCAAAGGCACGCTCGTGGCCGACATGATCGCGATCCTGGGCTCGTTCTTCTTCGTACTAGGGGACATCGACCGATGATGCGCTGATGCCCGACTTCATCACGAACTTCGAGCTCACCGACTGGTGGATCCTTGCCATCAAGCTGGTGGTCATCCTGACCGTGGTGCCGGTCGGCGCGCTGGTCGCGGGCTACGCGATGCACAAGGAGCTGGCGCACCTCCAGCACCGGCTTGGCCCGATGTATGCGGGCGGGTTCCACGGGTGGGCGCAGACGCTCGCCGACGGGATCAAGTTCATCTACAAGGAGGACATCATCCCGGCGGCGGCCGACAAGCGGGTGTTCACGCTCGCGCCGGCGATCGTGTTCGTCCCGATCGTGATGCTCTATCTCGTGATCCCGCTCGACGATTGGTTGATCGTCGAGGACCTCGACGTCGGGATCTTCTACCTGATGGCGATCGGCTCGGTCGGTACGATCGGCGTGCTGATGGCCGGATGGTCCAGCGCCAACAAGTACGCGCTGATCGGGGCGCTTCGCTCCGCCGCGCAGCTGATCGCGTACGAGCTCCCCATCGTGCTGACCGCTGCCGCGGTGGCGATGCTCGCCGGGACGCTCTCGGTGGTCGGCATCGTCGAGGCGCAAGACTGGCCTTTCATCATCTGGCCACCCGGCATCGGGTTGTTCGCTTTCTTGATTTTCTTCGTCGGGGCTATCGCGGAGATGACCCTGCCACCGTTCGACATGCCGGTGGCCGAATCCGAGATCATCACCGGCCCGTTCACCGAGTACTCCGGGATGCGTTTCATCTTCGGTCTCTTCTTCGCGGAGATGGGACACATCATCGCCTTCGCCGGGATCGCGACGACGTCTCTTCCTCGGTGGTTACAAACCGATCGTTCCGATGGACGGCCTCGACGTCATCCCGGGTTTCGTCTGGTTCATGGGTAAGACGATCGTGATGATGTTCCTGATCTTCTGGATCCGTTTCACGTTCCCGCGCCTGCGTGAGGACCAACTGCAGAAGTTCGCCTGGAAGTTCCTGATCCCCGCCTCGCCTCGTGCTGATCCTCGCCGTGGGGGCGTGGGTGCTCTACGCACCGGACGGCGTTATGGCAGTAGACGAACGCCGCACCGCCACCAGGAGCGAGCGCGACCTCGCCGAGCTCAAGAAGGCGCGGAAGTGGGGCTACGGCATCGGGTTGCTCAAGGGCATGGCCGTGACGCTCAAGCACCTCTTCAAGCACAACACGGTCATCGAGTACCCCGACGTCAGAAGCAGGATCTCTCCGCCCGCACGCGCGGCGTGATCGCGCTCAAGGAAGAGAACTGCACCGTCTGCATGCTCTGCGGTCGCGAGTGCCCCGACTGGTGCATCTACATCGACTCGCACAAGGAGACGTTGCCTCCGAAGCGAGAGGGCGGCCGGCCGCGCAAGCGCAACGTGCTCGACCGCTTCGCGATCGACTACGCGCTCTGCATGTACTGCGGCATCTGCGTCGAGGTCTGTCCCTACGACGCGCTGTTCTGGAGCCGCGAGTTCGAGTATGCGGAGTACGACATCCGTGAGCTGACGCACGAGAAGGAGCGGCTCTCCGACTGGATGGCAACGGTGTTGCCGCCCGCCCCGCTCGAAGAGGGCGCGCTGCTTCCCGGCCAGCCCGCCCCGGCAGCCCCTCCCGCCGCCGTAGCACCGGCACCGGCTCCCGCCCCGGCACCCGCGCCCGCTAAGAAGGCGCCCGAGCCTGCTCCCCCCGCTCCCGCCCCTGCTGCCCCCAAGCCCCCCGCCGATGTCACCTCACCCGACGAGGGACTGCAGCAGCCTCCCGCGGCGACGCGTCCGGCCCCCATCGTGCCCACCGAGGATCCCCAGAAGGTCTACGACGAGGTCCTGCGGGAACAGCTCGACAAGGGCTCTTCCCGCCTCGTCGCCGAGGCGCGCGCTCGCGTCGCGCGCGTCAAGACGGAACGGGGTATAACGAGGGGCCCGACCCCCGTCGAGGTCGCGAAGCCGGTTCCCAGCGCGCCGACCAAGGGTGAGCCCGCTCCGCCCGTTGCGGGTGGAGCGCCGGCCGCCAAGGAGCCCGAGCCGGAGCCGGGACCCGTCGCACCGACGAAGGCCGAGAAGGAACCAGAGACCCCGGCTCCTCCGGCCGCGTCCGCAGGTGGCGAGGATCCGGACGCGGTCTACGAGCGGGTGCTCAAAGAGGAACAGGCGAAGGGCTCGAGCCAGCCGGTGGCGACCGCCAGGGCCAAGGCCGCGCGGGCGCGCGCACAGAAAGGAACACAGGGACCGTGAGCGCGACCTGGCAAGACTCCGTCTTCTGGCTTCTCGCCAGCCTCATCATCTTCTCGGCGCTACGCGTCGTTACCTCGCGCAACGTCGTTCACGCGGCCCTCTACCTGGTCGGGACGCTCCTGGGGGCGGCCGCCATCTACCTGCTCCTCTACGCCGAGTTCATCGCATGGGCCCAGGTGCTCGTCTATGTCGGAGCCATCGTCGTGCTGATGCTCTTCGGGCTCATGCTCACGCGGGCTCCCATCGGTTCCGCGACTCTCGATAACGACCAGCGTCTCGTCGCGGCCCTCGCTGCCGGCGCGATGTTCCTCATGACGAGCTTGATCCTGATCGAGGCCTTCGAGGACCAGGAGATCTCGCTCCTGCGCGAGGAAGGGACAACGACCGAGTCGGTCGGCGAGGCCATCTTCTCGTCGTTCGTCCTGCCCTTCGAGGTCGTTTCGATCCTGCTGCTGGCCGCCCTCGTCGGAGCGGTCGTGATCGACGCGGCGCGACGAAGATGAAGAGGAAACAGGCTGATGCCCATCACCTGGTTCCTGGTCCTCGCCGCGGCGCTGTTCTCGATCGGCGTCTACGGCGTGCTGGCGCGCCGGCACGCGGTTCTCGTGCTCCTGTCGATCGAGCTAATGCTGAATGCCGTCAACATCAACCTCATCGCCTTCTCCGCGTTCTTCCAGGAAGGGGGCGTTTCCGGCCAGGTCTTCGCCTTGTTCATCATCGCCGTTGCCGCAGCCGAGGTAGGCGTTGGACTTGCCATCGTCATCCTCATCTACCGCAACCGCCAAAGCGTGAATGTCGACGACATGTCGCTGATGAAGTGGTGAGGCGATGATGCACGACCTGCTCCTGTTCGTTCAGGAGCACGGCGGCGAGACGGACCCGGCGGCGCATGCCAAGGACGGGTTCATGACCGAGCTCATGTGGCTCGTCCCGCTGCTCCCGGTGCTCTCGTTCTTCGTCATCATGTTCTTCGGCAAGCGCATGAAGAACCGCGGTCACATGGTTGGGATCGCGTCCCTCTCCGTCGGTCTTGCGATGTCGCTATGGGCCTTCATCGAGCTTGCCGCCGGCAACGCGGCGGTTGAGAAGTCGTGGACGTGGTTCCAGTTCGGCTCGGGCGACCACCCGAGCCTGGTGGTGGAGTTCGGCATGAACTACGACTTCCTGACGGGGGTCATGTTCGTCGTCGTGACGTCGGTGTCGTTGCTCGTCCATATCTATTCCACGGGCTACATGCACGACGACAAGCGCTACACGATCTTCTACGCGTTCCTGTCGCTGTTCACCGGCGCGATGTTGTTCATGGTCATCTCCAACAACCTCATGCAGCTGTTCGTCGGGTGGGAGTTGGTCGGCGTGTGCAGCTACTTCCTGATCGGCCACTACTGGGAGGAGAAGGAGAACAGTTCGGCGGCGATCAAGGCCTTCATCACGAACCGCGTCGGCGACACGCTCTTCCTGTTCGGGATCTTCACCATCTTCTTCTTGGCCGGCACGTTCAACATCCCCGTCATCAATGAGTTGGCGGAGCACGGTGAACTTGCGGGAACCACGGCGACGATCGGGGCACTGTTGCTGTTCTGCGGTGTCGTCAGCAAATCTGCGCAGTTCCCGCTGTACGTGTGGCTGCCGGATGCCATGGCAGGCCCCACGCCGGTCTCGGCCCTCATCCACGCCGCCACGATGGTGGTCGCGGGGATCTACATGGTCGCCCGCATGTTCGTTTACTTCGAGCACGCCGGAGCGGCTCTCGACGTAGTCGCGATCGTCGCCTCGATCACGATGCTCCTGGCGGCCGTCCTCGCCCTGGCCCAGGACGACATCAAGCGTGTGCTTGCGTATTCGACGATCAGCCAGCTCGCCTACATGGCCGCGGCCCTCGGCGTGGGGGCATACACCGCGGGCGTGTTCCATCTGTTCACTCATGCCTTCTTCAAGGCGCTGCTGTTCCTCGGCGCCGGATCGTTGATCCATGCGGCCCACACGAACAACATGAGCGAGATGGGCGGCATGCGGAAGTTCATGCCTCACACGTTCCGGACGTTCATGATCGGGTCTCTAGCTCTCGCCGGGATCTTTCCGTTAGCCGGTTTCTTCTCGAAGGACGAGATCATCGGCGGGGCGCTGCGCTCCGGGAGCGACCTGGGCCGACTTTCGTCGTGGGTCGTGTTGATCGCGGCCACGATCACGGCGTTCCTCACCGCCCTGTACATGACGCGCGCTTGTATCAAGACGTTCTGGGGCGAATACCGGGGGCACGGAACCCCGCACGAGAGCCCCGGCTCGATGGTGACGCCACTCTGGATACTGGCCGGGGCGTCGATCTTCGTCGGCTTCCTCGGCTTCCCCGTCATCGGCCCGTTCCAGGACTGGATAACCGTCCCCGGCCACGAGCATCACGGCTTCTCGACCCTGTACAACATCGTTTTGCCGGTCTTGGCGACGCTGGTCGCGGTCGCGGCGATCTATCTCGGTTACCTGATGTTCTACAAGGAGAAGTTCAAGGTCGATCTGCTGGCCGGGCCGTTCGCGTGGATGTATCGCTTCGTCGAGAACAAGTACTACCTCGACGACATCTACTTGCAAGGCGTCGTGCGTCCGGTGCAGTATCCGATCGCCAAGGCTACGTACTGGACCAACCAACACATCCTCGACGGCGTGGTCAACGGCACGGCGACGGCGACGAAGGCGACCGCGAATGCGGTCTACAGCGTGTTCGACCAGCAGTTGATCGATTTCACCGTCAATGGGGTAGCGAACCTCACGGGTTATACGGGGGGTCTGCTCAAGTACCTGCAGTCGGGGAACGTGCAGCGTTACGCTGCGGTGCTTTTCTCCGGGATCGTTCTGTTCTCGGCGTTGTTCGCGTTCACTAGCTTCATCTCTTAGGCCGGATAAGGAGGGACGACTTACCGATGGAATGGTTTGACGACTGGGCGTTGTCTTTGGCGACGTTCCTACCGGCCGCCGGTGTCGTCGCTCTCATGCTCGTGCCGCCGGCCAAAGAGAAAGCGATCAAGATCACCGCGCTCGTCTTCACGGGGGCCGCACTGCTCGTCGGCATCGTGATGTTGTTCCGCTTCGACTTCGGCGACGCCGGGGTCATGCAGATGGTGGTGAACGGGGAGTGGATCCCCCAGATCGACGTCCGCTATCACATCGGTATCGACGGCATGGCGCTCCCGTTGCTGGAGTTGTCGCTGCTGGTCAGCTTCCTGTGCGTCGTCTACATGTGGTGGCATATACCGGAGCCCGGCAAGCCCAAGGCGTTCTTCGCTCTCGTCCTTCTTCTCGAGACGGGCATGAACGGCACGTTCGTCGCACTGGACCTGATCCTCTTCTTCATCTTCTGGGAGATCGTTCTCGTCCCCATGTACTTCATGATCGGACTATGGGGCGGGCCGAACCGCCAGTACGCCGCGGTGAAGTTCTTCCTCTATACGTTGTTCGGTTCGATCTTCATGTTGCTGGGATTCCTGGCCATCTACCTCCGCTCGGATCCGCACACCTTCGACATCATCGAGCTCTCCCAGATGGGAGCGGATGGCTTATTGGGCAGCAGGGTGTTCCAGAACGTTGCATTCCTCGGCTTGTTCCTCGGGTTCGCGATCAAGGTGCCGATGTGGCCGTTCCATACGTGGCTTCCGGATGCCCATACGGAAGCACCCACCGTGGGTTCGGTTCTCCTGGCGGCAGTCATGTTGAAGA
Source organism: uncultured Actinomycetes bacterium (assembly GCA_963786155.1). Classification (GTDB taxonomy): domain Bacteria; phylum Actinomycetota; class CADDZG01; order CADDZG01; family WHSQ01; genus CAWAXW01. The sequence goes on along the minus strand of CAWAXW010000006.1, from coordinate 2,721,153 downwards.
TGGGCACGTACGGGTTCATCAGGATCGCGTTGCCGGTCCTGCCCGAGGCGGCGATCGACTACGCCCCGATCATCGGGATCCTCGCCGTGATCGCGATCATCTACGGCGCGCTGTGTTGCTTCGCTCAGACGGACCTCAAACGCCTGATCGCGTTCTCGTCGGTGGGCCATATGGGGTTCGTGATGTTGGGTATCGCGACGCTGACCGACGCCGGAATCAACGGCGCGATCTTCGGCATGGTCGCCCACGGCCTCATCACCGGCATGCTGTTCTTCCTGGCTGGTTCGATGCACGAGCGCTACCACACGAGAGAGATCTCCCAACTCGGAGGGATGCTCCAACAGATACCGAAGTTCGGGACGCTCTTCACGTACGCGGCGATCGCGTCCCTCGGCCTTCCCGGTCTGGCCGGATTCTGGGGCGAGATGCTCGCCTTGCTCGGCTCCTATAATCCCGGCGCGGGCCTGTCCGAGGAGCTGTTCCGGGTCCTCATGGTGGGTGCTGGCATCGGGACGATCCTGACCGCGGGCTACTTGCTGTGGACCGTGCAGCGAGTCAACCTCGGCAACATCCCGGACAAGTTCGCCCACGCGACCGGCATCCATGACGTGCAGAGGCTCGAGTGGACCGCGTGGGCTCCGCTGCTCGCGTTGATCCTGATGGCCGGCGTCTATCCGAAGATGGTGCTCGGCGTCACCGACGCCGCGGTTCAATCCCTGGTCGGCGTCTTCGGATGATCGAGCTCGCACAGGGCTTATCTCAGCCCTCGGTCGACTGGCACGCGCTTGCGCCCGAGCTCGTGCTCACCGCGGCCCTGTGCGCCGTCCTGATCGTGGATCTGTTCCTGCCGCGCGAGCTCAAGTGGCTCGCGATGCCTTTGTCGGCGGCCGGGATCGTAGCCACGCTCGCGGCCATCGCGTCGCTGGTCGGCGAAACCCGGTCGACGCTCAATGGGACGTTCCAGGTCGATTCCTTCGCGCTGTTGTTCAAGGAGCTGTTCTGTGTCCTCGGGCTCTTGATCCTTGCGATCTCCTTGAACCATTTCCGCAAGGGCAAGTACTACCAGGGCGAGTACTACTTCCTGCTGCTGTGCGGCCTGCTCGGCTGCCTCGTGATGTCGAGCTCGCGCGATCTCGTCTCGATCTTCATCGCCCTCGAGCTCATCAGCATCCCCGGGATCGTCATGACGGCTCTGCGTAAAGGCGATGCGAAGTCCAACGAGTCCGCGCTCAAGTTCTTCTTGTTCAGCGTTCTGTCGTCGGCCGTGATGCTCTATGGGATGTCGATCATCTACGGGCTCACCAACCAAACCCATGTTGACGGCATCCGCCGGGCACTTGCGATCTCGGACAACGATTCGGTCATCACGCTCGGGATCCTGTTCGTGATCGTCGGGTTCGCGTTCAAGATCTCGGCCGTGCCCTTCCACTTCTGGGCCCCCGACACCTACGAGGGCGCACCGCCTCCGGTGGCCGCGTTCTTGTCGACAGCTTCGAAGATCGGTGGGTTCGTGGGACTGCTGATCCTGATGTTCAGGGCCTTCCCGGGGGTCGCGGACAATTGGCGCCCGATATTCGCCGCGCTCGCGGTCCTGACGATGACAGTGGGCAACCTCATCGCATTGAGGCAGAAGCACATCATCAGACTGCTCGCCTATTCGGGGATCGCCCAGTCGGGCTACGTCCTCGTTTGTTTCGCCCTGGTCAACGAGACTTCCCGCGTCCATGCGAACGACTCCGCCTTCACCGCGGCACTCGTCTATCTAGCGATCTACGGGTTGATGGATGCGGGTGCGTTCGCGGTCGCGATCGCCTTCCGCGAGAGCGGAGGGTCCTATTTCATCTCCGACTACGCGGGGATGTGGCAGCGCAACGCCGTCCTGGCGACCCTCATGGCCGGCTTCATCGATCTCGCTCGCCGGCGTGCCCCCGATGGCCGGCATGTGGGCGAAGTTCTTCGTCTTCAAGGCGACGATCGACGCGGAGGTCTTCTGGTTGGCAGCCGTGATGGGCATCAACGCGGTGATCGCGGCCTGGTACTACCTCCTCGTCGTCAAGAGGATGTTCTTCGACGCCCCGGAGATCGAGCAGCCCTTCGAGGTGCCCTACCTCATGCGCACGGCGATCGGCGCCTCAGCCCTGCTCCTGCTCGCCCTGTTCATCTACCCGAAGGGCCTGACGGAGCTGGCCGACAGCTCGCTCCAACTCTTCGGAGGCTGACCTCCCCCCACCCCCGCCCCCAAATCTTCCGGTCTGGCGTCGGTTTTCCGCCTCCAAACCGGAAGATTTCGGTCTAAACGGGGCGCGGGCGAGGGGCGTCACGGCGTAGGCTCGGGCCCGGCAGGCGAGGCGTAGCCGGCCGTGGGAGGTCCTCGTTACCCGGGCCCACAGGCGTCGTACGTTCCCATCAGACGGCGCGGGCGGCGGCCATCCATCTCGCCTCGTCTCGCCGACGACAGGACGCAGGCCCTAGGGGTCGAATCCAACGAGGAGTACCCGCCTGACCGAGAAGGGACCTAAGTGAGTCTGCCAAGTCTGGGCTGCGGTCCGGCCGAGGCCGCCCCGCGGGGCTCCTCCGCCCGTCGTGCCGCCGCGCGCATCTTCGTGGCCTGGCTCAGCGCGGCCCTGATCCTGGGGCCTTTCCTCACGGCGGGGCAGGCCCAGACCCCGGACCAGATCGACTTCTTCCCCTCCGGCCCGCCCAAGATCAAATGCCAGATCCAGGGCCAGGTCCGCCAGATGGGGCGCTGGAGCAAGGTCCGGGGGCCGCATTTCACGGGTGGATCCCAGACGATGACCGATTTCAGCGTCTTCCCCCACGACCCGAACATGATCTTCGCCACGAACGGCACCGTCGTCATGCGAACGCTCGACGGGGGCTGCCACTGGTCTGAGGTCTACGAGCTTCCGGCCGCTCCCACCCTCGATCAGACCTTGACCGGGGCCGAGACCCAGATCGAAGACATTCTGGCAGCCCCTGTCGGGGGTCTCCCCGGCGCCTACCTCGCGCTTTCCCAGCTCCGCCCGGTAGCCCGCCCTCGTATTCTCGTAAGCGCCGACGCGGGCACCACCTGGCGGCAAGGCGATGGTGGGCTGGAGGCGGCTCGGGGACGAGCCATCCAACTCAGCGCCACCGGGAACTTCGTTTACTTGCTGGGCGGGCCCGATCCCGATGCGGACCTACCCCCGAGGTCCCGGCGGTCCAGTACCTCTACGGGACGATCCCCAGCGGGACGGGATGGGAGCTGCGGCACACTTGGTCGACCACCGCTCCTGAAACCCCGCCACAGGTGCCCGAGGGCGGGCCCCAGGTTTCGAACGCACGCTTCGAGGCGAGTGGCCTGGAAGTCGACAACGGAAACCCCAACGACGTCTGGCTCTACGGCGACCAGGGGTTGGCCCACTCGACCGACGGCGGGCTCACGTTCCGCTTCAGGGACCTCCTTTCGGGGGTGCCCGTGTCATCCATCGATGTCACGACGCTGGGTGCCGGCCAGCGGGTCGCCGCCGGCCGCAAGGACGCGGCGGTGGCCGAGTACTCGCTGATCGGCCGGCCGTTCGAGCCCATACGGGTTCCGGGGGTCGTCAACTCGATCGCGTCTCCGCCGGCTCCGCTCGACATGTTCGCGGCGGCTCACAGCCAGGGCGTCACTATGGTGATCCCCGAGTGCCGGAAGAACTTCGACATCTCTCCGCCGGACGGTGCGAACCTCTTCTCGTTGAGCGCGGCGAGCTCGGTGGGGACGCCGCTGGTCGGCCGGACGGAAGGCTTCATCTACACCCGCCCGATCGGCGGGGACGAGATGCTTGCCTGGTACAACGAATGCATCGGCACCGTTCCCGACGTGCTCATCCCGGCGGTGCTCCCTCCGCTACTCCCGCCCGATGAGCAACCCGGCCTGCTCGAGCCACAGAACAAGAAGATCGTTCTGGAGCGAGGAGAGTCGAAGACCGTCGACTACCGGTTCGAGCTGCCGCCTTTCCCCAACCCTCTCGACGTTCATTTCCTAATCGATGTCTCGGACAGCATGTCCGAGGAGATCAATGGCATCCGGGCCGCGATGGCCGACATAGTCACCGACATGAATGAGGCCGGGATCGACGTGTGGTTCGGCGTCGGCCAGTACCGCAGCTATGAGGACGATCCCGCCTACGACCGAGTTCGCGATGTTGGCCCACCGGACGGCGGGCTCGTCAGCGCACTGAACGAGCTCCAAGCCTTGGGGGGAGGAGACGAGACACAACTCGCCGCCTTGCTTCAGGTGGCAACGGGCGAAGGTCAGAACGGGCCGGGTCTCGCGCGCATTGTGCCCGGATTGGACTCCCACTGGCGACCGGGCAGCCTCCGAGTGATCATCCATGCAACCGACGAGGTCTTCTCCACCGGGGGATCCCACCCAACTTTCGAGAACGTCGCAGGTGGGCTCCTCGCCGACGAGATCATGCAGGCAGGTATCGCGATCCAGGACGCGGCGGCGATGTTGCAGGACCCGCTCGTCGACACGCCGCTCGACGGCCTGACCCGGGTCGCCCGCGATTCGCATGCCGTGGCACAGGGAGATGGGCTCGACTGCGACGGTGACGGGAACCCAGAGATCCCGCCCGGCGAAGAGTTGGTTTGCGTCGTCGACCCGGCCGACTCCGACGAGGCAACCGTCATGGGACCAGCGGTGATCAACGTGCTGCGCTCGCTCGTCGACGTCGGAGGAATCCAGACCGCGCCCTCGATCGAGGGCAGCATCGAGCGGGGCGATGAAGTCGTCTCGGCAATCACCCCGAGAGTGATCCTGGATCTCAACTTCAAAGAGAGGAACGAGTTCGAATTCAGCGTCACCTATAAGTGCCCGGCGCTCAAGAAGCAGGACCGCTTCCCCGTGGACATCGTCGTATCGCGCGAAGCGGGTCCCCTTGGAACTGCCCGCGCGCTTGTGGTCTGCGAAGTGCCGACCAAGCCCCCGACGAGGGACCCGCGCGAGTTGCTCCTCGTGCCTGCGCTCCTTCCCCCGCTAATCCCGTTGGGTCCGGCCGCTCCGCAGCCACCCGAGCCCCCGCCCAACACGCGCCCCAACCCCCAGCCTCAGGGCCAGACCCAAGCCCAGGCGCAGGGGGCGATGGCGACCCAGGAGGAGAAAGAGCCCCAGCTCGCCTTCGCCGCCGCCGCCCATGAGGAGGCGGAGGCAATGCTGGCCGGCAACAAGGTCACGGAGGAATACGCGATGTCCGGCTATCGGGATAAGCGATCGGGGACCCGACCCACAGTTCCTGATGATGCTGGGGGCCGCGTCCCTCACCTTCATGTTCGGTTACGGAAGCTTGGCGCGTCAGCGCGTCAAGACAGAGCAAGTCAAGCGCTAGTCTCACTAGAGAACCAGGAGAGGAACATGAGCGAAACGACCACGCCCGAGGCACATAAGCCAAGCCCGCTGACTAAGGCGAAGCGGGCTTACAAGAACTACAGGCTGCGGCGCCGCCGTGCCAACTCCTCGCGGCGGAAGTCGTCGGGCCGGGGCCTCACCTACATCCTGGTGATCGTCCTCGTGGGCCTCTTCGGGGCGATGTGGTGGTCCATCGACTACACGGCCCCGGTTTCCGAGGGCGAGGAGATCGACCTCACGCAACTCTTGGCATTGGCGGAAGAGAACCGCATCCAGGAAGCGACCTTCGACGATTGGGACGACCGTCTCGAGGGCACCTTCGTCGTCAAGCCCGTGATCGAGCAGCCCGAGCCCAAGCAGGAGAAGGCCAAGGACGCCAAGGGCGAGGACGCCAAGGGTGAAGACGCCAAGGGCGAAGCCGGCTCGCAGGGTGAGGACGGCGGTGGTGAGAACGAGAACGCTCCACAGAATGAGAACGAGGGCGACAACGCCAACGCTGCCGGTGCGTCAGGAGCAAAGGACGAGAACTCCAAGAAGGACGACGCCAAGGCCGAAGAAGCCAAGGAGAAGCCGAGCCGTCGATAGCGCCGCAGGGAACCGGCCCGTTCTGGGTGCGATACCCCGCGTCGGACGCGGCCTTCAACGTAATGGCCGACACGCTCACCGCGGGCAGGCAGCGCGCGTGACCGTCGACCCGCAGTCCGACAAGGCGGTCGTGCGAGCCGTTTCGACCTACCTCCTGCCGCTGCTGATCCTGGCAGTTCTTCGGGCTGCTGTTCACGGCCGGTAAGGGCGGCGGCTGCGGCATCGGTGAGGTCATGACGTTCGGAACGATCGGCAAGAACCGGCGCAAGAAGGGCCAGATAGCGCCCGTCACGTTCGACGACGTCGGTGGTGCGAACGAGGCCGTCGCCGAGCTCAAGGAGGTCGTCGACTACCTGACCGACCCCGAACGCTACGACGAGGCTCGGCGCGGTCCCGCCGAAGGGCGTGCTCCTGTTCGGCCCTCCGGGCTGTGGAAAGACGCTGCTCGCCAAGGCCGTCGCCGGTGAGGCGGGCGTGCCGTTCTTCTCGGTCGCCGGTGCCGAGTTCGTCGAGTCCCTCGTCGGTGTCGGTGCCGCTCGTGTGCGTGACCTGTTCGCGCGCGTCCGAGCCGTCGCTCCGGCGATCGTCTTCATCGACGAGCTCGACGCCGCCGGACGTAAGCGTGGCCACGGCGGCGGCAGTGGCGGTAGCGACGAGCGCGAGCAAACCCTGAACCAGCTGCTCGTCGAGATGGACGGATTCGAGGTCAGCGCCGGCATCGTCGTCATCGGCGCGACCAACCGTCCCGACATCCTCGACCCCGCTCTGCTGCGTCCCGGTCGTTTCGACCGGCACATCACGGTCGATCAGCCGGATGCAGAAGGCCGCCGCTGATCCTCGAGCTGCACGCCCGTGGAACGCCGATGGGCACGGACGTCGACTTCGAGCTACCTGGCGAAGCGGACCCCCGGGTTCTCCGGCGCCGACCTCGCCAACGTCATCAACGAAGGCGCCCTGCTGACGCTGCGCGAGGAGAAGACGGAAGTCGAGACGCACGAGCTCGAAGGAGGCGATCCAGCGTGTGCTCCACGGTCCGAAGCGCAAAGGCAAGGTCCTCGAGCCCGAGGAGCGCGAGCGAGCGGCGTTACCACGAGAGCGGTCACGCGATCGTTGCTGCGGCTCTCGGCCGAGGGCGAAGAGGTGCACCGCGTGCTCGATCCTGGCGCGCGGACGCGGGCTCGGCCTCACCGGCATCCAGCGCGACAGCGATCAGACCTTGTTCACGCGCACGCAGATCTACGCGCAGCTCGTGACCGCGATGGGCGGGCTCGCCGCCGAGGAACTTGTGTTCGGCGAGCCTTCGACGGGGGCCGAGAACGACCTCGAGTACGCGACCGAGATGGCGCGCGACATGGTGGGCAAGTACGGGTTCAGTCCCGCCCTGGGCCGAGCCCGGCTCGTGGCGAGCGAAACCGATCAGTTCCTCAACAACGACCTGGGCCTCTCCGAGCTTTCGGCCGGGACCCATGAGGCGATGGATCAAGAGGTCGAAAGGCTGCTGAGCGCGGCCGAGCACGACGCTCGCGGTGTGCTCGAGCTGAACCGCGAGCATCTCGACAAGATGTCGGCCCGGCTCCAGGATGAGGAGACGCTCGAGGGCATCGGGCTGGTCCGCTTACTCCACGAAGTGCCCTCGGCGCTCGACAAGCTGACGACGCCGTTCCAGGCCCAATCGACCAACGGGCACCTGAGAGCGCCTGCAACCAAACCGAGCAAGGCCTAGGCCCCGAGCGCAGAGGAGCACAGAACCACCCGGATGGGCTATGGCCGGTACGAACTCGGACAAATACCCTTCGTAAGAAGGCGGTGGCGCAGAGTCGGTATATGTGGCTACGGCGTAGCATCGCTTGTATTGAATGCACTGACTGAAACGGGATAGCGGGGGATCTTTGAGACTGACGGCCAGGGCGAGTCTTCTGATTGTCATCCTCCTGGCGGGGATGCTTGTTCTGCCGCGCTCGATCTCGGGCGTGGGCACGGGCGTTGCCGTCGCTCAGTTCCCGACCCCCATCGTGTCCGACATCATCGGCAAGCCCACGCCCTCCCCGGACGACGACGATGACGACGGTGGGGGCGAAGACGGCGGAGGTTCGGAAGACCCCGGCGACGGTGGCGGCTCCGGGCCCGGTGGTGGCGGCGGTCCCGGCGACCTTCCCGGCCAGGGCGACAAAGACAAGGACAAGGGCGGAAAGAACGACAAAGACAAGGACGACTCCAAGAAGGACAAGGACAAGCGCAAGGACAAGAACGGGCCCAAGGACGGCCTCGGTGGCAAGAACAAGAAGAAGAAGAACAAGAAGGACAAGAGCAGCATCTTCCCCGGAGTGCCCTCGATCCCGGGCTCGTTCAACACCGACAAGTTGCTCGCCGTTGCGGCTCACCTTCGTTCGCTAGGCCACAGCCAGTCCGAGGTGAGTAAAGGTCTTCCCGCCGTTCATCATCGCGGGGGCCTCAACCTGGATCGACACTTGGGGCGCGCCGCGCTACGGGCCCGGACCGATCGTGAGAACGCACGAGGGCCAGGACGTTTTCTGCAGCTACGGGGATCCGATCCTCGCCCCGGAAGCCGGAACCGTCAGCTTCTCCGACGGTGGTCTCGGCGGCATCACCGCGCGTGTCGCACAAGCCCGACGGCACCTACTGGTACCTGACGCACCTGAGCGATCTCAACACCGAAGAGCTCGCGGCCGGTGACTTCGTCGAGGTGGGCACGGTGCTCGGCTACTGCGGGAACTCCGGCAACGCTTCAACCACTCCTCCGCACGTCCACTTCGGTTGGTACCAGCAGGACGGAAGCGCAAAGAACCCGATGCGCCACCTCGTCGACTGGCTGCACGAAGCCGAGGACCGCGCGTCTGGGTCTGGTCGGCAAGACCGTCCTCAAGCGCATCAAGGTGATCGACGACATCACTTCGGCTCGCCGTTTCGGCGACGACTTCCTGCCGACGATCGCCGAGGTGAACCTCCCAACCGAATCGCTGTGGGCCGCGGGCACGTCACCTTCGACCGGTGCCTTCGGCCTCGCCGAATCCGCGCTGCAGGCCGCTCTGGCCGAAGGAGCGCAGAGTGTCCTCGAAGGTTCGGGACCGACGGCCGAGAGCGCGGGCCCCGAGATCCTGCTGGATCCCGACTCGAGCCTCGCGACGCTGCTAAAGCGCCGCGACGCAGCCTCCGTGGGGTCCGAACACACCGACTAGCCCCGGTCGCTCGTTCCCGGTATCCTTGCGCTCGCTCGACGGCGGGATGCCCGAGTGGCCAAAGGGAGCGGCCTGTAAAGTCGCCGGCTGATGCCTACCCAGGTTCGAATCCTGGTCCCGCCACCCACTTCAAGCTAGCGCGACGAGCGCGGGGTAGCACCTCGCCCAGTGACTCCCTCGATATCACTGCGGCTTGGCTATCGAACGGTGTCGGCTCTGCATTGAAGATGATCAGTCGAGCTCCCGCGTTCACCGCGATCTGGGGGAGGTAGGCGACCGGGAACACCTGCAGCGACGTACCCACCGCCAGGAACAGGTCGCTCTTGGCGGCCGCGGCTTCGGCTCGGTGCAAGTCGTCGGCGACGAGCGATTGTCCGAACGAGATCGTCGCCGACTTGAGGATTCCCCCGCACGTCCGACACGGCGGGTCGTCCTCGCCGGCAGCTACGCGCGCGAGTGCTTTCTCCATCGGCGCGCGCTCGGCGCACTCCATGCACATGACCTCCCGGATCGTTCCGTGGATCTCGATCAGGTTCTCGGGTGACGATCCGGCGGCCTGGTGGAGCCCGTCGATGTTCTGGGTTACCAACGTCTGTACCTTCCCCTTGCGCTCGAGCTCGGCGAGCGCGAGGTGTCCTTCGTTGGGGGCCGCGGTCCAGGCCGGATGCGAGCCTCGCAACTTCCACGCCTGAACCCTGACATCCCGGTCGCCCATGTACGACTGCAGGCTCGATAGCTTCTCGGCCTTCGGGTCCTTCGTCCAGACGCCATTGGGCCCGCGGAAATCGGGGATACCCGACTCGGTCGAGATCCCGGCCCCCGTGAGGACGGTCACGTACGAGGCGGCCCTCAGCCACCCGGCAACTTCGGTCAAGGAGACATCGCTGGACATAGGGCTCTCTTGTAACACCCGGCCCGGGCTTTAGTTTGCCCCCATGCAGCCCTCGTCGACCTTCGTGGAGCGCCAGGCTCGATTCGTCGAACGATTGAAGGAGCGCGGCCTTGCGGGGCTCGACGACGGGACGATCGTGATCATCCAATCGTTGAGCTTCCCCGAATCCGAGTGTCGCAAGATCGTGGGGATCGAGCGTTACGAGGAGCGGTTGCTGTGCGCGCTACTGCTGTTGCGCAATCCGGCAACGAGCATCGTCTACGTGACCTCGATGGCGGTCGACTCGGAGGTGATCGACTATTACCTCGGCTTCGTCGACGCTCCCGATGCGCGCGACCGTTTGACGGTGGTCGAAGTCAACACTCCCGGCCCCCGGCCGCTGGCCGAGAAGCTGCTCGAGGCACCCGACCGGATCGATGCGGTCCGGTCGGCGGTGGGGGATTCGCACGCCTATCTGCTCCCGTTCAACGTGACGATCCTCGAGGAGGCCCTGTCCGACGAGCTCGATCTTCCTCTGTTCGGTCCGGCCCCGGATCAGGCGGAGCTTGGCTCGAAGACCGGTTCGAAGCGCGTTGCTCGGGCTGCCGGCGTGTCGACGCTCGAAGGGGTCGAAGACCTGTGGTCGGAGTCCGATGTAACGGACGCCCTCGCGGCGCTGAGGGCGCTCCGGTCCGACGCCCGCTCCGCGGTGATCAAGTTGAACAACGGCTTCTCTGGACAGGGCAACGCCATCATCGATCTCTCCGACCTGAGGACACCCTTGCATCATTCGCCCACGGTCTTCTGCGCCGAGGAAGAGTCGTGGACGACCTACCAGGCGAAGATCGAGGCCGAGGGCGCGGTTGTCGAGGAGCTCGTTCGGGGGATCGGCATCGTGTCCCCGAGCGTGCAGATGCGCATCGCCCCTGGCGGCGAATTCGAGATCCTCTCGACCCACGATCAGATACTCGGTGGCCCCGACGATCAGGTCTATCTCGGGTGCAAGTTCCCGGCCGACCCGGCCTACCGCCGCGATATCCAGGAGCGAGCGAAGTCGGTAGCAAGCGTCCTCGCACAACACGGGGTGATCGGCTCGTTCGGGATCGATTTCATCGTCGTGTCCCGCGGCAAGCAACGCGGCATCTATCTGAGCGAGATCAACCTTCGCCTCGGAGGAACCACGCACCCGTTCCTAATGGGCCGCCTCGTCACCGGCGGAACCTACGACCCCGATTCGGGCGAGCTCCTCGTTGACGGAGAGCCACGCTGCTACATATCGAGCGACAACCTGAAATCCGACAGGTACAGGAGCCTGACCCCCGGCTCCCTGGTGCGCGCGCTGAGGTCGCGCGGCCTGATGTTCGACCCCGAAGAGCGCACGGGAGCAACCCTGCACCTCCTAGGCGCGCTCGAGCAATACGGCAAGCTCGGAACCGTCTGCATCGGCCGAACGATGCCGGAGGCAGAAGCCCTTTACGAGAATCTGGTGCTGGAGCTAGATCGCCTGGCGAGCTGACCTAAGCCGTTCAGTGATGGTGGGTCTTCGTGAATGACTTGGCCTTGAGACAGCGACCCTCTGCAACGAGGGATTTCTTGACCGACGCTCGGTAGCTTTTGGCGACATCCGGAATGGTGACTAGATATCTGCCGGTCGAGTCCGTCTTGGTTACCTTGACCAGCGTGTTGCCGCCGAGCCGGCGCACTCGAACACTTACGCCCTCGATACAAGCCTGAGGGGCCCCGGGCGACTTCAGCCGACCCTTCGCGGACAGGTGACCATCGAAGCTCAGAGAAAGAGAGCGCGTAAAGTCCGGCACCGGTTGAGGACTCCCGGTGGGAGTTGGCGAGGGCGACGGCTGTGTGGGTGTTGGACTCGGAGTCGGTGAGGGCGTTGTCGTTGGTTTCGGTGTCGGTGTTGGCGTGGGGCTCGTAGTCGGCTTGGGGGTCGGGGTCGAGGTCGGCGTTGGGGTTGGCGTCGGTGGGGGACTTGTTGTCGGTGTCGGCGTCTTGGTCGGGGCAGTCGTCGGGCTATCGAGACTTGCCGGTATCACTGCGGTGAACACACCCCGCCCGTAGGTCGCAGCTACCAACTTGCGGGTGGATGTCTCGAACATCAGATCGGTGACCTGAACATTCGGAAGCCCTGTGCCGAGCCGGTCCCAGGTCCCGCCGCCGCGCGAGTAGTACACGCCGTAATGGGTTCCGACAAAGACATGTGGTGGCGTAACGCTCGTATCCACTGCAACGGAGAACGCCTTGATCGGGGGCAGGTTCCCGGTTATATCGATCCAAGTCTTGCCCTCGTCGGTGCTGTGCCAGATCCGACCGGGCGCCGGCACGTCCCCGGCAACAACGTAAACATCGGTGGCGACCGAAGGATGCGTCACGATGTCCTGGATGAACGCGCCGGATGGAAGGCCCGCATCCCTGAGTACCCAAGGCGCTGAGCCGGAGGGCGCCACCCAGACGTCGCCGCTGAGGGTGCCGGCGTAAACAGTTGGGGCGTTCTGAGCGATGGCCGCGGCCGAGATGCAGCACGCTCCGAGCTTTGGACTTGCCGCCGACCAGGTGGCTCCAGCATCCGGCGACGTCCACATTCGCTCCCCGCCTCTATAGAGGCGGTTGTGATCGAGAGGTGAGATCAAGAGCGGGTTGTGCTCGATGAAGGCGTCTTCCGCCGCCATGTCTGCAGTGCTGATCTTTGTCCGAGTAGAGCCTCCATCGATGCTCTTCCAGGTCTCCAGATTGGCTTCGAAGTACATGATCTTCGGGTCGGTCGGATCCACCGCGGTTCCGGACCCGTCACCACCCAAGACCTGGATCCACGTGGAGTCGCCCTTGTACATGAGGACGCCGTTGTCATGGCTCCCCACCAGCAAAGGCCCTTGCGTCCGACCTGAGATGAATCCGATGGTCTGGGTGATCCTTATGTCGCTGTTGAGAGGTTCGAACTTCGACACGTCTGCACTCACCCGATAGATCCCGCCGTCCGATCCCACGAGCATCCGGCCCAGGGAATCGAAGGCGAGCGCGTGGAGGTCGGCATGGATGAACTTGCCGTCGAGGAACTGGATGTTGGTGAAGGAGCTTCCGGCGTTCGTCGATCTGTACAGGTTCACGCCTCCGACAACGACGATGTTGGAATCCGTTGGATGAACCGCAATGGTTAGGTCGTAGCCGCACTGGCCCTTGCAGACCATGGCCGACGGCGCCGGATCCGTAACCTTTGCCCACGTGACCGCGCCGTTACTGCTCGTCCAGACGCCATGGATCCCGCCGTTGCTCGAGTCATGGATCACCGCATAGAGGCGCTGTGCATCGGTTCGAGAGACGTCGAGCTTGACCCGGCCCACATTCGCAGCAGGCAGTCCTGCGGAGCTGTTGGTCCAGGTCACGCCGTCGTCGATCGATTTGAAGACCCCAACGGATCCGGTTCCCACGTACCAAACGGAGGGCGCGGCCGGCGACACAGCCAGGTCGGTTGCCTCCTGAGTGATCCCGGCCGGCTGAGTTATCCGCGTCCATGTGGAGCCGGAGTCCGTCGATCGATAGACGCCTTCGGGACATTTCTGGACCAGCTTGAACGAGTTGCCGTGAGCATGAGCCGAAACCATGATCAAGGACGAGTTGGCCGGACTAACAACGAGATCGCTGATGTGACATTGGTCCAGGGTGGTGCCGCCGATCTTCGTCCAGCTCGACCCGCCGTTCGTCGACCTGAAGACGCCCTCTCCTGGGTAGGCGGAGTAGTTGCCTTCACCCGTTCCGATGTAGACGATCTCGGGATTCTTGGGATCGAGAGCGATCGCCCCGATCCAGAGAGACGGCGCGGAATCGAATATGGCAGCCCAGGTAACACCTCCGTCCGTCGTCTTCCAGACGCCGCCAGAGGCTCCTCCGACATAGCTGATATTGGGGTTGGACGGGTGTTGAGCGACCGCAGATACCCGTCCGGAATATCCCCCTCCAAAGCATGAAGGATGGACCCCGCATATCCGTCCAGGACCGATCGATGTCCACGTCACCGTCGATGCCGGGACCGAGGCCTGCGTAGAGGAAAGGCTTACAAAACTCAATGCCCCCAACGCAAGCGCGATTGCTAAGACAAGCCTGAGCTGTTTTCTCCCCACGCGCTGATCGGACTACCGTCCCCAGGGGTTGTCAACCGGCTTCGGTCTCCCGAGCGTGATCAGAGAGCCCTGCGGCGTTCTGCGCGCTCACGAATCGCTCGTGGATCGCCGGCTCGGTCAAGTCGTCCGCTAGGGTGCGAATGGATCGGTCGAGAGCGTCGATGTCGAGATTCGGTCCCTGTCGTCTAAGGATTCCGACCACATCCTCGTGGTCGCGTGGACGCTCCGAAACGATCTTGTGAATGATTAGGTCCTCCGGAGTACAAACCCGAACCTTTGCTCCCGCGATCTCAATCACGCGTGCATTCTCGATCGCCTTGAGTTCGAAACTGAGCGTCGCCAGGATGAAATCGACGGGGGTCCCTTCGTGCGTGACGATCGGGAGCACCCGGGTACGTTCGGCGAACGCTGCAGGCTTATCCACCGTTGCCTTACCAAGTCCAGACACAATCCGCACCAGGCCGGCAGCACCGTCCTGGTGCACGTCGACGGTTATGTCCAGGTCGACGGTAGTGCGAGGCTCCCCATGGAGGATGACTGCGAACCCTCCGATCACCATGTAGGGGACGCCTTCTGAGTCAAGCGCCCGCGTCACACGCGCGAGCATCGTCTCGAGATTCGTCACGTCGAAAGCGCCTTGAGCGCGCGGTGCATGCGAGCGACCCGCGTCGCCTTCTCCTCCGGAGTCTGAGCAACGAGCTCGCCATGGGATCGAGCCAGAGCCACCATCTCGTTGACCCATTCGAGGACGCTCTCCAAGGAGGCGTCACCCGACGAGGTTTCCCTCGGCCGCGCTTCGAACGCTTGCCACTGCATTCTCCGCGTGGCCAACGCGGTGGCGGAGCCGGTCAAGCGCTCGAATTCGGCCCGAGGGATTCTCAGATGACCGGACGGGAGCGTTACGGCGCTTAGCTTCTCGCTCTTAACCCAATTCTTGACCGTGTTGATGCTGACCCCGAGCGCCCGGGCGACATCACCCGTGGTGAGCATCCCTGCTTCCGACTCCACACCGCCCAGCCTACTATCAGATTCGTCAATTTCGTCAATACCACAGTTCCACGCGTCATGGTCTCTCGGGTGTAGGTGAACCGCCATTCCGGTGAACGGCCAGCGCTCCCAGCGCTTCCATGACCACCCGATGCGCTGCCTGTGCCGTGATGCCGGCGTGATCGTAGGGGGGCGAGACCTCCACGACGTCCATCCCCACCATCCCGCGCTCCAGCACTACTCGACGTACTGCCCGCAAGAGCTCGCGCGTAGCCATGCCGCCCGGCTCCGGCGTGCCCGTGCCCGGGGCGAAGGCGGGATCGAGCACGTCGATGTCTACCGAGACATAGACGTTCGGAGCATCTGCGATCTCGGCGAGCGCATCGTTGACCACCGCATCGATCCCACGTTCGATGATCTCTTCCATCCGGTGCCAGCGGATGCCGACCGAGCGCATCCAGTCCCAGATCTCGGGCGTCGGCCATCCCCCGCGCAGGCCGATCTGCACTAGACGATTCCCGCGGATCACGTTCTGTTCCACGAGATTGCGGAAAGGTGTGCCGTGGCTCCACTCGACGCCCCAGTTCTGTGTTGCGGTGTCGGCGTGGGTGTCGAAGTGGACTATCCCCACCGAACCGGGTTCGTAGTGCTCGGCAACGCCGGCGACGTTCGGGAATGAGATCGAGTGATCGCCTCCCAGGACTATTGGTATCGCCCCGGCGCGCGCGACGCCACCGACGATCCGCCTGATCGCTTCATGATTGGCACGCGCGTCGCCCGGGACGACCTCGGCATCGCCGTGATCGACGATGCTCAACTCGGCGAATGGGTCGACCCCGAGATCCATGTTCCAAGTGCCGGGCGCGCCGCCACCTTCGTATGCCATGCGGATAGCGCGCGGCCCGAACCGAGTGCCCGGCCGATTGGTAACCATCTCGTCCATCGGAGCACCGACGATCGCAACATCGGCCCCGCTCAGCTCATTGGGATCGAGGACCAGAGGGACTTTGCAGAAGGTGAACCCGCCAACGTAGTCGGGAGAGTCGGGTCGCTGGATCTCCATCGCGGCATCATTCCACGGTCCAGGAATAGCGGGCCGGAGTTGGGTCAGTCAACCCTTCCGGGCTCGTAGCCTTGACAACGAAGGAATGTCGGCCGCGGCGGAGGTGTCTGTAGGTCTTTGGTGACGAACAGTCTCGGAAGTTGCCCGAATCGAGCTTGCATGCAAAAGCCGAGCCAATCTCGCTGGAAGTGAAAGCGAACTTCGCGGTGCTCTGAGGAGAGCTCCTTCGGGGATGGTCGGTGATGCTTGTCTGCGGGAGTGCGTTGCTCGTTTTCCGCAAGACCTGCCAGTCCACCTCATGGTCGACGTCAATCTTGAGATTTCTTGCGTTCGTGCCGTCGGCCTTCACCACCCAGAGCTCTTCCTGGTTAGGGCCGCCTTCATCTCCGACGAACGCGAGCTGCGTACCGTCGGGGGACCAGGCGACCTCATGGATTTCGTTAGCCACAGTCAGCAGGACATGCGCATCGGTGCCATCAGAGTCGATCACGTGGATGAAGTTGCGCTCACTGAAGACGATCTTGGTCCCGTCGGGCGACCACGAGGGCGACTCCGCCGACGATGCGGCGTTATAGCCGGAGGTGAGATTGACTACTCCCGATCCATCGAGGTTCATAACCTGAATGTCGGAGTCGTCGGAGAACACGATCTTGGTCCCGTCGGGCGACCACTCCGGAGCGGACACGGCTCCTTCGAAGGCCGCCGTTAGGTTGGTCTTGCTCGTCCCGTCGATGCTCGAGACGAACAGGTCCGACGTACTGCCCTGCGTTCCAACGTATGCGACCTGGGTACCGTCCGGTCTCCAGGAAGGCTGCGAATAACTGATCTCGCCGGGCACGTCCCGCATTACCCATGACACTTTGGGCGGGCTCGTCAGGTCCACGCGCTGAACGCCGCTTCCGTCCGAGCCCTGGTATCTCACGGCGAGCGCCGCGCCGTCCGGACTCCAGGCCGGCTCGTAAGCGCTGGTTCCGGGCGCCGGATACACCTCTTTCAACCCGGTCCCGTCCGGATTAACCGTCACGATCTTTCCTTGGCGATGGCTTGCAATGAGGCCGTTCTGACGGGGGGTTGTCGCCGTGCCCTCGTTCGGCGTTGCATCGCACGCATCGCCTGATCCATCGCGATCGGTGTCGGTCTGGTTGAAGTTGCCGGCAGTTGGGCAGTTGTCGGTGGCGTTGTCGACCCCATCACCATCGCTGTCCCCGGTCGGCGTTGCATCGCACGCATCGCCTGCTCCATCGCTATCGGTGTCGGTCTGGTTGGTATTGCCGGCGGTCGGGCAGTTATCGGTAGCGCTGTCGATCCCGTCACCGTCGGTGTCCTCCGTCGGTGACGGATCGCAGGCGTCGCCGAGACCGTCCCCGTCACGATCGGTTTGCGTCGCGTTGGCAATCGTGAGGCAGTTATCGGTCGCTTCCGGGACGCCGTCGGCATCAGGGTCGTCTGAAACCGCATGGACCATACGGATCTCGAAGAAAGCGCGGCCCGTCTTACCCGATTCGTCCTTGACGGTAAGCGTCCCCGTTGCCTTCTGGCCGGGATTCCAGCTCGCCATCCCCCACGAACTACAGCAAGCAATGGTCAGTCGTGGCTTGATGGATGTGAAAGCGGGGTAGTTCCCTTGCGGCTCCAGCTCCCAGCGATATGCCACGATCGAATCGCCGCACGCCGCGTCCGGGTCGGAGCTGTCACGTCCCTCCAGGACGAGGGCCGCGCCACGCGCATACTCGTAGAAGTACATGCCGCTGTCGAACATCGGGCTTGCCGCCGCTCTGGGAGCTTGATCCGGACAATCGCTCGCGCCGACAGGAATCGTGCCGGCCATCGAGCTGGCGGCGACGACAAAGGTCGACAGAACAACGATCATCAGAGGCAATGGACGACTATGGTCCATGCGGGCGCCTCAGCCGTGCAATGGCGTTTGCCTACGTAGTTCCGGCAAGCAAACCAACCCGCGGGGAGCCGCAGAGCGTCAGCCGGCTTCGGCGTCCGTTTCGACGAGGTTCAGAAGCGCCTGCGCGACGCGCTCTTCCGGCAAGATGATGTCGCCGCGGGGCGTGCCCTCCATGACCTGGAGCTCCGATTCGATCCGGCTGGCGCCGAGCAGGGCACCGGCGACCATCGACTGGCGCTGATGGTCGTCGAGGGTCTCCCACTTGCTAAGAAGCAATTCGAGCCACCCCTTCGCGAGCGTCACTCCCTCGCGCAGGCCGTGGACCGTCCTCTCGTCCTGTCGCTCCATGGCGTTGTTCTCCCCACAACTAGGTTCCCCAAGTATTCGGTGCCGGACCTGCGGTTCCCTTCCTGCCTGGGAGAGGCCTTGGGCGTGGGGCGAGCGGTATCCTTGGGCGCCTGGCCCCCTTAGCTCAGACGGCAGAGCGTCTCCATGGTAAGGAGAAGGTCCACGGTTCGATTCCGTGAGGGGGCTCGCATCCTCCCCGGCATCGGGGGGCTGCACCCGGGGCGGCGTAGCTCAGGGGCAGAGCAAGCGGCTCATAATCGCTGAGTCGGTGGTTCGAGTCCACCCGCCGCTACAAAAATGGAGGGGCCGTCGTGGCCCCTCCTGATGTCTTCTAGCGGCCTACCGGCTTGGCTTCGCCTTCGCCGGCTAGGTCCCAATGCCAGCTCGAGATGACCGTGCCGGCGAGGTTCTTGTCCGAGCCTCCGCGCAGGTGGCGGTCGGCGGTCATGAAGTGCGCGACGAAGGAACCGTCCGGTTGTCGGCCGGTGTCCCAGAAAGGATCGAGCTCCCATTCTGCGCGTCCGCATTGATTGAGCGGCACCTTAGTTCCATCTCCGAAGAAAGCCTCGTAATAGAAGTCTTCGGCCCCTCGCTTGTCGAGTGTCAGTTCGGTGGTCGCGTCGAACGGGGGCGTGAGCGTTCCGCTGGTGCTGAACTCGCACCCGTTCTCATCGCGCCCTTGCAGCGTGTACTGGATCGAAGCCGAAGTGAGGCGGTAGACGGCGTCGCCCGCATTAGAGGAGTCGTTGGGCCGGTAGCGCACGACCTCGTATGCAAGCGTCGTGTTCTGCCGTTCGGTGTACGCGACCTGTCCGGTCCGGGTCTGGTAGGCCTCGATCGCGCCCGAGAATGACGCCGGAGGCACGCCGGGATCGGGCGGCTCCTCGCCGGGCTCGGTCGACACCTCGATCTTCTGCTCAGAGGTGAAGCAGTTGTTGCGCTCGTTCGACTCGGTCACGGCCCGCTTCCCGTCGGCGCACGCGATGACGTAGTAATCGCCGTCCGGAGCCTTCTCGCCCGGCTCGAGGAAGGTCGTGCGTGAGTCGGCATCGCCGGGCGTGAGCCGCCCGATCTTCCGTGACTTGATCTTGTAATCGTTGCCCCGCTCCTCGTCCCGGGAGAGATAGAACAGCGTCTTCGACTCGGCGGCGGCCTTGTCGCCGACGTTCTTGGTGCGATCCGAAGCGTTGAACCCCTCGGTCCCCGGCGCCGCGGTCAACGAGAGCGAGGTCACCTTGAGATCGGGCAAGGCCTTAGCGGCCTGGAGCGCCGGCACGGTAGAGGCGATCAGGGCAAGCGCCCCCAACAACGTTGCGACGCGGCGACGAGAACTCATGACCCCACTCCTTTCTTCCCAGCCGGGCCACCCTACCGGCCCCCCAGAGATACCGAGGCGCCCAGAGCGGCAAGAAAGGAGTCCGGAAAGCCCCTTAACTCCCGCTCCCGGGGCGCCGAAGATGTTCTCGGAGGTATAAGAGGCTTGGAGATGAAGATCATCCGCTACTGCGAGCGCTGCAACGCCGAGGTCGCCGACCTCGACGGCTTCTGCGTGCTCGGCCATCCTCTGGCCAAGGAGGAGCTCCCGGCTGCGTCGATCACCGAGCTCCGCGACGAGATCGAGTCGGCCTTCGAGACCGCCCGGAAAGAGGTAGCCGAGGTCGTGGCGGCCGCAGCCGCGGTCGAGACCCCGCATCGATCGATCCCACCCCCACCCCCGCCCCGGCGAATCCCACCGCCCCCGCCCCCACCGGACTATTCCGGAGCCGAGGGCCCAATAGCGGCCACGGATCCGATCTCGAAGTTCTCCCCGCCGCCCCACATGGACTGGGGCCCGTCCGAGCGCCCCAAGAACAAGCTCTTCAACCGCCGCCGCTCGTCGGCCGGCGGGAGCGTCGAGCCGGCCCCCGAGGCCTAGTCACAGCCCGCTATACTGGGCGCTCTACGACCCTTTCGTTCAACCCGAGGTGAGGCATGGCCAGCGACAGGCGCGTCCACGTGACGCTCGAGTGCGCCAACTGCAAGAGGCGCAACTACATAACCGAGAAGAACCGCCACAACGATCGCGACCGGATCGAGCTAAAGAAGTTCTGCCGCTGGTGCCGCGGCCACACGGCCCACAAAGAAACCCGCTGACCTCTATACGAGTCGAGCGGCCGCGTAGGCGAGGCCGGCAACGGCGATCATGATGGTCGTGATCGTCTGGATCATCGAACGCGCGGTGGCCTCGAGCTTGGCGTCGAAGGCAGATCCGAGCGCTTCGAACCGATAGTCCAGTGCCTCGAACCGAGAGTTCATGCGGCTCTCGAGCTGCTCGAGGTCGTGCTTGGTCGCCACGTCGGCCCAGCCAACCGGCGGTCGGTGCTCCATCAAGACGGTGGCGTTCTCCTTGCCGAGAAAGTGCTCCAGGGCGGTGAATAGTTCGTGGGCGCGAGCGCTCATCTATAGCCATTGTGAACTCCCATCGGGTCTCAGGCAAATGTGTGAGATCACCGTAGCGAGTGGCTGTGACACCGAACCCGATCCATGAACCGACTTCTCGTTAGACCGGCTTCCAGTCGGCGTCGTCCTGGATGCCGGACGATTGGTCGATCGGTGTCTCTACCCTCGTCTGGCCGGCGGGGGTATTGACCTTGAACAGGTCATCGCTCGACGGGCTCGCTCCTTCTCTGGTGAAGATCACGAACTGAGAGTCCGGTGACCATGTCGGGTTGTAGTCATCGATCGCGTTGTCGGTTAGCTGAACCCGCGAGGCCGATACGGCACTCGGCAGAGGGCTTCCCGCCAACTCGATCGTGTAGATCTCGTGATCACTCGATGAGTCCGCACAATTCACGACCTCGCTGTTGAAGGCGATAGCTCCTCCGCCGTCTCGGAAGACCGGATGGTGCCCGCAGACGCCGGTCGCCGCCTCGGCGAGAGTCGATGTGTTCATCACCATGATCCGACTCTCTGAGCCCACGAAGCGCTGGAACACGATGACGTTGCTGTCCGGGTGCCAGCTCGGGTTGACGTCGGCATCGGCATTGCTCGTGAGCTGTGTGGGAGCCCCACCGCCGAATGTGAACAGGAAGAGGTCCGGCGGACCGTTCACGTCACTCCAGAAGACCACCTTGGTGCCGTCGGGCGACCATGTGGGGAAGAAGTCGTCGCCGGCGGTGCCGGTTACGAATTGCTTGGCCCCCGGGGTGCCGACCGGCATCCTGTAGATGTCTAGAGCCCCCCCGGTCGCCGTTTGGGACGTGAACACGACCTGAAGTCCGTCAGGGCTGAAATCGGGCGCAAACTCAGTGGCCCCGGACGTATTCGTGATGTTCGTGGCAGTAGCGCCCCCCGCGCTCGAAGTCAGGAAGAGCTCGCCCCCGGAATCGAACACGACGTCGGACGTCGACCCGGATGAACCGTCGTCGTTGGTGATCGTTCCCGTTGCCGTGCTTTGCCCGAGCGATGCGTTGGCGGAGACGCTCGACAACACCAGCATGAAGGTCTCGTCCGGCTCGGGCGTGGTGTCGCCACTCACCGACACCGAGACCTGGTGGACGGTGTCGCTCGGCGTAAAGGTCAGCGTCCCGGACTTGGTGGTGTAGTCGCTGCCCGCGGTAGCGGTGCCGTTCTGGGTGGTGTAGTTGACGGTCACATCCTGGGTGCGAGAACCGGAGATCGTCACCGAGAACGTGTAGGGCTGAGTCCCGCTATTTCCTTCAGTGATGGGTGATGGGCTGCTCACCGAAACCGTGGGACCTGCGGGCCCTGGAGTTGTCGAGTCATCGTCGACGATCGTGCCGATCCCCTCCGGATCGCCCAGAGCGATGCTCGGGGTCGGGCTCGACAGCACGACCCTGAAGGTCTCGTTGGGTTCCGCCGCCGTATCGCTCGTCACGTTGACCTGGATAGTTCGAGTCGTGGTGCCCGCCGGGAACGTAAGGACTCCCGATGAGACGCCGTAGTCCTGATTCTCGGTCGCCGTGATGGCCTGCGTGCCAAAGCTCACGAACACGTCCTGGCTCTGTGCAACCGACAGGGTCACGGTGAACATGACCGGTTGGACTCCGCTGTTGCCTTCGGTCACGGACACGTCGTTGATCGAGAACTGGGGACCGCCGTCGTCGTTCTGGATCGTGCCCACGGCTCGACGGACGTAGGTGAGGTGCGTCGAGGAGCTGCCGACATCCACGAAGAACGTCTCGGCGGGCTCGTTCTTCGTGTCGCCCTTGATCGGCACTCGGATCTCGCGTCCCGTCGTGCCGGCGAGGACCTCCATCGTGCCTGCGGTCTTGGTGTAGTCCTCGCCCTGCGTCGCGCTGGCGTCGGCAGTCGTGTAGTTGAGCGAGACGTTCTCTTTCACCGCGGGGGTGAAGGTGACGTTGAACACCGCCTCCTTCTCGCCGGAGTTGCCCTCCACGATGGTCGTGTCGTGCACCAGCACTTCCGACTTCCAGGCTTCGGGCTGGTCGCAGGCGTCCCCGAGTCCGTCGTCGTCGGAATCGGCCTGATCGAGGTTCTTGACCTCCTCGCAGTTGTCGAACTTGTCGGGGATGGTGTCGTCATCGTCGTCGGGCATCACGAGCAGCACGGACTTGTACGCATTGAGCCGGCCGCTGGACGACACGAGGCCCTCGAGCTTCTTGAGCTTGTCGGAGCCGCCGATCAGGGCTTTCCGCAAGCGATCACCCGAGCAATCGGAGCACTCGGACTTCATCAGGGCCACGACCCCGGCCACGTGCGGAGTGGCCATCGAGGTGCCCCCCTTGAAACCGTACGCGTCGGGAAGGCCGTAGTTGCCTCCGATGCATTCGATCTCGACATTGTCGATATGGGCGCCGTCGGCCGTCACCCCGTCTCCGTTGTTGAAGAGGCTGAACTTGAGCCGGAAGTCCTTCAAGCTGCGGCCCTCCAGGTCCCGCACCTGGAAACGGAGGTTCAGATCGTGGCTTTGGTTCGTCCACTTCCCGTCGGTGTCGGCTTGCACGTCCTTCTTAGCGAACCCGCCCAACTGCCACTGCGTCTTGCCGAGCGAGGCGAATACGCGCAGTGAGTCCGACGGCGCGAGCGCGTACTTCAATCTGTACTGGAGCCTGCAGTCGACCTCCCCCGTAAGGTCCAGGGCCGTCGAGAGTCCGACAGACATCGGGATGGCTTTGCCCTCGGTGTTCTTCCGCTCGGTGTAGTTGCCCGAGGGGCTGTCGCTGAGGTGGAAGCCCTCGCCCTCCTTCTCGCGCTCCCACGTGTTGCCGTCGAGAGGCTTCACCCGGCTCCACCGGCCTTTGAGGTCGGTGCCGAACTTGTCGATGAAAGTCGGCTCCTTGAACACGTGCTGGGTGCTGAGGGTGGCAACCCCCGGGGCCGCCAGATGCACGCGGTTAGCTCCGAAGTTCGAGAAGTTCGCTTGGTCCGAGTAGGGGTTAAGTGCGAGGTTGTCCTTCGCATCGGTCGCGGCTATGCAGATGAGGTTCGGCTCCCGGATGTTGCAGGGAAGCTGAGGCAGCTTGTCCTTATCGCTCTTCTCGTTCCCGGCCGAGACGACGAACAGGATGTCGCGGTGCTCTTGGAAAACCCGTGTGAACCCGGCGGCGACGCTGTTGAAGAGCTTGATCTCGTCGGCGGTCGCCTTCGTGCGGTCGAAGTTCTTGAACAGGCCGAGGCTCGCGTTGACAACATCGGCGCCGTTGTCGGCCGCATACTCAAAACCTTCGACGATCCTGTTCGACCTCACATCGATCTTTCCGGGTCCGATCACTCGCACCGGCATGATCTTGCTGTTCCACGAAACCCCGGTGATCCCGGTCGCATTGTTCCCGTCCGCCGCGATCGTTCCGGCGACGTGCGTCCCGTGCCCACCGAGGTCGCGTGGGTCGTTGTCGTTGTCCACGAAGTCCCAGCCGCGCAGATCGTCGATGAAGCCGTTGCCGTCGTCGTCGACCCCAGCTCTCGAGCTATCGCCCCTTTCTTTCTCGTTCGCCCAGATGTTGGGAGCGAGATCGGGGTGGTCGTGGGAGACGCCGGTGTCGACGACCGCGACCACGACGTCGGAGTCGCCCTGGGTCAGGTTCCACGCCTCGAGCGCGTCGATGTCGGCCTCGGCGGTGCCCGTGTAGCCGGGATCCTTGTCGCTCTTCTTGATCAGCTGGCCGGTGTTGTCCAGGCCCCACAAGTCGCTCCAGCGGGGGTCGTTAGGCGGAGGGACCTCCTGACCGAGCGGAACGGACTGAGCTGCGGGCCGCAGGGAACTATCTGGTTCCGGACCTGCGCCCGCGGGCGCAGGTAACAAACTGAGAATGAGCATGCTGAAGCAGAAAACGGACGTCCATCGACGCAAGACCGACCCCCAATGAAAGTGATTGCTGGCACGAGAAAGCTACCAAGGCAGGAAAAAACTGCCTATAGTCCGTTCGCACTGAATGTCGGCTGAACCGGGGAGTTTCGGCCACCCGCCTAGGTCCCTCTAGCGCCCGAACAAGCTCGCGTTCATCCTCACGATCAAGGCCTCGATGTCTTTGATCGACCGCTCGTAGGCATCGCGTCCCATCCCGATGGGATCCTCCACTTCCTCGTCCGGAACGAAGGCGCCCGAGCCCGCCCGCTGCTCGTGAGCCAAAGCGACCGCCGCTCGTGCCCGTTCCACCGGGTCGTCCCCCTGTGGTGGGGGCATCGCCTCCAAGAGCCTCACCAGCTCTCGCAGCAAGAAAGCCCGCTCGTACGCGGCCCCCCCGTCCACGACTGCGGCCGCGATGTGGTTGCGCTCGAAGCCCACGACGAGATCGGCTGTGGAGAGGTCGGCCGCCGTGAGATAGCGAGATGCATGCGAGGAAAGATCGACGCCGGCCGAACGCGCTACTTCGATCAGCTCGCGCGGCGATCGTTCGCCGGGCATGTCGAGCGTCCCCGCGGAAGAGATTTCCACCGGCATTTCGGAGCTACGAGCGCGCGCGATCTGCTCGGCCACCGGACTACGACACCGATTGCCGGTGCAAACGAAAACGCTTCGAAAGATTTGCATGCGACGACAGTATCGCCGCGTCAAGTACGAACTGATCACACTCCGTCATCGCGCTCAAACGCTAGCGTCGAGGAAACGGGGCTCCCGGCGTGGCCTTTGCATCGGCCCCTTGGGTTGTGGTCTAGCTCGAGGGAACGACCTCGAGACGCACGACGACCGGCTCACGAAGTCGGCCCTTAACCGAATAGGCGCGAGACAGCTCGCCATCCGGATCGTCGGGGTCGCGGAACCGGAAGCCGAACGGGGCTTGCACCTTGAAGCTGAACCGATCAGGCTCCGGGCGCGCATGCGGGTAGAGAACCATCTCGAACAAGGGCCGACCAGAATCGCTGACGATCAACCCTTCGGTCTCGTAGACGACTTCGGCACGAACATCCTCACCTGGTGCTAGATCGATCACGTCCCACACAACCGGATGCTCATCATCTTTGTAAGTGACGGGCTCGAGCTCCTTGTCATCGAGGCTGTACCCGTCGATGTCGGCCTCCGGAGGCAACAGGAAGTTGAGCAACATCAGGTTCGTGCCGGCGGAATCCTCTGGCGAAGCCTCCGACGGACCCAGTAGCGCGGAGGGGGGTCCGTCCGGAGCCCCGTTGTGGAGATCGACCTTGGCCGTAACAGTCGCGGAACCATCCTGGCGGAGCTGGATAGAGGTGTTGATCGTCCTGTCAAGGAAGATGTCGACCTTGTTGGCGGAGTAGTTGTTGTGGAACACCATCTGCACGTTTTCCGAGGGGTTCGCGTAATACCCCGTTGCTTCCAGTTCATCAAGCCCTAACTGCTCGTCCGAATCGCTTGAGTACACCTTGAGGTGCTGTGTGGCCACCGAGCGTGCGATCGCCTCCCCGAACAGCGCCCCGTCCACCTCGCCATCCTTCACCTGACGCCAGAACGCGCTCACGACGCTCGCGAGAAAGGCGTTATGGGCGTCTGCGTCGGGGAACTCGAGATACGAATCGTGCATCAAGACGTCAACTGCGTTGTCGGCAGTGATCTCGATGTCGTGCCCCGGCACGGTGAGCGGGCCGGTGGCCGCGATCAGCTTCGAGAGCGCGACCGGATCCATGAAGATGACGCCGTTGGGTGTGGTCGCCGACGTTGCCAAGGAGTCGATCAATAGTCGCGAAACAACCGGGACGTTGGGCGAAACGTTGACTTGCCTGACGTCTTTGAATGCCCCTTGGGGCCCATAGCTGCGCCTGAACCAATCAGGCGGATCGTTGGGCGAGAAGCCCTCAGGGAAGAAGTCGGCGATCGGGCCAACCCGCGTCAAGCGCATCTCTCCCGCGTTAGCTTCAAGAGTCCCTAGGAAACCGAGAAGCCCCCCCGTCCCTCGCGCTTCACCGAGGGCTTCGAAGGCAAGCAGGTACGTCCTTGGGCCATCTGCTCCCAGCATGCTGGGGAGTACGTCGAAGAGCACCGTTCCCTTGTCGATGCTTTCGCGGGTTCCGATGATTTCGGTTCGAGCCTCGGCAAGCCGATCGCGTACCGGGTCGAGCCAAGGCTCGGGAAGATCGGCTAGGTCCGCCTCGACCCGGGTTGTCAGTGATGCGAGGCGATTGAGGAGTGGGCGAGCACGCTCGATGTTTTCAAGCTGCACGGCCCCGTCGCGATACAGCGCGGCCGATAGCTCGCCGCCTTCGAGACCCAAAGAGTCTGCGATCTTGATACCGATCCCGCCAGCGCGCACCCCGTCAGAGGCAGCGTCAACGAGGCCCTCTACCGCTTTCCCGTCCGGCAGCAGAGTTGCGACCACGAAGCCGGGGTGCTCCGTGAGTGATTGGGCGCGCTGCGCAGCTTCGCGCGCATCCTCGAGTCGCTTTTCCGCCCCCAAGATGTTGCCGCTACGGATGTGCGCCCGAACATCCTTGAGGGCAGTCACTGTTTGTTGTGCCGAGGCCGCCACCCCCACGCCCGCGTAAGTCATGTCGATCAGCAAACCTGCGATTCCAAGGAATAGGAGCCAGAGAACAACGCGACGCAGGATGCGTCCCGCCCTCCGGCGAGGTTTGGCGGTCCCGCCGACCTTGCCGTTGGTGCTTGGAGTGCCTTCAGAGCGGCCGTCCTCGGCGTCGCGCCACAGGTCGGGGTGGCCTAAGGGCTGGGATCTCGGGATTGTCGAGGTGGGATGAGCCTCCTCGTCGCGCCATAACGACTCTTCGGTCGCGCGCTGACCCTGCTCGAGCGGGACCGGTGCGGCTGAGGCGGACTCATCCGGCCGCCAAGGAGATTCGATGTGTGGTGCCTCGCCGCCTGAGCGCTTGGCATTGCTCTCGTTCTCCCGCCAGATGGGGGTCGACATCTACTTGCGGGTGCGGAAGAGGCCCCGCTTCTTCTTCTCGCCGTCCTCCGAGAGATCTGAATCGCCGTTCGCCCTGAACTCCTCGTGAGGCTTGTAGCGGCCGTAGTAGCGGCCGTAGTAGTACGGCGATTGACCTGGGTCGAAGCCGTTGAAGACGCAACCAAGCAGACGTCCCTCGACCGCGCGGAGTTCGTCACGAGCATGAAGAGTTGCTGAGCGATGAGTTGACTCGGCGTCTACCACCAACACGGTTCCCCCCACCTGCGAGGCGATGATGCTGGCATCGGCCACCGCCAGGACCGGAGGCGAATCAATGAGAACGTAGTCGGCATTGGCTTCGAGCGCCTCGATCAGTTGGGCCAGCCTTGGGGATGAGAGCAGCTCGGCCGGATTGAGTGGGGCATGCCCGCTCGGCAACACCCGGATATTGGGGATTCCAGGGTCCTTCAGCAACGATGACAGATCGACATCGTCCGACACCAACCACTTGGCGAGACCCGAGTCTGACCCGCTGCGCGAGAGGCCGAAGTACTCCTCAAGAGTGGGCCTCCTCATGTCGGCTGAAACGACAATCACGCGGCGTCCCGCTTGGGCGAGGAGGTTGGCAACGTTAGCCGTGGTGACCGTTTTGCCCTCGCTTGCGGAGGGGCTCGTTATCAGGATCGTCTTGATTCCCTGCTGCAAGGCGATGAACTGCAGATTCGTGCGCAACCCTCTGTAGGCCTCGGCTGGAACGTCATTCGGACTGGTGACCGTAACGAGCTTTGCCTCCTCTTTCTTCCGAGGGACTCGATAGCGGGGGACAGTAGCCAGAACCGGAACCTCGAGCGTTCTTTCGAGTTCTCCTCGATCGCGGAAGCGGTCGTCCAACCGCTCCCTTAGAAACGCTGCCCCAGTTCCCAGACCGAGGCCAAGGATCAGGCCCAACATGACGTTGATCATGTGGTTGGGAGCCGAAGGCACCCCTGGCACGGATGCGGCTTCGATCACTGAGCCGCCGCCAGTTTGTGTTGCCCTGTCGGCCGCGATGTCGTCAATCCGTTGCTGCAAGACGCCGAGCCGAGCGATGAGGACATTTCGCGAGGTTTCGAGCGTGGCTACGAGCCCTTCATCCCCGGTTCGACGGGCGGCTTCGATCTCCGTAGTTAACCCGGCGAGCTGGCTGGACGTTGCATTCAGCCTTCGGCGGACCGACTCCTCATCCGAGCTGACATCTTCGAGGGCCTTCTCTTTGCGGTAGGAGATATAGCTCTCCGCGAAGGAGTTGGCCGCGGCGGCCGCGAACTCCGGATCCTGAGATGTGTAGCGGACCTCAAGCACTTCAGTCTCGGGTATTCCTGACACATCGAGGTTGGCCAAAATGTCCTCGAGGGATTCGTCGAGTCCGAGCTCTTCTCGTGCGCGAGCTGCAACTGGTTCTGACGCAACAATCTCTACCTGTGTCTTCAGATTGACGGGATCGGGTTGAGGAACGACGACTTCACTTGGCAAAGGCTCGACCAGCACCTTGGCCTGGGCCGTATAGACGGGCGCCTGGCTGAGCGAGAAGTACAGAGCCGAGCCGAGCACGAGACATGTGACGAGCAGGATCGTCCATTTCCGGGCCCGCAGGATTGCAAGGTACTCGCGCAGGTCGACCGTGTTCTCGGTTGTCGTGCCGTCCATTTCCCCGCCTCTTGGTGCTTGCCTGACTTGCTGGTTTTGTCCAACCCGGACCCTAAGTAAACCGGCGCCCCGAGGGGCGCCGGTTTATATCTCTGAATTGGCTATAGCTGTCGTCTTGGTGCTAGTTCTTGTTCTTGTTCTTGTTCTTGTTCTTATTCTTATTCTTAGGACCCTTGCCAGGCTTGTTGTTGCCATGACCCGAGTTGGAATCGGAATCGTCGCTGTCGACCGTGCCATATCCGCCTGTCGGCTCGCTGTCATCGGTCTTGCCCGACCCGCCTGACCCGCCCGACCCGCCCGAACCGCTCGAGCCGCCCGAGGAGTCGTCATCGTCGCCACCGCCATCGTCGTCATCGTCGCCACGCAGCAACTTGGTGGTGATCGCCTCGTCGTTATTGTCCATGGGGCCCGGCTGGGCCGCGTACACGGCCGCGATCAGAGCCACTATCAGAGTCACGATGATAGCGAAGAAGGCCGTGCGTTCGAGCTTCGCTCTCCAATGCATGTAAGTGCCCCCTCGTCCGTAGAGTGGCGTACCAATTGCCCGAAAGCGCCGGAAGGAGCGCTTCGGACGTTCTTACCACCTTTTTCGAGGCTCAATCCTTGGTTCCTCCTGCAGGATGAGGAAAATTCTTCAGGAATTTACCTATTTCTGCATAGAGTGAATGATTGGACGCGGAGCGCACATGCTTGACCAGATTCAGTTCAGACTTGCGCTTTCCTACGCGTTTTGCCTGGTTTGATTAGAGGGATTCCGCGGTACAGGGAAAATAAGTAGGGCAGACACCGGGGACGTGTCTGGCCCGAGCTTCGGTCGCGGCGATCCACAAACTTGCGGGAGTTTGTCATGGCGGACAAGACCTCACTCAACCAGCGCGAGCGGCCGCGCGCGGCATCGACACGTTCACTTAGGGACAAGACAGCGAACCAAAGAACCCAAGACCCGGGGGGACCCGGGGGCGGTGGCGAGGAACTTAGGAACTTGACCCGACTGGACATGCCTCTTATCCGGCTCGGGGCCGACGGCGCGGCGATTGCGATCGTCTTGTCGCTTGCTCGCTTCCTGCGATTCGACCTCGGGCTGTTCGAGGTCACTGAGGCTCGCACCCTCGATTGGGATTCGCATCTCACGGTCTCGCTGCTCTGGGTAACGCTCTTCCTGGCTCTCGCCGGCATCAACCGCCTCTATGACGAAGACACGCTCTTTCCGGGTGGCGGTGAAGGCGCCCGCGTCCTCCGAACCTCCATCGAGACCGTCGCGCTGATTTCTCTCTTTGTGTTTTTCACGCACACATTCGCCGTTTCCCGCTCATGGCTGGCGTTGGTACTGGTTCTTACTCCCATCTTCATCGTCGGCGAGAGACTGCTGATTCGCTTCTTGTTCGCGCGCCTCCGACGAAAGGACTCGTTCCGTCGCCCGATCATTCTCGTCACTCGGGACGGCAGTCCGGGTGACGGCATGTTCCTGCAGGACGTCCCAGAATTCAAAATAAGCCTGGTTGTCGACTACGACCGAATGATGCGGCACCTGAGAGAGAAGGGTGCGCAGAGTGTCCTTGCTCGCAGGCAGTATCCGATGGGCTCCAGCGCGATCGTCGTCCACTCGTCGGAGTTCAACGACGACGAACTGTGGGAGCTCCTTCTGAACGCGGGACAGTCTGGTTTCGATGTGCTCCTGCACTCGCAGGTTCGGTCAGTGGGGCGAGATCGTCTGACGTTACGTGAGGTGGGGGGCCATACGGTGGTCAAGGTCACGCCACCGAAGTTCTCCGGGCTCCAAGCGGTCGAGAAGCGGGCGTTCGACCTGGCGGTTTCGGTCGTTGCCTTGGTTGTCCTGTCGCCTGTCCTGATAGTCACGGCGCTGGCCGTGCTGATTACTTCTGGCCGGCCGATCTTCTATGGACAGGAGCGAACGGGGAAGGACGGCAGGCCGTTCACAATGTGGAAGTTTCGATCGATGAGGCCTGACGCGGAGAGTTCGACCGGCGCAGTCTGGGCATCGGCTGGCGACGAGAGACGTACTCCAATCGGACGTTTCCTGAGACGTACGAGCATCGATGAGTTACCTCAGCTTTGGAACGTTGTGGTTGGAGATATGAGCATCGTCGGCCCTCGGCCGGAGCGCCCGGTGTTCGTCGACCAGTTCAGTACAGAACTCGTCTGGTACGAGTACCGACACCGAATCCGCCCGGGCATCACCGGCCTGGCCCAGGCCAGGGGGCTGAGAGGGAATACGTCGCTGCAATCTCGGGTCGAGTCGGACAATCGATATATCGAGCACTGGTCGCTAGCGCTTGATCTCTCGATCGCCATTCGCACAGTTGTCGAGGTCTTCCGAGGCGATAACGCATACTGAGGCGCTCCCACATCGCGCTTCCAACCTCATGGCGGGCTTGGCTTGGTCGAAGGACTCCACCTCCTACGGGCTGCCCGAAATAGCCAGAAAGGGCCATTTCCTCGCGTGCGCTTTGTCCCGATGATGTGACGGGACCCCGCCGGTGGACTGGAGAGCCTTGAAGAGACGCCTAGCTTCGCTATTCGTGTCGACGCTCGTCTTGGTTGCGACTTTGCCACCGTCTGTGTCGGCCCGGGTCGAGGACGTGGATCCTGGTCCTGTTCCAGGTCGCCACGTCGGATTCTCACCGAGTCCCATCCTGCTGGGCGAGAGCGATCGAGATCTTGCAAACGATCTGGACGCGATGGTTGCAACAGGAGCGCGGTGGCTACGGCTCGATCTTGACTGGCCGACGATCGAGCCCACGCGAGATGAGTTCCATTGGGAGCGGACGGATCGGGTTATCGCTGAGGCCGTGAGACGTGGACTGCGCGTGCTCGCCTTGCCGACATACACGCCTGCTTGGGCGCGACCACCCGGGGCCATGTCGCACAAGGCTCCTCCAGCTTCGATCCGGGATTTCACGCGCTTCGTCCGCAAGGCAGCGAAGCGCTATACGCCCTTGGGGGTGTCTACATGGGAGATATGGAACGAACCCAACGCCGGCTTCTGGGAGCCCCAACCCGATCCAACTCGATACACGCAACTTCTGATTGCCTCCCACCGCGCCATAAAGCGCGTGGATCCTTGGGCGACGGTGATAACGGGCGGACTGGCGCCTGCAGTTGATCGCAGCGACGGTTCGCAGATTTCTCCCGTGACATTCCTTGAAGAGATCTATTGGAACGGTGGGGGAGAGAGCTTCGACGCGGTGGCGATCCACCCTTACTGTTTTCCGGCTATGCCCTTGGAACCCTTTGCTTGGAACACCTTCTTCAACCTGCCGACCATCCACGAGCTCTTGAAGCGGCACGGGGACGAAGAGAGGGATGTGTGGCTGACAGAGTTCGGAGTGCCAACCGGGCGGTCGAAGCGGGCACTCTCCGAAGGGGTTCAAGCCACGATGGCTGTAGAGGGAATCCGTGCGGCCCAAGAATGGAGTTGGGTGGGACCGATCTTCTGGTTTTCTTACAGAGATACGGCCGACGAGCCGCACGCCGAGGAGCACAACTACGGGCTGGTACGATTCGATTACACGACGAAGCAGAGCTTGGCGGCGTTCGACTCGGTTGTGGTTTCCAACATTGAGGATGGGGCTGGCGAAGGTGACCTTGCAGGGCGTCGACACGAGTAGGTTCGGGCTCGCGCCCAGCTGAGATTCTCCTCCATTTCCATGCAGCGTCCCACTCGTAGGCTCCGTGTCGCCTTCTTAGTTAACGAGTTCCCTGCTGCATCTGAAACGTTCATCGCGGATCAGGTAGAAGGGATGCTCGAGAGGGACATCCATTTAGAAGTTTACGCTGTAGCCCGACCGGTTTCTGTGCAGGGTGGTTCTGGTACTGCCGCCCGGGTCAGGTACTGGCCGAGCATTCCAGGCCGAAGACCACTTCGCATACTCAAGGGCGTGGCTCTAGGAATAGCTGGTGGAGTACGGCAGCCGAGGTTGTTGTGGCGAGTAATACACCCAGGGCAACAAAGTCATGTTGGAGTTGGTCAGAGAATCTATCGCGCCGCACCCTTTCTGCATGCAGGAAACGTGGATGTGATTCATGCTGGCTTCGGCCCGCTTGGAATTCTCGCTGTTGCTCTGCGCCGTGAGCTGCGGCTTCAAGCATCGATCATCACGAGCTTTCACGGATATGACTTGAGCAGTTTCCTGCTTGAGCAAGGGCATGATGTTTACTCGGATTTATTGCGTGAGGCCGACCTGCTTCTTCCTATCTCTGATCACTGGAGACGTCAGCTCCTTTCCCTGGGCGCTAGCGATGACAAGATCCGCATTCATCGGATGGGCATAGATTGCGCAAGGTACGTGTTCCATGAGCGTTCGCGAGTCAAGGACGGGCATGTCCGACTGCTGACGGTCGCGCGGCTGGTGGAGAAGAAGGGTGTGGCGTACGCCATCGAGGCTGTTGCAAGACTCGCGTCATCCCAACCTGAACTTCAATACACAATCGTTGGAGACGGTCCTTTAAGGTCCGAGCTGGAGGGCGTAGCACACAGATTGGGCGTGAGCTCTCAGGTCAGCTTCGTGGGGTGGCAATCTCGGCGAGATACCCTCGCCCGAATGCATGAATCCGATATTTTCTTCGCTCCTAGCGTCACCGCTCGGAGCGGCGACAAGGAAGGCATCCCGGTTTCATTGATGGAGGCGATGTCGACCGGGATGCCGGTAGTCTCTTCCTTTCATAGTGGCATTCCGGAACTTGTTCAACACCGAGACTCGGGACTACTGGTTCCTGAGCGGGATGTGGATGGCCTCGTGGCTGCCCTCGAACTCCTCATCGAAGACAGTCGCTTCGCTGCTGAGATGGGTAGCCGAGCGAGGAAACAAGTAGAGCAGCATTTCGACCTTCACAAGCTCAATGATGAACTTGCGATTGTTTACAGATCAGTAACGAGCCAGTCTTCCGATCCCCAGCGCTCAGTCCTATGACATGATCGAAATCTCAGCAATTGTCTGCACGCATAATCGTCCCGCCGACCTAAGACGAGTACTTGAGAGCCTGAGCCACCAGTCCCTGGACAAGGCTTTGTATGAGGTCGTTGTGGTGGACAACGCGTCTGATGACAGAACCCGGCAGGTCTGCAGTGAGATGAACCTTTTGCTCCCCAACCTTCGCTGTGTCCGGGAGGAGACTCTTGGGTTGTCTGTGGCACGAAACCGGGGAATCGATGAATGTGGCGGAAGAATTGGTGCATTCATCGATGATGATGCCATCGCCTCCCCAGATTGGCTCAACTGGGTTCGGAAAAGCTTCAGCAACGATGCTCATGTAATCGGCATGGCTGGAAAGACTGTCCTTTCCTGGACGAATGCGAGACCTTCTTGGTTGCCTCCCTCATTGGATGGTTACTATGGGGCGACAGCCCTCGGCGAGGAGCTGCGAGTCTTAACGAGCTCCGAGTACCCGTTTGGAATGAATATGGCGTTTCTGACTAGCAGTCTGAGGTCTTCGCGAGGTTTCAACGCCAACTTGGGTCGCGTCGGGAAGGGGTTGGCTTCCTTTGAAGAACTGGACCTTGTCGATCGGCTCCGGCCAAATGGCACCCTCGTATACGAGCCTCGAGCGCTCGTCTTTCACTGTATCGCCCCGGATCGGGCGCGTCTGAGCTACCTAGTACGAAAGGCATTTTGGGATGGCTCAAGCCTAGTTACTTATAGGCGGCTGAACGATCCTGATCGCCGGCCACCCCCGGGCGCGCTTCTCGCCGCGCGTCGTGTGGCTATCAACATTCTTCGGACAATCGTTGGGAGAGGGATCTACGGGAACGCGAGTGGCAACAGGGTTCACCATCTCGTCGACGTAGCGTTTTGGTCGGGTGTTCTATTCCGGCACCTGCGAGGGGATGGAAACCGACGGAGCCTTTCAGCCAAGGAACGCCTGGATCGATGATGGACCTTCGACAGGCATTGACCAGACGTCCGAATCGTGCCCCCGATACTTTTCTGAATCCCCGTTGTAGCCCTGCGACGCTGGACGTTTTCGTCCCGCGTAAGAGCATTCTGCTTGAGCTGGAGAAACGGATTCCACTCTTTACCGGGAAGTTGCTCGACATCGGTTGCGGTCGGATGCCGTATCGAGATCTGATCCTGAGCAAAGCAGCAGGACTCGACGAATATATCGGCCTCGATATTCAGCACCCCAACTATCCATTCACTCCAGACCTGTTCTGGGATGGAGAGCGAGTTCCTGTCCTTGACGACAGCATCGATTGTGCTATCGCCATCGAGGTCCTCGAGCATTGCCCCGAACCTAAGACGGTTCTCAGAGAGGCCAACCGGGTCATTAAGCCTAGAGGGTTCCTATTCCTGACAGTTCCTTTTCTATGGCCACTTCACGACGTTCCGTGGGACGAGTACAGATACACCCCCTTCTCACTCGAACGTCACCTCCTCGAGGCGGGGTTCTCAAACCCGTACGTTTCCGCGCTCGGCGGGTGGGATCGATCGTTTGCCCAGATGCTTGCCTTATGGGCAAAAAGGAAGCCCAGAGGGCGAATGGCTCGCCGGATCCTTCCGGCTGTCGCTTCACCGCTGGTCCGCTACCTCGACGCTCGAGATTCTCCTCCACCAAACTTTGAGCACGACGGAATGATCACAGCTTTGAGCGCGCTCGCCTACAAGGAATAGGAGCGAGCATCCCCTACAGGTAAAGCGTTCGGTGTTCGATGCACCCCCGGATTCGCCCCGCGAGCGTGGCGATATGGATGACGGCTGCGCCTCTTGATTCTCGGTTCGACCACGGCATCCGAAGTACGCCACGCACAGCATCGAGCCAATCGCGAAGGATCACCTTTGCGCTGCGTCGCTTCACACCATGACTCCGAAACGTTCTAAACAGATATGGATGAACGCGACCGTACCGATAGAACTGCCGTGCGAGGCCAGAGAGATTGCTACGGTATCTGTAACGTATAGTTGCGCTCGACGCGAAACCGAGGGTATATCCGGATAGTTGCGCTCTCCAGCAAAAATCAGCATCCCCACCGTTCTTCAGAAATTCATTGAACCCTTCGAGACTTTCGAATACCTCCGCCCAGACCGCAAGATTGCCCGCTCCTGAGAATGGCAAGAAGTCTAAAATCGTCCATAAACGTGGTTGAAGGGCGCTCTCGATCTTTGGTCGACGTCCGGAGTCAATGGCATCCAAAGCACCTCCTACCAACTCGCAGCCTTCGGCAGCTTCCACCAACATCTCCAGCCACCCTGGGTCGGCGATGTCATCACTGTCACAGAAAACGAGGAGATCGCCACGGGCATTCCGCGCCCCTACGTTTCGTGCGTGATAACTACCTTGGGCGTCATTGGCACGGACTATTCGGAGCTGCCCAGCGAACCGCTCCTCCCACTGCCTCGCGGTAGCGACTGTTTCATCCTTCGACCCGTTGTCCGCGATGATCAGTTCCCATGAGCCCGAGTATGTCTGCTCGTTGAGCGCCAAGAGCTGATGTTCGATCGTTCCTGCACTATTGAAGGCCGGCATAATGACGCTTACGAGCGATGGCCGCCTGCCGGGTGTCCTGGAAAGGCTGTTGGCGTCGGTGTTTTCAACCAAGTTTCATCGCGTCCTCTAACCCCCATGCATTCAGGTAGCCGAAGAGTGCCTGAAGCTGAGTCAAGTGGCTCCTAGTTCTCGGTTGGCCTGTTTAGTGCCAGGGCGTGAAGCCTGCATGAGGATGAGCATGAAGGCTTGCAAGGAGAAAGTCAGATATGACCTTCGAGATTAGACTACGCTGAGGTTGGGCGGGGCCAGGCGCGCTAGCGGCCTTTATTGTGCATTAACCCGGGGAGGGTGGAGATCCTCCTTCGGGGAGCCCACAGCGTCGCGATTGGCCAAGGCCTCGACATGTCCGCTCGCTGGTTCAATGCAGAGTAAGTGGATCGGAGAGCATCCCCCCTAGACCGAAGAGGTTGGCCAAGACTTGAGTAGCTTTGTAGCTCGCCGGCAACAGGCTGAGGATGACTCCACTACCGCGATCTATGGTTCCATGCGCCAGCGTTCGATGTGGATCGACGACGACTTACTAGCGCTCGGCTTCCCGGCGACAACCGATCACCGTCCGCTGAGCACAGTCGATAAAGAGACGCTAAGAAGCTTGGGCTGGAGAGCGATTGATGGCGAGGCCATTCTCGGTGGCGGCTGGACTCTAATTGGGAAGCGCCCCGATCGGCTAATAGTGCGAACCGATCCCTACGGCAGCAGGCCGCTGTTCTGGACTCACTCCGATACGGAGACGAAGCTTTCTGAGGAGATATGGCCACTAGTCTCGCCGAAGACCGACATCGACGCGGTCGGCGTTGCGGACTTCCTCTTGCTGGGACAGCACGTAGCGGACCGAACGATCTTCCGAGATGTATTTAGTTCGCAGGCACACTCACGACTCACTCTAAAAGCTAATGGCGAAGTGGAAAGAAGTTTGTTTTTCTATCCTGAGAGTGCGCGCGTTGGGCCCACCTTGGATGACGCTATCTCCGCGCTTGAGATCGCTCTCTCGGAGTTGTATCTCCCGTATTCCGATGTGAAGCACCTACTGATGCCCCTGTCGGGAGGGCTGGACTCTCGCGTGTTGCTGTGCTTGGCACTGGAGCATGGCTTCCGAGTCCATGCATGGACATTCGCTATGCGGCCTGGAACGGTGGAGGAGTCAATTGCTCGGAGAGTGGCCACAACTCTGGGTGTTGACCACACGGTCTCCATCAGAGACAAGACCGATCTTCGGAAGAATGCCGCTGCGTTCGTTCGCGCCACCTCGGGCCAACTCTCGTTGGAGCACGCGCACGTGTACGGATCACAATGGGAACCGCCACGCGAATATGACTTAGCGGTGAACGGCATTTACGGCGATGCTTTTTGTGGCGGTAGCTTTCTTCTTGCCCCTGGCCAGAACATGACTGAGCTTCGCAAGGCCCGCCTTGACTGGTTGCTCGGTGGGCGACCACTGCCCGCACTACAAGAACGGCTTCCGGGTCTTCCCTTCTGGTCCGAGCGGCTGCAGGAACAATTGACCGAGTCCTTCGCGAGGGCTGGAAGCACTCCAAGAAGAGCAGATCTTGCTGTGCTCTGTGATCGTCCTGGGCGCTTCAATGTGTGGGGCTCGATAGCAGTGCTCGACCGGTACGACTTCATTGCCCCTTTCCTGAACAACGACCTTATTGGAGTCTGCTATGGAATGGATGAGCAGTGGCAGCGCGAGTCAATTGCCTACCGAAAAGTCATTGCGAAGCGGTGGCCTTCGGTCACCAGTATTCCGTGGGCGAAGACCGGTCTTCCGGTTAATAGAGAAGCAGGAAGGGCCCTCCGACTGCGTCGCAGAATACAAAGACGTATGCGCATTCCAACACGGGCGATGACGTTTACGGACGTGTCGATCTACGCGGAGGCGTTTCAGGACTTATCTATTAAGGCTCTGGAAGTCCTCACGAAGCCCCTGGCGGATATTGGCATCGATCTGCCGGGTTTAGCAGACGACTACCCTGTCCAGACACCTCACGGTCGCGATCTGCGGCTGCGTGCCGCAAGTTGCCTCCTTGCCCTCCGCGAGGCGGGATCCGAGATCCTCCTGGGTAAGTAGGGAGGGCTGCCGACTGAGCAACGACCTGATCGCTTCTTCTCCCCTAGCTAGGTCGGCTGCTTCTGGCATCAAATGGACGTCTCTGGCCGGAGCGGCGATCGCGGCGCTGACGTTCTTTCAAACCGTGCTGATTGCTCGCGTATCGAGTCCTGCCGACTTCGGGCTGATGGCTGCTGCCACTGTAGTCATTGCCCTTGGCCAGGCCTTCGCGGATGCCGGACTCACGAATGCTGTAATCGCCCGGAAGTCGACTTCCGAGGAGCTGTCTACTCTGTACTGCGCAAGCCTACTAGCGGGTGCCGCGGTCTTCGGATTGATGCTTCTCCTAACGCCTTCGGTGGTGGCCTTTTACAACGAGCCAAGGCTCGCAGCAGTGCTTAGATGGGGAGCTGCCATATTCCTCATCGCACCAATCGGACAACTCTTTAACTCCCTCTACGACCGAGCTCTCGAATTCCGCCTGCTGGCACTAATTCATACAACCGCCGCCCTGACCGGCACTGTCGTTGCAGTGATGTCCGCCTACCTGGGGGGTGGGGTTCTCTCCCTAGTGTGGGGCATGCTGGCAAGCACAATCATGTCTAGCGCGATTCTGTTCATCATGGGCCGCCGCCGTTGGCAACCTCGGCTACGCCTCAAGTGGACAGAACTCCGGCGCTTTGTTGACTTCGGCCTATACCAAATGGGCGAGCGGAGCATCAACTACGCCGCCGCCAATGTTGACTACATGATCATCGGTAGAGCGCTTGGCGCCGCCGCTCTTGGAAGCTACTCGGTTGCCTATCAGATGGTAATCAAGCCGCTCGTCTACATAAACCCGATCCTTAGCCGCGTTGCCTTCCCAGTTTTTGCACTCAAGCAAGACGATAATCTCTCACTTGAGCGTGGCTACCTCCATGTCATCCGCCTTCTAGCACTCGTAACGTTTCCCCTTCTGGTTGCGCTTGCCGTTCTCGCGCCCGAGTTCGTGCTCTTGGTGCTGGGAGAGCAATGGGAGACCACCATCCCCCTGCTGCAGATCCTCTGTGGGGTGGGGATGCTCAAGTCCATAACCAATCCTGTTGGTTCTCTCCTGCTTGCAAAGGACCGCCCCGATATCGGCTTCAAGGGGAATGCTCTTCTACTCGTAATCATGACCGGGGCCCTCCTGACGGTCGCGAGCGATGGTCCTATCGCTATCGCGTGGACGTATCTTGCTGTCACATTCGTGGCCACTGGAAGCTGGGTTCTAGTGCTTCGTTGGCTGATCGGGCTGTCACTGACCGAGTACGTTAGAACGCTTCGAATGCCGATTCTTCTTACGCTGACAGTTGGTGCCGGGATGGTGATCGTGCGCGAGCTGGTTGATCCCGTCATGCAGAGCCCGTGGTTCGTCTTGTTGCTGGTGGGTGGGTTTGGAGGCGTTTTCTACCTGTCGCTGTTGGCGTTATTCCAGCGCGCCTATATCCGGAGTTTATGGCAACTCTTCCGGAGTGGGTCTCCGGCCGGCGAGGGAAAAGTCTCGAGCACGTGACGATTATTAGGGACCAATAAGCTTGTTCAGTATCGAAGTGGCTTCATCCCACACCGCCTCCCACCGGAAGGGCAGAACCGCCTTACGGTTCTCGAGACCTCCCGATCGGGCGCGATCCCCGTTGGCAAACCAATCCTTGACACATCGGGCGAATGTTTCTGCGTCAGAGGTGATGGTGGTTCCTACTGTGTTCGGCAAGCCTTCCGCGGCTATCGGAGTGCAGACAATCGGGCGGGCAGCAGCCATGCCCTCTAGCACTTTTATCTTGGTGCCACCTCCAGCCAGGAGGGGCGCAACGATGACGCCGGCGGTCGCCAGCTCTTTGTTTAGGTCCGTGACGAATCCCGGCGTCTCGATTCCGTCGCGTCCGGTGCCCAGCCACTCGGCCCACCCTGGCCCTACTAGTCTCAAGCGAGCATCGGGCACTAGAGAGTGAATACGAGGCCAGATTGAAGCAAGGAACCATTTGATCGAACGAGCGTTTGCTTCATAGACGGGTGGTCCAACAAACGTGGCAACCGGCGAGGCGCTTGCGGTCAACGGCTCTATCTCGAACAGCCTGCTATCGACTCCGTTGGGGATGAGATGACAACTTGTGCCAGAAGCGCTACCACTCATGCGCTCCAACTCGTCTTGTGAGACGAACCAGCACATATCCGCCTCGCGCATGGCGGTGCGCTGCTGCAGCTTGTATCTCAATGCTGTGAGGTGAGCGGAAACCCAGTGCGCCGGATCGCTGGCCGAGGCTGCGAACCGTTTGAACTTCATCCAATCGTCGTCATGGAAGACGATGAGACGATGTGATCCCCGTATCACCTTAGAGGCCTTCCACACGTTCGTCATCTCGACCTGCACCAGTGAGTAGTCCCGGGTTGGACTGAGTTTCTTCCGAGCGGCCTTGAGCGACGAAGCCATCACCGGCGGCAACCATCGCAGATGATCAGCCTTCTTGATACGGGGCATGTCAAGCGGGATGTATCTCGAGACGGTGTCCAGCACTTCGGTGTAAGGCTCCTCCTCACCCGGAAAGCGCAGGTGATAGAGATCCACCGTCAGGTCCTTGGCGGTGTAGGCCTGCAGCATCGAAGAGATCCGGGTTGAGAAGCCACTCGCCTGCATCGTTCCCGTCACAACGACCGCTACGGGGTCCACGGCTCTTAGTGCCTCAAGGTCGTGGGTGCGAGTCCATTGGCCGCCTATCGATCCGTTGCCGTGGCGGCGCGCTCGGATAGCCCTGCCGTAGAGGTCGAGGTACCGCGGACACACGTTCTGCAACGAGAATGACTGCGCGTGGATCCGACATGCATCGGAAAGCTCTCTGAGCAGATCGCTCTGACGACTCAACCTCAACATGATGTCGGCTAACCCTCTCTGATCACCGGCACGGAAGGTGAATCCCGTCTCACCCTCCCTCACTAGTTCGGGGATGCCGCCGCGATCTGACCCGATTACCGGTACTCCAGCCGCGTAGGCCTCATAGATAACCATAGGAGAGTTCTCGTACCACAACGAGGGCACGACAAGTACGTCGATGTCCTTCAAGAAGCGCTCGCCGTCCACGGTTCCCAAGAAGCGGACTGATGGTCCAGCTAGTTGTTGCAAACTCTTCTCGTACTCCGTGTCACCTTCACCTGCTATCAGAGCTTCAATTCCTTCGTTCGGCGTTTCCGCAAGGGCCTCGAGAAACGTCTCGATCCCTTTCGTGGGGTGTAGTCGACCCAGATAGCCAAATCGAACCTTCTCCCGAAGGGTGCTGGTGGCCGGTTTCCCATCGTGAGGCTTCGGATCGGAGATGGGGTTGTAAATGACGTCGGTGAGCGTGTTGGAGAATAGTCCCTGGTCGCGATGCTGCTGTAGGACAAAGTCACTTACTCCGGTCACACCGGTAATGTGCCGAGCCGACCTTCTTTTGGGGATGGATGCGAACTTGCATTCGGCACATGGCTCAGAACAGGGTCTGCCCTTCTTAAACATGGTTCCTTTGATGCACAACATGTAATAGTCGTGAAGAGTGTGGATTATGGGAATCCCAGCAGTGTGTGCCGCGTTCCAAGCCGCCACTGAAAATCCCGCGATGTGGTGCGTATGGACGACGTCGAAATCACCTTCGGTTTCCAGTACGCGACGGAGACGCGCACCCATAACCGGGTTATGCATGTCGATGAGATGCCAGAGCGGTTTCCGAAAGGCAGGGCGCGACGCGTCGTATGGCCAGTAAACGTTCTTGAGCCCAACGTAGTGAACCTTGACCCCGTTGACCCACCGAACGCCTTCTTCATGTGTGGGCGCAAGCGTGGCGATGACCGGCAGGTGACCAAGGCCGAGCATGGCTTCGGCCAGGATCTTTACAACTCTCTCCGCACCGCCCAATAAGCGCGGGTAGTAAAGACTGGCAACGAACAGAATCTTCAACGCCTCCTACAACCCCTCACGCTCTGCATACTATGTTGGAAGATCAGCGTCGAGGTCTTAAGGATTCCGAACACAATGAGAGTTGTTCATCTGTTCTTGGACGAACCTGGGGGAGGCCCGGGTCATGTCCAACTACTGTGCCAAACTCTGAACGCGCAGGTAGAGCCCCTGGGCTTGTCACCTAGTCTCGTGTCGAGTAATCCGCTGGGTTGGATTCAGGCGCGGGCATTGATTAGTCGGAAGATGCGGGAATTTCAGCCGTCGATTCTCCACGCGCACGGCGTAAGAGCCGCTGCAGCAGCGTGCATCGCGGGGAGGCGCAGAGGAGTGAGGCGTGCGGTAACCATCCACGGCCTTCATTCACTACGGCGGAACATCGGCTTCAAAGGCCACGTCATAACTTGGTTGAATCGTCGGGTGCTTCGACGGATGGATCTCGTCCTGGCGATAAGTGAGAGCGATCGCCAAACGATCATCGACAGAAGATTGGCCCATGACGATCGAGTGCGTGTAATCCGCCCGGCGTTCGAGGCGCCAGCTTTGATCGGTAGAGATGTGGCGAGAGATATCTTGGGTTTAGGCGAGGACGAGGTTGTGGTTTTGTGGCTCGCTCGTTTTTCGCCACAGAAGGATCCGATGACGTTCGCCGCGAGCCTGCCTTCGCTGCCGATATCGACCGGCTTCAGATACCTGCTGGTAGGTGATGGCGAGTTGCTCCCCAGGGTTAGGGCCACATTGCGAGGGAAGGAGGTGGAGGGACATACGATATTTGCGGGATGGGCTACCGACACCTCCGTTTACATGAGTGCCTCAGACATATTTGTGAGCACTGCACTCTGGGAAGGGTTACCAATGGCCGTTCTTGAGGCTGCTAGTGCGGGCCTGGCGCTTGTGTTGACCGATGCGCCCGGTAATCGAGACATAGTGGATGCCGGCGTCCCCGCCGTGCAGGTCCCTCAAGCGAACCCGACTGAGCTTGCCAAGGGGCTGCAACGGTTATTGGAGGATGCGTCACTGAGGAATCGAATCGGAACGGAAGCCAAACGAATAGTGAGCGCCACGTACAGTACGGAGAACCTCGCTTCGGATGTTCTTGATGCTTACAAGGAACTCGAACATGCCTCACGATGA
This sequence comes from uncultured Actinomycetes bacterium, assembly GCA_963786155.1. GTDB lineage: Bacteria > Actinomycetota > CADDZG01 > CADDZG01 > WHSQ01 > CAWAXW01. The sequence continues at coordinate 2,677,113 of CAWAXW010000006.1, read as the reverse complement.
CTAGCGTCGATAGGGCGGTGATGTTGCGCGATAGGCCTGTGACGGGGAGTCCGCTGCAGCCGGTTGGCGTAGACCGCAGTCGCTTGAAGTCCCGTTGTGCAATGGCAATTGGGTTCCTCATACCCTTCAATATCTATCTGTTGCCTGTTGGCGAGGAGCGATTGCGAGTTCTCGACCTCCTGGGTGCGTTCGCCTGGTTCCTCATTCCGACGCTATTAGTGTTGCAACGCCGGTTGCATCTTGGAGTGGTAGCGAGAGGCAGCCTATTGCTGATCCTCATCCTGCCTTGGTTCTTCTCGGATTGGAGTCTGGGCGGCGTCGCTGGATCGATACAGGCACTCCGATGGGTCTTGGCAATTGGCCTTGTTTATCTACTCCATCTCCTTCTTTCGGACGACGATAGCGTAGATGCGTTCCTGTTTGGAGTGTTCTGGGGCGCAGTAGCTAACCTACCGATACTGCTTCTAGACCAGCTTGGCTTCGGCGCCTTGCTTCAAAAGCTGGGTCTTGCATCGAGCGATACCTCGGCGAGCTACTTCAAAGGCGAATATCGCTCGGCAGGTATGCACGGGCACCCAAATGGAGCGGCTGCAGTGTGTAGTCTCGTAGTCCCCGCAACGATCGCCTTGATGCGCCGAGGGCGCGTGGGATCGTGCTGGCTCCTCTTCGCCTTCTGTGTGGTGTTCGCTGCTACCGCATTGACTCTGACTCGTTCAGCAGCTGTGGTGTCGATTGCAGTTATCTCGCTATCTCTCCTGCTCTCGGCACCAACGCGGATCTTACGGACGCTCACGGTGACCAGTTCGGTCATTGTGGTCGTACTCCTCTTGGGACCTCCGGCAGACTCCCTTCGATGGGCAGATCGCGCGGAGGTGGAGGCGAACGCCGCGATCCGCGTAGAGACCACCCAGAGCTCTTGGCACTTGGTTCTCGATAATCCCGGCGGTCTCGGTTCCTCCTACAGTGAGCAGCTAGGCCGCTCAACTGTGCTCGGTGTAACCCACAACGCTTATCTACAGATTGCCCTTCTGGCAGGCATTCCGATCGCGCTCTTCGCGATTGTCGCGTTCATTTTGCGAATTGGGCGCCTAACAGGTCGACGTGCGACCGAAGCATGGTTCGCGGTCCAAGTCGGCCTGTTATTCCTCTTCGAGGAACACCTGAGCAATCCGACGTTTATTGTGCTCACCGTTTGGTTGATGATGTTTCCCTTCAGACACGTCACTGGTGACTCGTGGCAGTTAAGAGAGGTTCGTCCCCCCACCTATGCCGGCACCGTCGAATAGGCTCGCGCAGGCCTCGCGCAGGCCTGCCTGGAAAGCCGATGTCTTGAACCGCTCGGCCCAAGCTCTTAGTTGCTTCGGGTTGAAGGAGCTCTCGTCAAAGGAGCCCATAACGTCAGCAAGATGTTCTGGATTCGGGCCTGAGTAGAGCTGACCGGTCACTCCGTCGTAGACGGCCTCCTTTGCTCCTCCTTCTCCATAGGCAATGACCGGGGTACCGCACGCCTGCGCTTCCACCATTGTCATGCCGAAGTCCTCAATCCCAGGAAAGACATACGCGCGCGCTCGCCGATAGAGTTCGCGTAGCTGAGCACGCGTCGGCTGCACTACAAAGCGAACAGTAGGCCCTGCGATGCGCCGCAACCTGTCCAATTGCGGACCTGATCCAGCAACGACCAGCGGCAAACGAGCGATGTTTGCTGCCTTGACCGCAACCTCTGGCCTCTTGTAGGGGACAAGACGACCTGCTACGAGGTAATAGTCCTCCCTCGAAGAGCGAGGGTCGACCGACCAGTAGGTGGTATCGATGGGCGGATGTAGCACTTGGGCCTCGCGCCCGTAATACCTAGAGATGCGATCGGCGACGTTCCTTGAATTGGCCAAGAAGAGATCGACCTTCTTCGACCACCTCAGGTCGGCTCGGCGCAGTTGGGCTGCCGCCGCAGGCCATATCCATCGTACTGGAATGGGGAACCGGTCAGTCTCAGTCCTCCACTCCCAGGCATACCTCATGGGTGTGTGGCAGTAGGACACAAGAATCTGTCCCTCATTCTTATTGATTGCGTTTACACATGCGTGCGAGCTTGTGAGGATGACGTCGTAATTCGATAGGTCGAAGGCTCGCCACTGGGACGGCATCAAACCGAGCATCCATTGCCACCTCCTTTGTGCAATTCTCGTCCGGCCTAACGGAGTGAGGTGTATATGTCGGTCGAAGCCGAAGAGATCGTGGGCCAACGTCATCCGGGCGGTAAAGGTGTAGATATCCCCGATTGAGAAAGTCTCGGCCATCGTCTTCGCGACGATTTCGGAGCCACCTAAGGTTGTTATCCACTCGTGGCACAGAGCAGCAGACAAGTTTCTACTATCAGACATCAGCCTAGGCTACCCATAGGGTCAGGGCCTGACGCGCCGGGCTGATTTGCATGTGCGCTGCTCAAGCCGACCCACCTTGGAAAGTGAGATTTACCAGGAAGTCAGTCCAAAGTGGTGGGTTGGTCAAGGTGAATCGGCCGGAACCTCGTGCCTCCTCCCACCCCGGATGCACAGTTGCGGCACACGATCAGGTTCTTGAACTCGAAGATCTCGGCCGTCATTCCGCAGAACAAGCACTTGTCCTCGCTCCGTTGAAGGACCAGCTTCTCTTCGTCGATCAGGATCTCGTAGCTCTGGCGCGGTTCGACATTTAGATCCTTGCGGATGCGGGACGGCATCACGACGCGGCCGAGGCCGTCGACCCTGACTCGCTTGGGCTCCTCACTCAGAGCGATCATCCCCCCGTGCGCTCGGCTGGTACGTGAAAGGTACAGAAACCCCGTTCCCGTCACAATGCGTTTCGGGACTTGGTGCCCTCTCTAGAAGCTTTTTATTCGCATGACTAGTCATTAATGACCCGGTAACCCTCGCACACATCTGCTTGGGGGGTTTCGGATTCCACCCGCTTGGGGGCTCCAGTTACCTGACCGAGCGCCGATAACTCAATGGAAGGACGCATGGGACGTCCTCGATAAAGGCAAACCCGTCGCGAGGCGGGGGCGCAAAGCCACGGGACCCAGTGGGTCAGCCGGGCTGCCGAAAGGGAGGTTCTCAGGTGACTGGTTCGTTCGACGACCGAGGCCCCTCGCTGAGGGACCAAGGGGCCGTTCGCAAGGTGGCGATGGTCCTCTCCGCTGTCTTCCTTGTAGTACTCGCTATCGCTCCCCGCGCGATCGCGGCCGAGCCCGAGGCCGTTCTCAATTCCACGACTTCCGACGATGTGATGTGGTTCGAGGGTCAGATCGACGACGCCGAGGCCGGCGATGTCCACATCGTCGTGAGGGCGCCGCGCAAGAAGGGCAACGGCAATGTCCTCTGGGCCCGTTGCGACTTCGCTTTCAAAGGATCCGGCACCTACCGCTGCGGTGTGGATGTGTCGCCCGGGTCGGCCGCAAGCGAGCGCGAGGGAGCCTGGAAGGTTCATCTGAAGGTCGACGAAGCAAGACTCAAGACACTCTGTTTCAAGATGAAGTAACCGCGCTCCTCCCGCGCGGTTACGGACAAAGCAATGGGCCCTCGATATCGGGGGCCCATCTGCTCTTCCTTCAGGGGCACTTCTTACGAATCGCTGTTGCCAGAACCGCCACCGCTGCCACCACCGTGGCCGGAGCCGCTGTCGCTGTCGCCGCTGTCCACGGTCCCATAGCCGCCGCCGGGCTCATCGTCATCTGTGTCTTCACCAGAGTCGCTGCCGCCGCCGCTGCTACCGCCGCTGCCAGAGCCGCCGCCACTGTGACCCCCGCCTCCGTGACCCCCACTGCTGCCAGAGTCTTCACCGTCACCATCGTCGTCATCCTCACCGCCGGATAGCAGCTTGGTAGTGATCGCTTCGTCCTCGTCGAGACGAGCGGGGTTCGGCTGGGCTGCGTAGAACGCGACGATCATCGCAACGATCAACGCGATCACAATCGAGAAGAATGCTGTCCTCTCGAGCTTCGCTCTTAAGTCCATGTCCGCCCCCTTGGCTAGATGGCGCCGCGAGTTCCTTATTGGGTCTATCACCCGTTTTGGAAGGGTTATGCACGAAAACAAACATTCGAGGGAGAAATCTCCGTGAATCTTTTCCTGCACGCGCGCAGCGTGTTGACGCGCGCGCGACAAGCGGACCAGGCTGTGACGTAGCGAGAGCGCTCGATGCCTCTATGTAAGAGACAGTTCAACCTCTAAGCTGACTCGATGATCCGCTTTCCGAGTCGTGTGTCGAAGAAGTACGCGTACATGGTGGCCGTCACCGTGGGCGCGGCCGGGATCTTGCTTTCTTTGCTCCCGACCCAAACGATCCCGAGCGCTATGCGAGCGGTCCACACCCAGATGCATCCGGTCGTGTACATGATCGTTGCCTTCTCGTTGTTGTGGGCTGCCGTGTGGAACCCTCTAACGGGCGCGGGGAGGTGGCCGCGCGCGGGCGTGGCCATCGTTGCCGGCCTCACTTCAGTTGGCATCGTGATCGAAGGCGTGCAAGGAGCGACGAATAGGGGACCTTCTCTCGGTGATGCGGGCCTCAACGCGGCAGGCGCGGTCGTGGCTCTTGCCGGATGGATGGTTCTCAAGCACACCATCTCTCGAGCTCGACCGGCACGATAAGCCGATTCGCTCAGCCGATGGGCTCATGATTTGTTATCTACTCGTTAGCGTGCGGCCGTCTCGCCGTTTGCACGTCGTTACAATGCTTTTACGCAGTGGTGCAAATAGAACTCAATCGGATGAACGCGAACTGGGGAACAGAAACGGGTTCCGTGACTACCGCCGTTAACTCCACCGAATGCTAGGTTGCCGCAGGGGCGGGCGCGTTGAAGGGAATATCGACTGGCCCCGCACACGTTCGGTAACAATCACGCCATCTCGGTCTTAATAGCAGACGACCACGCGCCGACGCGGGCTGGGGTCGCGTTCGCCCTCGAGGACGATGGGTTCGTGGTGGTCGCTCAAGTCGAGACCGCCGTGGAGGCGATCCAAACCGCCAAGAGAGAAGAACCCGACGTCTGCCTCCTTGATATCGACATGCCGGGCAATGGGATATGGGCCGCGGGCAAGATCACACGCTTGGTCCCCGACACCGTCGTGGTCATGCTCACCGTCGCCGACGACGACGAGAACCTGATCGATGCGCTGCTCGCCGGCGCGACCGGCTACTTGATCAAGGACCTCGATCCCGACTCCCTGCCGCGCACGGTGCGCGCTGCGGCGATGGGGGAGGCCACGCTTCCTCGTTCGCTCACAGGTCGCTTGCTCACCGAGTTCCGGATCCGGGAAGGCCGCCGGCGCGCAGTCGACACGGGCAACGGGCGCGTCGAGCTCACGCCGCGCGAGTGGGAAGTGCTTCAGATGATGGCCGAAGGCATTTCGACCGCCGCGATCGCGGACCGTTTGTTCGTCGAGGCCGGAACGATCCGCAGCCACATCTCAGCACTGCTCAAGAAGCTGGACGTTGTCGATCGGGCCGCCGCCGTGCGCGTCATAAAGGGCCGATAAAGACCTATCCGTCTTCGCGTTGAGGGAATTCAACGCCCTCTGCTCACTAATTGCCATTGTTTTCCTCGAAGCAAGTGGAGACGCTGAGTAGTCGTCCCGCCACAGAGGAGTAAATCGTGCGCACACGCCTGCTTGCCGTACTGGGAGTCCTTTCACTTGTAACCCTGATGGTGCCGACGGGGGCTCTTGCTGCCCACCCCCCCGCGCCCGCGGAATGTAACGACGCCCCCTATAACGAGATCGAGCCCACCGACGGGAACACTGCGGGGAACGATGCGTACCTAGGCACAGCTGGGAACGACTACATAAACGATCTCGCAGGCGCGAACACCGTGCTCGGAGTTCTCGGCGGACACGACTGCATCGTCACCGGAAGCGGCAACGACCAGATCACCACCGGCACCGGCGACGACAACATCTTCTCCGGCGGTGGAGCGGACACGATCGATGCCAACGCCGGCACGAATCACATCGAGGCCGACGCGGGTAGCGATCAGATCTTCACCCTGGGTGGCCCGGACGTGATCGATGCGGGCGACGACTCCAACACGACCGACGCCGGGGAGGGGTTGAACGTCATCACCGGTGGATCGGGCAACGACACGATCACCACCGGAGCCGCCAAGGACGACATCGATGCCGGAGCAGGTAGCAACATCATCGACGCCGGAGCCGGCGATAACGAGATCGATTCGGGCAGCGGCAACGACAACATCGACACCCTTGGCGGTAACGACGTCATCAATGCCGGAGCCGGGGGCAACACGATCAAAGCCGGTGATGGCACCAACGTCGTCGACGGAGGCAGTGGCAACGACAACATCACGACCGGGACCGGCAACGACGACATCGAAGCGGGAGCCGGAGGGAACACGGTTGTCACCGGTGACGGAACCAACACATATGTCGGTCTCAACGGCAACGACGACGTAACAGGCGGTGCCGGCAACGACGACATCGATGTCGGTGCCGGCGGCAACAAGGTCTCGGCCGGCGCCGGGAACGACATCCTCATCGGCGGTAGCGGGAACGACAATCCGTTCGATGGGGGCCCGGACTACGACATCTGCGATGCCGACGGTGGATCCAATTTGGTTACGAACTGCGAAGGCACCCCCGCGGATGCGGATGGTGACGGGATTCCGAACGCGACCGACAGCGAGGGACCCCCTGGGACCCTCAACGGCGTCGGCGGTGCCGATAACTGCACCGATAGTGCCGACAACGACGGCGATGGTGATACGGACGCGGCCGACAATGGCTGCGACGACGACGACGGCGACGGGGTGCTCGACGGGGTCGACAACTGCCCCACCGACTCCAATTCGGGGCAGGCCGATGCCGACGGCGACGGGCTCGGCGACGAATGTGATGCCGACGACAACGACGGTCCCAACGGGGACCTCGACTCCGACGGCGAGCCCAATGTGTCCGACCCCGACGACGCCGACCCCTGTAACCCATCGAACACGGTCGCGGCCTGCGATACCGACGGAGACACGGTCCCCGACGGCTCGGACAACTGCCCCAACGCCTCCAACACCGGTCAGGCCGATGCCGACGGCGACGGGTTCGGAGATGACTGTGACACCGAAGGGGGTCCGGGCAACACCAACGGCACCGCGGGAGCAGACGACTGCACCGACACGGTCGACAACGACGCCGACGGAGACACCGACGGCACCGACACCGATTGTGACGACGACGACAGTGACGGCGTGCTCGACGGGGTCGACAACTGCCCCACCGACTCCAACTCGGGGCAGGCCGACGCCGACGGCGACGGGCTCGGCGACGAATGTGATCCCGACGACAACGACGGCCCCAACGGTGACCTCGACGGCGACGGCGATCCCAACGTCACCGACCCCGACGACTCCGACCCCTGTAACCCATCGAACACGGTCGCGGCCTGCGACTCCGACACAGACACGGTCCCGGACGGCTCGGACAACTGCCCCAACACCTCCAACACCGGTCAGGCCAATGCCGACGGCGACGGGTTCGGGGATGCGTGTGACACCGAAGGGGGTCCGGGCAACACCAACGGCACCGCGGGAGCAGACGACTGCACCGACGCGGTCGACAACGACGCCGACGGAGACACCGACGGCACCGACACCGATTGTGACGACGACGACGGCGACGGGGTGCTCGACGGAGTAGACAACTGTCCCACCGACTCCAACTCGAGCCAGGCCGACGCCGACGGCGACGGGCTCGGCGACGAATGTGATGCCGACGACAACGACGGCCCCAACGGTGACCTCGACGGCGACGGCGACCCCAACGTCACCGATCCCGACGACGCCGATCCCTGTAACCCATCGAACACGGTCGCGGCCTGCGACACCGACACAGACACGGTCCCCGACGGTTCGGATAACTGTCCCAACGCGGCCAACACGGGACAGGCCGACGCCGATGGCGACGGAGTCGGGGATGCCTGCGACACCGAAGGGTCCCCGGGTAACGGCAACGGCTTCCTAGGCTTGGATGACTGCCTGGACATCCTCGACAACGATGGGGATGGCAACACCGACGCGGCCGACAGCGGCTGTAACGATCCGGACGGGGATGGCGTCGCCGTCCCCGTGGACAACTGTCCGGGCCTCCCCAACCCAACGCAGATCGACTCCGACGGAGATGGCTTGGGCGACGTTTGCGATCCCGTGTTCAATCCGCCGTTCGTGCCGGGGGGTTTCGGACCGCCACCCCCCCCGCCACCTCCGCCACCACCACCGCCACCTCCACCCCCGCCACCGCCTGCGGATCCGGGGCCACAGCTCCCGAGCCCGGAGCCGACACCCACCGAGACGATCCCGCCGAGCGCGGCGGAATGCGCCGAGAACCCGAGCCTGCCCGGATGTACCCAGGTGTTGGGGACGAGCACGCACAAGCCGCGGGTAACGCTCTCCAAGGACACGAACGACCCGTTCCACGGCCGGGTGATTTCGAAGCGCGCGGGCTGCTTCGCCAATCGTTGGGTGAAGCTGTTCATGAAAGTGGTGGGACCCAACGAAATGCTCGGCAAGGTTCGCAGCAGCTCGGACGGCACCTGGTCTATGGATGGGGTCGTCGCGCCGAGGACCGGCAGCTTCTATGCCAGGACCAATAGAAAGGTGTTCGTCGATACCGACCGGATCGAGGCCACCTGCCTGAGAGGGAAGTCAAAGACAAGGAGCTTCGACCGAGCCTAAAGATCGAGGGTGTCGTGGCTCGCGTCTTGCGCCACGACACACTCACCCTCCTTCCCCCCTAGGCATTTCTGCGTATGGGGCATGGCAAAACCTGGTGGTTCACTGAGGCGTCTTTGCATATTCCTGGAAGGAGCGAGGTGGGCGGTCGGGTGGCTGAGCCACGAGCTGTACCCGCACTCCGGATAGGCGCACTCGTCGCGCTCGGTGTCGGCATCCTTTTGCTGTCTGGCTCGGGTACCGCGCATGCCAAGGCGGGCAGGGCAAGTGAGGCGGCTCCCACCAGTGGCGCCGTCGAAGGTGCGGTCTCGGCCTCACTGGACGCGGGGGAATTGCACACCTGTCTGATCACACCCGCGGGGAACGTCGATTGCTGGGGCATCAACGAACACGGGCAAGCGGCCGACAGGACCGGCGAGTTCATCCAGGTGAGCGCGGGGGGCCGACACACGTGCGCTCTTACCGTCGCGGGCGAAGCGCAATGCTGGGGGGAAAACACGTGGGGCCAGGCCCCCGCGAGCCGTTCCACCTTCGTCCAGCTGAGCGCGGGCGACTCTCACACGTGCGGCGTTCGACCCGGTGGCGACATCGACTGCTGGGGTAGGCCGATCTTGCCTTCTGCTGCCGTGGGTGGATTCGGCTATATGGGCCAGGCAGAGGACCAGTCGGGCCCGCACTGGGTCCAGGTCTCCTCGGGAGATACCGAGACCTGCGGTGTGGATGCGTTCGGCGAGGTCTATTGCTGGGGTGAGCACATCTATGAGAATTTCGACTACTCGTTCGGGGTCAATAACCCGATCCCGGGAGCGATCACCCAAGTAGCAAAGGGCCACCTCTTCGGTTGTGGTCTCCGTGCCACTGGGAATATCGACTGCTGGGGCCGAACCAGCGTGTACTGGCCCCAGCCCGATCAGGTCGGGCCCTTCCTCCAAGTAAGCGCGGGCCAAGAGCATGCCTGCGGACTACGTGCTAATGGTGCGGTCGACTGTTGGGGAATCGACAATGGCGCATGGACCCATGACCGCGCCGGGCCTTTCGTGCAGGTGACTTCGGGGCGCCATCACAACTGCGGGCTGCTGACCACTGGGGCCGTCGAATGTTGGGGATTACTGACCACCGGCCGTCCGGCCGATGGAACTGGATCCTTCGCGAGCGTGGACGCAGGCAACTCCTATAGCTGCGCGCTGCGGAACAACGGCTCTGCGGACTGCTGGGGGCTCAACTCGTTGGGTCAGGCGCAAGATCAGACCGGTCCATTCACCCAAGTGAGTGCGGGGGGAGTCCATAGCTGTGCGGTACGCGTCAACGGGGAAGTCGAGTGCTGGGGGTACAACAGCGAGGGCCAGGCCGACGACCAGACCGGTCCGTTCCTATCGGTCAGCGCTCCCCGTGGTGGCTTCTTCAGCTGTGGACTGCGCGCCGACGCCAACGTCGATTGTTGGGGCGACAACGCTTTCGGTCGGGCAGAGGACCAGCACGGGGTCTACATCCAGGTAAGCACAGCTCAGGCTCATGCCTGCGCGCTTGCCGCGAACGGCGACATCGACTGTTGGGGACGCAACCTCTTTGGTGAAACCCAGGACCGTGCAGGGCCGTTCATCCAGGTGAGCGTTGGCGACCTTCACACGTGCGGGCTGCTCGTGAACGGCCTCGTCGACTGCTGGGGTTTCAACGGCTTCGGCCAGGTGTTCGACACATTCGGTACTCACCTCGGAGAGTTCGTGCAGGTCAGAGCCGGGGGCTCTCACACCTGCGCGCTCCGCCCTAGCGGCGTTGCTAGATGCTGGGGGGACAACCGCTACGGTCAGTCGAGTCCTCCCACCGGCGCTTTCAGCGAATTGAGTGCGGGCGAGTGGCACACCTGCGGGCGGCGGACCACTGGACAGATCGAGTGTTGGGGACAGGACGTACCCGATCTCACGATCACGAAGACCCACAGCGATCCATTCCAACCGGGGCAGGCAGGCGCCGCCTACACGATCACCGTCACGAACTCCGGGGGTGGCCAGACGGACGGAAGTGAGGTGACGGTCACCGATGTGCTCCCCGCCGGTCTCACCGCGCGCTCGATCTCGGGGACCGGATGGGCGTGCACGTTGAGCTCGCTGAAGTGCACTCGCAGTGGCAGCTTGAACGCCGGTGAGTCCTATCCGCCGATCACGTTGACGGTAGACGTCGCGCTCAACGCGCCCAGCAGCGTCACGAACGTGGCAAGCGTAGGAGGCGGCGGAGAGAGCAACAAGGCGAACAATGGGGCAACCGATCCGACTACGGTCGCTCTGACCCGGCGCCCCACCATCGATCTCGATGGTCCCGATGAGGCCGACGAAGGCCAGACGAGGATCTACACCTACACAGCGAGCGATCCCGATGGGGACCCCCTCGACTTTAGCGTCTCGTGTGGAGTCGCGGGGGAGCTGGTGGAGGACTCTCACATCCAGACCGTGACCGCGAGCTCGACCGAAGGATCGTTCGAGTGCAACTTCCCCGACGGGCCCGACGACACCGAGGTCGGAGTCGAGGTAGATGACGACGAGCTGAGCGCAACCGACACGATCGAAGTGAGCATCGCCAACGTCGCGTCGACCGTCGTGCTCCAAGGGCCGACCACGGTGAGCGAGGGCGAGACCTACACCATGACGTTTTCGGTGACCGATCCGGGGCTTGACACCTTTGCGCTGAAATCCGGGTTTCCCCAGTGTGAACAGTTGGGGGCGCTGCAGACGCTCACCGCGACCGGAGGAAGCTTCACATGCCATGCTCGCGGTGGGCCAACGGACAATCCAGTGCGTGTGCAGGTCGTCGATTCCGACAGTGGGGCGTCGAACCTCGCGACCGCAATGGTCCACACCGTCAACGTTGCCCCGGTCGTGTCGTTCACCTTGGCCCCCTCGCAAGTGGACGAGTCGCGTAACGACCGCGTTCTCTACGAATACGACGTGTTCGACCCGGGACGTTTCGATGATCTCTCAGCGAATCCGTCGTGCGGTGACCACGGGGACGTCCGGCCGCTTTCGGTCACGCGGCCGGGGATGGGCGGTACGGAAGGCAGCTTCGAGTGCGTGTTCCCGGATGGCCCCAACGGCTCGACGATCTCGGTGAGGATCAACGACGGCCATAGCTCCGGGTCCGCGAGCACCGAGGTCGAGATCGACAACGTCGCCGCAACCGTTTCCATGGTCACCTCGCCACGCTCTACGCCTGAAGGTGGGCAGCTCCTTTTCGAGTACCAGGTCATCGAGCCCGGCGTCGATACCTTCGAGCCGACCGATGGGTTCCCCGCATGTGGTCCTGCAGGTGAGCTTGTCTCGGAGAGCCACCAACAGGGGAACGGCTTCTTTCCACCTGGTGGCAACATCAGGTGCAGGTTCCCGGATGGGCCCGCCACCGGCACGGTGAGGATGCGCACGACCGACTCCGACGGAGCGGAGTCCGCCACGGTCGCAGTGGAAGTGACGGTGACTAACGTCGCTCCCATCGTGAGTCTGACCGGGGTGATCTCGGTCGACGAGGGAAACACGGAGTCCTACGAGTACTCGATCGAAGATCCCGGCGACGAGACGTTCACGAGCACCGTCGCATGCGGACTCAGCGGCTCCCTCGTCCTCGACTCGCATGTTCCCGGCGACGACGGCGGGGAGTTCAGATGTCGCTTCCCCGATGGGCCGTCGAATCCCCGCGTCCTGGTTGTGGTCAACGATGGCGATGCCGAAGATAGTGGCCACCTCGACGTGACAGTCGACAACGTGAAGCCCACCGTCGAGCTCACGGGCCCCGCAGCAACCAACGAGGGCACAACCGCGACCTACACCTATTCGTTCAGCGACCCCGGAGACGATCCCAACCCGAGCATCGACGAGGGGTGTGGCACGGCCACGCCGCGGATCGACACTCCCGCGCCCAACAGCTTCAACTGCCTGTTCTTCGATGGACCATCGAGCAAGCTCGTCGAGGTGGTCGTGAACGATGGCGATCCCAGCGAGAACGTCGGCCGCGACTCGATCCCGGTGAGCGTCGCCAACGTGGCTCCCACCGCCACGTTCGGCCTGCCGGTGAACGTCGACGAGGGCGCGACGTTCGCTCTCGCTCTCACCAACCCGGTCGATGTCGTCGCCGACTCTTCCAACCTCATGTACGCCTTTGACTGTGGCGACGGGGCCGGATACGGCGCGTTCTCTAGCTCGGCGACTCGGAACTGCCCGACGACTCTGGGTAGCATTCGCTCGGTCAGGGGCAAGGTCAAGGACAAGGACGGGGACCAGACCGAATACACGGGCACGGTCACTGTGCTCTCGGGACGCTCCACTAAGCAATCCGTCATCGATTCCCTCAAGGCGCTGCTTCCGACGATCGCATCGAGCTCCCGCGGCTCGGTCACCGACGCCATAAAGGAGCTCGAGCTGTCGGTTGCCGCGGCGTTGTGGAAGGACAACTCGCATCCGGATCCCAAGAAGGGCAAGGACGTGTTCGAGCACGAAGAAGAGGCCGTCGAAGAGCTGATGGAGATCAAGAACCCGCCGGCCGGCATCACGACCGCGATCACCCGCCTGTGGCAGGTCGACCGCACGCTAGCCACTACCGCGCTGCGCGAAGCAACAGCTGCGAACGTCAACCGCACCAAGCTGCGCGAAGCCCAAAAGGAATTCGACACGGCGACCCGAGAAGCCGCCGCCAAGCACTACGACAATGCCATCTACTACTTCGGCAAGTCGTGGGAACGCTCGATCGAAGCCCTGAAGCGCTAAGGGGAGCTCTTTCCCAGGATAACGACGCTCAGCGTCGCAAATCTGGAAAAGAGTTGGTGCAAAAGGAGAAGGGGCCCCGAAGGGCCCCTTCTTTCTTGCTTGGACTCTTTTTTAGAAGTCCATGTCTCCGCCGCCGGGCATCGCCGGCATGCGCCGCGCCTTCTCGGGCTTGTCGGCGACGATCGCCTCGGTCGTGAGGAACAGACCTGCGATCGAAGCTGCGTTCTGCAGCGCCGAGCGGGTGACCTTGGCTGCGTCGATGACGCCGGCCTTGAACAGGTCGCCGTACTCGCCGGTCGCTGCGTTCAGGCCCTCGCCGGGGCCGAGCGTGCGGACCTTCTCGACCACGACGCCACCCTCGAGGCCGGCGTTGTGCGCGATGACCTTGAGCGGCTCTTCGAGCGCGCGCTGACGATCAGCGACCCGGTCGCCTCGTCACCCTCGAGCTCGAGCTTCTCGAGGACTCCTGCGGCCTGCAGCAGCGTGACGCCACCGCCGGCGACGATGCCCTCCTCGACCGCGGCCTTCGTGGTCTGGACGGCGTCCTCGATGCGGTGCTTCTTCTCTTTGAGCTCGACCTCGGTCGCGGCGCCGACCTTGATGACGCCGACACCACCGGCGAGCTTCGCGAGACGCTCCTGCAGCTTCTCGCGTGTCGTAGTCGGAGTCGCTGCGCTCGATCTCGGCCTTGATCTGGTTCACGCGGCCGGTGATCTCGTCGGCCGAGCCGCCACCCTCGACGATCGTGGTGTCGTCCTTGGTGACGACGACCTTGCGGGCGGTGCCGAGCATGTCGAGCGTGACGCTCTCGAGCTTGAGACCGATCTCCTCGGAGATGACCTGGCCGCCGGTCAGGATCGCGATGTCGCCGAGCATGGCCTTGCGACGGTCGCCGAAGCCCGGAGCCTTGACGGCAGCGGCCTTGAACGTGCCGCGGATCTTGTTGACGACGAGCGTGGCGAGAGCCTCGCCCTCGACGTCCTCGGCGACGATCAGCAGCGACTTGCCGGCCTGCATGACCTTCTCGAGGATCGGGAGCAGGTCCTTGACCGCGGAGATCTTCTGGTTGGCGATGAGGATGTACGGGTCCTCGAGGACGGCCTTCCATGCGCTCGGGGTCGGTGACGAAGTACGGGCTGATGTAGCCCTTGTCGAAGCGCATACCTTCGACGAGCTCGAGCTCGAGCCCGAAGGTGTTGGACTCCTCGACGGTGATGACGCCGTCCTTGCCGACCTTGTCCATCGCCTCGGCGATCGTCTCGCCGATCTCGGGGTCGTTGTTCGCGGAGATCGAAGCGACCTGAGCGATCTGCTCGCGGCCCTCGACGTCGCGCGACGAGCGACGGATCGCCTCGACGACCTTGCTCGACGGCCTTCTCGATGCCGCGCTTCAGGGCGATCGGGTTGGCGCCGGCGGCGACGTTGCGCAGACCCTCGCGGACCATGGCCTGGGCGAGGACGGTCGCGGTGGTGGTTCCGTCACCGGCGACGTCGTCGGTCTTCTTGGCTACTTCTTTGACGAGCTCGGCGCCGATCTTCTCGTAGGGGTCCTCGAGCTCGATCTCCTTGGCGATCGAGACGCCGTCGTTCGTGATCGTGGGGGCGCCCCACTTCTTCTCGAGAACGACGTTGCGGCCCTTGGGGCCGAGGGTGACCTTGACGGCGTCGGCGAGCTGGTTCATGCCCCGCTCGAGAGCCCGCCGGGCCTCCTCGTCGAAGCTGAGAATCTTGGCCATGCACTACCTCCTCAGAGGAACATTTGACTGACTCCCTGCAGCCGTCGTCGACGGCTTCCGGTCGCCACTGCCAAACGTTCCTCTCTAGATCTTGCCTGATTAGCACTCTGATGCTCTGAGTGCTAAAGATAGCGTGAGGGGCAGGCAAGGCGCAAATCGGGCCTTAGAGAGGCCTAGAGGACGATGGTCTGGCTCGGCTCCAGGAGGTCTTCGAGGTCCCGGCGAACCCGGTCCACGGCCTTGATCTCGGGCAGGATGGCCTCGAAGGCCGATACCACCACGGGGTCGAACTGGGTGGAGGCGCAGGCCCTCAGCTCGGCCAGGGCCGCCTCGGACGTCATGGCGCTCCGGTAGGCCCGGTCCGAGGTCATGGCGTCGTAGGCATCGCACACCGCCACGATGCGGGCCCCGATGGGGATGTCACGCCCGGCGAGCCCGTCGGGGTAGCCGGTCCCGTCGAAGCATTCGTGGCTGGCCCTCACCATCGTGGCGACCCGCGCGAAAGCGGGTAGCGCGGCGAGGATGCGCTCGCCGATGATCGTGTGGCGACGCATGAGGATCCACTCGTTCTCGTCGAGGGGGCCGGGCTTGTTCAGGATCTCGTCGGGGATCGCGACCTTGCCCACGTCGTGGAGCTCGGCGGCGAGGCGGACCTCCTCGATCTCCTCGTGCGGCAAGCCCAGCCGGGCCGCGACCGCCTCGGCCAGATGTGCGACACCGTCCACGTGGTTGGCGAGGTCGGGGTTGCGCTCCTTGAGGATCCCGAGCACGAATCGCTTCACCTGCCCGCGGGCCGACGAGCGTCCTCCGTGCTTGTGCGCGTAAAGCCTCTTATCGGCGACCCGCAGCGCCTCGGACGGGTCGTCCGCCTCTTCCGGGAGGTAGATCGAGCCGAACGAGGTGGTGATGGAGAAGGCGTCGCCGCTCTCCTTGAGAGCGTTGCAGGCTGCATCGATCACGGGCTCCATCTCTTCGTCCGAGCGATCGACGAGAGCGCAGAACTCGTCGCCGCCCATCCGGTAGACGACGCCGCGCCCGGCGAGCGCCTGCTCG
Source organism: uncultured Actinomycetes bacterium (assembly GCA_963786155.1). Taxonomy (GTDB): domain Bacteria; phylum Actinomycetota; class CADDZG01; order CADDZG01; family WHSQ01; genus CAWAXW01. The sequence goes on along the minus strand of CAWAXW010000006.1, from coordinate 2,660,872 downwards.
AGGTTCTTGCCGAGACGGATCAACAGCGAATCGCCGGACGGGTGCCCGAAGAGGTCGTTGTAGCTCTTGAAGCCATCCAGATCGAAAAGCATCAGCATGGTCTTAGGAGAGCCCGAATCCGGGTCGAGGGCGCGCGCGAGATCGAGCGTCAGCTTCCTTCGGTTCCCGAGACCGGTGAGCGCGTCGGTCAGAGCCTCGTCGCGCGTATGCCTGAGCAAGTTGAGGTTAGCCGAGAACATCATGCACGACCTGGCGATCACGGCCGCCATCGAAACGAAGGCGAAGACGAGCGCCAGCACGTGAACGCGGTGGAAGTGGTCGTAGACGAGAACGGCAAGGGACGTGAGTCCGAATCCGAGAGGGAGCCACAAGGCTCTCAGCTCGTGGGCGTGCAATCGTTGCGACTTGCTCGGCTCCCGCCACGCAGCCCACCCCAACAGCAGCATCGCGAGCGGCCATCCGCCTTCCAGTGGGTTCCCCGGCTGCCAGGAACCGGTCGCGGTGCCATAGAGATAGAAGCAGTCCGCGATCGCAAACATGGCGAAACCCACGGCGATCAAACCCCACCCACCTCGCAGGCGCCAACCGTTCAGGCCGGCCATCCCCACCAGCAACGCGATAAGTAGCAGGTCGCCGAGTGGATACGCGAGGTTGACGGCCATAGCAGGCCCCGTTGCGCCGGTCGCGCTCGCAACCGCATCGAACACGATCGCCGCCGCAACGGCACCGACGGTCGTTGCTCCTATCAAACCGTCGACCCATCGGCCCGAGTGCAGCGACCCCCCCGCGTGCGGTGCAGCATCAGCAGAGATAGGTAGCTGAGTGGATACAGCGTCAACCAACAGACATCACTGAGTGAGGGGATGGGTATTGGGTCCTGGTTCCACAACGCGGTCGCGTAATAGATGTTGCCTATGGTCCAGATAGCGAGGCTGGAACCCAGTACCAACCACGCACCGCGTTCTTCGGGTTTCGCTCGCGCCCTGAGGAACACGACGACCGAGCCGATCGCGAGGACGACGTTGTAGCCCCAGCGGTCGAACGCTTCGCCGATGGTCGCGTCGCCGATGCCGAATGCCGACCGGAGCATGCAGAACGCAAGGAGCCAGGCCCCAGTCCACAGCATGATCCGGGCGCGCGCTTGGGCTCGGTTCACCTCTGCAGGCTCGGCGGCCCCAATACCCATTAACTTCCTCTCTTTTTTCGCCAGGGTTTACATCGGCATGGGCCATAACCCACTGCAGTCATTGGGTGGACGAGTTCGAGTAGCTCTGACCCCCAATCGGGTGAAAGTCCCTAGCCATTTGGGTCTAGTCCTCCAAGGCCGCTTGCGCTGCTTGCGTATGTAGAAAACCGCCCACTTTCTGGAGACTCAAAGGACACCTATATCCACCTAAAAGGAGAAATTGATCCGCAGCACCTTCCGGCTGTCGTCGTCATGGCGCGTGGTCATCGGTCCGCTGGTATCGGCGGTCGTTTTTGTTGTGAGCTCATTCGGCTCCGCGTTCGCGGTCGTGCCCGCCCCCGGCAGCCAAACCACCGCTACGGACGTCGACGACACCGAGACGTCGACGACGGTCGCGGTCCCCGGTACGCACGTGGGCAGAAGCGTCATCGTGACCTTCGCCATGCGTGACCCGGCCGGTACCCAGGTCGCCGGCGACTTCGGCGTGACGAACAATGGGGGCAACACCTTCACCGTCGACGCGATCTCCGAGAACTCCGGCAACGTGTTGGTCGTCATCTTCTCGGCGCACAACGTAAGCACGATGTCGGGGAGCCTCACCGTGACACACCCGGCGGCCGCAGCGGGTTCGAACCGTCGGGTGGTCAGCGCGCGTCTTCACCCTGCTCGAGCAGACTTCTCCGCTTGACAAGACCGCGACCGGAACCGGCACGAGCACCTCGCCGAGCGCGGGACCCACCGCGGCCACTTCCCAAGGTGACGAGTTGCTCATCGGTGCGATCGCTCACGCCGGGAACACCGCCTTCAACGCGTTCGGAAACAGCTTCACGGCTTCGACGGCTGCCACGGCGAACAACAGCTCGGCCAACGAGACCCAGGTATCTCCGGGATTCCGAGTCGTGTCGGCAACGGGGGCTTACACCACCAGTGGGACCCTGTCGGCTTCGGTTCCGTGGGCAGCGGCCATCGCGACCTACAAGGCGGACAACACCGCGCCGGCCGCGCCATCGACCCCGGACATGACCGCCGGGACCGACAGCGGTTCTTCGAACAGCGACGACGTCACGAACGACACGACCCCAACGGTCGGTGGGACGGCGCAGCCCAACTCCACGGTCACGATCTTCGACGGGGTCACGTCCGTCGGGACGGGCACCGCGACTTCGGCCGGCGCTTACACGATCACGACCTCGGTTCTGTCGAACGGGGTCCATTCGCTCAGTGCCAAGGCCTCAGACGGGGGAGGGGCGAACGTCAGCGCGTCCTCCGGTGTTCTCAGCGCCACGATCGACAACGTCGCGCCCGCGGTGCCTTCGGTCCCGGACCTGACCGCCGCCACCGACAGTGGGTTCTCGTCCACTGACAACATCACGAACGACAACACCCCCGACTTCACGGGGACCGCCGAGGCCGGGGCGACGGTGACGCTGCGCGAAACCGCCACGTCGCGAGGTACCGGAGTTGCGACAGGTGGTACCTACACGATCACGTCGAGCACGTTGGCCACCGGCGGCCGGCCGATGAACGCGTTGGCCACCGACATCGCCGGCAACAGCAGCACCGCTTCGGCCAACCTGACCGTCACCATCGACACGACCGTCCCTACTGGGATCCCCTCGGTCCCGAACCTCGACGCCGGCTCCGATTCCGGGACCTCCAACACCGACAACATCACCAACGACAACACGCCCACGTTCTCGGGCACTGGGTCCCCCAACGGCGTTCACGTGCAACTGCGCGAGGACACGACAACGCATGCCACAAGCGCGGCCGTCGCCGGCGGCGCCTACAGCGTCACGGCGCCCGTCCTTAGCGACGGCGTGCACGCCCTCAAGGGGCGCTACATGGACGCGGCCGGGAACGTGTCCGCGACGGAGTCGGCCACGCTCAGCGTCACCATCGACACGGCCATCGCGGCCCCCTCAATCCCGGATCTGTCGGCGGCGACAGACTCCGGCGCCTCGACCTCGGACGACATCACGAACGACAACACGCCCACCTTCACGGGCACAGCCGAGGCGGGCGCCACCGTAAGGATCTTCGACAACGCGGTCCAGGTGGGAACCGGGACGGCTGCGGGCGGGAGCTACTCGATCACGACGTCAACGCTCGCCGACGGGACGAACAAGCCGATCACTGCCAACGCTACGGATGTCGCGGGCAACAACTCGGCGACCTCGAGCGGCTTGCCCGTGACCATCGACCTCGCGGCCCCCGTTGCTCCGTCGATCCCCGACCTGACGGCCGCAACCGACCTCGGTTCCTCGAGCACCGACAACATCACCAAGGACAACACGCCGGACTTCACCGGAACCGCCGAAGCAGGAGTCACGGTGACCCTGCGCGAGAACACCACGTCGCGCGGCACCACAACCGCGACCGGCGGAACGTACACGATCACATCGAGCACGCTCGCCGACGGGTCCCGCTCGATGAACGCGCTTGCCACCGATCTGGCCGGCAATGCAGGACCGGCCTCGGGTTCGCTGGCCGTAACGATCGACACGGCCGCGCCGGCAACGCCGTCCGTGCCGGACCTCGACGCGGCATCCGATAGCGGTTCATCCGTCATCGACAACATCACGAGCGATACGACTCCGACGTTCTCGGGGACGACCGGCGCGGCCACGACGGTGACCATCTTGGACGGAGCGACCGTGCGTGGCTCGGTCGCCGCGGCCGGCACCACCTATTCGGTAACGGCGAGCCCCGCTCTGGCCGACGGGGTTCACCCAATCAAAGCGCGGGCCACCGACGTAGCCGGCAACGACAGCGCGTCGGACTCGGCAACGTTGAGCATCACGATAGACACGACCGATCCGGCCGCTCCCTCGACTCCGGATATGACTCCGCAGACCGACTTGGGCTCCTCCAGCACCGACAACGTCACGGCGGACGCGACGCCCGACGTGACGGGCACGGCCGAAGCCGACTCGACCGTGACGCTCTTCGTCGACAACGCTGCAGCCGGCACTATGGCCGCTACGGGCGGGAGCTACGCGTTCACCCTGCCCACCCAATCCGGCGGGGAGCACGAAGCCAAGGTCCAGACCACGGACGGCGCAGGCAACACGTCGGCTGAGTCGGGCACGCTCGAGTTCACGATCGACACGACGGCTCCGTCGACTCCCACGATCGATGATTCCGATCCGGACTCGCCCGACAACGTCAACGACCCGGAGATAAAGGGCACGGCCGAGGCCGGCAGCGTCGTCCGCCTCTACACGCTGTCCGATTGCACTGGTGGGGTGTCGGGGACGCCGACCGGAGCGGCCCTGTTCGCGACCCCCGGCATCACCGTCACCGTCGCAGCCGACAGCACCACTGTCTTCTATGCCTCGGCCCGGGACGCCGCCGGCAACGACTCCGGGTGTAGCGCGGGCTTCACATATGTCGAGGACTCGGATGCGCCGGCGGCGCCTTCGACGCCCGATCTCGCGACCGCGAACGACACCGGCTCGTCGAACACCGACAACATCACGAAGGACGACACCCCTCTGCTGACCGGGACCGCGGAGGCGGGTTCCACCGTCAGGATCTTCGACGGCGCGACCCAGGTCGGGAGCGGTACCGCCACCGGGGGGAGCTACTCGATCGTCATCTCCTCCCTATCGGACGGCTCGCATTCGCTCCACGCGACGGCAACGGACGCGTCCGGCAACGGCGGTTCAGACTCGGGGGCTCTCGGGGTCACCATCGACACGATCGATCCGGCGGCGCCCAGCCAACCTGATCTGACGACCGCGACGGACTCGGGCTCGTCGGACTCAGACAACCTCACCAACGACACCACACCCGACCTCCAGGGCACGGCCGAAACCGATTCGACCGTGAAGCTCTTCGAAGGCGCCACTCAGCGGGGCAGCGGCATCGCCACCGGCGGCAGCTACACGATCACGACCTCGGCGCTGTCGGCGGGAGCGCATTCCATCAAAGCGAACACGACCGACGTCGCCGGGAACACGAGCACGGACTCCAGCGCGTTGTCCATCACGATCGACGTCACCGCGCCGGCTGCGCCTTCCGCCCCCGATCTCGCCGCGCTGAGCGACACGGGTACGTCGAACACGGACAACATCACGAAGGACGACACGCCGGACCTTCAGGGCACCGCGGTGTCCGGTTCGACCGTGAAGCTGTTCGAGGGTGCCACGTTGCTCGGTTCCGGCGCGGCCACCGGCGGCAACTGGACGATCACCGCCACGCTGGCCGATGGTTCCCACACACTGAAGGCGACCGCGACCGACGTCGCGGGGAACGAGAGCGGGGATTCGTCGATTCTTATCGTGACGATCGATACGACCGCGCCCGCCGCGCCGACGACGCCGAACATGACCGCGGCCACCGACAAGGGCGCATCGAGCACCGACAACGTGACCAACGACAACACCCCGATCTTCAGCGGGGACGCGGAGACTTCTTCGACGGTCAAGCTCTACGACAACGGCACCCAGGTCGGTTCTGGCCTCGCGAGCAGTCCGTACTCGATCACGACCTCGAGTTTGGCGGACGGCGTGGACAAGCCCATTACCGCCGACGCGACCGACGTTGCCGGCAACACCGGCCCTGCGTCCTCTGCCCTCCTGGTCACTATCGACACGATCGATCCCAGCGCCCCGGCCATAACCGACTCGGACCCCAACTCCCCGGCGAACTTCAACGACCCGAAGCTGAAAGGCACATCGGCTGCCGGAACCGTGTCGATCTTCGGTGCGACTTGTATCGGATCGCCCCTGAACTCGGCATCCAACTCGGTGTTTGCGAATCCCGGGATCGAGGTCAACGTCACCGACGACACCGACACCGCTTTCGTCGCCCTAACAACGGACCCTGCCGGCAACGACTCCGCTTGCTCGGGGCCGTTCACCTACGTCGAAGACTCGACCGATCCCACGGCCCCGGTCGTCGTCCACCCCGGCGGGGGAGCGCTTCTGAATGCGGCCGGTTTCACCGCCGGGTGCACTCCGGTCGGCGAGGAGGTCTGTGGGACCGCGGCCGATCCCGGCGGTTCGGGTGTCGCCCAGGTCGAGGTGTCCATCGAGCGCGAGTCCGACGGGATGTTCTGGGACGGCGCGGACTTCACATCCGCGACCGAGGTTCTTCTAGCGGCGACCGGGACCACGTCGTGGAGCTTGCCGCTGCCGACCGCGTCGCTGACCGACGGCGACTTCACGATCAGAGCGAGGGCGGAGGATCTAGGTGGTTCGACGGGCCAGTTCGGGTCGGCGACCTTCTCGTTCGACTCGACCGTCGCTCCTCCGAATCTGACTTCCAGCCCGGCGCCGGACCCGGGCAACGACGCGACGCCGGAATGGGGCTTCGACGGTGAGGCCGGCTCGACCTTCGAGTGCACCCTCGACCGCCCCGCGCCGGCCGCCGATCTTCATCGATCCCTCGTGCGTCTCGCCCAAGAGCTACAACCTCCCCGGCGTGGACGGCGCTTACGAGTTCAAGGTCCGCCAGACCGATCCCGCCGGCAATGTCTCGGCTTTTACAGCTGAGACGTACGGCTTCGTCGCAGCCGTCACCCCGCCACCGCCACCTCCCGGTCCACCTCCGCCACCGCCCCCACCCGGTCCACCTCCACCTCCACCTCCGCCACCACCACCCCCGCCACCACCGCCTCCACCGCCTCCTCCTCCTCCTCCTCCTCCTCCGCCCCCGCCACCACCTCCGCCATTGCCCGATACCGAACCGCCCGAGGGGACCATCGAGCAGAGCCACGGGAGCATCTCTCCGAACGGCGACAACGATCACGACAACCTCAGGATGGAGATTGAGTTCTCCGAGGAGACCGAGTGGTCGCTAACGATTGCGGGCGAGGGCACGCCTGCACACGCTCTGACCGTCGCCGCGGGCATGAAGGTTTTCGAGGAGACGGGCGTCGGCACCAGCGCGAGGGCGAAGTGGGACGGCACGAGCAACGGTGAGCCTGTTGCAGAGGGCCGCTATATCTGGATCCTTATTGGCCGCGACACGGCGGGCAACCGGATGCAACCCGTTGTCGGAGAGGTGATAGTCGACCGCACGGCTCCCGTCATCCTGGGACTCAACGCGTCCGACACCCACTTGAAGCTCGCCAAGAAGGAGAAGACGAAGATCAAGTTCGACTCGACCGAGAAGGGCTTAATGCGGGTCGAGATCCTCAATCCCAAGAAACAGGTCGTGCGCGTTCTCGGTGCAGTCAAGATCGCGGGGAGGTCCATCAGCGTCACCTGGAACGGTAAGAACAAGAAGGGGAAGTGGGTCCACGAGGGCAAGTATCTGGTGCAGGCAGTGGCCGAGGACGAGGCCGGCAACACGACCTTGCTGAGATCGCTCAGCGTGTTCTGCAAGCGGTGATCGCGCCGTCGCTCGTGAACGGACTGGAATACCGGCTATTCAGCCCCCTCAAAAGCCCCAAATCGGTCAAGAAAGCCGTTCCTAGCAGTCAATAGTTGGGGAGAAACTGTCGATAGCAACAAAAGGGGCTCCCGGGCGGGAGCTGACATCGGGCTGGAGTGTGATGGCTTCACGAACGACAGTAGATCGAGAAGGTCAGGCGTGGTTGCGCCGCGTCGCGGTCGTCGCGACCGCCTTAGTAGTCACCCTCGGTCTTCCCGTCTTCTCCGGTACCGCGGAGGCAGCCGACCTGCGCCTCTTCCTCCATAACCGTCCTACGCCGCCGACCGGGAATACGACCGCTCAGATCGACCTGAGCATGAACACCACTGCACCGACGGCGACGACGTTGCGGCAGTACTCCACGAACTTCTATACGGCAGCCCCCGGTCGTTACGTGGACAAGAAGACGACCTCGCACAACGAGTCATCGACCAACTTCATGGTCAACTGGGTGCACCAGTTCACCTCCCAAACCCATCTTGCCGGCGCAGCCGAGCTCGACATGTGGCTAGCCCTCAAGGATCTGAAGTGCGACAAGACCGTCGATTTCACGGTGTATCTGCGTGAGAAGACCTCGGCGGGGGCGACCGGCGGGACGCTCTTCTCTTCTTCGACGGCAAGCTCCCCTCCGTCGGGCTCGGGGACTTGTAACTTCAGGCAGCTCGCAGTGACGCTTCCGGTAGACGAAACTATCGCCGCGGGTAATTACGTCGAGCTGAAGATCACTGTGAACGAAGCGACCGGTGATGCGGCTCTGTTCGCCTACGACACCACTGCGTTCAACTCCTCGATCCTTCTTCCGATCGACGACGGCGTCAGTCAGCAGTTCAAGACGGACGTGCTTCACCTGCACAACAATCCGACGCCGCCCACGGCGAACACGACGGCCCAGAAGAACCTGAGCATGAACCTGACGGCGCCGACCGCTTCGACTCTTCGCAGGTACTCGACGAACATCTACAACGACGACTCCGGCCGCTACGTCGACAACAAGGACACGGCGCATACCGAGTCGAGCACCACTTTCATGGCCAACTGGGTCTACGAGGTGACTCCGACGACCACGTATGAAGGCAGTGCGATCTTGAACATATGGGTCGCCAGCGAGGATTTCGTCTGTAACAAGGCTCTCAATTTCAGGGTCTATCTGCGCGAGAAGGCCTCGGCGACCACCGACACTGGGACCCTGCTCTTCAGCAAGGACCTCGTCGCTGCCGCCCCCGGTGGTTCGGCGCCGTGCAACTTCCGACTGATAACGACGACGATGCCTCTTAACCGCACCATCACGGCCGGCAAGTTCTTGGAGCTCAAGATCGCAACGAACCAGGCGACGGGCGAAGGCGGCCTCTATGCCTACGACACCACCACCTACGACTCAACATTGAGCCTGCCGGTGGCGGACATCGACAAGCCGATCTCGACCGCCTCGTCGCCTACCACCGCGACGTCAACGACCTTCTCGGTCGACTACACGGCCTCGGACGGTGCCGGCTCGGGAGTCGACAGTGTGCAACTGTGGGTCAAGCGGCCCGGCGACGGGAGCTTCTCGCAGGCGATGGTCGACACGACGCCCGCGTCTCCGACATTCAGCTACACGGCGACCCAAGGGGACGGTACCTACGAGTTCTACACCCGGGCGATAGACGAGGTTGGCAACGTCGAAGATGCGCCGGCCGGCGCGGATGACTCCACCCTCCTCGATTCCACGCCTCCCGCCGCCCCGAGCATCACAGGATCGCCTCCCGCGCAGACCAACGACAACACGCCGACCTGGACGTTCACCGGCGAGGGCGGAGCCTCCTTCCAGTGCTCGTTGTCGACGGGCGCGGACAACTTCCAACCGTGTACGTCGGGGATCACCTACCCGGCGCAGGGCGACGGGAACTACGTCTTCAAGGTCCGCCAGCGCGACGCCGCGGGGAACACCAGCCCCTCGACCAGCGACCCCGTGACCATCGACACGTCGTCTCCGAGCTCGACGGCCTCTTCTACCTCGTTGAGCGGCTCGCCGACCTTCGACGTGACCTACTCGTCCTCCGACAACATCGGAGTCAGCGAAGTCGAGCTGTGGGCGGACGGACCCGGGGTCGGCGGACCCACGCTTTTCGGCACCGACTCGAGCCCGGGAACGCCGGTCTTCACCTATACCGGCACCGAGGGCGACGGCGACTACTCCTTCTTCACGAGAGCCCGCGACGGTGCGAACAACTACGAGTCTGCTCCTGGGGCGCCGGATACCACCACGACCGTCGACACGACCCCTCCGGGACCCACGATCGACACGGCTCCGTCCGACCCGACGAACGACAACACTCCAACCTGGACGTTCTCTGGTAACCCAACGGCGACCTTCGAATGTTCGCTGGAACTTGCCACGGACCCGGATGATTTCCAGGTGTGTATCTCGGGCACCGAGTATCCCGCGCAAGCGGACGGCAACTACAACTTCAAGGTCCGCCAGATCGTTCTGGGCAATACCTCAGCGCCGACCACGGACCCGTTGACCATAGACGCTACGGCGCCGGCTTCATCCGCCACCTCGCCCGCGCTCGTAGGAAACACGACGTTCGACGTGAACTACACGTCAACAGATGCGAGCGGTGTCACCGAAGTCCAGTTGTGGGTGCGCGGTCCGAGCGATGCCACTTTCTCACTAAGCGCGACAGACAACACGCCCGCCTCCAACAGCTTCACCTACACCGCGATTCAGGGAGACGGCAACTACCGATTCTTCACCAAAGCGGTAGATGGGGCCGGGAACGTTGAACCGGATCCACCGGGCTTGCCTGCTGCCGGCCAGGACACGACCACGGTGGTCGACACCACCGGCCCCCCGGCTCCAACCATCGACCCACCCCCGGATTCACCTCAGGACTCATCCAACGACGACACCCCAGAGTGGAGCTTCTCCGGCGAAGTGGGCGGCACCTTCGAATGCGAGTTGACACGCGGGGCAGTGACGATCTCGGCCTTTGGTCCCTGCACCGACCCGCGTTCGTACGACGTCTCCGCTGAGATAGACGGGACCTACACCTTCAAGGTGCGCCAGACAGACGATGCGGACAACCTCGGAGCGGTGGCGATCGATTCGTTCCTGCTGGACCGGGTCGCGCCGACCTCCTCGGCTATGTCCCCCGCAACGTCCCACGCGGCGACGTTCGACGTGGATTACAGCGCATCGGACGGCGGCGGATCGCCTCTCGACAGCGTTCAACTATGGGTCAAACGACCCGGCGATCCGGGCTTCGCGCTCGACCAAACGGACAACGGGCCCGGAGCCACTGGGACGTTCAGCTACACGGCAACCCTCGGCGATGGCGACTACGAGTTCTGCACCGTGGCAAGCGACGAAGCGAGTAACGCCGAGACGGCCCCCTGCGCGGTTGACTCGACAACCACCGTGGACCTGAGCGCCCCTCCGGCGCCGACCATCACCTCGACGCCAGCCGACATCACCAGCGACGATTCTCCCGAGTGGGACTTCACGGGCACGGGAGGCAACACTTTCGAGTGCCAGTTGAGCAGTGGCACGACTATCCTCTCGGCCTTCTTCGATTGCAACTCGCCTGCGAGTTATGACCTCTCGAGCGAATCCGACGGCACCTACACCTTCGAGGTTCGCGAGGTCGATGGAGGGGGACGCACCGGTCCCGCAGACAGCGATTCGTTCCTGCTCGACACCTCGGCCCCCGGTTCCGACGCTCAGTCCCCGGCGCACGCGACCACTGGTTCGTTCGCAGTCGATTACTCGGCCGACGATGGCGCGGGGTCGGGTCTTGCGAACGTCAAGTTGTTCGTGAAGGGACCCGGAGACGCATCATTCAACCTGAGCGCAACGGATGCTGCCCCGTCTTCGAATGGTTCGTTCTCGTTCAACGCCGGGTCCGACGGGACGTACGAGTTCTACACATTGGCGGAGGATCTCGTGGGCAACGTCGAGGCGGCTCCCGCCGCCGCCGACTCGCAGACAATCGTGGACCGGGTCGCTCCCGGCGTGACGATCAACAGCGCGCCATCGGATCCGACCACCGATACGACTCCAGACTTCACCTTCACCTCCTCAGAATCGGGCTCGAGCTTCGAGTGCTCGCTGTCGACGGGGGCCGACGACTTCCAGCCTTGCTCGTCCCCTCTCACCTACCCGGCGCAACCCCTCGGCACCTACACGTTCAAGGTGAATGCAACCGATGCCGCGGGGAACACCGGTCCGAACTCGGTCGTGACCTTCACGATCATCGCCACACCGCCACCGCCACCGCCACCACCGCCGCCGCCACCACCACCACCCCCGCCCCCGCCGGACCCCAGCCCAAGCCAATCACCGTCGTCGAGCCCATCGCCGTCGCCTTCGACCTCGCCGTCCCCGTCGGCTTCACCCGGCCCTTCGACGTCGCCAAGCCCGTCGACGTCGCCTAGCCCCACGACGTCGCCTAGCCCCACGACCAGTCCTTCGCCCTCGGCGAGCCCGAGCCCGACGATCTCGCCCTCGCCGAGTCCTACCGACGACACGGCGCCCGGCGCAAGCGTCGACGTGAGCACCGACCGCTTCTCGCCGAACGACGACGGACAGCTCGATCGCTTTGTCGTCTCGGCCCAGTTCTCGGAATCGATCGATTGGAACTTCGAGATCCTCAAGCCCGCCGGCAATTCGTTCAGCGCGCAGGGTTCTTCCGGCGGCGTTCTATTCAACGAGTCGGGCATCGGATCGTCGATGCGAGTCGCGTGGGATGGAACCTCGAACGGTGAGGTCCTCCCCGACGGCGTCTACGTGTGGACACTGAACGGTGCGGATCCCGCAGGTAACGAGCTCGCGGAGTCGATCGGGTACGTGATCATCGACAACCGCGCGCCGGTCATCAAGAAGTTGAGTATCGATCCGTCGGTGGTGGATCGTGATGTTCACGGAGTGGTCGAGATCAAGTTTGCGGTCACCGAAGAGTCCATGGTCTCGGTCAACATCATGAAGGGCGGGAAGAAGGTGGACTCGCTGGGCGAGGAGTACTACCCGGGCTCCGGCACGGCCGTCTTCACGTGGAAGATCGCCGGCAAGAAACTAGCCGGGCGCTACGTGGTGGCCATCGACGCGACCGACCTCGCGGCCAATCACACCCTCAATCTCGATGCGAGCGTGAGGATCCCGGCCGAGAGCGCGCCCGACGACCCCGACGACGACCCCGACGAGGATTCCTTCGACGATCCGACTACGGACGGGGGCGGTCCCGGCACGGATGTGGCGGGCGAGACGCTTGGTGCTCCCGGCGATCCGGGAGGCGACGAAGGAGCGGCCCTCGCCGCTACCGGGTCGGAGCTGAGCACGATGTTGATGCTGGCCTACCTGCTGGCCGCGCTGGGCGCGGCGGCCTTGGCCATAGCGCGCATCCACTCGCGTGTCCCCGTCAGACGAAGAGGCTGAGAAGCGCCACTCCGGCGATCGTTGCCTCCATCACGGCATTAACGGCTCTGGGTGCTGCAGTCGACCCGACCTCAGAGAGACGAGCGGCGAGACGGTCGACCTCTTCCTCGTCTCGCGCACGGGCCGACACGGCGACCGACAGACCTCTAGCCAGCCCGAAGGGCGCACAGATGGCGGCGCCGATGAGAGGGTCGCCCGACACCAGGGCTGCGACCGCAACCACGACGAACGTGCCGAAGGATAGGAAGGTCGCGAACGCGATCCCAAGCCCGAGACCGTAGAGAAGAGCCGATATCGGGGGCGAGAAGAAGCTGCGCCACCACTCCGGCACCTGAACGCCGCGATCGAATGTGGGGATGGGCCAGCGCGTCACCTCGCGCACGAGATAAACGAGCGCGACCCCGACCACGACCGCGAGGCCGGCATTGCCCCACGGCGCGCCGAGCAGCGCGCCCAGCCCGCCCAGTGCGGCTCCCAGAATGGCCGCCGAGAGCCCGGCCCCAAACGTATGGAGAGCGACGGCGAGCACGTATCGGCGCGTTCTCCCGTAGACCACGGGAGTGATGGTTTCCACCATCGAGAGTCCTCAGGGAGAGAACAAGGTCGAGAGCCCGGCGATCACGGAGCCCCCAACCAGCGCGGCGAGCAAGGCGCCGGTCAATCGTCGTCCTTGTTCTTTTTCCCGCTGCCCTTGCTCTTACATTTCGTGGTCGTGTCGCGGTACGCGACGCAGAAAACCTTGCGACCTTTGAAGCAGTAACCCGTCACCGACGCGTCGCCGTTGATGCGCGTGTCGGAGAACGAGCAGCAGTCGACGATCCGCCGTATCCGTCCGTCACAGCAGCGGGCCCAGCCCCCTCCGTATTTCGGTTTACCGGTGAACGGGTACTTCTCCGGGACGACTTCCTGGCAGACCTTGCGCCGGATCTGCTCTTCCGAGGTGTACATCTTTCCTTCGTCGTCGACCGGATACCCGTAGTCGGGATGTATCGGGTAGCCAGCCTTGTCGAGACGCGCCAGCGGACCGAACGGGTGCGGACAGGAATTGGTCGTGTAGAGGTGGCCGCAGATGTGATGAGCCTCCGCGCGCTCGGGCTTGAGGGCGACCGCGACCAGAGGGCCTCCGACGAGCGCCACGATCCCCGCTCCTACGCGTGCAAGGAACGACCGGCGGCTCGTTCTCTCGGCCAATCCGAGCGCGACGCTCTCCATCGTTCTTTCGAGCAACTATCCGGTCTCCGCCACTACGCCCAGTTCCATCCTGGTCCGGGCCGTGTCGATCAGTCCCTCGAACTGCTCGAGGTTGTTGACGGTGCCCTTGCTCCGCACGACGCCGAGCCCATCCAGGACGACTACATAAGGAGTACCGGGTACTTCGTATGCCTGCGCGATATCTGCCCCCGGGACGACGGTCGACTTCGCACCGGCGATTGCGGGCTCCCTCTTGGACTCGTGCGCGTCGACGTCGGTAACGATGATGGGGGTGAACGGCCCGTGCTGGGCGATGGCCGGGAGGCCCGGAAGGACCTGCTCGCAGACCCGGCAGCCCGGCGAGACGAAGAGAAGGAGCTGCGGGTGGCCCGGGCCCCCGATCCCCACCGGATGCCCATCCACGTCTTGGGTCAGGACTCTCTCGGGTGCCTCTCCCAGGGGCGGCCCCTCGTCGTCCATCTCCAGGGCGCCTCGGGGGCCGAGGCGGAGGTGCAGCGTTCCGATCTGCCGGGCCAGGGCGACCACCATCACGCTCAGCATCACGACGAGTCCCCACAGGACGACATAAGAAGCGATCCACCAGCCCTGCATCGCCCTGAAACTACCTTGAGGCGACCGCAAGTAGGCAATTGGACACACATAGGATTCGTCGATGCCAGACATCCCCGCCCGACTTGCCGCCTTGGTCCTCGTGCTCGTTTTCTCGTGGGCCGTGGCAGCCAAGGCGATGGCGTGGGAGGCCTGGGCTCGCTCGCTGGCCGGCTACCGCATCCCGCGGAGCCTCGCCCGGGTCGCCCTGGTCCTGGTGCCGCTCGTCGAGGCCGCGATCGTGATCCTCGGTGTCGGCATCTCGATCAAGGCCGAGGCGGCCTCGGCTCTTTTCCTGCTGGGAGCTTTTTCGATCGTGGTGATACGAGCGAGCACGCTTCAGGGTCGCCGACTCCCGTGCGGGTGCTTCGGGGGCCGAAAGGAGCGCGACTACCGAACCTTCTTGGTCCGAAACGGTGCACTCGGGCTGATCGCGGCCGTCGTGCTTGTCGATCCAAACGACGCGGCTTTGATCGAGATGATCGACGCGCCGGCGCGAGGCGACATACTCCCCGTCGCCCTTCTCGCGCTCGGCGTTGCATTGGGCGCATGGGTTGTGTGGACGGTCGCCTCGAACGTCAGGCATTCGGGCACATGAAGGCGCGCATTGCACTCTCGCTAGTCGTCGTGGCCGCGGCGACGATCCCGCTTCTGGCTTCTGCGGAGCATCTCAACGTCCGGGATACGAACGACACCCAGGGAAAGCTGGACGTCCGGGTTGTCCGCCTTCAAGGGACGGAGGCTCCGGCCTTCAACATCATCATGTTCCCGCGCTGGACGGCGCGACAGATCTGGGACCGGGGCTACGTGCTCGTCCTCTTCGACACGTTCGGCAATCCTGACTACGACTACAGAGCGATGGTCAGGAGCAAGCAGTCGTCGCTCGAGGGAATCCTGTTCCGTATCAGGGCCAATGGGGGCCAGCGCCGGGTCGCGGACCTGAGCGTTTGGAGGGAGGGGCCCAAGCATCTCGCCGTCAGCGTGCCGCTCGATCTCATGCGGGTCGGCGAGTCACGCACGTACTACCGCTGGTATGTGGAGACGCTGTTCACGAGCAACAATTGCCCCGACGTCTGCTTCGATCTCGTCCCGAGCGAGTCGGGAGTGATCGAGCCACTGTCATCGCCGAGCCCGACGCCGTCCCAGAGCCCGAGCCCGACGATCGTTCCCTAGCGGCTTAGGGCGGGGCCTTCCATACGTCTCGGGCCGGCTTGACCTCCCCCTTCTTGGTGGGGTTCTTCGCCTTCTTCTGGGCTTTCTTGACGTTGTGGACGATCAGGCGCGAGATCACGATCCATCCGAGGGAGACCACGATCAGCATCACGCACGCGACCGTGAGTATCGGGTCCTTGGTGAACTCTTCGAGAGGATCGAGATCCTGAGCGAGCAAATGAGCGAGCATGGAAACCTAAGGTAGCCCGACTACGATGATGGGAGCGATGTTTCCGAAGGAAGCCGTCTTCAGAGAGACGCTCCGGTCGATGGAGCGTGTGGTCGTCGCGTACTCGGGGGGCGTGGATTCGGCCCTTCTGGCCGATATGGCTCACGAACTGCTCGGCTCGGGGTCTGTCGCGGTCACCGCCGTTTCCCCCTCCCTGTCGACGGCGGAACGGGTCGCGGCCCGCTCGCTCGCCTTAGCCCGTGGATGGAGCCACGAGGAGGTTACGACCCTCGAGCTCGAGCGCGAGGCCTACGCGGCCAACGGCTCCGATCGCTGCTATTGGTGCAAAGTCGAGCTGTTCACGGTGCTCGAGCCTCTCGCCGCGGAGCGCTCGGCCCAGCTCCTCGTGGGCACGAATGCAGACGACCTCACTGATTTCCGTCCCGGGCGCCGGGCTGCGCGCGAGCGTGGGGTACGCGCACCTCTCGCAGAAGCGGGTCTCACCAAGGAAGACGTGCGCGACCTGGCGCGGCGACGTTCTCTGAGCGTTGCCGACAAGCCCGCGTCTCCCTGCCTGGCCTCGCGCCTGGCTTACGGTGTCCGGGTGACAGACGACGCGCTTGCTCGTATCGAACGAGCAGAAGCCGCGCTCCGAGAACTTGGTTTCGGGGTGCTGCGGGTCAGGGACCACGGCGACCTCGCCCGAGTAGAGGTTCCGGCCGCCGAGATCGAGCGCGCCGCGGCGCTCCACTCGGAGATCGTCGCGGGGCTCAAGGAAGCGGGCTTCGCCTACGTGACGCTGGATCTAGCCGGCTTCAGATCGGGCTCGCTGAACGAAGGCCTGCTTCACCCGAAAATGCTCGATCAGAGCTGAACGATGGGGCAGGTCAGCGTGCGAGTGATCCCCTCGACCGATTGGATGCGACTCACTACCAACTGACCCAGGGTGTCCATGTCGTCTGCAGCCACGCGCACGATCACGTCGTAAGGACCGGAAACGTCGTCTGCGGATTCCACATGGTCGAGTTCGCGTATCTCGCCGCGCCACGCTGGGCGCGTTCACGGCGGTCTGGATGAGGATGTAGGCCATAACGCTCACGAGCCCTCCTAGGGCGAATCCGATGCTGGGCGGGATAGTACCTTGGGCGCGATGGGCGTGGGTCGTGCCGCAGCAACGCTTCTTGTGTTGTCGAGTCTCTCCGCGGCGGGACCGGCTCTCGCACAGGATGGGGAGCAACTCTTCGTCGAGTCCTGTGCGTCGTGCCACGGCGCATCCGGCGAGGGGACCGACGACGGCCCCTCGCTCCGGAATGCGGGTGCTGCCAGCGCCGACTTCTACCTGAGGACCGGGCGGATGCCGCTCGCCGATCCCGCGGCGCAGCCCCAGAGGAAGGATCCGGCCTTCAGCCCGGATGAGATCGAAACGCTGGTCGCATTCATCGAAGGCTTCGGCGGGGAACCCGCGATACCCGAGTTCGATATCGGCCTCGCCCATCTCCCCACCGGACAGGAGCTGTTCATCGACAACTGCTCGCCGTGTCATGGCTCGACCGGAAATGGGGGAGCGGTCGGCCCCGGCGCTCTCGCGCCTTCGCTCCACGCATCCTCGGCTCTCGATGTAGCCGAGGCCGTGGTGATCGGCCCGGGTGAGATGCCGGTGTTCGGCTTCACCGACGGCGAGCTCGCGTCGGTCCTGTCGTTCGTCGAGCACCTCCAGGAGACCGACCGTCCCGGCGGCGCGGATCTCGGCCAGATCGGTCCGGTGCCCGAGGGCTACATCGCCTGGCTTCTCGGAGGAGGGGCCGTGATCGCGATCTGCTTGCTCGTTGCCCGGGGCGGGCTTGGCCGGACCGCAGGACAAACAAGGTCCAGGAAAGAAACCGAATGAAAGCCGAAAGGGTGGTTGCGCTCTCCTTCGCCGTCTCGACCATTGCTTCGTTGGGTCTGGTCGTCCTCTACGTGTCCGGCGGTCAGACCCAGCTCGAAGGCCTCTTGCTCGGAGCGGCGCTTGGAGGACTCGGCCTTGGCATCGTCCTGTGGGCGACGAGGCTCATGCCGGCCGAGGAAGAGGTCGAGGACCGCCTGGCTCTGCGAGACGTAAAGGAGGAGGCGGCCCTCGACGCTCCGGAGGTGACCCGACGGACGTTGTTGGTGCGACTTCTTGGAGGAGCGGGGGTCGCGCTCGGCGGGGCGCTCGCCATCCCGGCCCTCTCCCTCGGCCCCCAGCCGGGAGCGAGCTTGTTCCGGACCGCGTGGACCGCAGGCGCGAGGGTCGTCGACGCGAACGGATCGCCGATCAGACCCGAAGACATCCCTCTCGAGGGCGTCGAGACCGTCTATCCGTTCGGGAAGGTCGGATCGCCCGACTCCCAGACGTTGTTGGTGAGGGTGGAGCCCGGCCTGCTGCAACTGTCCGAGTCCGCGGCCGACGGCACGGTCGAGGGTTGCGTCGCCTACTCGAAGATCTGCACGCACGCGGGCTGTCCCGTCGGCCTGTACCGAGCCGACGCCCACGAGCTCCTTTGTCCCTGTCACCAGTCCACGTTCGACGTCCTCACCGGGGCCACGCCTGTGTTCGGCCCCGCTGCGCGCGCGCTTCCGCAGCTACCCCTGGGGCTCGATGCGGAGGGGTATCTCATCGCCAAGGGCGATTTCAACGAGCCGGTCGGACCGAGCTTCTGGAACCTCACTTCTGGTGACGACGAGTGAGCTCGGTGCGGGAGTGGTTCGACGAAAGGCTCGGGACCGCCGGTCTGACGCGTAAGGCATTGCGCAAGATCTTCCCGGACCATTGGTCGTTCTTGCTCGGCGAAGTCGCGCTGTTCGCGTTCGTGATCCTGCTCGCCACGGGTGTTTTCCTGACCTTGTTCTACCGGCCCGACGCGGAGCCGGTCTTGTACAGCGGACCGTACGCGCCGCTGCAGGGTCAGGAGATGTCGGCCGCGTACGAGTCGGTGTTGCGGCTCAGCTTCGAAGTGCGCGCCGGCCTGGTGATGCGCCAGATCCACCACTGGGCCGCGTTGGTGTTCGTTGTCACGATCGTGCTCCACATGATGCGCATCTTCTTCACGGGCGCCTTCCGCCGGCCGCGCGAGATCAACTGGTTGATCGGCATAGGACTCCTTCTGTTCGCGATCGGGATGGGGTTCACCGGCTACTCGCTTCCCGATGACCTGCTCTCCGGCACCGGGTTGCGCATCGCCTACTCGGCGCTGATCTCGATCCCGCTGATCGGGCCCTACCTCGCGTTCCTCGTGTTTGGCGGCGAGTTCCCTACCGAGGGCATCATCTCGAGACTGTTCGTCCTGCATGTGATGGTCCTGCCCGCGCTGTTGGCGGGAGGGATCATCACGCACATCGCGATCCTCGTCCGGCAGAAACACACGCAACACCGAGGGCCCGGTCGCTCGGAAACCAACGTGGTCGGCAAGCCGCTGTGGCCCTCGCAGGTATTCAAATCGCTCGGGCTCATGTTGCTTCTCGGCGCGCTGCTCGCGGTCATGGGCGGTCTGATCCAGATCAATCCCGTGTGGAACTACGGTCCTTTCGATGCGACGACGGTGAGTGCACCGTCTCAACCGGATTGGTACATCGGCTGGCTCGAAGGTGCGCTCCGTCTTTTCCCGCCGATCGAGTTCACCCTCTTCGGGATCACGGTCCCTGCTTCATTCATCCCCGGTGTTGTGATGCCGGGTGTGGCCTTCACGGTCATGGCGGCGTGGCCGTTCATCGAACAACGATTGACGGGCGATCGAGCCGAGCATCACCTCCTGGATCGCGCCCGCGACGTTCCCCTGCGGACTGCCGCCGGCGTCGCAGGGGCGACTTTCTTCGCGATCCTGACCCTGGCCGGGGGCAACGACGTGCTCGCGATCACATTCAACCTGCCCATCGAGGCCGTCACCTGGTTCTTCCGGATCGCCCTTTTGGTACTCCCCCTGCTCGCCGCCGCCCTCGCTTACCGGATCTGTGTCGAGCTCCAGAGCCGCGATCCGCACCCGTTCGGCCCTCAGCCGGGCGTACGGCTGCGCCGGACCTCCGAGGGCGGTTTCGAGGAGATCTGAACCCGTAGGGGCCCCAGGCTCAAGGCGGGGCCTCAGATGCCGAATCTAAGTAGAGGCGAAGGAGAATGGTCTTATGCAACGCCGTGCCCCGGGACGCCAGAGCGGTTTCACGCTGGCGGAGCTTCTCATCGTCATGTTCCTGATCGCCATCGTTTCCGCGATAGCCATCCCGGCCTTCGTCAGCCAACGCGAGACCCAGTACGAAGATCAGATCAAGACCGCTCTGAAGCAGGCCGCGGTGGCCGTCGAGCAATGGGCGACCGAGCAGGGAAGCACGTACACGAATATCGACGGTGCCGACGGGGCAGACCTAGAGGATTACGGCTTCGACATGCCCAACTGGCTCGAGTACGTGAACGTCGAGGCCGACGTAGACACCTTCTGCATCGAAGCCCGCCACGTCAACCTGACGACCAACAGCGGCTGGCGCCGTTCGACCTTCGAAAGTCAGAACTACGTCCCCCAACCCACCCCCGACAACTGCTAACGCATTTGGTCAAGCCAACCCCATAGGCACAACGCAGCGATCGCCAGACCCGGCAGATAGAACCACGGCCCGAACACAGCCCCGACGCCGATCAGCAAGCACGCGCCTGCCCCGATGACGGGCCACCCACTCGTCGACGGCAGGGGTCCCTCGTCGATTGCGAGAGGGGACTCCTGCGCAGTTCCTTCGTGCTCTTCGAAAGCCACGAGCCGGCGAAGTCGATCCGAGCCGAGGTCGGCAACGGTCGAGCGCACGGTCGCAGCGGGGACGCACACCAGCACGAGAGCGGCCGCGGCCACGGCCCCCAGCATGAACGTCCCGCTGATCTCGTAGCTCACGAACCAGTAGACGACCGCGATGGCCCCGGCGTAGAGAGCGGTCCTCAGAAAGAGCCGAAGTTCTTCAGCCACGCCTCTCATCGTAGACGGGTCTCTCGGACCGGATGGGGGGAAGCCTCACGAAGTTGTGATGCGGTGGGGGCGAGGTCGTAGCCCACTCGAGCGTGTAGGCCTCCCAGGGGTCGTCTCCGGCAGGAGGACCCGAACGCATGCTCTTGTAGAAGTTGAGAATGAAGATCGCGATCGAGATGGCGAGGATCCCGGCCCCCACGGTCGACACGACGTTCAATCCCTGGAACCCCGTCCCCTCCTCGTAGTCGGCGATCCTGCGCGCCATCCCGTCGAGACCGAGCTGATGCATCACTAGGAACGTCGTGTTGAATCCAACGAGCATCGTCCAGAAGTGCAGCTTCCCCAGCCGCTCGTCCATCATCTTTCCCGACATCTTGGGGATCCAGTAGTAGAACCCCGCGAACATCGCGAAGACGCTCCCGCCGAACAGCGTGTAGTGGAAATGGGCGACGACGTAGTAGGTGTCGTGGACGTCGTAGTCGATGGGCGGCGACGCCAGGAAGATCCCCGTGATCCCTCCCATCAGGAACATGAACAGAAAGCCCATGGCGAAGAGCATCGGCGTGGGGAATCTCAGCTTCCCTCTCCACATCGTCGCGATCCAGTTGAAGAACTTGATGCCGGTCGGCACGGCGATGAGGAACGAAGTCGCCGAAAAGAAGGCTCCGCTGATGGCTCCCGTAGTGAACATGTGATGGGCCCAGACCGAGAAGCTGTAGGCCGCGATCAGCAGAGTTGCGAAGACGAACCCCCCATAGCCGAACAATCGCTTGCGCGAGAACACGGGGATGATCTCAGTGACGACGCCGAAGAACGGCAGGACGACGATGTAGACCTCGGGATGACCGAAGAACCAGAAGAGGTGCTGGAACAACACGGGGTCGCCCCCGAGCGCGGGATCGAAGAAAGTCCCTCCGAAGTTCCGATCGACGAAGAGCATGCCCAGCGCTGCGGTCAGAGCGGGGAACGAGAACAGGATCAGGGCGCAGGTCACGACGATGTTCCACGTGAAGATCGGCAGTCGGAACATGGTCATCCCCGGTGCTCGCATGCCGAAGACGGTCGCCAGAAGGTTGACCGCTCCAAGCGTGGTGGAGAAGCCGCTCAAAGCCAGGCCGACGATCCAGAGGTCGGCGCCGGCTCCGGGAGAGTAGGTGTCGGTCGACAGCGGGACGTATCCCGTCCAGCCGAATGCAGCAGCGCCATCCGCCGTAAGGAATCCCGAGAACGCGATCACGGCCCCGGCGACGTAGAGCCAGTAGGTAAAGGCGTTCAGTCGAGGGAATGCGACATCGGGGGCGCCGATATGTAGGGGAACGATGTAGTTCGCCAGCCCGATGACGACGGCGGTCGCAAAGAAGAACATCATCCCGGTGCCGTGCATCGTGAAGAGCTGGTTGTAGGTGGTCCGGTCCATGATCTGCAGTCCGGGCGCGGATAGCTCGGCCCTCATGAACAGAGCCATGACTCCGGCAACCACGAAGAAGAAGGTCGCGGTGACCAGGTAGAGGACCCCGATCCGTTTGTGATCGGTCGTCGTCAGGGCATCGACGAGTCCACCGCGTCTCGGCGCCGCGTGGTCAATCGTCGCCATCAGCGGCCCTTTGCAGGTTGAGCCAGTCCTCATATCCGGCTTCGTCCACGGCGACGATCGAGAACAGCATCTCGTCGTGGAGCAGGCCGCAGAACTCCGCGCAGACGCCTCGGTAGGTCCCCGCCTCCTCGACGGTCACATCGACCCGCTCGGTCTCTCCCGGGATCGCGTCGCGCTTGATCAGGAACCGGGGGACGTAGAAGGAGTGGATGACGTCCTCCGCTTCGAGCATGAAGGCGACCTCGTGCCCGACGGGCACCGCTATCTCGGCCGGCCGCTCCGGGGTCCCCGAGATCGACACGGCCTCGTCCGGATAAGAGAACCTCCAACCCCACTGGTAAGCGTCGACGTCGATCCGAACGGTGGGCGCCGGAGCCTTCGCCGTTACACGCTGATCGGTCGACAGCGTTAGGGCGAACAACAAGACCACGATTGCCTGGGGGATCGCGAACCACACGATCTCGAGTTTGCGATTGTGAGAGAACCCCGCCGCCTCATCGGTGCGACCCGGCCGGTCTCGATAGCGGACGATGCTCCACGCGATCAAGCCGGCGACGAGCAAGAAGATGGCCACGGCCAGGATCGCGAAGATGTCGTAGAGGCGGGAGACGTCCCGGCCCTGTTCGGTCACGGGTTCCGGGGCACACGAGACCAGGGCGAGCATGACAACGGCGATGCGTCGGGCCGGCACGACGGGAGCTTAGTGGGCCGAGCCCGTTGCGGAGTAGCCTTGGGCGATGGACACGATAGAGAGAACCGACGCGCACCAACGGTTGAACGAGATCGACCGGCGGCTGAGGCCCAGCGAGGGACGGCAGTGGGCGCTCGACAGGCTCGATGAGATGTTCCGGGGGGGCCGCGCTCCCGACCCGGTGCCGGACGGTTTCTGCCGGGGCAGGCTCGTCACGATGTCGGTCAGCGGACCGTCCGACGCTCTTGTCAGGCGGATCGCGGATCTCTACATGCCGTGGCTGGGCAAGGGCTTCGATGCCTCCACCTCGATGGGCTACAACGTGCTCAAGCCGAACGCGGCCAAGCCCATGCGTGCCCTGTGGCCCCGCTATGAGCCCGAGCGCGTGTTCGGCGATCGCCTCGAGGTCTTCCCCTTCCGAACCCGCATCGCTCCGGGGGCCGTCGACCCGGATGTCGACGTGCTGAAGATCGATTACGACTTCGAGGCGAACCCGAAGTTCATCATCCGCCGGATCCTCGACGAGCTAGTCGAGGTGGAGGAAGGCGTCTATCTCGGGAAGATCCTTTATCGGGCGCGCGACCGGTGGCACCCGATCGGCTTCTTCACGCTCGAAAGGTAGCCACCTCAAGAGTGAGCACTGAGCTTCCGCCGCTCGTCGACCAGTCCGCGCTCGCGGCATACTTGAACGAGAGACTGCCCGGGTCCGACGAGCTCGTGGTCGAGCGGCATCAAGCCGGCCATTCCAACGAGACGTTCTTCGTCACGCGTGGGGAAGACGAGTTCGTGTTGCGGCGCCCACCCCGGGGAGCTTTCTTACCGACCGCGCACGATGTGGGCCGCGAGTACAGGGTGCTCTCGGCGCTCGGACCAACACCGGTGCGCGCGCCTCAAGTCGTCTTGATGTGCGAAGACGAGTCGATCATCGGCGCGCCCTTCTATCTCATGGAGCGCGTCCGCGGCATCGTTATCCGCGAGGAGCTTCCCGACTCCTTCACGGAAGAGCACCGGGCCGCGATCGGCGACGAGCTCGTTGACACCTTGGTCGAGCTGCACGCGCTCGATCCCATCGCCGCGGGGCTCGAAGGCTTCGGCAAGACGAGCGGCTATCTCGAGCGGCAGCTGCGGCGATGGAAGGGTCAGATGGAGTTGACGCTTCCCTATACCCGGCCCCTGCCGGACCTGGAGTCGGTCGGGGAATGGCTCGCGTCGAACCTCCCCGAGTCGCCGGCTCTCGCGCTCGTTCACGGCGACTACAAGCTCGACAACGTCGCGTTCGCGCCGGAGCCCCCAAGCCGGTTGATATCGATCCTCGACTGGGAGATGTCCACGCTCGGCGACCCGCTCGCCGACCTCGGTTGGATGATCTCCTTCTGGGGCGAGCCCGACGACATGGAAGAAGGGATCTTCGCCGAACGCCGCGGCGTGATGACGATGCCGGGCTTCCGTTCACGTCACGAGCTGATCGAGAGATATCAGCGCGCCACCGGCCGAGACGTCGACAAGCTCGATTGGTACGTCGTGCTGGCTGTGTGGAAGCTCGCGATCCTTCTCGAAGGTTCCTACGCCCGTCACCTCGCGGGGATGACGGACGATCCGTTCTTCGCACTCATGGAGCAGGGCGTCCCTTCTCTGGCTGCCCGCGCCCTCCACATCGCAAAGGAGGGGACATGAGCGAGTACAAGGCTCTCGTCGTCGACTTCGGCGGAGTGCTCACCACGCCACTTCAGGATTCGATGATCGCCTTTGCCAATGAGGTGGGGATCGAGTTGCAGGACCTGGCCCGGGCCGCGCTCGGCGCCTACACCGGGGAACAGGATGACCTGGTGATGCGCTTCGAGACCGGGGACATCCCTCAGGAGGAGTTCGCCGAAGCCTTCGCCGCCCGGCTCACGGAAGTAACGGGCGTCCAGATCTCCTCCGAACGGCTCGTCCAGCGACTCTTCGGGACCCTGCAGCTGGTTGAGGAGATGCTCGACGCCGTCGCCTCTGCGGGTCGCGCCGGCTTCAAGACCGGCCTCTTGTCCAACTCCTGGGGGGTCGGCGGCTATCCGCGCAAGCGGCTCGATCCTCTCTTCGACGAAGTCGTGATCTCGGGCGAGGTTGGGATGCGCAAGCCCGACCGGGCGATATTCGAGCTGATGACCGACAAGCTCGGGGTCGCCGCCGCCGACTGCGTCTTCGTAGACGACCACCCCGGCCACCTGAAAGCGGCAAACGAGCTGGGCATGAAAACCGTCCTGCACAAAGACCCCGCCGACACGATCGCCGAGCTACAAACCCTCCTGAACCTCCCCGTCTAGCCTCGACCCCAGACCTTTCTTTGCAAAGAGACGTCCATATGCGGACGTCAACTTGCAAAGTTGTGGTTCGCGGCACAGCCGAGGCCGACCGAGTCGGAGATAACGGCAGGATGTCGATCAAGCCTCGCCTCCTCGCTCTCGCTTCGACCCGGTTTGGGATCCTGACCCGGGAGGATCTCGTCTCGGCCGGTATGAGCAATGGCTCCATCGCCCGGGCGGTGGCCGAGGATCGCTCATCCGTCTCCTCCCGGGTGTCTACTCGCTGGTCGCCGTGCCCGCCGATTGGTATGCACACGCCTTCGCGGTTCAACAATGGGCGCGGCGCGGCAGCTATCTCAGAAGCCGGTCGGCGGCCTACATACTTGGTCTGATCGACGATCCACCTCAACCGGTAGAGGTCGCGTCCTTGAAGCGCATGCCATCGCCGGTCTCATGGGTCGAGGCGAAATGGGCCCAACCCCTCCCGCCGTGCGATCGCTTCACAAGGGGGCCCTTGCGGCTCACGCATGCCACAAGAACCTTGTTCGACCTGGCTGCGACCTTCCCACTCGACCAACTCGAGATCAGTGCCCACCGGGCCATGCGGATGCGACTTACGGGCTCGGCGCGTCTGCAGCAGAGATGTGCAGTCCTGGGTGGCAAGGGCATCCCCGGATCAGCCAGATTCCGGAAGCTGGTGGCGAGGGTCGCCTCGGGAGCTGCCACCGAAAGCGACATTGAGACGCTCCTCCTACAGATCATCCGCTCGGCGAGGCTTCCGGAACCAGTGCGTCAGCATCGGATGGTTATCTCCGGCCGGCGTCGACGGATCGATTTTGCCTATCCCGATGCACTCGTAGCGATAGAGGCGGACAGCATCGGCTCTCATATGAATCCCGAGGCGATGGAGCTCGATCGGCTGAGGGACAGATGGCTACAGGGCCGGGGCTGGCTGGTGCTGCGCTACATGGCGAAGACGATCATGAGCGACCCGCAATCGATCCGTCAGGAATTGAGAGCACTCGCTATGCCCCGCCTCCGGTCGGCTTCTTGACCGATCCGATCCTTCCTAGCAAATTGACGTCCACATATCGACGCCAACTTGCAAAGTCAGATCAAATCGCGATGATCCTGCCGATCAGTCGCGGCGGTCGCCGGCTCGGCGGTCTGCTCCTGAGCGGCGGTCTTGGCCCGTGCGTCGTTCTTCGCCCGCGTAGTTGGCTTCGGTGTTACGGCGCTCGTCGTCGCGCCGCTCCGCTCCTCGTCGTCTGTCGCCGCCTAGTCGCCTCTCTCGCTCGATCGGGTCCTCGACCTGCGACATGTCCCCCCCTATCTGTAGTTCGTGAACTGCAAGGCAATGCCGAAGTCGTGCTCTTTCAGCTGCCCCATGATGTCCTGAAGCGTGTCCTTGGACTTCGATGAGATCCGAACCTGATCGCCTTGGATACTCGCCTGCGCCTTGATCTTCATGTCCTTGATGAACTTCACGATCTCTTTCGCCTTCTCGGTGGCGATCCCTTGGTTGAGCGTGAGCGTTTGGCGCGCGGTGCCCCCGGCGGCGGGCTGGATCTCGCCGTGTTGGAGAGCCTTGAGCGCGATCTTGCGTTTGACGAGTTTCTCCTCCAACACCTTCACCACGTCTTTGACCTTCTGGTCGGTGTTCGACTTGATCGTGATGTCGATGTTGCCGCTCTCCTCTCCCATGTCGATGCTCGAGTTCGTCCCTTTGAAGTCGAACCGTTGGGAGATCTCGCGCTGTGCTTGATCGACTGCATTGCGCACTTCCTGGGGATCGACCTCGGAGACGACGTCGAAACTGGAGTCCTTAGCCAAGGCCGGCGGCTCCGGTCAACGAACGAATGTTCGCAAGAGAGGCATGAGCTCGGAGATCCGGTCCTTGTTCAGGAACGCATCCGCCCAGCCGGGCCTTTGATCGAGAGCGGCGGAGAAGGCGACGATCTTGCTGTTGGGCGTCACCGTCCGCATTATCTCGGCGGCCCCCTCGCCGTCCAAGCGAGGCAGGCGGTAATCGAGGATCACGAAGTCGGGCTGGAAGCGCAGCGCCAGGGGCACCGCCTCGACGCCGTTCTCCGCCTCCCCGATCACATCCAGCTCGTCGTCCTCGCACAGGAGGCGCAGAACGTGGCGGATTTCCTCGTCGTCATCGACGATCAGGACGGTCTTGCGGGCGACCAGAGTCTTCTCCACAAAAAAGAGATTGAGCTAAGAGGCCCCTTTTGTCCAGAGGCTGAAGAAATTTCAAATGATTTAAACCGTTTCGTACCCCATCTGACCAGCTACGCGTAACTCAATGTCCAGTCACGGCTACTGTGCGCGGCGCGCATTGGTTGCAACAGCCCCCTGGGCTTGGTAGGAGTTACCGCATAACTTCCCCAGTCATCGCGGTCGGCACCCCTTTGTTGTACGGGGGACCGCACATTCGTAAGCGGCACGAGCGATCGAGCAAGAAGGAGACCACGCATGTTCAACGCGCGCGTGTCTGCGGTCCGGCTTTTCTTGACGGCAGCACTCATGATCGGCTTTCTCTCATTCACGGGCGCCGGCATCAAGCCGGCTGCGAAGCGTGGCGACTCGATGACTCTCGTGTCACGCGGCGGTGGATCTTTCCACTTCACTAAGTCCGAGAAGTGCATGATGAGGAAGATCAACCAGGCGCGAGCTCGCCGCGGCTTGAACCGCCTTCGGTTCGACAAGCAACTCGGCTACGTAGCGCGACGGCATGCCCGCGTGATCGCGAAGGAGAGGCTCATCTATCACGATGACATCGCGAACCGCATCACCCGGTGGAACGCTCTCGGTCAGAACACGGGTCGCGGGACCAAGTGCTGGGGGAACCACAAGGCCTACATGCGGGACCCGTATCACCGCGCATCGATCTTCGGCCCCTACAAGTACATCGGCGTGGGCGCTCAGTGGGGCGGTTCGAAGCTCTACTCGCAGCAGATCTTCGAAGCACACCGCAACCCGGGGAACATCTACCACCGGCCCTAAGTGTCGGGACACTTACTCCTCGGGGTAGAGCGCGGCGGCGTCCTCGACCGATAGGTCGGGCAGCTCAGTTTCGTCTCCCAAGTAGGGAGCGATCCATTCGTCGTAGTACTCGAGCCAGCGGCCCTCGTCCTCGGCCTCATCGAAGACGGTGTCGATGAAACCTGCGAAGCCCGTTGCCCCGGTTTCCACCT
This sequence comes from uncultured Actinomycetes bacterium, assembly GCA_963786155.1. GTDB lineage: Bacteria > Actinomycetota > CADDZG01 > CADDZG01 > WHSQ01 > CAWAXW01. Next base: position 2,631,977 of record CAWAXW010000006.1, on the reverse strand, counting down.
GGGCTCCGTATCCAACCGTGCTCAGGTCCTCGCCGACGATCTCGAAGCCGCCGGACCGCGCGGCCAAGACGACAAGGATGAGGTCGTGTGCTGTCACGGCGTCGACTTCGCCGGCTTCGAGAGCGCGCAGACATTCGTCGGGCGTCGCGGCCGAGATCGAGATCGTCGGCTCGATGTCCTCGACTCCGACCCCGGTCACCGGATCGACGGCTTCGCAGACCGTTGCTCCGGCGAGATCCTCGACTTCGGTGACCGTCGAGCCTTCGGGAACGAGCAGCCGTTGATGAGCAACGAAGTAAGGGTCGGTGAACGAGCGCTCGAGGACGTTGCTGACCGTGAGCGGGATGAGCGGGAAGACGACGTCTGCCGGTGGCTCAACCCCCTCTTCGGAGGGTTCGACCATCGCCTGCAACTCTTCCGCGGGCCGCAGATCGATCCGGGCCTCCACTCCCAGCGAGTCGGCGATCTCAGTCGCCAGGTCGGTGAAGAACCCGGTATCTAGAGGGAAGGTCTCCTCCGGCACTCCGACCACCAGCTCTCCGGCCTCCTGGATCTGACCCATCTCGGTCTCCACGTTGAACGCTCGCACGATGTCGTCGTCGGTCTCGGCCGGGATGCACGAGGTGAGAAGGACCCCGACGAGGGCCGCGCCAAGGGTTGCCTTCGACGGGGTCACGGTTTCTGGGGGGTCAGGTCCGGGAGCGATTCGAGCACGGTCTGGTCTTCCAGGCCGGTGACCGTCTCAGTCGTGATCCGGTCGCGCGCCGCTCCCGGATCTCCAGTCGGCGCGAGAGACGGGATAGCAGGAGGTTGAACGTGATGAACATGGCCCCCACGACGATGAAGACGTGCAGGATCGAGGCCGTGGGTCCGTCTGGGTCGACGAAGGGGCTTCCTGCAGTGTTCGAGATGATCTGCCCGCCGTTGACCGCCTCCTGTACGCCGATGATGGCCGTGAGCGAGGTGTCCTTCACCAAGGTGATCAACTGCGAGACGGTGGCGGGAACCATGCGGCGAAGGCCCTGCGGCAAGATGATCAGTCGCATCGATCGCCAATACGGCAGGCCCAGCGCGGCAGCGGCCTCGCCTTGGCCTCGTTCGAGACTCTGGATCCCGGCACGCATGATCTCCGCGATGACCGCAGAGTTGTAGAGCGTCAATCCCACAACTGCAGCGAAGAAGAAATCGGATTGGAAGACCTCGGGCAGCCATTCTGGGGTTATGCGTTCGTACGCGCGTGACACCCCGCTCGGCATCGCCAGCAGCAGATACAGCAAGATGAAGATGAGCGGCAGATTTCGCCAGCCGTCGATCCATAGCCCGCCAGCCGTGCTGGCCACCCTGTTCTTCGTAATGCGCACCAGAGCCAGGATGAGACCGAAGAAGAGCGACAGCGTCATCGCGACGAGGGCGATCAAGATGTTCCGAAGAAAATGCTCGAGGAGGAACTTGAAGTTGTTCCCGTGGAACAACCACTCCCAATTATCCGGATCGAATATGAAATTCATCTGCGAATGGCCAGACGCTTCTCGAGATAGCGGACGAGGAACGTGGTGGGGATCGTCAGTAGCAGGAACCCAACGGCTGCCCAGAAGAACGTCTCGTTCGTCTGGAAGGTGTTGTTCTGGATGAGCCTGGCCTCTTTGAGGAGATCGCGCAGCGCCAACAACGACACGCCCACTACAGCGGAGTTCTTGATCATCGCGATCACGAGGTTGCCGATCGGCGGGATGACGGTGCGGAACGCCTGAGGGAGGACGATCCTCTTCAATGTCTGTGGATAGGTGAAGCCCAAGGTCAAGGACGCCTCGATCTGACCTCGGCCCACCGCGAATACCCCTGACCGCAGGGTCTCTGCGACGTACGCCGCCGTGTAGAGACCCAGGCTTGCGGTACCGGCGACCCACCGGTTCACATCGATGCCGGCCCGGCGCAGGCCGGCGAACGAGATGATGATTAGGACCAGCAAGGGGATGTTGCGGAATATCTCGACGTAGATCCCGCCCAAGCGGTTCAGGATCTTCGAGGGGGCCACCCTTAGCGCGGCGACCAAGGTGCCCACGACCATGGCGATCACGAAAGCGATCGCCACGATCTGGATGGTCACCCACAGACCGCTGGCGAACTGCGGGAAGTTATTAGTGAGAACCCCCCACAGTTCGCCCATCCGGTCTGCTCTTAGCTCCCTGGGAGAGGGCTAGTCGAGCCCCTCCTTCTTGATGTCCTTGCAGAACTCGTCGCAGGGACGCTGCTCGAGAGCGCCTTCGAGGGTGAGGTCCGCAGGATCGTCGGCCTCTTCGCCCGTGTACTGACCCACCCACTCGTCGTAGAGGGACTGCCACGAGCCGTCCTCGAACATCCCGGCGAGGACCCCGTTCACGAACTCCTGCATGTCGTCCTGCTTGTCCGGCAAGCCCACGCCGTAGGGCTCGAACGTCGATCTCGTCACCGACGAGCTTTAGCGAATCGTCGGTGATGAGCATGCCCGTCAGGATCACGTCGTCGGTCGAAACTGCATCGACGGCGCCGTTCTGGATCAACTCGAGGCACTCCGAATAGCTGTCGACCAGCTCGAGCTTCGCCTCGGGCACTTGCTCGGCGATGGCAGATTCGTAAGTGGAACCCACCGCCGTGCAGACCCTCTTTCCGGCAAGATCTGTCGATCCCTGCGATGTCGGAATCTCCGGGAACGAGGATGCGGCCGTGCGCGATGAAATACGGGTTCGAGAAGTCAATCTCGTGCTCGCGGTCGGTCGTGATCGTCATGGTCGACAGGATCAGGTCCACGCGGCCGTCCTGAAGGAACGGGATGCGGTTGTCCGAGATCGCCTCGACGAATTTCGGCTCGACGCCGAGCTTATCCGCGATGATCTTTCCCACCTCGACGTCGAAACCTTCGACTTCACCGGACTGTGGGTTGTTGAAACCGAACGGTGGCACGTCGAACTTGACGCCGATAACGACCTCGCCCTTTTCCTGGATGGCAGCCATCGTCGAACCGGCCTCGAACTCCTCGGTTTGGGCACCGGTATCGTCACCGGTGTCCTCCTCCTCGCCGCCTTCGTCGTCACCGCACGCAGCGGCAAGGATGGTCACGAGCGCCAAGAGCGCTATCAACCATCGCAACTTCCTGGTGGCCTTCATGGTCCCCCTTTCTCGAGCCGCTCCTGTGCGACTCATTTGCCCTTACGCCATTCGCAGTTAGTGGTGCAGGATCTTGTCCACGAAGTCGCGCGCACGCTGGCTCTTCGCGGCGTTGAAGAATTCGTCGGGTGGAGCTTCCTCTTCGATCTTGCCCTGGTCGATGAAGACGATCCGATCACACACCTCACGGGCGAACCCCATCTCGTGAGTCACCACGATCATCGTCATCCCGGAGCGCGCTAGGTCGCGCATCACGTCCAGGACCTCCCTGATCATCTCCGGGTCGAGCGCGGACGTCGGTTCGTCGAAGAGCATCAACTGCGGCTCCATCGCGAGTGCGCGCGCGATCGCAACGCGTTGTTGTTGTCCTCCGGAAAGGTCCGCGGGGTAAGACTCTTCCTTCTCGGGGATCCCGACCCTCTCGAGCAGCTTGCGGCCCCGCTCGTTCGCTTCCTTTTCGGACAAGCCCTTCACGTAGATGGGACCCAGGGTGATGTTCTCGAGCACCGTCTTGTGGGCGAAGAGATTGAACTGCTGAAAGACCATCCCAATCTCCGAGCGGATCTTGAAGATGTCCCGCCCCGCGTTGGGGATGGACCGCCCGCCCACCAAGATGTCGCCGCCGTCGATCGTCTCCAGGCCGTTGATGCAACGCAGCATCGTGGACTTGCCCGAACCCGAGATGCCTGCGACGACGATCGCTTCGCCATGCCCGATGTCGAGCGAGATGCCGTCGAGAACGACCTGACGGCCGAAGCTCTTTTTGATATCTCGTATCTGGACGAGGTGCCCGTTGGAGGAAGGATCGTCAGCCATGGATGGCGGGATTCTAGGCGAACGCTTGCCTAGTTTGGTCCGATTGCTGTAGTTGGGGGCGGATGCCTCGGTTTTACAGGTAGCCGAGGGACTGGAGGCGGCGGCGGATCGCCTCGATCTCCTCTGGTGCCAGGGGGTCGACATCGCCCTGCCCCCCTGGATCCTGGACCACCGGCATCTGGGGTCGCCGGGCGTGGTTGCTGACGAGGTCCCGGAGCACGTAGACGGCGAACTCGGTCACCGAATGGAAGCCCGACCCCTGGATGACCTGCTTCACCTGGTCGTAGAGCGGCCGGGGGATCTTGAGCGTTACCTGGGGGTCTTTGTCCACTGGCATCGCATCAGCCTAAGGCACTCCTGTGAGAGTGTCGGGGAGGCGCAGAGGGCACTTCTTCTAGGTCCGATCTCCACCTAGGCTGGAAGGTGCCGATGAGGGTGGGGATGAGGAGCCGGGCGCTACTTGGTGCGATCTCGATCGCCTATATGTGCGCGCCGGTCCAGGCCCCCGCTGCGGCCGATCCCGGTCGCACCGTCCCGGTAACGCTCGCTGCCTCTCACCGGGGGATGCCGGCCCAGCGCTCCGTCCTCGAGTTCGATTTCGCGCCCACGCACCTTGCCTTCTCGTGGATGGGTGCCGAGGGCTCGGGCATCCGCTACAGGCTCAGAGGAACGTTCAACAGTGGCGACCGAAAGCCCCCACTGGGGGCTGCAGGGAGTCAGTCGAATGTTGCTCTGCTCGACGCCGAATGGTCTGGTTGGCGGCGAGCTCCGGAATCCCATGATGCCGAGCGAGGGGACGTTCATTACAGCGCCGTGATCGGGGTTGATCGGCCCAAGGCTGTGGAGTGGGTCGCCCTCGCCCACAAAGGGCCCGTGCGATCGATCACCGTCGACTACCTCAACACCGTTGATGGCCCTCGTCGGCCGGCCGCAACCAGCCGGACAGCGGAGTCGGCAACGAGTAAAGACCTGCGCACTCCGGCGGTCGTCACTCGCGCCGAGTGGGGAGCGGACGAATCGATCAAGGAGACGAAAGGAGACTGTGACCGCGACTTCTATCGCGTGCAGCAGCTCTTCGTTCACCACACCGCCGGAGAGAATTTCGACGAGAACCCTCACGCGACTATGAGAGCGATTTATTGGTACCACGTCGTTCGTCAAGGGTGGTGTGACCTCGGCTACAACTTCGTCATCGGCTGGGATGGGACCGTCTACGAAGGGCGGTGGGCGCGCAGGTACGCGTGGTGGGAGGCGCATACCTCCGAGGATCGTTCGGGCCGAGCAGTATCGGGGGCGCATGTTGCCGATCACAATTCCGGGACCGTCGGCGTCAGTCTGATGGGTAATTTCACAGGCCTCGAGCCCCCGCCCGCGATGTTGCGGTCGCTCGCCGAACTGCTCGCCTGGGAAGTCGACCGCCACGACTTGAAGCCACGCGGCAAGCACACTTACGACAATCCGGCGAGCTCGGTGGAACGGAGGTTGCCCTACATCGCCGGGCACCGCGACGCAGGCCAAACGGAGTGCCCCGGGGGACGTCTATACAGGCGGCTGCCGGAGTTGCGTCGCGACGTCAAGCGCACGATCGGGTCGGGCAAACAGACGACCGAGCTGGTCCTGACGCCGCCCGGCGGGGGCGTGAGCTACGGCGCTCCGGGGGAGCTCGGTGGAACCTTGACGGAGGAGAACGGCTTGGGTCTGGCCTCGGAAACCATCACCATCTACTCGAAGGAGGCGGGCTCGGGCTGGAAGCTTCTCGACAAGTCGGTCACCCAGGCCGACGGCAGCTACTCGTTGTCGATCTCGCCGGAGGCCAACACCAGGTACGCGGCCTTCTACCGGGGGAACGGGACTCGCTGGGGTGACCAAACACCCGACGTCAAGGTCAAGGTCCATCCGGCGGTGACGGTCGGCCCCCAAGGGGGAACACCGGATGCGTCAGGCGTGTCGCATTACCCAACGGGAACGACCTCGGTCTTCCTAGCGGGAACCGTGGCTCCGGCGCATCCCGGCCGTAACGTCCGGCTGACGCTCTACAAGCTCATGCCGGACGGCAGCTACACCCCCGCGGGTGGGGGCACCGCGCGTATCGACCAAGCCGGTCGTTATTCGTTCGAGTACCTGCCGCAGCAGCCCTCATCGGGCACGTATCAGGCGACCGCCATCCTGGTTCGGCACAAAGATCACGGCAAGGGCCAGAGCCCAACCGTGACCTTCGTGATCGACTGAGCTAGAGGCTCAGGGCGCTAGCAGAGAGGCGAGCCGGGGTTGGCCTCGGACTCGAAGATCACCGTCACCCACATGGTGCCGTCTTTGACCTTGGTCCCAACGCCCACGTACTTGTACTTCGTGAAGAGGATGTTCTCTTTGTGCGTGGGGGAGGCCATGAAGGCTTCGTGCAGCGAGTCGACCGAACCTCCGACCCCCACGTTCTCGCCTACGGTCGACCACTTGGTGACCCTGCTGGCGAGCTGGTTGCTGTCGGTGTGGTGGAGCGAGTTCTTCTTAATCATCTCGTCGGTGTGCTTGATCGCCACCTTGCCCAGCTCGAGATCGAGCTTCATCCCGCCTTTGCCCTTCTTGGAGCGCTCGGCGTTCATCTTGGAGGCGAAGCCCTTGTCTTCGGCGTTGAACTTGTAGCAGGCCGACCCCGAGCTCGACGCGGTGAGCATCGTCTGGTGAAGGCTGCTCAGCTTCGGGATGGTCGCGCTCGGCTGGGACCCGCCCCACATGAGGAGCGCTACTAAACCGGTGATGAGGAGGCTCTTGATAATCCGCACCCTGTATCCCTCCAACGGGCTCTCGCCCTGCCTCGAGTGGCTTCCAGCTACTGGTTTCTTGTACCAGAATCTTCCATAAACTGTCAAGGCGAAGCTGCCGATATGGATGTGTTCGGCATCACATCTCTTCCCTGCGGACCCAACCTAGACGGGCGGCCGCCCGGAATCCAGGTATCTGAGGCTATTAATCTCTACCTGGCGAACATACGTTCCCACCTGTGAGCGATGGCTCGTTGGACCTCGGCGGCTTGCTCGTCCGAGAGCTTCTCCCCCAGCAGGGTCCTCACGTAGAACACGTCGACCACCCGCGAGCCTTTCGTATCGATCTTCGCCACGTGGATGTCTAGGTCGAGGTCGCTGAGACCGGCGGTGACCGTGTAGAGCAGGCCCAGCACATCTGGCGCTCTCACCTCGACGAGCGTCGAGTGAGGGGAGGCATCCTGAAGGACGCTCACCTCGGGGGGCTCGGTCCCCGCCTCATCGCGGTAGTGGCGTACCTTCGTCTCGAGCCGAGCCTCGAGGGCAAGCCTGCCCGAGTAGGCCGCATCAAGGTCGGCCATGAAGGCGTCCCAGAACTTCCGGTGATCCTCACCGGGCTGATCGAGGGGGGCGACCACGAAGCGCTCCAGCGCGAGCCCGTTCGAGGTCGAGAACGCCTGGGCTCTCACGACCGGCAGGCGGTTGAGCGCGAACACGCCCGCGCTGCGCGCGAGCGTTCCGGGCCGGTCGACAACGCAGACCGTCACGACCGACTGGCCTCCTTCCGTGCCTTCATCGACGCGATAGCGGACCTCTCCAGGCCTCGGAGGTTGAAGAAGGAGCTTGATCTCATCGACCATGTCCGGCACGGAAGCGGTCGAGAGGTACGAGTGTGGGAGCGTGTCGAGGACCGCGACGGCGCGGCCGGCAAGCGCCGGCTCGAACGCTTCGATCTCGGCGGCTCTGGCCGTGACATCGCTGCGCGTAGGGAGCTTTCCGGTTTCGAGTGCGATCAGGGTCTTGCGGAAGAGCTCCGCGACCAACATCTGCTTCCAGGTAGTCCACGCCTCGGGGCCGGTGGACGAGCCATCTGCGGCTGCAAGCACGTAGAGCATCCGTAGACGATCCGCTGTTCCAACTGCCGCCGCCACCGCTTCGATAACCGCCCCGTCGTCGATGTCGCGCCGGGTAGCGGTGTCGGGGAGCAACAGGTGATGCCTTACGAGGGACGCGATGTCCTCGACGACTTGCGGGTCGAGGCCCATACGAGTTGCTGCCTCGCGCGCGATCCCTTCACCCGTGACGCTGTGATCGCGCCCCGATTCCTTACCTACATCGTGAAGAAGAGTTCCGACGAGGAGTGCCGTGTCGTCCTCGAGCTCGTCGTAGGCGCGCTGCGCTACCTGGTCGCGTGCTCGGGCGTCGGCGATCGATTGAACCGCCAGGAACGAATGCCCGTCGACCGTGTACCGATGGTAGGGATCGTGCTGCGCGCGGCCCCGGATGCGCAACCACTCCGGCATGAGGAAATCCCAACCCCCGAGGTGATCGACCAGCTCGAGCGCGGTGGCCGCCCGAGGACCACGCAGCATTCCCACGAAGGCGAGCCTGACCTGATCCGGCCAAGGCTCCGGCGGAGTCCCATCGAAGATCTCCCGCATCCTGTCGAGGGTCTTGCGTGCGATGGGATGTCCGCCCGTTGCGTGCGCGGTCAGCAGCGTCAAAGCTGTCGCCGCATCGACGCCGGCGGTGGGGTCGAGATCGAGCGCGCCGTCGGCCAGCCGGATGCCCGGTGCCACCGATCGGTACGACCCCGAGCGACGCGGCCCCCCGAGCATGCGCTCCGCCAGGTCTCCCGTATGGACGGAGCCGACATGCTCGATCGTCCGTGCGGCCGTGTGCACCCTGGCCATGAGCTCGTCCGCTCCCTCGCCTCCCTCCAGGCCCAATCGCCCGGCGATTTTGGGTTGCAGATCGATGTGCACGCGGTCGTTCTTGCGTTTTATCTCGGCATGGAGGCCCTCCCGCACTGCGAGCAACACATCGCCGGCACGCACGAGGCCGTCATCGGCCGGCGGGGAGAAGCCGCCGATGACGCGTAGCCACTCGATCGTGTGCAGGTCGCGTAGACCACCTACGTCGTCCTTCAGGTCGGGGGCCAGCGACCACCCGGCCCGTGAGACGCGCGCGTGCCGTTCGGTCCGTGCTTCGAGTATTCGGCGGCAGACGACCCGCGCATCCTTTCGCAACCAGCGAGCGCGCCGGTCGAGGAACTCGGCGAAGACATCGGGATCGCCGGCTACCAATCGGACCACCAGGATCGCGGTCGCCGCATCGAGGTCGGCGCGCGCCTGCTCGACCGTGCCTTTCGGAGTCCTCAGAGCGTGTCCAACCTGCCATCCGGCATCCCAGAGCGGATAGAGAACCCCTCGGATCGTGGCCTGGTTCGGCTCGTGCTTGGGTGCGGCCAGGACCAAGAGGTCTATGTCGGAATGCGGGGACAGCTCGCCGCGCCCGTAACCGCCGACCGCGACGAGTGCCGTACCGGGAGGAAGTGAGTCCTCGACTAGCGCGCCCAGCGCGCGGTCGACGTCGACCGCGCGCTGGCGAGCAACTGCAGCGCCCTGCTCGATTGTGGTCGAGCGAGCGACGCGTAGTTCAGAGAGCGTCGGGACCCTTCTCCCCGGTTCGGATCCTCACGACCTGTTCGGCCGGAATGACCCATACCTTCCCGTCACCTATCGAATCGGTGCGGGCTGCGGTAACGATGCCCTTCACTATCTCGTCGACCTGGTCGTCATCGACGGCGACTTCGATGCGCAGCTTGGGCACGAAGTCCACCTGGTACTCGGCCCCTCGGTAGACCTCGGTGTGACCGCGCTGGCGGCCGAAGCCCCTCGCATCTGACACCGTCATGCCTTGGATACCAAGCCCGGTCAACGCATCCTTCACGTCGTCCAGCTTGAACGGTTTGACAACCGCGACTACGAGCTTCATCAGACCTCACCTCTCTGCACCGCACTGATCGGAGCGGAGGCATGAGCGGCCGCATGAGAGGCCACCGGCGAGGCTGCGGTCGGCACCGTCGTTGCCGATCCGCCTCCCTCGCCGAACGCATAGCCGACCTCGGCGTGCTGCGCCAGGTCGAGCCCGGTCATCTCTTCTTCTTCGGTGACGCGCAGGCCGATCGTGGCATCCACCAGCTTGAGGATGACGAAGCTGGCCACGAACGAGAAGACGAGTGTTACCCCGATCGCAACTAGTTGCTTGCCCATGAGAGCGAGGCCCCCGCCGTTGACGAGGCCGTCTGCACCGAACTCGTTGATCGCGATGTCGGCGAAGACGCCCACCAGCAGGGCTCCAACGATCCCTCCGAACAAGTGGACTCCGACGACATCGAGCGAGTCGTCGTACCCCAGCTTGAACTTGAGCCCGACGGCCCAGGCGCACACGACGCCCGCAACGAGCCCGATCACGATCGCTGCGAGCGGGCCGACAAAGCCGGCCGCGGGGGTGATCGCCACCAACCCTGCGACGCCTCCTGAGGCAACGCCGAGCGTGGTGCTCTTGTGCTCCTTCATAGAGTCCATGAAGGCCCATCCGAGCGCTCCGGCAGCGGCCCCCAGCATCGTGGCGAGGAAAGCCGAGGCTGCGAGGCCGTTGGCCCCGAGCGCGCTTCCCGCATTGAACCCGAACCAACCGAACCACAGGATGCCCGTGCCGAGCACTGTCATCGTCAGGTTGTGGGGAACGATGGCTTCCTTGCCGAAGCCCTTGCGCTTGCCGATCACGAGCACCGCGGCGAGGGCCGCGACGCCGGCATTGATGTGCACGACCGTGCCGCCGGCGAAGTCGAGAGCGCCGAGCTCACGGATCCAGCCACCCGGCGCCCACACCCAGTGAGCCACGGGCGAGTAAACGAGCACGAGCCACAGCGTCGTGAACACGACGTAGCCCGAGAACTTCATCCGCTCGGCGAACGCGCCGGTGATCAGCGCTGGCGTGATGACCGCGAACATCATCTGGTAGATCGCGAAGGCGCTGTGCGGGATCGTCGCCGCGAGGTCGGGGTTGGGCTCCGCGCCCACTCCCGAGAAGCCTGCGAAATCGAGGCCTCCGATGAACCCGCCGATGTCGGGCCCGAATGCGAGCGTGTACCCGATCAAGACCCAGAGAACCGAAACGAGACCCAGTGCGAAGATGCTCTGCATGAGCGTCCCTAAGACGTTCTTCGCTCGCACCATCCCTCCGTAAAAGAGGGCGAGCCCCGGCGTCATGAACATCACCAGGGCCGAGGATGCAAGCACCCAGGCGGTATCGCCGGTGTCCATAGAACCCCTTCCTCTCGAGCGGCCCGACCACTCTGGCTGACCACGTCTGACCGACCAAATCTGTCGTCTGCAGATTCCTTCGATGTTGTTTCCACCTTGTTTCACGGCGGTTTCCCAGTCGTAAAGATTGGTCCACAGTTTCGAGATTCCGCCCCGCAGCCATGACCCACTCGGTTCTAGGCTCAAGAGTGATGAGATACGTGGCCTTGCTGCGGGGGATCGGGCCCATGAACCCGAACATGCGCAACGAGAAGCTCCGAGGAGTTTTCGAGAAGCTCGGGTTCGAGAAGGTGCAGACAGTGATCTCGAGCGGCAATGTGCTGTTCGAGAGTTCCTCTCGGGGCGTGAAGGCGCTCGAATCGACGATCGAGGAGGCTATCGAGCGGCGGCTCGGGTTCTTCAGTACGACGATTATCCGCAGCCACCAGCAGCTGACGAGGCTCGTGGCCGACAACCCGTTCGGTGATCTCGAGGACATACCGACGGCCAGACTGAACGTCACGTTCCTCAAGAGGAAGCAGACGACTGACCTGCGTTTCCCCCGACGAGTGCCGGAGAGGGGCTACACGGTCATCGGCCTGTACGGGCGAGAGATCCTCAGCGCGGTCGATCAAACCGGGGCCACGTCGCCCGACGTGATGGGATGGATGGAGAAAGAGTTCGGCAAAGAGATAACGACCCGAACCTGGAAAACGGTAGGCAGGATCCTCAGCCGCTTGGATGGATATGTCCGGTAGCCACGTGAAGCTCTCGAGTTCTGCATTCGGGATGCAGCCATGGCTCATCCACGATGTCGCGACCGACTTCCGGCTCTTGGACGTATGGGCTTTGCCGACGCCGGGGGGACCGGACGACTTTCCTCGGCTCGTCGAGCTGATGACGTCGTTCGACCCATCGAAGATCTCCTCACCGGCAACACGTTTCCTCTTCGTCATCCGGGAACACCTCGGCCGCGTGCTCGGCTGGGACCGCCCGGAGGCAGGCATCGGGTCCAGGGTGTCGTCTCTACGATCCCGGGTGCCCGCGGATGTCCGAAACGCTGAGGTCCCGGACTTCAGCGCACTTCCCGCGATCCCCCTATATCAAGCGAAAGATGAGTTCGCCGCCGAGGTGGCCAACCGCACCGTGCACGGTGTTCTCCATCTCGGCTGGGTCGAGGATGAAGCGGGCTACCGCGGCCAGATGGCGATCCTCGTGAGACCAGCGGGACTGCTGGGCCGCGCTTACTTGGCTGCGATCATGCCCTTCCGACATCTCATCGTGTATCCCGCGCTGATGCGCGAGATTGAGGAGAAGTGGAGGAGCGTGAACGTCGGTTAGCGGCGTAGGCCGTAGCGCATGTAGAGGTAGCTCGCCTGCGCCGAACAGAACGATCCCTGCGGGTGATCGGCCGCGTTGTCACGCTCGTTGAGGTACCAGCTGAGTCGGGGTCGGCCGACTGCAGTGAAGAAGTCCTCGAACGGGATGGCGCCCTGACCGACATCCGACATCTCGCCTCCTCCGAAGCCTCCGTCGGGGCCCGGCGTGCCGTCTTTGACATGGAACAGCGGGAAGCGGGCCCGGTTGTCGCGCACCCAATCGATCGGGTCGTAACCCGGGAACGAGGACTGAAAGAAGTAAGCCCAGTAGATGTCCATCTGGAAGGCGAAGAGCTTGGGATCGGTGTGCTCGAGAAGGATGTCGAGACCCCGTTTGTCGGGGTTGTCGGCCACAGGGCCGTACGCAGGACCGTGGATGTGCAAGTAGCCCTTGATCCCGTGCTTAGCGGCGCGCTCTCCGAATGCGTTGTAGTCCGCGGCTAGCTGCTCCCACGCGGCGGTGTCCGTACCCGAAGGGATCTCGAAAGCGGTGCCGGTGTAGGGCAAGTCGAGATCGACCGCGGCCTTGATCGCGGCGTCGTCGAGGTTCCCGTGCGAGCCGACCGGCGTGAGGCCGTTCGCGGCGAGCAGCTTGCGGATCTTTTTGGGGGTGATGGCACCCGTGCCCTGGGTGTAGCCGGCGAACTCCACCGCGTTGAAGCCCATACCGGCAACGGTCTCGAACACCTTGGCGAAGCCGAGCGACTCGACCTGATCGCGGACGGTGTAGAGCATGAGCCCGATACGGTCGGGCGGGAGCAGGGCATCGCCGGTGACGTTGCTGTACGGCGTCACCTTCGCCCGCTGCTCCGATGTCTTCTTCACCGCACCGGCCGGGGACGCTGCAAGCAGGGCCCCAGCGCTGACGACGGCGCCGGCACCTAACAACTGTCGCCGACTGATCGCGTACTCCGCCATGAGGAACCTCCCGCCGACGCTCGGCTCAGTTGATCGTTTGCTGGATCCAGTCGTAGAGCGTGTGGTCGCCGACGCGGGAGTAGATGCCGTACTGGGTCGGAACCGCACAGCCGTTGCCCCACGACACGACACCCATCTGGACGAAATCGCCGAGCGGATCGCGCACCATGAGAGGACCGCCCGAGTCGCCCTGGCACGAGTCTTCGGTGCCGTGGAACTCGCCGGCGCACACCTCGGTGTTCTCGTCGATGCCCTGGAACACCGTGGACTCACACTCTTCGTCGGACACGACGGGGACGTCGACCTCGCGGAGCTGCTCGTCGATCGAAGGCACCAGGAAGACCTGGCCCCCGTACCCGATCACACGAGCCTCGTCGCCCGGCTCCCATAGATCGCGCTGCGTGCTGGGGTTGGCAAGGCTGATCGGCTGGAAGACGGACGGGCGCTGCAGGTGGAAGAGGGACACGTCGTAACCGGAGCCCTCGTAGTTCGGATGCACGATCACCTGGTCGGCGTGCGATCGTTTCGCCACCCTGTCCTGCGAGATTGCGCACTCCGCCGATACGGAACGAGTAACGACCGGGATTGTTGGTGCCGTCGACGCAGTGCGCCGCCGACAGGATCCACTGAGGAGAGATGAGGCTGGCGCCACAGATCTGGAAACCGTCGTCGAGCATGGCGGCCATGTGCGGGTAGTCCTCGGTCGCGAGTCGCCCGCCGACGATCGCCTCGGCGTCGGGTGCCGTGATGGCGAAGGAGCTCGTGACGAAGGCGAACAGGGCGAACGCGGATGATCAGGAGTCGCCTCGTTCGTGCGGACTGACTCGGCACGGCTATCGAGTTGGACACGTGGAACCTCCAGGGGTGGGCAGGCCGGTTGAGAGAAGGGTTCTCCCTCGACCGGCCGGTCCCCTTCAGTCCTTCGAGATTCCGACGGGCCGAGGCCTGGGGCCGAACCAAACCCCCTTGCAGGGGGGCGGCTTCCATCTTTCAATGTGAGGTCAGCTCGGGCGACGCTTAGGAGGGTTCTGTTGCGACCGCCGGTTGTAACCCGCAGGACGATGTCCGTCCTCGCCGTGATGGGTTTGCTCGTGTCGTTGGGCCCGCTCGTCACCCCGGCCCTCGGCGGGATGGCCCATACCGGAGAATTGGTCGACGAGGGCGAGTTCAAGCTGGCCAATCCCTGGGGCGTCACCCTGGACGAGCTCGGCAACATCTATGTTGTCGACGCCGGCCACCACCGAGTGGTCAAATTCTCTCCATCTCTGTTTCCGTTGTGGAGGACCGGCTCATTTGGGGCCGAACCCGGCCAGTTCTCAGGCCCCACGGGTATCGCCTACGGGAACAACCAGATCTACGTCGCCGACACCAGCAACCACCGGATACAGATCTATTCCACCGGTGGCGACTACCTGGGCACTTTCGGTACCCGGGGCAACGAAGATGGACAGCTCGGGGCTCCAACCGGTATCGCTTTCGGAGACAACTCAGTGTGGGTGACCGAGGGAGGAGCCAATTGCCGCGTGTCGAGGTTCACACCCTCGGGATCCTTCATAAGCAAGTTCGGATCGTGCGGGACCGGGAACGGGCAGTTCTATAGCCCCGGCGGGATCGCGATCACCTATGCATACGTTTTTGTGGCGGACCAGGGCAGCCCTCGCGTGCAGAAGTTCACCTATGGCGGCGACTTCATGCTGTCCTTCGGTACGTACGGAGAGGGTGATGGCCAGTTCCACAATCCCGACGGGATCGTGGCGGTCGAAGGTGCCGATCCGACTGCGGATGATCCTCGAGTGTTCGTGGTTGATGCCGGGCCGAACTCGCGCGTTCAGGAGTTCACGGCCGACGGCGAGTACGTCTCCCAGTTCGGCGGCACCGGCGGAACGCACTTCTCATATCCGCATGGACTCGCGATCAGCGCAGACAACAAGCTGTTTTACGTCTCCGACACCGGCGGTACGTCGAACGTGTGGGAGTTCCGTGATCGGCCGCCATATCTCTATCTGAGAGCCTCGAAGTCTGCGCAACAGGTCATCAACACCCAAGGTGTCTGGATCGATCTCTCGTACGACCAGCTCGATAAGAGCTGCGACGCGCTCGCTAAAGCAACACTTTCTATCCCCGGACACCCTCGATTCACAGTCGAGGACGATTTCAAAGTGACCGATGCCGTCATCGCGAACAAGGTCGATCTGAGCGCCAAGCAGACGAAGTGGTTCAAAGAGGCGATCAATAAGAAGAAGAAGGTGCCGACCAGCTGGAAGGTGATCGCCAAGTGCTCGGACAAGGTGCGCCTAACCGAGACCGCAGCAGTCCAGTTCTAGCGACCGGCGCGACTTAGGGCCGTCAGCGCTGGTTTTGCTGGTGTTGCACTTCTTCTTCGTAGGAATGGTCGTAGCTTCCGGACCAGTCGCGGTCCCAGTAGTGGTGGGCTGTGTAGAGGAAGTTGTTCTCGGGATCGGCGATCCAGGGATCGGGGTGGATGTCTTCCCAGTCGGCGAGTGACGACCAGCGGTAGCCGTTTACGAGGATCGTGGAGTCGTCGCCCGCGGCGCGGATCGTGGCCACGGCCGCCTGGGATGCTTGTTCCCACACCTGCGCGGCAGAGAGTTCGCCTTTGGGCTTCAGTCCCACGGGCTCGGACATGATCGCGTAGTGCACGTCGTCGTAGCTGCCGAACACCACGCTCAGCTTGGCCCAGACGTCCGTGTAGTCGGCTATCGAGATCTTTTTCGAGCCGATCGGACGGCGCACGCCCTTCTCGCCGTCGAACAGCCAGTAGGCCCCGAAGTTGTGCATGCTGAGGATCACCTCATGACCCGCCTGCAGAGCCCGCTCGGTCACGGCGACCAGACGCTCCTGTGACTTCCCGTGCAGAGGCCCTCCGGGTTTGCGCTGGAGGATCTCCCAGCGGAACTCGATCTTTACGAGATCGAGGCCGCGTGCGGCCAGGTAGTCGAAAGTCTCCTGAGTGTCGTACTTGTAGCAGTGCTCGTAACGCCCTGTGTTCTTGTTCGAGAAGGACGACGTCGCCTCGAGACCGTGCCCCTCGCAGAACGTGCCGGTGGAGACGTTGATCCCGCGCTTGTAGGAACCGGACGACAGATGCGCCTCGAGCACCGGCGCTTGCGTGTTCGCACTCTCCACCCCGCCGCTCTCATCAAGGTTCTCGTACACCGCGAGCTTGTAGGACTTAGGCCACCACTCCCCGGTCGCCCACACCACGGCCCCTAGCGCGGCTTGATCCAATCGGTCGAAATACGCGTCGGCCAGCGCATTCCATTGATCCGAGTCCCCGAAGTGGTCGTCAGGCCATCCCATCTCGCCGACGTAGCCCGGGACCCCGTGCTGGTTCAGCCAGCCGATGAAGCCCTCGAGCTCCGACATGACCTTCTGGTGCAGGGCATCCTTCTGCTGGCCGGCGGCCGACGAAGTCAGCACACCGGCCACGACAAGAAGTGAAGCGATGATCGCGGCGAGCCCACGGCTCATGTTTCGGGTCACGGATCCATGCTGACGCCAAGAGGCCACCGACACAGTGTCCCTCAGGTTGTGGATTAGTTCAGACCCAAGGTGATGCGGTTGTCGTGGACGTTCGCATCGACAAGCAGGAAAGGTCCGTGTGTTCCCGACCCTCGATTCTCCTGGATCAAAGAGATCCCGTTCCAGGGCCCGGAAGGTTCTTACTCAACCGGTGGGCGAAGGGGAGGGGCTCGGGACCGGCGTGCCTCCCTTCGCGGGACAGAGTGAGCTTCGGGGGCGCTTGGTCCCCGAGAAGATGACCGTCGCGAAGATCGTTCCGTCGTCGGTGACCATGCTGCCTATTCCGAAGTGCCTGAACTCGGGGTTCACTAGATTGGCGTGGTGACCGGGGGAGTTCTCCCATGCGGTCTGGATCCTCTCCACGCTCCCTCCGAAGGCCACGTTCTCGCCGAGCGTGACCCACTTCGTGAGCAGGGCTCCGTTGCCGGCGAGGTCGTGGAACAACGTGTCCTTCTCAGCCATCCGGCCGGTGTGATCTATGGCGACGCGAGCGATGTCCGGGATTAGCTTCGAGCGCGGCGGCGCCCTCGGCCGCGCGCAGCGCGTTGGACAACGTCGCGAAGTTCGTCTCGTCCTCGCTGAACTGATAGCAGGCTGGACGGGCCGACGACGAGGCATAGAAGACCGTCGCTCTGAGGCTGTCGAGCCTCGCCAGCGACTCGCTTGGTTGGGCTGCCCCGGAGAAAAGCAAAGCCACGACGCAGCAGGCAGGGATGAGCTTCACGACCGGTGGGTCAGGGGCCGATGAGCAGGGAGCCCTGGAGCTCGAACGTTCCCTCGTCCAGCGAGAAGTCGACGGTGTCGACGGCGGTCTCGCCGGACTTGATCTCGCCGATATCCACTGGGATCGAGGTCCCGTTGAGGACGAGCTTCACCGTCCCCTTCCAGTCGAACTCGGACCGGTTGGTGATCGGGACCTCCATCTGGACCACTTCCCCGTCCTCGGTGATCCGGGCGGCCATGTCGAGGAACAGTCCGTCGCAGAGGCCGGCCTCGACCTCGTCACGCTCGACTCGGGTGGAGGAGAGCAGCGAGACCTGACCGCCTTCGGGCGGGATCAGCATGGTGAAGCTCGACTTGTCCAGGTTCTGGCATGTAAGGACGTGCGTCAGCCCCCGCAAGGAGGACATCGCAACGGGGATAAGGAGCGCTCCCATCAAGGCAAACAGGGCAATACGAGACCGCAGGGCCGAAGGCATGTCCATAGTGTGCAGGTGCGGGCACCCCTAGTCAAAGAGGTTCCCGCCTGTTTGTAGGGATCCCGCCCCTCGGCCCCCTCCTAAAATCCCTGTGCAGGGCGGGTCGCCTCACGTACACTGCTGGGCGTGAATGGTGACGAGGGGATTCTGGGCAGCTTCAACAAGCTGACCTATCAGAAGGCACGCCAGCTCGTACTGATTGTGGGCCTGGCCGTCCTGCTAATCACGGCCGGCGTCATGTACGTCAGGCGGGTCGAGACGGTCGAGGTCATCGGGACCCTGCTGTTCATCCCGGTCCTGGTCTCGTTCGTCTTCTATGGGTTCAAGGGCGGCGTCATAGCCGGCATCGGCGCCGGTGTGGTCTACGGGATGATGCGATACCCCGCGATCGAGGCCGTGGGTGCGGATCGCTTCACGGGTCTGATCCTCTCCCGCACGGTCGCCTACGTCCTTTTCGGGGCGATAGGGGGCTGGGCCGACAAGCAGCTGGAGGCCTCGCTCACGAAGCTCGAGCTCTACGACCAGATCGACGATTACACCGGGCTGTTCAACGCTCGATTCTTCGTCCAGGACACCGATCTCGAGCTTTCTCGCTCCAAGCGGTATCAGACGGTCTTCTCCGTGTCGGTCGTGTCGTTCCCGGTGGGCCCGCTCCAGGACCTCACCCGCAAGCAGCGCCAGACGATCCGCAAGGAGCTCGGCCGGATGCTGGAGGAAGCGGTGCGGACGGTAGACCGGGCCGCCCACGGCTTTGATGGAACCCTGCATCGCTTCGCCAGCGTGTTGCCCGAGACCGGGCCCGACGGCGCCCGCATCTTCACCGAGCGCCTCGCCGACCGCTTGCGCGCGATATCTGGTGGAACGAGGAGTGCGGATAACCCCGGAGCAGGTCGTCGCGCAATGGTTCACGTTCCCCGACGACGGCGAAGAGGGGATCCAGGAGCTTCGGGCCGTTTTCCTCGAGATCGACAAGCACGAGCACCCCGACACCTCGAAGGAACCGACCCTGCCCCCGCCGGGCGGAACCGGTACACCCCCGCCGGCCGGCGGAACCGGCACGTCGCCACCGGCGTAACCCGCTTACTAGCTCAGTTCGGACGCGGCGGCCTCGTCCAGAAGGAAGATCGCGTCGTGATGGTCCGCAAGCATGCGCGCGGGGCAGGCCTCGATCCGCTCGTCGCCCTCGATCACGCGCTTCACGGTGGCGGCCTTCGCTTCTCCATTGACGAGGAGCCTGACGCGCGTGCTGCTCAGCAGCGCGGGCGGAGTCATCGTCAGTCCGCCCAGGCCGTCGGGCCGCGCTACGGGTGCACACAACCTCTCTCGCTCCGAGATCGTGGGGGATCCTGGTGCCATCGCACCGACGTGCGCGTCGGCCCCCATCCCGAGCAGCACGAGATCGAAGCCCCTCTCGACGTGGTAGCTGATCTCCTCGTGGTACGCGTGGGCGGCCTCGTCTGGAGGATCCTCACCGCGCATCCTGTGCCGCGTCGACCCCGACGAGGTCCAGCAATAGTCGTTTCACCATGCCGTAGTTGCTGGCCGGGTCATCGGGCGGGACGCAGCGTTCGTCGGAGAAGAAGAGCTCGAGGTTGGCCCAGTCACCTCGCGCGCGCGCGAGGTGAGGGTAGATGCGTTCGGCCGTCGTACCTCCGGTGAGCACAACGCTGCCTTGCGGCGGCGTATCCGCCACGATGTGCTCGGCCGCTGCGGCTGCGTAGTCGCCGCGCAATACCTCTACCCGGAAGGGCAACTCAGTCCCAGATCCGGTCGAGCCAATCGCACATGAGGTCGGAAAGTCGGTTGGGCGGGAAGCGAAGCTCGAAGAACGAGTTCGCCTGGATCAACTCGGAGTTACGAAGCTCGCGATGTAGCGCCGCGGCGTCGCTGAACGGATGCAGGATGTCGCGCTCGTGCCCCATTATCAGGGTGGGGTGATCGATCTTCTCTCTGTCGCTTGGATGGGGTGCGATGCGTCCGGTAAGGAGCCCGTGGAGGACCGCGGCCGAAGGAACGGGGTCGCGCGAGATGACCTCGAGGAACACGTCTGGGTAGACGGAACCGGTCCGGGGCAGCGAGCGCACGAACTTGTTCCACCAGTCGAACAGCGACGCACCTTCGGCATACGCGATCGTTAACGGCAAGAAGATGGCGCCCGCCGCGGGAATGGCCCGTTCGAGCACAGGCATTTCGATGAACATCCCGCGCACCCGCTTCGGTGAGTGGATCACCGTTTCGAGAGTCACGTTCGCTCCGAGCGAGGTGCCACCGACGACGGTTTCGTGGATGTCGAGATGATCCAACAACGCGATGACCTGGCCCCCGAAAAGCTCCATCGTGTAGAAGCGCGCCTTGTCGGGTTTGTCGCTCTCGCCGTGGCCCAGCAGGTCGATCAGGATCACGCGGTTCCCACGCTCCGCGAGGACATCCGCTAATGGGTAGTGATGCTTGCGCGGCAGCAGCAAACCGTGGATGAGAACGATCGGCGGCCCCATCTTGGGGCCGCGCTCCTCGTAGGAGATCGTGAAACCGTCGTAGCTGAAGTTAGGCATGGCTCGAACCTAACGCCGAGTGTGTGAGGAGAGACGCGTGAGGTATCTCCTCACACACTCGGCGAGGCGAGGCGCCGGGACAAGAAGCCCAAGAGCAATGCGGTGACAAGCATCAGGACGCCTGCGGCGACCCAGCGGAGGCCGTCCGGTGGCACGGTGAACCACGACACCGAGCGCGTGGCGGTCGTCGGGTCGGTGCCCGTCCGTTTTGTCACGAACCCGGGCGCCACGTCGTAGGGCAAGCGCGTGTCATAGGGCCCCCAGCTCCCACCCGGAAGCTCGGGCGGCGCCGGAGCTACAAGGGGGGTGCCGGGTGCCGCCACGCCGGACGGAAGACCGGACGAGCCGAACCTGACTCCGTTGCTCGTTACGAATCCTTTGCCGGTCGACCGCACGTCGCCCACCGCGCTCGAGCCACCACGCCGCCCGCGACCCCGACCGAAGGAGCCGCGATCGCCGCCACCGTGGGTTGAGAGGCGAGCGACGGGATCCCATCGGAAGAGACCGCGCTCGATCGGATCGCTTTGACGGTGTATGCGTGATCGCCCGGGCCCACTTCCTCGAAGTAGGCGGTCGAGGAGGTTCTGCTTGCGAACTCGGGACCTTGGCCCGAGTCCCGCTCGATGACGTAGCCGAGGATGTCGGGCTCGGGGTTGGAATCCCAGCGCAGCGAGACCGCCTGGCCGTCGACCTCGGCCGTCAGCCCGCTCGGGGCGATGGCCGGGTTGTCGACCAGGACTTCGATCGCGACCTGATCGGAGCCGCCGCTGTTGGCGCTGGCGAACGCCCGGATCTCGTACTGGCCATTGCGAGCGAAGGCACTGCTCCCTATCTCGCGGGTCGTATCCCAATCGAATGAGGTTTCGGCCTTCTGCTGGAGGCCCTCCGGCTGTTTGACGGCAGCGTCGTACCCGTCGATCTCGATGCGGAGCTGCTTGATGCCGCTCGCCGCCGAAGCCTGGGCGCGCAAAGGGGTCGCTCCGTGGAGCACCGCACCGTCGTTGATGCCCAGCAGCTTGACCTCGGTGACTTTCTGCGCGCTCGCAGGCGGAGCGACAAGCGCAGTTACAACCAAGGCGACGAGGATCGCACCGACGCGCTTCACGCGGCCGCTTCCGCTGTAGATCGTTCGACCGAGCGCAGCAGGCGGGCATGCACGTAGATCCGCTCGTCCGCGCTCCCTTCAGGATGACACGAAGTCAACGTGAGCCACGAGCCTTGCTTCGGGTGGTTGTCGATGATCGACCAGTCCCACGGCTCGGTCACGTCGGGTTCCGACACAACCTGGTAGGTATGGCGGGCAAGCGGCGTGGTCAGCACTATCCGATCGCCCGGCATCAGTTCGTGCATGCGATTGAAGGGCCGGCCGAATGTCGTGCGGTGGCCGGCGATCGCAACGTTGCCCGGCTCTCCCGGCAACGGTGAATCCGGATAGTGGCCGGCCCCGGCGCGCAGCGCCGACAAGCTCGTGCCTTCGACGACGATCACATCGACCCCGAGCTTCGGTATCTCGAGCCTGGTCAAGGCCTCTCCAGTGCGGATCTCACCGGCGGCGTAGGCGCGCGCGTTGCCTTCGAGGTCATTCGAGAGACCGCGCTGCTTGCTGGCGGCCCACAGATCGGTGGCGAACGGATAGGCGATCAGACCGATGCCCAGGAGAGCCAGCGCGATCGCTATCGCGCCCAGAGAGCGGCGGAGGAGCTTAGGCGACACCTTCAGGGCCAAGTTGCCTCACAGTCAGCGAACGACGCGGCGTGCCGCGATCAGGATCAGGGCGAGAGCGATCAGGGCGATCGCGATGGCCGTCCGGTCGGTCCCACCGGTGACCGGCAAGACCTCGGTGGGTGGGCGCTCCTGGGCTTGCGGCTGGACCGCGACCACGTTCGTCGCTGCGGTTGCGCGTCCGAGACCGACGATAATGCCGCCCTGAACGCCTTTCAGGAGGTGGAGCCGGACCGCATCGGCCGCAGCCGTCGCTCTCCCGGCCTTGACGTCGGTCGTCGTGCCTGCCGCGGTGATGGTCGATTCCGCCGGCGTGCCCTCGAGGATCGTGACCGTCTGGTTCGGAGCTACCGGGATCTCTTGATACGTCGGCTGAAGCTGCGTGATGTCGCGGACCTTGATCGTTACGACAGAGGACTGGGCTGCGGCGTCGGCCGATGCGTTCAGCTCGTTGATCGTCGCGCTCGGCGCTCGACGCCCCGACCTCGATGATGATCAGTCCGTCCTCCAGAGCGTTCGAGCTACCGGGGATGGGGATGCCATCGGTGTCCAGATCGGGGATGCCGACCACGCCGATCTTGAGCCCGGCTCCGGTCGATTCGACGGTCAGCCCGTTTGAGGTCGAGCTCACGTTGGTGCTCGCGGGCCCGACCAGGATCTGGCCGGCCTGGCCTGCGTCGAGAGAGTCCGTGAGCTGGTCGAGAGCGTTCTCGATCTCGTCGGGAGCCTCGTCGAGGATGTCCTGGAGCGCGTCGATCAATTGCTCCTTGACGTCTTCGAGCTGTGGGATGACGCCGCCGACATCGAACTCGAGCGCGACCTCCGCCACCTTGCCCTCGTTCGTCGTGAACGGCTTGCCGGACTGGATCCCGGAGGTCGACAGCCCACAGGCGATGTCGATGCTGAGGATGCTGCCGAGTGGGTCGGGAACGGCGGGCGCTGCACAAGTCTCTGCTTTGTCGCCCTTCTTACCGAGAGAAGAGCTCTCTGTCGTCGCCTCGTTGCACGGCAGCGAGTCGGGATCGGGGTTGGCTCCGATGATCTCGCACTGGCCGGCCGCGACACCTTCGGCGAGGGGCGTCGAGTCGACGCGCGCCGCGGAGAAACCCAAAGTCACGCCTTGTCCTGCGATCGAGAGCTCGAGGCCGCGCGCTTCGCCTTCGAGTGCATATGTGGTCTTTGACTTAGCAGCGGCGTTACCCGTAAGGGGCAGGGCCCCAACCAACAACAGAGAGATGGCCGCGACGGCCGCGAGTGTCCGCTTCAAAGATGCCCTCCGTGATCGCTTCGCCTGGGCGCAACCTATGTCATGCGACCCGCGTGCAGCAACGCGCCGCGTCCGGATCGCTACGGAGGGCGTTCTCCGGCGCCTAGGCCTCTCCTGCATCGATATCGGCAATAAGTTCGCGCTTTAGCACTTTCCCGGTCGAGGTCCGAGGAAGCTCTTCCACGATCTCGATCCGGCGGGGGACCTTGAACGAGGCCAGCTCGGACTCGCACGTCTTCTTGATGAGGTCGGTCTCCACCGATCCCACGACGAAGGCGGCCAGGACCTGGCCGTATTCGGGGTCGTCCACGCCGAACACGGCGACCTCGGAGACTCCCTCGATGTCCTCGATGACGCCCTCGATCTCGATGGGGTAGATGTTCTCGCCGCCGACCACGACCATGTCGTCGGCGCGGCCCTCGATATAGAGGTAGCCCTCGTCGTCGACGCGGCCCACGTCGCCGATCGTCATGTACCCGTCGATCACCTTCTTGGTGTCGCCGGAGGTATAGCCCTCGAACACGAAGTCGCTCTTTATGTACAGCTCGCCGACTTCGCCCGACGGCAGCTTCTTGCCGTCCTCGTCGAAGGCGACCACGTCGACTCCCGGCACGGGTTTGCCGACGCTCTTGGGCTTGTTCTTCATGTCCTCGGGCCCGGCGATGGTCACCCATCCGACCTCCGTGGACCCGTACAGGTCGTAGAGGACCGGCCCGAACAGGTCCATCGCGGCACGCCGCAGGTCCTCGGAGATGGCGGACCCGCTGGCCATGACGACTCGCAGGCTCGAAAGGTCGTAGCGCTTCTTGATCTCGTCGTCGAGGGACACGATCCGCCTGATCATGACCGGGACCAGGGAGAGAGCGGTCGCCCGGTGCTCCTGGATCAAGCGCAACGTGCCTTCCGCATCGAACTTCTCGGGAAGGACCATCGTCGTGCCGAGAGCCGAGGACAAAACGAAGGTTGCAAGGCCGAACGAGTGGAACAAGGGGGCCGGGCAAACGACGATGTCGTCTCGCCGGTAGGGAACGACTTGCATCAGGTCGACAAGCGTTCCGATGCCGGCCGCCGCCGCGCTGCGAGTTGCGCCCTTGGGCGTCCCGGTCGTTCCGGACGTGTGGATGATCAGACGAGGGTTGCCCCGCTGCCGAGTGAAGGGGAACTGTGGGGATGTCGGCTGCTCGGCTAACGCCTCTTCGTACGACTCGGACCCTTCGATCGCCTTCGACTCGTCCCCGACGAAGAAGAGCGGGAGGTCTGAAGGCGCGGCTTTCTCGACTTGCTCGGCATGCGCGGTGTCGTAGACGAGCGCTTTGATCCCCGCGTTCTCGATCGTCGTCTTCAGCTCCTTGGTCTTTGCCCACGTGTTGAAGGGGCACGCCGTGACGCCGATCTTCTGTGTTCCCAGTGCCAGTTCCGCCATCTCCCGCCCGTTGCGAAGGAGGAGGCCGAGCTTCGAGTCGGGCTCGACGCCGGACTTGAGCAATAGGTGGGCGGCGCGGTTGGCGCGCGCGTCGACCTCCGCCCAGGTCACCATGCCGTCGCGGTCATGGATGGCCGGCTTGTTCTTCAGGACGAAAGCGTTCATCTGGCTAACTATCCCGAGCGAAGGCCCCCGGCCGAGCAGCCAGGGAAGGATGCCGGCCAGCGCGATCGGGCCTTTCGGATCCACCGCCCCGGCCTCGCGCATCGTCTTCAGCGTCCGCGGGCGGACGTACTGAGCTATCTGTTTGAGGCCGTCGACCGCTGCGACCACGAGGGTTCTCCCTTCTCCTTAGTGGCGGTCCTGAAAGCATCGAGGACCTCGTCGTCCGCGGTCGCTTCAAGGTGTCGTGTCGTCCCTTCGCGCGCGTTCTCGATCAGAGCGATGCGATCGAAGTGCCTCATCGAGTTGGTGCCGTGTTCTTTCAAGTCCGATAGCCACGGCCGCAGAACGAACACCTTGGTTCCTACTGCACGAGCTGCAAGAACCTCACGTCGCAACGCGCGCGCGAAGAGAGCACGCAGAATCATCGGAGACCACGTAGTCGGATCGCGGCTCTCGAACCGGTTCTCGCGGCGATACCCCAGTGGCGCGATGCAAAGGATGGCATCGCACCCGGAGGCGGTCGCGAGGTCGAGCGACGTTGCGCTCACGACACCTCCGTCCACGTACTGGAGCCCCGACAGCCTCACGGGAGGGAACACTCCGGGGATTGCGGTAGAGGCGAGCACGGCTTCCGGGAGCGGGGGCCGGGGTTGGCCGGGTGCTCCGAACGGCACCCTCTTGCCGGTGTACAACTCGGCCGCGCATATGAAGAGATCGCGCTCGGGCCATTCGTCGGTGAGGTCCTCGCCCAGGCGCTCCCGGCTGCGCTCGATCGAGTACATGCCCGATGGAAACGCGCGCCTGAGTGCACCGATCGGCATCCTGCCTCCCGTACGCCACAGGCCGCGCGACGAGGCGAGGGCGAAGAACGAGCCGATGCCTCTGCGAATCCTTTCGCCGCCCGAAGTCCACATCGGGATGAAGATGTCTCGCACCTCTTGCCGATGCTCTTCGGGATCGTTGCTCGAACGCGGATGGCGACCGAGCCCGTACTCGTAGAAGTCGCTGGCTGCCCAGCCCGATGCGAGATAGGACCCGATGACGGAGCCGGCGCTTGTTCCGATGATGAGGTCGGCGACGCCCGCATCTATCCCGGACTCGTCCAGAGCCTTGAGGACGCCGGCGTGGTAGCCCATCCCCACCAGGCCCCCGCCTCCAAGCACCAGTCCCAGCTTCATTGTGGCTCAGGCTAACGTCTGACCGATGGGTACGCGACCCCAGCTCGATATGACCCCGGATGCGATCGAGTCCTTCGTGGCGTCGATGACGACGTGCGTGCTCTCGACGTTGGATCGCCACGGGATGCCTCACGCAGTGACGATGTACTTCGTGCCATCCGCCTCCGAGATCCATATGTGGACGTATAGGAAGAGTCAGAAGGCGCGAAATCTGACGAGAGATCCGCGCTGCGCGGTCCTCATCGAGGGCGGAGAGCCCTACGTCGACACCAAAGGCGTGCTTGTGCGAGGGAGCGCCGTTCTCGTTGAGGAGTACGACGCGATCGCCGATATCGGTCGCCGGATCTACGAGCACTGTTTCCTACCTCGGCTCGGCGTGGCTTACGAGGATGGCCCGCGAGCCGACATCGAACGTCAGGCTCACAAACGCGTTGGAATCGTCCTGCCGATGAAAGACGCTGCATCCTGGGACCACGCAAAGGAGGGGGTAGGGGGGAACCAGTGAGCCGGCTTGCCGGCGGGGTTCCCCCAACAAATCGTCGACGCGCTCGAGGATCGAAGGGAGAAGCTCATGAGGATGGCCCAGCTTGGTTCCGCCGGACCCCAGATATCGGTCGTGGGGTATGGCTCGTGGGAGGCGGGGGGCATGGGGTGGGGTCCGAACCCGCCGGATGACGTGACGGTCCGCGCCATGAGGACGGCGATCGAGCAAGGCTGCAATTGGATCGACAGCGCGGAGGTGTACGGCGGCGGCCGTTCAGAAGAGCTCGTCGGCGAGGCGATCAAAGGGTTCGACGACGTCATGGTGTTCACCAAGGTCGCTCCGCAGCCCGCCGGCAGTGGGTTCGATGCAAAGGGAGTGCGCGCGGGGGCCGAGGGAAGCCTCAAGCGACTCGACCGCGACGTCATCGACCTTTTCCAATGCCACTGGCGGGACCAGAACACCCCGATCGAAGAGACGTGGGAGGCGATGGCGTCGCTCGTCGACGATGGGCTCGTGCGCTACATCGGTGTATCGAACTTCGATCGAGACCTGATCGAGCGGTGCGAGAAGAGCCGGCACGTCGACTCGTATCAACCGCAGTTTTCGTTGCTCTGGCGCGACGGCCGGTCCGACCTCTTTGAATTCTGCGCGGACAACGGCACGGGCATCATCGCGTACGGCCCCCTCGCCTACGGCCTTCTAACGGGCGCGATCGACGCCGACACCGAGTTCGGTGACGACGATTGGCGGGGCGGTGGTTACGGCGGAGGTATGGCCGCCTACTACAAGCGCCTGTTCGCACCTGGCGTAAAAGAGAAGAATCTCGAGATCGTCGATCGGCTCCGTCCGATCGCGAAGCGAATGGACATCACCCTCGCCCAGCTCGCTCTCGCTTGGGTCGTGCATCAACGTGGCGCGACCGGAGCCATTGCCGGCTCTCGGTCGCCGGAGCACGTCGCCGAGAACTCCCGCGCCGGGTGGGTCGAGCTCGACGAAGAGACGCTCGGCGAGATCGAAAGCATCATCAGCGAGCACTAGATCGTGTCGGGGGACGGGGTCTCCTGCTTGCGACCTGCCGTCAGAAGGGGGAGCGCCGCGATCACCAGCGCGGCCCCGATCGCGACGCGCGCGGTGATCTCTTCGTCGAGCAAGAGTGCCGCGAGGACGACGGTAGTTATCGGCTCGAGCATCGTCGCGATCGCCGCTCTGGATGCTCCGATCCGCGTGATGGCTGCGAACAAGAGGACGAATGCCACCGACGTTGCGAGAGCCAGGGCCGTGGCCGCCGGCAGGGCGGCGGCGGGAAGACCCTGCCGAAGGATGGCGCTGATCGCAAGCGTTCCCACGGCCGCTCCGGCGGTTGTCCAGAAAGCGGCTTCGGTTGCATCCACATCTCTCAGCACGATCTGGGCCAGAGTGAAGTAGATCGCAACTGCGATCGCTGCCGCCAGGGCAAGGAGCGGTCCGGTCGGGTCATCGATCGAGGCGGCGAAGACGAGAGAGACACCCGTCGTGCCGAGGCCGAGCGCCGCGAACGTTCGGGGACTTGGACGCTCCGTCCGCAACGAGATGGCAAGGATCGTTGCGAAGAGCGGATAGCTGTAGAAGATGAGGCTGACCGTTCCCGCCGGCGCGTGCTGCAGCGCCAAGAAGAACAGCGACGCCTCGAACGCGTATCCAAAGATGCCCATGAGAAGAAGGCGAATCACGTGCTTGCGCCCGGATGAGAACCGGCGTCCCGACACCCACATGAATGATCCCAGCAACGCAGCGGCTAAAGCGAAGCGCGCCGCCAGGAGCGGCAAAGGGTCGGCCCCCACGTCGTAGGCGAAGCTGGCAGATATGGCAAGCGTTCCGAATGCGACTGCCGCTCCCGCCGAGAGCAAGACACCTGCCGTGCTCGGATCGGTCGGAGAAGTCGGGGTCGTGCTCTCGCTCACCTAATATGACCCCCCGGCGCTCCTCATCAAGGGACCGCGACGCCCGGCACCGTACTACGGAGGCACGTTGATCCTCGTATCAGAAGCGATCACGGAAGCGACCTACGAGCCCGTCGCCTGGTGGGTCTATCTAGCCTTCGTCGGCTTCGTCATCGCGATGCTCCTCGTGGACCTGGTGTTCTTCCACACCGAGGAGCACGAGCCCACGATGAAGGAATCCGGGATCTGGGTGGGCGTGTGGGTCACGTTGGCGCTCATCTTCGGCGTTGTCGTCTACTTCTGGAAGGGTGGGGAGTCAACTGCGCAGTACTTCGCCGGCTATCTGATCGAGTACTCGCTATCGGTCGACAACATGTTCGTGTTCGTCGTCATCTTCAGCTACTTCGCCATCCCCTTTGCATATCAACATCAGGTTCTGTTCTACGGGATCCTCGGGGCGATCGTCTTCCGGGGGATCTTCATCGCGCTCGGGCGTCGCCCTCATCGAGAACTTCGAGTGGATCGTCTACGTGTTTGGTGCCTTCCTGATCTTCACCGCCTACCGAGTCGCTACTGGCAGCACCGAGGAGATCGATCCCGAGCACAACGCGATGCTGAACTTCTTCAAGAAGCGATTTCCCAACCACGAACAAGTTCGACGGGCAGAAGCTATTCACGATCGAGAACGCCAAGAGGGTGGCCACGCCCCTTTTCATCACGCTCTTGTTCATCGAGTTCACCGACATCGTCTTCGCCCTGGATTCGATCCCCGCCATCTTCGGGATCACCTCGGACCCGTTCATCATCCTTACGTCCAACGTCTTCGCGATCCTGGGGCTTCGGGCCCTCTACTTCCTGCTGGCCGGATCGATGGACAAGTTCCACCTGCTCAATTACGGCCTGGCGGTGGTTCTCGCATTCGTCGGCGTGAAGATGCTGTTGGAAGCCGTGGACGTGCACGTGAACATCGGGATCTCGCTCGCGTTCATTGCAACGACCCTCGCCTTCACCGTGGTCCTGTCGCTCAAGATCCCCCCGCCCCATGAAAAGGACCCGCCGCGAGAGGGTCCTCCCACGGCGGGTCCCGATGCCGGTGGTTCAGGGGGCGCCGGTGGTTCTCCTCCGTCGGGCGAAGTATCGAGCTCCCACGAGGAAGCTGGCTCCGGTCAGGGCTAGGGACAACGCAAGAGTCAGGTAGGGACCCATCCCCGTTCCGGTGAACGGCAGCACGCCGGAGGGCACGGCGCCGCCCGGCAGGCTGATCCCCAAGACCTTGGCCACGACAACGCTGTGGTCGTCGCTATCGCGCACGACCTTGCCGCCTTGCAGAGCACCGGGCTTGGCCCTCGCCGACGCTCCGGGATCACGGCCGCTGACCGTAGCGGTGTTCTGAACAATCCCACGTCTGATTCGGTGGCCCTGTGCCTGCACTTGTAGATCCACAGCTCGCCCAGATCGAGCAAGTCGTCGTCGTTCCCGCTTCGTGACGAGAGCTCCGGAGGACTGTCACACCTGGGATCCCTGACCGTCACATTGTGCAACGAACGGTTAATGGGGGTCGTGACCTCGAGCGTGTAAGTGATCAGGTCACCGACGTTCGCGTTGCTCGGTCCATCCTTGACGATCTTGATCTTGGGGGTCGGAAGGATCTCGACGAGGTGCGAGTCCTCATCGGTCGTGGTCTGTCCCAACTCATCCGTACCTTGCGCCGTCGCCGTGTTGGGCAACGGGTTGGGATCGCCCGGTCCCACTTGATGAGTGCACTCGTAAACCCAGAGCTCACCCAGCTCGAGCACGGCGTCATCGTTGGCCCCCGTCTTAGATCTGATTGCGGGAGCGCTCGAGCACAGCGCGTCTGTCACCGAAACATTGCTCAGGTCGCGATCGACCGGGCTGGAAACCGCAAACGTGTAAGTGATCGTGTCGCCCACGCTCGCCTGGCGTGGGCCCGTCCTTGTCGATCGAGATCTCAGGCGGCACGGGCGGAGCCGCGTCACCTGGTTGCTGCGCGTCCAGGAGGCGGAGGTGGCGGCGGAGGTGGCGGCGGAGGAGGAGGCGGTGGGTGGTGGTGGTGGGTCATCCGGCGGAGGCGGAGGCAGGACGGCGGCGGAGGACCTGGAGGCGGCGGCGGGCGGTGGGTCCAGAAGGGGCGGCGGAGGTGGAGGCGGCGGCGGCGGCGGAGTCGCCGTTGTGGTTTGAGATGGGCTCGTCGATTGCTGAGGGACCTGCTGGTTGCCGAAGTCCGCCTGGACCGTGTCAGTGCCGACAGCTGCACACTTTGGCAGTTGCTCTGCGGCGGGAAGGTCCTGGTGTACCCGGATTGCTCTACCTCACAGACGCTATAGGACGAGCCGCCCGCAAGGCCGATGCTTTGGTCAAACAAGTAGTAACCGTTCGCGTCCGTAGTGCCGGAATCCTCACCAGGGTCTAATAGCCGCGTTGCCGTTACCGTCTATGAAGACGGTCCACCCTGCCAAGGGCGGCTCCCGAGTGGGGTCCCATGACCGGTCCCCATTTACGTCGTTCGCAACCTGAACGCACGGATGCAGGCTGGGCCTCCCCGCTGTGCAAGGTGCGAGCTGACGCTGGCACGCGGTCGCCGAAGACACAGAAGGGGGGCTGCTGCTGTTGCTGGGGCTTGGTCAAAGCAGAGCCGGCCAGAGGGAGGACCAGCGCGACGATGGCGCCGGACATCATGATTGCCAGTACGGAACGCTTCATGGTCTACCTCCACGAGGACATGGACCTTGCTTGGTTTGCTTCAGTCTCGTGGTTGGAGTGGCACCTTCACAAGGGGTCGAGGCCCAACTTCTTCCTAAAGATTGAAACTTCTTCCATTGATTAGGACTGGTATGAGTCCATTCGCGGCATCCGCTTGCCTGAAATGCTTAGGCCGTTCTCTTGCCGAAGTCTCGCCTTCGGCGCTTGATCGGTCTCGACCCCACGAGGAGAAGGGCCGCTCCGGAGAGAGTGAGCGCCCATGCCACGGTGACGAACGTTCCGAGGCTCGCACCGGTGAAGGGAAGAACCCCTGATGGCGCGGCCGACCCCGGCAGGTTGAGCCCGAGGACCTTGGCAACAACGACGTTGTGCGAATCGCTGTCGCGTACGACTTGAGGGTTCTGCAGGGTTCTGGCACTGACGCGTCCTACCGTGCCAGGATCCGCGCAGTTACCGTGGCTGTGTTCTTGAAGAGCCCAACGTTTCCCTCGGTTGCGACGTGCTTGCACTTGTAGATCCATAGCTCGCCGAGATCGAGCACATCGTCGTCGTTGCCGCCCTTGGCGATCGCCTCTGGCGGGTCGTCGCATCTGGGATCCTTGACGGTCACGTTGTGCAACGGGCGGTCGATCGGCGTCGTGACCTCGAGCGTGTAGGTGATCACGTCTCCCACGTTGGCATCGTCCGGCCCGTCCTTGACGATCTTGATCTTTGGTTGCGGAACGATCTCTACGAGGTGCGAGTCCTCGTCGGTGACACCAACGCCCGCTTCGTCGCTGCCCTGCGCGGTCGCTGTATTGGGAAGCGGGTTCGGGTCGTCCTTGCCCACCTTCAGTGAGCATTCGTACACCCACAGCTCACCGAGCTCGAGCACGGCGTCGTCGTTCCCGACCCCAGTCTTCGACCTCAATACGGGCGCGGACGAACACAGCGCATCGGTGACCGAAACGTTGCTCAGATCCCGATCGACGGGGCTGGAGACGACGAACGTGTAGGTCACCGTGTCTCCCACGCTTGCTTGCTTCGGCCCGTCCTTGTCGATGGTGATCTCGGGCGGAACCGTTGGCAGCGCGGGCGGTGGAGGAGGAGGTGGTGGCGGTGGCGGTGGAGGAGGCGGCGGCGGCGGAGGCGGAGGCGGCGGTGGATCGAATGGAGGCGGAGGAGGTGGTGGAGGCGGGGGCGGTGGAGGCGGCGGCGGTGGCGCGTCCTGCATGTTGCCGAAGATCACCACATTGGTGGTGAACGAGTTGACGAGGACGTCCTGGCACGGCGTCGCTCCCGTGGGGTCGGTGGTTGCGGTGCCCGGATCGGTGTTCGTCCATCCGGTTTGCTCGACCTCGCAGACCCTGACGGTTCCTTGGGGGCCCACTAAGAACGTGACCCCAACACCACCCGCTGTGGTCCCGGATTGTTCACCCGGGTCGAGAACCCCGTTCGGAGGGTTCGGACCGTTCGGATCGTCGATGAACATCGTCCAGCCATCGTGGTCGGAGGTCTCTCCCGGAGGTTTTGCTGGCCGTTGCCGTTTACATCTTCGTACTTCAGTACCTGGATGCAGGTCTGCCCGCTCTGTCGAGAGCAGGGGGGCGGTTGATTGCCGAAAACAACCGGGATGGTGACGAAGCCCTCTACGGGCTGTGTCGTTATCTGGACTGTCTGGCACGTGCCCGGGCTAGCAGCTGGGAACGACATGAATGTGTTGGTGTATCCGGCCTGCTGGACCTCGCAGACCCGGTACGTCCCGTTCGCTAGTGGGCCGAACGTGTACCCCTCATCGGGGGGTTGAGAGCCGGTCACTCCATCCGGTTCCGCCGGAGCTCCATCGGGCACGCCGTTCGGATTGGCGTTGTCGAGGAACACCGTCCAGCCGGGTTCGTTCGGCTCGCCCGGGTCCTGAACGCCGTCGCCGTCGTCGTCCTCGAACTTGAAGACTTGGATGCACGTAAGCATCGTGTTGCCGTGCAGAGGCTTCGCTGCCTGCTTCCTGGAGAAGCTGCATCGACCCTGCGCGGATGCGATGTTCGATCCGGGAACGAACAGGGCCAGCAGAACAAGAACCAAGCCGGCGGCGATGATCGAGCGCCTCATGACCGAACCTCCGATTGGGAAACTTTGGGCTTGCTCAGTCTGGCGGCTCCAAGGCTCGGCTCACAAGGGGCTGAGGCCCAATTTTTGCCAAATTGCGGGAAATACGTAGGTGAGCTCGGTTACATGTTGTTGCGCTTGGGCGTCGACTCGCATGCGACGGGCTTGTCCTTCGAGCTCTTGCTCTTGCCGATGAAGCAGACGTCCTTGCCGGCCCCGCCGTTCATCTTGTCGTCACCCAGGCCGCCGGTCAGACGATCGTTGCCCGCGCTTCCGATCAAGTTGTCGTTGCCGTCGTCGCCGAACGCCTTGTCGCTGCCGGCGCCGCCGGTCACCTTGTCGACGCCGATACCCGCGACGATCGTGTCGTTGCCCGCGCCGGCATCGATCGTGTCGTTCGACGTCTCTTGTTCCTCTTCCTGAGAGGACGCGTGCGGCGACGATCCTTCCGGTGGAGCTTCGCCGTGGATAACGTCGTTGCCGTCACCGCCCGAGATCGTGTCGTTACCGCCGCCTCCGAAGATCGTGTCGTTGCCCGAGCCGGCGACGATCGTGTCGCTCGACTCAGTTCCGACGATGACGTCGTCCGCGTTGCTCCCGCACGTGTCGCCTGCGCTCGCGTCACATCCTTTGGCGGTGGAGCACTTCTGGCCGCATTGGACCGACCAGCGGGGATTGGCGCAGATGAAGTTCCCGCCACAGAACTGGATCTGCGTTGCCGTTCCGCCGGAGGCGTTCATCGTCCAGATGTGGCCCCCGGAACCGAACGCTAGCTTCGTGCCGTCGGGCGACCAGACCGGCGCCTCTCCGGCGGCGACGATCGCGTCGCTGTTCTTTGAGATGTCGTACACGTGCATCTGAGATGCTCCGGCGGGGTCGGGGACCGAATAGGAGAGCTTCGTCCCGTCGGGGGACCAGTCGGCGCGGCTGTACTCGCTGGCATCCGTCCCCCCGATCAACAAGGAAGGGGTGCCTCCGGCCGCCGGCATGACGTAGATGCCTCTCACGATGCCCGCCTCGTTCGTCTCACCGACGAAAGCGATCTGCGATCCGTCGGGCGAATACGAAGGGGTGCGGGCCTTGCCTGCGGTATCGGTGAAGTTCGTCAGTTGGCGGGTCCCCGAACCGTCGATTGAGCTCATCGACCAGATCTCATCGCCGCGAGAGAACGCGATTCGTCTTCCCGTCTGGCGCGAGAAGTCGGGGTAGGTGCCGCCGGTTCCGAGGCTCCGCTCGGCCTGGGTGACGATGTTGGTCACGTAGATCGTGTTGTTGCTGCTGGTCGCGAAGGCGTACTCCGAGCCGTCGGGCGACCATGCCCCCACGGATTCGTACTCCCCGTAATGCTTTCCGGGCAAGGGACGCGCCGGCGCAGACCCATCCGGGTTTACCGAAGTGATCCCCGAGCCGAACGATTCGCCGCGGTAGAACAAGATGGGGCCGTTCAGGCCGGCAGGCGTTGCGTCGACCGTGGGCGGAGATACGAGACCCATCGCGATTAACCCGAGTATGGCCGCCAGTCGAAGAGTTCTGAGCATCCTGGCCCCCTTCTCTTCCAATAACTGTCTCAGGGACCCTGGCCCCTAAACAAGGGGCTAGCTCTTGCGCGCGATCCGTTCGGCGCTCGCTTGCGCCCGGGGCTTGACCACGATCAGGTCGACGTTGACGTGTGCGGGCCTCGTCGCCGCCCAGGCTACGCAGTCGGCGATGTCGTCGTGCGGTCAACGGGTCGATCCCCTCGTAGACGGCCTTGGCCTTCGACTCGTCCCCGTCGAAGCGCACCATCGAGAACTCGGTCTCGACCAGCCCCGGCGCGATCTCGGTGATCCGGATCGGCTGCCCGACGAGCTCGTGGCGAAGGGTCTGAGTGATCGCGCGCACCGCATGCTTGGAAGCGGTGTAACCGGCGCCGGCCGGATAGGTCTCGTGCCCGGCGATCGATCCCATGTTGATGATGTGCGCGTCGGACGAGGCTCTCGAGCTTGGGCATCAATGCCTGAGTCACGCGCAGCAGAGCCCGCGACGTTCGTCTGCCACATCAGCTCGAGCCGCTCGTAGGGGAGGTCGGCGGACGCGATCCCTGCCCGATGCGAGCCCCGCGTTGTTGACCAGCACGTCGACCCGTTCGATCGCGTCGGCGAAGGCCGCCACGGAGGCGTCGTCGGTGACGTCCAACTCGAGCGCCCGGCCCCCGAACGAAGCGGCCACCTCTTCCAACGGTTCGAGCCGCCGCGCGCCCACCACGACCTCGAACCCCTTCGGCGGCGAGCCGGCTTGCGCTCGGCCGCGCCGATCCCGCTGGAACCCCCAGTGACAACCGCGACCCTTTTCATGCAAGCATCGTGGCATGGAGTCACGGACCGTCGCCATCCTCGGCGCCCCGCTCGACCTCGGGCGCGGGCGCCCGCGGGGTGGACATGGGCCCCAGCGCCGTGCGTTACGCGGGCTTGGACGAACGGTTGGAGAGCCTCGGGATCGAAGTAGTCGATTCCGGGAACGTGGTCGCCGAGCTACCCGAGATCGCAGCCGAGAGCGACGAGCGAGCTCGCTACCTTCCCGAGATCCTCCGTACCTGCTCGCAGATCGGCCGGCGGGTGAGAGACATCGCGCAAGCCGGACGGTTCCCTTTGGTACTGGGCGGCGACCACACGATCACGATGGGGACGCTTGCCGGGCTTCATTCCGTATGGGGTGCAGGAGGAGTCATCTGGATGGACGCGCATGGCGATCTGAACGTCCCCGGAAACACTCCGTCAGGCAACGTGCACGGTATGCCTCTGGCCGCGGCCCTCGGCCGTTGCGGATTCGAGATCGAAGGCTTCGCCTCCCCTCCATGGGTCGATCCTGCCCGTGTCGCACTCGTGGGGGTGCGGTCGCTTGACCCGGGCGAGAAGGCCCTCGCGCGTGAGCCTGATCTCTGCGTCCTCACGATGTCGGACATCGATCGTCGTGGCGTCGCCGAGGTCATGAGAGATGCGATCGATGTCGTGACTGGTGACGGCTTCGTGCATCTGTCTCTTGATGTCGACGTCTGCGACCCGGAGATTGCGCCGGGCGTGGGGACCCCGGTGCGAGGAGGGCTCAGTTACCGGGAAGCCCACCTGGCGCTCGAGACCGTGGCCGAAGCCGGCGTGATCAGCTCGATCGAAGTGGTGGAGGTAAACCCGATCCTGGACCACGCCGACGCGACCGGTTACCTGGCGGTCGAGCTCGTAGCGAGCGCCCTAGGCTCCCGCATCTTGTGAAAGACGTCGGCATCGTCGGATGCCCTACTCGGGGAAGATCGACGCTCTTCTACCGCGCTCGACGCGCTCGGGCTCTGCGGGAGGTCGCTCGAACCAGGCCGTAGTCGATGTGCCGGACCCGAGCGACTGGGAGTGCTGGCGGAGCTCGAGAGCTCCAAGAAGAGCGTGGCCGCCAAGGTCCGCTTCGTCGACGTGCCGGGCGGGCTCACCGCCCAGGGATCGGCGAGTATCGGGCCACCGATGCGCTCTGCATGGTCGTGCGAGCGTTCGGGGGCGACACGGATCCGAAACGAGAGTTAGCCGAGCTCGAGTCCGAGCTGCTGATCGCCGACCTGGCGAGCATCGAGAACGGGGTCGAGAAGGCTCGCAAGAAAGCGCGCGGGCTCGGCTGAAGGTAAAGTCGAGCTAGACGGTTCTCGAACAAGCCCACGCGCTACTCGATTCCGAGCGCCCCCTTCGGGAAGGGGAGTTCGACCACGACGCGCTCAAGGTGCTCAGAGGGTTCGGCCCCCTCGACCTTGAAGCCGTGGATCGTCGTCGCCAACGTCGGCGAAGGCGAAGACGTGCCCGAGGGCCTCCCCGACGAGACCCTGGCGATCAGCGCGTCCGCTCGAGTCGGAGGTCGCCGGGGTCGAACCTGAAGAAGCGGCCGAGCTCCTGGCCGGCTTCGGCATCGAGAGCCCGGACTGGACCGGGTCATCGCGGCTTGCTACAGAGCTCTCGATCTCATCACGTTCCTCACGACCGGCGAGGACGAGACGCGCGCCTGGGAGGTGCGCCGCGGCGCGAAGGCTCCCGAAGCCGCAGGCGCGATCCACTCCGATCTCGAGCGAGGCTTCATCCGAGCCGAGGTCATCGCTTACGACGAGCTGGTCGCGGCCGGATCGTGGGATGCATCGAAGGCCCAGGGCAAGCTCCGCGTCGAGGGCAAGGACTACGAAGTCGTCGAAGGAGACGTGCTGAACATCCGCTTCGCGGTCTAAGTCCCTACGATCCCTGGCCGGGAAGGATGTCTTCCTCGGTCTTCGCCCAGACCCCTCCGTCAGGTTTGTTCGACGTTGAACTCGTAATCGAATACGAGCGATCCGCCATAGGTCGCGCCGTATGAAACCAAGTAGGCCGACAACCAACGACAGGATCGCTACCGAGGTGGGAGTCGAGGCGGCCGTGCTCCAGTCGCCGCTGCGCACGAGTAGATCGACGATCACGATCACAGTCACCGTCAGCATCACGGCCATGTGCCAGTTGGCGGTCCGCCACGCTTGGGTGTGCTTTTCGGTCGACTTCAGCCAATCCCAGAATCCGGTGAGAGCGGTCGGAAGAGATGCGATCGCCCCCGCCAATAGCGACGGTAGTTGGCCGCAACGAAGAGCTCGCGGCCCCGCTGGCCGTACCCGAGGATCCAAGACAGGACGTCGAAGCACATTGCGAAGACGTAGCCGCCGATTACGAGGTCGGTGAGTGGGGGTGGAACGGCTTCCCCGCGAACCCCGGATGCCTTTGAACTTCCGTCCCTTCGAGGTGGTGCTGGGTTTGATCGAGAACAACCTCGCCATGGGTGCCCTCCCCCAGAGACTCTGCCGTTGTTTCCGAGGCGAACCTAGACTCCTCTCATGCAACGCACAAGTCTGGGCAGGTCCTGGTGTCGTCGGCCAGCAAGAGAGCCAGATGCTCGACCGATCAAGTGATGGCGCTGTCACTGGAGCCGCAGACCTGGCCTCAGTGGCAGTCCGAGATCGATGCGATCGATCAGAAGGGCCCCCTGCGCCGAGGGCGACACGGTCACCGGCCGCGCCGACCATGCTCGGTTTCGTGGTCCAAGGGTCGAGCAGGGCGACCTCGATGCCACCGGTGGATTCGAAGAAGACGCCGTGGTCGGTTTGCGGATGAGGGTCCGCTACACGATCGAGGATGACGGCGACGGAGTGGTCGTCACCCATGACCTGGAGACCGACCTGCCTGAAGGGCTAGCCGGCCGGCCTGCTCTCCGTGCTCCCGGATGCGTTGCTTGAGCGTATGCAGAGCGAGAGTCTGGCCGACCTGGTCGCTCAGTCGGAGACCGTGGGCCCGCTCCTGAACGAGCTGCGCCATGCCCTCGCATCAAGTCCCGCAAGAGATGATGCCCACCGGCTCGTCCATCTCCATCGACGAACAGGTGCCGGAAGCCTCCGTCGGTCATCGTCTTGACCGCTCTGGACGAGATCCCATCTCGGGAGAGCCGCTGACGACCTCCCGAGCCATCACGTCCTGCACTGTCGTGGTCGCCGAGGTCCTTGTCGGCAGCGACGGCACGGAGGATGTCCCGCTCGGTGATGATCCCGGCGACCTTCTCGTTCTCCATCACGACCGCGCTGCCCACGCCTCGATCGATCATCACCTTCGAAGCGCGCCGCAGGTCGCCGGCGGCGTCAACGGTCAGCAGGTGCCTGATGGCGACGTCCCTGCAGCAGCTTCATTGCGCGGAATCATGGCCCAAAGTGAGCGAACCGACAACCAGACGGCGGGAGGGTAGCGTTCGCCCGTGATCGTCGGAGCCGCACGTCCCGATGGAAGACCCCCTCGAGGCGGCCAAGGCCGTAGGGGCCGAGTGCGTCCAACTCTTCGTCGGCCCACCCCAGTCGTTCAAGAAGCCGCCGCCCCTCGCGGCCGCCGAAGAGCCTGCCAGCGACGACCTGCCCGTCTACGTCCACGCCCCTACCTCATCAACGTGGCGTCCGCCAACTAACCGCATACGGATCCCGTCCCGCAAGATCCTCAAGGACACGCTGGACAGAGCAAGCGAGATCGATGCTGACCGCGGTCATCGTCCACGGGGGTCATGCCGAGGACGAAGTCAGCTCGCGGTGGTTCATGGATGGCGCAAGGTCTTCGAAGAGCTGGAGAGCGACATCCCGATCTACATCGAGAACACCGCCGGCGGTAACAACGCGATGACGCTCGCCACGTCGACGTGATCGCCGAGCTGATGGGAGTCGTTATCCGACTTCGAGGTCGGGCTTCTGTCTCGATACCTGCCACGCACACGCGGCGGGCGAGGACCTGGCGCGACGTGATCGAGCGCAGTGTCGGCCGGTCGGCAAGATCAACCTCGTTCACGCGCACGTACTCGTCACGAGACAAAGCCGGCACCGGCGCCGACCGACACGCGAAACTTCGATTCGGAGACATCGACCAGGAAGCCATAGCGAGCATGGTAGTGCAACCGGCTGCGACGTGATCGTCTGCGAGACGCCGTGGCCCGGGCATCGCGGAGGACATCCAGTGACTCCAGAAAGACCTGCCGTGTGAGCATGGGTCCTCTGCAATCCAAGCCAAGCTCGTCAGCATTATTGCAGTCAGACTCTGAACGATGGAGGTGGAAGATGGCGATCTGAGTCGTCCTCAACGGGGTTGGCTTCAAGAGTCGTGAACCCGTGGGGAGTGTTCGGGTTGAGCCTTCTGACGCATCGGGGTCGTACGATATGGTGTGGTGGGACAAGATCAACAACGAGATGAAGAACTATGGGATACGAGAACGATCCTATCAAGACCGTGCTGCGCTGTACGTCCCCGGCTTCTTTCTGATCATTCCTGCCCTTCGTCACTACTACAACACGGCCGATCGTATCACGCAAGAGCACAGACCAAGTCTGGCTCCGACGAACGGATCACCCCGTGTTGTGCTGTCTCTGCTCGTTTCACGGGGTGCTTCGTGGCTCCCACCACCAGTCACAGCTCAACAAGGTGTACGACGCAGAGCGGTGCGTGGGCGCGGCAGGTCCAGGCCGCCGAGCGACTCAGACGCCGAGGGTTTCGCGGAGGCCTGCGGACGTGGCCTCTTCGAGCGACGCCGTACAGGGGCGTCTTCCACGATGTCGCCCTGCTCGTCGATGACGAAGGTGCTGCGCGTCCGTCTTGAGTGGGATGTCCTGCCAGAACAGGTCGTCTTGTTCGAGGGTGGCGCCGTAGCTCTTGTATGTCCATGCCGACGTCGGCGAGCAGCGGGAAGTTCAAATCGTACTTCGTCTTGAATGCACGCTTGGACTCGACGCCCTGTGGGCTGATCCCGAGGATGACGTAACCAGCCTCGTTGCCAGTGCTCGTGCGATGTCGCGGAAAATCGCACGCCTCGCGCTGGCGTACCGGGGGTGTCGTCGCGCGGGATAGAAGAACAACACGACCCTCTTGCCCCGAAGGTCGGAGAGCTTCCACGTCTCGCCCTGGTCGACTCGTAGTTCGAAGTCGGGCGTCTGCATGCCCTGTTGCAGCTTCCACTGCCCTCCGTCGTGTTCTGACCCTGAGTCCGGCCATGTCCGCTCTCCGTTTGTGGCGCCATCGCTTCCAACGTCTGCGCCTTGCAGCCATCCGAGCCAGTGGCAGGACGCTCAGCGCCGCCGCGTCGGTTTCCTTCGGATCGAGGGGAGCACCCATCCTGGGTTCATCGATCTCCAACCGAGTCCCGATCGCCAGCCGCATGTCCTGTAAGCACGTTAACCAAGGATCGAGGTCCTTGGGGTCCAGGCTCCATGCGCGCGGCTCCGGACCCTGAGTCGGTCGCTCACGGAACCGAGCGCCTCGCTCTTGATCTCGCGGAACGGGTTCCCGATCAGCTCGCGGTGACTTCTCCAGAGTCCTCGGGGACCTCGTACGCGTCCGGGGAAGAGGCGTAGCCATCACCGGATCGACCCGCAGAATGTCGGCTTCGAGAAGCGTGCGCATCTCGCGGTAAGAGGTTGCGAAGGATCGGCTTCGGATCACGATCCAGCTCGCACTCACGACTCCGTCCTCGACATGCTCTACCTCGGACATGATCAATCGCTCTTCGCCAGCGTGGCCCAGAGGCCGTGGGCGTGGAGGCGGAAGCAATCGAGCTCCGCCTTCTCGCGCGATCCCGACCGACACCACCGCGTGGCCCTCGTGGTGGACCTGGAGCATCAGCTTGGTGGCCTTTGCGTGCGGATAGTTGAAGAGCTTCTGCAGGACCCATGTCACATAGGTCATCAGGTTGATCGGATCGTTCCAGACGATCACGAGCCAGGGACGGTCGGGCTCCGACGGCCTGGTCCGTCGAGACGTCTCCTCGACCCGATCGGGGGCCACTTCGTCCGGACTCGGTCCTCAGCCGTCTCTGGCGCCCGGGGGCCCGCAGCGATGAACTCCTTACGCAGGGCGGCGATCACCTTGGCCGAGAACGAGTCGTCCTGACGTGACGCGAAACGTGCAAACAACGACAGCGTGATGGTCGGTGCCGGGGACCGTGTTCGCCACCGCTTCATGGACTGTCCATCGACCCTCCCCCGAGTCTTGCCGACGTACCCGCGACCTGCATCGAACCGGGGTCCTTGTCGAGGGCGCTCGCCGAGGAGATCGAAGAGCCACGAACGCACCACGCTCCCATGCCGCCAGAGCTCTGGCGACCTGCGCAGATCGAGTTCGAAGCGGCCGGCGGCCATGAACTCGAGGCCCTCGCCGTACGCCCTGGAAGCAGCGTGTACTCGACGCCGTTGTGGACCATCTTCACGAAGTGCCCGGCGCCCGGTGGTCCCACCCGCGCGTAGCCATCGCCGGAGCGAGTGGCGTTCTGCAAGATCGGGCCAGATCCGGTCGAAGGCGGCTTCCGTTCGGCGCCGACCATGAGGCAATAACCCTCGGTCAGACCCCAGATGCGCCGCCGGAGGTGCCGGAGTCGACGAACGAGATTCCCTTCCTCTTTCAGGGTTTCCGAGCGCCCGGACGCCGTCGGTGTAGCGAGAGTTCCGCCGTCGATAACGATGTCGCTGGCATTGAGCAGGCTCGAGCATTTCTTCGATCGCTTCCTCGGTTGGATCTCGATGGAACCATGAACGCCGCCTGGCCGGCGGTTCGAGTTTCGACACGAGGTCTTCCAGAGCTTGGCCGATGCTCCTTCGGAATCCGCCGCCTCGACCGGGCCCGGCGACCGTCAGCGACCACTTCGTGGTTGCCCCCGCAAGAGACGGACCGTCACGTCGCCGCCCATGCGACCGAGGCCCTACGATCCCGATACCGATGT
The DNA here is from genome assembly GCA_963786155.1 of uncultured Actinomycetes bacterium. GTDB lineage: Bacteria > Actinomycetota > CADDZG01 > CADDZG01 > WHSQ01 > CAWAXW01. The sequence continues at coordinate 2,589,138 of CAWAXW010000006.1, read as the reverse complement.
AGGCAAGGTTAGCCGGGGCGGCATCTGGTTTCGGCGATGCCCGCTCGGGGGGCACGGTTGTACTCAGCGGACCGAGTAAGAGACGGGGCAGCGACGACACGTTTCTACTCTGATATCGAGCATCTTCGTGCTGGCGAGCCTGATCGCGGCTCGATCCCAGCTTGGCGACCACACCAGTCCTCGCTTGGACTCGCTTCGACCGAAGGTGATCCCGCTGGGCGAGCGATCACCAGGGGAGAGGCACCTGGAGCTCTCCGGAACTTCAAAGCGATCCGGCACCGACATCGAGTTCTTCAAGATCAAGAAGACCCGTACGTGTGGCTGGAACGCTCGGCCAAGCCAACTGCGGAACACGTGGGGCAGCGCATGTTCGATCTTGTAACGAAGAAAGGCCTGGTTAAGCCCAAATGGATCGTGGATCACGGCTCTGCGAACTGTCCGACGGAAGAACCCCTCCGGCACCAGGCTGTAGATGATCGTCCAGATCACGCCTCGGCTCGGTCTCTGGCCGGGCCAAGGTCCTGATCGAGACTACCGACGCCAACCGGCCGGTGCCACGATGCCGGCGGAGGCGGGCTCAGCTCGTGAACATCAGCTGTTTGAACAAGAACAAGTTCGAGCCGTGGTGCTGGACCCCGACGCGTACCAGCCGTACCTCACACGGTGATGGTTGACGACAAGCGTCCTTGGATCGTCGACAGCAACAACGCCGGGTTCACTGCTCATGGCTTGGATCGATGTCCTGAACATCAAGAACTGCCTGCTTCCCAAGAAGACGCCCGGCCGAGAAGAAGCGTGAGAAGTGCCGGCCCGAGGTCTATCGCATCTTGTTCGAGCCGGGCTGGAGCTCACCAGACGACCAACGACGGGACCGAGATCAAAGAGAACACCGACGCTGCCTGTCACGACATCACCTCCGAGGGTTACCGGCTCTATTGCGCCGGCCTCAATGCCACGCTACCATCTTCGACACGAAGAACATGACCGACAAGAATGGCAACATCAAAGGCGCACCGCTCGCGTGTGAAGTGATCGATGGACGCAATACGACCGCAAAGGTGACTGACTGCAGCCAGCCGATCGAGGGCGACGTGCCGCAGGCGATCGGACGGGAGCACCTCGGTTCGTTCAACCACGTGGGCCTGGATCGCGGTGGGGGCCAGGTGGCGTGAACAACAACCTCGTCCCATCTGCCGAAGGTGTCGCGGTCGCGGACGAAGCCGATCCTGATCGACGGGAAGCACACGTTCGTGTCCGATGAGCGTGGTGGGCATCGTGCCCGGGCATCCTGTCAACCTGGCGGAGCTTCCGATACCTATGGCAACGGCGGCGTTCACAATGTCGATATCTCAGACCCGGCGAACATCGAGTACGCGCTACAGCCCGACGACTCCAAAGCGGTGTTCATCACCGATCCGGTTCTTCCCGCGGAAACGTTCTGCACCGCGCACGTCATGGAACTGATCCCAACGAACAACGGTTCGTCATCGCCTGGTACAGCCAGGGCATCAAGATCGTCGATTGGTTCTTCGATGCCAACGGCGGGTTACGTTCCGGGAGATCGTCGTTCACCTCCGGGGGCGAATACGTGGGTAGCCGAGGACTTCAAGATCGTCGACAACGGTGACGGAACGAGCACGTACTACATCCTCACGAACGACATCTCACGAGGACAGGACATCCTGACGTGGACAGGGCCCCCGAACCCCATCGGGTCCCCACCACCTGCGGCGGCCGCAGTGACGGCCTCAGCCGTCGAAGTGGTCGTGCAGGGACTGTCGCAGAGCACCGCCCTCGTTACCTCGGACTGACGCACTCCAGATCTCGTCGGTGCGAGCCGACGGCCAGGCGGCGGCGAAGATGCGCTCGCCGGCTCGATCGCTGTATTCCTCGGCGACCTCGCCGCCAGAGTTGTGGGCGATCGTGTAGCCCACGAAGTAGTCGGCGACGTCCTCGACGGTGACCTTCTTGGGTCTTCAGCGCATCGAGGTCCAGCCAGTAGTGCCCTACGCGGGCGCCCCGGAACATCTCGTCTTCGGTCATTCCGAAGTGCTCGGCGGCATCCTCCAAGGTCTCGTCCATGTTGATCGGGAACGCATGCGTTCGTGGCTGCGGCGGGAGTTTGCCGTGATCGGCAGTCATGACCATGGCCCACTCGTCGCGGCCGACCGTTCTGTCGAGATAGGTCCGGTAGTTCGCCGAGCTCGGCGTCCGAGTACTCGACCGCGCTCCCGATCTCGTCGGCGACCATGTTGTATTTGTGACCGATCGTATCCAGCGGCTTGTAGTTCACGAAGAAGAGATCGGTCACGTCGTCGTCTCCGAACCCTTCGCGATCGAGCATGGCCTTTACGAGCCTCGTCTGGTACAGGATGAACGCGGGCGAGTGCTTGAGGTCGAAGGCGTTGCCGAACACGTCGTTGCCGAGCCATAGTTGGTCGAGCTCACCGTCCTCCAGATCGACAGTGCGGATATCCGCCTCGAGCCCGGGGTAGCCGTCGACGTAGCCCGGGAACTCGTAGTACTTCGACCCGACGATGTTCTCGCCGCTGTTATGCACGATCGCCATCACGTCTTTGTCGCCGCCCGCCGAGTACGAGCCGTAGCCGAGCATCCCCAGATGCCACGGGCTGTAGCCGAACATCCCAACCTCCGCGGCGTTGTCGGTGTGCAGGTCCCACAGATCGCCGATCGTCGTGGTCTGAAGGTACTGCGGCGACTTCTCGTCGAACGGATCGACGACCTTGTCGCCGTTCCGGATCTTGAGGTCCACGATCCCGTGCTGATTGGGGAACACGCCGGTGCCGAGGTTCGTGTGAGCCGCGGGAGTGTTCGACGGGGACGAACCGACGATCGCGTCCATGACGGTGGTCCCGTCTCGCATCAGGGCCTGGACGTTCGGCCAGCGACCACGCCATCTCCTGAGCACGTTGGTGCCGCCTCCATCCCACACGACGACGACGATCAGCTTGGGAGCGCCCGATCGCTCTTCAGCCGGGACGATTGCCTCTGTGATCGATCGTCCGGGTCGGTCATCGGGCCACGGCATCCCCAACAACTCGGCGAGCGTCGGCGCGACGTCTGCGATCGTGACCTCGCGTCGAGCGAGATCTGGCCTTGCTCCTGGAAGTAGCCGGGCCCATAGAGAACGATCGGGATCTCCTGGATGTAGTCCCATGGCCCGGAATGGCTCGTCCCGATCGCGGAGCCGTAATAGTTCGGCTCCGTGGGCAGAGCGATGAGCTCCGGCGAGCGGCTCGGAGAGTCGCGGCTTGATCCGGCGCACGATCTCGAGGTCGAGCGAACAAGCCGCTTTCTTCCACGGCCCCCCGCGCCTACTTCCAGCCGATCCGGCGTTGGACTCGATGCCCGAGGCGCTCCGGCCCTCGCCCTGGGAGGCCTCGGTGCACCCGGCCAACAGCAAGGCGCCCGCCACGAGAGCGACGGCGCGTTTGCCTATCGGGGAGTTGCGGGGCATCGGGCGAGTCTAGGCGGCGCCCTGAGTTGGGTGTTTGACACTCCTATGACACTCCTGTAAGAGTATCGGCTTCTTCGGTCGACCGGACGTGCGGAGACCTCGGGCACCTCTTGACGACCGAAAGGACCAACCACATGCACAGGACCCTGTTCGTCGCCGCCCTCGCGGCGCTCACCCTCGTCTCCACCTGGAGCCCCTTCTCGCCCGAAGCCTCTTCGGCGGACGACGGCGATCAACAACCGAACATCGTCGTGATCATGACCGACGACCAAGACGTCGAGTCCCTGAAGTACATGCCGAACGTCCACGAGCTGTTGATCGACCAGGGCGTCCGATTCGCGCGGGCACACGGTCATCTATCCACTGTGTTGTCCGTCACGCGCGGCCTATCTGACCGGTCAGGTTGGTCACAACAACAACGTGCGCAGCAACGGCGCGCCGGACGGTGGCTACGAGAACATCGACACATCGCAAACGATCCCGGTGTGGCTGTCCGAGGCCGGGTATACGACGACGCACCTCGGCAAGTATCCGAACGGTTACGACGGCTCCCAGCACGCAGCGACGCGATGGCGGTCCCCCCGGATACACCGAGTGGCACGGGGCGGTGGATCCGACGACCTACCTCTTCCACGGATACGTCCTCAACGAGAACGGCGACGACATTCCGCACGGATTGACCGAAGCCGACTACCAGACCGACGTGCTGACCGACAAGGCCGTCGACTTCATCGGACGCCGCGCACCGGACGACGCCCCGTTTTTCCTCGATGTCGCCTACCTCGCACCTCATTGGGAGCTCCGTCCCGGAACGAGCGGTGAGATCAACGTCGGTGATCTCGAAGGGATGGGCGTCGAAACGACGATCGGCCGCCCCCGGTTCCAGCCGTCCGTCACAAAGGGATGTTCCGTGATGCGGTAGTGCCTCGCACGCCCGCGTTCAACGAAGTCGACGTGTCCGACAAGCCCGCGTTCGTACGGAACAGCGAGCGTCTAACCGAGGCACAGGTCGTCGAGATCGACCGCTGGTATCGCGCCGGCTCGAATCTCTGCAGGCTGTCGATGAAGGCGTCGACCAGATCTTCGATGCGCTCGAAGCATCCGGCGAGCTGGACAACACCTACGTCATCTACACCGCCGACAACGGCTGGCTTCAGGGTGAGCATCGTCTCGCCCTGCAAAAGCTCACGCGTACGAAGAGTCGTCGCATATCCCGTTCATAGTCCGGGGGCCGGGAGTTGTGGACGGCGGGCGAGCCGTGACCGACCGCACCAGCAGTCTCGACCTGTCGGCCTCGATCGTCGATCTTGCCGATGCACAACCCTCAGCCGACTACCTGCTCGACGGATCTGTCCGCGCTCCCTTACCTCGCCGATCCCGAACACAACATCGGACGCGCCGTCTTCACCGAGACGAATGCGGGTAACGGCGGCTACCTGGCGGTCAAAGCCGGTCGATGGAAGTATGTCGAGTACAACAACGGTGACCGCGAGCTCTACGACCTCGTGGCCGATCCCTACGAGTTGCAGAGCCTCCACGGCGACCCGACCAAGTCCGACGTGATAGCCCGCCTGGCCGAGCTGATCGCAGGGTTCAGAGAATGCGCGGGGGCCGAGTGCGTCACTACAGGTTTTTCGGACTCATGGCCGGGAGACCAGATGTCACGCGCAACAGCGTCACCCCGACGGCGGCGAGTAGCGCATTTCCGACCGGGCCGGGACCGTTGGCGATCGCGAAGCCGCCGGTGGCGATGCCTGACCGGAGTCATGGGAGCGAGCGTCACGGGCAAGCGCCTGCAGGGAGGGCCCATGGGCAAGGCCGACCGGGTCCTGACCCTGATGGCGGCGGCTGCCCTGGCTGCCGCTCTTGGTTCGACCACACCTCTTCTCGTCGGCGCCTGGCTAGTGCTCGTCGGCGCGCTCATAACTGCAACGGTTCGCCTCGTTTCTCTGTATCGGAAGGCCGACGATGTTCGGCGGTGAGCTGTTCGTCCCCGCCGCCACCCGGCTCTCGCTGGCGTTGGCCGGGGGACTGAGCCTGATCGTGATCGCCGAGCGCCGCCACTTGCGCGAGCTCACGTCGAGGGTCCTGTTCCTTCGTTGGCGGACCTGGGCTCTATCCGCTCCACTGTTCGGAGCCGCTGCGATGGGGCCGGTCGCCTTTGCGGTTGCGTTCGTCATGGCCCTGTCGTTCCAGGGGATGAGGGAGTACGCCGCGCTCGTGGGGCTGGACCGTCGGTACGCGCGCTGCTTGTACGGCGTGGGTGTGCTCAGCATCCCGCTGGCGATCGTTTCCCTCACCGCCTGGCGTGCCACGCCCCCGTTGCTTCTGATCGCGGCAACGCTCCCTCCGCTTCTATCGCGGGATCTCGGACATGCGGTCAAGCAAACGGCACTCGCCGCCTTCGGCTTTGCCTACATCCCGTGGTTGCTCACGTATCTGCTGCTGATACGAGAGAACGTCACGAACGGCGCCCAGGTGTTGCTGGTTCTGGGCATGTCCATAGCCCTCAGCGATGTCTGCGCATTCGCCATAGGCAAGCTCTTTGGGCGCCATGCGCTGGCGCCGCGTCTTAGCCCGAACAAGACGGTCGAGGGCACTGCCGGCAACATCATCGGCGCCTATCTCGGGCTGGCGATCATGTCCTTCGGGATCCCAGAGGACCTGAATCGCATCGTGGTGGCGTCGCTTCCCCTTGTCGTCGCGCTCGGATCGTTGTGGGGCGACCTGGTCGAGTCGCTCATCAAGCGGCGTTGCCATGCCAAGGATGCGGGGACGTTGCTTCCCGGCTTCGGAGGTCTTCTCGACCGCATCGACTCGATGCTGCTGGTGCTGCCGTTGGCCTACACGGTGCTGGTCCTGTGGGGATGAACGCTCGAGCGCCGCGCGCTGTCCTCCAATGGCTTCTGCTGTGGCCCGCCGTGAGGTGGTTCTGCCATCCCCTGGTGATCGAGGGCGGATCACCGCGCGGCATCGCGGCGTCTTGTTCGTCGCCAATCATGCGAGCCACGCAGACACGGCTGCCGTACTGCGGGGTCTGCCTCTTTCGACTCGTCTTCGGACTCATCCCGCCGCGGCGGAGGACCATTTCTGGCGTCGTAAGTGGATCGGCTCGTGCGTGTCCCTGCTCACCGGCGCTTTCCCCTTTCCTCGGGCGGGCTGCGTAGGACTAGAGCGCGCGCAGGTACTGCTGGCCCGTGGTCACAACGTGTTGCTATTCCCTGAGGGCACGCGCTCGCGGGACGGGAGAGTCGCTCGGTTCCAGAAAGGAATCGGCATCCTTGCGGCTCAGGGAGCTCCCATCGTGCCGATCGGGATCGCTGGTACGAGTGAGGTGCTTCCAAAGGGACGCTCGAGACCCCGAGTCGCCCGCGTCGGCATCGCGTTCGGCCGGATGAGCAGGTGGCGAGGAGGGAACCCGGATCACCTCGCCGCAGAGTTGCGAACTGAAGTCGTGCGACTTGCGAGCCGCGCGCAAGACCTCCGCTCTCATCCGCCGCTTTCGGCCGTCGATCGCTTCCGGGGCTTCGCTCGATCGCGCGCTGCGCTGGCTTTGATGTTCGGGTGGGCTGTCGTCGAGGCGATCGCATGGCCGATCATCCCGGACTTCCTGCTCCTGCCCCTCGTCATCGCGGCCCCCGCGCGCGCAATCTTCCTCATCGCCGCAGCGGTAGCCGGCTCAGTGGCAGGAGGAGCGATCGCTTACTCGTTGAGTGCCTCCGGAGCCGGTTCGGGATTGCTGGATGCCGTTCCCCTGGTGACCGCACGCATGACCTCAACTGCACGGGCGACCCTGACCGAGGAGGGGGCCGCGGGGCTGTTGCAGCAACCCCTATCGGGCATCCCGTTCAAGGTCTACGCGCTCCAGGCGGAGCCGGCCGGACTGACCTTCCCGGCATTCGTCGGCTTCAGCGCACTCGCCCGAGGAACACGGATGCTTGCGGTCGGCCTGGCCGGCGCCTTGGTTGGCCGCATCGCCAAGCCCCTCATCGACCGGTTCGCCCTCCCTCTGACGACCGTGTACGTGCTCGGTTTTTCCTCCGGGCTCGTGCAAGTCGTTCGAGCCTGGAGCTAGCCCTTAGGTTGTCGCCGTGAATCGGCGGATCGACATCGTTTCCCACACCCATTGGGACCGTGAGTGGTACCTCGCGTTCGAGGAGTTCCGCGAGAAGCTGGTGGAGACCCTGGACGGCGTCCTCGACATGCTGGCCAAGGATGAGCGCTGGACCCACTTCCACCTCGACGGCCAGGTAGCGATGATCGACGACTACCTCTCCGTACGTCCCGAGCGCGAACCCGAACTCAGAGAGCTAATCGAGGCACGGCGGTTGTCGTGTGGGCCGTGGGTGACCCTCGTCGACGAGTTCCTGGTCTCGGGCGAGTCGATCATCCGCAACCTCGAGGACGGGATGGCTCGCGCCCGGGCGCTCGGTCGCGTGATGGAGATCGGCTACCTCCCCGACCAGTTCGGTCACATCGGCCAGATGCCTCAGATCCTCGTCAATGCCGGCCTCGCGCGCGGTGACCTGGCGTGGAGTTCCCGAGGAGCTGGCGCGCTCCGGGTTCACATGGCGAGCTCCGGACGGGTCGAGCGTGGAGACCTACTACCTGCCCTACGGCTACGGGCATGGACGCAAGATCGCGTACGACCACGACGTATTCGCCGACGCGGTGAAGGAAGAGGTTGACCGCTTGGCGCCCTTCGTGGACGAGGAGGAGACCATCCTCGTCATGGCCGGCGGTGACCACGAACGCCCCGATCCGTTGCTGCCCGATCTCGTCGAAGCCCTCGGCCCGGCGGCACGAATCTCGTCTCTAGAAGAGCATCTCGGCGCTTGGCGAGCCCCGGGAGACGAGTGGGTCGGCGAGCTGCGTTCGGCAGCGTGGGCGAACCTGTTGCCGAATACCTACAGCGTGCGCCCGAATCAGAAGACGCAAAGAGCGCGTGCCGAACACCGTCTGGAGAGGTATGCGGAACCGCTGGCCGCCCTCGTTCCCGGACAGGAATGGCCGGCGGGCGAGCTCCTGCGCGCCTGGAACTTGCTTCACCTCAACGGCGCGCACGACTCGGTTTGCGGCTGCTCGACCGACGGGGTCGCCGACGCGGTCGATCGCAGGACCGACGAAGTCCTTTCGATAGCTACCGCGATCGCCGGCCGGGCCATGCAGGCACTGGCCGATTCGATGCGTGAGCAGGGAAGCGTTGCGTTCAATCCCTCGCCTTTCGAACGCGACGGCGTCCCCGCTCTCGGCTGGAAGCTCAACGTGGCCGCGCCCGCAATCGAACCGCTGCCGATCGAGGCCGGTGACGGTGCCGCCACGATCCCGATCGGCGGCCGAGAGGTCGCGGTGCGACTGATGGACCAGGCCGACGATGGCGACCTCTACACGTTCAGCCCGAACGGCAGTGAGGAACTCGCACATTCGATCGACATCCTCGACGGAGAAGCTGTCTTCGAGTTCGAACGATTCACGGCACGCATGCGAGCATCGATGGGTCCGACAGCCACGATGGCGAGGTTGGACCTCGACATCGATAATCGAGCGCCCAACCATCGCGTCCGGCTCGTGCTTGATCTTCCCGAGCCATCCGGCACAACGCGGGCTGGAGCGCCTTTCGAGATCGTCACCCGGTCCCGGTTGGGCGAGGGCGGTGTCAGCGAACCCCCATCTCCGGATTGGCCCGCGCGCGGTTTCGTACTTGCGGGCGGTGTCGGGTTCCTGTCGGAGGGCGTCTTCGAATACGAATTGAGAGAAGGCGATGCGCTGGCGATGACGTTGATGCGCTGCGTCGGAACGATCAGCAAGAAGGAGCTGGCGACTCGCTCGGTGGTCGCCGGGCCAGACGTAGCGACGCCCGAGGCTCAGCTCATCGGTGCCCAGAGCTTCTTGGTCGGGGTGACTGCAGTCGATCCGGGTGAGGACATCGTGGCGACGTGGGAGCGATTCGCCCTACCGCTGTTGACGGCGGTCGCGCCGGGTGGCGGGAACCTCGAGCCACAGGGCTCGCTGTTGGACATCGAAGCTCCCGCTCTGTCGTCGGTGCGCGTGGTCGATGGAGCGCGCCAGGCGCGAATCTGGAACCCATGGGCCCGCGGCGTGCGGGCCCAGGTCGGCGGAACCCGGATCGACCTCGGCCCTTATCGGATCGAGGACATCACGATCCGATAGTTGTCTCTAGGAGTTGTCCGCGCACTCGGTAAGGCCGATCTCGTCGGCCATTGCGTTCTCCTCCGCGAACGGGTCTTCGGGCGAGAGAAGCGCGTCGGGGCCCGCATCTTCGACCTCGGCAATGGTCCCTCTGGCACTCTCGATCAACTCGTCCACATCTTCCTCGAGCTCTTCGGGCGGGCTCAGGGCCTCGATGTCGTCGAGTTGGCCCCGGACGTCATCGATGAGAATTTCCAGGAAGGCTTCCAGCTCCTCGGGACTCGGCTGCTCTCCGGAGAAGCCCGCGCCGGCCTCCTCAAGCCTTTCGTTACCGGCCGCACAGATCGCGTTGCCTTGCTCGAGGAACTCCTCCTCCGAGAGGGCATCGTCGTCACCGCCGCATGCCGCAAGGATCAAACCGGACACCGCGAGCATCGCGACGAGCTGCACGAATCTCCTCATCGAGTCCCTCCCAATCGAGTCAGACGAAGGCCCAGGCTACGACTTACTGTTAGCCGATTCAAAGATCAAGGAGAAGCCGTACCGATGAAGCCGAAGTCCTCGGGGAAGTCCTCGGGCACACATATACCGTTCTGGGCGCGTCTCCGGTACCGCTTCGACAACGCCCTCTCGCGCGGGGCATGGATGATCATCGGCTACCTGGGGATCGTGACGCTCGCGATCGTGTTCCTTGCTGCGACCATCGCCGTGGTGGGCCGGTTCTTCGGTTTTGGTGGGCCCGACAGCGAGCGGCCGGGTCTCCTCGAGTCGTTCTGGCAGATGCTCTTGCGCGCGATCGACTCCGGCACCTTCACGGGGGACGCGACCTGGCCCACTCGCCTATTGACGCTGCTGGTCACTTTGATCGGGATCTTCATCGCGGGAAGCTTGATCGGGCTCATTGCATCGGCCGTGAACCAGCGTATCGACGCGCTGCGGCGCGGCCGCAGCCAGGTTGTCGAGCGTGGCCACACCCTCATCCTGGGATGGTCGCCGCGGGTCCCTGCGATCGTTGGCGAGCTCGTGATCGCGAACGAGAGCCATAAGCGAGCCGCGGTTGTAGTGCTTGCGGACGTGGACAAGACCGAGATGGAGGAGAAGATCCGCGCCGCCGTCGGCGACATGCGCTCCACCGCGCTCGTCGGTCGCCGCGGCGACCCGTCTCGAATGAGCGACCTGGAGTTGGTGAGCGTAAGCGAGGCGCGCTCGATCCTCGTGATGAGCGGGCAGGAAGGAGATGCGGGCGCGGTTAAGGCCTCGCTTGCCGTCCTTGGCCTCGGACTTGGAGATGTGCCGGTGATCGTGGAGATGGAGTCATCTGCACAGGCCGACACACTGGAGGCCGTGACGGGGGGCGCCATCGTGACGGTGAACTCGGATCGGCTGATCGCAGAGGTCACCGCGCAGGCGTGCCGCGAGCGGGGACTGGCGCTGGTATTCCACGAGATGCTCGACTTCGCCGGCGACGAGATCTACTTCCGCGAGTTCCCGGAACTCGTCGGCTCGACCTTCGCGCAGGCGCGGCACGCCTTCGAGAAGGCGGCGGTGATGGGATTGGCCGGTGCCGACGGCGTTGAGCTGAATCCGCGTTCGGATCGTCCCGTGGCCGAGGGAGAACGCGTGATCGCTCTCGTTGCCGACGATTCGGAGTTCGTCCTCACCGGGTTAGCTGCGGTGCCCGAAGTGTCGGTAGCAGAAGAGCCCGATCCCGAACCACCCCAGCACATCTTGCTCGTCGGCTGGAGCAGCCTCGCCCCGAGGGTGATCGTCGAGCTCGATGAGTTCCTCTCTCCCGGATCGAAGATCACGGTGCTGGTCGACCCGAATCTGGTCGATCCGGCGAGCATGGAAGTGGGGGAGAACCTCTTGAACACCACGGTCGACGTGCACTCTCTCGAGGGAGGGCCGGAGCTCCTCAACGACGTGCTCGGCGATCAGAGACACGACCAGGGAATCCTTCTCGGCTACCGCGAAGGGATCGATCCGGGGGATGCGGACGCGCGCACGTTGTTGACGCTCATGGCCTTGCGCCGGAGGTGGCCGAAAGGGCACCCGCCGGAGGTTCGGCTCGTCGCCGAGGTGCTCGATCAACGAAACGTCCCGATCGCTCGCCTCGCGGGTGTGGACGACTTCATCGTGAGCGATCAACTCGCGAGCTTGATGCTCGCGCAATTGTCCGAGAACGCAGAGCTTCGCCGGGTATTCGATGATCTGTTCGATGCAACAGGCGCGGCGCTGGCCCTACGCCCGGCGAAACGCTTCTCTCAGAATGGCTCCGCTACCTTCGGCGAGGTTGTGGCCGCGGGATCGCACTTCGGCGAGACCGTCCTCGGCTACCGGAATGCAAAGAGCGGCGCGGTGACGCTGAATCCGCCCAAGTCCTCCCGGATCGACCTCGGCCCCGGCGACGAGGTTGTAGTGATCGCCACGAGGGACTGAGCCCGACCTAGTTGCTCCTCCGCCGCCCCCCAACCTTGCCGGCCCGGAAGGGCTCCACTCAGCAGCTGGGGACCGGGGACAGGCAGCGCGACTCGCGCGGCTCGTCGGGCTCGGCGAGCATCTTGTCCCCTGCCGTCTGCTTGATGAAGATCGGGTTACCCACCGGCTTTCCGCCCCCCAATGTGTTCTTGAGGGTTGTATCGGCCGAGGCGATGAACAGGTTGCCCTTGTGGTCGAAGTTGATCGTGAAGAAGTCGCCCAAGCGGCGGTCCCCGCCCTCGAAGTTCGGGTTCGCGTTGCAAGTGGTACCGCTGAGGCAGATCTTCCCCTGGTGGATCGGGCGACCCGACGCGTTCGCCACCCTGAACTGCGGCGGGATGAAGACGGTCGACCCGTCCGAGCACGTTGCGGTGGTGCCCATCCCATTCATCGAGTACGCAACGAAGACGTAGAACGCGTCCTGGTTCCCTTCGAGCGTCTGATACCAGGTGAGAGCGACGCGGCCGTCATCGCCGGCCGATAGCCACGGCCACAACGCGTCGCCGGTGGGGATCGGGATGTTCACGGCCTCCGGCGCGAATGTCTTGGTCTCGCGGTTGAAGTAGTTGAAGGTGACCGACCCATCTGGGGTCGTGTCGTTGGAGCCGCTATAGCCACCGGCAGCGCCGATGTAGATGTTGCCGGCCCTGTCGATGGCCGGGGCACCGAAGAACTGAGTCGAGGGACCGAGTGGTGCACCTCCGCTCTCCGGAAACCTCGTCCAGCTCGTGCCGTCGTTCTCCGAGATCGACGATCGCGCGCACACCGGCCGGCCCGATCAAGCCGTGGTCGGGATTGAGGGGATCGCTGTAGAGCTTGCCGGTTGCGGGGAAGCTGGTGGCCACCAAACCGAAGGTTTGACCGATGTCGGTCGAGCGCCACAACGACTTGGGCGAGTTCACGTAGAGGAACACCTCGCCCGGCTGCTGCCCGGTCACCCACGGCCTATCGCCGGACGCGGCGACCGGGTTGGCTATCGGGTACGACTGCCCATCGTCTGTGCTGGAGAACACCGCGACGTTCGCGAGGTCGATCTCGGTGTTGTAGATGTTGCCGGCCTGGTCGATCGAGAAATCGGGGTCCGAGAAACCGGTGGAGTGCGGGGAGTGAGGGCCCTTCCCGGTCCCGAGCAGCCCGACGTAGTCCCACGTCTTGCCGCCGTCCGTCGAACGCCAGTTGAGGGTCTGGTTGAAGTACCCGTCGACGAAGTCCTGGGCCCCGGGCACGGCCGTTGGGTTCTTGTAGACGTGCGTCGTCCCCGCGTGAGCGGAGACGCTGATCGAGCCGTCCTGAGCTACGACGCTGACCGGTTCCCCGCCGGCGCGGCGCCGGTCGATGAAGCTCGGCTCGCCGAACTCGAGGGGAGCGGGCATGAAGTCCTCGGGTGACGGGCAGGTCACGTCCTGAGATTTCGCCGTCCCCGCCAGCGGGAAGACCGTCGCGATGACCGCCAGAACCATCATGAGCCGCGTGCCTCTACGCATCCCTACCTCCGATTAGCCCGAGAATGGGACGCCCTTCCTTAGGGTGGCCCTTAGGCGTCATTCGCCTCGGCCGAGGCTCTCACCCTTGTGCAAATGCACGAAGTGGACCAAAAGGGCCAATCGGGTGGTCCAAAAGGGTTGGCTAGGTGGCTAAATAAAGGGCTTGTAGGTCATCGCGAAGACCACCCACACGAGGAGAGCTACTTCTAGCGTCCTCCACCGGAACATCTGCTGACCCAAGGCCTGTACTTGGGGATCGGCCGGGCCTCTTTCCTTGGCCACCGCCATGATCTGCTCACTCAGTTTGTTGAGCCAGGTCACGTTGGAGATCAGGGAGTAAATCCAAACCAGCAGACCCGAGAGTACCCAGACCTCGCCCCACTCCCAGTCACCCTCGAACACCAGCCAGATGCCGGCGATCGCGGTGACGAGTGCAGCGGGTGCGAAGTACTTGCCGGCGAACTCCTGCGTCTCCATCCCGAACCTGGCCATCCGGTCGGGGTCTTTACTGGCGCTGATGCTCAGGCCGTTTAGGTAGTTGTAGATGCCGCCCCCCACCCAGGCAGAAGCTCCGAGCACATGAACGAACAACAGGATCCGGTAAAGAGTCACAGCGGCCTCCTCGTCGAACCAATCGGCCTGAGCCTATGAAGGAACCGGCCCGGAGTCCACGACTCGAAGTGCGCGTCCTATGTCTCGGAAGCCCGCGCAATATCGCGAAAAACTTTGGTGCCCCCGGCAGGATTCGAACCTGCGACACCAGGTTTAGGAATGCGATTCGGGCAACCTCGCTACCAGCGAGAACAGCCAAGAAGGGCCTCTGACCAGGGCTTTTCGCTGCTTGTTGTTGAGGGTCATTGATGGTTGTCTTCCGTTGTCTCGCGGACTTTTTGCGGACTTTTTTGGTCCACCGACTGATCGCAACGCTAGCCGCAATGGATCGTCGCCGCTCGAGCCATGTCAGTACGACCTCCAACCGGTAACGCAGATGCTTGCAACCCGGAACGCCCTAGGCCCCGTGCCTTTGTAGCGCCACGTGTAGAGCGTGGTGACAGGAACCACGAGCAACCTTGCGACCTCGTTGGTCGACAGCAGGCGGGTGGAGAGATTGAACGAAGCGTCTAGGGGATTCCGTTCCTGGTTGAGCTCGTTCCTTGTCTTGGCCATCGCCGCCTATCGAAGCGTGGGTGCAAACGACCTTGTTACCGGGTCGAAGGAACTCCTAATCGAATGTGACACAACGCGCACCCCAAGGGGACACAGCTGCCATTCAGAAACAGAGGCGCTCACTCGCAAGAAACTGGAGCTTCCCCAAAACACGAGTCTTCGCCGTCGCCCCCGTTCACCGTGTCTACTCCCCCTTCGCCATCGAGCCAGTCGTCACCGGCCCTCCCTTCGATGCGGTCATCCCCTCCGTGACCGTAGATCCTGTTTTCGAGCTCGTCGCCCAGCAGTGTGTCGGACTGGTCCGAACCATGGATGCCCTCGATCGAGATCAGAGTCTGACGATCTTCCTTCATCGGGCTGTTGAACATCGCGTAACCCTCACTGAGATCGATTGTCATCCCACCGACGGCCGATCCGGAGAACGAATTCGGCTCGCATCCCGAGAGGGCTTGCATGGAGTAGAAATCGTAGCCTTCGCCACCATCGATCTTGTCGTTCCCTACGCTGGGTAATAGGCAATCATCGCCCCCGCTCCCATCGATAACGTCGTCGCCACCAGCGGCCTGGATGAGGTTGGGACCGTCGTCACCAGTGAGAGTGTCGGCAACGCGGGTCCCTTCCACATTCTCGATATTCCTCAGCTGATCGCGCCCATGTCCCCTTGCTGTTCCTTGGGCTAGGTCCACGTGGACCGGCGATGTCGATTCGCTACTCGAGCCGTTCTGGTCGTGATAGGTCCAATAGAAGACTCCGTAGTCGCGCCCGGGGCCTCCCCGTAGATCGTCGTCTCCAGCATCCCCCGCAATTGAGTCATCCCCAGCGCCGCCGATCACATAGTCATCACCGTCTCCACCATCGAGGGAGTCGTCACCCCCACCCCCGTCCAGATAATCCCTGCCAAACTCACCGCGCAACTGGTCCCTACCCCGACCTCCAATGAGGCGATCACGACCTTTCCCCCGCGTACGTACTCTGCGCCCGCGCCCCCATTGATGCGGTCGTCCCCGTTGCCGCCGTGAACCGATTCGACCTCCTCAGAATCCGGATAGGTTCCTCCCGGCCCCGCGCAGATGAGGTCGTCGCCCCCCCTGCCATCGATCTGATCCCCGCCCCCGAGACCCACGATCACGTCCCGGCCCTCAGTCCCCTCGAGTCGATCTTCGCCGGGCGTTCCCATAATCGTCGCTCGCTTACCGAAGCAACGATTCTCCGGGTCGGCCGACACTGGCTGGGGTCCAGAGATGACTATCAGAAGGGCCGCGGACATACCCACCTGAGCGAGCGCTGTCGATAATCGTCGTCTCATGTCGGTCCCATCCGTTTCGCCCTCACCAGCGTACGGGCGCGCTCGCGCTAGTGGACACAAGCCTTTCGGGAGATGGCGGTGTGGGATATGAGAAGAGGGCGTGGACCACGCGGTGGTCGGAATACATCTGGGCCAAGCTGCTTCGGTCGAGCGACATCCCAAGATCGGCCCCGGCGTCGTGGATGAACGGCGCGATGGCCGCAGCCGGCGGGGTCCACGGGTCTCCATTCGCGACTTCAAATCCGACCCAGATGTAATCGATCCGATCCCGTTCACCAAGACCGAGGTCACAGCTGTTCTTTGCCTCCTGGGTTACCCCATCGCCGGCAGCCCAGGGGGGGTTCTGGAATGTGAACTGCTTGCAGAATGCTGGCGAGGTCGGGTTGGTGCCCCCACCTGAGCCGGGGGCCAACCATGCGGTGTCGTAATAGCGGTTGTTGAGGCTGCCGTTGCAGCTCGGATCATCGCCAGCTCTCATGTTGAGGTACCAGCATTCCGGATGTGCCTCGAGCCCACGGTCGGGCTGTGCGCTCGACATGTCGGCCCGCAGGTTGAAGTCGCCGCCGATGATCGTGACATCGCGTTGGGTCTCATAGCCATCGATGATCGCGTTTGTGTCCTCAACGGCATCATCCAAGCACTCCTTAGTGAGATTGGTCTTGAAGTGCACACTCGCCGCGACCGTCGTACGCCCCAAGAGATCCGCGCGATCTTTGAGCACGGCCGCTATTGCAGTCTTGCCATCTCCAGGGCATTGACCTTCCGACTGATCCCAGATCAGTGGATCCTCTTGGTGCAGCAAGAAGCGAGTCGACTTCCAGATCACGGCGTTGTTGCCTTCTCCGGAATGGAGTCCGACATAGTTGGCAGAGGTGGCAGCGTTTAAGGCGGAGAGCAATCCCGACAAGTCTTTGTCGCCGGGTTGGTCACGAAGAACTTCTTGAACGAGCACGATATCGGGCGCTTTTCCAGTTGCCACCCTTTGCACGAATCCCCGCCATGCCAACTCCTGCTTGCGGAGGTTGACTGACCACACTTGGATCGCCGGCGGGTCAGCCGAAGCAGAGATCGGCACGCACGCGAGGGGGTTTCCAACGCAAGGAACCCCTATGGGGAGACAGGCGAGCGGGTTCAACGCGCAGCCGGCCGCATATCCAACTAACGGGCAAGCGATACCGGCCTCAGGAGGACACGACGGGATGCACGCGACCGGGTTATTGGCGCATGGAATGTCATCAAGGTCACAAGCGTTCGGGTCGTCGGCACACTCTATCGGGGGGAGGTCGTCAAGCGCATCGTGGATCGTCTCTAAGACGAAGGTCACGCAGCTGAGCAATGACCAGGGACCACCGCAGAGCTCGTCGATCTCGCGATCGACCACGTCAAAGATCATCTGCACGCACTCATCCGCGCCTGTGGTCCACGAGGGTTCGTCGTTGCACGTTTCATCGATGAGGTTCTCGACGATCGCGACCAGTCCTTGGGCCCTGTCATCGAGGCACTCCATCCACGTCATGTCGGGGCAGAGCCCCTCGCGAACCACGGTCTCGTAGTACAAGACGAGCTCGATCACCTGGTTAGGGCACTCCGCTGCTCCCTGCTCACCGGGAGCAGCATCATCACAGAGGTCATCAATGGTCGTGTTGATCAAGTTGATCGTGCCCAGGATCTTGGCAAGGCATTCGTCCATACCTGGGGACCATCCGACCGGCGGACAGCGTCCCGTCCACCGGTACTTGCTCACACGAGAAGCGGATGATCTCGTCGATTTCGTCCTGCAGGTTGTCGAGACAGGTCGCTGGCTGAGGCGAAGCGCAGACGGTGATCATGATGAGATTGATGGCACCCACGACCTTGACCGCGCATGTCCCCACTCCCGGAGGCACGCCGTCACCCGCTCCTCCGCTGGGGACGGGAATGTCCCCACACACATCGCCGATGGCGCCATCGACCATGGCAATGAGGTTGTTGACGCAGGTATTCGGCACGGTGGACTGGCATACATCCATCATCAGCTGGCTTACTGTTTGAACGACGAGTGTGTTGCAGTTCCCAAGTGCCGTATCTCCGGTAGGAGCCGTTGACGGGGATTTGTCGCACACGTTCGCCACGATGTCGTTGATCTGATCGATGTAGTGAGCTAGACAAGCAGAGGGCTCCATCGAGTCACAGGCGGTTTCGATGATGACTCCGATGGCGCCCAGTAGCTTCGAGCGCGCAAGCCCCTACTCCGGGGGGCACACCGCTTACCGCTCCATCGTTGGGGACGGGGATGACCCCGCAGACGGTTCCGAGGGCATCATCGATCCTATCTATGAGGTTTTCTGCGCAGGTGGTCGCGTTCGTCGACCCGCAAGCTTGTATTAGTAGCTTGTTGACCTCTTCGATCACTCGATCGGGGCAGTTCGCTAATGCTGATTCTCCCGTGGGATTTGTCAGGCCGTCACCATCGCAGGCATTGGCAGCAACGTCGTTGACCTTGTCGACCACATTGAGCAAGCAGATGACAGTATCGGTCGATTGGCAGAGCGCGAGCATCAGGTCATTGAGTTCGCGATTTAGCCTCTCATTCGTCTGGCTATAACACCAATCAACATCACCACCCGACTCAGGGCAGATCGCTCGGACGGCGGTGTCGAGTGCGCCGAGGACGATCCCTTGGATCAGGAGAATTTCTTCGTCAGCGCATGTCAGCACATCGCCGTTCGGTGCACAGATGGTACGCACTAGGTAGTCGACCGTTTCATTCAAGAGGATGACGGCTTGACTGATCTGCCCACCGAGCTTCTCGTTCATTTCGGAGTAGCACTGGTCGGGATCACCATTAGAGTTCGGACAGATCACGTCCAGTGCTGTCCTTACAGCCCCGAAGACGATCTCCTGTATCAGAGCGATCTTCTCGTTGACGCAGTTCACGACGTCTCCATTGGGCGGACAAGCAATGCGCACCAGCTGATCGACGAGGTCCGAGACGATTGCCCCATAGTCACCGACACAGTCGGGGGCCCACGGTCGATCGGGACAAGCGACGCGATAAACGATGTCGTAAAGAGCCAGAGCGAGATCGATGACCTCGTTGGCGATATCGGTGGGACACGAGAGGTTGGGGCAGATTCCGTTGATGAGTTCATCGATGAACTGGGTGCAGGTGCGTCCCGTCCTCGGCTCGCACGGATCCTCGCGGATCAGGTCGAGGATGATCTCGGTGCAGCCCTCGGGGTCGACGTTCTGACAGATCTCGTCGGGGTCGCCGACAAGGCCCAGGATGAGATCAACGAGTTGGCTACATGACTGTCCCGTGAGGTCCACACACGGGTCGTCCACGACGAGGAGCTGGTCGATCACCTCGGCACAGCTCATTCCAAAGACGGGTTCGCAGATCGGGGGCGGCGCGCTCTCTGGGGCTCCATCGTTCCCAGACTGATCGCCACCAGTCTCCCCGGATCCCGGACCTTGGGAACCGTCTCCCTCGGGCGAAGATTCCGGAGAGGGCTCGCTCCCTCCTTGGCTCGAAGCTGGCTCGCTCGGCGGGGGATTGGATTGGCCGTCTCCAGAAGGCTTGGGGGTGGGGGGAGACTCAACTACAGCGACCACCGCACCGGCCGGGTGGGACTTCGGACTCGGCCTCTGCACCGAGACCAGCTCCTTAGCCTCGGTGTCAACCGCGGAATAACTGAAGCGTTCCTCGGAGGACGTTCCGGGTTCAATCACCGCCTCGCCGCCACCGAGAGCGAAGCCCCCGACGGAATCCAAGGCGAGATCCTCGCCGTTGGCGGGGATTGCCTCGGAGACGTCGCCCGCCAGATGCGAGCCCGAGTCCTGGGAGAAGGCCATCTTGTCGAGGTTCAGGCCGGTCAGAACTAGAACCTGGATGACAAGAGCCGCGATGATCCGTCGTTTAGTCATTCCCCACCCCTTTGTGAGTACCCGCGAATCGATTGGTTGGTTTGATTCGCCTAGGAATGGGTAAAACCTGCCGTTTTGCTCGGATTGTTAGGAGGGAATCCGTCTCGTCCGCAGAACGGCGCCTAGAACGGCCGATGCATCAGCCGAATCCTGACATGAGGATGGCGGATCCATCTGTGTCGGAGGCTCGTTAACGCGTCGCCAACCGTTAGTTGGGAGGCGCTCCTAATGGCCACTTCCTCGGCTTTTGTGGCGTCCTCCTAGCGGCAGGAATGGGCAGTGGAGGGGAGAACCACTCGCCATGCGCTCGCATCGCTGTCGTGTTGTCCTGGCTTGCCTCCTGGCGACCGCGGTTGCAATTGGAATCACCCCAGGGGGGAGCGCGTCCCAAAGTGTTGACCCCTTTTTCTCGCAGCAGTGGAATCTCGATCAGATAAATGCTCCCGAGGCATGGTCCATCAGCGATGGATCGGGTGTCGTGATCGCGATCGTCGACACGGGAGTCGACTACAACCACCCCGAGTTCGCAGGCAAGCTAGTTCCCGGTGTCTCGGTATGCGCGACGGAAACGTGCGCGGACGGTGACTGGGACACCGATGCACGAGAAGACGCCGGCTGCGACCACGGTACTCATGTCGCCGGCATCGCGGCTGCCTCCGCCAATAACGGTCTCGGGATCGCGGGCGTCGCGCCGGGAGCGAAGATCATGTCGATCAACGTTGCCGCCGACGGATGCGCCCTGGGCCAGGACACGGGCGTAGGGATGAACTGGGCCGTCGACCATGGTGCCGATGTGATGAATCTCAGCCTCGGCGCACCGGCGCCATTCGCGGTGATTACCGACAACACCACTGGCGCCGGTTACCGAAAAGCGGTCGACTATGCCGTCTCCAAGGGGGTCGTCGTGGTTGCCTCGGCTGGCAACGACTCGTCTCCGCTGTGCAATACGCCCGGGTACCTGCGTGGTGTCCTCTGCGTGGTAGCGACCGACCGCCGCGAGCTCCGCAGCTACTACTCCAACCTCGGCATCCAGGAGGACAACATGTCGGTCGCCGCGCCGGGCGGGTCGGGATTGGTGACGAACGTATGTGAAGAGGACATCCTGTCCACGGTCCCACTAGGTACAAGTATCGGCTGTTCCTCGGCCGATCCCTCCTATGGCCCGAAGTCTGGAACCTCGATGTCGACGCCGCATGTTGCAGGGGTGGCGGCCCTTCTGCGTGGGCAAGGCTGCACTCCGGAGCAGACTGTGAAGTTCATCACCGGCACCGCCCGCAACCCCCAAAGTGGCACAATCGGCGAATGGTCCCCCGATTATGGATATGGGATCGTAGACGCGCACGCGGCGACGCTTGCTGCGAGCAAGGAATGCGTCGTCGAGGCGCCCGAGCCCAAGAAGAAGAAGAAGGCCAGGGGCTAGAAGAAGACATGTTCCCAAAGTCGCCAGATTCCGTTACGAACCCAAACGATGGAGTCTCAGGACCTGGGTCTTTCAGGTTTACTACCGGCCCCACGAGGGACGAGGACGAGAGACCCGTGAAGACGTGCGGAACGTCGCGAAGATCATCCTGTTCGCAAAGCCGTCGGTCGCCTGCAACTCGAAAGTCTGTAGGTCCGCGACGACCTACTTAGCCAGCGTCTCCAGCCATTCGATCACATCGGATAACCGGTAGCGCAGATGCTTGCCAACCTTGAAGGCCTTCGGCCCCGTGCCCTTGTAGCGCCACGTGTAGAGCGTGGTGACAGGAACCACGAGCAACCTTGCGACCTCGTCGGTCGACAGCATGCGGGTGGAGAGATTGAACGAAGCGCCTAGGCGATTACGTTCCTGGTCGAGCTCGTTCCTCGTCTTGGCCATCGCCTTCTCCTTCCAGTCGCCGGTTACAGCGACATGGGGAGCAGCGGCACAGGGGACGGGGGCAAGGGTGAGCGCAGCTCATCTCGCAGAGACGCGAGTACCGGACCGCAGGGAGGAACGGAGCGCCCTTGCGGCCGGCACCGGCGCTGCTACAAGCGAATCGAACCGGCGACAGGAAGTGGTGATGGGCAGGTCCTACGGGGGCGTTGGCGAGGATGATCAGCTTGTTGCTGAACGAAGTCCGATGGATTTTCGGCAACCTTGAGCATCCTCTTCCATTCGTCGCCTGAGACGATTTGCTACGACAGTGGTCTGAAGCTTCTCGTGAGCCTCGTGGAGCTGGTCGCTCCGGTTCTCGCTCTTCTCATCGCGTACTCCCTTCGCTCGACGGCTTTGCCTGCCGCAGTAGCGCCGGTTACGCGAGGGGTCAGGGGTGGAATCCCGCAGGGACGCGACGAAGGAGCGCCTTGACGCCGGAGCGCCGGTGCTACAAGAGAAGGAGCCGTCGAGCGGGAGTCGCGCGATGCCGGTTCAAGGCAACGATTGAGGTCGCTGCAACGTCGAAGCGGTATGAGGGCGAAAGCGGCCCAAGTCGTCTTTTTGGTCACGATGATCGTCACTCCCGCCCACTAAGGAAGCGGAACTGAACTAGTGGCTGTCAACTCGTTTCCTCTATCCTCTGTACGAGATTGAGAACATCGAAGAAAACAGAAGGTGGAGCACAGCCGTTCCTGTACCGCGAACATCCTGTACAAGCCGATCGGTTCAGAAGTGGGTTTCACCCAGCGGGCACCCCTCGGTCAATATCGAAGAGGAGGACCTTCGTCGTGCATGATCGCGTGCTCCTTGCTCAAGCGATCGTTCAGTGCGATCAGAGCATCTCCGGTCGAACCTCCAGGGCCCTGACCTCCGATCGGCAGACCGAAGATCCCTACCGTCCGGCCGTCGACAAGGACGGCTCCTACCTTGGGCATGATCCCGAACCGACCCCATGTGAAAGTCTTGATCTCAAACCAGCCGAAACTCAACGTTCGAAAGGGATTAACCACCCTGATGCCTGAGGACGTGAGGTAGACACCTGTTCGGGCTAGACGGAGAGCAACCCAAAGATGAATGATAACCAAGACACTAGTGAGCAGGATACGTGCGACCCATCCTTCGGCCTGAAGCGCAGAGGGAAGAGACAAAAGGGCAGATACAAGAGCTACTCCCACCATGGTCGGGCCCAAGCCTCTTGCCTGATAGAACTCAGTCATTAGAGCAACGGAGGGAGCAATCAACGGAGGGAATAGAAGCTAGTCCAACGTAAAACCACCGCTGAATCGCAGGGAACTCGAACCAGGCCCGGGCGAACGGCGTTGATTTCGCGGCGGCGGCTATCCCAGCACCCGGAATCATCGTGACGCCAGTTTGAAAAACATTCATCAAAGTATCGCCCACGAAACTACCCACCGCGAAACCTGGCCCTTTAGTTGCTTCGCTCCATGCGCCTGCCGTTTGGTCCGCAAAAAAGAGGCCACCTCCCACATAGCAAGCGGCAGTAGCAGCTCCGGCCGTAGTAACCCCCGCTGCGAGGCAGGCCGCCCCCACGGCCAATGATCCGAGCAACTCTCGGTTATCCCATACCCAGGAGGCGGCACCGACTAGAGCTTTCCGACCGGCGGTAATCAGGTCGGTTACCCCGTTCCAGAGTTCATCTCCACAGTTCCAGAAATCCCATCCACACAGCCCCGAGGATCAGAGAACATCACAGGATTGCTCCAAACATACCCATACAGATTCACGTCCCCCCCCGCGAACCCAATCGGGTCCTCGGAGATGAACCGCTGCATTCCTGGGCTGTAATACCGCGCCCTGTTGTGCTGCAGCCCGGTCCCGTCGTTGTCGCGCGCCGTGAACTGGAAGCGGTTGTCGTTGGGCGCACCGATCGTGCGTGCCTTGCCGAAGGGCTCGTAGGCATACTCGGTAGCGACCGCGCCGGTTCCATCGGTCAGAGCGACAGTCGAGCCGAGCGCGTCGCTCAGGAAGTGGCTCGTGGTCGAGCCTTCCGTGCGGGAGAAGACCTCGTCAATCCCCAGCCCGGTTAGCAACGTGGCCGTGACAGCACCGGCGTTGTTCAGCTCTTGCGCGACGCTATCTCCATCATGCAGGAACTTGGTCACGTCGCCCTCGACGGTGGCCCGGGTGCGTCGGCCGAGGCCGTCGTACGCGAAGGTTGCATCGGTTGGGCCCGTCATCGCGGTGAGCTCCCCGCGCGCGTTCCAGTCGTAGGTCGTGGGGCCGTCGTCTGTGAGGTTGCCGTTGTCGTCGTAGGTCATCGCCGTGCCGGCCCAGTTCGTGAGCCGGTTGGCGTCGTCGTAGGTCGTGGCCGTGACCGTCTGGGGCAGGTCGATGCGGGCGAAGCTGCCCGAGACCTGGGTCCGGCGGCCCGCGGCGTCGTAGTCGTATGCGAGATCGCCGAGGGTGTCGGCCCCATCCTTGTAGTCGATCTCGGTGATCCGCCCCGCCGCGTCGAGCGTGTAGTCGGAGACGACCCCGTTACCGAGCGTCGTCGTGTCACGCCGCCCGGCAAGGTCGTACGCGAACGCGACCTGCTCCGAGCCACGGGTGATCGACTCGATCAAACCGGAATCGTCGTAGCCGTAGCTCGTGGTCTGCGAGCCAATCGTCATCGACTGGCGCGAGCCGTCGGCACGATATGTGTAGGAGAGCGTGCCGCGAGGTGAGATCTCCGAGCTCAGGCCACCCAGCGGGTCGTACGCCTGGGTGATGACTCCCGTCTCGGAGTCGTCGATCTCGACCTCGTCGTTGACGTCGTCGAAGGTGACGTCGATGGTCGACTCGTACATCGGGCTCTGTTCGGTGCCGCCGGTGTCAAAGCCGGTGAACGTGCGCCGGCCGAGCCCGTCGTAGCGGAACGTCGTGACCTGGGACTCACGGTCGGTGTGGGTCTTGAGGTTGCCGGAGTTGTCGTAGGCGAAGGTCTCGGTCTTGTTGCGGGGATCGGTGCGCGACTGGACCCGGTCCATGGAGTTGTAGACGTAAGAGGTTTCCTTGAGCCGGGCGTCGATGACCTTGGTGAGGTTGCCGTTGGGGTCATGTTGGAAGGCGGTCGTGGCCCCCAGGGGGTCGTTGACGCTCGAGACGAGGTTGGCCGCGTCGTACGTGTAGGTCGTGACGCTGCCGAGCGGATCGGTCACGAGACGGCGGCGTCCGGCCCCATCCAGGAAGGTCGTGGTCGTCTTGTTGGTCGGGTCGGTCGAGGAGACGAGGTCACCGCGGCTGTAGGACAGGGTCGTGGTGTGCGCCAGCTCGTCGGCGATCGTCTTGACCTGCCCGGAAGGCCAGAAGGTGAAGCTCGTGTCGCGACCCTCGGGATCGGTGACCCGCTCGAGCAGGCCATTGTTCGCATAGGTGAACGTGGTCGTCTTGTTCAGCTCGTTGGTGATGGATGCGACCTGCTGGTAGCGCGGCTCGTGCGTGTATGAGACCGAGGTCGCCTGCCCGGTGCCGTGGAGCCTCGTGACCTTGGTGAGGTTGCCCTTCGTCGGGGGCCCGGAGGGCGCCTCGTCATATTCGTAGAAGGTCTTGCGGCCGCGATCGTCGGTCACGCTCTTGAGGTGGCGAGTGGCCCACCACTCGTAGGTCGTGGTGTCTTCCTCCGAAGTCCCCAGGGCTGCGATATCGGACGTCGGATAGCCGTCCGTGTCGTAGTTCACCTGGCGCACGAAGCCGCGCGGGTCGGTCACCTCCGTGCGGGTGATCTTGTTGTCGGTGACCGTGTAGTCGAACTCGTAGGTCGTGCCGTCGGCCTGGGTCTGCTCGATGACCCGCCCGGAAGAGTCGTATTCGTTGGTCAGAAAGACGATGTCGCGGGCGTCCTCGATCGTGAGCATGCGATGGGACGTGTCGTACGTATAGGTCGTGACGCCGCCCTTGACGTCGGTCACGGTGGCGAGCCGTCCCTGCGCATCGTAGGTGTAGTCGACGTGGCGACCGATGTTGTCCTCGGCCCGGGTGACGCGGAACTCAGCATCATAGGTGAACGAGATCCAGCGACCAGAGGTCGAGCGCACGGTCCCGACACGGTTGCCGGCGAGTCGCAAGAGCGAGAGCCCGTTGCCGAAGCGGTCGCGTACCTCCGTGAGCCCCATCCCCTTGGCGAAACCGAGCATGGAGCCGTCGGGGCGGTGGATCTCGTAGCGCTTGCCGTCCCAGATCAGGTAGGACTTGTAGAAGGAGGTGTGGGTCGAATTCGCGATCCAGATGCCGCTTGTGGGATCGGTCCCCGTCCCCGCCATGCGCTCGAACTTGACCCTAGAACCATCGGCCTGGATCAGCTCCATCGCCGAATAGTTGTCGTCAAACTTCTTGAGATAGATCTCGTAGGGATGCGTGCTGCCGATGCCGAAGGCGCGCGGGACGGAATCCTGCGGCCGGTAGATGCGGGTGAGCGAGATCGGCATGTTGCCGGGAAGGGCGAGGTCGTTCTTCTCGTAGACGAACAAGCCGGTCGCGAGGTCGACCGGGTCACCGTCTTCGGTAACACCGTTGGGACCGGTATCGGGCGCAGGGGTCGCGGGAAGGTAGGCGGAGGCACCGCCGAGCTTGTGGATCGACACGTTCGCATCGGGGACGACGCTGCGACCGTCGGTCGAGACGCTGCCGCCACCGTAGAGACGCCAACCCGCGCGCGCGTCGTAGTTCCAGAACTCGCCGCGGGTTCCCGGCGCCGCCTTGGTCGAGTTGGGATAGATGACCCGGGCGCCGCCGGGCCCGAAGGCACACTCGGTCTTGGAGTAGTCGCAGTCGTTGACCCCGGGGGTGTAGACGATTGCGCCGCCCGGTTGGAGCGTGAAGTAGACGGGGAAGTGGACCCCCGCCGGCATCGGGTAGGGCATGCGCTCGGTCGGGATGGGGGTCAGGCTGATGCGCTTGACCGGGCCGCCGAGCCGGTTGGTGACCATTGCTCCTTCTGGAAGCTCGACCCTGAGCCCCGGCAGGCGGGGGCTCGTGATGACGAGGTCGTCTTCCAGCGGATAGTCGATCTTGACGGAGTTCTTCATGTCGATCTTGGGCAGCCACACGACGTGGTCGAGCGAGGTCGTGATCCCGTCGGTGAGCCGAGCCCCGATCTCGAAGTAGCCGTGGTTGCCGCCTCGGGCGGTGGTTCCGTCCACCGATACGACGTGACGTCCGCCGGGCAGCCCCTGTAGCAGGAAGCGTCCCCGGGCATCGGTGCGGGTCGAGATCCCGTCGGCGCTGACCGTGACCCGGGAAAGGGGGCGCCCGGTGGTCGAGATGACAAGACCGGCGAGCTCCGCCCCTTTGCGGGGGCCATCGAGTGGGCCGTGCCGCTTGTGCCCGACGGACCTGGTTGAGTCGGACTTGGGCGGACGAGAGACCAGTGCGAACTCGTCCCAATGGTCCTGCAGGCTAGCGGGCGCGCCGGATAGCTGAGGCTTGTTCGCGACGCGTCGCGCCGAGCGCGTCGCGAGGGTCAGGTAGTAGGTGGCGGTCGAGTCGCCGCCGTCCACGAAAATCTTGTAGGTCCCGGTCGCGGGAAGCGCCGGGAGATCGAAGTTGCCGGGGTTGCCGGCGACGGTCGGGCTCAGCAGGTAGGTCCCATCGGGCTTGGTCACCCAGAGGTAGAAGTAGGCCGACCCGGTAAGACGCAGGAGCTGGCCCGAGGTTCCTTCGAAGGTGACGAAGACGTCCTGGCCCGGCGTCGTGGTCGCAACGCTTTGCTGACCGCCGCCGATCGTGATCGTTCCCGCGTCGAGGTCGGTGGCGTCGTAGACATTGAGAGTGACCGACCCCGTGCGCTTGTGCTCGGGGTCGAGCTTGATGGTGTAGGTCCCGGTCTCGGTCAAGGTCTTCTTGTCGACGAAGTAGCTCGAGGAGCCGCCCGAAACCGTCGCAACGGTTGCGCCGGAGGGCGCCTTGATGGTCACCGACGCGCTGGAGATCGTGTTGGAGGTGAACTTGAAGCTCACCTTTGCCCCGGTGGTCCCGGCGAAGGTCCAGGAACCGTTCTGTCCCGGCGTGCCGATCGTCAGGCTCGACGCACCACCGCCGATGGAGGTCGATTGCGTCGCATCGGCCGGCACGTCCCAGCCCTTGAGCGTTGCGGTGCCCGTGTAGTCCGAAGCGGGATCGATCACGACCTTATAGGTGCCGCTCGTGGGCAGCGTCACCGCCTCGATGAAGCAGTTGGGGTTCCCAGCGATCGAGCAGTAGCTCAGCTGGGTGCCGTCGGGCTTGTAGAGGAATACGTAGCCCAGCGAATACCACGACGTCGCCCACGAGGCTGTGAGAGTCCAGGCTCACGCGCTGACCCGCGGTGCCTGAGAACGTGAAGCGGGCGTTGCGGCCCGGCGTCGACATCGACAGCGAGTGCGCGGAGCCATCGAGCGCGAGGGTCCCACCGTCTGCCTCGGTGGCATCGTGGAGTTGCACGGTCGCGGAGCCTGTCGCGGCACCGTTGGGATCGATAAGGATCGAATACGTTCCCGCGGTCGGGAGATCAGTCGTATCACGGAAGACGCCGGTGTAGCCCATGTGTGGCCCCGTCAACGTCGAGCCGTCGGGTCTCAGGATCGAGTAGGTCCACGAGGAGATCGAGCTCGCGCTCACGTTAAAGCTCATGTCCTGGCCCGCGGTCGCGTCGAAGCTGAGCTTGGCGTTCTGGCCCGGCGTCGCCGTGGCGATCGACTTGGAGCCGCCGAAGCTGATGGAGTCTGTAGCATCCGCCGGCACGGTGTGCACCTTCAGCGTCGCCGCGCCCGTTTCAGGAGAACGCCACGTGCCTCCGGGATCGAGACGCAGCGTGTATAGCCCCGTGTAGGGCAGGGTCATCGGGTCGCGGAAGGTGCCGTTGGTACCGAAGCTGCCGGTCCCGCCGACCGACTTCCCGTACTTGTCGTAGATGTTGAGCTCGGAGCCGCGATCGTAGCTGGTCCCGTAGGTCACGCCCGAGACCGCCAGGCTGACGCGTTGGCCCGCGTCACCGGAGAAGGTCGCGCGCGCGTTCTGGCCGGGGATCGTCGTGGTGATCGTCTTGGCAGTGCCGTTGGTGGCGATCGAACCGGCGTCGAGTTCGGTCGAATCGTGGAGGGTGAAGGTCAGGTTGCCGGTGTAGCTGAAACGAGGCGTGAACATGATCGTGTAGGTACCGGTCGCGGGAAGCGGGACTGCGTCGACGAACACACCGTTGGCGACGTAGGTGGCATTGAGGATGGTGGTTCTCTGGGGAGAGTAGATCGTGATGTCCGCGCCCGACATCGTGCCCGCGGTGAACGACAAGCTCGCGGCCCCGCCCCGGACCCCATCGAAGGTGACCAGCGCGACCTTGCTGGGGTTGGTCGATCGTGATCGTCTCTGACTCGGTGGCTGCCGTAGTGCCCGTCGCCTCGATATCGGCGATCGTCTTGCCCATAGGCGGAATGAAGAGGTGGGTCGCGGCGGTTGCCTTGCCGGCAGCGGTCGAGACCTCGATCGGACCCGAACCCACGAACTCCGGCACGGTGACCGTGAGCTGAGTCGTGCTGGCCGAGGTGACACGGGCAAAGGAGTCGTTGATGAAGACATTGTTGAAGGTCGGGTCGGTATCGAAGTTGGATCCCGAGATCGTGATCGTGTCGCCAGGGACGGCCATCGCAGGAGAGAAAGAGGAGATGGTGGGCGCGGCGACCGATCCGGCGGTCGTGAACGTGTCATCCGAGAGGTCGAAACCGGCCGCGGTCTCCACCCGGATCGCACCGGTACCCGCCCCCGAGGGAACGGTCACCTGGAGCTTGCGGGTGGTCGCGGACGTGACGGTTGCGTCGACGCCGTTGACCTTGACCGTGTTGTCGCCTGGGGCGGCGGCAAAGCCGGTTCCGTGGACGGTCACGGTTGCACCTGCTGGGGCCTTGTTCGGAGTGAACTCCAGGATCATCGGGCCCGTGGCCGAGCGAGCGATCGATTGGAGATTGCCGACTTGGTCGTAGCGATACGAGGCCGCATCTCCATTGGGAGCGACCACACCGGTCAGTCGCCCAGACTCGTCATAGGTATAGGAGACGGAGCCGCCCCCTTGTGCCTGCGCCGGTGGCGCAGCGCTCACTTGCACGAGGCTCAGGAACATCAACGATGCGAGCAGGATCGAGATCGGTGCGACCCCTGTCGAAAACAGACCGCGCTTGCCCAAAGTCATCTAGGAACCTCCGATTGAAAGTTTTCGCCCGAAAGAGCAGATCGGAGATGAAGATAGGAGAAGTCCGGTTTGACTGGAATACGTAATGTGCTTGCTTAGGGGTGGACTAGGCCGCAGCCAGCCACCAGACTGCGGCTTCTCAGACTGATCGGCCGTCGAACGCGTTGAGCTGTCGGAAGCAAGTGGTCTACGGGGGTAAGGCGGTCTATCAGGCTCAGTTGATGCGAGCCTCATCGGGATCGGTGCCTGGCTGACTCTGGGAGCACTGATTGCAGTGGGCGTCGCAAGCGTTACAGCATGGGTATGTCGACGAGGTCACCTGCCTCAGGAGCGCTCTCTCAGATCAGTAGCCGGTGGCAAACAAGTCCAAGGCTGAGAACGCTTCAACATCAAACAGGCAGCTCAACTCTTGTTGAAACCGAACCCTAGGACCGGCTTTCGTTCGAGCTCTTACTCCATACACGACCCCGACAATCACCGGTACTAATCCTCGAGCAAACGTTGCACAGACTTGCATTTACATGCTAGTAATTACATGAAGGGTATTTACGGCAAGTCGGTGGTGTGGATGCTCAACATCGGGAAGCTGGCAAGGGGCCAGCAGGACTACTACTTGAACTCCGTGGCCAAGGGCGTCGAGGACTACTACGTCGGCTCCGGCGAGGCCCCCGGCTACTGGCTCGGCGGCGGATCGAGCCGACCTCGGACTCGAGGGTCGAGTGATCGAACGAGACCTCACTCCGGTCCTCGAAGGCCGTCGATCCCGAGACCGGCGAGGTCATGAGCCAGCGCCACCACAAGGCTCGGATGCCCGGCTTCGACCTCACCTTCCGGGCTCCCAAATCGGTCTCGTTGCTTCATGCCCTGGGGCCCAAGGATGCCTCCAACGAGGTCGTGAACGCCCATGACGCCGCGGTCGCCGCGGCCCTCGATTACCTCGAACGCAACACCGCGCGTTGGCCGCCGGGGAACCGACGGGCTCTTCCCGATCGGCTCATCGGGGTTCGTTGCCTCGGCCTTCCGCCACCGGACCTCCCGTGCCGGCGATCCGCTTCTTCACACCCACGTCCTGGTCGCCAACCTCATGCACGGGGACGACGGCAAGTGGAGCGCGCTCGATGGGCGCCTCCTCTACAGCCACGCCAAGACGGCCGGCTACCTCTACCAAGCACAACTGCGACACGAGGTGAGTCGGCGACTGGGGGTCGAGTGGACCCAGATGGGTAACGGCACCGCCGAGATCGAGGGTGTCCCGCGCGAGGTCATCAAGGCCTTCTCCAAGCGACGCGCCGAGATCGAGATCCGCATGGAGGAACGGGGCGAAAAGAGCGCCAAGGCCGCTCAGGTCGCGACCCTCGACACCCGCAGGGCCAAGGACTACCGGGTCCATCCCGAGGGCCTGCTCCCGGAATGGGAGCGTCGGGCCAAGGAGCTTGGATTCTCCCGCCGCGATCTCGCTCACTCCCTCGACCGGGAGCCGCGTTCTATCGGTCGCGCCGACCAGAACAGGATCATGACCGAGCTGGTCGAGCCGGAAGGGCTCACCCGGGACTCGAGCAGCTTCACCGAGCGCGAAGTGATCCAAGGACTCTGCGAGCGGCTCCCCAACGGGGCCACCATCGAAAAGATCGAGGATCTGGCCTTCGAGCTGCTCGACTCGATGCGGGTGGTGCCGCTGTCTGCCGCGCAGAACCAGGCACCACTGCTCACCACCGGAACGGTCTCTGCGGCTCGTCCAACGGGTCGGTGGTGCCCTTCGGTGGTCGACGATGTCCGCTACTCGACCGAGGAGACTGCTCGATCTCGAGAAGGGCCTGATCCGCGGAGCCGTGAGGCGTATCGATGACCGAGAGGGGATGGCCCGACCCGACGCAGTCCGTGCCGCCCTCGAGCGCCGACCGTCCTTGAACCGCGAGCAGAGCCAGATGGTCGAGGACCTCACCCGCAGTGGGCGAGGGGTCGAGGTCGTCGTCGGCAAGGCCGGCACCGGCAAGACCTTCGCTCTGGACGCGGCACGAGATGCCTGGGAAGCCTCCGGCATCAAGGTCATCGGCTGTGCCCTGTCGGCTCGCGCCGCCAAGGAGCTCGAAGCGGGTTCCGGGATCGAGAGCTCCACGATCGCCGCTCTGATGAAAGACCTCGACGACTTCCGCTCTCCAGGTCTCGACCGGGACACGGTCATCGTCGTGGACGAAGCCGGCATGGTCGGGACCCGCCAGCTCGAAGCATTGCTTACCCACGCTCAGCAAGCCGGAGCAAAGGTCGTGCTGGTGGGGGACGACAAGCAGCTTCCCGAGATCGCCGCAGGGGGAGCCTTCCGGGCCCTCAAAAAGCAGACTTCCGGCCATCGAGCTGTCGGAGGTGAGGCGCCAGAAGCAACTCGTGGGAGCGAGATGCCCTCGAGCTCCTTCGAGAGGGTCGCTCCTCAGAAGCGATCGAGGTCTATAGCGATCGTGGGCGGCTGGTGGTGGGACGAGATGCGGTTGAGACCCGGGCCCAGCTGGTGGTGGATTGGTGGAAGGCATCACAGGAGGGCTCGGCGGTCATGATCGCCGCACGCAGAGCCGACGTTACCGATCTCAACGACAGCGCCCGAGCGATCCTCAGAGCGGAAGGCGTTCTCGATCCCGTCGAGATGACCGTGGGGGCGAAGTCCTTCAGTGTGGGCGATCAGGTCATGACGCTACGAAACGATCGACAGCTGGGCGTCATCAACGGGAGCTGCGGCGTGGTCGAACGCATCGATGAGACAACCTTTGAGCTAGAGGTTCGGCTCGAAGATGAGCGGCTCGTAACGCTGCCCCAGGACTATCTCGCAGCCGGTCATCTCACTCACGCATACGCCATCACCGGTCACAAGGCGCAGGGCATGACGACGGATCGAGCGTTCGTGCTCGGCGACGAGTCGATGTATCGGGAGTGGGGTTACGTCGCTATGTCGCGGGGCGCGAGGAGAACCACCTTTACGTGGTGCTGGGTGATGCCTGCGGGCGCGACGAGGTCGGGGGCAGTGTCGAGCGCCCATACGTCTTAGATGAACTGACGCGAGCATTGGAGCGCACCAAGGCGAAGTCGCTCGCTATCGATCTTGACGAGGCACGGGATATCGCTCGCATGGATGGAGCGTCACTGTTGTCGGAGCGAGATCGGCTCCACAAGCAGTTGATGAAGAGGCCGGCCGATCAGACCTCGTCGATCAACCACTTCGAGCACGAGCGGGAAAAGCTCGAGGGCTTCCTGCAGCGCCAACGCGACACCAGAAGGGAAGCGCAGGGGCGTCTTGGCTCGATGAGCGCCCTCCATCGAGCTCGCAACCGGCAGGAAGTTAAGCG
Organism: uncultured Actinomycetes bacterium; assembly: GCA_963786155.1. Lineage (GTDB taxonomy): Bacteria > Actinomycetota > CADDZG01 > CADDZG01 > WHSQ01 > CAWAXW01. The sequence goes on along the minus strand of CAWAXW010000006.1, from coordinate 2,555,782 downwards.
GCTCGAACAGCGCATCGAAGGTGCGCAACGCGCGGGTCAAAGGCTGAGTGACTCGCTCAAGCAACTCCGTACGGAGCAACACGAGTCGATCAAGGCTCAGGAGGTACGCCAAAGCTGGGTAGAAGAGAGGGCTCCACTCGTCGAGCGCTGGCTACACATCGAGAATGAGTTGGGGCGCAGGGACATGGCTCTGTTACGTGAGCGAGGGAACGAGCTCCCGAAGTATCTGGAGAACGCCGTGGGCCCAGCCCCGGCGCGACCTTCTGAGAGGAAGGAATGGGGTCAGGCCGTCCTAACGATCGAGAGCTACCGAGAGAAGTATGGGATCAAGGACCGCAACAAGGCGCTGGGAGGAGAGCCGCGCAATACCGATCAGCGACTCGACAGACAGCAGGCGGAAAGGACCGTCGAGGAGGTCAACGACAGGCGCCTCGGTCGGACGCGCGAGCGAGACGCTGGTCTCGAAAGAAGCTTGGAGTTGTCGTGATCTTTGACGCCGATCGATAATGCGGTGCGGCGGAGCTCGGCCCTTGCAACATGCTCGAGGAGGTGGCCGGCGGCGATCACGCCGGCGACTATGAAGGCGCAGCGGTTGAGGGTGTGATTTCGAGTTCCCTCTGTCCCGGCTCTCGGGATGTCGAGCTGTTTGCGCAGACCCTGAGGCCGTACTTGGTGCCGTCGCCTTCGAATGACTGAGCGGGCGCGATGACGAACGGGCGGCGGGGTTGCTATGGGATTCACAGGGTCTCCCGCGGCTGGACAGCGAGTCTGCCAGGAATCTGCTCACCTACAAAGGAGAAGTCCTTGGAGTTGTCGAAGCCCATCGAGTGCACCATCCGTCTGGATGATCTGGCATTTGCCGGTCGAGCCACAGGGAGGCATCGTGGGCATACGAAAGTTCCTCAGTGTTGTGTCAGCATCAGCTCTACTACTGGTGGTAGCTCCAAGCTCCGCGCTGGCCGATCCACTTGATCCCGTCTGGGAGCTCGTTCCGGGCTGCGACAGTAGCGTAGGTGCCCCGTCAGCTGGATTCGACGAGGACCTAGGGATTTTTGGCATACACGTTTCAGGAGGTGCTGGGTGCGATGCCAGGCACCTTTTTGTATCGGTCAAGGTTTGTCTCGAGGCCGTTGCGCAGCCGATCCGTTGTCAGCCCGCGTTGAATGATGGGTCGAATGGAGCTGGAGCCTCAGTTGTCTTTCCGTGTGTTCCGGGTGTCTACCGGGGGGCCGTGTCGGGCGTGGCAGCTCCGGGGCCAGTGCCAGTCAGGCACAGCGACCTAGTCATCATCCTGCCCAAGGATTGCCCGGTAAATGCGCCCGAGCGTCCCTGACGCCTGATTCTGCCCCTGGCCGGGCAATTGGAACTGGTAGGAAGGCGATCTCAGGGGTCGAACCATTAAGTCATGTGGGCAGCTCAAAGAGGCGTTCGCCTAGTCGCCATTTTCGTCCTGCTATGGATGGCGGGGTCAGTCATGCCAGCTGCACCGCCCGTCATCGCTAGCGAGGCCCCGCGCGCCCTGCTTCGAGGCGCCAATGTGATCACCGGAACAGAGTCCGCCTATATGCCTGTGCGCCTTGCCCGGGACGCAGGAGTGTCGCTTACCACCCGCGTCCGAAGCAGAAAGGGACCATCTCGTACCGTTGCCATCCAGGGGACAGGGCGATCGCTAGGCATCTTACTGGTTGAAGACCCTCCACCCGACGGCTTCGGGGACCGGTTCCTAATGGCCGGACGCTTCGAACAGTGCGTCACCGGCTGTGGCTCAACACCCAGCGTTGTCAACTATCAGTTCCCTGGACGAGCCCCTGGAGCCGGCGGACCCCGAACCCATATTCTTCCGGCCGGCGACTATCGCCTCTACTTGCTGGCAGATGGAGAGCCCACTCAAGTGACACTCAAGCTCGCGGGACTAGCTGGGGAGACGCATCTTGAGCCCGACTTCCCAGCACCGGTCGACCTCAAGACCCCAGAAGAACAGCTCCTCGCGCGAGAACACAACTCACTCTATGCCGCAGGGGACTCATACCAGAGCGGAGTTCGTGGCCTGGCCCTCAGCAACCTTTTCTTCACCATGCCTATGAACCAGAGCTACAACTTCGGCATATGCCACTACGCTGGACCGACCTCGCCTGCTCCTGAGGTTGCTTACGGCCCGCACTGCAGCGTGCTTTCGCTCGCAGGAGCCGGCGCGGGGGCATTTACGTTGCTTGGTGAAGGCAGTGAATATTCGATGACGTTTCTTACCAACTACACCCAGAACAGTTTTCCACCCAACCTTGATGGCACACGTGGGTTAGGAGCCTGGGTCGAGACAGAAGGGACCCTAGAAGAGGTCGGATCGCACGGTCTCTTCGTAAGATGGGATTGACGAAATTTGGGCACGGTCGGCCGGACCGGCGCAACTTCGATCAGTCGTTCTGGAGTGGGGCGGAGCTATGGGAGCTGAGAAGCCGACGCGGCGGTGGAGACGAACGCTCTTCACCGCGGCTCAGCCGCACTACCGGGAGAATCACCGAGCTATCTGCGCGCTCTAGCGGCGGTGCCGATGCCTTACTTCGTGGCGGCTCTGCCGCGATCTCGCCCGCACCGGCACCAGCGGAGGCGGAATGATTCCCATATCGGGGAGGCGCTCCTTCGGTCGAAGGTCGACCCCCGACCGAGGTCGCAGCGCAGCAGAGCGAGAACGACCGAGCGTCGAATCTCACGCGCAGGACTCCCTATTGACATTAGTCCGATTGGACCTTCCGTCTCCTTTGACAGAAATGTCCAAATCTCTCGTGTTCACTTCACCGACTTGGGGAGCGTTTCTGAAATGCCGTGGAGCTTCCATGTGAGCAGCTGCTTTGAAGCCAAGGACACAGAGGCTGGGGAACCCTGCCGGCCTATGAGACGGCCTCGCCACGCATGAGTTCTTCGTAAGTGCCAGTAGCCAGCGCGTACAAGACATCGGGATCGAGGTCCGCTTCGTTCGGCCATACGATCGTCCCGAGGATCTCGTCGACCGCGACGCGTTGAAACAACGACGGATCCTCAACCAGGGGCGCGAACACCTCGCCCCACATGAACTGTTGCAGATCAACATCGGCAACTACACCGTTGGTGAAGGAAAGCTTCACGACGAAGTCGTGAAGCGGCTCAACCGCTGAGACCCGAGTCATTCCACTGTGCTTCATGGCAGTGGCTGAATCTTACTAGGCTTGCCGTGGCTGCGGGCTTTCTCCCAGTTGGAGAGCAGCTCCTCCTCATGGAGGCGGGCCCAGCGACGCACCAGGCGGAGTTGGCGAGTGGGCAGACTCCCCTCCAACAGCGCGAAAGGCCTGATAGCGAGCTTGGCCTCGTGCTCGCCATAGGCGGCGTGGAAGTGAGGCGTCGGATGATCCGAGAAATACATCGCAATAACGATCCCGTAGAACTCGCTGATCCGAGGCATGTCTAGCGGATGATCTCGTCGAGCGCGTCGGCAACTTGATCTTGCTGGTCGGGAAACAGATGCCCGTAGCGGTCCAGAGTTACGGAGATGCTGCTATGGCCGAGATGCTGCTGGATCGCCTTGGAGTGTGCCCCCTGAGCGATTAGCAACGAGGCGCACGTATGACGGAGGTCGTGGATGCGTACCTTGCGCGAGATGCCGGCCTCATCGAGGGCAGGCCACCACACCCGCCGCCTGAAGTTCGGCAGCCTCATGGGTTCCCCCTCAGGTGAGGTGAATACGAGGGCGTCACGGTCCTTGTCGACGAAGTGCTCCAGGTGCAACCTCATTCGGTCGTTCAGCTTTGTTGGCATGGCTACCCGCCTTGCCTGATGAGTCTTGGTGGGACCGAAGTACAAGTGACCGTCGACGTCGGCAAGCGACTCCACGACCTCGATCCTTCGGCGCAGAACATTCAAGTGCTTTCGACGCAGTGCGGCGGCCTCGCCCCATCTCAGACCGCCGTAAGCGAGCAAATAGATGAGCGCCTGATACTGCTCTGCAACGGCGTCACCGATCCGTCGAACCTCCTCCGCAGAGAGAAAGAGCATCTCGCGGATGACGGCCCTGGGGAGCTTCACGCCGAGACAGGGTGAGCGGCCGATGTATCCAGATTCAACAGCTGCCCGAAAGATCGCCTGAACCAAGAAGTACGAGGACCGGACCCGCGAGGCGCTCATACCGCCCTCCGACAGCTCCGCGACGAAACGTCGTACGTCGACGGGTCGAACCTTGGCCAAAGGCGTGCTCCCAAAAGCGGGCAAGATGTGTTTGCGGAGTAGCGTTCGGTACCCGGAAGACGTATGAGGCTTTAGCCCGACCTCACTCGATGAGAGCCAATCCTGAGCCCAGTCAACGAAAAGCGTCTTGCCAAGGCTGGGATCGATATAGGTGCCTTCGTCTTTGCTGACCTCGACCTTGCGGGCGAAGCGATCGGCCTCGTCTCTAGTGCGGAACGTCCGGCTTCGTTCAACGCGGTCGGAATCGCGATAGCGCACTTGCCAGGCATGACCTGTGTTTCCACCGCCCCTCTTGCGGGTGACTTTTCTCACATGAGCCATCGAGCTTCCCCTGGATCGCCTTGCGGACTTTTTGCGGACTTCTCAGGATCGAAGGCTAACTCATGGCCATGACAGAAACCCGAATTAGGCCCCTGACCTGGGCTTATGGGTGGTGCCCCCGGCAGGATTCGAACCTGCGACACCAGGTTTAGGAAACCTGTGCTCTATCCCCTGAGCTACGAGGGCGCGCGGCGAAGCCATCTCTTGCAAAAAGACTAGCCGCCTGGGGGCATCGGGGAGCCGAACTTGCAGCTCATGATGCCGGGTAGTTGCGAAGCGGGAAACGTAGCGCTGAAAATGTGTTCCTTGGCTCGATCTTCGTACCCTTCTGGCAATTCTGACCCTCGCCAGTTGTCGCGCAGCGTGTATCCGTTGAGGTAGGTCGCAACCTCTTCGAGGCTAAGGTTCATCTCGCGCAGGAGTTGCTCGTTCACAAACGAGCCGACGCCTGTGGTTTCGGCGATCAGCGTTTCGCCCTTGGGGACTTTGAAGTAACTGTTGATGTCTCGCGTCACCTCGCCTTGTTGCATGGGCCATCCTCCACTTATCTCCGGCGCCGGCGTGTGCCCGTGGTCGGCGGTTAGGACGATGACGTAGTCGCCGACTTCGCGATCGAGCCATTCGACGATCCGGGCGAGCGCACGATCTTGGGCCTCGATGACTTCGCCCATCTCCTTGGATTCCATCCCGTAGCGATGTCCGATCAGATCCGACATCTTGAAGTTCGTGAAGAAGAAGTCGGGCACGTCGTCCATGCCGTAGCTGCCGTTCTGCAGCATCGCCAGCACGAGATCCGCACCGAACGCCACGTACGCCGGGTTTTCGTTCTCGACCCTTAGGTCGTGGCCCAGCCATTTGCCATCGGCGCGTCCGTCGGAGCGGTCAACCCTGGTCGCGTGGGCGTCGAAGCCCCCGAGGTACTCGAACTCCGAGGGGAACACATAAAAGGAGTCGTTCGTGATCGTGTGCCGGTCGATCCCAACGAAGCCGACTTCGTCGGCGTCGCCGCCGGGGGCCGCGCTGCCTCGTCCGATCATCCCAAGGTGCCATGGGCTCCAGCCCAACATTCCGACCGCGCTTGCGTTGTCGTACGCCTCGTCTATGTCTTCTGCGTAGGTGGATGCGTCCATCTCTTGAGCCGAGTAACTGTTCATCGCTTCGACGACCTCACCATCGATCGTCATCTTGATCCCGGTGACGTGGTGACGGCGCGGGAAGTAGCCGGTACCGAGGGTCGCGTGGGTTGCCGGTGTGATCGATGGCGAGGAGCCGACGGTTGCGTCGATGTAAGAAGTTCCTTCGCGTTCGAGCCGAGCCAAAGTCGGCCATCGATCGGACCATTGGTCGAGCACGTTGCGCCCGACTCCGTCCCACACGATTGTTACCAACAGTTTCGGAGATGACTTCGCCGGCTCGAGCGCCTCGGTCAACACGCGGCCCGATCGCGAGCCGAGATCCACTCCGGCCAGTTGCCCCATCGTTCCGTACACGTCCACCAGTCCCGCGTCGCCCTCGACGTGCCCCTGCTCCTGTATGTGCCCGGGTCCATAAAAGACCAGCGGCACGTTCTGGAGGTATCGCCACGGACCGGAGTGATTCACAGCGCGGAAGTTGCCCGCGTAGTTGGGATGCTGCGGAACCACTATGAGGTCCTCGGATCGCTCGTCGTAAGACCCTCGCCAGATCCGGACCAGATGCTCCTCGGGGAGCGCACACGCCCGTTCGAGCACATCGGTGGTCGAGAAGATTCGCGTGGGCTCCCTGCTAGACACGGCTGTGGGATCTCGATGCTCCGATCGTTCGGGAGGCTCCATCGAGCCGGCCTGACATCCCGCCACCAGAGTGACGGTTAGAAGGGCAAGTGCCCCAAGCGACAATCGATTCACCGCGCCTTAGTACACCAGCCAACCCCCTAGACCCCCACCGACCCCCTATCTAGGGTTGGGGAAGCGATAGGAGGACTCCATGAGGCACAGAGCCATCGCAACGATCCCGCTGGCTACGGCGGCGTTGCTCGTTGCTACGGTCCTTATTGCCACTCCCGCGCACGCGGCGTGGGCTCTCGACCCATCCTTCGGCAACCAGGGAGCCGCCACCACATCGTTCTCGGGCGGGATCGATATCGCTTATGACGTAGCCGTCTACCCGGAGAACGGACCCAACGCTGGCAAGATCGTCGCGGTCGGTCAGGCTCCCGACAAGGGCAGTGGAAGCAGAGGTGGGAGTGACTTCGCGGTCAGCAGGTACAACGCCGACGGCACGCTCGACTCAACCTTCGGCACCGGTGGCTTGGTGACCAACGATTTCGGCGAATTTACCTTCAGCGACCTCGCGACGGCCGTTGCCGTCTACCCGGCTAACAGCCCCGATGCCGGCAAGATCGTGGTCGGGGGGAATTACAACCCGCCCGACGACAACATCCCGCGGTTCGGGGTTATGCGATTTGACTCCAGTGGTGCTCCCGACAAGACCTTCGGGAAAGTCGTGGTCACCTTCGCGGACGGGGTTGGGCAGTTCGCACGACTCAGCGACCTCGCGATCCAACCCGACGGCAAGATCGTTCTCGGGGGTACCAGCAAGGCTCAGGGCGGGGCGGACGACAGCGACTTCGCGGTGGCCCGTCTCCTGCCCACCGGGAAACTGGACACGTCGTTCGACACCGACGGCAAGGTGAGGACCGATGCGGATGCATCATCCGACTCGCCCAAGTCTCAAGAGGATGTGTCCACCGATCTGCTGCTACAGCCGGACGGGAAAATCGTTCTCGGCGGATACGCCAACGATGGCCATGAGGGGCCGATCGAGATGGCGCTGGTCAGGTACAACCCCGACGGAAGCCTGGACGCGAGCTTCGGGTCCAAAGGGATAGCAAGCAATGAGCTAGCACCAGAATGCCCACCGGGCCCAAACGGGATCCCCACCCCCAATATCTTTGGACGGTCCATGGCTTTGCTTCCTTCCGGCGAGATCATCGTCGCCGGTATGGCGTCTTGCTTCTCACACGGCACGGACTTCCTTCTCGTCCGCTTCAAGGCCGATGGGAAGCAGGACCTTGGGTTTGGTCCCGATGGTTACGTGACGTCGAACTTCACCGACACGGATTCGCCAGCAGTCGTCCTCCTCCAGGCCGACAAGTTGCTACTGGTCGGCACAACCAGCCTGAATGGGAACGACGCGTTCGCCCTGGCGCGTTTCGGGCTGGATGGGAAGCCGGACAAGACCTTCGGCAGCAACGATTACAGGATCACGACCTCGATCGGCCTCGGCGACGACCTTGCATTTGGGGCGGCGCTCCAATCCGACGGCAGGATCCTCGTGGCGGGCTCGACCTTCATCGGTGGGAGCGACTATGACTTCGCGGTAGCGCGTTTCGACGGCTCGGACGACGCGCCTCCGCCCTCCGACAAGCTCACCGCGAACTTCGACGAGTTGCCCGAGTTCCAGGTGGCGAGGAGCTTCCCGGTTGGGTGGTCGTCCTCGGGGGCGACCGGCGATGTCGATTACGACGTCAGGGTCAAGGCAGCGCGCTACTTCGAAAATGCCCTCAGCGCCCCAACAGTCCTGCTGACCCGCACGACGGGGACGTCTGGGAATGCCCAAGTCAAGCCCGGCCAGGGCGAAACGATCTGCTACCAGGCTCGGGCCCACAGCGGAAACGAGATCAGTCCGTGGAGCAAGGACGCATGCACGGGTGTCCCCCTGGACGACAAGGCGCTGGGGGCGCAGGGGAAGTGGCAGCGCGCCAAGGGAAGCAGTTTCTTCGATGCGACCGTCAGCAAGTCTACGGACAAGGGGGCCGAGCTCTTCATCGGGGACATCTTCTTCAAGCAGCTCGCGCTGGTGGTCACCGAGTGCGCCGGGTGCGGGGTGGTCGGTGTGTTCGTCGACGGCAAGAAGGTCAAAGAGATCAATCTCGATTCGGTCGAGCTCCTCGTCAAGCAGGTCTTCCCCGTCGTCTCTTTCCCCAAAGCCGGTAAGCACGACGTGGACATGAGGGTCCTCAACCCGGGCTCGAAGGGCGTTTGGATCGACGGGCTCGGGGTGCGCCTGAAATAGCCACTGCAAAGCGGCTTTAGGGTTCGTCGATGCCCGAGCGCCTCGTCATCGTCGGCGGAGATGCTGCGGGGATGAGCGCGGCTTCGCAGGTTCGGCGCCGGCGGGGGCCTGACGAGCTCGAGATCCTCGCGTTCGAACGGGGCGATTACACGTCTTATTCGGCTTGCGGCATCCCTTATTTCGTGGGTGACGTGGTGCAGGAGTTCGATCGGCTGATCGCTCGGTCACCCGATGAGCACCGCAAGCGGGGGATCGATGTTCGCGTCCGCCACGAGGTCACCGGGATAGATCTCGAGGCTCGCAAGGTTCACGTTCAGGATCTGGACGGGGGGAGCGAACTGACGGAGGGCTTCGACCAGCTCATGGTTGCAACAGGGGCCGAGCCGATCCGCCCGCCACTGGATGGCATCGACTCCGAAGGCATCTTCGGAGTCCAGACGCTCAATCACGGCCGCGCGATCAAGGAGTGGACCGAGAGAGTCGAGTGCCGCCACGCCGTGGTCGTCGGAGGCGGATACATCGGGCTCGAGATGGCGGAGGCATTCGTCAACCTGGGCATGGACGTCTCCTTGATCGATCAGGCGCCTCAGCCGATGTCGACCATCGATCCGGACATGGGCCAGATCGTGGCCGACGGGATGCGGAACATGGGGATCCACTTGTTTATGGGTGAAGCGGTCACGGGTTTCGGGGTGGCCGAGGGCAGGGTCGAGTCGGTGATCACCGACGAGCGAACCTTGCACGCCGACATCGTGGTCCTCGGGATAGGCGTACGTCCGAATGCGGAGCTGGCCAAACAAGCGGAGATACCCATCGGGCCCAGTGGCGCCATCGCCGTCGACAGAACCCTTCGCACGAGAGTCGAAGGTGTGTGGTCGGCGGGCGATTGCGCGGAGAAGTTCCACCGAGTCGCACGCAAGCCGGTGACGATCGCTCTGGGCACTCACGCAAACAAGGAGGGGCGCGTTCGCGGGCATCAACATTGCCGGTGGGTACGAAACATTTCCCGGCGTGCTCGGCACCGCGGCAACCAAGGTTTGCGACATGGACATCGCTCGCACTGGACTCAACGAAAAAGAGGCGGCCGAAGCCGGTTTCGAGTTCGAATCGGTGGTAGTGGATTCGACTACGCGTGCCGGCTATTACCCGGGTACGTCACCCATCCGAACGAAGATGACGGTCGAGAAGCACTCAGGGCGCCTCTTGGGGGCGCAGATCGTCGGTAAAGAGGGAGCCGCGAAACGGATCGATGTGATCGCGGCGGCTCTCTGGGTCGAGATGACCGTGGGCGAGATGTTGAACCTCGATCTGTCCTACGTGCCACCGCACTCGCCCGTGTGGGACCCGGTGCTGGTGGCTGCCCGGAAAGCATGGACCGCAGTCGAGCGAGACCGCCAGTCGAACTGAGGCAAAAAAGAAAGAGGGCCGACCGAAGCCGACCCTCTGTTCCCACACTTACGCCTAGCTCTTGAAAGCGTCCTTCACGTTCTCGCCGGCTTGCTTCAGGTTCCCCTTCGCCTGGTCGGTCTTCCCCTGGCGTTCGAGGGGACGGTCATCGGTTGCGTCTCCGATGCCTTCTTTGATCTTGCCCTTCAGCTCCTCGGCCTTGTTCTTAATCTTGTCGGTCGTGCTCATAAAGAGCAGCCTCCTCACAGGTTGACTTGCGGACTTACCGTTACGGTTATTACTTACCCAGGTAGGGCTCCAGATACACCCCTAGAACAATGTCGAGTTGAGGATCGATTGCATGCCCGAAGCGCAGACCGAGTTCTTGGAACTGGCCGCTAAGGCCGCGCGCGTGGCCGGAGAGCTCTTGCTCGAGAGGTTTCGCGGCCCGCGGTTGGGAGTGGGGACGAAGACTTCCCCGACCGACCTCGTGAGCGACGCGGACCGGGACGCGGAAACTCTCATTCTCGAGTCGGTGCGGAGCATGCGCCCCGATGACGGGATCATCGGTGAGGAGGGAGCGAACCGTCGCTCAGACAGCGGAATCAGGTGGATCATCGATCCTCTCGATGGGACCGTGAACTTCCTCTTCGGGATACCGGTGTGGAGCGTCTCCATCGCGGTCGAGGACGAAGTTGGAGTATTCGTTGGAGTCGTGTACGACGCGAACCGCGACGAGCTCTTCTCGGCATGCCGAGGTCAGGGTGCGCGTTTGAACGACGAGCCGATCACGGTCACCTCCTGCACGGATTTGGCCCAAGCCTTGATCGGGACGGGGTTTGCCTACGACGCTGCCTCCCGAGCGGTCCAGGCAGACCGCCTGCCGCGCGTTCTGCCGAAGGTGCGAGACATCCGTCGAGCCGGCTCGGCCGCGATCGACTTGGCGTGGCTCGCCGCCGGCCGCTTCGACGGGTTCTTCGAAGCTCCGATGATGTTGTGGGATAAAGCTGCGGGGATCCTCCTTGTGCAAGAGGCGGGAGGTGTCGTCAGCGAGTTACAGGCTCCCGCCGGAGACGACCACGGAGTTGTCGCGGCCAGTCCCGTGTTGCACGACGAGCTGCGCGCTCTGGTGCTGGGTTAGGTTCCTCGGCTATGGACAACGTTCGCCCCGAGATCGAGACCTATCTGAAGGAACTAGCCAAGGTCGACGACGAGCCCGTGCTGCTCGAGATGGAAGCGCTCGCTCAGGAGCAGAACTTCCCGATAATCAATCGATTGTGCGGGCAAGCGCTCGAGGTCATGGCGCGCTCGCTCGGAGCGCGCCGGATATTCGAGCTGGGCTCTGGCTTCGGCTACTCCGCCTATTGGTTCTCGAAAGCGACAGGCGAAGAGGGCGAGATCCATCTGACCGACATGGATCCCGAGAACGAGAAGCTCGCTCTGGATTTCCTCTCTCGCGTGGGCCTGGATGCGCCGATCGACTACCACGTGAGCGATGCCCTTGCGGCACTGGACCAGACAGAGGGCGAGTTCGACATCGTCTACTGCGACATCGACAAGAACGGCTATCCCGACGCGTGGCGCAAAGGCAAGGAGCGTGTGCGCGTGGGTGGGCTCTATATGTGCGACAACATGCTGTGGAGCGGCAAGGTGACACAGCCGGATATGGACGAGTGGACCAGCGCCATCGATGAGACCAACCGCATGATCAACGACGATCCCGACTGGCGCTCCTTTATCCTGCCCACCCGGGATGGCGTCGTGATAGCCACCCGCATCCGCTAGCGGGGGGGCATCCTCAGCGCTCCGTCGAGCCGGATCACCTCGCCGTTCAGCACGGGGTTCTCGACTATGTGGCGAACTAGCAACGCGTACTCCTCGGGACGGCCGAGCCGGGCCGGGTGCGGGATCTGCGCGGCGAGCTTCTGGCGGAGCTCTTCAGGGAGTCCTGCGAGCATCGGGGTGTCGAAGGTCCCGGGTGCGATCGTTACGACTCTGATGAGCTTGCTCGCGAGGTCGCGCGCTATCGGAAGGGTCATGCCGACGACGCCGCCCTTCGAGGCCGAGTAGGCGGCTTGCCCGATCTGACCGTCGAAGGCCGCGATGCTCGCCGTGTTGACGATCACGCCGCGCTCCTCGCCTTCGGGCTCCTGTGCCGCGATCTGGGCTGCAGCAAGCCGCAGAACGTTGAAGGTGCCGATCAGATTCACGCGCACGACGAACTCGAAGCGCTCCAGATCGTTCGGCGCTCCCTCTTTGGTGAGGACGCGGCCCGGGAACCCAACGCCGGCGCAATTGACCGCGACGTGAAGGGCGCCGAACTCGTCAACCGCCGTCTTGACGGCAGCCGAAACCTCTTCTTCCGAAGTGACGTCGGCAGGGCTGAAGCGAGCCCTGTCTCCCAACTCCTCCGCGACGGCGGTTCCGTCCGAGGATGGAAGATCCAGCAGGACAACGGATGCACCGGATTTGACCAGCTCGCGAGCGGTCGCGAGGCCGAGTCCCGATGCTCCCCCCGTTACGAGCGCGACTTTGTTCTCGACGTTCACACGGCCTCCTCTTTGAGCACCTCTCCGGTCGAGAGGACGAGGCCATCCTCGCATCTGGATTCCACGCGGCCGTCGGAGAACTGCTCGTGGTAGAGGGCCGAGTAAGCGCCGCCCTTGGCCAGCAGTTCCGCATGGGTCCCGCGCTCGATGATGCGTCCCTTATCGACGTACAGGATGACGTCCGCGGCGAGGATGGTGGAGAGCCGGTGGGCGATAGCGATCGTCGTGCGGCCGTGCATCAGCGGATCCAGCGCTTCTTGCACCAATCTCTCCGAGATCGTGTCGAGCGCGCTCGTCGCCTCGTCGAGGATCAGGATCTGCGGGTCCTTGAGGATGACCCGAGCGATCGCGAGCCTCTGCTTCTCACCCCCGGACATCTTGTAGCCCCGCTCGCCGACCACCGTGTCGAGACCGTCGGGCATTTCGGCGATGCGTTCGTAGATGTGCGCAGCCTTCGCTGCGGCTATCAATTCCTCATCGGTGGCGTCCGGATTCCCGTACTTCAGATTGGTTCGGATCGACGCGTTGAACAGATAGGTCTCCTGGGTGACCATCCCGATGATCTCGCCCAACGATTCGAGGCGGATATCGCGCACGTCCATCCCATCGATCTTCAGGGCGCCTCGGTTTACGTCATAGAGCCGGGGCACGAGGTAGGTCATCGTCGTCTTCCCGGCCCCCGAAGGACCGACCAGAGCAACGAGCTCTCCGGGCTGGGCGGTGAAGTCGACCCCGCCGAGCGTCCAGTAGCGCTCTTCGTCTTGTTGCTGGGTGACCGGTCTGTCGTACCGGAACCACACGTCGGCGAACTCCACTCGTCCGCCGATCTCGGCCGGCCGGAGCTCGATGGCGCCGTCACGATCCACGATGTCGTGCTCGAGATCGAGGTACTCGAATATTCGGTCGAACAACGCGAGCGCGCTTTGGATCTCGACCTGGACGTTGAGCAACTGGCCCATCGGGAAGAACAACCGGCTCTGGAGGGTCGTGAACGCCACGATCGTTCCCACGATCTCACCACCCACGTCTCCGTTAAGGAGCAGGATGCCCGACAGCAGATAAACGAACGCCGGCGTGATCGAAAAGAAGATCTGGATGAGGGCGAAGAACCCGCGGCCCACCATCGTTCGTCGGATCTCCAGGTCCGAGAGCTTCTCGTTCTCGGCGCGGAACCTCTTTATCTCGAACGACTGGCGCCCGAACGCTTTGGACAGCAGGACGCCCGAGACCGACAGCGTCTCCTGCATGTGGGCGGTGAGATCGGCGAGCGACTCTTGGGTCTGTCCGGAGAGGTCGCGCCGGACCTTGCCGACTTTTCGGGACAGCACGAGGAACAAGGGCATGATGGCGAGAGACAGAAGCGTGAGTTGCCAGCTCAGGATGAACATGGCCACCACCGTCGAGATGACGATCGTCACGTTGGCCAACAGGCTCGAGGCCGTGTCGGTGAGGACACCCTGCACGCCACCCACATCGTTGCTAAGGCGCGATTGGATCTCGCCGGTCCGGGTCGACGTGAAGAACCTGAGCGACATCCCCTGCAGGTGTGCGTAGAGCGAGTTGCGCAGATCCCGCATCACGCTCTGTCCGACGATGTTGTTCGTATAGGTCTGCCACAGCCCGAGCGCCCCGCCGATCATCGGCGTGACGATCATGACGATCGCCACGATGGCGAGCAGTCGCCCGGCGCCCTCGGTGTCGCCCTTCAAGATCGGGGTCACGACATCGTCGAAGAACACCTTGATCATCAACGGGTTGATCAAGCCGAGCCCGGATGTGATGAGGATGAGGAGCGCGACGAATCCGACCTTGCGCTTGTAGGGCTTGAAGGTCGAGACGATCCTTCGGAACGTGCCCGGGCGCGCGGGCCTCTCGGGCGCTTCGGGCGGGCCTATCCGGTGATGAGGGGGCATCGGCTTATTACAACGCCCCGGAGGTTCACTTACTTCCTACACGCAGGCGCCTAGCTCTCGGTCGGGACGGTCTCCAGATCGGGGTCCAGGCGCTCGGACTCGGCTCGTTCGGCGATCTGGCGGTCGAGCTCACGCCACTCCTTCTCGGCCCAGCGCAGCTTCTCGACGGCCGAGGCCAGGTCGAGGAAATGGACCGGGACGATCGATGCCCGGGGGCGGAGATAGGCATCTCCGATCAATGCATCGAGCTCGCGCCGGGCCTCAATAAGCCGCGCATGGATCTGCTGAAGCCGCTCACTCTGGGCGGGTGTGAGCGATGAGCCGTCGTAAGGGGTCAGGGAAGCGCTCCTTGCGGCTGTCGGAAGGTCCTGCACAGCGATTTCGATGGCGTAAGCAGCGTACCTCGCGGCGGTTTGCCCACACAAGCGCACGATCATGAGAAGTCCCTCATTAGGCGAATAGGCTGCCCCCTCATGCTGGACGAAGCTGTCATCTCGAAGGTGTTGGCCGAGGCTCTCGGACGAGGCGGCGACTTCGCCGAGATCTTCGCCGAGGAGCGCCGCTCGACCGCCCTTCGCCTGGACGACTCCCGGGTCGAGGACGTCACCTCGGGCTTCGATAGGGGGGCCGGGATCCGCATCGTGCGGGGCGACCTTCAGGCCTACGCCTACACGAACCTGCTCACAGCTGAGTCGCTGGTCGAGGCGGCGCGCTCCGCCAGGGCGGGTCTGACCGGCAACGGAGCGGTAGCGACGATCGACCTCAGAAGGACCGAGCCGGGGGTTCGCCACCCGGTTCGCCTGAACCCGGCTCAGGTCGGCGCGGAAAGCAAGGCGGTGGCCCTGGTCGAGGCGGATCAGGCGGCCCGCGCTCAAGGCGATGCAGTGGCTCAGGTAACGGCGAGCTATGCCGACGTCCATCAGCGAGTGTTGATCGCGTCGTCCGATGGAACTCTCGTCGAGGACGAGCGGACCCGGGTCAGGTTCTCCGTCCAGGTCGTTGCGGCTCGCGATGGACGTATAGCAACGGGTTTCAAGGCACCGGGGCATTCCGGCGGTTACGAGCTGCTGGAGGCCCAACCGCCCGCGAAGATCGGGCGCGAGGCCTCCGAGAAAGCGATCCGGATGCTCGATGCCCGCCCCGCCCCCGCGGGCGAGTTCCCCGTCGTGCTCGCGCCCGGCACCGGAGGCGTGCTCATCCACGAGGCGTGCGGGCACGGACTCGAGGCCGACACGCTCGTGAAAGAGGCCAGCGTGTACGCGAAGAAGAATGGCGATCGCTTCGGTAAGGAGATCGTGACGATCGTGGACGACGCGACCGATGTCGGAGCATGGGGCTCGTACGGTGTGGACGACGAGGGGACGCCGTCGCAGCGCACCGTGCTTTTCGAAGAGGGAGTGCTCGTCGGCCACTTGAGCGACCGCGGATCGGCGAGGAAGATCGGACATCCCCCCACTGGCAACGGCCGGCGGCAGAGCTATGCGCACCTTCCTCTGGTCCGTATGAGCAACACATACCTGCTGCCGGGCACCGACACTGCGGACGAGATCTTCTCGTCGGTAAAGAAAGGGGTGTTCGCCGCGCACTTCGCCGGTGGCGAGGTCAACCCGGCCACCGGCAACTTCGTGTTCGGCATGGCCGAGGCGTATGTCATCGAGAACGGCGAGCTCGCGTACCCGATCCGGGGCGCCACGTTGATCGGCAACGGGCCACAGGTGCTCGGGGTGATCGATGCGGTCGCGGGTGACTTCGACCGCTCGGAGGGAGTCTGCGGAAAGGATGGCCAGCACGCTCCCGTCACGAACGGCATGGGAACCGTGCTCCTCGGGCGCATGACGGTCGGGGGAACGGAAGCGTGAGCGAGCTGCTCGAGCTGGCTCAACGTGTCGCTGGGGAAGCGGGCCCCGACGAGGCGATCGAGGCGTTCGCTACCCACGATCGGACTATCCAGATCAAGGCCTTCGCGGGCGAGGTCGAGTCCATCTCTTCTGCGGAGCCGCGCGGCATCGGCCTACGCGTCGTTACCGGGGGCCGCGTCGGTTTCTCGTACACGACCGACCTCAGCTCCGAGGGACTGAGCGAGGTCCTGACGCGGGCGCGCGACAACTCCAGACATGCAACAGCCGACGAAGCCGTGGCGCTCGCCCCGGCATGGGACGCCGCTCCCGGCGACATCGACGGCTTGTTCGATGGTTCTCTTCTCGAGACCACAGCCGACCAGAAGGTCGAGTTCACGCTCGCGCTGGAAAAGGCCACCCGCACCTTTGACCCGCGCGTGCGAGCCGTCGAAGACGCCCTGTACGCAGACTCGATCAGCGAGATCGCGATCGCGACCTCGACGGGGGTGGCGGGGGCCTACCGAGAGACCGACGCGTGGTGCTACGCGGTCGCGATAGCCGAGGATGGCGACGATACGGAGGTTGGGTTCGACTTCGGGCTTGCACGCTCGTTGGCGGGGCTCGACGTAGAGGACGTAGCGCGCCGCTCGGCGGAGCGTGCGGTCGGCATCCTCGGCGCTAAGAAGATCCCCTCGGCGCGGATGCCGGTCGTCTTCGATCCCTACACGGCGGGCCAGTTCCTCGGGGTCCTTGCCGGCGCGTTGACCGCGGAAGCCGTGCAGAAGAAGCGCTCGTTGTTCGCGGACAAGCTCTCAGAGGAGATAGCGGGATCCACCATCACCCTGATCGACGACGGCAGAGTGCCGGGAGCTCCCGGAAGCGCGCCCTGGGATGCGGAAGGTGTGCCGACCTCTAGAACCGAAGTGATCGCCGCGGGCAAGCTCGTGTCTTTCCTCTACGACCTCACGAGCGCGCGCCGTGAAGGCCGAGCATCTACCGGGAACGCATCGCGCGCCGGTTACAAGGGTGTGCCTCATCCCGCGGCGACGAACCTCGCGTTCGAGCCGACCGGCGGATCGCGCGAGCAGGTCTTGCGGAGCGCGGGGCGGGCTCTGCTCGTCCAGGACTTCCACGGTGTTCATTCCGGAGCCAACCCCGTCTCGGGTGACTTCTCGGTCGGAGCGACCGGAAGGTTGATCGACGAGGGGACGCTCGGCCCCCCCGTGAAAGAAGTCACGATCGCGGCCCCCATCCCGGAGATCCTGCGCGCGATCACGGCCGTCGCGGACGACCGCAGGTGGTTGCCTTTCGGCGGATCACTGGGAGGAGCCACGACCCTTGTGGCCGAGATGACCGTCGCCGGTCTCTAAATCACGATCAAGAAGAAGATCCCCGCGACCACGCAGTAGACCGCGAACGGATAGAGCGAGCTCGTTCGCAGGTAGCGGATCAGCCCCCAGATCGATGCATACGAAGTCACGAGCGAGGCCATAAATCCCGCGATCGCGGGCCCTGCGCCGAGCTCCGACTCGCCGAGGTTCGGTAATTCCACGAGGGTCGCCCCAAATAGAGCCGGGATCGCGAGAAGGAAAGCGAAGCGTGCCGCATGGTCGCGGGTCATGGCCCGGCCCAGTCCGGTCGCGATCGTGGCGCCGGAACGGGATATGCCGGGGAGGATCGCTACCGCTTGGGCAGTGCCGATCGCAAGAGCGTCGAACGTTCGGAGGTCCGGGATCGTGCGAAGTCGCTCGCCGGTCTTCGACCTGTTGACCTCGTGGTAACGCAGTGCCTGCTCGCCGGCAACGATGATGCCCGCAGTGATGATGAGTTGGATGGCAGCGGCGGTTGCATCCGTGAATTGATCTTCGAAGAAGTCGGCCAGCAGGATTCCGGCGAGCCCGGCGGGCACGGTCCCTATTGCAAGCAGGATCGCCAGGCGACGCGAGTCCTTCGAGCCGGAGATCGCGCCGCGCACGAGATCAAGCAGGTCGCCCGAGAAATAGACGAGTAGGGCGATCAGCGAGGCCGCATGCAGCAGGACGTCGAAGGCCAAGCCGGGCTGGTCCCACCCGAGCGCCTCGGGGACGAGCACGAGATGACCCGAGGAGGAGATGGGGATGAACTCCGTGAGTCCCTGGACTGCGCCCAACACCAGGGCCTCGAATATCGACATGGCGGGGCACTCTACCTGCAGGAAACGCGTGTGATCGGTCGAATACGGCTTCTAGCGGGGCGTTTAGCCCTGCTTGTTGAACGCACGACGAAGGGGAAACAGATGAGAACGAAGAGAGTTCTTGCCGCGATAGCCGGCCTTGCGCTGGCGCTGCCTGCCGGTGGCGCGATCGCCGACCAGGGCGACTTCTCGCCTGTAGCGACATTCGAGTTGTCCGACACGCGCGTCAAGGCGAACCCGCAGTTGAAGTTGCACGTCGAGCAGGAAGACAACGAAGAGGAGCTCGCCCGGGTGTCGCTGACGATCCCCAAGGGCTTCTCGCTACCTACCGACGAGCAGATCCCAGGCGGCGACCAACTCGGCGCAGGCGAGATCGTGATCCACGTGGGCCCCGGCTGCCGGCCAGGCCCCGAGGGCCAGGGAACGCCGACCGCCGCTTCGGCCCCCCTCCCCGCAACTCTCGCCGAGGTGGACCGGACGGACGAGCAGGCCGACCGAGGGATCAACTCAGTTTGGAACCTCGATATCTCTGGGGTCACGGACATCTTCCTCGAGGTGACCGGGTCGAAGAAGCTCGGCTGGAAGCTCGAGGGCGACGTTCCCCCGAACGACAACACCTGTCCACCGTTCTCGTTCGACCTGAACGTGAACTCGCAGTCTGCATCCGGTGTCCCGATCATCGTCAACCCCAAGAAGCCCGGGAAGGCGAAGTTCTCCGGCTCGTTCTACAGCCTGAACTCGCCGACGATCGTGACGATCGATCAGGTAATCAAGATCACGAAGTAGCGACTAAGTAGCGACCCGCAAAGTAGTGGGGGGCTGGGGCGAGCTTGCAGTAACGGCTCGATCCCGGCCCTCTTTCTTTGCTTGATAGAGAGCGCGGTCCGCGGCCTCGACCAGGTCCTTGTAGGTATCCCCGTGGTCGGGGTAACCGGAGACGCCGATGGACACCGTCAATTCGACGGGCTCTTCGCCGGGACCGCCGAACGGCTCGGCCCTGACCGACTCGAGGATCTTCTCGGCCGTGATCTCCGCTCCTTCGACGTTCGTTTCGAACAACAGGGCGATGAACTCCTCACCCCCGTAGCGCGCGAAGGTGTCAACCTCTCGCAGGGTGCGATTGACACGCTGTGCGAATTCGATCAGAACTGCGTCACCCCTCTGGTGACCGTGGGTGTCGTTGACCTTCTTGAAGTAGTCGAGATCCATCATCAGGACCGTGAAGGGTCGCTCGAACCGGATGGCCGTGGCCAGACCTTGGCGGAACTGCATCTGCATATAGCGGCGGTTCCAGATTCCCGTTAGCCCATCGGTAAGGGACAAACGATTGGCTTCCTCGTGCAGGGACACGTTCTCGAGTGCGACGCCGCCCTGCTCGACGAGGAACTGAAGTGTGTCCATCTCCTTGCGCGTGAAGGGGCGGCCCTGATCCGCTCGATACAGAGCGACGATGCCGTAGATCCGGTCCGAGCTGTAGACGGGGAGAGCCATGATCACCGGCAGATCGGGTTCTCCATGGGCCGGCCGAGGACCACCACCCGGATCCGGAAGCCGCACGCTGACCCCTCGCTCGGCAACGAGCCCGATGACGCCGTCGCCCACCTGGATGCTGTGCAGCGATTCCGCCGCGACCCCCATGCAGATCGCCGGGTAGAGCTCGGCACGGGTGGGCGTGAGGGTCCAGAACGTGGCGGCGTCCGCCCCGATCGCATCCGACGCCGTTCTGAGGATCGACCCGAGTATCTCTTTCATGTCATGCGTGGAGCGGAGCGTCTCGCCGACCCGGCGGACCGCGCGCTGTAGGAGATCCCGCGACGACTCGAGCTCCGTGATGGTCGTGCGGAGCTGTGTCGTCATCTCGTTGAACACTTCTGCCAGTTGACCAACCTCGTCGCGGGATCGAACCGGGATCTCGTGGTCGAAGCGTCCTTGGGCGATAGCTCGTGCTCCATCGGTGAGCTCTTGAAGTGGTTGGGTGATGAGCCGTGCGAGCACGAATGCGAGTCCCGTGGTGACCGCAACCGCCAAAGCGAACAACCCGAGCATAGACAGAAGAACAACGTTCGCCCGATCCTCGATCGGGCCTTTGGGCACGCCGGCGATGATGGCGAGGTCGTCACTCAGCTCCCGACCCTGCGCGATGGACTCCCCGCCGAGGTCCGTTTCGAAGGTGTCTCCGAGAGTGACGCCCTCGATTGGGCCATCAACCGGGATGGTGGAAGCGATCGCGCGCCCTCCCGAAACCAGGGTCAGCACGAGGTCATCTTGTGAGGCGCTGATCAGCAGGTCGCGATCGAGCCAGAACCCACCGATCAGGCCCCCGAGCACTTTGCCGTTCTCGAGCTTGAAGGGGATCTCTCGCGTCCGATAGAACCCCGGAGACGCGCCGGACGAAGCGTCCACGATCACATCGGGGCCCGGAGGTTCGAATCCCTGGGCGAAAGAGCCGCCCTTCTGCGCGAAGCCGATCAGCCGGCCACTTGCGTCCACTCCTATGAGGAAGTCGACGCCGCTCGACTCGGCCAATCTCAGATCAAGGAACGCATCGATCTGCTCGGAGCCCTCTTGGAAGGCCGCCCCCGCTTGCATGGGCGGTACCGCCGCGCGCACCCTGTCCTCGATCGCGGCAGCCCTGTCGTTGTAGAGCACGATCGTCGAATTGAGGGCGGGCGAGAGTGAGAGCTCTGCCCGCTCGCGGATCTCGCCGACCACGACGCGTTGAACCACGAACCCCGCCGCCGCGAGCGGCAGGATCACGATCAGGATGAAGAACATCGTCAGACGTCGCCGAAGGCTCACCGCTCATTCATACTACTCTCACGCTACGCAGTCACTCAATCACCCAGCGGGGTGAGAGGCGGCGCGTGAGAGGATTCCAAGCATGCCCGTGTACGAATACGCCTGCACCGCGTGCGGAGAGCGCACCGAAGCCCGCCAGGGATTCGACGACCCACCCCTGACGGAGTGTTCCGTGTGCGGCGGCAAGCTGCGCAAGCTCTACTCGCCGGTAGGGATCGTCTTCAAAGGCTCGGGGTTCTATGCAACCGATACCCGTGCGGGCAAGAAGGGCGACTCGACGGAATCGAAAGGCTCGAAGAGCTCGAAGAGCTCCTCGTCGGAAGCAAAGACGGAGACCAAACCGGCAAAGAAAGACTCCAGTAAGGAGAAGAGCGCATGACCACCGCTCGTGTCGGGATCTTCGGCGGGTCGGGCTTCTACTCGTTCCTCGAGGACATCCGCGAGGAGAAGGTGGACACTCCATATGGAGAGCCTTCCTCGCCCGTTGCTCTTGGCGAAGTGGGAGGCGTGCCGGTGGCGTTTCTCCCTCGGCACGGCCCCGGCCACACGCTCCCCCCTCACATGATCAATTACCGGGCGAACCTGTGGGCGATGAAAGAGCTCGGGGTGACGAGGATCATCGGCCCGTGCGCCGCCGGTTCACTCAAGAGCGACGTCAAGCCGGGGGAGTTCGTCATCAGCGACCAGCTCGTCGACCGGACGACGGGACGCAAGGACACCTTTTATGAAGGTCCGATCACGACGCACATCGCGTTCGCCGATCCGTATTGCCCCGAGCTGCGGACACTTGCGTTCGCCACGGCGGGGGAGACCGACATCGTGGCGCACGAGAAGGGCACGGTCGTGACGATCCAGGGACCGCGCTTCTCGACGCGCGCGGAGTCCAAATGGTTTCAGGACGCGGGTTGGGAAGTGATCAACATGACTCAGTATCCGGAGGCCTACCTCGCCCGCGAGCTCGAGATCTGCTACGTGAACATCGCTCTGATCACCGACTACGACGTCGGCGTCGAGGGAGAGGTGTCGGCCGTCAGTCACGAAGAGGTGCTGCGAGTCTTCAACGCGAACAACGACAAGCTCCGCAACCTGTTGTTCACGCTCATCCCGAAGATCCCCGAACAGCGATCTTGCGCGTGCGCCACGGCCCTCCAGGGCGCTCGCCTTGAGCCTGAATAGATGACGCCAGTACGCAAGGCGGTTATCCCGGCGGCGGGTCTCGGCACTCGTTTCCTTCCGGCTACGAAGGCCCAACCCAAAGAGATGATCCCGATCATCGATCGGCCGGGCTTGCAGTACGTCGTCGAAGAAGCCGTCCGCGCGGGCATCGAAGACATCTTGATCATCACGGGCCGGGGCAAGGGCTCGATGGAGGATCACTTCGATCGATCACCGGAGCTCGAGAGCCACCTCGAGAGAACCAACAAGACCGAGGAGCTCGAGGAGATAGTCCGGATCGGCACCATGGCAAACCTCCACTTCGTGCGCCAGAAGGAGCCGCGTGGTTTCGGCCACGCCGTCGCGGCGGCTCGTGATCATGTCGGTAACGAGCCGTTCGCCGTGCTGGTGGGCGACGAGATCGTGCCGGAGCCGCTCGAAGGCGAAAGCGACCTGCTGCCGCAACTGATGGCGGCATACGACGAACTGGGCTCGAGCGTGATTGCCGTACAGCAGGTGCCTCGGGAGGAGGTGTCGGCCTACGGGATCATCGCTCCGGCTACGGAGGTGAGGCCGGGCCTCGTGAAGCTCTCGGACATGGTCGAGAAACCACCGACGCACGAAGCGCCTTCGGATCTCGCGTCTCGCGGGCGGTACGTCCTGGGCCCCGAGATCTTCGACGCGCTCGACAACACGCCGCCGGGCGTCGGCAACGAGATACAGCTAACGGATGGGATCAAGGCTCTCGTGGAAGGCAAGGGCGTCTATGCGCTGGTCTACGACGGGTTGATCTTCGACGTCGGCAAGAAGCTCGACTACCTCAAGGCCACGGTGGAGCTAACTCTGCGCCGGCCCGATCTCGGCAAGCCGTTCAAGGAGTGGCTTACCGAGTTCGTCGCAAGTATCGAAAGCTGATGCTGAGCGTCGACGCCGCGCGAGAGCGTGTGCTGGCGGCGGTCGCGCCGGTCGACCCGGTTGAGGTATTGGTTGGAGACGCCCTTGGCCTCGTGCTGGCGCGCGACGCGCATGCTTCGCACCCCCTTCCCCGCTTCGACAATTCGGCGATGGATGGCTACGCCGTGCGCAGCGAAGACGTTGCCTCGGCCGAGGAAGGTGTTCCCGTCTATCTCGATGTTCTCGGCGAAGTGCGTGCTGGCTCGATCTCCAACGACGAGGTCAGAGCCGGGGGCGCTCTTCGCATCATGACCGGAGCCCCCGTTCCTCCCGGAGCCGACGCCGTGGTTCCGGTTGAAGTGACCGAAGAGACGGGCACTCGGGTAGCGATCAAACAAGCACCGCAACGCGGTGCACATGTTCGACCCGCTGGAGAAGACCTTGCCGAGGGCGATCTGCTCGTTGCCGTGGGAACGGAGCTCGGCTCTGGTGAGCTGGCTCTGTTGGCTTCGATGGGGTTTTCGCCGCTGCTCGCCCGCCGAGGTCCGAAGGTTGCGATCCTCGTGACCGGCGACGAGCTGGTGCCGCCCGAAGCGAGCCCCGGGCCGGGGCAGATCCGCGATTCCAACTCGATCGCTCTCGCGGCCCTGGTTGAAGAAGCGGGAGGTCAGGTATTGCCCTTCGCTCCGGTCCCCGACGACCGTGCTGCAGTGAAGGACGCGTTCGCCCGTGCCGGCAAGCTCGCCGATCTCGTGGTGTCCTCCGGCGGAGTGGCGGTCGGACGCTATGACTTCGTAAAGGAAGTGATCGAGGAGCTGGGCGGGATCGACATGTGGCGCGTCGCCATGCAGCCTGGAAAGCCCGTGGTGCTGGGAAGGATCGGAGCCACTCCTTTCTTGGGGTTGCCCGGTAACCCGGTATCGATCCATATCGCCTTCGAGCAGTTCGTGCGCCCGGCGATCAGGAAGATGCGCGGTTGCACGGCGCTCCTGAGACCAACGATCCCCGCGGCGCTCGCGGCTCCGATCGACAAGAAGCCGGGTAGGAGGCACTTCGTCCGCGTGGGACTGCATCGTGATGGCGATCGGTGGGTCGCCTCGCCGCGTCCCCAGGGTTCGCACATCCAGTCGAGTCTCGTCGATTGCCACGGGGTTGCGATCGTGGCCGAAGAGATCGAACATCTCGGTGCCGGCGAGATAGTGAGCGTCGAGGTCTGGGGAATCCCGAGCGAAGGGAGTCAGTAGTGAGCGAGCACCCGGAGAGCCGGGCGCGCATGGTCGATGTCGGCAGCAAGGACGTCACCGAACGCGAAGCGCGCGCCGGCTGCCGCGTCACCATGGCCTCGGAGACCGCCGACGTGATCTTCGAGCGCCGGCTGAGTAAGGGTGACGCCATCGAGGTCGCACGCATCGCCGGGATCATGGGCGCCAAGAAGACGAGCGACCTGATCCCGCTGTGTCACCCCATCGGGCTCGATGCGGTCGACGTCGAGCTAACCGCGCAGCGAAGAAGGAGTGGAGATCGAGGCGATCGTACGGACGGCCGAGCGAACGGGCGTCGAGATGGAGGCGCTCACGGCCTGCGCGGTCGCCGCCCTCACTCTTTACGACATGGTCAAGGGCATCGACCGCGACGCCCGCATCACGGACCTCGAGTTGAAAGAGAAGAAGGGCGGCCGCTCGGGCCACTTCATACGAGGCCGCTAGCGCTTAGGCCTCTTCAGGAAACCGGTCAGCCCGGTGGCGTTGCTCTCCAGCACCTGAACCAGCTCCCAGCCCTCTTCACCCCATTGATTGAGGATCTCCTGGAGGGCGTGTGAGATGAGGGGGACGGTCGCGTACTCCCACTTGACGGTCTTGTCGTCCACTTTTCATGCCTCCCTGTGATGCGCGCCACACACGCCACCGCTCTGTGGCCCTATCCATCTTCGGTGATTGAGATCGTCGCAGCGTCGAACGGCAGAGTTATAGCGCACCGGGCCGAACGAGCCGACACGGTCGTGTCCCGGCTCCGCGGTCTGATCGGGCGCCCGGCGCTGGGTCCCGGCCAGGCGCTCATCCTTCCCGGCGCCCGCCAGGTCCACACATTCGGGTTGCGCATACCCATCGACGTCGTCTTCTGTGACGGGCGGGGAACCGTCGTCGAGGTGGTCCGCGGGCTAGGGCCGCGGCGCCTCACGCGCTGGGTGGTGGCAGGCCGAATGGCGATCGAGTTCCCTGCGGGCTCGGTCCCGCCGGAGGTCTCGGCGGGCGTGCTCCTGGATCTCAGACCAGCGTGCGGTAGTCGCGATCGAAGAAGACGAGTGGTCTGGTCCCGGCGACGCCGGTTGCCTCGACCAATCCGATGACCAGGTCGTGATCGCCCGCTTCCACGACCTGGTGGATGGAACACTCGAGCCACGCAAGGGTCCCGTCGAGGAGAGGTGACCCACCCGGCGCAGTCGCGTGCGCCGAGCTCCTCGAACGGCTTCGGGCCCGAGATCGCGAAGCGCTTGGCGATCTCGTCCTGGCCCTCGGAGAGCACGTTGACCGCGAAGGCACCCGTTTCGAGCACGAGCTCCCTCGTATGTGAAGCCTTGTCCATCGAGACGAGGATCAGGGGCGGCTCCAAAGAGTGGGAGGCGAAGGCCGATGCGGTCATCCCGTGGCGACCGCCGCGGGCGGACACGGTCACGACCGTCACGCCGCTTGCGAACAGTCGCAGTGTGCTCCGGTATTCCTCCGGCCCGACGCCAGTCATCGGTGCACTAGCCCGGCAGTTCGTCCAGGCCGGTGCGGAAGACATCGAGGGGCAGGAACATCCAGAATCCGTCCGCGTCGCCCATGGCTTCGGCAACGAATCTCAGGCTGTCGGTGCGCGGGCCGGATGAGTTGCCCTCGACCCTCAACGCTCCTCGGCGTTGCAGCTCCTCGAGCAGGTCCTGTGTCGGGTGTCCATCGATCTCCACGCCCGGGAGTCTAAGTGTCTTAGGGGCTGCTTAGAGGGTGAACTTCAGAGTCACCGGGTCTGGCTGTTCCCGTCCGCCGTTGCAGCCCCCCGGCGACCGGAACGTCATCTTGACCTTCACATTTGTCTCTCGCACTGCCGCGAGCGGCCGGAGCGCTAATGGGGACTGAGTAAAAACCGAGGTCTATCCACCTCGGTCGGACGGCCTTCTTCGGTCCCTCCACATTGAACGTGTCGCCTTCGAAGAACGGATCCGATTGGGGGGTCTTCAGGGTTCCGGTCGCCTTCACATTGCAGGTTCCGAGCACGGCGTTGTGCTCCACGTGGAAATCGATCGCCTTTACTTTAGCGGCGTCCTCATTTTTCTCGTCATACACGTCTAGCTTGGGGGTTGCGAGAGCTTCGTACCTCCATATCTTTTTGCCGTCGGCTCCACCCGCCGCGACCAGCAACTCGCCGTTGTCGGGGTTGAAGTGGATACCATGGGGCGAGAACCCGTAGTGGGGCTTCTCGGCCCCGGTGCCGTAAAACTCGTCGATGAACGACTGACCCGGCGGCTTGTTGGCATCGAAGATCGACACTTCCATATCGCCGGCCTCTATCACGTAGATGAACCCATTCTCCTCGTCGACGGTGATCTCATCCGGGTTGTTGAGGATCGAGCTGCCGTCCTCGTCCTTGGCGTGCTCGCCTACCAAAGCGCCGGCGGTCGTGAACTCGACGAGTCTCCATGAGTACTCGTCCGTCACGTAGACCTTGCCCAGCTTGTCGTTGACGACGATTCCCACGGGAACGTCGAGCGCTCCCTCCGTGGTGTCGGTACTGCCGAACGTGTCAATGAACGTTCCCGTGGAGGAGAACTTCTGCACGCGGTGGTTGCGCGTATCGGCCACCCACACGTTCCCCTGCGAGTCGACGTCGATGCCGCCGGGACCGTTGAGCTGTCCTTCACCCACGCCGCTTACACCCCACTTGAAGACGAAGGCACCGTCGGTCGTCGAGAAGACCTGCACGTGTGAGTTGCCGTATCCGCGACGTAGAGCTTGGAACCGTCGGGACTGATGGCGATGGCCTGCGGATGCTGCAGCTGCCCGTCTTGGGTGTACGTTCCGTCGGTCGAGGGCTTGCCGATGCTCATGATGAACTTGCCATTGGAGTCGTACTTCTGCACCCGGTGGTAGTGCTGATCCACGACGTAGATGTCTCCGAAGGTGTCGACCGTGACGTCCTGGGGGTCCCTCAACCCGCCAACCTCGGTTCCGTCGACGGTCGGAGGACCGAACCGGTCCTTGAAGACGATGGCCCCGTCGGCCGAAGGAGTCAGAAGCGCCACGAGGACGACCGCGAGCAGCGCGGACAAGCGAATCCGACCACGCTTGATCCGACTTGGGACCCGCATCCCCATTGGGCACCTCCTCCCTTCCCATGCTAGGGAGCGGCTGAGCCATCGTCTAGGGCCTTCTAGAGGGATCTAGTACGAGTCCGGTCCTAGGTGGTGTGGTCGTCCCGGCCGGGGGGCGGGCGTACGTCGCTCCGGCTGCGCCGACCATGGCCAGTGCCGCCGATGCGATCAGTCCCAGGACCGAGAACATGAGAACTGCGATCACCACGCGCAGCGCTTGCCCCGACCAGGTGACGGTGAGGAAAGCCATGCCCGAGAGGAGCGCGGCCACCGCGCAGAATCCCCATCGCCGTCATGGCGATCCCATGGAGGCCGCGGGGCCGCGTCGGCGGGGGAGGTGGTGGAGGAATCGTTTCGGTCGGGAGTGGGACTACTTCTGGCTGGTCGCCGCTCGATCCTCGATCCATGCCAGAAGCGTACGCGTTCCGAAGCCGGAGCCCCCGCGAGTGATCTCGTCGTAGTCCCGCTCCGCACGAGCGGGCCCCGCGATGTCGATGTGAGCCCAGGGGATGCCCTCTCCGATGAAGTCGCGCAGGAACAGCGCCCCATAGATGGCCCCGCCGTAACGAGAGCCCGTGTTCTTGATGTCGGCGATCTCAGAGTCGAGGTCCGAGCGGTAATCGTCGTAGATCGGCATCGCCCAAAGTCGCTCACCAGCCGATCGTGATGCCCTTATCAGCTCGTCGGTCAGGTCCTCGTCGTTGCTGAAGAGGCCGGCGGCCTTGCTGCCGAGGGCAACCATGATCGCGCCCGTCAGCGTTGCGACATCGACTATCGCGGCAGGCTTCTCTTGACAGGCCCACGCCAACGCGTCGGCCAGGACCAAACGACCTTCAGCATCGGTATTGAGGACTTCCGACGTCCGGCCCCCGAAATGGGTGATCACGTCACCGGGCTTGATCGCGTTGCCCCCGGGCATGTTCTCGCTGGACGAGACGTACGCGTCGACCTGGATCTTCGGCCCGAGCCGGCTCACCGCGCTCATCGCGCCAAGGACCGCCGCCGACCCGGCCATGTCCGTCTTCATGGTCTCCATGTTCTTGGCGTCTTTGAGGGAGAGACCTCCGGAATCGAACGTGATGCCCTTACCGACGAGCGCGATCTTGCCGGTTGCTCCTTCGGGCGCATAGCGCAGGTGGATGAACCTCGGAGGTTGGATCGACCCTCGGCCGACGCCCAGTAGCCCACCGAACGCACGGCGTTCGAGCTCTGCCTCATCGAAGATCGTGCACTCGAGGCCGCCCACGTCCGCGATCTCGCGAGCCCGCTCGGCCAGCGTGGTCGGTGTGAGTGCCTGCGGCGGCTCGTTGACCAAGTCGCGCGCCAGCGCTACGGCTTCGGCGACGGCGTTGCCTCGCTCGATCTCCTCGGTCGACGTCGCGCCGAGGAAGAGAACGCGCTCGAGCTTCGACGGCTTCGGGTCGCTGCGGTACTTGGTGAACCTGTAGGTGCCGAGAAGGAAGCCCTCGGTCGCGGCCGCCGCTCCGTCGCCTGAGCCCTCGAGGTGCAGCGTTGAGGCGACGGTGTTCCGCTCTCCGAGGCGCCTCGCCAAGACCCCCGCGGCCTTCCTTATCGTGGCCGAGTCGATCTCCCCGTTATCGCCCAGACCCACCACGGCGATAGCTTGCGCCGGCAGTCGTCCGAGCGTGGGCACTATGGAGATCTCCGATGTCTTTCCCTTGAAGGCCGCTCCCTCCAGGGCTTTGGTCAGGGCCCCGTCCAGCGCGGCATCGATCTCCCGGGCCGATTCGCCCAGCGAGAATCCAGACTCGCCGGCGAACGCACCAACGGCTAGTACGTCACAGACGACTGCCGCGGCTGCTTCGTCATGGGGCACGACCTGAGGTGGCATTGGCATCTCCTAGCGACTTGGTTGGGTGGTCCGCCGGGCGACGTTACCGCGAAGTGTGGATAACTCCGTGTGGATATCTCTTCGCGCTCTGTTGAAATCCGAAAGACCTGGGGTCTTACGCGCTAGCTTTGATCAAACGGGGACGAAGAAAGCAGAAAGCCTTGACCTCAGGGTTCTTGATCGTGCTGGGCGTTGCATGGCTGGCGGTTGTTCTGCCGGCCGCGATGCGAGCACGTCAAGCGATGCCACTCACCACCGCTGAACGTTTCAAGCGTCGCATGCAACTCATCGCCCCACGTCCGATGCCCGGCGTTTACGGGAATCGTTGGATCATCGTGCCCGAGAACTCCGACGCGCTTGCGAACGTGAGCTTCGAGCGCGGTCAGCGTCGCAGGCGCGGCATCCTGTATTTCTTGCTCACCGCCATAACCGTTTCCCTCCTTCTTGCCCCCTTTGTGGGAGTACCAGCATGGCGCGTTGCGGCTGCCTTCGGCACCTCGATGGTTCTCTACGTCGTCCTACTGCTCGATGCGAAGCGTCGCCGGTCGCTCGCGCGCAATCGTGTGATCCGTGCGCGGGGTCGCGTGGAAGCGGTCCTCGCCCAGAGGGGCAGCTAAGAGCCCACGCCCGCCCCTCAGATAAGGTGCGCCGGTGGATCTCACCGATTTGGCGGCCGGTCTCCGAACGGAGTTCGACTCGCGCACCAGCACTCGCGATCAAGCTCTTTCCGCGAGCCGAAATGCGATCAGAGCGTGCGGCAACGCGATCCGGGCGATGCATCGCTACGAGATCGACAACGCTCGAGGCCTCCTCGATGAGGCGCAAGCCCAGCTCGATGGGGCGCGGCAGGTCTTGGGCGACCATCCCGACATCCTTCACGCCGGCTTCATCCACGATGCCCAGAAAGAGCTGGCCGAAGCTCGCATCACATTCGGTCTAGTTACCGAGGCCGGCATCCCCTCGCCGCAAGATGTCGGCGTTCCAAGCTCTGCTTACCTGAAGGGGATGGCGGAGGCGATCGGGGAGCTGCGCCGGCACATCCTCGACCTGATGCGGCACGGTGAATTGAAGCGTTGCGAGGAGCTGTTGGCAGCAATGGACGACATGTACTACTTGCTCGTTTCGATGGACTATCCCGATGGCATCACATACGGGTTGCGCAGGCTCACGGACATCGCGCGCTCCATCATCGAACGTACGCCGCGGAGACTTCACGACATCGTCGATCCAGAGTGCGTTGCAGAAGGCTCTCGAAGGGCACGCTTCGGCGCTCGAGGGTAAATGAACCGGAAGCGCGTAGTGCTGGTGGCTGCGATCACGAGCGGGATCCTGGCGGTAATAATCCTGCTGCTTGTGACCGGAGGCGATGAGTCACTGTCCGGCAAGACTGATCCCGCTTCCGACGTGAGCACGCTCGAGGGCCGCGACCCACCGGCAGACACGGCCATCGCCGACCTACACGGCGCGTCTGTCGTCCCGGAGGGAGACGAGCTCGTGTTCCAAGCCCGGCTCGGCACCAACGCGCCCACCGAGGTCCCCGATGGTTCGCTCGAGTTCCGGTGGGAGATCTACGAGGGGGGCGAGCGAACCTGGCTGTTGACGGCAACCATCAGCGTGGACGTCCAGGCGAGCATGATCGCAGAGCGAACCGACTACGGGTCGTCAACGATCGACGACACCCTCCCGGGCAGCGTCGAGGTGGACGAGAAGCGGGTGCGTATCACCGTGCAGCCCGGACGAGCTTCCCGAAGACTGGCCCGAGGTCTTCGAATGGTCCCTCCAAACCACACTCGACGGAGCCCTGGGCGACACCCGCTCCGCGCTGGCCCAAGACCGCCTCCCCGACCAAGGCACGGTCGCTCTGGAGCAATAGCCCCCGACCGTAGAATCGCCCCTTGGGCCAGTAGCTCAGTTGGTAGAGCGCACCCCTCGCACGGGTGAGGTCAGGAGTTCGAATCTCCTCTGGTCCACTTCACCCGATTCTCAGGCTCTCAGCGAACGACGTCGTTCTGCATCGCCCACAGGGCAGCCGCCGCTCGGGTCGATACTCCGATCTTCGTGTACACGTGCTGGATGTGGTGGTCGACGGTCTTCGGCGAGATGAAGAGGCGTTCGCCGATCTCTCGCATCGTCAGCCCCATCGCCGCGAGGTTCAGAACCTCGACTTCGCGACCGCTGAGTCCGCCGGGATGCTGAGTCCGAGGAGATGGCGGCGGTGACGCCTTGCCATGTCCGGCCGCCTCGAGCACGGCATCGACCGCGCCACGCTCGAGCATCCCCTCCGTTGCGAGATCGGCGGAGATCGACCGCGGCCTGCTGATCGGAGAATGCCGGCCGATCGGCGCGCTCGGTGGTGAGTCCCACGTAGATCTCAACGGCGGCAAGGACGTTGGCTCCCCGGTCGACGGCGTCGGCTAGCAGGCCCTTGTGGTATCCGGAGCCGTCGGCCTTCTCGTGGTGCGCGGCCGCAACCGGGTTGAGCACAGCGAGACCCGGCGTCCGGCGGAGCACCTGTTCGGTAAGCATCGGGTGAAGCTCGACGCTGTCGAGCTCTGCGCGGGTGAGGGAACCGGGCTTGTCCAAGATCGAGTTTGGGATCGCCGTCGTGCCAAGCTCGTGCACGAGGGCGGCCCTACGAAGCGTCGTGATCTCCTCGTCGGAGAAGCCGAGCACCTCGGCTGCGTCCGCGGCGAGCTGTGCGCACCGTCGGCTGTGGCCCGCCCTGTACGGCGATTTCAGGTCGATGAAGTCTGCGGCCACCGTGAGGGCATCGTCGAGTTCAGCGCCCTCGAGGGTGAGGTGGGGCTGCGGCTCGCGCTCGAGCACGGCATCCCACGGCTCCACCTTCGCGACCTCGTCGAACCAGGCCATTCCGTTCGCCGCGAACAGGTCGGCGAGGTCTGGGTCGTAAGTCCGGTCGCGACGATCTCGTGCGGCGTCGATGGCTTGAGCCGGTGAGGCGCGGCGCCCGATGGCCTCCATGTCATGGCTCAGATGGACGACGCGCATCGCGAGCGGGATCTCGTCGCCCTTTGCGCCCTCGGGGTAGCCGTTCCCGTTCCACCGCTCGTAGGTGAAGCGCAAGGCTCCCCGAACGTCGTCCCCGAACCCGAGTCGCCGGACCAGCATGTCGGACGCTTCGCACCCCGTCGCGAAGTTGTTCACAGCCCATGCATGGGCGCCTTCCTGGAGCGACTGAACGATCTGCTCGTGCTCCTCCGGGTCTCGGCCGGCGGTCGCGAACGCCACCATCGCCTGGAAGACCTCGGCCGGATCGGCCGTATCGAGCACTAGCGTCTGGGCGAGGAGGCCGATGTCGTCGCCGAAGACGATGGCGACTTCGTGCGCGTGGGCGGTGCAGCCCATGTAGCGCAGCAGGGCGGCCCAGTAGACGGTGTCGCGTGTCTCTTGGTCGAACCCCGCCTCCTCACACAGGGCTACTCCTAGAAGGCACGACCGCAGTTGGGACTCGAGCGGCTGTCCGAACGCGTTGTCCTGTGCGAGCGCGAATGTCGCGGCCACCTCGCCAAGGCGCAAATTCGGGTCCGAAATAGGGAGACCTCCCGATGCGACGGATGCCGATCAAGCTCGATGCTATTTCTGCCACCGGTTGGCAGGAAGGGGGTTCGGAGACCAAGTCGACGAGAACAACGAATTGGAGGAGAGCGATGATCTTGGCAACGACGAGAGTTGAGGACGTGGACCGCTTCGTGGGCATCTTTTCGACCAAAGGTGCGGAGAAGCGTAAAGAGCACGGGTCCAAGGGTTCGACCGTGTTTCGTGACCCCAATGAGGGGGACAGGGTCTGGGCCCTCTTCGATTGGGATGGCGAGGGCTGGACGAGCTTCGTTTCCGACCCAGATGTCCCCGCGATCCTGAAGGAAGCCGGGCACGTGGGCAAGCCCCAAGCGGCGGAGATCCTGGGTCAGTACAACTCCTAGATCGGTAGAACGCCGACACGATGAAGGGATGTCGAGATGAAGTACATGCTCAGCTGGTCCGAACGGCCTCAGGGTTCGCCGATCGAATATGAGAACGCCCAGAAGCGGATCCTCGAGGTGTTCACCCAATGGAAGGCTCCCGAGGGATTTCTGATCGAGGACTTCGTCATCCGGGTGGGCGATTGGGGCGGGTACATGTTGGTGGAGTGCGACGATCCGTTGACCGTGCACAAGTTCTGTTCAACCTTGCCCGCTTTCACGTTCGAGGCACGACCAGTGGTTCCCGTCATGGACGCGGTCCGGGTCGAGCTCGAGGCGATCGATTGGCGTGATGGAGTGAAGGTCGGCTGACGCTCAAAGGAGTCTCGGTCGATCTCGAGATCCACCGAGGACGGCCACCTTCTTACGAGGGTGGCCGTCGCTCGTGTCTGGTCCAACTCCACCCGGCAAGGTGTCCGCGGGGCACCACCTGACTTAACGTTTCAGGCGTAGCACCGCGACGCCGAGGAAGAAGTCCGCGACGTAGATGCGCCCCCGATACCAGTAGGAGGACATCGCGTACGCGCCCTCCGGCTGGTAGTGGGCGACCTCGTTAGCCGCCGCAGGATCCTCGAGATCGAGCACCGTCGTTGCCCCCGTGTACCAGGCAACCACCAGTAGACGGGAGTCGGGGATGAAGTTGAAGTTGTGCGCGGTGCACGGGCCCAGCACCGGTGCGCCGACGGGAAATGCGCCGCGTTGTGGTCCGTAAACACCGACGAACCGAGGGTTCGTCAGATCGCTGATGTCGTAGAACCACATCGCGCCGGCAGGGCCGCCGGCGCTGCAATCGTTCGCTGCCGCCTCATCCGAGATCGCAGCCAGTTGGCCGTCCGAGGACACCGCTACCTGATGCGGTAGCTGGATGAAAGGAAGCAGCATGCGGCCGATGGGTTGAGGCGCAAGCGGATCGGATACATCCCAGATCTCGGTGCCCCCTTGGCCCGGGCAGAACCCGATCACCTTCCCTTCGATAATCGCGAACGTGACGTCGTGGCAGCCACCCAGGTTCAAGGGACTCGCGTACGTGGCGGCAACCTTGGGAGCATTTGGATCCGAAACGTCGATGATGTATTCGGTACCTCTGCTCCAGACAGCCTGGGCCTCGTAGCCCCCGACGGACGCGTAGACGTAAGGTTTGCCGGGATAGCGCGTCAGCGTATGAACCCCTCCGGGGAGAACGATGTTGCCGAGGAGGCGCGGCCGCAACGGCTTGCTCATGTCGGCGAGGTGGACTCCACCAACGGGACCGAGGGGACCACCGGGAGGCTCGTTGCACTTCTCGCCGCCCTGTTGCAGGCCGATCGCGACGAAACCTCCATCGAGGGCCGCGGTATCGGTGATCCCGCGGCAGACGAGATGCCCGGCGGTCTGCAGCCTCCCGTCTGCGAGGCGCTTGAAGGCGGTGACACCCATGTCCGGACCGCTCGCGTATTGATTGATGTAGATCCGCGATCCGTCGAATTCGATCTCGTTGGCGAGCGTCATCGGGAACTGTTGGATGACTTGGATGTTGTCGCTCTGGCTCGCGGAAGCGGGGGTCGCAACCGAAAGTGCGACGAGCGCACCGATTACGAGAGCCGACAGATATCTAGCCGCCATGGGAAGTCACCTCTATCTCCTTAGCTATTGGTGTGTGACTGCTCGTTCGACTAGGCAGATCGCTTCACGGCAGGTTGGAGAGCGTGACGCTGATCGTCCCGATCGTTTTGACCCTGTTGGCCGGGCAATCCAGCTGGCCCACCCAATCAATACCAATGCGAAATTCGAGCCCAGAACCTGGGTTGAATGGAATGGGGCGGGTGGTCTCGCCGCAGAAGGTCGCGATGGTGCTGTAGTCCGAAATCACGGAAACGAATACGGGCTGGCCGTGCGCGTCCGTCACTTCCGCCGTGAAGAACGCTTCCGTGGGATGGGTCCCGACGATCAAGCACGCCCAAGGGCCCAGCAGCGACTTGCAGCCGGTGACCGGCGGTACGTATGGAGGCCCGTAGCTCCCCTCTACCGTGCGCTCGACACGGGTGGGCTTCTGCCCGCTCTTGGCCTCGGCAGTGGCTGCGGAGCCGGCAAGCAGCCCGAGGATCATGAACAAGATCAAGAATCGCTTCATCGCCCTCTCCAGTCAGTAGTCCGTTCCTGATCCGGAGGCGTGGGAAAGGCGGCCACGATTGTGGCCCTCATTCCCACGGCTCTCCAGTGACAACGCGATCACGACGGACGAGCACAAGAAGGAGACGGTGTGATGAAGCGGTTCTTGGTCATGTTCATGGTTCTGGGGCTCATCGCAGGTTCGGTTTCAACGGCCGGGGCGGCGAAGAAGACGCGGAAGCGGGTCGAACGCACCGTTGAGGGGTCCTACGGCGCTGTTCCCGAACCGCTCACCGGGTGCGACTTGGGCAGGGGTGCGTTCACGTGCATGGTCGTCGACCCCCGCCCGACGGAA
The DNA here is from genome assembly GCA_963786155.1 of uncultured Actinomycetes bacterium. Lineage (GTDB taxonomy): Bacteria > Actinomycetota > CADDZG01 > CADDZG01 > WHSQ01 > CAWAXW01. The sequence goes on along the minus strand of CAWAXW010000006.1, from coordinate 2,519,863 downwards.
GCCTTCTTTACCGCCAAAGTGACGGACGCTCACGGCCAACCCGTGTGGGTGCAAGTGGTTAATGAGGACGGCGGAAGCCTCGGAACTTTCTGCGGCGAGACGACCGAACCAGTTTCCTTCGACGCAGGTTCCCGTCTCCAGTTCCTTATCGACCCGATGCCCAATTTCTGGTCACACTGGGGCGTTGAGTGGGTGGGTCCTCTGGATTGCCCCTACAGGTTGAAAACGTCTGGGTCCATTAGCGTCACGCTGTCCAACCTGCCTTAAGCCGGGATGACTCGAGTGCGAGTGCGCCGAATGACTATCTTCATCCTGGGAGTCGCGGTCGGGAGTGTATTGGTCGCGCCTGCCGGTGCTCACGTTTCTCGCAGTCTTACCCACCTCTGGGGAGATCACATCAAGCCCAAGACGGATGCGCGGTACGTGGAGTCGCAGCAGGCGCTGTGGGCCTATGTCGAGGCCGACGGCTCTCTGCGGAACGGTCGGGGCGCGACGGGGGCCCAGCATCGGACAACGGTCGAACCAATATGTCGTGGAGTTCAATCGTGATGTTGCCAAGTGTGCGTGGATCGCTTCGCGCATGATGGCGTCGGAGTACTCGGGAGAAATCACGGTGTCGGGTGGGAGCGACCCCAACACCGTGGTGGTCGACATCCACAACTCCACCGGCCTGGAGCACGATTCGGTCCCCTTCTCACTTGCAGTCTTCTGTGGGACAGCGTGACGGCTCAGCTAGAAAGAGACCGATGCTGAGCGGTCGCGTACGTGCAAGCTAGAGGTACGGGCCCACCGGGGACTTGGGCTCGATCTCGGACTTGACGGTGCCGGGGACCGGGATGTCTTCGGCGAGGAGCATTCGGAGGGCGGCGGGATCGACCGGCGCGCTGCCGTCGCCCATCACGCGGAGCGCCTGGCGCCCTAGCGCCCGTTCGAACACGTTGCGCACGAAGCGGGCGTTGCCGAAGCTCGGGCCCCGAGGGGTCGCGGCCAGTAGCTCGGTAAGCCTGGGCTCGACGCCGTCTCCCAAGTCGATGCCGGTCGCGCTCGCCATCGACTTGAAGATCGCAACGAGCTGGGCGTCGTCGTAGTCCGCGAACGTCACGCGTCTTGCGAAACGGGAAGCGAGGCCGGTGTTGGAAGCGAGGAAGCGATCCATGTCCTTCTCGTAGCCGGCCACAACCACGACCAGGTCGTCGCGGTGGTCTTCCATCATCTTCACGAGAGTCGCGATCGCCTCGTGCCCGTAGTCCCAGTCCCCATCAGCCGGCGCGAGCGCGTAGGCCTCGTCGATGAAGAGCAGCCCACCGAGAGCCCGCTCGACGGCCGCGCGCACGAGCGGGGCGGTCTGACCTATGTACTTGCCGACGAGATCGAACGCGCGAGACCTCGACGATGTGACCACCCGATAAGAGCTCGAGCGAGTTGTAGATCCGGGCGAGCAGACGAGCGACGGTTGTCTTGGCCGTTCCGGGGTTACCGGTGAAAGCGAGGTGACGAGTCGGTGGTGCCACCTTGATCCCGGCTTCCCGGCGGGCTCGTTCGGCGGCCGCTTCCGCCGCGAGTAGCCGAACCTCGTGTTTGACCTCGTCGAGCCCGACAAGCGCATCGAGCTCTTCCATCGGGTCGCCTTGGGGTGGCTCGACTCCGACGATGTCCTCCGGAAGGTCCACTGTAGTGACCGTGACCTGCTTCTCTTCGGACCGAGCATCCGCCCGTGCAACGGAGTCGGTCGCGAACGCACTCACCAGATGTCCGTTGCGAAGGTTGCGGAATGGCCTCATGTCGGCGAGCCGCTCGGCTGCCGCTGCGACCGTGTCGTCATCGACGGTCGCTCCAAGGCGTTCGACCTTGCGGCGGAAAAGCTCGGCGAATCCCTCCGCACCGAAATCCTCCGTGCGCGCGACCTGGAAAGCGCGCGCCAACAGGGGATTAGCGGCGAAGACATCGTCGTTGCCACCCGGGTCGCACATGGCCACGACATGAAGGTTCGGGCGTGACTCGATAGCGCGCAGGAGCTCGGCCCCGACCTCCTCGGCTGCTTCGCCCGCCCCCAAGATCTCATCTAACCCTTGGAAGACGAGTAGGCCCGCGCCGTCGCAGCGGTTGATCTCGAACCGAAGGAAATCGATCGCGCCGGCCGCCGTCCGATCCTGGACCATCGCGGCCGGGATCCACACCGGTCGCTGAACCAACCCCAGGGCCAGCAGCACCTCGGCCAAAGTGTCCACGGCAACACCCTTGCCGGTGCCCGACGGACCCGCGATGAGCAAGCGGATGGGCTTTGGAGACGCGGCGACATCGGTCAACGCGCGCTCAAGCTCAGGTTGGGAGACAAGATCGATCTCGATGGCCGAAGTGGGCTTGCTCTCGCCGCCGTCCGAACCCGCAAGACGAGCGCCGAGCGGATTGACGACCGACCGTGTTTCGAGCAACGTGCGGATGCTGCCTTCGAACGTTCCCACCGGGACCCAAACGGTTCCCCCCGGCAACTTCGCTCTCCCGGGGAGTCCCGTCACGGCCCCCGTGACGCGCATGGCCATGTCCAGCCATGCCCGACAGACGCCGAGCTGTCCCGCCAACGCACCCCGCACCAACCAGCGCGCCGTCGAATCTCGCCACATCTCCGGGGAGAACCCCGGCCGGCGGATGCGAAACAGATCCTTGGTGCCCGCATACATGGGCTTCGCCACTGCAAGCTCCAGCTCCGCGGGGACATGATCGAGGCCCGCAGCGAGTAGGAGTCCCGCAAGAGCGAAGTTCAGCTCGTCGCCGTCTCCTACGGCTCGCAAGAGGTGTCGATGAGCCGCATCGAGGCCTTGGTAGGCCCAAGTGAGATAGCCGACCGGGCCGCTCAACTCCGGAAGAGCGGCCAGGGTTTCTGCATCGGCATCCTGGGCCCACTCGTCCGACAACAGCTCTGGCGGACTTGTGAAATCGAACGCTCGCTGTGCGGGATCGGCTGCCCGCAGGTCGATCATCCGCCCGAGAGCGGCGCACGGCGCGTCTCGATCGGCTCGAGTTCCGAGAAGACATCGACTGCCGAACGCAGAACGTTGAACGCGATCTCGCGGCGCGCGGGATCGGGCCCGGCAGTTGCGGGCAGGAGCCATCCAGGAGGTCGCCACGCACCGTCTTGGGTCCGCAGGTATCCCCAAGAGGGGCGCATCGCGCCGCGCTGGTTAGCGAGGAACTGGTCGGTGATCATCCATATCGAGTCGCCGGCGAAGCCCGAGCGGATCGCGCAAGCGCCGAACAGGAAACCCATCATCAGGTCGATGGTTTCGCCTACGCCGTTCGTCGGGCGCCTGAAGGCGGAGCCGCCGTCGGCTTCCCACTCGGTCATACGGAGGTCCGCCGCGACGCGCGTGGCGCGATCCTCAGCGATTCCAGCAACCCCTCGGGGATCCTCCAGGGTCCGTGCGCGTAGACATCGAGCACGGGCTCCTCGGCGAATGCGAGGGCCAGCTCATCGGGGAAGTCGATCTTGATCACAGGCGCGCGATGTTAGCTGCGCACACTGCGACACGGATTACTGGGTAACGGGAACCTTCGCCGTGATCTTGGAGATGATGCGGGCAGGAGCGAGGATGTCCACTGCGCGCTCGACAAGCGCATCGTCCCCGATCACCCGGCTGCGTCCCGACGCTCTCGCTTCTTGGGGCGTGATCGAGCCGAAGCCCACCGCCATGAACGTCTCCAGATCGGTCTCGGTCAGGAGATCGGCTCCCCCCGGAGCATGTCCGGGCCTGATCGTCACCTCGCCGTCCGCGACCTTCACCCAGAACGCGGTCCCGTTGAGACGGAACTCGTACGTTTCCCATATCCCGCCGCGCTGCTTCCTTGTCGGCGAACTCTTCCATCACAGGAAGGAGCCACTCGAACTCGAAGGCCTCGTTACCCTCGTACGGACCGAGGAACTGCACGCCCCAGCGCGCCAGCTCGAGCATCGCGGTCTCGAGCCCGGCCGCCTTCTCCGTCAGCTCGTAGACCGTGCTGGCCGCAGGAGGGTCGAGTCGACGCCGCCGCACGACGCCCGCGGCCTCGAGCTCTTTCAGTCGTCTGCTCAAGAGGTTTGGGGCGATGCCGTCGAGACGCTGCTCGAGATCCGTGAAGCGCTTGGGGGACAGGACGAGCTCGCGCATGATGAGCATCGCCCAACGATCCCCGACGACGTCGAGGGCACGGGCGAGCGGGCAGTACTGGTCGTAGCTCTTCATGGCTTGACTCCTACTATACGTCTACTTGACAGAAAATAGTAGAGACTATAAAAAGTCAAGTATGCGTCGGCTTGGACGGTTCGTCGTGCACTCCCCCCGCACGATCCTGATCGCCTCCGTCGCGTTCATCGTTCTGGCCGGCGCCGTCGGCGCCTCCGTGGTCGACCATCTCTCCACTGGTGGTTTCGAGGACCCGGCCAGTGAGTCCACCGAAGCGGCCGCGCGCATCGAGGCGCTATTCGGAGTCGCCGACCCAGACGTAGTTCTGCTGGTCGATGCGCGCGGCGGCTCGGTTGACGACGCCGCGGTTCAAAAGGCTGGGCTGGCTCTCACGGATGCGTTGAAAGGTGAGGAGGGAGTGGCCCGCGTCGACAGTTACTGGAGTCTCGGAGGCGCACCTCCGCTCCGCAGCTCGGATGGAACGAAAGCGATGGTCCTCGCGAACCTCGAAGGGTCCCAGAACGACAAGAACGCCCTGCTCGAGGAGCTAACGCCGAAGTACACGGGGTCGACCTCAGTCGTGAAGGTCTCCGTGGGTGGCTTCGCAGAGGTCTTTCGGCAGGTGACGACGCAGGTCGAGAAGGACCTCGTGCGGGCCGAGCTGATCGCCATCCCGATCCTCCTGATCCTCTTGTCGTTCGTCTTCCGGGGCGTGGTGGCCGCCACGCTCCCGCTCGGTGTCGGCCTCGTTGCGGTGCTCGGCACCTTGTTGATCCTGCGAGTGGTTGCAGCATTCACCGAGGTGTCGATCTTCGCGTTGAACCTCACGACGGGGATGGGCCTCGGCCTCGGGATCGACTACAGCCTCTTCATCGTGTCTCGCTTTAGAGAAGAGATGCACAAGGGCCGGACCGTCGACGATTCGGTTATCACTACCGTTGAAACGGCAGGCCGCACCGTCGTCTTCAGCGCGATCGCGGTCGCGGCGTCGATGTCGGCGTTGCTCTTGTTCCCTATCGTCTTCTTGCGGTCCTTCGCGTACGCAGGCATCCCCGTGGTCGCGCTGGCCGCTGCCGGCTCGATAGTCACACTCCCCGCGCTCCTAAAGGTTTTAGGCCCGCGGGTCGACTCGCTGTCGATCCGAGGATCGACGGGAGCGAAAGCCGAGGGCCGCGCCTGGCACCAGATCGCCACGTTGGTGATGCGCAGGCCCATCCCCATCGCGACCGGCGGTGTTCTGATCCTGCTTCTCCTCGGGGCTCCGTTCCTTCGTGCAGAAGTGGGGCTCCCCGACGACCGCGTCCTGCCGCCGGGGGCGGCGGGACGGATCGTGTCCGACGAGATCCGGGCCGACTTCGTTGGCAACGAAGCGTTCGCTCTATCGGTTCTGGCCGACGGTGTCGACGTCCAGGACTCGAGCGTCCAGGTGGAGGCCTATGCGAGGCGACTTTCCCGGATGCAGCCGGTCGCGCGGGTCGACGCAGCAACCGGCAGCTACGTGGACGGAGCTTTGTTATTCGAGTCGGACGTGCTGAAGCAGCGGTTCGGCGCCGACGACGCGACGTTCTTCTCCGTTGTGTTGTCGCCTTCGATCGAGACGCAGTCGCCGGAGGCGGAAGATGTGGTGAGGGACATCAGGGCCTCCGAAGCGCCGTTCCCGATCCAAGTGACGGGCGCTTCTGCCGCTCTCGTGGACGGCAAGCACGTCGTCCTATCGCGGATCCCACTCGCTCTCTCGCTGATCGCCGTCTTCACATTCATCACGCTCTTCTTGTTGTTCGGGAGCGTGCTCGTTCCTATCAAGGCGCTCGTGCTGAACCTGCTGAGCCTCACCGCGACATTCGGCGCGATGGTGTGGATCTTCCAGGAGGGGCACTTCGCCGAGACGCTCAACTTCACTCCTACCGGAACTCTGATCCTCTCGAACATCATCCTGATGTTCTGCATCGCGTTCGGTCTGTCGATGGACTACGAAGTGTTCCTGCTATCGCGCATCAAGGAGGAGTACGACCGAACCGGCGACAACGATGCCTCGGTTGCGATCGGACTCGAGCGAACCGGGCGGATCGTCACCGCCGCCGCGGCCCTGATTGCGGTGGTGTTCATAGCGATGGTCGGTGCGGGCGTCGCGTTCATAAAGCTCTTCGGATTGGGTCTCGCGCTCGCCGTGATCATGGACGCAACTCTGGTGCGCGCCCTGCTCGTCCCCGCATTCATGAAATTGATGGGGTCCGCCAACTGGTGGGCGCCCCCGGCCCTCAAGCGCGTCCACGAGAGGTTCGGGATCAGTGAAGCGAGCGTGGGAGGTGTCGAAAGTTGAAACGGATCGGCTACCTATTCGTCGTACTGGCGCTGATCGCGCCGGCATGCGGCGGTAACAGTTCCGAGCAGACGAGCGAGGGCGGCGGCCTCGCCGCGCTCGAAGATGGAGATGCCGAACAAGAATCTGGCTCCGGCTCGGCGGCGAAGGGCTCGAAGACGAAGGAGCCTCCGAAAGACAAGAGCAAGAAGCCCGGCTCGAGCTCCGACCCAGGCAGTCAGACGTCGGGAGGCACGGACAGTTCTTCGAAGAACGGGTCTAGCGGCGGCGGCTCGTCATCAAAGTCGGGCTCCACGACCAGCGGAGCTAAGCCCGCATCGCCCATCCCAAACGGCACGCACTCATTCGAGACCGACGGCACGACCACCGTGTCCGGCAACCAACGCGACATGCCCGAGACGACAACGCTCGCGGCGCGTGCCCCTCAAGGCGAAGAGCAGACTCAGATCGAAGATCTCCGCGACTCGGAAGGCAACGGAACCGTCGTCGAGTCCCACCTTCTGTACCGACCGGACGGCGTCTATCTCACTTACGTGAAGATCACCGCCACCTTCCAGGGCGGATTGACCGACGTGCGCGAGCTGAAGCCGAACAGGCCCGAGCTCATCGCCCCGACCGGCGCCGGCCCGGGAGACTCGGCCCGGTTCACGATGGAGGGCTCCGGCACCAAGGCCGAGGTGAGCATCCAAGCGAAGGGCTTCGAGGACGTCGTGATCGGGGGCTCGAAGGTCAGGGCATTGGTGGTCGGCACGAGGATCGTCTTCTCAGGCGCGCTGGAGGGAGAGCAGGTCTCGACCTCGTGGTTCTGGGGCAAGCACGTAATGGCTGTTCGAGAGCACGTGCAAACCGACGTCACCAACGGACCGATCCGGGTCCAGAGCAACTACGAAGCGGTGCTAACCCGGTTGCCCTGAAATGCTGAGGGCAAAGCCCTCTTTTCCCCTCGCATCCCGGCAAAGCAGGGGAAGCTCACGAACCGGCGAAACCTCACTTATCTCCCAGCCTGGGAGACCGCTCTCTATCGACTGGGGGATTCGCGTGGTCCGGACCCGAGGGCTCGTCGTTTCATTGGCCGTATTCGTTGCTGCGGTTCTTGCAGCGCCGCAACTTCTCGGAGTCCTCGGCCCCGTGCCGAGCGCCCGTTTGGAGCTCGGACCGGGGTTGACCCGGAACATGAGGCCCCACCTTCCTCCCAGCGGCAAGGTCTCCCCCCGGCTCCGTGCAGGCATCCAGGGCGAGACGATCCCCGCCGCGCAGGTTGCGGCTTCGTCGACTCCAGCGTTCGACAATTTTGTGGCCCCGGCGCCTCTCGGCAGGGATGCTGCGGAGCCCTCGATCGGGGTCAACTGGACCACCGGCAACGTGATGTTCCAGGCCTATACGGAGACGTTGCGGGTGAGCTTCGACGACTCGACCAGTCCCGCAACGGCAACTTGGGCCGACGTCACCGCGCCGAATGCGGTCTTCAGCATGGACCCGATCTTGTTCACCGACCCAGTTACGGGCCGCACCGCCGTCTCTCAGCTCGTCAGTTCCTTGCTAGTTCCGGGCGGTGGCTGCAGCCTGTCCGCCGTGACCGACGATGACGGTGAGACCTGGATCCCCTCGACCGGTTGTGGGGCTCCCGGTGCGTATGACCACCAGACGATCGGCGGCGGCGCCTATGCGGACCCGGACGCCCATCCCGTCAAGGCCACTGACTACGACCGCGGGATGTACTACTGCGGGCAGAGCGGATTCTTCGCCAACTGTGCGCTCAGCACCGACGGTGGGATCACCTACGGTGCGGGGGTTCCCACGTACACCGACATCGGCAGCGGAGTCAGCGTGGGCAGCGCCGTCGGCGACCCCGGCGCTTCCTGTATGGGCCTTCACGGCCACATCAAGGTCGGTCCCGACGGCACGGCCTATCTGCCCAACTTCAACTGCCATGTGGGCGACGAGGACCTTCAGGCCGTAGTCGTGAGCGAGGACGACGGCATGACGTGGGAAGCGCGCACGCTTCCGGGGGCCGAGTACAACGGCTTCAAGAGCGACCCCTCGGTCGGCATCGCAACAGACAACACCGTCTACTTCGCTTACGAGGACAAGACCGGTCCGATAAAGGTGGCGGTCTCAACCGATAAGGGTGAGACGTGGTCCGAGCAGGTCGACGTCGGTGCGGAACTCGGTGTTGCGTACGGTGTTTTCCCGGCAGTGGTCGCGGGCGACGGGGACCGGGCAGCCGTAGCTTTCATCGGAACCACGGATCGCACCGAGTCGCAGTTCCTCTACGAGGATCAGAACTATGCGGGTGCATGGCATCTCTACGTCGCGACGACCTACGACCGCGGCCAGACCTGGACCACGGTCGACGTGACCCCCACCGATCCCGTACAACGGGGCTGTGTGTGGTGGGGCAACGCCGGAGGTTGCCCGTCGGCGCAGCGCAACTTGCTCGACTTCATGGACGCGCAGCTCGATGAGTTCGGACGCGTGCTCGTCGGCTATGCCGACGGCTGCGTCAATGCCTGCGTTCAGGGCCCGCCCAACACCCGCGAAGACATCGGAGCGATCGCCCGCCAGTCCGGCGGCCTCAGCCTGTTCTCCGAGTTCGACTCGATGTTCGGGGGTAATTAGCTCTCTTATCGCCGGGAAACTCGCTCAGCGGATTGCGCCCTGTCGGCTATTCAGACAGAGTGGTCGTAATGAAGGGCGTGGTGTTCAACCTCCTCGAGGAGATCGTGGCGCGTGACCACGGCGAGGACACCTGGGATGCGCTGCTCGACACCGCCGGGCTCGAGGGCGCGTATACGTCGCTGGGCAGCTATCCCGACGAGGATCTCCTCAAGTTGGTCGGCGCCGCTTCCGACTCGCTCGACCTACCGCCCGACACCGTCGTGCGCTGGTTCGGGGCCAACGCCTTGCCGTTGCTGGCCAGGACCTATCCACAGTTCTTCGCGCCCCACACGAACACTCGCTCGTTCGTGTTGACGCTGAACGAGATCATCCATCCTGAGGTCCGCAAGCTCTACCCTGGAGTGGACGTGCCGGAGTTTGACTTCGACACCACCTCGGACGAAGTGCTGATCATGGGCTATCAATCGCCGCGCAAGTTGTGCTCGTTCGCGGAGGGATTGCTCGAGGGCGCCGCGGCGCACTTCAACGAGAGCGTCTCCATCAGCCAATCGCGATGCATGAAGCGCGGAGACGAGAAGTGCGTGCTCGAGATCGGCTTCAGCCCTCTATGAGCAAGACCGAACCGTCGGGAAAGATCAGAGCCGACCGGCCGGAGCACAGACTCGAACGTCGCCTCCAGCGGGAGCGCCTAGCGCGACGCGAAGCGGAACAGATCTCCGAGAAGGCTACGCGCGAGCTATATGCCGAACGCCATCGCATGGAGGTTCTTCTCGCTTCGGCCGGAGAGGGGATCTACGGCATGGATCCTGAAGGGCGCACGACCTTCGTGAACCCTGCGGCAGCCCGGATGCTCGGTCGCACTTCGGACGAGCTGCTCGGCCAACTCCTCCATGACGTCGTACACGTTCAGGCCGGGGCGGCGGGCCACGCCGCCGATGTCTGCGCACTTCATCTTCCGCCGGGGGAGTTGCGACAACGCACCGGAGAAGATGTCTTTTATCGCAGCGACGGATCGAGCTTCCCTGTGAAGTTCATCTGGACCCCGATGCGTGAGAGCAATACCGTCACGGGAGCGGTGCTCACGTTCAACGACGAGACGGAGCGCAAGCGGTTCGAAGCCCAGCTGCGCTATCTCGCCGATCACGATCCATTGACCGATCTCCTCAATCGAAGGCGCTTCGAGGTCGAACTCGAGCGGCAGGTCGCCGATGGCCGTCGCTACGGTTTGTCGGGGGCGGTTCTGATGCTCGACCTCGACGGCTTCAAGTACGTCAACGACACGCTCGGGCACCACGCGGGTGATGGGTTGATCCGAAGCATCGCGGGGTTGCTGCGCGCTCGATTGCGCGAGACGGATGTCGTGGCACGCCTCGGAGGGGACGAGTTCGCGATCCTTCTGCCCCAAGCGGATGCCGAACAAGCCGAGATCGTTGCGAACGACCTTGTGAAGATCATCCAGCAGCACACACTCGAGGCGGGCGAACGAAAGATGCGGGTCACCGTGAGCATCGGCATCGCGCTTCTGGACCAGCCCGAGCTGACCGCCTGGGAGTGGCTCGTGAGAGCCGACATCACGATGTATCGGGCGAAGGAATCGGGACGCGACCGATGGATGATGTTCTCTCCAGAAGCGGACACCGCGGGCGGCCCGTTGGACGCGATGACCTGGACCGACCGCATCCGCCGGGCTCTGAACGAGGACCTGTTCCTTCTTTACGGGCAGACGATCCTCGACCTCGTCGACAGGCGCGAGGCACAGGTCGAGGTGCTGCTTCGCATGCGCGGGGACGATGGCGAGATCATCCCGCCGGGAGCGTTCCTGCCCTCGGCCGAACGGTTCGGACTGATCCAACAGATCGATCGCTGGGTGGCCATCGCGGCGATCCGCTTCATTGCCGAGCTGCTCGCTCAGGGACGAGGGCTGGAAACGCTCGTGCACCTCAATCTCTCAGGGCATTCGTTCGCCGATCCGGAGCTGCCCGGATTGATCGAGAAGGAGCTCGAGGTAGGCGGGGTTCCAGCCGGCAAGCTGGTCTTCGAGATCACCGAGACGGCCGCGATCGCGAACATGGACGAGGCGCGCAAGCTCGCAACTCGCCTGACGGAGATGGGATGCGGGCTGGCCCTCGACGATTTCGGCGCCGGCTTCGGAACCTTCTACTACCTCAAGTACCTCCCGATCACCTATCTCAAGATCGACGGCGACTTCATCACCAACCTTCCGAGAAGCGAGACCGACCAACACATGGTTAAAGCCATGGTCGATGTCGCACACAGCCTGGACCTGAAGACGATCGCCGAGTTCGTAGGCGATTCGGAGACTCTCGAACTGGTCCATGACCTCGGAGTCGACTACGCCCAAGGTTTCTTCGTAAGCAAACCGGAGCCGATCGCGGAAGTCAGGCTCTAATTACAGCACCGTCAACCAGGAGGAGAAAAGGTGAGATCAATCGCTACTGCCATCTGCGTTGGACTACTTCTGACTTCGGCGCCGGCGGCGGCGCATCACATGCCCAAGCAGTACTGCTCGGAATCGGGTGATGTGTGTATCAGCGCCAAGAAGGAGGACGGCGAGCGCATCCTCAGGATCTCGCTCGCGGCTAAGTACTTCGACGAGTACAAGCTCTGCGTGACTCCTCCCGAAGCCGAGAAGACATGCGAGAAATTCAATATCGAGAAGTCCGGAAAGGTCTTCGGAGACGCCGTCAACTGGGTCGAGGAGTTCCCCGACGGGGGCCCCGGCGACTACAAGGTGGTCTGGAAGCAGGGCGGCAACAAGCTAGGTAAGACCCTGGGCTTCCACCAATAGGTCGCGACTTAACCCTCTAAGGGGCGTTCTCTTAAGGGAGGCCCGGCACTAAGCTGAACGGGCGGTCGTTCCGATACCAAGGACTATCCATGTCCCATGACATCCGAGTCCCTCGACGCCTCGCGGCCCTCCTGGTCGCCGGTCTCCTGCTGGCCCTCGTCCCCTCGGCTTCGGCGCAGCCGAAGCCCGAGCCGGAGCCGGGTCCGACCCACTCGCCCGACGAGGCCGACCTCTACCTGAAGGCGACGGGCCCCGCCCGGACCCCGCTCGTGGGGGAACGCGTCGAGTACTCCTTCGCGGTGGGCAACAACGGCCCCAATGTGGCTGAAGGTGGCCTCCTTGGGGTCTATCAGGGCGACGGGCTGACGTTCGTCTCGGCGACCTCCTCGGACTCCACCGACAAGTGCGTCGTGAACGACTATCCCTATCCCGGGCCCTATGCCCAAGATGGTTCGGGTTCGTCGGGGTCGCCAGGGGGGACCCAACCGCCCGATGAAGGCCGCGACGAGGCCCCGATCAAGGCCTCCGGACAGATCGAATGCGCTCTCGGTTCGATGCCGGTTGGCTCCGCGACGACGATCTCCATGGTCTTCGAGCGCACGAAGGCGCGCGAGTCGTACGGCAGCGCTTCCATCTATTCGCAGAACCCGGACTCGCTCTACGAGAACAACTACGCCGAGCTCGTCCTGGGGCCCGACGATACCAAGCCGGCCGATCTCGCCTTGATCAAGACCGCCCCGCGCGGGTCGCGGTCGGCGAAACGTTCGACTACGTCCTCACCGCGACGAACGGCGGGCCGTCTCTGGCAGAGAACGTGGTCGTGACGGACTATCTGCCCGAGGGCGTCGAGTTCGTTTCTGTGGTGGGCGGCGACAGCTCCACCGTCTGCAAGTACAGCGAGGGAGGCGAACCTTCGGGGCCCCGGCCTTATTACGAGCCGCGCTCCGTCGTCTGCTCGTTCCCAACCATTCCCGACGGCGGGACCGGCCGGGTCGTGATCACCGTGCAGCGACAGACGCCGTGGGACGTCTACAACAGCGCGTTCGTCTCCGTCTCGAACTACGACCCCAACCCCGACAACGACTACGCCGAAGAGCATCTCGGCCCCGATCGGTCCAACCCGGTCGATGTCGCGTCTGTCGATGACGGCGCCCAAGTCCGTCGCCATGGGACAAGTGTTCGACTTCGAGCTAACGGTTGCGAACTTCGGACCTTCGACCGCGCGCTCGGTGACGGTGACCAACCCCCTGCCCGAGGGTGTCGAGTTCGTGTCCGTGTCCTCGAGCGACCGAAGTGACAAGTGCGCACTCAGCGAGTCCGGCAAGCCTGAGCCCGAGCCTCTCGCCCCGGAGCCAGGGCCGGACGGGGAGATCCCACCGCCGTACACATACCGTGAGGTTCTCTGCGATATCGGAGCGTTGACGGCCGGCGAGAGCTCGCTCATCCGCTTGACGGTCGAACGCACGAGCCCGTGGGAGATCTACAACTATGCGTACATCTCCGCGCAGGGCAACTTCGACGAGAACCAAGAGAACGATTACGCGCAGGCGCAGCTCGCCGCCGATCCTTCGGTGACGTCAGATATATCGACGAGGCTCCAAGGGCCGGACCGAACTCCCCTCGTCGGCGAAACGTTCGCGTTGCGGGCTCGTGTGCGCAACGACGGACCGGCAAGCACTGAAGACGTGTGGTTGAGCGTTCCGCTCACGGCGGAGCTGAGGTTCGTGTCGGCGACCTCGTCCGATCCCGCCGACTCTTGCACCTACGAGGCCTATCCAGTCAAGGGTCCGCCGCCCATGATGGAATCGGCCGGGCCTTCCTCGAGCGGTACGGCTCCGCCGGAACGTGACGAGGCGCCGGGCTATGCCTATCCGAATTACGGATGGGGCGGCGTCAACTGCAACCTCGGCGCAGTCGGTGGTTCGGAAGAGGCCCTCGTAACGATCACGGTCGAGAGAGCAAAGGCACGCGCGATCTGGGGCAGCGCCCACGCATACGGCCGCAACTACGACCCGAACTACGAGAACAACTACACCGAGCTCGAGATCAGGCCGGATGAGAGCAACCCCGCCGACGTCTCCCTGACCAAAGAAGCTCCACCCAACCCCGACGTCGGGACTGAGTTCGACTACGTGCTGACGGTTCGGAACAACGGGCCGCAGACGGCGACCGCGGTGACGCTCGACGATCCCGTCCCGGCCGGCGTGGATCTCGTAAGCGTGACGGCCGCCGATGACTCGGACATGTGCAGCTACGACAAGGATGGGTCCGACCATGTCTATCCGGCGGAATCGCGGCCCTACTACGTGATGCGCGCGGTTCATTGCGAGCTCGGCTCACTCGCTCCGGCGCAGACGGCCACCGTGAGGGTCACCGTCACGCGCACCGCCGAGTGGGAGATCTGGAACAGCGCGTGGGTTTCGACCGCGAGCTACGACGCCGATTACGAGAACGACTACGCGAGCACCTACATCAAGGGCGAGCGTCCGTGGGGCTACTGTCCGGACGATCCGCCTCCGCCCGAGCCACCGCCATCCCCCGAGGTCAAGAACGACGATTCGATCCCCGGGTGCGACCCCGACGCGGCCGCTTGTGGAACCACGGGAGCCGACGAGATCAGGATCGATTTCTGTCCTGTCGTAACCGGCGCAGGTGACGACAAGATCGAAGCCACGACCGGCAGCGGCTCGGCTCACGGGATGCTGATCGACGCGGGCGGGGGAGCTGACACGATCGATCTCGCCGTACAAGTGCCCGAGGGCAAGGGCCGCGTCGTCAGGATCCGTGCGGGGGCGGGAGCGGACCTGATCAACATCACGTCGGCCCCCGGCTCCGGCAGCGTGAAGGTCATCGTCTTCTCGGGCGACGGTGATGATCGGGTGTACGTCGATGCGACCGCCGCCGCACGAGGACTGAAGGTGATCGTCCGGGGCGGCGACGGCAACGACTCGATCGAAACCTTCGACTCGACCCGCTCCGCCGACCCCAGCTACGCCGGCGGCGTCTCGCTCTTCGGGGGCCGCGGCGACGATTCGCTCATGGGAGGCCCGGGCCCCGACGCACTGTCCGGAGCACAGGGCGCCGACCTCCTCGACGGAGGCCTCGGCGACGATTCCCTCGACGGAGGCCGGTCGAGCGACACCTGCCGCGGCGGCCCAGGCCGCGACACGCAGCAGCGCTGTTAGCGGCGGTCTCGGTCTCGGCCGGGGCCGGTTATCTGCATGTCGCCCTTGGTCGTGATCACGAAGACCTGCCAGTAGTAGAAGGCGTAGAAGTTGTCGTCGTTGTTGCGGATCGCCTTCGCGTAGGTGACGACCGCGTCCACGTACGCGTCGCTGTGGTTGTAGGCATAGAGCGCGCGGCGGATGTCTGTCCGGCCCCCCGAGGCTTCCATGTAACGACCCGCGGCCATGATCGAGTCGTGTGGGTCCATGATGTCCCCACGACCGTACTGATCCCATGTCGAAGGGATGAACTGCATGGGACCAAGAGCGCCCGCCGAGCTCGGCCCAAGGAGCCGCGCGAACTTCGTCTCGACGAAATTCGTCGCGGCGAGATTCTCCCACGGGATGCCGAACTTCTTTTCGGCCTTGGCGTAGAAGCGAAGCAGCGGCTTCGTCGGGGTCGGCCGATGGGTCTTCATGCGCACCGGCGGTTTGATCGGGCTCGCCAGCGCGCGTAGGCCTGCGCCCGCGTCGACAAGGGCGCGGGTGCGGCGAGCGAAGCGACCTTCCAAACGACCGAGGATGTGATCCGCTCGTTTCGGCTTCTTCACGAGGTGCCGGATCAGCCGCTGTTCGTACAGAGCCTCGAGAGTGACGTGCCTGGCGTCGCGCTTGTTCGCCGGTGCGCCCAGCTCGCGCCACTCCGCGATGTCACGCAGGAGCTCGGCTCGGATCCTCTCGAGCTCGTCGGCGAACACCGCCGGTCGCTTCGGCAGCGGAGCCCTCGGCCTTGGGGCCGGATCCTGCGGTCCGGAGGTCTCGGTCGGCTCGGGCTCGGGTTGCTTGGTCGGGCTGGGAGTCGCTTCGGCCTGGGTCGCCGACGTGCCGGGTCCCGAGGAACAGCCGGCGATCAACAGAATGAGCGCCACCACCGCAACAGTCCGTCGCATGACTGCCATCTTGCACGACACTTGCTCCATGAGGCGACTTCTGACCATGGGGGCCGTTGGATTGCTTGCTCTCGCGTCGGCCTGCGACGCGTCCACTGAAGAGGCGGCGCCGACCATTACCCCAACGGTCGAAGGTCCGATCGAGGCCCAGGCCTGCCCCAACGAAAGCGCGGCGGCGGATGCCCAGCAGGTGGGTGGCACCCTCGATGCGGATTTCGACGGTGACGGCGAGCTTGACGAGGCCTCGCTCCACCTCGATCTCGCCGGCGAGCAGGGATGCAGAGCCTTCGTCGTCGTTCGGGGTTCCGAAGGAATAGTTTCCGTACCCGTTTGGGGCATGGACCAGGCCGGTGGGTTGTCCGAGCCCTCGCTTGCGTTCGCGGCCGAGGTCAACGGGGCCGAGGGAGCCGAGATCGTCGTGAACGAGGCCGCCGGCGCATCAACACAGTTCGTCTCGGTCCTCACGTTCTCCGATGGTCCGCCTGCTCGAATCACCGCCCATCCAGAAGGTCCCGAACGTTGGACGGGAGAGGCCGACGGCCTTTTCCCCTCTGGTGGCAGTGTCGGGCACGTCGAGGCCGTCGATTGTGTCGAGCCCGGGCGCATCGTCGTCTCGCAGGCGATTCCCGCCCATGACCCGGAGGTCTACCGGGTCGTCCGGCGCTTCTACGAGCTCACCGGCCCCGCGATGTCGCCCGATGGGGTGTCTCGTGACCGTGTCCCGGCCGTCGAACTCGGGCAGGTCCCCGAGTTCGTGGGTTCGCCGTTCGGGAGTTGTGAGTGATACTGCCTCGCATGTTCGAAGGTGAGGTCATCGGCATCTACATCGCTCCTGAGGCGGGGGACGAGATGCTCCCCGTCGATGAGGTCCACGCCGTCCCGGGGCGGGGACTCGAAGGCGATCGGTATTTCGTCGGCGAAGGGACGTTCTCCAAGAAGGCCGATCCCGGCCGCGAACTGACATTGGTGGAGAGCGAGTCGATCGCGGCGCTCGAGCGCGATTACGAGATCGAGATCGAGCCCGGTCAGACTCGGCGGAACATCACCACTAAAGGAGTGCCGCTCAGCCACCTTGTCGGCGTCGAGTTCGCGATCGGTGGGATCAAGGTGAAGGGTGTGAAGCTGGCCGAACCGTGCGGGCATCTCGAACGCTTGACGGGCAAACCGATCAAGCCGGGTCTGGTACACCGCGGCGGGCTCCGCGCCCAGATCCTGAACGAAGGAGTGATCAAGGTAGGCGACGCAGTTCGCTCGGCGGAGGAGGAAAAGTGAAGAGATTGCTCGTCATCTTGCTACTCGTGGCCGCGATGGTTGCCGCGTGCGGAGACGACGAAGGCTCCGAAACAGAGGACTCGGACACCGCCTCCACAGAGGAGGAAGACGAAGGAGCCGATGCCGGTTCGGGATGTCCCACGGAGCCCGAGGAGACTTCTACCGGAGTGATCATCGAAGAGATCGAGTGCGGCGACGGGGCCGAAGCGGTCACGGGCGTGAGCATCCTCGTCCACTACACCGGCTCGCTCGAGGACGGCACCGAGTTCGACTCCTCCGCGGGCCGTAATCCCTTGCCCGTCGACCTCGGCGCGGGGATGGTCGTCCCCGGCTTCGAGGAGGGGCTCATCGGGATGAAGGTCGGAGGCAAGCGCAAGATCACGATCCCCCCCGAGCTCGCTTACGGAGAAGCCGGAGTGCCCGGTCAGAACCCGGGCGACCCTCCCCTTATCCCGCCCAACTCAACTTTGATATTCGAGCTTGAGCTCGTCGAGGTAGTGGATAACGCGGCGACTCCCTAGGGGAGCCCAGGGCCCCTAGATCCAGCACCAGCCCGAGGGCGGGATGCTCTCATCCGTTGACGTGATGTTCGTAGACACGACCTCTTCGCCGTTCGTCGTGAGCGTGGAAAGCGACGTCACTTGTTCAACGGGTGGCTTGTCGCAGTTGTCGAAGATCCAGATGCGCGATTGCCAGGAGGGCTGTGGGATCGCGACGTTGGCCAGCAGCGGGTAATAGAAGACGAAGGTTCCAAGGGTTCCGACGATGAACAACCCGATCGCGGCCCGTGCTTCCCACGATTCGCCGATCTTCGTTGCTATGTATGCGATCGCCAGGCAGATGAACGGCACGGCCGGGAGCAGGTAGAAGATGAACACCGCGGCCCGCGCCGAGAACACGCCCAGCGCCAGCCATGTCCCATACGTGAACAGGATGCCGGCGAGGATCACGCCTTCGGGGCCTCGCCAATCCCGGTCGACGAACCAGCGATAACCCATGTAGCCGAACGCCAGGATCGATGACCACCACACGAAGGGGTTGCCGGTAGTGAAGATCTCCTTGACGTTGTTAGCGGCGATGGGCGGGTCGCAGTTCACGTCCCCGCAGTAGGCGAACGAGACGGGTCTTTTTACGAGGATCCACGACCATGGTGGCGATTCGTAGGTGTGGTGCGAGCTCAGGCGCGCGTGGAAGTGCAGCATCTCGAACTGTTGGTTCCACACCGCGCGGAACCAGGACCCGTCCGACCATGGGAGCGCCAGAAGCTCCCCGTCGACGCGGCCGACGTACATCGCGACGTAGATGACCATCGGTAGAGCGGCCATCCACACGAGGATCGTGACCGCTTCCTCCCGCAGGAAGCGGACGAACGCCCTGCCCGGGCCGTCGCGCCTTCTCGACACGATCTCCCACGTGATGGTCAGCGCAACGACCATGAACAGGACAAGGATCCCGGACCACTTGGAGGCGACCGCGGCCCCCGCGGCCGCTCCGGCCGCGATCCGCCAAGGCCTGTCGAGCAGGCCGTGTGGCTCCTCCTCTTGCTCCTCTTCTCCCTCTTCCTCCTCCGCTCCCGCCTCCTCGGCGTGGCGGATCATCCGGTCGCGGTCGTAGACCACGAACAGAACGGCCGCCACTCCGAACAGCGGAACGAAGATGTCGAGCATCGACGTGCGGGATTGGACGAAATGCATGAAATCGAATGCCAACAGGCCCGAGGCGATGCAGGCGGCGACCGTGGAACGGAAGATCTTGCGAGCCAATAGGTAGACGAGCGCGACGGTGATCGTGCCGGCGATGAAGGGCAGGAAGCGCCACCCGAACGAATCGAAGCCGAAGAGCCTGATGCCGATCGCGATCACCCATTTGGCCAGCGGCGGATGGACGTAAGTGATCTCGTAATCGGTTTCGCAGAGATCGGCACCGGATTGCCCGTAGAGATAGAAACAGGAATCCTTGGCGTAGTAGGTCTCGTCGAAGATGAGGTCGTCGGGGTCCGCCAACCGGATGAGGCGGAGCAACCCCCCAACGAGCGTGATCGCGATTAGGGCGATCGTGTCGGCCCGGGTCCAGGCGGCCGCCTGCAGGCGCGACGCCATGGACCCCGTTGGAGCCTCGACCTCCTCGTGCTCCTTGTCGCTCACGAGGGGGGAGCATAAGTGGCGAACCGCTTAATCTCCGGCCGTGCCCTTACAACCGTGGTGGCCCTCGTGAGCGGCCGTCTCGTTCTGGTGGCGACGCCCATCGGCAACCTCGAAGACATGTCGCAGCGAGCTGTGAGGATCCTCGGCGAGGCCGACGCGATCGCGTGCGAGGACACGAGACGCACGCGCAAGTTGCTGACGCACTTCGGGGTCGTAGCCCGCGACCTGATCGTGTTCAACGACGCGACCGAGCGCAGGAAGACAGAGGATCTGCTGGCGCGCCTGCGCCGAGGAGACACGATCGCCCTCGCGTCCGACGCGGGTACCCCGGGGCTATCGGATCCCGGCTACAGGCTGGTTCGAGCATGTGCCGCCGAAGGGATCGATGTCTCGATCGTGCCCGGTCCCAACGCAGCCCTGTCCGCACTCGTGGTGTCGGGACTTCCGCCCGGACGATTCGTGTTCGAAGGCTTCCTTCCGCGTCGGGGCGGCGAACGCAAGAGACATCTGGAGGCTCTGCGGGATGAGCCGCGGACCCTGGTCTTCTACGAGTCGCCGCACCGAGTGGAAGAGGCACTCGCCGACTTGGTCGAGGTGTTCGGCCCCCGCAACGCGGCCCTCGTGCGGGAGTTGACCAAGATGTTCGAGGAGGTGCGGCGCGGCCCCCTCGACGAGCTGCTGGCGGGCGTTCGCGAGGACCCTCCAAAGGGAGAGATCGTGCTGGTGGTCTCAGGGGCCGTCGGCGACCACCGCCCGGAGCCGGATGCCGGCGAGCTAGCCGCCCGGGCGCGGGCGCTGATGTCGTCCGGCATCGAGCGCAAGGAAGCTCTCAGCGAAACGGCCAGAGAAGCGGGCGTGGCGCGCCGAAAGGTGTTCGATGCGTTGCTGGAAACGAACGAGGGGGACTAGCCCTTGGCCGGGACGTCCTCGGGCAGCCTGACCTCCAGGCGTACGTCCGAGGTTTGTCCGAGCTCGCCGGCGCAGTTGTCGCAGACCTTCCGGCCCTTGTACTCGACGTTGGGGTTCTCGGCGGAACAGAAGACGCATACGTCCTGGCGCTTCTGAAGGATGACCCGATCGCCGTCCACGCTGATCTCTAGCTCGTCGCCTTCACGGATCCCGAAGACCCTGCGGAGCTCCGAAGGGAGCACGATCCGACCCAGCTCGTCGATCTTCCGTACCACGCCGGTAGACTTCATTTTGCTCCCTCTGAAACTGGTAAGTTCTGTAAATCTATCCGCTTAGTTGGCCGCAGTCAATCACCCTTTTTCCGGAGGAACCGGGCCTATGGGCGGGGCTGCGACCCCCGGGAAGGCGGACATGAGCGAACACACGTTCTACCTCACGACCCCCATCTATTACATCAATGCCGCCCCTCATATCGGCACCGGGTACACGCAGGTGGCCGCCGACTTCATCTGTCGCTTCCGCAGGCTCCAGGGCCGGCGGGTCCATTTCCTCACCGGCACGGACGAGCACGGGCAGAAGGCCGAGCGCTCCGCCGAGGCCGCGGGGATGAAGCCCAAGGAGTACGCGGACTCGATGATCCCGGCGTTCACCGAGGTGTGGAAGATGCTGGATATCAGCAACGACGACTTCATCCGCACGACCGAGGAGCGCCACGAGAAGGCCGTCGCCGCCTTCGCCCAGGACCTCCACGATCGGGGCGAGATCTACCTCGATACCTACGAGGCCCTCTACTGCGTGGGATGCGAGGAGTTCAAGCAGCCGGATCAGATCGTCGATGGGCTGTGCCCCCTGCACGGGACCGCGCCCGAGGTGGTCAAGGAGGACAACTACTTCTTCCGGCTCTCCAAGTACCGCGAGGCACTGATCGAACGGTACGAGAACGTGGACGGAGCGATCATGCCCGAGTCACGGCGTAACGAGATCCTCGGCAAGCTCCGTCAGGGACTGGACGATCTGTCGATGTCGCGGGTGAGCTTCGAGTGGGGCGTGCCGGTGCCCTGGGATTCCAAGCACGTCATCTATGTGTGGATCGACGCGCTCCTCAACTACATCACCGCCATCGGATACGGAAGCGACGAGTCCAGGTTTAAGGAGATCTGGCCCGCCGACGTGCACCTAGTGGGCAAGGACATCCTCTGGTTCCATTCCGTGATCTGGCCGGCGATGCTCATGGCGCTCGAACTCCCAGTTCCGAAGACGGTCTATGCGCATGGCTTCCTCACGGTGGGCGGCGAGAAGATGTCGAAGTCGCGCGCGACGGGGATCTCGCCGAAGGACCTGACCGCCACCTTCGGAACCGACGGCTATCGCTACTACTTCATGCGCGAGCTCAGCTTCGGCCTCGACGGAGAGTTCTCATGGGAGAGCATGGTCGCGCGCTACAACGCCGATCTGGCTAACGACCTCGGAAACCTCGCGTCGCGCGTGCTGAGCATGATCACGCGCTACCTGGACGGTGTCATTCCCGAGCCGCCGACCGAGGCGGAGATCCAGGACGTCGATCGCTCGTTGCGGGAGTCGTTCCACGAGGCCGAGCGCAAGATGACCGATGCGATGGAGACCTATGCACTGCGCGAGGCCCTCGAGGGAGCATGGGGTTTCGTGCGCCGCTCCAATGCCTACGTCGAAGAGGTGGCTCCGTGGAAGCTCGCCAAGGACGAGGGCAACAAGCGCCGGCTGGAGGTCGTGCTCTACAACCTGGCCGAAGCCCTGCGACTCATCGCGCTCATCACGTCGCCGATCATCCCCGGCTCGGCCAAGGAGATGTGGGCTCGCTTGGGGATCGACGCTGGTTTGGAAGGCCGCTCTCTGGCCGAGGACGGCGGATGGGGAGTGCTGGAGGCCGGAGCTCGGGTCACCGTCGGAGCTCCACTGTTCCCGCGCCTCGAGATCTAGTCCCGTGTGGTTCGACTCCCATTGCCATCTGCAGATCTGTGAGGAATCCGAGTCCGTCGACGCCATAGTCGAGCGGGCGCTCGCCGTAGGCGTGGCGGAAATGATGACCGCGGGCACCGACGTGGCTTCGAGCGAGCGGTGCGTCCAACTCGCCGGGATAGACGGCGTGTGGGCCGGCGTCGGGGTCCATCCGAACTCGGCCACAGAGTGGAACGACGATGTGGCAACTCGGATCGACGAGCTTGCCCGCGGCGATGGGGTCGTAGCGATCGGGGAGAGCGGACTCGATTTCTATCGAGACGATGCTCCTCCGGCCAAGCAACATGAGGCCTTCGAGGCTCACATCGAGCTCGCCAAGGCCCACGACAAGGCGTTGGTCATCCACACACGCTCGTCGATCGAAGCCGCTCTCGACGTTCTCGGGAAGGTTGGACCTCCGCTGAGGTTCGTCTTCCATTGCTGGTCCGGCGATCCGGAGGACCTGGCCCGAGCGGTCGAGCAGGGCGCGTTCATCTCGTTCGCCGGCAACGTCTCGTTCAAGAAGTCCGACGACCTGCGGGCCCTGATCCCACTGGTGCCCGGCGACCGCTTGCTCGTCGAGACGGATTCGCCCTACTTGGCGCCCGAGCCGCACCGCGGCCGGCCCAACGAACCGTCCTATGTCGTCGATGTTGCTCGAGCGGTGGCATCGGCGCGCGGCCTAACTATGGAGGCCGTGGGCGAGCTCACGACTGCCAACGCCCGCCGCCTGTTCGCGCTGAGGTGAATCAGGAACCGGCCCTGTTGGGGGCCGCGCGTGCGCGAGCTCCTCAAGCACCATGGCGTCTGGTTGCGGCGCGACCTCGGGCAGAACTTCGTGATCGATCCCAACACGATCCGCAAGGTCGTGAAGCTGTCGGGGACCCAGCCTACGGATCGGGTTCTCGAGATCGGGGCCGGAGCGGGCTCGCTGACGCTTGCGTTGGCCGCGGCAGCGCGCGAAGTGACGGCGATCGAGATCGACCCCTCGCTCGAGCCGGTGCTGAACGAGACGGTCGGTCACGTGGCCAACGTTCGAGTGCTCGTGGGCGACGTGCTGGAGATGGACGTTGGATCCTTCTCGGCCGACCGGATGGTGAGCAACCTCCCCTACAACGTCGCGGCCTCCGTCGTCATCAAGGCCCTCGAGGATGCTCCCTCGATCTCGAACCTCACGGTGATGACCCAACGCGAAGTCGGCGAGCGGCTGGCCGCCGGCAGCGGTTCCAAGATCTACGGACAGACGAGCGTTCTCGTTGCCGCGCACGGCACCGCACGCATCGAGGCGAACGTGTCGAGGCAGGCGTTCTTCCCGGTGCCGAACGTGGACTCGGTGGTCGTCTCGGTGCAGAGGCACCAGGCACCGCCGTTGGACTCCGCCGATTACCCGGCCTTCAAGACGATCGTGAAAGCGGCCTTCTCGCAACGGCGGAAGACCGTGAGGAACACGGTCGGCCAGGCCCTCTGCGAACGAGCAGGGGTCGAGCCCAGCGCTCGCGCCGAGGAGCTGGCCCTCGAGGACTTCATCGCGCTGACTCGAGCGTCGGCGTGACTCTTGCATTGCGAACCAACGCCAAGGTCAACCTCTTTCTCAGGGTGCTGGGCCGAAGACCGGATGGGTTCCACGACGTCGAAACCATCTTGCAAAGCGTGAGGCTCGCCGACGAGCTCGTCGTCACCGCCGGAGACGAACTCTCGGTGGAGATGAGAGTCGTCGACGGTAACGAGTTCGAGCGGCCGTCCCTAGAGGACAACCTCGTATGGCGCGCCGCGCAGCTCGCGCCGGAGGGCGCACGTCGGGTCACCATCGAGGTCGTCAAGCGCATCCCGGTCGGCGCTGGTCTCGGCGGGGGTAGCGCGAACGCAGCCGGCACACTCCGCGCTCTAGCCGAGCTCTACGATCTGGGATGGGACGACGCAACCATGCGTCGCCTCGGGGCGGAGCTGGGCAGTGACGTGCCGTTCTGCGTGTCGGGCGGGACGGCTCAGGCGACGGGGCGCGGCGAGCAGATCCGCTCCCTGGCCTTCGACGGAACGCTCTGGTTCGTGCTCGGCATCTCGCGCGAGCCGCTTGCGACCAGGGACGTCTACGAAGCCTGGGATCGGCTTGGGCGGGGGTCGGGTCCGGATGCATCCGGACTTCTGGACGCCCTCGCGCAGGGTGACCCAGGAGGGATCGCGGCCGCCGTGCACAACGATCTCCAGGCCGCCGCTTGCTCGCTGCGTCCGGAGTTGGAGGAGAAGCTGGAGTCGATGGCGCAAGCGGGGGCGGCCACCGCGGCCGTCAGCGGTTCGGGACCGACGATCTTCGGGCTTGCCGAGAACCAGGCCCACGCCCGGCGGATCGCAGATACCGTGAAGGATGGATTCCACCGCGTGGAGGTGGTCCGCTCGGCCCCCACATGCGTCGAGACGTTCTAGGCTCGGCGCCGGCGTTTTTTGCCCCGTGGGGTAAGTGGCAGCCCGTGGGTTTTTGGTACCTAAAGTCTAGGTTCGAGTCCTAGCGGGGCAGCGACACCGAAGGAGCGCAGTTTGGAAACGAAGCAAAGATGAAAGCCCAAGCCATCGTCCTGGCCGCCGGCGGCGGGACGCGGCATGAAGTCGGATCTCCCGAAGGTGCTCCACGTCGCAGCGGGCCGTCCGCTCGTCTGCCACGTGCTGGCCGCGCTGGGATCGCTTCCGATCGATCCCAAGGTCGTCGTTACCTCTAATCGCAAGGACGAGATCGCCGGCGCGATCGAGAGATCGGGTTACGGGAACGGGCTCACGTACGCGGTGCAGGACCCGCCGAAGGGAACGGGCGATGCAGTTCGCATAGGTCTGGATGCGATCGGCGCCGACTCGGGGACGGTCTTGGTCTTGCCCGGTGATGCGCCGCTCATCCAGCCCGACACGATCGAGGCCCTTCTTCACGTCCACGAAAACGGGAGAGCATCCGCGACCGTTCTCACGGCGCGGATCTCGGACCCCACCGGATACGGACGAGTTATTCGGACGGCCACCGAGGCCGTGTTGAAGATCGTCGAGGAACAAGACGCGAGCTACGTCGAGCGAACCGTGGACGAGATCAACTCCGGTGTTTACCTGTTCGACGTCGCCAGGCTCCGCGAGGCCCTCGACAAGGTGGATGCGGAGAACGCGCAGAAGGAGTACTACCTGACCGACACGATCGAGGTGCTCACCTCCGCCGGCGATGTCGTCATCGGTTACCGGACGCATCCGCAGGAGGTGCTCGGCGTCAACTCCCGTACCCACCTCGCACGCGTGGGCGAGATGTTGCGTCGCCGAGCCTGCGAATTGTGGATGGACGAAGGGGTAACTGTCATCGATCCGACGACCACGTACATCGATGCCTCAGTCACGATCGGACGCGATGCAGTCATCTTCCCGTTCACCTTCCTCGAAGGCGACACGGTCATCGCCGAACGCGCAGAGGTGGGTCCGCATGCGCGCGTCATCGACTCTCACGTCGGGGTCGAAGCGCAAGTGACCTACTCGGTCGTGCGCGAATCGTCAATCGGGCGCGAGGCTTCGGTGGGCCCCTTCGCGTCATTGCGTCCGGGAACGAACCTCGAGCGAGGCGCCAAGATCGGGACCTTCGTCGAAACAAAGGCGACGACGATCGGCGAAGAGAGCAAGGTCCCCCACCTCACCTATCTGGGTGATGCAGAGATCGGCCGGCGCGTCAACATCGGTGCCGGCACGATCACTTGCAACTGGGACGGCAAGGACAAGCACAAGACCGTGATCGACGACGACGCCTACATCGGGTCTGACACGATGATCGTTGCGCCTGCCCATATCGGGCAGCGGGCGGCCACCGGCGCGGGAGCCGTGGTGCGTGGGGACGTCCCCGACGACTCCCTGGCGGTGGGAGTGCCGGCCAAGCTCATCGAGGGTCACGGGGACAAGATGGGCCGGGGCGAGTCGATAGACGACGGGGAGCAGCAAGAACCGCGACAATGAAGCTGGCCCACTAGAAGGAGCGACTTTGCAGCTGCCCACTCACAAGCACCTCATGCTCTTCGCGGGAACCGCCCACCGGGAGCTTGCCCAAGAGGTGGCCACGAGCCTGGGCATGAAGCTTGGGGTCGTCGAGATCTCCTCGTTCGCGAACTCCGAGACCTACGTGCGCTTCAACGAATCGGTGCGCGGCTGTGACGCTTTCGTCTTCCAGAGCATGAGCTCGCCCGTCGATCATCACCTGATGGAGCAACTGATCATGATCGACGCTCTTAAGAGGGCTTCTGCCAAGCGCATCACCGCGATCTGCCCGTTCTACCCCTACTCGCGCCAGGACAAGAAGACATTGGGGCGGGAGCCCATCACCGCCAAGCTGATCGCCGATCTTTACGAGGCTGCCGGAGTCGATCGCGTGATGTCCGTCGACCTGCACACCGGACAGATCCAGGGTTTCTTCGACGTCCCCTTCGACTCGCTCACCGCTTTGCCGCTGCTTGCGGATCACTTCGTCGACATACTCGAAGACGACTTCGTCATCGTGTCCCCGGATGCCGGTCGCGTGCGCCTGGCGGAGAAGTGGGTACAGCACTTCAACGAATTCCACGACCTCAACGGCCAGGTCGCCTTCCTGCACAAGCGCAGGTCCCGGGAGGTGCGTAACGAAAGCGAGACGAGCACGGTAGTCGGAGAGGTCGAAGGCAAGATCTGCGTGGTCGTCGACGACATGATCGACACGGCCGGCACGCTCGTCAAAGGAGCGGACGTCCTTATCGAAGCCGGCGCGACCCAGGTCTACGCGGCCGCCACCCACGCGATCCTCTCGGACCCCGCGGTCGACCGCATCAAGAACTCACGCATAGAACAAGTCGTAGTCACCAACACCCTGCCGATCCCCTCAGAGAAGGCGATGGACAAGCTGATGGTCCTATCGATCGCCCCAACGATCGCCCAAACCGTCAAGGCGGTCTTCGAGGAACTATCCGTCTCCGAGCTCTTCCACGGAGAGAATCAGCCTTAGGGCTCATCAGCTAGAATCTCGGCATGGCTGAAGTGAATCTCTCTGCGACCATGCGCGCCGCCACCGGGAAGGGGCCGGCGCGTCAGTCGCGCGCTGGGGGGCGGATACCGGGCATCGTCTACGGGCGGGGGATGGAGCCGCGTCCGATCGAGGTGGACCGGCGCGAGCTTCTTACCGCTTATCACACCGATGCAGGTCTGAACGTGTTGCTCGATATCCAGGTTGACGGAGAGACGATCCTCGCCCTGACCAAAGAGCTCCAGCGAGACCCGGTCAAAGGGACCGTGCTGCATGCCGACTTCATCAAGGTCGATCGCGAGCAGCAGGTCGAGGTCGAGGTCCCCGTGGTCCTCGTGGGTAGCGCCGCCGGGGTCAAGGAGGGTGGCGTCCTCGAGCAGCCGACCAACAGCGTCCTGGTCCGTTGCAAGGTCACCGAGGTGCCCGAGCACCTTGACCTCGACATCAGTGCACTCAACGTTGGCGACAGCATGCGCGTTTCCGACCTCGCCGAGGGACGGGAGTTTGAAGTGCTCACCGATCCCGGAACCGTAGTGGTCTCGATATCGGCCCCCATCTCCGAAGCCGAGCTCGACGCGATGGCAGCCGACGCGGGGATCGTCGAAGAGGTTTCCGACGCCGAGGCTGCGGAAGCTGCCGAAGCCGCTGCCGAGGGAGCAGCCGAGGGGGCCGCGGAATCCGCACCTGCCGAGGGCGGCGAGCCCGCGGGCGAGTAGCCCCGCAACCTCGCTCTTTTTGTGCGCCTGTTCCGCCGCGACCACGGAGCCGATGCGAGCGACCGCTGGATCGTCGTCGGTTTGGGTAACCCCGGCCCCCGCTACGAGAAGACTCGTCACAACGTTGGCATCAAAGTCCTCGAAGAGCTCGTGACGGATATGGGCGGCGCGCTCAAGAGCCACAAGAGCGGCTGCCTCGTATCAGAGGGGTCTCTTGAAGGCCGGCGCGTCGTTCTGGCGCGTCCGACGAGCTACATGAACGAGTCCGGCCGCCCCGTCGGTCAGCTCGTGCGCTTCTACAAGACTCCCCCCGAGCAGATAGTCGTCGTACACGACGAGATCGACATCCCGTTCAACGACTTGCGTGTGAAGGTCGGCGGCGGAACCGCGGGCCACAACGGTGTCAAGTCGATCGCCAATCACCTCGGCTCGAAGGAGTTCATCCGGGTCCGCGTGGGGGTCGGTCGCCCGCGGGACGATGCCGCCGACCACGTCCTCTCCGAGTTCTCCGGAGCCGAACGCAAGGACCTGCCCGACCTGATCCGCCGGGCTGCCGATGCCACCCAGCGGATCCTCGAAGTGGGGGCCGAGCGGGCCATGAACGAGGTCAACACCCGGGCCTGATCTCTTTTCCATAACGGAGTAACTAAACCCCTAGACCAGACGTTTCTACTTCTCTAGGGTTACCCCCGGGCTGAGGCCGAGGGGGCCTCTCAACGGAAAGGAAACTCATTGAAAAAGGCTATTCCGGTCATCGCGGCCGCCGTCGTACTGGCCGCACTTTTCCCGGCGGCAGGTGCACGGGCGGCGACGACCTACAAGATCAAGGCCGGCACGGGCTTCGGCAAGACTTTCCCAGGTGGTTCGTTCCGCTTCTATCCAGATGAGGTGACCCTGCACCCAGGCGACACGCTCAACTTCAATTTCCCCGTTTCGATCCTTCCCGTCGGGACTTCCCCCGAGCAGTTCCTGGCAGACAACGCCCGGCTGGGCGATCCGTACCACGTGTTGAGCGCCGATCCCGACGAGGGTGCGACGGCCACCAAGCTCAACCCGGCGTTCGCGGTCTTCCTCGACTGCGGAGCGGCGGACAATCCCTGTGTGTACGACGGCAAGAAGGACCCCTTGAACCCTGGGTTCTTCGGCGAAGGAAAGTTCAACGTGGTGATCGATGCCAAGCCCGGGGACGTCCTCTATGCGTTACAGGTGCCTTGGAGCACACAAGCACTGACGATCAATGTCGTCGACGCCAATGGGACGGCTTCCACTCAGGAGGAGCTCGACGCGACCGCGAAACAACTCAAGGAACAGGACAAGGCCGCGGCCCTGGCCCTCTACGACGAGTACAGCAAGAAGCACACCTACACGATGGTCGACGGCAAGAAGGTGTGGGATGCGTGGGCCGGAATCGACCAGGGTCCGATCGCGATCCTCGCCATGTTCCCGGCGAAGATGAAGATCAAGAAGGGTGAGAGCGTCCAGTTCCACTTCGATCTCGAGAACGAGATCCACTCGGCGACGATGCCGATCAAGAAGGCCAAGAAGGAACTGTTCAAGATGTTCGCGATCGCCTGCGATCCGGACGGGGACGACGACCTCGGGCCAGACAAGAAGCCCGAGACCGAGGCTCCTCCGTTCTGCAACGATCCGAGCCAGCTCGAGGTCGACATGGGCAACGTCTTCCAGAAGGGCGACGGCGTCGTAGACAAGCCGAGTGAGTACCAGGACTCCGGTTTCAGGGGTCCCGAGGTGGCGGAGGACGGGTTCTTCACCAACGATCCGTTCACCGTCCAGTTCAACACGAAGACGGAAGACGATCCCATCAAGTGGATCTGCTCGTTCCACGGCCCCTTCATGAAGGGCGAGATCGTCGTCAAGTAGCGGGGCCCATAAGCTGTAGGGGAATGGCATCACTGGCTCCCCTGCTCGATCTATTGCCGGAGGAGCGCGTTCGCGCGCTCCTCCGCGCGCGCTCCGCCCTAACAGTTCCCGATGCCGTCCGCCCCTTCTTATTGGCGGCTTTGGTTCGAACTCTAGGAACGCCCGTGCTCGCCATCGGCGCCCGGGCCGACGAGGGCGAGCACCTCATCGGCGATGTCCGGGCGTTCCTCGGCGACCGGGGAGCTGAAGCTTTCCCGGGGTGGGAAGTGCTGCCCGGCGAGAACGTGTCGCCTTCGGTGGACACGATGGGCCGGAGGCTGAACGTGCTGGCGCGCGTTCGGGCCGGGGACTCCTTCGTCGTTTCGGCCACGGTGCAGGGAGCGACTCAGTTGGTCGCGGCGCACTCCGAGGGCATCGACGTCATCACTCTCGCGGTGGGGGCTGAGATGGCGTTCGACGAGATCGCCGCACGGCTGGTCGCGATGGGCTACGAGCGCAACTACATGGTCGAGCGTCGTGGCGAGTTCGCGATGCGAGGGAACCTTCTAGACGTATTCACGCCTGCGGCCGACCGGCCGGTGCGCGCCGAGTTCTGGGGCGACGAGCTGACGTCCCTGAGACAGTTCGCTCTGGCATCGCAGCGTTCGCTCGAAGCCGTCGAGCGGCTCGACATCACGCCCGCTCGCGAAGAGCTCACCGCTGCTCCCGGCAGCCTGGCTCCTTTGACTTCCCTGCTCCCCGCCGGGACCCCGGCCGTGATCTTCGAGCCCAAACGCGTCCGGGATCGCGCTGATGAAGTAATGGAACAGGTCGAGGAGTGGATGCGCATCACGGACCAGACCGAGCGGCGCTACGCGGCCCTGGACGAGATCCTGCAGCACTCCGCCGCGGTGGTCTTGATGTCGAGCTTCACGGAGCCGGGAGCCGAGGACCTTCAGGTGGAGACGTGGACGCAATCCGCCGGGAAACCTGAAGCGTTGATGGCGCGCCTGGGCACATTGATCCGCGGTGGGTACAGGGCCGTGATCGCCGCTTCACTTCCGGAAACGGCCGAGCGTTTGCAGAAGAACCTTGCAACCTCGGGCTTGAACTTCACGATCGATGACGAAGCGCCGCAACCGGATGCAGCACCGGGAGGCTCGATAGTGGTCGCCGAGCTCCAACGAGGGTTCGTGCTGCCATGGGCCCGTCTCGCGCTTGTTGCCGAATCCGATCTCACCGGCCGCCGGTCGGGGGCCGCTCGCCGAAGGATCGCGGCCCGCAAGAAGCAGCCCACCGGCCCTCTCGACCTGAGCGAGGGCGACCTCGTCGTGCACGAGGTCCACGGGATCGGCCGCTACAAAGGCTTGGTCGACCGGGCCCTGCTCGGGGTTCACCGCGAGTACATCGTCATCGAGTACGCGAAGGACGACACGCTCTACGTGCCCAGCGACCAGACCGACATGGTCGGCAAGTACATAGGTGGCGAGGCGCCGCGTCTCAACCGGCTCGGCTCTCCCGAATGGCGCAAGACCAAGGCGCGCGTTCGGCGCAAGGCGCGCGAGATCGCCGGCCAGCTCGTCAAGCTCTACGCGGAGAGATCGCGCTCCAAAGGCTTCGCGTTCGGTCCCGACACACCGTGGCAACGCGAGCTCGAGGACGCGTTCCCCTACGAGGAAACGCCCGACCAGCTCCGAGCGATCGACGAGGTCAAGGACGACATGGAGAGCGACAAGCCGATGGACCGGCTTGTCTGCGGCGACGTCGGGTACGGAAAAACCGAGATCGCGGTGCGGGCGGCCTTCAAGGCCGTGGCGGCCGGCAAGCAGGTGGCGGTGCTCGTGCCAACGACGATCCTGGCGCAGCAACACCACGCCACTTTCGTCGAGCGCTATCGCAACTTCCCTCTTCGGGTCGAGATGCTGTCTCGGTTCCTGTCGGCGTCGGAGTCCAAGAAGGTTCTCGCCGACACTGCCTCCGGCAAGGTCGACGTCATCGTCGGGACACACCGACTCTTGCAAGGGGACGTGAAGTTCTCGGACCTGGGCTTGCTGATCCTCGACGAGGAGCAGCGGTTCGGAGTGGAGCAGAAGGAGAAGCTCAAGGCGGTCAAGGCGAACGTCGACGTCCTCACCCTGACCGCCACGCCCATCCCCCGAACACTCGAGCTGGCGATGTCCGGGCTTCGCGACATGTCGATCGTCGATACGCCTCCCGAGAACAGACACCCGGTGATGACCTATGTCGGTGACTTCGAAGAAGAGGTCGTTTCGTCTGCGGTGCGCCGCGAGCTTCTGCGGGACGGTCAGGTCTTCTACGTGCACCACCGGGTACAGACGATCGATCACGCTGCGGCCCAGCTGCGCGATCTCGTTCCCGAAGCGCGCATCGGAGTGGCTCACGGCCAGATGGACGAGCGGAACCTCGAGCAATCAATGGTCGACTTCGCCGACGCGAAGACGAACGTTCTCGTTTGCACGACGATCATCGAGTCGGGTCTAGACATGCCCACGGTGAACACGTTGATCGTCGAGCGCTCCGATCTCCTCGGACTGTCGCAGATGTATCAGCTCCGGGGCCGCGTGGGCCGGGCTCACGAGCGCGCCTACGCGTATCTGTTCTTCCCGCCGACTCGGTCGCTGACCGAACAAGCCCACGAGCGCCTCAAGACGATCAGCGAGTACTCGGGTCTCGGCTCCGGCTACCGGATCGCCATGCGAGACCTCGAGATCCGCGGGGCCGGCAACCTATTGGGGGCCGAGCAGCATGGACACATCGAGGAGATCGGCTTCGACCTGTACGTGAAGCTCGTCTCGTCCGCGATCGACGAAGCCAAGGGCTTGCCCTACCAAGAGGATGTCGAGGTGCGCATCGACCTTCCGCTCGAGGCGTTCATCCCGAAGAGCTACGTCGGCGACGAGAACCTGCGCCTCGAGGCGTACCGCAAGATCGCGGCGGTGCGCGACGACGGAGACCTTGCGGAGGTACGGGCGGAGGTGGAGGACAGGTACGGCTCGCCGATCCCGGCCCCCGTCGAGGGCCTCCTGAAGCTCGCCCGTCTGCGCTCGACAATGATGGCTCGAACCATCACAGAGGCGGCCACCGTTGCCGGCAACCTGAGGATCCGTCCCATCGAGTTGGAGGAGTCGCGCCAGGTCCGCCTCCAGCGCATCTTGCCGCGCGCCGAGTGGCGACCCGCAACGCGCACGCTGCTCATCCCCGAGGTCAGCGTCCCCAAGACCGGTGTCGTGGATTGGGTGGACGACATCATCCAGCAGTTAACCTCGGTCGCATCATGAAACGAACCTCTGCGATCTGGCCGAGCCCACCTCGCGCTCTCGCCGGACTGGCGCTGCTCGTGCTCGCGACCGCGGGGTGTGGGGACCTGCTCGAGCCCGCAGCGGCCGTCGTGGACGGGGACAAGATCGCCGTGTCGAAGGTCGAGGCCGCTCTAGCCGAGTACAGCGCGAGCGATGCTTTCGATCGGCTGGCCGGACAGGGAGACCCCGATGCCTTCCTGCGCGAGTACGAGCAGGGTTATCTCTCGGTTCTGATCCGCCGCGCGGTTCTGGAGCCGGAGGCCGAGGCGCGGGGCCTGGAGATAACAGAGGAGGACGTCGAAGCGGAGATCGAGACGATCAAGGGTGAGTTCCCCTCCGAGAACGCGTTCGAGGAGGCCCTGCGAGAACAGAACATCACCTTGTCTCAGCTCGAGGACCTGGTTTACGACCAGCTTCTCGAGGACGGGCTACGCACGGAGGTCACCGCCGACGCGGCCCCCACCGAGGATGAGCTGCGTGCGCACTACGAAGAGAACCTTGCGGACTTCTCGGAGACCGAGGCTCAGCACATCCTCGTCGAAGACCAAGCGCTTGCGCAGGAGATCACAGATGACCTTCAAGCGGCCTCGGACAAGAAGGTCGATCGCTTGTTCGACAAGCTTGCCGCGAAGCATTCGATCGATCAATCGAACGCAGCAAACGGGGGAGAGCTCGGCTTCTACTCTGCCGGCGATTTTGTCGAGCCGTTCGAGCGTGCGGCCGCGAAGCTCGAGATCGACGAGATATCGGATCCCGTCGAGACCGAGTTCGGATTCCACGTGATCCGGGTCACCGACCGACGGACCGCCCCCTTCGAGGAGGTCGAGGAGCAGCTTCTCGCCGAGCTCGGTGAGCAGGCGGAAGAGGAGGCGTGGGAGGCCTGGGTCAAAGCCCGTTACGACGAGGCCGACGTCGAGGTGAATCCCCGGTATGGGGAATTCGACGTGGCGTCGCAGAGGGTGATCGACGCATCGGCCGAGTCAATCCCGGGGGCCGCGATCCCCTCCGAAGCCCCCGCCCCACTAGAAGAAGGGGACTAAAGGTGCCCCATCAGGGGACATTTAGGGGTGTTCTGGGGGCGAAAAGTCTGCGCCTCGCGGCGTTCTCAGTCGCGCACGCACTTCCAGTGCGCACGCTCCCTGCGGCCTTGCGATGCTTGCTTTTCGCGCCCCAGAGACACGCAAACGCCCCCTGATGGGGCACTCCACGCTTCTCGTCGTTCCGCTCGCGCCCGACCAGACCGGAGCGTTGACGCTTGACGAGTGGGACGCGTTGCGAGCACGGGACGTTGTCGTATTCGAACGATCCGATCATCCCCTCATCGAACGCCTCAACGAGGCGGGTGTCCGGGCGGGCCCGTTCGACGACGAGCCTGATGCATCGAGTGATTCCTGGGCGTTCGTGACCGACCCCGATTCGCCTCGGGTGCTGGCGCTTGCGCGCGCGGGGGCCGAGATCTCGTCGGCCGGGGTTTCTGTTCCGGACGCGCTGACCGCGGCATATGTCGCGCCCGTCATCCGGCGTGCAGCCTCATCGCTCGGCGCGCTGGTGGCGATCATGGCGCGCTTACGAAGCGACGACGGTTGTCCCTGGGATCGCGAGCAGACCCACGAGAGCCTCAAGGTCCACCTCATCGAAGAGGCCTACGAAGTCATCGACGCGATCGAAGAGGGGGATACTGGAAAGGCGCTCCAAGAGGAACTGGGTGACGTCTTGCTACAAGTAGCGTTCCACGCTCGTCTGGCAGAACAAGAGAACCGTTTCGATGTGGCCGACGTCGCCGACGCGATATCCGCGAAGCTCCTGCACCGTCATCCTCACGTGTTCGGCGAGGTCGAGGTGTCGGGAGCCCATGAGGTAGTCGCCAACTGGGAAGCGCTGAAGGCGGCCGAGAAGGACCGCAGCGATCCCTTCGACGGGATCCCGGCTGCGCTTCCCGCCTTGCTGGCGGCCTACAAGACCCAAAAGAGAGCAGCCGCCCTCGGATTCACCGGCGAACCCGAAGAGGCCCGCGCCCGCGTAGAGAAGGAGGTCGCGGCCCCGCCGTCCGCAGAGTCCCTTGGCGAGGCACTGTTCTGGCTCGTTGCGATAGCGCGCGCGGCCGGGATCGACCCCGAAGGGGCTCTGCGAGCGGCCAACACTCGGTTCAGGGATTCCCTTTCGGAGGGATGACACTCACGCCCCGAAAGCATGTGTGACTGGTGTGAGTCCTGATATAACCGTCAACTAGAGATAAAGGAGAGGTCTTGAGCGAGATCGTGTTCGTGCGCGCCCGGCAGGTGCTGGATTCCAGGGGCAACCCGACGGTCGAGGCCGAGGTTCGGCTCGATTCGGGGGCCCTCGGGCGGGCGATCGTGCCGTCGGGGGCTTCGACCGGGGCCGGGGAAGCCCTCGAGCTGCGTGATGGGGGCGAAGAGTTCAAGGGCAAGGGCGTGACCCAGGCGGTCGCGAACGTGAACGACGTGCTCGGCCCTCAGATCCTCGGATACGACGCTCTCGACCAGCGCGAGATCGACACCTTCATGTGCGACCTCGACGGCACCGACAACAAGGCGAAGTTTGGCGCCAACGCGCTGCTCGGTGTCTCACTCGCGATCGCGCACGCGGCGGCGATCGAGCTCGAGGTCCCGCTCTTCCGATACTTGGGCGGGCCCGACGCGCATGTGCTTCCGGTGCCTCTCCTCAATGTGATCAACGGAGGAGCGCACGCGGACAACGCGCTGGACCTTCAGGAGTTCATGCTCGCCCCTATCGGGGCAGCTTCGTTCGCGGAAGCGCTCGAGTGGGGATCGCGCACGTATCACACGCTCAAGAAGATTCTCGATGACAGATCGATGACGACGGGTGTCGGTGACGAGGGAGGGTTCGCCCCCGACCTCGGCGCGAACTCCGAGGCCATGGACCTTCTCGTCGAAGCGATCTCTGTTGCGGGCTTCGAACCAGGACGCGACATCGCCATCGCATTGGACCCCGCGACTTCGGAGATCTACGAGGACGGCTCGTACGTGCTTGCGTCTGAGGACCGCTCCTTGTCCGGCGACGAGATGGTGAAGTTCTGGGCCGACTGGGTCGCGCGCTACCCGATCGTGTCGATCGAGGACGGCATGGCCGAGGGCGACTGGGACGGGTGGAAGGTGCTGACGGAGGCGGTCGGAGACCGGGTGCAGCTCGTCGGCGACGACCTGTTCGTCACAAATCCCGAGGTCCTGCGTCGGGGGATCCGAGAGGGGGCTGCCAACGCCATCCTGATCAAGCCGAACCAGATCGGGACCCTCAGCGAGACCCTCGAATGCGTTCGGATCGCCCAGAGCGCCGCCTACGCCACCGTCATCTCCCACCGATCGGGCGAAACCGAGGATTCGACGATCGCCGACATCGCGGTCGCCACAAACGCGGGTCAGATCAAGACCGGTGCCCCGGCCCGGGGGGAGCGGACCGCCAAGTACAACCAGCTCCTACGGATCGAAGATCGACTCGGCGACACCGCCCGCTACCCGGGCGCACGCGCGTTCCCGAGGTTCGAAGTCGCGTGAGAGCACTCGTTGCGCGCATGATGCCGCGGATGCCGAAGCTCGGCATCGCTCCACAGATCGTCGCGGTGCTGCTCGTCGTCGGACTGGTCGCGGCGATGGGCGTCGAGCCGACCCGGCGTCTGATCGCGCAACGTGAGCGGATCGAAGGCATGTCGGACGAGCTCCACGATATCCGCCGAGCGAACGCGCGCCTCGAGGACCGCATCGCGAGGCTCAACGACCCCGACTACCTCGAACAACAAGCGCGCGAACAGATAGGTCTCATAAGACCGGGCGAGCGAGTGTTCCGAGTAGTGCCCCCGGGAGAGTCGAAGTCCGAAGCCAAGAACTCCAAGAAGGCGGAATCCAAACCACCCCCACCCCCGGAACCGGGCTTCTTCGAGTCACTACTGAACTTCATCGGCATTTAGCCCACTAGGCTCCCCCGATGAGCCTGGAGCACACGGACACAGACAAGGCCATCGTCGAAACACAACTCGGTCGTCCTACGCGTGGCGAGTGGAGTGTCGCGAGACGATGTCATCTCGGGGTGCCGATGGTTATCGAGAACTACCCACGACTCGAGGACGGAGCGCCGTTCCCTACTTTGTTCTGGCTCACGTGTCCGATCCTCATCAAGCGCGTCTCGCATCAAGAGGCGGGTGGAGGTCTTGCACGGATGACCGAGCTGCTCGGCGCGGACCCGGCGCTCGAAGAGGTGCAGGCGCGCGCGGTGCAGCGTTACAAGGAGCGCCGCGACGCGCACGAACCGATCTCGGATGCGGGCTCGCCTCCAGGCGGCGATGCCAAACGTGCGAAGTGCTTCCATGCCCTGGTGGCCCACGAGATCGCCGATCCTCCGAACCCGGTGGGGGCGCGGGCGCTGAACGAGGCGGGGTGGCCCGACTGCATCGCTCCCTGTTACGAGGTCGAGTCTTGAGGGTCGCCGCGATCGACGTCGGGACGAACTCCACCCGCCTCCTCATCGCGGAGGATCGGCCCGGAGGTTTCCGGCCCATCGAGCGCAGGCTGACTATTACGAGACTGGGCGAAGGGGTCGATCGAACCAGCGCTCTCGCCCCCAAGGCACTGCAGAGGACCCTCGCGGCCATTGCCGAATACGCCGCGACCTGCGGCGAGTACAGCGTCGAGCGATTGCGCGTCACCGGTACGTCGGCCGTTCGAGATGCGCGCAACAGAAGCGAGTTCTACGACGGCGTCAAGAAGCTGACGGGCACCGACCTTGAGGTGCTTTCCGGCGACGAGGAAGCTCAGACGTCATTTCTTGGTGCCTCGTCCGATCTTCCACCGGAGGAACCGAAGCTCGTGCTCGATATCGGCGGAGGTTCGACCGAGCTTGTCGTGGGAACCGACCGGCCGCACGGATTCATCTCGCTGAATATCGGGTGCGTCCGGATGTTCGAGAAGCACCTTGACTCCGATCCCCCCACCGAGGAAGAGATGGACGCGCTGCGAGTCGACGTCGAGAGCAGTCTCCGCGATGCGCGCGCTCAGCTCGAGGTTCCTTCCGGAACGCGACTGATCGGGGTAGCCGGCACGGTCACACATCTGGCCGCCATCAATGTGGGCTTGCCGGTCTACGACCCCGACGTCACGCACCATGCCGTCATGTCGCACGGCGACGTTCGCAGGTTGGGCCGGCGCCTCGCAAGCCTGACCTACGAACAGCGATGCAAGATCAAGGGACTCGAACCGGGCCGCGCCGATGTGATCGTTGCGGGGGCCGAGATCCTCAAGAGCGCGATGGAGGTGTTCGACCTCGCGGAAGTGCTTGTGTCGGAGAAGGACATCCTCGACGGGCTCGTGATCGAGTTGCTCGCCGACGAGTAGGAGGCGTTAGCCTCCCCAACGATGTCCGAGTTCGTGTGGGAACCGACGCCCGATTACATCGAGAACGCCAACGTCACTCGCTTGATGCGGAAACACGGCATCTCCGATTACGACGAGCTGGTACGGCGCTCCATAGAGGACATCGAGTGGTTCTGGGGTGCCGCCATAGAGGATGTCGGGATCGACTTCGCCACCCCCTTCCACCAGATGCTCGATGTATCGAACGGGCCCGAATGGCCGAAGTGGTTCACGGGCGGGCGCATCAACCTGACCCACAACTGCGTCGATCGACACGCGGTGTCGTCCGAGCGAGCCGGAAACCCGGCGCTCATATGGGAGGGCGAGACGGGCGAGACACGGACATTCACCTACGCCCATCTGCGAGCAGAGGTAGACCGTGCGGCTCAGGGTCTGAAGGATCTGGGCATCGGTCGTGGGGATGCCGTCGGCGTGTACCTACCCATGATCCCCGAAGCGGTGGTGGCGCTGTACGCCATAGCGAAGATCGGTGCGATCTACATGCCTATCTTCTCTGGATTCGGAGCCCCCGCGGTTGCAACGCGGCTAAACGACGCCAGTGCGAAGTTGCTGATCACGGCCGATGGCTTCTGGAGGCGTGGCAATCGGGTGGACATGAAGTCCGTCGCCGACGAGGCGGTAGCGCAGTCTCCTTCAGTCCACAAGGTGGTCGTCGTAAAGAGGTTCCCGGAGTCCGAGACTCCGATGAGCGCGCGCGACATCTCCTGGGGTGCGGCGTTCGAGGCTCATTCGCCGGTACTCCCGGCGGAAGGCCTCGATCCCGAAACGCCGTTCATGATCGCTTACACGTCGGGGACGACCGGCAAGCCGAAGGGAAGCGTGCACGTGCACGGCGGCTTCCTCGTCAAGATCGCGCAAGAGGTCGCGTATCAACTCGACGTCAAGAGCGACGACATCCTTTACTGGGTCACCGACATGGGCTGGATCATGGGACCGCTCGAGATGGTGGGGGGGCATGCCAACGGCGCGTGCGTCTTCATGTACGAGGGCGCGCCGAATCACCCGGCCCCCGATCGCATTTGGTCGATGATCGAACGCCACAAGATCACCGTCCTTGGCATCTCTCCGACCCTTATCCGAGCTCTGATGCCGGCGGGTGAGGACGTCGTGCGCGCCCACGACCTATCGACACTGCGGGTCCTTGGTTCCACCGGTGAGCCGTGGAACCCCGAGCCCTATCGATGGTTCTCCGATGTCGTCGGTGGGGGCCGTTGCCCGATCATGAATCTGTCGGGCGGGACCGAGGTCGGCGCGTGCTTCTTGGGCCAGACCCCGGTCACGCCCACGAAGAACTGTTCGTTGGGCGCGCCGAGCCTCGGGATGGCGATGGACGTCTTCGGTCCCGATG
Source organism: uncultured Actinomycetes bacterium (assembly GCA_963786155.1). Lineage (GTDB taxonomy): Bacteria > Actinomycetota > CADDZG01 > CADDZG01 > WHSQ01 > CAWAXW01. The sequence continues at coordinate 2,479,900 of CAWAXW010000006.1, read as the reverse complement.
GAAGGCCCGTCCGCGGAGAGGTGGGCGAACTGGTCTGCACGAAGCCGTGGCCCGCGCAGACCCGCGGCTTCTGGGGAAGCCCGGAGCGATACATCGACACCTATTGGTCGAGATGGCCGGGGGTGTGGGTCCACGGCGACTGGGCCTCCATCGACGAGGACGGTTATTGGTTCCTTCATGGACGAAGCGACGACACGCTGAACATCGCCGGGAAACGGATCGGTCCCGCGGAGTTCGAATCGGCCGCGGTCGGGCATCCCGCGGTCATCGAATGCGCCGCGGTGGGCATCCCGGACGAGGTGAAGGGCGAAACCGTCTGGTGCTTCTGCATCCTGCGACCGGACGCAGTCCCCGGGCCCGATCTCGAAGCCGAGGTCAAGAAGGTCATCGCCGAAGTGCTGGGCAAGGCCTTCACCCCGGCCCGGATCCTCTTCGTGGAGGAGCTTCCGAAGACCCGGTCGGCGAAGATCCTGCGACGAGCCATCAAGGCAACGGCATTGGGAGAGGACGCGGGCGATCTTTCGTCGCTCGAGAACCCCGGAGCGCTGGAGGCGATCGCGAAGTCCCTAGATAGATGACGACCTTCTACTTCGTTCGGCACGCATTGACCGAGCACACGGGCAAGCGGCTGTCGGGATGGCTGCCCGGCGTACACCTGAGCGACGAAGGGGCGGATCAAGCACGAGGAGTGGCCGAGACCCTGAAGGACGTGCCCTTCGCCGCGGTCTACTCGTCGCCGATCGACAGAACGGTCGAGACGGCGCGGCTCATCGCAGCGAAGCATGGGTTACAGCCGAAGATCCGGAAAGAGCTCGGCGAGGTCCGGTACGGCCGCTGGACCGATCGTCCCTTCAAGAGCCTCGTCCGAACGAAGCTTTGGACGACCGTGCAGCGGTGGCCTTCCGGCGCACGCTTCCCCGACGGAGAGACCTTGCGAGAAGTTCAGGACCGGGCGGTCGACGCGGTCGAGCGGCTGCGCGGCGAGCACCCGAAGAAGACCGTGTGTTGTGTCTCCCACGCGGACGTGATCAAGCTCATCACCGCTCACTACCTGGGGGTGCACATAGACCTCTTCCAACGGATCGCGATCTCCCCGGTCTCGATCACGATCATCGGCGTATCGAGCCAAGGCCCCTACGTGATGGCGGTCAATGCCCCCGGCCTTCCGGCAGGAAGGACGGCATGAGCCAGGTTGAGCTCACTCCTGAGGTATTCACCGCCGACGCGGTTGGCGAGCCCGGAGAACGGGCCTTCTATCTCCAAGCGACCGGCACTTTCGGCGCCTACACGTTCATCGTGGAGAAGCAACAGGTGTCTCTGCTCGCCGAGAAGCTGCGGGAGCTGCTGGTCTTGGTCGACAGCGCCGATGCCGTCGGATCGACGATGCCGGCGCGCGATCCCGGCTTGGGCCTCGAAGATCCACTCGAGCCCCTATGGCGCGTCGGGACGATCGGTCTCGCGTACGACGAGGACCGCGATGTCGTTGTCGTGTTCGTGCAGCCGGTGACCGAAGAGAACGAGGACGAGGCCGATCCCGATGAAGATGACGAAGATGAGGACGGTGTGCGGCTCCTACTGCGACGCGACCAGGCCCGTGCGTTCGTCCTCCATGCCCTCGCTGTGATCGGAGAGGGCCGGGAGATCTGCCAGCTCTGCGGGCTGCCGATGGACCCTGCAGGTCACAAGTGCCCAGCCTCGAACGGGCACCAGCTCACCAGCTAGGCATGGATACCGCCGCCACGGTGGACCTGCTGAACACCGGGGAAGTGGAAGTGCTCGGCGTACTTCCATACGCCTCGAACTACACGTTTCTGACCCGCGTTACTGGCGAGGTTGATGAGTGCCTTGCGGTGTACAAACCTCGACGCGGTGAGCGACCACTGTGGGACTTCCCGAACGGCACGCTGGGGAGACGAGAGGTTGCCGCATTCCTTGTGAGCGAGGCCGCGGGCCTGCACATCGTCCCGCCCACAGTGCTCCGCACCAACGGTCCGATGGGGGACGGCTCCCTCCAGTTCTTCATCGAGCACGACCCCGAGCGGCACTACTTCACGCTCCTCGAGGAGCGTCTGGAGGACTTCGCAGTGTTCGCCGCATTCGACGTCGTCATAAACAACGCAGATCGCAAGGCCGGTCACATCCTCGAGGGAGCCAAGGGCAGACTGTGGGGCGTCGACCACGGCGTCAGCTTCCACGTCGAGCCGAAGCTGAGAACGGTGATCTGGGAATTCGCCGAACGTCCCCTGGGCCCCGACGTGCGTGCAGCCCTCGAGAGATTGCGCTCGGCGCTAACGACGACCCCGGCCGCCGCGGGCCTCGAGGAGGTCCTCGCCCCCGACGAAGTGACCGAGACCCTCCGGCGAACGGAAATGATCCTGGCCGCCGGCCACTTCCCTCCGCCCAGGGGGCATTACCCCCTGCCGTGGCCGTTGGTTTGAGGTATCTGGTCCAAAAAGTCCACAGACAGGGAGGAAACAACCCGAGCAAGCAGAACCTCCGCTTATTGGGCTAAGCGAATGCGACAGGGGGCACCACAATGGGCAAGCTCGGGCAGCGTCGCGCGGGGATAACAGGAATCCTGCTGGCAAGCGTCATGGTCATCTCCGCGGTAGTGGTACCGGCGGCAATGGCCGCGAGAACCTCCGCCCGGCGGGCGTTCGTAGACCGCCCCGTCCTTAAGGCAGTGGGCCGGACGAGTGCGCTCGTTCACGTGCGCCCCGACGCCCGTCTCCAGGATGGACTGACGGCCGCCAAGCGCGTGGGACTGGATCTCGGAACCCGATACGGCGCGATCAAGGTCTTTGTCGCGTACGGCGATGCCCAGGCGTTCAAGAAGCTTGCATCGGCTCCCGCGATCGAAGCGATCGAAGCGAACCGCAAGCTCGAACTCTTCACTGAAACCTCGCACACGGCCACTCGCGGCCAAGACGTGCTCGACGGAACGGTCACGATGCCCGACGGCACCGTGGTCGACGGCAGCGGCGTCGGCGTCGCGGTGGTCGACTCCGGCATCGAGGGCACCCATCCCGACTTCGCAGGTCGGATCGGAAACAACGTCGAGATCGTGTGCTCGGTTCACACTGCAAGCGTCGGATTCGGCGCACTCGGTGGGTTCTCGGAGTGCCGCGGCCCTAAGACAACCGTGGAGCTGGACGACACAGACACCCCGTCGGCCGGAGGTCACGGGACCCACGTTTCTGGGATCGTGGCCGGTACCGGCGCTGCTTCGGCCGGTCGGTACCACGGAGCTGCTCCGGGAGCGACCCTCTATGGAGTCGGCGTCGGCACTGCGGTGGCCGTTGAGAACGCTCTCGATGGGTTGGCCTGGGTGCTCGAGAACCACGACCAGGTCGATCCCCCGATCAAAGTCGTTAACAACTCGTGGGGCGGCGGGCACTCGCCGTACGACCCCCAGAACGGCCCGTTCCACAAGGCCACTTGGAAGCTGCAAGAGGAGCTGATCGAAGCGGGAGTCACGGTCGTCTTCGCGGCAGGCAATGGAGGAGGCAACGGCAACTCGGCGACGACCTCGGGTGAGTGCGTCAACCCAACGCCCGGACTCATCTGCGTAGCGAACTACAACGACGCGAACAACGGCACCCGCGAGGGCACCATCAACTCGAGCTCGTCGCGGGGGAAGTCAGACGACCCACGAACCTGGCCCGATGTCTCGGCCCCCGGTTCGGCGATCATCTCGACGTGTAGGCAAACGTTGCCCATCTGCGCGACCGGAATGGTTAGCAGCCCGGCTAACAGCTACGCCTCGCTTAGTGGAACGTCGATGGCGGCGCCACACGTTGCGGGCATCGTGGCTCAGGTTCTGCAGGCAGATCCCACCCTCACGCCGGCCGGCGTAGAGGAACTCCTGGAAGACACTGCGCACAAGTTCGCATGGGGCACGCCGTACGGGCAGCTGGTCGACCCGTTCAACCCCGACGACACGTCGTCGTTCGAGAAGGGTCATGGTCTGGTCGACGTCGTGGCCGCGGTCCAAGCTGCCCTCGGCCTGAGCACCCCGGCGCCCGAGCCCACCACGCCACCAACTCCGGCGCCGAGCCCAAGCCCGAGCACGGCCCCAAGCCCTGCCCCGTCCCCGACCGCGAGCGAGGCTCCGGCCGAAGAGACCCGTTACTACTTCCATTCGCCTACCAGCTTCGGTCAGGTCGATTGGTGGGAAGACACGGCGAGTTTTGATACGGCTCCTCCCACGTTTACTTCCGACTCCTTCTTCGTTGATGCACCTGCCCTCATCCAAGATGGGGAAGGGCCGACCGACCCCTACTGGACGGGGCAGGTCGACCAAGAGATCGAGTCCTTGACCGTTGATTTCTGGACCAAGGCACCGTACGACGAGGCCTTGAGATCCATGACGTTCGAGGTTGGACTAACCGTAGGCGAGACGACCTACGAGCTCCCCCCGTTCGAGTTTGCAAACCCCAACAACTTCTCGAACGCACCGGTGCAGATCGTTCATACCTTCACCGAGATGCTTGACGGAAACGTAATTCGTCCGCTGTCCATCGATCCGGCCGGTCAAGAAGTCTCATTGCGCATCCGTCACACCGCGACTGATCCCAGTGGGGGCCTCTACACCAACAGCCCGGCGATCCTTTACTACGACTCGACGGCGCATCCCTCTGGGTTCACGGTCAGTGGCGCAGGTGGCGGCACCGAGCCTTCTCCCTCTCCGTCGCCATCGGACACCGAGACCCCACCGCCACCTCCTCCGAACGAGCGCGGTGTCTATCCGACCAATCCGAATGACCCGGGTTTCGCCCAGCAGTGGGGCATGACCAAGATCAATGCGCCGCTGGCATGGCAGGAGCCGCAGGCAACTGGATTCGGTATCAACATCTCGGTTGTCGACTCCGGCATAGACATCGATCACCCCGATCTGTTCGGCTGCGGGAAGGTAAAGGTTCTGCCGGGCTCGGACGTATCCGGTGCCGCACCTGGCGACGTTCCTCAAGACGACGACGGCCACGGTACGCACGTCAACGGCATCGCAGCGGCTTGCAGCAACAACGGCACGGGTGTCGTGGGCGTGGCGCCGGATGCAACGTTGATCCCGGTGCGCGCGATCGGGGGAAACAAAGACCTCGACCAAGCGATGGCGGACGGCATCCGCTTCGCAACGGACAACGGCGCGCACGTCATCAACCTCTCGATCGGTGACATCCCGCCCTTCAGCCACCTCGGTCCCGACGGCTACCCCTTGACCGAAGAGGCGATGCAGTACGCACGCGAGAACGGCGTCGTCATCGCGGCGGCGGCGGGGAACTTCGACCAGCCGACCTGCGAGTACCCATCTCTGTCGCGCAACGTGATCTGCGTCGTCGCAACCGACCCCGACGATCTCCGCTCGTACTACAGCGACTTCGCGGTGAACATCGACCGCAACTCAGACGAGCCCGGCCTGGAGCCGGTTGTCTCGGCTCCCGGAGGCGCCGGCCTCGATTGCGCCGGTGGGATCACATCGACATATCTCCGTGGCGAAGCCGCTAGCTGCAGCCTCCCAAGCGGTTACGCAAATCTGGATGGGACCTCGATGGCATCACCCCACGTCGCCGGTGTCGCGGCCTTGCTCTACGACCGCTTGAACGGCGAGCGGACGAAGGCCAACGCCGACCTCATCGTGCAGGCGATCCTCGACAGCTCGGTCGATCTGGGCACCCCGGGATGGGACCCCGTCTACGGCCACGGGCGGATCGATGCCCTGGCGGCCGTGCAGGCGGTCGAGATCCCGGCCTCGTCGGCCGCCCCCGTCCAGTACCGGTAGCCGGGGGGAGATCGCGGGCAGGAGCAGCCCCATAAGGGACGAACCTTCCATTTAGAACCATTCGACTGGAGGAAAAGTGTCTTCTTCGCGGCCCCTAGCCCGGCGCCTGGCGCCTCTTGTCGCCGCGCTCATGGCAACCGGGGTCTTGGCGGCTCCGGCCTTTGCGTGGTCGGATCCGATCTCCGCGCCGACCGGCGGGCCGGATCCGATGTTCTCCCAGCAGTGGGGCCTGGCCAAGATCAGGGCTCCCCAGGCCTGGCTCGAGCCCAAGGCAACGGGGGCCGGGATCAAGATCGCGATCGTCGACTCGGGTCTCGACCTGCAGTTCAACAACCTCGGCGTGCACGAGGATTTCACCTGCCTCGGGAAGCTCTCGATCGTGCCGGGTTCGGACGTCGGCGACGGGGATAGCGACCCCAACGACCAGACCGACGGGCACGGCACTCATGTCGCCGGCATCGCGGGCGCCTGCACCAACAACGGCCGCGGTATATCGGGTGTGGCGCCGAGCGCAACCCTGATGCCGATCAAGGTGTTCGGACGGAACGACATCGACTTCGACCGCGTGATGGCCGACGGCATCTCGCTGGCAGTTGCCAACGGGGCCCATGTGATCAACCTCTCGATCGGACCCGATCCCTTGAGCGGCAGTTACTCGAGCGCCGACCTCTTCCCACGAACCGAGGCCGCCCTCAGAGCTGCGTCCGACCTGGGCGTGGTCGTTGCGGCCGCGGCCGGCAACAACTCGCTGCCTCTGTGTGAGTTCCCCTCACTGTCTCGTTTCGTTATATGCGTGGGCGCAACCGATCGCAACGACGTAAGGGCCTGGTACAGCGATCTCCCGAACAACGTCGACCAAGATGGAGCGCTCGGTTTCGGGCCGAGCGTCATGGCCCCGGGTGGTCAGGACACGCTCTGCGGGCAGGGGATCATCTCCACGTATCTCCGCAGGGAGATCGGCATCTGCACCGGTGCCTCCGGCTACGACGAGTTGGATGGGACCTCGATGTCGGCCCCACACGTCGCGGGGGTTGCGGCGCTCGTCTACGGCCGCCTCGACGGGGTCCGCAACGCGGCGAATCGCCAGTTGGTCGTGGACGCCATCATCGACAACGCGGTCGACCTCGGCTCGCCCGGCTACGACCCCGTCTACGGTTACGGCCGCGTCGATGCCCTCGGCGCGGTTCGGGCAATTCCGACTATCTAGCCCAATCTGCATCTCTTGCCGCCTGGCTAGCGCAAACCTGGCCTCGGTACGATAGCTATAGTAGGCTGAGTCCACGGTAGGTGTGCTCACTTTGGCGAGGCGCACCGCGAGACCCCGGGGGCAGAATGAAGATTACGAACCGACGCTCGCTCCGATCCCTGATCCTCCTTCTGGCCTTTGCGATGCTGGCCGTGTCCTGTGCCGGGGGTGGTGGCGACGACGATGGGGGAGCCGAAGCGATAGAGGGTGACCCTGTGCCAGGTGGCACGCTGGTCCTCGGGGCGGAGCAGTTCCCCGCCGATCTCAACTGCTTCGACGCTCTGAACAACATCGCGTGGTGCTACTACATGTCCCAGATCCCCGTGCTCTGGGGCGCCTACGAGCAGATGCCCGACTTCACGTTCCGTCCCCAGCTCCTCGATGGTGAAGCCGAGGTCGAGGAAGGGCCACCATTCAAGGTCACCTACAACATCAAGGAAGCCGCCGCATGGAGCGACGGCACGCCCATCACGGCCGAAGACTTCAAGTTCTCAGCAGAGGTGCTGGCGAATAAGAAGAACGGGTTCATCTCGACGTCTGGTTACGAGCTCATGACCGAAATGAAGATCAACGACGAGAAGAGCATCACGTTCACCTTCAGCGAGCCTTACGCGCCCTACAAGGGTTTGTTCAGTGGGACTTCGGGCTACCTCTACCCGGCTCACATCCTCGACGGCGAGGACATGACCAAGGTTTGGAACACTTGCATCTGCGACCCCGCGACGGGAGACCCGGTGAGTAGCGGCCCGTTCTTGCTAACCGACTTCAAGAAAAACAGCCGCATCGTGCTCGAGGCGAACAAGGACTGGTGGGGAACCGAGGAGTACGGAGGGCCCTACCTCGATGGGATCGAATTCAAGTACGTCGCCGAGACGTCAACGCAGATCGAGCAGGTGCGCGGCGGGGAAGTCGACGCGATCTACCCGACGTGGCAACTCGAGCTCAAAGCACTGACCACCCAGCCCAATCTCAAGTACGAGGTGGACGCGGGGACCTTCTGGCAGCACCTCGACATCCAGTTCGACAAGAAGCCGTTGAACGAGCTCTTCGTCCGCCAGGCCATCTTCCACGGCATCGATCGCGAGGCCATCGTCAAGAGACTCGTGATCCCCGGTCAGGAAGACGCGATTCCTCTGGAGAGCCTCGTGTACGTCGCCAACCAGCCCGAGTACGAGCCACACTTCGACATCTACAACTACGACCCCGCCAAAGCCGCGCAGCTCCTGGAAGACAACGGCTGCACGAAGGGCTCCGACGGGATCTACGAGTGCGGTGGAGAGAGACTCTCGTTCGAGTACAAGTCGACGGCGGGCAACAACCTGCGAGAGCTGATGTTCCAGATCATCCAGGCGCAGCTCAAAGAGGTCGGGATCGAGGTCGAAAATGGGTTTGGCGAGGCCGACGTCGTGTTCACCGATCTGGCCCAGGAAAAGTACGAGCTCTTCCAGTTCGGCTGGGTTGGAAGCCCCGATCCCAGTGGTGCGGTCGAGATCTACAAGTGCGAGGGCGACCAGAACTACCAGGGCTACTGCAACGAGGAAGTAACGAAGCTGCTGGACGAGACCGATCGAACGGTCGATGCCGCAGCGAGGACGGCTCTGTTCAACCAAGCGGGCGACTTGATGGCCCAGGACGCTCCATCGCTACCGTTGTGGCAGGCGCCCCAACCGCTGATCGTCCAGGATTACGTCAACGGGGCGGCGATCAACGCTACTCAAGGCGGGCCGCTGTGGAACGCTCAAGAGATCTGGATCGAGGAGAGCGCTCAGTAACAAAGCCTCGACCAAGCGAAAGTCGTAGGATTCACCCCGCCCCGCAGGGGGCGGGGTGGTTCTTCTCCAAGGGTGGGGGCTGTAGTTGCTGACCTTCGTGATCAGACGGCTTCTCTACAGCATCCCCGTTCTCATCGCGGCGAGCTTCATCATCTTCACCTTCGTCTCCATCTCCGGCGATCCGCTGGCAGGCCTCAGGCTGGGCCGTGACGTCAATCAGGACGTGTTCGATCAGATCGAGGAAGAACAGCACCTCAACGAGTCGATAGTGGTCCAGTACAAGTACTGGGTCCAGGATGCCCTCTTCCACGGCTTCGGTGAAGACCTGAACGGGACCCCCATCTGGCCGGATCTGAAGACCGCGATGGGGAACACGATGCAACTGCTCATCCTGGCCCAGACCATGGCGGTCTTACTCGCGGTTGTGATCGGCACCATCTCGGCGGTGAAGCAATACTCCGCGTTCGACTACTTATCCACCACCTTCAGCTTCATTGGATTCTCCACGCCCGTTTTCTGGCTGGCACTGGTCTTGCAAGTGCTCGTGACGAACCTTTTCCTGAATACAGGTTTTCGGCTCTTCTATACGGCGGGTCTGAACTCTGCCGGAATGGATTGCACGTGGTGTCTCGACCGGCTGCAGCATCTGGCGCTCCCGGTGATCGTTCTTTCGGTCGCAGGTATCGCTTCATACAGCCGGTACATGCGCGCGTCGATGCTCGAAGTCGTCCATTCCGACTACGTCAGGACCGCACGCTCGAAGGGCTTGAAGGAGCGTAAGGTCGTGATGCATCACGCGTTCCGGAACGCCCTGATCCCGGTGGTCACGGTTATCGCTCTGGACTTCGGCGCACTTCTGGGGGGAGCTGTCGTAACTGAGGGGATCTTCAGTTTGAACGGCATGGGTCTGTACCTCGTGAGCGCCCTGAACGAACGGGATCTTTATCCGATCATGGCTTGGCTGATGGTCACGGCGACCGTCATCATCGTCTTCAACCTCCTGGCGGACGTGCTCTATGCAGTCCTCGATCCCCGGATCCGCTATGAGTGACAGATCTGTGCCGGGAGACACCGCGGCAGGTACTCCGCTGGCGGCAGTCGCGCCTGTCGTCGAACCACCGGGCGTGGGGCCGCATCTCGAGGATCTCCAACGTGAAGGCCTCGAGATCAAGCCCCTCAGCCAGTGGGCCTTGGCGAGGAAGAGGTTCTTCAGGCACAAGCTCGCCATGGCCAGCGCGATCGTCCTGCTGATCATCATCCTCGCCGCCGTCTTCGCTCCTCTCCTTACCCCCTACGAATACGACCAGATCAATCTCGAAGATCCCGGGTCACCCCCGACCCTCGAAGGCAATCACTTCTTCGGCACCGACGAACTGGGCCGCGACTCTTTCACCCGCGTCCTGTTCGGGATCCGCACGACTATTCGCGTCGCGTTCCTGGTGGCGCTCTTGTCCACCCTCTTTGGCACTGCGGTTGGCGCCGCGGCCGGTTACTACTCGGGGGGCATCGACAATGTCTTGATGCGTTTCACCGACCTCATCCTTACTCTTCCGTATCTCCCGGTCCTTCTCGTTGCAGCCGCGCTGCTGGGCCGCGGATCGCCTTACCGCGTCGCGATAATCCTGGCGGCTCTGTTCTGGACCTATCTCGCTAGGATCGTTCGAGGCACGTTCCTGTCTTTGAAACAGAAGGAATACGTCGAAGCAGCGCGCGCTATCGGCGCGTCCGATCGAAGAATCATCATGCGCCACCTTCTGCCCAATTCCGCGAGCTCGATCATCGTCAACGCAACGCTGACCGTAGCAAGCGCGATCCTTGTCGAGGCGTTCCTGTCCTTTCTCGGCTTCGGGATCCAACCGCCGACTCCCGCGCTTGGGGCGCTCATCGCCGACGGACAAGGCCAGATGCTGGAGAAGTGGTGGCTGGTCTTTTTCCCCGGAGTGGCGATCGTTCTCATCTGTCTGTGCGTGAACTTCATCGGAGATGGTCTGAGGGATGCAATGGACCCAACCCAGCGCAGGGTCCGTGCCTGAGCCCGTCCTGTCCATCCGAGACCTGTCGGTCGACTTCCACACGGACGATGGAGTCGTCCATGCGGTCGACCACGTCAGCTACGACATAAGTCCCGGCGAGATCCTCGGCGTCGTCGGCGAATCGGGTTGCGGCAAGAGCGTGACTGTCATGTCGGTTCTCGGGCTGGCCCCGCAGGGCAAGATCGTTTCGGGAGAAGCGATCTTCAAGGGAGTCGACCTTCTGAAGCTGAGTAAAGACGACCTCCGGCACGTGCGCGGCAAGGATATGTCGATGATCTTTCAGGATCCGATGACGTCGCTCAACCCTGTGTTCAGGGTAGGGCCTCAGATCTCCGAACCTCTTAAGGCGCACGACTCGAAGTTGAGTGACGATGACGCGAAGAAGCGCGGCATCGAACTGATGGAGCTCGTGGGCATCTCTCAAGCCGACACGAGGTATCGGCAGTATCCCCACGAGTTCTCGGGCGGGATGCGTCAGCGAGCCATGATCGCGATGGCGATAGCCAATTCACCTTCCGTCCTCATAGCCGACGAGCCGACGACGGCTCTCGATGTGACGATCCAGGCGCAGATCCTCGAAGTCCTGAGGACCGCGCAACGTGAGACGCACGCCGCGACCGTCCTCATCACCCACGACCTCGGGATGATCGCCGAGATGGCCGACAGGATCGTCGTGATGTATGCCGGACGTGTCGTCGAACAGGCAGATGTGGAGACCCTCTTCAGGTCGCCTCGTCATCCGTACACCGTGGGCCTGCTCGAGAGCCTCCCGCGCCTCGAGGCCGACGAGAAGTGGCTCCAGCCGATCCCGGGCCAGCCTCCAAGCCTCATCAACATCCCTTCCGGATGCACGTTCCACCCCCGCTGCTCGCTCATGCAGGGCCGCGAGAAGTGCCGCGCCGAAGTGCCAGACCTGCGGACGGTCGGCACCGACCACCTTTCGAGATGTCACTTCGCGGAGGAGTTGTCCCACACGACGAGCAAGTTCGTGAAGGGTCCCGATGAGAGCTGACATGTGTTCGTGCCCCCGGTGGGATTCGAACCCACACTGGAGCGCTTTTAAGGCGCCTCTCTCTGCCAGGTTGGAGTACGGGGGCCGTGTGCAGCCTAAGCACCTCAGGGAGCGCGGGTGAAGACCGAGAAGCGTTCGACCCCCATCCACGACCGGTCGCCAGTCGGCGAGGAGATCCTGCGGGTCGAGGGTCTGGTCAAGCACTTCCCGATCAAGCAGGGGCTAATGAGGAAGACCGTGGGCCAGGTCCATGCGGTGGATGGAGTCGATCTCACCGTCAAAGCGGGGGAGACGCTCGGGATCGTGGGCGAGTCCGGCTGCGGCAAGACCACGCTGGGCCGAACGATCATCCGGTTGCTCGATCCAACGGCCGGAAAGATCGAGTTCAAAGGCGTGGACATAACCACTTTCGATCGCAAGAAGATGAGGGAGTTCCGCCGAGAGATCCAGATCGTCTTCCAGGACCCCTACGCTTCTCTGAACCCCCGCATGACCGTGCGCGAGATCGTAGGCGAACCCTTAAAGGTCCATGGCCTATTCGAAGAACGCGGTGGTAAGGACTGGATCGCCGAAGTGCTCCGGACGGTGGGACTCCATCCAGAGCACGGCAACCGCTTCCCGCACGAGTTCTCGGGAGGACAGCGCCAACGCATTGGGGTCGCGCGCGGCCCTCGCCCTCAGCCCCCAGTTGCTGATACTCGACGAGCCGGTGTCGGCTCTGGACGTATCCATCCGAGCTCAGGTCCTCAACCTCCTCGAGAAGATCCAGGAGGAGTTCGGGCTTGCGTACATCATGATCAGCCACGACCTATCCGTGATCCGCCATGCCTCCGACCGGGTCGCGGTCATGTATCTGGGCAAGCTCGTCGAGGTGGGAGATTCCGTCAGCGTCTACGAGAAGCCGGGGCATCCGTACACGCAAGCACTGCTTTCCGCCGCTCCCGTCCCCGACCCAACGCGCAGAGGCAAGAAGACCCGCATCGTCCTCAAGGGAGACGTTCCCTCACCGGCCGACCCACCCTCCGGCTGCCGCTTCCGCACGCGCTGCTGGAAAGCACAGGACATCTGTGCTGAACAAGAACCCGAACTGATCCCCCGCTCGAGCGACCACCCCGACGCCTGCCACTTCTCGGAGGTCCAGAAGATCGTCTAGTGGGCCTAGTCGCCTAGCCGACAGGGTCTTTCGTCCTTTCTGTCCTATCTGCGATAAAAGATCTGCGAAGGGTTGCTCGGATTCCTGCCGAACCAACTAAGCATGGGAGCAAGGGAGGGATCCGGCACTACGCTGTTGTCGAGGGTTCGATCAATGGCAATCATCGGCACCGCAGCGTTCGTGGCATTCCTGGTGATCGGGAACGTGATCATCCTCTCCGTCCACGCCTGGGCCGCCCAGACCGCGAGCGACGCCGCGGCCCCCGTAAGCGGGATCAAGAACATGCGGGTCGTCGACGACAAGCTCTGGCGCGGGTCTGCACCCACCGAAAGCGCCTACAAGAAACTGGCCGAGGCAGGGGTCACCACGATCGTCGACCTTCGGGCCGAGGTCGAGGTCTCCGCCAAGCGTCTGGAGAAGTTGGGCATCGAGTTGGTGTCGCTTCCGATCCGCGACGGGCAACTGCCGAACGAAGAGCAGGTCGAAGAGTTCCTGGACGCAGTCGAAAGCTCGAAGGGCATTGTCTACGTGCACTGCATGGCCGGCGTCGGGAGAACCGGCGCGATGGTGGCCGCTTACACGGTCCGCGTGATGGGCTCGTCGAACATGACCGCTCTGAGATCGAACCTCTCGGTCGGCCCGCCGTCGCTCGAGCAGATCGCTTACGTGGTCGGCGACATGGACAAGCCGAATCCCGTCGTCACCGTCTTCAGCCGGGTGCTGGACGGACCGCGCCGGATCTGGAGCTCGATCACTCCGTAACTGAGATCACGCTCGCCGACACGTTGTCGAGCGTCGCGTCTTGCAGACATCCCCGGAAACGACGTTCCGCATTCTTTCCGAGCGTGGGCTGAAGGTTCAGCTGGAACGTCGATCCCGTCGCCGCGATCGGCCCCGTCAGTTCGGCCGGGACGGTGGCGCGGCACGCGCCCCACAGCGCCCGGATCGTGTCCTTCTCTGTTTGAGCCGACCCGTTGACGGTGATGTCCACGACGACGGCGCTTTGCGTCCCTTCAAGGATCACATCGGGCCGGGTCTGGGTCGCGTCGGAGAGTCTGTCGAGACCGATCGTTCCGGCCATGAGTGCGAATATCAGCGCCGCTACCTGCTTGTAGAGAGTCGATCGCCCAACCCGCCTGCCTGCGTTGGGCAACCGACCTGCGCCGAGAGCGGCCCCCGAGGCGGGTACGAGTCCTCCCGCCGGCATCGATATGGGAGCCAGACGCATGGCCAGGCGCTGTTCGAGCACGGGCTTGGCTGTTGCCCCGGCCAGGCGTTCGACTAGCCACGCGAGGCCCGACGCGATCAGCCCGGCCCCCATAAGGAACGGGACGAAGACGTTCAGGCTGTCGTTTTCGGATAGCCACGCGAATCGATCGGCGGGTTCCGGTGAGTTCTGATGGATGATCTCGAGCCGCTTGAGCTCATCTTGTTTGGATGCGCTCAGCGTCTTCTCGATCGACTTGATCCGTTCGAGGATCGCAGCCGCGGCTAGTGCGATCTCCGCCGCGATGAAGATGACCCCGGCCATCACGGCGCGGTTCCACTCCCAGCGATAGAGATAGATGAACATGTAAGTCCCGGAGCTGACCAACGCGAGGGTGCCGAGGATGTAGGCCAAGCGGCGCGTCACGACGAGCTCCCCGCGGGTTCGGGATCGACGACCTCGGCTTCTCCCGCGCTGCCGTCGATGACCACTCGGCCGTTCTCGGGGAAGCGCTCGGTCGCGTTGGTAACACCCACGACCACCGGGATGTGCATCTCGCGGGCGAGGATCGCAAGGTGGCTGAGCTCGCTCCCCGTCTCGGAGATCAAGCCACCGATCGTCGCCAGCGCCCCGGCAAGCGATGGATCGAGCGTTCTCACGACAAGCACGTCGCCGCGCTCGACCTCGGTGGCGTCGTGTCGTACCCGGCCCACGGCGCGGCCCGGGGACACCCCCCGAGCCCCGGTTGAGCTCAACCGATCTCGGATCGCGGCGACGGCGCCGTCCGCGCCCAAACGGAACGCGGCGGGAAGAGGTGGCTGCTCGATCGCAGGCCTCCGTTCGTGGATCAGCGTGGGCATCTCGCCGGCGATCAGCGCGGCCAGCTCCTCCAGGCGGAGCCATCGGATCGGGTACTCGTCGTCCCACGAGCCAAAGTCATCGATCCGCTGGGACAGCTCCCGCGCGGCGCGGGCGGCGAGTTCCTGAACGAGGCGAACGCGGAATCGAAGGCCCTCCCGTGCCGACGCGATCGGATCGCTCTCCTCGGAGGGCGAGGGGATTGCGGACGGCGTCGGGGGCAGTGACCCCTCCTCGGCCAGAGCGGGTGGGAAGAGCGTCAGAACGATCGGGTAACGGGCGACGATCTCGTCGTCAGTGAAGCCTTCGCTCCGTCCGTAGGCCAACGCGCGCAGTCCCGCGCCGGCGCCGCTCGAACCGTGGCCGTTCGCCCTCAGCAATAAGCCCGCCAGCACCTCGTGACCATGTAGAGCCGTGAGCGCATCGCGACTCCGCCACAAGAGCCCGACCAACTGATCGTCCTTGAGCGAGTGCAGGTCCGGGACTTCCTCGAGCGCCTCCTCGACCTGTGCGATGAGAGCAGCGGCCAGCGAGGGGAAAGCCGCTCTCAGCCGACCGACCCGCCATGATGCTGCCAGCCGCTTTGCGGAGGGCCTCGGGTCGAGCTTCTGCAACAGGTTCCGCGCTGGTCGCGCTCCGATCAGATCGAGATCGACGGCAACACGCCCGCCGATCGACTTCACCACGTCGGCGTCTCGGATCCGGCGCCGCGTGGCAACCCCCGATAAGACCAGCGCCTCCTCGAGGCCCAGTCTCAGCGGTTCGAGCCACAGATCTTCTTCGAGCGGTGTGAGCGCGTCCGGGAAGGTCTCGGCGACCGGCCCCGGTCCGTAAACCGGGCCTTTCGATGGGGCCGCTGTGGCGACTGCAGTTATCGGACGGCTTTGGAACAACCAGAGTTGGTCGTTCGAATCGAAGGCCCACTCGATGTCTTGGGGCCCGCCGTTGTACGCGGCCGCGTTCGCGCGCGAGCCGGGCGAGTCTGTGTCGCTGGGATGCAGATAGCCGCGCCCCCTCGCCGCTGGAATCGATCCGCCGTCCATGCCTGCTCAAGATGTGTTGATGCCCCTGAACGGAACCGTGCACGAGGTCCGCGGGAGAACCCATCACCGACGAGATCACGATCCGGTCTGCTCGCCCGGTCAAGGGATCGATCGTGAACATCACGCCGGCGACACTCGGCTCGAGTTCGAGCTGGACCAAGACGGCCATGGGCACCTCGCCGCCGGCCGAGTCGATCACCGTGGCGACAGCCCCTTGGAAGGATTCCCATCCGACGACGCCCAGGATTGAGTCGAACACGCCGGCCATCGACGAGGCCTCGGTGTCTTCGGCGCTGGACGAGGATCGAACGACGAGGCTGAGCTGCCCCGAGTTGCTCAGCGTGTCCCATGCTTCCAGCAACTCGGGCGCCTCGTGGTGGGCGCCGGATGCCGTGGCCTGGATCGGGATCACAAATCCCGGGAGCACCGGGAGCCCGGCCCTGGAAGACCTGGCGAGCGCCGCCGCCTTCGCGCCGCCGGCCTCTGGGTCGAGCGCGATGTCGTCCGAGAGGCTCACCGCGATGGGAGGGCCCTCGAGTCTGAGAACCGCCTTCTTCCTTGTCTGGTGCAACGGAACCAGCACGGCGTAATCCCTTCGCGCCATCCCCCGTACGTCTTCTGTTAACAAATGAAAGGCGAGGGACCATCCCCGCACAAGGGGCCAGATGTCCGACATCCGGAGCGTTTAGTAATAAATAGGACTACGCATTTTGAGCAGAACAAACGTTGTTCACATGAACAACATTCGACTGGCTTCCTGCGGCCGCTTGTCAGCGGCCTCCGGGCGCCACTGTCAAACGTTGTTCACATGTTGTTGCGCTTGAGGAAGCTCCTCACACGAAGCGAGTCGTCGTTGAGTGGGTGCACGGGACGGGGCTCGTCGTCGATCTCGCAAGCCGTCGTTCGTTCGGCCGTGCACGAGTCGCGGCCCTGCCCGCCGAAAGCTCGATCGTCGCCCGCATCCCCGAAGAGACTGTCGTCGCCCGGATGGCCTTCGAGCCGATCGTTGCCTTCCTCCCCTAGGAGAAGCTCGGCCAGCGCTCCACCGAACAAGCGATCGCGCTTGGGCGTACCTGATACGGCTTCGACGCCGTCGAATGTGTCGACGCCTTCGCCGGTCGCCCTGCCGGCGCCCAACCTGACCTCGACCGGGCCGCGCAGGAAGTCGATCAGATCGAACTCACCTCGGCGGCCGAGGACTGTGTCTCCGCCTGGTCCCGGCTGGAAGAGATCGTCACCGTCTCCGCCCCTGAGCGTGTCGTTGCCTCCGAAACCGACCAGGAGATCGTCGGAATCGGAACCCACGAGAGCATCGGGCCGGTCTGACCCCACGACCCCCTCGATATCCGAGAGCCTGTCGCGGCCCAGGCCGGTGGCGCGGCCCTCTCCGAGGTCGACGGTCACCGGTTTCTGCGCGGCTATGTAGATCGCCGTATCGGATCCGTCTTCGCCCCGGATTACGTCGTTGCCCCCGCGGCCCTCGAAGTAGTTGTTGCCGGCGCTGCCGATCAAGGTGTCGTTGAAGCGAGAGCCGCCCGCGGCTTCGAGCCCTGATAGCTCGTCGTCCCCCTGGCCCTCCGCCGTTCCCTCGGCCAGGTCGACGCGCACCTTCTGTTTGGTGAGCGTGTATTCGACCAGGTCGAACTCGCCGGCGCCTCCGTCCAACAGGTCGTCGCCCTGGCCGCCGTCGAGGGTGTCGGCACCTGCGCGTCCGAGCAACTCGTCGCGCCCACCCCGGCCGAAGAGTGCCTCGCCGCTCGAAGGGCCGCCCACGAGTCGATCGTCTCCCGGCCCACCGTCGAGAAGCAGGCCTCCGTCGGCGGTGTCGTCGTGCTCGCTGGAGAAGAGCACGTCGTCGCCCTCACCGCCGTCGAGGATGAAACCCTTGCGGCCCATGTCCAAGGAGTCGTCGCCATCGTCTCCGAAGATCACGTCGCCGCCGTGACCGCCGTTTATCTGGTCGGCCCCAAGCCCTCCGCAGATGACGTCATCACCCCCGGCGCCGTCGATGATGTCGTTGCCTCCTCGGCCGACGATGACGTCGTTGTGCTGCGTGCCGGTGATGTCATCGCCCCCGCCGGTGCCGACGATGGTCGCTCTCGATCCGAAACAACTCGGAGCCGCACCGGCCGGCGGCGACACCGCCGGCAGCACAGATAGCGCGAGTAAGAACGCACTCGCGATCCGGCCCGTGATTTTCATGAGCGTGGTGCTAGGGCGCGAACGGCCGAGCGCACGCGTTGCGATCTTTCCTCGGGATCGCCCGCGACCGAGATCGGGAGCAACACGGGAGTCTTAACGCCCGCCTCGCGGAACTCGTCGAGCCTCCGTCTGCATTCCGCTTCATCGCCGAACACCATGAGCCCATCCAACATCTCGTCCGTGAAGCTCTCGACCGCGCCCGCACGATCTCCCGCCTTCCATTTGGCGTTGATGTCCTTGGCCTCGTCCGCGAAGCCCTGGAGCTCGAGCGACTTGTTGTAGACGCCGACCGCGGCGTACGCGGTCGTAGCGCGACGAGACGCGTAGCGCAAGGTCTCTGCATCCTCGTCAACCGCCGTCGAGAGCCGGATCACGACGTCCAGATCAGAAGCGTCTCGCCCTGCCTCTGCCGCTCCTTCCCGGACCCACTCCATCGCTTGTCTCACACCGTCCGGCGTCTTCAAGAAGAAGATGACGCCGTCGGCCACCTGGCCCGCGAGCCGGCAGGCCTTCGGCCCGAGCGCGGCAAGGTAGATCGGGATGGGCGAGCCCGGGTCCATCTGAAGACGGAAGCCTTGGCTGCGAACCGTCTCTCCCTCGAAGGATGTCTTCTTACCGTTCAGGATCTCTCTGAGGACCGCGACGTACTCACGCATGCGGGTCAGTGGCCGGTCGAACCCGGTGCCCATCCAGTTCTCGACAATCACGTCGCTCGAGGTTCCGAGCCCCAGCACGAATCTCCCGCCGGAGAGGTGCTGAACGGTTGCGGCCCCCATCGCGAGCAGCGCGGGTGGCCGGGTGAACACCGGAAGGATCGCGGTGCCGAGCCGGAGCCCTTCGGTTTGCGGGGCCGCCGCCGCGAGCGCGGCCAGTCCGTCCGCGCCCCCGACCTCGGCGGACCAGACGTCCGTGTAGCCCCAAGATTCCGCCTCCCGGCACAACGCGATCGAATCGCCGAGAGGCGCGCCCTCGAGCCCCAATGTCAGACCCAGCCGCGCGCCCATGGCCCCTCCAATGTTTTCGGTCGAGCAATATTCGACTGACTCCCGGCAGCCGACTTCGCCGGCTTCTGGTCGCCACGGTCGAACATTCCTCGGCCACGATACGGTGGAAGCGTGGAGCTTGCCCAAGGTATCTACCGCTTAGGAACCCGGTACGTGAACTTCTACGCCGTCGAGGAAGGCGGGCGCGTATCTATCGTCGACACGGGCCTCATGGGTTACTGGGACCAGATCCCCGAGTTCCTGGCCTCGATCGGGCACTCGATGTCCAGCGTCGCCGCGATCGTTCACACCCATGCCCACCCCGATCACATCGGTTGCTCCGAGCGATTGCGGGCCGAGAGCGGTGCCGACGCGTTCGTCCACGAGATCGAAGCGCCGGCCCTTCGAGGGGATGAGAAGGCGCCGAAGCCGGCGGGACTCTCCGGCGTCTTGTTCAGCGCCGGAGCGCTCAAGATGGTCGGACACATGGCCTCAAACGGCGGCTCGAAGTTCCCTCACGTGAAGAACGTCCAGACGTTCAAGGACGGGGACGTGCTCGACGTCCCCGGAAAGCCTCGGATCATCCTTACGCCCGGCCACAGCCCGGGGCACTCGATATTGCTGCTCGAGCAGCACAGCGTCCTGTTCTCGGGCGATGCCCTGGTCACACGTGGCTTGAAACCGGCAACCGGCCCCAGGCTCATGGATATCAATGTCGACCGCTCGGAGGCGCGCCGGGCGTTGGATCGCTTCGAGGGGATCGAGGCCGACCTCCTCCTCCCAGGCCACGGCGAGCCCTGGCGCGATGGCGTCGCCGAAGCCGTCGCCCGGGCGAAGAGCAGCTAGGCGACCGGGGCGCCGGGTTCGGCGCCGTCTTCCACCTGGAGGAGTCTTACGCGGCCGTCGGGGTCGAGCGTGCCGAGGATGAGGAACTGGCTCTTGAAGCCTGCGATCTTCTTCTCGCCCAGGTTCACTGCTCCGACGATCATGCGGCCCAGCAATTCCTCTTTCGCATACGTGGTGGTCTGGGCGCTCGTCGTCAGCTGCCCGATCAGCGGGCCGAAGTCGGCGGTGATCTTGTAAGAAGGCTTGCGGGCTTCCGGGAAGTGGTCCACGGCCACTATGCGACCGGCTCGCATGTCGACGGCGAAGAAACCGTCGGCTCCCACGTCTTCCTTGCGCGGCAGCTTCTCGAGCGCGTAGGGCAGGTTCTCCGGGTCAACAATGTGTTGTGACATGCCGGTAATTTAACTGTCATGCCCGAGCTGCCCGAGGTCGAGTCCGTCCGTCGCCAGCTCGATCCCGAGCTGGCGGGTCGCACCGTTCGGGAGGTCCGGTGGGATCCGCATCCCTCGATGCCGCGCCAGTTCCATCAGGTCGAGCTCCTTCGGGGACGCAAGATCGGCTCCGTGGGCCGCCGAGGGAAGTTCCTCGTCTGCCCCCTGGACGAAGACCTGGAGCTGGTCATGCATCTCGGGATGACCGGAGCCTTCACGTTCGAGGAACCCGGCGCGCACGTGCGCGCGTCGTTCGACCTTGACGACGGCCGGACCCTGTACTTCCGGGACGTGCGCCGTTTCGGAAGGGTCGCAGTCGTCGAGACCGGCGAGTACGACGCGCTCCCGATGCTCGCGCTGATGGGACCCGAGCCCTTGAGCGACGAGTTCGACCCAACGGGGTTCGCGAAGGCGTTGGCGCGAACCAACGCACCGGTGAAACCGTTCCTGCTGTCTCAAAGGCCTGTGGCCGGAGTCGGCAACATCTATGCGGACGAGGCTCTGTGGCACGCCCGCATCAATCCCGCTTCTCGGTCGGTCGGACGCAAGCGAGCCTTCGCCCTGCATTCGGCGATACGACTCGTCCTTACGGAGGCTATCGAGCGAGAGGGGACGACCTTCCGCGACTACGTGATGGTCAACGGCGAGTCCGGCCGCAACGCCGACTTCCTGATCGCCTACGGCCAAGCGGACGTCAAGCCATGCCCCCGCTGCAAGGGACGACTAAAGAAGATCGTGCTAGGAGGCCGGAGCACCACCTACTGCCCCCGCTGCCAGCGCCGCTGATCAGCCCTTGATGACTCCGACCGGGCGCAGGCGCGCGACGACGCGGGTGAGCTTTGCGCCCTCGCAGGTATCGACCACCTCCGATACATCCTTGTACGCGTAAGGCGCTTCTTCCGAAAGCAACTTCGCCTGGGAACCGGCCAGCAGGATGCCGCGTGCTTCCAGCTCGCGCTTCAGCTCGTGCCCGCTCTGCATCTTCTTGGCTTTGGTCCGGCTCATCGCGCGCCCGGCACCGTGGCAAGTCGAGAAGAACGACCGATCGCGCGCTTCGTTGAGGCCGACCAAGACGTAGCTTGCGGTGCCCATCGAGCCGGGGATGATCACCGGCTGCCCCACCTCCGCATAGGCGGAGGGCAGTTCCGGATGGTGAGGACCGAAGCAGCGGGTTGCGCCCTTCCGGTGCACGCAGAGCGACTTTGGGCTCCCGTCGACGTCGTAGCTCTCGATCTTCGCCAGGTTGTGGGAGACGTCATAGACGAGCGAGAGCCCCAGCTCCTTAGCCGATCGTCCGAACACGTCTGCGAAGGCGTCGCGAGCGGCGTCCGCTAACAGGTGCCGGTTGGCGCGAGCGAAGTTGCCTGCAGCCCCCATCGCCCCGAGGTAGTCCTGAGCCGCTGGATGTTCCACCGGCACACATGCGAGTTGACGGTCGGGCACCTCGATGCCGAGTTGTCGCATCAGCCCATCGAGCTTCTTCACGTAGTCCTGGCATGCTTGATGACCGAGGCCACGCGAGCCCGAGTGGATCATCACGCAGACCTGATCCAGACGCAGACCCAACGCCTCGGCCGCCGTTGGATCACGGATCTCGTCGACGACCTGTACTTCGAGGAAGTGGTTCCCCGCTCCGAGGCTTCCGAGCTGGGCCGCGCCGCGCTCCTTCGCGCGCTCGGAGATCTTGGCCGGGTCGGCGCCGGACAACGTGCCTTCGTCTTCGCAGAACTCCGCGTCCGATTCGGAGCCGATGCCCCTGCCGACAGTGAAAGCCACGCCCTCGCGCAGCACTTGGTCCATCGCCGTCGTATCGAGTCGCATTCGGCCTTTTCCCCCAACGCCGCGGGGCACCTTCTGACCCAGTGCGGTGACGAGCCCTCGCAGCTGCGGCTTCACATGGTGCTCGAACGAGAGATCACTTCGCTCGAGCCGGACCCCGCACCCGATATCGAAACCCACTCCGCCCGGCGAGACGACCCCACCGCGGTCGACGTCGGTAGCCGCGACGCCTCCGATGGGAAACCCATATCCCCAATGGATGTCGGGCATCGCGTACGAAGCCACAACGATCCCGGGAAGTGTCGCGACATTGGCGACTTGCTCGACGGCTTTGTCTTCGAGCGCCTTGTTGAAGAGAGCGTCCGAGGCGAACACGCGACCCGGCACGCGCATCCCATCGACGTACCCGATCGGGACTTCCCACAGGAAGTCCTCGATCTTGTGCGGCGCTAGCGGCGCCTGCGTCGTCTGATCCTCACTTGCCTCATCGAGTGACCTCCTGTCGTATGTCAATGAGACGCACGACGACCGGCTGCGGTTTCCCGGCGAACGGAGATTCTTCCCATTCTTTTTGGGCTGTAACCGGCTAGATATCTAGGTAGAGCTCGGCTTCCCAGCCGGACTGGGTGCGCTCGACCCTTAGCCGGTGGTAGGTCACGGCCTTGACCTGGGTGCCTTCGCTTTCTTGGTCGAGGGGGCCGAGGGCGACCGTGCCCATGGCCGAACCCGGGCCCACGCTTTCGAGCTCCACGTCGGCTATCGAGGCAGTGCGGGAATCGTGGAGATAAAGGATCTCGCTCAGCCATTCGACTAGGAGAGCGCCCAGGTCGCCGGCTTCGACGAGGATCCGAAGGGTGCCACCCGTGCCGCGCGGCCCGCTAATCCCGGCAATGTCGAGCATCCCTAGCGTGGCCTGCTCGAAGGTCTCCTCGAGGGTAGGGCCGACGGCCCGGATGCCGACGTCGGCGGTGTGCTCAAGCACCTCGAAGTAAGGACCGACTCTAGGTGGGTGATCCATTGTGAGCAGATTCTCCCTAGTCCATTGAAGGTGTGACAATCATCACCATGGATCGCGCCGCTGCGACCCGAGCCGCCAAACTCCTGATCGACAACGTCGAGCAGGTGATACGCGGCAAGAGAGCCGCGATCCAGGCTGCGGTGACGGCGATGTTCGCCGGCGGCCATCTGCTCGTCGAAGACGTCCCGGGCGTGGGGAAGACGATGCTGGGTCGGACCATCGCCCGCTCGATCAGGGGAACCTTCAAGCGGATCCAGGCGACGCCGGACCTCCTGCCGGCCGACATCACGGGCAGCTCGGTCTACGACCAACGGAACCAGGGCTTCGAGTTCATAGCCGGGCCCCTGTTCGCGAACGTCGTCTTGATCGACGAGATCAATCGCACGACTCCGCGCACCCAGTCGGCATTGCTCGAGGCGATGGACGAGGGGGCCGTGACTGTTGACGGCACGCGGCACGCGCTGCCCGAGCCGATCTTCATCATCGCGACGCAGAACCCGTTGGAGCACCACGGGACTTATCCGCTCCCCGAAGGGCAGCTCGATCGGTTCGCCATCGCGATGGATCTCGGCTATGTCTCTCCCGATACCGAACGGGAGATCGTGAAGGCGCAACTCGAGTCGCACCCGATCGACGATCTCGAAGCGGTACTCGAACCCGACGAAGTTATGGGGATCCGGCGCGTTGTCCGACAGACACATGCCGCCGACCCTGTGCTCGAGTACGCGCTCGCGTTGACGGGCGCGACCCGCGATCACCCAGAGTTGGAACTGGGCGCGAGCCCGCGCGCCTCGATCATCCTCGTTAGATGCGCGCAAGCAAGGGCGCTGCTGGAGGGCAGGGAGTACATCGTCCCGGACGACATCAAGGAACTTGCCGTCGCCTCGCTGGCGCACAGGGTCGTGCCCGTCGCCGGACTTCGGCTCGAGAGGGGTCGCACTCAAGAGATCGTGCGCGAGATCGTCGACCAGACGCCGGTCCCGGTGACCTCGCCGACGCCAGAGCGGGGTGTCAGTCGACGGCGGACCGCAGACTTAAAGTGAACCGGCCTACTCGCAAGAGCTTGGTCGTCGGTCTTGCGGGGCTGTTGCTCATCATCGCCGGATCTACCGCGCAGGCCGGATGGCTCTTCGTGCTCGCGGCGATTGTTCTTGGCCTCGTCATTGCCTCGCTTCTAACCCGGCATCATCTCGATGACGCCGAAGTGCATCGAACCGTTGCCCGTCGTGTTCGCGTGGGCGACGAGGCCAGATTGCTCTACGAGCTGCGCGACGAGGGAGGACGGCCGCTTCCTCTCATGCAGATGCAGGATCGTTCGGCTCCATTCGGCCCCCTCACGTTCGTCGCGGAACGTGTAGAAGCGGGCGGCGCCGTTGCCTTGGAGACGGTCGGAGTGGCCTCGAGCCGAGGCGAATACGAGGGTTGCGAGATCGAGCTCAAGTCTGGCGCGCCGTTCGGCTTGGCTCGCAGGAAGCGACTCTTGTCGATCTCGTCCCCCATCACGGTCGTGCCGTCCTGGGTGGAGCTGACGACGTTTCCCCTGCTCGAACCGTCGTCGTACCCGTTCGAATCCCTTCACGAGCGAGCGCGCATGGGAGCGAGTGAGGAATACCTCGGCGTCCGCGAGTACAGACCGGGCGACCCGCCGAGGACCGTGCACTGGCGATCCACGGCGCGCATTGGACAACTCATTGTTAGAGAGTTCCAGGAGGAGGCGGCGTCGAGGGTGGCAGTCGTAGTCGGCGGACTCGACACGGGGGACCCTCCCGACTCGGCATTCGAGGCCGTCGTCTCGGCCGCAGCGTCGGTTGGCCGCTATTCGCTCGTCACCGGGCATCCCGTGGAGCTTGCTCGGCCTGTCGACGACGGCTCCATCGCGCGGCTGGGGGACGCGGATCGAGCCTCTCTCCTCGATTGGCTCGCCGCAGCCAGACCCAACGATTCTTCGCTCGACGAAGCGGTCGTCGCGGCGCTCGGACGAACCGGGAGACGAGGGACGATGATTCTCTGTATCTCAGCGAGCGGCAAAGCGGCGGCCGGGATCGACTCGGCTATCTCACTGATCCAGAGCGCCGGAGCGCGGGCGATAGCAGTCATCGCTCGCTCCTCGTCGTGGAGTGGATCGGCGAGTGACGAGGAGAACGACATGATCGCCCGGGTCTCGAAACGGGCTCCGACGAAGGTTCTCGCACGAGGAGAGGATCTGAAAGCGTGTCTTCAGGCGTCCTAGGGACGGTCAGGCGAGCGAACCAGACCAAGAAGTCTGAGGACTCGATCGCGCTTCGCGCCGCGATCTTTGGCGCCGTGATGGTCGGCGCGACGGCCCTGTTCGCTGAAGATGCCGTCACTCCGCAGACCTTTGCCGTCGTCGCGGTCACTCTGCCCCTGGCCTATTGGATCTCGTACGTTCGCAGGGACAAGGACAACTGGCACATCAAGCTGGCCCTGGCCGCCGGTGCGATCTTCGCCCTCTTCAGGTTCCTGGGTCAGTTGTCGGGGGTTGCCACGCTCGACGAGGTGCGCTTCCCGCTGGCCGACGTCTTCCTGTGGGTCCAGGTGCTACACGGCTTCGATCTGCCCGCGCGGAAAGACCTGAACTTCTCTCTCGGGTCTTCTCTCGCGTTGATGGCTGTCGCCGGCTCGCTGTCGCAGGACATGATCTACGCGGTATTCCTCGTCATCTACGTCGTCCTCGTCGCGATGTCGCTGGCACTCTCCTATCGCTCGGAGATCGGCGACGGTTCCGCGGGAACGTTGCGGCCGATCCGTCGTGAAGGGGCGGCGGGGGCCGCGAAGGTCCGGGCGCGACCCCAGTGGCGCGATGCACTGAGCGGGATCGGCATCACGGCCTTGGCCGCAGCCGTGCTCTTCTTGATACTCCCTCAGCCCCAAGGCATCCGTACTTTCGCTTTGCCGTTCAACGTGGGCGTTGGAGGCGGGAGCTTCTCCGGTTCGGGCATCACCAATCCTGGATTCGAGGATGGTGCGAGCGAGCGCTCGTCGGGCCAGGGTTACTACGGCTTCGGCACTTCGATGGACCTTCGGGTGCGCGGCGATCTCTCCGACGAGCTCGTGATGAGGGTGCGAGCTTCGTCGCCGGCGATGTGGCGCGGCGTCATCTTCGATCGCTACGACGGGACGTTCTGGCGGGCCCCGGAATCGGAGCTGCAACCGCTCGGGTCTGAACTGCCCATGAACTACCCGCAGGAGTTCCGGAGCCTCGGCCCTCGTTACACGATCACTCAGACGTTCTACGTCGAGTCCAACCAGCCAAACGTGATCTTTGCTGGAGGCCAGCCGGATCGTCTCTGGCACTACGACGTGGTGAGCGTCGACGAAGTCGGAGCCCTACGCAGCGACGACACGCTCACCCCGGGCAGCGTCTACAGCGTGGTGTCCACCCGCGGGGCCGCGACGCCGCGAGAGCTTAGGAAGCTTGAAGCGACGGCGGGCGGCAGACCCGATTTCCAGCGGTATCTGGAGCTCCCGTCGACCGTGACCCAACGCACGCGCGACCTAGCCGAGCGGATAACGCGCGGCGCAACCAACGACTTCGACCGTGTGACGATGATCGAGAACTGGCTGGCGGAAAACTACGAGTACGACACCGACTCACCGGTCCCGCCCGACGGCCAGGATGCCGTGGACCATTTCCTGTTCGAAACAGATGTCGGTTTCTGCGAACAGTTCGCGTCGGCTACCGCGATCATGCTGCGCTCAGTGGGTATCCCTGCCCGAGTCATTGGTGGCTACACCCCCGGCACTCGCAACCCCCTGACCGGTTACTACGAGGTCAAGAACTCCGACGCGCATGCCTGGG
Source organism: uncultured Actinomycetes bacterium (assembly GCA_963786155.1). Taxonomy (GTDB): domain Bacteria; phylum Actinomycetota; class CADDZG01; order CADDZG01; family WHSQ01; genus CAWAXW01. The sequence continues at coordinate 2,452,718 of CAWAXW010000006.1, read as the reverse complement.
TCGAAGTGTGGTTCGACCCCGTTGGTTGGTACGAGTTCGATCCCACGTTCGCCATCCCACCGGCGCGCAGCGATGTCGCCGAGCTCGTGCCGCTCGTGAAGCTGGTGCGGTTCCTTGCCGAGAAGCTCGCCGCGCTCATCCCCGACGGCAGCGGGGGACGGGCGGTCCGAGTGTTCGGCGCCGTGACCGTGGCTGCCTTCCTCGTCTGGGCGATGATCGTCGTGGTGCGCCGCTGGCGTCGCAGGCGTGCGCCGCCGATCACCATCAGGCGCGAGATGCCCGCCGGGCCGATAGCGCGCGCCTTCTTCAGACTCGAGGAGGCGCTGGAGCTAAGGGGATCCGGCCGTGCGCCCGCAGAGACAGCGCGCGAGTTGATGGATCGCGCCACCCCTCCGTCCCCGCCGACTTCGAAGGCCCTCGCAGCGTTCGAGCGCGAGCGCTACGGGCCGGAGCCTCCAGGCGCGGAAGACGAACGCGCTGCTATCGCCGAGCTCGACCGCCTGGCATTGCGTGAGTAACAGGGCCCCCCTAGGGCCGGTTCACGACATCCCCGCGGCCCACAGACCGAGGCCTCGGCGCGATCCGCGAGCCGCACGTCGTGCTGCTCGGCGACGGATGATGCGCCGCCGCCGCCGGACCGTGTCGGTCACCACCATGCTTCTACTCGTTCTGTTCACGGCTCAGGCGCTGCTCGGCGAAGGAGGGCTCCAGACCCCTGGTCTGCAGCCGGGTCCGCCAAACGCGGCCCCCGGTGACGACCAACCGATCGCTGCGGCTCAGAAGGTGCCCATCAAGCACATCATCTTCATCATCAAAGAGAACCGGACGTTCGATAACTACTTCGCGCGCTATCCGGGTGCCGATGGTGCGACCCACGGTATGACGTCCACAGGGAAGCGCATCAGATTGGCCGAAGCTACCGACGTCCTCGAGCCGGATCTTGGACACGGTTTCTACGACGGGGTCAAAGCGGTCAACGGCGGGCGGATGGATGGCTACGACCTCGTCTTCAACGGCAAGACCCTCAACGGCTATTCGTCGTTCGAGCGAGAAGGCATTCCGAACTACTGGGCCTACGCTGACGAATTCGTCTTGGGCGATCGCATGTTCACGTCGATGTACGGCCCCACCTTCCCCGCGCACCTCTACACGGTCGCAGCTCAGGCCGGTCGCGTAACGGGGAACAAGCTCGAGGTCAACGCTCCCGGAGGCTATTGCGGCGATCCCGGTGAGACGGTCTATCGCTTCGCCCAGATGACTCCCGAGGAGCGCAAGGAAGTGATGATCGCCGAGGAGGCCGTGGACATCGATCGCATCAGCGACTTCTGGGAACGCGTGCGTGCCTGCTTCGACTTCGAGGTGTTGCCCGACCGCCTCGAGGAGCGCGACATCTCATGGCGCTACTACGCCGACGAGGGTTCCTGGATGAACGCGTTGCTGGCGATCGAGCACATGTACGACTCGAAGTATTGGGGACGGAACATCGTCCCCGAAGAGAACTTCATCAACGACATCCTCGGTAAGAAGTTGAAGAAGATCTCCTGGGTCGTTCCGGGCCCGGGCGTCAACGAGCATCCGGGGGGGCCCAGCGTCTGCATGGGGGAGAACTGGACCGTCGAGGTCATCAACGCAATCATGGAATCCAAGTACTGGCGATCGACGGCGATCTTCTTGGTCTGGGACGACTTCGGCGGCTTCTACGACCACGTCCCCCCACCGCACTACGACATCATGGGCCTTGGGCCGCGCACGCCTTTCCTGATCGTCTCTCCATGGGCCAAGCAGGGCTACATCGACTCGACGACCTACGAGTTCTCGTCCGTGCTCAAGTTCATCGAGACGATCTATGGGATCGATTGCATGACCAAACGTGACTGCCAGGCCAACAACATGCTGAGCGTGTTCGACTTCGAGCAGACGACCAAGCCAAAGGATCGCAAGCTGGTCCTCGAGCAGAGGGACTGCACGGGCCTTCCCGCAAAGATCGAGGAGGCCTACGAACGCAAGGGGGACGACGCCTTCCGAGCCCTGGGCGATTAGTCGCTTAGGCCTAGCTCTGCGTACGTAATGGACGCAAGTTGTCCGCTTTTTCTTGCTTGATTTGTCCAGGAAAAGGTTGGATGAGTCGAGGACTAATCGAGCGTCTCATTACCAACTAAGGAGCGGGCTTTGAAAAAGATCCTCCCTGCGCTTCTCTGCGTGGCCCTCGTAGCGGCAATGATCACTCCGGCGTTCGCGGGTGGTGGAAAGAGCACTCGCCGCGGCAACGCGCATGCCCGATCCACGGCGGGGAAGCGGCTCCCGGCCCTTACCGATACTCATCACGACGCGCTGTATCGGAAGCTCCAGGGCAAGTCGCTGAGCCCGGCCAGATACGCGTTCCATCGAGCTCGCTCGGTCTTCCATCTGAAGGCCGTGAAGACGCGCTTCGGTCGTGTCCGTCCCGTTGCCGCGCGCGACGTGACGATGGTCCTGCGGGACTTAGTGATCCGTCAACACCTTCTTCCAGCACGGATGCAGAGAAATGCCAAGCAGGTTCTGGCCCGTCCTGGTGCGCCGACAGGCAGCGCGTTCGGCGCGCGTGTGGCTGGACTCACCGAATCCCATTGCGGCGCCAACGTCTGCTACCACTGGACCAAGACCGGCGGCGACGCCCCGTCTCTGACCGACACGAGCCCCGCAAACGGACGGCCGGACTGGATCGACTCGAACGAGGCCACTTTCGAGAACGTCTTTTCAATGGAGACCGGACAGTACGGATACCGCGCCCCCAAGAGCGACTCGGCCTCGCCGCCGAATCTGAACCCGAACGGGAAGATCGACGTCTACATCTCCGATCTGGGAGCTCAGAGGATCTACGGCTATTGCACGAGTGATGACCCCGCCGGCGGACGGGCCGTTTCTTCCTACTGTGGGATGGACGACGACTTTGCAGCGAATCAGTTCCCGACTACGACCGGTCTGCAGGCCCTGCAGGTGACGGCGGCGCACGAGTTCTTCCACGCGGTGCAGTTCGCGTACGACATCGGCGAGGACTCCTGGTGGATGGAAGCCACCGCCACCTGGATGGAGGACGAGCTCTACGACTCGATCAACGACAACCACCAGTACCTCGGGACCGGTCCGATGGGGGCTCCCGCCCTCCCGCTCGACAGCTTCATCGGCTTCGACACGAGCGATCAGAACGCCGGCTACCAGTACGGAGCGTGGATCTTCCCAAGGTTCCTCGAGGAGCTCGGACGTCATTCGGCCGGGGCCGACGATCAGGCGATCATCCGTCAGATCTGGGAGAAGCTCGATGGATCTGGGGCGCGCCCAACATGTACTCGACCGAGGGATCGCGTCCGTGTTAACCGGAAAGGGACTCAATCTTCCCGACGTGTTCCGTGACTTCGCAGCCGCGAACGCGCGGCCGGTCGGCTTCTACGAGGAGGGGGCGCAGTACGACGCCGCCGCGAGGGCCGCCACGTTCACGTTGACCGCGGCCGCGCCGAACCTCGCCCAGCAGACCCGGACCATCGATCACCTCGCAGCGAACGTGGTCTCTCTGAAGGCCGGCACCGGCGTGATCGGGCCGGGCCTCCTGGTGACCGTCGACCTGCCGGACGCCGTGACCGGAGCCCGAGCCATGCTCGTCTCCACGGGCCTTCCGGGGCCGCTCGCTGCCTTGCCGATCGACCTCGACTCGACCGGGGCCGGCACCCTCTCGGTACCTTTCGTGGCCGCGAGCGAGGTGCTGCTCGTACTCTCAAATGGAAGCGCGAGCTTCAAGAATTGCGCTCCCTTCTCCGACAAGGGCACCGCCTGCGGAGGCGGGACCCCGAACCACGACGACCAGGCGTTCAAGTTCACCGCGGCCGTGACCGACGTCGTCGGGCCGCTGCCCACGCCAACTCCGACTGGCACAGCGCCGCCGCCAACGCCGACGCCGACGCCGGAGCCCTCGCCGACCGAGACCGCGGCCCCCACGTCATTGAGCATCGGGTTCTTGAAGGACGGCCGGACTCTCCTGGTCGGAGGCGAGTTGATCGGCGCCGACCCTGGGAACAGCGTGAGCGTGACTTTGTCCCGCAAGAAGAACGGCAAGTTCCGCAAGGTCGCATCGAGCTCCGCGCAAACCGACGAGGATCTCTTCTACGTGGTTGCGTTCAACCGCCCGAAGGCGGGGAAATGCAAAGCGGTCGCCAAGTTCGCCGGCGACGCGACCCACCTCCCAAGCCAAGCCACGAAGAGTTTCAGTTGCTAGCCGGTTGCGGCTTCTAGCCGCAGGTTTCTTTCGGCGGGATCGTTAGCGTCTGCCCGACTCTGATCAGGGTCGGGTCGGCGATCTCGTTGGCGGCTGCGATGCAGTCGTCGAGTGCGGGATCCTTGTAGAAGCGCTGCGCGATCACGCGCAGGGTGTCTCCCGCTTCGACCGTGTACTGCTCGCCTTCGACCGGTGGCGCTGGGCTGGTCGTTTCCGTCGGAGCCCCCGGAGGGGGTGGAGCGGGTTGAGCCAGAGCGGCCTCGAGGTCATCTCTTAGCTGGCCGATCCGCGCGCGCGCGTCCTCCAGGGTTTCCGGGTCGACTCCGGCCGGGGCCGAGACGCGTCCGATCACGAACGCGAAGATCACGATGGCGGCCAGGGCGACGATCCGGCCCCAGAGGATCTTGGGGCCGCGCTGGGGCTCCCCGTAGTCCCAGTCGTACGAAGGCTCGGGCTCGTATGGGTCGAGCTGCTCGGTCATCCGGTCGCTCATCTCAGAGCAGACTAGCCAAAAAAGGCATTCGATGCCTCATGACCTGGGAAAACGGACGGTCAGCCCTTGCTTCGGAAGCGTTCCATCAACGGCCTGCGAAGCGAGCGCATGAAGAACCTGATGCCAACGCCGGTGCGTCGCAGATCGCGCGGGACAGATTCTCGGGTAGGTCCGACGGCTTGTGGTAGTCGGGCTCGGGACCGCTGTAGGCGTAGGAAGCCGGGATGCCGTTTCGCTCGAAGGGACCGTTGTCCGAGCAGTCGCACAACTCCCTGAACACGACATCGATGTCGGCCTTGCGAAGCTTTCGGAACAGAGCGCGAGCAACCACGGGATGGCCTATCCCCGATGTCCCGACCCTGAGCGGCCGGCCGTCGGCGATCATGTCGACGGAGATCGATGCCGGCCATCCTCTTGCGACCTCGGGGGCCGAGACGGTCGACGAACACGTCCGATCCGATGTGATGGAGGCCGTTGTCACCGTACTCCTCCGATCCGAACGCAACGAAGCGCACGAAGCGCGCTTGCTGCTTGCCGGCGAACAACCTCGCCATCTCGAGGACCACTGAGACTCCTGAAGCGTTGTCGTTTGCACCGGGAGCTCCGGGCACCGAATCCATATGCGAACCGACGATCAACGGATAGCGGTAGGCGCCGGGCCACCACGCGACGACGTTGCGGGAGGTGCCCCCATCCACCGGGAAGCGCTGGATCCTTACTTTGTAGCCGAGTGCTTCGAACCGGCGAGCGATGTAGCGGGAGCCCTGGAACTCGCCTTTGGTTGCACGCTCTCGAACGCCGATGTCCGACGCGAGCTTGCGGATGTGCCGCATGGCGTTCTTCGTGGAGAACTTGCCTACGTCCCAGCCCTTGAAGTCGCCCTCTCCGCGCGCAGGATCTGCAACCTTCGCCGGCCCCCTTAATGCAAGCGGTTCCTTGTCGGGCATCGCTACGGCCGGCTCTCCCGTGAAACCGTCGGGCAGCTCGCCCGGCGATGTGGCACATCCACCGGCAACCAATGCGGCCGACACCACCGCGATCCACATTTTCCTCACCCGATTAGAGTACGAGCGATGCCGGACGAAAAGAAGAAGAAGCCCCAAGCCGTTCCCACGGGCTGGATCCAGAGGGGGGCGAAGTTGGCCGGGGCCACGGGGTCATCGGCTGCGCGTTTCGTGGGGACTCGCGTGAAGTCCTTCGCCTCGCCCCAGCGAGCCGACGAGTTCCTGGGTGGATTCCACCAGAAGACGGCTGAGCAACTCGTCGGAATCCTCGGCGAGATGAAGGGTGCGGCGATGAAAGTCGGCCAACTGGCGTCCTTCTACGAGTTCGCGGTGCCGGGCGAGTACATGTCCACCTACCGGGACGCATTGACGATGCTCCAGAACTCGGCCCCCCCGATGGACCCCGACGCGAGCCGCTCGGTCATCGAAGAGGAGTTCGGTGCCCCGGTCCGCGACGTGTTCATGACCTTCGAGGACAAGCCGGTCGCGGCGGCATCGATAGGCCAGGTGCATCGCGCCACATTGCCGACGGGAGAGACGGTCGCGGTGAAGGTCCAATATCCCGGCGTCGATCGTGCGATCGAGTCCGATCTCAAGAACCTCAACGCGCTAACGAAGCTGTCGGTGGCGATCGCTCCCAACATCGATCCCAAAGACGTTGCCGACGAGGTACGTGACCGGGTTAGGGAAGAGCTCGACTACCGGCGCGAGGCCACGAACCAGGCAGGCTTCGCCAAGCTCTTCGAAGGCCATCCGTTCATCGTCGTTCCGCGCATCCACCCGGCGTTCTGTCGCAGCCGCGTGCTCACGCAAGAGTTCATCGAAGGCGAATTCTTCCCGACGGCCTTCGATTGGGCTCAGGAGGACAAGGATCGGCTCGCCGAGATCATCTTCCGCTTCTTCTACGGATGTCTGAATCGCTTCCTTCTGTTCTCGGCAGATCCCCATCCCGGCAACTACCTGTTGCTGCCCGACGGCAAAGTAGCTTTCCTCGACTTCGGATTGGTGCGAGCGCTCGATCCGGGAACGCTCCAGCTGTTGCTGGAGATAGTCCAAGCCCTCATCCACGAGGATCGCGAGCGCGGCCGCACCGCGCTCGAAGGCCTCGGGATCCTTCATCGGAGGACCCCGGAGATCGACGCGATCTGGGAGCATCTGAAGTTCCTCAACGCTCCCGTCCTCAAGGACCGGGACTTCACGATCGATCCGCCTCTCGTTCAGGAGATCGCAGCTGCAGGGTTCGACCCGCGCTCGCAAGCATTCAAGACGCTCCGAAAGGTGGGTGTGTCCGGAGTGATGGTGACCTTCAACCGGATGTCGTTCGGCGTGCTGTCTTTGCTCGCGCGTCTCGAAGCTACGGCCAACTGGCACAGGATCGCCCGCGAGCTATGGGCGAACGAGCCGTCGCAGACGGACCTGGGCCGCGCCGAGCAAGAATGGCTGAAGAAGAAGCACCCGAATCTCGTCGCCCCGTTGGAACGAATGGACGAGGACTAAGAGGAGGACTTCAAGCCGGCTTCAACGTGGGCGCCGATCTTGCGGCCCGTGCCGGTGTCGACCTCTACGTCGATCTCGGCCCACGTCTCGCCACCACTGCCGGGCCGCTCGCACGTGATGCTTCGAGAGTCCGGTTGGATCCCCTGGACGCAGAAGGGCACTTCCCCGTCGTGCAGGTTGATGCCGGTGCCGAGGACCGTGACGCCGCCTTCTATGTCGATGTAGCCCTCGGTCGGGAGTGGGACGTGTGCGGACTCACGCCCTGGGCTGCCGGATCCTGTCGTGCCGCGATCTGCGTGAGCGGCGACGCTCGGCGGTGTGGCGGCGATCGCGTGCCGGCGAGTCGAGGCCGCAGTCCTTGATGAACGGGTGGAGGCGACCGCCTCGGAGACGTTCAGTTGCTGATCGGACGAGGGGATCTGATCTTGGGTGGTGCCGGATCCGATGGAGGCGGGCACCCCCGGGATGGCCGAGAGCATCAGGGCGGTTAAGACGGCGGCGCCCGCCGGGACCACCTGCTCCAGCGAGCGGGTTCCTCCGAACCTGTTGCCGACGAAGCCCACGACGGCGTCGCTCCCACGGCGGATTCGGATGCCAACGACTCCGGCCCCCGCGGCGACCCCCTCCAATACGGAAGTGAGCTTGCGGCGGGCCCTGAGCCTGAGCATCTTGAGTGCGGCCGCCCCTCGGTCAACCCCCTCGTCGTGGCCGACCTCCATGAGCAGCACCGAGCGGTGATCGGGGGAGAGCTGATCAAGAGCGTCGCGGACGCGGCCGAGCTCGATCCGGGCCAGGCCCTCGTCCTCTACGTCGTGACGGGTCGGTGCGTCCGGGACCCCGCCCAGCAGCTCGCGGGCGGGATTGCGCCTGGCCTCGTCGCGCTGAAGGTTGAGAAGGATGGTCAGGGCGAGCGGCCAGAGAGGCCGGTCGTGGTCGACCTTGTTCCACATCTTGAACAGACGGAGCCCGGTCTCCTGGACCAGGTCGTCACAGCGGAACTGAGGTATCCCCCGGGCCGAGAGTCTCCCTCGGAGACGCTCCTCGATCTCGGGCCACCGCGCTTCGAAAGCTCTGGCCGCCACAGCCTTGCCCCCCTGTTGATGGTCAACGATCCTAGCCCGCTCTACTTCTTCGTCACCCGAGGGCCATCCACCTTCCGCCCGGGCTAATCGGCCGGCTTGGGCTGCGGGGCGGTGACCGCCCCCTGGGAGGCGGATCCGACCGATGCGGCGTATTTCGCGAATACCCCGGTCTTGTAGCGAGGGGGCGGAGGGGTCCAATCGGCCGTCCGCTTGGCTATCTCGTCCTCGCTCACCAGGAGGCGGAGCTCCCGGGCGTCCACGTCGATCTCGATCGTGTCGCCGTCGGCGACGACTGCGATCGGGCCCCCGTGGGCGGCCTCCGGGGCGACGTGGCCGACCATCAGGCCGTGGGTTGCGCCGCTGAAGCGCCCGTCGGTGATGAGGGCAACCGAGTCGCCGAGACCCTCCCCGACTATGGCCGCGGTGACGGCGAGCATCTCCCTCATCCCGGGTCCGCCCGAGGGGCCCTCGTAGCGGATGACGATGACCTCTCCTTCTTTGAGCGTCCGACCCTTGACCGCCTGGAAGCACTCTTCTTCTGAGTCGAAGACCCGGGCAGGGCCGGAGTGGAACCGCCTTTCGTGCCCTGCGAGCTTGACCACGCTCCCTTCGGGGGCGAGGTTGCCGCGCAGTATCGCGAGGCCTCCGGTCTTCTTCAGCGGGGCCGAGGCCGGGAGCACCACCTCCTGTCCAGGGGTGGGCTTCGCCGCCGCGGCGATCTCGCCGATCGAACGCCCGTCCACGGTAGGCCTGTCCGGGTCGATTGCGCCGGCTGCGACCAACTCCTTCATCAGTACCGGCGTGCCCCCAGCCTTGTGGAGATCGGTGGCGACGTAGCGTCCTCCCGGTTTCAGGTCGGCGATCACCGGCGTGCGCTCGGCGATCGGGTCGAAATCGTCGATGACGAGGTCGATCCCGGCCTCGCTCGCTATCGCCAGCAGGTGCAGCACGCCGTTCGTCGATCCTCCGGTGGCGGCAACGGACGCGATCGCGTTGTCGATAGACGCTCGCGTGATGAGATCCGAGGGTCTGACGTTCTCGCGCACGAGGCGCATGGCGATCTCGCCCGTTCTGAGCGCGGCATCGTCTTTGCCCGGATCGGTCGCCGGGATGCCGTTGAGCTCCGCGGGCCCGATGCCCAAGAAATCGAGGACGGTCGCCATCGTGTTGGCGGTGAACTGACCCCCGCAAGCACCCGCTCCCGGACAGGCGACGTCCTCGAGCGAGTGGAGATCCTCCGACGACAACTCGCCGGTCGCATGCCGGCCCACGGCCTCGAACACGTCCTGGATCGTCACGTCCGCCCCGCGCCATCGGCCGGGAGCGATCGAGCCGTTGTAGAAAACGAGGCCGGGGATGTTGAGCCTCGCTAGCGCCATCACCGCGGCGGGGATGGTCTTGTCACAACCCACGAGACAAACGAGCCCATCGAAGAGATGCCCCCGGGCAACCAGCTCGATCGAGTCGGCGATCACCTCCCGGCTGATCAGGGACGCCCGCATCCCTTCCGTCCCCATCGACACGCCGTCGGAGACCGAGACCGTGTTGAACTCCATAGGAGTCCCCCCGGCGGCCCGGATCCCCTCCTTCACTCTCGCAGCAAGGCGACGCTGGTTGAAGTTGCACGGCATCGTCTCGATCCAAGTCGTCGCAACCCCAACGATCGGCCGAGCAAGATCATCATCATCAAACCCGGTCCCCTTGAGCATCGCCCGAGCCGGAGCCCGATCAGCCCCGTCCGTAAGGACCGAACTACGCCTTTTAGCCGGATCAGTCGGCTGCGAATAAACGTCAGTCATCGGCCGAGTTTGCCATGTGGCTTGACTCGGCGGTCCAGTTTCTTATACTGACCAACACCTCGTCACCGTTGCCGGGGTCTTGCCACCGAGACAGGAGCAGAGCAGGACCTATGCAGGCAACGAGTTTCCGCCCCACTATCTACCTCGTACTTATTACCTAGCGCGCGCCCCTCGGCATCGACGCCGGGCAGCGTGCGCAGACCCTCCGGATCCCGGGGGGTTTTTTGTTTCCCCCGAATCGAGCGGGAAGCGACTCCCCACGCGCATCTCTGGTCAGTTGGAATCGTCGGACAAAGGAAGGAGCACCACCATGAAGCTCGAGATCTACAGCGGTGACTTCGTAGGAACGGCCGAGTACAAGGCCCCCGGACAGGTCGAGCTGGACATGCCAGACGCCGAGCAGCGCCAGTGGTTCGAGAAGTACTTCTCCGCCGAGGATTCCTTCCTGGACGGCCCGGTTGAGTGCGCCGAGATGGAAGCCGAGCAGCGCAACTCGTCCGAGCCTGCCTTCGAGCGGGCCGCGTTCCAGCTGGCAGGCTACGCATACGAAGTCAAGCGCGGAGATGGCCGCCGCCATGACCGCCATGATCTGAACGGCCGCGGGGCGTCAGTCGAAGGCGGACCGCAGAACGGGACCGGCTGATGCTGACGCAGGTGCGCGTCCGCAAGCGTAGGAGTCGCCGATGAGCGGCTTCACGGGCGCTCAGTCATTGGTCAAGTCGCTAGAGGCGGCGGGAGTCGAGGTGATCTTCGGGATCCCGGGGGGAGCGATCCTGCCGGCCTACGATCCGATACTGGATTCGCCTATCCGGCACATCCTGATGAGGCACGAGCAAGGCGCCGGCCACGCGGCCGAGGGCTATGCGCAGGTCACGGGCCGAGCCGGCGTGTGCATGGCGACGTCGGGCCCGGGTGCGACGAACCTCGTCACCCCGCTCGCCGACGCCTTCATGGATTCGATCCCGCTCGTCGCCATCACCGGCCAGGTGCCGCGACCGGTGATCGGAAACGACGCGTTCCAAGAAGCCGACATCACCGGGATCACGATGCCGTGCACGAAGCACAACTACAAGGTGATGGACCCGGACGAGATCCCGGAGACGATCGCTGAGGCGTTCCACATCGCCACCAGCGGCCGGCCGGGGCCCGTCCTCGTCGACATCCCGAAAGACGTGCTGCAGGCCCAGACGGGCTTCGACTGGCCTTCGTCGATAAACGTGCCCGGCTATCGGCCCACCCGTCAGCCGCATCGTCGCCAGATCAATGCAGCAGCCGAGCTGATCAGACAGGCGGAGCGTCCGCTCTTCTACGTCGGCGGCGGCGTGATCAAGGCGCGCGCGGCCGAAGAGCTAGTCCGTCTCGTCGAGGCAACGGGCGCGCCGGTGGTGACGACTTTGATGGCGCGCGGAGCGTTCCCCGACGATCATCCGCTGTGTCTGGGGATGCCTGGGATGCACGGCAACTACACGGCCGTCACTGCGATGCAGAAGACGGACCTGCTGATCTGCCTGGCGGCCCGCTTCGACGACCGCGTGACCGGCAATCTGGCGACGTTCGCTCCGAACGCAAAGATCATCCACGCGGACGCCGACCCAGCCGAGATCGGCAAGAACCGCGCGGTCGACGTTCCGATCGTTGGTGACGCCAAGGCCACGGTGACCGAGCTCGGCAAGGCGATGATGCATTCCAACTCCGAGCGAGGCCGCCCGAACTACTCGCAGTGGCTGGCCGAGCTGAACCGGATGAAACACGAGAATCCGCTCGCCAATTTCCAGGAGGAAGACGGTCCGCTGAAGCCGCAGTTCGTGGTCGAAAGGTTCGCGGCAGCCACCAAAGGCGATGCGATCGTGGTCACGGGGGTCGGACAGCATCAGATGTGGGCGAGCCAGCTCATGCCGGTGAATCGCCCGTACTCTTTCGTCACGTCCGGGGGCCTTGGCACGATGGGCTTCGGGGTCCCTGCTGCCTTCGGAGCTAAGGTCGGACGACCCGACGAGCGCGTGGTCCTGTTCGATGGCGACGGTTGCTTCCAGATGACCGCGCAAGAGCTGGCGACCGCGACGATCGAGAAGGTCCCGTTCACCATTGCCATCCTCAACAACTCGAATCTCGGGATGGTCCGGCAGTGGCAGGAACTGTTCTACGACGAGCGCTATTCGGAGGTGTACCTGCCCCCCGACATCCCGGACTACGTGAAGCTGGCCGAGGCCTACGGCGCGGTTGGACTTCGCGCGGACGGGCCAGACGACGTCGACAACGTCATCGACAAGGCGATGGGCGTCGACGACCGGCCATGCGTCATCGATTTCCGCACGGATCCGGCCGAGATGTGCTTCCCGATGGTCCCGGCGGGCGCCAGCAACGACGACATCATCGTCGACCCGCGCATCGAGCGACCGGTCGCTTCGTACATCGAGCCGAACGAGGGAAACGGATCGGACTTCGCATTCCGGGGGCTGGGCGCATGACTCACACACTCTCCGTGCTAGTCGAGAACCGGCCGGGCGTCCTCGCCCGTGTTGCAGGGTTGTTTGCCCGGCGGGGCTTCAACATCGACTCCCTCGCTGTAGGAGAGACCGAGGACCCGCGTGTCTCTCGTATGACGATCGTGGTCTCAGCGGACGGCAAGCCGCTCGAGCAGATCACGAAGCAACTGCACAAGCTGATCCATGTCCTTCGCATCGCGGAGCTTCCGCGTGAGGCATCGGTGGAGCGGGAGCTCGCGCTGATCAAAGTGTCCGCCCCCTCGGGAAAGCGCGCGGAGGTCCTCGAGATCGTAGAGATCTTCCGGGCCAAGGTCGTCGACGTCGACTCGGATGCTCTCGTCGTAGAGGCGACGGGCACTCCGGACAAGGTCGGTGCGCTCGAGCAGTTGCTGGAGCCCTACGGCATCGTCGAGCTCGCTCGCACCGGCCGAGTTGCCCTGGGCAGGGATCGGCCGGACTGAAGGCCCCCGTTCTGCGCCCCGTTCCTATCGAAGACGCGCGTACCGCTTAGAGAGGAGGACATCTCATGCCCGCGAAGATCTATTACGACTCAGACGCGCCGCCCGACGCGCTCGAGAACAAGCGCGTCACCGTCGTCGGCTACGGGTCGCAGGGACGGGCTCACGCGCTCAACCTGCACGACTCGGGTCTCGACGTCACGGTCGCGCTCCGCAAGGACTCGGTCTCCTGGGAGCGCGCCGAGGGCGATGGGCTGAAGGTCGCGGGTCTGCACGAGGCCTGTTCCGACAGCGCGCTCGTTGCGATGCTGGTTCCCGATCAGCATCAGGCATCTGTCTATCGCGAAGCGGTCGAGCCCAACCTCGCCCCGGGTGCGACGCTGTTGTTCGCTCACGGATTCAACATCCACTTCGGCCAGATCCGGCCCCCAGGCGATAACGACGTCGCGATGGTCGCACCCAAGGCCCCCGGCCCGCTCGTTCGTCGGATGTACGAGGAGGGCATGGGCACGCCGGCGCTCGTCGCCGTCCATCAGGATCACACCGGTAAGGCTCTCGGCACGGCTCTTGCGTACGCCCGCGCTCTCGGCTGCACGCGCGCGGGCGTGATCGAGACGACCTTTGCCGAGGAGACCGAGACGGATCTCTTCGGCGAGCAGGCCGTTCTCTGTGGGGGAGTGTCCCGGCTGATCCAAGCAGGCTTCGAGACCCTGACGCGCGCCGGTTACCAACCGGAGATCGCGTACTTCGAATGCATGCACGAGCTCAAGCTGATCGTCGACCTCCTCTACGAGGGCGGGTTCCGAGGTATGCGCAACGCGATCTCGGACACCGCCGAGTTCGGAGACCTCACCCGGGGACGCCGGGTGGTCACGCCAGAGGTCGAGGCGACGATGCAGCAGCTTCTCGACGAGATCCGCTCCGGCGAGTTCGCCCGCGAGTGGGTTTTGGAGAACCGCGCCGGCACGCCCGTGCTGGACGCCGAGCGTCGTCGTCAGGCCGAGCACCCGATCGAAGAGGTCGGTGCCCGACTGAGGGAGATGATGCCTTGGATCAAGTAGGAGATGTAGTCCGGATCTTCGACACGACGCTGCGCGACGGCGAGCAATCGCCGGGGATCTCTTTGAATCTCAAGGAGAAGGTCGAGATCGCAGAGCAACTGGCGCGCCTCGGCGTCGACATCATCGAGGCCGGTTTCCCGATCGCATCCGATGGAGAGCTCGAGGCCGTGCAGGCGATCGCACGATCGGTGAAAGGACCGGTCATCTGCGCTCTCGCGCGCGTGGACCCCGTCGACATCGACAGGGCGGCGGAGTCGATCGCCGAGGCGCTACGTCCCCGCATCCACACTTTCATCGCAACGAGCGAGATCCACATGAAAGCCAAGCTGCGGATGACCCCCGATGAGGTCTTCGCCGCGGCCGTCGGAGGCGTCGAGCGAGCGCACAGTCACGTCGGCGACGTCGAGTTCTCGTGCGAGGACGCGACCCGCTCGGACCCCGAGTTCCTGGCCCGCGTCTACAAGGGGGCCGCGGATGCAGGCGCGACGACGCTGAACCTGCCCGACACGGTGGGCTACGCGTTGCCGGCGGAGTACGCGGAGCTGCTCCGTTTCCTCGCAGCCGAGGTCGATGCCGACGTCGTCTGGAGCGTCCACACGCACGACGACCTGGGTCTCGCCGTGGCCAACGCGCTCTCCGGCCTGAGCGCCGGTGCTCGTCAGGTCGAGGTCGCGGTGAATGGGATCGGTGAACGAGCGGGGAACTGCTCGCTCGAGGAAGTCGTGATGGCGATGAGGACCAGGCGCAACTCGCAGGGCTTGGACACCAATATCAATACCCGAGAGATCTCCCGCACGTCTCGGCTGGTCTCCATGCTCACGGGCTACCCCGTGCCCCCGAACAAGGCCGTGGTAGGTGCGAACGCATTCGCTCACGAGGCCGGTATCCATCAGCACGGCGTGATGGTCGAGCGAACGACCTACGAGATCATGGACCCGCTCGACGTCGGCCTCGAAGGCTCCCGCATAGTCCTCGGCAAGCACTCGGGGCGTCACGCGTTCGTGAAGGCACTCGAAGAGTTGGGCTTCGATCTCGATCCAGAGGATGCCGAGCGCGCCTTCGCTCGTTTCAAGACGCTGGCCGACCGCAAGATACGGATCACCGACGTCGACCTCGAAGCGATCGTGGTCGACGAGATCGCATCGGATGCCGAGGAGTTCGAGCTCATCTCGATCCAGGTCGCAGGAGGAACGCACTTGTCGCCGACGGCAACCGTGCGTTTGGCGCGCGCCGGAGAGTTGATCGACGAGTCGGCCATCGGCGACGGGATGATCGACGCGGTCTGCGGGGCGATCCAGCGCGCCACCGGCATCGAGGCGCGGCTCCAGTCTTTCAACGTCTCGAGCGTCACCGGAGGGATCGACGCGCTCGGCGACGTGACGGTGGTCCTGTCCACCGGCGAGGGAACCGACGGCTCGCCCACGCGGCGCGCCACGGGGCACGGCCTCTCGACGGATGTCGTCGAGGCCTCGGCCCGTGCTTATCTTTCGGCCGTCAATCGCCTGGCACGCCTTGCATCGCGGCAGACCACGGTGGGGGCGTGAGACCACAGACGATCACCGAGAAGATCCTCGCGGCCCACGCCGGCCGCGAGGAAGTACGTGCCGGCGAGATCCTGATGTGCCGGGTCGACCTCGCCATGGCCAACGACGTGACGGCGCCGCCGGCGGTGGACGCCTTCCGACAGATGGGCGTCCCCGCGGTCTGGGACAAGCACAAAGTGGCGCTCGTCGCCTCTCACTTCGTGCCGGCCAAGGACATAGCAACCGCCCAGTTGATGACGCGGATGCGCAAGTTCGCCATCGAGCAAGATATCGAGCACTTCTTCGAGGTGGGCCGGGGCGGCATCGAGCACATCCTCTTGCCCGAGGAGGCTCTCGTCGTTCCGGGGGACGTCGTTATCGGTGCCGACTCCCACTCGTGTACCTATGGGGCGCTCGGGTGCTTCTCGACCGGCGTGGGATCGACCGACCTAGCGGCCGTGCTGGCCACCGGCGAGATCTGGTTGCGGGTTCCCGAGACGCTTCGGATCGATTACTCGGGAAGCCCCGGTCCGTGGGTCGTCGGCAAGGACCTCATCCTGACGGTTATCGCCCGGATAGGCGACGACGGCGCTCGATACATGGCGATGGAGCACACCGGCGACTCCTTGCGGAACCTGTCGATGGACTCTCGTTTGACTTTGACGAACATGGCGATCGAAGCGGGAGCCAAGTCGGGGATCATCCCGCCCGACCGGTTGACTCACGAGTACGTGAGCGCGCGCCAAGAGGCTACGGGCCGGTTCCGGGACTTCCCCATGTTGGCTTCGGACGAGGACGCGGAGTTCGCAAAGACGATCGAGGTCGACGTGAACGCGATCGAGCCCATGGTCGCGCGGCCCTCGCTCCCATCGCTCAGTGTTCCCGTGGGCGAGGTGGAGCGCGTGCGCGTGGATCAGGTTTTCATCGGCTCTTGTACGAACGCTCGCATCGAAGACTTGCGTATCGCGGCTCACGTCCTGGGCGACAACCAGATCGCGCCCAGCGTGAGGCTGATGGTCATCCCCGCGACGCAACGGGTCTGGAAGCAGGCGAACGACGAAGGTCTGCTCGATCGGTTCGCGCAGGCGGGCGCCAGCGTTTCGACGCCGACTTGCGGGGCGTGTCTCGGCGCCCACATGGGCGTGCTCGGCCCCGGAGAGGTGTGCGTGTCGACCTCCAACCGCAACTACGTGGGCCGGATGGGGGACCCCACCGCCCAGGTGTACCTGGCCAACCCCGCCGTCGCCATGGCGGCAGCGGTGACGGGCGAGTTGGTGCATCCCGAAGAGGTCTGTTCCACGCCACCCCCGCGCGACCCGAACGAGGTTCTCGTTGGGTAAGGCGTGGCGCTTCGGCGACGACATCGATACAGACGTCATCATCCCGGCTCGGTACCTAACGACGACCGACGAGGCGGAGTTGGCTCGTCATGCACTTGAAGACCTCGACCCGGGCTTCGCCGCCGCGGTCGAGCCCGGTGACATCGTCGTCGCCGGGAACAACTTTGGTTGTGGGTCGAGTCGCGAGCACGCACCGATCGCCCTGCGCGGCACCGGTATCGGAGGGGTCGTGGCGGCATCCTTCGCCCGGATCTTCTTTCGCAACGCGATCAACACCGGTCTTCCGATCGCCACGTGTCCTGAGGCGCACGGCGTGATCGAACAGGGCGACGAGGTTCAGATCGACATGGCGGCCGGCGTAGTGATCGACCACACGAAGGGCGTGACGCTCGAGGCCGAGCCCCTTCCCGATTTCGTGATGGACATCGTCAGGGCCGGCGGGCTCGTCCCGTGGGTGAGGAATCGGGTGGGTGTGTCTTGAGCAGGATCTCAGTGCTGCGTGGGGATGGGATCGGTCCCGAAGTCATCGAGGCCGCACTCGATGAGGCCGACCTCGGCGGCTTCGACCTAGTGGACATCGGGGCGAGCGCGGAGAGGTATCTCTCGACCGGCGAGCTGATCACCGACGAGGAGATCGGCCAGATCCGAGCCTCCGACGCGCTGCTCTTCGGAGCGATCGGCGACCCCCGGGTGCCCGACGGCGTCCTCGAGCGGGGCATCCTTCTGAGGCTGCGCAAGGAGCTGGACCTCTACGTCAACCTCCGTCCCTTCCCGGAGCTCGGAGTCACGTTCGTACGCGAGAACACCGAGGGGCCATATTCGGGAGTCGGAACGCTCACGACCGACAGCGCCCTCGAGATCAACGTTAATTCGGCGAGCGCGATCGAGCGTTGCGTCCGGTACGCGTTCGAGCTTGCTCGCGGACGTGAGGAGCGAGTAACGCTCGTACACAAGACCAACGTTCTCGTCCATGCGGGCTCGCTCTGGCAGCAGGTCTTCACCGAAGTAGCCAAGGACCATCCCGAGGTCACGACTTCCTACGAGCATGCCGACGCAGCCGCGTATCACCTCGTAACGGACCCGGGCCGGTACGACGTGATCGTTACGGACAATCTCTTCGGCGATCTCCTGTCCGATCTCGCCGCCGGGCTCTCGGGGGGCCTCGGTCGCGCCGCCAGCGCCAACCTGCATCCCGACCACACGACCCGCACGACCCGTTGCATAGGGCTCTTCGAGCCGGTTCACGGCTCAGCCCCCGACATCGCAGGCAGAGGGTTAGCCGATCCGGCGGCCGCGATCGAGGCAGCCCGCATGATGATCGACGAGCTCGAGAAGGAGTCGAAGACATCTTGAACGCGAACCCGTACTTCACCGTCTGCGGCTACAAGGTTGTCAGCGAGCGGATGCACGAGACCAGTTCGCACGTCCAAGCGGTGGTCGAAGTGAAGGTGGGAGCCGGGTGCAAACGCCGAGCGGCTACGGGGACCGGGCCGGTTCATGCGCTCGACCTCGCGTTGCGCGAATGCCTGCGCGACGACTTCCCGGAGCTCGACAAGGTTCGTCTCTCCGACTATCGCGTTTCGGTGGTGGATGCGAGCGATGGGACGGGAGCGCAGGTGCGCGTACTGATCCAAGCGACAGATGGCGACGCGGCGTGGGACGCGGGGTGCGTGTCGGCGAACATCGTCGATGCCTCGTTCGAGGCTCTGTGCTCCACCGCGGTGATGGGGATCATGCGAAGGCGCGTCGGTCGTTTACGCAGACGCGTAGTGTGTAGTCATGTCAGATCTCGTGATCGCCTATCAGGGCGAGCCCGGCGCTTACTCCGAGGAGGGCGCTGCACGCCTGTTCCCCGGCGGGGACTACCAGCCCCTCTCCTCGATCCGGAAGGTCTTCGAGGCCGTCGAAGTCGGTAAGGCGAACTTCGGTCTCGTTCCCATGGACAATAGCCAAGCCGGGAGCATCAACGAGACCTACGACCTCTTTCTCAAGCATGGCCTTCATCTCGTTGGAGAGACGGTCGTGCCCGTCGACCATTGCCTCGTCGCCCTTAAAGGGACGCACACAGACGAGCTGCGCGAGGTGATCTCGCACCCACAGGCTCTCGCCCAGTGTGAGGAGTTCCTGAACGCTCTGGATGTTTCGGTGAGGGCCGAGTACGACACGGCAGGCGCGGCGCGGAACATCGTCGAAGAGAACCTCGAAGGCACCGGCGCGATCGCGTCTCACCGCGCGGCCGAGCTCTACGGTCTCGAGATCCTTGCCGAACGCATCCAGACGTACCCCGACAACTACACGCGCTTTGGCGCGTTGTCGCGCGACCCCGAGCCCTTGGACGAGCCGACGAAGACCTCGCTCGTGCTTGGGGTGGGTCATGTCGCCGGCTCGCTCTATAGGTGTCTGGGCGCCTTTGCCGAGCGTCACTTGAATCTCAACAAGTTGGAGTCACGACCGCGCGCAGGCCGGCGATGGGAGTACGTCATTTATCTGGATGTCGAAGCCGGCGCTGCCGACCCTCTGATGCTCGAGGCCCTGTCGGAGGTCAGCGAACACGCCACCTTCACGCGGGTCCTCGGCACGTACGCCAAGGGCATGAACAGCGACCGCTAAGCTGGGGGCCGGAACCCAAGCAGGAGGCGGCGCAATGGCTCAAGTAGAGCTGCTACCCGAGGTAACCAAGTTCATCGAGGCGGGTCCCAAGATGTCTATCGGGGGGCGCCCGGTCGAGGCGATCTCGGGCGAGGCGTTCGAGGTCTTCGACCCGTCTACCGGCTCGGTGATCTGCGAGGTTCCCCGTGGGGACGTAGCGGATGTCGACGCTGCGGTTGCCGCCGCGCGCACCGCCCACGAGGCCGGGAAGTGGACGAGTCAGCGCCCCGGAAAGCGCTCCGAGATCCTCTACAAGATCGGTGAATTGATAAAGCGGAACATGTCCGAGCTGGCCCAGATCGAAGCGCTCGACTCCGGCAAGCCGCTGGGCCTCGCGTCGGCAGAGATGTGGTCGGCGGGCGAAGTGTTCCGGTACTACTCCGGATGGCCGACGAAGATCTACGGCGAAACCCTTCCTTCGAACGATGACCTGTTCGTCTATTCCCTGCGCGAGCCGATGGGCGTGTGCGGCGGGATCATTCCCTGGAACTTCCCGTTGATCATGGCTTCTTGGAAGGTCGCACCAGCGCTGGCCTTCGGGAACTCGGTCGTTCTCAAACCCGCCGAGCAGACGCCGCTCACCGCCATCCGCTTGGCAGAGCTTTGCTTGGAAGCCGGCGTGCCCGAAGGTGTCGTCAACGTCGTTACCGGTTTCGGCGACGAGGCCGGCAGGGCTCTCGCACAGCATGGCGACGTCGACAAGATCGCGTTCACCGGATCCACAGAGGTGGGGCGCAAGATCCTCCAGGCTTCGACCGGGAACCTGAAGCGCGTGTCGCTCGAGCTTGGTGGGAAATCCCCGAACATCGTCTTCTCCGACGCCGACATGAGCAAGGCGCCCGTGGGCTCGATGTTCGGCGTGTTCCTCAACTCGGGGCAGGTGTGCACCGCTGGCACTCGCATCCTCGTCGAGAAGAGCGTGCACGACGAGTTCGTGGCCTCGCTTGTCGAGGCGTCCGGCGGATTGAAGCTTGGACCGGCCCTGGAAGAGGGCACCGGCATGGGTCCCGTGGTTTCCACCGAGCAGCTCGAACGGGTCATGGGCTACATCGATATCGGTCGCTCCGAGGGGGCCGAGGTCGTGACCGGTGGCGAACGCGTGACCGAGTTGGGCGACGGCTACTTCGTCCAGCCGACGATTTTCACCGGCGTCCGCAACGACATGCGGATCGCTCAAGAGGAGATATTCGGCCCGGTCGCGGCGGTGATCGAGGTCGAGGACGTCGATGATGCGATCCGGACGGCCAACAACACGATCTACGGTCTCGCCTCGACGGTCTGGACCAACGATCTAACGAAGGCCCACCGAGTCGCACGCGGGATCAAAGCAGGAACCGTTTGGATCAACACGATCGGCCTGTTCGACCCTGCCGTGTCGTTCGGCGGCTACAAGCAATCGGGTTTCGGTCGCGAGCTCGGCCTGCACTCGATGGAGACGTACACGCAGACGAAGTCCGTCTGGGTCCAGCTCTAGCGCGCCGAGAACCCGGACAGGCCTTCGGGCGGTTCGTCGGTAACGTCGACGGAGCCGACCTCGGACCATTCGGAGCCGGTCCGGCACCAGGCGACCATCTCGTCGACCGCGCCGGAGTCCCCTTCGAAGATGGCCTCGACGCGACCGTCCGACCGATTGCGGGCCCAACCCGCGACCCCTCTAGCTAGCGCTTCGCGCCGGCAAGTGTCCCGGAAGAAGACTCCCTGGACCCGTCCGGACACCAGCACGCGCTCTACGGACGCCCATCAGATCGGGCGTACGACCAGGATCTCGTGTTGCGGTTCCACCGTGAGGACGGCCTCGGGAATCGCGGCGCTCACCGCAGGATCGATGAACACCCGCACCCCTCCTTGCTCCACGATCTCTTCGCCCTCTTGCGGTCCATCCGCCAGCTCGACCTGGACATCGGTTCCGCCCCCAAGGGCGCGCGCGGCCCGGAGCCTGATGCCACCCGTGGCGGGGTCGATACCTCCCAGCTCCAGAGATCGCTTCATCACGACTACTGCTTCTTCGGTTACCTCGATGCCCAAGCTCCCCTCCTATCCTTGTGACGGAACTTTACGAAGGGAGAGGTGTGGACGACAAGACGAGAGCTTTCCTCGAGAAGAACCACAAGGCCATCATGTCCACGACGAAAGCAGACGGAACCCCGCATGTCGCGCGAGTAGGGGTGGGTCTCGTCGAAGGCAAGCTCTGGAGCTCGGGCACTCTCACCCGCGTTCGGACGAAACATCTCCGGCGCGATCCTCGGTGTGCCCTGGCGGTGCTGGAAGACGAGGGCGGGTGGGGGTGGTTGGGGCTCGAGTGCCGCGGGACGATCCTCGACGGCCCCGATGCCCCTCAACTCAACCTCGCCCTATATCGGACATTGGCCGGCGAACCGGACGATGTCGACGAATACCTGGAGGCGATGGTCAAAGAGCAACGGGTGATCTACGAGTTCGAGGTACTCAAGACATATAACTAACTAATGGCCGAATCCCCCAACCGGATGAAGTTTGCCCCCCGAAGGGGCTAGGTAGGGTTACTTATGTCAAGGGTCTAACCGTCATCGCCGATACCCAGATGTATAGGAGGGGTCGGGCCGAACTGACTGAGGCCGTATGGAAGCTGAGGTTCACGCCAATGGAGCGGATCGCACGTCCGATCCGAATCCCGACGAGCCCTATCTACGCCTTGCGGATCTCTTCCATCAGGTACTTGCGGAACACCGGCTAGAACCGCTCCTGGAGCGGATCGCCGACGCCCTGGCCGATCTGATCCCTTACGACACGCTGACGATCTACGAAGCGAAAGAATCGGACGGCCTTCTCGTTCCCGTGCTGGCTCGCGACGAGTGGGCCGACGAGATCCTGCAGAGCGTCTGCTATTTCGGAGAAGGCATCACGGGATGGGCCGCCGAACGGAGAGAAGCCGTTCGGACGAACGACGCAACCAGCCACCCTCGGGTGGCCGTCGTTCCGGGAACTCCGAAGGAGCCGGAGGCGCTCGTAACCGTGCCGCTCGTCGCGAGGGGCTTGCTCAAAGGCGCTTTGAATATCTACAGGCAAGGGCCCGAGGCAAGTTTCACCGACGCCGAGTTCGATCTTGCCAAGCGCTTCGGCGATGCGGTGGGGCTTGCGATGGACAACGCGCAGAGCATGGTCGCCCTCGAAAGGGCTAGTCACAACGACTCCCTGACGGGTCTCTACAACCATCGTTTCTTCCACGAGCGCCTAAGGGCAGAGCTCACTCGCGTCAGCCGTCTCCGGGACTCCGTTGCGCTTTTGGTCCTCGACATCGATGATTTCAAGAAGATCAACGACATGTACGGCCACGGGTTCGGCGATCGGATCCTGATCGCGCTGGCGGATCTGATTAAGGAAACCATCCGTGGGTCGGACATAGCGTGCCGGTTGGGGGGCGAAGAGTTCGTCGTCATCATGCCCTCTTGCGACGCCGGTGCTGCGCTCGGGCTGGCGCACCGGATCGCTCACAGGGTCGGCCAAACAGAGTTCCCTCCGCTCGACGCGATAACCGTCTCGATCGGCATCGCCCAGGGCCCGGACCACGCGATGAACCCGCGTGACCTGCTTACCTGCGCCGACTCGGCTCTATTGAATGCGAAAGCACGCGGCAAGGACCGGGTCGTGCTCTTCGATGAGGAGTCGGTCGAGATCCCAGTTAACACCGACAAGAACGTGGGCGACATTCGCTCGATCGCGCACTTGAAGTTGATACAGAGCTTGAGCGGGAAACTGAACCGTTTGAGCGACGTGCAGCAGATCGCATCGACCATCTGCCTCGAGCTTCGGAGCCTGATCGACTACCACTCCTGTGTCGTCCATCTGACCGATGGAGAGCGTCTCGTTCCCGTTGCGGCGAGGGGGGAGCTCGCTCGTGTGTTCAGGAGCGATCCCGACAAACTCGAGCGAGCGATGGGCGAGGGTCTGACGGGCCACGTTGCATCGACTGGTCGCTCGATCTTGCTGGAGAACGCTCAGGAGAGCGTTTTCGCCGCCAAGCAGGTCGGCACTCCGTTCTTGGAAGAGTCGGTCCTTGCCGTGCCCCTGTCTTACGGAGCCCTCACCATCGGCGTTGTGATGGTTTCTCAGCTCGGCGTCGGGCAATTCGACAACGACGACGTCCGCCTGCTCGAGGTGTTGGCCGGCCACGCTTCGGTAGCGCTCGAGAACGCGCGGCTCTACGAAGCCCAGCAGCGCGAGGCCCAGGATGCTCGGGCTCTGCTCGAGTTCTCGGACGCTATGTCACGCGCCGCCGACTTCTATGCGATCGGACAGGCCACGGTCGAGATGGCGGCGCGTCTACTTGACGCGACGCAGAGCTCACTGTGGCTGGAGAACGAGCGAACGGGGCACTTCGAGTGCGCTTCTCATGTCGGATACGGCGGGGATCCGACCTCGGAGCCGATCGTTCGAACGACGGTGGGCCGCGATGCCGGGCAGGCATTCATTGCTCAGCGGACGGCCCCTTTCCTTCTGAGTCCTGAGGAGGGAGAGCAGTTCTGGGAGACCCCAGCCGGCGTCATCTCGCGGACTCTGGCCATCGCCCCGCTTCACGGGGTTTCCGGGTGGATCACCGTTCGGCATCCCTTGAGCATGGGCCTTGGTTTCACAGACCGTCGCCTCGAGCTGCTGGCCGGCCTCTCCTTTCAGGCATCGGTGGCGATGCAGAAAGCGCTGGCATACAAGGACCAGAAGGAGAGCGCCGAGATCGCCACCGCTCTTCTCGAATTCGGCCGCGACCTGGCCGGTGCGAGCGGTTTGGACGAAGTGCTTTCGATGGTCGCTGAAGGAGCGGCGAGGACGATGGGTTCTCCGAAGACATCTGTGTGGATGCAAGACGCCGACTCCAATGACCTTGCCTGTCGTGGGTGGTGGGGCTACGAGGGGCGCGATGTCTACATCATCGAGTCGTTCCGTCTGGCCGCGCCGGTGGCGGAGCTATTCCTGGCTTCGGATGGCCCTTTCATCATGACCCCGGAGATGATCAAGCTGATCGAGTCGCCCCCCGCCCCGGATACCAACCTCACTTATGCAGTTGTCCCGCTGCGCTTCGAGGGCTCCAGAGCGGGTGCAATCGCGGTAGGGGCGCCGGCCTATGGGGAGTACCAGTTCTCGGAACGGAAGATCAGACTGCTTTCGGGGATCGGATATCAAGCGATGCTGGCAATAAACAACGCCGCGAGCTTCGAGAACCTGGAGAGAACATTCCTTTCGACGGTTGAAGCGCTTGCGAACGCGCTGGAGGCCAAGGACGAGTACACGTCGGATCACGCCCGTTGGATCACCGACGTCTCGTTGGAGGTGGGACGTCATCTTGGATTGCCGGTCGAGGTCCTCAAGAGACTCGAGCTGGGCGCGCTGTTCCACGACATCGGCAAGATCGGCATCCCCCACGCGATCTTGCTTAAGCCGGGCCCCCTCGATGAAGAGGAGTGGGCGATCATCAAAACCCATCCGGAACTCGGGGAGAAGATCCTGGGCCCCATAGATCGCTTGTCCGATGTGAGACCGATCGTCCGTCACTGTCACGAGCATTACGACGGAAGCGGCTACCCCGACGCGCTGGCGGGAGATGCGATCCCGATCGAGTCGCGCATCATCTTGGTGGTCGATGCGTATCACGCGATGACCTCGGATCGAAGCTATCGCAAGGCGTTGCCCATGGAAGTCGCGTGCGGACGGCTCAAAGCCGACTCGGGGATCCAGTTCGATCCGCAGGTCGTGGAAGCATTCCTTGCGGTCATCCGAGAGAACCCGGACCTAGCGGTCGCCTGACTAGACGGGCTTGAACTGTTCGAACGGGTTGCGGCACGAGTTGCAGTAGTAGAGCGCGCGGCATGGCGTGGGCCCGAAAGCGTTCTCCGCGACGGTCTCCTTGCTGCCGCAGAACGGACACGTGGCGATCGCGGGCAGTCCGATCGAGGTGATGAGCACCGGGCCGGTCCCAGTTGGGGGAGCCAGGCCGAAGACGCGCAGCTTCTCCCGGCCTTCATCCGTGATCCGATCGGGCGTCCAGGGAGGGTCGTAGGTGAATTCGACTTCGACGTCCTCGATGCCGGCGACCGCGGCAACCGCAGTGCTCACGTCTTGCTTGATGAGCGGAACCGCGGGGCAGCCCGTGAACGTCGGAAGAACGGTCACGCGCACGTGCGTTCCGCTTACGGCAACGGCTTCGATCATCCCCATGTCGACGACGGAGACCGCCGGGATCTCCGGGTCGAGCACGCCGGAGAGCGCGTCCCAGACGGAGCCTTCTATGGTTGCAGTGGTCACCACGAAGCTCCGGGGTTCTCGCGATAGGTGTGCGTGAGGTTGTCCCACAGCGACTTGAAGTCGTCGCTGTGGCGGCCCAGGCGGCCGCCCATCCCCGACGGCGCGACCGGCTCGTCGGTCACCTCTTCACCCGTTGCGATCAGGTCGCCCGAGGACGAGGCCACGAACTCGGCCCTCTCGTCGAGGCGCGCCCGAACATCGGTGGGGAGCCCCAGCCCATCGAGATCCCGGCCCGCCCTGTCGGTGAAGCGACTGAGCAACTCGTTGGACGGAACCGTCAGCCAGCCTTCCTTGACGGCGTCGTCCTCCAGATCGAACGGCTCGAATAGCCCCATCGCTTCGCCGAACGTTTCGTGGAGGGCGTCGATGAGCTTGGTGCGCCCCTCGACCGGTCCGTGGCCGATGCGGGTGAGCCATGCCTCGGCGTGCATCAGGTGGTACCGCTCCTCTCGCCGGATCT
Source organism: uncultured Actinomycetes bacterium (assembly GCA_963786155.1). Classification (GTDB taxonomy): domain Bacteria; phylum Actinomycetota; class CADDZG01; order CADDZG01; family WHSQ01; genus CAWAXW01. The sequence goes on along the minus strand of CAWAXW010000006.1, from coordinate 2,426,347 downwards.
TCGTCGCAAGCGCGGCGAGCTCGGGATGGGCGCTCTCTTCGATCGAGGCCAACCGCACGTCGTCGGCGGTGTCGTAGAGCCAGTGGCGAGCGAGCGTGTAGGACCAGTCTTTGTTCTCGCGCTCGCAGAGGATCGCGTTCCGATACTCGCTCGGATCGCGGCCCAGCGCCAATCGGTCGGGGTCGTCATCGGTGAGCTTGGCGACGATCCCATAGAGGGCGGCGGCGTGGCCGATCTCGTCCTGTGCGATCGACGAGAAAGCGACGTCCTCTTCGATCTGGGGAGCGAATCCAGTCCACTCCGAGTGGCGGTGACCGATAACGAGCTCGTCGTCCGCGAGGGCGGTGACCACCGAGACCAAGGACTCGCTCACGCCTTCGCCTCCTTGGCCCGCGTTTTTGCCTTCTCGCGCAGCTCGATCACATCTCGGTATGCGCTAGGGAAGCGATAAGTCTTGTCCGCGGACAGCTCGAGAAGGCTTTCGTCCTTGAACGAGTGGATGTCGGCTCGCCGAACGACCCAGACGTGCTCGCCCTCGGCGCGCCGCGTGAAGCATTCCTTGGCCATGAGCAGCGCCATCTCGGGATCGGACGCGGTGACCGTTCCCGCGTGCTCGAAAGGCTCGCGGTGGCCGGTCCTCCGGAACACCTCGTAGATCTCCACCTCTTACGCCGCGTGGACGCTCGACTCGGCGAGGGCTTCGCGGACCCAGCGGTGCTCCTCGTAGATCTTCTTGCGCTTCCCGAGCCGGCGAGCGGTCTCGGGCCCCTCGTTGCGCTTGATCGCCTCGAGCGGGCCCCAGTCGATGTCGTCCTCGTCGATGACCCAATGGCCCGAGTCCTCGTCCAGATAAGGCGTCGGCTTCGGAAGCGTGAAGCCGAGCTCGTAGATCTTCGGCACGTACCGGTCGAGGAACTCCTGGCGCTGGTCCTCGTTCGTACGCGTCTTGACCTTCCAATGGAGAAGCAGGTCCTTGGCGACGTTGCTGCGGGGGCCGAAGAAGTGGATTATCGCGAGCCACCAGCGATCCAACGCGTCCTGGAACATCCACCGTTGGTTGTCCGTCCCCGATGCGAGCTCCAGCGTGATGTGCTCGCCGTGCCGCAGATGCAGCTGTTCCTCGGCGCAGATGCGCTTGAGCACCCGGGTGTAGGGAGCGTATGAGCTCTCCATCAGCGACGCTTGCGTGACGAGTGCCGCCCCGTCGATCAACCACCCGATAAGAGCGGCATCGCCCCAGTGGTGCACGGGGTAGTGGAAGACGTTGTGGAACTTCGACTTGCCGTCGATCAGGTCCTCGTACATCGAGTCGCGACTCTTCCCGAGGTCCTCCGCCACGCGATAAAGGAGCTGAGCGTGCCCCACCTCGTCCTGGATCTTGGCGGCAAGACTCATCTTGCGCTGGAGTGACGGAGCCCGAGGCAGGCACTCGCGTTCGGGCAGTGCGCCCATGATCTCGGAGTTGGCGTGCATCTCGATGAACTTCAGCACCCCGCGCCGGTAGTCGTCGGGCATCCAATCCTCGGTCTCGACCTTGCCTCCGGCTTCGATGTGCTCATTGAACGATGCAAGCTTCTCGTCGTAAGTCACTATCCCTCCCTCTTCATTCCCTCGAGGATCAGATCGGCGAATTTCCTTCCTATCTCGTGCGGACCCATCTCGCCGCCTGGCTTGAACCATGCGTATGTCCAGTTCCCCGCGGAGAGAACGAGCGTTGCCGCAAGCCTGACATCCACGTCGTCCCGGAACTCACCCCGCTCCACACCCTCCCGGATGATGGTGCGAACGAACTCCTCGTATTCATCGCGTTTGACCTGAATGATCTCCTGCAGCGGGGGCGACAGGTAGCGCCATTCGTTCAGGAAGACCGTCGCGGCATCGAGGTGCTCGATCGCGGTCTCGATGTGCCAGATGAGCAGGTTGCGCAGCTTGACCGCGGCGAGGGCCTGCATCTCCATTGCCTTACGGCCACGTTCGAGGAACCGGTCGGCGCCCTGCTCGACGACTTCGAACAGCAGCTCCTCTTTGGAACCGATGTGTGCGTACAACGAGCCGCGCAGGAGTCCCAGGGCGTCGCCGAGGTCGCGCATCGAAGTGCCGTGGTACCCGCGCTGCGAGAAGAGCTTCGCGGCGGCACCGACCATCTCGGCCCGGCGGGGACTGGTGTTCTTCTCAACGACTTGTGCCATCGATCTCCCAGGCTAACAAACGACTGTTTGTTTGTCCAAGCGGGATATCCTGGCTCGATGACCGTCGACCGCACCGCCGCCGCCGAGGATCGGATCCGGCCCACCCTGCAGAGGCTCAAGAAGGCTTATCCCGAGGCCCAGATCGCATTGCGGTACTCGAACCCGTTGGAGTGCGTGATCTCTGTGGTCCTCTCGGCTCAGTCGACCGACGCCAAAGTGAACGAGGTCACAGAGACTCTTTTCGTCAAGTACCGGAAGCCCGAGGACTACCTCGCGGTGCCCGAGGAGGAGCTTCAGAAGGACCTTTATCAAACGGGTTTCTTCCGTCAGAAGACCAAGGCGCTGCGGGGCCTGTCGCAGAAGCTGCTAGAGGACTTCGACGGCGAGGTCCCGTCTCGTATCTCGGAATTGATCAGTTTGCCCGGCGTGGCGCGCAAGACGGCGAACATCGTTCAAGCCAACTGCTTCCCAGAGATCCAGAAGAAGGACCCCGACGCGGGGATCGCGGTCGACACCCATGTTGGGCGCGTCTCCGTCCGTCTCGGGCTGACGGACCACGGCCCTAAGGACGCCCCCAAGATCGAGGCCGACTTGGTGAGGCTCGTGCCGAAGAAGGATTGGGGCAGGACGCCTAATCTCTTCATCGAGCACGGCCGCCAGACCTGCGACGCCAAGAAGCCTCGCTGCGAGGATTGCGCGATCGAAAAACTGTGCCCCTCGAGCCAAGAAGCAGGCCTGCCCGACCTCTACCGCCAAAAGCTGCCCAAGAAGCCCAGCCGCAAGAGTCCTGCCCCGACTTCCTAAGGTTGCATTCGCTCTTCTCCGCGCAGTCCGCACGCCTGGATCTGGCCGAATTCGCGATCGAAGGTGTGACACGCACCACAGGGAGGATCGATCGAGCTCTGTTTGCTCGATAGATGCACAGTGCAGGGGCTGCCGATCTTCGCTCAATGGCGCGAGCCGCGCGCAATCACGGGATCGTCACCTTCGACGAAGCGATCGCCGATGGCCACACCCCGCGAACCATCTCAAGGCGAGCAAAGAACGGAGAATGGATCCGAGTCTTGCCCCGTATCTTCATTCTCTCGGCGCATCCCCTCACCTGGGAGAGCCGATTAACGGCCGCGCTCCGTTGGGGAGGCCCGAACGCGACCGTCTCGCATTCGTCGGCCGCGGCGCTCTACGGTCTGGAGGGGTTCGCTCCGGGTCTGGTTGAGATCTCGAAGCCCGACGGTACGAAGGGGCCCAAGGCCATCGTTTGTCATCGGCTCCAGCCGGACGATCGAATCCGAAAGCGCTGGGTAAAAGGATTCCCCACGACCTGGCTCGAGCGCACCTTTCTCGACCTAGCCGCGGTACGGCCAATGAAGCAGGTCGGCCGGGCGCTCGACGACGCGCTCCAGCGAAGGATCACGACCCTGGCCCGTCTAAGGGATGAATTGTCCAATCGAGCCAAGAAGGGAAGGCGCGGAACCAAGACCTTGAGGGCCCTCGCGGATTCAAGGGACGGCGACAACGAGGCGCTAAGAAGCCGATTCGAGCTCAAGATGCTGCAACTTCTTCGCTGCGTGAATGGTGCGGCCTTAACCGTGGGTCACCCGGTTTCCGACGGCAGCGAGAACTTCTTCTTAGATTTCGCCTTCCCCGAGCGCAAATTGGCGGTGGAGTGTCACAGCGTCAAGTGGCATCTTGGGGATAATTGGCGACGCGACTTCCGTCGGAACAGCATCCTGAGTCTCCTTGGTTGGCACATCCTCTATTTCACTTGGCAGGATGTTCACTTCGCTCCCGATGAGATCAGGAGTGAAGTCGGTCGAGCCCTCCATACTCATCGCTCATAGCGACCGTGTGTGGCTGGAATCGAGTAAAGAAGTGGAGTGGATGCCCGTACGATGGTCACCATGAAGAAGGTGTTATTGGCTGCTCCGCGGGGGTATTGCGCCGGGGTGGATCGGGCCGTGCAGATCGTCGAGCGGGCGCTCGAGACCTGTGGTGCTCCGGTTTACGTGCGGAAAGAGATCGTCCACAACAAGCACGTCGTGGCCGAGCTCGAGGCGCGCGGGGCCGTGTTCGTCGAGTCCGAGTCTGAGGTGCCCGAAGGGGCCGTGTGCGTTTTCTCGGCTCACGGCGTTTCACCGGAGGTCCGGCGCAACGCAGCCGAACGGAACCTGCAGGTCATCGACGCGACCTGTCCGCTGGTCACCAAGGTCCATCTCGAAGCGAAGAGATTCGCCCGAGGGGGCCGCCATATCGTGCTCGTCGGGCACCAAGGTCATGAGGAGATCGAAGGAACCGCGGGAGAGGCTCCCGACAACACCCACGTGATCGACAGCATCGAGGAGATCGGCGGGCTCGGGATCGGCCCCGACGAACCGGTCTCCTACCTGACGCAGACGACCCTGAGCGTCGACGACACGCGCGAAGTGGTCGAGGCTTTGCGGGACCGTTTCACCGATCTCGCCGGCCCCAACAGCGACGACATCTGTTACGCGACCCAGAACCGCCAAGTGGCCGTGAAGTCGATCGCGCCCGATTCCGATGTCGTTCTGATCGTCGGCGCCCTCAACTCGTCCAACTCGAATCGCATGGTCGAGGTCGCCCGGAAGGCCGGAACTCCCGCTTACCTCGTTCCGGGTATCGACGACCTCGATCCGAAGTGGCTGGACGGAGCCGAGACCGTGGGCGTCAGTTCCGGAGCGAGTGCGCCGGAAGTGCTCGTTGACCGGCTACTGGCTCGGTTGGCCGACCTCGGTTACGACCAAGTCGAGACCCGCGAGGTGACGACGGAGGACGTGACCTTCTCCCTGCCGCCGTGGCTCCGCGAAGAGGCGGACGCAAGCTCAGCTAAGTGATCGACTGTTCGATCTCGTTCGCGAAATCGAAGTCGTAGGCCGTAAGCCCTCCCTCGGAATGCGTGGAGAGGCTCAGCTTCACCTTGTTCCAGCGGATGTCGATGTCGGGATGATGGTCGTAGCGATCCGCCATCTTGGCGACATCGTTCACGAACTTGATGGCCGTGGCGAAGTCGTCGAATTCGAAGACCTTCTGTATCTCGTCGCCCTCGCGATCCCAATCGCCGATCTCATCGAGGCGCTGTTGTACTTCCTCTTCATCCAGCAGATCCGGCAACCAGACCTCCATACCGTCGGGACTCTATGGCCGGGAAGATACCGCAGGAGCGGACCGGCGCAAGCGAGCGACGAGGCCCTATGCTCCGGCGATGGACTACGGCATAGGAGTGGGCGGGCCCCTCGGGATGGTCGGGCCCATGGCCAAGATGGTCGAGGACGCCGGCTTCGAATCCACTTGGGCCGCCGAGACGACTCACACCGCCTTCATCACCGCAGCGGTGGCGATCCAGGCCACGACCCGGATCAAGGTGGGAACATCGATCGCGCTTGCGTTCCCCCGGTCCCCGACGATCTCGGCGATGGAGGCGGCGGACCTCGACGAGCTCTCGGGAGGACGCTTCATCCTCGGCCTCGGGACCCAGGTCAAGCGCATCAACGAAGAGCGCTTCTCGGTGGCCTTCGAGCACCCGGTTCCGAAGCTGAAGGAGTACGCCCAGGCGATGAGGGTCGTATGGGCGGCGAATAGGGGAGACGACGTCGCCCACGACGGCCGCTTCTACAAGGTGACCCGACCCACTTTCGGTGGCCTTCGCCAGCCGGCTCCCCGCGATGTGCCCGTCTATTTCGCCGCGGTCAACAAGCTGATGTGCCGGGCGTGCGGGGAGGTTGCCGACGGGCTCATCGGGCACCCCCTGGCCTCCGCGAAGTACCTCCAAGAGGTCGTCAGGCCGGCGATCGCCGAGGGGGCCGAGCGAGCGGGTCGCAAGGAAGACGAATGCAACCTCACGGCATGTCCGATGATCTCGATCTCCGACGACGTCGGCAAGGCCCGGCGAGAGGTCAAGCTCCAGATCGCCTTCTACGCGACGACCAGGACCTACATTCCGATCCTCGAGCTTCACGACAGAGCCGGCATCGTCCCGGACCTTCGCAGCGCGTTCGAGAGTAAGGACAAAGATCGGATGATCGACCTGATCGACGACGAGCTCTGCGACGCGATCGCATGCGCGGGCACCGCCGAGGAGGTGCGCGACCGGGTCAAGGCATGGGAGGGCCTCGCCGACCGCCTGATGGTGGGCACGCCGTGGTATTCGGTCGACCCGGGCCGCCTGCTCGAGAACTACCAGGCCTTGGTTGAAACTTTTGGCAATAAGGCCGGCGCTACGAGCTAGCTCTCGCCCTCGCTTAGGAGGTCTACCCGGTCGGCTTTCCATCCCGCATCGGCCGTGTCGATCAGGGTCAGTTGCAGGATGTATTCGAAGGTCCGACCGGTCGGGTTCTCGCTTGACTGCGTGATCTGACTCACACGTGCGATCGCGATCGCCTCGGTTGGAGTCGAGAAGAAGATGTCGGGCCCGTCGAGGATCTCACCCCGGGACGATGCGGTCGCATTGGTGAGCGCGTCTGCGAGTCCGCCCTCGAGCACCAGGTCTTCGTATTGCTCCTTGAAGTTGCCGGTCGCCACGTCGAGCATCCGATCGGCCACGTCTTCGATGTTGGTCGAGTCGTAGTTCAGCAACCCGTCCAGGACCTCGAGGGCCACCGCTTCGGCTTCCGGCCGCTCTGCATCGAGGTAGTCGCCGACATCCTCGCTCGAGGTCCCGAGGCTCTGCACCAAGAGGACGCCGAGGACAACGGAAGAGACGACGGCCAATACCAGACCGCCGATCAGAAAGACCGAGCCGAGGGACCTCGTGGGCCTATCGCTGAGGTCGTCCGCGTCTGAAGACGGTTCCGTAGCCTCCTCTTCTATGACCATCGAACGAGTCTAGTGCTGTGCCCCTACAACCCGTTCAGGTAGAGCAGAGACCAGGACCAATCGCTCATACGCGCCGGCAGCGTCGGTGCGTCGAGATCATCGAGATCGTCGATCACGGATGAAAGATCGGTTGTGTCGTCGGTGTTCTCATCAGGGACTGAGGGCGGGGTATCGGAGGAGCGACCGCCCCCCTGCTTCTTCCCCCCACACAGGACATTCTGGGGAGGCTTCTGATTCTTTCGGTTGTGCGGGGGCCGGCGCGGCGTGCCGTAGCTGCAGGCTGGGGCACCGGTGTCCGTGACCAAGCCGAATCTCACAAGGCCGGTCTTCGGCTCGAATGCTTTGGTGACCTTGTTCAGTCCGGTCGGCAGATGCTCGAAGAGCTGGTTGAGGTCTCCTTTGTGGTCGGCTTGGAGCTCGTTGATCTCCGCGAGGTCGATGATCACCTGGTCCACGTCCTGCCGATAGGTGCGGAGGAGGCTCACGACTTCGTCGCTCGCCGCATTCGTTCCAGATAGCAGCCTCTCGAGCTCACCTGTGCTACCGGCCAGGATCTCGCTCACGATCACGAGTTGACGGATCGCTTCTGTGAAGTCCTCCCGCGAAGCTAGGAAGGCATCCCCGACCTTCGTTCCGTCTCTCAGGATGCCTTCGACCTCGGGTGCACGCTCGGCGAATACGTCGGCCAGATCGGCCATCGACTCGATGATCGTGGCCAGGTCTTGGCCTCGACCGGTCAACGCCACGCCGAGCGTGTCCACGACATTCTTCAGGTCTTCCGGCGGGACGCCTCTCAGAACGGCCTCGAGAGTGGTCAGCAGCTCCTGGGTGCTGACCGGGATATCCGTCTGCTCCATCGGGATCTTGTCGCCGTCTTCCAGGAAGGGCTCTCCGTCATCCGCCGGCAGGATGTCGACGAACTGTTCGCCCACCGCGCTCTTGAACATGACGCGTGCCTCGACGTCTTCAGCCGGGATGTCGTACTCGTCCCGGATCATCAGGTCGATGGCCACCCCATCTTCGATCACTCGCATGTCTCCAACCTGGCCGACGGTCACGCCTCGGTAAGTCACCTCTTGGTTCGTGAAGACTCCTCCGGCATCGACAAACTCGGCCGTAACCGTGTAGCGGCCTTCGAACACCGACAAGACCTGGGTGGCCATCGCGGCGATGAGCAACAACGCGATGACGAGGAAGGCCAGGACGTTTATCTTTATCCGGAGCTTCTCGGGTATGGCCATCAGTCTTCGTCCCTGAGAGGAGCTCGAAGGATCGACTCGAGGGCAGAGCTAGGAGGCTCCCCTTCTGTCTCCGACGTCGCGAACTTGGGTTTGTCGTTCTTTACCGACTGTGGGCAGGTGACACCCTGCTGGAAGTCCTCGGGGAGCGCCTGACAGACGTCGAGCTGCAGGTAGTCCCCGGGCATCGACTCGGGGAACCAATCGGTGAAGGTCGCAAGGGTCTGGATGCCTTTCGTGAGATTTTGGCTGTTCGCCACGGCGGTCCTCAGAACGGGACGCAGCTTCTCGAGCTGCTCGTCCAGGCCGGCCTCTGTCTGATTGAGCAGCTGGATGCTGATGGCGGTGAAATCGTCGAGCACGAACAAGAGCTCCTGCAACGCGTCCTTCTGATTGGACAAGACGGTGGACGAATCGGCGAAGGAACGGAGGAATCGCCTGAGGAGGGGGGAGTCCTCGAGCAGGCGACGTGCCACGGCATCCAGGTTGTCGACGCCGGCCGCGATCGAGTCCTTTCGGTCGGCAAGCAGGTCCGTGAAGTCGCGGAGCCGTCCCAGAACCAAACGTAGATCGTCGGCGCGGCCTTCGAGGATGCGCGCCTGCGCGGTAGTGAACCGATTCAAGGACTCGAGGTTGCCGGAACCCAGGATGGTGGCGAGCCGGGCGAAGACCTCCTCGAGCTCCGTGGACTTCCCGGTCTGATCCTGCTCGAGCACAGCGCCGTCCTCGAGGTATGGGCCCGCGCCCTCGGATTCGATCCTGAGGTCGACGAACTTCTCTCCGAGAAGCGACGTCGTCCGAACGATGGCCCGCACATCCTCTGGGACGCGCTCGCCCTCATCGAGGCACATGGATACGCGGGCTTCCCAATTGCCCTGGTCCAACTCGATGTCGGTCACGCTTCCGATCACCACATCGGACGACTGGACGTTGGACTTCTCGACTAGGTCCCCGACCTGTGCGAACTTCCCGATGATCTCGATACCTTCGCAGTCGGCCGCCAAGCCGAAGGCCGAGCATGACGTTGCGAATAGTGCGATGCACCCGGCCAGCGCAGCAACGCGAGGACGCATCATCGCGACCACCCCACGAATCCGAGCACGTCGCCCATCAACGATCCGAACGTGTCCATGTATCCGGGCTGCACCGAGGGAGCAAGTCCTGTCGGGCCCGCAGCGCCTACGTTCTCGGTCGCATCGTCGAGGATGTCCTTGCCGATGTCGGGGAGCCCGGGCACCTCGTCATCGAGCTCGTCGAGGATGTCCTCGAGTATCTCGTCCACGAGGTCCTTCGGGTCTTCCAGGACGTCGCCGAGCTCCTCGCACTCTTGAGCGATCTGACGAAGCTTCTTGCGCAGCGGCTTGATGATCTCGTCCCGGGCTGCCTCGGGGATCTCATCCATGCGGGCGATCTTCTTGAGCTGGTTCTTGACCTTCCGCACGCCTTCGTCGCAGTCGAATTGTTCCTCCGGCTGTGGCGTCGTTGTTGTGCGCTGGGGTGACTGCTCTCTCGGCGTTGCCGCGCACAGCACGTCGAAGACTTCCTCCAACAGATCTTTGATCTCATCCGGGAGGTCTGCGACTTCATCGCAGCGTCCGGAGATGGCGTTGTCGCGCACGTCGACGGAGTCGATCGCGCCTCCGTGATACGCCTGGCCGACCCCTTGGCCCACCACAGGCAGCCACTTGAGAGCCTCCTCGACGGAGGCGCGATTGGCCAGGACCGTTCCCGTTATCTCTGCGGCCAGTCCCAGGTCGCCCCCCAGCCTGTCGCCGTTGTCGCGGATGAGGTCGGAGACCGCTTCGGTCAGGTCGGCGAGGTTCGTCACGGTCTCCTCGATGTCCGTCCTGCTCTCCGCCAGGGTCCTGAGCACGATCGCGAGGTTCCTGTTGACGGTTCCGATCGACCCTGCACGCGTTCCCAGGCGATCGAAGAGCCGGTCGAGATTGATGAGTAGCCCGGAGATCTCGTCTTCGGCCCCCGCCAGCGTCTGCGTCAATTCGGCACCTTGCGTGAGCGTCGTCCGAAGATCGAGCTCGCGATCGTCGAGCGTCTCGCTCAGCTGCACGATCAGTGCGCCGAGTGCACCGGGTTCGCCCTCTTCGCCCGGCTCGATCGCCTCTAGCAGCTTCTTGAGCTGCTTGAAGACGTCATCGAGCTCGGCCGGGATCTGCGTGTGGTCCTCGTCCAGAACCGCCCCGTCCTCGAGCACAGGGCCCTCCTCGTAGACGGGCGCGAGCTCGATGTAGCGATCTGAGATGACGGAGATGGGGACCACCTGAGCGAACGCGTCGGCCGGGACCTTGTGCTCGTCCGAGATCTCCATGTCGATGCGTACGACATCGCCCTCCGGCTCCACAGCAGTCACCTTGCCGACCGCCACGCCCAGGATCGTGACGTCGGATTTCTCGAAGAGACCGATCGCCTTCTCGAAGTACGCGGTCACCCGGTAGGTGCCATCCCGGTTCCCCAGAGCTTGTACCCCGAGCGCACCTCCGGCAACGAGCAACAGAACTGCGACGAGATAGCCGAGGGGCTTGATGTATCCCTTCATCTCATCCCTCGCATGCCGACGTCACCATGATCGAGCAGGGGAAGATGTCGCCCCAACGACCCTGTTGGAAGATCGAGCCGAAGTAACGAGACGAGTCGCCTGCGTACTTGAGGGCAACGTCCACGTGCTCGACGTTGCGTTCGAGTACGACGAGAGCGTTGTGCAGCTTGGTGAAGATCCCGTCCAGGTTCTCGCGGTTGTCTACAACCAGGTCTTCGAGCTCGGCTGCCATGAATTTCGTCGTCTCCAGCAACGACTGGAGCTCTTCTCGCTGACCGGCTAACGAGGCCAGTACCGTGTTGCTACCGTCGATGAGGCGCACGAGCTCGTCGCCCTCGTCGGCGAGCAGATCCGTAAGGTCCTCGGCCCCCACCAACAAGGAGCGCAGGTCGTCCTGACGCGCGTTCAGTCCCGTGCCGAGCTCGTTGAGCCCCTCGAGAGCGACCCCGACTTCCTCTTTGGCCTCGCTCGTCAGGTCGGTCAGCTCGACGAGGAGGTCGTTGAGGAGGTCACCGTCAAGGCCCTCGAGCACGTTCGTCCCTCGGTTCGACACCTGGTAGATCTCGAAGGGGACGGTGGTGTCCTCGAGCGGGATCAGATCGCCCTCCTCCATGTACGGAGGCCCGCCCGTTCCATCGATCTGGATGAACTTCGTGCCGAGGAGCGTGGCGAGCTTGATGTCCGCTCGCGCGCCTTGGGGGATGTCGGTGTCCTGATCGATCGTCATCACTACGTGCACGCGATCGCCGTCGAGCTCGACGCTCTCGATCATTCCAACTTTCACGCCGGCGACGCGCACCTGGTTGTCCTTGGTCAGGCCGGATGCGTTGGCGAACTCGGCCTCGATCTCGTAGGCGCGCTTGACGAACGGGAGCTCGTTGATGAAGAAGGCGAGGGTCGTTCCGATCGCGATCCCAAGGATCGAGATGATCCCGATGACAACCGGCGAGCGCTCGCGGAAAGTCTTTATGCCCATAGCCGCCTCATCTCTGGCACTCCAGGCCCTCGGCGGCCTCGGGCACGCCCTCGACGCAGAGATTGACGACGTAGAGGGTCCACCAGCGCCCGTAGGACTGGGTCCGGGCCGTCGCCAGGAGTACTTCCTTCAGGTTCTGGGCGACGGTCTCCAATGGCCGCAGGTTGTCGTTGACGATCGTGAGCAAGGTGTTGAGGTCGGCGAGCTCCTGATCGAGGTTCGAGCGATTGCGTTGGATCAGTCCTCCGAAGTCTGCGGAGGCCTCGTCGAGTTGCGTCACGACCCTCTCGATGGTCGGAGTGACATCCGCGAGCGATTCGATGAACGCGGTGAACTCGGATAGCCCCTTCTTGATAGATGCGGATTCCGAATTGAGGACTTTCGTCAGGGCATCGAAGTCGGTGACCAGTCGCGCCAGCCGCTGATCGCGCGACGCGAGGGTCTTGGTCAACTCACCCACGTTTCCGAGGATCCCGGCGAGGTCTTCCTCGCGGCCTTCGAAGACACGCAGCACGGCGCGCGCGACGGCATTGATCTCTTCGGGGTTCGTGGAGTTGATCAACGGCCTGAGGTTGTTGAAGACCAGCGTGATGTCGAGGGCGGGTCGTGTTTGTTCGACCGGCACGACGTCGCCGTCTTCCAGGTACTCGTCGCTGGCAGGTTCGGGCCTCTTCAGGTCGATCATCCGCTGGCCCAACAAGTTGCGGTAGACCATGTCGACCTGGACGTTCTCGGGGATGTCGACCTCACCGTCGACCTGCATCGAGATAATGGCCTGGCCCTTCACGACCTTGAAGCCGATCACCTTCCCGACGGTGACTCCTGCGACCTTGACGGGATCTCCGACGAGAACCCCTGTCGCATCGGTGAAGGTTGCGTCGATCCTGTAGGTGTCGGCGAGCGGCGAGATGTTCCCGATGATCGCGGCCAGCCAGAACGTGATCGCGATGGTGAACAGGGTGAAGACGGTGAGCTTGACACCCGTTCCTTTCACTGCGCATCCCCAAGAATGGCCGGGAGAGTCGGGGCATAGAGCAACTTGGCGAGAGGGTCGAGAAGGCCGTCGTCCAGCCCCGCCTCGCGGAAGTCCTCGTCGGTCGCTCTGTTCTCGGGCCGCTTTTTGGAGTTCGGTCCGTACGGACCGCGGGAGGTGGAGACGATGTTGTGGACACGCCAGCAGCGACCCGGGACGCGGTCGCCCTGAGCTTTACCTGGTTCGTCCGTTTGCTGGCGGAAGCGACACTGGTGATTGAGGTTCTTGATCCAGTGTGAGTTGAACCTCGGGAGGACGTCCAACAAGCGATCGAGGTCGTCAACGCGCGCTGCGAGGACCCCGACGACCGTTGCGCCGCTGTCGACGAGCTTGGTTATGTCCCCGAAGCGCCGCGTGAAGAGGTCGTCGAGCTCTCGCAGCAGCTCCGGAGCCTTCTGCAGGTTGGACGCGATCAGGTCCTGGTTGGCGGTGGTGAACTCGTTGACACGGTCGAGATTGGCAAGGGCTTGAAGGAGGTCGTCGTCGGTCTCCTGGAAGACCTCACCCGTCTCCTCTAACTGGTCGATGCCCTTGCGCACGAGGTCCTTGTTGTTGAGCAGCGGCTCGAGGGCCGCGATGCCCGAGTCGATGCTGCGGATCGCCGCTTCCTCGTGACCCACGAAGCCCTCGACCAGCGCCTGGAGCGCGCCTGCAAGGTTCTCGGGATCGATGGCGTCGAGGATCGGGAGCCCAACGTTGAGGATCGTTTCGACTTCAAGAGGATCGATCGTGCGATCGGCCGGGATCTCGTCGTTGGCTGCGATGCGCGCGTCGTCGGGGTCTAGGGGGTAGAGCAGCTCAACCCATTTCTCGCCGAAGACCGTCTTCGCTCGTACCTGCGCGCCCACATTGGCGGGGATGACTTCGGTCTCTTCGGGAAAGAGCCCGAGCTCGACGCGACACGCCCCGTCCTCCGCACGCTCGAGGCCCTGGACGCGTCCCACGAGAACGCCTCTCAGCTTCACGTCCCCGCCCACCCGGAGCCCTTGTCCGCAGTTCGAGAACTCGGCGAACGCGGGGGTCACCGCGCTCTGGATGCTCCCGGTGAGGAACAGGCCCGTGAGCACGACGGCACCGGCCATCAGAACGATGGCCAAAATCCCGATGAGACTATGCCGCAGCCTGTTGATCGATCCCCCCTTGTTGCGTAGCTACCCTGCGATGCGGACGGTGTCCGAAACCCCCCACATGAATGAAGAAAGCATCAGATTGATGACGTTGACGGCAACGATCGAAGCTCGGATCGCCTTGCCGACGGCAACTCCGACGCCGGCGGGCCCGCCGCTCGCGTTGAACCCGTAATAGCAGTGGATCAGGGCCACGGTCACCGCGAAGGTTGCCGCCTTGATCAACGAATAGAAGACGTCGATCGCCGGCAAGAACAATGAGAAGTAGTGAGCGTAGGTCCCTCCCGACAACCCGAGGAGCTTCGTCACGACCAGTTCGGTCGCTATGTAGCTGGCGAACAGCGAGATCAGATAGAGCGGTGTAATGGCGATGAGCGCGGCGATGATCCGCGTCGAGACCAGATAGGGAACGGGCCTGACCGCCATGACCTCGAGAGCGTCGATCTCTTCGTTGACCCGCATGGCACCGAGCTCGGCCGTGAACCCGGCGCCGACCTGGGCCGCCAGTGTCACTCCTGCGATCAGTGGAGTGATCTCGCGCGTGTTGGCGAAGGCGGAGACGAAACCCGTGAACGCCTCCGCGCCGATGAGTTGCAATCCCTTGAATCCCTCGAGGCCTACCTGGGTGCCCGTGAAGAACGCCATGAAGAAGATGACGCCGGCAGTCCCGGCCCCCACGATCAGCGCGCCGGCGCCGAGAGTTATCTCCGAGATGAGCCGGGAGATCTCACCGAAGTGGCGGAAAGCCGGGGCGATGTCGAACAGGGACTTCGCCATGAACGAGACCTGCTTGCCGATGTTGGAGAGCCCATCCACGACGCGATTGAGCATCCGCCCCGGGAGGCCGAAGGTCCGTTGAACCCTTCCTGCTACAGCCATTGCTTAACTACCGTCTCCTATCCGAACTTCTGCGGAACGATGGCGAAATACAACGCCGTGAGGATGAAATTCACGAAGAAGATCAACATGAAGGTCACGACGACGGCTCTGTTGACGGCGTCGCCCACACCTTTCGGTCCACCCTTGGCGTAGAACCCGAAGTAGCAGGCGACCATCGCTGCGATCAGGCCAAAGATCCCCGCCTTCATGATCGCGACGATGAGGTCGGCCGTTTGGGCCAGCAAACTGAACGACGCGAGATAGGCGCCCGGCGTGCCGCCTTGGATCACGACGTTGAAGAAATACCCCCCTGCGATGCCGGCGACGGAAACGAACCCGTCGAGCAGCATCGCGACGAAAACCGCGGCCCAGATGCGAGGCACTACCAGCGTCTTGATCGGGTTTACCGCGAGGACCTCCATCGCGTCCAACTCGTCGCGGATCTTGCGGGACCCGATGTCGGCGCACATCGCCGAACCACCCGCGCCGGCGATCAGCAGAGCGGCAACGATCGGCGCCGCCTCACGTACTACGGCGAGGACCATGGCCGCACCGGTCTGTGACTCGGCCCCCAGCTGGCGGGCCACGTTGCCCACCTGCAGAGCGATCGTCGCCCCGAACGCGATCGACACGAGCACAGCAGGGAGCATGGAAACGCTTGCGATGAACCATGATTGGCGGACGAACTCACGCCAGGGATACGGAGGCTTCCACATGATGCGGAAGGCCTCCAGGGTGATGGCGAACATGTTGCCCGTCTCCGTGACGAGCTGCTTCACTGCCATTTCTTCTTCCGGCCCCTTCTAACTGCTACGCGCGGCCTAAGCCTGCTTACGACGAGGCTCGGTAGGTTCCCCTTCGACCTCGGCCCCCGGGTCTCCTTCCGGCTCGCTCTCGGCCTGCGCCGTTGCAGGCTGTGGTTCCTTGTCCGATGTCTCGTCGGGGGCACCCGCCTCGCGCTCGAGGCGCTCGGTCTCCTCTGCCGTCATACCCGACGTGGACTGGGCCTCAACCTTTGTGGCGTCCTTCTCTTCGGACATCCCGATCGGCCCCTCGGTGTCGCCGCTCAGGAACTGCTTCACGACCGGGATATCCGAGGTGAACATGTCCTTCGCGGGGCCGAATCGAACGAGGTTCCGGCGATAGAACATCCCGATGTAGTCGCTGACCCGCTTGGCGGTGAGCGATGTCGTGCGTCACGACGACGACACGTGCACTTGATCTGCTGCGTTGAGGTCCATCATCAGCTCGTTCAGGAACGCCGTGCGCACGGGGTCGAGACCAGAGTCGGGCTCGTCGAAGAGAACGATCTCGGGGATCGAGCACGAGAGCCCGAGCGAGGCCGGCCCTCTTCTTCATCCCTCCCGAGATCTCGCCGGGGAGCTTCTTCTCGGCCCCGACGAGGCCCACCATCGTGAGCTTCTCGTTGACGATGTTCTTGATCTCGGACTCTCGCTTGCGGGTGTGCTGGCGCAAGTGGGAACGCCACGTTGTCGAAGATGTTCATCGAGCCGAACAGGGCCCCGTCCTGGAACAGCACCCCGAACTTCCGCCTGACCTCGTAGAGCTCCTTCTCCCTGAGGGCGGGCACGTTCTTGTCGCCGACCCAGACCTCACCGCGGTCGGGCCGAAGCAGACCCACGAGGTGTTTCAGGAACACGCTCTTGCCCGTGCCGGAGGGGCCCAGGATCAGGGTGATCTTGCCCTTCGGGATGTCGAACGTTATGTCTTCCAGCACCGTCTGGGGGCCGAACGACTTCGTAAGGCCCTTGATGGAGATCTCGGTCTCGGGCATGCGTCCCCCCTGCTGTTCTGCGGTCCGGCCTAGCCCACCCCGACGGCTGTGCGATTGTGACGCCGATGCTACCTGGAAACGCCTGGGAGTACTCCAGGTAACCGGGTGCGTGGATAATGCCTGGCGATGGACTTCCGTGACACTCCCGAAGAGGCGGCGTTCCGCAAGGAGCTCCGCGCCTGGCTCGAGGACAACGTCCCCGAGGGATGGCACGAACGAGGCCACGAGTCCGGCCGCACCGAAGAGACGATCTCGAAGGAGTGGGCCCACAAGCTCCACGAGGGCGGGTACGCGGGCCTGACCTGGCCCGAGGAGTTCGGGGGCCGCGGCGCTCCCTACACGCACCAGGCGATCTTCCTGGAGGAGACCGCCCGGGCCGAGACGCCGGACCACATCGGAGTCATCGGACTCGGCATGGCGGGCCCGACGATCATCGCCCACGGCACCGACGAGCAGAAGAAGGCCCACCTCTCGAAGATCCTGTCCGGCGAGGAGGTCTGGTGCCAGGGCTTCTCCGAGCCCGGCTCGGGCTCGGACCTCGGCGTCCTGAGAACGAGGGCCGAGCTCGACGGCGATCACTTCGTCGTCAACGGCCAGAAGGTGTGGTCGTGCTTCGCTCACATCGCCGACTACTGCATCCTGCTGGTCCGCACCGACACCGAGGCCCCCAAGCACAAGGGCATCACGTATCTGCTCGTCGACATGCAGTCGCCGGGCGTCGAGGTGCGCCCGCTCGTGCAGATCACCGGAGACCCCGAGTTCAACGAGATCTTCTTCACCGACGCACGCGTGCCTGCGGAGAACGTCCTGGGCGAGGTCAACGACGGATGGCGCGTTGCGATGACCACGCTGTTGCACGAGCGAGGCACGCTTGGTTTCGCGCTGACCGCACGCCTCGAGGTCATGACGCGCAAACTGGTGCAGCTCGCCAAGGAAGTCGGGCCGCGTTCGACGACCCGATGGTGCGCGACCGGCTAGTGAAGCAGTGGATCGATCTTCAGGCGCTGAAGTTCACGAACTACCGGGCGCTCACGACGCTGGTCAAGACCGGCATCCCCGGCCCCGAAGGCTCGATCGCGAAGTTGCACTGGTGCGAGTCCAACCAGCGACTGACGAAGTTCGCCCTCGAGCTGCTGGGTCCGATGTCTCAGCTCGACGCCGGCGACGGGGTGTGGAACGGTTTCTGGCAGTACCAGCAACTCCGCAGCCGCGGCAACACGATCGAGGCCGGCACCTCCGAGGTGCTCCGCAACATCGTCGCGGAGCGCGTGCTCGGCCTCCCGAGGTCGCGTTAGATGGACTTCGCTTTCTCCGAAGAACAGGAGATGCTGCGCGGCCAAGCGCGCCAGTTCGTGACAGACCGATTCCCGCCGGAGCGAGTGGCGGAGCTGGCCGACTCGAAGACGTGGGACGACAAGGCCTGGCGCGAGATCGCCGAGCTTGGATGGGTCGGTCTTTCGGCCTCGGAAGAAGCCGGTGGGGCAGGGATGTCTTTCCTGGACGAAGCGGTGCTATTCGAGGAGCTGGGCTACGGCCTGTACTCGGGTCCGTATTTCTCAACCGTCGCGTTGGCGCTGCCGGCGCTCGAACGTTCAGGGGACGTGAGCGATGTCGTCTCCGGCGAGGTGACCGCGACGCTGGCATGGTTGGAAGCCGACGGAGCGGGCTCACTCATGGACACCGACGCTCTTCGTACGCAAGCGAAGGGTTCTGGCGACTCGTGGAACCTGTCGGGCACGAAGCGAGTCGTTCCCGAGCTCGATCGCGCCGGGCGTGTCGTCGTTGTCGCTTCGACGCCGAACGGACCCGGGCTCTTCGCGGTGGAAGCTGAGGGCCAGGGCGTCACTCGGACCTCGGCGGAGACGATGGATCCCACTCGCCCCTACGGAACGCTCGAGCTTGCGGATGCTCCCGCCCGCCTCCTTGCTTCCGGGGACGATGCCCAAGCGCTGCTCGGCCGCATCCGGTTCCGCGCGCTGGGGGCCCTTGCGCTGGAGGCCGTCGGGATCGCGCAGAAGATGATGGATCTGTCGATCGCCCACGTCCAGGAGCGCAAGCAGTTCGACAAGCCGATCGGGACCTACCAGGCCGTGTCGCATCAGGTGGTCGATGCCTACGTCGGAACCGAGTTGTCCCGCAGCCTGGCTTACTGGGCCGCGTGGAGCGTTGCCGAGGAAGAGAACGCCGACGTCGCGGCGTCGACGGCCAAGGCTTTCGCATCGGAGGCAGCGGTGTTCGCATGTGAGCGATGCATCCAGGTGCACGGTGGCATCGGCTTCACTTGGGAGCACGTCGCACACCGCTACTACAAGCGAGCCCAGTGGATCGACTCGTTTGAGGGTTATGGGGCGATTCACCGAGCCCGGGTGGCCGAGTCTCTCATCGACGCCTAGCACTTCTCTCGATTACGCCCGCTTAGCCCGCGCATGATTTAGATTTCTTCTAATGCCCAAGGGGGAGGCGCTTCGTTCGATCGAGCGGTTGCCGGATCGGTTCAAAGGCAACTCCGTTCCCCCCACCACAGCCCGTTTCCGATTGAGGGTCGGTCGCACCGTTCGAGACATCGTCGTGGGCCGGGATGGCTGCCGCGTAGAGCGCCCCGACGGCAAGCCGGACACGGAGATCTGCACGGACTCCGTCACGTGGGCCGAGATCGACTCGGGTGCGCTGTCCGGTATCGAGGCCTTCACACAACGTCGGCTCGTGGTTCGAGGCAGCATCGAGAACGCGTTGCGATTCGAGCCTCTCTTCGACCGACCCGCCGGGGGAGGGCTCCGCTACGACCTCGACGAAGTCCGCGTCGGGAGCATCAACTGGTCTGTCCTCTCGGCCGGCGATGCCGGGGCCGAGACGTTGCTTCTTCTGCATGGCCTGGGTGGGACCAAGGCATCCTGGTTGACCGTTGTGCCTCAGCTCGCGCGCAGGTACCGGGTGCTCGCTCTCGACTTCCCCGGCTCGGGTGCGTCGTCCAAACCCCGCGGCAAGTACAACGCGCCTTGGTTCGGCGATCGTGTGTGCGACCTCATGGACGAATTGGGCATCGACGATGCGCTCATCGCCGGGAACTCCATGGGAGGCCGGGTGACCCAGGAGATGGGTATGGCACATGCGGATCGCGTCCGGGCTATCGCGTGCCTATGTCCCGCGACCGCCTTCTCTCGCCGCCCCGGCTTGGCGATCGTTCGCCTGCTGCGACCCGAGTTGGGGATGTTGGTGGGCCGGCTCCCTCGCGAGCGGCTTCGTAACGACCTCCGGCAACTATTCGCCGACCCGACGCGGATCGATGACGCCTGGTACGAAGCGGCCATCGACGACTTCCTCGAGCTGTGGCGCAGCCCACGGGCTCGCCTGGCCTTCTTCTCGGCAGCTCGCAACATCTACCTCGACGAGCCCTATGGAGAGAACGGATTCTGGTCACGGCTCGGCTCGATGCAAACGCCGGCGCTCTACATCTTCGGAACGCGTGACGTATTGATCAGCGCCCGCTTCGGTCACAAGATCCGCCGCGTGCTACCGAGTGCCACCGTGCGCATCTGGTCAGACTGCGGTCACGTCCCACAACTCGAATGGCCCGACCGAACCGCCGACGAGATACTCGCGTTCTTCTCCCGTCAAAAAGCCACACACGCCCGAGTGGCGCGGATCGCACGGAAGCAAACCCCGAAGGTCACGGCGTCAAAGGGCGAGCAGCCAGGTGTCGGCGAGGTCGTCTGAGCTAGGTGAAGGCGTTCTCGCCGGTGAGGGCTCGGCCGATTATCAGCTTCTGGATCTGGCTCGTGCCTTCGTAGAGCGTCGTCACGCGTGCGTCTCGCAGGTAGCTTGCCGACCGGGTACTCGTCGACGTAGCCGTAGCCGCCGTGGACCTGGACGGCTGCGTTGGAGGCTCGCACCGCGATCTCGCTGGCGAAGTACTTGGCGAAGCTCGACTCGAGCGTGTGGGGTTGTCCGGCGTCGGCGAGCGTCGCGACGCGCCACACGAGCAGCCGGGCCGCGTCGGTCTCGACCGCCATGTCGGCGATGAGCTCTTGCACGAGCTGGAAGCGGGCGATCGGCCTGTCGAACTGCTTGCGCTCGGTTGCATACGAGACCGACGCGTCGAGACAGCCCTGTGCGATGCCGACGCAACCCGAGGCAAGGCTCATGCGCCCGTTGTCCAGCGCGGACATCGCGACCTTGAATCCCTGGCCTTCTTCGCCCAACCGGTTCTCGTCGGGGACGCGGACCTCGTCGAGATGCAGTTCCCCGGTGTCCTGCGACCGGAGACCGAGCTTGCCCTTTACCGACCTCGAGCTGAACCCTTTGGAGTCCGTGGGGACGATGAAGGCGGTGATCCCCTTAGGACCGGGGCCGCCGGTGCGGGCGAAGATGAGTGCCATCCCGGCCCACGTTCCGTTCGTGATGAACATCTTCGAGCCGGAGATGATCCAGTCCGAACCGTCGCGCACGGCCTTCGCCTGCAAGCTTCCCGCATCCGAACCTGAGCTCGGCTCGGTGAGCCCGTAGCAGCCGAGTGCTTCACCCGAGCAGAGCTTGGGGAGCCACTCGTTCTTCTGCTCCTCGGTGCCCCACTTCAAGATCGTCTTGCCGACGAGCCCGACGTTGACCGAGACCACGCCGCGCACCGACGAGTCGGCGCGGCCGACCTCTTCGACCACGAGGCAGTACGAGACGTTGTCCATCCCGGTGCCCCCGTACTCCTCCGGAAGGGGGCCGGCGAGGAACCCCACCTCCGCGAGCTTCGCCACGATCCCCCGATCCATGGTCTCGGAGCGGTCCCAGTCGCGGACGTAGGGGAAGATCTCACGCTCGGCGAAGTCCCTTGCCGTCTTACGAACCATCTCCTGTTCGGGCGTGAGCGTGAAGTCCATGTCTCCCCCTTGCCTATCCTGTAGGTATGGAATTGATGGAGCCGATCTTTGCGGATCGCTCCGAGCGCGCCAAGATACGCCTGACGGGCGAGCAGCGGGCATGGTTCCTGCACCAGATCCTCACCCAATCCTTCGAAGACATAGCTCCGGGCGAGGCGCGGGACGCGGCGATGCTCACCCCCCACGGCCGGATGGTGGGATTCCTCGAGTGCCTGGCGACCGACGATGCCCTGCTCATCCACTTCGAGCGAGAGCTCCAAGACGTGCTGCCCGAGACGATCCAGCGCTACGTGATCGCCACGCGGGTCGAGATCGAAGACGTGACCGAGCAGACGGGCTTGGTCCTTGTCGCCGGTCCCGGCGCGAGGGAGGCGGGCGCGAGGCTCGCACCGGATGCGGCGATCCATCCGACGCGGACCGTCGGCGTGGATGCCTTCTACCTGTGGACACCCAAGACCGAAGTGCTGGCGCTGTGCGACACGCTCGCCGCTGAGGGCTTCCGGCGCGCCGACGAGGCGGAGCTCGAGGCGTTGCGCATCGGCGCGGGCGTGCCGCGCTGGGGCAAGGACATGGACGAGAAGACGCTCGCCCCGGAGGCCGGGCTCGACTGGGCGATCCACCTCGACAAAGGTTGCTACATCGGCCAAGAGGCGATCGCGAAGATCCACTTCCGCGGCAAGGTCAATCGGAAGCTCCGGCGGCTGAGCGCGTCGGACGAGTTGACGGCGGGGGCCGAGGTTTCGCTCGACGGCGAAGCCGTGGGCAAGCTCACCTCGGCTGCGGGAACCGACGGCCTCGCGATGCTGCGCTACACGATCGAGCCCGGAGCCGTCGTGACGGCCGGCGACGTCAAGGCGGAGGTGATGGCGTGACCCATCATTACGAGGGTGAAGACCTGACCGTGCGCAAGATAGAGGTCGGCCGGATGGGGAACAACGTCTACTTCCTCGAGTGTCCCGAAACCCACGACGCGCTCTTGATCGACGGCTGCTTCGAGGCTGACGAGATCCTGGAGGGGGCCGAAGGCGCGCGCATCGTCGGCATCGTGCAGACCCACGGCCATTTCGATCACGTGCAGGCTCTGGCCGAACTGAAGAAGCGCCTCGATGTCCCCGTGTACGCGCACCCCTCCGAGAGCTACCCGATCGCTATCGACGTCGAGCTGACCGACGGCGACAAGGTCTCGTTCGGCAATCGCAGCGCGACCGTCATCCACACACCGGGTCACACGCCGGGCGGCGTCTGCCTGCTCGTCGGCAAGCATCTGATCTCTGGGGACACGTTGTTCCCGGGAGGCCCAGGCAACACCTGGGACAACAAAGAGAACTTCGCCACGATCATCGAAGCGATCTCGACGAAGCTATTCACGCTTCCAGACGAAACCATGGTCTACCCGGGCCACGGCAAAGACACAACGATCGGAGCCGAGCGCCCCCACCTCCAAGAATGGAAAGCCCGAGGCTGGTAGCCGACTTCGGTTAACTCTTGGCGCCGTCTTTCACCGGTCGATCGCCAATGGGCTCGGCCAGCTCGATCTCCACGACCTTGTTCTCGGCTATCTCGATGCAGGCGACGTCTCCGGCCGAGGCATCGTTGCCCTCGAACAGCGTGACTACGACTTTCTCCGCGGACTCTTCCACCTCGACTCGATCCAGTACGTAGCAAGGCTCGACTCCAGAGGTGAAGAAGACCCGAAGGATGCGGCCCCCCTCGACCGGCTCGGCCCTTTGCCATGGGATCGGCCGTGTGTCCGCCATGCCCGGGCGAGGCTCGACCAGCCGCGCTCCGTCGATGATGGTGGCGCTCGGCGAGGGAGCGGGGCCGTCCCCCGGCGTGTTGCTTACGGGCTCCTCTGGGCCCGCCGAACCGGTTCCCGAGGATGAGGCTTCGCCGCAGGCGCCCGCCATTAGGGCGAGGGTCAGGGTCACGATCGCCATTTTTCTCTTCATGGCCATTGGACGAGCGTCGCACCCTTCTGGGTTCCCTCCAGTCCTTAACGCCTCATCGGCGCGAACAATGGGTGATGGAACCCGAGCCGTACGACGCTCAAACCGAGCCCAGTCCGGGCACCGGAGCGTCCTCTTACTTCCGTTCCGGACTCATCGGCGCCGCGGTCGCGCTCGGCGGCGGGATGGGTGGCGACCGGGATCTGGAGCTCGGTACCTTTTCCTCCCACTGCGATAGCCGAGGCGATCATCAGGGCGACCCCCGGCGACATCGCGACGTTCTTCATCGAGACCTTCGGACCGTGGGCTCTCCGACTGCTCACGATCGGGACCGTCCTTGCAACGACCGTTCTCGCCGGACTGACTTTCCGAGTCCTGCGCGGCCGGATCATCCTCACCTCGGTCGTTCTCGGCGCTGCGGTCGCGATCTCGGTGTGGATCTCACCGGCGCGCGACGTGAAGATGACAGAGCTGCTTGCCGTCGTCGTTGTCATGTCTTCGGTCTTCGCTCTCTCGGTACGCGGCTCCCAACCTCGGCCCGAACCCGAGCCCGACTCCAAACGACGACGACTCATCCGCCTCGGCTTCGGTGGCGCCGCGACTCTCGTCGTCGGAGGTGGTGTCGTCGGATGGTTCGCGCGCAGGTTCTCGGGGCCCGATACCAACGTCGCATTGATGGATGCGTCTCTACCGGCCACTGTGCCGGCGCGCGGGGCATGGCCCGACATCGCCGGCCTCACGCCGGAGGTAACCAGTGTCAAGTCCCACTACACGGTCGACATCAACCTCTTCGATCCCACAGTGGAGGCCGAGGGTTGGTCTCTCGAGGTGATGGGTGCGGTGCGAGAACCGCTCTCCCTCGGCTTCAATGCGCTGCAGGAGCGGTTCGAGATCGTCGAGGAGTACTCGGTTCTGACCTGCGTGAGCAACGAGGTTGGTGGAAACCTCGTCGGTCACTCGGCTTGGCAAGGGGTCCGGTTGGCCGACGTCCTCGAGGCGGCCGGGCCTGACGGTGGCTCCGTCGACGTGGCGCTGCGCGCGGCGGACGGCTACTCGGACTCGATCCCGTTGGCGATAGCGCGCGATCCCTCCGTGCTCATAGCGGTCGCGCAGAACGGCAAACCCTTGACGCAGGAACACGGCTTCCCGGCCCGTCTGAGGGTCCCGGCCATCTACGGGATGAAGAACGTGAAGTGGCTCACCGAGATCGAAGTCATGAGCAAGGACTACGACGGCTACTGGCAGATCAGAGGCTGGTCCGACGACGCCACGGTCCGGACCCAATCGCGCATCGACGTAGCCGGAGCCGACGGCGTTGCCAAAGTTGGCGAGAAGACATGGATAGCCGGGGTCGCGTGGGCAGGCAGCCGCGGTCTGTCGAAGGTCGAGGTCTCGATGGACGAAGGGAAGACGTGGGTCGAAGCCCGCCTGCGCGACGAGATCGCCGACGACTCCTGGCGGCAGTGGGCCTACGAATGGACGCCGGAGCGAGCAGGAAGGATCGAGGTGATGTGCCGCGCCACCGATGGACAGGGAGACACGCAGACGCCCCAGACCGCACCGCCGCACCCGGCCGGGGCCACCGGCTGGCACTCCGTCGACGTCGAGGTGAGCTAGCCGGCCTTAAGGCTCGACGAGCGCTTCGGCCTCGATCTCGACCTTCCACCGCGAGTCGATCAGGGACTTGACGACGACCATCGTCGCAGCCGGTCTAACCGAGCGGAACACCTCGCCGTGGGCCTCGCCCACCGCGGATGCATACGAAGCATTCGTTATGTACATGCGGGTTCGCACTACGTGGCGGAGTTGCGACCCGGCCTCGAGCAGGGCAACGACGATGATCTTGAGGCAACGCCGCGCTTGCACTCCGACATCGGGCGAGCAAGATCCGTCCGGCCAGATGGGACCCGTGCCGGAGACGTGCACGATGTTGCCGATGCGCACCGCTCGGCTGAAACCAAAGGGTCGCTCATAAGGAGACCCGAGGAGATCAGTAGTCGTTCGCTCACGAGTACATCCTCACGCCGGCTCGAAATGGATCAGGACTGGGCCCAACTCGGGAAGCTCCGCGTGGATGGCCTTCTCCATGCGCTCGCTCGCGTCGTGCATCCGTGCGAGAGGGAGATCCCGCTTCCCCGTCACGTGCGCCACGACCGATAGCGTCCCCTCCGCAGACGTGACGAGCACTTCGTGACAATCGAGCACCTCCTCTTCGGCTTCGGCTATCCGTTTGATATCGGTGACCAGGTCGGCCCTCTCCGCCGTCACATCGCGACCCGACGTCGTGGCCGTCATCGGCTCGATGTGAGAGTCGACCCTCACTTGGTCCCCAAGCTCCTCGGCGACTGCGGCCTCGATCCGATCGGACAGCTCATGGGCCTCTTCCAGCGATGTCCCAGTGGGGACTTTCGCATGAAGCGTGACGTGAAGCTTCTCCTGGCCCGATTCGTCGAACCGATGAACCGCGAACGTTGTGTACCTCATGAGCACCCGAGGCCCGGCTGGCGGCCGCCTGAGCACGTTCGATCAGCTCGGAGGTCTCGGATATGGGCTCCACGTGGACGACGACGTCGGCACCGGGAGCGACCCGCGCGATCTCGCGCTCGACTCCTTCGGCGATGTCGTGGGCGCGTTCCAAAGAGGCGGTTCTTCCCGCCGCGACCGTGACGTCGGCGAAGAGCTGCGATCCTGCGGCTCTCACGCGTACGCGCCTCGCTTCCTCGACCCCCGGCGCCGTTGCCGCGGCAGCTTCGATCGCCTTGAGTGGAGCCACCGGGGCCCGGTCCATCAGCACGTCGATCGATCTCCGACCGAGCCTCACCGCCCCGTATGCAACCGCGCCCGCGACCACTAGCGCACCGATCGGCGTCCGGCGTCCTGGCCGCCAGCCTTCACCGCGATCAACGCCACCAGGGCCACGATCGCGGTTCCGACGTCCGCGACCAGGTTCAGAGCGCCCGCCTTGAGGGCCTCCGAACCCGATTCGCGCGCGGCCCGGCTCAAGGCTCGGGCGCGCCATGCATCCACGACTGCCGACACCGCGAGCAACACGAAGGCGAACCAAGGAGTGGACGGCTGGCGTCCGTCGCCCGCCAGTTGGGCTATCGCCTCCGCGGCGACGGCGACGACGATGGCCCCCAGAAGGAGCGTCTGGGTGAAAGCGACCAGGTTCTCGGCCTTGCCATGCCCATAGTGATGGCTTTCGTCCGCGGGCTTGCTCGAGATCCGGACCGCGAAGAAGACGAGTCCGAGCGCAACGATGTCCAGGATCGAATCGAGGGCCTGGGACAGGACCGACAGGCTGTCGGTCGCCGCCCACACCAGGAGCTTGGTCACGGCCAGGACCGCGGTCGTGACCAATGCCACGAGGGCGACCTTCTGGACCGAGCTGACCTGCGAACGTTCCATCGCTCAAGCGTAGGGCCGCGGATCGGCCCCGCCCGGAGGCGATGGTGGACTCGAGATTTAGCCTAGGCTAAACTCTGAAGCCATATGCCACTAAAAGACTCGGCGCTCCAGACCTCGCCGGCGGCCCAGGACTACCTCAAGGGCATCTGCCAGCTCGAGGACGAGGGACCTGCCGGCGATGCGATCTCGACGAGCGCGATCGCGGACCAGATGGATGTGTCGCCGGCGTCGGCCACCAACATGTTGAAGAGGCTCGAGGGGATGGGGCTCGTCGCCTACGCCCCCTACCGGGGCGCCAACCTGACCTCGGCCGGTCGCAAGATCGCCCTCGAGGTCATCCGCCATCACCGCTTGCTCGAGACCTACCTCGCGGAGGCGCTGGGCGTGCCGTGGGACGCGGTCCACGACGAGGCCGAGGTCCTCGAGCACGTTCTGTCCGACGAGCTCGAGGATCGCATCGCGGCCCTTCTCGGGCACCCGATCATCGATCCGCATGGACATCCGATCCCCGCCAAGGACGGAACGATGCCGGCCGCGTCGCGTCGACGCCTGTGGGACGTGGCCGACGGCGAGCGCATCGAGGTCGCCCACGTGTCCGACTCGGAGTCCGAGGCACTCCGCTATCTCGCCGGCATCGAGCTCCGGCCGGGGGCCGAAGTCGAAGTCGATCAGACGCGGCCCCCTCGCCGGCCCGCTGTTCGTCCGCGTCGGCGAATCGGAGGACGAAGAGGTTCTTTCGAAAGAGCTGGCGGAGGCCGATATGGGTGGCGTGAACCGCAGGGGTTTCCTCAAGAAGGTCGGTGCGGCCGGCGCGATCGGCGGCGCCAGCGTCATCGGCGGGCGCGAGTTGCTCGGCGGCGCGGCGCTGGCGAGTCACCCCGAGGAGCACGCAGGGCACACGGGCGACGCAGGCCACGAGATGCACAGCGGTATGCACGGCGCGGTCGGCGAGGTGGACCACGACCGCAACGGCTTCTCGCCGTACGAGATCCTGACCGACTTCGACCTCGGCGAGGTCAGCACGGACTCGTCCGGCCGCACGGTGCGCGAGTACGACTTCGTCACCGTCGACAAAGAGATCGAGGTCGTACCGGGCGTGTTCTTCCCCGCCTGGACCTACAACGGCCGCGTGCCCGGCCCGACGATCAGGTGCACCGACGGCGACAGGTTGCGCATCACGCTCACCAATGCATCCGCGCACCCGCACACGATGCATTTCCACGGCTTCCACTCGGCGACGATGGACGGCGTTCCCGGGCGCCGGCGAGGTCATGCCCGGTGAGTCGTTCACTTACGACTTCATCGCCGGGCCCGTTCGGCACCCACCTCTATCACTGCCACTCGCTGCCGCTCGTCCAACACATCCACCGCGGCCTCTACGGCGCGTTCATCGTCGACCCGAAGCAAGGGCGACCGGAAGCCAACGAGATGGTGTTGGTCATGAACGCGTTCGACACGAACTTCGACGGCGAGAACGAGGTCTACGCCGTGAACACCGTCGGCTTCGCCTACATCAATCGCCCGATCGAGATCGCTGCCGGACAGCTTCAGCGGGCTCATGTCATCAACATCACCGAGTTCGACCCGATCAACTCGATCCACATCCACGGCAACTTCTTCAACCTCTTCCGAACCGGGACCTCGCTCGAGCCGGACGAGTTCACCGACGTGATCTCCATGGGCCAGGCGGAGCGACACATGATCGAGTTCACCTACGACGATCCCGGCCTCTTCATGTTCCACGCCCACCAGACCGAGTTCGTCGACCTCGGCTGGGTCAGCCACTTCAAGGTCACATGAGCGAGTCCGCCACTGCCCGTTCCGTTTCGCATTCCCAACTGGATGGGCGCGCTCGGCCCCCTTGCGATCGTGGCCCTGATGGTCTTCGGTTTCCTCGCCTTCGACCCGATCGGTTCGTTGCGAGAGGTCCCGCCGGTCGAAGCCGTTGCCGTCGAGCGCGCGCGTTCTCGAGGAAGGCGCCGTCGATCTCCGGCTGCGCAACGACGGCCCGGACCCGGTGACGATCGCGCAGGTGCTCGTGAACGACGCCTACGTGGGTCACGAGATAGGGGATCGGACGCTCGGCCGCCTCGAGACCACAACCCTTTCCATCGACTATCCATGGGAGGAAGGGCTCCCGCTGAACATCGCGATGATCACGGCGACCGGGGTGACGATCGAGCACGAGATCGAGGCGGCCGCCCTCACGCCCGAGGCCGATGCGCGAACGATCGCCATCTACGCGTTGCTCGGCATCTACATCGGGGTCGTACCGATCGCGATCGGGCTGCTGTGGTTCCCGGCCTTGCGCCGAGCGTCGCGCCGCTGGCTGGACTTCTTCCTCGCTTTCACCGTCGGGCTGCTCGTCTTCTTACTCGTGGACACCGTTGTGGAGGGACTCGAGCTGGCGGGGGAGACCGCGGCGGTGCTCGACGGCGCCGGTCTGTTCGCGATCGGAGCCCTCAGCGCGGTTCTCGCTTTGAACGCATTCGAGGCGGGACTCAAGTCGGGGCGACGGAACATGGCGGGCGGCTTGTTCCTCGCGTATCTCGTTGCAGCCGGGATCGGGCTCCACAACCTCGGCGAGGGTTTGGCCGTCGGAGCGGCGCTCGCGGCCGGCGAAGCAGCGCTCGGCACGGGTCTGATCCTCGGGTTCGCGCTCCACAACACAACCGAGGGGCTTGCGATCGTGGCCCCCATCGGTTCCCAAGAGGATCGACCCTCGCTGTGGCATTTCGTGGCCCTCGGCGCCTTGGCCGGGATCCCCACGATCATCGGCTCGCTCGGGGGAGGCTTCGCCTTCTCGCCGGCGACCGCCACCCTTGCCTTCGGCGTCGCAGCCGGCGCCATCGCCCAGGTGGTGTGGGCGATCGGCAAGAGCATGGACCGCGGCCGCCGCCTCGTCGTGGGCATGGGCGCGCTGGGCTTCATCGTGGGGCTGCTCGTGATGTACGGCACCGGCCTCCTGACCGCGTAGCCTCTCGGCTGTGCACGCGAGAGCTCTCCTTGTTTGTTTGTTGCTCATCGTGGCCCCCGCGTGCTCCGGTGACGAAGGCGGAGGTGTGACGGGTGACGTTTCCTTGACGCGGGCCAACACCTTCGAACCCGAAGAGCTCACGGTTGCATCCGGTGAGACGGTCGTCTTCTCGAACGACAGCGACGCCGCCCACACGGTGACCGCCTATGAGGACGAGCTTCCCGAGGGAGCGGACTTCTTCGCGTCGGGCGGCGAGGAATCGGAGGACGGGGCTAGGGACGATCTGGCCGCGGGCCTGATCAAGCCCGGGGAATCGATGGAGGTCACGTTCGAGCAGCCGGGCACCTACCAGTACTTCTGCATCCCTCACGAGCAGCAAGGCATGACCGGCGAGATAGTGGTCGAGTGAACGAGCATCGCCTGCCCATCGTCGTGGATGGCTTGCGTCTGTCGGGGGGAGTAGTCGTCCCCGATGACCCCAAGGGGTTGGTCGTCCTCTTTCACGGGATCCCATCGGTCTCACCTCCCGAGCCGGGCGACCAGGGCTATCCAGGTTTCGCGCGCTGGGTCGCGGAGGATGGTTGGGCCGCGGCATGGGCCGACTTCCGCGGTGTGCGCGGATCGCCCGGCTACTTCTCGATCGAAGGCTGGGTCCGGGACGCGCGCGCGGCGATCGACGCGGCTCGCGCCGAGGTGCCCGGCGTGCCGGTCGCGGTCCTGGGATCGTCGGCGGGCGGGGCGGTCGCGATCGAAGCTGCCAAACGTGGCGCTCCCGTCGACGCGCTGGTCACGTTCGCGGCCCCCGCCAACTGGGTGAGCTACGCCGGTAATGCTCAGCAGGCTGTGGCTCGGATCGTCGAGCAAGCAGGGATGCCGCTGTCGCCCGAAACGATCGCGGATCCTCAACCGTGGGCCGACGAGTTCGGAAACGTCGTATCGGAAGACTCGATCGGCTCACTCAAGATCCCCGTACTCGTCGTGCACGGGACGGCCGACGATGTAGTCGCCGTCGACCATGCCGATCGGATCTCGGCGCGCGGCCCGAAAGCCGAGGTCCGGCTGTTCGAGGGGGCCGGACACCAACTTCGCAAGGTGCCCGAGGCGGTCGAGGCGGCGCTGGAATGGCTCGAGGGAGTGCTCCGATGAGAGTAGTCGTCGTGGCGATCGTCGTGGCAGGCATCGCGTTCGCGCTCGCGTTGACCATCAACGGCAAGGTATCGACCGCATCCGTCGTTACCTTGGTTTTCCTATTGGCCGCAGGCGCGTTCGCATTGGGAGTCGCCCGTCGTTCGACTTCCTCGTCCGTGGGCCCGGCCGTGTGCCACGAGTGCGGCGGCGTGATCTCGCCCCACGCCCCCTCCTGCAAGCACTGCGGGGTTGCGGTCTCTCGTTAGTGCCCCATCAGGCAACATTGAGGGGTGTTATGGCGGCGAAAAGACTGCGTCTCGCGGCGTTCTCAGTCGCGCACGCACTTCCAGTGCGCACGCTCCCTGCGGCCTTGCGAGACTTGCTTTTCACTCGCCAGAACACGCAAACGTCACCTGATGGAGCACTAGCGGCCCGCGGCGATCATGTTGTTGAGGATCTGGCCTCCGGCGATCGTGACCGCGTAGTCGGCCAGCCCGAAGAAGTGGTCAAAGCGCTCGGTCGGCACGGGTAGCAGCGCGCCGATGATGCCGATCGTGCCCTTGCCGAGCTTGATGCGGCCCAGCCCGACCCGTGCCTCATCGGTGATGTAGGCGACCGTCTTGCCGCCGGCTCCTTCCCACGCGGTTGCGCGCAACCGTGAAGTGCGGCGAGGTGTCTTCGTCGACCGAGTATCCGAGCCCGACCTCGTAATAGGTCTGACTCGCCGTCGTGTGTACGTGTTTCGTGTAGGGATCGCCGAAGTCCTCGATGTCGATGTGGCCGGCGTTGTGGACCTGCTTACCGACGGCCTTGCGACCAACGACCTTCAACCGTGGCAGCAACCGCAGAGCGGAGTCCGTCAAGACCAGGTTCCCGCCCTTCTTCACGAACCGCTTGAGAGCCCGGGCGGTGCGCTTCTTCGGCACCGTCCGCCCCGGGAACGGTTTGCCGCTGATCACGAATGTATCGAGACCGCGCAATCCGCCCTTGGCTACTCGGGTGGGCTTCACTTTCCGCAATGGACGGGTCGAGTACTTCGAGAGGTCACGGTAGTAGCGCATCGGCGTTGCCCGATATGACTTGGGCTCGACGCCTTTCGGGGGCTTGGGCCCTCCGTAGCCGTCCTTGCTCTTCACTACTTTCGGGTTGAGGAGATAGCCAACGCGACCCAAGCGGAGCTTCACTTTCACTCTGCCGGACACCAGCGCCTCGACGATGAGCGTCTCGATCTCACCGCGCACCGACGCGATATGGGCCGCTTCGAGCCCAGAGACCCAGGTGGTATTCGGCACGAGGTGCGACAGGAAGTGTTCGACGTCGACTTCGAGCGCGGCGAACTTCTGCGTGAAATAGTCGCCCATGAAGCCGGAATCGTCGTAGCCGACGACGTCGTACCCGGTCGCATATTCGGCGGGCTTCATGTCGGCATTGCCGGAGACCTCGCCGGCAACGACGCCGTCCTCCTCGAAGTACCTCGCAACGTTCGACGCCATGTGGCGCGCAAGCCTCTCCTCGCGGGCTTGCTCGAGCGGGTCCCACTGTCCGGCCGGCAACATGATGTCGGCGAACGCATTGTTGGCGGAGTTCAGCTCCCCGTGCAGGTCCGATGCGACCTGGGGTCTGATGTCTTCCATGATTCGATCCCAAGAGATCGACTCGGGCTCGGACAACGGCGTGTAAGAGGTCTTGGTCCACCCCATCGTCGGGAATTCGCGGTTCAGGTCGACGCCGTTGGCATTGCCGCGCACGAAGACGCCGCCGTTCGCCACGTCGCCGTCGGACCAGCCGTCGGGGTTGATGTTCGAGATGTAGAGATGGACGCGTTGAAGAGCCTCCGACACGGGGATGGCAGTGCTGTCCTTCTCGGTTCCGTTCATGAGCTCGTGGTCGGGTTCGTCGCTCGCCCACCGCACCAGGTCCTCGATGTAGCGTGCGCCGCCCTCGAGCCCGGCTCGTTCGGGACCGTGAACGCTTAGCGAGACCGCGATCGGCACCTTGTTCTTCTCGGGGGCCTGGAAGTCGGTGATCTCGATCAGATAGATCTCGCGGCCCCCGGCCGAGAGTGTTTCGCCGCCCAGTGCCTCGCTGAACGTGCGGACCTTGATGAAGCGCGGGTGCTCCTCGGCGAGGGCAAGGAGCCCGTCGGCGTATTCGCCGTTGTCGTACTGAAGGAATGAGGCGGACATCTCGGCCTCGGGGAACACACGTCCCCCGCACGCCTCGCGCGGTTCATCTGCGCACACCGGAGAACCTGCAACCGGTGCAGCCGTGGCAACCAGCACAGCCATGACCGCGACGGCTGTGAACGCTCGGAAGTTGTGATCCATAAGGACTATCTTCGACGCCCCCGGGTCTTAGACCCCCTAGATGAGGCTTCCCTGGTTGCGATTGCGCCGCCGGGGGCGGGGCTGTTGCTCGTCCTCGGCCGGGTGCTCGATCACGGCCACCACCCGGGTCGACATGAAGCGGCCGCTGCGCACGATCACGCCCGTTCGGGTGACTTCGGAGACCTCTACCGTGCCTCGCACGTTGGAGATCTCGACCCGCCGACCCGCCTTGGTCGCTTCGATCTCGTAGGTCTTGGTTCCGTCGCCGATGTCGACCACGACCTCGACCCGATCGCCCTTCATAGACCCATCGTGACACAACTGGAACTGCGCCCAGGGCGTTATCGTGGCCCCTCGATTAGATGGAATCAGGAGGCAAAGTGGCCGCTTCAGACACCTTCGATCTCGTCATCCTCGGCGGAGGGAACGCGGGGTACTCGTGCGCCTTCCGAGCGGTTGCCCTCGGCATGTCGGTAGCGATCGTGGAGAAGGACAAGGTCGGCGGTACCTGCCTACACCGAGGGTGCATCCCCACCAAGGCCCTGCTGCACGCGGCCGAGCTCGTAGACGAGATCCGCAACGCCGGCGAGTTCGGGATCCTGGTGCAGGAGCCTTCGGTCGACTGGGGCAAGGTCCAGGGCTTCAAGGACTCGGTCGTGGGCCGGATGTACAAGGGCCTGTCGGGGCTAGTGAAGAAGCGCAAGATCGAGCTCGTCGAAGGAAGCGGGCGGTTGGCCGACGCAAAGACCGTGGTCGTCGAGACCTCCGACGGGCAGCGCTCGCTCAGCGCGTCGAAGGCCGTCGTCCTATGTCCCGGCTCTTACCCTCGCGACCTTCCCTTCATCGCAGCGGACGGCGACAGGGTGCACAACTCGAACCACGGGCTCGAGGCGAAGGACATCCCCGGCTCGGTCGTCGTGGTCGGTGGCAACTACATCGGGCTTGAGTTCGCCAGCGTCTATCGCTCCTTCGGGGCCGAGGTGAACGTCGTCGAGATGCTTCCGAAGATCGCCCCATTCGAGGATGACGACATCTCGGAGGCGCTCGCCAAGCTCCTGCTGAAGCGCGGCATCAAGTTCCATCTCGGTGTCGAGGTCACGGGCGCCACGACCAACGACAGCGGGGTCGAGGTCGAGATCGCCAAGGACGGCGACAAGAAGACGCTCGCGGCGGAGCTCATGTTCGTAGCGATCGGGCGCGGCCCCCGCACGAAGGACATGGGTTTCGAAGAGGCCGGCATCAAGATGGAGCGCGACTTCATCCTCACGTCCCCGATGTTCGAGACGAGCGTCAAGGGCGTCTACGCGATCGGGGATGCGATCCACGTCCCCGACGCCAACTGGCCGCACCCTCAGCTCGCGCACGTCGCTTTTATCGAGGGAATGAAGCTCGCCGAGCACATCGCGGGCGAGAACGTGACCCCGGTCGACTACAAGAACATCCCGCACGTCATCTACTGCCAGCCCGAGGTCGCGTCCGTCGGCTACACCGAGGACAAGGCGAAGGAGGCCGGCATCGATGTGGTGACGAAGCGCTATCCGTTCTCGGCCAACGCGCGGGCGCTGATGCTCGGCGGGGGACAGGGCTTCGTCAAGACGATCGCGGAGAAGAACGGCGCGGTCATCGGCGTGCACATCGTCGGCCCTCGCGCTTCCGATCTCATAACCGAGGCCCAGCTCGCGACGAGCTGGGAGGCCTACCCGGACGAGCTCGCCGAGCTCATCCACCCCCACCCGACGCTGTCGGAGGTGATCGGCGAGACGTTCCTCGAGCTTGCCGGCAAGCCTCTGCACGGTTGATCGCATGATGAAAGGACGTTCCACGATGAGGCGAGCCCTCGCCGCGCTGATGCTCATCGGTCTACTCGCCACCGCGTGCGGAGATGAAGGAGGCGGGGGCGAGACCGCTCTGGAAGACATCTCCCTTGCCGCCGAGAAGACCCAGGACGCCGGCAGCTCCGCCTTCACCATGGACATCCAAACGAGTGGCGAGGGCATCCCCGATGGGTTCACTATCACCGCCGAAGGTGCGTTCGATTACGAGGGCCGGCGCGGCGAGATGACGATGGAGCTCCCGGACATCGCCGGGCTCGGTTCGGCCGGGGGGACCACCGAGATCGTGTTCGACGGCACGGAGTTGTACATGCGCTCGCCGATCTTCAGCTCGGTCTCGCCCGGGATCGAGTGGATCAAGATCGACTACGCAACGCTCGGCGAGGAATCCGGCATCGACTTCGAAGCCCTGTCGCAGGCAGGGGGCCAACAAGACCCCACGCAGTTCCTCCAGTACTTGGAGGGCGCCTCCGACGACGTCGAGGTAGTGGGCGAAGAGGAAGTGCAAGGCGTCCCGACCACTCACTACAAGGCCACGATCGACATGGAGAAGGTCCTCGAGGAATCGCCCGAGGAACTGAGGGCCGTCCTCGAGGGCGCGCTCGACAGCCTCGAAAAGCAACTCGGCACGTCGGAGTTCCCGATCGAAGTGTGGATCGACGAGGACGGGCTCGCCCGCCGCTATCGCCAGGATCTCTCCATCCCCAACCCCTCCGGAGGTGGCGACATCGAACAGTCGATGACGATGGAGCTCTTCGACTTCGGCATCGACGTCGAAGTAGAGATCCTCCGAAGACGAAGTAACCGACTTCGCCGAACTGATGGGCGGCCTAGGCGAATCCGACGGCCTATAGAAGCATTCTTCTCCTGGAGAAGTCCGGTCTTCGGACTTCTCCCGGAAGAGAGTGCAGTCTTCTTTGCCACCGAAGCAAGCTGGGCTTACGATGTGCCGGGCAAAACGAGGAGGCGGTGGCATGGGCGGGCGAGCAGGTCTAGCGGTTGCAGGCGCGACCGCATTTCTATTGGTCGGATGCGGGCAACCATCAGCGCAAAGCGGCAAGTCCCTAGTCCAAGCGGCGAGCGCCACAAAGGATGCGGGCAGTGCACGCGTGGCCATGACGATGAAGATGGACTCGGGCATGGGCAGCTACGACGTGACTGCCGAAGGCGTCATGGATTTCAAAAAGAAGACCTCGCACATGACCACGACGACGACCTTTGAGATCTCAGACGCCCAGATGAGCAAGATGCGCGAGCAGATGGAACAGACTCGTGAGCAGATGAACGAAGAGATGCGCGAGTCGCTAACCGACGAGCAGCTGAAGCATCTGGAGGAGAGCGGCTCCGACTTCCTCGAAGACGAATACGTAGAGACTTTCGAAGAGGCGAACAGAGAGACGACCGGCGAATTCATCTCGACCCCAGATGCCACTTACTCTCGAGAGGGGTCCGAGAAGTGGATGAAGAGCGATCTACCCAACGCCGGAGCCTCGCCGTGGGGCAGTTCGCCGGACGAGCTCCTGGACTACTTGACGGGTTCCTCCGATCTGGAAGTGGTTGGGCGCGAGGAGATCCGTGGTGTGCCTACTGAGCATGTCCAGACCTCGGTCGACCCTTCGGAGTTTGGCGATGAGGAGTCCCTGGGCAAGCCCGCCGCTCTTCTCATGGGGATGAACCCGTTCCCGGTGGATGTATGGATCGATGACGAGGGGCTCATCCGGCGCATGGCTTTAATGGTGTCCATGGACATGAGCTCTCAGACTTCGGACGAGGACATGGACTTCGGCGGATTCGATCTCGAGATGACGATGGACTTCTTCGACTACGGGGTCGACGTCGACGTCCAAGCTCCCGATCCCTCGGAAGTAACCGATTCACCGGTCGGATACGACTCGTTCAAGCAGTCGGGATCCGGTTCGATCCGATACGAAGTGGGCGAGGAGGATGCCGCCGCCGGGGTAAAGGTCGAGTCGTCCAAGCCCTGAGCCCGTTCGAACCCTCGGATAAGGCACTCTTAGCCCTGTGAGACGCGCCAAGATCGTTGCGACGGTAGGGCCGCGTAGCGGCGATCGCGATTCGCTTCGCGCTCTTGCTCTCGCGGGTGTTGATGTCTTCCGCTTGAACCTCGCGCATGCGGATCGGGACACGCACGAGAAGTCGGCGACTCTCGTTCGAGAGGTCTCGGCTGAGATCGGGCGCGTGACGGGCGTCCTCGCAGACCTCCCCGGGCCGAAGATGCGTACCGGACCGGTAGCGGGCGACATGGTCGTGCTCGAGGCTGGAACGCCGTTCGTCCTGGCCGGTTCCGAAGTCGTAGGCGACGAACATCATGTGTCCACCACAGTCCCCAGCCTGGCCGAGATGGTCGAGCAGGGTGACGAGATATTCCTCGCCGACGGCGCGATCGTGCTCAAGACCACCTCCGTCGACGGCGCCGACGTCCACACCGAGGTCGTACGCCGAGGCGTGCTGAGGTCGCGCAAGGGGATGCATCTCCCGGCGGCCGAGCGCCATGTGCGGGCGTTCACGCCCGAGGACGAGGGCGCGCTGGGCTTCGCTCTCTCGATCAAGGCCGACTTCGTCGGGTTGTCCTTCATCCGCGACGCCGACGACCTGGAGCGAGCGAGGGCCGCCCTTCCAAAGCGCGGCCACCGCCCCGGGCTCGTGGCCAAGATCGAGACCCGTTCGGCCCTGGAGAATCTCGATGGGATCGTCCGAGCGGCGGATGCGGTGATGGTCGCCCGCGGCGATCTAGGAATCCAGACTGCCCTCACGCGGGTACCGATCATCCAGAAAGAGATCATCGAGATGTGCAACCTGCACGGCACGCCGGTGATCACCGCGACGCAGATGCTCGAGTCCATGACCCAATCTCCATTGCCCACGCGCGCTGAGGTCGCGGACGTCGCCAATGCGGTGCTCGACGGCACCGACGCGTTAATGCTCTCGGAGGAGACCGCCGTCGGTGAGTATCCGGTCCCCACGGTCGAGACGATGGCCGAGATCGCCGTCAATACCGAGATGGGGTGGGCAGATCGCCCCATCCGCCAAGTCCCTCACGTTGAAGACGACGCGGTCTCCTGGGCCGTCGCGCACGCGGGGGTTCAGGCCGCGACCGACCTCGATGCGGCCGCGATCCTGTGCCCGACCCGAAGCGGCGCAACGCCTCGGCGCGTCGCCGCGTTCCGCCCCCGAATGCCCATCGTTGGATTGTCATCGCGCGCGGAGACCCTTGGCGCCCTGACACTCATCTGGGGGGTGGTGCCTCTGCCGATGGGTGACATACCCGAGGATCGCGACATGAGAGATGAGGCCGAACAGGTGATGGCTACCGCTCGTGGGGCCGGGATTTGCGGCGAGAACGACCTCGTTGTGGTAGTCGCCGGGACCCCCGGCCGGCGGGCAGGGCGGACCGATTTCGTGCGCGTCGTACGCGTCTGAAGTCACGGCCCGCGAATAGCGGCGGTACTCTCAAGGTTGGTGGGGGGAACCGGTGGGTCCGGGTCCCCGTTCGTGCTACCCAGCTCTTCTCGAATGATTCTCTAAGGGCGAAAGGGGAGGATCGGCCGGATGGCAACTGAGATCAAGATGCCCCAACTCGGCGAGTCCGTTGTCGAGGGAACTATCACGCGCTGGCTCAAGCAGGAGGGCGACACGATCGAGGAGGACGAGCTCCTCGTCGAGGTCTCCACCGACAAGGTGGACTCCGAGGTCCCGTCGTCGGCCGGCGGCACGCTGCAGAAGATCTTGGTGCCCGAGGGCGAGACCGTGAAGGTCGGGACCGCGATCGCCCTGATAGGGGAGGCCGGCGAAGCCGCCGACGACGGAGGCGAACAGCCCGAGGCGGATGCATCCGAAGAAAAAGGGGATGCGGCCGAGGCCCAGGCGGCCGAGCGGCAGGCCGAGGGCGAGGCCGAAGGAACCGAGAAGGCTTCCGCCGAGGAGAAGCCGGCCACCCAGGAGGAGAAGCAACCGGCCGCCAAGGCCGAACAGGCTCCCCAGCAGGAACAGAAGACCGACGAGTCCAAACCGTCTTCGGGGGACCGTTCCAAGCGGGGGATCATCTCGCCGCTGGTCCGCCGGCTGGCAGACGAGCACGGCGTCGAGCTCGACGAGGTGGATGGGACCGGGACCGGCGGGCGCATCCGTAAGCAAGACGTCTTGAAGTTCGTCGAGACGCGCAAGGCTCGTCCCGCGGCAAAGCCCGCGGCGTCGGCTGAAGAAGCCCCCGAGCCAGCGCCCAAGCCCGAGCCGTCGGTTGCGGCCGCGGGAGGTCGCGAGGAGCTCGTCCCCTGGACGAACATCCGCCGGCGAACGGCAGAGCACATGGTCGCCTCCGCGCGCGAGGTCGCGCGTGCATGGAACGCCGTCGAGGTCGACTGGACGAACATCGTCAACCTTCGCAATGAGGTGAAAGACAGCTTTAAGAAGCGCGAGAACTTCAGCATCACTTTCATGCCGTTCTTGTGCAGGGCCGTGTGCGACACGCTCCTCGAGATGCCGGTCGTGAACGCGACCTTCGACGAAGAGAACCAGGCGAACCTCGTGAAGCACTATGTGAACCTTGGTATCGCGGTCGCCCTGGAGGGTGGCGGATTGATAGTCCCGGTGATCAAGGGCGCCGACGAGAAGAACGTCGTCGGTTTAGCCCGGTCGGTGAAAGAGGTGGCCGAGAAGGCTCGCACCAAAAAGCTCAGCCCAGACGACCTGGTCGGCGGCACCTTCACGATCACCAACCCCGGGCCCTTCGGGTCCGTGCTCTCCGTTCCGATCATCCCGCGGGGCCAGACGGCGATCCTCGGCTTCGAGGCGATCGAGAAGCGGGTGGTCGTCACCGACGACGATGCGATCGCGGTGCGCAGCCAAGGGTTCCTGTCCTTGTCGTGGGATCACCGCGTGATCGACGGGGCCGAAGCGGCTTCGTTCCTCAAGAGATTGAAGGAACGCCTCGAATCGACCGACTACTCCTCCGAGCTGGCCCACTACTCGGCATGAGCGACTCCGTTCTCACCGCGTCCTGGCTGGGTTGCGTCGATTACCCGGCCGCGTGGTCGTGGCAGCAATCCCTTTACCTGGCGCGTCTGGACGGGGAGCGCGACGACTCCCTCATGTTGCTGGAGCATCCGCCGACTTACACACTCGGGCGCCGCGCGCTCGAGGCCGACGTCGTGTACGGCGAGACCCAGCGTCTCGCCCGAGGGATCGAGCTCTATCGCGTGGACCGCGGGGGCCGGGCGACATTCCACGGCCCCGGCCAGCTCGTCGGATATCCGATTATGGGCCTCGGCGATCGTTACGACGTGCTGGCATATCTGCGCAAGCTCGAAGAGGTTGTCATCGCCACCGCGCACGACCTTGGCGTGGACGCCCACCGCGATCCCGAGCACACCGGGGTTTGGGTCGGGACCAACAAGCTTGGAGCCATCGGGGTCAAGATCACTCGCGGCATAACGATGCACGGGTTCGCCTTCAACGTTGCCCCAGACCTGACCATGTTCGAGGGCATCGTCCCGTGCGGCATCCAGGATCGTGGGGTCACTTCGGTTCTCGCAGAGACCGGCGTGAAGCACCCGGTGAAGGAGGTTGCGACCCTGGCAGCGAATCACCTGAGTGCGGTCTTCGATCGCCCTCTCGTGTGGGCGCATCCCAAGGTCCTGCAACCCGCGACAACCTCGGAGTTCGACCCTGCCCTGATTTAGGAATGCTTTGTCTCGAGGAGGAGACGGATGGCCAAAGGTAAGGACAAACACAGCGATCTAGGTCTCAAGGAGGAAGACCTCCTTGAGATGTATCGCACGATGCTTCTCGCCCGCTTCTGCGACGAACGTCAGTGGGCCCTGAACAGGATGGGCAAGGCACCGTTCGTCGTTCCCGTCTCGGGTCACGAAGCCGCGCAGGTCGGTTCGATCTGGGCCTTTGAGCGCAGCAAGGACGTCTTCTGCCCGTACTACAGGGACATGGCCATCGCTCTGGCGTGCGGGTTCACCGCCAAGGACGTCTTCATGGGTTTGTTCGGAAAGAAAGACGACCCGTCGTCGGGCGGACGCCAGATGCCGGCCCACTGGGGCTCATCCAAGCACCGCATCATCACCGGCTCGTCTCCCATCGCCACGCAGGTCCTCCATGCAGCCGGGATCGCGTACTCGAAGAAGTACAAGGGCGAGGATGCCGTCGTCGGAACCTGGTTCGGCGAGGGCGGGACCTCCGAAGGCGACTGGCACGGCGCCATGAACTTCGCCGGCATCCACGACCTCCCGCTCATCCTCATCTGCGAGAACAATCAATACGCGATCAGCGTGCACGAGTCCAAGCAGGTTGCTGGACGCGTCTACAAGAGGGCCGAGGGCTACGGCTTCCCCGGCTTCGAGGGCGACGGCAACGACGTTCTCGAGAGCTACCGGTTGACGAAGGATGCGGTCGACCGGGCTCGAGCGGGCGAGGGCCCGACGCTCATCGAGCTTCGGACCTACCGCTTCTACAGCCACACGTCCGACGACGACGACCGCACCTACCGGTCGCGCGAAGAGGTCGAGGAGTGGCGCAAGAAAGACCCGATCCCGAACTTCGAGAACTACCTTAAGACCGTGGACGTGCTCGACGACAAGAAGATCGAAGAGGCCCGCGAGGAGACGAAGGCACACGTGCTCGAGGGAGCGAAAGAGGCCGAGGCCGCCGAGTTCCCCGACCCCGCTACCGCCGCCGAGAACGTGTACGGCGACATGCAGGGGGTGAACTGATGGCCGAGAAGACGCTCGTTCAGACCATCCACGACACCCTCCAGGAGGAGATGCGCGCCGACGAGCGCGTCCTCGTCCTCGGCGAGGACGTCGGGGCTCGCGGCGGAGTGTTCCGCGTCACCATGGGATTCCTCGACGAGTTCGGCGAGCGGCGCGTGCTCGACACACCGCTGGACGAGAACCTCATCGCCGGCGTCTCGATCGGCATGGCCATCGACGGCCTGCGGCCGGTGGCCGAGATGCAGTTCGCCGATTTCATCTTCCCCGGCTTCAACCAGATCGTGCAGGAGGCCGCCCGTATCCGTTACCGGAGCAACGGTGACTTCACCGTACCGATGGTGATCCGCACCCCGTACGGCGGCGGCGTTCACGGAGCGCTCTATCACTCGCAATCGATCGAGGCCTTCTTCGCACACGTGCCCGGACTCAAGGTCGTGCTCCCGTCGACTCCTCACGACGCGAAGGGCATGTTGATCCAGGCGATCGAGGACCCGGACCCGGTCCTGTTCCTCGAGCACAAGAAGTGCTACCGCTTAATCAAGGGCGAGGTGCCCGACGAGCGCTACACCATCGAGTTCGGCAAGGCGGCGGTCCGTCGTGAGGGCACCGACCTCACCTGCGTCAGCTACGGCTTGATGCATCACTATTGCGTCGAGGCCGCCGAGCGGCTCGCAAGCGAGAACATCAGCGTCGAGGTCATCGACCTGCGCAGCATCTTCCCTCTCGACATCGAGACCGTGCTCGAGTCGGTCGGGAAGACCAACAAGGTGATGATCGTCTACGAGGACAACA
The DNA here is from genome assembly GCA_963786155.1 of uncultured Actinomycetes bacterium. Taxonomy (GTDB): domain Bacteria; phylum Actinomycetota; class CADDZG01; order CADDZG01; family WHSQ01; genus CAWAXW01. The sequence goes on along the minus strand of CAWAXW010000006.1, from coordinate 2,383,711 downwards.
AGTTCCTCGGCGTGGGGGCCGAGGTGGCCGCGCAGATCGCCGAGAGGTCGCTGTTCGAGCTCGATGCTCCGATCATGCGGATGGGCGGGCCCCACGTTCCTGCCATGCCGTACGCGCCGAGTCTGGAACATTGGTTCCTGCCCGATGTCGACCGCATCGAGCAGGAGATGCGCAAGCTCGCTGGGTTCTAGGAGCGACTTAGTGGCCCAGGTTGTAGCGACCACGCTCAAGACACGGGAGCAAGTGGAGCGCGACCTGCGTCGTGGTGTGCCAATCCGCAAAGCTCCAGGTGTCGATGCCCCACGTCCGTCGCGCAGGCCGGACTGGCTGAAGGTGCGCGTCCAGCAGGGCGAGAACTTCCTCGAACTGCGCGAGATCATGCGCGAGCGGGGCCTTCACACGGTTTGCGAGGAAGCCAACTGCCCGAACATCTACGAATGCTGGGAGGCGCGCGAGGCGACTTTCTTGCTCGGTGGCGACCTCTGTACTCGGCGCTGCTCGTTCTGTGACGTCATGACCGCCAAACCTGAGCCACTCGACGCAGATGAGCCGGCCAAGATCGCCGAGGCCGTGACGCTGATGGGGCTCCGCTTCGCTGTGATCACAGGGGTAGCTCGCGATGATCTCGACGACGCCGGCTCGGCTCACTGGGCCGCGACGATCCGGGCGGTCAGAGAGGCGATGCCCGAGTGCGGCATCGAGGTGCTGATCCCCGACTTCAAGGGCCGCAAGGAGCACCCACGGGACTCACTGGCGCGCGTCATCGAGGCTCGTCCCGACGTGCTGGCGCACAATCTCGAGACGGTGGCCCGGCTCCACCCGAGCATCCGGCCCGGCTTCGGCTACGACGCGAGCCTTCAGCTCTTGCGTTGGTCGAAGGAGCTGCGCGCCGACCAGGTGACGAAGTCGAACCTGATCGTGGGCATGGGCGAACACGAGGACGAGGTCTACGACGCGATGAGAGACGTGCGGGCCGCCGGCTGCGACGTGCTGACTATCGGCCAGTACCTGCAGCCGAGCGTGTCGTGGCACCTGCCCGTCGATCGCTGGGTGCACCCAGACGAGTTCGCTCGCTACAAGGCGTTCGGCGAGACCGAGCTGGACTTCGCCTGGGTCGAGTCCGGCCCCCTCGTCAGATCGAGCTACCACGCAGGCAAGCAGTACCAGAGCGCAGCCGCCCGCCTCGCCTGACCTTTCCTTCCGGCTCACCTTAGGGTCGGAGCATGCGCACAGTGGCAGCGGTGCTCGTCTCCATGCTCCTCGCTGCGTGTGGGTCCGGCGGAGACTCGGGGGGCGCCGCGCCATCGCCCTGTCCTTCCCCCCGGAGGTCGGCGATCTCGGCCGCCTTCCGGACGACCTTCCGCTCGGCGAGTGGGGCAAGGTCTACAAGCTACGCATCAGCCGGGGATTCCTAGGCGCTGAGGCGACGTCGAAGATGGGCATCGTAGAGGCCTTCCCTCCTATCTACCGGCAGGTGCTCGACGCGGGCTACGAGGTCCTGAGCGCGGACAACGAGGGGTTCGAGGCGGAACTGTTCTTCGCTCGCGGCGCCAAGACGACCGGGACGCTGCTGCTGCGTGAGGGACCGTGCAAAGGCGAGATCACGATCCGGCTGATCTACGGGGACAAGCGCTATCGATGAAGCGTGGCCGATGGCTCCACGCGGTCGCGGTGCTCCTTCTGAGCGCGCTCTTCTTGTTCCCGCTCGTTTTCATGGTGCTGGGATCGCTGCGCACGCCCGGCCTTCCGCCTCCGGACGGATTCGAGCTCCTTCCCGATCCGATCAGAACGTCCAACTACCAGTCCGTGTTCTCGATCATCCCTCTATGGGCCCAGATCCGTAATTCCCTGATCGTCGTTGTCGTTGCGGTTCCGGTGACCGTGCTGTTCGCGTCCTGGGCCGGCTTCGCGATCGCAACCGCCCGCCCGAGGGCAAGGAGATGGTTGATCGGCATCTCGCTTCTGGCACTGATGGTTCCGGCGAGCGCGCTGTGGGTGCCGCGCTTCTTCATCTTCCGAGAGCTGGGGGTGATCGACACGCTCGTCCCGCTCATGGCCCCGGCACTGATGGCCACGACACCCTTCTACGTGTTGCTGTTCGCCCTCGCATACAGCCGCATCCCACCGAACCTATTCGAGGCTTCCGCGCTTGAAGGGCTGTCGCCCATCCAGACATGGTGGCGGGTCGCCTGGCCTCTCGGTCGCTCGGTTACTTTCGCCGTTGCCGTCCTCGCGTTCGTCTTCCACTGGTCGAACTTCATCGACGCTCTTCTCTACATCTCGAGCACGGAGCTGTACACGGTGCCGCTGGGACTGCGTGCGCTCCAGACCCTCGAGCCCTCACTGCACCCGATCCTTCTCGCCGGGGCGGTTGTGGCGACGGCCCCGGCGGCCTTAGCCTTCCTGCTCGCTCAGCGTGCCTTCTTCGTCCGGACCTTGGAGGTGTGATGCGTGCCATCGTCGTAGCCATCTGTGCAGCCCTGGTGCTCGCTGCCTGCGCTGAGGACGAACCCTCCGAGCCCACCCAAGCGGAGTCGAGCAGCATCCGCTTCCAGGTGTCGGGGGAACAAGAAGAGATCGCCGTCTACGAGGCTCTCGTCGAGGCCTATACGACGTCGAATCCCAATGCCAAGGTCCGCCTGATCCCCGTCGCCGACAAAGGCGATCACCTCGCCCGGTTGGCAACCGCTTTCGCCGGAGGCGAGCCGCCGGACGTCTTCCTCGTGAACTTCCGGGAGTACTCGCAGTTCGTGGTACGAGGCGCGATCGAGGCGATCGATCCCAACCTGGAGGACCTGGGCATGGATCTCGGCGACTACTACCCTCAACCCCTCGAGGCGTTCACCTTCGAGGACGAGCTCCAGTGCATGCCTCAGAACATCTCGTCACTCGTCGTCTACTACAACCGCAAGCTCTTCAAACAAGCGGGCCTAGATCGGCCAAGTGACGATTGGACGTGGGACGACTTCCGCGAGACGGCGATCGCGTTGACGGACGAAAAAGTGCGCGGCCTTGGGATCGAGCCGAACGTGATCAGGATCGCGCCGTTCGTCTGGAGCAACGGCGGCGAGATCGTTGACGATCCCGACTCGCCGACGCGATTCACCCTGGACGAGCCGAAGGCGCGCGAGGCTCTCGAATTCATCGTCTCGCTCGTCCGCGACGACAAGGTCGTGCCGACCGCAGAGGAGCTCGAAGCCCAAGACCTCGAGACCCGTTTCATGACCGACAAGCTCGGGATGCTGCTGTCGTCGCGTCGAGACACTCCGGCCTTCCGCGAGGTTCTGGGGCTCGACTGGGACATCGCGCCCTTGCCTATCGGTGTCGAACCTGCCGGGATCCTTCATTCGGATGCCTACTGCGTGTCGACCGGCACGGATGTCGATGCTGCCTTCGACTTCGTGGCTTTCGCAACGGGAGAGGAAGGCGAGACGATCACCGCCCTCGGCGGCCGCACGGTCCCCTCGCTTGAGTCCGTTGCGAACTCGGGTGCGTTCCTGGATCCGACGCGGCCCCCGCGGCATTCCCAGGTCTTCCTCGATGCCATCCCCGTGATCCGCAGGACTCCCGTGCTTCCGACCTGGCCCGAGATCGAGAGCATCGCGGAGGAATACCTCACTCGCGCTTACTACGAGGAGGGCTACTCGATCGATCAGTTCCTGTCCGATCTGGACGAGGAGACCCGTGCGTTGTTCGAGGAGGGGGCCGCGCCCTGACGCTTGCGGTCTCCGATCTTGGGAAGACGTTCCGTGGCGGCCGCGGCCGCGAGGACGTTGTGGCTCTCGCGGGGATCGATCTCGAGGTCGAGGACGGTGAGCTGCTTACCGTCGTGGGGCCGTCCGGTTCCGGTAAGACGACGCTGCTTCGCTGCATCGCGGGTTTGACGGAGGCCGACCACGGCACGATCGAGATCGGTGGGCTAGATGTCACCGACGACCCACCGGGGAGTCGCGACATCGCAATGGTGTTCCAGGAGTACGCGCTGTTCCCTCACCTCGATGTCCGAGAGAACATCGCGTTCGGCCTGAAGGCCCGCAAGACGAGTCCGGCGGTCGTTGCGGCGCGGGTCGAGCGGGCGACGGACATGCTGGGCCTCCATCTCGCACTGGACCGGCGGCCGTCGGAGTTGTCCGGTGGTGAAAGGCAACGGGTCGCGCTTGCGCGTGCAGTCGTGAGGGAGCCTGCGGTGTTCCTCATGGACGAACCTCTTTCGAATCTCGATGCGGAGCTACGTACTCGAACGCGCGCCGAGATACGGGAGTTGCAGCAGCATCTGGCGACGACGACCGTCTATGTAACCCACGACCAGATCGAGGCCATGACGGTCGGCGATCGCATCGCCATATTGCGTGACGGCCTAGTCGAACAGGTCGCACCACCCACCGAGATCTACGACAGGCCGGCGTCGGCTTTCGTCGCGTCGTTCATCGGGTCTCCGCCCATGAACGTGTTTCCCGCCGAGCTGATCTCCACGGGCAACGGCGCCGCTCTGCACGGCCTGCGGCCCGAGGCGATCGAGTTGGGTGCGGTCGAGGGTGCCCCGCTTGTGGGAACCACCCTCGTTTCTGAGATCGTGGGAAGCGAGGCGATAGTCCACACCGAGGTGGGCGGCCGCCGACTTCTCGTCCGGTGTCGCCGCGCGGAGGCGCCGGACGCAGGGGTCGAGGTAGGTCTGCGCTACCCGGCCGAGGCTCTCTACTCGTTCGACGAGCAAGGGCAAGCCCTGTGACCGTGGGCACGAAACGATCCGTGTACTTGAGCGCTCCCTACCTGCTCGGCCTGATGTTGTTGGTCGTGCTGCCCGCGGCGATCACTCTCTATCTCGCCGGAACCGAGTACTCGGGCATCGAGGCTCCGCGCTGGACGGGCATCGACAACCTGACGCGCATGTTCGGCGACGACGCCTTCTGGCGCTCGCTGGGCAACTCGGCGATCTACGTGCTCCTGGCGGTGCCGTTGCGGATCTGCGCGGCCGTCGGATTCGCGCTGCTGCTACATCGCCGCTCGGTCGCTCACGGGGGGGCTCGGGTCGCGGCCTACCTCCCGACTGTCGTGCCGGACGTCGCGTATGCGTTGCTGTGGCTGTGGATCTTCAATCCGCTGTACGGGCCGCTCGCCGTCGCGATGACGTCGCTCGGTCTCAACTCGCCCGATTGGCTCACGGATCCCTGGGCCGCGCGCGTCGGCATCGCGATCATGGGTGCATTCCAGATCGGCGAGGCGTTCGTCGTCGCTCTTGCGGTGCGGCGGACGATCCCGGACTCGCTCTACGAAGCCGCGGCCATCGAAGGAGCCTCTCCCTGGTACACGTCGCGGAGGGTGACGCTCCCGGTGATGGCACCGATCCTCACGCTACTGATCCTGAGGGACGTTGTCTTTTCGTTCCAAGCGAACTTCGTCGCGGCCTTCATCGTCACCGAAGGGGGGCCGCGCTACGCGACGACGTTCTTACCCCTGTACGTCTACCAACAGGGCTTCGGCTACTTCCGCTTGGGTTACGCCGCGGCGCTGAGCCTGGCGATGTTCGTGATCACGGCCGTGATCATCTTCGTGCAGTACCGCTTGGCGCGGCGATGGCGCCTTATCTAGAAGTTGCCGACGAATGCCTTGACGGTCTTCCACGTTTGCGTGTCGCAATCGGCACGCAACACGTGGATCGTCTTACCTGCGAAATGGTCCTTCGCCGAGAAATCGACCGGCGGGATGATTCCGGTCTTGATCGCGTTCGCCTTCTCATTGGTGCCGAGGAATCGAGACACGGACAACGAACGCCCGGGCTCGGCGAGCATCCTGTGCAGGACTTTTCCACCTGCCCAGCCCAACCATGCCAACGTGTCGGCTTCAGCGTTGGGATAAACCTCACTGAACGCCTTATCGAACTTCTTGTCGTAGTCGTCACGGTCCGGGAACGCGGGTATGGGAGAGAAGAACAGTGCGCCATCGAAGGATGACCCGTTATCGCAGCTGACGTCTGCAAGAGAATCGTGAGCCGTCATCGATAGCCCGACCCCCGTCCAGCGCGGATGGTAGTCCTGCGCGCTGGCGGCTTTGAGCATCTGCATGAAGAACATCGGACTCGTCAGAACCACAACGTTGTCGATATCGTTCGCAATCAGTTCCTGGACCACGGCCTGAGCCTCGCCCGTCCCACCGGTCTTCGAAACCTTTCGGTGATAGTGGAGCTTGGCACCGCCGGACTCGAGGCCTTTCTCGAAAGCGTCGGCTGTCGGAACGTGGCTAGGCACGTCGTGTCGGACAAGGCCGTTCTTGCCGCGTCTTCGCCTTTAGGTCTGCAACGAACATGTCGCCGAGAAGGTTGGCCTGCTCGACGTGGGTCATCGAGATAGCAAAGTACTCATCCAGGCGCAGATGAGCTTTGGTGCCACCGAGCGAGACATAGGGGACTCCGACGCTGGCTGCATAACGGGCACACGCCTGAACCTGGTCCACGGTTCCCGCTTGGAGGATCCCGACGAGCATGAAGACCTTCTCGTCTTCGACCATCTCTTTGCACACTTCAACCGCTTGAGATGGGTTGGTGTTGTCGTTCCGCAGGACGACCTCGACATCTCGGCCATTGATACGAGTGCCCTTCTCCTTCAACCACTTCCAGTAGAGGTCGGCAGCGCGCTGGATGGAAGCCGAAGGGAGGGGGACCGCGCCGGTCATGGGCGCGTGATAGCCGATCTTGATCGTTTTCTTGGTCACGCCTGGGGCGCTGCTGCTCGCCGATGCGAAGGGTGCGACGGCCATGAGCGCAACCAAACCCAATATGGAGATCCGCCTCATGGTCCCTTCTTCGACGGCAGTCCGGGCCGACCCTTCCGGAGGACCTATACCAAGAAATTCCGTCGGATTCTTTTTCGCACAAGGGCTCGAAACGGGGGTTTTCGAGGTTTCGTGTCGTACCCCCCTGCTTGGATATACGAATGCCAACCACCCGAATCACCGATGTGGTCCAGGGACTCGAAAAGGCGAACGCCGGTCTCGAGCCGGAGTTGTTGAGCGGCCCCGACAAGCGCCGGCTGCTCGACGAATACCTGCGTGCTCGCAGACACGCAGACTTCGGGATCGCCGCTCTGGCCCGAGAGCTCGACGATGCTCCCGCGCTGGCACAGATAGCCGGAACCTCGCTAGGCAAAGCCAAAGAGACTGTTGCGACCGGCAAGGTCTTAAAGGAGTCGCCGACGCTGAGCGAAGCCCTCAGGCACGCCGAGATCTCACTGGACCAGGCGACCGAGATCGCCAAGGCCGAAGAGTCCGCTCCAGGAAGCGCCGAGACCCTCATAGAGGTGGCTCGTAAAGAGCAGTTCCACGTCCTCAGAGAGAAAGCCCGCAAGATAAAGCTCGAAGCCGAGCAACACCGAGGGTTATCCCAACGCCAGCACGAATCCCGTAAGGCCCGCACCTATTCGGACGAGCTCGGGGTGACCCACATCCATCTCGAGCTCGAACCCGCTGTCGGGGTCCCGATCGTGGCCCGGGCAGAAGCAGAAGCCCAGCGCCTCGCCAGAGAAGCCAAGAGAAACGGCAACCAGGAGCCGTTCGAGCGCCACCTCGTCGATGCCTATGCGGCGATCTTGTCGGGCGGAGGCAAGGGCCGGGCCAAGCGTCCCGAGCTCGTCGTGCTGGTCGACTACGAGGTCGCCAAGCGCGGCTGGACCGATGTCCGCGAGGAGGGTGACCCGCAAGATCCCGGGGTCCGATCGTCCGACCCCAGAAGGCTCGCGAGATCGCCGAAGTGGCCTTTATGAATGCGGTCGTGTTCGACGGCAAGGACCTGCGCAACTTCAAGCGCTGGACGCGCCACATCCCTGTCGAAGTGGCGATCGCCTTGGAGCTGGGCGAGCCGCCGGATTTCGATGGGGTCAAGTGTGTCGACTGCGGCAACCGCTTCCATACAGAGAGTCGATCACCTCGAGCCGCGTGCGGCTAGGGGCCCGACTTCGAATCCCAATCTGAGACCACGCTGCTGGCCGTGCCACACGATCAAGACCGAGCGCGATCGCAAGGCCGGGAAGCACAAGCCGCCTGAGCCCTGACGAGGGTCGGGGCACTGCGGACCGCCATGGCGAGGATGATGGGCTCCCATGGCCATGAGCGAGCGCGACCGCCGGATCGTACGGACCCTGGCTGAGGTGACGCTGCCGGAAGGGCACGGGCTTCCGGGGGCCGAGAGCGTTGGGGTCGCGTCGGCTCTCGAGGAGCGGATGGAATGGTGGCATCCCAGGACGCGCGCGGGTGTGCGGTCTTTGCTGCGGGCGTGGGAGTGGGGGCCGCTGCTCTCGCGGTTCCGTAAGCCGTTCTCCAGGCTCTCGTCGAGGGACCGCGCTGCATGGCTAGAGGATTGCTACCGGTCGCGACTCACCGCGCGGCGGCTGCACGTGGCCGCGCTCAAGCAGATCCTGTTCCTCGTGTGGGCTTCGACTCCCGAGGTGGAGGACGCGCTCGGCTACGACTACAGGTGCCGTGCTGATGACGAGCCACGCGGGGCCCAGCGTTCGGTGGGCGGCGAGACCATGCCCGGCATGACGATGGGCGAGGAGCCGGACGACTATCACCGGTCGGGCCCGGCGGTCGCTGCGGGTGTGCTTCCCGAGTTGCGCATGGCTGTTCGTTCGGCCCGAGCGCCGGAGCTCCCCGGGCTGGATGTCTTGACGTGGCCTGATGTCGAGGACGGTCAGCGTCTGGGCGCCGACGTGGTCGTCGTCGGGTCGGGTGCGGGCGGTGCGGTGGTCGCGACGAGGCTCGCGGAAGCGGGGCTGGACGTGATCGTTCTCGAAGAAGGTGGGCACGTCGTGGCAGAACGCGACTTCGTCGGGCAGGTGTTCGACCGCTTCCAACGCTTCTGTCGTGATGACGGTACGACGCAGGTGTGGGGCGTGCCGCCGATCCCCATGCCACTTGGCAAGGTGATCGGTGGGACCACCGTGGTGAACTCGGGGACGTGTTTCAGGGCCCCGAACCACATCCTCGAGCGGTGGGGTTCTCGCTTCGGCGTGGAGGGGGCGAGTGGCGCGGACCTAGACCCCTACTTTGCCGAGCCGGAAGCGTTCCTCAACGTGCGTCCGGTCCCGTGGAACGTGCTGGGGCCGAACGGAGCGCTGGTACACAAGGGCGCGGTCGCGCTCGGTCTCAGCGGTGGGCCGCTCCTTCGCAACATCACTGACTGCAAGGGTTGCGGGCAATGTGCGTTCGGCTGTCCGACAAACGCCAAGCAGGCGATGCACATCACGTATCTGCCGAGTGCCCAACAAGCAGGGGCGCGGGTGCTCGGACGGTGCAGAGTCGAGCGGATCGATCTTCGACGGCGGCCATGCGCGTGGCGTGGAGGCGACACTGCTCGACGGGGCGCGACAAGCGGCGAGGGAGTGTCTGGGTCGATGCCCGTCACGTTGTCGTCTGCGCGGGAGCCGTGCACACTCCCGTCCTGCTCAACCGGAGTGGAGTACCCGATCGGTCGGGCCAGACCGGCCGCAACCTGCGTATCCATCCCGCTACCGGCGTCGCAGGTTGGTTCTCCGAAGATGTCGTGAACTGGAAGGGCACGCTGCAGAGCTACTACGTCGACACGCTCTTCGAGACGCACGAGGTGATGCTCGAAGCCACAACGACCGTGCCGGGAGTAGGTGCGGGGTCGGTGCCGGGCGTGGGGGCCGCGGCGATGGAAGAGATGGCCGCCTTGCGGCGACTGGCAACCCTGGGGCTCTACGTCTCGGACACCTCGAAGGGCCGCGTGCGCGCTTTGCGCAACGGCGATGCTCTTGCGACCTACCGGCTCAACGAGCTCGACGCCAGGCGCCTGCAGGCCGGGATCGCTCTCGCGGCAGAGATCCTGCTGGCGGCCGGGGCCACGCGGGTCTATCCGGGGCTCCCGGGGATCGACTCGATCTCGGCTTCCCAGGACCTCGAGCAATTGCGGGAAAGGCCCATTCGGGCAAAGCACCTGCGCCTGACGGCATTCCACCCCATGGGCACGGCGAGGATGGGGTCCGATCCCGAGACGAGTGTCGTCGACTCGTTCGGACGGCATCACTCGGTAGAGGGGCTGTGGGTCGGAGACGCGAGTACGTTTCCGAGCTGTGTCGGCGTCAATCCGCAGATGACGATCATGGCGTTCGCGGGCAGGACGGCCGAGAAGCTCATCGAGGAGGAAACCCATGCAATTGCGTAACTCAGTCGGCATCCTCACCGGTGCATCGCGCGGCATCGGGGTCCACCTCGCCAATCACCTGGCGGACCGAGGCGTGAACCTCGCTCTCGCGGCGCGCTCGGAGAGCGAGCTGGAGCGCACGGCGGAAGGTGTTCGCCGGCGCGGGGTCAAGGCGATCGCAGTGCCGACGGATGTCGCCGACAGCGCAAGCCTCGAGGAGCTCGTTCGTCGAACGGAGGCAGAGCTCGGTCCCGTAGACCTTCTGGTCAATAACGCCGGCCGGGAGCTGGTCGGTCACTTCGAACGGCTGCAGCCGGACGACATAGAGAGTGCGATCGCGATCAATCTCACGGGCCCGCTCTTGCTCACCCGCCTCATCGTTCCCGGAATGATCGAACGGAAGCGCGGCCACATCGTCAACATCTCGTCCGTGGCCGGGAAGACGGCGCGGCCCTTCGGTGTGGGTTATGCGGCTACGAAGCACGGTCTCGTCGGGTTCTCTTGGTCCCTGCGCGCGGAGCTCTACGAGCATGGGATCGGCGTGTCCGTCGTCTGTCCCGGCTACGTGACCGGCGAGGGGATGTTCGCGGAGCGAGAGGGCGAGGCCGGGCCGCCGCCGCGCACACTCAAGGCGTGCACGCCCGAGGATGTGGCCAAGGCAACGATGATGGCGATCGAGAAGAACAAGGCAGACGTCGTCGTCGGCCCGCCGATGCTTCGGATAGCCGACGTGATGCACGCGCTGTCCGTCGACTTTGTGATGTCGATCGGGCGACTTAGCGGGTCCTATGCCTATGCACGCAAGGAAGCCACCGGAGAAGGCACTGAGTGAGGAAAGTTGCGCTCGTCGTGTGTCTTGTCGGAACGCTCTTTCTTGCGGGTTGCTCGGGGGATGGCGAAACCGACGGAGCGGACGATGAGATCCCTGCGGCCTGCGGCCTGCCCAGCCCTCGCGCTCGCATCCCCGAGGACGTCGTCCCCGCGGAGTTCCTGCTTGGGGGGACGGCCCAGCTGACCGCGGTGAGCCGCGAGCGCGGGGGATATCTCGCTTCCATGAACCTGCCGCTGTCGGTCGAAGAGGGGCTCAAACAGTTCCGCGCCGCGATCAAGGCCCTTGGATTCGAGATCATCGCATCGGACAACGAGATCTTCGAGGCGGAGATCTACATCCGCCGGGGTAAGGAAGTCGGCGCGATCCAGATCAGGCGCTCGACCTGCGACGAGGCCAGCATCGCGTTCGTGAACGTCATCGACTCCGGCCGGAGCGGGGAGCAGGTCCCCCTACCGGTGCCGAGCGGAGCCAAGACGCCGTCCACGGCCACCCCGTGAGCACAATCGCACAACTCCGCTTCGACCCGGCAGGCCTGGGTATCATGGCCGCGATAGTCGACCGACCCTTGGAGGAGGATCGAGCATGACGTACGTCATCGCCGAGCCTTGTATCGGAGTGAAAGACCGCGCGTGCGTAGATGAGTGCCCGGTCGACTGCATCTACGAGGGCGAAGACCAGCTATATATCCACCCCGAGGAGTGCGTGGACTGCGATGCCTGCCTTCCGGCTTGTCCCGTGGACGCGATCTTCCCCGAGGATTCGATACCGGCGGAGTGGGCCGAGTACACGGCCAAGCAGGCGACCTGGATAGAAGAGCACCCGGAGGCTTCCGGCGGAGCCATGGAGAGCCCCTTCGCGCCATCCGAGGAGCGCGGCGAGTAGCCGAGCCTCCTCACGACTGGAAGCCGTACCTCGGCCGGAAGGTCTCGATCCGTTACGCGCTGCGCCGAGACCCCGAATATCCCTTCTCCGAAGCCGTTGGGGTCGTGATGTCGGCGGATGACTCGAAGATCACGATCGTGACCAAGCGGGGCGAAGTCGTTTCCGTTTCCGTCGCGGACATTCTGGCGGCCAAGATCTTTCCCGCGTAACACGCGTTATCGCAGGGGGCCGCGCACCCGGCTGTTAGCATCGGGTCCAACCATCAGCGGAGGGGATCTCCAGAAATCATGAGTGCACAAGCCGCCACTCCCTCGACGACAAAGGGTGAGAGGCGGCAGGAAGAACGAGTCGTCGTGCGATTCGCCGGCGACTCCGGCGACGGGATGCAACTCACCGGCGATCGCTTCACCTCCGTGACGGCCGCCTTCGGCAACGATCTCTCCACCATGCCTGACTTTCCGGCGGAGATCCGCGCCCCCGCCGGCACGATCCCGGGGGTTTCGGCGTTCCAGATCCACTTCGCCGATTACGACATCCTCACCCCGGGAGACCAGCCGGGCGTGCTGATCGCGATGAACCCGGCCGCGCTCAAGGCGAACATCAAGGACCTCATGCCTGGAGGACTTTTGATCGTCAACTCGGATGCGTTCGAGGAACGCAATCTGGACAAGGCCGGTTACCCCTCCAACCCGTTGAAGGACGGCTCGCTCTCGAGCTATCAGGTCTACGAGATCCCGATGACTTCGATGACGATCGAAGCCGTGAAAGAGACCGGGACCAACAAGAAGGAAGCCGAACGCTCCAAGAACATGCTCGCCCTCGGCGTTATCTGCTGGATGTACGGCAGAGACCTCGAACCCACGATCGCTTGGCTCGAGAAGAAGTTCGCCAAGAAGCCGGCCATCGCGCAAGCGAACGTTGCTGCCTTGAAGGCGGGCCACGCCTTTGGCGAGACCGCAGAGTTGATTGCGTTCGAAGTCAAGCCGGCCACGCTGGCACCGGGCACGTATCGCCGGATAACCGGCAACCAGGCCCTCGCCTGCGGCTTGATCGCCGCCAGCGTGCAGTCGAAGCTTCCTCTTTTCCTAGGCAGCTACCCCATCACGCCTGCATCCGACATCCTCCACGAGCTCTCCCGGCACAAGAACTTCGGGGTGCGCACGATCCAGGCCGAAGATGAGATCGCAGCCGTCGGCATGGCGCTGGGAGCGGCTTTCGCGGGCCACCTCGGGGTTACGACGACTTCGGGCCCTGGGCTCGACCTGAAGTCCGAGACGATCGGCCTCGCCATCGCATTGGAGCTGCCCTTGATCGTGATCGATGTGCAGCGTGGTGGGCCGTCCACCGGTTTGCCGACGAAGGCCGAGCAGTCGGACCTCTTGCATGCGATGTATGGCCGGCACGGCGAAGCGCCGCTGCCGATCGTCGCGGCTTACTCCCCTCCATCGTGTTTCTGGGCAGGGATCGAGGCGGCTCGCATTGCCATTAAGTACATGACTCCGGTGATCCTGCTGACCGATGGTCAGCTCGCCAACGGAGCCGAGCCATGGCGCATAACGGACGTGGGGAAGTTGCCCGACATCTCGGTCCCGTTCACGACCCGTCCCAACGTCGGCGAGGACTTCTGGCCTTATCTGCGGGACGAGACGACGTTGGCACGGCCATGGGCCATACCCGGTACCCGCGGACTCGAGCATCGCATCGGCGGGCTCGAGAAGGCGGACGGCACCGGCAACATCTCCTACGACCCGGAGAACCATGAGCTCATGACCGGACTGCGGGCCGCCAAGATCAAGGTGATCGAAGAAGATATCGATCCCCTCGAATGGGCGGGCGAGTCCGATGCAAAGGTCCTCGTTCTCGGGTGGGGGTCGACCTACGGAGCGATCGGAGCGGCCGCCCGCAGGCTTAAAGCCAAAGGCATCGACGTTGCTCGCGCCCATCTAAAGCACCTGAACCCGTTCCCGAGGAACACAGAAGAAGTGCTGAGACGATTCGAGCGCATCATCATCCCGGAGATGAACACGGGTCAGTTGTCGAAGCTCATCCGCTCGGAGTTCTTGATCGACTCGATCTCCATAAACAAGGTCCAGGGCCAGCCATTCCGCGCCGGCGAGCTCGAACGACGACTGTTGGAGCTGTTGTAGTGGCCGCCGATGCCACTGGGGGCGGCACCCCCGTATTCGACGAAGGGAGCCGCGGCATAACCGAGGGCGGCCCGGTCGACACGCTGACGCGCAAGGATTTCGTCTCAGACCAAGAGGTCCGCTGGTGCCCGGGATGTGGCGACTACGCGATCCTCGCCGCGGTCCAGAGCGTGATGCCGGAGCTCGGCATCCCGCGCGAGAAGATCGTGTTCGTCTCGGGGATCGGATGTGCCTCTCGCTTCCCCTATTACATGAACACCTACGGCCTGCACGGCATCCACGGCCGGGCTCCCGCTATCGCGACCGGTATCGCAACTGCACGCCCGGACCTCAACGTGTGGGTGGTCATGGGCGACGGTGACGCTCTGTCGATCGGTGGCAATCACTTGATCCACGCGCTGCGCCGCAACGTCAACCTCAAACTGTTGATGTTCAACAACCAGATCTACGGCCTCACCAAAGGCCAGTACTCGCCCACATCGGAGCAGGGGAAGGTTACGAAGTCGACCCCGTTCGGCTCGTTGGAGAGACCGTTCAACCCGATCTCGATGGCTCTGGGGGCCGAGGCGACGTTCGTGGCACGAACGATGGACGTCGCTCGCAAGCACCTGCCCGAGGTCCTGCGGGCCGCGACCGAGCACCGCGGCTCAGCCTTCGTCGAGATCTACCAGAACTGCAACATCTTCAACGACGGCGCCTTCCTCGCCCTCAGCTCCAAGGAGGGCGCGACCGGCAACCGCATCTTCATCGAGCACGGCAAGCCCATCCGCTTCGGCGCCAACGATGAGAAGGGCGTCGTGATGCGCGCCGATGGCCAACTCGAGATAGTCGAGGTCGCCTCCGCAGGCGAAGACAAGATCCTGGTCCACGACGCCCACCGCGACGACCCGAGCCTCGCGTTCGCCCTCTCACGCCTGGCATCGGGCCCGACTCAACCGACACCTCTAGGTATCTTCCGCTCGGTGGAACGCCCGGTCTACGGCGACGCGATGGAAACCCAACTACGCATGGCCGCCGAACAACAAGGCCCCGGCGACCTAACCCGCCTCCTAACCTCTGGCGACACTTGGACGGTGGACTAGCCCGTCCCGCCCGGCCGGTGTGTCCCACGTCCCGACAGAATGCACTTCGAGTGGGTCCGCTTTCCCTGACGCCTGTGATTAAACTCCCCGCATGACAGGGGTCGAGGAGTCTTTCGAGGACAAGGTCCAACGCCTGGCCGCGAAGCTCATGCGCGAGGGCCGGCCCGAGGCGGACACGCCGGAGGCCGCCGAGAAGGTCGCCCGCCGGCTGCTCGAGGAATCCGAGGAGCGCACGAACGATCCCGCAACGATGGATCCCGAGAGCGACGAGGTGATCCGCCGATCGTCGCGCGAGACCGCATCCGACGGCAGCTCCGGAGCCGGCGGCGTGATGCGCAGCACCGGCCACGGCGACTGACCACTCGCGATGGCTGAGGGACACGGGGGCCTCGCGGTAGCGAAAGCTCTCAAGTCGTTGGGCGTTGATCACATCTTCACCCTTAGCGGCGGACACATCTTCCCGATCTTCGACGGGTGCGTGCAGGAGAAAATCGGCATCGTCGACGTGCGGCACGAGCAGACCGCGGGCTTCGCGGCAGAGGCCTACGCTCGGCTCGGCCGCGGCATCGGCGTTGCCGTTGTCACCGCGGGCCCGGGCGTCACCAACGCGATGAGTGCGATCGCGCAGGCTCGTTTCAACAACGCGCCGATGCTTGTGCTCGGGGGTCGCGCACCCCATTTCCGCTGGGGGCAGGGGAGCCTTCAAGAGATCGACCACGTCCCGTTCGTCGACCCGCTGGCACCGGGAAACACGGTCACCGACATCGCGGATGTTGCGAAGGCTGTGCTCGACGCGGCACGCGACGCGGCGACGCCGCCGCGTGGCCCCCGGTTCCTGGACTTCCCCCTGGACGTGCTCTTCAACATGGGGGATTTCGATCTCCCAGAGCC
The DNA here is from genome assembly GCA_963786155.1 of uncultured Actinomycetes bacterium. Lineage (GTDB taxonomy): Bacteria > Actinomycetota > CADDZG01 > CADDZG01 > WHSQ01 > CAWAXW01. Next base: position 2,367,724 of record CAWAXW010000006.1, on the reverse strand, counting down.
TGCCGCGCCACCCGCTCCCGACGCCGGAGATGTTTCGGACATCGCTCGCCTGATCGAGAACGCGGAGCGCCCGGTGATCGTGGCCGGCTCGAATGTGTGGCTGTCGCGCGCCGATGAGGCCCTCGTCCGCCTCGTCGAAAGCGCCCGCATCCCGTGCATCGTCAACGGTCAGGGCCGGGGGTGTATCCCGGCAGACCACGAGCTTGCGTTCGCCCGGGCGCGCTCGGCTGCGTTCAAGCAAGCAGACCTCGTGATCGTCGCCGGGACCCCGCTCGATTTCAGACTCGGCTTCGGACAGGGATTCGCCAAGGTCGTTCACCTCGACACTCCCGTCGCGAGTCATGTGGAGCTTGCGGCATCGAGCGAAGCCCCACTGACCGCGGTCTTTACGGCGATCGCAAGCGAGCTCGGCAAGACCCCCGACACCTCTGGATGGGTCGAGACCCTGCGCGGCGTCGAACAAGAGAAGAGGGACGCGGCACAGAGCGAGGCCCACAGCGATCAACGTCCCATCCACCCGATGCGCGTTTATGGAGAGCTCGTGCCCCTGCTCGAGCGCGACGCGATCGTCATCGGCGACGGCGGCGACTTCGTCAGCTATGCGGGTCGCGAGGTCCCGAGCTATGTAGGTGGATCCTGGCTCGATCCCGGCCCCTTCGGGTGCCTGGGGGTTGGGCCCGGCTACGCATTGGCCGCCGGAGTGCTGAATCCAGACCGCCGTGTCGTGATCCTGTACGGGGACGGAGCGATCGGCTTCGCCGCCTCGGACCTCGAGAGCCTCGTGCGCCACAAGATCCCGGCGCTGTGCATCGTCGGCAACAACGGCATCTGGGGCCTCGAGAAGCATCCGATGAAGGGGCTCTACGGGTACGACGTCGCGGCCGACCTCCAGCCCGGGCTCCGTTACGACCAGATGATGGAATCCTTCGGCGGCAAAGGCGCAATGGTCGACGATCCCGACGATCTCGGCCCGGCCCTCAAGCGCGCTCTCGACTCCGACGAGCCCTACCTCCTCAACGTCCTCACGGACCCGGAGGTCGCATATCCCCGCTCGGCCAACCTGGCCTAGAACGAGCCGGGCGTCCATCGAAGGCGGACCGCAGACTCAGCGCGATAGCCTCTGGCGATGGACGACCTGCTGAAGGCCGCCCTCGACGCTGCGACCGCAGCGGGGGCGTCCTACGCAGACGTGCGGGTGGTGGACACGCACAGCGAGAGCGTCTCGGTGCGAGAGGCTACGGTCGAAGGGCTCGAACGATCGAGCTCCCTCGGCTTCGGTGTTCGTGTCCTGGTGGACGGCGCGTGGGGCTACGCGGCCTCGGCGACGCTCGACCCCTCGGACGCTGCGAAAGTTGCCAAGACCGCCGTGGAAGTCGGCCGGGCGAGCGCGAGCGCGATCGAAACCCCCATCGAGCTCGTTCCCGAGCCCGTGCATCAGGATTCCTGGGCCACCGCGCTCGATCAACGACCCGTTCGAGGTCTCTCTCGAGGACAAGATCTCCTTGCTCGCGGCGGCAACAGAGGTCATGGCGCGCGTCGATGGGATCCGTGTCGCTCGGGGGACCATCGATCTGCTGCGCTCGAAGGTTTGGTTCCATTCGTCTGAAGGCACCGAGATCGATCAGACCTTTACCCAAACGGCCGGCGGGATCGAGGCGATCGCGATCTCCGACGACGACGTGCAAGTGCGGTCCTATCCGGGCTCGTTCCGCGGCCACTTCGCAGCGGCCGGTTACGAGTTGATCGAACAGATGGATCTGATCGGCAACGCCCAGCAGACCGCCGAGGAAGCCGTGGCCTTGCTGAGCGCGCCCGAGTGCCCCTCCGCGACGACGGACCTCGTGCTGGACGGCCATCAGGTGATGCTCCAGGTGCACGAGTCCGTCGGTCATCCCACCGAGCTCGACCGCGTGCTGGGGATGGAGGCCGCGTTCGCCGGCACATCGTTCGTCGGGATCCCCGATCTCGACGACCTCCGTTACGGCTCCGAGCTCGTCAACATCACCGCCGACGCGACGATCCCCGGCGGTCTCGGGAGCTACGCGTACGACGACGAAGGCGTCGAGGGGCAGCGCACCGATCTGGTCAAAGAAGGGATCCTCGTTGGTTTCCAGTCCTCGCGCGAGACGGCGGCGACGATGGGAGCAGAGCGCTCGAACGGGACGATGCGCGCGGAAGGTTGGGAGAACTTCCCGCTCATCCGCATGACGAACATCAATCTCCTTCCGGGCGAAGGCACCCTCGAAGACCTCCTGGCCGACGTCGACGACGGCATCTACATGGCGACGAACAAGTCGTGGTCGATCGACGACAAGCGCAAGAACTTCCAGTTCGGCTGCGAGATCGCGTGGGAGATCAAGAAGGGGAAGCTCGGCAAGATGCTCAAGGACCCCCGCTACACGGGCATCACCCCCGAGTTCTGGGGTTCCTGCGACGCGATCGCCGGCGAGAGCGAGTGGAAGGTGTGGGGCACGCCCAACTGCGGCAAGGGTCAGCCGGGCCAGACGATGCGGGTCGGGCACGGAACCGCGCCGGCTCGCTTCCGCAACGTGAAGACAGGATTCGCCCAGTGAACCCAGATTCGGCACCACTCACCGAAGACCAGGCGCTCTCCGCGGCCGAAGCGGTCCTGGACTACGAGGGTCCCGACGGGATCGAGGTACTGCTCGCTGGATCGCACACGGGCCTGACTCGCTACGCGAACTCACAGATCATCCAGAACACCGTGCGCGACGAAGTGCGCGCCTACGTCCGGGCGGTCGTGGGTGACCGAACGGCCGTCGCTACAACCAATCAGCTCGACGCCCGATCGATGAACGAGGCCGCCGGCCAGGCGCTACGAGGCCGCACACGCGTCGACGCCGGATGAGGAGTTCCCCGGTTTGGCCCGGCCCGAAGAGGTCGGCCGCGGCGGAGGCCTGTTCACGCTGGGATGACGACACCGCCGGCGCGTCGCCGGACCAACGAGCCAAAGCGGTGAGGCAGATACTTGCCGTCACCGGATCCGCAGCCGCCGCTGGCATCTACGAGACAAGCGCGCACACTTACGGCGTATTCACGTCGACGGGCATCGCCTGCTTCGATGGCTACACACGCTGCGTCACGACTTGTTTGGCCGACAACGGCGACGCGACGGGATGGGGAGAGGGCTCATCCCACGCCCTCCGAGAAGTTGACGTCGAGGCCGCCGCCAGCCGCGCCGCGACAAAGCCTCGACGGCTAAGGGTGCGGTGGATGCCGAGGCAGGCACCTACGAGGTGGTGCTCGAAGCACCGGCGGTGGCGACGATGCTCGAATACCTGTCCTACGCGGGCTTCGGAGCCAAGCAGGTGATCGAGGGCGAGAGCTTCCTGGTTCACAAGGGGGGACAGGATGTCGCCGCCTCGACCGTCACCGTTGCCGACGACGTCTGGGCCGGACCGTCGGTCGGCCTCGGATTCGATTTCGAGGGCGTCCCCAAGAAACGGGTCGCCGTCATCGACGGGGGCCGGGCGACGGAACCGGTAACGGACCTGCGCACCGCGCGGAAACTGGGCGGGGCCTCGACGGGCCACTACTCCGGGTCGAGCGAGTTCGGTCCCTACGCGGCGAACGTCGTGCTCGAGTCGGGCGACAGCAGCCTCGAAGACCTCATCGGTGGAGTGAAGTCCGGGCTGCTCGTGACTCGGTTCCACTACGTGAACATCCTCGACCGACCATCCACCTTGTTGACGGGGATGACCCGAGACGGCACCTTCCGGGTCGAGGACGGCGAGATCGTGGGGGCGGTGCACAACCTCCGCTTCACCCAGAGCGTGCTCGACGCCCTCGCAAGCGTCGAGGCCATCGGAAGCGACCTCGCAGCCTTCGCCCCCGAGTTCGGCGGCGTTCGGCTCGACCGTCGCCCCGGCCCTGAGGCTCGGCGAGTTCCGCTTCACCTCCACGACCTCCCACTAGGCGGCCCTCGTGTCCACGAGATCTGGCACATAGCCGTCCTGGCTTCGACGCTCCTGGGTGCAGCGGGCCTGATGATCACTCTGCTTGCGCCGCTCCTGTTCGATCCGATCCCCCCGGGCCTGGTCCGAGCCAGGCCCTTCGTCCTGGGTGGGGCGGCGGTGGCCGGGGTCATCTTGGCCGTGGAATGGCTGGGCGTGCACTGAGGTTTCCCTATACTGAGAATCGATAGTTCACCCCCGACAGGAGGACCCGCCCGTGTCCATGACAGAGACGACGGTCGCGATACCGATACGGCCGCAGCCAAGGTCAAGGAACTGCTCTCGCGCGAGGTATCTGCATCGCCTGAGGAGCACGAGGGCAAGGAATACGCCCTCCGGGTCGCCGTCCAGCCCGGCGGCTGTGCCGGCCTTCGCTACGCCCTCTACTTCGACGACCGCAAGCTCGACGACGACGTCGTAGCCATCGCCGACGGCGTCGAGATCCGGGTCGACAAGATGAGCGCCCCCTACCTGCGGGGCGCCACCGTCGACTACCTCGACACCCTCGAGCAGTCCGGCTTCACGATCGACAACCCGAACGCCAAAGGCTCCTGCGCCTGCGGCGACTCCGCCCAGTTCTAAGCACCGTCCACAAGCCTCGGTAAGCTAATCGGCCTCCGTCGCGTCGCTGCCCGCTTATGATGAATGGGCTCATCAAGAGCGGGGGAGGGTCCGGCCCGTCGATCCCGCCGCAACCACAGGCAGCCTTTCGCCTGCAGGTGCGAAGCCCGGACGGATGAGCGAGAGGAAGCAGCCTCTTCCCGTCCGGGATAGAGGCTTTTTTCTTTTGTGTGTGGCACTCGAAAGGAGCGGGACTTGAGTATCGAATCGACCGTGGTCGGGGCCTACCCGAAGCCGCCGGCGGAGGGCGGACAGTTCACCATCCGGAAGACGCTTCACGCCATCGAGCGCGGAGACGCCACCCCCGACGACCTGAAGAAGGTTCAGGACGAAGCCGTCACCGAAGTGATCCGAGAGCAAGAGGCGGCGGGGATCGACATCGTCACGCGACGGGCACGTCCGGTGGGACGACATCCTCACGCCCTTCGCCCGCAAGATCAGCGGGTTCGAGATCGGCGGGCTACTGCGTTGGTTCGACAACAACGTCTACTACCGCAGGCCGATCTGCACCGGGGAGATCGACTGGGGCGGCCCCGCCTCTGTCGATGCGTTCAAGTTCGCATCGTCGGTCGCTTCCCGTCCCGTCAAGGCGGTCATCCCGGGCCCGGTGACGTTCGCCCGGCTCTCGATCGACGAGCACTACTCGAATCACGAAGAGTTCGTCCTGGCGATCGCCCGAGTCCTCGCTCAGGAGGCATTCGAGCTGGAGGCCGCGGGGGCCAAGCACATCCAGATCGACGAGCCGGCGTTGCTCGATGCGCCCGAGGATCTCGATCTCGCCGCCGCAGTCTCTCCACATCATCTGCAAGGAGTTGAAGGACGCAGAGACGACCCTCTGCACCTACTTCGGCGACGCCAAGCGCTTGGGCCCTCAGCTCTTCGAGCTTCCGGTCGACGGTTTCGGGCTCGACCTCGTCTCCGGACCCGAGAACAATGAGCTCCTTCCGTTGGTCCCGCCCGAGAAGATCTTGCAGGCCGGGATCGTCGATGCGCGCAACACCCGTCTCGAGGAGGTCGACGATCTCGTCCGGCTGATCGAGGGGGTACGACGCGTCGATGGGGCGGCGGTCACTCGTTTCAGTCCATCGTGCAGCTTGGAGTTCCTGCCGCGTGAGAAGGCTCGGGCGAAGCTCGAGCGGCTCGCGGAGGCCGTCGAGAAAGTGAGAGCGTAATGAGCAAGATCGATCTCGAAGGTAAGGGCCTATGGACCACATCCGTCGGCTCGATGCCAAAGCCCTCTTACATCACCAAAGCCCGTAGCCAGTTCGCCCGCGGTGAGATCGGGCGGGACGCACTAAAGGACCTAGAGAAGCAGGCTACGCGGGAATGGATCGAGTTCCAGAACTCGATCGACACCGACCTCGTGGTCGACGGCGAGCAGTACCGCGGCGACATGGTGGCGTTCTTCGCGGAAGAGCTTCCCGGGCTCGAGATGGGTGGGCTCGTCCGCTCCTACGGCAACCGGTACTACCGCAAGCCGATCGCCACGGGACCCGTCGGCCGGGACAAGCCGATCACGGTCGAGTGGTGGGAGTACGCGCAGTCCCTGACCGAAAAGCCCGTCAAGGGGATGCTCACCGGCCCGTACACGATCTGCGACTGGAGCTTCAACGAGCACTACGACACGCGCCGTGACTTCGTGCTCGACCTAGCCAAGGTGATCCGTGACGAAGCACTCGATCTCGAGAAGGCCGGAGCTCGCTTTATCCAGATCGACGAGCCGGCCGCGTCGACCCGCATGGACGAGCTGGACCTCGTTATCGAGTCGATGAGGATCGTGACCGAGCCACTCAGCGCCCACACCATCACGCACATCTGCTACGGCGACTTCCACAACGCCTACCCGAAGATGCTTGACATCCCGGTCGACCAGATCGACCTGGAATTCGCGAACTCCGACTACTCGCTACTCGAGGAGTTCTACGACAACCCCTTCACGAAGTACGTAGGCCTGGGCGTCGTCGACGTACACACCCACAAGCAAGAGACGGTGGAGGAAATAGCCGACGGCATCCGCAAATCGATAAAGCTGATCCCACCCGAGAGAGTCTTCGTAGACCCCGACTGCGGCCTAAAAACCCGCACCCCCGACGAAGCCAAAGAGAAACTAAAGAACATCAAAGAAGCCGTAGACATCGTGAGAGCCGAGATCTAGACGCGAAACGGGGGCCGGTGGGAGGTTCCGGCCCCCGTTCTTCGCTAACTCGTGACTAGCCCTTCTTCTTCGGGCGCCTGGCTACGCTTTCGTCGTAGTGGACGTCTTCGTCGACGTCGATGGTCTTTAGGTTCTTGATCAGCCAGCGCACGTGCTCGGTCATCTGGGTGGCCTGGACGCCGTACATGCGGGACGCGACCTCGTTGCCGAGGAGCTTGACCTTGGCGTAGTCGAGGTTCTGGAGCAGGATGCCGGCGCCTTTGTTGAGCTTCTTCTCCAGCTTCAGCAGGTCCACATCCTCGCCGACCATGTTCGGGCCGAGGATTTGGTTGTTCTTGATGTTCAGCTTGAGGTCCACAGCCTGCTGGACGACGATGCCGTAGCGGCCGCCGAGCAGTTCCCTGGCGTCACGCTCGAGCTTGATGTTGTTGTTGGCTAGCTCGACGACTCCGGTGGTGGTCCCCCAGTGGTTGTCGTCTGTTGCGTTGAAGACGTCCACCAGGAGGCCCGACCCGATCAGGTCGTTGTTGGTGAAGTGCACCTTGGTGTGGTGGACGTGCGGGCAGTTCAGGAGCTTGTTCGTCTCGGACGCCGCGGTGCGGTCGTTGGCCGTGTGGTCCGTGTCGGTGTAGCGCAGGGCCCACGAGTAGTCCGAGTGGATCTCGTTGGCGTAGAAGAACACCTCGTGCCAGCGTTTGGTGTGGTCGGGCCCCATGCCGTGGTGACCGGCGTGCTCGGGGTCGGCCTCGTACTCACCGGCGTGGTCATGGCTCGACCCTCCGAAACCAGAGCCGTGGTGGTGACCGTGGAGCCTCACGTCCACGTACCCGAAGATCGTGTTGTGGCGGAAATGGGAGCCGTTGAATCCGTCGAAGTTCACGGCCCGGAAGTTCGGCGTTCGGAACAGCACATCCTTGGTTCCGACGATGTTGTCCTCGAAGATTCCGTCCCAGTGGCGGAGCTGACCCACGACCCTGAACTGGTTGTTGGAGATCACGCCCCCCGTCATCATCCCGGTGCGTTCGACGTTCTGATTCACGCGCAGATCCCCGATGTTGTTGTGATGCACGCGGGTGCCGTGGCCGATCCAGTCCAGGACCAACTGGCCTGCGATGTCGTTGTTGCGGATAGTGACCCACGAGCTCGTGTTCCTGATGATCAGGGTCGGAAGGCTCCAGTTCGAGATGACGAAGGGCTTGTCCTTGGTGCCCTTGCCGGAAATGACTCCGTTCTCGTGCGTGAAGTCGTCGTTCGAGTCGATCACGATGTCTCCGCGCGAGCGGAGCTTCTCCTCGTCGGCCCCCACGTCTTTGGACCGGGTCCCGGCGGCGCCGGCCGATCCGGGTCCCGCCCAAACGAGCGTGGCCACCAACAGTGCGAGAGCGAGAGCTAACGCAGACCTTCTATGTCCCATGTCGCCTCCCAATTTGCCCTGCGGTCTGGCCTAGGCCACCCCGGGCGAGCCCATGCCGCGTGCCCTTGTGGCGGGATGCCCCTTTCGCGGCCTTTCTTCGGTATACGGCATGGCGCTCGCACAGGTAACGGGCCCCTAGGGGGCGAGTAAGGTCTGTCCTTGCGCCAGGGGAGCCCCACGCACTAAAGGGGGCTGAGAGGGCCACGGGCCGACCCTGGAACCTGATCACGTTAGTGCGTGCGAAGGGAGGCGCTCGTGAAGGTAAAGGAACGGCCAGACCGGCTCGAGGACCCGGGGATCGAGCCCGTGCCGCCCGAGCGGCGGCATCTGTCGGCCCTGGACGTGGGGTTCTTGTGGGGCGATCTGGGCGTGGGCCTGTTGGTCCTCGTCTCGGGCGCGCTCCTCGTCCCGGCCCTCGGCTTCGGCACGGCGTTCTCGGCGATCGTGATCGGGTCCATCGCCGGAGTCGGGCTCCTCGCCCTTGGGGCGAGAGCCGGCGCCGAGCAAGGGCTCCCCACCATGGCTTTGTTCCGTCCCATCTTGGGAGATCAGGGCTCCTATATCCCCAGCCTCCTGAACGTGGCCCAACTGATCGGCTGGACCGCCGTCGAGCTGTGGGCGATGTCGTCCGTCGCCGATCTCGTCTCTCAGCGTGTGTTCGGCTTCTCGGCGCGCTGGCTATGGCTGGCGATAGCCGCCTGCGTGTGCGCGGCGATGGCGCTGTGGGGGCCGATAGGGGTCGCGCGGACCTACATGAAGAAGTTCGCCGGGTGGGTTGTGCTTGCTCTTTGTCTTGCTCTCTCCTTGTTAGTGCTGACGAGCGACGGATTGAGCTCCGCCATTCGGGCGGAAGGAACTGGAGGGTTCCCGACCTACGGAGCTGCTCTTGATCTCGTGATCGCCATGCCCATCTCGTGGCTGCCGCTCGTAGCGGATTACACGCGTTTCGCTCGCTCGCCGCGAGGGGCCGCGTGGGGCACCTTCACCGGCTATCTGATCGCGAACATCTGGCTGTACTCGCTTGGCGCCCTTCTCGTTCTGTCCACGGGAACCACGCCGGATCCGGCCGGCATGGCGGCGGGCATCCTCGTCCTCGCGGGTGGCTGGCTCACTGGCACCTTCTTGCTCGCCGGCTTGTTGGTTGGAGAGACGGACGAAGCGTTCGCCGACATCTATTCGGCCGCCGTATCCGTCCGTAACGTCTTCCCTCGGCTCTCGCAGCGGTCGCTGATCTTGGTCATCACGGGGGTCTCGGTCCCTCTAGCCGGTCTGCTCACGATGCAGCTCTACGAGAGCTTCCTGTTCCTCATCGGCTCGATCTTCGTCCCGTTGTTCGGGATCCTGATGGCCGGATTCATCTCCAAGAGCACTCCGGCACCCGCGCGACGAGGAGTCGCGCGCGCTGTACCTCATCCCGTGGGCCGTAGGTTTCCTCGTCTATCACTGGATCACGCCGACCGGCCCCGATTGGTGGATCGAAGGCGCGACCTCCATCGTGGGCACTCCGCTCGCCGAGAACCTGACGTGGTTGCCGGCATCGTTGCCCTCATTCGGAGTTGCCCTGGGGCTCACACTCGTGCTTCGAAAGATCGAGGCACGACCCGGCGACCCTGCTCTATCATCGCTAGACATGAAACGAGGTGAAGCTTGAAGGTCCAAGCCGTTTGTGACACGTGTGAGCGAGATTTCCTTCTGTCCCAGATCGGGCCAGATTCGGATACTCCGGGACGCTGTCCGTTCTGCGGCGCCCGGTTCGCTCGTCACTACTCGACGGTTCTCGTCGAGGCGGTGGCGGATGCGGAAGTCACGGCCGATCACTTCGTCCAGGCCCTCGGCCGGTTGCAGGCGATGGAGACCGGCTTCGACATAAATATCGAGAAACTTCTCGAGGACCTCAGCGAGCAAGTAAAAGGGCACGAGCAGCCCAAAGCCAGCTAGGTAGCGCCCCGCTAGCCGTGCCCCACGTCCTTGTGGTGAGCGAAGATCCGAAGGTCCGCGAGGAGGCAAGGTCCGGCTTCCCTGAGGAGTTCGAGGTCACCGTCGCCGACGACGCTCGTCAGGGGATCGCCGAGATCAAGAAGCGTGTCCCGGATGTCGTCATCATCGACCTTCAGACGGGCAGTGCTGGAGGCTTCGCTCTGGCCCGGGATATGTCATTCGATCCCGCAAGCGCTTCCGTGCCTACGATCATGCTGCTCGAGCGCGAGCAAGACCGATGGCTTGCCGCGCAAGCCGGCGCTCAGGTTGTGCATCTCAAGCCGGTGCCGGTCAACGAATTGGTCGACCAAACGCTCACCCTGCTCGCGAAAACCTAAGCGTTTCCCTCCGAAAGCCCAGGTCAACGGCCCCTTGCGCGCTTTCGAATTACAAGACTAGAATTACAACAATGTGATTAGGAGTCTCACTCCGATCGCAGAGTCCAGTCACCGAAGACGGGGGATCGCTGGTGGCGATGTCGGAACGCGAGAGAGGCCGGGGGGACATGCAGAGGATCACAACAAGACTTCTTCAGCCTGTCGAATGGCAAGCGAACGCGCGCTGCAACGAGGTGGATTCCAAGATCTTTCCCCGAGCGCGGAGGTTCGTCGAAAGCCGCGCGCTCGGTGTGTTCCAAGTGCACGGTTAAGTCGGAGTGCTTGGAATACGCGCTCAACAACAAGGAACAGTTCGGTATTTGGGGTGGGACTTCCGAACGCGAACGGCGACGATTGCGCAAAGAGCGCGCGCTCCGTCGTCTCCGCGCCGTTTCGTAGAGCGATAATTGGGAATGCGCGCTGAATGCGCGATCGAAACAAATGCTTGCACCACGGGGTGCTTTCGTGCCTAATAACACGTTGAATGTGCGTTTGTGCGCGCATTCGGGAAGATCGGATGCTGATCGAACACCGATCGAACATGCATCCGAATGGTACGAGACGGGTTCGACGTGATCCCGTCGAGGACGATGGGAGGTGCCGGGGTTGGCTGCAAAGAAAACCACCGGACGCAGGAAGTCGACCGGCCGTAAGTCAACGGCGCGCAAGTCAACCGGTCGGAAGACTGCGGCTCGTAAGACCGCGGGTAGGCGGAAATCGACCGCCCGTAAGGCTCCTGCTCGCAGGAAGTCGACCACGCGTAAGAAGACGACCGGTCGGAAGAAGACCACTGGTCGGAAGAAGTCGACGGCGCGCAAGGCTCCTGCTCGCAGGAAGTCGACCGCGCGCAAGAAGACGACCGGCCGCAAGAAGACCACGCGGCGTAAGTCGACGGCACGGAAGGCTCCTGCTCGCAGGAAGTCGACCGCGCGTAAGAAGACGACCGGCCGCAAGAAGGCGACCGGGCGCAAGAAGGCCACCGCCCGCAAGAAGACGACGGGCCGGAAGAAGGCCACGCGTCGTAAGTCGACTGCACGGAAGGCTCCTGCTCGCAGGAAGTCGACCACGCGTAAGACGACCGGCCGGAAGAAGGCGACTCGCAGGCGCTAGTCGGCTAGAGCTTCTTCTAACGAACGGCCCGGCTCTCTCAAGAGCCGGGCCGTTCGCTTTCCATCTGCAGGCAGATAGCGGGCCTCGACTAGACCGACGATCTCGGTGCCCAGGATCTCGACACCCATCGACTCTGCTCGCTCTTCTACGACGTCGAACGCTTCGTCGATCCCGGTGATATCCGGCTCGATGAGGTTCATCGAGACCTGAGCCGTCGTCGCGTCCATCGCCCAACCCAAGGCCCGGATGCCCGGAGGTCCACCGCCCGAGGTTCTCACCTGCGCGGCGAGCGATCGGGCCATCGTCTCGTCGCCACTGATCCAGACGTTGAACGCGATCAGCGGACCGCGAGCGCCCACGCACACGACTCCGGTGCGAGGTTCGATCTGGGCGGGACCCTCGTCCGGCGGCAGGTCGGCCAACCCGGTCAGCCCCATCCGCCGCAGCACCGGCAGCTCCCGGGTCTGGTCCCGGTTGGCCGCCTCGCCGTAGAGATAGACCGGGAACCCCAAGCGGCCTATGCGACCAGCCGCCTGCCTGCTCGCAGCCACCGCGCGCTCCATGCGGTCCTCATGCGGGACGAAGGGGCAAACGTCGAGCATCCCGAGTCGCGGATGAACGCCGGTATGGAGGGTTAGATCCAGACCCTGGGCCCACCGAGCGAGCTCCACTGCTCCATCCACGAGCTGTTCGTCGTCTTCCGCTGCAAGGGTCAAAACGGACCGGTTGTGCACTGCGTCGCTGTGAACGTCGAGGACTCGAGCGCCGGCGGATGCAACGGCCGCCACGGCGTTGCCGATCAGGGGGAGGTCGCGCCCTTCGGAGATGTTCGGAACGGCGATGAGCATGGCCCCCAGGATTCCATGCCGACGGAGGCGTTACCGTACAAAGGATGTCCGACTACGGCTACAGCGTCGAAGTTCCCGAGGGTTACGACGAGGCCATAATCCGGACAGCGGATCGCTCTTCGCGTTGAGGGGTTCTCGATCCTGACCGAGATGCACGTTGGAGGTGTGCTCGGCCCCCAGGCAGGTGATGCGAGACAGTATCTATTCATGGGCGTATGGACGCCCGAGCTGACGCAGGATCGTCTCGACCAGGATCTGCAGGTCTCCGCTCATCTTCCGTGCAACTTCGTGGTCCAGGAAGAAAACGATCACGCCATCGTCCTCACCAACGATCCCGTGGACCTCGTCGAAGGATCGGACCCGCACGCGGCCGAGGCCGCACGCGCCGCGCTCGCCGCCCTCCAAAGGGCTTTCCAGCGCATCGCCCATCCCATGGAGGTTTGATCTGCCGACCAAGGCACTGCGTCCGATAGTCGATCGGTTCCTCGAACGACTCGATGAGGTCGCGGAGCGCTGCGTGGAGGCGATCGGCGACAGCATCCCGTCCTACGCGCGACGCGGGACCACTTTCCTCGAGGAAGATCTGCGTGAGGCCGTCACGGAGAACATCCGCATCCTTTCCCAGGTCTTGAGTCAGGGACGTGAGATCGCTCGCGACGAGATGGAAGCGATCGAGCGCACGGGAGCCCGGCGTGCCGAAGCCGGTATTCCTCTCGAGGATGTGCTGCACGCTTACCGGACGGTCTCACGGGTGTGTTGGGACGTGCTCGCCGAGGAGTGCCGAAAGGCTAAAGAGGGAGAGGCGCTCGAGGCTGCCATCGGACTGGCGGAAGCACTCCTGCGCTACACCGATCAGCTTTCTACGGCGATCGCCGACGCGTACGCTAGGGCGCAACGAGCGATCGTCCGCGAGCGCGAGGGCGAACGCCGGGAGTTCTTAGCCGACCTGCTTTACGGAGTGGACGCTTCACCCGAAGACATCCTGCGACGGGCTCACAAGTTCGGCTACGACCTCTCTCTCAACTACATCGCGCTCGTGGGGCTGGGCCCCCTCGACGATTCTCGGAAAGAAGCGATGGTGGCGGCCGCAGCCTCCCGGGTGACGGAGGGTGTCGGCCCCGACGCGATCGTCCTCCAGAAGGCCGATCTGACCGTCGCGCTCGTACCGGTTGGCCCATCCGTCGACGAGGCAACGACCCCCGAGAAGCTGATGGCGGAGTTGCAGGGCGAATGGCATTTCGGCATGGGAGGGCCCGACCCCGGGCTCGAGGGGATCCGGCGCTCCTACCTCGAGGCGCGAGAGGCGCTCGAGATCGGCCTCGCCCTGGGCGTGGAGGGATCGATCTTCAGATTCGACGACCTGCTCCTGTATCACTTCCTTCGAACCGAGCCGGCCCTGGTCGATCGCTTCGTCGACCAAACCCTCGGCCCCCTGATCGAGTACGACGAGAAACGCAAGGGTGACCTCATAAGGACCCTCGAGGCCTATTTCGACGGTGATGGAAGCGTGAAGATGGCCGGGGAGGCCCTCTTCGCCCACCCGCACACGGTCACGTACAGGCTCAAACAGATCGAGAAGCTGACGGGGTGGTCGCTGCGAGATCCAGAGGACAAGCTGCGACTTCAACTTGCCTTGAGAGCGAATCGCCTGGCACAGGCCAGACCGCAACGCGACGGCTGATCACCAGGCTCCGCCGCCGCCTCCTCCGCCACCGCCGCCTCCGCCACCGCTGAATCCGCCCCCTCCGCCCGACGATGGAGTGCTGGCTGTAGATATCGAATGCGAGATATCGGTGATGGCCGCGAAAGACATTCCGGCGCCCAAGTTCCCGTGGGAGCTGATGTAGTACACCGAGCTCGTCGTCTCGAGCTCCGGAGGCGCGTGAAGCTGCGCCGCGGCCAGCACTCGGTCCGCCACTCCGAAAGCGATCCCGTAGGTGAGGAAACGTTCCCAGATCTCGATCGAACCTGGGACGGCTTCCTTCATCCCTGCGAAGTCGGTCAGAAATCGCCTGAAGGCGTCCCATAGCGAAGCGGAATCGGCGGCGGCCTGCGACCTGCGCTCCCAACCTCGCCTCGCGAAGAGGAAGCCGGTGAGGATCAGTGCGTTGATCAGGGCCATGGCCGCGATCACTCCCCACAGGATCGTGCCCCACGGCAGGATCGCGACGGGGTCATAGGTCACGATCGCCAATGCGATGCCCCCGCCGCAGAGGAGATAGGCGAGCAGGCACGCGATCCCCGCCATCATCAACCCGCCGGTGAGCCACCAGCCCCGCTGCTTGACCGCCTCCATCACGCCGCTCTTGAAATCGCCGTACTCCCCGGCGTAGTAGCCAGGGTCCTTCTTGACCTCGTCCTTGAACTGGCTAAGGAGCAGGTGCTCCTTACCGACGGCCGCGTGCTGGACGACATTTCGCACCGCGCTCTCATATTTGGTGAGGTTCTGACTCCCCGGCTTGATCTTGATCGCGAGGTCGCTGACATCCTCAGAGCGGAGCCCACCCCATGTCTTCTTCACCGACTCCACGGGGAAAGCCTCGATCTCGTCCCTGCGGATGAGATCGAACATGGTCGCGGTGAACGCCTCGCCCGTCGCGCGCTCGTGCCCCGGCTCAAGTAATGCCGTGACCATGGCGGGGTCTTCATCGCCGGGCGGCTCGAAGACGTACTGAGGGACGTAAGCAACTCGCGGCTCGCGGCCGTGCCGCCCCCACACGAGCAGCGCTATGGCGCCGGCCGGCACGAATGCGACGACCATCCCCAGTGGGATCAGCCACGCGAGGTTGGACTTGATCCATTCCAATCTGGCGCGGTCGCGCTCCGCATCGCGTGCGAAGTCGAGCTCTTCCTGCAAGATCTTTTCCAACCCCGGCCCCGGGATCTCGGTCGCGCCGGAGGCGGACGTGAGCAGCGAGCGGGGGAACACGACCCGCATCTCGACCCAGTTCTTCGGGGGCACATTGGAGGCCAGCAGCGATGCCCCCTTCCCCCGGGGCGACAGCTCGGTCACTCCGTCGACCGATGCGGGGTGGCCCCACACCCTTACCTCTCCCGGAGCCCGGCCGGGGAGCTTCAGGGAGGCCTCGAGCCGGGAGAGCTCGACGTCCCAGTGTTCGCCCCACACGCGCAGGTTGACGTCGACGACGTCGTCGTAGGCGCGTGCCAGGCCCTTGAACGTGTATTCGACGTTGAACGTCCGCTGCATGTTGAACGCGCTGTAGTGCCACACGATCCTGACGCCGTCGCCGATCGAGGCGACACCGAACGTGCCGGGCGTCCCGCTGCTCCCGATCTCGGTCGGCGCGCCCGGGCTGAAGAACTGACCGGATTCGTAGACGCGCACGTTTCCGATGCTCTCGCCGTCGCGCAGCGGTATCTCCCGGAAGGCTCCCGAGAAGCTCCCATTGAAGTCGTAGGTGATGTGCTCGATGACCTTCAATGACCCGTCGGGTTGCACCTGGATCTCGACCTGGGTCAGAGGGAGCGAGAACGATTTGTCCTGAGCGAGAGCAGGCGTCGCGGTCAACCCCAGAAAGACGAGCACGAACAAGAGACCCTTGGCGGGTGTGGCTTTCACGGCTGCTACCCTTCGCTCGTGCCCAAACGCGTCCTGATTATCGGTTGGGACGGGGTCGATTGGAAGGTCCTCCGTCCCTTATTGGATGCCGGTGAGCTGCCTGTTCTCGCCGGCATGATCGAGCGCGGGGCCTATGGGGACTGCCTTTCCACCGTTCCGTCCCATTCCTGGTGCGCGTGGCCTTCGTTCCTCACTGCCCTGAACCCCGCCGAGCACGGTGTCTTCGACATCCTCGAGCACAAGCCGGGGGTCAACCGGCGGCTACCAGTCACCTATAGGTCGATCAAGGCCCGTTCGATCTTCGACGACTTCTCCGATGCGGGAAAGACTTCCCTCGCCCTCAATATCCCTCTCACTTTCCCGACGCCGGATATCAAGGGGAAGGTCGTCGCCGGGGGCGTGCTCCCGGCGGCCCGGTCCTACACGCATCCCCCCGAGCTGCAGCAAGAGCTCGACGCCAACGCGCCTTTTCCCATCAACGGAATGAGCTGGACGACGTTCAGGAACCGGCCCGAGGCTTTCCTCGAGGAGTGTGCCGAGATCACAGCCAAGCGTCAGAAGGCATTCGAGTACCTGTTGGACACCACCGACTGGGACTTCGCAACCCTCGTTTACGTTTCCACGGACCGCATCCAGCACTGCATGATGCAGTGGATCCATCCCGAGCATCCGGAGTACGCGGAGAAGAAGGACACCGGCGTTGCCAAGCAGGCGCGCGCCATCTACCAACAACTCGACGAGGGACTCGGCCGGCTCCTGGAGCGGGTCGACGATGACGACCTCGTGATGTTCATGAGCGATCACGGTCACCAGGCCTGCACCAGGGCGTGCACGATGGACCGGGTTCTCGAGCACTTCGGTTACGCGCAGTTCAGCAAGGGATCCGTCCTGACCAACGTGATCAGGTGGGGGCCGGGCCGCAGGATCGCGCGGCGCCTCTACGACATCTTCAAGCTCCACGGCAAGATCGCCTTGCCGGCGTCTCCGTTGGATTGGACCAGATCGCGCGCCTATACGAGCGTGACGAGCACCGGCGAGGGCGTGTCCCTCAACCTCAAGGGCCGGGAGCCACAAGGGATCGTCGACCCCAAGGACTACGACAAGCTCAGGGACGAGATCTTCGAGGCTCTGTCTGGCTTCCGCGACCCGGACACGGGGGCCGCACCGATCGGCAAGATCTACCGCAAGGAGGAGGTGCTGTCCGGGAAGTTCCTGGACACCGCCCCGGACCTCCTGCTCGTGCCCGCTCCTTTCTATTCACTGACTCACGCCAAGACGATGGTCGAAGATGCCGACTGGCTCTCCGGCGACCACCGCCTCGAGGGCGTCATCGTCGCCACGGGTCCCGAGGTCACTCCCGGCCCCCTCAAGGAGACGGTGCGGCTCATCGACCTGGCCCCCACGGCCATGGCGGGCCTGGGCGTTCCCAGCGGGGTCCCCCGCGACGGGCGGGTCGTGTCCACGCTCGTAGGTTCCGAGGCACAACTCGAGGTGCTCGACTCCGTCCATTCGCAGGGCGGCGCCGACCCGGACAGCGGACTAACCTCGGAAGAGGAAGGCGAGGTCGAGAAGCAGCTCCGCGGCCTCGGCTACGTCGAATAAAAATTTAGGAGGACACCTTGTTGCGTGCACGTCGTTCCTGTCTGTCCGTCCCGGGCTCGAGCCCGAAGATGCTGGCGAAGGGTCCGACCCTGCCCGCCGACGAGGTCTTCATGGACCTGGAGGACTCCGTTGCCCCCCTGGCCAAGGAAGAGGCCCGGGGCAACGTCATCGATGCCCTCAAGAACAACGATTGGACCGACAAGACCGTTGTCGTCCGGATCAACTCGATCGACACGCAGTGGGCCGCCGACGACCTGAAGACGGTCGTGGAGAACGCGGGGCAATACCTGGACTGCGTGATGGTGCCCAAGGTCCAGCACGCTCACGAGGTCCACTTCGTCGATCACATGCTGCGGATGATCGAAACAAATGTGGGGCTCGAGAAGCGCATCGGCATCGAGGCCCAGATCGAGACGGCTACCGGCCTCAAGAACATCCACGAGATCGCGCATGCCTCGGATCGTCTGGAGACCCTCATCTTCGGTCCCGCCGACATGAGCGCCTCGCTCGGACTTCCGACCGTCACCGCCGGGCTCCCGATGCCGGGTTATCCCGGAGACCACTGGCACTGGGTCTTGGAGACCATCTTGGTCGCGGCTCGTGACGCGGGGCTCCAGGTGATCGACGGCCCGTACCTCTTGATCAAGGACCTGGACGGTTTCCGTGAGATGGCCATGCGCGCCCGCGCGCTGGGCTACGACGGCAAGTGGGCGTTGCACCCAGGGCAGATCGACGTCCTCAACGAGGTCTTCAAGCCGACGCAGGACGAATACGACAAGGCCGAGGCGCTGCTCGAGGCCTATAAGCACGCCACCGAGATCGATCGCCGCGGCGCGGTGATGTTCGGCAACGAGATGATCGACGAGGCGTCGCGCAAGATGGCCGAGCAGTTCGCCCAGCGAGGCAGAGCGGCCGGCATGACGGTGCAGAAGAAGCTCGAAGACTTCCAGAAGGAGTGGAGCGGATAGTGCTCCAACTCACCGATATCCAGAAGCAGATCGTCGAGACCGTCCGCGACTTCGTCGAGAAGGAAGTCATCCCGATAGCCGACGACCTCGAGCACAAAGACGAGTTCCCCGAGGCCATCGTCGAGCAGATGAAGGAGCTCGGACTCTTCGGTCTGACTGTCTCCGAGGAATACGGAGGAGTCGGCGAATCCCTAACCACATATGCCCTCACGGTCGTGGAGCTGGCGCGCGGTTGGATGAGCCTTTCTGGGGTGCTCAACACGCACTTCATGGGCTGCTATCTGATCCACAAGTTCGGCACCGACGAGCAACGACAGAAGTACCTGCCGAAGATGGCGACGGGGGAATGGCGCGCGGCCCTCGCGATGAGCGAGCCGGAGGCTGGCTCCGACGTCCAGGGCATCAAGACGAAAGCCGTCAAGGAGGGCGACGACTACGTCGTCAACGGCTCGAAGATGTGGCTCACGAACGGTCTGCGGTCGAGCATCGTGATGACGCTCGTGAAGACCGACCCCGAGGCAGATCCGCCCCACAAAGGCATGAGCATGCTCATCGTCGAGAAGGAAGGCGGCAACCCGACTCCGGCGCCCGGGCTCGACGTGGGCAAGAACATCGAGAAGATGGGCTACAAGGGCGTCGAGACCACCGAGATGACCTTCAACGACTATCGGATCCCTCAGGCGAATCTCTTGGGCACCGAAGAGGGCCAGGGTTTCCGCCAGGTCCTGGATGGGATCGAGATCGGCCGCGTGAACGTCTCGGCGCGCGCCGTCGGTGTTGCCACTCGTGCGTTCGAAGAGGCGATCAAGTACTCACAGGAACGCAAGGCATTCGGCAAGGCCATCTCGCAGCATCAAGCCGTGCAGATCCACCTCGCGGAGATGGCCACCACGCTCGAAGCCGCCAAGCTGATGCTGTACTCGGCCGCTGAGAAGAAGACCGCCGGCGAGCGCAGCGACCTGGAAGCGTCGATGGCCAAGCTCTTCGCGTCCGAGGCATGTCACGAGATCGTGACCAAGGCCCTGCGCGTCCATGGCGGCTATGGGTACAGCAAGGAATTCACCATCGAGCGCCTGTACCGGGACGCTCCGTTCCTCCTGATCGGGGAGGGCACCTCCGAGATCCTGAAGACCGTGATCGCCCGCCGGCTGCTGGAGAAGCACAAGCTCTCGTAAGACCTACGTAGAAATACCCATACGCGTCGAACTAGTCCCTTCGGACGTGGTCGCGAAAAAATCTTCCAGGAAATACCGACAGGATCGCCCTAAATGCACGACATTGCGTAGTCGCTCGACCACTTATTGGGTTTACTTGCGACATAGCGTGGGGATATAACTACCCTCTGTAGGCTAATCAGGCTAGTCATACGACTGCGGAAGAGGGTAAAAACGAGTGACGCCAACTTCTCCCATCACTGACGCGGACAGAACCGCGGCCCGTGTCTGTCTTGCCCGGATGGCGGAGCGGAACAAGGACGGGATCGTCGAGGGGTGGTTGGCGGCGGCGGGTCCCGACTCACTCGATCGGTGGCCCGACATCGACCGGTACCTCCGATCGCTGCTTTCGGGGCTCGTCGAGGTCTGGAGCGAATCGAACTGGACGCTCGCGCAGACGATCATCGACGGACTCGCGCAGCGCCGTGCGCGCGAGAAGGCTCACCTAGAGCACGGGATGTTGCGAGCGCTCCTTGCGGGACGCGCCGCGATCCGGCCCCTCCTGCCCGTCTACCTCGTTGAACAATGCGAGGAGATCCTGCTCGACACGCTCCACGAATGTGTCTTCCGCTTCTGCGAGTCCTATCAAGGAGTGCAACTCCAGTCCGAGACCGAGCGTGTCCATTCTCGGGTCATCAAGTCGCTCGTCATGGCCCTGGAAGCTCGTGACCCGTTCACGACCGGTCACTCCATGACGGTTGCCCTACTCGCCCAGCGCGTGGCGGAGCAGCTGGACACCGATATCGACCCCCAGCGCGCGTATCTAGCCGGTCTCCTGCACGACGTCGGCAAGGTCGGCATACCCGACCGGATCCTCGCAAAGCCAGCCGGGCTCGACGATCGTGAGTGGAGGATCATGCGGTCCCACCCGGTAACGGGCGCACGGATCCTGAAACCCGTTCGCTTGTATGCCGACGTAGTGGATGCCGTTCTCACTCACCACGAGAACTTCGACGGAACGGGTTATCCCCACGGCCTGGTCGAGGAGGAGATCCTCCGATCGCCCGCATCATCCGAGTGGCCGACACCTTCGATGCCATGACCTCATCGCGCGCCTATCGCAGTAGCAAGTCGGTCGACGACACCATCACCGAGCTCAACGCATGCCGCGGAGTGCTCTACGACCCGCCATCGGTCGACGCGTTCCTACAAGTCGTGACAGCGCCGGAGATCATGAGCGAGCTGGGCCGGGCATCGCTACAGGTGGATCTCGGCGAAGTGGCAGTTGAGACGACGATCTTGGAGCTCGAGGCGATCTAGTCGAGGTCGCCGGCTTCCACGCGTTCGAGGCGGACGTCGCGCACGAGCTTGTGGCCGGTGAGAGCCTGGAGGTTCTCCGGCTCTTCCAAACCCTCCGCCACGACGGTTAACAGATCGCGCAGAGAGATGATCCCGACGACATCTCCCCCGTCCGTCGTGACCGGGAGGTGGCGGAACCACTTCTCGAACATGATCTCGGCGGCAGCACGCAGGGTGAGGTCGGGGCGGATGGTGACCGGCTGCGACGTCATCACATCGCGCACCGTCACCGACTTGGGGTCTTTTCCCTCGCCGACCGTCCGCAAGAGGTCCCGCTCCGTGACGATCCCGATGAGCCGTTCGTTCTCCATCACGAGGAGCGAGCCGGTCTGCTTGCGCCACATGCGCGCAGAAGCCTCCGCGAGCGTGTCGTCCGCCGCGTCGGTGATCGTCGCCGAAGTCATGATGTCTGAGACCTTCACGGGCAGGAGTCTACTTCGCTCTAAGCTCGCCGAATGCGGATCGGTTTGGCGATGCCTCACTACGACACGAGCTTGGGCGGCGCTCCGGTGTCGTGGCCGGGCCTCGCCCGGATAGCTGAGGTCGCGGAGGCCGGCGGGCTCGACTCGCTGTGGGTGTCGGATCATCTCTTCTTGGATTGGTCCAAGTATGGGGGCCCTCTCGATGCTCAGGGAGCGCTCGAATGTTGGACCACCGTGGCTGCGCTCGGAGCGATCACGGAGCGGGTCACGATAGGAACGCTCACGGTCTGCAACGATCTTCGCAACCCGGCCTTGCTCGCCAAGATGGCGGCCTCGGTCGACGTTTTGACAAAGGGCCGGCTGGCTTTGGGGATGGGAGCGGGATGGTACGAGCCCGAATACCTCGCCGCGGGCGTGCGATTCGATCGCCCGTCCGTCCGCATTGAACGGCTGGGGGAGGCGGTCCAGATAGTGACTCGCCTGCTGGACGGAGAAGAGCTGACCTTCGAGGGCCGGCACTACAAGATGACGAATGCGATCTCGCGGCCCAAACCAGCCCGGGGCGGGCTTGGCCGGACCGCAGAGCAAACGCGACCTCCTGTGTTCGTGGGAGGTAAGGGCGACCTACTCCTCGAGACCGCTGCGCGTCATGCGGATGGGTGGAACTTCTCGTGGCTGGGCTCGATGGACGTCTACGCCGATCGGGTGAAGGCCGCGACGGCGGCATGCGAGAAGGTGGGCCGCGATCCCTCCAGCTTGAGAAGGTCCGTCGGGGCGTACGTCTTGGCCGGCCGGGACGATCGGGATGTCAGACGCAGGGCGGACCGCTTATTCGAGCTAACCGCGCCGGGAGTTCTACCCCCTTCAACGTCCGGGGGCGAAGTATCCTGGGAGGAGTTCCGCCGGGATCGGATCGTCGGCTCGGTGGGCGAAGTCGTCGATCGGTTGGGCCGGCTTCAAGACCTTGACGTGGAAGAAGTGATCGTCACGCTCGGGGTGTTGCCCTTCCAGCTCGTCGATGAAGAGGATGTGGAGCCACTTGCTGAGGTCGCCTCTGCGTTGAGGTGACGATCGGAGGTTTGTATGGGCAGCATCGGACCGACTGAGCTCTTGATCGTGCTTGCGATCCTGCTGCTTATCTTCGGGGCCACCAAGCTCCCGAAACTGGCGCGCTCGATGGGACAAGCCGGCAAAGAGTTCAAACAGGGGATGAAAGAGGGCTACCAGGAGCAGCCGGTCGAAGGGCCCTGTCCCTTCTGCGACGCCGAAGTCCCGGCCGACTCGAAGTTCTGCCCCGGTTGCGCCAAGGGGGCCGAGGAGATCGTCGCCGAGAGAGCGCGCAAGGCGGAGAAGTCCGCTTAGGGGCTAAGCACCACCTTCATCGCTTTGCGTTGCTCGAATAACTCGTAGCCCTCGATCGCGTCGTCGATGGGCAGCCGGTGAGTGATCAAGGTGCTCGGATCGAGCCGTTCGCCAACGGTTGCTTCGAGCGCTTCGTCCCAGTGACCTTGCACGTTCGCCATCCCCGCGAACCTGAGCTGTACTCCGCGAATCCAGCTCATGCCGAGATGCAGGTCTAATCGCTCCTGGCCATAAACCCCCACGACGCCGACCCGGCCCCCCTCTCGAACACAGCGCATGGCCGACTTGAGCGCTCCGGGGGATCCGACGGCCTCGACCGCCGCGTCCGCCAAGGCCCCCTCGGTCGCTCCGGCCACTGCAGCGCCTGCATCCATGTCCGAGACGTCGAACGCTTCCAAGCCGCGCTCGCGAGCAAATGTCACTCGTTCGGGGTCGGCGTCCAAAAGGAAGGCGCGCGCTCCGCGTGACGCGCACGCCATCGCGGACAGCAGGCCTACGGGGCCCGCCCCGATCACTGCCACTGTTTCGCCCGGTCCCGCCTCGACCAGCTCCGCGGCGTAGAACGCCGTTGCCATGACATCGCCGGCGAACAGAGCGCGCTCGTCGGACAGGGTGGAGAGCGATTCCGTGAGCGGTTTCAGATTGAGGTCGGCGAGCGGGATGTTGACGGACTCGGCCTGCGCGCCGTCCAGATCGCCGGTCATCTGGCCGAGGCCCAGCGCGCGGCGATTGGCGCAGAAGTTGTATCGGCCCGCCGCGCAGCGATCGCACTCACCGCATGCGATTAGGAACGACCCGACCACGCGATCCCCGGGACGCAGGGTCGTGACCGAGGAACCGGTTTCGCTTACGACTCCGACGAACTCGTGACCGATCACAGCCCCGGGCCGCCCGCCGGCGGTTTTCCCGCTGAGGAGATGGAGATCCGACGCGCAGATCGAGCTCAGCGTGACGTTCACGAGCGCCTCGTCCGGCGCCCCGATCTTCGGCTCGGGCACGTCCTCGACCCGAACCTCCCCGGGTCCGGCGTAGACCACCGCTTTCATGGGTAGAGGATAGAAGTCATGAATGCCATCAAGATGTACTCCACTGGTTGGTGCGGCCATTGCCGCCGTCTCAAGCGTCAGCTCGCCGCCGAGGGTATCTCCGTGGTCGAGGTCGATGCCGATGCCCGCCCGGACGTCAGCAAGCGGATCGTCGAGGCCACCGGCGGCTATCGGGTCGTGCCCACCCTCGAGATCGGCCCCCGGCTGCTCGTAAACCCCTCTATCCACGAGGTCAAGGCCGCTCTAGCCAGCTAGAGCGTCACCGACTTAGCACTTATAGTAAGGTGCGAATATGTCGAACTTTCGGGACCTGTTCAGGCGCGTCCGCTCCGAGATCTCCGAGACCACGCCGGAGGAGGTCCACGAGCGTCAGGCTCGGGGGGACTCTCCCAGGCTCCTCGACGTTCGGGAGGACGACGAGGTGGCGAATGGAGTGGTCCCGGGGGCCCGGAATCTGTCGAGGGCCCATTTCGAGTCCAGGATCGAAGACCTTCTTCCGGACAAGGACGCCGAGATCGTCGTCTATTGCCAGACCGGGGTGAGGAGCACGTTCGCCGTCAAGACGATGGCCGAGCTCGGCTACACCAACCTCGCCTCGATGAAGGGCGGCTTCACCCGGTGGAAGGACCTCGGCTACGACTACTCGATGCCGCGGGTCCTCGATGCCGCCCAGCGGGACCGCTACTCGCGCCATCTGATCCTTCCCGAAGTCGGCGAAGCGGGACAGATGAAGTTCCTCGACGCGAAGGTGTTGTGCATCGGGGCCGGTGGGCTGGGCAGTCCCGCGCTCCTGTATCTGGCCGCTGCCGGGGTCGGCACGATCGGGATAGTCGACTCCGACGTCGTCGAGGCGAACAACCTCCAGCGCCAGGTCGTGCACAACACGGAGCGCATCGGGGTGCTGAAGGCGGAGTCGGCCAAGGAGACCATCACCAAGCTCAACCCGGACGTGAATGTCGTTGTGCACGCGTTCCATCTCGATGCGGCGAATGCACGAGACGTGATGTCTGGCTACGACGTGGTCGTCGATGGCTGCGACAACTTCGATACGCGCTACATCGTCAACGACACGGCTGTGGATCTCCGCATCCCTGTGGTGCACGGATCGATCTTCCGGTTCGAGGGCATGGTGTCCACGTTCGTTCCCTACGAAGGCCCTTGCTATCGCTGTCTATATCCGGAGGCGCCTCCGCCCGAACTGGCCCCTACCTGAAGTGAGGCTGGGGTCCTGGGCGTGCTCCCAGGCATCATCGGGTGTCTCCAAGCTAACGAGGCACTCAAACTGATCGGGGGATACGGAGATCCGTTGAAGGGACGGCTGCTCACATTCGACGCGCACAACACGACGTTCTCTCAGGTCAAGGCCCGTCGCGACCCCAAGTGCCCCACCTGCGGCGAGACCGTGGCCGCGCCTGACGAGATCGGGTCGAAGGAGCGCGTGGCCTCCTGAAGATCGCGGTCATCGCCGACACGCACACGCGTGGGCGAT
Source organism: uncultured Actinomycetes bacterium (assembly GCA_963786155.1). GTDB lineage: Bacteria > Actinomycetota > CADDZG01 > CADDZG01 > WHSQ01 > CAWAXW01. The sequence continues at coordinate 2,342,266 of CAWAXW010000006.1, read as the reverse complement.
CCCGTCTCGTACCAAAGGGGGCGTGGCCCTATCTCGAAAGCGCCGATCACATCCTGCACGCGGGAGATGTCGTCGAGCCGGCGCTGCTCGATGAGATGGCGGCTCTCGCTCCGCTCACGGTGGTTGCAGGCAACTGCGACGCGTTCGACGTTCGGGATTGGGGAGCGCCGGACGAGGCAAGGATCGAGCTCGGTGGCGTCGCCATCGGGATGGTCCACGATTCCGGTCCTACGAAGGGACGGCGTGATCGGATGCGCGCACTCTTCCCGGACGCGCGCGTGGTCGTCTTCGCCCATTCGCACATGCCGCTGAACGAAGACCTGGGCGGGCTCTTGCTGTTCAACCCGGGAAGCCCGACCTGGCCCAGGAAGGCGCCCTTCCCGAGCATGGGCCTGCTGTGGATAGACGACGGCAAAGTCGAAGGAGAGGTCTTCCCGGTCTAGGCGCCCGTTACTGCCTGTTGAAAGCGGCGGGGTATTCGACGAGAGCGACAGAGGCTCCCGCGCCGTGCTCCTGCTTGGCCAGCGCGATGGCATCTTCGACCGTTGCGGCCGCGTCGAAGCCACAGTGACGCGGAATTGCTGGGTCCTCCGCTCCGGCGACGATCACCCGGCCCGCGTGCCGCAACCTCTTGAGCGGATAGAGGGCCATCAACGCGTGGGTCGGATGGAAGGCGTTGTCGTTGCGGTATCTCTCGATGTAGTCGGCTCGGTCGGCGAGCAGCGGCTCGAATCGCGACCGCGCATCGTCCGGGTCCCGCGTCAAGGGGAGCACTTCCTCCCATACCTCGGGGTAGGACGCATGGTGCCTGCGGTCCCAGCGGTTGCGGCAAGGCGTCGCCAACACGACGGTGCAACCCGGCTTGCCGAGGGCTTGGATCACGCCCCCGAGGTAACCGAGCCCCGTGGAGATGAGATCGAGGATCGGGTTGTTGTGGGAGAAGGCCGCGTAGGGGCTCCAGTCGGGCACCCCGTACACAACGATGTCGGCGGGCTCGTCGATCAGGTCGCGCCGATCGGGCTGGTGCTTGCGAAGCTTCTCGACGACGTGTTGGCGGGTCGCTCCGACGGTGCCGCCGACTACCTCGTGCACCGCGGCCGGGTTCGCGAGGATCGTCTCGAGTTTGAATATGCGGTCCTGGCCGAGCCTTTCATCAACCAGTGAGCCCATCTCGTCCAGCATCTCGTGCATCCGATTGCGGTTCAGCGACATGCTCATGATGTCGGGCGTGTGGTGGTGATGGATCGAGCGATAGCTCGATAGCCCCACGCAAACGGACTTCCACCCACCCGAGAAGCCGCGCACCGTCGAGCAGTTCAGGTAGATCGTCAAGTCGGACTCGATGACCTTTCGATTCAGCTCGACGCGCAGCCCGTTCTTCGTCGTGCCCAGGTCCACCAGGCCATCGGGATCCTCCGCATCGTGACAAGCCAGACGCTCGCCGTGCTCAGCGACGATGTCGGCGCCGAGGATCTTGGCGAGCTCCTCGTGCGTGAACTTGCGATGGAGTGCGTTCGCGCACAGGAGATCGATGTCCTGCCTGTGCACGCCACCCCGTTCGAGGTGCTCGACGATCAGCGGCATAGCGACCGCCCACATCGGCGCATAGCAAGGGACGGTCGGGTCGTCGAACGCAAGGGTGACTTTCGATCCGGGGCCGACCTGCTCGCTCAGGGGATCGCGATCGAGCGGCCGAAGCAGAGCTGCATCGACCGCGGCCCTCAGATCTTCGACCGCATCAAGAGGGACGGAAACGCCGGGAGGGACGACCGTCGTGTCGTCGGGCAATTGGACGGTCGTGAAAGCGTCGCCGTAAACGATCTGTCGCTCCACGGACGGATGGTAACCAGTGGAGCCCGGCTACTCCGTGAGCGCTCGCTCCATCCAGGCGAAGGGGTCCTTGAGCTCGGCGAGGCCCGGAAGGTTGTCGGGAGCATCCCAAACCCGATTGAGCGCTCCGGGACCTTTCAACTGGGCAACCGCAGCGCAGAAGTTCTCGGCCGCCGTCTCGACCTCGCGTGCAACATCGATCCCGAGCAGGGCCGAGAGCATCGCCTTCCCCGCGCCGGGAGATAGTTCGTGCCGCCGCATGCCCTCGTCGATCGGAACGGGCTCTTCGACGAGCTCTTGCTCGATCGCAACGGCGGCTCTGCGCGCGTACGCCTCGAACAAGGCGATGAAGGCGTGCAGTCGGTCGACGCCCTTGCTGTGACGTTCGGTGGCGACCAGAGGGAACATCCCATCGGGACCGACTCCTTCTTGCAGCTGTTCCATCCCTTGGGTCTGCAGCTCCATCATGCGGCGCTCGAGGTCGGCCATGTCGATCTCGATCGAGGCGATGATCTCGTTGAGGAGACTGCGGAAGTAGTGAGGAACCCACGGGACCGCGGCGATCGGGGTCCGGCGCGATACCTCTCTCACCCCGAGCCAGGCGGCGAAGCGCGCATGATTCCAGTCGTAACCGTCCGCCAGCTCTTTCGCGTTCGGCCAGAGGAACATCAGCGTGTCCTGGCTCGCACGTGGGACGGGCCAATCGTGATGAGCGAGTGATTCGGCCGCGAGCTGCCCGACGAGGCTCCCTGCCTGGATACCGACGAGCAAGGGGCTCACTCCGGCGAGCGGGCCCTGCACGGGCTGTTCGGTTGCCTCCTGGGCCATCAACCGGCCGATCTCCTCCGTGAATCGGCCCGCGAACCCCTCGAGGAGCCATCTCCAATCCTCGAGCGTCGCGGTCACCCATTCCGCGCGTCCAACAACGCGCACGCGCGCCGGCTGATCGACTTCCAGCCGCGTGTAGCCGCCCACGAGTTGTTCGGCCCGGTGCACGACTTCGTCCAGCGTCTTAGAGATCTCGGGGGCCGCGCTCTGTTCGGCGTATCCCTGGGTGGCAACCGCGACGCCAACCTGGCGCGCTATCTCCATGTTGATGGGGCCGTCCCCCGATTCGAGGAGGCGCTGGAGCTCCCGGAACAGTGGGATGTCGCCGAAGGGCTGCTGACTCATTACTGCCCTACCGTAACTCCGGGGGAGGGCTAACCCGCCTCAGCTATACCCTTCGAGAATGTCAGACAAGATCACCGTGGGAGTGACGGGGGCAGCGGGCTACATCGCGGGCCGTCTGATCGAGTCCCTCGTCGCCGACGACCGAGTCGATCGGATCGTGGGTTTCGACGTGGCCGAGCCGGCCCGGCTGCCGGACAAGGTCGTATTTGATTCCCTCGACGTGAGGGACCCCGCGCTCGAGGCGAGGCTCGCCGGTGTCGACGTCGTGGTTCATCTCGCGTTCGTCATGGATCCCATCCAGGACGAGGCCCTGATGAGGGACATCAACGTCAACGGGAGCCAGAACGTATTCAGGTGCGCGGCCCAGGCGGGGGTCCGTAAGGTCATCTACACGTCTTCGGCGGTCGTCTACGGCGCTCACCCGGACAACGACTTCCCGCTGACCGAATCATCGCCCTTGCGTGCGAACCTCGACTTCTCGTACCCCGCACACAAGCTCGAAGTCGAGTACGTCGTGCGAGAGATACGCGAGGAGTTCCCGGAGCTCGGCTTCATCGTCTTCCGGCCTGCGATCGTCTTCGGTCCCCATGCCGATAACGCATGGACCCATCTGATGGAGGTGCCCCTGTCGCTCGGCATCCGGGGCTACGCGCCATCTCTGCAGTTCGTTCACGAAGACGACGTGGCCGGGGCCCTCGCCTTCGGGGTCTTCAACGAGCTCGACGGCCCCTACAACCTCGCACCCAAGGATTGGGTTGGATGGGACGAGGCCGCAACGATCGTCGGGCGCCGGCGGCATGACTTGAACGAGCCCCGGGCTTTCGCCGTGATGGAAAAGATGTGGGAGCTGGGACTCTCCGAGGCCCCGGCCGGGATGCTCCATTACGTGATGCACCCGTGGGTCGTATCCCCGGAGAGGCTGGCCGAGGCGGGGTTCGAGTGTCGGGTTTCCGCCCGTTCCGCCTTCGAGGAGGTGGCTCTGAGGAGCCGCGACTTCGTGCGATTGGGAAAGTTCAGGCTGAAGAGGGAGTTGGTCGGGAGGGCCGCATTCGCAGGAGCTGGGCTGGTCGGCGCCTACGCCGCTCTGAGAGGGATGCGTCGTCTGGCCGGATAGGGGGCTTTTGTCCCCCATCCACAAAACCGCTTGCCGGAGCAGTTGTCTGCTAACCTGCCCAACCGGGAGGACTTGAGCCCTTCGGCTCGAACTCTTAAGGCAACAGGGATCCAGTCCAGGGTCCATCGCGGAAAGTACGAACGTACTGATTCGGAAGGTGTGCTGACTTGATCTATTTGATGATCATGGTCGTTGTCGCGGGGGCGGGAATCCTGCGGCTGTGGCTGCTCCAACGCAAGGAAGAATCTCGTCTCGACGCAGTCGACGATTTCCGTCTCGGGCTCGAGGCGATCTCGGTCCAGACCTCCGGGCGGGGAGCGCGGGTCTACGCGCCCACTAGTCACAGGCCCATGCCCGTCCGCTCGGTCATGGAAAAGCGTGTGGTGGTCGACTCGGGGCCGGCAAATCGCCGGTATTCGTCTCCCTCGCCCCAACCACTCGATCCCGCTCGCCGCGCCGCCGCGAAGCGTCGCATCGAGGCTCGGCGCCGCGCGCTGGGCACGCGCGTCGCCAGCTAGCAGCTCAACTAACCCTTAGGGTCGTGCCATGGCGCGCGACATCGCGATCGACCTAGGCACGGCAAACACCCTCGTCTACCAAAGGCAGAGGGGCATCCTCTTCGCTGAGCCCACCGTGCTCGCCCTGAACAAAGAGACCGGAGCCGTGCTCGCGATGGGCGAGGAGGCCTGGCACATGATCGGCCGGACTCCCGGCTACATCATTGCGGTACGGCCCCTTCGTTCCGGAGCCATCTCGGACTTCGACATCACCGAGAAGCTGATCCGACTGATCCTTCAGAAGGCAGGCGTGGGCCGCTTCTCGCGGGCCAAGGCACTGGTTTGTGTGCCGAGCGCGCTCACGGAGGTCGAGAGGCGGGCAGTCGAGGAAGCCACTCTGTCGGCGGGTGCGCGCTCCTGTTACTTGATCGAGGAGCCGATGGCCGCGGCGATCGGAGCCGGCCTTCCCATCCACGAACCGACCGGGAACATGGTCGTGGACGTTGGCGGAGGCACCACCGAGGTGGCCATCATCTCTCTCGGCGGGATCGTCACCAACAGCGCGGTGCGCGTCGGGGGCTTCGATCTCGACGCAGGCGTCCAGAACTACGTGCGGCGCGAATATCAGATGGCCATCGGGGAGCGCACCGCGGAGCGCATCAAAATCTCGATCGGGTCGGCATTCCCGCGCGCTCAGGAAGCAAAGGCCGAACTAAAGGGTCGCGATCTCGCGACGGGTCTCCCAAAGAACGTGCAGATCACCTCTGAAGAGATCAGGGCAGCCCTGACCGAGCAGATCCGGATGATCACTACCGCGGTTATCGAATGCCTGTCGGCGTCGCCACCCGATCTGACCCAGGATGTCCTCGTCAACGGGATCACGCTCACGGGCGGGGGCGGGATGCTGTCGGGCCTCGACATGCTCTTGTCCCAAGAGGCCGAGGTGCCGGTGCATCTGACGGAACAGCCGCTCGAATCGGTCGTTCTCGGCGCGGGGAGATGCCTCGAAGCATTCGACAGCGCGAAAGACATCTTCCTGGGGGCATCTTAGGCAAGCGAGCCACTTACTCTGGTTCCACTGATGCAGACGAGCGAGTGGGACCTCGACACCCCTCCCGGGATAAAGCCTGTGCGGCGCAAGCCCTTCTGGCTGTGGATCCTGCTGAGCGTGGGACTCGTGCTGCTGATAATCGCCGCTTTCACGGTCCCCCTGCCGATGTTCTATGCCTACCGACCCGGCCCGGTCCGGGACATCGAGGCCTTGGTTAACGTCGAAGACGTCCCCACCTATTCCTCGGAGGGGAAGCTCTACATGACGACCGTCAACCTCGACCCTCAGGTCACCTTCTCCGAGTGGATCGGTGCGTCCTTCAGTCCCGAGGTAGCGATCGTAGACAAGAGCTCGGTGCTGGGCGATCTGTCACTCGACGAGCAGATCGAACAGCAACAAGCGGAGATGCAGTCGTCCAAGCAACATGCCCGAGAGGTGGTGTTCGCGGCCCTCGGCCTCGGCAAACCGACCGGCGACGGGGCGCGTGTCCTGGCGACCATCGATGGTCTCCCCGCGGACGGCGTGCTTCGCGAGGGCGATGTGATCCTTGAGGTGAACGGCGGCCCGGTGGAGACCACTTGCGAAGTCGGCCGGCTGATCGATCAGAGCGACGTAGGAGAAACGATCTCGATCAAGGTGCGCCGGGGCCGCGAGACGCACACCTTCGAGTTGGAGGCGGCAGCGAATCCAGACGACCCCGGATCGCCCTTCATCGGGGTCTCCATGGAAGACGTGAACTACCGCTTCGACCCGGGTGCATCCGTTCGGTTCGAGACCGGAAAGATCGCGGGACCCTCGGCCGGGCTCATGATGTCTTTGGCTCTGTACGACAAGCTGACGCCCGACGACTTGACGGGTGGGCGCCAAATAGCGGGAACCGGGACGATCGCCTGTGACGGCGGGGTCGGCCCCATCGGGGGTATCCAGCAGAAGGTGGCCGGGGCGGAAGAGAGGGGCGCCGTGGTCTTCCTCGCACCCGAGTCGAATGCCGCCGATGCCCGGGCCGTTGCGGACGAGATCGAGGTCGTGGCCATCTCGACCTTCGACGAAGCCCTCGATTACCTCGAAGGGTTCGAGTAACCCGCTCCCAACTCATTCCGGGTTACATGGGACGATTGGTCCGAGATGTTCGAGGGCTTCATGTCCGTTCCGCTGCACTTCACCGTCGAGTTCTTTGGGTTCCTAGTCACCGTGGGGGCCGGGCTCTTGATCTCTCGCGCCCGGCACTGATCCCCGGAGGCACCGCAAACCGGGTGAGCGCCGCCCTGGGGTTCGGAGCGCTGGCCGTGGCGCAGGTCATGCACGGGGGCGCATTCCAGATAGGCGAGATCGGGGGCCGCACCGACGGCGAACAGCTCCTGATCGCCCTCCACACTTTGGGCTATGCCCTGATCCTCATCGGGGTCGTCGGGGGTCTGAGGCCGAGCGCGGCCGCATCGGCTCCGGTGGTCGTCGCCTTGGAGGAGCCCGCCGCCCTGGCCCCAGCCGCCACCGCGCTGCTGCTCTCGCTCGTGACCCTCGCGGCAGCCGGTCGCTCCGGCAACAAAGCGCTGCGCCGGCTCGCCCTGGCGGCGTTCCTATTGAGCATCTCGGAGGCGCTGACCGCGTTCGCTCCAGATCACCGATTCGGCAGCGGAGGCTTCGACCGCGCCGCGTACGCGGCTCACGGGATCAAGGTGCTGGCGTACTTCGCGTTGGCATCGTGGCTGTGGAGCGGAGTGCGTTCGAGCATCCGAACCCGCTTCGTTGCAGCCTTTGGCGCCCTGCTGCTCATCGTGGTGCTAACGCTTGCGACCTCTCTCACCGGCGTCATCTCGAGCAACGTCGAAGACGAAGAGCTGGTGAGGGTTCAGAACCAGATCGACATCGCCCTTGCCGACGTCGACCGCAGCACAGTGGAGCTCAAGGATCTAGCAGAGCGTTTCGCGAGTGGGTCGGACTTACAAGAAAGGGTTGCATCGCGTTCCGGACTTGGCGCCCTTGCGCAGGGCTCCGTCTCTGGAGACGAGAACGACATATTCGAGATCGACCTGATCATCATCACGGGTCCCCGCGGAGAACAGCTGGCATTCGCCGGCGAGGGTCCGGGAGCCAAAGGACCCCGGAGTCGTTCCTCTCCCCTGGATGGAGCAGACATCGTGAGCATCCTGGGCTCGCCCGTTGTAACGGAAGTGACTCAAGAGGGTCTCCCGGTCGCGGCAAGCGTTGTGCGCGTGGGCGACACCCTTCCAATCCTGGCCGCCGCTCGCGTGGAGGGGCAGGTCGCCGGGAGAACCGTGGGCGTGGTGATCCTGGGTCGGTATCTCGACAACAACACAGTCGAAACGATCGGCGGAGGCGCAAAGGCAACGCTGATCGTGGGTCGCAACAAGATCGTCGGAAGCACTCTTCCACGATCTGCGGAAGCCAGGGACATCCTCCCGAGAACCGCACGCGAGGAACTGGCGGCTGGACTCCCCGTCACATTGCGGCAGACCCTTGGTGACGAGAGCTATTTCGCTGCTGCTCGTCAGCTCGTGAGCTCGGAAGGCCAGCCGCTCGGCGCCTATCTCGTCCTTTCCTCGCCGGGCGACATAGTTGCAACCACCCGCGAGAGCGTCACCCGAACTTTGTTCATCGTGGCCCTCGGCGTGGGTGCCGTGGCACTTGTGCTCGCATGGCTGTCCGGTCGCCGCATCACGAGACCCATCCAGGTCCTCACGGCGGCGGCTCGCGACGTGCGGGAGGGGGACCTGACCGCGAGAGCCGAGGTTTCCGGCGAGGACGAGGTCGGCCAGCTCGGGGAGACGTTCAACGAGATGACGGCTTCGCTGGTCCGCATGACCGACGATCTTAGGGAGGCGGCACGCGAGGAGCGGAGCCTGCGTGCGCGCATCGAGACGATCATCGAGTCCATGGCGGACGGACTGGTCGCGGTCGACGCCAGCGGCGATGTCCTCGCGTTCAACCGCGAGGCTGAGAAACTCACAGGGATAAAGGCCGATTCGGCCGTACACAAGTCCGTGCGAAAGCTCCTGGACATTAGGAACGCCCAGGGCGAGCGTATCGACGTCCCCATCTACGACGTGGGCCCGGGCTCGATGGATGGAGTGTTCGTCTGGAGACTGGTCGGTGATCCGGTACCGATCGCGATCACTAGCGCCGTGCTGCAAGGGGTGGATGGCGAGTCCATCGGTGCGGTGGCCGTCCTACGCGACATGTCGCGCGAACGCGAGATCGAGCGGATGAAGTCGGAATTCCTTGCGAACATCTCGCACGAGCTGCGAACGCCGCTAACGCCTATCAAAGGTTACGCGGAGATCCTTGCGCGCAAGGATGTTCCCCCCGACAAGGCAAAGAAGTTCATTGGCGGCATCCTCGAGTCGACGCAGCGGCTCGAACGAATCGTCGGGCTCTTGGTGGACTTCTCCGCCATGGAAGCGGGGAGGCTCTCGCCTCGTAACGTTCCCATCGACGTCGGTGCCATCATCAAAGAGCTCTGCGAGCAGTCGTCCGAGCGCAGCCCCCAACACAACGTGATCGCGGAAGTGGAGAAGGATCTTCCTCAGGTCATGGGCGACGAACGGCTTCTGCGTCGTTCACTCGAGGAGGTGCTCGACAACGCCGTCAAGTTCTCCCCCGACGGCGGGACGATCAGGGTGGAAGCCGAGGCTCAGAGCATCGACAACGGGGACGGAGCCAAGCGTCACGTGGGGATCTCGGTGATCGACGAGGGCATCGGCATCCCGCCCGAAGACCTGCCGCGCATCTTCTCGGATTTCCAGCAACTCGACGGTTCGGAGACCCGCACCTACGGGGGGTTGGGCCTGGGGCTTGCCTTCGTCCACCGGATAGTCGAAGCCCACTCCGGGACCATCCACGTGGAAAGCGAGGTCGACGAGGGCACCCGCCTGGCGATCTCTCTTCCCGCAGCCCAGAGCGACATCGCATGACTAGTCCATTCGGGCTATTCACACGGGTAGCCGCTGGGGGCAGACTTGTTCATATCGGTATCGATGCGACACATGGGGCACCTAGATGAAACGACAGCTTGCTATCGGGTTGATCGCGTGTCTCCTCGGCGGGACCGCTTGTTGGCCCTTCGACGAAGATCAGCTCGCCGAGATGACGCTCAAGCGCGTCAAGGGTTTGATCCAGGTTCAGCGGGGCGAGGAACAGATCGAGGTTTCGTCCGAGACCTCGCTCGAGCCGGGAGATGTAGTGATCACCGGCCGGGATGCATCTGCCGTTCTTCGGCTCGGGGGCGAACGCCGGGTTCAGCTCGCTTCGACGACGCGCGCTCGCATCATCGGCGAGAGCGCGATCGCAGGCGAGTCGGGCAAGTTGCTGGCGGATACGCGGGAATCCATACGAGTGGTGATCGGCGACGTCGAAGCTCGAGCATCGAAAGCCGTGTTCCGTATTGACCGGGGGCTCGGCTCGACTCGCGCTGGGATCTATGAGGGTCGCGTGCAACTCAGCGCGCCGGGAGAAGATGGTGTGACGGTTGGGCGGTTGCATGAAGCCTCTGTGGCCGCGGGTGACCTCCCCAGCCTTCCCGACCCCTACACCCTTCGGCAGGACGATCCATGGGACCAGCTTTTCCTTGGAGACCTGCTGGGTCTCGACAGCGAGCTATCGCAGCAAGCCGCCGGTTTCGCGCCGCAACTGGATGCAGGCGATAAGCCAGGTCTCGCTTACTTCAGCGCGCTGGCGGGTGGGGCCGACGTCTCGTTCATGCGCCCCTACCTGCGCCGCGCCTCGCCCGTGGACCTCGTCATCGGTTTCATCGTTGCCACGCGAGCGCCCGGATCTCTGCGTGATGCGTTCCTGGAGGCACTCGATCTCTTCGAGGACGGCGCGAGCTGGGCCGTCGTCGCCGGGATCCTGAACGTTCGGCCGAACCCTCTACTGGCTGACTTGGGCAAAGTGATCGAGGGGACCGGCGCGGTCGCCGAGGACGGCGGAAGCGCCGAGTTCTCGATCGCCGCAGCACAAGACACCATCGGTTCGGCGCCCCCGAGCGACGATGGTGGTGGTAGTGGAGACACCGGGGCGGACGAACCGCCAAACCAAGACGGCGACGGACAGGCGGCGCCGCCGGGCGACGAGGGCGGGGGCGGTGATCCGGGCGATGGCGATGGCGGCGATGGCGATGGCGGCGGCGGAGGCAACGAGGAGGCACAGGATTGCCAGAACGTTGCGGATTGCACGATCAAAGACCTGACGGAAGATGAACCCCAGCCCGAGCCCAGTCCTTCGGGGCCGCCGGTCGACGTTCCCATCAAGCCGTAACCCGAGCGGCTCTCTAGGCCGAAATCCATTCGCCAAGCGTTAACCTGACAAGGTGACCAAGCCTCTGGTGCTGGTGGCCGAGGACGATCCCAGCGTGCGTCTGACTCTCGAGTTCGTGCTCGAGGACGGAGGCTTCGACGTGATCATGGCCGAGGATGGCGAGAAGGCCTATCGGCTTGCGCAAGAGGAGCATCCCGACGCCATCCTCTTGGACCAGATCATGCCGAAGATGGACGGCAAGGAAGTGTTCTCGGCGCTCCGCAGCGATCAATCGACCATCGGCATACCCGTGTTCGTGTTGACCGGCATGGCTCGAGAGTCGACCGCCGACTGGGTCGGCGCCCACTTCGTCGGTAAGCCATTCAGCCCCGACGACCTCATAAGGCGTATCCGAAGAGCCCTCGGCACCTCGTAGTTTGGATATCCCCCCAAAGCACTAGTCTTCCGCCATGGCAACCCCGACTCCGATCAGATCGCGCCCGCGTCGTCGCTTGTGGATCGTGCTCGGCGTGGTCATCGGATTGTTGGTCGTGCTTGCTTCCTCGGCTCGTTTCTATACCGACGTCCTCTGGTTCCGGGAGGTCGAGTTCTCCTCGGTCCTGTGGACGAGCCTGAAGACCCAGTTCGCCTTGGGTGCGATCGTTGCCTTGGTCACCGGCGTGATCGTCTACCTCAATCTGTTCGTTGCCTCCCGCTTGCGCCCGTCCTACGACATCGCTTCCTTCTCGATGCGCCCAGACCCGGCAGAGCGCTATCGCGAGATGGTCACTCCCTATCTGCCGTGGTTACGCTTGGGGGCGGCCGCCTTCGTGGGGCTTTCCGCCGGCGTGGGGGCCGGGTCCAACTGGCAGACGTTCCTCCTGTGGACGAACAGAGTCGATTTCGGGGTAAACGACCCCCAGTTCGGCCGGGATGTCGGCTTCTACGTATTCCAGTTGCCGTTCTTCGACCTGGTGCTGTCGTGGATCTGGTTCGCGTTGATGGCGGCCCTACTGTTCTCCGGCGTCGCCCATTACCTGCAGGGCTCGATCCGGCCCGAGGTGGGGACCAGAGGTATCTCTCCGGGTGCCCTTGCCCACCTCTCGGTGTTGCTCGGCGGGCTTGCGCTTGTAAAGGCCGGGCAGTACCTGCTTGGGCGCTACCAGTTGAACTTCTCGCCCAGAGGGGTGGTGACGGGGGCGAGCTATACGGACGTGAACGCTCAGTTACCGGCTTTGAACCTCCTCGCGATCATCTCGGTCATCTCAGCCGTGCTATTCCTCGTGAACATCCGGGTCAGGCGTTTCTCGCTTCCGATCGCAGCGGTTGGGATCTGGATACTGACCTCGTTCCTGGCCGGCTTCGCTTGGCCGACGTTCGTGCAGCGTTTTTCGGTCGAGCCTCAGGAGTTGCAACGCGAGGCCGAGTTCATCGAGAGGAACATCGCCGCGACGAGGGCCGGATACGGAATGGACGAGGTCGAGACCCAAGGGTTCCCCGCGACCACGGATCTCTCAAGCGAGGACCTTTCGGCCAATGAAGCGTTGCTGCAGAACGTGCGCCTATGGGATCCTCCGATCTTGCAGGAGGCGTACCGCGAGCTTCAAGGGATCCGCCCTTACTACCGGTTCGAGGATGTCGACATCGACCGGTACGAGATCGGGGGCCGAACCCGTCAGGTCTTGCTGGCCGCTCGTGAGTTGTCGCTGGACGACCTACCCGACGCATCTCAGAAGTGGACGAACCTGCATCTTCAGTTCACCCACGGCTATGGATTGGTTGCAAGCCTTGCTAACGAGACCACGGGGGCGGGCCAGCCGAGCTTCTTGGTGAAGGACCTCCCCGGCACCGTTGCATTGGGGGCCGAGGAAGCCTTCGAGACTGAGCAGGCGGGCCTGTACTACGGCGAGATCTTCGAGCCCACCGAGTATTCGATCGTCAACTCCGAGCAGGAGGAGATCGATTTCGACACCGACGAAGGCGTCCAGCGCAGCAACTATGCGGGCGACGGGGGAGTCGAGATCGGCAACATCTTCGCCCGCCTCGCGTTCGCGCTGCGTGAGGGCGATCCGAACCTCGTGCTCTCCGGCCTCATCACACCCGAATCGCGCATCATGATCTACAAGAACGTCCGCGATCGCGTGTCGCGGGCGGCCCCGTTCCTGGGTCTGGACAACGATCCCTACGTGGTGGCGACCGACGAGGGCCTCGTCTGGGTTCTCGATGCCTATACGCATACGAACTTCTATCCGTACTCGCAGAGGGAGGACACGGGCGAGTTCATCGAAACCGACGAGACCGGGACTCTCGACGAGACGCTCAACTACATCCGCAACTCGGTGAAAGTGACGATCGATGCCTACGACGGGACGATGAAGTTCTTCGTGGTCGACGAGTCGGACCCCATGATCCAGGCGTGGCGCAACGCGTTCCCCGACCTCTTCACCGACGAGGAGCCACCCGAGGAGATCGTCGAGCACTTCCGCTATCCCGAGGACCTGTTCAAGATCCAAACGGAGATGTGGCGCACCTATCACATGTCGGAAGCCGACGACTTCTACTCGAAGCAGGACGAGTGGTCCTTGCCGACCGATCCGAACGCGATCGAAGGCGACGGCGAGATCCAACCGAGCTACCTGTTGTTCAACCTGCCCGGGGAGCTAGAGGAAGAGTTCCTGTTGACGCGCCCCTTCACGCCTCGCAGCCGCAACAACATGGTCGCCCTCATGGCAGCGCGCAACGATCCGGGTGTTTACGGAGAACTGGTGACGCTCCAGTTCCCGCGCCAATCGCTCGTGTCCGGTCCCGTGCAGGTTGACACGCTTATCAATCAGGACACTGCCGTCGCCTCCCAGCTCACGCTCCTAGGGCAGGAAGGTTCGGACATCCTCTTCGCACGTCTCGTAACCCTCCCGATCGAGGACTCGATCCTTTACGTGCAGCCGATCTTCGTCATCAGCGAAGCTGTGCCGATCCCCGAGCTCAAGCGCGTCGCTCTCGTCTACGGCGAAGAGGTCGTGATGGAAGAGACCTTCGACGAAGCCCTCGCGGTCCTGTTCGACCTCGAGCCGGAGCTCGAGCCGAGCCCGACTCCATCCCCGACCGGCACGACCCCGCCGGACGACGAAGAGGAGCCCGAGCCAGAGGACCAAACCCTCCAAGAGCTGATCGACGCAGCCGGGAAGATCTACGACCGAGCCCAGGAGGCGCTAAGCCGAAGCGACTTCACGGAGTACGCAAGGCTGATCGAAAAACTAGGCCGAGTCCTGGAACAAGCCGAGGCCCAAAGCACCAGCTAGAGCTTGCACGGGTTCCTACGGCCGTTTACCAGGCTGTTAACCTCAGTGGGCAGGGTGGAGCAGTCTGGTAGCTCGCCGGGCTCATAACCCGGAGGTCGCGGGTTCAAATCCCGCCCCTGCAACCACAGAAGTAAAGAAAAGCCCCTGGTCACAGGGGCTTTTCTGTTTTCTGGCCCGGATCGCGCAAGTCATTGGTCGGACCGAGCGGCAGTGTCCATCGACCCACGGATCAATGGTCCAGAGACCCGTCCTTCAGTTTTGGGTGTTGTGCCCCGATGCAATAGGTATCTGCTTCGGACCTCGCGGCGGAGTCAACCCGACTCGAGCCCCACCAACGGACACCATGTCCTGGAAAGCCGGTCCCCATGCGGAACCCCTTCAGCCACCGGAGGGCTCGCGCTCTCCTTTCGCTCGTTTTCGCCATCTCGCTGATCTCTGCCCTATTTGTTGCCGGCCCCTTCGCCGCCTCGGCTCAGCCGGCACTCAGTCAGTGCAACGGCACCGACAACGTCGGCGGGCAAGCTGTCGAATGTCAGTACACGGTCACCAACACAGTCAACGGCGGCGTAACTAGCTCATCGGTGACGCTGAGGGAATGCCACGGCGCGGCCAACGACCCCGCAACCCTGACCTGTACTTCGTCGACGGTGAGCTCGACCGCTCTGATCACGTCCATCGATCAATGCAACGGCTCGGGCAACGGGGGTGGGGGCACGGTGACTTGCTCGGTAGACATCGTGAATAACATCACAGCCGCAGGCGCCCCCACCACGGCAACTGTGAACCAGTGCAACGAGGCGGGTCAGGGCGGCGGGACCCAACCAACGATCCAGTGCGACCCTTTCCCGGCGAGTACGACCGGAGCTACCGTTACCCAGTGCAATAGCTCCGGGAACGGCGGTGGAGGAACCCAGCGGGTCCGTTGCACGGTCGGCTCCGGCTCCACCACGACCTCACTGCTCACCGTCTCCGTCAACCAATGCAACGGATCTGGCAACGGTGGAGGCGCAACGGTCACCTGCGCCACCAGCCTCACCAGCAACATCACCCAGCCACCGGACGGAACGCCAACTCCGGCTCCAACCGCAACTCCAACGGCGGAGCCAAGTGGGACTCCCGCTCCGACCACAACTCCAACGGCGGAGCCAAGTGGGACTCCCGCTCCGACCGCAACTCCAACGCCGGAGCCAAGTGGGACCCCCGCTCCAACCCCGGTGCCCACGGTGTCATCGGTTCCGACCCCACGGGCCACCCCGGGTTCTGACACCGGAGGACCTGGCCCCGGACCATCAGAGGACTCAGGCATGGCGGAGAACGGAGCTGGTTCGGGTGGAGGACCCTCTGGACCTGGTGGGGGACCGACGGACGGCGCCGACACAACAGGACAGGTAATCCACGTGCCCACTGGAGGCGCGGGCGCCGGTGGCGGATCCACCAGCGGGCTGGAGAACCTTCGAATGCTGCTAATGGGCTTCGGTTTCCTCGTCGCTGCGATCGCGACCTTCCAGCTGCGGCGACCGGTCAGATAACGATCCTGATCGAGGACGGGATATGAGACGAGGAGTGCCAATCCGTAGCGGTCGTCGTGGGCTTATCGCCGGCGCGGCCGCTGCGATCTTCCTCGTCTGCGGAGTGGCCCTGATCGGTGCGGCACTCGCGTCGCAACGTGGGGTTCCGCAGTCGCCGCTCGTGTCAGACGATCCCTCCACGCCTCCGAACGCCGAGTCGACGGGGCATGGAGCGGTCGATAAACCGAAGGCCGAGGTTCATACCCTCCCGCGCTCACTACCGGTGTCTCTGAAGATCCCAGCGATAGACGTTCGCTCGGACATCCAGAAGGTGGGGCGGACCGCGGACGGCGCCCTGGAGACTCCTGCCCCCGGGCCTTACTACGACGACGCCGCCTGGTACCGCCACTCCCCAACGCCGGGCTCGCTAGGCCCCGCGATCCTCGTGGGCCATGTGGACTCTGCGGCCAACGGCCCGTCGGTGTTCTTCCGACTGGGTGACCTCCGTCCAGGCGATCGGATCTCCGTCACTCGCGCCGACGATTCGGTGGCGACCTTCGTCGTCGACGAGGTCCACCGTTATGCCAAGGATGACTTTCCCACCCGCACCGTTTACGGCGATATCGACCATGCCGGACTCCGGATCATCACCTGCGGGGGGGCCTTCGATGATGCCGCCGGCCACTATCTGGACAACGTCGTCGTATTCGCATCGCTGCTCGGTGAACGCCACTGACCGCATCTGGGTTCCGAACGAAGCATCCTTTCGCGGAGTCCCGCAGATCGACCCCAGCGGCAGGTGGGCAAGCCTCCACCATCGAATTCTCTTAGTGAATGGGGATTCGGCTACCTTGCCTTGTTTCGGAACATGGCTTTCGGTGAGGCAGGGGGCAGGGCAAGCATCGAGGGGAGATTCACCTTGCGGCGAGCATCATCCGGTATGGCGATGGCGCTATCTGTCTTCTTGCTGGGGCTGACGTGGCCCTCGGCCGGGTCGGCTCAGGGCCAGGTCATCACCCAGTCGAAGAACTTCCGCTTGATCGGCACCGTCCCGCTTCATGGGGTCGCCGTCGGCGGCCGGTTGGTGGGGGACACGTACTTCATCTCGAGCTGGCAGACGGGGCTCTATTCCTACGACGCCTCCAACCCCGAAGAGCCAAAGCTCCTGGACCACATGGGCCCCGACGAGCTACTCACGCAGAACAACGAGAACGAGGACCTCGCCACGAACGGCAAGATCCTGCTCCTGACCCGGTTCAACCGTGCCGATCCCGCCAACGAGTTGCTTGTCATCGACGTCCGCAACCCCAAGAAGATGGAGATCATCGCAACCCTGAAGGGCGCGGGTGCGCACACCATGACCTGTCTGTTCAACTGCAAGTGGGCCTACGGAGCGAGCAGCGGTTCGTCCAGCGCCGGGGCCATCGTTGACCTGCGTGACCCTTCCAAGCCCAAGCTCCTCGATGAGAAGTGGACGGACGCCACCGGAGGCGTGTCTGCACACGACGTGACCGAGGTGCGACCCGGTCTGGTCGTCACCTCCAGCAGCCCGATGTTCGTGCTCGACGTTCGAGATCCGGCCAAACCGCTCGTCGTCATGCAGTCCGATCCCGACGCTCCCCACACGACCCACAACAGCACCTGGCCGCGGGCGGGCAAGGACAGATTCATGTTGACCGCCTCCGAGGGCGTCAACAACGGGCGCTGCGAGCTCTATGGGGAGGACGGCAAGACCTTGCAGTTCTGGAACACTGAAGGTTGGCGCACCGGGGGCTTTAAGCCGGCCGGCAGCTACACCCTTACCAACGGCACTGGCAGCGACGGGCATCCACCGGTGGATGCGCTCGGCGTCCAGGGCTGCTCGGCTCATTGGGCCCAGGAGCACCCCAGCTTCAACAACGGGGGCTTAGTGGCGATGGCTGCGTACTCACAAGGCATACGCCTGCTGGACGTCGGTCCTGACGGCGAGCCAACCGAGGCCGGCTACTTCCTCAAGGATATCCACGGTGCGATCGACCTCGAGTGGATCACCGACCGGATCATGTACGTGGTCGAAGACGGGGGAGGCCAAGGGGCCATCGACATAATCGAATACACCGGCCCCCTCCCGAACTGAGACCCCGAGCTACTGATAGCCGGTGACATCTGAGCCCGGCCCAGCCGACCTTTGGTGATCTTGCCGGGCTGCGTGTGATGATGGACTTATGAGAACCGCGCTGATCGTGATGTTCATTGTCTCCCTCGTCGGTTTCTACGCCTATCTAGCTTTCTTCGGGTCCGTGAAGGGGCGCTATATCGGGTCGGGTCAGCGGGATCTGTCGCCGTGGGGTAACCCGGAGAGGGACAGGGTTCCCGGCACGAGACGACGCTTCTGATAGCCGTTATCTCCTCAATGAAGAAAGCCCCCGGTTTCCCGGGGGCTTTCTCTTGCTCGTGAGTCTTGTTACTGGGCGACTGTGGGGACGTGGACTCTCATGTCTTCCATCGCCATGAAGCCCGGGGTGCGGCTGCCGTGGCCGAAGGAGTTGTCGCTGATCGGCGACACGGTCAGGAAGAGCTTCTCTCCGGCAGCAACGTCGACTGCGATGCCGGGGAGCTCGATGTCGAACTCGCCGCCGGTGCCGGGCAGGTTGCCGCCCGTGCTCGGCAGGAACGACCGCAGCGGCATCATGTTGTTCTGCACGACCCTCGCGTCGGCCAGGTTGGTGCCGACCGAGAGTGCGAAGAAGACACGTGCGTCGACGGGAGCCGAGTAGAGGTTCCCGGTGAGATGAGGGATGCCGGCGACCGTGAGCGGGCCCGTCGGCAAGCTCGTAGTTGACCGGAGGACCGACTCCGGAGACCGTGCCCCAGCCGGGAGCCGCGCCGGTCGGGTCGACGTCGTAGCGCTTGACTCGCTCCGCCGGAAGGCAGAGCGTCCAGGTGCAGACACTGTTCGTCGTCCGTCGCGAGGTTGTAGCGCGAGGGGAGCAACGACGTCGGGTCGCCGCCTGCGAAGGCCGTCTTGAAGAAGTCGATGCGGAGCTGCGACCAGCCACCCTCACGCTCGGCCGAGCAGGGGTCGCCACCCGGTTGAGTACCGAGGGGCATGGCCGCGCCCACCTGTGGCAAGACGTGGCCGCCGTTGTAGCCGACGAAGAGGCTGCGTGCGCGTGCCTCGGGTGTGACCGCCAGCTCGAAGTTGTGGATGCCCTCGTTCAGGTTGAAGAGGTTGTCGGTGATCCCCTGGCGCATGAGCACCGGCATGTCGAGCTGGATGCCTTTCTCGACGAATCCGCGGGGGCTGTGATTACGGAAGATTTCGGTCAGGTTCGGGATCGCCGAGACCGTGCCGTCGGGCCACTGCCCGGTGGCCAGGCCGTAGACGAAGGCCTGGTCGATGAAGGGGGCCATCTTGTTCTCGGGCGCCTTGGAGACCGCGTAGAGAAGGGTGTTCCAGGCCGTCCTGACTACGCCCTCGGGAGCGAGTGCGGTGGGGAGGTCGTACCAGGTGATCTCGGGTGCGAGGGCGTCGAAACGGGTGTGGCCGCTCTCGCTGAGCTCGGTGAGCGCCGAGATCGTCTGGTAGCCGCCGCCGTAGCTGCCACCGATCGCACCGAGGACCGGGTCGCTGGCGATGGGGAGGCCGGCCTCGTCGGTGTTGTGGAGCACCCACGGCAGGGCCGCCGTGTAGTCGATGACGGCCTTGATGTCCTGGGCCTCGAGCTCGGGGTCCTCGACGTTACGAAGCCCGCCGGTCTCGCCGTGGCCACGCTGGTCGATGCTCACGACGCCGAAGCCGGCATCCAGCAGACCCTTGACCTCGCCGCCGATCGAGCTGGTACGGGTCCCGCCCCAGCCGTGGCTGTGGAAGATGACTGGTACCTGGTTGAGCTCGCTGGCGCCGGCCGGCTTGAAGACGGTTATGGCGACGGTGATGTGATCCTCGGCGAGGCTCGTCACGGTGGCGTCTTCGGCCGTGTGCTCTTCTTGGGCCGAGGCCACCGGGACCAACCCGGTGATGAATAGAGCTGCAACAACTGACAGCAAGCTGAATTTGCGGAACATCGGACCTCCCTGGACATGCGAACGGAGCGCCCCCAGTGGGGCCCATACGCCAGGGTTTGCCTCCTGGGCCTGCCTTCCTTCGTGCATCCGCACAAAAGATGGCCAAGGGCCCCAAATGATGGATTTTCGGGCAGGAACGCGAGCGCTCCCGGCGAACCCGACCGCCATGACAAAACCCTTTGCTCGTTCCGCTGTAGCACTCGCCGTCGCCGCCTTCGTGGCCGCGTCCGTGGTCCCCGGGGCCGTCGCCGATGTCCCAGCCGAGCCCACCGATGGGGCGATCTTCTTAGTTGGAGCGGCCAAGGCCGACATCCGACCCGAGGGGGTCGTCAACCAGGGCGGATTCGGGCTCGGGGACGGAAGCGTTCTTCCAGACCAAGCGGTTGGGGCCGGCAATCGGAACTCCTCGACGACCGAACCGCTCTTCGCCCGCGCGTTCGTGGTGGACAACGGAAGCGAGACCCTCGCTTTCGTGATCGCCGAGAACATCGGGATGTTCGCCGAGTACCAGGAGCAATATGGGCCCGGGCTCGTGGACATCGGCGAATCGATCGAAGCCGAGACCGGCGGAGCGATCGACGCTGAGAACGTGATCGCTGCCGGGAACCATTCACACTCGGGCCCCGACACGCTAGGCGCGTGGGGCGGGGTGTCGAGGGAATACATGCAGATGGTCCACGACTCCGCCGTCGCAGCGGTGCTCGAGGCCTACGAGGGCCGTACCCCGGCGCGCCTCTACGTGGGGGCGGCGGACGGACGCCAGGAGTTCGAGGGCTCCGACGGCACGTACGACCTGATCGACAACCAGGTGTGTCTCGAGACGGCGGCGAACGACTTCGAAGGCTCCAACAACGCTTGCGTGCCCAACCAGGAGTCTGTAGACCACCTGGTGCGTGTGATTCAAGCCCGTGCGATCGAACAAGACGACTTGCTCGACGATGATGATGACGATGACGATCGGGACGTCGTGGCGACCTTCGTCACGTACGCGGCCCATCCCACGCTCGGCGGTGGCGACGGCGTCCATGGTGACTGGCCCGAGCACGTCGCCACGGATGCCGAGAACCTGTTCGGGGGCGTTGCCGTCGCCTGGCCCGGCGCCATCGGACGCGTCCAGCCCGAGCGCGGCTGGGAGAACCGTCGGCGTGATTTCACCGGGAACCTGCTGACGATGATGGGACAAGCGCTCGAGACATCCGTCCCCATCGAGGGCAGCACGATCGAGTCGGAGAAGACTTTGATCAAGTCCGAGGTCACGAACCCGGTCCTTGCCGGTTTACTGCTCGAAGGTGGACGCCTTGGTGCGCCGCTGATGCGCAGCAAGGAAGCCCCTTGGATGAACGGCAACGTCATCCAAACGATCGTCGGCGCGGCCCGCATCGGCGAGGTTGCGTTCATGGGTGTTCCCGGCGAGGCGTATCCGCAGATCGCGCTTGGGGCGGCCGACACGATCTCTGGTGAAGCGACCCTGTTCACCTTGGGCCTCGCCGACGACATGCTCGGCTATCTCATCGCTCATACCGAGGACTATCCGGTGATCGCAAGCATCAGCGCGATCAACGACAACGCACTCTTCAACGCGGCCCCCTCGATCGGGGACCACGTGATGTGCGCGGGCATCCGTATGGCCGGGGCCATCGGGTTCGCGGGCGAGCTCAACCCGCGCTGCGTCCCCTTCGACGCCGAAGATTCGCTGACGGCGGAGGACTTCTAGCCCGACCCTCTTCGTGGTAGTCACACGGCGTGGAGCTGTTCGACTCACCTTCGTTCCTGATCACGTTCGCCGTGGTGCAGACGGTGTTGTTCCTGGCGCTCATCCGCCTGCTCGACCCCTACGAGCACGAGCCGTTCGCTGCGGTGGCGCTGATGGCCGCTTGGGGTGCGATCGGGGCGACGTCTCTCTCGCTGATCGGCAACGAGCTGATCACCGACTCACTGGACCCCGACCTGAGGATCGCCCTCGGCCCCGCGATCTCGGCCCCCATCGTGGAGGAGCTTGCCAAGGGCATCGCGCTCGTCGGCGCGTTCGCGGTGTCGTGGTGGGCGCACAAGCGTTACGGGACGAATCGATTGATCGGGGTCACCGATGGGATCGTCTACGGAGCCGCGATCGGACTGGGCTTCGCCTTTACCGAAGATCTGCATTTCCTCGTTACCAGCGTCGATATCGAGGAGGGCCTCTCGGTCTTCATCGAGCGCCGGGGCTTCTTCGGCACGGGGATGCTCAAACACGCGATCTTCACCGCGACCTTCGGAGTCGGCATCGGCCTCGCGACCTGGAAGCGGGGCATCCTCGCTCGTGTCGGGTTCCCCGTCCTGGGCCTCTTCGGCGCGGTGCTCCTGCACTCACTGAACAATGGGTTGCTCAGGCTCCTGCTCGTCCGACGCTATGGGCTCGAGAGGGTCGCCCGTGCGACCAGACGTGACGCCCTCGAGCGCCTGGATCCCGATCTCGTGAGCACCATCGCGCGCTTCAACAACCTCATCGACTATCTGGTGATCGTCGCTTTCATCGGCCTCATCGCGTGGTGGATCTACCACCAGCGCCGCGTGATCATCGAGCAACTGCCGGCCGAGGTCGATTCGGGCCTGATCGAGCAACGAGACGTGGAGCTCGTCCCCTTCTATTGGCGGCGGGTCAAGTGGTATTGGGAGCTCGTCCGGATCGGGGAGTTGGACCGCGCGCGTATCGTCAGGCGTTTGCACATCGAGCTTGCGAACCTCGCGTTCATGAAATGGCGTAGCAAGGACCCGACCAGCGAAGCCGAGGAGCTCCGGCGCGCCCGCCAGCGCGTCGCGAACCTGAAGGCCGCCGAGAACATCGACGTCTATGCCCCGGGTAGTTTCGGATAATGGGACGCAAGGCATCCAAAGCAGACGTCATGGAGCTCATCAAGAGCGTCCCTCTGTTTTCGGGATGCTCGAAGAGGGAGCTGTCGCTGCTCGCAGGCATCGCCGACGAGATGGAGTTCGGTCCGGCTCAAGCCATCGTCACCGAAGGAGAGACCGGGGTCGGTCTTCAGGTCGTCATGGAGGGCAAGGTGAAGGTCGTGGTCGGCGGACGCACGCGGCGGGTGCTCGGTCCGGGAGCCTTCTTCGGCGAGATCGCGTTGCTCGACGGCGGGCCTCGGTCGGCGACCGTCGTGGCCGACTCGGACGTGCGAACCCTTGCGATCCCGGCGTGGAGCTTCAATGCCGTCCTCAAGGCCGAGCCCGGGCTATCCCACAAGATGCTCCTGGAGCTCGCCCGGCGGATAAGGGAGTCGGACGTCTCACCCTGAACCCCCTTCCCCGCCGACCAAGCGCTACTTACGATCGTGGTGCGGCCAAAGAAAGGGGAAAAATGGCAACTTCAGGTGGAGGTGGGGCCAACCCCGTCATCTCCGGGATCGTCGGCGCGGTGCTCGGCGGCGCGCTCGTCGCCGGAGGGTTCCTCGCCTTCGGGGGCGACGACTCCGAGGCACCCGCGACCCGAGCCTTCCAACAGGACGACGAGGATGAGTCCTCCGCCAACAGGGATGGGCCGGAGGTCGCCTCGGGTCTCGAGCTCGACTTCCGCAAGGGCAAGTTCGTGGTCGAGGTTTCGTCGGCCCGTGACTTCTGCGTCCCTAACCGAAGGGTCATCGTTTTCGAAGAGAAGAAGAATGGAGGACCCGAGAGAGTGCTCACTCTGACGTCGGACGACGAAGGCAAGGCCGACGCGAAGCACAAGGCCGGCGGGCGCTACTTCGCTCGCATGCCCGAAGGCGAAGCTGCCGCGTACGGCAAACAATTCACGTGCCTTCCGGCCGTCTCCGCGGACGTCAAGGCGTAGGTACTTTCGCGTGACCGCGTCACGCTGATGCAAGAAGCGAGGTCGCTGCCTCTCGTGGTTCGCCCTCGGCTCTTCCGGGGGCTCGCCTGCATGGCCTTGTGCGTGGGCGTTTACTTCCTCTATGCGGGGCTAACCGTCGTTCTTTCTCTCAGATCGTCGGCGGCGAACCTGGACGAGGCGCTGGCGCAGTTGC
The DNA here is from genome assembly GCA_963786155.1 of uncultured Actinomycetes bacterium. Taxonomy (GTDB): domain Bacteria; phylum Actinomycetota; class CADDZG01; order CADDZG01; family WHSQ01; genus CAWAXW01. The sequence continues at coordinate 2,318,487 of CAWAXW010000006.1, read as the reverse complement.
GGGCCGGACGGGTCGCCGAGTCGGCGGACAGCCTTCGGGACGCGTGGGTACGAGCGCACATCGCGCGCACGGCCGCAGCCGACCCCGTGATGCGACTGATCGGGGGACTCGGCCCCCTCGAAGACGATCTCGCCGTCGTGGATGCCCTCGCCGACGCCTCGGCCGGCACGGCAGAAGCGGCACTCGGCTTCCTCGATGACGCCGGGAATCTTGCGACCCCGGGGGCTCTCTACGAGGACGGTCGCCTTCGGATGGCCGGCGTAGGGACCCTGGCAGACGCCCTGCACGACGCATCGTTGGACATCGAGGCGGTCGCCGCGGCGCTCGACGGTGCTCCCGTCGCGACGTTGCGTCCACTTCGGGACGCGCTGTTCCGCACGCGCGAGCGCTTCGCGAATGCGCTCCGTTCGATCGGACGGGCGGAGATCGTTCTCGGCGCGCTTCCCACCCTTGCCGGGGCCGATGGCGAGCGTCGCTACCTGCTCGCATTCCAGAGTCCGAGCGAGGCGCGTGCCGCAGGAGGCCTGTTCGGCATGTACGGGATCGTCTCCGCGGACGATGGTCGCTTCGAACTGCTGTCGACCGGATCGGTCGAGGGACTCAATTCAAGGTTGAGCGGGGAAGCCGTCTCCGGAGGATGGTTCTCGTCCGCATATGGCTCACTGGGCGCCTTCTCCGACCTGCGTCAGACCGGTCTCTCGCCCACCTTCCCTTCAGTGGGAGATGCGTGGCTCGAGATGTTCGAGTCCGCGACCGGCGAGCGGCTGGATGGTGTGATCGCGATGGATCCGATCGTGCTGGGAAAGCTGACGCGTGCGACCGGTCCCATAGAGGCTGCCGGGTGGAGCGTTTCGATCAACGCGGCGAACGCGAGGCGTCTCATGCTGCGCGACACGTACACCCACTTCGGGCGTTGGGGTGAACGAGCTCAGACCCGCTACCTGAGAGATCTCGTGAACGTGCTGTGGAGCCGGCTCAGCTCGGGAGACGTGAAGGTCGGAGCACTGGCGACCGCGCTGGGACAGGCGGTCGAGACGCGCCACCTGAAGATCTACGTCCGCGACCCCGATGCGGCGCGCGCCTTACGCCTCGCAGGAGCCGACGGTGACCCCCGAGCGGCGGGCGCAAATGTGCAGATGCTCTTTCATAACAACTGGTCCGCGAGCAAAGTCGATTTCCTGCTCCAGCGTGAGCTGGCAACCGAGATCTTGGTGCGATCCGATGGGTCGGCCGAAGTGACGACGACGACGACCCTTTTCAATCGTGCGGAAGCACGCGATACGCCCCTAACTCGATCGGGGATACGTAGGACGCTTCCGGCCGGGCACAATCAGATGACGCTCGGGATACTGCTGCCGAAGGGTGCGAACCTCGTCGCCGTCGAGACCCCTGCTGGACCCATCGAGACGGCCACCAAGAACGAGGGCGGAAGGCCGCTCGTCTCTCTCGATCTGGGTATCGGGGCTGGACGCGCGACCGAGGTCGTGTTCATCTACGACATCGCGAACTTCGTCGTCGACGATTCGGTCCGCTTCACGCTTTATCCCCAGGCAACGGTACGACCCGACGCGTTCACGCTCACCATCCATCCCCCCGACGGCTATCGCTTCGGCGACGCTGCCAGCGAGTCCTTCACTCGCTCCGGCCTGATCAAGGCCCCCAAGACCGTTACCGCATCCCTCGTGCTGAACTGAGCCTCATTTCCGCCCGGTTAAGGTGGGTGGAGTGGAACCGGAAGAGATGATCTGGCAGGGAAAGGTCGGCAACACCCCCCTCAGAGTGGGTGTTGCCCATGCTGCGCGCATCCTGGCCGAGTGGGACACGCCGCAGGGTTCGCGCCAGAAGGTCTCGTCGTCGCTCGAGGAATTCGAGCGGGCGGTTCTTTTTCAGTTGTTACTGGGAGCAGGCGAGACCGACACTTCCGCAACCGACGAGATCGTCAAGGCGGTGGCGCAAGCTCAAGCCTCCAAGCCTCGGCCGGCTCCCTCACCCGAGCGCCGCAGAAAGAACCCGAAGGCGCGTCTGCACAGGAGATCGAGGACGCCTCCGAGGCGTCGGTAGGTCTTAGGCCCTATCCGGTGCTCGCGTCGAGGAGGCGGGCATACTCCTCGTCGAGCGTGTTGAACATCCGATCTTGAGCAAGTTGGAGGAGCGCGTCCACTGCCACGAACAGCGGGGATTCGAGGTCGGCGATCATCTTGAATCTCTCGTCGGCGTCGTCGCTCACCCCGAAGTTGCGCATCCAGGGGGTCGAGTCCAGGAAGCTCGAAACGCCCTGCTCGCTTCCGATCCCTCGTTGACGAGCGACTTCGGCCACCGAGCGAGCCAGAAGACCCATCTCGAGAGCGCCGCGCATCTCGGCACGTGCGTAGTTCTGAACGAAGTTCCAGTCCTCCGAGGACAGGACATTGGCGAACCGAGACGTGAATTCATGCGTGGCGGGGTCCAGCTCCTTCAGAATGGCATTCATGCGGAGCCGCTCGGTGCCGCTGAAGATGATGCGTGGCATATGTCCGTCTCTCTCGATGGCTTTGCGGCTATCCAATAGCTGGTGCGGCAAAGGGGCAATGAGTTTGCGCAAAATGCGTACGAGCAGAACGAGCTAAGGATGAACGGGACTTTCGACCGCATCGAGCTCCTCGGACACCCCACCAGGGTCCTCCGAGCGGGGGCCGGGCCGCCCGTGGTCGTGCTGCACGGCTGGGGTGGCCGGATCGAATCCATGGGCCCCGTCATCGACTGCCTTGGTCGTGGTCGCTCCGTTATTTCTATCGACCTGCCGGGGTTCGGCGAGTCCCCGGCTCCGCCGGAGGCCTGGGGCACGGAGGACTATGCCGCCTTCGTTCTCGCCTTGCTCGAGGCGGAGCTGATCGACAAGGCCTCGTTCGTCGGCCACTCGTATGGAGCAAAGACGGCGCTGTCTCTCGCGGCGACGCATCCAGAAGTGGTGGACAAGCTGGTGCTCGTCGGCTCGTCCGGGCTGCGAAGCGCGCCGTCGTTGAAGGTCAGGGCGAAGCGCGGCGTGTCGCGGGCCGGCAAGCTCATCGGGAAGCTCGGCCCCCCCGGCCGCGCGCTACGAGGGGCCCTGTACCGCGCGATCGCGTCGAGCGACTATCAGGATGCGGGACCGATGCGGCCGACGCTCGTGCGCGTCGTGAACGAGGACCTCACTGATCTGCTCGAGCGCGTGCAGGCGCCGACTCTCCTCGTATGGGGGAGTGCAGATGACTCCGTTCCCGTTGCACACGCTCGAACCATGGAGCGGTTGATCCCCGACGCGGGGCTGGTGCTCTTCGAGGGGGCCGGGCACTTCGCCTACCTCGACGAACCCGACCGTTTCTGTCGCGTCGTTCGCCATTTCTTCGGGATGGAGGACTCGTGAACTTCGACGATCCATTCACCGGTTACACGTGGGTACTGCGGACGATCGTCTACGTGCTCGTACCAGCCTTCACCGCGTTGCAGGTCGTCCGCCTGCGTCGCGCGTTGCACATCTTCCAGCTCGAGGGTTACAAGCGGGATCGATTCTCGAGCTGGGTCGAGGCGAATCCGGCCCGGGCCCGTTTCCTCACGGCCGCTCCCCAGAAGAAACCCCTGGTGATGACGGGACGCGCGTGGCGGCTCTTGGTCACCGCCGCCGTTCTCAACGTCGTCGCGATCCTGGTCCTGCCCGGAGTCGCGCATCTGGCCGGAGGCTGGCCCTTCGACGTCGTGACGTGGGCCGCGATGACCGCCGTCACGTTCGCTTTCCTTCCTCGATTGCTGCTGTTCGCCGATGTGCTCATGACCCCGATCCAGAACGCCATCAACGGGCGCTACTTACGGGCCGCGACGAGGAAGCTGCAAGAGATCCGGCCGTTGGTGATCGGCGTCACCGGCTCGTTCGGGAAGACCTCCACGAAGTTCGCCATCGCCGCCGCCCTAGAGCACTCTCTCGCCACTCCCGGATCGTTCAACACGCCTCTCGGCGTTTGCCGAACGATCAACGAGTCGCTGGACGGCGGCCACCGATCATTCATCGTCGAGATGGGCGCCTACCGAGAGGGTGACATCGCCGAGCTCTCTCGCTTCGTCGAGCCCAGCATCGGCGTGCTGACCTCGATCGGCCCGGCACATCTCGAGCGGTTCGGCTCGCTCGACGCGATCCGCAGGGCCAAGTACGAGCTGATCCAGAGTCTCCCGAGCGACGGCACCGCGGTCATGAACGCAGACGACCTCGAGGTGCGGACTCTTGCGGACGCCACCGACCATGTTGCGGTCGTGCGCTATGGCTTGGATGCGAGTGGACGACCCGACGTCACCGCTCGCGAGGTCACGATCGATCGCACGGGGACTTCTTTCACGATCGAAGCTCGCGGGGTCACGCTGGGTGACGTGAAGACACGCTTGCTTGGTCGCTATGCGATTGGGCATGTGCTCGCGGCGACGGCCGTCGCGCTGGCCGCCAACGTCGAACCCGAGCACATCCGCGCGAGGCTTGCCGAGCTCACGCCGCCGGATCATCGTCTCAAGATCATCGAAGGCACCGGCGGAGTCACGGTCATCGACGATGCCTACAACAGCAATCCGGACGGAGCCGAAGCGGCTCTCGAGGTGCTTCGGGACATGCCCGGGGGCCGAAAGGTCGTGGTCTCCCCGGGGATGGTCGAGCTCGGGGAGTTGCAACGGGACGCCAACGAGAATTTCGGAGCGGCGGCCGCGAAAGTTGCCGACACGCTGATCGTGGTTGCAGGTACGAACCGCGATGCGCTGGTCGCGGGTGCGCGGAGAGCCGGCACCGGCACCGACATCGTCGTGGTCGATTCACTGGCGGAAGCGCAAGTGGAGTTGGGAAAGAGGCTCGCTCCAGGCGACATCGTGCTGTTCGAGAACGATCTCCCGGATCAGTACTGAGCCAGGCCGTTCCCGGGGAGTAGTCGGACCCGGCCCTTAGACTGCCGACACTATGGCGAAGCTCAAGGTCGGAGTGATATTCGGAGGGCGCTCGGTCGAGCACGACGTCTCGATCGTGACCGCGCATCAGGCTATGGATGCACTCATCGATCACGAAGTGGTACCCGTCTACGTCACGAAAGAGGGCAGCTGGCTCACCTCACCCGCCTTGCACGATCTCGAGGTGTACAAGGCCCAGACCTGGGCGGCCGTGGGCCGGGTTGCGCATCTCCTTCCCGGCGACGGAGGCCTCTACGTTCCCGCGTCCGGCCGCTTCGGCAAGGCCGAGACGATCCCCCTCGACGTTGTGCTCCCAGCCATCCACGGCACCAACGGAGAGGACGGGACCTTGCAGGGAGCGCTCGCGATGGCGGGTGTCCCGTTCGCGGGATCGGGGGTGACGGCATCAGCCGTCGGCATGGACAAGGTGATGATGAAGTCCGCGTTCAAGGCCGCGGGTGTTCCGGTGATCGATCATCACTTGATACTCGTCGACCGCCTTCTCAGTGATCCCGAGAGTGCCCTCGACGCCGCGGAGCGATCCATCGGGTTCCCAGCTTTCGTGAAGCCGGCCGGGGCAGGCTCCAGCATCGGGATCGCAGCAGCCCAGGATCGCGAGGGGTTACGGGAAGCCGTCGAAGTCGCGCGCCGCTACGGCGACAGGATCTTGGTCGAGCCTTCGATGCACGAGTGCATGGAAGTCAACTGCTCGGTTCTCGGAGGGGCGGGACGAGAGCCGCGCGTGTCGGTATGCGAGCAGCCGGCCAAGTGGGAGCAATTCCTCTCCTTCGAAGACAAGTACCTTCGTTCGAACAAGGGCAAGTCGACGGGGATGGCAGGGTCGGATCGCACGATCCCGGCTCCGATCGACGACGAGCTCACGAAACAGGTGCAGGAGAATGCGCTCAAAGCATTCTCGGCGATCGGCGCTTCGGGGGTGGCCCGGATCGACTCGTTCGTCGATCAAGAGTCGGGACAGACCTGGGTCATGGAGATAAACACGGTGCCCGGCTCATTCTCTTTCTACCTCTGGGAGGTTACAGGGATGACCTTTCGGGCTCTCATGAACGAGATGCTCGATATCGCGCTCGAAGAGCACCGCGCCCGCAAGGAGATCGTCTACACGTTCGATTCGGAGATGCTGTCTCGACTGGGTAAGGGCAAGAGCGGTGGCTGACCCGAAAGTCCGGACGCGTGAAGACGATCGCGAACGCTTCGAGCGCGAGGCGTTGCCTCTTCTCGACTCGCTCTATGGGGGAGCTCTCAGACTCACGCGCAATCCGGCCGACGCCGAGGACCTTCTGCAAGAGACGATGCTGAGGGCGTACCGATCGTGGGATCGCTTCGAGCCGGGAACGAACCTCAAGGCGTGGCTCTTCCGGATCATGACCAACGCCTACATCAACGTCTATCGAAAGCGCCAGCGTGAGCCGCGCAAGGTGCCCGCGGACGATGTCGAAGAGTTCGACCTGTATCGAGAGCTCAAGGACCACGATCCGCAGTTCGCGGTAACGCCCGAGACGATCGTCCTGGACCGGCTGGTCGATACGGACATCATCGAAGCGATCGACGACCTTCCCGAGCAGTTCCGCCTCGCCGTGGTCCTCTCGGACGTCGAGGGGTTCAGCTATGCCGAGATGGCCGAGATCATGGACGTGCCTATGGGGACCGTGATGTCCCGGCTCCACCGGGGAAGAAAGGCGCTCCAGAAGCGGTTATGGGACATAGCTCGTGATCGCGGGATAGTGAAAGGCCCGCCCTCGCCAGCTAAAGTGACCGAGGAACCCAAGCGGGGAGCTGAATGATCTTGTCCGGGGACCAGCATGTGTGATGAAGCCTCGATGTAAGGAGGTCCTCGAGCTCGCCCAGGTGCTCATCGACGGCGAGATCGGGGTAATCACCGAGGCCCAGCGGCTCGAGATCGAGCAACATCTCGAGGACTGCGGGCCCTGCCTGGAGCGCCACGGCCTGGACGTCGAGGTCATGACACTGATCAAGGGCAGGCTGAGCCAGGCGGCCCCCTGCCCCGAGCCTCTCCGGGACCGCATCTCCTCCCTCATCCGCGAGGTCTAGGCCCAGCCTCTCCGGCCCGTTTAGAACGTTCGTCCGATTTTTCGGCTCTGGCGCTCAGGTCCGGCGCTACCCGGCCGATACCTAAAGTGACGATCGACACACCCTGGAGGTTGAAAAGTGGTTATGGCTGAGAAGGCTGATATTTCGGAGGAGAGGTACATCACGAGTGGCGAGGTCGCCAGGATCCTGCGTGTATCGCCCAAGACCGTGGCCCGGTGGGCCAAGGACGGCAAGCTGCCCCATCTCGTGACCCTGGGCGGGCACCGCCGCTTCCCCCAAGGAGCCATCCGAGCCCTCGCCGGCCGCCTCGAGGTTCTGTAACTCCAATTCTGATTGAACCCAGTCGGGCTGCGGGATTAGGATTCGGGTGATCAACCGCTCGATCTAGCCCTAGGAAGTGCGGCGATGGCGCGAACCAATCTGCACGAGTTAGCCAATCGTCTTCTCGACGGCCTCAATAGCTCTGCGGTTGACCAAACCTTTGAAGGCAAGTTGCGTCAGGTCGCGTCCGAGGCCGGACTGAATTCGGTCCGCAGCGCTGAGGCCATCAAGCTTCTCGAGGATCTCAAGAGGATCGACGTCGTCCAGCGCGGCCGCCGGGGCCGGGACACGATCGTGGCGATCCTCTCGACCGAACCGGTCACGCTCGAGGACGCCGAGTCGATGCTCCCTAGCCGGGCGGCTCGCCGGAGCGGTCGGCTGACCTATGACGAGATCGGCAGGGCCGTGGTCGATCGCCTGCTCGAGGTCGCTCGTGACGACGGCCTCCGCTCGGCCCAGGTCGAGGCCTTCGCCGCCGAGTCGGCTCAGATAAGGGCACGAATGGCGGAGCTGGAGGACGAGCTCGAAGCCGCCAAGAAGCGCGAAACGGACCTGAGGATCAAGATGAAGGGTTCCGAGGAGGCCCTGGAGCGCGCCGAAGAGAACCTCCGCCGGGCGTTCGGCCCCGCGCAGAAGCCGGGCGAAGAACCGGCGCGCGTCGAAGACGACGACGCCCGTGCCGTGCTCGACGTCTTGCGCTCCCGCCAGGTTTGAGCGGAGCCGTCCTCTACGAGGCTTCTGGGGGCGCCGCCCGCATAACGATCGATCGCGAGGACCGGCGCAACGCGCTGAGCCCCGATGTGATCAAGGGTTTGACCGAAAGCCTGAGCCAAGCCGAGGCCGACGATGAAATCGGGGTCGTGGTCCTGACCGGCTCGGGCGAGAGAGCGTTCTGCGCCGGCGGCGATCTGAGCGGGATGACGGACGACGGGGCTGTGGCCCAACACTTCGGCCGGGCCGAGGTCGGAGACCTCTTCAGACAGATGCGGCTGTCACGATTGCCGATCGTGGCGCGCGTCAACGGCCACGCGCTCGCCGGGGGCTTCGGGCTCATGCTCGCCTGCGACCTCGTGGTCTGCGCGGACCATGCCGAGTTAGGCACGCCCGAGATCAACCTGGGTCTCTGGCCTTTCATGATCACGGCTGTTATCCAGCGTGACGTCCCGCGCAAGCTCGCGCTCGAGTTGATGCTCACGGGCCGGCGCATGCAGTCCGACGAAGCGATGCGCTACGGGATCGTCAACCGAGTCGTGCCGGGGGCCGAGCTCGACACGGCGGTCGACGAGCTCGTCCAGAGCCTGCTCTCCAAGAGCCCACTGATCGCGGCGATGGGTAAGCGCTCGTTCTATAGAGCCGAAGACATGTCGTTCGACGATTCACTCGACTACCTCGCCGGGATGCTCACCGTCTGTCTGCAATCCGAAGACACCGTCGAAGGCGTCACCGCATTCCTCCAGAAACGCAAACCAGAATGGAAAGGCCGCTAGGGCCCCATCAGGTGACGTTTGCGTGTTCTGGGGAGTGAAAAGCAAGCGTCGCAAGGCCGCAGGGAGCGTGCGCACTGGAAGTGCGTGCGCGACTGAGAACGCCGCGAGGCGCAGTCTTTTCGCCGCCAGAACACCCCTCAATGTTGCCTGATGGGGCCCCTAAGGCGCTTCGGACCACCCGGCTGCGTCGGCTTTCACTCGCCTGATCACGGGCCTTAGGACCAGATACAGAAGCGCCAGCACCATGGTCACGGGCACGGCGAAGGCGAGCCCGATCATCGTGCCACTTGCGATCGCTTCCACCGTCTGCACGGCGACATCCCATGCTCGTGCGATCGCAGTCGGCTCATTGGGGACCGGCGCGCCCAATTCGGTGAAGCTCATCGAGATCGTGCTGAATGAAGTCTGGTCGTCGAGGTAACGGAGCTGGCCTCGCAGCTTCTCTATCTGCAGCTGGATGCCTTCGAGCTCGCGCTGGACCCGGATCGTGTCCTCGACGGTCGTGGCGCTGTCCATCAGACGCACCATCACGGCCTCTTGTGCAGTGGCGTGCCGAAGCCGTGCCTCGAGGTCGATCACGGTTGCCGCGACGTCCTCGCCCGAGATCTCTTGGCCGGTGACCTCTCCAAGGTCGCCGATCGCGGTCAACGTTTCCTCGAAGCGAGCGGACGGCACTCGGATCGTCACCGTGCCACCGGTCTCCTGCACCGACGACGCGACCACGAAACCCCCGAAGCGGCTCGCTAGCACCGTTGCGTCGCCCATCGCTTCGTTCACCTTGTCCTTGGGGATGTCGATCTGGAGATATCCGGTCTTGATCACTTGTGAGTCGAGCGTCGGGGCCTCGATCGTCTGTTGCGGGGCGCCGACCGCGACTCCCTCCTCGCCTTGTGCGAAGCCGACGTCGTCACTGGACACGGCGACTCGGTTATAAGCATCCCCGCCCGCGCCGCCGCCCGTTTGGCCTCCGTCGCCGCCCGAACCAGCGGAGTCGGCCCTCATTGCGGAGTCGCCATCGTCGTTGCTGCAGGCCCCGAGGATGCCGAGGGCAGTCATCACCAGGACGACCGCGAGTATCCGGACGGGCGTTGAACGGTGTGTCATGGCTGCGACCTCCTCTAGACAGGTGTCCCTTTGACGCTGGCCCGGCACTCAGTTGTTCCCGAGGTCGCGAGTAGCCTGGGCTCTTCGGCCCGGGAAGGCATCGGAGCGTCAGGCTCCGGCGAAGGGCCTTGGAGGTGGACATGTCCGACGCGCCGAAGGCGGACGCACCCGAGCGGGCCGCGATCGCCTACACCTACGAGGGCCCCGACATGCGCGGCCACGCATCGACGCTCGAAGACAAGAAGGACAAGCACCGCGGCATGGGCGGCGCCGACAGGATCAAGCGCCAGCACGATCAGAACAAGCTGACCGTGCGGGAGCGATTGGACCTCCTGTTCGACGAGGGGAGCCTGCTCGAGTACGGGCTGCTCGCCCACCACCAGAGCCAGTCGCCCGCGATGCAGGGGAAATTCACTCCGGCAGACGGTGTCGTCACAGGGATCGGGACCATCGACGGCCGACGAGCCGCGGTGATCGCTTACGACTTCACGGTCATGGCCGGGTCGATGGGGATGGTCACCGAGCTCAAGTCCTCGCGCATGCGCGAGCTGGCGCTGCGTGAGCGGATACCACTCGTGTGGCTGATCGACTCGGCCGGCGCGCGCATCCAGGAAGCGACGGGATCGATGTTCGCGCGCACCGGCGACCTCTTCCGCGAGCAAGTCATCATGAGCGGCGTGATCCCGCAGGTGGCCGCGATGATGGGGCCGGGTGCGGCCGGCACCGCTTACATCCCAGGATTGGCCGACTTCGTTCCGATGGTCAAGGGAACCTCGAACATGGCTCTTGCCGGCCCTCACCTCGTGAAGGCCGCGGTCGGTGAGGACGTCAGCGCCGAGGACATGGGCGGCTCCAAGATCCACTGCAAGATCTCGGGGGTCGCCGACCTGGAGGTCGCCGACGACCAGGCGTGCCTCGACGCAATACGCGGCTATCTGTCTTTCTTTCCATCATCGAACCTGGAGCCGCCTCCCGTGGTCGAGGTTTCCGATCCCATCGATCGCAAGGCCGACGATCTTCACGACATCGTCCCCGCCAACCCGCGCCAGGCCTACGACATGTACAAAGTCATCGCCGCGATAACCGACGACGGCGAGTTCTTCCCTATGAAGCCGGACTGGGCTCGGAACGTCGTTACGGGCTTCGCTCGGTTCGGGGGGCGTCCCGCCGGCATCGTTGCCAACCAGCCGAAGTTCCTGGGTGGAGCTCTCGACGTCAACGGCGCCGACAAGGCGGCCCGGTTCGTCTGGCTCTGCGATGCGTTCAACATCCCACTTGTTTTCCTCATGGATTGCCCCGGCTTCCTCGTGGGAAGCGCGGTGGAGAAGCAAGGCATCATCCGCCACGGCGCCAAGATGCTGTTTGCCGTGGCCGAGGCGACGGTTCCGAAGATGACCGTGGTCCTGCGTAAGGGATACGGAGCCGGGTATTACGTCATGAACGGCCGGGCTTACGAGCCCGATCTCATAGTGGGGTGGCCGACGGCGGAGATCTCGGTGATGGGCCCCGAGGGGGCCGTCAACATCATCTTTCGCAAGCAGATCGAGGCGATGCCGGAGGAGGAGCGTGACGAGGCTCGTAACAACATGGTGAGCGTGATCCGCGATCAGATCTCGCCGTACATCGCCGCGGGCTGGTCCTTCATCGACGATGTGATCGACCCGGCCGACACGCGCACTGTGCTCGCACGAGGCCTGGCGCATGCAGCTTCGAAGAAGGTCGAGCGGCCCTGGCGTAAGCACGGCGTCCTCCCGGTGTGACGTTTGGAACGACGAGAGCCACCCAACCCCTGGGCGCGTTTGACGTGGCCGGCCTTGCTGCTTGGCGCCACGATCATCTACGGTACCGCCGCGTTCATAATCGTCGAGGGCTGGTCCTTCCTCGATGCGTTCTACATGACGGTGCAGACCCTGACCACAGTGGGACTGGGCAGCCCGCATCCTCTCGACACGTCGGGACAATTCATAACCCTGACTTTGCTGCTCTTGGGGGTCGCGTTGGTCGTGATCACTTTGACGCTTGCTGCAACGGCGATATCCGAAGGCGGACTCGGCGAGAGACGTAGGAGGCGCAGGTTGAAGAAACAGATCGACGATCTGAAGGGTCACTTCATCGTCTGTGCCTATGGACGCGTCGGCCGGACCGTGGCTCGAGAGCTGGAGGCTGAAGGCGTCCCGTTCGTGGTGATCGACGTGCTCGAAGAGCTCGAGGAGCGGATGACACTGGACGGTGTGCTGCACCTGATCGGCGATCCCACGTCCGAACCCGTTCTCACGGACGCCGGTCTCGAACGAGCAAAGACGCTGATCTGCGCGGTCGACAGCGATGCCGCCAACGTCTTCATCACCCTTGCCGCCCGATCGCTCAACCCGAACATCTTCATTGTCGCGCGCGCATCCGAGGTCGCTTCGGCCGAACGGCTCTATCGCGCCGGCGCCGATCGGGTGATTTCGCCCTACGTTACGAGCGGCAGGCACATGGCCATGCAGGCCGCGCGGCCTCGCGTCCTCGACTACTTCGAAGTGGGTAAGGAAGCTTCCGGCTTGCGACTCGAGGAGGTCGAGATCGATCCGGACTCCGATCTCGTTGGCCGCACGCTCGACGCCATGGGCAACGCGATGACTCTCGTGGTCAAGCGCACCGACGGAGAGGTCCTGACGAACCCTCCGAGGTCCTTCAAGGTCGAAGCCGGAGACGTGCTGGTACTGATGGGCAAAGCCGAAGACCTCCGCCCCGTGGAGGGCTGACGGGCTAAGGGAGGGTGCCGAAGAGGCGGTCTCCGAAGTCGCCCAGGCCCGGCAGGATGTAGGCCGAGTCGTTCAGCTCCCTGTCGATCGAGGCCGTGAAGATGTCCACGTCGGGGTGCGAAGCCTCTAGCGCTTTGATCCCCTCGGGGGCGCTCACGATCGAGACCATTCGCACCCACGTGGCCCCGGCTTTCTTGACCGACTCGAGTGCCGCGCCCGTGGATCCTCCGGTCGCGAGCATCGGGTCGAGCACGAATGTAGCCGCGTCATCGAGGCGGGGGAGCTTGGCGTAGTACTCCGACGGCTGGAACGTGGCTTCGTCGCGCTCGAGTCCGAGGTAACCGACCCGCACTTCCGGGAACAGCTCGACCACGGAATCGAGCATTCCCAACCCTGCCCGCAGGATGGGCACCGCCACGATCGGCCCCCCCAATTTCCGGCCCGTCGCTTCCTCCAAAGGTGTTCGCACAGTTGCGGGTCGCGTCGCCAGGTCGGCCGTAGCCTCGACCATCAACACGGTGGTCAGACGTTTGGTCAGCGCCCGGAACACGGCCGGGGGAGTGTCGGCGTCGCGCAGGGCCATCAGCAGGTGCTCTGCAAGCGGATGGGACACCACTGTGACCGACATCAGCGGGAGGCTATAACCTTCGGCCCTCATGGACCCTTGCGTCGTCACTTGCGCCCTGAGCGGAGTCGCCGCCAACCGGGATCAGTGCCCGGGTATCCCCTACACGCCCGAGGAGTACGCGGCCGAGGCCAAACGCGCCTACGAAGCCGGAGCTTCGGTCGTTCACATCCATGCCCGCTATCCCGACGGCAAGCCGAGCTTCAGGGTCGAGGAGTACCGCGACATAACCCAGGCGATCCTTGCCGAAGTCCCCGACATCATCATCAACTACTCGACGGGGGCCGTTGGGATACCGATCCAGGAACGAGTCCACCAGATCAAGGCTCTGAAGCCGGAACTCGGTGCACTCAACATGGGTTCCATGAACTACGCCAAGTACTCCGCGTCGCGCAAGGCACTCGTGTTCGACATGGTCTTTGCGAACCCATTCGAGGACATCACTTTCCTGTTGGGTGAGATGAATTCCGTCGGCGTGAAACCCGAGTGCGAGTGCTTCGACACTGGTCACATCGGCAACGTTGCCCCTCTGCTCGACATGGGTCTGATCGAGTTGCCGATTCAGTTCTCGCTCATCCTCGGCGTCCTCGGCGGGGCGCCACCGGAAGCACGAACGCTGGCGCACATGGCGAGTCTTCTTCCGCAGCCGAGCACCTGGGAAGTGATCGGGATCAGCCGCAAGCAGTGGGAGTTGGTCGCCGCGGCGGTGTCTTTGGGAGGCAACGTCAGGGTTGGGTTGGAGGACAACTTCTACATGCCCAACGGCGAGATGGCGAAATCGAACGGCGACCTCGTTGAGGCCGCGGCATCTTTGATCGAGCTGTCGGGACGCCAGGTGGCAAGTCCCGAGGTCGCACGCAGGCTTCTGAGCCTGCCCGACCCTCCCGACCGAGGCGGATTCGAGCAGGCATGAGTGAAGAGGTGCTCGCCGAGATGGTGGCAAACGTCTGGAAAGTTCTCGTGAACGTAGGCGACACGGTGGCGGAAGGCGACACGATCTGCATCCTGGAGTCGATGAAGATGGAGATCCCCGTCGAAGCGACGTCCGGCGGCTCGGTCTCGGAGCTCAACGTTGCCGAAGGGGGCGTCGTCCAAGAAGGCGACGTCATAGCAGTCATCGAATAGTGCCTCGCGTCGAAGTAGAGAGTGCCGGCAGCATCGCGACGCTGGTGCTCAACCGTCCCGAGTTGCGCAACGCGCTCGATATCGGGATGTGCGACGAGATCGTGGACGCCCTCGCATCGATCGATGGTGAGGGCGAGGCTCGCGCCCTGATCATCCGGGGCCGTGGGAAGACATTCTGCGCGGGCGCAGACTTCGCGGCCATATCCGGGCCCGGCGGGATCGACTTCGTGCCCGCCTTCGAGAGGATGCTCGAAGCCGTTGGGCGCTACCGGCTGCCGACGATCGCGGCGATACATGGCGTCGCTCTCGGAGGAGGCCTTCAGCTGGCAACGGCATGCGACTTCCGGATCGCAGCAGACGATGCCAAGCTCGGCATCCCCGCGGCCAAGCTGGGGATCCTCGTGAACTACGGCAACATCCGTCGCCTGGTGCTGCTCGTCGGACAGAGTCGCGCCAAGAAGATCCTCATGACGGGGCGCGCCTACTCGGCATCCGAAGCACTGGAGATGGGCTTGGTGGAGGAGCTCGTCCCCAAAGAGCAGGTGCTCGAGCAAGCCAACGCATGGGCCGGCGAGCTCTCGGAGCTGGCTCCCTTGTCCGTGCAGGGATCGAAGAAGGCCATCCAAGCCGTTGTCGATCGGACCGCGGGCCATGGTTCCGAGTCCGATGAAGCTGCGATAGATGCCTTGGTCGTTGAGGCCTACAACAGCAGCGACCTACAGGAAGGGCTGAGAGCCCTCTCCGAGAAACGCCCTCCCAAGTTCGAAGGTCGTTAGCCCGCCGTCATTAGCACTTGGGCATCTTGAGGGTCGTGCCGGGGTCTACGGCTGCTTCGAAGATGACCGTGACCCACATGAGGTCGTCCTTCTTCACCACTCCGACACCGACGTGCTTGAAAGAAGAGAACAGGATGTTGGCTTTGTGGGCGGGGGAGTTCATGAAGGCCTTGTGCAACGAGTCGACATCCCCGCCGAAGCCGACGTTCTCGCCCAGCGTCGACCACTTGGTGATGCGCTTCTGTAGCTGATCCGAGGGCGTGTGGTGAAGCAGGTCCTTCTTCACCATCTCGAAGGTGTGCTTCTTCGCAGCTTTGGAGAGCTCTGGGTCGAGGCTCAGGTTGCTCTTGCCCGCGCTGTTGCGAGCCTTGTTCATCTTCGAAACGAAGGAACGCTCGGTGGACTTGTGCTTGTAGCACGGGTTGTCTCCGGATTCGGCGAAGCTCGCCGTCGGTGCTGCGTTGCCGGCGATGACGACGCCGAGCAGGAGGGTCGCCATAGCCTTGGCGATCTTCCGCTTGACCGACATCTCTTCCTCCCAGTTCGGTAGCCGGGCTGCCCCGCCGGGGGCCCCTTGCTTTGCGTCCCTGCGTCGCCGCAGGTTTGCCTTTTCGTTGGACACCTACAGAATCGGCCTGAATCGGCCTTTCCTTGAGCTTCGGTCAGAGTCGGGAAAGCGACACAAGCCCAGGTCAGACGGCCTAAATGGGTTGGCGGCCCCCGAACCCCGTCTCGGGGCGATGCCAGTGGCCCACTTCGGGCTCTCCGAGGCGCCAGCAGAGGTAGGCCTCCTCGCCCTGGATCACGGCCGGGAAGTCCACCAGGCCCGTGGAGATGTCTCTCAGCTCGATCTCCCATTCGTTCAGCCGCTCGACCAACTCGTCCACCCGGGCCAGCGTGCGGGCCCAGGCATCCCTCTCCTCCGAATGCCCGTTCCCCTGGGCCGCCTGGGGGATCGCCCGCTTGATCCGGGCGGCTTCCTCGAACTTCTCCCTCAACTCGACGAGCGTCGGGGCGAGGTAGGGGAGCAGCGCGTTCGCCTCCTCGACCGAATAGGTCTTGGCCACGGCTAGATGGGGACGTTCTCGGTGAAGATCCGCTCGATCGGCCCGCCAAGCGCCCGGGCCTGGGCCACGCCCGCCCGTCTATCGAATTCGACCCTGCGGTGCCGCATCGTGATCTCGGCCCCCGCCAGATCCAGGACCAGATAGGAGGCCGTCGGGCCATCCTTCGGCATCCCGACCGAGCCGGGATTGCAGACGATCGTGCCGTCCGCGAGCCGGCGGCTGAAGGCGATGTGGATGTGGGCGTAGACCACGACGTTGGCCCGGCCAACGTAGGGCTCGAACTCGCCGGCCGGCGCGTCGGGTTGGGGAGCCTGGAACGGAGAGGTCGGCGTCCCGTGGACCAGCAGGACCGAACCCGCCCCGTGATGGCCCAAGGGGAGATTGATCAGCCAGGTGGCTGCCTCCTTGTCGATGGCGTGCGCCCGGGCCACGTCGCGCAGGCGCTCTCGGTCGTCGGCGTCGTCGATCGTTTGGGGGTCGCCGGTGATCCATACGTCGGTGTTGCCTTTGATGGCCACCCATCCGGCCTCGCGCACCTGCGCGATGCACTCGGATGCCCAAGGGCCACCCCACCCGATGTCACCACCGCACCACACCTCGTCCGGTGCCTGGGACTCGAGATCGGTCATCACGGCATCGAGAGCCAGCAGGTTCCCGTGTATGTCGGCGACTATCGCTATCCGCACGGCGGGAGTCTAGGCGGCTCTTACGATGACGGTATGCCGACTCTTGCCGATCGCATCATGGCCGTGTCGGAGTTGACGAGGGAGCAGGCCGAGCACCTGAGATCCCTGTGCTCCTCGTGGCAGGTGCTGGCCGACCTCTCGTTCTCCGATCTGCTCCTTTACGTCAGGGTCACCGAGGGCGATGCCTTCCAGATCTGCGCCCAACTCCGGCCCCTGACCTCGCAAACGCTCTATCCCCACGACCTCGTCGGAACGCGCGTCACGCAACCCGAGCAGCCGATCGTCGAGCGCGCCTTCCGGGAGGAGCGGATCTGGCAACAGGACGACCCGGTCCTCGTCGACGGCATCCAGATCCGGATGGACGCGGTCCCGGTTCATTTCCGGGGCAACGTCATCGGCGTGGTCACCAAAGAAGGGAGTCCTGCGACGAGTCGCCGGCCCGGGCGCCTCGAGCAGGTGTATCTCGACGCGGGAGACCGCGTCTCCATCATGGTGGAAAAGGGGATCTTCCCGTTCCGGAACACTCCTCCGGGAGAGTGGCCGCGCGTCGGCGAGGGACTCTGCATCCTGGACGAAGCGGGCGCGATCGAATGGGCATCTCCCAACTCACTGTCGTCGTTCCACAGACTGGGAATCAAGCACAACATCCTCGGCCGCACGTTCGACGAGCTCGGCATGGGAGGGACGCCGATCCGGGAGGCGATCACGGTGGGAAGCCTGCGCGACGGAGAGCTTGTCCGCGGTGATGCTCACATCCTTCTGCGCGTGATGCCTTTGACGGAGGGGGTCGGCGCGACGGGTGCGATCGTCTTGTCGCGTGACATCAGCGAGCTCCGTCAACGTGAGCGAGTGATCTCGGTAAAGGACGCAACGATCCGTGAGATCCATCATCGGGTCAAGAACAATCTCCAGACGATCGCGAGCCTGTTGAGACTCCAAGCCCGCCGCGCCGGTTCCCATGAGATCAAGGCAGCGCTGCAGGAGAGCGTTCTGCGCATCGGGTCCATCGCGCTCGTCCACGAGACCCTGTCCGCGGCGCCGTCCGACGTTGCGGAGTTCGGCGACGTTGCGAGACGGATCTCGCGCATGGTGGGTGACGGCTTGGTGCTACCCCAGCCCAACGTCGAAATCAAAGTCGACGGCAAGACGGGACCGTTGGGTGCAGACCTGGCAACCCCTCTGGCCGTGTCAGTGACTGAGCTCGTTCAGAACGCCATGGAGCATGCATTCCCGACGGGGGAGCCGGGGACGATCGCGATCGAACTGAGCCGGGCCGACGGGCAGGTGCAGGTCGTGGTGCGCGATGACGGGGTCGGGATGCCGTCCGGAGGCCCGGAGGGCACGCGGCTCGGACTTCAGATCGTGAGGACGCTGATCGGCGAGCTCGGAGGCTCCTTCCGGATCACGTCGGATGGAGGAACGAGGGTCGAGCTCCGCGTCCCGGTCTCGGGCCGCGGTTAAGGGCGCCGGCGAGAAACATACGCGGGGTTTTGCGGGCGAAAAGACTGCGCCTCGCGGCGTTCTCAGTCGCGCCCGCACGTCCAGTGCGGGCGACTCCCTGCGGCCTTGCGACGCTTGCTTTTCGCGCCGCAAATTCCCGGCAACGTTCCTCGCCGGCGCCCTACTCTTCTATCGGACTCGGTTCCGAGCTGGGCTCGGGCTCCGGCTCTGGTGGCGGTGGGGGCGGCGGAGGCCGGGGTTCCTTGTCCTCGTCCTTGTCGCTCTTGTCGCCGCGCTCGTCGCGACCCTTCTGCTCGCGACCTTTGTCATCGTCTTTCTTCTTGTCTTTCTTGGAGCCGGGTGGCGGCTTGGGCTTGGGGAAGGGGCATTGCTCGGTCGGCACGACGTCGCGCAGCATCCTCACGGTCACGCTCTTGCACCATGGCGCGCTCAGCAGCTTGCTCTTTGGATCGATGTGCACGGTAACGAGGGAGCCGCGAGGGAGCTCGAAGGTCTCCACCGGAAGGCCTCGGTGCGCGGTCGCCATGAAGTCTCTCCAGATGTACGCCGGAAGGGTCCCGCCCACGACCGTGCCGCCATGAACCGAAGTCATCGGGACCCGCCCCTGCGGGTATCCCACCCACACGGCCGTGACGAGTTGTGGCGTGTACCCAACGAACCATGCGTCGGCGTAGTCGTTGCTCGTCCCGGTCTTCCCCGCCACCGGTCGCCCGAAGTAAGCCGACGTCCCGGTTCCCTCCATCACGACCCGCTGCAGTGCTTTCGTCAGGAGGTAACTGTTTCCGGGAGTGAGGACTCCCCCGATCACGTCCTGCTCGGGTTGGATCTCCTCGCCGTCTGGGAATCGCACCGAACCGATCGTCGTGGGTTCGATCGCGGTGCCGCCGTTGGCGATGGTGGCATAAGCGGCAGCCATGTCGAGCACGCTCACCTCCGCCGACCCGAGCGCGATCGAAGGCACGAACGGAAGCTCGGCCCTCACCCCCATGAGCTGTGCTTGAGACGCAACTTGCGACGCGCCGACGACCAGGCCCAGACGACCGTAAACCCCGTTGACCGAGTTGACCATCGCATCGCCCAGGCTGATCTTGCCTTGATACCCGCTCTTCACAACCCACGTGGAGTCATCATTCATCGTGTACAGGAAGGAGCCGGACTGATACTCCGTCTCGAGGGTGATCCCGATCTGCATCGCGGCCGCGGCAACGATGGGCTTGAATGACGACCCCGGTTGACGTCCGGAACCTCCACCGCTCGTGCCCAGCGCTAGGTTCACCTGGGATGCGTTCCAATCGTCGCCGCCCACCATCGCCACGATCTCGCCGGTGCGCGGTTTGATCGCGACTAGAGCGGCGGATGGGTCGCCCGGTTGGTTCAAGATCCGGCCGATCGATCGCTCGGCCGCCCGTTGGAGATCGAGATCGAGTGTCGTCTCGATGCGCAGACCGCCCTTCCAGATCGCGTTCGCGCGCGAGCCCGGGCTCGCCCCCAGGCGTCTTTCGCTCAGCAATTCCCTCTTGACTGCCTCGACGAAATAAGGCTGGCGGAGCGTTTGCGGGGGCGCGACGCCGAGATGGCCGAGGGGAGCGGCCCTGGCGCGCCGCGCTCTGATCTCGTCGACCATGTCGAGCTCGAGCATGCGGTTGATGACCCAGTTCCGCCGGGCGCGTGCGCGGCCCCGATCGATGCGCGGATTGTCCCTGGACGGGGATCGGATCAGTCCGGCCAGCAACGCGCTCTCGACCAGATCAAGATGCCCTGCGGAGTGTCCGAAGTAGTTCTCGGCCGCCGCTCCGATGCCGTAAGCCCCTTCTCCGAAGTAGACGGTGTTGAGGTAGCGCTCGAGGATCTCTGCTTTCGTGAGCGTCTTCTCGAGCTCGATCGCCAGGCGCAGCTCACGTGCCTTGCGTCTGAATGTGCGGGGAGGGTCGTCGAAGTAGACGTTCTTGACGAGTTGCTGGGTGATGGTGCTGCCCCCTTGCACGACGCGGCCCTCGCGGACGTTGACGATGGCCGCACGCGTGATCGCGCGCAGGTCGTAGCCCTTGTGCTCGAAGAACCTGGCATCCTCTGCCGCGATCACGGCATCGATCGTCACCTGCGGGAGGGCTCCCACCCGGATCGACTTGCGATTCTGGCGGAAGAGCCGGGTGAGCAACTCGCCATCGGCCGCCGTCACGGTGGTGCGTTGGGGGAGGGGCCGTTCGCGTTCGAGGGCGACGGGCTGGAGCGAGCAACTCGCTGCCAGAACCAGCGTGGTGAGCCCCCCGATCACCACGCCTTGTTTGCTCATGGCTCCTCTAGTGCCTCTCTCAGCTTGGCCAGGGTCCTGCTCAGCAGACGTGACACGTGCATCTGCGAGATCCCGAGCTTGTCGGCGATCTCCGATTGAGTCTGACCCTTGAAGAAGCGCAGGTACAGGATCGTCTGCTCTCGTTCGGGGAGCTTGGAGAGCTCGGGCGCAAGCGATGCCCGGTTCTCCAGCGTTTCGAGTTGCTCGTCTTCGCCGCCCAGCTGATCCACGAACGTTGACGAGTCGGGGTCGTCCGACCCCATCGGCGCATCCAGCGACGTGAAGTTGTAGGCGTGTGCGATCTCGAGGCCTTCGAGCACGTTCTCCTCGGTCGTGCCTGCAGACTTGGCGATCTCTTCAACGGTCGGCGAACGGCCGAGCTCGTGACCCAGAGCGCTTACGACTTTGCCCAACTCGAGATGGAGCTCTTGCAAACGACGCGGTACCCGGACGGCCCAACCCTTGTCGCGGAAGTGACGTTTGAGCTCGCCGACGATCGTCGGAGTGGCGTAAGTCGAGAACTCCACCTCGCGCGTCAGGTCGAATCGGTCGATCGCTTTCAGCAAGCCGATGGTTCCGACCTGGATGAGATCTTCGAGCGGCTCCCCGCGGTTGCGGAAGCGACGCGCCAGGAACTCGACCAGGCCGATGTATTGCTCGACAAGACGTTCCCGATGCTGAGCGCGGTCGTCCTCGTCGGTAGCGGCTTGGTAGATCTTGAAAAGCTCTTTGACCTCGGCGCGATCGAGCGCGGTGTCGTCCTTCATTGTTCTGCGGTCCGGCCCAGCCCGCCCCGCGTCCTCTGCTCTTGGACAGAGAGAACGTCGGCACTCCGTCCTGTTGCTCGAGCGATGCGGCGTCGGCGACCGTGTCGAGGATCATGCGCGAGAACTCGGTCAGATCGACCCTGATCTTCTGCCCGGGCAGGAAGTCTCCGGCACCGCTGATCTCGATGCGGTCGTTGGTGACCTGGAAGGTGATCCGGAGCGTTCCTTCACGGCCCTGGGACCCCGTCATGTAGGCGCAGAGCTCGTCGACCGCGATCTTCAGGTCTTCGATGTCCTCGAGGGTGAAGCGCAGCCGGGTGGCGAGGCCCGCGGCCACGAGCCGGACGACCCCAACGTATTCCGGCGAAGCCGGGATCTGGATGGTTACCGTGTCCAAAGTGGCGCCGCGCCTAACCCGCTGAGGCCTTGCGGCGGGTGGACTTCTTCTTAGTCTCGGCGCCGCTTGACTCCTTACGCTTCTTTGCCTCGTCGACGCTGGCCTTGAGGGCCTCCATCAGGTCGACGACCTTCGTCGGTTCTTCTTCGGGGGCCGCAGCGATGGTGACTTCCTGGCCCGCGATCTTCTTGTCGGCGAGCTCTTGCAGCCCTTCGCGGTAATCGTCTTTGAACTCTTCCGGTTTGAACTCGTCGGAAAGTTGTTGGATGAGCTGTCGCGCCATCTTCACTTCCGTGTCGCGCACTTCGACGCTGCGATCGAGCTCCTCGAACTCCGGCTCTCGGATCTCGTCCGGCCAATACATCGTTTCGAGCACGAACACATCGCCCTTTAGCCGGATCGTGGCGAGATGCTCCTTCTCGCGGAGCGCGACCTTTGCGATGCCGACCTGGCCCTCCGCCTCGAGCGCTTCGGCGAGGAGCTTGTAAGCCTTGATGCCGGTGGGCTCGGGAGCGACGTAATAGGTCTTGTTGAAGTAGATCGGATCGATCTGCTCGAGTGGGACGAAGGTCACAACGTCGATCGCCTTGATCGAATCGACCTCCACGGAGGCGAGCTCTTCGTCGGTGAACTGGACGTAGCGGTCCTTCTCGAATTCGAAGCCCTTGACGATGTCGTCCCAGCTCACTTCCTTGCCACAGGTGCCGCAGACCCGCTGATACTTGATCCGGCCCCCGTCCTCCTCGTGGAGCATGTGGAACTTGAGGCTCTTCTCCTGGACGGCCGAATAGAGCCGTACGGGGATGCTGATGAGGCCGAAGGAAACGGCCCCCTTCCAGATGGGACGCATGCCCCGATTCTACGGGGGCCAGGGGGCCTTTTCGGGCCGAACGCGTAAAGTAGCCAATCCAAGCAGGAACGGTTACGCTTCGCGGCGAAAGTGGGTATTAGAACCATGAAACGAAAGCGGACCGTGACGGTGCCTCCGTGGGGAGGGCCCAGGTCCGGGGCTTGGGACGAATGCGAAAGGACACCATATGACGACCGATATCTACGCCCGGGAGCTGGGCAACCGGCTCCGGAACATCCGGCAGCAGAAGGGGATGTCCCTCCAGGACGTCCAGCAGACCTCGAGCGGGCGCTGGAAGGCCGCCGTCGTGGGCGCCTACGAGCGGGGGGACCGCAACGTGACGGTCACCCGCCTCCACGAGCTGGCCGATTTCTACAGCGTTCCGGTCTCCGAGATCCTGCCCGACGACGACGGCCTGAAGGTCGCCGCTCAGATCCCCGAGCGCACCCGGGTCATCCTCGACCTCGCCGGCCTCGAGAAGGTGCCGGAGGAGGATCCGCGACCCCCTGAACCGATTCACATCCTCGATCCAGATCCAGCGTGGTGACTTCAACGGCCGGGTCCTGACGATCAGGGAGGACGACCTCATGTCGCTCGCCCTGCTCTACCAGACGACCGCTCCGGAGCTGACCCGCAGGCTGAGCGACTGGGGCCTGATCGCTTCTTAGGCCGCGATGGAGGCGACCCCGATCACGATGAGGGTCGCCCAATAGGCGCCGGTGAAGGCGTAGTCGATGGGGCCCGGCGGGAGCGGGATCAGCACCGCCAGCACCCATACCGGCATCACGAGCACTCCGAACAGGGCCGCGTAAACCGAGAGCCGCGATCTGGGCCCACCCATATCCGGCGGCGGCCCCCGCGGCCAGACCCAGTAGCAGGACGCCGAGGATCGCCTGTCCGACCACGTCGGCTGAGGGCCCGCCCTTGGCCAGCCGGAAGACGCGGTAGCCAAATCCGATCAAGGCATTGAAGGCGAGCGCCCCCGCCAGCACGAGCTCCCACGAGTCGTTGTCCATGCGCCGGTCAAGATAGCCTTCGTCACCATGCCCAAGAAGAAGTCGCGGTCTCGCAGGCGCGGAGTCGACCGCGGATACGACCCCAACGAGAAAAGGCGCGAGCGCCTAGAAGCCAAACGCGCAGCTAGGGAAGCGGCGGCAGCAGCCCAGGCTCGGGCCCGGCGCCGGGCTCGTTTGGTCAGGTGGGTCAGCATCGCCTCGATCTTTGCCTTCGCAGTTTGGTTCGTCTTCTTGAGGACCGCGCAGCCCACCTCGATCGACGGGCACGACATCACGGAGTTCAGCGTGCAGGGCTCCGGCGACCACACGTCGGACCCCGTGTCGTACGAAACGTTCCCCCCCGTCTCCGGCAGTCATGCGTTCAACCCGGGTCCCTGCGGCGTCTTCCCCCAACAGATCCCGAACGAGACCCAGGTGCACACGCTCGAGCACGGCGCCGTCGGGGTCCAATACAAGCCGGATCTCGCGCCCGAGGACATCAAGACGATCGAGAAGATCGTTCTCGATTACGAGTCGCACGTGTTCTCCGCCCCCTACGCAGAGATGGAGAGCGCGATCACGGTGACCTCGTGGGGCCGATCGATGCCGCTCGACTCATTGGACGAGGGCGCGATCCGCGAGTACATCGATACGTTCAAAGAGAAGGCCCCCGAGAAAGAGCTCTGCCCGACCGAGGTCGAAGAGCCCTTCGGCCAGCCCAGCCCAACCCCGAGCCTCCCCGGTGAGATAACGATCCCGGTAACCCCAAGCCCCGCCCCCGGAGGCAACCAAGGCGGAGGCAACCAAGGCGGCGGAGGCAACCAGGGCGGTAATAACAACAACAACGAGGACGAAGACGGAGGCTAGCCTCCACGAGAAAGAGCCGGGCTCATTGAGCCCGGCTCTTTGATCTCTTAGGCGGTGTGAGCGCCTCTACTCTCCCGGCGTGTATACGCCTTCGCCCAGCCAGAGCTTGAGCGTTACATCCTCGCCAGGCGTCGAGGCGCTGATGATGTCGACAAGGTATCCCTGGCAATCGGCCGAGTTGAGCCCGTCGATGTTCTCAGTACCCGCGCCGGTGTGTCCGCCGTGGCCTGTCCCGTCAAGCAGGGGCACCCCCGGGGCGAATCCGGCTGAGTATGCCAGGCCAGTGCCGTCATCGCCGCGGATGTAAAAGTCGTAATCGAAGATGGGTGTGTAGGCAATCGAACCGTAGAGCCCAACCGTTGGGTTGGCACTGTCGACCTGCACGTTAAGGAAGACCCTGGTTATGGGGTTGTCGACAGCCTCTTCGGGTGGGTTGGGACTCGAAGATCCCAGACCCGCAGCAGTTGGTACCGTCAGCTCGAGCGGGGCTTCGGCAGTGTGTGCGTCTGTCACCACATTCACCGGCTGGCCAGTGCCCCACTGGCTTGGGGTATAGGCCGCGCAGCCCGCTGCCACGGGAGGTGGCTTCTTCTTCTTTTTCTTGGCTTCTGCCGGGGCGCCGAAGGCTCCGACGATCAGCGCTGCGGCCGCTGCCACAGCGATTGTCTTGCTCATTGTCCGAAGCGCCATTTCTTAGCCCTCCTGGTGCGCTGCGGCCGCCCTATGGCGGACGCGTCGGATATCTCCTAAGAGAACTGGTTCGGCCCGTGGCCTGCAGTTCCTGCATCTGATGGCTGCTGGGGTCGCCTAGAATCCGCCCTCGTGACGGCTCGACGGACCCTTGGGGTCTCCCTCATCCCGCTTCTGCTCGCCGCCTCGTTCCCCCTCGGAACTGGGCCGGCCATAGCGGCGCGAGCCGGGGGCGAGAAGCCGCCTACGGAATGGGTCATCGGATCGGACAAGAAAGTCGTGATGCTGACCTTCGACGGCCAGACGAACGAGCGGAAGCTGCTCGGGGTCCTGGACACCCTGGCGGCCAAGGACGTGGCGGCCAGCTTCTTCATGTCCGGCAAGTGGATCTCCAAGCACCCCAAGCTGGCGGGCATCGTGCGGCGGGCCGGGCACGTGCTCGGCAACCGGGGGTGGTCGACGACCGCGTCGACGAAGCTCGAGGACTCGACCGTGCGCGACTCGATCGAGCGGGCCGCGAAGGCGATCCGCAGAACCGGCGGTCACCCCAAGCCGTTCCTTCGCTTCCCTCACGGCGCGCGCGAACGAGCGTGTGTTGCGGATCGTGGGCTCGCTCGGGTATCGCTCGGTGGCCTGGACCCAGCGCCCCAAGGGCGGTCCTGCCAAGCAGGTGACGCGCTCCGTTCTGCGCAAGGCCCGGCGCGGCTCGATCGTCTCTCTCGACCTGTGGAAGAAAGGTCACCGCAAAGCGATCGTTCGCATCGTGGACGGCCTGAGGAAGGACGGGTTCCGTCTCGCAACCGTCAACGCATTGAAGAAGGTCGAGCCGATCGACTGGACCGTGAGTTTGAAGGCCGGCTACACCGGGCCCAAGGTCACGTTCCTGCAGAAGACATTGAAGCGGAACACTTATGCCATTACGGCCCCCGATGGGAACTTCGGTTACTCAACCCTCCAAGCCGTGTACGCGTTCGAGAAGACGTTCCGGCTCGCGCGCGACGGAGTCGTGACGCCGTCCGAGCTCACCAAGCTCGTTCTTTCCGGCCGGCCGAAGGCTCCCAAGAAGAAGCCGAAGAAGTACGTCGACGTGGACATCACGCGCCAGGTGCTATTCGAGGTGCGCAAGGGCAAGGTCCGTCACACGCTCCCGATCTCCAGCGGCAACGAGGCCACTTACGAACAGGACGGCCAGACGAAGAGGGCCCATACTCCGCGCGGGGACTTCATTGTCGAACGCAAGATCCCGGGCTGGCGCACTAGCGACCTAGGCCAACTCTGGTACCCCAGCTACTTCACGGGCGGCTACGCGATCCACGGAAGCGAGTCGGTCCCGACCTACCCGGCAAGCCACGGCTGCGTCCGCATCCCCATGTACGCAACGAAAGGCTTCTACTACCGCAACCCCATAGGCACCCCAGTCTTCGTCCACGACTGAAGCTACTGGGTTACTTGATTACTCGGCGGCCCCAGGCTAGTTGGCTGTGCCACCAGGAGCCGGGGCCTATCTCGCCGAGGCTTATGCCGGCTCTCGAGCCGGAGCTGTGAACCATCCAGCCTTTACCGAGGTAGATGCCTGCGTGATAGACGCTGCTCGCCGACGCGTCCTTGCCCGAGGGGGCGAAGAAGACGAGATCGCCGGGCTCCAGCTCCTTGAACTTCAGTCGTTCTTTCTTCTTGATCGCACCGGCCATCTCGGACGACGAGCGCTCCGGCAACTTCCAACCTTTGTACGGCCGGCCGACGGGGTCCCAACCGGGGGCCGCGGCCCTGAGCACGAACCAGGAGAATCCCGAGCAGTCGAATCCGCCGTGACTCTGCTCGCCGTACGGATAACCGCCGGGCGTGACCTCGGGCCATTCGCCACCCCAGACATACGGAGTGCCGACCAAAGACAGAGCGAAGCGAACGACCGCGCGCCGGTCTTCGTCATAGTTCGATAGCCCGAAAGACTCGAGCGCGTCGATGGCCCATGTGTCCGGGATCGACCGCGGCCTTCCAGACCGCGTAAACGATGTCGCCCTGTCGCATGGGCTCGGGCGCCGACGCTTCCTTCGATTCCTCCGTCGTCGGACGGTCGTGGCGCAAGCCCAGCTCGCGCGCTACCACCTCGGAACCGAAGCGTTTGGAGACCTCGGGGTCCCAGCCGTCCGGGCTCTTGGCCTTGTTCAGCGAGCGAGCGACGGGGCGACCGTCGAGCACCTTGACGAGCGCCCCGGAGACCTCACCGGCGGTCACCTTGCCCCCCTTGCGCGAGTAGCCGCCGCCGAAGACGGAATCCATGAGGTCGCTGAAGTCCCCCGGCTCATGGAGCCGTTGAGCTTGAACGAGGACCTATCGAGGTGCCCCTCGTCGACGAGGTAGTGGACGGCGGGCTTGACCCACTCGGGGAGCTTGGCCTTGGAGCCCTTCTTGGCGGACGCGCCGACCGGCAGCGCCATCACGGCGCCGCACAGGAAAACGGATAGAAGTTTCTTCCTCACCTCAGTCATAGTCGGCCCCTTCAGGGGGTCCGCTTAATCACCCGAACGGTCCGACCTGCCCCCCGGGCGGGGGAGGAGGGGGCTCGCTCCACGGCGAACCCCCACTCTAGAGACCAAACCTCCCTGGAGGGGACATGCGTAAGAAGCTCAAGCTTTTCCTGGTCGGCGCCCTGGTGATGGGCCTTCTTCCCGTTGCCGGCGCGGCCCGTTCCTCGTCCCCCGACTGCCCCTCGGCGGCCTCCGAGCGCCCCGCCCCCCTCTCCTTCAAGAAACCCGTCTACATCGACCGCGACAAGGCCGGCGGCGAGCCGGTGAGCATCGTGGCCCAGGACGGCTCGATCATCGTGTCGGCGCACGCGGGTACGACCCACGTCTACAAGGATCCCGAGGCCGCCCCGGGCGGCGGCGACTTCGCAAGCTCTTACTACAACCAGACCCTCAACTGGCGTTCGACCAACGGCGGGAAGACGTGGAAGTACGTCGGAACCGCGGGCCAGGAGACGGGGCCGCACAGCCCGACCTCCACCGGTTTCTCCGACCCCGACCTGTCGATGGACGCGGGCGGCAACATCTACAACGTCGAGATCGACCTCGCCAACGTCTCCGTGTTCGCGAGCCCCGACGACGGTCAGTCGTGGCCGACCGCTAACCCGGTCGCCGCGTCGGGCGACAGACCCTGGGTGACGGGGGCCGAGGACGACGAGGTCTTCCTTTACGTGAACCTGCCGAAACAACTCTGGCGCTCGACGAACGGCGGGCTCGTCTTCGAGCTCGTCTCTCAGAACTTCCCGGCCACCGGCAAGTTGCTGGTCGACACCCTCAATCCCAAGACGGGTCTAGTGGGGCCGTCTAACAGCGGCATCGCGATCTCTCCCGACGACGGAGTGACGTGGGAGTCGTACGCAGCACCTCTCGGGAGGTCGACCCAGTTCTTCGGAGCGGTCGCGGTCGACCGGGCCGGATGGGTCTACGTTGCGAACGCCGGAGGCTACGCGGGATCGAGCGACACGACGCCGAACGGATCCGTCAGCTTCAACTACTTCAACCGGGAAACGAAGAAGTTCGCGGCGGCACCCATAAACATCGACATCCCCAAGGGCGACGCGCTCTGGCCCTGGATCATCGCCGGCGACGACGGCCGGGCCGCGGTGACCTGGTACCAGACGTTCCCGGACAAGCCCGATCAGTTCTTCGTCTACGTCGCGTACACCACGAACGCTCACGGCTCTTACGTAACCTGCAGCGACGGTTCGAAGAGTTTCGTCCCGCCGCAGTTCCAAGTTGCCAATGCATCCGGTCGTCCGATCCACAAGGGCAAGATCTGCCTCCAGGGGACAACTTGCAACGCGAACCCGAGCTTCGAAGGTGGCGATCGCCGCTTGGGCGACTTCTTCACGGTCAACTTCGATCACAAGGGCAACATCTTCATCGCTTCGGCCGACACGATGTTGCGCAATCCACTCGAAGGTCCCAAGCCCGTTGCGAACCCGATCTTCATCGGACAGAAGGGCGGGGACCGGCTGTTGGTGAAGCCCGATAAGGTGCGCGATTCTCGCTGCTTGTTCCCACTGCCTTCCTGCTAGGAGGAGGGCGCTAGGAGGCGATAATGCTCAAGGAGTTTCACGCGTTCCTTTTACGCGGCAACGTCGTAGATCTCGCCGTCGGCATTGTCATCGGAGCGGCCTTCACTGCGGTCGTGACCTCGTTCATCGCATCGTTCGTGACCCCGTTGCTCGGCCTGATATTGGGCGAAGTGGACCTGTCCGAAAGATTCTTCAAAGCCGGAAAGGTGAAGTTCACTTACGGGGAGTTCCTGCAGGCGATCTTGACCTTCGTTGCGACGGCGGCCGCCGTCTTCTTCTTCGTTGTCAAGCCGATCAACAAGCTGATGGCCTTACGCAAGACGCAGCCCGACGTCGAGAGCACGACCAAGGAATGTCCTGAGTGCTTGTCCCACATCCCCGAAGCCGCGCGCAAGTGCGCTTTCTGCTCGAGCCAACTGACTGCTGCCTAGCTGGCTATCCGCTCAACGCCCTCCGAGGAGTTGCGTTCCGCGAGCAGGTCCAACACCGCGGCCTCGACGGGGCCCTGATAAGCGGGCTCACCGAACGTATCGACGTCGCCCAACTCTTCCAGATTGATCGTCCAACCCGACCGGTAGCGATCGAAGATGCGCGGATCTATGTAAGAGGATCGGCAGACCGCCGGAGTGTTCCCCAGATAGCCGGCGACCTCTTTCACGGCACGGGCCATGGCCCGCTTCCGAGCGCTCTCCGAGCGACTTGCCTCACCTGAGACGGCAAGGCCAAGTGCGGCCAGGACGGTTGCGTTCCACGTTCGGAAGTCCTTGGCGGTGAAGTCGGCCCCCGAGATGTCCTGTAAGTAAGCGTTGATGTCACCGGATTTCACATCGATCCACGTCCGGCCGGCCCTATAGGCCAACAGCTCCGGCCCCCCGGCGCGCCTCCGCTTGAGTTGTGCCACAACTTCGTGCACCTCGTCGTCGACGACCGACTGGATGCGTCGTTTACCGCTCTTAGCGATGTAGTCGAAGGTGATCGTGTTGCCGTTCAGCGAGACGTGGCGTTTGAGGATCGTTGCCAACCCATACGTCTGGTTCTGCTCGGCGTAGCCTTCGGTCCCGATACGGAAGAAACCTCGGTCGAGCAGCCGGGCCGCGCACGCGAGCACCCGGTCACGGCCTAGGTTCTTCGCGTTGAGATGATCGATCCACGTTGCCCGCATGTCCGGCAGCGCCTCCGCGAACTCGATCATGTGATCGAACTTCTCCTGGTCCCTCCTCAGCCTCCACGCCGAGTGGTAGATGTACTGCTTGCGCCCGGCCGCGTCGGTTCCGATCGCTTGGAGATGTCCGTGCGGCACGGTGCAGATCCACACGTCCTTCCACGCGGGCGGGATCCCCAGGTCCTTTATGCGCTGCAGGACTTCGGGATCCGTGACCGCGCCGACCCGAGGGGTCGAGGTACTCCCACCCCCTGCCTCGCCGCCTCCGGGTCATCCCGGGACCCGAGCAATCGACCTTCCTGAGGCGTGTCATGTGCCCGTCATTTACCCTGGGCCCCGGACCGCTAACTGTTTCGAGGGAGGCAACGATGCCGGAGTTGGGGACAAATGGGGGTGGACCCGACCGAAACCTCGCGCTCGAGCTCGTGCGGGTGACCGAGGCAGCCGCTCTGGCCGCCGCTCGTTGGATGGGCCGGGGGGATAAGGAAGCGGCGGATCAAGCCGCGGTCGACGCAATGCGCCTTCTCATGGACACGGTTTCGATGACCGGAGTCGTCGTGATCGGTGAAGGCGAGAAGGACGAGGCTCCGATGTTGTATCGGGGCGAGACGCTGGGGGCCGGCGGACCCGAGGTCGATATCGCGGTCGATCCCATCGACGGCACCACGCTCACGTCGAAAGGCATGAATGGAGCGCTTGCGGTCGTCGCCGTGGCCGAGCGCGGAACGATGTTCGATCCGGGGCCCTGCGTGTACATGGAGAAGATCGCGGTGGGGGAAGAAGCTGCTGCGCTGATCGATATCGAGGCGCCGATCGTGGAGAACCTAAAGGCCGTGGCTAAGGCGAAAGGTTCCGAGGTCGCCGACATCACCGCCGTGATCCTGGATCGCGAGCGTCACGAACAGATCGTGAAAGAGGTCAGAGCCGCAGGCGCGCGCATCAAGTTCATCACCGACGGCGATGTAGCCGGAGCAATCGCGGCGGCAAGGGAAAGAACTGGGGTGGACATTCTCATCGGGATCGGCGGCACGCCTGAGGGCGTGATCGCGGCCGCCGCGATCAAGTGCCTCGGGGGCTCGATCCAGGGCCGCTTGTGGGCTCGCAACGAAGATGAGCGACGGCTTGCGATCGAGCAGGGATACGACCTCGAACGCGTGCTGACCACCGACGACCTAGTGTCGGGCGAGGACGTCTTCTTCGCGGCCACTGGGATAACCGACGGCGACCTCATCAAAGGTGTCCGTTACCAGGGTGAGAACGCGATCACGCAATCCATCGTTATGCGCTCACACTCGGGGACAGTTCGAATGATCGACGCGCTCCACCACCGCCAGAAGCTGAAGAAGTACTCGAAGATCCTTTACTGATCCTTCGCCCACGCGCCGAGCAGTCCCCTGTAGTGCTCGATGAACTTGTCGTGCTCGTGCGCGGGGAAAGCGTCTTTGATGGTGTCGACCAATAGGCGATCGAACTCCTGGTCGCTCACGAACTCCACCATCGCCTCGTCAACGTTGCCGAGGTGTTCGGCGCAGAACTCCTCGTACTCTGCGCTCGCGAAGTGCTCATCGGTCAGCGCGCGGTACTCCTCGAGCTTCTCTTCGTACGTGAGGTCGGTGCGGTCGCCGACGTCGAAGTACTTCCTCGTGGTCTGATCCACGGTCATGCGTCGCCCCGTGGTTGTGGTGAAGATCGCCCACTTGGCAAGGGTCTTGATCGCCCAGGGGAAGTAGTAGTGAAGGCTGATCAGCGATGTATCCGGACATGCGTTGGCGTAGTCGATCGGGTACACCTCGTCGCCTTTGATGATCATCTCGCACGAGTTGTACTCCCATAAGAAGAATGCATTGACGAGCTTGCTGATCGTCACGGCCTCGACCCCCAGATCGGGGCTCAGAAAGCCGTGGTCGACCTGATAGCGATCGTGAAGGGGCTTGTCCGGCTCGTATCGCATCACCATCGTCTCGGCCCCGATCGACAGGCTGCGAGCGAAGACGTCGAAATCCTCGACCGACTTCTGCAGGTGCATCAGGCGTTCGCCGGACTCGTCATATCGCCGATGTAGCTGCTCGTCGTTCGCGATGCGAGTGACGCCTACCCAGGCCCCCCCATCAAACGGCTTCATGTAGAGGGGGTATCCCACCGAGTGGGCCGCGTCTTCCAGGCGGAAGGGGAGGTTGTACTTCGCTGCCGTGTAGGGGAACCGCTCGTTCTCGGGCGGCTTCTTGAACGGCATCATCCAAGTGTCGGGGACCTTCAGCCCGCACCGCATCATGGCGCAGTAAGCCGCGTGCTTCTCCATCGCTTGGAACGTGAATGGGTTGTTGACGATGTAGACGTCGTTCATGAGCGCGGCTTTCTTCACCCACTCGCGCGGCACGTAGTACCAGTGGGCGAGCCGGTCGATCACGAAGTCATGGCGAGGGACCATGCGCAGGTCGAACGGCTCGATCGTGATGCGCTCGGTCGAGAACGTATGGGTCTCGCCCTTGTAGCTGACCTTGGGATCCAGGCGGCGCATGAACGTTTCGAACGCGTTCGGCCAATCCTCTTCCGTGCCGAGCAGCATCCCCACAAGATGGTTCGGCATCAGCAGAACCTCGGGAGGTGGTGGGCGATCTGGTTGCGCCACGAGGGCCAGTCGTGGGGGACGTCGTGGCCCCACAGGTCAACCTCGTGGTTAAGGCCCTTGGAGGCCAGGATGTGTGCGAACGCTTTCGTGCTGTCCAAGGCTCCGGTCGTGTCCTCCCACTGGCCTTGCCCGCAGACGAGCAACAGGTTCACCCGGCTTCGCAGCCACTCGAGGTGGTCCCCGTCGAGATGCGAGACGTAGTCCATCGGATTGTTGAAGTAGACCGTATCGCCTCGCTCGCCGCCTGCAATCTTCGAGACGTCGTAGACCCCGCTCTGACAGATGGCGACGGGGAACAGGTCGGCTCTGCGGAGGGCGAAGTTCGCCGAGTGATAGGCGCCGAAACTGCATCCGGTGGCGATGATCTCGGCGTCGCCCGCGCTGTCGTCGAAGATGAACGGGACGACCTGGTTGAGGATCCAGTCCTCGTACAAGAGGTGCAGCTTGGCCCTGTCCTCTAACGAGAGACCTTCCCGGTGCCAGGAAGACCCATCGAAGCTGTCGATGCAGTAGACCTTCACGCGTCCGTCTTCGATGAGGCCCGAGATCGCTCCGATCATCCCTCGATCCTCGTAGTCCCAGCAGTTCCCCTCTTGCGAGGGGAAGACGAGAAGTGGACGGCCGAAATGTCCGTACGCGACCACACCGCCGTCGCCTCCGATGGCCGGTGAGTACAGCCGTACGTGATCTCGTCTCATGTCCACATCTCCCTGAGGAGCATTCCAAGGCAGGGGTCGAACGTGTCCCGCCACGCTATCCAGTTATGTGCATCTCTGTTTTCCTGGAATACCACTTCGTAATCCTGCTGTTGCAAAGCTGCCGCGACAGCCCTGTTATTCGTGAGGTTCTCCTCGGCCGCGCCGCAAGTCATCGTGACCCTGATCGGATGAGTCCAGTCGGGGGCGCTCAGAACCTGACCCACGAATCGAGAGATCCTGCGGAACCGGACGAATCCCGACTCATGTCGATCGAATCGCTGGCGGAAGAAGCTGCCCGATTGGAGGTACAGAGCACCGAAAGAGGCGGGGTTGTAGCGGTGGACGTGCAGCATGGCGAGTCCCCCGAGGCTGGCACCCATCCCGATCCTCATGCTGCGACCGTGCGGCGTCGGGGCGACGCGAGCGATAGCCGGGAGGATCTCGTGGACCAACGACCTGGCGTACGCGGCCGACGCCGAATAGCTCTGATCTCGGTCGCCCGGCGGTGGGATGAGTGCCACACGCATGGGCGGGAGCTCTCCAGCCGCCATCTGGGTCCGTAAGTAATTGAGGAGCGATGAGTATTCGGCGTACTCCGGCCCATCGTGCGCGACCAATAAAGGCAGGGGAGCCTCAGCACCGGTGTCCTCGGGGGCCCAGATCAGAGCCTCGATGCGCGCTCGCAGGATCTCAGCCGGATCTCGAGCGCCGTCAGCTCCCCTCCGACCTCGTCCCGGCCGAGCCACGACGGATGCCGGTACTCGGGGAACTCGATCACCGAACGGTCGCCAAAAGGGCCGGGGGCCCGATTCGGGTTCGCCGGATCGCAAGTGACCTCGCTCGAGCCATCGCGATGGCGGATCTCGAATTGATATTCGATCCGGTCCGCCTCGGGGCGCGGAAGGGCCAACGACCACCGATCCGAGTTGGCGAACCTCACGAACTCGGGACCGAGCCGCGGCCGAGCCACGTCCTGCCACAGACGCACGCTCTCGAGATCGTGATCGGGATCGACAACCGAGAAGTCGATATGTCTCGGCCCCACTACGGGCCCTACCTCATTTGTCATCGGCGGCACCTTACCGGCGCGGCTCCCAGCTGAAGTATCTGATCGCGAGGACGATCCCGACGAGTCCCCACGCCGCGACCACTGCGAGGTCGGCCCATTCGAAGCCGCTTCCGGTGGCGAAGGGATCGAACGCGGCCTTCATCGCATCCGCGAAGTGCTTGAAGGGAAAGATGTTTCCAATGACTTCAATCCACTTTGGGGGATCGTCGAGCGGGACGAACATCCCGGAGATGAACGACAGCGGGATGACCACCGCATTGACGATCGGTGGAGCTGCATCTGCATTCGGGATGATCGACGTGAGCGCGAGCCCAAGCGCGCAAAATGCACCTGCTCCGATAACGACACTGACTATCAGGGCCGGGGCGGTCTCGGTGGGAACATCGACTCCATAGAACACCGCCCCGAAGAGAGTCACGACCGCCATCAGCACGAGCGCGATGACCGTCGAGTGGATGACGCGGCTCGCCATGTAGGTGGAAGGGCGAAGAGGGGTCCCACGCACGCGCTTGAGCACGCCTTCGTCGCGATTGAATGACACGGTGATGGCGAGATTCGTGAACGAGGCGGATATGACGGCGAAGGATGCGATGGCCGGCGTAAAGAATGTGGCGGCACTCGTGGGTGGACCATAGATATCGACTTCGTCGGTGAAGAGCCCAGTCAGTAACACGAGGAACATGATCGGGAAGATGAAGGTGAAGAACGCGGCCGCTGGGTTGCGCCAGAACGCCTTGTTCTCGAACCCGACCTGCGTTGCGAGCAGAGGAAGTCCCCTCATTCGGCTACTTCCTCGGCTTCAGCGGTCAGCTGCAGGTAGATGTCTTCCAAGGTCGGCTGAGCAACCGTCAATCCTTCCAACTCCGTCGCGTGGGCGAGCGCCCAACCCGTCAGCTCATGCAGCAGCTTGGTCGGCTCGTTAGTGCGATAGACGATCCGATGGCCCTCCAACTCTGCCCCCGCCGGTAATCCCGAGGAATCTGCCGGAGCGATGGTCGACACCGTCG
Organism: uncultured Actinomycetes bacterium; assembly: GCA_963786155.1. GTDB lineage: Bacteria > Actinomycetota > CADDZG01 > CADDZG01 > WHSQ01 > CAWAXW01. Next base: position 2,282,596 of record CAWAXW010000006.1, on the reverse strand, counting down.
TGCCGACGTCTCCAACGCGCGCGGACAGCTCTGCCGGGGTGCCCTCGGCGACGATGCGACCGCGCGCGATTATCGCGACGCGATCGGCGAGAGTCTGCGCCTCGTCCATATAGTGCGTAGTCAGGAACACCGTCACACCCAGAGAGCGCAGGTTGCGGATCATCTCCCACGCGCTGCGCCTTGCGGTGGGGTCGAAACCAGTGGTCGGCTCATCCAGGAACAGCAGCTCGGGATTTCCGGCGAGGCCGATCGCAACGTCGAGCCGGCGCTGCTGCCCACCCGAGAGCTTGCGGACGAGCGTGTCGCGTTGCTCGGCCAAGCCCACCAGCTCGATGACCTCGTCTCGGGGTCGGGGGTTCGGGTAATAGCCGCGGAAGCGGTCGATCACTTCGGCAACCGTGAGGAAGCGCTCGACACCGGTCTCCTGCAAGACGATCCCGATGCGGTCCTTGAAGGCGCGCTCGTTCTTGGAAGGGTCATGGCCGAGGACGCTTACCTCACCGGAGGTCGGGCGCCGGTGGCCCTCGCAGATCTCGACGGTCGTGGTCTTGCCGGCTCCGTTCGGTCCCAGCAGAGAGAAGACCTCACCACGAGCGATCGCCATATCGACGCCCCGCACGGCCTCGGTAGTGCCGTAGGACTTGGTTAGGCCCCTTATCTCGATCGCATGCAAAGGAGCGATCAGACTTCCTCAACCCGAGCGATGTTGTCCGCTTCCGAAGGGTCGGGCTCGGCGGCGAACCACGCATCAAGCATCTCGATCGCGACAGGCACGCTCGTGAGGCGCAAGCTCATCACAAGGACGTTGGCATCGTTCCAGCGGCGCGCGCCTTCGGCCGTTGCCGCATCGGTGCACAGCGCGGCCCGTACGCCCGGCACCTTGTTCGCGGCGATCGACGAGCCGGTCCCCGTCCAACACATCAGCACTGCCGTCTCGGCTTCGCCGTTCGCAACTTGACGCGCCACTGCATGCGAGACGTCGGTCCATTGCAGGTCTTGACCCGCCGGCGGGCCGGACATGATCACCTCGTGGCCGCGGTTGCGCAGTTCCTTCTCGACCTCGTCGGTCAGGAGTGTTCTCTCGTCTGATCCAAGCGCGATCTTCATGTGAGATCGAGCATAGGGGGTGAGGGGCGCCTCGTTCGAGGGACGGGATAGCCTCGCTGATGTGGAGGCCAAGCAAGCGTGGGATCAGCGCGAGTCGATCACGTTTGTCGACGTTCGTGAGTTCCAGGAATGGGATGCGGGCCGCATCGATGGGTCCGTCCACATCCCCCTGATGGAACTGTCGGCGAGGGTGGACGAAGTGCCTTCGGATCGAAAGATCGTCGCCGTCTGCAAAGTCGGGTCGCGTAGCGAGATGGCAGCCCGGTGGCTGCGAGGTCAGGGCATGGACGCACACAATCTGGTCGGAGGCCTGCTCGCATGGCAACTGGCCGGATTGCCCCTGGGCGACGACGCCGGGGGCGAGGGCACACTCATCTGATGTTCTTCAAGCAGTTCTATCTCCAGAGTCTCGGGCATGCGTCCTATCTCATCGGAGACGAGCGAACGGGCAAGGCGCTGGTCGTGGATCCCAGGCGCGACGTCGGCATCTATTTCGATGAGGCGAGGGAGCAGGGTCTACGGATCGTGCACGCGATCGACACGCATGGTCACAACGACTACTTGAGTGGATTGACCGAGCTCGCGCTCAGGCAGGACGTCGACCTTCTCGGCTACACCGATGCCCATCTCGGATACGACCACACGCCCGTGAAGGACGGTCAGGTGATCGAGTTGGACGAACTCGGCTTCGAGATCATCCACACGCCCGGTCATACGCCCGAGCACGTCAGCCTCGTCGTGTACGACGGTGCTGCCGGCCCCGATCCCGCGCTGCTCTTGTCTGGGGGAGCGTTGCTGGTGGGCGACATCGGACGCCCCGATCTGTTGGGAGGGCCGGCCGAAGCCAAGGAAGCGGCGCGCGTCTTCTGCCACACGATCCAGGAGCGGATCCTCTGGCGCCTTCCCGATCACCTACTGGTTTTCCCGACCCACGTCTCGGGTTCTCTGTGTGGCGGCAACATCGGGAGCCGGCTGTCCACCACCGTCGGTTACGAAAAGAAGACAAATGCAGTCGTGTCGCGCATCTCCTCGACGGAGGAATTCGTGGAGGAGTGCATCCGTCTCGACAATCTGCCGGCAGTGCCTTCGTACTGGCGTCGCATGCGCAAGCAGAACCTCGAAGGTGTGAATGCTCTCGGTGTGCTTGCCGAGCCACCGGCACTCAGGCCCGATGCATTCAGGGATCGGCAACGATCGGGCGCGATCGTCGTGGACGCGCGCTCTCCCGAAGCGTTCGCGGGAGGCCACATTCCTAACGCGCTGAATGTGGGCCTCGGATCCAGCTTCGCTACGTGGGCCGGCAGCGTCCTGCCCGAGGATGCAGAGGTGTTGTTGGTTCTCGACGGCCCCGAGGAGTTGTGGGACGCCGCGTGGCAGTTGTTGCGCATCGGATACGAGTTGCCGGTTGGGTGGCTGGCCGGCGGGATGTTCGCCTGGCGAGCAGCGGGCTACGAGATGGAGCCGGTCCCAACGGTGACGGTAAGACAGTTGCTTTCGATGCTCGAGACCTCGGAGGTGGAGGTCCTCGATGTCCGTCAACCTTCCGAGTGGATGAGTGGGCACATCCCGGGAGCGACGTTCATAACGGCGGCCGAGCTACCGGATCGCATCGCGGATGTCCCACGCAACAAGCCCGTCGCGGTGGTTTGCGGCAGCGGCTATCGGTCTTCGGTCGCAACCAGCTTGCTGAAACGACACGGGATCGCGGACGTTCTCAATGTTTCCGGAGGGATGAGCGCATGGAACAACTCGGGGTTCCCGACAGAAAGATGAGCAGGCTTGAAGGCGTAGTGCGCCTCGATCGTATGGAGCCCATCGGCCACGCCGAGGCCATGGCTCTTGCATCCGACCTGAACGATTCCATGTTGGATCTGCTGCGCTCCCTCCAGGAATGGGAGTGGGAAGCGCCCACTGACTGCGAAGGATGGAAGGTGCGTGACATCGTTGCCCACCTGGTGGGCTGGGCGGAGTGCTTGACGTCGTTCGGCGAGTTGCGCCGGCAGAGTGCCGCGGCCGTGAAGGGCATACGCACCTATGGCGATGTGCTCACGGCCCAGAACGAATTCCAGGTGTCCGAGCGTCGTGGTCTCTCCCATGACCGATTGTTGGCTGCGATGGAGAGCGGTCTTCCACGGCTTGGGAAAGTGCGGAACCGCTTGGGGCGTGTGGGTAAAGCGATCCCTTATTACGCGCCGGGGGTTGGAGTGGGCTCCGGCCGTTTTTTCATGGACATCATCTTTTCCCGGGACTCCCTCATGCACAGGATCGACATATCCCGTGCGGTCGGCCGCGACCTCGTCGTCACACCTTCCGACCGGCGCATCATTGAGGATTGCTGGTGCGACTGGGCCAATCGATCCAAGGCCGACGCTCGACTCGAGCTGAGTGGGGCCGCGGGCGGTCACTACAGCGCCGGGACCGGCCAGCAATGCACGGTGGCGGCGAATGGGATCGAGCTGTTGAGGCTCTTCGGGGGCCGCGCCTCCCCAGACGTTGTCGAGATCGAGGGCGACGTGGCGGCGGCCAGGCGCTGGCTCGCCCTGGGCTGCCCTTTCTAGAACCATTGCTAGTTATTGGAAGATTTCTACTTTTTTCGGTAATATCGGTCGCTCGTTGGCACCTGTGGGGAGGTGAGGCACGGCCGGCATTCGCTGGGGGTCGGTAGTCCGTTTTCGTAATCCATCAGGAGGATCCATGAAGAAGCTTTCCATCTTCACGCTCATCGCCGTGCTTTCGGCGACCATCGTGCTGATCGCCGGGCCGTCCGCGTCCGGCCATGACAAGTCCGGAGCTCGCGCACTGCTCACCGGTTACTCGGAGGTCCCTTCTATCTCGACGAGCGGCGTGGGCAAGTTCGAGGCCAGCTACGACGAAGACACCGCGACGGTGAACTTCAAGCTGTCGTACTCGAACCTCGAGGGCACCGCGCAGGCAGCGCACATCCACTTTGGTCAGAGGGGTGTCAACGGAGCGGTTGTCGCCTTCCTCTGTGGTGGCGGAGGCAAGCCCGCCTGCCCCGCGTCGGGGACCGTCACTGGAACGGTGAAGGCCGCCGACATCCAGGCCGTCCCGGCGCAAGGGATCGAGGCCGGGAACCTCAACGAGGTGCTGAGGGCCGCCGCGTTCGGCCTCACTTACGTGAACGTGCACACGAGTAAGTTCTCCGGCGGAGAGATCCGAGGTCAGGTCTTTGCGTTCTCCGACCGCGACGGCAGAGGCCACGACAAGCACGACGACTAGGCTTTATCTACCAGCAAGATCTAAAGGGCCGTCCTACGGGACGGCCCTTTTAGTTTGGCGTCCGGGTTGCTACCAGGCCTTGTCTACCAATTTTCCAATGTCGATCACGCGGGCTTCGACCGCTTTCTCGGAAGAGAGCCGTTTGTTGACGATGCTCGCTACCCGGCTTCGGACCTCGTCGTCGATGTTGCCGACCTTCTGCAGGACACCTCCATGGATGTCCGTCGACTGCAGGTCGACCCGGACGTCTTTCTTATTCAGCTCCTCGATGTCGATGACGAGACTCAATGGCTCGGCCGTTCGAACCGTCATGACGAGCGGAACGTCGACCTGTCCCTGATACCGCGTCGGCACACCGGCAAGGCGTACCTCTAGCTCGAGGTCGATCGGGAGTTTCGCGGTGAAGGCGAGCAGATCGCCCTCGGCCGGGTCCACCTGGGGAGCGCCGACCTTGCCGCTTGCTTTGACTGTGGCGACACCGCCGGGCCCGCCCGATATCGGTCCAACCTCGACCACGTCACCCGCTACCTCCGCGATGGCGCGCTCAACGCGTTCGGACGTCACCGCTCGGCGCACGAAGCCGACTCCGAACTGCTCGTAAGTGATGAACTTCATGAACGTCCTTTCGTGAGTCAGGAGGGCAGGTTAATTCTCCCAAGCCAGCAATGGGAAGGCTCGGCTCGCCTTTTCGGTTTTGCAAGGGGGACGAATGAGGCGGTAGTAGCGTCGCGAGAACCTAAGGAGGGAGAGGCACCTAATGCTGGAAAAGTTCGCTCGATGGAGCTATCGCCATCGTTGGGCGATGCTCGGGCTGTGGATCGTTTCGCTGATCGGTTTCAACTTCGCAGCTTCCGCCGCGGGTGGTGATTACTCGTCGGACTTCTCGTTACCCGGCACGGAATCGCAGGAAGCCTTCGACCTGCTCGAGGAGCGATTCGCCGAACGCTCGGGAGACACGGCAGACGTCGTCTTCAAGGCCGAGCAAGGTTTGGACGATCCGGCGATCCAGGCTCGGATCGATGAGGTGCTCGACGAGCTGGCGGAGTTCCCTCACGTAGCCGCCATCGAGAGCGATCTCCAACAGAACGTCTCGCAAGATGGGACCATCGGTTTCGCGACCATCCAGTTCGATGTCCTCGGCAGTGATATCGAGATCGACTCAGATCGAGGACATGAAGGCGGTTGCCGAGGAGGCAGCCGGGGATGGGCTCATCATCGAGCTCGGCGGGAACGTCGTCGTGTTCTCCGAGTTCGAGGAGCCGGGAGGGGCCGAGTCCGTCGGCTTCCTGGCAGCCATCATCATCTTGCTGATCACTTTCGGCTCGGTCCTGGCCGCGTTCTTACCCCTTGTGACCGCCATATTCGGGATCGGGATCAGCATCGCCTTGCTTTTCCTGAGCGCCAACTTCGTTTCGGTACCGGACTTCGCCCCGCAGCTCGCGTCGATGATCGGTATCGGGGTCGGTATCGACTACTCGCTGTTCATCGTCACGAGGTACCGCCAGCACTTGCAAGAGGGGATGGAGCCCGAGCCGGCGACGTTGGTCGCGATCACCACCGCCGGCCGTGCAGTCGTGTTCGCCGGCCTGACGGTAGTGATCTCGTTCCTGGGGATCCTCGTGATGGGCTTCAGCTTCGTTCAGGGTGTCGCGGTCGCGGGGGCCTACGCGGTACTCGTGGTCATGCTGGCATCCATCACATTGCTGCCGAGCATCCTTGGATTCGTGGGCAAGAACATCGACAGGCTTCACGTGCCTCGCTTCATGCACAGGGACAAGGAGAAGTCCCCGAAGGAAGCGATGGCGTACCGGTGGAGCCGCATCATCCAACGCCGGCCCTGGCCCATCGCGATCATCGGCTTCCTGATACTGATCGTCCTCGCGCTCCCGCTGTTCTCGATCCGGCTGGGTTTCGCGGACGCGGGGAGCGGCGAGACCACGCGCTCGAGCCGCCGGGCCTACGACCTTCTGTCCCAAGGCTTCGGGCCCGGCTTTAACGGCCCGCTCTTATTCGCGGCCGAGTTGCCCGGCGATGGTGACGTGGCCGCGCTCGAAGCCCTCGGCGAGGAACTACAGACCTACGAGGGTGTCGCCGGCGTCGTGCCACCGGTCGTGGGCCCCGAAGGGGACACCGCCGTGATGCTCGTGTTCCCCGCAACCTCGCCTCAGGACGAAGACACGACTGCACTTGTCAAAGAGCTGCGCGAGGAGGTGATCCCGCAAGCGCTCGATGGAACGGGGACGACGGTTCACGTCGGGGGCCTGACCGCGGGATCGATCGACTTCGCCGACGTTAGCGGCAAGCGATTGCCTTACCTGATCGGCGTCGTGCTCATCCTGTCGTTCCTCTTGCTCGTCGGCGTGTTCCGCTCGGTGGTCGTGCCGCTCAAGGCCGTCATCATGAACCTGCTGTCGATCGGCGCGGCTTACGGCGTGGTGGTCGCGATCTTCCAGTGGGGGTGGGGCAAGGACGTCATCGGGCTCGAGACGACCGGTCCCATCGAGTCCTGGGTCCCGATGATGCTCTTCACCATCCTGTTCGGCCTCTCCATGGACTACGAGATCTTCCTGTTGTCCCGGATACGGGAGGAATACGTCCGCACCGGCGACAACGCGCGTTCGGTCGCGAACGGGCTGGCAGCGACCGCCAGGGTGATCACGGCGGCTGCAGCGATCATGGTCGCGGTGTTCCTCTCGTTCGTGATCGGGTTCGACGAGCGGGCCATCCAGCTGTTCGGGCTCGGCTTGGCCGTGGCGATCTTCATCGACGCGACGATCGTGAGGATGGTTCTCGTGCCCGCGACGATGGAGCTATTGGGAGATGCGAACTGGTGGTTCCCGAACTGGCTGGCGCGCATCGTCCCGAAGATCTCCATCGAGCCGCCGGCTTCCGCAACGGAGCCCGCCAGCGCCGGGGGTGGTTCCTGAGCCAGTGCTGAGTCACTAAGAGGTGGCCCAGGCCACCGAGCTGACGCCGAAGCAACAGAGGTGGACGCTCGTCGCGGTCGTCCTCGGGTCGGGGATCGTGTTCCTCGACACCTCGGTCGTGAACCTCGCGCTGCCGAGGATCGGGGAAGAGCTTCAATCCGATCTGCTGAGCACGCTCGAGGCTCAGTCTTACGTTGCGAACGGCTACTTCGTGACGTTGAGCGCCCTCCTGATCCTCGCGGGCGCGTTGAGCGATTACTACGGCCGCAAGCGGATGTTCGCGATCGGTTTGATCGGTTTCGCCGCGACGTCCCTGTTGTGTGGGATCGCTCCGACGATGGAGTTCCTCATCATCGGTCGAGTTCTGCAAGGAGCCACGGGCGCGCTGCTCGTTCCCGGGTCCCTTGCCATCATCACGGCGTCGTTCCACGGAGAGGCGCAAGGGCGCGCGTTCGGGCTGTGGGCGGGCGCGTCCGCCGCGACGACGATCCTGGGCCCTTTCTTGGGCGGCGTGCTGGTGAACTCGGTCTCCTGGCGGGCCGCGTTCCTGATCAACCTCCCCTTCTTGCTCATCGCCTATGTGGCGACGATCCGATACGTGCCCGAGTCAAGAGACGAGGAAGCGACCGGACGTTTCGACTGGCTGGGATCGGCCGTCATCGCGTTGGCAGTTGGCGGGTTGTCATTCGGGACGATCCGCGGTCAGCAGCATGGATGGACCGAGCCCAGCGCACTCATCCCTCTTGTGATCGGGGCGATCGCGGTGGTCGCCTTCCCGTTCCTCATGATCCATCGGCGCGATCCTCTCGTTCCGCCCGAGTTATTCAAGTCCAGGAACTTCACGATCACCAACATCTCTACCTTCGTCATCTATGGGGCGCTGTACGTCACGTTGACTTTCCTCGGAATCTTCCTGATCGGGACGCTCGGTTACACCGAACAGGCTGCCGGGGTCGCCGGCATACCGGCTTCTCTTTTCCTGGTCCTGTTCTCAACGCGTTTCGGAGCCCTCGCGGCGCGCTTTGGCCCCCGGCTTTTCATGTGCGTGGGACCGGCGATCATGTCGGTCGGTCTCATCTGGTTCGCGCGCATCCCGGCCGGGAGCGAGGCCTGGGTGCTTGGCGGCGACTCCTCGTCGGTCGTGCCGCCGGCCGACTACTTCAAGGACCTGTTGCCGGGTTTCATCATCTTCGGTATCGGGCTCTGCATCATGGTGGCCCCCTTGACGACGGCTCTCATGACATCCGTTCCGGAGCGGAACTCGGGCGTTGCATCTGCCATCAACAACGCGATCTCCCGCGTTGGGTCTCCGCTGGTCAACGCGCTGATCTTCGTTGCGGTCACCTCGGCCTTCTACGCGACGATCGGTCAACAGGTTCCGGGCGTGGACGTGGGTTCTCCGGAGTTCCGCGAAGAGGTGGCACCCCTCAATCAGCCGTCCGATGAGGTTCCAGAGGAGGTCCAGGACGCCGCTCGGGAGGCCTCCACCGAGGCGTTCCACCTCGCGATGTTCGTGGCCGCGGGCTTGTTGCTCGCCGGCTCGGCGGTCAACGGCTTCGGGATCCGAAATTCCGCCCGACAAGAGATGGCGAAAGGGCTAGGTAAAGCGCCTCCAGATACCTAGACTGGAGGCCATGCCGGGATCTGCGCCGCTCGAGAAGCGAGGCGACGAGGCCGTTGGGCCTCTTTCTTCACTCGTTCTCGGGGCCGCGCTGTTTGGGCGGGACGTATTGGCAGAGTCGATGCGTGGGCTCGAGACCCGCGCCGCCGAGCCGCCGGCCGCACCGGTGGAGGGAGGATCACCCCTCCGTTATGCGACCGTAGGACTCATTTTCGAAGGCGAGCGGATCGCCGTTCGATCCATGAGACAGCTTGGGCGCGCCACCTCGGCCGGCCTTCACCTCACCCGATCTGTGGCCGATTCGACCGGCGCCACAAAAGTCGGGGCCGGGATCTGGGGGCTCCTGTCGCCGATCTCCGCCCCCGTCGAAAGGCAGCTCGCGCACCTGGTCGAAGTCGGTAAGGAGCAGGAAGCCAAGGCTCGCTCGCTTGCCGACTCCGCGTTCCGGGGCGTCACCGAGGTCTCGATCGGTGAGGTGACCGTTCGGGCCGTCGAAGGGGTGGCGCACAGCGAAAAGGTGCGGGAGGTGCTGCGCGCGGAATCGATGGGTGCCGCCGAGGCGGCGGTCGACGAGGTGCGGGGGATCGCGAAAGAGGCCGACACCCGTCTCGAGAACATCGCCCGGGCCATATTCAGGCGAGGCAGACCGCGGCCCCTGACGCAGCCCGATGTCCAGCCCACCTGACGAGTCGGCTGGTCCGGCTCTCGTCCCGACCGAGGCGGGCTTCGCGACCCGGGCTGTTGCGCTCGGCATCGACGCGGGGATCGTGGCGGTCTCGATCGCGCTGGCTACGCTGGCGCTGTCGTCGATCTCGTCTCTGATCCATCTCTCTCTGGAACCGCGCCGGGACGCGTGGGCCGCGATCGCGGTCTCCATCGGAGGCGTCCTCTTCGTGGTCCTCTACAGCGTGTTGAGCTGGACCCTTACGGGACGAACCCCAGGCAAGGCCATTATGGGGCTTCGCGTCGTTTCCAACGATGGTGGGCGGGTATCGCTGGGGAAGTCGTTCCTGCGGTTGGCCGGCTATCTACTGTCTACGCTGATGCTGGGAGCCGGGTTCTTCTGGGTCCTGGTGGACGACAGGCGACGGGCCTGGCACGACCATCTAGCCGGGACGCGCGTCGTCCACGTGGGCAACGTCCGGACAAAGAATCGGATCGGGGACCTCTTGGCGCTGACCTCGCGCACCGTCTCGATCAGCGAGAGCCGCGTTGAGGGGTCGGTCACGGTTCGTGACGGGACCGTCCCCCCAACCGGCCCTTAATAAGCGGTGGATCCTTAAGCGATCGCCTTGGCCTTGAGCTTGTCGAACTCCTCGGCCGTGATCGAACCCTTCTCTTTGAGCTCCGCGAGCGTGGCTAGTTCGTCTGCCGTGGACTTGCCGCTCGGAGGGGTCATCGCCTCTATCTCCTCGGCCGTGGGCGGGGGCCGAGTGAGCATGTAGATCAAGATCCCCAAGAAGGGCAGGAGAACGACCAGCATGAGCCATCCAGCCTTGGCCACTCCCGAGAGATCACGCCGCCGGAAGATGTCTGCAAACACCCCGACGAACATCCATATGAACAGGAACCAGAAGTAGAACGTGATCATCGCTAAGAAGACGTCACCGAAATCCCAATCCATGCTGCTCCCTTCTAGTGCTCCGCGGTTTCCTGCTTCAACTGACGAGAGAAGAAATCAAGGGCGGTCTTGGTCTTCGTTTGCTGCTGACCGGATAGGTCAACACCGTTCTTTGAAAGGAAGTCCCTCGTCTCGCCGGCGACCTGTATACCTTCTCCCGGAAGGCACTTGGTCGACAGCTCCAGGATCCGGGACCCGTCCGGGTAGAACCACAGCTCCGCCACGACCTTCCTTTTCAGCTCCTTCGGCCTGAACTTGAGCTTGAGCACGGTGATCGGTCCAAGGATCGAGAGATCATCCAACCCCACCCCCTCGGGGGCATGGTCCGCGTAGAACTGTCTCTGCTCCTTGGAGAAGAGGGACCTCGTCGGCTCGCGCCCCGACGCCACGTCCGTGACCGCCGTCGGGCCATGGGCCCCCTTGAACGAAGCGGAGCAGACGTACCCGCCGGGCATCGCGTCGACCTCCACGACGAAGTTGGGCGATTTCCGCTGCTTGGCCGACAACTCAGTTGGGACGACGGGGCGCCGCTTAATGACCGAATCGTCACCCCTCCTCTGAACCCGTCGGCCTCGAACCACGACGCCGTGGGAGTTCAGGGTCAAGTCGGGTGTGTCGAAGAAGAACACCTGCCTTATCTGAGCGTCGAGCGGATCCATGTCCAGCGACTTCACGACTGAGCGGTGGTCCGTCGCCGGCACGGTGAGCTTGAGCTCAACGCTGTCGGCATCCTTGACCAGACTCAACAGTTCTTCGAGCTGCTTGTCCGAGAGCTTTCGCGGCGGCTTGGCCGTGGACATCATCCTCTCCTTGTATCCGGCGCTGTTATCAGACTAGGGGGATGGGACCGGGGTGCATCGCCCATTCAGCCATCTCACCCGGGGTGATTCCAAGGAACAGCGTCACCCAGGTGAACACGGACGGAGGGTGAGGCGCGCTCTCTCTCCCCAGAGGACGGTGGGGGCTGACGAGAAGAACTGGTCCCAAGGAGGACCGATTGACCATGACCGATCGCAACGATGTTGCCGGGAGGAAGCGCTACCGGATCGTGGTGAGAGGCGAGTTCGGGGAACTGTTGGAAACGGCTTTCGAGGAGATGGCGGCTCAGCCACATCTTGGCAACACCATCCTTACGGCGGATGTTGCCGACGCCTCGGAGTTGTACGGCCTCCTCGACAGGTTGCGCGATTTCGCGATCGAGGTCATAAACGTGGAAGAGCTCGATCCGAATGGTTAACTATGCCGATATCAGGACTGGCTGAGAGAGAGGAAGCCTCATGGCAACGACGCCGGATTCGCAACCGCCGAGTGGTGTAGCGGTCGGTTTTACCGGATTTGCCGCCTTCATAATGATGATGGTGGGCATGTTCCACGCCATCATCGGGCTTTCGGGCATCTTCCAGGACGATTTCCTGGTGGTCGCCCACGAATTCCTCTTGGAGTTCGACGTGACGGTCTGGGGCTGGCTCCACTTACTGGCTGGTGTCGTGGTCTTCGTGGCTGCATACGGGCTTTTCCAGGGGGCCGTCTGGGCTCGCACGATCGGAGTCATCATGGCGGTCGCAAGCGGGATCGCGAATTTTGGGTTCATCCCTTACCAGCCCTTCTGGTCCATCACGATCCTCGCCCTAGATGTAGCAGTGATCTGGGCCCTGACCGTGCACGGAAGGGATGCGGCCAACTTCAGGTAAGTAAGCCCCTCGCCGGGGATTCAGGGGGGGCCGATTCGACCGGTTTCCCCCCTTGTGCCCGCGCGCCTACGGTGGTTGTCTATCCACGAGGCAACCCAAGCTCACAATGTGGCGCTGGCCGGGATGACCGCTGGGCGACACGTGATCCCTCGAGGAGAGGGGGTAGTGCGTGGACGGCAGCAACGTCTCGGCCGCCCGCGCCCGTGTTTTCTCGCCCTCCGGGGTCGTGTTCCTCGAAAGCAAGCTGCTCGCCCCCCCGATCCGGCGTGAGTGGGTGATCCGCCGGGACCTGGTCGACGGGCTGGTCGCGTCTGCCGGCAAGCCATTGGTCCTGATCGATGCCCCCGTTGGCTATGGGAAGACGACGTTGATGTTGCAGTGGAAGGCCGTCGATCCCAGGCCTTTCGTATGGGTCAACCTGGACCGCGTGGACAACGACCCCGCCCGTTTCTGGACCTACGTACTGGAGGCCATTCGGCGAGCCCATCCATCGGTCGGTGGATGGACGGAGGCGGTACCGCCCTCGAGGGACACATTGCAGCATGTGCACATCCCCCGCCTGCTGAACGAGCTCGGTACATCGCCGCAACCGTTTGTCCTGGTCTTGGACGACTACCATCACATCAAGAACGCCGGGTGCCACGAGCTGGCCATAATGCTGCTGGACAACCTCCCCGAAACGATGCAGATGGTGGTTTCCAGTCGGGCCGACCCGCCCCTGGACATTGGTCGCCGACGTGTCGGAGGTGCCATCTTCGAAGTTCGTGCGGCCCAGCTTCGGTTCTCCGCGGACGACGCCGACACGATGATGTCCCAGGTTCTCGGCCGCAAGCTAACCGGGGAACAGGTCGAAAGGCTGACGGATCAGACGGAAGGCTGGCCGGCGGGTTTGTATCTGGCGGCGATCTCGCTTCGGGACCGGCCCGACGCGGACAGCTTCATCCAGGATTTCTCCGGCAGCAATCACCACGTCGCCGATTACCTGACCACCGAGATCCTCGCTCGCTTGCCCGACGACGTAAGGCAGTTCCTGCTCAGGACCTCGATCCTGGACGCCTTCAATGCCGAGCTCTGTGACGCAGTTGTTGGGTCGAGTGGAGCGGCGGCGATGATCGACTATCTCGAAAGCTCGAATCAGTTGGTGGTGGCGATCGACGAGAACCGTGAGTGGTATCGATACCACCAGCTCTTCGGCGATCTGCTCAGGAGCGAGCTGCGCCGGACCTATGGGGTCTCGGTGCGGGAGTTCCACAGACGAGCCCGTGACTGGTTCGCGAAGGAGAAGCTGATCTCGGAAGCGGTCCATCACGCGGTCGAGGCGGGAGATCGCGAGGTAACCAGGGAGTTGATCTCCGCAAGTTGGTATCCGTATCTGAACGCAGGTCGCATCGAAACGGTCCGGTCGTGGCTCTCCGCCGTGGGCGAGGAAGAGGTTGCGGAAGACCCGGTGCTCTCCCTCACCGCCGCGTGGGCCTCGGCTCTCGTTGGGGAGATCGAGGAGGCAGAGCGATGGGTTGCATCCGCCAGATTGGGATCGGTCGTGGGACCACTTCCCGACGGGGCCGTGTCGCTCGACTCAGGGATCGCACTGATCACCGCCCTGTTCGGTCTCGGCGGAGTCTCGGTGGCCATCGATGATGCTCGCCGAGCGCTGGAGCTCGAGTCCTCTTCGGGCTACTGGCGGGCGGTCGCCCTAACGGCGTTGGGTTCTTACTCCTATCTGAGTGGCGATCTCGAGACGGCCGAAGCGGCCCTGACAGAGGCCCTGGCGCCGAGTCATTTCCAGCAGCCGGTGCTCGAGATCGTCGGGCGATCTGAGCTGGCGATGGTGTACTCGGATCGAGGGGACCAGGAGCGGGCGAAGCGATTGGCACATGAGGCCCGAGACCTCATGGAGCAGCAAGGTCTGTCGGGCGTGCCCCAGGCATCGCTCGTCTTCCTCGCGTTGGGCCGCGTCTCGTCGGATTCCGGCGATCTACATGGAGCCCGGGACTATCTGGAAACGGGGCTCCAGATCAGGGCCAAGCACCCCGGTCTGTCCCCATGGGCCACGATGCAGATGCTGCTCGAGCTCGCGCCCGTGAGATTCGCGTTGGGAGACCAAGAAGGGGCCCGCGACCTGCTCCGGGAGGGGCGCGCACTCATCGAGTCCAGGCCCGACGCCGGTGTGATCCCGGAACGGCTGGGGCGGCTAGAGCGCAGCTTGGGCCGCTCATCCCAGCGCCCCGCTCTGTTCGGAGAGCCCCTGACCGACCGCGAGCTCGCCGTCCTCAGGCTGCTCCCCAAGAGCCTTACTCATCGAGAGATCGCGACAGAGCTCTACATCTCGCTCAACACGGTGAAGAGCCATGTCCGCGCCATCTATCGAAAGATGGATGTCACGTCCCGCGCAGATGCGCTCGACAGAGCCCAGGAGCTGGAGCTGATCTAGTGCCCAAGTCGCGCTAGCCAGAGCTCGTATAGGACGAGCAGACCTCCAAGCAATACGAAGCCGATCAACGACAGATCGAGTACCAGAACAATGAGAGCGAAGGCGATCCCGCCGCCGAATCGCAGCGCGTCACGATGACCTCGGACCCAAACGACGGTCGACTCCTGGCGGGCCGGGTCCCCAGCCGCCGCGCCCACCGATCGGGCGAGAGCAACCGTCTTGGTCCGGACGCCGACGGCCCATCCAGACGGTCCGGTGATCAGCGCGATCGCCATGATGACCAACCCCACCACGATCACGATCGCGGTGACTGTGTAGAACGAGCCGAGTACCTGGTCCGTGATCGCGGCCAAAGCGACTTCTCCATCGGGTTTCTGCGCCAGGTCGACCACTTCGTCTTCGACCCACATCATCAGCCGGCGGACGACGACGAGTCCGACCATCGACCCCACGACGAGCTGCACCACCGTTCGGCGGCGGCGACGCGAAGCCCAGAGGGCAAGGGCGATAAAGATGAGTGTGCCTGCGACTAAGAAGATGAGCGCGCGATCCAACAACGACACCACATTCTGGGCCGCCTCGAGCTTGTCCGACTCGAATACGACGATCTCCCCGAAGTCCTCCGGCACCTCGACCCCGAGAGCCGCCGAGATCGCCTCGCGGGCTTCCGCGGGAACCTCGCCGCTGCTTACCTCGGGAAGGTCGACGTCGCGCTGGAACAATCCCGATGCTCGCTCCTCGATCCGCAGTAGAACCTCGTTGACGATCGGAAGGAGATTGAGGGTGGCGCGGCCGCCTTCGGTATCGACGAGGTCACCCTCGTTCCGCAGGATCGACACGATGCGCTCGTGTGCGAATCGATTCGCTGCGATCCAGCGCTCTCGGAATCTGTCGCTCGCCAGCACCTCGTTCACCTTTTCGCGGACGAAGTCTTCGATCCCACTGGTTAGCGGACCCGCAAGGATCGCGCCCTGTGGTGGCAAGGCCTCGGCCACGATCGCATCGACATCGATCAAACCGAATATCTGAGTCGTCAGCCGGTCGGCGAGCACAGGGGTCACGGCGGGATCGAATCCGATCGGCGTGACCCGGTCGACGAACACTTCGGTAGTGAAGATCGTCCGATAAGTCCAAACCGCGGGGACGGTCAGCGTTATGAGCAGGCACGCCAGGATCGTGGCCAGAGCCGTGCCGAGGGAGCGGCTTCGCCCGCCGCGCTTACGCCCCTCGGGCGTCTTCGGGTTCGCATCCATCTCGTCTAGCTCGGCCGTGGCACTCCCTCTCTCTTCAATTCGTCATGGTGGGCGTCGGAGGGGGGATTGGCCTCGCCCAACGCACCCAATCACCCAGGTGAGAATCGGATTGGGGCTGGAGCTCGAGCGCCAATCGTGAGATTGTATTGCTGGCGGAAAAGCTGAAGGGATCCGCGATTTGTCCAGACGAATGAATCTGCCCTCGCACCGCTATCCCGGTTGGTACCCCCTGCACCGCATGGTGATGGAGAAGATGATCGGCGACAGAACGGCCGATGCCCTGGGCAGGGCCATCAAGTCCCATTCCCGGAGGGCTCGTCGGATCGATCCAGACATCGAGTCCCCGAAGGGGCCTGCCCAGCTCTAGCTTCGTAGGGCGGCGAGACGTCGGAGGATGATTTTCGTCCCCCACCACGGAGTCATCTCGGCGCGAATGGCGCATATTGACCTGAAGGGACTAGTTTCAGCTCGAGCGCGCTTCCAGGGGGTGAGTCATGAGGGGCAAGATCGATGTGCGGGCGATCGCCCTGCTCGTAATGGTTTCGCTGCTGGGGGCAGCTTGTGGCTCTACCGTTCCGGCGGAGGACAGGCAGGCCGTCCAGCTCGCGGGGGGAGCCGAGCTCGGTACGGATCTTTCGGGGGGTCTACCAGCCGGCGCGCACGTCAACGCGAAGGGCCAGGTCGTCAGCGCGTCCGGCGAGGTGCTCGGCACGGCGGAGGACTTCGGCATCAGCACGGGCTCCGGTGGCGGAGTGGCCGGGGGATCGGGTGGATCCGGAGCTTCGGAAGGTTCCGGGATCGCGAGCGGCGAGAGCGGCGGAAGTGGCACGGCGGGCGCGGCTCGAGCGCCCGGGATAACGGACTCGAAGATCTATTTCGGCATCGGGTACGCGGAGAGCGGACCGGCCAACCAGGCGGCTTTCGGCCAACCCTTGGATGCAGATGCTCGCAAGGCCAACAACACCATGATCGAGATCATCAACAAGCAGGGCGGATTGTTCGGTCGCGAGGTCGTACCGATCTATTACAAGTTCGATGCCGCGTCGTCGCAGACGGTCTCCCAACAGGAACAGGCGGCTTGCGCGCACTGGACCGAAGACAACGAGGTGTTCGCGATACTCGAGGGCTCACCCGTGCTGCGCGAGTGTGCGAAGCGAGCCGGCGCCATCAACTCCGTTCCTTACGGCGCCTCCTTGCCCGAGCACTTCGATCAGTATCCGTACTACTTCGAGACGAGCGGCCTGGACCTCGTGCGCGTCGGCCCGGTGACCGTGACTGGGCTGGCAAGACAGGGCTACTTCAAGGGCGAGCCGAAGATCGGCGTCGTCACGTGGGACGATCCGACCTATCGAGCCTCTTTGGAACGCGGCTTCATCCCAGCGCTGACTTCGAAGGGCATCGAACTGGCAACCGAACCGGCGTACATAACTTCTCCTCAGACGGCGCAGGACCTAGGTGCGACAAGCGCGGACATCAACAGCGCGGTCTTGCGCTTCCAGACACAGGGGATCACCCACGTCTTGCTCGTGGACGGACCGTCCGGACTGTGTTCCAACGCGTGTATGGGCACGTTGTTCCTGCGCCGCGCCGACTCCCAGGAGTACTTCCCGCGCTACGGCTTCAACACGAATAACGTGGCGATCGCGGCCCTCGAACAGGGCCTCTATCCGGCTCGTCAGCTTCGCCGGTCCATGTCTGTGGAATGGTGGACTCTCGACAAGTCCTACGACGAGGGCTGGAAGATCAACCAGGCGCGCGAGCGCTGCTACAAGCTGATGCGAGACGCCGGCGTCCCGATGGACAACACGAACCGCCAATACACGGCCCGAGCCGCGTGTGAACAGTTCTGGTTCTACCAAGTGATCGAGAAGATATTGGGCAATGCACCCCTGACGGCCAACAACTTCATGGTGGCCGTGAACCGGGTCGCATCGGGATACCCGTCCACGAACGCATTCGCAGTTCACCTCAGCGCGACCCAGCACGATGGGATCGCGGCGGCCCGGAACGCCGAGTTCGACGAGGAGTGCGGGTGCTACAAGTTCACATCGGATCCTTACCGCGTTTGAAGTGAAACCTTCGCGGACCGCACGGCTCGCCGCCCTGTCCGCCGTGGCCGTTCTCGTTGCCGTCGCATGTGGCACCACGGTTCCCGACGATCAGTTGAACGCGCTCCGAAGCGGCGGGAGCATCAACCAGGAACTGTCGGCCGGGTCGGCGCTTCCCGAGGGCGCCCACGTCAACGAGAAGGGCCAGGTCATCAGCGCCTCCGGCGAAGTGCTGGGGACGGCCGAGGAGTTCGGGCTGGGGAGCGGATCGGGCTCGGTCGCGACGGGTGGATCGACGGCAGGAAGCGGCTCCGGCGCGGGTTCCGCAACCTCGGGTGGGCCTGGAGCCGGCGGAGGAACGAGCCAGAACGCGGGCGCGCTCGGCCCCGGGATAACCGACTCGAAGATCTTCATCGCGGCGGCGCAGATCGAGGCCGGACCCGCGAACGAGGCCGCTACGGGCCAGTCGATATCGGCAGATGCGCGCGAAGGCCTATAACGCGATGGTCGAAGAGGTGAACAAGGCAGGCGGCATCCTCGGCCGTCAGGTCGAGGTCCTCTACTACAGGTTCGATGCTGCCTCGAGCGAACCGATCGACCAGCAAGCACAAGCCGCCTGCGCACATTGGACGCAGGACAACAAGGTGTTCGCGATCTTGTGGTCCGATGCGAACGGCGTTCTCCGAGAGTGCGCGGCGAGGGCCGGCGCGATCCTTCCGCTGTGGGACACGCCGATGGCCGCGCTCCCCGAGGACTTCGAGACGTATCCGAACTTCGTCGAGATCTCGGGGCTCGATATCGTGCGAGCAGGCCAGGTGACCGTTGTGGGGCTGCACCGCGAGGGCTACTTCAAGGGAGCGAAGCTCGGAGTGATCATGTGGGACGGCCCGGACTACAAGGCGGCGTTCGAGCGAGGGTTCGTCCCGGCTCTACGCGACAAGGGGATCGAACTTGCTACAGAACCTGCGTACGCATCGATCCCTCAGTCGGCTCAGGACCTTGCGGCAACGAGCGCAGACATCAACAACGCGGTCCTGCGGTTCCAGTCTCAAGGCATAACCCACGTGATGATCCTCGATGGGCCGGCCGGCCTCTGTGGTGGCGCCTGCCTCGGAACCCTGTTCATGCGCAGGGCTGAACAGCAGTCCTATCGCCCCCGCTACGGGTTCAACTCGAACAACGTCGCTAGATCGGGACAGGCACAGGGTTTGTATCCCGTCGAGCAACTGCCGCGGTCGGTGGCGGTGGAGTGGGCGGACTGGGACCGGACCTATGACGCGGGATGGAAACTCAACCGAGCGCGCGAGGCTTGTTACGAGATCATGCGCAAGCATGGCGTACCCCTGACAAACGTGAACGAGGAGCTGGTCGCGAGAGCCGCCTGCGAGCAGCTGTGGTTCATGATCGCCGCGATCAATGAGATTGGCGGCGCAACGCTGAACTGGAGAACCTTCATCTCAGGGGTGAACAGGATCGGCGGGAGCTTCCAGTCACCCTCAGCCTATGCAGTGAACCTCAGCTCGAGCCAGCACGACGGTGTCTCGGCCGCCCGGAACCAGAAGTTCGTGAGCTCCTGCACTTGCTACAAGTGGATCGACGACCCCTACCGGATCTGACCTCTAGTCCGACGAGCCCGCAGCTTTGGTGCGAGAACCATGAGCAACGCGATCTCGTGGAGTAGCTCGTCGTTGTGACGGCGCTCGGCGGCGAGCTCGCGCCTTGTCATCTGCGTATCGAAGAGCGCCAGGCCCAATCCGACCAACGCCAAGCCGCCGATGCCTGCGGATACCAGGAGAGGTAACTGCAGCGGGACGTAGATCGTCCTGGCCACTCCCCTCCACCCGAAGTAGAAAGCGATCGCTCCTCCAATCACCAAGGACGCCATCAAGACCAGCCCGGGCAGTGCGGGATCTTTAAGCCAGCTAACGACCGTGAGTGCGCGGCGGACGAGGGGGTCTTTGACGTCTACCTTCTGCGGAGAAGCCTCATTCATCGGGCTCGTCCTCGACCGCCGCTCTCAAGTTGACGAGCGCCTCTCGGATCTCCTCGAGCTGGCGCGAGCGTTCGATGGCCTCTCGCCTTTTCACCGAGAGGTTGATGACCAACAGGCCCAACAAGATCAGGCCGATCCCCGTGAGTCCTCCCGACACTACGTAGGGAAGCTGCAATGAGACGTCGACCAGAGCCGCGACCTCGCCCCAGGTGAATGCGATCAAACCGAAGCCCACGGCGATGATGATCAGCCCGGCCCACACGCCGGCGCCCATGCGCCAGAACCTTTGGAGGCGCCCGGCATGTTTCCGGATCTTGGCGGGCTCGGGCGGAGTGGCCTCCTCGGTTCCCTCCGGCGCCTCGCCGGTCGCGGCTGCGTCGTCCTCGATCACCATCGTCCCCGTTTGCTCATCGGCGGTCTTCATCTCGTCCTCGCTTTCCACTTCCCCGATTTTCCATCAGCCGCCCGCGACGACCATGTCCTGTCTATCGCCGGGCGCCGGACCTGAACGTTCGATCGCTGTGATCGCCCCTCCAAGGTAGGCCTCGACCACGAGGGGATCCCTCTTCACGACGTCGGGCGGGCCGGAGGCGATTATCTTTCCGTCGGCCATCGCGACGATGCGGTCGGCAAGGCCCATGATCAGGGGCATGTCGTGCTCGATCACGACGAGCGTCAGGCCCAGCGCCTCCTTGATGTCCCTGATGACGCCACCCAGAGCCTCGGTCTCGCGCTGGGCGATGCCGGTCGAGGGCTCGTCGAACAACAGCAGGGTCGGCTTAGTCGCGATCAGACAGGCGATCTCCGTGATGCGGCGGGTTCCGGTCGAGAGTTCCTGTATCTGCATGTGCCGGTAAGGGTCGAGGCCCATCAAAGAGACGAGCTCGCGCGCCTGCTCCTGTTTGCGCCGCTCCTTGAACGAGAACCCGGCCACCGAAGAGATGAATCCGGTCGGCGTAGAACGCTCGAAAGCGATTGCTACCGCTTCGGTGACGGTCATGGTCGGGAACAACGCGGAATCCTGGAAGGAACGGATCAGCCCGAGGCGCGCGCGTCCTTCCGGTCCGAGCGCGGTGACGTCTTGTCCATCGAACCAAACGGCCCCTTCGTCGGCAGACACGAATCCGCTCAAGAGCTCGAAGGTCGTCGTCTTGCCGGCACCGTTCGGGCCGATCAAGCCCACTGTCTCGCCCGCGTGGATTCGAAGCGAGATCCCGTCCACGGCGTGGACCCCACCGAATGTCTTGTGCAGATCTGTCGCTTCGAGCAGGAGGGTGCCGGCCGGTTTCACCCTGCGGGACTTGAACGGAAGGCTGCTCATATCTAACGTCGTGCGACCGACGCTGCGCTCGACGGTGGGTTCCTCGTCCGCGTAGGCGGCATCGACGTCGACCCCCGCGCGCGACCCGAGGAGTCGGATCAGCCGGTAGCGAACGGGCTCCACGAGCTGCGCAAGGCCACCGGGGAGGTACATGATGATGATCAACTGTCCGAACGAAGTGGCCGCGAGGCCGAGCGTGTCGAGCGGGACGAATGCGGGCAGTGCGAGAACCAACAGCGCTCCGAGCATCGGGCCGCCGAGTAGGCCCAGCCCTCCTATCACGGTCATCTTGACGAGATCGATGCTCAGGACGGTCGGGAAACTCGCCCCTCCGACAAGCGAGAGGCCGTGCCCGTAGACAGCGCCGCCGATGCCGGCGAGGAAACCAGACAAAAGGAAGCCTTGCATCTTCACTGCTCCGGCCCGGATCGTGAACGCCCGCGCGTTGTCCTCGTTGTCCCGTACCGCGACGAGCACGCGTCCGAAGCCGCCGCGTCTGACGTTGCGCGCGATGAGCACTGTTATCAGGAGGACCGCCAGCGAGAAGTAGTAATAGGAACGGCCTTCCTCGAGCGAGATCCCGAAGGGCTCGGGCCGTGTCGGAGTTACTCCCGAGCCCAGCATCCAGGGCTGGTCGAATAGCCATGCCGGAGCGACGAGCGCGAAGGCCAACGTCGTTACCGTCAGCATCAACCCTTTTGTGCGCAAGGCCGGAAGACCCAGCACCAGAGAAGTGAGCGCGGCCGCCAGCCCACCGTAGATGAAGGCGAGAAAGAAGTTCCCACCATGACTGGACACATGGAAAGAAACGGCGAAGGCGATGCCTGAAAGGGCGAACTGGCCCAGCGACAGTTGTCCTCCCAGGCCGGTGACGATCCCGAGCGATAACCCCACGATGCTCAGCGCGAATATGCCGCTCCACGTCACGGCTGCGGAATGGGAGATGCCCAGGATGGGAAGTGCGATCGCGATGCCGAGCACACAGACACCGAGCATCGTGCCGAGATTTCGGATCGACCACACTTGTCGCAAGGTCTCGGGGATGGGCCGCAATGCCTGGACCGCCGCCCAACTCCCTCGATCGTCGTCCTCGCGACCCCCACGTGACTGCTGAACGGCGAGCGCGACCAGGATGATGCCGAAGAGCACGACTTGCACGACGCCGGCTTCGGCGAAGTTCCACAGCAGCAACTGCTCGATCACCCCGAGACCGATCCCTGCGAAGAGTGCGCCGGGCAGACTGGACATCCGGCCTACGGCGGCGGCCGCCAGCGCACGCAACAACAGTGAGGGTCCAAAGGTCTGAGCTCCGCTAAAGCCATGTTCGGGTTGGGTCAGGATCGCGGTGAAGGCGGAGAGCGCCCCGGCGAGCATCCATGCGAGCGACGACATCCGGGAGGCGAAGACACCGGCCATCCGAGCCGTGTCGGGGGCCGCCGCAGCGGCTCTCAAGGCAAGGCCGTATTTGCTGCGCTTCAAGAAGATCACGAGGGCCGCGACGGCTATGGGCCCAAGGATCATCATTGCCACGTAGGACTGTGTGATGAGTAGCGCGCCGATCTTGAACGTCGGAAGGCCAGACGGCTCGGGATACTCGGAACCGACTCCGGCAGAAGCGTTCATGACCACCGCGAAGGTGACGAGGAGCGTCCCGACCCCCAATGTGGCCACGACGCTCATCAGCTTGGGCGCATTACGAAGGCGACGGATCACGACGGTTTCCGCGGCGCCTCCCACGAGGCCACCGATGACGATGCCGAAGGGGAACGCGATCCAGTACGGGATTCCCCAGCGGGTGACGATGAGACCGAAAACGGCCGCGGCGAACGCCCCGGTCTCGCCGTGCGCGAAATTCACAATGCGGTTCGTCCGATAGACGAGCACGATGCCGACCGCGAGCAGTCCGTAGACAAGCCCGATGATCGCTCCGAGAACAACGGGAGGAAGTGGAGTCTCCCAGTTGCCCGATTGAGTGCGGGCGTCCAGATTGCCGAGCAAGGCGATGCCGACTCCGATCGAGACCATCGTCGCCGCGATCAGACCCAGTCGGCGAGGCCACGCGCCCGCCGCCCGCTCGGTCACGCGCTACTTCCCTGGTCGGCGCCTTCCAGGAACACGGCGCGCAGGAGGTCGCCGCGTTCCAGCAACTCGGCAGACGGGCCGTCGAAGCGGACCTGGCCTCTCTCCATGAAGTACGCGTGGCGAGCGACGGACAGCGCGATGTTCACAGATTGCTCGACGAGAACGACCGCGGTTCCCGAGTCGTTGATCTTCCGGACCATCTCGAGCAACTCTCCGACGACGACCGGCGCAAGGCCGAGCGAGAGTTCGTCGATCAATAGGAGCCTGGGCTCGAGTATCAGGGCCTTGCACAACCCGAGCATCTGTTGCTCGCCACCCGACAAGGTGGATGCAAGCTGGTTGCGACGCTCGTACAGGCGCGGAAAGGCTTCGAAGCTGCGCTCGATCGCGTCGTCGAGTGATTTTTCCTTCTGGTCGAGCGCATAGCCGTAGACGCGCAAGTTGTCGATGACCGAGAGCGGGGGGAACACGGCGCGGCCCCCGGGCACCTGCGTGATTCCCAGGCGCAGCCTCCGCTCGGCGTCCAGGTATGTGATGTCCTGCCCCCGGTAACGGACGCTGCCCTTGGTGGGTAGTCCGATTCCCGAGACGACCTTCAGCAAGGTCGACTTGCCGGCACCGTTGACACCGAGCAGCGCGACCATCTCGCCCTCGTCGACGGTGAAGTCGACGTCGAACAGGACCTGGAGCTTGCCGTACGAGAAATCGACCTTTCGGCAGGAGAGCATCGGGAGATGCGAGCCGGCAGACCGGATCCGCGCGATCTCCTCGTCCTCAACGACCTGGGCGATCATTCGATCGAGGTCTTGCATCACCGTATGCCGAGCTGTGACCACGATGAGTGCAGCTGTGATGCCGGGGATCGCTACGCCGACGAGCGCTCCGCCCACGCCGAAACGGCGCTCCAGCCCGCCGAGGAACAGTGCGCCGAGGAACCCGCCGGCCGCGATCGCTAGTCCAACGAGAGCAGCGAAGGCGGCACGCCAGTGAGATTCCACGAGCGAGAGTCCGATAACGAACAGCTGGGGCGCGAAGACGGCTTGGGCGGCGAACGCTCCGCACAGAACGACGAAGACGGTCGCGGGGGTGGGCATGAAGGTGGCGAGAGCGAAGAAGAGGACTGCAAGGAAGAGGGCCACGGCCGCTACGACCGTGCCCTTGCTGGGGTCTCTCTGAAAGAGCGCCTCCCCGCGCTTGGCGAAGAGGGCCAGCGCGATCACACCAGCCAAAGACGTCCCGGCGAAGAACAACGCACGGGCAGTCGAGTCAAGGCCCACCTCGAGATCCAAGAAGAACGACAGGAAGGTGTTGAGCGGGATCGTGAAGATGCCGAAAACCATCGCGCCCGCAAGAAGCCGCCGAAGGGTGGGGATCAGCAGGAGCCGGCGCATCACTTCAAAGAAACGAAGCTCGACGTCATCCTGGTGGAGACCGGCGGCCTCGTGATGGTCTTCGTGTACCGCTTGACGGATCCGGTCGGTGTCGAAGCGACCGAATCCCGGGTCTCTCAGCCGAAAGGCCACGGCGGTGAACGCGAGCGATGCAACCCCTAGGACCAGAAAGACGCCGCGCCAGGTCAAACCGAGCGGTCCGGTGAGAACCACGACGAACAGAGCCGAGACGATGACCGGCACACCCGCATTGCCGAACGCGAAGTATGCGGCCGTCGCGCGCACGCGCGCCCTGGGCGGATAGCTATCCGTGATGAGCGGCAGGTGAAGTGCCTGCACGCTCCCCGAAGTCAGTCCGTCCACGAGCAGAACGAAGGCCAGACGCGGCGGCGCCGGTGACCAACCCGAGATAGAAGGTGAGAAGACTCCAGACGATCCCCGTGGAGATGGCCAGCAGGGCTCGCCTGGCCTTGCCATGCGTGAGCCACGCCATCGGGAAGGGCGCGACCACCTGCGCGATGGTGTCCAACGCCCCTATCGCTGCGATGGTTCCGATGCCCAAACCGAGGGTCCTGCTGATGTCGGGAGCGAGAGCAAAGAATGCGTATCCCTGGAAGTAGTTGGCGAGACCGAGTGACGAGATCGCGACCAACGGGTAGAGCGACGCTCCTTCTTCCCGCAGAACCTTCCGCACAGGTTCGGCCTTCTCCTCGCCCGTGACGCCGACCTGGCGCCGGGCGGTGTCCCGGATGCGGGCCGCCGCGCTCTCGAGATCGTCTACGAGCTCTTCGGGCGCCGCCGTCGGCTCGTCAACCGGGTCGCTCATCCGAGGTCCTCTTGGGCTCGCTGAAAGAAGAACGTGATGTGCCACGCGCTTTCGCCGATGCGTCTCCCCGTTTCGTCCAGCAAGACGATGGTCACTTCGTGGATCTCGTGACCGGTGGCGGTCTCCATGTCGGGGAGGTGCTCGACTGTGAACTCTGTTTCGGTCGTCGAGAAAACGTTGCGGTCGGCGAAATAGACCTCGTCGGGACAGCCGGGCGTGTTCTCACAGCGCTTGTCGTCGCGGGCGATCCATTCGAGCGGGTCGCCCGGCGGGACGGGCGGCGTGTCCACGAACACTGCGAAGTAGCCAGAATCCTCACCGGTGCCGGCGCCCGGACCTGTGACCTCGAAGTCCTCAACGGTCCATTCGATCGTCACCGGCAGGTCGACCTCGGTGTGGCTTTCGGGCGCAACGATCTCGACGCGGTCGTCCTCCACGAAGGCGAGACCCTCGGGGATACAGGCCGGGACGAGCGTTGCCAGGGCCAGGAGGATCCAGAGCGCCGGCCTGCGATTCACGGCCGAAGTCTTCCATCCGCCCGGCTGGGGCCGTTTGTAGCGTGCGACCAATACAGGATGGTTCCGCTGTCCAAGAGCACGAGGGGAACGCCCGCCCCGGCCTGCCCTTGTTCAGTCGTCCGCTAGATAGAGGTCCTTCGTGAGAGAGCGGCCGATGGCGCCCAGGCCCACCAAAAGGAGCAGCGGCAGAGCCCAGATGACCGGGTAGGCGAAGCCGCGTCCGGCGAAGCCCTCGAGGAAGGCGGCGACCGGCTGTGCCGCTTGGGGAGCCGAGGCGTCCGCGGCGGCCACGGGCCCGGGTACGCCGGTGTCGGCGGTCGAGCCGGTGCCACCGATCGGAGCCGACTGGTCGAAGCCGGGCAGCGAGCTCGAACCGAAGTCGCTCGAGGCACCCCCGGTAGAAGGTGGGGGCGCGGCACCCTCGGTGGTGAAATCGAACTCGGTTCCGATCGCATCCTCGGCGTCCTCGTCGACGGTGTATCTGAACGTCGCCGTGATCGGATCCTTCTCGGCACCAGGCTCAGGAGGATCGTCGGTCTCGGGACCCATCGCGGGGAACACGACGTGCCAGGTCCCCGTCCCTTCGAGCGCCTTGGGCGAAGGCACGAGGGCAAGCGCAACCTTGCTCGTGTCCCACTCCTCGATGAAGCGGGATAGGTCGACTTCGAAGACCGCGCGCTTCTCGGAGTAGATGCCCGACTTACGGACCTCGCATTTGATGTCGGGTGGCTTCTCGAACGAGCCGCGCGTGGCCTCGAACTTCGTCGACGACAGGCAGGCGACGAAGTCTGCCTGCTCGGGCGTCACGCTTCCGTTGGCGGGCTCCGTATCGACCGGAAGCGTCAGGATCCCTTCATCCAGGACGGCTCCGAGCGGAAGCGAAAGCGGGAACTCGAGGTACGTTCGAGCCGTCTCCTCTCCCCCCGAAAGCGCGACGTGCAATGTGTCTTCGGGATAGGGGCTCGAGGGGGGGAGCGCGGAGCAATCGATGAATCCGACGCAGGGCGGTGGCTCGTTGTACCAGGCCTCCGTGGACGGAGTCACCTCGATCTTGCCGGTGGTTGTCGCGGCTCGAGACGTAACCGACGCGATCAAGGGAAACGCGGACGCGAGGAACACACTCAGAACCCTTATCGCCATCGCCCGAGCCGACATCTCTCTACGTTATCCCGAGCCCGCAATGGCTTCGAAAAGCTGCACGATGGACTCGTCGGAGATGCTGTCGGGATCTCGCACCTGCCACTTGGCTATGCCCGAAACGAGCGCTGCGAGAGCGTTGATGAAATCCTCGGCCGGCATCGGGAGCGGTTCTCCTCGTTTCTTGGCAACCATCTCGAGCTTCTCGGCCCCCTCTTGCATCACTCCGCGCAGCTCCACGAGCTCTTTCTTGCGGACCGAAGGGTGCCGCTGGGCGTAGAGGTACATCTCGAGGTCGATGAAGACCAGCTCCCGGGTCACCTTCTTGCGGATCTGGAGGTAGTCGAGCGCCATCAGCCGCAACCTCTGGCGCAAAGTGAGGTCTTCCCTCAATAGAGGATCGATGCCCAATTCCAGCCTCGATTCCTCGCGGACCGCCTCGACGAGGTCGTCCTTGCCCTCGAAGGTGGAGTACACCGCTCCTTTGGTCAAGCCCACCTCTTGGGCGATGCGATCGAGCGACGTCGCTTCGATCCCCGCGGCGGCAAACAGCCGCGTGGCGGCCGCGACGATCCCCGCCCGCGTCTGGGCCTTGCGTTCTCCGCGGCTTAGACCGACTCGAGAAGCCATCAGGCGCGGCCCCTCCGATTGACATACATCCGATTGACATACCGAGCGGTATCCCACATACTGAGCAGTATACGACACTCGGGCTCGAAAGGACGGCGATGGCGATGAGCGACGGGCAACTTCAGAAGTTCGTTTCGGAAGGCGGAGAAAGGCTGGAGATCCTGGCATGGCCGTCGGGATCTACAACGAGGGCACCGACGAGTACGCATTCCACGGGATCACCGGTATCGAGCAGCCGCTCGAAGTCGAAGAGAACACGCTCTTCCAGTCGGGCTCGACGGGCAAGACGTTCACGGCGACCGCGATCATGCGACTGGTCGAGCAGGGGAAAGTCGATCTGGACGCAACCGTCCGCACTTATGTGCCCGAGCTTCGGCTGAAGGACGAGGACGTTGCGCAGCGCGTCACGATCCTGCATCTCCTCAACCACACCGCGGGCTGGTCGGGAGACCTAATGAAGCCGACGGGCGACGGGGACGATGCGCTCGAGAAGTATGTAGAGAACATGGCGGAGCTCGATCAGATCACTCCGCTCGGGGAAACCGTCTCCTACAACAACGCGTCGCTTGCGCTCGCGGGTCGGGTTATCGAGAAGGTAACCGGCAAGACGTTCGAAGAGGCCATGAAAGAGTTGATCTTCGAGCCCCTGGGCCTCGAGCACAGCTTCTTCTTCCCCAACGAGATCATGACGCGCCGGTTCGCGATCGGGCACAACCAGAAGCCCGACGGCACGATCACGGTCACGAGGCCGTGGGCACTCCCTCGAGGTGCCTGGCCGGCCGGAGGTATATCGACCAACATCGGCGATCTCCTCGCTTGGGCTCGGTTCCACCTCGGGGACGGCAAGGCGTCGAGTGGCACTCGCGTTCTCTCGCAGGAACTGCTCGCGAAGATGCAGCAACCCACGATGGAGACGCCGGGAAGCGCTCTTGGGGATGCGGTCGGCATCGCCTGGATGCTGAGCGACGTCGAGGGGGTAAGGCTCGTCGCCCATGGCGGGGACACGATCGGTCACCACTGCATGTTCGTCATGGTTCCGGAACGTGATTTCGCCATCGCCTGTCTCACCAACTGTGGACCCAACGGTCCGCAGTTCAACGAAGAGCTACTCAAGTGGGCGCTGCACACCTACCTCGGCATCGTCGAAGAGGACCCAGTACCGCTCGAGCTCGACGATGCCGAGCTCGTTCAGTACGCGGGTACCTACGAGACGCTCGCGGTGACCGCGCAACTCACCGTGCGATCGGGAGGACTTCTTCTCGAGGTGGAAGTCAAGCCCGAAATGATCAAGCAGTTGCTCGAGGCCGGCGAGGAGGAGCCCCCACCCTCGCCACCGTTCTCCCTAGGGCTGCTGGAGGGGGAGGGCGACCGTTACATCATCACCGACGGGCCCGCGAAGGGTATGAAGGGTTACTTCGTGCGAGATGACGACG
Source organism: uncultured Actinomycetes bacterium (assembly GCA_963786155.1). Classification (GTDB taxonomy): domain Bacteria; phylum Actinomycetota; class CADDZG01; order CADDZG01; family WHSQ01; genus CAWAXW01. The sequence continues at coordinate 2,253,326 of CAWAXW010000006.1, read as the reverse complement.
GCACCATCAAGAGCGTGCATGTCGGCGGCCGCCTCGCGGTGCGCACGGGTGATGTCCCTGCCGGAGTGTCTTGATGCCCTCGGCCAAAGCGGCACCCAAGCGTCTCAGGACCGGCAAGCTCGAACCGAGCCTGGCCCGCTTCGTGCGTGCTCGCATGCGGGAGACCGGCGCGCCCGGCGTCGCCGTCGGGATCCTCCACCGGGGCCGGGCTTTTGCCCAGGGATTCGGCATCACCAGCGTCGAAGCACCGGAGCCCGTTGACGAGGAGACGCTGTTCCAGATCGGCTCGACCACCAAGACGTACACCGCTGCCGCCGTCATGCGCCTCGTCGAGCGCAAAGAGCTGGACCTTGACGCACCCGTCCGCCGTTATCTCCGCGACCTCAAGCTCAAGGACGCAGACGTCACCAGAAAGGTGACGCTGCGCCATTTGCTGACCCACACCGGAGGCTGGGTGGGGGACTACTTCACCGAAACGGGACGGGGAGACGACGCGCTCGACCTGGTTATCAGGCAGTTGACGAAGGTTCCGCAGCTCACCGCGCTCGGTTCCACCTGGCACTACAACAACGCCGGTTTCTACATCGCCGGCAGGGTGCTCGAGAAAGTCACGGGGCAGCCATACGAGACCGCCATCAAAGAGCTCCTCTTGGATCCATTGGGGATGACCCGATCGTTCTTCTTTGCCGACGAGGCGATCGTCTACCGGGTATCGGCCGGTCATGTGGCCAAGAGCTTCCGCTCGCGTGCTCACTCGATCGCCGCGTCCCTGGGCGATCCCGAGGAACGCCAATCCGGCCGGCGGCATCATCGCCGACGTCATCGATCAGTTGCGCTGGGCGTGGTTCAACATGGGTGATGGGCGCGGACCCGATGGACGCCGGCTGCTCAGGAAGTCCTCAATGCAAGAGATGCAGCGCGACCAGGCCCCGGCTGGAGGCATCGCGGATGCCGTCGGGCTTTCCTGGCTGCTGGAAGATATCGGCGACGTTCGGATCGTCGCTCACGGAGGCACGACTCACGGACAGCTCTCAGCGTTCGCGATGGTGCCGGAGCATGACTTCGCGGTAACCGTTCTCACCAATTCGACGCGCGGCATCGAGGTCTACAACCCGGTCGTGAAAAAGGCCCTGGAGCAGTTCGTAGGAGTGACAAGAGCGGCGCCCGTGCCCAGCGCGCAGAACGGAACCGCGCCTTACGACCGTTACGAAGGCCGTTTCGTGGACGGGTTCAAGACATTCGCGGTCGACCTCAAGGTGCAGGGCCGGGGGCTCAAAGGGAGCTTCGAGGCGCTCGGTCCGGATAGCGAAGACCCCGGTCTTCCCCCCTTCCGCCTCGAGCTCTACGACGAGGATCGAGTCGTGATCAAGGGCGGGCGGCTCGACGGCTTCAAGGCCGACTTCGTTCGTGACGGGCGCGGGCGGGTGCGCTGGTTCCGGCTGGGAGGGCGGCTCCTCCGCCGCACCCCACTGCCCCGATAGCGGCTTGGGACTCTGGGACCAAACCGGCCACCAGCATTGTGTGAGCCGGACAATCAGCGGGGCTCGCCGGCATGACACAGTGGCCCGATGCACATGACAACTGCATCTGATCCTCGCTAGTCGCCCGGGCGGACAAAGCCGCGAAGGACGCCGCGGCGAACTCGGGTGTGGCGATTCAAGTGCTCGCCTCGGGCGAGGAGTTGAGCGCGGCGAACCGGCTCTTCTCCGAGATCTGGGCCTCCAATGGAGCCGAGCCCGTCATGCCCACGACCCTTCTGACGGCATTCGCGCACAGTGGCAACTACGTCGCAGGAGCCTTCCGGGAGGGCGAGCTGGTCGGCGCATCGGCTGGTTTCCTCGGACAGGACACGAGGCGGGTCCACCTCCATTCCCACATCACGGGAGTCGCACCTTCCCTCCAAGGGCGCAGCGTGGGTTTTGCTCTCAAGCAGCACCAACGCGCTTGGGCTCTGGCGCGCGGACTCGATGAGATCACCTGGACCTTCGACCCTCTCGTCGGACGAAACGGATACTTCAACATCGCAAAGCTGGGGGCCGAGATCGTCGGGTACCACGAGAACTTCTACGGCGAGTTGGACGACGTCATCAATCGCGACGACGAGTCGGATCGATGTCTCGTCGCGTGGCCTCTCGCTTCCCACCGCGCAGTGGATGCCTCCGAGGGCCGTCATGCTGCCTCGCATCTCGACACATCGGCCGCGCTCCTGCTGGACGCGGATGCGGCGGGCTTTCCCATACTGACTAGACAGGAAGCGCCCGTCCTTCTTGCGTCGATCCCTAGAGACATACTGGAGGTTCGCCGGGACAAGCCCGAGGACGCAGCGGCTTGGCGAGTGGCGCTGCGCGGAGCTTTGGGGTGGGCCATTGATAGGGGTTACGCCGTCACCGGCATGACGCGCGAAGGACAGTACGTGCTCACGAACTCGAGATGAAGGTCAACGGCTTCGAACTCCGTCGCATCTCTATGCCTCTGGTCCGGCCGTTCCGAACCTCGTTCGGCACCCAGCACGAGCGAGACGTCCTCCTGGTCAAAGCGATCACACCCGACGCGGAAGGCTGGGGCGAGTGTGTCGCGGGGACCGAACCCCTTTATTCGTCCGAGTACACCGACGCAGCACACCTCCTCATCAAGGATCACCTCCTGCAGCGCCTTTTCGCGGTCGGGGAACTCACGGCCGCCGGCGTTGGGGAGGCATTGCGCCGGATCAAGGGTCATCCGATGGCAAAGGCAGCGGTGGAGACGGCCGTCCTGGACGCAGAGCTCCGGACGCGCGGGGAGTCGTTTGTGCATCACCTCGGAGGAGTTCGCGAATTTGTCGACACGGGTGTCTCGGTCGGCATCATGGATTCGATCCCGGCTCTGCTCGACCTCGTCGAGGAATATCTGACCGAGGGATACATGCGGATAAAGCTGAAGATCGAGCCGGGGTGGGACGTGCAGCCCGTGCGAGCCGTCCGCGAGCGTTTCGGCGACGACCTGCTGTTGCAAGTCGACGCAAATACTGCTTACACGCTGGCAGATGCGCGCCATCTCGCCGAGCTCGATGCGTTCGATCTTCTGCTCATCGAGCAGCCCCTTGACGAGGACGATGTGCGCGGCCACGCCGCGCTCGCTGAGCAGGTTAAGACTCCGATCTGCCTGGACGAATCGATCACATCTGCTCGGGGGGCCGCAGACGCGATCGCGATCGGAGCTTGCGCGATCGTCAATATCAAGCCCGGGCGAGTGGGTGGATACCTTGAGGCGCGCGCCATACACGATCTGTGCGCGGCGCACGGAGTTCCCGTGTGGTGCGGGGGGATGCTGGAGACCGGGCTGGGCCGCGCCGCCAACGTGGCTTTGGCCGCCCTTCCCAACTTCACGCTGCCGGGCGACAACTCCGCATCCGGCCGCTACTACGCGCAGGACGTGACCGAGCCGTTCGTTCTCGAGTCGGGCCGCCTTCGAGTGCCCCAGGGCCCGGGACTCGGCGTGAGTCCGATCCCCGACGTCCTCGAGGAGTTCACTACTTCAACCGAGTACATCCCGGCCGGATAATCGGTAAGTCACCCTGCGGGAGGGGCAGCGCGTGCTTCCAGCAGCCGAAGCTGTAGTTCGATCACTAATCGTTCGTCAGGATCGCTCAGATTGAGATCGAAGAGCTCGATGAGCCGACGCAGCCGGTATCGGAAGGTGTTCGGGTGAACGCCCACATTGTCTGCGGCTGTCGGGATGTCCCCGAATGCGTCGACGTAGGCTCGCAACGTCTCCAGATATGACGTTGCCTTTTGCGCATCGTGTTCGGCCACGTCCTGAACCGCGCCCTTGAGAAGGTCTGGATGGTCGGCCGCCAGGTCCTGAAGGGCGATCAGCGTGACATGACTGCGCACGTCATCTATCGATGCGACCTGCTGGTGGTTCCTCTTGGACGCAAGCACTCGGAGGACGCGCTCCGCTTCGTTGCATGCGGCGGGCACGTGCAAGAGGTCTCGAACTACGGAGCTGACTGCCACATTGAGAGTTACGTCAACGGCCCCCTGCGCGTGGGAATGGATGTCCCGCGCTATCCGCATGATGCTCTCTTCTTGCATCTGCTTCGTGACCGGCAGGAGCTCGTAGATCGTCCGACCAATCGCGACGCACGCCCCTTTGAGCCTGAACGCCTCGGCATATGTCGCGACTAGGTCGACGACGCGCTCTCGGTACAGGTCCTCTTCGACCGGATCGTCGCTCGAGAGCTCGAATGCGATTACGACCAAGGCCGAACCGCGTTCGATACCGAGCCGCGTGAGCGTTGAGTCGACGTCGCCGCGGCCCTCGAGAAGCGACCTCAAGAGGTCGCCTCTCATGCGCCGCTCGACGTCTCGCGAGGAGCGAGCGTGTATGAGATGCAGCGCGGCGACTCGCGCGGCTTCGGTTAGCGCTCTCTCCGCTTCTGGGCCCAGCGGCGTGCTTCCTTCGACGGCCCAGAGAGACCCCAGAATCTCCTTGCCGACTCGAACCGGAGCGGCGATGCGCGGTTTCATCTCGAACGGAAGATCTCCAACCTCTTCGATCCGTATGACGCTCTCGGCACTTGCCAATCGTTGATAGAGATTCCTCACGTTGGGCGTGTCGGGGACCTCACGTCCGAGGATCGTCTGCTGCCGAGGCTCATCGATCACTTGGCCCGGCAACGTCGAGTACGCGAGCACCCGAGCGCTCTTGTCCTCGATGGTCACGGCGCCTCCGACGAGGGCTCCGATCGCGTTAGCAAGTGAGAAGAGGTCGCCAAGGGGGACACTGGCCATGCCCGGCACCGGCGCCGACTGCCTGAGGCTGGGGATCGTCAGAGCGAGCAAACGATAGAGATTCGACCAACTCATCTCGTCGGCGACCGTAAGGACCGCGATGCCTGCGCGTTCAGCTTCGGGGATCCACTCGCACTGGCGCCCGAGCAGCTTGAAGGCCACGGCCGCAGCCCCGTGCCGGCCCGCCGTAGCGATCAAAGTGCGCGTGGCCGCGCTGTCCGGCGGAGTGCCGACCGCCAGAACCACGGCATGACGTTCGATGCTGCCGGCGGGTTCGAGGGGGTCCACGATGGTCGGCTCACCCACGATCGCGTCGAGCCCGCGGGGGGCCACCAGGACCTGGATCACTCCGGGGCCGAGATTGCTGAGGAGCTGGTCCAGAGATACGGGCGTGCCGTCGCCATCCAGGGCCGCAGCCGGAGGCGGTCCCTTCTTCGGCGGCACGGGCCGCTTGGATGGCTTTGGGGGCGAGACCTTCTTAGTGGTGGCCATAGGTAGCGACCATGCTCCTTCGAGGATCGGCGGAACGCGTTGGCCTGGGGAATCAAATGGTAGCCCTGATTTAGTAGTCTCCGACAGGCCCCACGGGCTGGGTGACGGCTAACGTCGGGAATTCATGGCGGCAAAGGGAGGCAGTAAGTGATCTTCAAGAGCGCGCACCAGGATGTGGTGTTCCCCGAAGTACCTCTGCACGAGTTGATCCTCGATTCTGCGGCGAGGCTCGGCGACAAGCCCGCCCTGATCGACGGGCCGTCGGGCCGCACTATTACTTACGCGGAGCTGGGCGCCGCCATCGAAGCGGTTGCTGCCGGCCTGCACGCGCGCGGATTCGGCAAGGGCGACGTCTTCGCCCTCTTCTTGCCCAACCTGCCGGAGTACGCGGTCGTCTATCACGCTGTGGCTCGACTTGGAGGCTCGTCGACGACCGCCAACCCCCTCTACAAGGCCGACGAGCTCGCATTCCAGCTCAACGATGCCGGTGCGAAGTTCCTTCTTACCGTCCCGCTCTTCGCCGAGCTATGTCTCGAAGCGGCGAGTCAGTCGCCGGTCAAGGAAGTCTTTGTGTTGGGTGAGGCGGAAGGCCTGACGCCGTTCGCCGAGGTCATGCTTCCGGGCGGCGAGTTGCCCGATGTGGACATCGAGCCGAACGACGTCATCGCGTTGCCGTACTCGAGTGGGACGACCGGATTGCCGAAGGGCGTCGAGCTAACCCATCGCAACCTGGTCGCGAACGTCCACCAGACGGACCCGGTCCTGCCGGTCGACGAGGATCAAGTTCTTCTCGCCGTGTTGCCGTTCTTCCACTGCTACGGCCAGCAAGTGATCATGAACACCGGACTCGCGCGTGGTGCCACCGTGGTGACGTTGCCGAAGTTCGATCTCGAGGAGTTCCTCAAGACGGCGCAGGATCGCAAGGCCACGCGTCTCTATCTCGTGCCGCCGATCATTCTCGCCCTGGCGAAGCACCCGATCGTCGACAACTTCGACCTCTCCAGCGTGGAGATGATCCTGTCGGGAGCAGCTCCGCTGGGCCGCGAGCTGCAGCAGGCTGTGGAGAAGAGACTCGATTGCCGCGTCACCCAGGGCTACGGCCTGACCGAAACTGGACCCGTCACCAACGCGGTGCCCCTGGACTGGGAGCCCAGGTCCGGTTCCGTCGGCCCGCTAGTGCCCAACACCGAGGCCAAGATCGTCGACGTCGAGAGCGGCAAGGAGCTGGGCCCCAACGAGCGCGGCGAGATCTGCCTGCGCGGCCCCCAGATCATGAAGGGTTACCTCAACAACTCCGAGGCGACCGCGCACACGATCGACTCCGACGGCTTCCTTCACACCGGAGACATCGGTTACATCGACGAAGACGGCTACTTCTACATCGTCGATCGCCTGAAGGAGCTCATCAAGTACAAGGGGTTCCAGGTCCCTCCCGCGGAGCTCGAGGCGTTGCTGTTGACCCACCCGGGCGTTGCGGACACGGCAGTGATAGGAGTCCCCGACGAGGCCGCCGGCGAGCTCCCGAAGGCGTTTGTCGTCAAAGCGAACCACGACCTGACGGACACGGAGGTCATGGACTTCGTCGCTCAGAAGGTCGCGCCGCACAAGAAGATCCGGTTTGTCGAGTTCATCGACGAGATCCCCAAAGCCGCGTCGGGAAAGATTCTGCGCCGTGTTTTGGTCGAGCAAGAACGAGCTCGCACTGCGGGCGGTTGATCGGACGAGAAGGAACGATCGCACTCGAGGGGGAAAGACAACTACTGGAGCTGGTGGGGCACCAAGGGGCCGTCTAGGCCGGCCACTTGCCACTCGGCTCCGCGGTAAGCGGCTCCAACACGGCCTTGGTCGTCTATCGCAAGAAGGCCCGCAGGCACGCGCTCGATCTTGCCGATGCTCTCGATGGTCTCCGAGCATGCCTCTTGAGGCGACGAGCCGTTCTCGATGAGCCGCCCGACTTCGCGGCAAGCGAGCGTGCGCAGGAACAGCTCCCCGACGCCCGTTCCGACCACCGCGGAGCGCCTCCAAGCGTAGATGCCGGCCCCAAAGACCGGCGCGTCGCTCATCCTCCCCGGCAGTTTGCCGAAGATCCCTCCCGTCGACGATGCAGCGGCCAGGTTCCCTTCCTCGTCCAGCGCGACCGCGCCGACCGTGTCGACATGTTCCGGTGACGCGAACCGAACCCGTTCGAACTCGCCGCTTGATTGAGCCCGCTCCCAGCGCGCGATCTGCTCGGGTGCTGCTACGACCTGCTCCATATCGGCCCCAAGCAAGGCCGCGCCTGGTCCCGTGATCAGTGCGTGGGGCGTTTCCTCTAGAACGCGCCTCGCAAGAGAGATCGGATGGGCTACCTCCACGCCGGCAACTCCGCCGAAGTGGCCCGAAGTCCCATCCGCTATCCCGGCATCGAGCTCCACCCGGCCGTCTCGATTCAGCACAGCCCCGTAGCCCGCGTTGAGGCCCGGCACATCTTCCAGAACCCGGATCGCTTGCTCAACGGCGTCGAGCGCGTTGCCAACGAACTCACACGCGGACTGAAGTGACGGCGACTGATCGTGCGCGACACCCGAGACCCCGCCATGCACCCACAGGCGTTGCATGCCTACGATGCTATTGGAGTCGCCGGCGTGTCCTTGCGACCCGTTCCGGACGAGTTGTCTGTTTTGCCTACTTGGTCTTGGGGACCACGAACGTGCCGGTGCCGATCATCGTGTCGTAAGGCCCATTGGCGTTCGACGTGACCGCCGCGGGGGCCGCGTAGATCGTTGCTCCGAAGACCGCGTTCGCTCCCGGAGCGATCTTGGCGCCCGGCTTGGCTCCGATGGCGTCGGCGGGGACCGGAATCGTGATCGTCCCGGCAGCCGCATCGAACGTTGCCTGAACCGTGGCCATCAGGTTGCACTCTCCAAGTCCGCCGGTGCCGATGGTGCAGACACCCTGACGAACGTAGAAGGGCTGCATCCCCGGATCCTTGGGCGGCGGGCACGAGTTCGTGTGTGCGGGGTAGCAGACGCCTCGGGCGTAGTCCGTGAAGTTCCCGCTCATACCGAAGGCATCGCCGTTGACCGTGAAGTCCCAGCTATAACGGACGACCTCGGGGAGGCCGCCCGTGGGGGGCAAGCCTGTGACCTTGATCACGAAGTTGACAGTCTTTGCGTCGGCCATGCCGATCGACGCCTCGACGAGCTCCTGACCGAGAGCGGCGCCAATGGGGGCGATCGTCGGATCGACATTGGCTCCCCAGTCGGCAGCGTCATCGGTCGCAATAACGACCGGTCCTGCGGGCTTGGTCTTGCCCTTGGCTGCGGCCACGCCCGGCGATGCGACAAGCGGGGTGACGAGCAAGAGAGCCGAGATCGACAGCACTAGCTTCTTCATGGCAGGCCTTTCCTGGATGAGTCCCTTAGCAATTGAGAGGTTCTCCGCGAGCCGGCCCCCTCCTGCCACCCGGCTTGGGCTGGGAGTTGCCCCCCAGGAAGGGTTCTTCACCTGTCGTGTGGAAGCACTAGCGAACCCCCGACGGGGGAGCCGGCGTGTGAGGAGAGCCAAGGAGGCAATGGAGATGAAAGTGATTCGACTTGCGATCGTGACGGGGCTGGTCACGGCGACCCTGGGCTTGGCCCCGGCCGCCCAGGCGACCGACTGCTCCGACCCCAAGAAGCCCTGTGGCGGCTGTCAGATCAACCGAGAGCTCTCCCTCGAAGACCCACGCCCCATCATCTGCTACGCCTGAACAATTTACGGCCTGCGTGAGATGGCCTGCTGGAAGCTACGAATCATGTCCCCGGCGTCCGCTGGTCGCGGCAGCATCTGGATGAAGAAGGAGCGGCCTGGAAGGTGGCGCCGGTAAGCGCGGCGACAGAGCTCGACTCCGAATAAGGCGGCCACCAAAGCGCCGAGGGCCGCGCCGATCGACCCCAGCTCCGGGACGAGAAGTGCATCCAGCACGACCATGGCCACCAGCGATCCGCCGAGGGTCTGGGCCGGGATGCGCGTGTGGCCCAGGGCGGATAGGGCTCGGCCCGACAGCAGCATCAGAGCCCACGGAATCGTTCCGCCCAGTGCGATCAGGGCGATGGGAACCGACTCCCGGAAACCTTCGCCGAACACCAAAGGTATGAGCCACGGCACCGCCAGCGCCAGGACGATGCATGCAGCAACCGACGCCGCTACTCCTGCCCGTGTCACACGCTCGATGAATTCGATCTGGTCGCCCTCCGGGCGCGTCATCCGAGGAAAGGCTGCGTAGCTCAGCGTGTAGGCGGGGAAGGCGCCGAGTTGGGCGACGGTCAGAGCGACGCTGTATAGCCCTCCCGCGCGGGGGCCTGCCAAGACCGCCACCACTACGAGGTCGAAGCGCGCGGACAGGCTAAGGATGAGACGTGAGACTTGCAAAGGCGCGCTGATGCTCAAAAGCCTGCGAGTCCGCACGACGGTATTAGCGGACCCGTGCCCGCCGATTCTCTGAAGATAGGACCACACGATCGAAGCCCACAAGAAGAGAGCCAGCAGCTCGGACGCAAACGCTGTCGAGAGAGACATCGAGCCGACCCATGCGATCGCGACAAGGATGCCCGCTCCCGACGCGCGTGCAACCAACTTCGCACCCGAAGTGAGTGCAATGCGTTCCTTCACATTCAAAACTCCGCTTGCAAGCATCGCTAGGGCGAATAGAGGAATCCCCAACACAGAGACATAAGCGGCGTCTGGAAGCGGAGGAAAGGCGAGGATGGCCACCGCAAGATAGATGAGAGTGGCGAGCACCGACGCGAGGCCGATCGCCGGCAAAGCCGTGCGAACTACCCGCTTGGGCGTGACCCGATCTCTCGACACAAGGATGATGAGGCCCTCGTCGATCCCCAGCGTCGCCGCATGACCGAGGATCCCGATCACGAGAACGAGTGTCGAATAGACACCTTTGCCTGTGGGCCCCAGAGTGCGAGCGACGATCGCGCCGGTGACAAGCCCGATAGCCAGGAGACCCATCTCGCTTGCCGAGCGAAACAATGCGTTCCGCGTGACAGAAACGTGTTGCCTCATCACCTGCTTACGAGGTCTCCGGGTGCGACTCGCTCATAGAGAGCACTGAAGGATCGCACCATCCTGCCAACACCGAAACCTTCTTGCACACGAGCTCGGTCGCGCAAGCCTAGGGCTCGGCGGTCGTCGGGGGAAAAGTCCAGAAGGTTGTTAAGCGCGCCGGCCAGGGCTTGAGGGTCTTTGACGGGGACAACGCGCTTTTCATCCGCGATCAGCATCGCCGCATCCCCCACGTCTGTGGCGACAACGGGAATCCCCATGCTCATGGCCTCGCCGAGCGCAACGGGGAGCCCTTCCCCAAACGCAGAGGACAACACGACCACGTCGAAGGAGGGATAGAGCGATCCGACTTCCCCCGACGGCCCCAAGAGGTGTACGCGATGGCCCGCGCCGGTTGCACGGATCCAATCGATCAGCCGCTCGTTGTTGCCGTCGATCCCAGGCCCAACCATCACGAGGTGCACATCGTCTCGCCGCAGAGAAATCGCTCCGAAAGCCTGAAGCAACGTGTGGTGGTCCTTCATGGGGTCGAAACGTGCCACGTGGCCGATCAGAAGTTCATCGTCTCCGATCGCGAGCTCCTGCCTCAGGTCCCGTCTTTCCACCCTTGGCTCCGACGCTAGCGAGTCGAGTCCGTTTGCTATCACCTCCATCCGGCTTGACTCGTAGCCGAGCTGCCGGTGCACCTGCAACGTCTTTTGAGAGCAACACACGATCCGTTGAGGGACGCGATCCGATAGTGATGACAACAAGCGCATGCCTGCGCGCCCCCGTAGTCGACTGTGGGACCCAGGCAACTCACCCCCTTGCAGCAGCCAAACAACGTTGGGGACTCCGCTCGTCTTAGCCGCTATTCCGCCGATCAGATCGGAGTGGTACATCCATGTCTGCACGATGTCAGGGCGGTGCTTCCTAAGATGGGACCTGAGCCGTGGAAGCGCATTCGCATATCCGATCGTGTGGCGGCCTCTCATGCATGAGACGTCGATCCCGCTCTCTTGGATCCGCCGGGCAGTCTCGCCACTTCCAGAGAGGGAAACGACGTCGCAAGTGAAGCGACTGGGATCGAGGCCTTCCAGTAGCCGCAGGAGAAGGGTCTCGCAGCCGCCCATATCGAGCGTGGTTATGACGTGCGTGATCCTGATGGCGCGCTTCGGAGGAGCCGAAGGGTCAATCGTCGTACACCCTTCTCCACATCCTCAGGTTTCCGATCCGAGTTGTCGTTGCAAGCACGCGGTCGGGGCGGCTCACCAACGCCCGCACGGCAAGTCCTAAGAACAACCGGTACTCCTTACGCTTCAAATGGAGCCCTGCAACCGAAATCTTGAGGTTGGCCTCGGCGCGCCCCCTCTTGGTTCGCATGTGCTCGGGTAGGCCGTTAGCGAACATGCGGTCGAAGATGAGTCCCATCGCTGCTTGAGTGTTTCCCGGACTCAGATGAGCTTGGCCGGAATGGCAGCGTCGCAGAACAAGAGGTTCGGCTATACCTTCCACACGGTGGTGTAGTGCGACGCGACACAGGAGGTCACAGTCCTCCGCGCCGACAAGCTCCTCGTCAAACAATCCGACAGAATCGAGCACGCTGCGGCGGAACAAGCCCGAGCTGCCAATGCTGGGGACGTAGGGATGCTCCAACAAGAGAGTGTTGTGCAAGGCATCTTTGCCGGAAGGAGCGCGGAGATGCCCTACTCGGTTGAGTCGCTTGTCCACCAGGTCCATCGCTGTGTAGCAGCCCGCCAGTTGGGGATCGTTTTGGAGCAGCTCAACCTGGAGTGCGATCTTGTCTTTCAGCCAAACATCGTCTGAGTCCAAGAAGGCCAAGTAGGTACCACGCGGCAGAGCGGATCCCAAGATTGCGCGTTGCCGATAGCCCGGTGTGTCGATGTCTGAGTAGCGACACGTCGGGACCGAACGACGCTGCGATCTTGTTCGTCCGATCGGTGGAACCGTCGTCGACGACGATGCATTCGATCTTGTCGTAGCTCTGTTCGAGGACGCTGGTGATAGCGTCGCCGACGAAAGCCTCTCCGTTGTGTACCGGGATGACAACGGACACGAGAGGGCTTGGGGAGGTCACACATCTACATTAACGATTTGCATCCAGCGTAAGGAGGGCGGAGACGATGCGTGCCCTGCTGATCGGGGCCGGTATCCGCGGGATGCAATGGGCCAAACGGCTAGCCGACCATCCTCGCTGGCGCCTGGCCGGCGCGGTGGATCCCGACCTGCCGCCCGACGCCGGCTGACTGATGGGATGGGGTTGCCTCCGGCGCAGGTCTTCCAATCGATCGATGACGCCGCGGACAAAGGTGGGATTTGGGACGGAGCCGTCATCGCTACGCCTCCTCATCTGCACGTTGCTCCGACGCAACAAGCTCTCGAGCACACGCGCGGCGTGCTGGTCGAGAAGCCGTTCACAACGTCTTTGCCCGACGCCGTCAATCTTGTTGAGGAGGCAGCGACCGCGGGCATCCCACTTCTTGTTGCTCAGAACTACCGCTATATGCGTGCAACCAGAACGATCCGCAAGATCGTTCAAGAGGGAACGCTTGGACGGATCGGACTCGTCACCGCTCATTACTACAGGGCTCCCCAGTTCCTAGAGCCCACCTTGCGATCGATCCCGAACAGCGCGTTATGGGGGATCGCGGTACATCACCTGGACGTGCTGATGGTCATCCTCGGAACCGATATCACTAGAGTCAACGTCACGAGCGGCACCCTGCGGGACGATCTTCCCCCGGGCGCGACCTTGCAGCTATTGGCGGAATTCGCCAACGGTGCCGCGTTGAACTATTCCGCATCGTACGAATCAAAGGGTCACGAGTACTTCGAGCGCGGACAGGAGTTCTTCCAACGGTTCTCGGGAGAAGAGGCCACACTCCATTGCCTCTATCGGTGGTTGGTGCTCTGTAAGAAGGGCCGCCTGCCACGACCCGTAAGGAGAGGGCGAAGAGAGCGAACCGAAGAGGCGATCCTGCTGGATCAACTCGCCGCCGCGGTGGAGGATGGAGAGGAGCCTGAATGTAGTGGGCGGGACAACCTCCGGACGATGGCCGTGATGGAAGCCTGTCTTCGCTCGGGAGCTGAGCAGCGATGGGTTGGAGTTGACGAAGTAGTAGCCAAGTGAAGCCCGTTAAAGGTGTGAAACTCCTCGCGATCGCGATCGACTCTCTTCCCGGATCGGTAGCGCGCCGACTAATGGATGAAGGTCGGATGCCGTTCCTGTCTTCTCTTGCGAGCGAGGGAACGCCTTACAAGGTTGAGTCGACTTGCCACATCTCGGGGCCCAGCGTGTGGCCGACATTCATCACCGGCAAGCCGCCCCTCCGTCACGGCGTCTACAGCCAGTGGGGGTGGGATCCCAACACGATGTCGATCAATCGTTGCCTGGGAGAAGGCCTCGTGCCTTTCTGGAGACCCCTAGTAGAACGAGGAATCCGTGTCGGCATCATGGACGTTCCCTACGCTCCTCTTCTGGGAGTTGAAGAGGGCTTCGAGGTCAACGAATGGGGCGCTCACGAGGTGCTGAATGCCAGGATGGCTGCATCCCCGACCCCGATCGCCTCGCTCGCTCTCGATCATCCTCACCCATTCGGGAACGACCCTCCCGAGGTGCACGATTTTTCCGATGTCGAGGGATTGAAGCGCGTGGCGAAGGCGTCGCATGAAGGCGCCGCGCGCCGCGGAGACCTCGTCGAGATGGCCATCCGCGCCTCGGATTCCAGATTTCGTGCTCATTAATTTCCCCGAGTTGCACCATTCGGGGCATTACTTCTGGCACACCATCGAGCCCGAGCACGGCATGTATGCGCGCCGAGATCTGCCCGAAGCGCCGTCAGAGTGGTCGTACTTCGACCTGTTCGGCGAGATCGACCGGCAGATAGAACGACTCGCGAGACTTGTTTCGGATGGAGGAAGCATCGCCGTGTTCTCGGTGCATGGGATGCATCCCTCGGAAGGCATTCCTGCGCACACCTATCCGCTCTTGAGAACACACGGTCTTGCCGCAGAGCCGAAGTGGCGCTCGATGAGCTCGAGGAACAGACGAGCCGAACTAATGCGCAGGCTCAAGGCGAGCGTGCCCAAGCCTCTCAAGAACCTGTATCACAACCGGGTGCCACTGCAGACGCGATTGAAGGTGGCCGAGACATCCATTCTCGAAAATTTTGACTGGGAGCGGACGCGAGCGTTCTCATTGCCGGGCGACGATCATGGATACGTGCGCGTGAACCTGCGTGGCAGGGAGCGCCACGGGATCGTGGACGTAAATGAATACGAAGATCTCTGCGACGAAATCACGGCCTTAGCCCTCGAGTTGCGGTGCGACGATGGGCGACCGGTCGTGCAGCGAGTCGATCCGGACGGTCGAGGACCAGGACCCGCTTTCGTTGAGCCTTCCGGATCTCATACTCAACTGGGCCCAAGCCGCGGTCCCCGAACCCCACCAGATCTCGGCCCTCGACTTCCTGTACCCGAACGTCGGCATAAGAACTGCGCAGCACAACGACGACGCGTTCTGCGTCGTCGCAGGCCATAACTCAGAGATGGATACAACCGTCTCGCTGGCTTCGCTGCACGAAGGGCTCGTAGCATCGATGGGCCAGGGGACTTAGCCATGGTCGCTGCATACTCGACCCACTGAGAGGGGAGACATGAAGATCGGAGTCCTCGGAACCGGGATGGTCGGCCGCGCGCTCGCCGGCAAGCTGCATGAGATCGGCCATGATGTGCTGGTCGGCACGCGCGATCCTGAGGCTCTTTCGGCGCGTACCGAAAGCGATTCGATGGGCAACCCTCCCTTCCCTCTGTGGCACGCGGAGTACCAGGGCGTTCGGACCGGAACGTTCTCCGAAACGGCCGGACACGGCGAGATCGTGATCGAACGCGACATCGGGCTCGGTCACGATCGAAGTGTTGCGGGCAGCAGGTGAGCAGAACCTCGATGGCAAGGTCCTGATCGACGTCTCGAATCCTTTGTCCTTCTCCGGCGGCGGACCGCCCACGCTCTTCGTATGCAACACGGATTCGCTGGCCGAACAGATCCAACGAGACTTCCCCGGCGCGCGCGTCGTCAAGACGCTGAACACGGTCACCGCTTCGGTGATGGTCGACCCGAGCAGCCTCGCCGGCGGAAGGCACGCCGCGTTCGTAAGTGGCAACGACGACGACGCTAAGGCTGTTGTCACCGACCTCCTGAAGGATTCGTTGGGTTGGAGGAATGTGATCGACCTCGGTGACATCACCTCCGCACGTGCCGCGGAGATGTACCTGCCGCTGTGGTTGAGGCTCTACGGCAGCGTCGGCAACCCGATGTTCAACCTCGACATCGTGACCTGAGGAACAAGCAGTCCAAGCTCGGGAATTCTCTGAATGAGGCAGGGTTTTTCTTCCGACCTGTAGAAAAAGGTCGTGAACTCAAGGGCCGGGCAACCCATACATAGAGGAGTTGGAATGGTGAAGAGGATCTTGGCGGCTTTCTCGCTTGCTTTGATGATGGTTCCGTTCGTCGGGTCCGCGGCCCTTGCCGGCCCTGGAGTGGCCGACACCGGGCTCGTCGAAAAAGTCGAGTGCCTATTCAGGGTTTACATCAACGAGGGTGGAGAGAGCGGCCTCGACTGCCTGACCTAGATCACCTACCTGAGGAGGACCGAAGATGAAGCGCAAGGTGATCACCCTGGTCGTGACGGTAGTCGCATCGATGACATTGATGTCCGGTAGCGCATCCGCCGAGGACCTGACTGAGAAACTGATCGGCTGCAACGGATACGTCCCCATAGCTTGCCCCGGCCCCCTTCCCTGGTAGAAGGACCAGCCTGCAAAACCGTTCGACGCAAGGAGCGTCGGCCGTGCCCTCTCTAGCGGGTGCCCCAGCCCACTAGTAGCTCGCACGGTCCGACGAATCCATCCGCCGTCTCGAATTGACGCAGCGCTTCGGCGACCTCGTTCCACACGTCACCGCGCTCGGAGTCGTCTACGCCGGACAGCATCTGGTGCAGGGCTCCGAAGGACTCGCGCTCGAAGCGCAGGCACTCCGATGCGGATGGAAGCAACAGTGGTGAGTCGATCGCCTCGACGCCCACGTCGGAGAAGCCGGCATCTGCGAGCTTCTGCTCGAGCACGCCGGGACCCATGCTGAACGGGCCGGGCAGACCCGGCGCCGGCGTTCCCAGGCCGGCGCGACGCCGGATGATGGAAACCGGCACGCTGAAGAAACCATTGCGCTCCGGAGTCGAGTAGACGATCGCTGCGACACGGCCCCCGGGCTTTAGGGCCTGGTGGATGCCCGCCAGTGCGCCGGCCTGATCGGGCATGTAGATCAACCCCAGGCGGGAGATCGCGGCATCGAAGGGGCCCAGCCCCTCGAGCTGCTCGCCGTCGGCTTCAATCGTCTCGAGGTTGGTGAGGCCTTCCTCGGCCGCCTGCTTCGCGGCGTAGGTGAGGATGTTCGGAGAGATGTCGGTCGCCGCGACTCGCCCCGTCGCCCCCACCCGTCGGGCGGCCGCCAAGCTTTGGCCACCGGCTCCGGCAGCTACGTCGAGCACCGAGGTCCCGGGACCGATCCCGGCCACATCGAGCATCTTCTCGGTGGACTCGGCCAGCCACTCCTCGATCGTCGGCCCCCACTGGTACCAGGCCTCCGCTGCGTCTTCCCACTGTTGCCGAGTGGTCGTCTTGTACTGCGCTGGATCGAAACCCATCTGTCGCCTCCTTGTTGTTGCCAACCCGTCACCCCTGATGCGCCAGATTGAGGCTTGATCCCGGAAGACCGCATCTAGCGATTCCTTCTGCGCCGCAGGCGTGGGCGCGGCAGAATGTGATGGTGATCGGGCAGAGCGGCGACGAGCTCATCGGACGACAAGACGCGCTCATCCAGGTGAGAGGCGCGCTGGAAGCCGCTCGGGTTGGAAACGGCTCGACATTGCTGGTCAGCGGCGAGGCCGGCATCGGCAAGACCGCGTTGCTGCGGAGCGCGTTGCGAGATGCACGGGACGTCGATCTGACCTGGGGCTCGTGCCTGAGCGGTGGCAGCGCACCGGGCTACTGGCCGTGGACCCAGGCACTGAACGGTCTCGTTCGCACGGTTGGGATCGACCGAGCACGGACGGCAGCGGGCTCAGACGCGGGCCTGCTTGCGAATCTCGTCCCAACGCTCGGTGATCCCGAACATGCTGATGAATCTGATCGCACACGTCTCTTGCTCATGGATGCAGCCATCGCTTGGATGCACTCACTTGCCGCCGGACGGCCGTTGGTCGTGGTTCTCGACGACCTCCAGTGGGCCGACGAATCCTCTCTCGGTCTCCTCGAGCTGCTCGCCGATGACCCGCGCCCGGCTCCCATCTGCGTCCTAGGCGCGTTCCGCGATGACGAGACCGGGTCTCGGCAGCAAGATCGACTGGCCGCTCTCATCGCGCGCTCCGCTTTCGTGCACCTGGCAGGACTAGATGGCGCGGCGGCGCGGGAACTGATCGAGGTCGTGGCGGTTCGTGCCCTGCCAGACGAGATGATCGAGATGATCTCTCGAAGGGCCGGAGGCCACCCGTTCTTTACCCGCGAGCTGGCGCGCGCCGCGGCAGAAGGGCTTCCCGAGGCCGACGTCCCCACAGCGGTTCGAGATGCGATCGAGCGGCGCGTCAAGGCCCTTGCGCCGACAACGCAGGACGTTCTGCGCGTTGCTGCGCTCACCGGGCTGTGGATCTTCCCCGATGTCATCGTGAGGGCGACTGCAAGAGAGCGCTCTGAGATTGACGCGGCTCTCGCCGAGGCGGTCGCATCGTCGATCGTAGTCGTGGCCGACCGAAGGACACGATTCGTGCACGACCTATTCCGCGAGACCATCGCCGGCGGAGTGGATCCGGAGCTGAGACCCCCCTTACACCTGGCGATCGGCGACGCGCTCATGGACAGATCTGATCGAGGCGACGATGTCGCGATCGCAGACATCGCGCGCCATTTCCGAGCTGCGATCGCTTGCGGAGGGCTCGATCGAGCGGTCGTCGCGACCTTGCGTGCGGCGGAAGCGGACAGAGCCGCCCTCGCCCTGCCGGAAGCAGCCTTGCAGTTGCGCAAACTCCGTGCTGCAGTTGCCGACGCAGGCGCCTCCTTATCCGACGATCAACTCGCGGACGTGTTGTTGGCCGAAGCCGATGTGCTCGCACGTCTGGGGCGTGCTTCCGACGCTCGCGGTCTCGTCCGCGCGGCGCGCGAGGCAGCGGACAAGGCCGGCGACTTGGAACGGATAGCGCGGGCCGCGCTCGCCGCGGCAGGTCTGGGCTCACGCTTTGCGGCGCGCCGAGATGAACTCATCACGGAGCTCGAGAGTGCCCTTGAACGGGTGGCGGGCGCGGCCCCCTCGCTCGAAGCGAGCCTCACCGCCGCACTCGCGCGCGAGCTGCAGCACTCTGTTCCAGAGCAACGCGAGCGAGCCGGACCTCTGAGCGAACGCGCCCTCGACCTCGGTCGTGAGACAGGTGACCAGGATGTTCTGGCGGCGTGTCTGCTGGCCCGTCATGACGTGCTCTGGACACCCGGCACGGCCGCTGAACGTGCCGACATAGCGAGGGAGCTCGAGAGCTTGGCGCAACGTTCAGGAGACCGAGAGCGCCAAGCCGATGCCCTCTTACTTCAGGCCAATGCCCTGCTCGAGAGCGGGAGCGCCGCCTTCCGCCCCCCGCTTGAAGCGTGTCTAAAGATCTATGCCGAGCTCGATCAGCCTCGCCACCGATACACGATCGAAACTCGACGCGCATGTCTCGCTCTTCTCGCCGGGGATCTCGATGAAGCCGATGTCGGGATCGACGAAGCAGCCCGCCTCGGCGACCGCCTGCGTGAGCCCGACAGCAGCAATGTCCGCATGTCGCAGCGCTTGGAGCTCGTGCGCGCACGTGGCTCTTCTAAGGAACTGATTGCTTTCGCACAAGAGTGCATCACCCATTGGACCGGCGCGCCGGTGCACGCCCATGCCGTAGCTGCGGGCTTCAGCGCGCGAGCCGGGGACCTCGAGAGCGCCAGCCGTTACGTAGCGGCGGTTGATCGATCTCGGAAGCTGGAGGGCCGATCGTTCCTATCTTTGGTCGGTGTTCGTGCGAGAGCTTGCGTTCGCTGCTTCCGCTCTTGACGATCGCGAGCTCTGTACGGAACTTTCCCGGGAGCTACGCGAGCTGGCCGGCACGTGCGGCGTCAACGGCGCGCTCGTGGCGTTCGCAGGCTGTCATTCCGACACGGCCGGTCGATTGGCAATGACCTTGGGCGAAGTGGCGCCCGCCGCGAGCTCCTCGAAGAAGCGAGCCTCGTCTATGAGCGGGTGGGGGCACGCCACGATCTGGCCGAAGTCCGGGAGTTGCTCGCTTCACTCGACACTGCTTCGGAGCCAACCGCGTGGATGCGACGCCTTGGGCCCATCTGGGAGGTTCGATTCGAGGGCCGGACGGCGTCGATCGTTGGTTCCAAAGGCATGCTGGATATCGCGCGGCTGCTGGAACGACCCGGGCGAGAGATCCACGTCCTCGATCTGATGGGATCTCTGGTCCCTGCTTCTTCTTCGGAAGGCGTCGTCGACCGAACAGCCGCCGGCGCCTATAGGCGGCGCTTGCAAGAACTCTCCGAAGAACGCCTCGACGCCGAGAGTGCGGGTGACGTTCACCGCCTCGAGGGGATCGATAGTGAGCTCGAGGCCTTGTCGGCCGAACTGCAAACAGCTACGGGGGTTGGGGGAAGGGACCGCACCTTCGCTAATCACCCAACCGAACGAGCCCGTAAGGCCGTTTCGGCTCGTATCCGGGACGCGATCCGCCGCGTCGAGCACGCGTCCCCGGCGCTCGCGGCCCACCTCGACAGCCATGTGGTCACGGGTATCCGCTGCCGCTACGAAGGCGACGAGCGGTGGGACATCGAATACTGAGGAGTCACGACCTAAGAACGAGTTTTGTCGGGGCTTTGTAAGAAGGGCACTCCTTCGACACGAAACTGCGTAGCTCCGAGAGGCTGGGTGGAGAGCCCGGCGCCTCCGGAGTGACGACCGCCACTACACGTTGCCCCCACTCGTCGTCGGGCACGCCGATCACGGCCACGTCTTTGACTCCGGGGTGGCGGTGCAAGATGGTTTCCACCTCGCGGGGCGAGACCTTCTTTCCCCCAGTGATGATCATGCCGTCCGTGCGCCCGAGGACCCTCAAGCGACCTTCTTGGTCGAGCTCACCGACATCCGCGGTGTGCAACCAGCCCTCTCGCAGCACATCGTGAGTCAGCTCGGGGCGGTTGCGGTAGCCGTTCATCAGCATCGGGCCCTTGATCGTGACCCTTCCCAGGGGGGAGAAGTCGAGCTCGACACCATCGAGAGCAACACCGTCGTACACGACCCCGCCACAGGTCTCGGTCATGCCGTAGGTCCTTATGACTCGTGCTCCCGCTCTGGTAGCTCGCTCGATCAGACCCGGATCGATCGCCGCGCCGCCCACAAGGATGCAGCGGAACCGGCTCAGGTCCACACCGGCGTCGAGGAGCCTCACCAACATCGTGGGGACCAACGACACCAGGGTCGCGGAGGTCTCACGCTCGATGGCAGCGACGTCGAAGCGATCGTGGATGAGCGGCGCGATGCCCGACAAGCGCGAGCGAACCAGAATGGCAAGCCCCGCGATGTGGTTCAAGGGCAGGCAGCACAACCAGCGGTCGTTAGGGTCGGATCCGATGCAAGCTGCGGTTGCCCGCGCCGCGGCTTCGAGGGCATCGTGGGTGAGCTCTACGCCCTTGGGAGTGCCCGTGGTGCCGGAGGTCGGTACGACGAGCGCTACTCCAGATGCGATCGCCGCCTCCGGCTTCATCTCATCCAGAAGCCGCTCGATCTCGCCATCTGGAAGGTCCGGGTCGACCGGCAGGACGGCTTCCCCGCGGGCCCAAGCCTCTTCGACCGCCGCAGCAAAATCGGCCGCCGGCCGAGAGGGGATCGCGATGAGGCCGACGTCTTTCACCATCGCCTGCTAGCGTAGCCGCGACCGTTCAAGCGATTGCTCAGGAGTGATGACTTGATTGATTGGGCTCGATCGGGAGACTACGAGGACATCCTCTACGAGGTAAGTGAGGGGATCGCCAAGATCACCATCAACCGGCCCGAGGTCCGTAACGCGTTCCGGCCCCAGACCCTGTTCGAGCTGTCGAGCGCGTTCGAGGTCGCCCGGGACGATCCCTCGGTCGGAGTCGTGATTCTGACGGGGGCCGGGACCAAGGCATTCTGCTCGGGCGGAGACCAACGCGTGCGGGGCAGCGACGGGTACATGGACGCGAAGGGCGTCGGACGTCTCAACGTCCTGGACCTCCAGGTACAGATCAGGCGGCTTCCCAAACCGGTGATCGCGATGGTTGCAGGGTTCGCGATCGGAGGAGGCCACGTCCTGCATGTCGTATGTGACCTCACCATCGCTGCCGACAACGCGATCTTTGGCCAGACCGGCCCCAAGGTTGGATCGTTCGATGGGGGATACGGCGCGGGGTTGCTTGCGCGCATGGTGGGACAGAAGAAGGCGCGCGAGATCTGGTACCTGTGTCGCCAGTACGACGCGCAGGAGGCGCTGGAAATGGGGCTCGTCAACGCGGTCGTACCTCTCGACAGCCTCGAGACGGAGACGGTCGCGTGGGCACGAGAGATGCTGCAGAAGAGCCCGCTTGCGCTCCGACTCCTCAAGGCCGCGTTCAATGCGGACACCGACGGACTCGCCGGCATCCAGCAGCTAGCCGGGGACGCGACGCTCCTCTACTACATGAGCGACGAGGCTCAAGAGGGTCGCGACGCGTACCTGGAAAAGCGCCCTCCTCGTTTCGATAAGTTCCCTCGACGTCCCTGATGGTCGGAACGGTCCCCACGCGCCGCGGAGCGTCGGTGTGGATCGAGGCTGCGCGGCCTAAAACACTCGTCGCGGGCGTTGTTCCCGTCCTTGTCGGGACAGCGGCGGCCCATCACTTCATCGCGTGGCGTTTCGCCTGCCGCGCTGCTCGTGGGCGTGGGCATGCAGGTGGCGGTGAACTTTGCCAACGACTACTTCGACGGCACTAAAGGGGTCGATTCCACGAAACGAGTCGGTCCCCGGCGAGCGGTGGCAAGCGGTCTCGTGACGCCCGGCGAGATGAAACGCGCTATGACTTTCACATTCATCGGCGCATGCATTCCCGGCCTCGCTCTCGCGATCGCGGTCCAGCCGTGGCTCATTGTCATCGGATCCTTGTGCATCTTGGCGGCGCTGGGATACAGCGGCGGGCCGCGCCCCTACGGCGCACTTGGGATGGGGGAGCTGTTCGTATTCGTCTTCTTCGGTCTGGTAGCCACGGTCGGCTCCGCCTTTGTGCAGGTCGAACGCGTACCGGCCGAAGCCATCGCCGCGGCGGTGCCGGTGGGCTTGCTCGCCGTGGCGATCCTCGTCATCAACAACATGCGCGACATCGATACGGACAAAGAGGCGAAGAAGATCACGCTCGCGGTCAGGCTGGGCCGCGACGGGAGCAAGACCCTCTTCGGGTTTCTGGTGGGAGGAGCCTTTGCGTCGACATTCCTGGTCGCGGTGCTCGCCGAAAGCCCATTGGTGCTTCTTCCCTTAGCGAGCGCGCCGCTCGGACTATTCGCCTTGCGCAGGATGCGCAATGATGGCCCGGGCCCCGCAACGTTTTCTGCAACCGCAGGTTTGCATGCTGCGTACGGGCTGCTTCTGGCTCTGGGTCTGGTCGCGGCATGACGCGCGCATTTGCGATCGACATGCCGATCGAGTTCAGAGGACTGCGGGAGCGGGTTGGGCTCCTGATTGAAGGGCCTTATGGCTGGGGTGAGTTCTCACCCTTTGCCGACTACCCCCCGGATCGGGCGGCCCGATGGCTGGCCGCGGCGCGCGAATCGACGATTCGTGAATGGCCTCTCGCCATCAGGGATTCGATCCCGGTCAACGCCATCGTTCCGGCCGTTGACCCGGCAACCGCGCACCGGCTTGCGGCCGGATCCGGATGCACGACGGTCAAAGTAAAGGTGGGGGATCCCGGCGATGAAGCGCGCGTGGAAGCGGTTCGTGACGCTCTCGGACCGCACGGACGGATCCGCGTCGATGCCAACGCCGCATGGGACGTAGGAACAGCGGAGAAGAGGATACGCGCGCTGGCGCGATTCGATCTCGAGTATGTGGAGCAACCCGTTGCCGACCTGGACGACATGGCCCGGTTACGCCGCCGCATCGACGTTCGACTGGCCATTGACGAGTCGCTCAGGCTTGCCGAGGAGCCGCAGCGCATCGCGGCACGCGGCATCGCCGATCTTGCCGTCTTGAAGGTCCATCCCCTGGGTGGTGTGTGGGCTTGCCTCGAGCTTGCCGACGCGCTCGGGCTTCCGGTCGTTGTGTCCTCCGGGCTGGAAACCTCCGTTGGTCTTTCGGCCGGCCTTGCGCTCGCTGCCGCGCTTCCGGAGCTTCCCTTTGCGTGCGGGCTCGGGACCGCGTCGCTGCTCGCGGGCGACGTTGTGGATGATCCTCTTGTGCCGGTTGCGGGTGCCATCGCGGTGCGCCGCCCGAACGTTTCGGAAGCCGCACTCGGCAAGTACGAGATCACCGATGAGCGTTCTGCAACGCTGCGGGATCGCATGCGGGAGGCGGAGCTCCTCCTCGGAGTTAATCGATGAAGGCGATGAATCCCGGCCATGCCCTCGCTCTGGCGTTCACGGACGAACTCGCGCGCTCAGGGCTCACCGATGCATGCATCGCGCCCGGATCGAGATCGGCTCCGCTGGCCATGGCCCTGGCGGACGACGATCGCATCAGGACACATGTAGTCATCGATGAGCGCTCGGCGGCGTTCATGGCGTTGGGCATCGCCAAGGCGTCCCGGCGGCCCGTCGCAGTCGTGACGACGTCGGGAACAGCCGCAGCCAACCTGCATCCGGCCGTCATCGAAGCCGATCTGGGGCGCGTCCCGCTTCTGGTGCTGACCGCCGATCGACCTCCCGAGTTGCGCTCCACCGGAGCCAATCAGACGATCGATCAAATCAAGTTGTACGGCAACGGGGTGCGGTGGTTCTGTGAGGTCGGAGTACCGGACGCCGACCCTCGTTCCGAGCACTACTGGCGCGATCTCGGCGCGCGCGCGTGGGCCGAGGCGCGCTCCTCTCCGCCCGGACCGGTACACCTCAACTTCGCTTTCCGGGAGCCCCTTGTCCCATTGCAGCACGAGTCCGGGTTCCCTCGACAGCTTCAGGGACGGCCCGACGGGCGCCCGTGGAAGGTGGTCGAACCACACGCCGGGCTCCCAACTGATGCCGACGTGGAATGGCTGACCGATGTCGTGACGCGAACGGACAAAGGCCTTTTCGTTGCCGGCGCGGTCGACATCGACACAGGTCCGATCCTCGAGTTCGCAAGAGCCGCAGGGTGGCCCGTCCTGGCCGAGCCCTCTTCGGGACTCCGTGCTGGAGAGAACGCAGTATCGACCTACGACGCGTTGCTGCGCTCCGACACTTTCGTCCGGGCTCACCGACCGGATTTCGTTGTGCGCCTGGGCAAGGTTGGGATCTCGAGAAGCTTGGACGCATACCTTGGTCCCAACGTCACTCAGGCTCTGATCGATCGCGACGGCGAGTGGCTCGATCACGGGCACGTCGTGGAACGGATCGTGACGTGCGATCCAGCTCTGTTGTGCGGGCAAGCGGCAAAAGCCGTTACGCCTCGCGCCCGATCTGCCTGGCTAGGGTCCTGGTCGGATGCCGAGAAGAGAGCCCGGCGAGCGATCGATGACCTTCTCGATGCACGAGAGCAATCGTCCGAGCCTCGAGCGGCGCGCGATCTCGCGGCGAACCTAGAAGCAGGCGAAGTGCTCGTCGTCGCCGCGAGTATGCCCGTGCGCGACCTCGACTCGTTCATGGCTCCCAGGGCAGGGTTGCGTGTCCTTGCAAACCGAGGCGCCAATGGCATCGACGGGTTCGTCTCCACCACCGTCGGAGTCGCGCTGGGCACTGGAGCAAGAACTTACGCGCTGTCGGGGGATCTCTCGCTGATCCACGACCAACACGGTCTCCTGTATGCGCGCGCGAGCGGAGTCGATCTGACCATCGTCGTTCCGAACAACGGAGGAGGAGGGATCTTCTCGTTCCATCCCCCGGCTCGCTTCCCGAAGCACTTCGAGAGGGTGTTCAAGACGCCACACGATCTCGACCTTGGCGCCCTCGCCGGTCTATACGGCTGCCATCATGTCCGCGTGACGCGCGCGTCCGAGCTAGTCGATGAGATCTCCGCCGCCCGAGCGCGAGGTGGGGTAAGCATCCTGGAAGTGACGACCGACGCCGAAGAGAACGTTGCCCTGCACCAAGAGATCTGGCGGCAGGTGGCGCTGAACCTCGATTAGCCGTTTGCCTCGAGCGCGTTCTGCATCGCGCGGAGTTTGAGGCGCGTCTCCTCGAGCTCCTTTTCCGGTACCGAGCCGTTGACGATCCCCGCGCCGGCGAATAATCGAGCCCTGTCGCCATTGAGTTCGGCGCACCTCAATGCGATTCCCCACTCGCCGTCTCCCCGCGAGTCGACCCAACCCACGGGAGCCGCATAACGGCCCCGATCCATCCCCTCGAGCCCGGCGATCTGCCGGCGCGCAGCTTCGGTTGGCGTGCCGCAAACCGCTGCCGTCGGATGCATGAGCCCCGCTATCTGCAGGGAGCTTTGCGACGTGACGAGCTCACCTGTAACGCTCGTCGCTAAATGCTGCACGTTAGCGAGCCGGAGAAGCCACGGCTCGGGGTCGATCTCGAGGCTCCGGCACAACGGCTCCAAACGCGATCGCACGGACTCGACCGCGATGCCATGCTCGTGGCGTTCCTTGGACGAGGACAGGAGCCCTGCTCCCAGAGAGGCATCTTCTTCGGGAGTAGAGCCGCGTCGCTCGGACCCGGCCAACACCAAAGACGAGACCTGGTCGTGCGCTCGCCGGACGAGCAAATCTGGCGTTGCCCCCACGAGGCCTTCGCAGCTGAACGTGTAGCACTCGGGGAACGCCGTCGCGAGACGCCGAACGAGGATGCGGGCATCTAGTGGTGCCTTCGACCAAACCAACAGGTCGCGGGCGAGGACGACTTTCTCCAGGTCTCCGCTGCCGATGTGAGCTACCGCGGCTGCCACCGCCTCGATCCAGGCCACCTCCGCGATGGAAGATCCCGCGTAACGGATCTTCTCGTGGGGCGCGGCGGAAACCAGGGCGGGCTCCACCGGGGTTGGTCGCTGCGGGCCGACGACGGTCATCCAACTCTGGGCACCGTCCCGGCCGATCACGACCTCGGGAACGACGAGGACCGATCCGGGCGATGCGTCGTCGAAGGTGAAGCTTCCGAAAGCGATCGGACCCGTGCCCGGGGCCTGCACCTCATCCTCGATGTCGAACGAGGAGAACACAGCCGAGAGCGCTTCGGCGGCGTCCTCGAACCTGTTGGCTCCGCTACCCACTTCGATCCGGGCCGCCTCTCCCCATCCAACTAGACCGATGTCGCCGCGCGCCCAGAGATAGCCATTCGGGTCTGCCAGACACGCAGCGAGATCCATGGGCTCGTCAAGGGCGACGGTGCGAACGGCATCTTTCGAGCCCGAGTTCGTGGAGGGGCTCGTTCTCATCGTTTCGTCCCGGTGATCAACTGTGCGGCGCCTAAGCCAACCAGGCGAGAGTTCGCATCTGCGAACCCGGCAGCGTCGAGCATCTGCACGAGCTCGCTACGAGGAGGCAGGTAAGCCGTCGATCGTGGCAGGTAGCTGTAGGCATCGCGGTCGGACAGCAGGCCACCGATGAAGGGAACGATGCGCCGGAAGTAGATGTTGTGGCCGAAGCGCAGGATGCTCGAGTTGGGCTCTGCAACCTCGAGGATCGCGATCTTTCCCCTCTCGCGCAACACGCGTTGCGATTCACCAAGGAGTTGCTGCAGATCCACTACGTTTCGCAACGCGAAGCCGCACGTGAGCCCGTCGGCGCTCCCGTCTCTAAGGGGCAGGGCGAGAGCGTCGGCTTGCACCAACGGTGCGACGGTGCGAGCGGCGTCGAGCATCCCTTTCGAGAAGTCAAACCCCACGGCTCGCAATCCTTGAGCTTCGATCTCGCGACAGAGGTCGCCGGTTCCGCACGCGACGTCGACGACCAGCGATCCCGGCGACAGTCCGAGACCTGCTACCAAGCGCCGCCGCCAGCGAACATCGAGGCCGAACGTCATGATGCGATTGACGAGGTCGTAGCGCGGCGCGATCCGATCGAACATCGATTGCACGGCTTCGGCCTTCTCGGCCCCCTCGGGCAACGGTTTCGATCTTGCGCGCGTCAATCCAACCGCCTGGCAGATTCGGCGTGCACCGCTGCGATCTCGCTCGCGTCGCCCTCGCGCTCGATCCGAGCTAGGGCTTGCGCCAGCAGCACGCGGCGGAAGTGATGCGTGACAAGGGCGGAGATCGCATCGAACATCTTGTGGAATGCGGCCACGAGATCCTCGGTCGCCTCGCGATCGCCGGCAGAATTGGCTTGTATCGGGTCTCTGATGAAGCGGACGAAAAGATCAACTGCGCGCTCCGCGATGTTCTCCATGGCCTGGTTGTGGTCGCGAGCAAGAGCGAGCAGTTCCGACAGCGGCAGGCCCGCCTCCAGCAAGGTCAGACCGGCGCCGACCGCGGACACGTCGCCGGCGCTATAGAGGTCATCCCCGTTGCGACTGCGTGGCACGAGCAGGCCCTCGCGCGCGATCGCCTCCAGGAGGGCGGGGGAGACACCCGTGCGGCGCGCAAGCTCGTCGAGCGTGAGCATTTCCTCGGCCTCGGCGGTTGGTTCTCCGGGGACGGGACCGGCCAAGGCCACGATCAGAGCCTCGTCGGCAGCATCGATATCCGTCGCCAGAAGGCGCCGGATCACCTCGAGAGGAAAGCCCTTGGCTTTCAGCTCGCCGATGCGCCCGAGTCGCTCGAGGTGGTCGTCCGAGTACCACGCCACGCGGCCCTCGCGCTCGGGAACCTGCAGGAGCCCCTTCGTTTGATAGAAGCGCACGGTATCCACGCTGAGACCTGCGCGCGCGGCGAGCTCATCTACCCGGTATCTCACAAGCGATGACTCTATGAGTAATCGGTCGAAGCGTCTAACCCGGCTGCAAGGATGTCGGTGAGACGGAGGAGGATGAGGCGTAATGAGCATCGAGGCGTTCCGATCAGCCGTTGGAAGCCATGATCTCGACGCGATGCTCGAGGTATTTGCCGACGACGTGGCTTTCCACTCGCCGATCGTGTTCAAGACCCATCTCGGTAAGGACGAGCTGCGGTTCGTGCTCGCCGGTGTGATGCAGGTTCTAGAGGATCTCCGCTATGTCGGCGAGTATCGCTCCGACCAGGGCGCCGTACTCCACTTCCGAGCGCGGGTCGGTGATCGTGAGCTCGACGGTATCGACATGCTCCGCTTCGGAGCCGACGGTCTTTGTAACGACTTCACGGTGATGGTGCGTCCCTACTCCGCCGCAACGTTGTTGCGCGATCGGATGGCGGCGCTGCTGGAGGAAACCGGCTAACGGCTCGGTCGCCCTGATGCCTGACCTTCGCTTCGGGACATTCCTGGCGCCAAACATGCTGCCCGTTTACCAAGGGATCGCCGACGTGATCGGCTCTCACCTCGGGATGACTGCGGAGTTGGTGGTTGAGAACGACTACGAGAACTGTCGCAACGACATCAATGACGTCTGCTTCGTGTGCAGCCTGCCCTACGTCATGTTCGAGCGTGATGGCATTTCACCGGCAAGCCCGGTCGCCGCGCCCGTACTTTCGGGCGATCGATACGGCGGTAAGCCGATCTATTACTCCGATGTGATCGTGCATCGCGACAGCGATATCCGGACGTTCGGCGATCTCCGTGGGCGGTCGTGGGCCTACAACGAACCGTGGTCCCATTCCGGGTACGGGATCACGCGCTATCACCTCGTGGCCCTCGGCGAGACCCATGGATTCTTCGGTGAAGTGGTTGAGGCCGGCTGGCATGAGAAGGCGATCCGCCTGGTCCGTGACCGGGAGGTAGACGCCTCGGCCATCGACTCGCAGGTTCTTGCCATCGAAGTCCGGGACCATCCCGACCTCGCCGAGTCGCTGAGGGTGATCGAAGCGCTCGGTCCTTCGAGCATCCAGCCCGTTGCGATTTCAAAAAGACTTCCGCCCGACTTCCATGACCAGATCCAGAGGATCCTGATCGAGCTTCACCGCGATAGCGAGTTCAAGGAGAACGTCCTCGGTCACGGGATGGTGGAGAGGTTCGTCCCGGTGGGCCCCGAGGCCTACGACGACATCCGAAGGATGGTCGACACCTGTGAAGCCGCCGGGTTCATGAAGATCCAATGAGGCGCTTGCGGGCTAGAGACCCTTTCGTTTTAGGCGCTTCTTCGATAAGTACCGCAGACACGGAGAACCAAGATAGGGGGCCGTTCGAATGCCACACGCGGTCTGGAAGGGTGACCTCAGCTTCGGACTGGTCAACATACCGATCAGGCTCTACAACGCGGCCTCGGTCAAACGCGTGCGCTTTCACCAACACGAGGCCAAGACCGGCCGGCGGATCCGCTACAAGCGTGTGGCCGAAGGGCCGATCGCGCACGAGTCTCTATCAGTTGCTTCGGACGCGGAGCGGGAGCCGGCCCGGCTGCATGCCGTGCCGGATCTCGTCGAGATGGAATCGGCGCGTTCGCTTCCGGAGGGCGGTCCCGAGGATCCCATGGACGAGACCGAGGTGTCCTGGGACGAGATCGTCAAGGGCTACGAGCTCGGATCCGGCCGCTTCGTAACCCTCGATGAGGCGGAGCTCGAATCGGTCGCGCCCGAACCCAGTCGCGTGGTTGAGGTCGAGCAATTCGTCGAGCTCAACGACATCGACCCCGTCTACTTCGACAAGAGCTACTACGTGATCCCACAGCGCGGCCCGGTGACCGAACGCCCTTATTGGCTGCTGCATCGAACCATGGAGGATGCAGGAAAGGTCGCGATCGGCCGCTTCGTCATGCGCACGAGGGAGTACTTGGTCGCGGTTCGTCCGACCGAACATGTGCTGATGCTCGAGACGCTGTTCTACGACGACGAGGTGCGTGACCCCAAAGGGCTATGGACTCCGTCCGTCACCGGATCGTCCGAGCGAGAGTTACGCGTTGCCGGTCAGCTTCTCGAGGCCATGACGGCGGAGTGGGAACCGGCTCGATACCGCGACGAGCATCGCCAACGACTCCTCGACCTTATCGACGGAAAGGCGGAGAAGGCGGTCGCACTGCCGGAGACCGGAGCCGAGGCTGCATCGACCCAAGTAAGCGATCTGATAGACGCGCTGCTGGCGAGCGTCGAGCAGGCTAGAAAGGCGGAACCTGGCATATAGAGCGAGCTCTGGCTTAGGGTTTTCCAATGTCGCCGAGCCGGACCATTGCTCTGATCGCGACGACCCTTCTCATCGGACTCATCCAATCGGCCCCGGTCGCCTCTCAGCAAGGCGAGACCTGCGACGGCCGGGCGCCGACCATCACCGGAACGAGTGGACCCGACGAGATCGATGGG
Source organism: uncultured Actinomycetes bacterium (assembly GCA_963786155.1). Lineage (GTDB taxonomy): Bacteria > Actinomycetota > CADDZG01 > CADDZG01 > WHSQ01 > CAWAXW01. The sequence continues at coordinate 2,222,482 of CAWAXW010000006.1, read as the reverse complement.
ACCGTGGATGCCGACGTCATCGTCGCGGGCGACGGAGACGACGAGATCGACGGTCTCGCAGGCGACGACACTATCTGTGCCGGCCCCGGCAGCGACTTGGTGGACGGCCGGTCTGGAGACGATGTTCTGCTAGGCGGGTCGGGAGACGACATCGTTGACGGGGGTGGGGGCGCGGACCGGCTGCTCGGGGAGGAAGGCGAGGACCGCCTCTACGGCCACTTCTTCGGCGACGATGAGATCGCGGACACACTCGATGGTGGCGGCGACAAGGACGTCTTGGTGGGGAACGTGAGCGACGACGTCTTGAGCGGCGGGCCGGGCGACGACGGGATGTTTGGCTTTGGAGGGATCGACGAGGTTTCGGGCGGACCCGGTCACGACTATCTCGAAGGCGGAGCAGGCCTCGATCAACTATCCGGTGACGACGACAACGATTGGATCGCGGACCGAAGCGGGGAGCCGATCGATGGAGGGAACGGTTCCGACGCCGCAGTCTTCTTGAACTCGCGGCAAGGCATCAACGGGAACCTCGAGACCGATCAAGTCATTGTCGGAACCCGGACGATCGAGCTCCGCGGGATCGAGGGATTGGTGGGAACGCGCTTCGACGACGTCTTGATCGGTGACGAAGGCGCGAACGAGTTGTATGGGAACTACGGGAAGGATCGCCTCGTCGGCGGGGATGGCGTCGACGTGATCGAGGCGACCCTCGACCGAGACGTCGTCAAAGGAGGTCCCGGCCTGGATCTCATCGCGTATCTCTGGCAGATCTCGCCGGGCCACACCGTGGACCTAAGTAAGGGAAAGGCGAGCCTTCATCCCTGTCGAGGTTGTCCCAACGACGACGACAAGCTGTCGGGGATAGAGGGGGTCTACGGTTCTGAAAGCAAGGACGTCCTGATCGGCGATGGCGGCGACAACCTCTTCTTCCCCATCTGCGGCAGCGACAACATCAGAGGAGGCGCAGGCGTCGACATCGTCGGCTACTCGCTCGGAGACTTCCCAGTGACCGCGGACGTCGGCAAGGGAACCGGCGGCGACGGCATCAAGAAGTGCCGATATTCCAGCGAGACCAGGATGCAAGGGGAAGGCAGCGACGTCTTCACCGGGATCGAAGGCTTCATCGGGACGTCTCTAGACGACGTTCTGATAGGCGACGGCTCCGACAACGTACTCAAGGGAGCTGAGGGCAACGACACCCTTCGAGGTCTGGCGGGCAACGACTACATCGAAGGAGGGCTGGGCGACGATCTGATCGACGGCGGACCCGGCGACTACGACCTCGTGGCGTACTCCGAGGCCCAGAGTCCGATAGATGCCGACTTGAGCGCGGGCACAGCGAGCGGAGAGGGCTCGGACATCCTCGAAGCGATCGAAGCCTTGCGGGGTGGATCATTCGCCGACCATCTCCTCGGCGATGGTTTCGCCAACTTCCTATTCGGAGAGCTCGGCGACGACGCGCTCGACGGAGGCCTCGGAGACGACGGGTTGGATGGAGGAGACGGCAGCGATGTCCTTATGGGTGGAGACGGTACCGACTCGTGCTCCGCGGGCGAATCACTCAACTCTTGTGAATCCTCCGAGCCCCCGCTCGCGCATCCCTACCTTCTGATATCCGAAGACGCCGCCGATGTCTCAGATCGAGCGAAAGAGTTCACGGAGTCCTACAAGCGCAACAACATGTGACCAACGTTTGACAGTGGCGCCCGGAGGTCGCCGACGGCGGCCGCAGGAAGCCAGTCAAATGTTGGTCATTGAGCAAGGTCTAGAGGGGGCGACGTGGCATCGGGACCATCGGATAGGGCCTTGGAGGTTGCAAGGGCCGAAGCTCGCGTCCTGATGGACGACGGGGCCCGGGCGACGGTTCTAACCGGCAGCCATGCCCGCGGCGAGGCCCATGCCGAGTCCGATCTCGACATCCGAGGAGTGGGGGAGGAGCGGGCGAAGTTCTTGCAGCGACGCGAGGAGTTTCTTGTCTCGACCGCAGTGAACACGGAGTCTCAGGTCAGGAAGGCCTTCACCGACCCTGACGAAGTCGGTGAATTCGTGCCGGGCTGGCGCGACGCGATCATCCTGTTCGACCCCGACGGACTAGCGGCCCATTTCAAGAAGTACGCGAGCGACTGGAGTTGGGATGAGGTCGTGGATGCCGACCGCTGGGTAGGAGACGAGATCACATCTCATGCCGAGGAGATCCACACGCTCGTCGGAAATATCGACCAGGGCCAGGACACCGGAGCGGCGGCTATCAGGTCGCAGATCGTTCAGGGGCTCGCCAAATTGCTCTCGGTTCACCGCAGGATCCTTTATGGGAGCGAGAACGACCTCTGGGACCTCGTCGGCCAGGAGATGGGGCGCAGCTTCGCGGCCCTGCAGGAGACGGCCATCGGTTTGGCCGACGCCGGCCTATCGGAGTCCTGTCGTGCAACCTTCGAGCTGTTCGACATCGTCGCCAAAGACACCTGGAAACTCCTCGACCCCCGACAACAGCAGATCGTCGGCTACGCAAGAAAGCTAAGCGCGAGCCGTTACTAGGTCACGCGGGCGCTGCCGCCTCGTGATCTAGCGTCGCCCGATATCGCGATCGAGCATCGGTTTCACGTCCACAACGGGCGTCCCGTCCACAGCCTCGAGATCGGTTACTCGGATCCTGGAGCTTTCGATGGAAAGGATCTTCACGAGATGCAGCCCTATCGGGTTGGGACGATGGGGAGAGCGGGTGCTGAATACTCCCTGCTCCGGGCGCGATGAATCTCCACGTGGATGCACTTCCAGCACGTCGCGGCGCGCCTGATGGAGCCACGTAAATAGAAAGACCCCATCCCCCACGGCTAGCCCTTTGAGTGCATCCAGGAAATCCGGCTCGAAGATGATCCACGCTTCCGGGGCCCCCTCGTCACCTTGCTTAGGTGCCTCTCCGACATCGGTCAAGGAAGACTCCACCCTCCCGATGACAACGAGCTCGTAGCGATCTTCACTCATTTGTACGGATCGAGCCCTTGGCTGCTCTCCTCATATTGACTTTCTTCCAGGCGGGTTTAGTAGGTCCTCCGATTACTTCCGATCACACCCTGACCTGTTTACCCCATGTCGCATGCGACAGGATGGCCTACGTGCATCGTGTGCGTGTCACCGACGAAATTGAAGTTGTGAGCGGTGCAGCAAGCGGTGATACCTGCTGAGCCGCGCGGCAGCTTGGAGAACGTGAGCTCTATGGACCATCTCGGGGCCAGGGACCGGGTCCACGGTGGCGAATCTTTCCGGTCATGCGGATTAGATCGATCGCGGGCGCGCTCCTCGTCGTCACCCTCATCTCTACCGTTGTGGCGGGAACCGCCGCGTCTCGTGCGACCGGCGGCGGGGTAGGACTCGAGCCCATCACGGAGATTCCTTACTCAGACGGGACCCACCTGCTCGTACACAGGACGAAAGGGCACGACTACCTCTTCACGTCATCCGTTAACGGGACTCCGTCCGGTGCCATCCGTGTGTTCGATATCGACGATCCGACCCATCCCAAGCTCGTGAACACGCTCATGTGTGGAGGCAACCAGGCGCTTATGTCGTTGGCAGCAGACGGCAAGACCCTCGTGGTCGCGGAAGGAATAGAGCACGACGCCGTCGACAGATGTTTCCCGCCGGGTCAGAAGGGCTTCTACACCATCGATATCAGTAACCCCCGTACGCCCAAGCCGATCGGCCACGGCATCGTGGCGCGTGGCGGTCACCACATCACGGCGCATCCGACGAAGCCGTTCGTCTACGTATCTCATGGCATTGTCGCGATCACCCCTGGCGACTTCGGTTACTTCGATGTCTGGTCAATCAAGGAACCAGCGCATCCGAAGTACGTCACGACGGGCCGAGTTACGGGTGCCCACGGGCCACACGACATCGCTTTCAACAAGGACGGCACGCGTGCCGTCATGTCATCGATGAGCGCCCTGCAGGTATTCGACACTTCCGACCCGGCGAACCCCAAGGAGCTGACGGTCCTCCAATGCCCCGGTTGCTCGCACAACCACGAGGCACATTTCACTCCCGACAACAAACACGTTGTTGTCGGTGACGAGTTCGGCGGCGGCGCACCTGGGCCATGTCCGCTGGGAGGCCTCTATTTCTACGATTGGACCCCGGACGAGGCTCCCTACATGAACCTGATCGGCGAATGGCAGCCTGCCGAGGTCGGAACACCTGAAGGCGACCGCACGAACGCGGGTACCTGCACGTCTCACGTGTTCGATATCTCCGACGACGGGACCAAGATCGCTGCCTCCTGGCACACAGCCGGCGTGCGCGTGGTCGATATCACCACGATGGCCGGCATCGGTGTAGGTAGTCAAGGCAACGGGGCCAAGGAGATCGGTTGGTACGTCCGCCAGGGCAACGACGCGTGGTCTGCGAAGTTCGACCGCACCGGGCGTTTCGTTTTCGTCAATGACCGCATCAACGGCTTACAGGTTTATCGGATCAAGGGGTAACGCCCCCCGGATCCTCGTGAATCTCTTTGCGAAGCCTCATCCAGCCTCACCACCGATGACAGGCGTTCCCTACTGGTTGGTGCCCCCGGCAGGATTCGAACCTGCGCACCTCGCTCCGGAGGCCTGGACTGAATGTCTCTATCCCCTGAGCTTGCGAAGTAAGTGCCCCCGGCAGGATTCGAACCTGCGCACCTCGCTCCGGAGGCCTGGACTGAATGTCTCTATCCCCTGAGCTTGCGAAGTAAGTGCCCCCGGCAGGATTCGAACCTGCGCACCTCGCTCCGGAGGCGAGTGCTCTATCCCCTGAGCTACGGGGGCAACGGCTCAACTCTAGACGCCGGGTCCGTTGTATCGGTCTCTCAAGGGCCCGTCTGCATGGGACCCCAAGGGGTGAGTGGGAACAGTTACCATCCACGCCATGGCAACCGGCAAGAAGCAGATCCTGATCTGCGACGACGACCCTGTGATCCTCCGCTTGCTGCAGGTCAACCTCGAGCTCGAGGGCTACGACGTCTTGCTCGCCCATCACGGGGAAGAGGCGGTCGAGCAGGCCAACGAGCATCATCCCGACCTCGTGATCCTCGACATCATGATGCCGAAGCTCGACGGCTATCAGACCGCTGCAGGCACTCAAGGGAGCGGCGGACACCAAGGACATCCCCGTCATCTTCCTTTCGGCGAAGGCCCAGCAATCCGACATCGAGAAGGGCAAGTCCTACGGTGTCGACGATTACCTGACGAAGCCGTTCGATCCGTCGGAGCTCCTCGACGTCGTCGAACGCCTCGTCGGGTAGTGCTCCGGTGATCACCGAGCAGCTCGCGGAGCTCGTTAAGGCATCCCTCAGGGCGATCGCGGAGGAGGGCATCATCGAAGCGGAGGCTCCGCCCGAGCCGTCCTTCGAACGCCCCAAGCGCAGGGAACACGGCGACTGGTCGACGAACGTGGCCATGGTCGTTCCAAGGAAGAGATCGCCGCGCGAGGTTGCCGAGGCTCTCGTGAAGAACCTGCCGCCTTCCGACTTGATCGCGCAAGCCGAGGTGGCCGGGCCCGGCTTCATCAACTTCCATCTGTCGCCGCGCTGGTTGTACGACGTGGTGCGCGAGGCGGCCGATGAGGCCGTGCCTTTCGGGCGCACAGACATCGGCAGGGGCGCAAGGGTCAACGTCGAGTACGTCTCGGCGAACCCAACCGGGCCGATCAATGTCGTGAGCGGGCGTCACGCCGCGGTGGGAGACGCGCTCGCGTCGTTGCTGTCGGCGACCGGTCACGTAGTCGAACAGGAGTACTACGTGAACGACGCGGGGACTCAGATCCTGTTGTTCGCTCGTTCGATCGCCGCGCGCTATCTGCAGCACTACGGCCGGGATGCTGAGATACCCGAAGAGGGCTACCAGGGCGACTACATCATGGAGTTGGCGAAAGAGATCGCCGAGGAAGTGGGGGACCGATACATCGACGCTTCCGACGAGGAGCGCGTCGAGGCCATGCGGGCGCGGGGCTTGCCCCGGATGCTCGAACAGATGAGCGAGTCGCTCGAAGGATTCGGCACGGCATTCGACCGTTGGATGCGAGAGTCGGAGCTTCACGAGGCGGATCTCATCTCGAAAGGCATCGCCAATCTCACTGCCTCGGGGATGACAGAAGAACGCGACGGAGCGCTCTTCTTCAAGTCGTCGGAATTGGGCGACGACAAAGACCGGGTTCTGTTGAGGGCGACCGGCCAGCCCACCTATTTCGCTGCCGATGTGGGCTACCTACTGCACAAGTTCGAGCGTGGGTACGACCACTTGATCTACCTGTGGGGGAGCGGGCACCACGGCGCGGTGCAGCGTCTCCTCGCCGCGGCGCAGGCTCTCGGCTTCGATCGGGATCGCGTCGAAGTGCCACTCGTCCAGACGGTGCGGCTCGTACGAGGTGGCGAGGTCGTCCTCGCTTCCAAGAGGGCCGGCAACGTGATCCCGCTCGACGATCTCGTGAACGAGGTCGGTAAGGACGCGGCCAGGTACATCTTCCTTACACGCTCGATGGACGCGCCGCTCGACTTCGACATCGAGCTGGCGAAAGAGCAGGCCCCGGAGAACCCTGTTTATTACGTCCAGTATCAGCACGCGCGCATCTGCTCGATCCTTCGATTGGCGAACGAGCAGAGCCTCGACCCCGATCCTTCGACGACTCCCCTCGAGCCCCTCGTTAACGAGAGTGAGGACGCGCTGATGCGGAAGCTCGCTACGTACTCCGACGTGATCCTCGTGGCCGCCGAGCAGCGGGCGCCTCAGAAGATAACGAGGTTCGTGGAGGAGCTCGCCGCCACATTCAGTGCCTTCTATCGGGACAGCCGGGTCGTGACCGACGACCTCGAACTATCCAATGCTCGCGTGGCGTTGTGCCTTGCAACGAAGAGGGTGCTGGCCGATGGACTCGGCCTTCTGGGCGTGACCGCGCCGGAGAGGATGTAGCCATGGATTTCTACCAGCTCGATGTCTTCGGCGAAGGTCCCTACAAAGGCAACCCGCTCGCCGTCTTCCCTGAAGCTCCGGACCTCGACGGCCGCCAGATGCAGGCGATCGCCCGGGAGATGAACCTGTCGGAGACGACGTTCGTCACGTCATCCACACCCGAGTCATATGACGTTCGCATCTTCACGCCTGCGGACGAGCTTCCCTTCGCCGGTCATCCCACCGTGGGCACGGCCTGGCTGCTCAAGAGGTTGGGCAAGATCACGGGCTCCGAGGTCGAGCAGCGATCGACTGCCGGTCCCACTCCTGTCTCGGTGGACGAGAAAGGTGCCTCATTCGTGCGTGAGGGGACCGTCCAGCCCGACTTGACCGCGGCATCGCCCCAAATCGTCGACGAGATCGCCAAGGCCCTTCGGATAGAGCTTTCGGAGATCGGACTCGAAGCTCGGGAGTTCGGTCGCTCGGGGATGCTTCAGCCGGCGATAGCGGACGCCGGCGTGGCGCAGTTGATGGTTCCGGTGCGCGACAAAGAATCGCTGGCCCGCTGCAAACCTGACAACAATCTCGTCGCGGCCCTCCCGACCACAGGTGCGTACTGCTTTACGGCGCTGGGGGCCGGACGAGCCCGAGCTCGCGGGTTCTTCGCCGGATTCGGAGTCAGCGAAGATCCCGCCACTGGTTCCGCCTGCGCCGGATTGGGCCTCCTTCTGGCAGACAGACTGGATCCGATCGAACTCGTGGTGGAGCAAGGCATCGAGATGGGCCGCCCCTCGTTGATCAACATCAAAGCGGGAGACGGCCGGGTTCAGGTTCGGGGCGCCTGCCACCTGGTGTTCTCCGGAAGCCTCGAAGCCCTGCCTTAACCTCAGCATATGGAGACTGTTCTTCCAGATACGTCGACGACGACTGCCACCGGACATCTGTCCGTCGGTGGTTGTGACGTCGTCGAGCTCGCCGAGCGTTACGGCACTCCGTTGTGGGTGTTCGACCGCGCGACGTTCGAGAGCCGGGCGAAGTCCTACACATCGGCTCTGTCTCCCTCGCAGGTCGCTTACGCGGGCAAGGCCTTCCTTTGCATCGCGATTTGCGAGCTGGTCGATTCGCTCGGGCTCTCGTTGGATGTGTGCACCGGGGGCGAGCTGGCAACCGCGCTGGCAGCGGGGTTCCCGCCGGAGCGGATCATGTTCCACGGCAACAACAAGTCGCTCCAAGAATTGATCGCAGCGCGAGAAGCCAATGTGGGGCACGTGGTCGTCGACTCCTTCGACGAGATGGATCGCATCATCGAGTCTCAGCTCGCCACTCGCCTTCTTCTGCGGGTTGCTCCGGGCGTAGAGGCCCATACCCACGAGTTCGTCCAGACCGGCCAAGAGGACTCGAAGTTCGGCTTCCCATTAGCCGGGGATCTTGCGCTCGAAGGGATCGGACGGGCTATGTCCCTCGAGCGCTGCGAGCTGGTCGGTGTGCATGCTCACATTGGCTCTCAGATATTCGAGATTGCCGCGTTCGAACTCGAGGTCCAACGACTCGCCGACCTGCTGAAGGCCGCAAAGGACCGGCACGGTTTCGAGGCGCGCGAGCTAAACCTCGGAGGAGGTCTCGGCATCGCCTACACCCGAGACGAGGCCGGCCCAGATCCAAGCGAGGTCGTCGCTCGTTTGGCCGAGGTTGTCGAGCGAGAGTTCTCGGAGCGATCGCTGTCCCTTCCCGAGATGTTCGTCGAACCGGGACGCTCCCTCATCGGGAACGCGTCGGTCACCGTCTATCGGGTCGGAACGATCAAGCACATCCCAGGCGTACGCACGTTCGTCGCCGTGGACGGCGGAATGTCTGACAACATCCGCCCGGCGTTGTACGGCTCACGTTACGAGGCACTGCTCGCCAACCGCGCCGACGCGCCGCCGGGGCCACGATTCACGATCTGCGGTAAGCACTGCGAGTCCGGTGACATCCTCATAAGGGACGTCCACCTACCGGTGGATGTGGCCGTGGGGGATCTCGTCTGCATCCCGGCGACAGGGGCTTACACGTTCTCCATGGCCTCCAACTACAACCGAGTCCCGCGGCCCCCGGTAGTGATGGTCCAGGAGGGCAAAGCGATCGAGATCGTCGGCCGCGAGACGGACGACGATCTCCTCAGGCTCGACCGCCGTCTAGACGGCTCGGCTCCGGAGCGCTAGAACTCGGGGACGTCATGCTCCGCTGTCTGCGAACCCCTTGCCTGGAGCGTTGTCTCGGCACACTTTCTTGCATTTGCTCTTCTTCTTGTCGCTCGTGAACGTCGTCTCGCCGAAGAACCAGATCGAATCCTGCTGCAGGTCGACATCGTCGGTCTCAACAGTGAACTGCAGGGTCTTTGGTCCTAACTTCTCTGCGATGTCGCTACCCACGATCTTGCCGTCACTGAGGCGCTGGGTCTCCGACCCCCAGTCGATCCCGTCGTGGAAGACCCTGACTCGATACTCCGGCCTTCTGGGACCTTGATCCGGCGCCGTGTCCAGGTATATCCACGCGGAGCCGGGGCTCTTCTTGAAACGCAGCGTCGACTCTTTGACCTTGCCGAACAACTCGAGTTTGAGCGAGTAGTAGAAGGTCACTTTGCGCATGGCCACGCTCTTGATGTCCAAGGGGCCGGCGACGTCGTCTTCGTCGGGCACCACTACGAACTGGGTCGGGCCGGGCGGAGGTGTATTCGTAGGATCAGGAGTAGGTGTCGGTTGTCCCGTCTGACTGGGCGTGGGAGTCGGAGTCGGGGTGCGAGTGGGGGTAGTGGTCGGCGTCGGGCTCGCGCTCGTCGGAGTCGCCGAGGGGGTAGGGCTCGGAGTTGGGCTCGCGCTGGTCGGACTCGATGAGGGGGAGGGCAGAGTAGAGGTCGGCGACGGGCTCGCGCTGGTCGGAGTCGGGCTCGTGCTCGTCGGCTGAGAGCCGGGCAAACGATCGAGCCCGGCGACCTGAGGTCCGGTCATTGCATCCCTGTACAGGCGGAATCGGGAGATCGCCCCCGAGGTCTCCTCCACGGCCTGGGCATCATCGAAGAAGTGCAACGCGTCCTTTGGCGCGATAGCGTCGTCGTCGGCGTCTACGAAGCTGAATTGCTCGACACCGTTTACATAACCCTTAAAGGTCTTCGCCGCATCCCTTGTCAAGACGATCTGCACCCAGGTGTTTGGATTGATCGACGCGGGACCGTAGATGCTGTTGAACTTGAAGAACAGGAGCGTCCCCCCCGACACGTACAGACCGCGCTGACCATCCGGCCCCGGGTCCTGCTTGAAATCGAGGATCCTCCGATAACCGTCCACCTGCTGGAAGCGGACCAACATCACGATCGTGTAACTGGTCGAAGTGTTGAGCTGCGAGGTCGGATGCAGACGCAATCCGTTGCCCGCCGCCCACGTCAATACGCGCCTCTGGACGCCATCGACCGTTTCCGTTGCGAACGTGGTCGTTCCGATCGGCGCGAAGGGCGGCGTGCCCGTTCCGCCGCTGAAGGAGTCCTGGAACTGGTAATCCCCCGCGAGGGTTTGGGCCGTGGCGGTCGGCGCGCCGATGACGAGGATCGCCGCGAGCAGATTGACTGCGGCAACCGACGCGGCGACTCGAGCGCCCAATCGATTAGATGGACGTGCCACCCTGCCCCCTGACTCTCGTGGGTCTGGAAATATCTACCCACGCACCCCCAACGTGCGCAATGGCCTTTGGGGAAACGGCGCTCACCCTTATGGGATGAATGCCGGCATAGCGTGACTAGCCCGGCGAGCCTAGAGATCCGCAGTTCGTTTGGGTTGTGAAGTCCTCACAGACGTCGAGGTCGGGACCGCCATCGCCGGTGTCGGGGCCTATCCCTCCGTCGAGGTAATCGTCGCCCCCCTGGCCCCGGATCGTGTCGTCTCCGGCGCCGCCATTGAGTATGTTGCTCTCGTCGTCGCCGGTGAGCGTGTCGCCGAAGTTACTCCCATCCACTTCCTCGATGAAGACGAAGGTGTCGTCACCGGCCCCTCCCGAAGCCGAGCCCGAGGCGAGGGAAACGATCACGCCGGCGCTAGCCGTGTAGTACGTGATCTTGTCCAGGGCCTCTCCGCCGTCAAAGTAATCGTCGAGTGGACCACCCTCGAGCCTGTCGGGTCCATCACCTCCGTAGATCAAGTCGCTGCCCATATCGCCGACCAAGGGGGTCCCCTCCGGAACATCTCCAAAGAGGACGTCCCCGCCTAAGCCACCCAGGACCACATCCGCGCCACCTTGCCCGATGATCGTGTCGCCTTGACGACCGCCGATAAGGATGTTCTCCCCTCCATCCCCCTCTATCTGGTTCCCACCGAGCCCACCCTTGACGTTCTCGATGCCTACTAGGGAGTCGAGGCCGATGTCGGACCCCTGGGCGATACCGGCATCGAGATCAACCTGGGTCGATTCCGTGGCAAGGAAGTTCCAGGCCCAGTCTCCACTCGCCGATGTGACGCCGACAGTTCCATCGATGGGTGCGTACGGGTCGATCTTGAGATTCGGTTCGTCGTTGGGTCCTCCATCGATGATGTCGTTCCCCGCGGCTCCCTCGAGGTGGTCGTTCCCCGAACCGCCGTAGAGAGAGTCATCCCCGTCGAAACCGCGCAGGAAGTCGTTTCCCTGCGCGCCGAAGAGGGAGTTGCCGAATGGGGTCCCAAGCATGTAGTCCGCATACTTGGTCCCGATCACGTTCTCGATGTCGGAGAAAAAGCCGCCCGATTTGCCCGACCGAGTTTCTCCCTTCTCGAGATCGATATGGATCGGATCGCTCAGACGGCGGTAGTCGATCATGTCGCCGAAGTCGCCCGAAGCGCCGCCGTCGATAATGGCGAGCACGTCCAAAGGGGCGAAGATATCGTCGCCCGGGCCCCCATAGCCTGTGTCCTTGTCCAAGCTGATCCGATCGTTGCCGGCTTCACCGGCGAGCACATCTGGATCCGCCCCACCAAAGAGCTTGTCGTCGCCTTCTCCGGCACAGATCCTGTCGCTTCCGGCCAGGCCGTAGATGATGTCGTCGCCGTCTGTTGTGATGAAGACGTCGTCGCGTTTGCTGCCGATCCACCTCTTCGAGTCTCTGTCGTAGTAATCGCCCGCATCTCCCGTGACCGGCTTGCCCATGCACATGGGCTTAGAAAAGGCGGGAGTGGCCGTCAGACAGATGGCGAGTGAGAGCAGAGCGACGAAGGCTGAACGGAATCGCACGGCGAGCCTCCCGTATGGAGCTGGGTCACTCCACACACTAGGCCCACGGGCCTACGGTCCACAACGGGCCACGCAGTTTCGGTGTGGAGGGAATTAGCCCTCCCCGGAGAGCTTCCTGGTCTTCTTCACGGCCTTGCGGCCGGCTGCGGTCTCCAATGGGTCGTACAACACATTCACCTTCACGTAGCCGTCACAGGGGCCCTCTCGTAGAGAGACGATACCGGCGAGGCTCGATTTCTTAGCGAAGTAGAGCTCTGCCTCAAAGCCCTCGAAGTCGGTGTTGATGACGTCGAAACCCTTAGCGATGAGGCCTGGCCGGGCGTCCTTGAAAAGACTCTCGACGGAGCGTTCGCTGAAGCCTTCCATGGAGACGAAGTTCTTTCGCACCTTCGCCTGCGTCAACAAGAGGTCATCGGGCCAGGGGAAATCGGAAGGGACATGCTCGGGGGCTGCGATCGCCGACGGAAGCTTGCATACCGCCGCCTGCTGAGGATCCTCACTTTGCTCGGAGCAGGCCCCGAGCAGCGACAGCAGCAACGCCACCGACACGAGTGCGCCGCAAGAGCGCGCGATGTCAGGCCTTCGAAGCTGAGCGGCGTTTGATCGACAGACCGACAAGGATCAGAGCCGCCGCCAGAGCGAGGTACTTCAGGATGGCCGCGCCGGTAGACGCCAGGGTAGAAGCCTCCACGTCCTCCGCGGCCCCCGCTACCTCTCCGTCACCGGCTCCTCCCTGGCTCGCCCCGCCGGCGCTGGAGGACTCGCTCCCGCCGCCACCTTGGCTGTTGGCGTTGGCGTTGGACGCACCGCCGCCGGCGTTGGCGCTGTTGGGTTGCGCAGGTTGTTTGACGAACGGGATCCCGCCCTTCTGATGGACGAACCCAGGAAGGGCGGTCGCGCCACCTTCAGCAGTATCCGAATAGCCACCCCACACATGCCCGGAGTTGTCGATCTCGATCGTGAAGAAGTCACCTAAGCGGCGATCGATCGCTGCCGCCTGACAAGCGGTGCCTCCCTGACAGATGGTGCTCGTGTGTACTGCCCGGGGCGTCGCCGTGGCGACCTTGAAACCGGGCTGGGCCGAACCCTTGCAGCCCAGTCCGTTCAGGGTCTGCGCGATGTAGATCCGCCACTCCTGATCGCCCGTCGTCTCAGCGTTGTGATCCGGGAGCTCCTGGTCGGCACCTAACCAGGCGACGGCCACTTTCCCGTCGTCACCGACGGCGAGCCAGGGCCAGATATCTGTGTTGCCGTTGGTGTCGACTTGCGTGGGGTCGGCCCATGTCTTGCCTGAGTCGGTTGAGTACGAGTACCAAACCCCAGCCGGGCGATCTCCCTGACCACTTTCGTCCCATGTCATATAGAGGTTGCCGCTCGAGTCGATGTCGAAAGAGGGCCAGTGCGAGAGCATGCTCACTCCCTTGGCGACCTCATTCGTTTCCCTCTTGTCTAGGTCGCCCTTCCGAGCGTTGCGATACGCGGTGATCGAGAGGGTGCTGCTCTCGTAGTACGCCTCATAGAGGGTGCCGTTCCTTCGGTCGATCTGGATGTCGCCGAGCCCCGCCCCATCGTCGATCCCCGCGGTGAACGTCTTGCCCCCGTCCGTGCTCCGATGAAGTTGATGCCCTACGTTCCCAACGGGGTCTGTAGGAAAGGTGCCGCCACCCAGCTCGTTGCCGACGAGATAGAGCACGTCCTTCTTGTCCGCTTCCATCCATTGACGATCGCTGACCGTCTGGCCGAAGAAGTTCTGCAGGGTGAACGGCTGATCGGACCCGGGAGCTTTCGATACCGCCACATTCAGCAGGTTGATCTCGGACACGTAGACCTGTCCGGTCGAGTCGATGGCGTACTCGGGGTCCGAGAAACCAGACATCGGAGTGTTGTTGGGCGGAAGCGTGCGATCTTGATAGGTCCACGTCTTCCCATGGTCCTTGCTGAAGTAGTAGTAGGTCTGTCCCGTGTAGTTCTCTACGAAGGCAGCCGTCGTCGGATCGGCTGCCGCCGGCGTATAGAAGTGCGTCGTACCGGCATGCGACCCATACATCAAGGTGCCATCCGGATGTTGCTCGACCGTCGGCTCCCCGCCCGCCCTCGTCATGTCGATGTATTTCTGCTTGTCGAACGTCAGCTTCTTGGAAGGAGCCGAACAAGCCTTGGCGGCGTCGGAGACCGAGGAACCTCCCAACACAACGACGGCCGAGAGCATCACTGAAACGGATATCAGAACCGGAACTTTCGAATACCGAGCGAGATTCATGAGTCCCATAGCCCACCCCCAGGCGTCCAGAGTACGCCCATCTCCGACATACGTGACCACATCCCGGTCACCATCTAGCGCAACAAACGGGAAAGGCGGCGGTCGGCCAGCACCTTGCCCCCGGTCTGACACCTGGGGCAGTAGGTGATCTCGCGCGACTCGTAGGAGATCCGTTTCATCTCGTCCCCGCAGCGCGGACAGGGACTACCGAACCGTCCGTGGATCGTGAACCGGTCCCGCAGTTTCGGGGGCAAGCCGCCGGTCCGCTCGCGTTCGGCCTCGGTTGCCCGATCGAGCACCGCACGGATCGCGCGCAGCAACTCCTTGCGCTTGGCCGCGTCCATCGATGAAAGAGTCTCGTACGGCGACAGCTTCCCCTCGTGAAGGATGTCGTCGGAGAAGCCTCGCCCTATCCCGGCGACCGTCCTCTGGTCTCGCAGCAAGGTGTTGATGTGGCGTCTATCCGCGCCGGTCAACAGCAGTTCCTCGAACGCGTCGTCGTAGGGCTCGGGCCCGAGCTTTGCGAGGGGGCCGGCGTCGTCTCGATCCAGGATCCAAAGAGCGGCCTTCCGCTCCGTGCCGTATTCGTGGATCAGCGTCGAACCTTGCTCGAACTTGAGACGCGCAACCCCGCGCTTGGGCCGAGTGTTCCTCCCGGGCTGCTCGAACTCGACCCGGCCCCCTTGCGAGAGGTGCGTGAGGATCCTTGAATCGCCGAAGTCGAAGATCAGGTACTTGCCTCGCCTGCCAACGCTCTTGAGCGAACGGCCTTTCAAGTCCTCCGGCGAAGGCGCCACCGTCTTGAGCGCGGAGAAATGAAGGAGGTCGAGTCCCCCGAGGGACTGTCGCGCGAACGCGGCTGCCAATCGCTCCGCCAGTGCCTGTAGCTCGGGTAGCTCGGGCATGTCTTGAACATTACGGTGAGTAACGTTTGACAGTGGCGCCCGGAGGCCGCTGCAAGCGGCCGCAGGAAGCCAGTCAAACGTTGCTCATCCCGCTCTTGATAGCTTGGAACGATGAAAGAAGCGATCCGTGTGGGCGTTCTCGGGTGCGGCATCGTGGGCGGTGCGACAGTTCGGATACTCCAGAGCCACGCCCGGGAGCTCGAGGCCAGGATCGGGCGCCCGATCGAGATCGCGCGGGTGGCCGTGCGGAGCAGGTCGAAACCCCGCGCGGTCGAGCTCCCCGAGCACATCTGGACGACCGATCCCTGGGACATCGTGCGAGACCCCGACATCGACGTCGTCGTGGAGGTCATGGGCGGGATCGAACCGGCCCGGGATCTCATCATCGAGTCGATGCGGTCCGGCAAGCACGTTGTCACGGCCAACAAGGAATTGCTCGCCAGCCTGGGTGAGGAGATCGCCGAGGCCGCTGAGAAAGCCGATGTCGACCTGCTCTACGAGGCTTCGGTCGGCGGGGGCATCCCGATCATCAGACCTATGAAGGAGTCTCTCGCGGGCGATCGCGTGCAAAGGGTGATCGGGATCGTGAACGGCACGACCAATTTCATACTCACCCGCATGTCGGAGAAGGGCGAGAGCTTCGGCGAGGCCCTGGCCGAAGCCGAGAGGCTCGGCTACTCCGAGCTCGACCCCACAGCCGATATCGAGGGTTTCGACGCCGCCGCCAAGATCGCGATCCTTGCATCCCTCGCATTCGACGCACGAGTTGTTGCTGGTGACGTTCAACGAGAGGGCATCACCCACGTGTCGCCGCGCGACATCTCGGCCGCCCACGAACTTGGTTACGAGATAAAGCTCTTGGCCGTAGCCGAACGCGAGGGCGAGGAGATATCCGCCCGGGTGCACCCCGCGATGCTTCCGCGTACCCACCCACTCGCGTCGGTGCGCGATGTCTTCAATGCCGTGTTCGTCGAGGGTGTCGAGGTCGGTGAGCTGATGTTCTTCGGTCGCGGCGCAGGGGGCTCGCCGACCGGATCGGCAGTGGTCGGCGACATCGTCGAGATAGGCCGCAACATCGCTGCGGGGATGCCGGGAGGCTCGACCACTCACTCCTTGAAAAGGGCCAAGATCCGTCCGCCGGACGACACCCCGGCTCGCTACTACATCGTTCTGGCCGTCGCCGACCAAGCCGGTGTGCTGTCGGCCGTCGCCGGTGTGTTCGCGCAGCACGGCGTTTCGATCGCGAGCGTGCGGCAGGAAGGCTTCGGGGCCGAGGCGAGCCTGGTCCTCATCACCCACGTTGCGACCGAAGGCCAACATCGCAATTGCCTTGCCGACCTCGACCGCCTCGACGCAGTTCGAAGTGTCGAGTCCACGATGCGCGTGCTCGGCACTCCCGAAGGATGAGCACCGGCCCCCTCACCGTCGCGGGCAGGCGGGGGGTGATCCGTCGCTATTTCGATCAGCTCCCGGTTTCCGATGCGACCCCGATCGTCACGCTCGATGAAGGCGACACACCTCTCATCTATTCCGAGCGATTGTCGGAGGAGGTCCGAGCCGAGGTGTGGCTCAAGTACGAGGGCCTCAATCCAACGGGTTCGTTCAAAGACCGTGGGATGACGATGGCAATCAGCAAGGCGCTGGAGGCCGGCTCCCAGGCCGTGATCTGCGCTTCAACCGGCAACACGAGCGCGTCCGCTGCGGCCTATGCCGCGCGCGCCGGGATGGTGTGCGCGGTGTTGATCCCGGAAGGCAACGTGGCGCTCGGGAAGTTGGCACAAGCCCTGGTACACGGCGCCCGAGTGCTGGAGATCGAGGGCAACTTCGACGAGGCGCTGAAGCTCGCTCAGGAGATGTCTCAGGGCCTGCCCATAACGATGGTGAACTCCACGAACCCCAACAGGATCGAAGGACAGAAGACGGCGGCGTTCGAGATCGTCGAAGCCCTAGGACACGCACCGGACATGCACGTCATGCCGGTGGGTAACGCAGGCAACATCACCGCCTACTGGCGCGGTTACAACGAAGCACTGCGGCTCGGTTGGTGCGACTCGCTTCCTCAGATGATGGGTTTCCAAGCTGAAGGCGCCAACCCGATTGTGCGCGGCGAGCCCGTTGCCGACCCGCGCACCGTGGCTACCGCCATCCGAATCGGGAACCCCGCGTCTTGGAGCGGCGCGACGGAAGCAGCATCAAGCTCCGGCGGCGAGATCGGCGCGGTGCGAGACAAAGAGATCATCGAGGCGTATCGGTCGCTCGCCGAAGAGGGCATCTTCGTGGAGCTCGCCTCTGCGGCGAGCCTGGCCGGCCTCCGTCAGTTGAGCGCCGCCGACCGCATACCCACCGGATCGTCGATCACTTGCGTCTTGACCGGGCATGGATTGAAGGACCCGGATTGGGCCATCTCGGCCGCGCCGACGCCCAAGCGCGTGGTCGCGACCATCGAGGTGATCAGGGAAGAGCTCGGACTTGGATAGCGAGCAAACAGGCGAAACCAATGGAGCGGCCATCGCCTCCCTGGCCTTTGGGGTGCTGGGGTTGTTCGCGGTTCCACTGATCGGCTCCGGGCTGGCTCTATTGCTCGGTCGCCGAGCGCGAGCTCAACTGAACCGTGGAGGGGTCATGCAAAGCGGGCGTGAGCTGGCTACGGCCGGTATCGTGCTCGGATGGGTGGGACTCGGGATCTTCGTGTTCGGGCTGATCGTCTTCTGGGGGTTCTTCTGAGATGCCTGCTGCGATAAAGGTATTGGTTCCGGCGACCGTGGCCAACCTGGGGCCGGGCTTCGACGCGCTGGGTGTGGCCATCCGCATGCATCTGGAGATCGAGGTCGAGCCCCGCCGCGATTCGATCGAGGTCATGGTCGAGGGCGAGGGGGCGGACACTCTTCCGTCCGACGACAGCAACCTGGTCATCCGGTCGATGAACTCGTTCTTCGATCACGTCGGCAGGAGGCCGGGCGGATACGCGGTGCGCGTGCGCAACCCGATCCCGCTGGCCTCGGGCTTGGGTTCGTCCTCCGCCGCGATCGTCGGAGGGTTGACCGCCGCGCGCGAGCTTACCGGGCGCAATGTCCCGCAGTCGGAGATGGTGCACATGGCCACCTCCATAGAAGGTCATCCCGACAACGTGCTGCCGGCGCTCCTCGGAGGCATGGTCGTTTGCTATCGGACCGAGGGTGCTGGCGACTTCCGTCATTTCAGGTTGGACCCGAGCGACCGGCTCGTGCCGATCCTGGCCGTTCCGGGCGAGGGTTATTCCACCCAGGAGGCCAGGCGGGGCCTACCCGGCGAAGTCTCGTTCGCCGACGCGCAATTCACCGCATCGCGCGCCGCGCTCCTCGTCGGCGCGCTGGTCGGAGGAGCGGATCCGAGATCCTCTCGGACGCTATGGAGGATCGCCTTCACGAACCGCACCGCCTCGCGCTGATGCCGGAGACCGCGGCGGTTCACGGCCAGTTACGGGATTCAGGCGTTGCCGTCTCGGTCGCGGGGGCCGGACCCTCGTTGCTGGTCGTTGTCCCGCGGCCCGAGGCCGCGACGCGAGTGGAGCAGGTCCGCCGCATCTGCCGCTCGCGCAACGCGCGCTGGCGAGTATTCACGACCGAGTGGGAATCCGAGGGAGCCAAAACCGCTCTTTAGAGTTCTAGAGTTATTGGACCTCGATCAGGCCGAACATCCCGAAGTGCACCGGGCAGCCGTAGGCGTAGACGCCGGGCTTTAGGGATTCGGTGATCACCGTCGTTTCGCCGGGCCCCGAGATGACGGGGGAGGCGAACATCGGGCGGGGGCTACGCGACTTCTTGCATGCGCCTGCGAATCCCGGGCCGGCTTCGGGCGCCTTCAGCTTGCAGATGGAGCGGATGCCGTGTCCGTTCGCCACGGCGCCGGCATCGACATTGACCAGCCGGAGGTTGCTTCCCTGGGTGACGGCCAGCGGCTCGCCGATGAACTCCTTGCTGGCCTCGTCGTAGATCGCCGTGCCGGGGAAGAAGGCGCCATTGGTAAGAGGCGTTCCGCCGCCCACTGTGACCGCGGCATCTGCCGCCGGCTGCGGGGTCTGAGCCGATGCGGCATTCGCCCCGGCCACCAGGCCGAGGACGATGAATAATGCGACCAACCTTGTCATAAGGCAATGGTTCTCCGATTCCAGGCCCGCTCCTGCCGTACCGGGGTGGGCCGAAAAGCCCTATAGGGTCTCCATTCCACCCCATTCGGACCCTGAACAGTGGAGCTCCCCTGCGCTGCATCGTCCTTATCGACGGCGAGCACTATCCCCCCGTGATCGAAGCGGCCGTGGCCGAGATCGGCGGCAACCACGAGGTCGTGGGTGCCGTGCTGGTCGGGGGCCGGGAGAAGCTGCCCGAGGGGAGCCTCGAGAGTCTGGCCGGCCTTCCAGTCACCACTCGAGATGACCCCAAGGCGGCCCTCGATGCGGCGATCGACGCCCTCCGGCCCGATGTGATCGAGGACTTGTCGGACGAGCCCGTGCTGGACTACCGCAAGCGCCACGAGCTGATCTCCCTCGCCATGTTCCGAGGGGTCGATTACAGGGGGGCAGGGTTCCATTTCACCCCGCCGCCCAGGCCCAAGGTGGCGGCCAAGCCCTCGGTCGCGATCATCGGGACCGGGAAGAGAACGGGCAAGACCGCGGTTGGAGGGTTTGCAGCCCGTACCGCACGAGCCTCC
Organism: uncultured Actinomycetes bacterium; assembly: GCA_963786155.1. Lineage (GTDB taxonomy): Bacteria > Actinomycetota > CADDZG01 > CADDZG01 > WHSQ01 > CAWAXW01. The sequence continues at coordinate 2,202,485 of CAWAXW010000006.1, read as the reverse complement.
GGCTTCAAGCCGGCGATCGTGGCGATGGGCCGAGGCGGCCCCCCCGAACCGGAAGTGCTACGGGGCGACCGGATCGAACTGACCCCCCAGGACCTGCTGGCGATCGCCGACGAGGGCCGGCACGCAGCTTCGGACTACATCGAAGACGCCCTTTTGGGTCGCGTTCCAACCGTCGGGTGCAGGCGGTGTGGGGGCGGTCTTTCAGGGGCGGTAGAGCATTCGAACGTAGAAGAAGGAGTGGAACGAGCGAACGAGCTAGACGACGTCGACACCCTCTTGCTCGAGGGCTCGGGGGCCGCTATCCCTCCGGTACACGCCGACGTGACGGGCTTGGTCGTACCCGCCTCGATCCCGACCGAGTACCTGGCCGGGTATCTGGGCCTGTACCGGATGTTGCTTGCGGACTTTGTGGTGGTTACTATGTGCGAGGAACCATTCGGTTCTTCCTCCCAGGTCTCCGCAATCTCCTCTTTGATCGAACGGTCCTACAGGTCAACCAAGAGACCGGACCCCGGCGAGGCCCCCCGAGTGGTTCGCACCGTCTTCCGTCCAAACCCAACCCGCCCAGTCGACGGGGCCACGGCGATAGTGGCCACGACGGCGCCTAAGGCGGCCGGCGAGGGCATCACCCGACACCTACGGGACTTGGGATGCGAGGTGAGCGGGATAAGCCATTCGCTGTCCGACAGGGCCAAGTTGACGGACGAATTGAGTGCTGCAAAAGGAGGAGCGGACATTCTGCTCTGCGAGATAAAAGCGGCGGGCATCGACACGGCCACACGGTGGGCGCTCGATGCCGGCCTGGAAGTGATCTACATGGATAACGTGCCCACGGGCATCAACGGAGACGACCCTGGCTCCACTATCGAGTGGGCGACCTCGCTCGCACATGATCGGTTCGGTCATTAGATGAGTGAGCGCCTGCGCAGCGGCATCTTCATCACGGCCCGCGAGCACGAACTCCCTTATTCGAAGGGCCTGACCGCGTCGACGCTCATGGTCACGGGCCTTGGGCCGGGCCTGGCCTACTCGGTTGCGAACCGGGTCGAGAAGGCGCTCGTCGAGCGCGGCCAGACGGTCGTCACCGACGAGGAGCTGCGCGATCTGACGCTCGAGCTGTTGCGCGAGGAGGCGGGCGAAAGCTACGTCGAGGCGTACATCAAGTGGCAGTCGGTGAGCGAGCTCGACGTCCCGATGATCGTTTTGATCGGAGGGGCGACCGGCGTTGGGAAATCGACGATCGCCCATCAGCTCGCCCACAGATTGGGGATCACGCGGGTCGTGAGCACGGACGCGGTCCGGGAGGTTCTGAGGAGCGCATTCACGGCAGAGATGTTCCCAACTCTGTATGCATCGTCGTTCGAAGCCGATGAGGCCGTGCGTCAGCCGATCCCACACTCCGGGGACCGGCTGATCATTGGCTTCCGCGAGCAAGCCGCTGCGGTGGCAGTGGGGGCGCAGGCATTGATCGACCGCGCGATCGCGGAAGGTACCGACCTCGTTCTCGAGGGCGCACACCTCGTGCCGGGGTTCCTCGAGACCATCGAAACCGACGAGGCCGTGATCGTCCCGCTCCTCGTTGCGATCGAAGACGAAGAGTTGCACCGCAGCCATTTCCACTGGCGCAACCGCGACAAGAGGCCGAGTGATCGTTACCTCAGTCGCTTCAAGAAGATCCGCAAGTTGCAGAAGTACATGATGACGTCGGCCATGATGCGAGGCGTTCCTACGATCCTGCACAACGATCTCGATTCGACATTGTCCGAGATCGTCGATCACGTCCTGGCGAAGGCCCTTCAGATGGTCGACCAAGGTGCGGATCTCGCCAGCAAAGACGAGAAGTTGTTGGAACGCGCGGCCGAGGCGGTCGGCCGCAACAAGGACGGACCTACCGACTCACGACAACAAGGAGGCGCGCCACGTGAAGTTGTTCCTTGACACTGCGGACCTGGAGGAGATCCAAGAAGGAGCCCGTTGGGGAGTCTTGCGCGGCGTGACGACGAATCCGACGCTGATCGCCAGGGAGCAGCGCGACTTCCTTCCCCTCGTGAAGGAGATCTGTTCCATCGTTGATGGTGACGTCTCGATCGAGACGTCGGGGGACGTGACCGACAATCTCGTGGCCCAAGGGCGGGAGATCGCGCAGATCGCGGACAACGCAGTCGTGAAGGTCGCCATGACCGCGAATGGGCTCGCCGCTACGGCTCAACTAGCCCGGGAAAGCATCAAAGTGAATATGACGTTGTGTTTCACCCCTTCGCAGGCCATACTTGCTGCGGAAGCGGGCGCGTACATCATCTCCCCATTTCTGGGTAGGCTCGATGATGTCTCGACGGATAGCCTTCGGGTTCTGTCCGACATCTGCGAGATCTATGCGGTCCAGGGCTATGAAACACAGGTCCTGGCTGCAAGCCTGCGCCACCCGATCCATGTGGTCGAGGCGGCCAGGATGGGGGCGGACATAGCGACCATGCCTTTCAAGGTCTTCGAGGCCTTGGTCAAACATCCGCTCACCGACGCCGGTTTCAAGAGGTTCTCAGAAGACTGGGAAGCAGCAAAGCCCGATCTGGGCGAGCTACTTCCCTCGATGTAGGAGGCAATAGAAGTGTCAACACTCGATCGCTCGGTTCTCGAGAACAAGGCGGTTGCCGAATTGAAGGCGATCGCGAAGTCTCTCGATCTGAAGACGAGCGGTCTCAAGAAATCAGAATTGGTCGAAGCGATCGCCGGCAACAACGGCGCGCCCAAGCGCGCGCCGAAGGCCGCCAACGACGCGAAGCCGAAGCAAGAACCGAAACAGGAGAAGTCCCCGTCTCAGAACGGCGAGTCCGCGCCCAACGCGACACAAGAGCCGGTGAAGCGCGAAAGCGCGCCGGGACTCGACGGGGGATCGCAACAGACTCCCGGAGTGCGCGACGAAGGTGCCGTGGACGACCGCGACAACCGCGACGATCGTCAACAGCGCCGGAGGCCCCAGGGTCGCAATCAAGGAATGCGCCCGCGCGAGAAGGCCGAACCACGTGAAGGCCGCAGTCGCCGCCGAAGGCGTGGTCGCGGAGGCGGAACCGGAGGCGGAGGCGGAGGCGGCATCCCGCACTACCTGCGCGACGACCAGTACGACGATTCCGAGGTCGAGGACGATCCAAACGCCGAGGTCCGCACCGGGATCCTCGATCTACTGCCCGAGGGCTACGGGTTCCTGCGGACGAGCGGCTACTTGCCGGGCGACAAAGACGTATACGTCTCTGCTTCGCAGGTCCGCCGGTTCCGTCTCCGTAAAGGAGACGAGATCGATCGGTTCGGTTCGTTCGCCCAAGGAATCCGAGAAGTACCAAGCTCTGCTGAAGATCCGAGAGGTGAACGGCGGAGAGATCGAAGCCGTTCAGAGCCGGCCTCGATTCCAGGACCTGACGCCGCTCTACCCGGACGACCGTTTGACCCTCGAGCAGCTCGAGAACCCCCGCCAGATAACGGCGCGGATCATCGACCTGGTCGCTCCGATCGGCAAGGGGCAACGAGGGATGATCGTCAGTCCTCCAAAGGCCGGTAAGACCACCGTGCTCAAGGAGATCGCCAACGCGATCCGGGTCAACAACCCCGAGGTACACCTCATCGTGTTGCTCGTGGACGAGCGCCCCGAAGAGGTCACCGACATGCAGCGCAGCGTCGACGGGGCCGAGGTCATCTACTCGACCTTCGACCGCCCCTCGGACGACCACATCCAGGTGACCGAGCTCACCCTCGAGCGCGCCAAGCGTCTGGTCGAGATGGGCCGCGACGTGATGATCGTCCTTGACGGCATCACGCGACTGTCCCGGGCCTACAACCTGGCAACCCCGGCCTCGGGTCGCATCCTGTCCGGTGGTGTCGACTCGACCGCTCTCTACCCACCCAAGCGATTCTTTGGAGCCGCTCGCAACATCGAGCACGGTGGGTCGCTGACGATCCTCGCCACCGCCCTAGTCGATACCGGATCCCGGATGGACGAGGTCATCTTCGAGGAGTTCAAGGGCACCGGTAACTGGGAGCTGAAGCTCGAGCCGCCAGATGTCCGAGAAGCGGATCTTCCCGGCCATCGACATCCAGGCCTCGGGCACCCGCAAGGAGGAGCTGCTGCTGACTCCCGAGGAGCTCCAGCTGGTATGGCGGCTCCGCCGGGTCCTGCACGCCCTCGAAGCCGGAGGCGGACTCGAGCTGCTGATCGACAAGATGAAGGCCACGCAGGGCAACGTCGAGTTCCTCAAGGAGATAGCCAAGGTCCCGGTTAAGGACTAAACGGTCAAGGGCTGACGGGAATGATGCTGTTCGGCCTCGGTTTACCCGAATGGCTGACTATCATCGGGCTTGTCGGAGGCCTCGTTCTGACCTTCGTGGTCATGGCCAAAGCCTCGGTCAAGTATGAACAGGCACGACTTGCTCGAGAGCAGCGCGAAGAGCAAGCTGAACAGAGCTTGGAATCGGAGAGGACGGAAATATGAAGCAGGGGATCCATCCCGACTACGTCGAGACGCTGGTGACGTGCTCCTGTGGGAACACCTTCACGACCCGATCGATCAAGTCAGAGCTCCACGTAGAGCTCTGCAACCAGTGTCATCCCTTCTACACGGGCAAGCAGAAGCTCGTGGACACCGGGGGCCGCGTCGAGCGCTTCCAGCGCAAGTACGCCAAGAAGCAACAAGCGGTGACCCAGCTTCCCGCCGAGATGAGTGCCGACGCGCCCGAGGTTCCTGCGGACGAAGCTCCCGCCGAAGCATCGTCTGAGCCACAGGCTTAGTAGTAACGCCGGTGGCGCACGCTAAGAGACCCTCGGTCGGAGGCCAAGCCGTTCTCGAAGGCGTGATGATGCGGGGGCCGGCCTCGTGGTCGGTCGCGTGCCGCAAGCCGGACGAAACGATCGCGGTAGAGAAGCACCCGTTGCCGACGATGGCCGACCGCCATCCGTGGCTGAAGTGGCCGCTCGTCCGCGGCGTCCTCGTTCTCGTCGAGTCGCTCATGATCGGGATCAAGGCGCTGATGATCTCGGCGAACTACGCGCTGGACGAAGAAGACCAGAAGCTGTCGGACAAGCAACTGGGGTGGACGCTCGGCATCTCGATGTTGTTCTTCTCGGCCGTGTTCATCGCTCTGCCCGTGTTGGGCACGAAGGCATTGGGCAGCATCTTCGGGAATCTCGAAACCGATTCTCCGGTCGTGTTCAACCTCATCGAGGGCAGCATTCCGACTGACTATGTTCGTCGGCTACCTCCTCGTCATCGGGCAGATGAAGGACATCCGACGCGTATTCCAGTATCACGGCGCCGAGCACAAGACGATCTACGCGTACGAGAACGGCGATCCGCTCGACCCGAAGCTGATCGACGACAAGTACTCGACACTGCACGTGCGGTGCGGGACGAACTTCCTGTTCATCGTGCTGTTCCTCACGATCATCGCCCACATGTTCATGGACACCTTCGATCACGACCTCGCTGATCCCCCGGATCCTGCTACGCATCTCGGCAATCCCGATCCTGGCAGGGATCTCCTACGAAGCGATAAAGCTCGCCTCGCGCAACGAGGACTCGCGCGTCTTCAAGATCATCATGCTCCCGGGGCTTGGCGCTCCAGAAGATCACGACGAAGCCGCCCTCCCTCGACCAGATCGAGGTCGCGATCGCGGCGATGAAAGCCGTAGCCGAAGACATAGAGAAGTCCCCGCCCACTTCGGCCGCACCCGAATCCCCAGTCGCTTAGCGCAATCGCCTAGCGGCTCTCGGCGAGGGTTCACAATGTAGCTATGGCATTGCCCGAGAACCAGCTCAAAGAGATGGAAGTGCGCTTCGAGGAGATCGAGCGTCAGCTTTCCGATCCGCGGTTGCGTCGCGGCCCGACGATCTCAAGGCGCTCGGTAAGGAGCACTCCGAGCTCAAGCCCGTCGTGGAAGCCTGGCGGGCCTATCGTTCGGTGACGCGGCGACCTCGAGGAAGCCAAGGGGATGCTCGATGAGGCCTCGGCGGACGAGCGCGACTACCTTCAGGAAGAGATCACAACCCAAAAGGCGAAGCTGGAGACGTTCTGCAGGCTCAACTCGTGACCTTCCTCACGCCGAAGGACTCCGAACGACGAGCGCGACGTGATCATGGAGATCCGGGCGGGGGCCGGTGGCGACGAGGCGGGTCTCTTCGCGGCGGAACTGATGCGCATGTACACCCGCTATGCCGAGGGACGTCGGTGGAAGACCGAGGTCCTGACGGTCGAACGAGACGGGCGTCGGCGGCATAAAGGATGTGAACGCTCGAGATCAAGGGAAAAGGCGCCTACTCCCGGCTCAAGTACGAAGCAGGCGTTCACCGCGTCCAGCGCGTTCCGGTGACCGAATCGAGTGGCCGCATCCACACTTCCGCCGCGGCGGTCAACGTCCTGCCCGAGGCCGAGGAGGTCGAAGTCGAGATCGACGAGAAGGATCTCCGCATCGACGTCTACCGCTCGTCGGGGCCGGGGGGCCAGTCCGTGAACACGACCGACTCGGCCGTTCGCATAAAGCATCTCCCCACCGGGATCGAGGTTGCCTGTCAAGACGAGAAGTCCCAACTCCAGAACAAGGTCGAAGGCGATGAAGATCCTGCGAGCTCGCCTCCTGCAGGTGAAACAAGAAGAGCAGCAGAAGGCGCTCGCAGAGGAGCGGCGGGCTCAGGTGAGAACCGCCGATCGCTCCGAACGCATTCGCACCTACAACTTCCACGAGAACCGCGTCACGGATCACCGGATCGGGTACACCGTGCACCGGTTAGCAGAGATCCTCGAGGGCGACCTCGACGACATGATCGATGCGCTCTCCCAGGAGTTGCGTCCACTGGGGGAGGCGGGCGCGCCCTGACGACCGCACGATCGATGCTGCGCCGATTGCAGGAGATGTTGCAGGAGGGCGGCTTCGAATCCTCGGTTGCAGCCTCCGAAGCTCGCTGGCTACTTGCCGCCGCGACGCGCCTGGCCCCCGACGAGTTGATCGCGCAAGACCCCGAGATCGAAGAGACGGACGAAGTCGCCTCCTTGTACCTCACTCGCCGCCGCCTGGGAGGGGAGCCGCTTCAGTACGTGACGGGGGTAGCCGGTTTCCGGCACCTCGAGATCGCCGTTGGGCCGGGCGTCTTCATCCCACGGCCCGAGACCGAGTTGGTGGTCGAAAGCGCGATGAACGCACTGCCTCAGGAGGGACTCCTGGTCGATATCGGCACGGGTTCGGGAGCGATAGCTCTATCGGTCTGCCACGAGCGCCCCGACGCGCGAGTGATCGCCACGGAAGCATCTCCAAGCGCTTTGCATTGGGCGGTCACGAATGCGCAGCGGTTATCCGCGCACCTCGAAGTGCTGGAGGGGGACCTCTTCGATCTCCCTTCCCGAGGAGCTGCAACGGGAGGATCGACGTCGTCGTGTCCAACCCGCCCTACGTTTCGTGGTCGCATCGCCATCGATTGCCCACCGACGTGGTCGAGCACGAGCCAAAAGAAGCGCTTTTCGCAGACCAGGGAGGACGAACCGTCATCGGGCGCATCGCCGACGAAGCTCGCTCGTGGCTGAAGCCCGGAGGCTCGCTCGTGCTGGAGATAGGGGAGGACCAGGGCGACGAGGTGAGGCGAGCGCTGGCGGGCTTCGGCTATCGAGACATCTCGATAGGGAAGGACTTGAACGATCGAGACCGGATCGCGATCGCGCTTTGGACGGGATGAGCGACAAGGCCATTGCCGTCCTGCGGGCGGGAGGGTTGATCGTCATGCCCACCGACACCGTCTATGGGATCGCGGCCGATCCGGCTGTCGACGGCGCTGTGGCCGCGCTCATGAAAGCGAAGGGGCGCCCCGAGCACAAGCCCATCCCTGTGCTGGGGGCAAGCCTGGCGGACCTGCGCTCGATCGCCAATTTCGATGAGGCTGCGGGCAAGGTGGCGACGTCGATGTGGCCCGGCCCCCTTACGCTCGTGCTGCCAAGGGCAGATGGATTCGACATCGACCTGGGGGGCGACGCGTTGGACACTGTCGCAGTGCGCGTTCCGGCGCATCCGATCGCGCGAGAGTTGCTGTCCCAGACCGGCCCTCTCGCGGTCTCGAGCGCGAATCGTTCCGGAGAACGCGAGAGTCATTCCGTGGCCGAGGCCCGCAAGCAACTCGGTGACTTGGTGGAGGTCTACATCGATGGGGGTGCTTGCGCTGGGCGAGCGTCCACCGTGGTGTCGTTAGTCGGCGAGGTAAAAGTGTTGAGGGAGGGCGAGATCGGCGCTGCGGAGATCGCTCAGATACTGAGCTCGTAGAGCTCGCCGTACTTCTTGCGGAGGTAGTCCAACAATGGCTTCGCGCCGACGGGCTCACCGAGGATGCGCTTCGCCAGTTCCTTCGAATCGTAGAGATAGCCCTGTGAGTGGATCTTCTCCCGTAGCCAACCGAGAAGACGCGACCCATCGCCCGCGCGCAGGTCCTCGCTCAGGCCTCCCAGGTCCTCGCTCGCCTTAGCAAAGAACGCCGCGGAATAGAGATTCCCGAGCGTGTAGGTCGGGAAGTAACCGTGGTGCCCAATGGCCCAATGCATGTCCTGCATCACGCCGTCGGAGTCGTTGGGCGGACGGATGCCAACGTAGCTCTCCATCTTCTCGTTCCATATCTCCGGCAGGTCGGCGACGGCGATGTCGTCGCGGTAGAGGCCGGCCTCCAGCTCGAACCGAAGAGCGACGTGGAGGTTGTAGGTGAGCTCGTCGGCCTCGACGCGGATCAGGGAACGCTCCGAGTGGTTCACGCCCCTATAGAAATCGTCGGGGGTCAGCATCCCGAGGCCCGGGAATCGCTCCTTGAGATGCGGCAGCAGCCAATCCGTGAACTCACGGCTGCGCCCAACCTGGTTCTCCCACATACGCGACTGCGATTCGTGCATCCCCAGTGAGGGTTGTCCGCCCACGGGCTTGTCCACCCAGTCGATCGGAATGCCTTGCTCGTAAAGAGCGTGTCCACTCTCGTGCATGGATGCGTAGATGGATCCCAATAGGTAGTTCGGATTCGTTCGGGTCGTCTGGCGGACGTCGCCCGGCCCGATCGTTATGGAGAACGGGTGAGGGGTCTCGTCGACCCTCCCGCCCTCGAACTCGAACCCGATGTGGGCGACCAGCCACTTACAGAACTCGAGCTGGTCCGCCGGAGGTGACTCAGCGCTCAGCCATTCCGGCTTATCGCGCGTAACGCCGAACACGGCATCCGTGATCGGGGCCAGCCCTGCGACGAGCTCGCCGAAGACCTGTTCTAGCTCGGCCGCGGTCATGTTGGGTTCGTAGTCGTCGAGGAGCGCGTCATAACGCTCGCGCTCCCACCCGATCGCGTCGGCGTACTTCTTCTTCAGCTCGACGACCGTTTCGAGATGTGGCTTGAGCGTGGCGAAGTCGGACTTGGGCCGCGAGTCGACCCACACGTGATAGGCGATCCCGGTCGATTCGGCGAGCTGACGTACCAGCTCCTCCGGCAGCTTCGTGGCCTTGTCGTAATCGCGCTTGAGGATGCGAATGCATGCCGTCTGCCACTGCTCCAGCGACTCGTCGTCCTTCAAGTCGTCGAGGAGACGTCCGACCTCGGGATCGGTGAGCCGCTCGTGATAGATCGCCCCGATAGTCGCGAGCTGCCGGGCTCGGCCCGCGGCTCCTCGGTCGGGGAGGTTCACTGTCTGGTCCCAGCCCAGCAATGCAGACGCCCCGCCGATGTCCGCGAGGTCGTGCATGCGCCCCAGCAATGCATCCCACGCGCCGCTCATGCGGCCACCCTAATGGGGCAAAGGTTCGGGGTGGGGCTTGGTTCCCTAGACTCCCTCGCATGAGAGTGCTGTTCGTTTGCACGGGCAATCTGTGTAGGTCGCCGATGGCCGAGGCGCTGATGCGCCATCGCCTGGCGGAGCGCGGGTGTGGCGGGATCGAGCTGGCCTCGGCCGGGACATGGGGCACGGCCGGGAGCTCTGCGACCGCCGGGGCCGTTGATGCCGTGCGCGCTCTCGGAGGCGATCTGTCCCAACATCGCTCGCGCGAGCTCACGTCGGACGACCTCGGTCACGCCGACATCGTGATCGCGATGACAAGCGTGCACCTGCGAGAGATCGAGAAGCTGGACCCCGCGGCTCGTGCCAAGACGTTCCTGATGAAGGAGCTCTCCGAGCTCGAGTACCCGGGTGAAGGTCGTGGCATCGAGGACGTCCTTGCCTCGACTCGCCCCGCCCCCCGTCGGGCTCTCGATGTGGACGATCCGATGGGCCTCCCCTACACCGCATACGAGAGGTGCGTCGGGGAATTGGACGCCGGCATCCGGGTCCTCGTCGACGCTCTGTGCGAAGCCGCGAAATAAGGAGCCGGTCGGGCCCCCTCGATAGGATGCCTAGGTGAAGATCGCCCTCGGCGCCGACCACGCCGGATACCTGTTGAAGACCGCTTTGGCCAAGTTCCTGATAGATCGTGGTCACGAGGTCGTCGACCATGGGACGGATTCCGAGAGCTCGGTCGACTATCCCGCATTCTGCGCTGCGGTCGCTCGTTCGGTGGTCGCGGGCGAGGCCGATTTCGGGATCGTCATGGGGGGAAGCGGCCAAGGCGAGCAGATCGCGGCCAACAAAGTGCACGGCATCCGGGCTGCCTTGTGCCACGATGAGTACACGGCCCGGCTTGCCCGGAGCCACAACGATGCGAACGTCCTTGCCCTGGGGGGCCGGATCGTCGCAGCCGAGTACGCCACGGCAATAGTGGACGTGTTCCTAACGACCCCGTTCGACGGGGGCCGCCACCAACGCCGGATCGATCAGATCGCAGGCATCGAGGAAGAGGAGTGCAACTAGATGAGTAACCCCGGATGGGCGGACTGGGCGGCGGTCGAGAAGGTCGATCCAGAGCTGGCCGAGACCGTGATGAAAGAGGTCCACCGCCAGAACACGAAGATCGAGCTGATCGCGTCGGAGAACTTCTCCTCACCGGCCGTGTTGGCAGCCTTGGGTACTCCTCTCACCAACAAGTACGCCGAGGGCTATCCCGGCCGGCGCTACTACGGTGGATGCGAGTTCGTCGACGTGGCAGAGGAGCTGGCCATCGAGCGCGCCAAGGCGCTGTTCGGAGCCGAGCACGTAAACGTGCAGCCCCACGCGGGGGCCCAGGCAAACGCCGCTGCCTACTTTGCGTTCCTCGAGCCGGGCGACACTTTCATGGGGATGGAGCTGGCGCACGGCGGCCACCTCACCCACGGCTCCCCGGTCAACTTCACCGGGAAGATGTTCAAGATCGTCAGCTACCGCGTCCGCAAAGAGGACGAGTTGATCGACATGGACGAGGTGCGGGACATCGCACTGCGCGAGCGCCCCAAGATGATCGTCGCGGGAGCCACGGCCTACTCGCGCCACTGGGACTTCGCGGCCTTCCGGTCGATCGCGGACGAGGTCGGCGCGATCTTCCTGGTCGACGCGGCTCATTTCATCGGACTGGTCGCCGGCGGTGCGCATCCGAATCCCGTTGAGTTCGCCGACGTCGTGACGGCCACGACCCACAAGACCCTCCGGGGGCCGCGCGGGGCGATGATCATGTGCCGCGAGGAGCACGCGAAGGCGATCGACAAGAGCGTGTTCCCCGGATGGCAGGGCGGCCCGATGATGCACTCGATTGCGGCTAAGGCCGTCGCCTTCACGGAAGCTGCTTCGGACGAATTCCGGGCTTATGCCGAGCAGGTCGTCGAGAATGCTCGGACGCTGGCAGAGACCTTGACCGAGGAGGGCTTGCGGATCGTGTCGGGGGGCACCGACAACCACCTGATGCTGGTCGATCTCCAACCGATCGGACTGACCGGCAAGCTGGCCGAGCCGAGGCTCGACGAGGTCGGGATAACCGTCAACAAGAACGCGATCCCCTACGACCCTGAGAAGCCCTTTATCGCGTCCGGCATCCGAGTGGGAACGCCGGCGATCACCACCTGCGGCATGAAGGCAGAACAAGTGAAGGAAGTAGGACGCCTCATCGCCCGAGCCCTCAAAGAGGACTCACCGGCCGCCAAGCAAGAGATCTCGAAGCAGGTCCTCGCCCTAACCGAACGCTTCCGGCCCTACCCGGACGTCGCATAGAAGTGATCTCGTAACTTGGCTCCCTACATGCTCGTCGGGATGGCGGCGTTCGTGCTCACGTACCTCGCCACTCCCGTCGTGCGGTGGGGGGCGCGTCGTATCGGGGCTATAGACGAGCCCAGCGATCGGAAGGTGCATGCCTTCCCGACCCCGACTCTGGGGGGTCTCGCCATCTATCTGGGGATCCTGGGGGCGGGGGTCCTGGCGATGCTGATGCCGGAGTTCGAGGACACGTTCACGCAGTCCTCCGAGATACTCGGGATCGCTTTGGGGGCCGCCGTGATCCTGGTCCTGGGCGTGATCGACGATTTCCGGCCTCTCCCGGCAGGGCCGAAGCTGGCGGGTCAACTTCTTGCCGCCGGCTTGATGTTCCTTGCCGGAGTCAAATGGCAGTTCCTCCTGCTGCCGAATGGTGACCTCATCTATCTCAGCGACGACCTCTCGGTGCTCGTGACCGTCACCTGGATCGTCATGATGATCAACGCAGTGAATCTGATCGATGGGCTCGATGGACTGGCCGCCGGCATCGTCGCCATCGCCGCGGCGGCGACGTTCGTCTACACGTTCAATTACGACGGGGCGCTCACGCTTACCGCGCCGTTGGTGACGATCATCCTGGTAGGTGCGACGCTCGCGTTCCTGCGATTCAACTTCCACCCGGCGAGCATCTTCATGGGCGATTCGGGCAGCATGCTGCTTGGACTCGTGCTCGGCGCCGCCACCGTTGTGGGCGTGAGCAGCGCGCCGGGATCACTTACTCCGACGAGGGCCCAGGTGCTGCTGGTCTTCTTCCCGCTACTGATCCCTCTGTCGGTGCTCCTGATACCGATCGCCGACATCCTGCTCGCCGTCGTACGCCGATCCCGAAAACGCAGGAATATCTTTCACGCCGACAAGGAGCACCTGCATCACCGCTTGATGGACCTGGGCCACGGCCACCGCCAAACCGTGGTGGTGATGTACGTCTGGTCCGCGCTGGCCGGCGGCGCGGCCCTGGCCTTCACCTTCCTAGAACGAAGAGAGATCCTCCTAGGTCTGCCGATAGCGGTAGGAGCGATAGTCCTCTACACCCTGTTCCCAGTGCTGACAAAGGCAGTCCAAGACCGCCTCCACTCCTAGGAACACCTGGACGGCCATGCCACGGGCCGCGTTTGCTTGATCGGAGAGCTTGTGAAAGAATTCACAAGCGGGGTCGGCACGGTAGGGTGTGCGCCGCAGAAAGGTGGCTCGACGGTGAGCGAACGGCCCCAAAGTCAGTTCGGGAGGAACGCCCCTGAGCTAGCGCGGGGGATGTCGCTGGCCTTCGAGTTCGTCGGGGCGGTCGTCCTCTTCTTGCTCGTGGGTTGGCTCGTGGACGAATGGCTCGGGACCGAGCCCTGGGGTCAGGTCGTTGGCTCGGTGATCGGTTGGGTCGGCGGCACCTTGCACGTGTATTACAAGACTCTGTCAATGGATCAGGGGCGCAAACAAATGGATCAAGGTCCTAAACAACTGGATCAAGACCGGGAGCAATAGCGTGATCGAACTCCAGATGGTCAAGCGGATGGCGAGACGAGGGCTGATGCTCGCCCCCATCCTCATCGCGGCCCTCTGGATCGCCGGCGGACCGGAGTGGGCTCTTTCCGGCGCCATCGGTCTCGGCATGACCCTGCTCAACCTCTTCATCTCTGCGAGGCTCATCGGGGGCGTGGCCGAGAAGAACCCTCTACTCCTGATGCCCGTCGCGATGGCGACCTACATGTTCGGGCTATTGATCCTCACCGGCATCGCGCTGGTTCTGCGGGCGCTCGAGGTGGGCTACTTTCCCGTGATCGGAATCACGCTGGTCGGCAGTCACCTGGGACTTGTCCTATGGGAGGCGGCCGGCGCTCACAACCAGGTCGAGAACCCCGTCAGCGCCATCAAAGCGAGGAGTGTGTAGATGATCCCCCTGGCGATCGAGGTCGACGTAAATCACCTCTTCTTCTGGGACGACATCTGGTTCAAGGACACCCCCTTCGCGATTAACCGCGTCGTGCTGCTCATGATGTTCGCCAGCCTCGTGTGCATGGCGTTCTTCCTGCTGGGAGCGAAGAGGCGGATCGTCCCGAAGGGCGGCCAGACGATCGTGGAGTCGGGCTACCTCTTCGTCCGCGACCAACTTGCCGTCGACATCATCGGTCCACAGGGCGTCAAGTACGCTCCATATCTCGCAACGGTGTTCTTCTTCATCTTCTTCAACAACCTGTTGGAGATCGTGCCGGGCATCAACTTCCCCACGACTTCTCGCATGGCGATCCCGATCTTCCTGGCTCTGCTCACCTATCTGATCTTCAACGTCGTCGGCGTCGCGAAGCAGGGACCCATCCGCTACTTCAAGGACACACTGTTCCCCCCGGGCGTGCCGATCTTTATCAAGCCTCTGCTGGCGATCATCGAGTTGTTCTCGGTCTTCGTTATCCGGCCCTTGACGCTGGCCATCCGACTTCTGGCGAACATGATCGCCGGTCACGTGCTCCTGACGATTTTCTTCCTTTTCACGCATGACTTCTTGGTCGAGAACATCAAACCGGCCACGGTTCCGCTTGGCCTTGCCACGTTCGTCGTGGCCTGCGCCTTGATCGTCTTCGAGATGCTGGTCATCACGATCCAGGCGTACATCTTCACGCTGCTGACGGCCTTCTACATCGCAGAGGGGATCCACGGTCACGGCGATCACGACGAAGAGCACGACGAAGCAGGCGCTCATGCAACACCAACCCCGCACGAAGTCGAAGGTTTGCAAACCGCTTAAGGAGGAGGAGACATGCTCGAGCTCGCGATCCAGCTAGCGCAAGAGGGTGGAGGGGTCACCGACGAGGGGCTCAGCTCCCTCGCGGCCGGTCTCGTTTACGGACTCGCGGCCATCGGCCCGGGCGTGGGCGTGGGACTCGTGTTCTCGAGCGCGATCCAGGCCTCCGCGCGGCAGCCCGAGATGGCCGGCCAGATCCGCACCACGATGTTCCTTGGCTTCGCCCTGATCGAGGCGCTCGCCCTGATCGGTTTCGTTCTTTCGTTCATCGTCTAACAGGAGGAAGAGATGTTGCTCGCAAAAGCACACTCGCTCCTTCTTTGGGCGGCGGAGGAAGGCGGAGAGCACGCGGAGGAGCCGGAAGGCATCGACCTGATCCTCCCGGACACAGCAGAGCTGGTCTGGGGCGCGATCTGCTTCGTCGTCGTCGCCTTCGTCCTCATGAAGATCGCGTTCCCACGGATCCGCAAGACGATCGAGGAGCGGGAACAGACGATCCAGGGCCAGCTCGAGGAAGCCGAGAAGGCCAAGGCCGACGCCGAGAAAGAGCGCGAGGAGTACCGCAAGCAGATCGCCGACGCCCGCGGCGAGGCCAACCGCATCGTCGAGGAAGCTCGCCAGCAGGCAGAGCAGGTGCGTCGCGACCTGGTCGCAAAGGCCGAACGCGAGGCCGAGCAGATCGTTACCCGTGCGAACGAACAGCTCGCGGCCGAGCGGTCTCGCACGATCCAGGAGCTCCAATCCACCATCGGCCAGATGTCCATCGAGCTGGCCGAGAAGGTCGTCGGCCAGGCGATAGACGCCGGCGCCCAACAGGAGCTCGTGGACGCGTACATCCGAGACGTCACCTCGATGGGCAACGGAGGAGCTTCTAACTGATGGCCAAGGACGAGCTGGTCCCCGGGTACGCCCAGGCCTTGTTCCACATCGTCAAGGCCGAGGGCGAGCTCGATCGCGTCGAGGACGAGATGTATCGATTGGGCAAATTGCTCGAGTCCAATCACGAGCTGAAGCAGGCTCTCTCGGACCAGAGTGTCGACCTGGCCCAGCGCGACAAGATGTTGGAAGAGCTGCTGGCCGGGAAGATCTCTCCCCACACCATCGAGATGACTAAGTTCGTCCTGGGCCAGGGACGAGGCCGCCAGCTACCTCAGATCTTCGAGGAAGTGAGCCGTCTCGCCGCGGAGGCCCGCGAGAGCGTGGTCGCCGAAGTCAGAAGCGCGGTCGCCTTGGACGACAAGCAGAGCGCAGAGCTCGCCAAAGCGCTATCGCAGGCGACCAAGAAGAAGGTCACTGTCAAGGTCATTGTGGATCCGAGCCTCATCGGCGGCGTCGTAGCCAAGGTTGGAGACACGGTGATCGATGGTTCGGTCAAATCCCGTTTGGAACAGCTGAAGACTCAAGTGAGAGGTTGATCATGGCGCAAGGCGAACTGTCGATCGATCCGAAAGAGATCTCGTCCGTCCTCCAGAAATATGTCACCGACTTCGCTCCGGAGGTGGGCAAGGAAGAGGTCGGCTACGTCCGCGAGGTCGGAGACGGCATCGCGACCATCACCGGGCTCCCGAACTGCATGGCCAACGAGATGCTCGAGTTCCCCGGCGGGACGATGGGCCTGGCCATGAACCTCGACGAGGACGCGATCGGCGCGGTCGTCCTCGGCGAGTCGAGTCACATCGAAGAGGGCAACCCGGTCAAGCAGACAGGGCGCATCCTCTCGGTTGGTGTTGGCGACGCGCTGCTCGGCCGGGTGGTCGACGCGCTCGGCAACCCGATCGACGGCAAGGGCCCGATCGCCACGTCGGAACAGCGAGCGCTCGAGGTTCAGGCCCCCGGCGTGACCGCCCGCCAGCCCGTAAAGGAGCCCCTCCAGACCGGCATCAAGGCCATCGACGGCATGACCGCCATCGGCCGCGGTCAGCGTCAGCTGATCATCGGCGACCGCCAGACCGGCAAGACGGCCATCGCGATCGACGCCATCATCAACCAGCGAGAGTTGTGGGGCACCGACAAGCAGGTGAAGTGCATCTACGTCGCCATCGGACAGAAGGCCTCGACGGTCGCCGAGGTGGTCGCGGCCCTCGAAGCGAACGGCGCTCTCGAGTACACGGTTGTCGTCAACGCGGCTGCGTCCGACCCCGCTCCCTTCCAGTTCCTCGCTCCTTACTCGGGTTGCGCCATGGGTTCCTTCTGGATGGAGAACGGCGAGCATTCGCTGATCGTTTACGACGACCTCAGCAAGCAGGCGATCGCATATCGGCAGCTCGCGCTCCTGCTCCGCCGGCCTCCGGGCCGCGAGGCGTACCCGGGCGACGTCTTCTACCTGCACTCCAGGTTGCTCGAGCGAGCGGCCAAGCTCTCCGACGAGAACGGCGGTGGCTCCCTCACGGCACTGCCGATCATCGAGACCAAGGGTGGCGACGTCTCCGCCTACATCCCGACGAACGTCATCTCGATCACCGACGGTCAGATCTATCTCGAGACCGACCTCTTCTTCTCGGGCGTGCGTCCGGCGATCAACGTCGGTATCTCCGTCAGTCGTGTCGGCGGCAACGCCCAGATCAAGGCCATGAAGAAGGTGGCCGGGCGTCTGCGCCTCGACCTCGCCCAGTACCGCGAGCTCGAGGCTTTCGCGGAGTTCGGCTCGGATCTCGACAAGGCCAGCCAGGCCCAGCTCGAGCGAGGCGCCCGTACCGTCGAGATCCTCAAGCAGAAGCAGTTCCAGCCGCTGCCCGCGGAGGAGCAGGTCATCTCGATCTGGGCCGTCAGCAACGGCTACCTCGACGATCTCCCCATCGAGAAATGCCAAGAGTTCGAAGCGGGGCTGCTCGACCACATGCGCAGTCGCTACTCCGACGTCGGCAACGAGATCGTGGAGAAAGGCGAGCTCGGCGACGACCTCGCCGAGCGGCTGAAGAAGGCCGTTGAAGAATTCAAGGAGAGCTACACCCAGAAGGTGGAGACCGTCGAGACCGTTGCCGCCGAAGAGGGCGTCCCCGAGCAACCGGCGGAGAGCGCCTAGGAATGGCACAGCTCCGCGACATCAAGCGCAGGATCGGCTCGGTCCAGTCGACCAAGAAGATCACGCGCGCGATGGAGCTGATCGCGTCGGCCCGCATCATGAAGGCCCAGCAGCGGGTCGAGGCCGCTCGTCCCTACTCCGAGGAGATGCGACGTCTCATGGCCTCGGTCGCGGCGAACGCCGGCAATCTCGACCACCCACTCCTGCGGCAAGCCGAAGGCGGCCGCGTCGGGATGATCGTCATCAGCTCGGATCGAGGGCTCGCCGGGGCGTACAACTCGAACATCCTCAGGACGGCCGAGCGGGACATGAACGAGCACGACGACACGCTCTTGTTCCCCTCGGGCAAGAAGGCCATCAGCTACTTCAAATTCAGGGGTTACTCGTTCGAGGATTCTTGGCAGGGGTTCTCGGATCAGCCGCGGATCCAGGACGCACGGCAGGTCGCCCGCAAGGCGGCACACGCCTTCACGAATGGCGACGTCGCCGAAGTCCGGCTTGCGTACACGAAGTTCGAGACCGCCGCGACTCAGAGGCCGACGATCGTGAATCTCCTCCCGGCATCGCAGGAGGACCTGACGGCCGAGCAAGCCGAGGCCGAGGAAACGGGCACGTCGGCCAGCTACGAGTTCGAGCCGGGGGCGGAGGAGATCCTCGGCTACCTCCTTCCGCGCGACATCGAGGGTGCCGTCTACCAGGGGATGCTCGAGGCCGCGGCTTCCGAGCACGCGGCTCGCAGGCGCGCGATGAAGGCCGCGAGCGACAACGCGGATGAGCTCATCGACACACTCACTCGCGTCTACAACCAGGCCCGTCAGGCCGAGATCACAACAGAGATCATGGAAGTCGTCGGTGGGGCCGAAGCGCTCCGCCAAGCCGCGCTACTAGCAGACAAGAAGTAGGAGGGGTCATGGTTGTCACCGAAGAGAAGCTTGGGGGACAGGGTTCCGCATACAGCGAGGGCCGCATCCTCACCATCACCGGCCCGGTGATCGAGGTTGAGTTCCCCCCCGACAACCTGCCCGAGATCGACTTCGCATTGACCGTCGATAGAACCGTGAGCGGTCAGACGGACACCATCACCGCCGAAGTCAGCCAGCACGTTGGGCAGTCGGTGATCAAAGCGATCTGCATGAAGCCCACCGATGGCCTGGTGCGCGGCGCCAAGGTCATCAACACGGGTGCGCCGATCAGCGTCCCCGTGGGTCCCTCCACCCTTGGACACGTGTACAACGTGCTGGGCGAGCCGCTGGACGGATCTACTGTTCCCGAAGGGACCGAGCGCTGGCCGATCCACCGGCCCCCGCCTCCGTTCGAGGAGCTCGAGCCGAAGACCGAGATGTTCGAGACCGGGATCAAGGTCATCGATCTCCTCGAGCCCTACGTCCAGGGCGGGAAGATCGGGATGTTCGGCGGGGCCGGCGTCGGCAAGACCGTCGTCATCCTCGAGATGATCCAGCGAGTCGCCCAGGAGCACGGTGGTACGTCGGTGTTCGCCGGCGTCGGCGAGCGGACCCGTGAGGGCAACGACCTCTGGCTCGAGATGAAGGAGTCGGGCGTCATCGACAAGACGGCGCTCGTCTACGGCCAGATGGACGAGCCCCCGGGCGTGCGCCTTCGCGTTGCCTTGAGCGCACTCACCATGGCCGAGTACTTCCGCGACAAGGAGCACCAGGATGTACTGCTCTTCATCGACAACATCTTCCGCTTCGTGCAGGCGGGCTCGGAGGTGTCGACCCTGCTCGGCCGCATGCCCTCGGCCGTCGGCTACCAGCCGACGCTGTCGGAAGAGATGGGCGAGCTTCAGGAGCGCATCACCTCCACGAAAGGCCGTTCGATCACGTCTCTGCAGGCCATCTACGTGCCTGCCGACGACATCACCGACCCGGCCCCCCACACGACGTTCGCCCACCTCGACGCTACGACCGTGCTGTCGAGGGCGATCTCCGAGCTCGGCATCTACCCGGCCGTCGATCCTCTGGACTCGACTTCTCGGATCCTCGACCCTCGCTATGTCGGTGACGAGCACTACAACGTCGCCATGCGGGTCCAGCAGATCCTGCAGCGCTACAAGGACCTCCAGGACATCATCGCCATCCTCGGCATCGACGAGCTCTCTGAAGAGGACCGGGTCACGGTCCAGCGTGCTCGCAAGATCCAGCGGTTCCTGAGCCAGCCCTTCTTCGTCGCCGAGCAGTTCACCGGCATCGCAGGCAAGTACGTGCCGGTCGAGCAGACGATCCAGAGCTTCAAGGCGCTGTCCGAGGGCGAGTTCGACCACCTCCCCGAACAGGCCTTCTACATGGTCGGCGGGATTGAGGAAGCCGAGGCGCAAGCCAAGGAGATGGAGGGCTAGTTGCAGGTCAGCATCGTTACGCCCGAGCACGAGGTGTTCAGGGGCGACGCCGACCTCGTCGTCGCCCGTTCGCCCGAGGGCGAGTTCGGGATCATGCGCGGGCACATACCGTTTCTCGCCGCTCTCGTTCCCGGCCCGGTGACGGTGGTGAGCGGCTCCTCACGGGACGTCTATTTCGTGCCGGGGGGCTTCCTGGAGGCTTCCGGACCCGCCGACGACTACCACGTGATCGTGCTGGCCGACGATGCCGACCAGACGGGCGAGTTGGATGCCGCCGAGATCCAGCGCCGCGTCGAGGCCGTCCGCGCGGAACGCGAACGCGAAGAAGACATAGACCAAAAGGCCGAAGCCGAGATGCGGGCCGCGCTGGCGCGTCCCGAACTGCGCCGAGACTGACCCGGGCGGACTGGCGGTGAGGACGTGACCGACGAGGATCGTCCAGACAACCTCCGGGGCCGGGTCTTCTGCTCCTCCTGCGGCGTTTCGGAAACCCGCCGGCACGGTCTCGTGCCGATGGGCTGGCAGGAGATACGAGATGCCAACGATCGGATGCTCGCGTTGTGCCCGGACTGCGTTCGCAGAAGCCTCTGGATGATCGAAGCGCGACTCGACATCGATCCCGGTTCTGGCATATAACAACGTTCGTTCTGCGGTATGGCCGAGCCCATCCCGCGCACGCCATTACGAACGCGTTTAGGGTTCGCTCGTTCGGAGAACCTAAGTAGTTGATCTCTGTGATGTTCACAGACAAGGGGAGGGTCCATGGCTGAAGACGACAGAACAGTTGTCGAGCGCGCGAGAGACCTAGCGGCCGGCGTTGGTGAGGTTGCCGCGAATATCGTTGCGCCCGATCCAGAGAAGACCGGTCCAGTTGCACGGGCCCGGCGCGCGGCGTCGGTGACGGCCGAGGTCGGCGCAGACATAGTTCGTCCCGAAGAATCGGGATCGTCAACTGCCAAGAAGGCCGCGGCTCGGAAGTCGACCGGCCGCAAGTCCACCGCCCGGAGGTCGCCGGCCCGCAAGAAGTCGACGGGTCGCAAGAAGACGACCGCTCGCAAGAAGACGACCGCCCGCAAGAAGACCACGGGCCGCAAGAAGTCGACCGCTCGGAAGTCACCCGCACGCAAGAAGACCGCAGGTCGGAAGAAGACGACCGCACGCCGGAAGTCACCGGCACGGAAGAAGGCCACCGGCCGCAAGAAGACGACGGGTCGGAAGAAGACTGCCGCACGCAAGAAGACGACGGGGCGGAAGAAGGCCACCGGCCGCAAGAAGACTACGGGTCGGAAGAAGACCGCCGCACGCAAGAAAACTGCGGGCCGCAAGAAGACAACCGGTCGGAAGAAGACCGCCGGCCGCAAGAAGTCGGCCGCACGGAAGTCACCCGCACGTAAGAAGACCACAGGCCGCAAGAAGACCACCGGCCGTAAGAAGACAACCGCCCGCAAGAAGACGGCGGGGCGCAAGAAGGCCACCGGCCGCAAGAAGACGGCGGGGCGCAAGAAGGCCACCGGCCGCAAGACGGCGAGGCGCCGTACCCGCTGAGCCCACAGGTATCGAGAGAAGGCCCCCGAACGGGGGCCTTCTTCGCGAGCGCCCCCTCTACGATGGAGCGATGAAGGCATACGTGATCGAGGGCCCCACGCCGCTGAACGGCTCCACGGCCGTGGGTGGGGCTAAGAACGCGGCGCTGAAACTGATGGCCGCATCTCTGATGATCCCAGGAGAGATCGTTCTACGGCGTGTGCCGCGGATAACGGATGTCTTCCTCATGACGCAGGTGCTCGAACGGCTCGGCGTGCGTGTTGACTTCTCCGGCGAGACGCTTCGCATCGACGCGTCGGGCGAACTGGGGGACGAGACTCCCTACGAGCTCGTCACGAAGATGAGGGCTTCGATCCAGGTTCTCGGCCCCCTCCTCGCGCGACTAGGCCGTGCTCGAGTCGCGATGCCCGGCGGTGATGCGATCGGATCACGGCCGATCGATCTGCACCTGAGGGGCTTGGAGAAGATGGGAGCCAAGTTCTCCGCGAGCCACGGATTCATCGACGCCGTAGCTCCCCAGATGGTGGGGGCCCGGGTGCTCCTCGAGTTCCCGTCGGTCGGAGCAACGGAGAACCTGCTGATGGCGGCGGCGACGGCTTCGGGGACCACCGTTATCGAGAACTCCGCTCGCGAGCCCGAGATCCAAGACCTGGCTGCGTTCCTGGCGTCATGCGGGGCGAAGATAGACGGGGCCGGTACATCGACGATCGTCATCGAGGGCGTGCCGGAGCTCCATCCCACCGAGCACGAGATCATCCCCGACCGGATCGAGGCGGGCACCTTCGCGATAGGGGCGGTCGCATCGCGAGGAGAGGTGACTCTCACGAACCTTCGGCCCGACCATCTCGAATTGCCCCTGCTGAAGCTCGAAGACGTGGGGGCCGAAGTAGTACGGGGCGACGGAGAGATCAAGGTGTCCATGTCGCGCAGGCCGAGCGCGATCGACCTCGTTACGTTGCCCTATCCCGGGTTCCCCACCGATCTCCAGCCGCCGACCATGGTTCTGCTGTCGCGGGCGGACGGCCCTTCGATCCTGACCGAGAACGTTTTCGAGGCACGGTTCTTGTTCGTGGACGAGCTGAATCGGATGGGTTCCCATATAAGGGTCGAGGGTCACCACGCAGTGATCCGTGGCGTCGACTCGCTATCGGGGGCACCGGTCCGGGCGCCGGATATCAGAGCGGGAGCCGCGCTCGATCCTCGGTGGACTCTGCGCCGAGGGCGCGACGGTGGTCTACGACGAGGCCGGCCACATCGAGCGGGGGTACGAAGACTTCTGCGGCAAGCTTCGTGATTTGGGGGCCGAGGTGGAGATCCGTGAGGAGAATCACATCGGGTGAGATGAGTCTGGCTCAAGACGACGTCGCGGAGAGAGACTCGCAGTGGGCGGCGCGTATCACCGTCGTACTCTTCGTTATCTCCTGGACCGCCACGCTCGCTTTCTCGTTCGTATGGGACTGCGGTTCGGATTGCGACGAGCGGATCATGCGACCCCTAGCATCGGTGGCGGTGACCTCACTCGTTTCCTTCACGGGCTTTGCCCTGATGTTCTCGGGCGCGATGCGAACGTGTGACCAGGCGGCAGTCCGGGAAGGCACGGCGTGGAGCGTGCTCCGGAAGGTGGGACTTGTCTTCGCATGGATCGCGCTGGCCGGCATGGCGGCGGCTTTCCTGATGGGCGCCTTCGCCAACGCCGGTGCTCTCGAGGGCCTGTCCCTTCTTGTCTGGATACCCAGCTCGCTCGTCACGTCGTTTGTCATGAGCGTCTTCGCGGCGGCCCTCGGCGGTGGTAGCTGGCGTCTGTTCCGGAAGGAATCGTCCACTTGAGAAGGCTCGCCGGGGTCGTGCTCGCTTCGATGGTCGCTTCGATGTTCTACGGGCCTCCGGCTCCCGCTCAAGTCGACAAACGCAGACTCGGGGCCGTCGTTGCACCCGTCCGTCTCGTCGCCACGGGCCAGAGATCGCTCGCTGTGGGTGGACAACCCAGCTTGTTCGGAACGGTCGAGCTCGCTGCAGCCGGTGATGGGATCGTCCTTTCGAACCGACTGTCGCTCGAGCGCTACCTGTTGGGGCTCAACGAAGTCCCTCTCGACTGGCCGATGGAGGCGCTCAGAGCCCAGGCCATAGCCGCCCGCACTTACGCGCTCTTCACGCTTTCGCGCCCGCGCGCCGGTGACGCCGCAACCTACGGCTTCGACATCTGCGCGACGGTGTCGTGCCAGGTCTTCTCGGGCGCGGACGTGCTGGACTCGGAGGACGGGGCACGCTGGATCGAAGCCGTATCGAGCACGGAGGGCCAAACCGTGCTCTATCGAGGGGCTCCGATCCTCGCTCGCTACCACTCGACCTCGGGCGGGACCACATTCGACAATCCGCAGATCTTCACGACCGAGTCCGGCTACCCGTACCTCCAAGGCGTTTCGAGCACGACCGAGGAGGGATCGCCTCTTTATCGATGGCGGGTGCGGTTCTCGCTGACCGATCTACGCGCGATCCTCGAACGAGCGGGTTGGTGGAGCGGCGGACGGCTCCTGTCCGTCCGAACGGTCGGGTCGTCGGCCGGCTATCACTACCCCGACGTCGTATTCACGGGCGAGGGGGCACGACTACGCCGAACGGCGGAGGAGTTGCGAGAGATCGTGCGCGATCTTGCCCCCGCGATGTTCCCAGGGCTTTATCCGTCGCCGGCTGAGACGTCCTCGGGGATCCTCCCGGAGACGTTTCCCTCGAACCGGTTGGACATCACCACCCAAGGACGATCGGTGATGGTCCTCGGCCGGGGATGGGGCCATGGCGTGGGGATGTCCCAGTGGGGAGCGCATGGGCTTGCACAGCGCGGGGCGAGCTATGCCGACATCCTGACCCACTACTACACCGGGGTTTCGGTGGGACCTTATCGATTCGATCGTCCGATCGAGGTCGGCCTCGCCTCAGGTGCCTCCTCGTTCAACGTGTCGGGTTCGTTCAAGATCGTCGACGGACGGGGTCGGACGATCGTGAAGGACGCGCTTGGCTCTTGGGGTTTTCGGTGGGCGGGCCCGGGGGCGATCGCCGTCGACCCGCCTCAGGGATTCGGTTTGCCTCTCGAGGTGGGGATCGTCAGGTCGCCCAAGTCGGTGTCGATCGGACAGTCGGCCTACCTGACCATCGCCCTCTCCCGGCCCGCCAAGGTGACCACCGTCACCCACTCGCCGACGGCCTATCGAGATCCGGGGACGACGATCAGATCGGCCGGCAAGAGACGTGTGGTGTGGCTGGCCCCTCTCGAACCTGGGCGATACCTCGTCCGCATCCGGGCGCGCGCCGGTCCCGTCGCTCGTCGCAGCGAGGCCGTCCCGATCGTGGTCAAGGCCCCTCCGGTCGAGGAGGCGGCCGAGGCCGCCGAGGAGGCATTGGATGCCACGGACCCGCAGGCCGAAGACGGCTCGACCATCTGGATCATCGTCGCGGTCGTGGTCCTCTTAGCCTTCGTTGCCATCGCCTCAGCCATTACGATGAGAAGGTGAACGGCGCCACGACGATGGAAGAGCAGGTCCGAGCTGCGCTGGAGACCATCCGGCCCGCGATCCAGATGGATGGGGGCGATATCGAGCTGGGCAGCGTCGTAGACGGGGTCGTCACCGTCCACCTTCTCGGGGCTTGCGAGGGTTGCCCGATCTCGCCGGTCACCTTGAAGCAGGGGGTCGAGCGGCTCCTTCGGGATCGTGTTCCCGGGGTCACGGAAGTCGTAGCGCTCGAGGCTTGATCACCGCGTCCACCCAAGACCTCGTCACGCGCGCCCTCGAGGGCGAACGTCGTTCGATAGCCCGCCTAATCTCGCTGGTCGAAGACGGCGGTGCCGACCTCGCACTGGTCATGGACGCGCTCCATCCGCACACCGGGCGCGCCTACAGCATCGGGATCACCGGCGCACCGGGGGCCGGGAAGTCGACGTTGACCGAACGGCTCGTCGCCCGCGCCCGAGCCGATTCCCACGAGGTCGGAGTCCTCGCGATCGATCCGTCGAGCCCATTCTCGGGAGGTGCTCTGCTCGGCGACCGGGTTCGCATGCAGTCGCACGCGACCGACCCCAGCGTGTTCATCCGATCGATGGCGACCCGCGGGCACCTCGGCGGGATCTCGCTGGCGACCCCCGAAGCAGTTCGCGTCCTGGATGCCTCAGGCAAGGACATCATCGTCATCGAGACCGTCGGAGTCGGACAGGCCGAGGTCGAGATCACCGACGCGTGCGACACAACGGTGGTCGTCGTTAATCCCGGCTGGGGCGATGCGGTCCAGGCGGCCAAGGCCGGACTGATGGAGATCGCCGACGTCTTCGTCGTCAACAAGAGCGACCGAGCTGGAGCGAAGGACACCGTGCGCGAGCTGCGACAGATGCTCGAGATGTCGAGTGGCCCGTGGAAGCCGCCAGATCGTTGCGACGATCGCTCTCAAGAGCGAGGGCATCGACGAGCTGTGGGACGCGATCGAGACACATCGCGCGTACCAGGAGTCTGAAGGCCTGCTCGCCGCCCGCCGCCGCCGTCGCATCGCGCGCGAGATCCGAGAGATCGTGACGGAGCGCTACCGCAAACGGGTCGAATCCGAGGGCAACGCGCTACTAGACGAGCTGACGGAAGAGGTGCAAGAGCGCTCACTCGACCCCTACGCGGCCGCCGACCGCCTGATCGAGGCCCTGGAAGAGACTCCCCCTCGGTAGACTGAGGGCATGGCAGACGCCCACGATCGCTGGCGCGAGCGGTACCGCGAAGCGAAGCTCCGGGACGACGTCGACTTCGACACGCTCTCCAGCGTCGCCGTCGATCCGCTCTATGGGCCCCCCGACGTCGACCCGAAGATCGGCTTTCCGGGCGAGTACCCGTTCACGCGTGGCATCTACCCGAGCGGGTATCGGGGGCGCCTGTGGACGATGCGGCAGTTCGCCGGCTTCGGTTCGCCCGAGCAGACGAACGAGCGCTTCAAGTTCCTGGTCGAGCACGGGCAGACGGGACTGTCCGTCGCGTTCGACATGCCGACGCTGATGGGCCGCGATTCCGACGACCCCCATTCCGAGGGCGAGGTCGGCCGCTGCGGCGTCGCCGTCGACTCGCTCGCCGACATGGAGATCCTGTTCCGCGATCTCGACCTCGAGCACGCTCACGACGTCGATGACGATCTCGGGACCCGCGCCGATGCTGTTCGCGATGTACATCGCAGCCGCCGAGAAGCAGGGGGCCGACAGTCCGAAGCTCGACGGCACGTGTCAGACCGACATCCTCAAGGAGTACATCGCACAGAAGGAGTGGCTCTTTCCCCCCGAGCCGCACCTGCGGCTGACCGCCGACATGATGGAGTACTGCGCGACCGAGGTGCCCAAGTACCACCCGCTGTCGATCTCCGGCTATCACATCCGCGAGGCCGGCTCGACGGCGGTCCAGGAGCTCGCCTTCACGGTCGCTTCCGGATTCGCGCACGTCGAGCTCGGGCTGCGCCGTGGTCTCGACATCGACGACTTCGCTCCCGGGCTCTCGTTCTTCTTCAACAGCCACATCGACTTCTTCGAAGAGATCGCCAAGTTCCGGGCCGCTCGTCGCATCTGGGCGCGCTGGATGAAGGAGCGCTACGGAGCCAAGAAGGAGCGGTCGTGGATGCTCAAGTTCCACACGCAGACCGCGGGTGTCTCGCTCACCGCCCAGCAGCCCTACAACAACGTGGTCCGCACGGCGACCGAAGCTCTTGCTGCGGTGCTCGGCGGGACGCAGAGCCTGCACACGAACTCGCTCGACGAGGTCCTGGCGCTGCCCACCGACGAGTCCGTCGAGATCGCACTTCGCACCCAGCAGGTGATCGGCTACGAGACCGGCGTGACGAACGTCATCGATCCGCTCGGCGGTTCGTGGTTCGTCGAAGAGCTGACCGATAGCATCGAGGCCGAGGCCGAGGACTACTTCGCCAAGATCGACGAGATGGGCGACGGTTCGATCCTCGACGGCATGCTGGTCGGCATCGAGCAGGGCTACTTCCAGAAGGAGATGGCCGACGCCGCCTTCCACTATCAGCAGCTGCTCGAGCGAGGCAAGCAAGGTCATGGTCGGCATCAACCGCTTCACGCAGACCGTCCAGGAGATGCCCGAGGTCCTCGTCATCACCCCCGAGATCGAGGAACGCCAGAAGAAGGCCGTCGCCGAGGTGCGGGCGAACCGCGACGAGCAAAGGGCCCGAGGACGCGATCCAAGCCTTAAGAGACATGGCCGCCGACGAAACCCAGAACTCAGTACCCGTACTGGTCGAAGCCGCAAAGGCCTACGTGACGCTGGGCGAGATGGTCGAAACGCTGAAGGAAGAGTGGGGCGTCTACACCGAACCCCCGATGTTCTAGCCATTCCTTCTAGGCACGTGTGTGGCGCGCGTCACTCGATTCTTGGCTTCCTGCGGATATTCCGTAACTCGACATCGGGTTATGGAAGGAGATGGAGATGCGGATCGGAGTCATGGTCGTTGCTGCGTCGCTGTTGTTGCCCATGGGCAATGCCGCTGCGGGCTCGGGGTGTTCCACAGGTACTGATGGGCACGATGAGATCTACTGCTCGGCCGGCGACGACGTCCACGACGGCGACCTTGGAAGAGATCTCATCGTCGGACGAGGGGGCGGGGACCTACTGCGGGGCGGAGGCGGCCGTGATCGTATCTACGGTGATGCGGGGATGGACATGCTGCTAGGCGACGAGGGCAATGACGATCTCTTCGGTGGTCCTCGGGCGGATTCGTTGACGGGGTCCGGAGGTAACGACGAGCTCGACGGGTCGACCGGCTCGGATGCGCTCTCGGGTGGCGATGGTTGGGATCAGCTCGACGGCGGTCCCGACGACGACGAGCTCGGTGGCGGCAAAGAGATCGACTATCTCGTCGCGGGAGATGGGGACGACCTCGCCGCGGGAGGTGGCGGTGAGGACTTGATCTTTGGAGATCGGGGCTCGGATCGCCTGACGGGTGACGGCGGACCCGACGAGATCCATGGAGGCGAAGGGAACGATCACATAAGCCTTGGCCCCGGCATCGACGTAACGCTCTCAGGTCCCGGCGACGACTACATAGACGCCGCCGACGGACGATCGGACCGCGTCCAATGCGGTGCCGGATTCGATCGAGTCATCGCCGATGGAGATGACCGGGTCGGTCCGGGCTGCGAAGAGGTGGAGCGTTCCGCATGAGCCGCTAGATGCCCCGGCCTCCTCGGATCGACTCGGTAGCCCACGAACGCGGCGGCCAGCGCGAGCACGATCGCGGCGATGGCGCCAACGGTTTGGAGTGTGTCGGCTGGAGGTGCTTGCAGGGTCGAGGGCGTCGGCGAGGGGCTTTGGGCCAGCAGCGCTAAAGCGAGCTTGGCCATGCCGTCCACGATTCGGTTTCTCCAGGGGCTTCGGCCAGCCCGACCTCCGAGAGCAGGTTCAGGAAGTCGCGAAGTATGCGAGCGGTGAATCCCCAGATCACGTTGCCTCGCCAGATCCACGCTTCAGTGGGGTAGGTGCGGTCATCGTGCGTGAAGCCCGGCTCGACCCTGATCTCCTCGGCGAACTGAGAGAGCGGCACCTCGAGCACCTCGGCCACCTCGGCAGGATTTGGACGTAGATCCGGCTTCTTCTCCAACCAGCCGATCACGGGCGTGACCACGAAGCCGGAAACGAATGTCGGCATCGCTCCCATGCGACCCAGGACCTCGACCGATACTGGTTCCAGCCCTATCTCTTCATGAGCCTCCCGAAGCGCGGCCGCCTCGACCGACTCGTCCGTGGGGTCGATGGAGCCACCGGGGAACGAGATCTGACCCTTGTGCGACCTAACCGTCTCGGTCCTCAAGGTCAGGATGAGATCGGGATCATCGCCGGCTACAAGCGGGACGAGCACGGCCGCCTCCCGTGCGCCGTGATCCGTGAAGTCGGTGAAGTCCTGCCGGTCTAAAGCTTGCCGCACGAGCTCGTGGAAATCGTCCTGCATCCGCCGCATCGTAGCCTTGCCGTTCTCTACCAAACGACTGAACGGAGGCACCGTGGGCGAGTTCGTGAACCTCGAAGTGTCGAACGGAGTGGGCACGATCCGGCTAGACCGGCCCAAGCTCAATCCCATCAACGAACAGGTGGTCCGTGAGCTCGCCGCGTGCATCGAAGAGGCCCAATGGAGCGACGACGTGGGGGCCGTCGTTGTGTGGGGCGGCGAGAGGGTTTTTGCGGCCGGTGCCGATATCAAGAACATGGCGGATGCCGACTCCGTAACGATCCATCCCTACATCTCCGGACTACAGAACGTGATCAACCAACTGGAAGGACTCCCAAAGATCACGATCGCAGCGATCAACGGCTTCGCGCTCGGCGGCGGGTGCGAGATCACTCTCGGCTGCGACTTCCGGATCTGCGCCGACAACGCGCAGCTCGGCCAACCGGAGATCCTGCTCGGCGTCATCCCGGGCGCCGGGGGTACTCAGCGACTGACTCGCCTCGTCGGCGTAGCGCGGGCCAAGGAGCTCGTCTACACGGGACGGTTCATCCCCGCGGCCGAGGCCTTGGCGTTAGGACTCGTCCACGAGGTCGTTCCCGCAGAGAAGGTGTACGACCGTGCCGTCGAGATGGCCGAAGGCTTCGCGGCCGGCCCCCGCATGGCATACATGGCGGCCAAGTTCTCCATACAGAACGGCATCGAGACGGACATCACCAATGGCCTGCTCATCGAACGCCAGGCGTTCGCGGCCCTGTTCGCGACGGAGGACCAAAAGATCGGAATGGAGTCGTTCGTCGCCAACGGTCCGGGCAAAGCGAAGTTCGTGGGCCGTTGAGCCTGCCGGTTCATCGGATCGTGATACCCACCCCATATGGGGTGGGGCCGGTCAATGCGTATCTGATTGATGCAGAGCCGCTGACGCTCATCGACGCAGGGATCAATACACCCCAGGGACACAATGCGATGTTGCTCGGGATCACCGAGGCCGGGTTCTTCCCGCAGGCGATCGAGCGGATCATCATCACGCACGCTCATCCCGATCACTACGGGCTCGTGTTTGCGCTGCAGGAGATCTCCGGAGCCACGACCTACTTCCCCGACAAAGAGATCCTGCGCGTGCGCGACCGCCAGATGCTCTTCGAGGTCGGGCGGTTGTTGGTAGCCGCGGGCATGCCGCTCGAGCTCTTGTTCAAGATGGATCAGATGCGCAGGAGCGGCCCCCGAGCGAAGATGGACCACGACGAGGTCGTGGCGATCCACGATGGCAACACGTTCGATTTCAAGAGCCCGGAGTTCACCCTCGTCGCGATCCACATGCCTGGACATACGGGTGGGCACTTCGTCTACTTCGAGGAGACGAGCCGTACGCTGTTCGCCGGCGATCAACTGCTGCCCGATGTCTCGCCGAACCCTCTTCTAGAAGCATCTCTCGACGAGCCGGGGGAGCGACGGCGTTCCCTGAAGGAGTATCTAGGCTCGCTCGAGCGGATGGCGGCGATGGACTTGCAGCTCGTGTACCCCGGTCACGGCGACCCGGTGACCGATCCGCCTGCGCTCGTCGAGCGGACGATCGCACATCATCGCAAGCGTGTGGATGACGTGGCCCAACACCTGAGTGGCGAGCCTAAGACGCCCTATCAGATCGCCTCGGAGATGTACCCGCGCGTCCGTGACTACGACAGCTTCCTCGCGGTCTCCGAAGTGGTTGCCCACCTCGACCTCGTGGTCGAGGAGGGCAGGGGCGTCATCCAAGAAGTAGATGGAGTCGCGTATTACTCCCAAGTCTCCTAGGCGCCCCAGACGTGGGTTAGGGTGCTTGCTCTTGCAAGCACGCCTCCGGGCGGGGGTAGAGACTCACAGGAGGTTGCCACGGTGAATATCGCGGTCTTGGTGAAGCACATCCCGGACCCGAACATCCCACCCGAGATGGACGGGCATCGCCTCAAACGCGAGGGAGTGCAGGGCGTCCTGGACCCCGGGGACGAGTTCGGGGTCGAGGCCGGTCTCCAGCTCAAGGAGAAGCACGGCGGCGAGGTGACCCTCGTCAGCATGGGGCCCGCGACTGCCCGCGAAGCGATAACGCGGGGCCTGTCGATGGGCGCAGACAAGGGCGTGCTGGTGAGCGACGACTCCCTCGCCGGAGCCGACGCCCTCGTCACCGCCCGGGTGCTGGCCGCCGCGCTCAAGAAGGGCGAGTACGACCTCGTCATCGGCGGGGTCGAGTCCACCGACGGCTACACGGGAACGATGCCCTCGACGCTGGCCGAGCTCCTCGGCCTACCCCAGGTGACCTTCGTCAAGGAGATCACCGACGCGGATGGTTCGCTAAAGGTGCAGCGCCAGACAGCAGACGGCTACCACGTCGTTGAGTGTCCGCTCCCCGCATTGATCACCGTCACGGCCGGCGTGAACGAGCCTCGCTACGCATCCTTCAAAGGGATCATGGCTGCCAAGAAGAAGCCGGTCGAGGAACTGTCCGTGAGCGACCTCGGTCTGGGAGGCGACGACACCACGATCAAGCAGGAGGTGTCCGAGATCGTGCCAGCCGAGGAACGCAAAGCAGGCGAGGTCATCGAGGACGACGGCACGGGGGCCGCGCGCATCGCGGACTACCTCAAGGAAGCGAAGGTGATCTGATGGCGCAGATACTGCTCTACGCAGAGGTATCCCCGGAAGGCAAGGCCGATCCGGCGGCCCTCGAGATACTCACCAAAGCGCGCGAGCTGGGCGACGTCGAAGCCGTCGTGCTCGGGCCCGGCGCGGGCCAAGTCGCCAAAGAGCTGGGCGAGTACGGCGCGGCGACCGTTCACGTGAGCGAAGACGAGGTCTTCTCGGACTACGTCGCCCAGCCTCAGACCCACGCGCTTGCCCAGATCGTCGAGCAGAGCTCACCGGAGCTCATCCTCTTCGCCCAGAACTACGACTCCCGCGACATCGCCGGCCGGCTGTCAGGCAAGCTGGGCGCAACTCTCATGGCTAACGTCACAGCGCTGCCGTCGTTGGAAGTCGCCCATACCTCGATCATCGGCGGAACGCTGGAAGTCGACGTCGCTCTGCAGGGCTCGCCCAGGATCGCCGTCGTGCGGCCCAAGTCCTTCGAGCCGCAGCCGGGCGGGAGTGGCGGCGACGTGAAAACGATCGAGGTCGACGTGGCGGACGAGCTGAAGAAGGCGAAGCGCGTCGAGCGCCACGAAGAGGCCGCCGAGGGGCCGAAGCTCGACATGGCTCCCGTGGTGATCTCCGGGGGCCGCGGCCTTCAGGAGGCAGGCAACTTCAAGCTTCTCGAAGATCTCGGACAGGCGATCGGCAACGCCGCGGTCGGGGCCACCCGAGCCGTCGTCGACGCCGGCTGGGTCCCATACGCGATGCAGGTCGGCCAGACGGGCGTCACGGTCAAGCCCGGCGTCTATATCGCGGTCGGTATCAGCGGAGCCACACAACACGTCGTCGGCATGAAGGGGGCCAAGAAGATCATCGCCATCAACAAGGACGAAGAGGCGCCGATCTTCCAACTCGCCGACCTCGGGGTCGTCGGGGATGCGCTGAAGATAATCCCGCAGCTCATCGAGGAAGTGAACAAGCGCAAGGGCTAGCGGCTCTAGCGCCCCGGCCGGGTTAGTTTCACCGCATGGGATTGGGCGACTCGATCCGGCGCTTCTTCTCGAAAAGAGCGAGTCCCGACCTGAGCGCGCTCGAAGCCTTCGCGCGCAGCCACAAGGGCGTCGAGGGCTTCATCGAGCCGCGCACGGCAACGAACCCCACGACCCTGCTCCTGGTCGACCGTGAGGGCGAGTCGGTGCGCGGCGCGGTGCGAGAGCCCGAGGACGCAGCCGCTTTCTGTGAAGGCGTGGGCATCCCGGTGTACGACGCCGGCGTGATCGGCTACCCGAAGAGGATGCGAGATTTCGACGCCCGCAAGAGACGAGGCTCCGACCCCTCGATAGACGAGGCCTTCGCAGACATCGAACGGCGATTCAACGAGGAAGCAGGCCCGGGCACCCCCGACCGCTGACCCCGTAACCCCTTGCACCGTGCCTGCCTAGGTGCCTGACTTAAGTGGGATGAGCACGAAGCGCTTATTGGTCGTGACCGTCGCTCTGCAGACAAACCGACCGCCTGCGAGACAGTGATCAAACGCAACAACATGTAGTCACAAATTTGTGGTGCCCTCCGCCTTTTTGCCCCCTAGAGCCCTATTTGTGTGCTTATGCACAACAGGACTCCGGGCTTGACGGCGGGAATCTGAACCAAATGGGCCAGAACTCTGGCCGCGCTCGGGCAAAGGGAGGGTCTACCACAATGAAGCGTCGCTTCGTGTCGTACCTCAGCCTCGTGGTCCTGGTGGGTTCGTTAACCGTTATCGCGCCGGCGGCCGATGCCGCAGCGGTCCCCGACGGAGCCCAATGGCAGGAGCTCTATTTCCCGTCCAAGGACGGCACATTGCTCCACGCCGACCTCCTCCGCCCGGCCGAGGGATGCCCCGAGGGCGGCTGCCCGGTGATCGTCTCGATCGGGCCCTACTTCGGCTCCGGCTCGCAAGGGTTCCCCGCCTATAACCCCCTCAACGCAGGGCCCTCGGGCCGCTTCTACGACTTCATCGCCCACGACTTCGAGGGCCGGGGCAACATCTTCCAGCAGGGCTATGCCTGGCTCCAGGTCGACTCCCGCGGCTACGGCGGGTCGGACGGCTGCAATGACTACGGCGGCATCGGCGAGCAGATGGATGCTGCTGCCGCGGTCGAGTGGGCGGGGACCCAGGAGTGGTCTAACGGCAAGGTCGGGATGTGGGGCAAGTCCTACGACGCGTGGACCCAGGTCATGGCCCTTGCGCAGAACCCACCCCACCTCGAGGCCCTAGTGATCCAGTCGCCTCTGATCGAGGGATACGGCATCGGCTACGTGAACGGCGTGCACCACAACACGGGTTGGTACGCGACCACAAGCCTCTACATGCTCTACGACTTCATCCCGCCATCGGTGAACGAGATGACGCCGGAGGAGGTCGATCTATCCGGTAAAGGGAACCGCGAGCGACCCGTGCTGGGTCAGCCAGCAGGCGACCATCGCGGCCGCCTGGGACCACGACAACGAGTACTGGCGTGAGCGCGACCTGCGGGCTAGCGCCCGGCGGAACGACGACGTCGCGGTGCTGTGGTCACACGGCTGGAACGACGTTCAAACCAAGCCGGACCAGATCTTCGGCGTCTACGGGCCCCTCAACAAGCGGCCGAAGTCGAACCATCGTGCGTGGTTCGGCCCCTGGGCTCACGATCGCGGCAACGAGGTGACCCCGGTCGGGCGCGATGGTTTCCTGGAGGAGTCACTGGACTGGTTCGATCACTACCTCAAGGACTTGCCTTTCCGCTACGAGGTCAACGCCGAGAACGTGGTCGAGATCCAGGACAACGAGGGCGGGTGGCGCACCGAAGCTCAATACCCGCCGAGCGACGTTCAGATGACCGAGCTTCCCCTGAAGACCGGCAGCTACGTCGATGACGGCAGCACGGCAGCGACCTCTGGGTACTGGACCTTCTCGCAACCGCTTCCGTACGACACCCACGTCGCGGGCGAGCCGGTACTCGAGGTCACAGCCGACACGGTCGCGCCTCACGCCAACCTCGTCGGGGTTCTGTACGACTACAACCCGGCCGACAACAAGGTCACCGAGATCAGTCGTGGCGCTTACAGGCTCAAGGGCGATGGGACCGTGCGTTTCAAACTGCACCCCCGCGACCACATCCTGCGTGCGGGGCACCGGCTGGCGTTCCACATCAATGCCGGCCACAGCGAGTTCTTCCCCTACTCGACGCGCACCACGGTCAACGTCACCGAGGCCTCGGTGACGGTTCCCTTCCTGACGTATCAGCGGATCAACAACCTGACCGGGGTAAAGACGACCCGGAACCCGTACAGCAAGACCGTGACCCCGGCACAGGTGGAGGCCGGCCTGCTCGAGCTGCTCCTGCCGCCCGCGCTTGCCCCCTACCCAGATGACGCCACGAGGGAGTCGATCCAGCCGACGGTAACCACCCCGGGCGGCTAGAGCCGAGCGCCGAGATCTTCCGCGTAGTCCGGCGATTACCGCCTACTACGCGGAAGATCTGGCCTCATACCTGTCAGCGCTTGACCGTTACCTTTCCGCCCTTCGGCTTGCTGACGTTGCCGGCTTCGTCCTCGGCCACGATGCGGTAGTCGTATGTCCCGTTGGCCACCAACTTCCTTTGGCCGTTCTTGCCATCCCACCGCACGATCCGCTTGCCGGCGAGGATCTCCTGGTTGAACAACTCGCGGACCTGGGTGTTGTTCTTCCGGATGGTAACGATGACGAGGGAATCCTCATTGACGTTGAAAGTGATCTCAGTGGATTTGTTCTTGCCCTTGCCGAATGGGTCGGGCGTGTCTTTGACACCGGAAACCAGCGGCGGAGTTTCATCGCCTGCCGACGATCCGATGCCGAGCGGCCCCCAATCGGGCTCGCTACCTCCGGGGATGACGAGAGTGATCGGACCCGATGCCCCGCAGTTGTTGACGTCGATGTTGCCGATGACCTTGATGCCCTGGTCGTCGACGTAGGCGATCGACTGACCGTCTGGCGACCAAGTGACATCTCGGAACGGTCCGGTTTGAGCGTTCAGAACGCAGACCGGGATGGGAGCCGTCGGCGGGCCGGGGGGTGATCCGGGAGTGGTGAAGATGCGCAGTTGTTCGGCCTGATGGCCCCACACCATCGCCATCAGCGAGACCTGTGCGTTGACCTCGCCATCGACCAGGGGCCGAAGGTCCTGTCCGCCGCCGCCGAAGTCGGTATCCGAGAACCACCGACGATGGGAATCGTTGCCCCCGCCTACGTCATCGTAAGAGACCTCGGAATCGCGGTTCATCATGTAGCGGACGTTACCGATCCACGATGGGTGCTGGTGGAACGTCGATTCTCCATGGATGCCGTAACTCGTGAAGGCGGTGGAATTGGTGATCCGCGTCCGGTTGCAATTGACGCCGGTGCCGTTCACTTCACATCCCGACGGGTACCAGTAGGCAACTTTCGTCCCGTCTGGGGACAACGCAGGATCGACCGGTGTGGGGTTGGGCTGTGGCGAGTCGGTGCCGTCGGCGCCGAATGGCGGGTTGAGTTGTTCTCCGTCGCGGTTCATCCGAATGAATTGGTTCCCTTTGACCCCGACGATGGTCCCCGAGTCGTCTTGGGTAACGCCGGTGTACGGAGCGGCCGCGGTTCCGTTCGTCGTGACCTGGACCTGTGTCGTACCGTCGGGGCTCGTTAGCCAGACGTTGTTGTCTTTGATGAAGACGATGCCCCCGGTGAGCGCGCTCTGCGCTTGCGGCGGATCCGCGATCATCAACGACAGCGCACAGAGAGCCAGCGCTCCGACGGCGGCCAGAGCGCGTTTGCTGCGAGTGATTGTCATCCGTTCTCCTTCGGTCCTTCCTGTGTCTCCACGGACAATCTACGTTGGCCGGGATTATTGCAGGAGCGATATCGGGGTGGTTTAGCTCGTCCTGCTGACGGACTAGTCGAACTATCCTTTGGGCTATGCACTATCTGGACAATGCCGCCACGACCCCCCTGTTGCCCGAGGCGAGGGACGCAATGGTCGGCGTGCTCGAGCGTGACTTTGGCAACCCCTCCTCGGTCCACGCCCTCGGCCGGGCAGCCCGGGAGGTCGTCGAGGACGCACGCGAAAGGGTGGCCGAGGCGATAGGTGGGAGCCCCTCGGAGGTCTATTTCACAGGCGGGGGGACCGAGGCCGACAACCTCGCGCTCAAGGGGGCCGTGGCAAAGCTGCGGGCTCACGGGAACCACATCGTCATCAGCAACTTCGAGCACAACGCCGTGCTGGACACGGCCGGATGGCTTGCCGCCCAGGGCATCTCCGTTACCAAGGTCGCCGTCACTACGGGCGGCCTCGTCGATCCGGGCGAGGTGGCTCGGGCCGTGCGGCCGGGGACCTTGCTCGTCTCCGTGATGGCTGCAAACAACGAGGTGGGCACGATCCAGGACATCGGCACGATCGTCGATGCGGTGAAGGAAGCGAATCCGAACACCCTGGTCCACACCGACGCCGTCCAGGCGCTCGGGAACCTTCCGGTCGATCTCCACGCCTGGGGCGTGGACCTGGCGGCATTCGCCGCTCACAAGCTGGGCGGACCCAAGGGAGTGGGCGCGCTGTTCGTCAGGGCGCACGTCCCGGTGGAACCCGTCAACCACGGCGGGGGCCAGGAGCGTGGCCTCAGGTCGGGCACGCTCAACGTCCCCGCGATCGCAGGGTTTGGGGTCGCGGCCCAGTTCGCCGTGAAGGAGCTCGACCACAAGCACGAACGGCTCTCCGCCATGCGCGCCCGCTTGCTCGAAGGGATCGAGTCCGCCATCCCCGACGTGGTCGTAAACGGCGACCTCGAACACCGGGTGGCCGGCAACCTGAACATCTGCATCCCCGGCACCGAGGGGGAGACCCTGCTGCTATTGCTCGATCAGGCGGGGATCGCGTGCTCGTCGGGCTCGGCGTGCAGTTCCGGGGCGCTCGATCCATCTCACGTGTTGCTCGCGCTCGGCGTTCCTCGCGAGCTCGCCAAGGGGAGCCTCAGGTTTTCGCTCGGATGGGCATCCGTCGATGAAGACGTTGACGCCGTGATCGGCGCGTTGCCGGAGATCGTGGAGCGGGCCCGGAAGGTCGCATGAGCCGGCGCAAGGCCGTCGTGGCCATGTCGGGGGGCGTCGATTCGTCGGTCGCCGCCGCGCTGATGGTCCAGGCCGGATACGACGTCACCGGGATCATGTTGAAGTTGTGGTCGGGCGAGGCAGCAAACAACGACTCGGGTTGCTGCAACGTGGGAGCCGCCGAAGATGCCCGTCGGGTGGCCGACGCGCTTTCCATCCCTTTCTACGTCTTCAACTTCGCCGAACAGTTCGAAGAGTCGGTCGTCCGCGACTTCAACGAGTCCTATCGGCAGGGCCGCACGCCGAATCCCTGCGTTCGCTGTAATCAATGGATCAAGTTCGGCGCGCTTCTCGAACGCGCTCGCGCCATCGGTGCCGACGTCCTCGCCACCGGTCACTACGCTCGTGTCACTGATTCCAAGGGCGAACATCGGCTCTTGCGCGGGGTGGATCGCAACAAGGACCAGTCGTACGTGCTGTGGATGCTGTCTCAGGACGAGTTGGCGAGCGCGCGTTTCCCGGTGGGTGAGCTGCACAAGACGGAGACTCGCGCGATCGCAGAGTCTCTCGGATTGCGGACTGCGCACAAGCCGGAATCGCAAGAGATCTGTTTCGTTTCGTCGGGCGACTTCGGTTCCTACGTCGAGCGGGAGTTGAGCGACGTTGCCGAGCCCGGCCCGATCGTGGACACCTCAGGCGAGGTCTTGGGGCAGCACCGTGGCATCGGGCGCTACACGATCGGCCAGCGAAGGGGCCTCGGCATCGCGGTGGGCAGCCCCATATTCGTCAATCAGATCGACAAGAAGACCAACACAATCGTCGTCGGCGAGCGAGCGGAGCTCGCGGTGACCGGGGCGAAGCTCGACGAAGTCTCGTTCGCAGGCACTCCTCCACCCGACGGCGCGCGCGTCCGCGTCCAACATCGCGCCCACGGCGAAGTCTTCCCGGCGAGGGTTCGCTACACGGACGGCGGCATGGAGGTCGTCTTCGACCGGCCCGTGGAAGCAGTGGCCCCCGGCCAGTCCGCGGTGCTCTACGACGATCACGATCCCGATCGGCTCCTCGGGGGAGGGATCGTTGCCTCCACAACGGCGGCGGCGCTCATTACCAGGTGACCGGCGAGGATCGCGGGGCCCTGCGTGCCGAGTTCTCTCGAGCCGCAGCGGGGTTCGGCGAACGCACGCTCGGCCGATTCGACGACCTGGATGTGCTCGGCTTCGCCCAACCGTCGCCCGGTGGCTCGGTTCTCGAGGTCGGCTCTGGAACGGGGAACTTCTTGGCCCTCTTCGAGGAGATGGGCGATCTTTGCGTCGGCGTCGATCTCGTGCCCGAGATGCAGCGCGAGGCCGCTCGTCTGCATCCCGGCCAGAGCCTGGTCAGGGCGGAGGGGATCCGGCTGCCCTTGCGCTCGAGATCGGTCGGACTCGTTGCCTGCGCACAGATGCTGCATCACGTGGCACAACCCGTCCCACTGGTGCGCGAGATGGCCCGGGTGACGGCTCCCGATGGGAAGGTCCTGATCGTGGACCAAGCGGCTCCTGAGAAGTTCGAGCACGCCGTCGTTATGAATGAGCTCGAACGGCTACGGGACCCAACGCATGCCGCGAGCAGGCCCCCCTCGGCGTTTCTCACGATAGCGACCGCGGCCGGGCTGAGGGTGATCGATCGGCGGGTCGTCGAGAGCCGGCAGCGGCTAACCGGCTGGATGTGGGCCGGAGAGTTCCCCAGGGAGCGGATCGAGCAAGTCAAGCGCTTCATCGAGCTTCGGGGCTCGGAGACGGGGATGGGCTTCGAGGCCGAAGGCAATGACTGGAGCTTTACCCGGCGGCGGATTATGTTGCTGGCCGTGCCAGTCAACCGAGCCTAGGAGGCCACATGGCGGCTACCCCCGCCCCAGGCGCCAAGTCCCAGAAAGTTGCCATCTTGCTGATCGTGGGAGGTCTGCTGCTCGTAGTGGGCACCCTGCTTCCCTTCGCAAAGGTGGAGCTCAGCATCCCCGGCATCCAGGAGACCTCGGAGACTTCGGGGGGCCTCGACACGGACGACGGAAAAGTGTTCCTCGGCCTCGGCATCGCCCTCGTCCTCTTCGGAGGGATCGTGTGGGCCGCGTCCGGGAGCGCACTTCGCCGGACCTTCTCGATCATCAGCCTTCTCCTGGGAGCGTTCTCGTTGCTGGCAGTGATCATCGACATCACGGGCTCCGAGGAAGCTCTTCTCGAAGAGCTCGGGATCGCCAGCGCGGACCTTGCGGGCCTCGAGTACTCAAACGGCATCGGCCTCTACGTGGTCCTGGTGGGGTCGGTCCTTGCCGTGCTCGGGGCGTTGCTCGGCACCTTCGCCCGCAAGTCGCCGGAGGGAGGCGTACCTGCGTACGCAGCGGCTCCTCCTGCACCGGGCGGGCCCGAGGCGACTACGGCCGCAGCGCCCGCACAACCGACGAGCGAGCCTCCGCCGGGGACTAGCCCGCCGGCCACGTAAGCCTGGGCCGTCGCACCCGGCCGCGACAATAGGAACGTGAAGAAACCGACCAAGGCTGCCGCGCGCACGCGCATCGGCCGGCTCAGGGAGAGCATCGACCACCACTCATACCGCTACCACGTGCTCGACGACCCGGAGATCGCCGACGTCGAGTACGACGCGCTCGTGTCCGAGCTCATGCAACTCGAGGACGCTTACCCGGATCTCGTGACGCCCGACTCCCCAACGCAGCGCGTCGGGGCTCCTCCCTCGGATCAGTTCGCGCCCGTGAAGCACAGGTCGCGCATGATGTCGCTGGACAACTGCTTCTCGCTCGAAGAGTTAGAGGCATGGGGAGCGCGGGTCGAGCGGCTGATTACTCGGGCGTCGAGCTTGGTCACCGAGCTCAAGATGGATGGGGTCGCCGTCAATCTGATCTACGAGAAAGGCGAGTTCGTCCGCGGGGCGACGCGCGGCGACGGCACGACCGGCGAGGACATCACGGCCAACCTCCGGACCATCCCCTCCATCCCGCTTCGCCTGCGGGGGAAAGCTCCGGCCGTTATCGAGGTGCGCGGCGAGGTCTATATGCGCACCGACGATTTCGAGAAGCTCAACCGGGGCCTGGAGGAGACGGGCGGGCGCATCTTCTCGAACCCGCGCAACGCGGCTGCCGGATCGCTCAGGCAGAAGGACCCCAAGGTCACAGCGGACCGGAAGCTGTCGCTCGTTTGTCATGGCATCGGCTATGTCGAAGGACGACGATTCGCCAGTCACTGGGACGCCCTCGAGTCACTGCGAGATCTCGGTTTGCGGACCAATCCGGAGAATCGCCGGTTGGAGACGCTCGACGAGGTCTACGAGTTCTGCTCCCACAGGCAAGAGCATCGCCATGACGTGCCCTATGAGATCGACGGCGTAGTGGTGAAGGTGGATTCGATCGCCGAGCAAGAAGAGCTGGGCTACACGTCCAAGGCGCCGCGGTGGGCGATCGCGTACAAGTTCCCTCCGGAAGAGCGCACGACCGTGCTCCGCGAGATCCGCGTCCACACGGGCCGCACTGGGGCCGTCACGCCCTACGCCGAACTCGAGCCGGTGTTCGTCGGCGGCGTAACGGTGAGTTCGGCGACGCTCCACAACGAGGACGAGGTCATTCGGAAGGACGTCCGACCCAAGGACACCGTGATCGTCCGGCGAGCCGGCGACGTGATCCCGGAAGTCGTGGGACCCGTTTTGTCGAAGCGCCCGAAGGGCACGCGGCGCTGGAAGATGCCCACGCGGTGCCCAGCGTGCGATTCGGAGCTCGTTCGCAATCCCGGCGAGGCCGTGACGCGCTGCATCAACGCCGAGTGCCCTATGCAGCGCGTGGAGAAGCTGTTCCATTTCGCGTCGCGCGGGGGCATGGACATCGAGGGGCTCGGATACCAAACGCTGCAACTCTTCGTGAGCAAGGGATGGCTGAACGACTACGGGGATATCTACTTCCTGGACCCAGAATGGTTAGTCGGGTTGGAGGGCTGGGGCGAGAAGTCGATCTCCAACCTGATGGAATCGATCGACCGGTCGCGTACCCGGGAACTCGGCCGCGTCATCACGGCGCTCGGCATCCCGATGGTCGGCTCGACCGTCGCCGAGAGCCTGGCCGAGGAGGTCGGGTCACTCGAGAAGCTGCAGGACATGACGGCCGAGGAGTTGGTAGCACTCGAGGGCATCGGACCGATCATCGCCCAGTCCGCCGCGTCGTTCTTTGGCGAGGAGCGCAACCGCGCGATCCTCGAGAAGCTCGGCGCCGGGGGAGTCCGGCCAACTCCTCCTGCACCTAAGAAGGAGGGGCCTCTCACCGGCAAGTCCATAGTCCTCACCGGTTCGCTCGAACTTTTCAGCCGCTCCGAGGCCGCACTGGCGATCGAGGAGCGCGGGGGCAAGGTCATCTCGAGCGTGTCCAAGAAGACGGACTACGTGATCGTCGGCGAAAGCCCCGGCAGCAAATTCGACAAGGCCCAACAACTCGGGGTCCCGATCCTCGACGAAAAGGGCTTCGAGAAACTGCTTGCCGAGGGCTAGTGGTCCACGGTCGTTTGGACGGATGTTGCACTACCCCGTAGACAGCCCTCTCTCACCCGTTCAGGCTTGGGTGAGGAGAGCCATATGTCGAACGCACGACGACTGGTACCGCTCGGAATCATCGCAA
Source organism: uncultured Actinomycetes bacterium (assembly GCA_963786155.1). Lineage (GTDB taxonomy): Bacteria > Actinomycetota > CADDZG01 > CADDZG01 > WHSQ01 > CAWAXW01. Next base: position 2,159,406 of record CAWAXW010000006.1, on the reverse strand, counting down.
GCCTGATCGCGGGGGCGGTTGCGGTTTGGATGCTCTCCTCAGGCGACGAACCGACTTCCCGAGCTTTGACGGGCGGAAGATCCCACGATCCGCCTGGATTGGTTGCTCGTTCCTCCGGCGATTGTGCCGGCGTCTACGAGGTCGCCTCGACCGATCTCTGCACGCACGGCGACGACCTGGAGGTGATCGATTTCGACCCCTCGGCTCTCCGCCGGATCGAGCGACCGTCCGAGATCCTTTCGCAACTCCCTGGAGCGGCCCCCGTCGTGAGATCAAGCGAGGTGCCGTGCTACGGGAACGGGTCAGACGGGTCGCGGGTCCAGGCCATCTATGGGCTCCCCTCCGATCTTCCCGACCAGTACGAGCAAGTCGTACCTCATATCCGCTTCTGGGCGTGGGCGATGGACACTCAGGTTGACCGGAGCGCTGCCCAGACGGGAGGGGACGCGTCATCTCAGGTGGGTTACGGATCCTCAATGCAAGTTGTCGGTGGAGAAGGTGATCCTTCCGCCCACGAGCGATTACTCCTTCGCCAACGTAGTCAAGGCGCTCAAGGCACAGGGATACGCGAGAGCAGATCGTCGGTACTTGATCTGGCTGCAGTTGTTTAGCGAGTTCAAGGGCGGCGCCAGTTGCATCGCAACGAGATCAGCAGATGATTCTCCGGGCGCTAAGAACGCAAACACCGGCGCCACGGGCATCTCCGGGTACGCACAGGTGGGTGGGTTCATCGAAACTACCGCTGAAGGCATCGACTATGCAGGTGGCTGCTGGCAGTTCATTGAATCGCATGAGTTGTTCCATAGCTTGGGAGCTGTGCAGGAGAGTGCGCCGCACTTCAGCGAAGGCGGGCACTGCTCCGATCACTTAGATGTCATGTGCGGACAAGGCGACGTCGTCTGTGCTTATCCCGAGTGGGAGGGAACAGCCCTGTTGCCGTTCGACTGCAACGATGACGACTACTTCAACACGAACCCGGCTCCGGGAAGCTACCTCGCCACCCACTGGAACGTAGCCGATAGTCCATTTCTGACATCGGAGACTCCTGCGAACGTGGTCGAGAGCTCCGCGGCGGACGGAAGCCCCTGCACCATCGTCGGCACCGAAGGGGACGACCAACTCGAAGGCACCCTTGCAGCCGACGTGATCTGTGGACTCGGAGGAAACGATGTCATCGCTCCTCAACTGGGCAAGGACATCGTTGATGGGGGGTCCGGGGTCGACACGTTGGCGTACCCGACATTCGGTGCCCACCTCAAGATCGAGCTCAGCGTCTCGGTCGTTAACGGAGTGAGCCAGGGGATCGCCATCGCCCTGGCGAAGGGCGCGCAGATAGGAAACGAAGTGCTCTACTCGATCGAGAACACCACCGGAACCTCGGGGAACGACGAGATCATCGGTTCGAAGGGGCCGAACGTTCTCCAAGGTGGCCGTGGCTCGGATGTCATCACTGCACGTGGGGGCGACGATCGCATCCTCGGAGGCGACGATCTGGATTATCTACATGGAGGCGCCGGGAACGACTTCCTCGATTCTGGGGCAGGTGTCGGGGACAATCTGAACGGAGGCAAAGGCAACGACCAATGCGTCCGGGCCAACACGAAGGAACAAACTGCCTACCAATGTGAGAGCTGAGCGGTCGACGCGCCGCTACGACAAAAAGAAACCGGCGTAGGGGATACCTACGCCGGTTCCATGTTCGGCACTTGGAGCCACCTGCCTCACTTCATCGGTGATGCCCGGAGGACCAGACCGGGGAGGGGTGACCGGTGAGCCGGTTGGGATTCTGCCCGTGGCCTAGATCTGAGGTGGCCAGAACCCTTGTTTCGAGGCTAAGCCACTAGCAGCCGCTCACCTCACGAGGTCCATAACAACTATCACTCAAGTCGGGACCACCTCCTTTCTCGTGTAAGGAAATAAAACCACACTGCGCAGTCAACGACGCGCAACTTCATGCGATTTTCATCAGCTGGCCGGTGCTGGCTATACTCCTGGGAAAACTTGACCCGGCGGTCAAGTGCGGATCCGGGCGAGAAACGAGGGCAACGATGGGCTTCGATCTTCAGCCGAACGACGAGCAGGTCGCACTCAAGACGACTCTGAATGAGTTCTCCTCTGAAGTGGTCAGGCCGGCCGCACGTGCATGCGAGAGCGACCGGCGCGTGCCCGCCGACTTGCTGGCCAGGATCCACGAGATCGGCGTGGTGGCTCCGGTCGACGAGAGCTACGGGGGCGGGGGCCTGCTCGATCCCATCACGTATTGCATCGCCGTCGAAGAGCTTGCGTGGGGAGACCCGGGGATAGCTTTCCAGGCCATCGGCTCGGGACTGGCGGCGATCGTGATCGGTCTCGCCGGTAGCGAAGAGCAGAAGACCCAGTACCTGCCCTCGTTCGCCGAGCGGCACACTCCGTCATTCGTGGCGCTGGGAGAGAAGATCGCGGTCGGGGACCTGCAGAGCTTGGAGACGACGGTCGACGGCGACAAGGTATCCGGCGAGAAGTACGGGGTGCTCGACGCCGACGAGGCAACGCTGGGGATCGTGGTGGGCCGTTCAGACGAGGGGCTTGGAGCGGCCATCGTCGACAAAGAGACCGATTGGGAGATCGTTCGGCCCGAGGCCAAGCTGGGGCTCGAAGCCGCTCGGACTTCCGTCGTGCGGTTCAACGGGACGGGTCACACCATGCCGCCGTCACCCGAGCTAACGAAGGCCCTCCTTTGGACCAAGCTCAGCGTCGGCGCGCTGGCCGTCGGTTGTGCCCGGGCATCGCTCGAGCACGCCGCGCAGTACGCGACCGAGCGTGAGGCGTTCGGCAAACCGATAGGTGCATTCCAAGGGATCTCGTTCAAGATCGCCGACATGGCGATCGAGGTGGATGCCGCGCGACTCGCTCTCTGGGATGCCGCGTGGAAGGTCGATCGCGGCGAGGCGACCGTGGAAGACGTTGCGCAGGGCGTGGGCCAAGCTCTCGCGGCCGCGATCTTGTGTGGTGATGACGGAGTTCAGGTTCTGGGAGGTCATGGCTACATCCGAGACCATCCCGTCGAGAAGTGGTTCCGGGACGCGGTCACGCTGTCGGTCTTCGACTCGCCCGATCTCGTTGGGGACGCCCTTATCGGAGGAGGCCGATGATCGACTTCGAGCTCGATCCAACCGTGTCGCAGGTCCGAGACTTCGTGCACATGTTCGCGGAGTCGACATTGAGACCGCTCGCGCGAGAAGCGGACGAGAACGGAGTCCTGCCCAAGGAGACGATCCAACAGCTGGGGCAGCTCGCGGGCAACAGGGCATCGGTTATGCCGGAGGAGAGCGCGGGCGTCGAGCCCGGAAAGCGGAAAAGTATCGGGAGCATGATGGCCGTGGTCGGCTCGGAAGAGCTGGCCTGGGGCGACCCCGCCGTGCTTCTGAACATCCCGGGGCCGGGTCTCGCGATGCCGTCGATCATGGCGGCCGGCACGGACGACCAGAAGAAGCGCTTCCTGAAAGACGTCTTCGACGTGGAGAGTGACGAACCGCGCTTCGGCGCGCTAGCCGTGACCGAACCGCAAGCCGGCTCCGATGTGGGCAACGTGCAGACGACGGCCGTTCTCGACGGTGACGAGTGGGTCTTGAACGGAACGAAGATCTATTGCACGAACGGGGCGCGGGCCGAGATCGTCGTGGTCAACGCGACCGTCGACAAGTCACTCGGCCGCCAGGGCCAGAAGTTCTTCGTCGTCGAGAAGGGCACGCCGGGCTTCAAGGTCGGCAAGATCGAGAAGAAGATGGGCTTGACCGCTTCGGAGACCGCCGAGCTTGTCCTCGAGGACTGCCGCATCCCGTACGACAACATCCTCGGCGGCAAGGAAGCGCTGGAGCCGAAGGGCTCCGGCTTCAAGGGCACCATGAAGGCGTTCGACTCCTCGCGCCCATCGGTCGCGGCCATGGCCGTCGGGATAGGGCGCGCCGCTTACGAGTACTCGCGGGACTGGGCGAACGCCGAGCTGCCGATGACGACCAACTTCTCCCGGCGAGCTGCGATCGAGCAGAAGCTGGGCACTATGAAGCGCGAGCTCGACGCGGCCCGGCTGTTGTGCTGGCAGGCCGCCTCGATGGCGGACCACAAGATCCCGAACTCGAAGGAAGCGTCGATGAGCAAGGCTCACGCGCCCAGGGCCGCACTCAAGGCATGCGTCGGGGCCATCCAGATCATGGGACCCGAGGGCTACAGCAAAGAGCATCTCGTCGAGAAGTGGTTCAGAGACATCAAGGTCTACGACATCTTCGAAGGCACGGGGCAGATTCAACGCGTCGTGATCAGCCGCAAGATCCTCGGGCGGCTGGACGCTTAGGCAGGAGGGAAAGGCATGCCATCACTCGACGGCAAGGTAGCGATCGTCACGGGCGCGGGACGCGGCATCGGCCGCGAGCACTCGCTCGCTCTGGCGCAGGCCGGGGCCAAGGTCATCGTCAACGATCTCGGTGGATCGTCGGCCGGCGAGGGCCAAGATCAATCGCCCGCGCAACAGGTCGTCGACGAGATCAAGGGGCTCGGGGGCGACGCGGCCCCCAACTTCGACAACGTCGCGGACTTCTCGGCGGCCGAGCAGATGGTCAAGCAGGCCGTGGGCGAATTCGGCAGGCTCGACATCCTGGTCAACAACGCCGGCATCCTGCGCGACCGCATGCTCGTGAACGTCACGGAAGAAGAGTGGGACGTGGTCATCAACGTCCACCTCAAGGGACACTTCGCGCCGACCCGCCATGCGGCCGCCTACTGGCGTGAGCAATCAAAGGCCGGGAACCAGATCAATGGCCGCGTCATCAATACGTCGAGCCCCTCGGGCGTTTTCGGCAACATCGGCCAGACCAACTACGGCTCGGCCAAGGCGGCCATCGCGGCCTTCACCATGATTGCCGCACAGGAGCTCGGCCGCTATGGGGTGACGGTCAACTGCCTCGCTCCCAACGCTCGCACCCGGATGACCGAGCAGACGTTCGGCGATATGCCCAAGCCCGAGGGCTACGACCCGCTGGCAGCCGACAACATCTCGCCCGTGGTCGTGGCTCTGTCGACGGATGCCGCGCAGAACATCACCGGCCAGGTCTTCTTCGTCTACGGCGGGACGATCAACGTTCTCAAGCCCTGGGATGTGGGCGTGGCCATCAAGCAAGAAGGCAAGTGGGACCCCGACGAGCTCGCGGCCAAGCTCCAGGAGTCCTTCCCCAACGGCATCGCTCCGGAAGGCATGATGGCGGGCATGATCAAGGCATCCGGCGGGGAGGGCGTGAAGCTTGCCTGAGAGCGAGATCGTCTTCAAGCTTCCTGTCGACAGAGAGAAGGTTAGGGACTTCGCCCTCGCCGTCGGGGAAGACAATCCGATCTTGCTGGACCCCGAGCACGCGCTCGAGCATGGCCTTCCCAACGTCATCGCCCCGCCGACCTTCACGGTCACCCAGATCTTCCAGGTGCCGCGCGACGAGCGTGAACGCAGGCTCGGTGCGAACCTGGACTATGCCCGGGTGTTGCACGGTGAACAGGAGTTCGTCTACAAGCGCCTCCCGGTGGCGGGGGAGACCCTCACCGGGACGATGAGGATCTCGAAGGACTTCGAGAAAGAGGGCAAGAGAGGCGGGACGATGCGTTTCGTCACCTACGAGACGATCTTCACGGATGAGAACGGCGACGAGGTCCTCACCGCGTACTACACGTTGCTGCAGACGGCGAAGGACCCCGGCTCATGACCGAGCCGTTCCACATCACCAAAGAGGGCGTGACGCCGGGCATGGATCTGGGCGAGATGGTGTTCGGACCATTGCATCGTGGCGACTTCGTCCGCTACGCCGCGGCGAGCGGCGACGACAATCCCATCCATCAGGACGAGGCCTACGCGCGCAGCACCGGCGCGCCGACTGTCTTCGCCATGGGGATGCTTCCGGCCGGGCATCTCGCACATGCGATCTCCGATTGGTTCGGCGGCCCCAACCACCTCCGCCGTTTCAAGGTCCGTTTCACCAACCGCGTGTGGCCCGGCGACGAGATCGTTTGCACGGGCCGAGTCATCGCTATCGAGGATGGTCTGGTGAAGGTCACCGTCGAAGCCCGCCGGCGGGGGGCAGGGCCACCCGAGTTGACCCTCGATGAGGAACAAACGGCGATCACCGGAGAGGCCGACATCGAGTTGCCCGAGTAACTGGACTGAGAGGAGCGACCACCGTGCCACTGAACGCCGACCTGGTCGGAAAGAGCTACGGCGAGAAGGACTTCGAGGTCACCGCGGAAGCGATCGAGAAGTACGCCCGCGCGACCAACGACTTGAACGAGCGATACATCGGCGGCGACGACGTCGTGGCCTCGCCCATCTTCCCGATCGTCGCCGCGTTCGGCTCGTTCATGGAGGCCGGGATGGATTCGGAGTTGCAGGCAGATGTCCTCAGGTTGGTTCACGGATCCGAAGAACACATCATCCACAGGCCTATCCGTCCTGGTGACAAGCTGAAAGTGTCAACCGTCTTGGAGTCGGTCGAGACGAAGGACACGGGCGAGACGTTCACATTGAAGGCGACTGCCGTCGACCCAGACGGCCAAGCCGTGGCGGAGCTGCGCGGGACGATGTTCATACGGGGCTCGGGCTCAGGGGGCAAGTCGTCGTCGGCCGGCGGTGGTGAACAGCGCGACATCGTCTACGAGGAGGCCACGAAAGTGGACGATGACCAGACGCACCGCTATGCCGAGGCCTCCGGAGACAACAACCCGATCCATGTCGACGAGAGCATCGCCCAGATGGCCGGCCTGCCGGGGATCATCAACCACGGCATGTGCACGATGGCGATAGTAACCAAGGCCGCGGTCGACGGGCTGGCCGGAGGCGACCCCACCCGGGTCAAGCGCGTCGCTGTGCGGTTCTCGAAGCCGGTGTTCCCGGGCCAGGAGCTGACAACCCGCTTTTGGAAGCAAAGCGAGGGCAGGTTCGGGTTCGAGACCTACAACCCGGACGGCGTCGCGGTCGATCAAGAACGGCGAGGTCGAGCTCAGCTCGTAAGAGCGGCCGTTCGCATCACGACCAGCACGATGCCGGCTCCGAGCACGATGGCGGCAGTCGCCGCCTGCATCGCGGCCGAGCGCGGTTCGCGGCCCCCTTGGTCGAACCCGAGACCCAGCAGGACGCCGGCGGCCAACCCGCCGACGTGCGCCCACACGTCGATCCCGCTCAGGAAGAAGCCCAACGCAAGGTTGATGCCGACGAACGCGAGCAGGCTGTTCATGTAGGCGCCGATGAACTGCGATCGTCTTCTGTTGTAGGTGAAGACCAGGAGCACGCCCACGATGCCGAAGATCGCGCCGGACGCTCCCACGCCCAGGCTGTTCACGGGCCCGAAGGAGTAGGAGACGGCGCTGGCAACGAACCCCGAGATGAGGTACATCACCACGAACCGGAGTGTTCCGTAGGCCTGCTCCACGTTGGGCCCGTACATATAGAGGACGAGCATGTTGAAGCCGATGTGGATGAAGAGACTGGGCGAGTGCAGGAACATCGCGGTTACGAGCCGGTAGTACTGGCCATCCGCGATGGCTGGTGGGAAGGACCCGAAACGAAGCGTCACGTCGTTGGGGCCATTTCTGGTCACGAGCTGTGCGATGAAGACGAGAACGCAGATGACGATGATCGTCATAACCGCGGGAGCGTTTGCCCGCATCGCCGAGCGGACCTTGGGGGCCGTCCGCGCGGCCTCGTCCACGCATTCGGGGCAGTGTTGACCAACGGAAGCGGGGGTCGCACAGACCCCGCAGATCGGCCGCTCGCAGCGGGAGCAGCTCAACCGGGTGGGGGTCTTCGGGTGTCGGTAGCAATAGGTCTCGGCCGCGACCTGTGGATCGGTCTCCTGAGTGCTCACATCACTATGGTCGCATGCAGGCTGCCGTAGCTCCGACGACGCGGCGAGCGCTCACCGTCGCGACTTTCAACGTCCGTCACTGCAGAGGCCTCGACGGTCGGGTCAACGTTGGAAGGATCGCCGAAGTGATCACCGGCCTGGGGGCCGACGTCGTGGCGCTCCAGGAGCTCGACCGGGGGCGAGAGCGTTCGAGTGGCATGGACCAGCCGAGGCTACTGGCCGAGCTGACCGGCCTCGAGGTTTCGTTCCACCCAACGCTCAGCGGGCCTCGCGGCGACTACGGGCAGGCGATCGCGTCCACCGAAGAGCTCGACTCCCGCTTCGAGATCCTCCCCGGGACCGAAGGCGAGGAGCCCCGAGGAGTGATCGTCACCGAACTGGACGGGTTCACGATCCTGGCAACACACGTGGCCACGAAACGGGCGAGTGCCGATCTCCAATTGGCTCGGCTGGCCGCGATCGCCGCAGGATCGACTGACGTGGTGCTGGCGGGTGACCTGAATCGTTCGCCTCGGGGGTTGGGCGTGCTGGCGGAAGCAGGCCTGAGACCCGCTCCCGGTGGGCGGCGGTCGACCTACGGTCGGGGCCCCCTCGGCCGCGAGATCGATCATGTGCTGGCCGGACGAGGGGCTCTGGCCGTCTCGGCACAGGTGACGGCTACGAGCGCCTCGGATCACCGGCCAGTGGCCGCCCGCATCGTGTCCTGATGCATCTGTTAATTATTGAGGTTTCTGTTACTGTTGTGACGACCCACGATCACGCTGATTTCCGGGGAACCAGCTACGGAGCGCGCCAATATGACGGGGATGCGAGTTCTTACTGCGGCTGTTGCCGCCTTGATGATGCTGGCCGCCTGCGGCGACGAGCCGCCCAAAGCCGCGGTCGATGCAGCCGCCGTGGCCGACCTCGAAGATCGGGTATCCGAGCTCGAAGCCGAGCTCCAGGACCGAGTCGAGGAGCTCGAAGGCAGCGATAGCTCTCACGGCGCACGCCTGGATCGGATCTCAGAGCGCCTCACCGGCTCGCTGGCCGAGCTGAAAGACAAACTCAAGGACTCACTGAAGGACTCCCTGAAGGAGCTACGCGGCACGACTGAAGACGCCGCCGCCAACGCAAGCTCCGCTTTGGGAAGCATCGGTTCGCTCGAGCGTGACCTGCGGATTCTGACCGAGCGCCTCGATTACCACCTGCGCCAGCACGGAGGCCAGTAGGTGACTAAATCGTGAAGGTGATGCGCGACCTCGTCGGGGCGACGCTGTCGTCTCGTTATCGGCTCGTCGCCCGGCTGGCCGGCGGTGGGATGGGCGAGGTCTACCGGGCCCACGACCTCCTGCTGGACCGGACCGTCGCAGTCAAGGTCCTGCAGCCGTCGCTTGCGGTCGACCCACAGCTCGTTGCGCGTTTTCGCGAGGAAGCTCGGGCCGCCGCTCGCCTGAACCATCCGAACATCGTCTCGGTTCACGACTGGGGGGCAGAGGACGACAGCACCTACTACATGGTCATGGAATACGTCTCCGGTGTGGACATGCGCGACGTGATGCTGGCGCACGCGACCCTCGAACCTCGCCACGCGGCCGAGGTCACGGTCGCAGTTTGCGAAGCTCTCGAAGCCGCTCACTCTGCCGGCCTTGTCCACCGCGATGTCAAGCCGGAGAACATCCTCATCGCCCGCGACGGCAGCGTGAAGGTCGTGGATTTCGGGATAGCCATCGTCGCCGACGTCGATCTGACCCAGCCGGGCGGCAACATCCCCGGCACCCTCCGCTATCTCTCCCCGGAGCAGGCCGGCGGGGGACCCGCCACTTGGGCGTCGGACCTGTGGGCCGCGGGAGCGGTGCTCGGCGAGATGCTGAGCGGCGCTGCACCGTCGCGCGGAGCCGGGGTCGAGCTCCTTCAGAGGAGGGCTTCCGAACCGCCGGCGCCTCCTTCCGTATTCAATGCGTCGGTGCCCCCGTCGCTGGACGCGATCGTCTTGAGGGCATGTGCGCTGGATCCCTCCGAACGATTCGCCAGCGCGCGCGACATGGCCGACGCCGTTCAGGTCGCGCTTTACGACCTCGAGCCGGCGCCGCCGCTGGCTTCGCTGCTGGAGGAAGAGACCGGCGAGATCCATCTTTCGGATGCCCATCCGACCGTCTTCCAGCCGGGCCGGAAGAGAAGGCGGGGGAAGTGGCGCAGACGATGGATGGCGCTCATCGCCGCGATAGTGGTTGCGCTCGCAGGTGGCCTTGCGCTGAAGCTGACTGCGGGACCGGAGCTCGTCGAGACGCCGGACCTCGTCGGGTTGACCCGGACTCGAGCCGCCCTTCGAGCGGACGAGCTTGGCCTCGCTTTCAAAGTGTCCGATCGCGCCAGCAGCCTGACGGTTCCTCGCGGCGAAGTACTGGCTCAGTTCCCCTCCGACGGGGATCTCGAGGCGGGCAGCGAGATCCGCGCTGTGGTTTCGTCCGGGCTGCCGTCGATGCGGGTGGTCGACGTGAGAGGACTACCTCTCGAGCATGCGGCGACCCGGCTGCGCTCTCACGGCTTCGAGATCGAAGAGTCGGAACGCGAGTATTCCCTCGAGCCGGAGGGGACGGTTCTTCGTCAGGAGCCCGCCGACGGCAAGCTGCGGTGGGGCTCGTCGGTCGCGCTTGTCGTCTCGCGCGGCCCCCAACCGATCACGACGCCCGACGTGGTGGGGATGAGCTACTCGAAGGCGGCACAGGAGATACGCGACGCGGGCCTCGAACCGGCTCGCGACGAGGAGTATTCGGACGACGTTCCGGAGGGCACGGTCATCTCGATGGAGCCGGGGGCCGGGACCTCAGTCTCTCAGGGCGATCCGGTCGTGCTGATCGTCTCGCTCGGTCCCGAGTTCAAGAAGGTAGAGGTGCCGGACCTTCGCAACATGCACGTCGACGACGCCCGTGCCCGGTTGACGACGCTCGGCCTCAGGCCCCGAGTGGTGCAATCGTGCCCCGGCTCGACCGTTTACGAAACAGACCCTGTGGCCGGCACGATCGTGCGAGAGAACGACGTAGTAGCCCTCTTCGTCTGCTAGCCGTCATTGGGGCGGGCCACACCGCAGGAGAGCAAGCACCGGGGTCGAAACTTGGTTGTGAGCGCCTAACGGCGCCACCGACTCGTTTCCGACCCGAAAGACGAACAGTGAACGCTCAGCTAAAGCGTGGGACCGCCCGCCCCGCCGGGACCCGCAACGTTGGCATCTACATCCGTAACCGCACGCAGCTTCAAGAGCAGTGGGCGCGATGCTCGCGGTCCCCGCTCAGAACACGTCCCAGGCGCGGAGCATCTCGGCCAGGCGGGGCGTGCACTCGAGCTCGGCAAGCTCCTCCCGGCTGACCCATCTGACATCCGAGACGTCCTCGGCGGCGCTCGGCTCCTCGGTCCCTTCGAACGAGGCCACGAAGTCCAGGATCACGTAGTGGGGTTTCCCGACAACCTCGAAGATTCCGGCGATGTCGCCGACCTCCACGTCGAGGCCCGTCTCCTCCTTGACCTCGCGGCGCACCGCCGCGGCTAGATACTCACCGCGCTCCACGTGGCCTCCCGGGATCGACCAGAGGCCGTCGCCCGGATCCTTCGCCGCGTTGAACCATCAGCAAGCGATCGTCCTTGACGACGATCGCTCCCACTCCGACGTGCGGACCCTCCGGCTGCGACATGCCCGCGTAGGGTAGCCGGATGATGTTGCGGCACGCGCGCGGGCAGATCGATACCTCCCGCTGCTTCGTGATGGGCATCGTGAATCGCACGCCCGACTCCTTCTACGACGGCGGACGGATGGACCTGGCGGAATCGGCCGAGTACGCCCACTCGCTGGTGGACCAGGGTGCGGACGTGCTCGATCTCGGCGCGGTGCGAGCCGGGCCCGGGGCTCCTGTGGAAGAAGCGGAGGAGATGCGTCGACTGCTGCCCTTGGTGGAATCGCTCGCGAGCGCGACCGGCGTGCCGTTGTCGATCGAGACGTCGAGAGCCCGGGTCGCCGAGGTGGCCTTGGCCGCGGGGGCCGCGATCGTGAACGACGTGTCGGGCTTCGCCGACCCGGCTATGCCCGGCGTGATCGCAGCGTCGGGTGCCGGCGTCGTGATCATGCATCACGGCGGCCAGCTACGCGGCCGGCCGCTGAATCCTCGCTACCCAGATGTGGTCGCGAACGTCACGGCCTATTGGCAAGAGAAGCTGAAGGAGTTGGAAGCCGAAGGCGTCGATCGAAGCAACGTCATCTTCGACAACGGACTCGATTTCGGGAAGACGACGTTCCATTCCCTCGAGCTCATGAACCGGCTAGATGAGCAAGTGACGATCGGGCCCGTGCTGGTCGCTCCGTCACGCAAAGACATTGTTGGAGAAACGCTGGACGTTCCTCCCGCTGAGCGCCTTGAGGGGACGCTCGCGCTCGTTGCCCTCGCGGTGCGAGTGGGGGTGGCAGGGGTTCGAGTGCACGATGTCGCCGAGGCGGTGAGGGTGGTGAGGATGGTCGAAGCGGTCGGCGGTAAACGCCGACCCGCCTCCCCGATCAGAGGGCTATGGGAGTAATTACTTGATACCTTTCCTGCATGGCTAAGCGGATCTTGATCGTCGAGGACGAGGAAGCCGTTCGGGAGCTCGAGCGGTTCATCCTCGAGGCACAGGGCTACGAGGTCATGGAGGCCCGGGACGGGCTCGAAGGACTGGCCAAGGCCGAGTTCCGCAAACCCGACCTCATCCTGCTGGACCTGATGATGCCGGACGTGTCCGGGGGCCGGATGTACGAGGAGATGCAAACCCATCCCGCGACCGCAGGGATCCCCATCGTGGTCGTTACCGGGAAGCCGGACGCCCACGAGATGTTCGACGAGGAGATCGGCTACGAGAACGTCGTGATGAAGCCTTTCGAGGCCGACGCGCTGTTGTCGCGGATCCACCGCCACATCGGCGACCCCGAGTAACCCCATCGACGACGCACTCCTGATCCTGCCCGCGATAATCCTCGGGCTGATATTCGGCAGCTTCGGCACGGTTGTGGCCTACCGAGTGCCGCGCCACGAGAGTGTGGTCACCGGGCGGAGCAAGTGCCCCCACTGCGGACGGATGATCACGGCCCTCGAGAACGTGCCCGTGATCAGCTACATCGTGCAGCTCGGGCGCTGCCGTAACTGCAAGACCCGCATCCCGCTGCGTTATCCGCTTGCCGAGGCCGCCACCGCCATCTTGTTCGCGCTTGCCGCGGCCGAGTTCGGGTTGACCGTCGAAGGGTTCGCATTCGCCGCGCTCTTCTGGGTACTAGTCGTCCTCACGGTGATCGACCTGGAGCACAAGCTGCTACCCAACCGGATCGTCTACCCATCGATCCTGGTGGGTTGGGCCGCGCTGTTTGTGGCCGCGATCGTCGAGGGTGACGTCGGCCACTTCTCCGAGGTCGCGCTGGGCTCTCTCGTCTACGGCGGGTTCTTCTTATTGATCGGTTTCATCTATCCCGCGGGAATGGGAGGTGGCGACATCAAGCTGGCCGTGCTCCTGGGCGCCTTCCTGGGATGGGTCGATTTTCCCGCCGTCGTCTTAGTTGGGATGTTCCTGGGCTTCATGTTCGGGGGGATCCCGAGCCTGATCCTGCTCGTCCTGGGCCGGGCCAACCGCAAGACCGCGCTGCCGTTCGGACCGATGATGGCACTTGGCGCGGTGGTTGCGATCTTCGTCGGCGAGAACCTGAGCGACGCCTACCTGGACCTACTCGGCTAGGTAGCCCGGGCTCCTGTCGGCATGTGGGGCACGAGGGCGTCCGCGTTGGCCCTCACGTAATCGTTCAGGCGGGCATCGGGAGGCACCTGCAGTTTCCTTCGGATCCGGGCCTTGTGGCTTCGAACCGTGCCCGAGCTGATGCGCAGCTCTTTGGCGATCTCTTGCTCGGTGTGGTGACGCATCAAATGAGACACGATGTGCCACTCGCGCTCGCTCAGGTCCTCGGCGAGCGTCGACGTGTTGACGCTGCGCCGCCGAGGATCGTCCGCCCTCCATGTGCGATCTCCTCCCGACTCGCACGCGTGTTCGAGCGCGGCGCGGGCCCGATCAACGAGATCGCTCCCAGAACGGTTGGGAGGCAATTCCGCCGCTCCAACCGAAAGCGTGACGCCTGTGGCCTCGGCGACGGCCTCACGCAGGCGCTCGGCAGCAAGAAATGCGGTGGGCAACTCTGTGTCCGGAAGGACCAGAGCCAGGGTTTCGCTCGAAAGCCAGAAGAGAGCGTCCGCGGCGCGGAGGTGAGCGCGCAACACTTCTTCCACGCGCTCGAAGGCCCCGGTTGTGGGGCCGCGACTCTCGTCCATCTCGATCATCGCCAATGAAAGGTCAGCCCCGCTACGGCGCGCTCGCCCGACCTCGGTCTGGAGCCGCTCCTCGAAGACCTCAGCCTCTGTCGATCCGCGTACAGCGACGCGCATAGCCGCGCCGATGCGGGCCGCCAGGTCGGCGGAGTCGTGAGGCTTGGTGACATAGTCCGTGGCCCCGAGCTGAAGAGCTTTCACGCGCTCGTCGAGTTCCGTTGTGGCAGAGAGGACGACGATCGGTATGCCCGACGTCTCCGGGGCCTTCGATAGAGCGGCCAGCACGTCGAACCCGCTCAGGTCCGGCAACCCCAGATCGAGCACCACCACGTCCGGTCGGTGTTCGGTCACCGCGGCCACGCCCTGTTGGCCCCCCTCGGCCTCGATCACATCGAAGTCGTCGGCAAGCTGAGCGCGAGTCATTGCTCGCAGGTCGTTATCGTCGTCCACTAGCACGACCAGAGGGCGTGGTCTTGGGAACGAATCGTCTGCCATGACCAATCACGATGGCAGACAGAACCAGGCAAGTGAATGAATCGTCGGGGCTATTTCCGACTAGTCACGAACGGAGGATGCCCAGGCTCCAGAGCGGGCGGCACCTCTCACCCACCCCTCTTTGCTGGCGGTCCGGCCGAGCCCACCCCTTTTTGCTGCGGCGGTCCGGCCGAGCCCGCCCCGCTACGATGAGGGGCATGGACGAGCCCGACCCCACTTTCGAATCCGAGGACCCGCCTGAGGGCGAGGAGCGCGAGATGCTCCAGCAGGACCTCGTAGACGTCGAGGCGCTCAAAGAGCTGCTCGGCCCCCGCGGCCTCAAGGGAGTCGTCTTCTACTGCCCCGACTGCGGCGAGGACCACTACCTCACATGGGACCTGCTCTCGGGGAACCTCAAGGAGATGCTCGAAGGCGGCGACTCCCCGGTCCACGAGCCCGCATTCGATCCCGACCCCAACGAATACGTGTCGTGGGACTACGCCCGCGGCTTCCTGGACGGCTACGAAAGCTTCGAGAGCGAGGATCTCGAGGAGACCACCCTTCGATTGATCCTCGAGCTCCGCGATCGAGGGTGGACGCCGGATGACGTTCGCTCGCTTCTGACCGCGTCCGGTCTCGCCATCCCGCGAGGAGCAGCGGGGACAGATTCAGGATGAGCCGGGTCGTCGCACTCGCCAACCAAAAAGGGGGAGTGGCCAAGACGACAACCACGCTCGCGCTTGCGGCCGCAATGGCCGAGCGCGGCCGAAGGGTCCTGGCCGTCGACCTCGATCCCCAGGGAGCGCTCACGTACTCGCTCGGCGTGGACCCCGATTCGCTCGACGAGACGGTTAACGACGTTCTCGTCCGGCGGCTGCCCCTCGAAAAGGTCGTGATCCAGCGGGAAGTTGATCTCGTCCCCTCGAACATCGACCTCGCAGGGGCGGAAGCGATCCTTCTTGCGAAGACCGGCCGGGAGTATGCGTTGCAACGCGCGTTGCGCGATGTCGAACGAACCTACGACTACGTATTCATCGATTGCCCTCCGTCGCTCGGGATCCTCACTATCAACGGACTGACGGCCGCCCCGGAGGTGGTCGTTCCGCTGCAAGCCGAGGCGTTGTCGCATCGTGGGGTCGGCCAACTGATCGATACGCTCAACGACATCAGACATTTCACGAACCCGAATCTCGAGGTCGTCGGATTGATTGCGACCATGTTCGACGGGCGAACTCGCCACGCCCAGGAAGTGCTCGGCGATGTGACCAAGCGTTATGGCATCAGCCTCCTGGAGCCTCCGGTCAAAAGATCGATCCGGTTCGCGGAAGCGGCCCAGGCCGGTCGCTCGATCCTGTCCTACGCTCCGAACCACCAGGGCTCGGAAGCCTACCGAGTCATAGCCGCGACCTTGGAGAACAAATAGCTACCAACCAGCAACGAAGCGATCGCTATGCCCTCTACAGCGCGACCGAGCGTCGCACGGGGACGGTCACGGTCGAGTGTTCTTCGTGTCGCGAGGAAACGCGTGTGTCCATGCTCGAACTGGCGGCGCTGTTGTTCCCCGTGCACTTCCACGTGCCTTTCGTCCGCTACCACTGGTCTTGGTTCCGTTGTCCGGCCTGCGGCGAACGCACTTGGCTTCGAGTACATCCACGGCGCTAGGTGCTGTGCGTGTAGATTCTGGGATTCTCCAGCGGAGGTGAACCCTATGGCTAAGAAGAGCAAGGCAAGGGCCGAGGCCGGCAAGCAGCTCAACGCCGCGGCCAAGAGCGTAAGCAAGGCGGCGTCCAAAACGGTCGTCACGGCCAAGAAGACGGCAAAGCAAGTGTCGAAGACGCGCGACGCCAAGCGAGCCAAGAAGGCCGGCAAGACCGCCCAAGCCGCAGTCAAGGCGGCGGCCGACGCGGCCGTCGACCTCGGGAAGACCGCCTTGAAGCAGTCTCGCAAGAGCGCAAAGGCGTTGGGCAAGTCGAAAGAGGTGAAGTCGGCCAAGAGCACGGCGCGGAAAGCCGCCACCGCGACCAAGAAGGCGGCCGCGGAAACGACTAAGCGGGTGACGAAGCAGAGTGCCGAGGCCGTCAAGCAGGCCCGGGCGCGAAGCGCGGCCGCAGCCAAGAACGCGCAGAAGACGGCCAAGAAGACTTCGTCCACTGCGACCAAGAGCGCTCGCAAGACCGCCGCCAGCGCGCGCAAGAAGGCCTCGCGCTAGACGCCCGGTCCCAGAGCGCCGAACAACCTCCGCGGCTTTTGCACGTTTCCAATGTGTAGAGAGCCCGGGTTTTCGCGCTCCGGCGTGGGATGATCGCTGAAACTGTCTGGAAGCCGACAGTTCAGTACCGGTTTGCGCCGTCGATGACCAATGAAGATACCTAGATGAACACACCCGATACGCATCACCCATCAAGAGCCCAGTGGCTCCGGCGCCTCTCGTCTCGCAAGCGCGACCGCGTCGCGTTCGTGTTCTCGGGAGGCGGCCCGCTCGGCGCCCTGCAGATCGGCGCCCTACGCGCCCTCTTCGACCACAACATCCGGCCCGAGCTGGCAGTAGGCACGTCGGTGGGCGCCATGAACGCGACATTCCTCGCTTTCGACCCGACGCCCAGCGGCATCTGGCACCTCGAGCAGCTCTGGCGCGGTCTGAAAGAGAACGATCTCTTCCCGGGCGGTCGTTTCCGGGCTTCGTGGGCGCGCATGCTCGTCCGCGGTAACCGAGTGTTCGAGAACAGTGGAATACGTCGCATCGTCGAGTCGCGGCTCGGCAGCCCCACCTTCGAAGACGCGCAGATCCCGCTGGGAGTCGTCGCGACCGACCTTGAGACGGGTGCCGAGCGGGTCTTCACGTCGGGTCCGCTGATCCAACCCATGCTCGCTTCGGCTGCGATGCCGGGCGTTTACCCGCCGGTCGAGATCGAAGGTCGCACGTACACCGACGGCGGCGTCGCCAACAACGTTCCCATCGCCCCCGCCGTCACCATGGGTGCGCGAACCCTCTACGTGATGAACTCCACGTCCCATTCGTTGCAACGCCGGGCCCTCACTCGGCCCATGGACTATCTCCTGCATGCGTTCACGTTGGCGCGCGCGCAGCGCCTGACTCTCGACAAGGAGATGTTTGCAGGCAAGGTGCGCTTGGTCATGCTGCCCACACCTCAGCTCGATTTCTTCGTCCCGTTCGCCTCGGTCGAGTTCACCGGCCGGCTGATCGAGATGGCATACGACGCGACGAGCGCATTCTTGACCGGAGGAGACGTCCGAGAGATCGAAGAGGACGGCCTAGAAGCGATCGTTCCCGCCAAGTAGGCTCGGCTCCACACCCTAAGAGGGAGCTGAGCTATGAGCACGGACGCAGCGACGGCGAGCAGAGTGCGCGAGCCCTCGGACTCGATGACTCCCTTCGAGGCCGCGACCTACTTCTTCCACAACTCGGCGGACCGGCTCGAGCTCTCCGACCAGATGCGCGCGGTCCTCGCGAGCACCTACAGAGAGCTCGGAGTGCAGGTACCCGTGCGGATGGACAACGGGGACCTGAAGGTGTTCCGCGGCTACCGCATCCAGCACAACGGTGCTCGGGGTCCCTACAAGGGTGGCGTTAGGTTCCACGAGTCGGCCGATCTCGACGAGGTGCGCGCACTGGCGGCCTTGATGACGTGGAAGAACGCGTTGATCGACGTCCCCTTCGGTGGGGCCAAGGGCGGCGTTCAGTGTGAGCCGACCCTGCTGTCCAAAGGTGAGCTCGAGCGACTGACACGACGTTTCACCGGGATGATCAGCTACGTGATCGGCATCAATCGCGACATCCCCGCTCCCGACATGGGCACCAACGCTCAGACGATGGCCTGGATGATGGATGCATACGGCCAGAAGATGGGTTACTCGCCCGGCATCGTGACGGGAAAGCCCGTAGAGCTTGGCGGCTCGCCGGGCCGTGAAGAAGCGACGGGACGCGGGGTCGTGATCTCGCGCGCGCGAAGCGGCAAAGCGCCGAGGTATCGATTTCAGGGGCGGCGCCGTCGCGATCCAGGGCTTCGGGAACGTCGGCTACTGGACGGCCGCGCTCGCGGCCGAGCAAGGAGCCAAGATCGTTGCCGTGTCCGATGTTGCGGGCGGCACGTTCAACCCCGAGGGACTAGACGTCGAGAAAGTGCTGGCGCATCAGCGCGAGGCGTTGTCGGTGTCGAGCTACCCGCAGGGCGAAGAGGTCACTAACGAAGAGATCATTGAGCTCCCCTGTGACATCCTCGTACCCGCCGCCATCGATGGAGTCATCAACGAGAACAACGCGGTCGATGTGAAGGCAAAGCTCGTCCTGGAGGCGGCCAACGGACCCACGACCCCCGTCGCCGACGCCATCTTGAACGAACGCGGCGTCACGATCGTGCCCGACATCCTGGCGAACTGCGGCGGAGTGACGGTGTCCTACTTCGAGTGGGTTCAGAACATCCAACAGTTCCGCTGGGAGCTAGACCAAGTCAACTTCGAGCTCAAGAAACGCATGAGCCGCGCGATCCAAGCAGTGTTCACGAAGGCCGACGAGCAAGAGATGAGCCTGCGCGACGCAGCTTTCGACATAGCGGTCCACCGAGTAGCCCACGCCGAAGAACTACGAGGCTACGTCTAGTAGCGCTCTGCTAGAGCAACATTCGACTGACTCCCTACAGCCCCCCTTGGGGCTTTCTGTCGCCACTGTCGAACGTTCCTCTAGAGCACCTTGGCTATGAAATCCTCTAGTTGGCGAAGGTTGCGTACTTCGATCATGCCGTCGGTGTAGAGGGCGTAGTCGGAGGCCGCGGAGTCTCCCGAGTCCCAGTAGGCGAGGGCTTCTGGGTTCAGCCAGTAGACGCGGTGGGCTTTGTGATGTAGCTCCTTCAGGGTCTCGGCCCTTGGGACCCGATTGTTGTTGCGAGCGTCGCCCAGTATCAGGACGGTCGTGCGAGCCGTGACCTCGCCCCCATAGCGCTCCATGAAGCGCTCGAACGAGGTTGCGTAGTTCGAGTGGTTGTCCAGCCAGACGACCTCGGCCTCGCGCGATCATGCGGTCGACGGCGATCAGGAAGTCTTCGTGCTGGAACAGGTGCGTCACCTCGTCGATCGTGTCGACGAAAGCGAACGACCGCACGCGTGAGAACTGCGCCGAAAGAGCGTGGACCAGCATCAGGGAGAAGCGCGCGAACCGAGCCACAGAAGACGAAACGTCACAAAGCACGAAGAGCTCGGGGCGGTGGGGGACCCTCTTCCGCATGACGGGCTCGAACGGCACCCCTCCGGTCGACAGCGAGTGCCTCACGGTGCGCCTCAGGTCCAGACGGCCCCGGTTTGATCGTCTCCGTCTCGCGGCCACTCGTGTTGCGAGCTTGCGCGCCAGAGGAGGTAGGGCTTTGCGCAGCGCGGCGATCTCGTCGGCTCCCGCAGTCGCGAGGTCGAGGTCCTCGAGCGGCGGCCGGACCGCATAGCGAGCGACGGTCTGTGGGCCGCGGCGTTGGGCTACTCGGCGATTTACGTCGCGCTCGACATCTGCCCGGAAGGCTCGCACCCGCGCCTCGAAGGCATCTCGCAGCACCCGGGCCGAGTAGCCGTCGACTCCGGCCGGATCTTCGTAGCGGGCGAGCAGGGCATCCAGATCAACGGCTCGGAAGACGGGGTACTGGAAGTAGAGGCTGCCCGATGGGCTGTTCTCCACCCGGCCGAATCGAGCCACCGCCTCGCGCGCGAGCTCGCCGGCCATCCCTCCATCTCCCGATGCGAGCGCTCCAAAGAGTCGCTCCATGAATTCCTCCGCCGTCTCCTCCGCAGGCTCGGAGGGCTGCCCGTCGCCGGGGCGCTGAACCGCGAAGTACAGATCAAAGAGGACATCGAACGCGGGACGGTGGGAGTCGGTCTTGATCAGGGTCGCGGCGAGCGCCTCGCGGAAGCGATCGCTCTCGTCGAGGGGGATCTGCGCCAGCGCCCTGGTGGCGTCGATGGACTCGCTGAGCGCGATAGGGATGCCCGCCTCCCGTAACGCGTGAACGAAGTCGACCAGCCTGACCAGCATCAGCGAGTCAGATCGAGATGCTCCACGGCCTTCTCGATGTCGGTTTGGAATTTGAGAAGAACGCTCATCGTGTCGCGGAGCACATCGCCGTCCAAGGTCGATATCCCCAAATGCACGAGCGTGCGGGCCCAATCGAGCGTCTCCGCGATCGAGGGAGCCTTCTTCAGCTCGAGCTGCCGGATGCTGGACACGATGCGCACGATCTCGGTTGCCAGAGCCTCACCGATCTCCGGGACACGTCGAAGCACGATCGTCTTCTCTCGCTCCACGTCGGGGTAATCGAGGAACAAGTACAGGCACCGTCGCTTGAGCGCTTCGGACAACTCCCGCGAGTTGTTCGAGGTAAGCACGACGAGTGGCAACTTGGTCGCACGGACCGTTCCCATCTCGGGGATGGAAACCTGCCAATCGGATAGGACCTCGAGCAACAGAGCCTCGGCTTCGAGATCGAGCTTGTCCACTTCGTCGATCAGCAGCACCAGGGATTCGTCCGAGCGGATCGCCTGCAGCACGGGCCGCTCGAGCAGGAACTCTTCGGAGAAGATGTCGTCGGAAAGCTGTTCCCACGTCTCTCCCTCGCCCGCTTGGATGCGCAGGAGCTGCTTACGGTAGTTCCATTCGTAGAGCGTCTTCGTCTCGTCCAAACCTTCGTAACACTGCAAACGTAGGAGTTTCAGCTCGAGCGACGATGCGATCGCTTTCGCAAGCTCCGTTTTCCCAACGCCCGCGGGGCCTTCCACAAGCAACGGTTTGGACAGCCGATCCGCGAGGAAGACCACGGTCGCGATCGACCTGTTCGACAGATATCCGGCCTGTTCGAGCTTCGCCCCGACCTCCGCGAGGTCGACGAAGCGTGGTTGCTCCATCACAGAATCTTAGTGCTCCGCCGAAAAATCTTGGGTGATAAATCGGACATAGGTAACGTTGACACCCATCCCGCCGCCTAAAGATCGATGGTTCGGGCAGGAACACCCCCAGGTGCGCAGAACCGTTTCTTCAGGCGAATGGATAGGACCCCCGAAAGTGAAGACCGAGAGAAGGGAAAGGTGGACGAGATGAGCGTAGAGCGGACCTGCGGCTGGATGTCCGGCCCCAGGAACGCAGAGGTCAAGGTTGCTCCAGTTAAGTGGTGGCTCGCGATCTCTCGTGACCTCCTGACCAAAGACTTTCTGCGCTACTCGAGCAAGATGCGTCCACCGGTCGGTTGTCATCGGGTGCCGACCTTTGTTTCACCGATAGAAAAGTCTTAAGAACTCCTACCTCCCTCCCCTCTAGGATGACCCCCTTACCGAGTAAGGGGGTTTTCCTTTTGAGCGTCGAGAAGTCGATCGACCTGACCGCAACGGGACCGACGATCGAGGAAGCGGTGGCCGAGGCCGTGCATAGAGCGAGCCTCACACTCAGGGGACTGACCTCTTTCGAGGTCGAGAGGATCGATGGCCTGATCGAAGACGGACAGGTCACCTACCGAGTGCTCGTGCGCATCACGTTCATCATCAAAGAACACGTGCACGAATAGGCAACTTGGCGAAGCCGATCGACCACCGCAGGCGCGAACCGGCGCCGGGCATCTTCCGCCTGGTGCTTCCGCTGCCGTTCCCGGGACTCGACCGGGTCAATGCGTACCTGTTGGAGGGCGACCCGCTCACTCTGGTCGATAGCGGTATCTACGCTCCGGCCCACGAACGAGACCATGGCTGGGACGACCTGCGCGAAGCGATCGGGGCCTGCGGGCATCGGGTCGAAGAGGTAGGCCGCTTGATCATTACGCACCCTCACATCGATCACTACGGGATGGCCGGACGCATGATCGAGGCGAGCGGCTGCGAACTCTGGATGCACGCTCACTCAGATGCCGAGATGGAGATGTACCGCGATCCGCAAGAGTCGATCGCCAGGATGAGGGAGATGCTCGAACGTCACGTCTCAGGCGCCGACGAGCTCGACGAGCTCACGCAGTTCGAGGACTGGCGACCGTTCGTTCATTCGGTCGTGGATGCGACGAGCTGGCTCGACGGGGGGGAGACCTTCGAGCTGTCCGATCGTGGTTGGGAGATCGTGCACGTTCCCGGCCACTCGCCCGGTCACATCAACCTATGGGCTCCCGAGGGGCGCATCCTGATCTCGGGCGACCACCTCTTGCCCGCGATCACGCCGCACATCGACTTCAAGAAGTGGGAGGAGGAGGACCCGCTCGGCGACTTCATGGCGTCGCTCGAAAAGATCGAGAGGCTCGGCCCCGACCTTGTCCTGCCGGGCCACGGCCGGCCCTTCGAAGACGGCGCGGAACGCGCCCGCGTCATCCTCAGACATCACGATCGCCGCCTGGGCTCCATCCTTCAGGTGATCCGTAGAGAGCCCCACACAGCGGGGGAGATCACGGACGAGATCTTCGGGACGACACTGCTCAATTTCCAACGCAGGCTCGCGCTGGGCGAGGCGCTCGCGCATCTCGCTTATCTGCGAAAGAGGGGGGAGATCGAGCGAATCGAGAAGGACGGCAGGTACCTGTATCGGAAGGTCTCGCGCGCGAGGCAAGCTGAGCAAGAGTGAGCACGCTTGCCCTTAGGGACGCAGCGAGCATCGTTCCGCTCGGCGGAGCCGGGCCGTTGCGCGGCGAGGCCTTGCAGAGCATCGAAGTGCTCCAGAGGGCAGTCGTCGTCTGTGACGACGGCAAGGTCGCTTCGATCGATTCCGGAGGTGACGCAGAGGCCGTCTTCGATGCCAGCGGCTGCACACTCGTGCCCGGCTTCGTCGACTGCCACACGCACCTGCCCTTCTATGGATGGAGGGCGGACGAGGACGCGGCGCGCCTCTCCGGAGTTCGCTACGAGGACCTGCACGGCCGGCGCGGGGGCATCTTTCGCTCGGCCCAGATGCTGTCCGAGGCCCCCGACGATCAGGTGCTCGATTTCTCCACCGCTCTAGCGGCGTCGATGCTCGAGCACGGCACGACGACCTTCGAGACCAAGTCCGGCTATGGGTTGAGTGTCGAAGCCGAGCTTCGTCAGCTCCGCCTGGCTCGCAAACTGGCGGATGCAGTCCCGCAAACCGTAGTAACGACCTGTCTCGCCGCTCACGCCATCCCCGAGGACAAGCTGCCCGGCGAATGGGTGGGGGAAGCAGCAGAAGAACTATTGCCGGTCGTGGCCCGCGAGGGGCTGGCGACCGCATGCGACATCTACGTCGAGTCGATCGCGTTCGCGCTGGAGCATGCAGCGCGTCTGGCCGAGGCGTGCGGGCCCCTCGGGTTGCGAATGCGGGTGCACGCGGACCAGCTCGAAGACTCGCAGACGGGTTCGTTCGCGGCCCGATGGGGATTCGCCAGCGCCGACCACCTGAATCACACCTCGCTGGATGCCGCCGGAGATCTTGGCGCCTCGGACACGAGTGCGGTCCTGCTGCCCGGAGCCACCTTCACCCTGCGGCAGAACAAGAAGCCGCCCGCTCGAAACCTCGTCAACGAGGGAGCGATCGTGGCCCTCGGCACCGACCTCAATCCCGGAACATCGCCGATCCTGTCGATGCAGTTCGTGATCGCGCTCGCCTGCCGCCTCTATGGATTGCGACCACTCGAGGCCCTTGCAGCGTCCACGGTCAACGCGGCATGCACGCTGGGCCTTGACGGGGTCGTGGGCCGCATCGCAGAAGGCCACAGGGCGGACATCGTCGTGCTCGATGTGCCGGATTTCGAAGAAGTTCCCTACCGGCCCGACCACAACCACGTGCTGGCCGTGATCATCGGGGGTGAGATCGCGCACCTGAGTCCACGCGCGGAGGGCCGAATCACTCTCCGATAGCGAGGGAGACGTTCGTTGCCCGACCTCCAGCGAGGAGCTTGTTGTCGGGTCCGTAGAGGTTCGCGGCTGCAAAAGTGATGCGCTTCGTCTTGTGCGTGACCCATCCCTCGGCGCGCACCGGGCCCGGCCGAGTCGGGCGATAGAACTCGGCGTGGAGATCGGCCGTGAGGAACACCTCGTCGTTATCGAGCAAGGTCCAGGTCGCTTGTCCCATCGCGGTATCGAGCAGCGTCGTGACCATCCCTCCGTGCACGATCCATCCGTCGCCCGCCGGGAACGAGTGATTCTCGTCCGGCTCCCAACCCAGAACCGAACGTCCCGGCTCGATCTCGAGAACTTTCCAGCCGAGATGGGCCCAGATCCCGCCCGAAGGCTCTCGGTCGCGATCGAACGAGCGGAATCGTTCTCCTGCTTGCCAGCGAGGTTCCATGAGGGCGTGACGATATCAATCGAGGGAGCCGAGGACGGTGCCGACTGCGTTGGTCACCTCGCCTCGAGCCATCGCGGCTCTGACGCCTTCGATGTCGTCAGACAGTGAGCGATCGGCATCAACGAAGGGAGACAGTGCCCGCACGGCAGAGCGGGCGGCTGACGTGGCGGGGGACGGCTCCAGGGGAGCGCGCAGATCAAGGCCCTGTGCGGCCGCCAGCGCCTCGCATGCGATCACTCCCGCCGCGTTCTCGATGATGGTTCTCGCCTTGCGCCCGGAGGTCGCTCCCATGCTGACGTGATCCTCCTGTCCGGCCGATGTCGGGATCGAGTCCGACGACGCGGGGAACAACAGTGAGCGGTTCTCGGAGACGAGCGAGGCGGCGGTGTACTGAACGAGCATGAAACCCGATCGCCTGCCGGGGTCCGTCGTAAGGAACGCGGGAAGGCCGTTGTTCAGATCGGGATCGACCAGCCGCGCTATCCGCCGCTCAGCGATGGTTCCGAAACCGGCCGCGCACAGCCCCAGATGATCCAGCGCGAGGGCCAGCGCCTCGCCGTGGAAGTTGCCGCCGCCCACCACCTCGTCTCGGTCCGCCAGCACGCTGGGATTGTCTATTGCCGATGCCAGCTCGGCTTCGAGCGTGGCGCGCACGTAAGTGAGCCCGTCGCGGTACGCGCCGTGCACCTGAGGCATGCACCGCAGCGAGTACGCGTCCTGAACGAGATGCTCGGATTCCCGATGCGAGGCGACGATCTCGCTGTCCGCCAGGATGCGGCGGAGGTTGTCGGCGACGACCACCGCGCCCGGATGCTTCCGCAACGCGATCAGGTCCGCATCGAAGGCCCTGTCGGTGCCAAGGCATGCTTCGAGGGTCATCGCCCCGGTGATGTCGGCGGTCTGTGCGAGCCTCGTCGTGGCAAGGCATCCCATGATCCCGAGGGCGAGCATCATCTCGGTCCCATTGACCAGGCCCAAGCCCTCTTTGTGACTGGGCTCGATCGGTTGGAGGCCGGCCGCGCTCATCGCGTCCCCCCCGTTCTCCACGCGACCGCCCACCTCGGCGCGGCCTTCGCCGATCACCGGCAGCGCGAGATGCGCCAGGGGAGCGAGGTCGCCCGACGCGCCCAGCGAGCCCTGAGAAGGGACGATGGGATGGACGCCTGCGTTGAGCATGTCCACGATCCGGGCGACAAGCTCGAAACGGACGCCCGACGCGCCGAACGCGAAGGTCCTGGCCTTGAGCAGGAGCATGGCGCGGACGATCTCGGTAGGCAGTGGCGGCCCGATCGCCGTCGCGTGCGAGAGGACGATGTCGCGCTGCAAGGCCAGCGCTTCCGAAGGATCGATCCTCACGTTGGCGAGATCCCCGATGCCCGTCGTGATCCCGTAGACGGTGACTCCGGTTGCCACCGCGTCCTCCACGACCCGCCGGGCGGGGGCCATCCTCGCCTCGACCTCTGGGGCGATCTCGATCGGGGCCCGCTCGGCGGCGACGCGCGCGACGTCCTCCAGCGTCAGGCGGTCACCAACCCGTATCGTCACGAGCCTGACTCTATAGAGAGGTGAACGTGCGAGGCATCGGAGCCGACCTGGTCTGGACCGGCGATCGCTTCCGCGAGGGCATGGTCGTGCTGATCGAGGGCGACTCGATCGCCGAGGTGGTCGACGAGGGTTCGGTCCCCGCCGGAGCGGTGATCGAGCGGTGGGACGGCGTGGCCTTGATGCCGGGCACGGTGAACGCCCACGGGCACGCTTTCCAGAGTCTCTTCAAGGGGTTGGCCGACGATCGCACCTTCGAGTCGTGGCGGGATGAGGTGCTCTACCCATTCTCAGAGCGTCTGGATGCCGACGCGATCTACACCGGATCGCTATTCGCCTTCGCAGAGGCGCTGCTCTCGGGAACGACGACGACCGTGGACTTCTTCTATCTCCACGACGAGTCGAACGAGAACGCGGAGCTCGTCATCCGAGCGGCTCGAGACATCGGTATCCGTCTCGTCATGGCGCGAGCTTTCTACGATCCCGAAACACCCACCGCAGCCCCCACTCGTTACCGGGAATCGGCTGCAGATGCAGCCGATCGCTGCCGCGCGCTGGCCGAAGCCCACCGCGACGACCCGTGGGTGACGGTCCAGCCTGCGCCGCACTCATTGCATGCCGCCTCGCCCGAGACGATCGGGATCGCTCTCGAGCTGGCCCGAGAGTCTGGCGTGCCGTGTCACCTCCACCTAGCCGAGGCTCGGTACGAGGTGGAGCAGGTGCGCGAGCGCTACGGGACCACTCCCGTGCGCCTCTTGGAGCGCGGGGGATTGCTCGATCCCCTGATGGTGCTGATCCATTCGGTATGGATCGACGACGCCGAACTGGACCTGATTGCCGAGAGTGGCGCGACGATCGTCCACTGCCCGGGCGCGAATGCTTTTCTTGGAGACGGGATCGCTCCGGTATCGGAGATGCTGAGCCGGGGGATCCGAGTGGCCCTCGGTCCCGACGGAGGCTGTGCCAACAATCGCCAGAGCGTGTTCGACGAGATGAGGATGGCGACGCTCGTGGCCAAAGCCCGACTTACCGATGGGTCGGCATTAGACGCGTACGCTGCTCTGAGAATGGGAACGCGTGCGGGTGCCGACGCGCTCCGGCTTCCAGTCGGCGCGATCGAGCCGGGCCGCCGCGCGGACTTCGTGGCGCTCGACCTCGAAGACCTGTCACTCCAGCCGCGCGCGCACCTCGAACGCCACCTCGTGAGCTCGATGCAATCTACGGCGGTCTCCCGGGTGGTCGTGGGAGGCGAGACCGTTGTGGAAGACGGCCGCCCGACGATGATCGACTCCGGCGAGCTCAGGGCAGCCCTGCAGCGGATCGCAGGGGGCTGGGAGCGTCCCTAGCCGCCCGAACCCCCTTGTCGGCGGCGGCGGCGCGGGCGATGCTCATCCCATGGGGGTCACAGCGGGAAACCTTCGCGGCCGATTTCGGCGCGCTCTAGTTCTGCTGGTCCTGATAGCGGGTTCACTGGTGCCCGGCTCGCCGGCCGCCGCCGACCACAGCGTCACGGACCTGATCTCCGTCGGCGGCAATGGTGCGTTCAATGCGGTCTTCGAGTACGCGACCCCCGACGGGAGCCGGGTCTTCTTCGAGACGAGCGAGAAGCTAGTCGCCGCGGATACGGATTCCAACAGAGATGTCTACGAGCGTGTGGGGGCAACGACCGCGCTTGTCTCGACCGGTCCGACGGGAGGGAACGGTGCATTCGACGCGGATTTCGATGAGGCCACGACGGACGGTTCAAGGATTTTCTTCAGGACTGCGGAACCTCTGGTCACGGCCGACACCGACGCGCGAACGGACAACTACGAGCGGTCGGGAGGTTCAACGACACTCGTTTCGGCGGGGGCCGTGAACGGGAACGGTGCCTTCGACGCCACCCTCCGCGCTATCTCGGCCGACGGCACCCGAGTGTTCTTCACCTCGCAAGAGAAACTGACGGCCGACGATGCCGACACCCGACACGACGGATTTCAGCGATTCAATGGGAGCACGACCCTCATCACGACCGGCCCGGCGGATGCGAACACCGCAGACTCCTTCATCGAGCAATTCGGGGTCTCCGCGAGCGGCACCCGCGCGGTCTTCCACGACTCTCGAACGGATGGTCGCACAAGACACCGACTCCTCAACCGACGTCTATTTGAGAAGCGGGACGACGACGACACTTCTCTCGACGGGTCCCTCCGGCGGCAACGGGAACTTCGACGTCGTCTTCCGGGAAGGCAACGCGGACATGACGCGGGTTTTCTTCAACACCGATGAGAGCCTCGTCGCTTCAGACACGGACCAGGCCCGAGATGCTTACGAGCGGGTCGGAGCGAGGACCTTCCAGGTCACCACCCCCGGCAACGGGGACTTCCCTGCAAACCTCTCCGAGGTATCCGCGAACGGAGCGCGAGCCTTCTTCACCACCGAGGAGAGCCTGGTAAACACCGATACAGATGCCCGGCGGGACGTCTACGAGCGAACGGGCGGAGAGACGATCCTGCGCTCCACCGGGCCCTCGGGGGGCAACGGAGACTTCAACGCCAGCTTCGCCGAGCTATCCGGCGACGAGAGCCATGTCTTCTTCGAGACCGACGAGCAACTCGTCGCGGGTGATACAGATGCAACCGGAGACGTCTATCAGAACGTGGGCGGGGTGACGTCGCTGGTGAGTACGGGCTCGCTCGACGCTTCACTCATCGGGACGTCGCACGACGGAACGCGAGTGTTCCTGATCACGACCGAAAAGGTTCTCCCCGCCGATACCGATAGCGAGTTCGACATCTACGAGCGGGCGGGGGGGAGCACCACCCTTATCTCCACCGGCCCTTCAGGAAGCAACGGGCCCTTCACGCCGGATCTGGAGGGCTTGTCCGCGGACGGCACTCATGCGTTCTTCGAAACCCAAGAGAAGTTGGTACCCGCAGACACCGATGCCAGTGGGGACATCTACGACCGCACGATCGACACGGCCGCTCCGGAGACGACGATCAACACGGGCCCACAGGGAAGCGTCGCCGACAGCACACCCACTTTCACGTTCTCGGCGAACGATCCGGGCTCGACGTTCGAGTGCCGGGTCGACGCGGCCGCCTTCGCGGCCTGCACCTCCCCACATACGACGGTGGCACTCGCCGACGGCGACCACACGTTCGCTGCCCGTGCCAAGGACTCCGCCGGAAACATCGATCCGTCACCCGCCACCCGCACGTTCACGATCGACACCCAAGCTCCCGATACGACGATCGACAGCGGACCGGAGGGAACCACTGGCGACAACACCCCGACATTCGCCTTCGATTCCAACGAGACAGGAGCGACCTTCGAATGCCGGCTCGACAATGCGGCGTTCTCGGATTGCACCTCTCCGCACACGACGGTCGCGCTCGCCGACGGGGCGCACACCTTCCAGGTCCGCGCCACGGATATTGCCGGCAACCTCGACCAATCGGCGGCGAGCCGCAACTTCACGATCGACACCCAAGCCCCCGACACGACGATCGGTTCGGGTCCGGAAAGCCCGACCTCAGACAACACCCCCACGTTTACGTTCTCCTCCGACGACCCAAGCGCGAAGTTCGAGTGTCGTGTGGACTCGGCCGGGTTCGCCGCGTGCACCTCCCCTCACACGACTATCGCCCTTGCCGACGGCGAGCACACCTTCGAGGTGCGGGCGGTGGATGCGAATGGCGCGGCCGACCTCTCCCCGGCGGCAAGCACCTTCGTCATCGAAACGGACATCACATCGGCAACGAAATTGACCATCAAGTTCAAGCGCTCGAAGGGCGTGATGTCCGGAGCCGTAACCGCCGCCGAGGATGCTTGCGAATCGGGTCGCGGATTGCAGTTGAAGAAGAAGAGGCCGGGCAAGGACCCGACCGTCAAGAAGACACGTTCCGGCGCGACGGGTCGATGGAAGGTCAAAGGCCTGATGGAGGAAGAGGGGATCTTCTACGTGGTTGCCAAGCGAACAACTGTGCAGGACGGGGGCGTCACGATTACGTGCCGGGGGCGAAGTCACCCAGACTCGCGATCTGACCCCGAGGAGCCTGTGACTGCCGACTATTCGAAGACGCCGCTGTCCAAGAAACTCGGCATCAAAGGAGGCGCTCGGGTCGGGGTGGTGAACGAGCCCGAGTCGTTCTGGGAGTTGCTCGGCGAGCTTCCCGAAGGAGTCGAGCTGTTCGAGCGCGTTCGCGGAAGCTTGACGTCATCGTCTACTTCAGCGACGAGCATGCGAGCGTGTCACGCCGGGTGCCGATGTTCGCCAAGTACCTGGACCCGGCCGGGGGACTCTGGGTCTGCTATCCGAAGAAGAGCTCGACGATCGAGACCGACCTCACGTTCGAGAACGTGCAGGAGATCGGGTTGGCCGTCGGCCTCGTCGACAACAAGTCGTGCGCCATCGACGACGATTGGTCCGCTCTGCGCTTCGTCTACCGCCTGGAGGACAGACCGCCGAAAGGGTAGCCGCAGCTCCGCGTCGAATACCTCTGAGGGCGATAGACGAAGGAGGCGGCGTGCGACGGGTTGTGGCGAGTCTGATCGTAGTGATCCTGGGGCTGGCGCCTTCCGTTTCCAGCGCACCTCAGCCGGGGGCCGGAGCGGGGGCCGAGCAGGCCGTCGAGGCCTTCTGGATCGTCGGCGAGGGCAAGACCCCCGACTTCTACTTCGTCTTCGCCGGGCGCCGCACGAGCAAGTCCAAAGGTCTCATCACCAATGCGTTCGTCGGGCGGGGGAGCTGCCAGAGCAGCAACAACGGTGGATTCCGCCTCACGATCTGCAGCGGGACCGGAGCCAGCAAGAACATCCCCTTCGAGGACCTCGAGATCAGCCCGGATCTGTCGTCGGCGAAGTTGACGATGCGCATGAAACACCACACTCGATCGCGTTCAGTGGAAAGGCGTCGGGAAAGTGCCGCCCACGGGAACGGACTCGGTCACCGACGGTTGCCAGACGCAAGCGTGGGCGGGAGCATTCCGCTCCGGGCGCGCCTGGGGCCGGCTCTACGGAGAGAAGCTCGAGAAGGAGAGAGCGCCCTTCTACGCCGACCTATACACGTACGCTTCAGCGGGAACGTGGGTCTGCAACGAGCGGATCGACCCCGACGGCACCTACACCGTCGAGATCCGCGAACGCTTGCGTTAGCGACTGAGAACACCGCGAGGCGCAGTCTTTTCGCCGCCAGAACACCCTTCAATGTCGCCTGACGAGGCGCTACTGCATAGGGATCGTCAAGCCACCTCGTTCGGCGGCATCGGCTGCTCGTTCGTAGCCCGCATCCACGTGCCGTAGCACGCCCGTCGCCGGGTCGGTGTCGAGCACGCGCTCGAGGCGCTCGGCCGCATCCTCGGTCCCGTCGGCCACGACGACCATCCCCGCGTGGATCGAGTAACCGATCCCGACGCCGCCGCCGTGGTGGACCGACACCCAATGCGCGCCGGCGGCGGTGTTGAGCGAGGGCGTTGAGGATCGGCCAGTCGGCGATCGCGTCCGATCCATCCTTCATCGCCTTCGGTCTCTCTATAAGGAGAGGCGACCGACCCGGCGTCGAGGTGGTCACGCCCGATCACGATGGGTGCACTCACTTTCCCGGAAGCCACCAACTCGTTGAACGCCAGCCCGGCCTGCGCCCGAGCCCCGTGACCGAGCCACAGATGCCGCGCCGGAAGCCCCTGGAACGCGACCCGCTCCGACGCCAGCTCGATCCACCGACGAAGACGCTCGTCCTCGGGGAATAGCTCGGTGATGGTTTGGTCCGTGGTCGCGATGTCGGCTGCGTCGCCCGACAGCGCCACCCAGCGGAACGGGCCCTTGCCGTCGCAGAACATCGGCCTGATGTACTCGGGGACGAACCCTGGGATGTCGAAAGCGCGGTCCACGCCCGCGTCCCGCGCATACGCGCGGATGTTGTTGCCGTACTCGAAGCAGATCGCTCCGCGGTCCTGCAAGCTCGAGCCAGGCCTCGACATGGGCCGCGATCGACTCCAGCGACCGCTTCACGTAGGTGTCGGGATCGTTGCGGCGCAGCTCCTCCGCGTCACCGACCGAGAGCCCGGCGGGCACGTACCCGTCGAGAGGATCGTGCGCCGCGCGTCTGATCGGTCATCGACGTCGGCCTCCGACGCCGCGCTCGAGCGAGCTCCGGAAGCACCTCGGCCGCGTTGCCCAGAAGACCGATCGACAGGGCCGCCCGTTCCCGGCGGGCGTCATCGATCCAACCGAGTGCCTCGCTCAAGGGACTCGGTCGAGCGATCGAGGTAGCGCGTCTTGAGGCGACGCTCGATGCGCTCGGGGTCGACCTCGACACAGAGAGCCATTCCTCCGTTCATCGTCACCGCCAGCGGCTGGGCCCCGCCCATTCCGCCGAGACCGGCAGTCACAAGCAAGCGCCCTGCCAGCGTCCCGTCGAAGTGTCTGCGCGGCCAGCTCGGCTAGCGTCTCGTAGGTGCCCTGCAGGATGCCCTTGCGTGCCGATGTAGATCCACGAACCGGCAGTCATCTGTCCGTACATCGTCAGACCGAGGGTCTCGAGCCGATTGAACTCGTCCCAGTTCGCCCACGCCGGGACGAGCATCGAGTTGCTGATCAACACCCGCGGGGCCCGTTCGTGCGTTCGAAGAACGCCGACCGGTTTCCCGGACTGGATCGAGCAGCGTTTCGTCGCCCTCGAGGGCCTTCGAGCGCGGCCACGATGGCGTCGAACGCCTCCCAGCTACCGCGCCGCTCGCCCGGACCCCCCGTAAACGACGAGATCGTCGGGCCGCTCGGCGACGTCGGGATCGAGGTTGTTGAGCAGCATCCGGCAGCGCGGCCTCTTGAGGCCACCCCTTACAGGAAAGCGACGTGCCTCGCGGCGCTCGGACGGTCGCGGTCCCGGACATCGACCTTCTCTAGGACCTACCTGCTGGCAGGTCTCGTTCTCCTCGAAGATCGTTGCCAGCTCCTCGGATGTCGCTGAAGCCCTCTCCGAAGCTGGATCAGCGCTTCCTGCGCACTGGCGCCGAGCTCGGTGGCCTGGGCTCGCGAACTCCTGGGGGTCGTCGTGAGGCCTTCCACGTCGGCGAGAGCCTCCTCGAGCACTTCCTTGGCGTTCTCCGAGTGCCGTGCTTCAGCTCCTCGGAAAGCGGCTTCCCCGTCCTCGACGTCTGGGGCTCCGCATCCTCGACCGCCGTGATGAAGGTCTCGGTCTCGTCGACGGCGCTCTCCGAGAACCACCGAGACCTCGCGGCCCTCAGCCGGCGACTCGGGAGTGGCCAGCGACGACTGTCCTCCAGCCAAGGCCGAGATCCAATCCTGGAGCCGCGGTGCAGATGTCGTCCGCCCAGACCTCCGGGTCGACCCCACCATCCCCGCCGCACGCCGCCGACAGGACGGATGCACAGGTGGCGCTCGCCAGCAACTTCCGAGTCATTCTCAGTCTCCTTTTCGAGGTTTCCGCGGACGCTACGAGGAGCGAGGAACTACGCAACGACCGGTTTCCGTGATCTCCGGACTCGTCGAGCCGGCTATGAAGCTGACCCGATGCCCGACGACCTGAGGCCACCGCATGGCTCGACGCCCGAGATCAGGCCCGGCGACAAGCCGGACGAGCTGGTCCTGTTCGAGCACGGCTTCGTCCGTCTCGACGAGTGCGATGGCCGACGACCTCTCCGTCGTCAACTGGCCCGCGTGAGCTTCGCCGTGCGCAAGGAAGAGATGGACGACCGCGACGAAGGCCTGATCAAGTTCCTGATGCGAGACCGCCACGGAAGCCCCTTTCGAGCACAACTCGTTCCGCTTCCACATCCGGTGCCCAGTCTTCGTAGCCCGCGAATGGTTCAGACATCGGATCGGCTCTTTCAACGAAGAATCGGCTCGCTATCACAAGATGTCGGACGATTTCTATGTGCCGTCGCCGAATGCAGTCCGAAGCCAAGTCGGAAAGCCGGGCGCCTACTCCTTCGAGCCCACGGACGAAGCACTGGCGATGGAAACGATCGACTACCTTCCAGCGCATCTACAAGCAGCTCTACGAGGAGTACATGACGTTGGTCGAGAAGGGCGTCGCAAAGGAGCTGGCACGCTCGATACTGCCGTTCGGGATCTTCACGCAGTTCTACTGGACGGTGAACGCCCGCTCGCTAATGAACTTCCTTTCACTGCGCAACTCCCGGCATGCTCAGTACGAGATCCGCATCTATGCGAAGGCAGTCGAGCGCCTCTTCGCTCAGAAGATGCCGGTAACCCACCGCTGCTTCGTGGAGTTCGACCGCACCTGCCCTTAGCGGCTGCGGCTGCGGATAGGGTCTCGCATCGTGATCTTGGCCGATGCGATCAAGTTTGGGATCGACCCATTGGCGTGGGAGATCATCCCGCGCTTCAGTCTTGGCCCGTTCGAGGTATCACCTCATGGGGTCGGCATCGCGGTGGGGTATCTCGCCGGGGCTCAGTTGATGGTGCGGCGGGCCCGGCGTTTCGGGGGGCCCGACGAGAACGACATCTGGAACACGCTGTTCTGGGCTCTGTTGGGAGCGATCGTCGGCGCCCGGCTCGGTTACGTGTTCGGTCATCTGTCGGAGGTGACCGACGGGGGCGACAACTTGCTGGGCGTGTTCGAGATCTGGGAGGGCGGCATCTCGCTCATCGGCGGCATCACCGGAGCCGTGCTTGTGGCGCTGCCGTACGTGATCAGACACAAGATGGGGTTCTGGCGCACGATGGACCTCGCCGCGCCCGGGCTCGCGCTGGGGATCGTCATCGGGCGCATCGGGGACCTGATGATCGGCGACCACCTCGGCAAGCCGACCGACTTCGCCCTGGGGTGGCTCTGCCTCGGCGAATCGGGCGGAGAGGCGGCCCGCAGCGCAGACGTCTATCTGCAAGCTCTCGAGAGGGGAGAGCCACCGTCGCTCGGCTGCTTCGACCTCACACTGCACCAGACCGCGCTCTACGACTTCGCCTCGACGCTCGTGCTGCTCGGCGTGCTTCTCGCCGTGGGGCGCAAGGTGCGCAATCCCGGTTTCATGATCACCGTGTTCGTCGCTTGGTACGGGACCATGCGTGTCATCACGGACTTCCTGCGGGTCGACAGGCGCTACTTCGGGCTCACCGGCAGCCAGCTGATGTCGCTCGCCGTGGTGCTCACCTGCCTCTACCTGCTCGCCCGCTACAGGGGCGCCCCGCCGCGCTTCGCGGGGCCGCCGGCGGGCCCAGAGGGGGAGGATTCCGAGGATGAAGATCCGGAGAGTAGTCGAGAAATCGGAAAGCGAGCCCAAAGAGGGCGTAGAAGAGCACTCTCCGTAGTCAGAGATACCGCATCCCAGGGGGCATAGGTGGCACCATAGGGGGGCGGAGGTGCGCGTCTCAGAGAGGAGAGTGACTTCATGGCCGACACTTACAACGGCTACTGCGTGAAGTGCAGGGAGAAGAGGGACTTCGAGGGCGAGGTAAAAGAGCTCGCCAACGGCTCGAAGGCTGCCCAGGGGCAATGCCCCGTGTGCGGCACGAAGATGACCCGGATGCTCCCGAAGAACGCTTAGCAGATCCAAGAGCTACGTCGAGGCCGCCCTCAGGGGCGGCCTTCTTCGCGGGTGGGCTCGGCCAGATGGCAGGCACAACCGGTACTCTGCCGCCTATGCCCCCCGTAGAAGTCAGCGTCGACGGCGACATCACAACGATCACGATCTCGCGTGCCGAGAGGCGCAACTCGCTCGACTCGGAGGCCGCCGGGGCGCTCGCAGACGCCGTGCAGCGCTGCCACACGAGGATCATGGTCCTCACGGGGGCCGGGCGCGCCTTCTGCGCAGGCGGCGACCTCGAAGAGCTCGAGCGCTGGACCGACCTCCCCGAGGAGGCGATCGCCAAGACGCTCTACCGCTCGTTCCAGGGCGTCGTGCGCGGGCTACGGCAGTCCGACTCGATAGCCATAGCCGCGATCAACGGAGCCGCCGTGGGAGCAGGGATGGACATAGCCCTGGCGTGCGACCTGAGGGTCGCGGCCGAGAGCGCACGCCTCGGGCAGGTGTGGGTCCGCTTGGGCGTGATCCCCGGTACGGGCGGCGCCTACCTGACGCAGGCGCACGCCGGGACTGGAACCGCGGCCGAGCTGCTGCTGACGGGCGACCTCATCGACGCGCAACGGGCTCTCGAGTTGGGCCTCGTCAACTCAGTCGTGGCGGACGATGACCTGCTCGACGCCGTCGGCGCGCTCGCAGACCGAATCCTGCGGAATCCGCGAGACGGAGTGATCGCCAACAAACGAGCTCTCGCGGCGGTCTCAGCCGGCGTGCTCGAGCAAGCTCTGGAGCACGCCGCACAGGTTCAGCCCGGCCGCTTCACGTCGGATGAGTTCCGCACCGCAGTGCGCGCCGCTCGCAAAAGCTAAGGATCACCCGGGGGCCGCGCCCCACGCAGGACAGTGCGACTGGAACGGGCAGCTCATGCAGAAGGGTGAGGGCCGCGTACGCCAGTCATCCGTGGTGACAGCGCGGGAGATCGCTCGCCCCAGCGCCTGCATCTGACGCTCGAACGACAGCAGCATCCGCTCGTTGGGCGTAAGTGTGAGCACGGCGGGGTCGGAGAGATACACGAGGCGGATCTCTTCGGGATCACCCCGAAGGCCCGCCAGCAGACGAGCGCATAGAACCGCAGCCCGAAGAACGCAGCCAGCTCGCGCGACTCGCCTGGGATGCGGCCCGTCTTGTAGTCCGTCAGCACCCACGACCCGTCGGGTCGCTCTTCCACCCGGTCGATGATGCCGCGCAGGTGGACATCGGGGAGCTCGTACTCGACCCACCACTCGAGCCTGCTGGCGCGCGAGGGCCCGGGGGTCCTCGAGCTTGAAGTAGTTGGCGAGGAGCTTCCGGCCGGTGGAGAGCCAGGCGTCCTCCTGCATCTGTTCCAGCCCGAGGGGCCTGAACTCGGTCTCCTGGCGGACCTGCTCCCACAGGGCAACGAGCATCGCGTCGGCCCTCTCGGGCGTCCTGAGCGGGGGCGCCTCCGCGAAGAGCCGCTCGAGCACCGCGTGGACGAGCGACCCCCTGGCGGCGGCGGGGGAGACGGGCTCGTCGGCCCGGTCGATGGCGCGGAACTTGAAGAGCTGAGGGCAGCTCTTGAAGTCGGTCGCGCTCGACGGAGAAAGCTTTAGAAGCGTGTCGCCCATAGGCAGAAATCTATGGGCGCAGCCCCCAAAAGCCGTGGATTTCGAATCTTTGACAGCGACAAGCGACCTTTGCGCCGGCGCTCAAGGATTCGAAATCTTAAGGGCGGTCCTACAGGGCCGAGAGGAACTCCGCGAGGGCCCCGTTGAAGGCCTCCGGGGCCTCCAGGCTGCTGAGGTGGCCTGCCTCGGGCAGGACGACCAGGCGCGACCCGCCGATGTGCTCGTGGAGCTTGCGCGCCGCATCGGGCGGGGTGATCGCGTCGTTCTCGCCGACGATCACGAGCGTCGGAACGTCGATGCCGGCGAGGTCTCCGGTCGAGTCCGGTCGCTTCTTCATCGCCTCGAGCGCGCCCACGAACCCGGCTGCCGGGTTGTCCATGAGGCCCTTCACCCGCTCGACGACATCGGGCTTCTTGGTGCGCGTGGCCTCGCTGAGAAGAGCGCCCGGCAGCGCGTCGATCAAGCCACCGGTTCCGTCGCTGCGGACCTGGGCCTGCTGGTTCGTGCGCTTCTCGACCCCTTCAGGTGGGTCCTGCTCGGCGCGGGTGTCGGCGAGCACGAGGGCGCCGATGCGATCGCGATGGCGTCTCCACATCGCGAACGAGATGTAGCCGCCCATCGAGAGCCCGCAATACGTGACCTTGTCCAATCCGAGCGCGTCCAGAAGTCCGGCGAGCTCGTCGGCGAACGAGTCCACCGAGAATGCGGACGCATCGTCCGGCGCGTCCGAACTGCCGAAGCCTTTGAGGTCGGGCGCGATGAAGCGGAAACGCTCGCCCAGGGACTCGATCTGCGGTTCCCACATCGTCCCGTTGAGAGGGAAGGCGTGGACCAGAAGGACGGGAGCCCCCTCGCCGGTGTCGGTGTAGTTCAGGTTGACGCCGTTCACGTTCACGCTCGGCATGGCGGGAGCCTCCTCGGAGTCTGCTGGGATCCCCCGCAGGATAGGCCGTCTTTCTAAGCGCCCGTGTCCTCGCCGACGAGGCCCAGCGAGGGCCGCCCCGGCCGTTGCGTGGGGCAAGGGATGTAGATGGCGAACGTGGTACCTCGGGAGGACGAGGCGAGGTCGATGCGGCCCTCCATCGAGGCCACGAGTTGGCTGACCACGTACAGGCCCAGGCCCATCCCCTCCTGACCGGCCGTCGTCTCGTCGATGCGGCTGAATGCCTCGAACAGCAGATTGCGCTTATCCGCCGGGATGCCGGGGCCGTCGTCCTCGACTGCGATCTCGACGCCGTCCGGGACCGTTCGGGCAGTCACCGCCACCCGCGTCCGCTCCGGCGTGTACTTGTACGCGTTCTCGACGAGGTTGCGGACGATCTGTCCCACCCTGGATGCATCGATCTCACACCTGAGCGGGTCGACGAAGACCTCCAGCCGATGGTCGCGGCGTTTGTTCTGGGCCGCGTCCAGCGCGTTCGACACCGTTGTCTCGAGGTCGGTCCACTCGGGTTGGAGGACGATCTGTTGTGCTTGGAGTTGAGAGGTCACCCTGATGTCGTCGACGAGGCGAGCCAGTTGCTCGGCCTGGGTCCCGACCATGTCCATGAGCGTGTCGCGCTGCTCCGGCGTCAGGCGTTCCGCCCTCTTCTTCAGGGTGTGCACTCCACCGATGATCGCTGTGAGGGGGCCGCGCAATTCGTGTGACGTGACGGCTAGGAATCGATCCTTGAGCTTGTCGACTTCCTCGAGCTTGCGGCTCTGCCGTTCGAGGGCGACGCTCTGCGCGTACCAGTTCTCCGCCATCGTGCCGACGACTCCGGCGACGAGCAACGACATGCCGATGACGAACACGTAGGTCGTGATGTCGAGCTCGTCACCGGTCAACGAGGAGCGTCGCAGCATCTGGAAGAAGAAGAAGATCGCGACCGCCCCGGCCCCCGCGAGCGCTCCTTCATCCTGTACCTGAGCGCGCCCTCCATGGGAACGAGGAACAGCAGCGCCCACGTCACGTAGGGATCCTCGTAAGCAAAGATCCAAACGAGAGCCGCGATGACGAGCGCGTCGAACGCATAGGCGATGGCCCCCAGCCGAGCCAGAGGCTTGGGCTCGTGGATCCGGGCCAGGGCGCCCCAGATGACCAGGCTCCCGATCGCGAGTAACACGACGACGGCCCACGCCTGCGTTTCGGTGGCCGAGTCCGGGAACTTCGGCGTGATCGAGATGGCGACGATCCCGAAGGCGATCG
Organism: uncultured Actinomycetes bacterium; assembly: GCA_963786155.1. Lineage (GTDB taxonomy): Bacteria > Actinomycetota > CADDZG01 > CADDZG01 > WHSQ01 > CAWAXW01. The sequence goes on along the minus strand of CAWAXW010000006.1, from coordinate 2,119,628 downwards.
CGAACCAGCGGACGTAGGTCATCCACTGTTCGAGCCGCTCGAGTCCCTTGGTGCCCGTCATGACCCCTACTTATCGGCCTGAATCAAGTTCGGATTCACCAAAGGGTTCGGAGCTAGAGGGCTAAAAGGTTTGGGAGGGCCCGCAACCGCCTAGGTTTTATAGATGGCTACCGGCACTCAGACGCAGACCCGGGCGGCTACTCGCTCGCTGTTCCGCCTCCTCGGACGGGGGCTAGGGCGGCGCTGTCCTCGCTGCGCCCAGTCCAAGATCTTCGCAAGCTGGTTCCGTCTACTCCCGGAGTGCCCCGGCTGCGGCTACCGCTTCGAACGAGAAGAGGGCTACTGGGTCGGAGCGATCATCATCAACACCGCTGTGATCGAGATCATCTTCGGCATCTCCTTCATCACGACGATGGTAGTGACGGCTCCCGACATCCCCTGGACCCCGATCCTCGTGCTGGCTCTCATCACCAACGGCCTGTTCCCGTTCTTCTTCTATCCGTTCTCGAAGACGGTATGGATGGGCGTTGATCTCTACTTCCATCCACTCAGGGGTGACAACTGAAGAGGGCCCCCGAAGGGGCCCTCTCGATTTGCTGCACCGGCTGCGGTTACGCAGCCTTGGAGATTCGGCTCTTCTCCACGCGCGGATGGCCGATGACCTCCGCTACGTGCTCGAAGACCTTGGGCGTGGCATAGCCGGCGGCTGCGATCATCAGGCCGGTGCCTACGTAGCCCATCTCCTGCGAACGTACGTCGATGCCCCACGCTGAGAACAGCGAGAAGTCCAGCGCCCACGCGGCTGCGATGCCGAGAGCGATGGTGAACAGCGTGTGGATCTTCGACAGGTCGACGTACTCGTTGAGCATGTCGACGAGCTTGAACGTACCGACGCCGAGCAACACCACGATGGCGAACTCGTACACGTTCCACCTCCATATCAGCGGCCCGGCCTATCCGAGCCACTCCAGAAGGTTCAGACTCCCGCTACGCGCGACCGGTTACAGCTAGTGCGCCAACAAGGGACATACGTCGGGCTTTGCGGGCGAAAAGGCTGCGCCTCGCGGCGTTCTCAGTCGGGCACGCACTTCCAGTGCGCACCCTCCCTGCGGCCTTGCGACGCTTGCTTTTCGCGCCGCAAATTCCCAACAACGCCCCTGTCGGCACACTTACTGTTCTTTGCCCGAGGCGGCGTAGAGGCCGGCCGTGACCCCGAAGAGCAGGGCATCGAGCCCCGAGCCCACCGCGAACCCGGCCTTACGAGTCTGCAGGTAACGGTAGAGCAGGGCTCCGGATGAGACGCCCTTGGCCACGAGCAGGGGTGGGACCAGGGCCCGGCGGTCTTCGGGGCTCTTCGCTGTCGTCAGCGCCAGCGATGCGATCGTCGCCATGTAGGCGGCCGCAAGGGCGTTGAAGACCCCCGGAGGCTCCTCCGGCGCGATCGGCTCGCCGAAGCGTCCAAGTGACTCCGACGCGCCACGTGGGTGCAGCAGGAAATCGAGGGCTCCGGCCGCATAGATCGCCCCCGTGAGGCCCAGCCATAGCTTCAGACGCTTAGTCGCACGGCCCACGAGAACGCTCCTACGTAGAAGGGACCGGGCAAAGATAGCCCGATTGGGCTATTCCAGAGCGGGGTACGCAACGAGACAATTCGGATAGGGCGGGGGTCCAGTCGCATTCGCCGCCGCAGCCGTCCGATGCCCTGCCCGAGCATCGGAGACTCCCGCCCTTTTTAATTTTCCCTTTCTGGTTCTGGCTCTGTCGTTCCTACGCGCCCGGAGCGGTTACAAGGGAAGCGTGGACTTCCAGGAGCCGACCGCGGACGAGTGGGCTTCCGACGATCTGCCTCCTCCCAAGCGACGGCGGTGGATAAGGGTCGTCGGGCTTCTGACCCTCCTCGCGTTCGTCGTGCCTTTCGGGCTCCAGACCTGGGCCACGCTCTTCCGGGACGAGACCTCGGACGATCGAAGCAACGACTCGACCGATGGCGTCTCCGAGGCCGTGCCTCTTCCCGAGACACTTACCGACCCCGTCAAGGTCAGGGCGTGCTTCGGGCTGGACATGCCTCCCGAAGACGCCACGGACGGTGTCGACCCCGGCCTGGCATGGGACGAGATCCGTCCGGTGGCAGAGGCGGTGGCGCGTGGCCGGGAGCTGGAGTTCAAGCGTGAGGTCCCGGCCAAGGTCGTCTCGAAAGAAGAGATCGATGAGCGGATCGCACGGGACTACGAGCGAGAGTACGGGCCCGAGCAGGCCAACCGCGACGGACGAGCGCTCTCGACATTGGGTTTGGTCGAACCGGATACGGACATGCGCGACGTCCTGGGTGAGGCCGTCGAGGGACGGATCCTCGGCTTCTACCTGCCCGAGGAGGAACGACTCGTCGTGCGATCTCAGTCCGGCGAATTGAGCCCTGCCGAAGAGGTGACGCTCGCGCACGAGCTCGAGCACGCGCTCGTGGATCAAGTATTCGATCTACCCGACCATTGGTCGAGCGATCCGACGAAGGGAGACGAAGTCCTCTCGTTGCGCTCGCTGATCGAGGGCGATGCAACCTTGGCCGAGGCTCGCTACCTCTACCTTGCGCTGACGACTGGGGAGCGTACGGAAGTCATCGGTGACTCCTCCGGGGCGTTGGCCGGGCTCGGTTCCGTACCGCACTTCGTCGAACGCAGCCTGAGCTTCCCTTACGTAGAAGGTGCTGCATTCGCGTGTGAGCTGTACTTGGAAGGAGGTTGGGACGCGGTCAATGCGGCCTACGAAGATCCGCCGCGCACGACGGCGGAGGTCTTGTTTCCCGAGCTCTATCTCCAGGATTTCGAACCGCGCCGCCCGCGTCGCCTGGGGCAACTGAAGGCGCCCTGGAAACCGGAGCCTCGGTCTTCGTTCGGCGCCGCGGACCTCTTGTTCTTGCTCGAAGCCCCGGGCGGACGTAGAGCCGACCAGGTCGCATCCGCGCTCGAGGCCATCGAGGCCTGGAGTGGGGGGGAGATGCGGATGTGGATCGACGGAGATCGAACCGCGCTCGGATTCGCTATCGCGACCAAGGGTGATCCCCGTGATCTGTGTGACGCGCTGGTCCATTGGTACGACACCACGTTCGAAGGAGACAGCGCTCCGGCAATAACGTCGAACGTGACGACTATCGAAGGCCCCGAGCAGTCGGCGGTCATCGTCTGCGACGCTCTCGAGATCGATGTTGGGATCGGCCCGAACGACAGGATCGCCCGAAAAGTCAGCGGGGCGGGCTAGGCCGGACCGCAGAAACGACTTGGATTCGTAGCCAAATGATTGATTTCGCTCGTTCTGGTGAATATCTAAGGGGTATCTGCCGATACACAAGGTAGCTGCGATGAAAGGGCGACTGAATGGTTCGATTCCGGGGTCCTACTAAGGCCGACAAGATCTTGGTCGTCGACGACGATCCCTCGATCTTGGGCTTCATCAAGACCCTGCTCACCGACGAAGGCTTCGAGGTCGCCGCGGCCTCTGACGGACGCGTGGCTCTCGAGCTCGCCGAGGAGTTCAAACCCGATGTCGTGCTGCTCGATGTGATGATGCCCGAGCTCGATGGGTTGGAGGTCTGCCGAAGCCTGCGCGAACGGTTCATGCGCACGAGCATCTACATCATCATCCTCACCGCCCGCGTAACAACCGCCGACAAGGTCATCGGACTCCGCTCGGGCGCCGACGACTACGTCGCTAAGCCCTTCGATCCCGAGGAGCTCCTCGAGCGCATCCGTTGTGGGCTGCGTCGCATGAGGGACATGGCCGGTCTCAACCCCCTTACAGAGCTGCCCGGCAACAGGCTCATCGAGGAGGCGATCACTCGCTCCATCGAGGACAAGCGTCATTTCGCTCTCATGCATGTCGACATCGACAACTTCAAGGCCTTCAACGACCACTACGGAGTCGGCCGCGGAGACGAGGCGATAGAGCTACTGGCGAAGGTGGTCGAGGACTCGGTGATGCGGGCCGATCCTGAGGTCGCCTTCGCCGGTCATGTTGGCGGAGACGATCTGGTTGCCATCGTGGCCCCGGAAGAGGCCGAGGCGATTGCGCTGACGATATGCCGCGCCTGGGATCGGAACGTCCAAGGTCTCTACGACGACGAGGATCGCGCGGGGGTATATCGAGCTCCCGGATCGTCGCAAGGAGATGCAGCGCTTCCCGGTGATGAGCCTTTCGATCGGGATCGCCTCGAGTGCCTGCCGCGAGTTTGAAAGCCACCTCGAAGCCGGCGACGTGGCGGCCGAGATGAAGCAGGTTGCCAAGGACACGCCCGGCTCGAGCTACGCGCTCGATCGGCGCCAGAGCCAGGACGGAGCCGCAACGACGACCCATGCGCCACCCAAAGCGAGGACCGCCTCGGACTCCCGCAGCGTGTTGATCGTCGACGATGACGACGACATGCGAGCGGTGCTCCGGCTGCATTGCCAGTACATGGACCTCCAGGTCGTCGCGGAGGCGCGCGACGGCATCGAAGCCTTCTTACAGGCGACGCAGCACCGTCCCGCGTTCGTCATCCTCGATTTCCAGATGCCCAACATGGATGGTGCCGAAGCAGCACGTCACATCAAAGAGCTCGTGCCCGACGCGGTGATAATCGCATTCTCCGCCTACCTTGAGGGGCAGCCCGACTGGGCGGACGACTTCCTCGACAAGAGCCGGATAGCCGAGATCACGCCGTTCTTGGGTCGTCTGCTCGAAAGGGTGGAGGGGGACTCCCGCTCACGCGTCAACAGGGGATAGGACGGGGAAGATCAGCCGTCCCACCTCCCGTTCATCGAGCTTGAACACGACCGTGTAATCGTCCGCGGCGTACTCGAGCTCTAGTTCGGCCACCTCGTCTTGAAGCTTCTCCGTGTGGGTTGTGGTCGCGAGATAGAGCTCTCTGGGCGTGCTCTCGTAGACGACGCGGCCCCCGGGGGTCTCGATCCTCCATTGCTCCGTGAAGGTTCCGTGATCCTCGACCCACGCTCTCATCACGAGGAACGGACTTGCCTTCCCGGGTTCGTCCTGAAGCATCACGAGGTTCTTGAGCGCGGGATGGATCCGGCCCCCATGGTCAACGTAGAACTTTCGATCGACGACCTTTGCGTACTGAAGCCTTGCCCCCAATCATTCCCCCTTTAGTGGACCGGCTCGAACACGTGGATCGTTGCGTTGCTCTCGTGCAGTGTTTTCTTCCATACGTCCACATCGACCGCCTGGCAAGGAGCGAGCACGCCGCTGCGGTCGTATCCGTACTCGGTCATTGCCGCCGCACCGGTGGCGAGAAGCTCGGCCGTCAGGCCATAAGCGTCCCGGCCCTGCACCGCGACGTTGCGCCAGCCATCGTCGGACAGCGCCTCCGCGAGCACGGTCCATCGGGCCGCCCGTTGGGTCTCGTTGGGCCCGTCTTGGCGCGCAAGTCTCGTGAGGGCGTTATCGAGCAGGCGCCGCGCGCCCGGCCTGCCCAGCGCGGCTCGGACCAGCGGCATGGCCGGCCGGGCGAAGCGCTGGATGCCGTCGATCGTGCCGAATGCCCGCAGCGAGCGGACGTCGAGGTGGCGCGGCGCAAGGACCAGCTCGGCAACGGGAACCGACATGCTCTGTTTGGGGCCGAGGGGTGGCGGCATCGGCGCCCATCGCTGTTTTTCGGCGAGATGCACGTCGACCGGCTGGTCGTCGACGATCCATCTCCCCGGCCTCGAGATGATGCCGAGAAGTGTCCGAGCCGTGCCGACCGAGGGCGTGGAGGGCATCGCATAGGTCAACGTGAGATCGGTCCTCGCCAGGCCCTCCGTTGCCAGCGTCGCGGCGAGATCGCTCGGCACCTCGTCGAACCCGAGAGCCGGGGCCAGGGCGATGCCTCGCTCTTTGGCCCTCGAATCGAACCGGTCGATCATGTCTTCGATGAACGCGCCCTCGCCGGTTGAATCGATGTAATGCACGCCGGCTTCGAGCGCGGCTTGGATCGCGGTCTCGCCCATATCCATGAAGGGACCGACGCAGGTGATCAACACCTTGACGTCTTCCAATGCCTTCACCAGCCCTGCGACATCGCCGACCGAGGCGATCCGGATGTCGGGGTTGCCGGTTTCGGCCGCAAGCTTCTCTAGTCGGCCACGGTCGCGACCCACGATCGCAAAGGAGATGTTCCGGCGCGCCAGCGCGTGAGCCGTGAGACGCCCCGTGTAGCCGGTGGCTCCGAACAACAGCACGGCTGGCATCCGAGGAGCCTACCCTTGGATATACGGTCGGCCCGTGAACAAGACGGTGCACCTCGTGAGACACGGACAGGTGGATAACCCGAAAAGCGTCATCTATGGGCGCATGCCCGGGTTCCATCTTTCCGAGAAAGGGCGGCTTCAGGCCGAGGCTGCAGCCGAGCGTTTGTCCGCGCACGACATCGGCGCGGTGTGGTCGAGCCCACTGGAGCGAGCGCAGGAAACAGCCGAGGCCATCGCCCGTAAACACCACCTGACGATCCAAACGGACGAGCGATTGATCGAGAGCGACACGAGGTTCGAGACTTTCGGTCGCACGATCCTGGGCTTCGGCCGGTCTCTAGCTACCTCGCCCCGGCACTGGTGGGGCATGCGTAATCCCCTCCGGCCGTCTTGGGGCGAGTCGTATGCGCTGATCCGCGCTCGGATGGTTGCCGCGATAACCGACGCGATCGAGAGCTCGGGGGGCCGAGAGCTCGTAGTCGTGTCGCATCAGAGCCCGGTTCGGATCGCCCGTCTGGCTCTCTCGCGCAGCAGGGTCCCGCCCTGGCTCACGTTCGCGCCGTGTGATACGGGGTCGGTCTCGACACTGGTGTTGGAGGAAGACCGGGTCGTGTCGGCGAGCTACTTCGCCCCTCGGGTGGAGGAAGCGGTCGGCTAGGCGCCGGCGTCGACGGGGGCGTCCGGCTCTTCGACCTCGACGGTCTCGAGCAACGAAGAAGAGCACACCGGGCATACGGGAGTGTCCTCTTTCTCCACATACACGGTGCGCTGACAGCTCGGACAGAACGCCTTCATCGCCATGAGTTGCTAAAGGTAGCCTGCCCGAGGTCTATGTGCCACTAGTTTTCATGGAGGAAGATCGTTGGCTCACGACGTAGTGATCGTGGGGGCCGGCCACAACGGGCTCGTGTGCGCGGCCTACCTCGCCCGCGCGGGCTTGAGCGTGCTGGTACTCGAGAGGTCGGATCGCATCGGCGGCGCCTGCGTCACGGAAGAGCTCTTCCCCGGCTTCCGTATCTCGACCGCTTCGTACTCTTTGTCGCTGTTCTTGCCGGAGATCGTCTCGGATCTCGGGCTCGAGCTGGACGTCAGGCCCAAGGACCCCGAGCTGTTCGCGCCGTTCCCGGATGGCGGAGGCCTGTTGCTGTGGCGCGACCCGGCTAAGCGCAAGGAGGCGGTTGCGCGCATCAACCCGGCCGACGCCGAAGCGCTCGGGCGTTTCGATGCATTGTTCGACGAGGCGGCACGCCGGATCCAACCGTTCATGTTCTTCCCCGCCACGAGACGGCAGGTCAGGCGCGGATTCCGAGGGTCGGAGATCGACAAGCTCTTCGCCCGCACGATCGACGGCTCGATAGCCGACCTCTGCGAGGAGCACTTCGAGTCGGAGCTGATGCAGGGCGTGATGGCATCGCAAGGGATCATCGGCACTGCCGCGGGGCCGCGCACCCCGGGGACCGCGTACATCTATCTGCACCACGCTTTCGGTCGCGCCGCCGGCGAGATGGGTTCCTGGGGTTTCATCCGTGGTGGCATGGGCGCATTGACGAGCGCGCTCGCGGACGTCGTGCACGCCGCCGGTGGCGAGATCAGGACGCAAGCCGAGGTGGCCGAGGTTCTCTCGTCCGGAGCTCGTCGAGCCACCGGGGTCGTTCTCGCGTCGGGGGAGGAGATCGAGGCCAACGCCGTCATCTCCAACGCCGACCCGAAGCGAACGATCTCGCTCGTCGACCACACCCTCTTGTCGCCCGAATTCGTGCAGGACGTCGAGCTGTTGCCGACGCCCGGCACGGTGGTGAAGGTCAATTCCGCGCTGTCGGGGATCCCCGCGTTCCCAGGCATGTCACCTCGGGGCGAGATCGGGCCCGAGCACATGGGGACCATCACGATCTCTCCGTCCATCGATTACCTCGAAGCGGCCTCGCGCGCCGCTTCTGAGGGCAACCCATCCGAGAACATGTTCATCGAGGCCTGGATCCAGACCGCGACGGAGCCAGATCTCGCCCCCGAAGGCAAACACACGCTTTCGATCTTCGCCCAGTACGCGCCCTACGAGCTCGCGACCGGGACCTGGGGTGAGCGACGCGACGAGATCGGCGACACGGTCCTGAACACACTCGAGTCGTACGCGCCGGGCTTAACGAAGCTCGTCGAAGATCGTCTTGTCCTCGGCCCCCCCGATCTCGAGGAACGTTTCGGATTGACCGGGGGACAGATCTTCCACGGCGAGATCCTCCCCGAGTGGTTGTTCGGACGGCGTCCGTCGATCGGTTGGGCGCGCTACCGAACACCACTGCCCGGGCTGTACATGTGCGGATCCGGAACCCATCCGGGAGGCGGAGTTTGTGGCGCGCCCGGACGCAACGCGGCGCGCGCATTGATGGAGGATGTTGTCGCTGCGGGAGGAGTGCACGCCGGCGGTCGCGCTATGTAGCTGGTTTCATACGCGCCGTATCGGGGAAAGAAACCAGTGCAGACGAAGTTGGACAATCTTATGGAGGTGTGGCCAAGGTGGGTATCGGCGCAAGCCTGTTCTTACTCGCTGTAGGTGCGATCCTCACGTTCGCCGTCGAGGTGGAAGCCACGGGCTTCAACATCAACACGATCGGGATAATCCTCATGATCGTGGGAGTCATCGGACTGTTCCTGTCGCTGACGGTGTGGAGCAGCTGGCGTGACCGCAGGGAAGTTGTCCCGGCGGAGCGGACGGTGGTTCGGGATCGCGAGTACGTGAGCTAAGAGTTCGTCGCAAGGCAGAAAGCGAAGAGGGGGCCGGTGCCGGCCCCCTCTTCGCGTGCGCCTCTTGTGTCGTGGACTACTTGGCGACCCAGCTGAGTGAGTTCTTCAACAACTGGTAGCCGGTGAAGGTGAGCGCATAGTTCGCCAGTCCGAACGGGTGATAGAACTTCTCGGTCGGGTCCGGCAGCAGCGCTCCGATGAAGCGCACTCGGCCCCCTTTGTACTGAAGCTCGCCGAAGCTCACCTGGTCCGTATTGCCGCTCGTGCCGATCACGCGCCGGTTCCCCTGGCCCTTCTTCTTCTTGGACCAATCCGAATAGGGCAGGAACCAGATCGGAGCTGAATCTGGCAGTCCGTCCTCGCCTAGCGCCATGCCGAGTGGGACCGGCTCGTACGTCTGGTGGCGATGATTAGACCCTTCGGCCGCGCCCTTCTGGTTCACGTTCTTCGACAGCTTGTCGTTGTAGGTCACCTCGCGTTTCGCCGACATGAAGTTGATGTAACCGGCGTACTGGTTGAACGACTGTGCTTTCCCTCCGATGAAGCCCATCGCCGGCACCATGCCGAGGGCCGCATCGGTCAGCACAAGGTTGCCGTTGTGCTTGGCGACCCATTTGCGCAACTTCTTGGCGAGGCTCTTGTAGACCTTGTTGGTGATGACGATCGTGTCGAAGCGCTTCATCCACTTGCGAGTCGACGTGATCTGCTTGGGCGTCACCTTCTCGATGCGCGGCTTGGTGAACGGCTTGAGATCCTTCCAGAAGTTCATGCTCGTCACCTTGTAGCCGATCTGCCCTGGGTCCTCCCAGCCCTTCTCCTTCGTGAAATCGATGCTGCCGGAGAAGGCCCCCGCCGTCTCGCCGTCCTCGGCCCGAACCCGCCACTTACCTCGGGTGGGATAATTCGCGTGAAGGGCTTGGCCGGCCTGTTGGTAGCCGACTCCCTGGTTGTAGTACGTGCTGACGGTCTCCCACTCCTCGCCCTCCTCGCCTGGATGCTCCTGCGGCTTCTTGCGTTGGAGGACGACCTCCGTAACACTGCAGCTCCCCACGCCCTGGACGTTGGCGCAGGTCAGCGTGACGGCGATCCCGCCGTTGTAGACCCCGTCTCGGGCATCCTTCACATTGAACTCGTACGTGTAGTCGTTCGAAGGGTCGAGTGTGAGGCTGTCGATGTCCTTCTGTTGCGGCAGCTTCTCGTACTTGGTGGGCCCCGTCTTGCGCTTGGTCTTGGCCTTGATGACCTTCTTGTTGAAGAGGTAGCCGACCTTCCCCTTGGTCCGGAAGGTCGTGTCCTCCGGCTTGAGCGTGTAGTTGATCATCGAATAGATGAGCGATTTGTTGCCGTCGACGTGGAGTTGCTCGATGTCTTGCTCGTAGCAACTGCCCACGCCGCAGTTCGAGAGGTGGCTGAACGACATCTCGTTGTCGATGCCATCGGCATTGAGACCGATCGGCGAGTCGATCCAGTTCCCGAACGCGCCGGTGACCGTGTAGTCGATCGTGTCCCAGATCGTCCCCCACTGGACCCCGTACAAACGAGGGTCGTCCGCTGGAGCGTCGTTGGGCTTGATGAGGGTGGACCAGGCGAGACGCTTCGAGGCGTCCTGCCATGCGCCCTTCACCGTCTGCAGCACACGCTGGTCCTTGTCGTACGGCCTTTCCGTTCCTCCCAGCAAGGTGTACGAGAAGGCTGGGGCGTTGAGCTGCCCGTGGAGGTCGATCCCTCCATGCCACTTGGCGTTCCCGTTCTTGTCTTTGGGACCGACCGCCTGCAGCACCTTGCCGTAGGCCTTCGACTCTGGCTCCGACCAGGGCGTGTAGGGCTCGAACGTGTATCCCTGCTCCGGCCAGTCCCGGTTCAAGTCGACGCCGTTGCCGTTGTAGCGCTGGAAGAACTGGGTTCCGGTCGATCGTTGCCCCCGGTTCCAACCGTCCGGATTGGGCCACACGAAGTAGATGACAGAGCGCTTCAGCGCATCACCGGCCAGTATCGAACCCTTCGGGTCGGCTTCCATCAAGGGGTGCGGGATCGGTTCCTCGGCGGCGCAGTCGACGAAGTCGGGAGCGTCGTCGTTCTCGCAGGCCGCCCACGTCACGAGGTCTTCGATCGCGCGCGTCCCGCCTTCGGCTCCGGCGTGCTCGATGCCGTGGATCGAGAGGGGGAACACGAAGTACTTCTTGTTCTTGTCGGGCACGCTCTCGTCCGTGACGCGCGTCATGTACAAGGGCAGTCGCTCGCGCCTGAAGGCTCCGCCGGTATCCGCTGTGACCGGGATCCCCGCCGAGCGAAAGTCCTTGCACGCCTCGTCGGGGTCGGCCACCGGCTTGCCCGAGCAGTCGAAGTCCTCACTCAGGGTGTGGATGAGCATGTAGCGGCTGAAGTGCTCCTCGAGGAAACGGAGCCCCGGCAGTAACTCGTCGAACTGGAGGAAGTCGACGGCGCACACCTTGCCCTTAGCCCACGGCGACGCGTCCGGCGCTCCCTTCTGACATCCGTGCGGGTCCGGGAAGACCCGCCCATAGATCGAGTACTCCTCCTCGGTCGTCGCCACCGGCGTCGATCCCGCAGGCCCCGCGGGAAGCGCGACCACGGCCAGCGTGGCCATGACGGTCGCGGCGAGGATCACTGACAGTTGCTTGCGCATCTAGCCCCCTCGATAGTTACGGTTCTGGTCTCTTGTATTTCTCCGGCGAGTGTCCGATTTCCCCCTTTTGTGCAGGCGCCCGGGATCAGAGCTCGGGGCGGGTGAGGCCTATCGGGTTCGGATAGGGAACGCCCGCGGACGACATGATTGCCTTGGTTAGCGGTACGAGTGAACCCTCCAGACGATCGAGCTCATCTTCGGCGAGGGCGCGGAAGGGGGCCGCGGCCAGCTCGTCGGTCCGCCGTTCGATCGCCACGTGGAGACCGGCCCCCTCTGGCGTGAGTGCGCCTTCATCGTCCACCAAGCCCCTGGCAGCAAGGCGCGCCCTGGCGTCCTCCCATTCCTCCTCGGACCAGCCTCGGAAAGCGCGCTGGCCCTCGGGCGACATCCCGGTCGCCGCGACCATCAGCACGTGTGCTTGGCATCCATCGATGTCGTCGGCTACAAGAGTGGCGACGTGGCCGTCGCCTCGGTGTTCGCGCAGACAGGTGGCGGCCCACCACAACCCGAGGAGCGGCTCGGCCGGTCTGTCCAAGCCGATGTGCGCGCCGGCCAGAGGGCGCCCGGAGATGTCGCATGCCTCCACCACCCGGGTCATCAACTCGCCCGCGTCGGCGACGGCCTGCTCCGAGCCGTCGTTGCCGAACAAGAGCCGGAGCACGGAATCGGCCAACCCGAGGCGCGCCTCGAGGATCGCGGCGGGGGTCGAGAACCTCCAAGCGTCGGGGATCGCGCGCCGGACCATCGAAGGGTGGAAGTTGTAGAAGGTGGCCGTCACGATCTCGGCCGGGACCGGACCCATCGCCGCCGAGCGCGACGCGAAGTAGCCCATCCATCCGCCCTTGAGCCCGATAGCGGAGTAGGTCTCACGCGCGTTGGGCGCGAAGTAGACAACCGCGTGGATCGGTTCGAAGAGCTGCCAGAAGCGACGCGCTCTATTGGGATCAATCATCCGGCGAGCTCCGTGACGGTGCGCAGCACGCGATCTTCGACTTCGGAGGCGTTCGATTTGTACATGCCGCGCGACATGATCGAGAACTCCGCCCATGCACCCGCCTGTTTCAGCCAGACCCATCCCGAGAGGGTCGAGACGTACTCGAGCGTGCCGGTCTTGGCGCGCAACCTGACTCCGGACAAGCGATCCTCGAGGGTTCCCTGGCCGGCAGCCGGGAGGCTCTTCTTCAGCGCCGCCCACCACGATTCCGTTGCGGCCATCGTCAAGAGCTTGGCCATCCCAAAAGGTGACACCCTGTTGTTGTAGCTGAGACCCGATGCATCGTTCGCGTCGATAGAGACGCCCCGGACGCTCGCCCACGACTCGATGGCGGCCGCGCCCTTAGCGATCGTTCCCGGGGTCCCGTACCTGTCCGCACCTAGCAGCTTGCCGAGCATCTCCGCGAAGAAGTTGGACGACCACCGGTTCATGTAGCGAGCAAGGACCTTGATCGGCTGGGACCTGATCGTTGCGATCTGGTTGAGGTCCGGCGGAGCTTCTCCGGCCCCGGGACGCCCACTCACCTTTACCCCTTGTTCCCGCAGCCTCTTTGTGAGGATGCGCGCAGCCCTCAGCTCGGGATCCGAGATGTGACGGCCCTTGTGCTGATTGCCTTCGAAGGCGAGGGCCGTGGGAAGCGCAACCTCCTCGGCGGGGAAGTCGGATTTCCACCCGGGGGCGAACCAGTCGCGCGCGAAGTATGCGGTGCTCCCAAAGATGCGGCCCTTGATCCGTTCGATCCCCGTCGCCGCGATCCGTTTCGCGAGAAGCCCGATGCGCGTCGGCTTGAACGGAAGTTGCGCCTCATAACTTCCGCCGCCGACGACGGATGGATCTCCGCGGCCGCGGATCCACAGATGTGCTCTCAACACACCGTTCTCGGGAAGACGCTTCGACGCGGCCGACGTGACGAGGCGCTGGTTCGGTCCGAGACGATCGAAGAGCGCCAGCGACATGAGGAGCTTCTCGTTCGAGGCTGGAGCGCGCCTTTGCTTCCCACCGTGGTTGTACAGGAGATCGCCATCGTGGGAGATCACGACGCCGACGGACTTCTTGCCGATGATGCGATCGACCTTGCGCTTCCAGTACGGGCGCGCAGAAGCGGGGGCCGCGACAAGAAGCAAGATGAGGACGAGCACTAGGGTTGTGAGACGGCGCACGCGCCAAGTCTCCCCCGAGGGGGAGCTAACTTGCGTCGAAGAGCGTGGGGTCGGTAGGGAACAGGCTCAGCTGGCCGGGGATCCGGTTCGGGCGACGGGGCCGGTCGATGGCCACGGCGAGGCGGTGATAGGCCTGCTCCCGGGCAAGCTGGAGCGCCCGGCGCTTGGCCCACGTCTCTCCGTTGTGGAGGCGCTCCTCGGCGTCGCGGATCACTTCATCGACGAAGCCACGCTCCCACTCGGGAAGACCTTCGGCCAGCTCGGCCTCCCATCTAGGCATCCTTTTGCGCCCTCCATCGAGTCTCCGGTTTCTGCCCACCGCGCTTAGCGGGAATCGGAGTATGAGCCACCGATGATGGGACCCCCCGGATTTCCAAGCACCTTTCTGCCGGAACCCGGTACCGTAGGCGTGGATGAAAGGAGATTACAAATGAGTAAGTTTCGGATCGTCCCTCTGCTGGCTCTCACGACGATTCTTGTAATTCCGGCCACCTCGCTCGGAGACACCTACAAGGTGAAGGCGACCGGTAGCGCAGGCAGCTACGAATGGTCTCCCGACTCACGCCATGCCCCCAAGGGCAGCAAGATCGTGTGGCGTAACAAGTCCGACGCCGCCCACGAGCTGGCCGCCTACGGCGGGAACTGGTCTTTCAGCAAGGACCTGCCGAAGGGCGACAAGATCTCGAAGAAGTTCAAGAAGGTGGGGACCTTTAAGTACCGCTGCACGGTCCCCGGCCACTCGAGCCTCGCCGGAAGCGAGTGCAACGGCATGTGCGGCGAGATCCTCGTCCATAACTGAACCGACGGTGAGTGGTGGCGGAGTGACCGGGCAGGCCCCACAATCGTTAACTAGATGTGAATCGGTATCCGTTGCCACTCGCAGTCGTTCTCTTTGCTGCTCTCGCGGTCTCCGTTCCCGCGTTCGGGCCGGCCGGCGCTCAGGACCCGGATCCTTTGATCGCCGACGGGATCGCGGCTTTTGATGCGCTGACTGCGTCTGGGAGCTGCGTCCTGCTGGACGCGGCGGATGCTGAGATCGCGACCGACACCGAACTGGGCGTGACGCTCTGCGACGACGGGCCGGTCCCATCCGGCGGAGGCTCCAATGGGATCCCGGTACCGGTTAAGTACGCGGCAGACTCCGCGGGCAACGACTGGACGGGACTGCCCCCGCCCGCTCTCCAGCCCGAGGTCGACGCAGCGGATGCCGAGTCGGACCTCCAACCCGAGTCGGGGAACAGGATCACGCTCGACGTCGACGTCACGCTCCCGACTCGGCCGGCGCCCAAGGGTGGCCGGCCGCTGGTCGTCTTCATGCACGGCTGCTGTGGAGGGAGCCGTCGATCGTGGGAGGCAACCTCCATCGACACGGCGCGTGAGCACTGGCACCACTCGAACGTCTGGTTCGCGGCGCGCGGTTACGTGGTCGTCAATTACACGGCGCGCGGGTTCCGCAATGCGAACGACGAAGGCTCTACGGGTTCGACACAACTCGATTCCCGTCGCTTCGAGATCAACGACTACCAGCACATCGTCGGCTTGATCGTCGATCACGATGCCAAGCGGCGATTCGAGGGCGAGAAGCCGATCTTCGACGTCAACCCCAAGAAGGTCGCGGCGGTCGGCGGTTCCTACGGCGGCGGGTTCACCTGGCTGGCCTTCACCGATCCCAAGTGGAAGAGCCCCGGCGGGATCGCGATCAAACTCGCGGCCGCGGTGACGAAGTATGGCTGGACCGATCTCGTCGAGGCGTTGATACCAAGCGGCCATTATCTGGATCGCGATCCTGCGACCGGCGAAAGCGTGGTGGCGACGACCGACATCGCAAAGGCACCGTCGCGCACCCCGTTCGGTGTCCTGAAGCAGAGCATCGTCTCGGGTCTCTATGCGTCGGGCAACCTCGCGAGTGCGGACCACACGACCTTCCCGGCGTGGCTGGGCGAGGCATTCACTCGCTTGCAGATGGGTGGGCCCTACGACGGCGATGCTCAGCTCGAGCCCTTGGCGGACGCCTTCCTGGCGGATCGGTCCGCCTACTACCAGACGGACTTCTGGAACTCGGTGGGGAAACCGAAGGGGCGCGTTCCCGTTTTCGCGGCAGCCACGTGGACCGACCCGCTGTTCCCACCGATGGAGACGATCCGCTTCTACAACAAGCTCAAGGCCTCCGATCCGAAGTACCCGATCAAGGTCTACTTCGGCGACTACCAGCATTTCGTGGCCAACAAGGCCAAGGAGTGGGGGGACCTCTGCGGAGACGATCGCCATGTGTGCACGGCCGATGATTTCCGCAACACGAACGGGAAGCTCGTGCGCTTGAATCGAGCCGCTTCTCGAGTTCGTCAGGGAGTCAACTCGCGCATCAACAAGTTCCTCGATCACTACCTGCTGGGAAAGGGCAAGAAGCCACCTCCCTCGGACGTTTCCGCGACTACGACCATCTGCGCGGCCAACGCGACCGATTTGCTCGCGGCCGACGAACCTGGGATCGAATACCGAGCCCCGACGTGGCGAGAGCTGGCGCCCAAGCTGAAGCCTTTCTCCTGGGGCGGCGGGGGAGTGGCGACGACGACCACGGCTTCGACCGCCGCCGATACGCATGCGGCGGACGCCGATCCTGTCGCCCGAGATCGACAGACCGACAAGTGCTACACGACAGACCAGGTGAACCCGGGGGCCGGGATCGTGCGCGTAGAGAGCGAGCCGCTCAAGGGACCCTTGACGATGTTGGGCTTGCCGGCCGTGAAGTTCGCGATGGACGCATCGGGCGACAACTATTGGATCGCGGTGCGGATGTTCGACCTGGACGAGAGTGGTTCGCAAACGATGGTGACTCGTGGCGTGTGCAAGGCGAACCTGGCCGCAGCCGAGGGTGACTGCTCGAGTTTCGAACTGTTCGGCAACGGGTGGCTCTTCGACACGGGCCATCGCATCGCGCTCGAGATCACGCAGGCCGACATCCCGTTCCTGCGCTTGGAGAACACCCCTACGACGATCGCCTTCAGCTCGATCGAGTTGAAAGTGCCCGTGGCTAACGAGGACTTGATCGTCGACCCTCGTTTTCCCTAGCTCGGAGCGGAAGGGACTTCCGGCCGGTCCGCCGAATAAGAGGGGTCGACAACAAATCTCGCGATAAGGGAGGACCCCTCCATGCGCCATCGCCTCGCGATCCCCTTGCTTCTGGCCGCGCTCGTCCTGAGTGCCCTTCCGGCTGGGGCGACTCCCGTCGCTCAGAACGAAGAGGAGCGCGATCTATATGGACGCGTCTTCCTAGAGCCGGTCAGCTCGACCAACTACATCCAGTTCGGCGAGGAAGGCAAGGGCGAGCTCGAAGGGGGGCTCAAGCTCCTCGAGAAGCTGTATCCGCGCTACCTGGATGTCACGACGGTCGCCGACGAGCTGGGCTCGCCTCATGCAGTCAGCGTCGGAGTCGACGCACTCCCCTCGTGGGCTCCCAACGACTCGGGCGACGGCTTGCCGCTCCATGTCGCGATCGTCACGGACGAAACGGTGCCGGACAAGAACAAGGAGTACGTCGTCTTGATGGCCTCACATTCCGGAGAGCCATGTGGACGTGAAGGCGCCGCGCGCTTGATCGAGGACTTGCTGCTCTGGGCCGACGAGGATCCGGATCACGTGTTGGACAACGCCGAGGGCCTGACGGGCAAGACATATGAGTTCACAGCCAAGGAGATCCTCCAGCGCACCAAGATCTACTACGTGTCGACGTCTCCCGACGGATGGTTCGCGGGCGATGGCCAGCTCGCAGGGCACTCGCAGTACAACGGCGCCGGCATCAACTCCAACCGCGTCGCCTTTCAGGACGGTTGGGTGTTCCCGCCCGAGCCGGAGCTCTACACGAAGGGGTACACGGTTTTGACGCAGCCCGAGGGGGCCGCCATCACCAAGTACCTGATCGGGATCCGCGAGAAGGAGCTGAAAGGAAAACCGTTCGCCGTCGGCATGGACGTGCACGGGCCCGTGCCTGCGGGGTTCATCCTGCTTCACGATCAGGGCAACGACCCTCAGAAGCTCGAGCGCGTGAAGGACCTCGGCTTCCGGATCAAACAAAACATGGAAGAAGTGATCGCCGGTTCAGACCTGGCCGACTCCGCGATCGAAGACAACGTCTACGTCGTGCGTGACAACGCTCCCGACAACCGAGAGATCGGAACCCGGGACAACTACGCATGGCAGATGTCCGGCGTGGCGCGCTGGGCCTTCGTCACCCACATTAATGACTCGCTCGCCTACACCGCCTCTTCGACATGGGGAGGATGGATGAACAGCGATTCCGGGCTCGACTCCGATTCGTTGTCCTACGAGATCAACTGTCGGGCATCGACCCCTTGGGCCGGGGCCGACATGCAGTTCTTCGTCGACAACGTGCGAGCCGTTTTCGAGACGGGCATCGTCTCGGCGGCAGCGCGGGCCAAGATGCCGGAGTTCCAGATCAAGCTGAAGGGTGACATCGGGTTCTACGACTCGGGAGTGCGCGTGACCAAGCGCGACGGCAACCCCAGCCCTCCGCCCAGGGGCTATCCCAGTACTCCTCTCATCGATCAGGTGAAGCAAGCTCCCTACGACGTGTCGAACACCGACTACTTCCGCGACCTCCCGATGGTGACCAAGAAGCGGCTGCGCGAGGTTGGGCCCGGCGATCTGGGTGCTCTCGACAAACTCGACACCTTCGTCGTATCCGACTCTCAGGCGCCGGGTACAGCCGCGGTGGTGAACTTCGTCAAGTCCGGTGGCAACCTCGTGCTCACAGACTCGGCCCTCAAGATGCTGCCCGGGCTGTTGAACGTGCCGAAGAACTCGCTCTCCAAGGGTTACGGATACGTGGGCTACGCAAACCTGGATCGCAGCCATGCCCTGACGGAGGGCCTGCTTGCAACCGCGAGTCAGACCTTCGACCCGACCGCTATCGGCTATCCCTTGCTCATGGAGCGCGATGGCTACTGGACGAGCAACGGTGGAGAGGGCGGATCCGACGACTCCGGCACGTTGAACAGCGCGCCGATCTGGACGATCGATCGCGATACCTGGGAGGGCGCCGGAGGAGTGACCGTCGGGACCTCCGACCCGCCGGCGGATCGGAAGACCGTCGCGGACGGAACCGCTCAGGACAAGACGTCGATCGGGGTGGTAGAGGTAGGCAAAGGACGGATCGTGATCTTCGGTTCGCTCCTGCCCCTGCCCAGCGAGGATTACCCGCACTGGTTCGGACTCAACGCCTACGGCATCAGCGTCGCCGGCCAGACGATGCTGCTGCGAGCGCTCAACGGAGAGGGTTAGGCCAGTACTTTCCGCGCCCTTGTACCCTGACCGTCTGTGCCGGGGGTAGCCGGGGGTAGAAGGAGTCCTGATGAAAGCTCGACGTAGATGTCATTCGTGCGCGTTCGCGATCCTCTTGACGCTGGCCTTGCCCGTCTTCCCTGCGGCCGCCGCGGCTGAAGGAGATTGCAACGGCCAGAAGCCGTCCATCGTGATGCAAGGCGCCGGACGCCAACAGGGAACCAACAAGGATGACGTGATCCTCGGGACCCCCGGGAACGATGTCATCGATGGGCTCGGGGGCAACGACTGGGTGTGTGGCAACGGTGGAAAGGACGTCATCACGGGTGGTGACGGCACGGATCGTTTGATGCTCAAAGGCGGCCGGGGCCGGGTCGAGGGCGGGGCCGGGAACGACACCCTCCTGGGCGGAGGCAAGGACGATGTCTTGGTCGGTGACGCCGGAAAGGATCGCTTCGAGGCCGGTGGCGGGGCCGACAGGTTGATCGGTGGCTCAGGGCGCGACTTCCTGTTTGGTGACAAGGGCAACGACTTCAGTGACGGCGGCGGCGGCAACGACGTGGTCCAGCCGGCTGAGGGCGACACGTCTTACACGAAGAACTTCGGCAACGACGAGCTGATCGGCGGCCCGGGCAAGGACGACCTGCTCGGCGGGGCCGGGAACGATGTCATCTCGGGTGGCGACGAGAAGGACACGCTCACCGGCCAGTTCGGCAACGACGAGGTGCAGGGCGGCTCCGGTAACGACCGGATCTCCGATATCCCGGGCGGAGTCGACTCGAAAGGCGTCGACGTGTTCGAAGGTGGCTCCGGCGACGACGAGATCACGATCATGAGCCGGGGGAGCGCGGAAGGCGGCGAGGGCGCGGACCTCATAAAGGGCGGCGGGAAGAACCGGACCGTTCTGATATCGGGCGGCGCCGGTGCCGACGAGCTCTACGACGCGCGCTCGCTGGACGGTGGCGACGGCAACGACCTGCTGGATGGGGCCGAGACTCTCAACGGCGGACCGGGCAATGACCTCCTGCGGCGAGGCGACATCGCCATCGGCGGTGATGGGAACGACACGCTACGAAGCTCGCCCAGGCAGGACGGTGGCCCCGGCGATGATGATCTGGAGGGTGGCGAGGATGCTTTGCTGCGCGGCGGGCCGGGCGACGACACTCTGTTCGGTGGCTTCGTCGACTACAGAGGTTCATCCGAGGCGATCAACGCGCAGCTCGATCAGGGAGGCAGCATCGGTAGCGTTGTGGGTGAGGGCACGGACACTCTCAAGTCAGTGTTCAAACTAATCGGGTCTCCCTTCAACGACACGATCGTGGGCTCGGATTTCGACGACTCGCTCTACGGTGTCCAGGGGAGCGATTCGCTGGACGGCCGAGCAGGAGCCGACGTCTGTCTCGAAGGCGAGCAGGTCTCGAACTGCGAAACGACAACTGGAGACGAACCTCCGGACTGGAGTTGAGCTAGACCCTCAGTGAGCAACGTTTGACAGTGGGGCCCGGAGGCCCTGTTTGCGGCCGCAGGAAGTCAGTCAAATGTTGCTCAGTCGGAGGCTTTCGACGCCTCGGAATGTGATCGTCCGTCGCCACACCGGTTCATCGGCCAGGGCGAGTCTCGGAAAACGTTCGATCAGTCGCCCGATCGCTATCTGGCCCTCGGCGCGCGCGAGAGTCGCCCCAAGGCAGAAGTGTGGCCCTGCGCTGAACGCCAGGTGCTTGTTCGGATGGCGAGAGATATCAAGGCCGTCGGGATCGTCGAACACGGCGGGGTCGCGATTCGCTGCGGCGATCATCACCAGCGCGGTGCGTCCCTTCTCGATCACTTTGTCGCCCAGCTCGACCGGCTCAAGGGCGATCCGGGCGGTCAACGTCGCCGGACCGTCGTGGCGCAACAACTCTTCTACGGCGCTCTTGATCAAAGTGGGGTCCGAACGCAAGCGATCCAGTTGGCCGGGGTTGCGCAACAGGGCCAGCATGCCGTTGCCCAACAGATTGAGCGTGGTCTCGTGGCCCGCGATCAACAGGAGGATGCTCGTCGCAAGAAGCTCCTCGGGCGTGAGCTTTGCCCCCTCTTCTTCCGCGTGGATCAGTTCCGAGATGAGATCGGAACCAGGGTGGGCACGACGTTCGGAGATGAGCGTGTCGAAGTACTGGTAGAGACCGAGCCCCGCGTTGGCGACCGGCCCGATGTCGTCCAGTGGAACGAGTGGATCGAGCAGTGGGCCGATGTCGTGTGCCCATCCGCGGAACGTGTCGCGTTCGGACAGCGGGATCCCGAGCAGCTCGCTGATCACGGATACCGGGAACGGGTAGGCCACTTCCGCGATCAGGTCGAAGTCGTCTTTGTCTTCCACGGCGGCGAGGAGGTCGTCGAAGATCGCGTTGATCCTCGGCTTGATCGATTCGACCATCCGTGGCGTGAACGCCTTGCTGACAAGGGCTCTGAGGCGAGTGTGGTCGGGCGGGTCCACGAACAACATGACGTGATCCAACCCCCGCTGCGAAGCGGGGAGCCCGCCGTTGGGATTGTCCAGGACGACCGCGTTCTTGGGATCGACGCTGAATCGATGGTCGCGCAGCACCGACACCGCTTGGTCGTAGCCGGTGATGATGAAGAATCCCAGGGGGCTGTGCCACACGGGGTCGTGAGCGCGCAACTCATGGAGCAGTGGCCAGGGGTCCGCCCTGACTTCTTGGAGGTGCGGGTCGAAGAGGGTGGCCTCGACGGCACCTTGCTGAGCGAAGTCGAGGGTCACGGTCATGGGTGAAGCCTATCGATGGACGGAGGACCGTTTACGGTTCCCCCTTGCAAACCGACCGCGGGTCAGTTCCAATATCTCCCAGCCCGATTGGCACTACTTAGGGGACTTACATGAATACCGGTAAGAGAGTCGTAAGCCTGGTCGCGATCCTGGCCCTGGCGGGTGCGAGCCTCGTTGCGCCCGCATCTGCAGCCAAGAAGAAGTGCTACAAGGGCGATGCCAAGAGCCTCGCTCGCATGATCAATGACTTCAGGGCGGACGAGGGGGTTCCCAAGCTCCAGTTCGATCCGCAACTGGCATTGGTTGCGCGGGGCCACGCCAAGAAGATGAAGAACACCGAGAAGGTCCGCCACATGAACCGCGGTGAGTTCGAACAGAAGGTTACGAACTGGGACGCGATCACCGACCTCGTCCGGGCCGACAAGTCGCTAAAGGTGATCTTCAAGGCGTGGAAGAAGGACGACGTCGCCCGCAGGAACATGTTGAGCACCGAGTTCAACTACTTCGGCGTCGGCATCCTGAAGAACGATCAGGGAACGTGGGCTCACTCGATCCTCTCCGGCCCCGGCGACCCAGGCACGACGGTAGATCCCGATAAGTGCTGACTCCGGGGCCGGCCGTTCCCCTGGGGAGGCGTTCCTAGAGAACGAGTGAGGGAGCGACCAGCGCGGCCGTTGCGAGAACGGTCGGGATCGCTCCCTTCGAATGTACTCACTCTAGCGATTCGAACCGGCTCTTGCTAGACCCCTTTTTTGGGAGACGTGTTCTTCCAGGAGTCCCAGTAGGTGATCTCTTCCGGGGCCCGCCGGCGGGCCGGCTTGAAGTCCTCGCCCTTGAAATATGCGACGGGGAGGAGCCCCACCTGGGTGACGGTCTCTGGGATGTCCAGCAGCTTCGCAGCCTCCTCCTCGAGCGCGAGGTGCATCGTCGTCAGGGCCGAGCCGACGCCTCTGCTCCTTAATGCGAGCATCAAACTCCACACTCCTGGCCAGATGGATCCGTAGAAGCCGGAGGCGGCGACGTTGCACCACGGCTCGACGTCGTAGCCCAGCCCCGCCAGCATCCGGCCCCCGTCTTCCGGGCGATTCAGGATGCACGGGATCACGTGCACGGGAACGTCGGCGAGGTTGTCGATGAGGTATTCGGTGGACTCGATGACGCGCGTCATCTGCTTGTTGCTCGGGTCGAGTGCCGCTCGCCCGAACCCGATGTAGAGCTCCATCGCACGCTTGTAGATGTCGGCGAGCGCCGCTCTCTTTCCGGCATCCGTCACTACCATCCATCGCCAGCTCTGCATGTTCGAGCCGGTGGGGGCCTGTACCGCGAGCCGAAGGCATTCCACGATCACTTCGCGAGGGACGGGTCGAGTGAGGTCGAGCCGCTTGCGAACGCTGCGCGTGCTCGAAAGAAGGTGATCGACGGTTTCTAGGTCGAGATCCGCGCTACCCATTAGCTGCAGGATAGCCGCATGATGGTGTGATGGGCCTTGCGAGCTTCGTTCGGCGCCGCCGCAAGCTTGTCTTGATCATCGCCACGGTTGGGGCGGTACTGCTGGCCGCCGGCATCGTCTGGTTCGAACCCCACAAGCTGTTCATCGACGAACGGGTCGACGAAGCCGTCCCCGAGGTGGTGGCGGTCGTCGAACCCTCGGCCGAGGACCTGGAGTCGCCGAGCGGCGAGACCAAGCGCAAGCCGCCGCCGCCGAAGCAACCGGAGGGCCCGAGCACCCTGGCGGCCGGATTCCTTCCGAAGCCTCGAACACTCGACATCGGGCCAGGCGAAGCTCCTCGAGCTCCCCGATGGACGGGTTTTCTTGCGCTTCGAGAATCTCGAGACTTCGAATGGTCCCGATCTGCGCGTGTACCTCTCGGAGGTCCCGGCCGGAGACGACTGGTATGCCTACGGAGAACGCTACGTAGACCTGGGCTCGCTGAAAGGCAACATCGGCGACCAGAACTACGAGGTGCCGGACGACGTCGACCTCGATCGTTACGTGAGCGCGGTCATCTGGTGTCGTCGCTTCGCGGTGGGCTTCGGCGTAGCCCCCCTCGACGCCTGAGCCAATTGGGCCACCGATACGAGTTCACTCAACCTTCACGCCTCCGACCCAGGAGAGCGAGCATTATCCGTTGAAGTAGTGGGCAGGTTTCCTTTCCTTTGCAGGAGGTTCTCGATGACGCGCGCCTCGACCGGTACACGGGTCGGCATGGTCTGCCTGACCGCCGCCCTTTTCGCCAGCCTCGCCGGAGTGACCTCAGCGATGGCCCAAGGCGACGGCCCCCTGCGGGTCTATGTGATTACGATCGACGGGCTCAAGCCGGACGAAGTGGGGCCGCTGACGCCCAACCTCAACGAACTGCGGGGGGCGGGGACCTGGTACGACCAGGCCCGAGCGGTCTTCCCGGCGGAGACCCTGCCGAACCACGTCGCGATGATGACCGGCGTGCTCCCGGAGGACTCGGGGGTGGTCGGCAATCAGTTCTACACACCCCAGATCATTAACAGCGAGAAGCGCACTCGCCATTACATGGACAAGCCGGTCCTCCTCGAGAGAGAGACGCTGATCACGCGCCTCGAGAAAGCCTGCGTGGACGACGGGGGGATCTCAACAGCGACGGTCATGTCCAAGACATACCTGCACGGCGTGTTCGAAGGGGAATCGGCTAATCCCGCCGATCCGGTCCGTCAACGGGGCGCCGACTTCCATTGGAAGGCCCCGGCTTACATCCCGCAGTCGGATCACATCTTCGATGCCGTGACCATGGATGCGTTCACACAGTGGGTTGATGAACAGGATACGGAGCACCCCGACCGTCCCCAGTTCGCGTTCGTCAATCTCGGCGATGTCGATAGATCGGGGCACGCGGATCAGACGGGGATAGCGGCTCCAAGCGGTCTGAGCGCGGCGCGACGAGCTGCGCTCCAAGCAACGGACGAGCGCATCGGGCTGTTCATCGACGACCTCAAAGCTAAAGGTGTGTGGGACGAGACCGTGCTGATCATCAACTCAGATCACGGGATGGACTGGGGTCCGCAGAGCAACCGGGTCGACCCGACCAGCCTTCTGAGCCCCCACGGTTACATCAACAACACCGAGGGCAAGCGTTCCCACGTCGCCGTCGTCGGCAGCGGGGGAGCGGGATTCGTCTACGTCTATGCGAAGCCGGAGATCCCCAAAGTTGCGGACATCCTGTCGAGAGGCGCGGGCGTCGAATTCGTTGCGACCAAAGAGCCGGTGCCGGGTCGGAGCTACGCAAGCATGAAAGAGATGGGACTCGATCATCCCAACGCTCCGGACATCATGGTGTTCGCTCAGCCCGGATGGCACGTTGACGACACGAACCATCAGAACCCTCTGCCCGGGAACCACGCGCATCCCATCACCCAGCGCTCGACGTTGATGGTCTCGGGCGGTCACCCGAACCTTGCCGACAACGGTGCGACGGTCGACGGACCGCTCGTCTACGACCCGGACAGGAACCCACTGTTCGCGGTACCCGACGAGGGTCCGGGCAACATGTCCGTCGCCCCGACGGTTGCGCAGCTGTTCGGGATAGGCGATCCCGAGGGCGGCTACGCCGTACCGCCGCTAGCACAGGCCTTCGATCCCGGCTACGCGGGTGGGGCCGTCTGCGATCCGGCAACGGATCGTCATGCTGACGACGCTTCGATCGCGCGTGCTGAAGCGCCCGCCGATCCCGACCCCCTGATCACGGTCGCGGGCGATGTCACCGATGCGGATTTCTCGGGCGCGACCTATCGGATCACCGTTGCGAACCCGACGGCGGCCGACGCGGAAGGGGTTGAGGCCTCCGCTCCGATCCCGCAGGGAGTTACCTTCGCTTCGAGCTCCCCGGCCCCAAGCGGTTCACCCGATTGTGTCGCCGGGGCAGGCGAAGGGAAGGTCTGCACCTGGGTCCTCGGAACGCTCCCGCCCGGCGAGTCACGCTTGATAGACCTAAGCGTCGACTGGCTGCCCGGGGACAACTTGGCCCCCACTCTTACCGTGCAGGCGACTGGGGCGGGATTACCGACCGCGCAGATCGTGGTTCGGGGACTGGAGAAGGTAAATCAGAGGTTCAACGATGCGACATTCGTCGACGACCGTGAGTCGAAGGACACCAACCATGGAGCCTGCCCCGAGCTGAAGCTGAGCCGCGACGGTTCCGTCTCGTCGTATGTGGACAATGACTTCATCTTCGCGGACGACTACGGATGGTCGCTCTACCCACCGCGGCCTTCGTTCGACGTCTTCGCCGCTCGTGTGCTGCTGAACGTGAAGACTTCGCCTTACACGGCAGCCACTCCGGGTCTCCTCGGACTCCACCAAGTGGTGTCGGGCGATTGGAACCAGGGGGCAAACGATTGCACCGGCGCTCCTCCTCCGCCGACCCAGGCGCCCTTCGCTGGAGCGAATGCGCGGAGCGTCCGAACCGGTTACGAACCGCAGGTCGAGGCGGCACCGGCGTTCACCGCGGAAGTGAGGGGCGCGGGCCTCGTTGCGCTTGATGTGACCGAGGCCCTCAATCATCCTGCGAAGCGCGAGATCTTCAACGGATTCGGCATTTCGGACCGAACGTCGGGAGCGGGTCCATCGAACTTGACTACGTTTGATGCAAGCGCGGGCGCGAGCGGATCGGGGATGGAGGTCGTCATCTTCAATCCCAGCCACTTCGTCGGATGTGTTGATGTCGATCCGAGCAGCTTGCAAGCTGCCGGCAACGAGGAAGTGTTGCTACACGTGACCGCCACGCACGGCACGCCGATCTCGAACGGTGAATCGGATGGCTGCCTGGGGAGCCCGGCCTCCGGTGTGGAGATCTTTGGACCGTCGAGAGCGAGGATCACGATGCCGACGGAACCCAGGTAGACATCTTCATCCCCAACGCGAACGGACTGCCGACCGAACGCGAGTCCGAGCTCGACGATGGGATGGGCCCCCAGAGCGTCGGGGCTTTCACCGACGATGACGGCACCGCGATCGTGACGATCAGATCCGCCTCGCCGGCGGTGGCCGGGGTAACGCGCCTCGGGGTCTTCGAGGGAGGCGGGGTATTCGACCCCGGAGAGAGCCCGTTCTGCGGGGCCCAGCAGTGCCCGGGAGAGGGGCCCAACGAAGAAGACGTGCTCATCACCTGGACGGCCGCGGCTCCTCCGGCCCCCCCGACCACACCCACTGCATCCCCGGGGGGGACGATCAGCCCGACACCATCCGTGTCGCCGAAGTCCAGCCCCAGGCCTTCGAGCTCGCCCAGCTCGTCGGCCAGTCCAAAGCCTCCCCCCACGAGTTCGCCCACTCCAACAGCCACCGGGCCGGGCCCCCAGCCGACTCCTAACCCGGGCTCGCCTGATCGCTCCCTCTCGTTGACCACCGCGCGTTCGCAAGTCCGCTCGGGTCGAGGCGTGACCTTGAGCGGCAGCGTCTTTGCCGCTGATCCCAAGTGCGTCAAGCGAGGTGAGAACGTATTCATTGGTGCTTCGATCGCAGGCGATGAGGAGTATGACGACGCCGGCTCCACGACCCTAAGACCCGACGGGACATTTGAGATCAGGCTCGACGTGTCGCGCAACAGCAAGTTCATAGCGGCCCTCAAAGGTGGTTTCGGATGCTCCTCCGCGAACTCCGATCCTGTCGACGTCCGTGTCAAGTCCAGGGTGAGGGTACGAACCGATGAGCTTTCCAACGGCAGCGTGAAGGTCCTGGGTCGCGTAGCGCCCAAGACCCCCGGTACCGTCTACCTGCGTCGGATCACGGCCACCGGCAATCGCCTCGCTGCGACGTCAGGCGTGCCGCGCAGCGGTCGGTTCAGCTTCACCCTCGGCCGGGGTCTGTTCGCGATCAGGTTCGTGCCCGCGGACGGAGACGTTGCCCTTCCGGGCCGGAGCAAGTCCTTCAAGCTCAGAACGTGAACCTGCTGACGAACCAGATCGCGAAGCTTTCTGTGGGCTCGGTCTCAAAAGTGTCGTAGTGCTGGTCTACCGTGGCTCATATGGCGGAACGGATCGTTCTCGATGTAGATCAAGCCGGCGTCGTTGGGCACGTGGCCGGGCCCCTGCTCGCGCTCGGGAGCCCCGGTACGGGCAAGACCACGACATTGGTCGAGCGTTTCGTGGCTCTATCCAAGGCCGAAGGTTGCTCGCCGGACCGGGTGCTCTTCCTCGTAGCGAACCGGGCTTCCAAGATCGCGCTGCGGGATCGACTGGCCAGGCGATTGCTGTTCGAGGAGGGGTTCGAGGCGCTGATCGACGTCCCGGTCTATACCTGGCACGGACTCGCGCACCATCTCGTGACTCGTCACTACGACCTGCTCGGCTATTCCGAGCCCCCCGTCCTGCTCACCTCCCCCGAGCAGTGGGGCACGATCCGCGATGAGCTCGCCGAGGAGAGCGCGGCCAACTGGCCCCATCACCGGCATCTCCTCGGCAACCGCGGGTTCGTCGACGAGGTGGTCGACTTCTGTATCCGGGCAGAGCAGCGCTTGCTCGACGATTCGGACCTTGCCGCCCTGACGAACACTCGTCCCGCTTGGGGCGATCTCGTCCGGTTCTTCAAGGCCCACCGCGTGCGAATGCGTTCTCGCTCGCGGATCGATTACCCCACGCTCCTTTCCGAGGGGGCCGATCTGCTGGCGCGCTACGAGGACGTGCGCGAATCGCTCCATGACCGCTTCACTCACCTGCTCGTCGACGACGGGCAGGAGCTGGCGCTCGTCCAACAGCGGATCCTCTATTTCCTGGGCGGCCAGGCGACGGAAGGGCGCTCGCTGGTGCTTGCCGGCGATCCCGATTCGGCGATCGAAACCTTCCGGGGGGCCGAGCCGGAGTGGATCGATGATTTCTCGAAGGAGTTTGGCACCCACGAGACGATCACTCTGGCCACCAACTACCGGGCGAGCGAAGCCTTCGGCGAGCGGCTGACGACGCTGATCGAGCGCAACGGCCCGCGCGACCACAGGGCGACTGACTTCACGGGCTCGGCGAGTCTCGAGGTGCGGCGATTCGGTTCGCTGGCGACGGAGACCGAGGCCATCGCACGGATGCTTCGCCTCGCACATCTCGAGGACAAGATCCCGTACGAGGACATGGCGATCCTTCTCACGTCCGCTCGCTCGATGCTCCCCCCACTGTCTCGCTCGCTGGACAACTTCGAAGTCCCGTTCTCGATCAGTGCCCCCGACCGGCCCTTGGGACGAGAGCCCGTCGTGCGCACGTTCGCGGATCTCGCTATGTACGCCTTCGCGGCGGAGCCCGACCCCGACCGCATGGCGACGTTGCTACGTTCGCCCCTCATCGATGTGAACGATGTGGTCGTGCGCGAGCTCGAACGACTTGCGCGGATCCACAACGCAACCCTCACCCAAGTGGTCGAGAGGCCGCCGGAGCTGGACCCCGAGGCGCTGGAAAAGCTCACGGAGTTACACGAGTTGCGTGACCTCCTCCGGGCCAAGAAGGACGCTCCGGCGGACGAAGCATTCTGGGTCGTGTGGGACCGGTCCAGTTATTGCAGCGCTCTGGTCGAGAAGGCGAAGGCGAACCTCGACGATCCCGCGCACCGTGACCTCGACGCTTTGGTCGCGTTCTCCAGAGCGCTCGGACGATACGTCGAACGAAGGCGGGGCCAGGGGACCCTGGGCGACTACATCAAGTCCATGGAGCGTGCCGACTTCGGATCGGATCCGTGGCTCCCACCCGAGCGAGCCGGAGGGGGAGTGAGCGTCGTCTCGTTCCACGGCGCGAAAGGTAAGGAGTGGGCCGTCGTCGCGGTTGCCGGTGTCGTCGACGGAGCCATCCCCAAGGGAAGGCGCGCCACCGGGCTCTTCGATTCCTATTTCTTGGACGAGACCGACGCGGTCGCACGAGCTCGTAAGAACGAGATGGAAGACCGACGCGTCTTCTACATTGCAACGACGCGGGCAACGACGCGTTGCATCGTTACGACTTCGCCGGGGCCGACTCGCCGGGGCGAACCGAGTCGCTTCATCGGCGAGCTGACCGGCTCCATACCCGACATCGAAGCTCCCGAGGAATCTGCCCCGCTCACGTTCTCGGAAGCAGCGGCCCGCTATAGGCGCACCCTTGCGAACGTTGACGCCTCGCCGGCGGAGCGCATCGCCGCGCTCGCCGGTGTCAAGAAGGTGTGCGAGCTCGATCCCGGCTGCTCCACGGCACAGCCGGCCGAGTGGTGGTGGCGCTGGGACTGGACGGAGGGGGCCCCGGCCATCCGCATCCAGCAGGCGGACCCAGACGACGACCTGCCTCTCGACAAGCTACGCACCAGCTATTCGAGGATCTCCACGTACGACAACTGCGGGCTTCAGTATCTGTTCTCGGTCGTTCTGGGTTTCGATCCAGACACCAGTCACAACATGTTCTTCGGCTCGTGGGTACACACGATTTTCGAAGAAGATCGAAACCGGCGTGCTCAACAACAAGGAACAGGTCGTGGCGCGCTACTGGCAGCTCTTCGACGAGGACGTCTTCCCCAACAAGGCGATCGCCCGCCAGTTCCGCCGAGACGGCGAGATCATGATCGATCGCTACATCGCATTCCTGAAACCGGGGGAGGCAGCCGTTGCGGAGACCTCCTTCAAGGTCGAGCTCGATGGTCATCGAGTAACCGGACGCATCGATCGCATCGACAAGGTCGGCAAGAACCTGATCGTGTCCGACTACAAGACCTCGCGCAGCCCGGTCGATTGGGATGAGGCACGCCAATCGCTTCAACTCGCGATCTACTACCTCGCTTCTCGCAACGATCCGGAGATCGCGGCACTCGGGTCGCCCACGTCGATGCAGCTGATCTATCCGGGCGCATCCATGTCGCGCGGCGATGTCGCCAAGCGCTGCCAAACGCCCGAGGAAGCAGAAACCGCCTTGGAGCGCCTGCCGGTGCTGATCGAAGGAGTGCTGGCCGAGGACTTCCGCCCCAATCCCGAGGCGAACTGCAGATGGTGCAAGTTCAAGCCGCTGTGCCCGCTCTGGTCCGAGGGCAAGGAATTGCCAGCATGAGCGTCCGGAACAGCGCCGCCATACGCGCCGCTCTCAAGGGTTACGAGCCCACAGACGAGCAATGGCGAGCGATCAGCCATCCTCTCGAACCCCTTTGCCTTATCGCCGGGGCGGGCTCTGGGAAGACCGCCGTCATGGCGGCACGCGTCGCGTGGGCGCTCGAGAACCACCCCTTCTCGCCGAGCCAGATCCTCGGGCTTACGTTCACGACGAAGGCTGCTCAAGAGCTTCTCGATCGAGTGAGGCTTGCGCTCGAGCAAATCCATGATGACTCGGGCGAGGACGTCTCGGTGTTCACCTACAACGCCTTTGCGGCGGGCATCGTGCGTGACCATGGGCTGCTTGTTGGAGTCGAACCGGAGGCGGGGCTTCTCAGCGACGCGCAGCGTTGGCAGCTCGTGCTCTCATGCATCGACGACCTTCCTCCATTCGAGGCGCTAGAGATCCGTTCGGCTTACGTCGTCGGCTCGGCGTTGGGTCTTGCCGAAGCGGTGAGCCACCACATGACCAACCTGGCCGATATCGACGCGGCGGCCGATCGCATCCTCAGCCTCAAGAACGCCGAGGACATGGTGCGAGAGTCGGCAGCCAAGCGCAAGGAGCTGGTGCGGGCCGTGGCTGCCTACATCGAGGCCAAGCGACAGACTTCACGCATCGACTTCGGGGATCAAGTGACGAAGGCCGTCGAGGTCCTGGAGGCAAACCCCGAGGTGTGCTCCGGGTACCGCGACCGTTACCCCTTCGTGCTGCTCGACGAGTACCAGGACACGAACGTCGCACAACGCCGCTTGCTGCAGGCTTTGATTCCCCCGGAGGGAGCGGTGACGGCTGTGGGCGACGCACGCCAGGCGATCTTTGCGTGGCGGGGAGCGACCATGTACAACCTCATCGGTTTCCCGTCCGACTTCCCGCGGCGGGACGGGGCCCTGTACGAGCCCGTCTCGTTGAGCGAGAACTTCCGTTCGGGATCGAGGATCCTCGATGTTGCAAACGCCGTGGTGGACAAGATCGACGTTTCCCGTCGACCGGGCTT
Source organism: uncultured Actinomycetes bacterium (assembly GCA_963786155.1). Lineage (GTDB taxonomy): Bacteria > Actinomycetota > CADDZG01 > CADDZG01 > WHSQ01 > CAWAXW01. The sequence continues at coordinate 2,087,769 of CAWAXW010000006.1, read as the reverse complement.
GCCCTTGCGCTCCCAGCCCGAGAACGGAGAAGGACGAGTCGCAAGCGCGCTCTTCTCCGACGAGCGAGCGGAGTGTGCATGGATCGCCGAACAGTGCGAGCGCCTTCACGACGAGCCCACCGCCGAGGGACGCGCGCCGGTTGCATGGAAGGACATCGCGATCCTCGTGCGACGCAAGGCTGCGATGGACATGCTTCTGCAAGAGCTCGAAGAGAAGGAGATCCCGGTCGAGGTGATCGGACTCGGTGGCCTGCTCAAGACTCCCGAGGTGATCGAGGTCGTGTCGTGGCTCCGGGCCCTCGAAACCAAGCCCGGGGCAAATCGCTGGCTCGGTCGCTTGTTGCTCGGCCCCCGCTGGCGCGTCCACTATCGCGATCTGTCTCTGCTGGCGCGCTGGGCGGCCTCGCGGAACTACGACTTCCGACTGAAGCTCGCCGAAGGAGACGAGGAACGAGCGCGCGACCTGGCGCCGGGCGACGTCGGATTCGCGCTGGTGGAGGCGCTGAGCCACGTCGACGAGATCGAGGGACTCGGTGACGAGACCCGCCGGCGGCTGAAGGCTTTCGGGGCAATGCTGGGAGCCCTGCGCAAACGGAGCAACGCGCCGCTGCTCGAGCTCGTGCAAGAGATCCTCCGCACGGCGGGGATATGGGACGCCCTCGAGTCGTCGAACGCGCGCACGGCCGGAGCAGCCAAGCAGAACATCAGCAACTTCCTCGATCAGGTTGCGAGCTTCGCTCCGGTCGAGGGGGAATCGCCCACCCTCCGAAGCTTCATCAATTACCTGGACGCTGCCGAGCAGGCCGAAGAAACGCTCGAGGCGACGCAGCCGGCAGACCAGGACTCGGTGAAGCTGATGACCGTCCACTCGGCCAAGGGGCTCGAGTTCGAATGTGTCTTCGTTCCGAGCGTGGCCTCCCGCATCAATAGGCAAGGCGACGCTGTGTATTCGATCTTCCCCAACACGCGCGCGAGCAACCCGCTCACCAGCTATTCCGAGCTTCCGTATGAGGTAAGAGAGGATGCCGAGCATCTGCCCCGGTTCGAAGGCAACCTCGGCAAGTTCCAGAAGGCGGTGAAGGAGCGCGTCGTCGAGGACGAGCGTCGCTTGTTCTATGTTGCGCTTACCCGTGCCAAGCAGCGGTTGGCGGTGACCGCGTCATGGTGGTACGGACGGGACAAGCAGGCGAAAGGCCCTAGCCCCTTCTGGACCGAAGTGGCCGATCTCACCGAGCGAGGTTTGGTCGACGTCGTCCGCAAGGACGAGGAACCGGCGGAGAACCCGATGTTCGGTGCTATGGAGCATCGGCGTTTGTGGCCACCGGTAGCAAGGGCCGGCATCGACGACGCGTTGTTCCCGGATGGCTTCGGATCGACGTCCGATGCAGTCGTCGGCGGGGACGTCCCGGTCGACCAGTTGCTATCGGCGCTTTCGGCCAGCGACCGAGCCGAAGCGGAGTCGCTTATCGCAGACCATGCTCGAGATCTCGACGTGATCGCCGCCGCAGCCAAACCGGCTGCGCCCCCGTCCCCCAAGGTGCCGGACATCATCAGCGCGACCTCATTCGTCGCGCTGGAGAACGAGAACCTGAGCGCCTGGGATCTCGCACGCCCCTTACCCCAGCGCCCCACTCCGGCGCGCCGGATAGGCACCGAGGTGCACCGTCTGATCGAAGAGCTCAGCCGGGCCCGGGCCGAGGGGCTGGAGGAACCGCCGGCCGAAGCGGCCGCGTTCTCGGCATTCCCGGACGAGACCGAGTTGGACGAGCCGGGCGAGACGATCGAGCCCGGCCGGATAGACAAGATGCTGGAAGCCTTCGAAAAGAGCTACGGAGCACGGACGATCGCGCGGCTCCCGTCCGGCGAACCCATGGTCGAGCTTCCCTTCACCCTCCGCCGAGGCGACCAGATCGTGCGCGGCCGCATCGATGCCGTCTACGAAACCGATAACGGGGGTCTGGAGATCGTCGACTTCAAGACCGGCAAGCGTTTCGAGTCGGCCCCCGACAAGGCCGACCAACTGGAGCTCTACAAGCAAGCCCTGCAAGCAAACGGCGTCGCAGCCGACCGCGATGTACAGGTGACCTACGCTTTTCTTTCGGTTTGATCGGCGTACTCGGCGGCAACCCGCTTGGGGACGACCATCCGCCACGCGTCGAGAACGATCTCGCTCATCTCGGCTTCGTCGATGGCTTCGAGACGGACGACGACCCAGTTGTAGCGTTGGTCGGAAGGTTTGGGCATTATGAACTTTTCGGGTTCCGAGGCGATCAACGCGACCCGTTCCTCTTTGGGGAAAGCGAAACCCATGAGCGTTTCATCACGCGAGAAGGCAAGCCATACGATCCGCCCGACCCGGAACTTCACCCGGTCGCGCACGAGCGCTTCGTAGGAGCGGGGAAGGGTGAGGGCAATCTCCCGCACGTCTTCGATCGTGACCACATGCCGACGATACGCTGGCGAGGTGAAAGGCCCTAGAGCCGGCTACGCATCGGCGATCGCACTGGTGGCGGCACTCGTGACTTCGCTGGTGACTCCCGCCCCGGCGGCCAAGAAAACCGATGGGTTCAAGGCAGAGGTCTCTCGGATCCCGCCGGACGTCAAGGAACGGATGATCGGCAATTCATGGCATAAGGGTTGCCCGGTTCCCCTCCGGCATCTCCGGTTCATCCGCGTCAGCTACAACGGGTTTGATGGTGAGGCCCACATGGGCCGGCTGATCGTGCACAAGGACGCGGTGAAGGCAATGCTGGAAGCCTTACGGGCGATGTACCGGAACGATTTCAAGATCCGCAAGATGTGGCTGGCCGATCGATACGACAGCGACGACCGTCGGATGATCCGCGCCGACAACACCTCCGCTTTCAACTGCCGGTTCGTTTCAGGGACGACGAGATGGTCCCAGCACGCCTACGGTCGGGCGATCGACATCAACCCCGTCGAGAACCCCTACGTGTCGAGCGATGGGAGCGTTCGTCCTCGCAAAGGCAAGCCGTACAAGGACCGCTCCCGGCACAGGAAAGGCATGATCCACACCGGCGGCAAGACGGTGCGGGCGTTCGAGAGGCAGGGCTGGGGCTGGGGCGGTTACTGGAGCTCGGCCAAGGACTACATGCACTTCTCAGCGAGCGGCACCTAGCCCACCGACCTAGGCTTCTGGGCCGGGCATGAGCCCGAGTTGCTGCATGAACTCCATCTGGTCGAAGTAGATGTTGTGGACGACGACCTTCCCATCCCTGACTCGGAAGACATCCGCGAAGCGGAGATCGATCGAGCGGCCGGTGGGCGGGAGCTCGCCTTGAGGGGTCGCAAGCGGCCCAGTGTTCTCGCCCGTGAAGCGTCCCTCTACGACGACGACATCCCCGGCCTCGATCATGTCCTCGACATGGACCTTGGCGTCGGGGAACCCCGCCATGAAAGGCTTCGAGAATTCTGCGAACGCCGCATTGCCGTTAAGAGTGCCGGCGCCTGGCACGGTGGCCTGCACGTCGTCGGCGTGGACACTCAGCGACAACTCCATATCGGCCTCGCCGAACCCCTCGTAGTGCTTCTCGACCAGAGCTCTCGCCACGCTCGTCATCGGCTACCTCCAAGCCTAGGGGACGGCTTCAGTTCTAGTGGGTGAAGCGGTCCGTGTCTAGGGGGCCGAAGTTCCCAATACCATCGCGTCGTGCTCCCGATAGCGATCGTGCAACACGAGGATTCCGTGCCGCCGGGCTTGATCTCCGACGTTCTACTAGCCACGAGAGTCGAACACTTCGTCTTCGACGCGTGGCAGCGGGATGACTGGCCCGAGGCAAATGAGTTGGGGGCTCTGATCGTCATGGGCGGGACGATGAACGTTGACCGGATCGATGCCTTTCCCTTTCTCGCTCGCAGTCGTGCCCTGATGTCCGATGCCCTCGAGCAAGGACTCCCTACCCTTGGCGTCTGTCTGGGCTCACAGATGATGGCGCGTGTTTTAGGAGCCGGCGTACACCGTGCCACCCAACGGAATGCCTTCTTTGCTGGCATAGAGCCGACCTCGGCGGGCGCCCACGATCCCGTGATCGCACCCTTTACGTCTGGCCTACCGGTGCTGCAGTTCCACGAGGACACGTTCGCGGTTCCGGATCAGGCGACGGCCCTTGCCACGAGTGCCACAAGCGGGCTGCACCAAGCATTTCGCTATGGAGACAACGCCTACGCGATCCAATTCCACTTCGAGGTCGATACCAAGATCCTCCACGGCTGGCTGAAAGAGATCGGTCCCCAGGCGATGACCGACGATTGGGGCGCCTCAGACAAGGAGCTCATGGCGCAAGCCGACCAACACATTGAAGAGCAGGCTTTGGCCGGCCGGGAGTTGGTTCGACGCTTCTTGACCGTGGCGGGTATCGCCGACTACTTGCCGAGCAGCACTCCTCCGGAGCCAGGTGACGCTGCAACCGGGGCGTTGCCGAACAGCGATGCCCAATCGGGGCTGCCTACCTTGTAGCCGACCGACTCGAGATAGCCCGACTGTGCGAGACGCTGGAAGTCGTCGACCGGCGGCTCGGCCTCGGAGCCCGATGAGAAGAACAGGGTCGGGGTCTCTACCTGCTCGATCCCGAACTCGATCCGCGGGGCTTGTGTGTAATCGAACGCCTCGCCGATGTTCTTTGAGTTGGCGTCGCGCGTCGTCAGCGCCTCGAGACCGTAGCGGTACTCGATGAATTTCAGTATCGAGGTGTGCTCGTACGGCCCGTCGTAGTGGACGTAGCCCTTGCGTGAGTACGGCGATATGCCGACGCACGGGACGCGGAAGCCGACTTGCGAGAAGTCTTCGTTGATGTCGTCGCTGGCGCGGTCGTCGGGGACCCGCGGAGGAGTGACGTGGTCGAAGAAGCCGCCCCACTCGTCGTAATTGATGAAGAACGCTCCTTTTGGCCACGCACTCGAGTCGATGAACGCTTGTACGAGGTTGTTGACGAAGGCTTGTGATGTGCGCATGTCGGCGCCGCCGGGATGATCGTCGGTGCGGTGATTGCCGAGGAACCCGGGATCGATGAAGAACACCTTGGGAAGGTTGCCCGACGCCGCGTCCTCGAAGTACTGGGCGATCGGACGCGTCCTGTGCACCAGTCTCCGCCCCCACATGGCGGTGAAGGGCAGGTCTACGAAGTAGTAGGTCCACGAAACTCCGGCAGCCTCGAGGCGGTCCCAGATCGTGGGCCATTCGAACCCGGTGGGTGCGTTGGTCTGGGGCGGGAACACGTTGCTCTTGAGCCCGGCGCACTGGGCCGCGTGTTGGTACCAGCGGTTTGGATACGTGGGCCCGAGCACGGCGGCGTGATACTGGTCGAAGACGGTGAACTGGCGTACCAACTGCGCGTAGATCGGGATGTCTTCGGCGAGGTAGTAGCCCAGCGCGTACTCGTCGTTGCTTCCTGCGAGGAAGCCGTTCTGCAATTGGTCTCTCCCGGCTCCCCACCCGTGTCCCGGGTCCGGATGCTCAGCCTCGCGCCGGTACTTGGGGGCCCAATGAGTCGGCTTACCGAAGGCACCGGGGTTATCGGGATCGGGATAGGACAGGTCCAAGCCCATGGCGAGGTGACCCCGCCCGTTCTCGAGCCACCCGAGGTAATGGTCGTAGGAGCGGTTCTCCATCATCACGAGCCCGATGTGCTCGATCGGGCATTCGGCGGGGTTCGAAGGAAGGGTGCTCGGCGGGACCTCATAGCTCCGGGGCGCCTCGCCACCGTCATCGCTGCTCTGCGCCCAAACCGGGCCCGGGGCGACCGTGGCAAGCGCGGCGGCCCCGCCGCCCATGGCTGCCCCCTTGAGGAAACGCCTTCTGTTCAACTTGGCCACCGCTACCTCCTAGGTCTGTCGAATCTGTTGATGGGTGAAACGTTCTTGCGATACAAGCCAAACCCTGCCGGCGGAGCGCGAGTTCACGAGAAGTTGAAGTTCAGTCCAGGACGGCGTCGGCGGTGATCCACACGGGGGACGAGTAGCCGACGACCTGGCCGCCTGCGTCTATCACCCGGACGAAGTACCAGGCCTCATCCTTGGTGGCGAGTGCTTTGTAATGAAGCTTGGAGCTGCTGCCGCTCCCTGTGGCCACGATCTGGCCACCCCCGGTTACGAGCTCTGTCGAGTAAGCGCCCGGCACGGTCGCCGATATGGTCACGTTCTCTCCCGGTGCCCGAAGGATCCGGGAACCCATCGGCTCGCCGTCGGCGTCCATCTCGATCCGGACGGCGGGGTCCAGGATGGCGTAGAAGCGCCGGGCCAGCATCGCTTCATGCAGCGAGGGTGCGTCGTTGTCCTCGGCGATGATCACCGTTTTGGCGTACTCGGGTGCCCCCCATTGGTCTTCTCGAACGTGACCCAGGTCCTCGGCGCCGACGGCTCCAACGTGCCAGCCCCTATCGAGGGCTTGCACGAAGTAGGGGTCGTAGTTGCGCGTACGGTTGTAGACCTCGAGCCCGACGAAGCGATAGTCCAGAGAAGGCACATAAGCAAAGTTGTTCCAGTTGACCGCGGGGTCGGAGTCGTGGAGCTTCTTGCCCCCGGGATGGTTGAACACGGCGATCCCATCGGACCCGCCTTCCATGTCCACCGGCGTGCGCAGCCACCGGTAGAAGGTCTCGAGCGAGGCGTTCCCTCCATCGGTCTTGTCCGACGTGTAGTTGTCCGAGAAGTAGACGTTGATGTGGCCGTTGCGGTCCGAGCTCCACTCGAAGCCCCGGAACGCCGTGAAGTCCTCATCCGTGGCGGCGGCCGATTGTTCTTGGATCGCATCCCACTTCCGGAAAGAGTCCATCGCGTTGTCGTCGTCGGCGATCGCGCACGAAGCGATGGCCGGCGTCAAGCACTCCTCGTTCAAGACGAACGGCACGCCGAGGTTGTCGGAGTGTTCGCTGCCTCCCATGAAGTCCAACCCAAACGACTTCCCGGAGGCGAGGTAGTCCGCAGGGCGCGATCCCGGGTACCCATCCGAGTAGGCCGAGTGCTCGTGGAGCGCACCGACGAAGTGCTGAAGTTCGCCGCCCTTCTCCTTGAGAGGGAAATCGTCGCGACATTGCCGGAACTCGGCGGCGGCGCGCGCGGCCGAGTAGTGCCCTCCTGTCTTGAGCTCGGCGAGACGGTCGGGATAGTTCGTGAACATGCCGTCGACGCCCATGTCGATGAGGCCCTGCATGTCTTCGACGTCGTTGACCGTGTAGGGATGAACGTCGAGGCAAAGGGCATGGGCGGAATCCACCAACTCCTTGGTGACGCCTCCGAATGAAGGACCGATCCCCACCGAGTAGCGCGAGGTGGCCTCCAACGTTTGCTGATCGCCGCCGAGCCCGAGTTGGATCAACGGCAGCGCCGGATCGAGGGCGTTGATCTTGATGAGGCTCTCAGGCGAGAACGACTGGATCAACACTTGCCAGCGCGTGACCGCGCCCTCGCGCAGCCCGTATCTCTCGATGAGATCCACCAGCGCCTCGTCCATGCCCGGCGCGACTTCAGGGTTCTTGGTCTCGATGTAGTACCGCACCTTCTTGCCGTAGCGCTGGAAGACTTCCTCGAGCGTGGGGACCTTCAACCCCACGTACTCGGGCCGGGCGCGCTCGGGGTAGGACTCGTTGAACCAGGAGCCGGCATCGCAGGTCTTGATCTGAGCCAGGGTCTTCGTGTTGACGGGACCGACGCAGTTCTCGACCGGGCCCCGAACCGTCCTGTCGAGAGTGGCATCGTGAAGGACGACAAGCACTCCGTCGGCGGTCTGCTGGAGATCCTGTTCGATGAAGTCGGCGCCCATCTCTAGGGCGAGGTCGTAGGCGGCCAGCGTGTGTTCGGGGGCCCAGCCCGACGCTCCGCGATGGGAAACGTTCGCGATCGGTGAGCCGGCCGGTGCTGCGGCCCCCATCGGGAGGTTGGCGGAGGCAACGATCCCCGCGAGTAGCGCTAGCGCGCCTCGAACGATCCTGGACGTACGCATGTCACCTCCGTGGCCTTGCGCGCCTGTGCGCGATCACGTCGAGCTTCGGTACCCGTGATTTGGCGGCCCGGCCGCCTTTACCTGCTTGGTCGAAGCCCTGTTCATCGAGAATTTGCGCGGCTGTAACAGAGGAATCCGATCGAGCAGAGGTGTCGGGGCACTCAGCCCTCGATGGCGATCGTCCCCTTCATGCCGAAGGCGTAGTGCCCCGGAAGGTGGCAGCCGTAGATGAGGGTCCCGGCCTTGTCGAACTCGTAGGTCGTGGTGCGGGTCTCGCCGGCGGGGACGGAGATCTCACCGGGCTTCGCGCCGTGGTGCGTCTCGGTCCCCTCTTCGTGGATCTGCTGAACCTCTTCGTCGCCCACGATCAGCTCGTGGGCGATGGGATCGGTGTTGCGCACGATGAAGAGAACCGTGTCTCCCTCATCGACCTCGAGACGCTCCGGGATGAAAGCCGAGTGCCTGATCCTCAGATCAATCTCGATGGGAGCACCGCCGGCGGGCTCGTCATCCCCGCACGCGGTCATCGCAGCGACCGCGAGGAGCGCGACGGCCACACGGATCAATCGGATCCCCCGAGAGAGCATGTCCCGACGACTCTTCATCTGGGAAATGATGCCCGTAAATCGCGATCGCGGCGCCAACCCCCTGGTGACTCGAACCCGGCCCCCCTACGATGGACGGCGACTCGGACCCTGATGCGGGAGGTAGCTGCGATGGCACTTCGCAGGTGGATGGTTCTTCTTGCCGTGGTGGCTCTCGCCCTCGGCGCCTGCGGCGGGGACGACGAAACAGAGCCGACCGGTGAAGCGGTACAGGACGCAGCCGAGGATGCGGTCGAGGACGCAGTAGACGATGCGGTCGAGGAGGGCGTGGAAGATGCCCTCGGCGAGCTGTCGGACGAAGATTGCGCCGAGATCGGTCTCGCCCTCGCGAGCGCCGCGAGCCTTGGCGCAGCCGCCGATCCGAATAGCTCGGGCGACATCGAGGACACCATCGAGTCCTTCGATCGAATGGTTGACGCCGCGCCGGAAGAGCTTAGAGCCGATTTCGAAGTGCTCGCCACCGCTTACCGCCAGTTCTTCACTGATCTCGAAGAGGCAGGTATAGATCTTGCCGACCCGTCGACGTACTCGAGCCCGCAAGATGCCCAGAAGTTCGCCGAGATCGGCGAGGAATTCCAGTCATCGGGTTTCCAAAAGGCGAGCGAGAACATCAGCAATGGTCTTACTGAGCTCTGCGCGGGCTTCGAGCCCTAGGCGAGGCGAGGCGATGAGGAAAAGAACGACCAGGATCGCGACGATCGCTGCAGTGCTCGTCGCGATGTCGGTCACTGCCGGCCCACCGGCTAAGGCCGAGCCTCTCAAGAGCAAGACGTTCCGGACTCCCTCGGAGAACATCGGCTGCGGCTTCTATGGCGGGGACCTGCGATGCGACATCCTGTCCGGACTCAAGCCCGAGCCGAAGGGCCAATGCGAAGGGGATTGGACGGGGCTGAGCGTGCCGGTGGAAGGGAAAGCCGGGCCGGTCTGCGCCGGCGACACGGTCTACGACTCGAGCTCACCGATCCTCGAGTACGGGAAGAAGTGGAAGCGCAAGGGGATCGTCTGCCGCTCCCGAAAATCGGGCCTCACATGCCGCAACGAGGGTGATCACGGATTCTTCCTCTCCAGGGATAGCTGGGACACCTTCTAGGCGCTCCTCCGGGCTCGCAGGAGAGCGAGCAAAGGCGGCGAATCGTGTGAGAAATCCCTTTTCTCACGGAGGTCCGCTGTGTCCCGGGTTCTACGTGCCTTGCTCGTCGCCGCCCTGCTGGGCGCTCTCCTTCCGACGTACCTATCGGCCCCCGCTGCGGCCCACCATGACAACCCCCCCGATTGCGCCAAGGAGCGCGTGAGCGGCTACATCCCGGTCGCGCAGGGCACTCCGGACGCGACCACCCTCCACTATCAGGTCTTCCTGCCCAAGGACGAGATCGCGGGGCCGGGCCCCTACCCGGCGGTCATGGATTACTCCGGCTATCAGCCGGGCCTCCACATCTGGGATGGCCTCCACCGGCACTTCACGTGTGAGGGCTACGCGGTCATCGGACTGAACCTCCGCGGGACCGGGTGCTCGGGAGGAGACTTCGACTACTTCGAGCCGCGCCAGGCCGAGGACGGCCGCGAGGCGATCGATTTCCTCGCTGGGCAGTCCTGGTCGAACGGCCGCATCGCGATGGTCGGCAAGTCATATCCGGGGATCACGCAGTTGTTCGTGGCCGGCCAACCATTGCAACGAGGGGGCGAGGTCGAAACTCCAGAAGGTCTCGTTGCCATAGTTCCCGGCCATGTCTTCGGCGATCTTTACCGTGACGTGCCCTATCCCGGTGGGATCATGAACGTCACGTTCGCCGCCGGTTGGTCGGCGGGACGGATCTACGAGCCGTTCCAGGCCCCGATCGAGGATCAGATCAACCGTCAGGAGTTCGACCAGACGTGTTCTCGCAACACCGTCGATCACGTCGCGAACCCACCGCAGAACCCCTTCGTCAAGGCGCTCTACAACCACTTCGATGGCGACCTCTTCTGGGAGCGGTCCCCCTGGTACTGGGCCCACAACATCGAAGTGCCGACGTTCCTGATCGAAGCCTGGCAGGACGAACAAGTGGGTTCGCGCGCAACCGAACTGACCGAGCGTTTCTCGCCTGAGTTGACTTGGCGATCGTTGTTCACCAACGGCGATCACGGTGAGTACTACGGCAGCGACGTGCTGCCTTACATCGACGATTTCCTCCGCTTCTACCTCGCCCAGGAGATCCCCGCGAGCTATCAGGGCGGCACGGTCACCGAGACCGGCCCCGATGGCGCCGCGGTGACGCGCGCCGAGACTTTCGAGGAGGCCCTGGCGCGCTACGAGGCGAGCGACAAGGCCCAGATCAACTGGGAAACGGGTGCCGGCGGCAACCGCGTCCCGCGTGGACCGAGACCTACGCGTCGTGGCCGCCCCCGAATCAGAGCGTGATGCGCCTTCACTTCAACTCCGACGGCACGTTGGGTGCGGAACCGGATGCCGACGGTGGCACCGTCGGCTATGCCTACCTCCCCGGCGTGGGCACTCAGGCGCGCGGCGGCTACAAGCTCACAGGCCAGCTTCCCGACCAGACCAAAGGGTCGTGGAGCGAAACTCCTCCCGAGGGGACTTACGCGACGTTCGAGACGCCGGCCCTCGAGTCCGACAAGCTCTTTGCGGGGCCAGGCTCGGTGGACTTGATGGTCTCCTCGACGCAGCCCGACACCGACTTCCAGGTCACCTTGACCGAGGTGCGCTCCGATGGACAGGAAGTGTTCGTGCAACAGGGCTGGCTGCGAGCCAGCCATCGCAAGCTCGACGCGGAACTATCGAATCCGCTGAGGCCTTACCAAACCCATCTGACGACCGACGTGCAGCCTCTCGTTCCCGGGCAGGCCACGCCGATGTCGATCGAGATCTTCCCCTTCGCCCATGCCTTCCGCGACGGGCTCGAAGATCCGCATCTACATCGAGGCGCCGCACGTCCAGCCAGACTTGTGGGGATTCGCATTGCTCCCCAACGCCGCCTTGAACACGATCCACACCACCGGATCCTCGATAGCGCTGCCGCTACTGGATGGAGATAGCGCACCCACGGGCTATCCCGCCTGCACGCTGCGAAACCAGCCCTGCCGCCCCGCGCTCTAGGGGAGGCACTGGCTTCCCGGCTGGCTAAGCTGAGGCCATGGCATACGAAGTGATCCTCGAGCCCGAGGATGTGCGGGCACCGGCCTTGATCGTGTCGTTCGAAGACTGGGTCGATGCCGGCGCGGCAGGAACAACTGCTGCTCGTCACATCGCGGAGGGCGGCGAGATCGTCGTGCAGTTCGACCCCGATTCGCTATTCGACTATCGCAGCCACCGCCCCATCCTCGACATCGCGGACGGACGGCCGAAACGATTCGTCATGCCGACTATGGCACTCATCTGGCGAAAGCTCGCCGAGCGAGATGTATTCGTGCTGACGGGACCGGAACCGGACTACAGATGGAACGAGTTCGCCGCAGGAGTACAGGATCTGGTTAAGCGCTTCGGCGTTGTCGAGTACATAAGTCTCGGAGCCATACCTGCGGCCGTTCCTCACACGGCCCCAACACCCGTGATGATGACAGCGTCGAGCGACGATCTGATGCACGAAGGGGCCCCAACTTCCGGCCTGCTGCGTGTGCCTGCCGCTGCGGTGAGCTTGATCGAATGGAAGCTCGCCGAAGGCGGCGTCCCCGCGGTGGGGTTCTGGGCTCAGGTGCCTCACTATGCAGGCGCCTTCGCCGCCGGTGCGATAGCGCTCGTCCGCAAGGTGGAAACCCACTTGTCGGTGACGATCGGCGCCGGCGAGCTCGAAGAACAGGCGGCGGCCCAAGCCAAGGCGCTCGTGGACATATTCGCCGACAACCCCGAGGCCCAGGCTTATCTGGAACGCCTGCAGAGCGCCGTGGGGGAGGAGAACGCCCTAGGCGCGGAGAACATAGGAGAAGAGGTTGAAAGGTTCCTCCGCACCCAGAAGGGCGACGGAGGACCGACTCCATTCAGCCCCTGAAGATGCCGAATAGTAAGGAATGCACGTGTTAGCGTGCTTGTTGTAAATGAGTAATGCACTACCAGGGCGGCACGGTGTCGCTCGTGAGATCTTCCTTCCGGTTCTCCCTTTGGATAAACGGGCTGGTCTGATCTCCCGTTGACGGTAGCGGTCCTACCGACCAGAGGAGTTGGAACTGACAAATGTCTACTTTCGCTGAGCTAGGCGCGTCGAAGGCTGTCGCGAGTGCGCTCGAACGCCGGGGTATCAAGACCCCGTTCCCCATCCAGAGCCTCGTCCTCGAGGACGCGCTCGCCGGCAAGGACGTCCTGGCTAAATCCAAGACCGGTTCGGGCAAGACGCTGGCTTTCGGCATCCCGATCGTCGAACGACTGAACTCGGAGATGAAACGCCCCGCGGCTCTCGTTCTCGTGCCTACGCGGGAGCTGGCTGTGCAGGTCACCGAGGAGATGCGCGACATCGCCGCTGCCCGCAACCTTCGGGTAGCGCCTGTGTTCGGCGGAGTATCGCTCGACAAGCAGGCGGAACGAGCTCGTAAGGCGCATGTCGTAGTAGCAACCCCCGGCCGCCTCACCGACCTGGTGAATCGCCGGATGTTGTCACTAGAGAGCGTCTCGATCCTCGTGCTGGACGAAGCCGACCGGATGCTCGATATGGGCTTCCAACCTCAAGTCGACCGCATCGTTCGCCTGCTAAAGAAGGATCGTCAGACGATGTTCTTCTCGGCAACGCTCGATGGCGTCGCGGGCCACGCCGCCCGCGCATACACGCGCGATGCCGTCAAGCACGAGATCATCGAGACAAGGCTCGCGATCGAAGAAGCCGATCATCGGTTCATCCCGGTCGCCGATCACGCAAAGGTCGACATGCTCCTATCCATCCTCGAGGAGGAGAGGGAGCTGGCTCTGGTGTTCGTCCGTACGAAGCGAGGCGCCGATCGCCTCGAAGTCCGCCTGAAGAACAAGGGCGTGAAGGCGAAGGCCATGCACGGCGATATGACGCAACCGGCTCGGCAGAAGACGCTCGATGCCTTTGCGGCCGGCAAGATCGATGTTCTCGTTGCGACCGACGTCGCGGCACGCGGCCTCGACCTCGATGACATCACTCACGTGATCAACTACGACCCGCCTCAGGATCACAAGGACTACATGCACCGCGTGGGCCGTACCGCTCGAGCGGGTCGTACGGGGGCCGGAGTCACACTCGTCGCTCCGTCGCAGCTCGCCGAAGTGAGCTTGATCGCCCACCAGCTCGCACTCAAGGAGGAGTTCCAAGCCGACGGCCTCAAGCTGGCGGCGGCACCACTCGCATACTCCTCGCACGGTCGCCGCTCGCAGATGAGGTCCCGCACCAAGCGTCGCTTCTAGCGTTAAGCGGAGGACCTTCGCTCGTAGGAAACTGAATACGCCGGCGAGCGCGCGTGCAGGATGAGGTCGTTCGATCGCTCGATCCCGTCGATCACGTTGCCGGGGTCGAACACCATGCCTTTGCACCCATCGGGCGGATCGAACAGCTCGGTGACCTCGAGCCTGCCGGCGGCTACCCGTTCACGCTCTTCGGGCCATTGCACGGTCGGATCGGTCGGGTCGTCCTCTTCGTTTGCGACCTGGAAGAAGAGTTCGTATCCGACGGGCCCTTCGCTTACCCGCCGTTCGAACTCCTCGCCTAGATAGTCGCGACCTAAGGCGCGGGTCTCGTCGTCGGAGAGCGTTGCCGGCCCTGCATCCGGTATCCACTGATATCTGACGTAGCGCTCGGTGCCGTCGGGCGCGGTCAGCTTGAAGGCATGGATCCCGAAGAACGTGCAGTTGGCGAAGCTGGCAGGCGCTTCCGAGAACATCAAGAAGCCGAAAGCCGTCTGGGTCTCAGGATGCTCTTGCACGAACGCCTCTATGCGCGCCAGATCGGGTCGACCCGTCTCCGGATCCGGGACCTGGGCTTCGAGGAAGTCGAGGAAATCGTCGGGGTTGCGGACGAAGAAGACCGGCAGGGTCAGCGAGACGATGTCGGTCGAACCGCCGCCGGGTAGGTGAAACTTCACGCCCATCCCTCGTTCGGTGCGTGCCCCATCCGCGCGCAGCGGCTTGCCCGAGCCGTTAGAGAGTCGCACTGTGACCGGGATGGCATCGCCTTGGAGATGGGGCGCCGTGCAAAGAGACGCCGCCTCGCGGGTGGCGGTGAACGTCCCTCGGGAGCAGAGCCCTTTCGCGTGAACCGCCCTATGGCCTGGATAGACGCCGTGGATGCGGCCCATCGTTTCGACTATGCGCCTCGATCGCTCGTCCACCACCGCAGGCTAAACAAAAACCGGATCGAGAGGACGACCGTAGTCTGGTAGGGATGCAGGAGCCGTTTACCGCTTTGGCCGAGGTGGCTCCCTGGGCGGTCGCCGGGGTTTTGGGCCTTGCCGCCCTAATGTTTTCCCTGGCGATGATCCGTGATACCGAACCCGAGGCCAAACCGAAGCGCGCGGTCGTGATCGACGACGATCCCGCGATCGTCCGAGGTCTCAAGGGTTTGATCGAGTCGCGCACCAACTTCGGTGTCGTCGGCGCGGCCCATACCGGCCGCATGGCAGTTCATCTCGTCAACGCACTGGAGCCCGACCTGGTAGTGATCGACGTGAAGCTTCCGGAGATGGACGGGATCGAGGCTACCCGCAGGATCAAAGCCTTGCACCCAGAGATCCCCGTCATCGGTTTCAGCTCGCCCGACGACGACGCGACGGGGACCATCATGCGCCGCGCGGGCGCATCCGCACACCTGGTAAAGGGCGACTCGCCGGAGACCATCATCGAAACGATCCAGGACTTCAGCTGACGTGGAACGAAATCGGCTTGCTGAGGCCATGTCGGAGATCAAGGCGGCTCATGATTTGTTGCGCGCCACCCTTTTGCGACTGACGGATGAAGACTGTCGAGGGGCAAGCGCTCTTCCCGGCTGGACCCGGGGACATGTTCTGACCCACATCGCTCGCAATGCGGAGAGTCATGTACGCATGTTGGAGGGCGCCGAGCGCGGCGAGAAGGTGGAGCAGTACGTCGGAGGCAAGCCGGGACGGGCCTCGGATATCGATGCGGGCGCTAACCGCTCGGCGTCCGACCTGGTGGCGGACGTCGAGCACACGGTACGCGATCTGTTCGACACTTGGGACTCGATATCGGAAGAGACCTGGGACCGCCAGGTTATCGCCGTGCACGGGGGCCAGCCGGCGTGGGTCTGCGTGTTCTCGAGATGGCGGGAGACCGAGATCCACCACGTCGACCTGGACATTGGTTACAGCTACGAGCAGTGGCCCAAGCCGTTCCTCGAAGCGACCCTCCCTGACCTTGCCGCCACTCTCGACAAGCGCCTTCCCGCCGACGTTGAGTGCGAGCTTGTTGCCACCGATCTCGATTTCCGCGTCCGGGCAGGTGCGGGGAAAGGTGATGTCGTAGTCAGCGGGCCGGGTGCGTCGTTGCTGGCATGGCTTTCAGGTCGGCAAGTCAGTGACGAGCTCACAACCCAGGGCGGTGACCGACCGGAGCTCGCTCCATGGCTCTAGCGGGCCGGACGGCGCATCTGCGCTAGGTTTTCGCTGTGTCTGTCGCAGCCCGTGAGTTCTCGCCGTTCCAGATCGCCAAGGGAGCGGTACTGATCTTCATCAGCCTCGCGGGAGTCGTATGCGGGATGACCATGCTCTATATGGGGATGCGCTCCGTAATGCAGATCGGAGGCGCTTGCGCCGAGGGAGGGGCGTTCGAGATCCGCGTCCCGTGCCCGGAGGGGGTCCCCATGCTCATGATCGGGGGGATCTGGGGAGGCGTCATCTTCCTCGGCATCTATATCTGGCAGTCGTCGAAGTACAAGGTGCCGAGCTTCGCGTTACTGGCGTGGCCGGCTCTGTTCCTGTCGCTGGGATGGAACTTCCTCGAATACGGGGTCAACCCTCCCATCGGGGAGGGCCCCGTGTGGGGTTGGCTCATCTGTGGAATCTTGTTCGCCCTGATGGGAGGCCTGCCGCTGCTTGCGGTGCTGCCGATGATGATCAAGGGGCTCACGAAATCCGACGATGTGGACTTGCTCAATCGACCCCTCGCCGCGCCGCGAGCGCTGCGCGATGTGGCGAGCCGCTCGAGGCCTCCCCGGTCATCCAGCGATGTCCCGCTGATCGATCCTCCAACGCCCGTCGACGATGGAGACCACCTGGTCTCGAAGCTCGAGCGACTCTCGACATTGCACCGAGAGGGCGCGCTCAGCGATATCGAGTTCGAGGCTGCCAAGCAGAGCCTCCTTCGAGGTAAATCGTGAGCCGCCGGAAGCTCGGCTGGCTCCTGTGGCAACTCGCGGCCGTTGCCGCAGGCATCTACTTCGGTCTGTGGCTAGTCGACACCGTCACGACTTAGAGGGAGGCAGCAGGTGTCGCACTGTCCCCATTGCGGCAAGGAGATCGGCGATGCGAGCTTCGCCTTCTGTCCTCATTGCGGTGGCGCGCTGCAGGAGAGTGGAGGGTTCGACGTGGTGTTGGTCAACTCTGGTGACAAGCACATAAAAGTGATCAAGGAGTTGAGGGCTATGACCGGTTTCGGGCTCAAGGAGGCTAAGGACCTCTCCGAGCGAACGCCCGCGCTCTTGGCGCAGAAGGTCCCCCGGTCCCAAGCAGACGCCATTCGGTCGCGCCTCGAGCAGCATGGAGCGGTGGTCGAGGTGCGTGCTGCGGGGGCACCGGGCGGTAGCGTCGGCGCCGCTCCGCTCGATGATCTCGGCGCGAGCGGAGCTTTGGACCCGCGTGAGTTGGACACGGCAAGGCAGATCATCTCGGTTAGGCCTGCGAGCGAAGCCCAAGAGCTGGTCGACCTTCTGAGCGGGCTTTACGAGTTACATCGCTCTGGGGTCCTGACCGAATCCGAATTCAACGCGAAGAAGTGGGAAATACTCTCCAGCTGATTCTCTAGAGATCGGGGGTGCTCGTGGCTCGACGACGAGGCGGTGGCGGAAAGAAGCGCGGTGGTGGTCGTGCTCGCAAAGCTGGTGGGGGCGGAGGAAAGCCGGCTCCTAAGGCGCAGCCGGCTCCTAAGGCGCAGCCCGCTCGTCCGGCGGAACCCCGGGCCGGCGGCGGTGGATCCGCGGGGGCCGGCAAAGGCACCGAGGGTCTTCAGGATCGGGCCGCCGATGTAGAGGCACAGAAGGCGCCGAAGGCACCTCAGGCCGCAACTCCGGAGAGACGGGACGAAGGACCCGGCCGCCGGTGGGAGCAAGACCGCCCGGGGGGCGGACGACGGAACAATGACGGCGTCCGGCCTCGTCGGCGCCGCTGGGGAAGGCGCCGCGGCGGAGGAGGCGGAGGCGGTGGCGGCGGGTTGCTGATCGCCGTCGTTCTGATCATCATCGTCGTAGCGGTTATCGCCTTCTTCGTCATCTCGAGCGGGGACGATTCCGGAACCCCCGAACCGGCTCCCACGGCAACCGAGCAGATCTCTCCCTAGGCGGTCCGGCACGCCATCCCTGCGCGAGAGGATGGGTGGATGGTGGATCCGCTGGATGTTTTCGACCCGCGCACCAGATCGTGGTTCTCGAGCTCCTTCGCCTCGCCTACTGCGGCTCAAGCGGGGGCCTGGAGCGCGACAACGTCGGGCCGCAATTCCCTCGTGGTTGCACCCACGGGTTCGGGCAAAACGCTGGCAGCGTTCCTGTGGGCGATAGACAAACTCGCGCGGCGCACTCCGCCCCCACCCAAAGAGCGGCTCGCGGTCGTCTACATATCCCCGCTCAAAGCCCTTGCTGTGGACATCGAGCGGAACCTGCGCTCGCCGCTGCAGGGGATCAGAGCCGCCGCCCTTCGCTCGGGCGATGCTCCCCCCGACATTGCAGTTGGGATCAGAACGGGCGACACGCCCTCCGACGAACGACGACGCTTCGCCACCCACCCCCCCGACATCCTCATCACGACCCCCGAATCGTTGTTCTTGCTGCTCACATCGCAGGCGCGCGAGGCCTTGAGATTCGTGGACACCGTGATTGTGGACGAGGTCCATTCGGTCGCCGGGAACAAGCGCGGCGCGCACCTCGCACTGAGCCTCGAGCGCCTCGACGCACTGCTGGAGCACCCCGCGCAACGCATCGGCCTCTCGGCAACGGTTCGTCCACACGACGAGATCGCTCGTTTCCTCGGCGGTGTCCATCCCGTAGAGGTGGTAGCCCCGGCCGCGGAGAAGGATTTCGATCTTCAGATCCGCGTGCCCGTCGAAGACATGGCCGCCCTCGGCGAACAGACGGGTGATATCCACGGCTCGGCATCCGGGGTTGAAGAACGCACGAGCATCTGGCCTCACGTCGAGGATGAGTTGCTCTCGCTGATCAAGGAGCACAGGTCGACCATCGTCTTCGCCAACTCCCGGCGACTCGCCGAAAGGCTGTGTGCCAGGCTCAACGAGTTGGCCGGAGAGCCGGTCGCGCGCGCACATCACGGCTCGGTCTCGCGCGAGCAGAGACTGCTGATCGAGGAGGACCTGAAGGCGGGCCGTATCCCCGCAGTCGTCGCGACCAGCTCTCTCGAGCTCGGCATCGACATGGGCGCCGTCGATCTGGTCGTGCAGGTGGAGGCTCCGGACTCTGTTGCTTCGGGTTTGCAACGCGTCGGGCGTGCCGGCCATCAGGTGGGGGCAGTCAGCAGGGGAGTGTTCTTTCCCAAGTTCCGAGGCGATCTGCTCGAGTGTGCCGTCGTCGTCGATCGCATGAGAGCGGGCGCGATCGAGGCCACGCACTATCCCCGCAACCCACTCGACGTCCTCGCGCAGCAGATAGTGGCGATGGTCGCGATGGACGGTTGGGATGTCGAGGAGCTGGCCACCCTCGTCAAGAGAGCGGCTCCGTTCCACGAGCTGCCCAGCGCCGCGCTCGAGAGCGTCCTGGACATGCTCTCCGGGAGATATCCATCGGACGAGTTCGCCGAGCTCAGGCCTCGCCTCAATTGGGATCGCAACTCGAACACCCTGTCGCCGAGGTCGAGCGCACAGCGATTGGCGGTTACCTCCGGCGGCACCATCCCCGACCGCGGCCTCTTCGGCGTCTACCTCTCGTCGGGGGACTCGGCTCGGGTGGGGGAGCTCGATGAGGAGATGGTCTACGAGTCCCGGCCCGGTGAGACCTTCATCCTGGGCACGTCGACCTGGCTGATCGAGGACATCACTCTGGATCGAGTGGTCGTCTCGCCCGCGCCCGGCCATCCCGGCAAGATGCCGTTCTGGCACGGAGATGCCCTGGGCCGAACGGTCGAGCTGGGCCGTGCACTCGGCGCTTTCGTCCGCGAGTCGGGGACCGATGCCGGCGCGTTCAAGGCGAGGTTGTCCGAGTCGGGCTTGGACGAGCGTGCTACCGACAACCTCATCGCCTATCTGCAAGAGCAGCGGGATGCAACCGGGGTCCTTCCAGACGATCGCACGATCGTGATCGAGCGTTTCCGGGACGAGCTCGGGGATTGGAGGATCTGCATCCACTCGGTCTTCGGTGCTCAGGTGCACGCACCGTGGGCGCAGGCGATCCAAGCGCGGATGCTGGAACGACTCGGCATCGAGGTGCAGACGATGTACACCGACGATGGGATCGTGCTGCGCGTGCTCGACGCCGATGACCTACCCGAGGTGGAGGCTCTCATCTTCGATCCCGACGAGATCGAGGATGTCGTCACCTCCCAGGTCGGCAGCTCCGCCGTCTTCGCCAGTCGCTTCCGTGAATGTGCGGCGCGTGCCCTGTTGCTCCCTCGCCGCGGCCCCGACCGCAGAACGCCCCTGTGGGCACAGCGTCAGAAGAGCGCGCAGCTGTTGCAGGTGGCCTCGAAGTACGGGTCGTTCCCGATCATGCTCGAAACGTACCGAGAGTGTCTTCAGGACGTCTTCGATCTTCCCGCTCTTCAAGAGTTGATGGCCACGATCCGCAGCCGCGCCACGTCGCGTCGTAGAGGTCGAGACACCGGTCCCCTCACCGTTCGCAAGCTCGCTGCAGTTCTCCTACGTCGCCGCCTTCATGTATGAGGGCGACTCACCACTCGCGGAGCGGCGCGCGCAGGCTTTGGCTCTCGATCGCTCGTTGCTCGCCGAGATCATGGGACGCGAGGAGTTGCGAGAGCTCCTCGACCCCGCCTCGCTCGATGAGCTCGAGCTCGAGCTCCAGCTCCTAACCGAGCGGAGGAAGTTCCGCGACGCGGACGGGCTTCACGATGCCTTGCGCCTTCTCGGCGACCTTTCGCTCGAAGAGTTGAAAGCCCGGTCCGCCGTGCCCGGATCCGTCGAGGAGTGGGTAGCCAGCCTGCAGCAGCAGAATCGCGTGCTGTCGGTCGGGATCGCGGGCACCGATCGCTACATAGCAGTCGAGGATGCGGCTCGATTCCGCGATGCACTGGGAGCGGCTATGCCGATGGGCGTTCCCCTCACCTTCCTGGAACCGGTCGCCGATCCGTTGGGCGATCTCGTGGCTCGCTATGCGAGAACTCACGGGCCCTTCGTCGCGGAGGACGTGTCGGCCCGGCTCGCGCTCGGGGTGGCGGTCGTCCGCACGACGCTGCACGACCTCGAAGTCGACGGACGGGTACTGGAGGGGGAGTTCCGGCCGGGTGGAAGTGGGGCCGAATGGATAGACGTCGAGGTCCTTCGACGACTCCGTCGGATGTCGCTTGCCGCCTACCGCAAGGAGGTCGAACCGGCATCGCCCGAAACGCTCGCCCGCTTCTCACTTGCTTGGCAACGCGTCGGGCCGCACGGTCCTCGGCATGCGTCGTTGGAGAGTTTGATCGGAGTGATCGAGCAATTGCAGGGAACTCTCATTCCCGCCTCGGTGTTCGAACGCCAGGCGCTTGCCGCCCGGCTCCCGGGCTATCAGCCTTCGATGCTCGATTCTCTCGGTGCTTCGGGTGAGCTTGTCTGGTGCGGTCACGGTGCGATCGGGTCCGATGATGGGTGGATCACCCTCGCTCTCGCAGACGATGCACCCGCCGTGCTCCCCCCGGCACCGGAGGGCGAGCTATCCGAGGGCGCAGCTGAGATCGCGGCCGCGCTCGCTGGCGGGGGCGCGTTGTTCTTCAGGCAGATCGCCGAGGCCGTCTCTTCCACCGACGATACGGAGTTGTTGCTGAACCTGTGGGAGCTCGTCTGGGCGGGTCGCGTCACCAACGACACGTTCGGCTCTCTGCGCGCTCTGGTCCAGGGAGGCCACCGAAGATCCCCGACGCGAGCCGGGCAACGTCGGCGCGGCCCAGCCTTCCCCTCTCGTCTCGGCCCTCCGGCAGGGCAAGGCCGCTGGAGCCTCATTCGCGAGCAACAGATAGATCCGACGCGCCGAGCCCACTCCGTCGCGAATCAATTGCTCGAACGGCACGGCATCGTCACCCGGGGGACGGTGGTGGCGGAGCGGGTGCCCGGCGGCTTCGCGGGCATCTATCCGGTCCTGAAGGCGATGGAGGAGTCCGGCCGCTGCAGGCGGGGTTACTTCGTCGAGGGTCTGGGAGGGGCGCAGTTCGCTCTGGCCGGGGCCGTCGACAGGATGCGAGCCATGAGTGATGCCGATGACGAGGCTGCGACGCAGGTGCTCGCGGCCACCGATCCCGCGAGTCCCTACGGGGCCGCCCTTGCATGGCCCGAGCGCGAGGGCACGCATCGTCCCGGCCGGAAAGCCGGCGCGCTCGTGGTGCTGGTCGCGGGACGGTTGGCGCTGTACGTGGAAAAAGGAGGTCGCAGCCTCCTGTCCTATTCCGACGACCCAGCGGTGATGCAACCGGCGATCGACGCGCTGGTCCTCACCGCGCGCGAGGGCATGTTGGGTCGTTTGACCGTGCAGAAAGCGGACGGCGAAGCGGTCGAAGACACCCAGTTCGGCCGGGCGCTTCTGGACGCCGGTTTCAGGCTCACCTCCCGAGGCCTTCGCCTGCGTGCCTGAGGGCGACACCGTCTACCTCGCCGGCCGCCGGTTGCACCGAGCGCTAGGCGGCAAGTCCCTGACCCGCACCGACTTCCGCGTTCCTCGATACGCGACGACCGACCTGTCGGGGCGAACGTTGAACGAGGTCGCGTCTCGCGGCAAGCACCTCATGTTCCGGATCGAAGGCAACGTCACCCTGCACACGCATTTCAAGATGCAGGGTTCTTGGCATCTGTACCGCTCGGGTCAACGATGGAAAGGACCGGGCTTCGATGCGCGCGTCATCCTTGAGAACGCGGACCATGTCGCAGTGGGATTCCGGTTGCCGGTCGTGGATCTGATCGAGACTGCCGAGGAGGCGGCCGTCGTCGGACATCTCGGACCGGATCTGTTGGCCCCGGACTGGGACGCGGACGAAGCTGCGAGGCGGATGATGCTCGCTCCGGATCGCCCCGTAGCCGAGACGCTGCTGGACCAAAGTGTGATGGCAGGACTCGGCAACGTCTACAAGAGCGAGATCTGCTTTCTGAGCGGTCTCGACCCGAGTACCCCGGTGGCCGAGCTTGCCGACCCAGGCGCGCTGATCGATCTATCTAAGCGCGTGATCGAGGCCAATCGGGAGACCGGGAGTCAGATCACAACCGGAGACCCCCGCCCCGGCCGACGACATTGGGTCTATGGACGGGCCGGGCAGCCGTGCAGGCGATGTGGCACGAGCATCAGGTTGGACGCCAAAGGAGAACGGGTCACGTACTGGTGCCCGCGCTGTCAGCCCATTGTCGGGTCGAAGCCGGCCGCGGAGAGTTGATCCTGCCCGGTGCGAGCCTCCCGGCGCCTCCGACTGCGCCCCACAAAGAAGATGACCGAGGCCACCATGCCCGAAAGGAAGAAGCCGATCGTCCCGATCACGAGTTGGGCGACGCTGCGCCCCTTCTCGTAACCGAGCCCAAGGACGATCTCGGGCTGGGTAGCTCTGTTGGTGTACTCGGCCGAGACGTCGTACGTCGTCGCCTCGTCTAAGGAAAGCGCCCCTATAGAACGCCCGGCCTTGGAACCGAACTCGTATGACATCCCGCCGTTCGAGGCGAGGATGCTCACGGGTTGACCCCCGCCCTCCGGGAACATCACGATCTCCATCGGTGGGACCGTGTTCGGTGTGCTGAACTCCCTGCCGTCGATCTCGCTCCGGTATTCGTAGAAGACGGTGTAATCACCCGGCTGTTCGATGGTGGCCTCGGCTATGCCCGGAGCTACGAAGCGGACCAGCGGATCGGACAGCCCGCGGAACCCCGCCCATCCCAAGATGACCGAGGGAACCACGCCAACGAGGTAGAGGATCGCGGCGAACAAGAAGGGCCCGTTCGATCGCCCCTGGGCAACGATCGTGCTCTGCTGTCCCGGGGTGCTCAGCGCTTTCCCCATTCGATCTCGATGTTGTCGATGTCCAGCGGGTCCACCAGGATCGGGAGCTCGTCGCCGGGGACCAGCCGGCCGATCGCGAGGCGCGGTACGTAACCCTTCCAGGTGATCCTGCGAGGGTCGT
Organism: uncultured Actinomycetes bacterium; assembly: GCA_963786155.1. GTDB lineage: Bacteria > Actinomycetota > CADDZG01 > CADDZG01 > WHSQ01 > CAWAXW01. The sequence goes on along the minus strand of CAWAXW010000006.1, from coordinate 2,063,793 downwards.
CGCCGTCGGCCGAGATATCGAGATCCAACTCCACCCTCGGTGAGTCCCCGGACGTGATACCCGTGTCTCGAACCTCGTGGATAACCGCGCGCCCGGGGTTGCGCGGGGTCGACCTGGACTGGGTCGACGCTTGGGGCCGCGCCACGATGAAGAAGACCAGCCCGAGCATCAGATAGAGGACGGCCATGACCCCGACGTACCAGCGCACCCAGCCATGGAGCTCCACCGTGGCCTCGGCGATGGGAGTTACGAAGACGACCAACATGAGAACCGTTGCCACGTCCATGAAGAGGATCCCCACGACTCGTCCCCGGGTTCGCCGGCTGCCCTCCATCGGCGGGGGTGACCAACCTCTCAGCGAACGAAGAAGACCGCGGAGCGCGACGGCTCCGAGAAGAACACCCAGGACCCCGGTCAAGAAGCGGGCCCACTCGGCATGGAAGGTCGCCCGGCCCTCGGCAAAGGACGGGCTGACCGCCAGCGCGACGAGGAGAACTGAATGAGCAAGGAAGACCAGTCCCCAGAAGATGCCGCCCTTGCCCGAACGTTGGGCTAGGGGCCCGGCCTTGGGGTCGATCAGCGAGGGGTCGACGCTCATGCCGCCATTATCGTCTCTGCGGCGGTGCCCTTCCCGATGAGATGGGCCGAGGCAGGTTAGGCGGGGAGATCTAGCTGCTTGCTCGCCAGACGATCCAGGGCCGAGCGAGCTTCCCTGCGCAACTGTGCGTCACGCATGGCATCACGAGCATTGGCTAGCGACGCGTCGTCGACCATCTCGTCGAAGTAGCGAGGGATCAGCAGTGCCAGCGACATCATGCGTTCGACGGGTTGAGGGAAAGCCATGTCCCATAAGGTACGCCCCGCTTGTTTCAGGCTCGTGTCGGGCCGATGAACATCTCGTTTACTCTTGACCATCTCGCTGGCCAGACCCGGCCGATGGGGGTGGGATAGGCCTCAGGGGGTAATGACAAGCCCATGTACGACGCCTACAAGAATCAGCTCCCCGACATCGATCCTGACGAGACGCAGGAATGGATCGAAGCGCTCGATCAGATAATCGATAGGGCCCCTGCGCGAGCCAAGTTCTTGCTCCACCGCATCCTCCAGCATGCGCGCGCCCGCCAGATCGGTCTGCCGGCGATGGTCTCGACCGACTACATCAACACGATCGCCCCCGAGCAGGAGCCTTTCTTCCCCGGCGATGAGAGACTCGAGTTGCGCGTCCGCCAGATGATCCGGTGGAACGCCGCGGCCATGGTCCTCAGGGCGAACAAGCGCTACAACGGCATCGGCGGGCATCTTTCGACTTATGCCTCGGCTGCGTCGCTGTACGAGGTCGGCTTCAACCACTTCTTCAGGGGCAGGGACGCCACCGGAGGAGGAGACCAGATCTTCTTCCAAGGACACGGCGCACCCGGTGTCTACGCGCGCGCGTACTTTGAGGGCCGGATCAAGCAGGAGCAACTCGAGAGTTTCAGAAGAGAAGCGTTCGGAGGGGGCCTGTCCTCCTACCCCCATCCTCGATTGATGCCGGACTTCTGGGAGTTCCCCACGGTGTCGATGGGGCTCTCGCCGCTCAACGCGATCTATCAGGCGCGCTTCAATCGCTATCTGCATCACAGGGGGCTCAAGGACACCTCGGCGCAGCGAGTGTGGTGCTTCGTCGGCGACGGTGAGATGGACGAACCCGAGTCGATGGCGGCGCTTTCGCTCGCTGCACGCGAAGGCCTCGACAACCTGATCTTCGTCGTCAACTGCAACCTCCAGCGCCTCGACGGGCCGGTGCGTGGCAACGGGAAGGTCATGCAGGAGCTCGAGGCCATCTACCGGGGCGCGGGATGGCACGTCATCAAGGTGGTCTGGGCCCGAGAGTGGGATGACCTGCTCGCGTGGGATGCCGACGGAGTTTTGGTGAACAAGATGAACACGACCCTCGACGGCGAGTTCCAGAAATACGTCGTCGAAAGCGGCTCGTACATCAGGGAGCACTTCTTCGGCCCCGATCCCCGTCTCAAGAAGATGGTCGAACACCTCACCGACGATGGCCTAAAGCACCTGAGGCGGGGTGGACACGACTATCGGAAGCTCTACGCGGCCTACGCCAGCGCGATCGAGATCAAGGATGCCCCTGTGGTGATCCTCGCCAAGACGGTGAAGGGCTGGACTCTCGGAGGCGCTATCGAGGGCCGCAACGTGACGCACCAAGCCAAGAAGCTGTCCGAGGAAGAGTTGAAGGCGTTCCGCGACAGGCTCCAGCTGCCCATCGAGGACTCCGCGATCGAAGGCGGAGAGCCTCCCTACTACCACCCCGGCGAGGACTCGCCCGAGATCCAGTACATGCGCGAGCGCCGCGCCGAGCTGGGGGGGTTCATTCCCGAGCGACGCGTCACCGCTGTGCCGCTAGAGCTCCCCAAGGAGGATCTCTACGCCGAGTTCATGAAGGGTTCCAAGGACCAGCCGGTCGCCACGACGATGGCATTCGTACGTCTGCTGCGAAAGCTGCTTCGAGACGAGAAGGTCGGCCGGCGTGTGGTGCCGATCATCCCCGACGAGGCCCGCACCTTCGGTATGGAGTCTCTATTCCCTGAGTTCAAGATCTATGCGGCACGCGGCCAGTTGTACGAACCCGTCGACGCTACACACCTGCTCGCGTATCGAGAGTCGCAGAAGGGCCAGATCCTCGAGGAAGGCATAACCGAGGCCGGGGCCATGGGTTCGTTCACGGCGGCAGGAACGTCGTACGCGACCCACGGCGAGACGATGATCCCCTTCTACATCTTCTATTCCATGTTCGGTTTCCAGCGCATCGGCGACTCGATCTGGTCCTTCGGCGATCAACGAGGACGCGGCTTCTTGCTTGGTGCGACCTACGGCCGAACGACGCTCAACGGCGAAGGCCTTCAGCACGCCGACGGACACTCGTTGTTGCTGGCAAGCACCAACCCCGCGTGCCTTTCGTACGACCCGTCATTCGCGTTCGAGACGGCGGTGATCATCAAGGAAGGGCTCCGCCGCATGGTCGACGAGGGGGAGGACGTCTTCTATTACATCGCCGTCTACAACGAACCCTTCCCCCAGCCCGAGATGCCGGATGGTGTCGAGGAGGGGATCGTCAAGGGCCTCTATCTGTTCCGCGAGGCGCCGGGCGAGAGGGCCCACCGTGCTCAATTGTTCGGATCCGGGACCCTGATGCGAGAGGCGCAGCGCGGCGCAGGACATGCTCGCTAAAGACCATGACGTCGCCGCGGATCTGTGGAGCGCGACCTCGTATCAGCAACTCAGGGCCGATGCGCTCATATGTGAGCGATGGAATCGCTTGCATCCGGAGGAGGCTTCTCGCCAGGCTTACGTCGCCTCCAGCCTCGAATCCAAGGAGGGGCCCGTCGTCGCCGTGAGCGATTCGATCAAGGCCGTGCCCGACCAGATCGCGCGTTGGGTCCCCGGGACGTTCGTTTCGCTAGGAACCGACGGCTTCGGTCGCTCCGACGGTCGCGAGGCTTTACGTCGATTCTTCGAGATCGACGCCGAGCACATCGTCGTCGCGACGCTGGCGGCGCTCGCCCGAGAGGGCGACGTCAAGCCAGAGGTGGTGAGCGACGCGATCAAGCGCTACGAGATAGACCCCGACCGGATCGCCCCGATCGTGAGCTAGAGCTCCTTCAACGGTTCGAGGGCTCGCCACTCGCGCTCGCGGGTGATCGGGAAGTCGTAGAGGCTTCCGCCGATCGCGGCCCCCTTGCGCGCGGCCTTCACGAATCCCTTGACGTCCTTGCGGCCGGTGTCGCCGGCGATGCCGCCGATCGGGTGGATGCGCGCATTCGGGTCATCGGTGGCGGTTCGGATCGTCTCGATGTTCAAGGTCGTGTAGCGACGCACCGCTCGTTCGCCCTTTACGCGATAGGTGAAGTAGCCCATCGGCATGAAGACGTCGAAATACTCGTCGACCGTCGAGTAGGGAAAATCGGGCCAGTAGGTTGAGGTGGCGTCGGGCACGATCGCAGCCATGGCGTAGTTGGGGCCCGCATAGGCGCGCAGGTTCTCGGCCAGCTCGGCGAACCGGGCGTTGCGCTTGGCGATGTCTCCCACTTCGGTCGACTCGATGTCGAGCGCGAAGGAGTCGAACGTGTTGCCGAGCTCAGTAGTGAAGTCGAGTGCCGCCAATGCCCGCCGGAGGTCTCGCTCCAGTTTCTTGAAAGATGGCAGGTACCAGGCGACGACTTTGATGTTCGCTTCGTGGGCGGCGTCCACCATCTCGGCGAGCTTCTCGGGTTTATACAGGGGAGTCTTCTTCGGCTTGCGGAAGTTCGCGGTCTCTATGTAGACGGTGTTCACGCCACGCTCGGCCATCTCGGCGATGGCACGACTGGGATAGAGCCACGGCCCCTTGTCGTACATGTCGATCCATGCCCCGAGCTTGCGGTAGGGAGCGATGCTCTTGCCGACCGGCTGGGCCTTTTCGGGTGCGAGGGCCGCGGGCCTGGAGCGGGCCACCGGGCGCGACCGCATTGCCGGCAGTACAAGCAGGCAGGCGAGGGCCACGCAGATCCCGGCCACGGTGCGCTTGAGCATGATGGACAAGGTAGCCGGGTCGGCCCGTTATTGGAACCGGGTCGGCTACCTCAGGGAGGGGCCGCCGACCATCTTGGCCATCAGACCCTCGTTGCCGGTGTCCGCAACGCCGCCGTTGGCGCACAACAGCGTGCAAGCGTCCGTCCAAGCCGTGTAGGCGATGCCGTCGGCTCCGATCACGACATCGATGAAGTCGAAGATCGTGGAGCCGCATCGGCGCGGCCCACAGGTCCGGCGCTTCATCGGGTCCTTCGGGTCGTTGACCGTGGCGGTGTGGAAAGTGGGCTGCTTGTCGAAGAGGTTGGCCGAGATCGTCAGGTAGCCGTTCCACGTCGTCTTCTCGTAATCCGTGGCCTCACAGCCATTCTCCTTCTTGGAGCACTTCTGGTAGGGCGAGTTCTCGCTGCCCATGTATGCGATCGCAACTTTCCCGGGGGCGACCGAATCGATCGTCACCAGGTTGGCTTCCGTAAGACCGGGGGCCGAGATGTCGATCGGGGCACTCCACTTCTTGCCGCCGTTGCGCGAGTAGACGAGGAACGGAAGTCGCTGCTTCGTCACGCCCACGTAGTAGAGGTTGTTCTTGCCGTCCACGGCGATCGAGTTGTCGTTCGAGCTCATGAAGGCTCGCGGAGCGACCTGCACCTGCTCCCACGTCAAGCCTTCGTCCTTGCTGATCGCGACCATCGGGCGCCCACACAGCTCGCGGGGGAGGTAGACGGTCCCGTCGGGGCCGACGACGCCATGCCCGTGGAGGCCGCCGCAAAGGCCCTTCTGGCCGTAGAAGCCGACGGTCTCCTCGTCGGGCTGGTATCCGGTGTAGGCAGGGCCGCCGGTCGAGGCGAAGGTGAGCCCGCCGTCGATTGACTTGCTGCACTGTGACGAGGCCACGTCGTTCCAGCAGTAGTACATGACGTTCTCGTATCCGATGGTGGTGCTCGTGGCCGGAGGCCCACCGAACAAGGTTTGGTGATCGTTGACCGGACGGCCGCAAGCAAGCGGGTTCGTGATCCAGCTGGCTCCCTGGTCGTCGGAGTAGGAAAGCAGTGAACATGCAACCGTCAAGTCGATATTGAACACCCGGCCCGTTGCGCGATCCACGAAGATGTAGGGGTCGAGGGTCACGGCGTGCCGGTTCTGCGGTCCGATCTTCGGTGAGATCATTTCCCACTTGCTGCCGCCGTTGTCGGAGCGGATCGACCTCGACCGCATTCGTCCGGTTGATGTCTGCGGCCGTGTAATAGATCTTGTTCTTCTCGTCGAGGCCGAGAGTGGGCTCCGCGGAGGGCATGCCGATGTAGTAGGTGACGGCTTTACCCTCGCCCTTGCCTACGATTTTGCCGCCGGCCTCGTGGGCGACCGTCTTCCCGGACTCGCGCTCGGGGGAGTCCTGGGGTCCGGCTCCCGCGCTGGGAGCGCCTGGGACTGCGAGAGCCAGCGCCGTGACGAGCGCCAACGAGGTGAGCACGCCCGTCCTTCGTGAATCCTTGAGCCCCATGTGCCGATCACTCCTTAAGCCGCGGTTCGCCATCGAATCGGTTGTCACAGAGATTCGCCCTCCAGGCGGGGACCCCTGCTCTGGCCTAGAGGCCCACGTTGCGTTGAATACCCATCACAGATAGTCATTTCGGGCCATTGCCCTCAAACGGGCGCGGGTGCAGATTTAACGCATGCCTCGGCGCCCCGCAGTTCTACTGGTAGACGACGACCCCGCGATGCGGGAGTTGTTGTCCACGATCTTCTCCACCCACGGCGGTTTCCGGATCGTCGGCGTGGCCGAGGACGGGTTCGAGGCCGCCATGCTGGCGGCCGATTGCGTGCCCGACGTGGTGGTGCTCGACTACTTCATGCCGCGCTGGGACGGCTCCAAAGCGGCCGAGTTCATCCGGGGCAAGTGCCCGGAGACCAAGATCGATCGCTTTCTCGGCCGTGCTCTATGACGAGCCCGCCTGGGCCGACAGCTTCCTGATGAAGACCGACGTGACCGAGCTGCTCCCGCTCGCCGAGCGCCTAAGTGGAGTTGCCGCCTAGCTCAGTCGCTCCACGATCATCGCCATCCCCTGGCCCCCTCCGACGCACATCGTCTCTAGCCCGAACGTGCCGTCTGAGTCGTCGAGCCCGTTGAGAAGCGTGGTCATGATGCGCGCACCGGTCATGCCGTAGGGGTGGCCGAGCGCGATCGCACCGCCGTGCGCGTTGAAGCGCTCGTCATAGGGGTCGAGGCCGATCTCACGACAAACGGGGATGACCTGGGCCGCGAAGGCCTCGTTCAGCTCGACCGCATCCATGTTGTCGATCGACATACCCGACTGTTTGAGGACCTTTCGCACCGCTTCGATCGGGCCGACTCCCATGATCTCCGGCGCTATGCCGGAGACCGACGAAGCGACTATGCGGGCGCGAGGCTCGACTCCGAGTTGCTTGGCGCGCTCGTCGCTCATTACGACGACCGCCGCGGCTCCGTCGTTCAGCGGGCAGGAGTTGCCGGCCGTCACCTTGCCGTCCGGCTTGAAGGCCGGCGCAAGCGACTGGAGCTTCTCGAGCGTTGAGCTGGCCCGCGGCCCGTCGTCCGTGTCCACAACCGTCCCGTCCTCTTTCGTATACGGGCTGATCTCTCTGGCGAAGAACCCCGATTGTTGGGCCGCCACGGCACGCTCCTGCGAGCGTTGGGCGAACTTGTCCATGTCATCCCGGGCCACGTCGTACTTCTCGGCCACGTTCTCGGCCGTCATGCCCATCGGGATGTAGACGTTGGCGATCTCGGCATCGTCTCCGAACAGCTTCTGATGGAGCTCGTTGAGGTCCTTGGGGTAACCGTCGACCTGGCTGATCGATTCGACGCCGCCGGACACGAAGACATCGCCTTCCCCGGCCTTGATCGCGTGAAAGGCCATGCGGATCGTCTGGAGGCTCGAAGCACAGAAACGGTTCACCGTCGTCCCGGGAACGTGATCGGGAAGACCGGACAGCAGAGCGGCCCTGCGGCCGAGGTTCATGCCCTGCTTGGCTTCCGGGAACCCACACCCGACGATCACATCGACAACTTCGCCCGGATCGACCGACGGGACCTTCTCGAGGGCGGCCTTGATCGCGAACGCCATGAGGTCGTCGGGGCGTACGTCGAGCAGCGAGCCCTTATTGGCGCGACCGATCGGGGTGCGGGCGGTAGAGACGATGACGGCTTCGGCCATTGGGAGCGCTCCTTCCGACGGAGTGGGAATTGCCCACCCTAAAGGGAGTGGCGCCCGCCGTGGGCCTTGCCTGCTCTAGCGGGCGCGCGTCCCCAGGTAGTAGTCGTCTCCGCGGAACGAGGCGGTCAACTTGCGGACCTGGCCACGCGGCAACCGCAGCGTTGCCTTGCCCCGGGCGTTTGTCCGGGCCGATCCGAGCAAGCCGTCGGCCTCACGGAATCGGATCGTCTGGTTCCCGAGGCCGGTGGCCCTGTCGTCTGCATCGAACAGTCGAGCGATCAAGCTGCGCCCGTTCCTCGAGACCTTCAATCTGGTCTCCTCTTTCTGGACGACGAACGTCATCGAGTTGGCCGAGCCGAAGTAGCGCTCGTTGCCGGCGTAGCGAGCGGTGAGCTCGTAGGAGCCCGGCGCCTCGACGATCTGGGCTGTGATTGCGGCCAGGCCGTCCTGGTCCGAGGTTGCGGTGAACGTGCGCACGCCGGTCGGTCCACGAAGGTCAAAGCTCACTTCGGCCCCGGCGATGGGCTTGGCGTCGTCCTGCAACCGGGCGATGAAAGTGGCGTCGTCGGTGAAGCGAGCCGTAGCCGCGCTTCCGGATGCAAACGACACTTCTGACCCTCTAGAAGACGCGGGTGCAGAATCGGGTTGCTTCGGCTGCTCGCTCGCCGGCTGTGTCGGCTGCGGGGAAGCGGTGTCCGTGCTCGTAGACGTCGGCGAGCTCGTGGGCTGCGTGGTCGGCGAGTTGGAAGGTGCCTGCGAGGGCGGGGCGCTCGGTGAAGAGCTCGCCGTCTGCGTCGGCTCCGGCGAAGGCTCGCTGCTCGGCGACGCGGTCGCCGTCGCCGTTTGGCTCGGGTGGGCGCTGGGGGATGAGCTCGCGCTCGCGCTCGGCGAGGGTGAGGGGCCACTCTGACGGTCCTCCGGACGCGCTACCGCGACCAACGGCTTCTCGCTGTGCCGACCGTACGAGTCACCAACGTTGCCGGGGTCGCCGGGAAGCACGACCATGCGCTGCTCGCTGTCGATCTCCGTGATGGGCACCGTCGTGTGCGCGTTGTCGGAGTCTGCGATCGCGAGGATGTGGACTCCGTGCGTGCCGATCGCTCCCTGGTAGAAGCGGTCGGTGCCGAGGTCGGGGTGGTCGAACCCGTGGTCGTCAACGTCCCAGCATTCGCGCGGCAGGCGCTCGCCCGCAGCATTCGTGTAGAAGCCGAAGGTCTCGCCGTCGTCCACGCCGCGGCCCTTTAGGTGGGGTCCGGGGGTGGAGCCGGTTCCGTCGTCGAAGCACGAGTCGTCACGGTAGTAGGGGACCGCCAACAACGATTGCGCCGCGCCACCCGGCGTGTATTGCTTGATCGCGGTGCGGAGCACGAGTGAGCCGTTGGCTCCGGCAACCTGCTCCCAGTTGAGACCGGCGTTGACGCCGGAGAAGGTCGGGTCCGGGCTGTCGATGTCGTTGTAGATGCAGCCCTCCTCGGGGAAGCCTCCGCTGATCCCGTCCATGGCCTGGTCGAGGACGTTCTTGAGCTGGGCGGGGGCCGCCGCGTAGTACTCGCCGTAGGACTCGCCCATGTCGCACTCACGGTTCGGGTTGGCGACCTGCTGTTGCTCCTGGCCCGTCGCGTCGTCGACCCCATCGCTGAAGTCGTCGTTCCCGTCATAGGTAGCTCCATCGGGACCGAGGTGGACGTCCGAGTTGCCGAAACGCTCGTCGTTGCGTCCGTCGATCGCTACGCCGTCCTCGTTGAAGGGGTTGTAGTAGGTCGACACAACGCCGGCGTTGTAGTCCCACTGAGCGTAGATACCGTCGAGCGGCGGGATCACGTGCACCCGCAGGAACGCTCCAAAGCGAACCTCGTCGCGGTAGAAGATCTCTCGGCGCACGACGTTCGTGCCGGAGTCGGCGCCCCATGTCTCGCGTATGGCGCGCACCGGGCCCCAACGCTCGCCCATGAGGATCGACGAGCCGCCCCAGTTGTTGACCTCTTCTTCGAAGCCACAGCAGGGCGTCTGGCCGGACGGACGCTGCTGGAACGCACGGGCCTTCCACTGGTCGATGAGGTCGGGACCGTAGGTCCAGTCGCCCTCCGCGTCGTTAGAGACGTTGAGCTCCGTCATCAGCCACCGACCGTCGTAGCGGAAGCGGTAGCGCGGGGTGGTGATCGTCGCCTGGTCCCCGGGCCGACGCTGCTTCGGGTCGTCCGTGATGCAGGTCCCGGTCTTGGGGTCGTAGTACGCGCCGTGCGCGGCCGCGCCGTAGTCGCCGTAGGAGCTTTGCGAGTAGAGGAACGTGCCGGCGTCCTTCGCCGGGTCCTCGTCGCTCTGGTCACGCTCGTAGCGGACGTAGCCGTTGGTCGCGTCGAATGCGGCTTCCGGACCATCCTCGGTCGTTTGCGCAACGTAGACGAAGCCGGCAGCACCGGTCGTTGGATCGGCCACCGCGACCTCATAGGAGTCCTGGATCCCCTCGGGCAGAGCAGCGTCCTCGGGAGCCTGGGCTCCGATGTCGCGCGCCATGAAGACGACCTCGTCGTCGGTGTCGAGCCCCGGAACGGGATCCTGGGCTACTTCACTTGCGGGGGCCGCCACGCACGGGTTGTTCGGGTCCGACTCGGTCCAGCGGAAGCCTTCGCGATCGAAAACGTAAGAGGTGTGCTGGTCGGTCTCGGAGTACATGGCGAAACCGGAGTTGTTGTTGGAGAGGTAGTGCTGGAACATCTCGTCGACCTGGAACGGGATCTGCTCGAACCCGGCGTCGGCGCTCCATCGATAGGCGATCAAGTTGTCTACCGACGCCCCCTTGTGCGGCAGTTCGTTCGTCACATCTGACGTCTGTGCGTCCGGGTCCTCATAGGTGTTGTGGCTACAGGGCTCGTCGTCTGTGACCGGCGTGTCGGGGAAGCCGTCTGCGCCTCCCAGGCACTGGAGTCCCTCCGCCGAGTTGGCTTTCACCGCGGCGTCGGCGGGCGCGGCCCATGTCGGGAAGTTCGCGCCGGTGAGGACGACGGGCTCGGTCTCCCGGCCGGTGGTCGTGATGTCACTGGGATCCGCCTCTTGCGCGGAGGCCCCAACCAGGGGGAACAATGACCCGACAAGCGCCAGGGCGATCCCGGCCGTGAGCATCCTGCGAACCATGTGAGCCTCCATCGGTAGATAGGTCGATGGAGTAAGCGGTTCGACCACAGGGCCCCCGCTCCTGCGGAAAAACAAAGCCCGGCTCCAGTGAGAGCCGGGCTTTGTCCTAGTTCGCCGCTTTTAGCGGAAGAGCCCGTTGGTCGAGAGCACGAGGTCGGCCGCCTCTTCGCCGGACTGCACGATCTCTTGGGTCTCGAGGTCCTCGAGAGTGCGCAGCCAGGTGCGGCCCTTGGACGTCAGCACGGAGTGCCCGTCGAGCAGGCCTTCGGCCTGCATCTCTTCGATCATTATGGCCATTCCGGCTCCCTTCGAGCGTTGGGGAAGTGTCTCTAGATACGTTCGACTCCCAACGTAGCGAAGGGTTTCTTGACCGTCAGGTCTACTCGCGCCTAGCGCTGTGACATTTGCGTTAAATGTGAGTTACGCAGGGCGCTGGAAAAAAGTTTGCATCTGCATCGCAAACATCATGTCGCCCTGCAGCTTGAGCTGACCGGCCATGAAGAGCTGCGGACCCTGGGCCTGATTGAAGATGAGCCGGACGAAGTTGGTCAGGCCGAGCGCAAGCGTGATCCGAGGATCCGAAGACGCTCCTTCTTCTGTCGTGCACTTCCCGTCGGCGACGTGGACCGTCCACTGCTTGACGTCGCCGTTGAGCTGGATGTCGTACTGGATGTCCGCCGTGACGCCCTGAGCCTTGTCCGGCACGAATGCCATCGGCATCGCTTCGAAGATCTGCTGGAGCACCGTGTCCGGCCCCATCTGCTTGAGCGTCTCCTCGAGCTGGTCGTCGGTGAGACCGGAGATGGCTTCGGCGAGTTGGTCCGGATCAACTTGGCTCATGGGGGGCAAAGATAGCCCAAGTCGTGGCGCGCGCCACACGGCCCGTGCAGTCAGTGGGGGAGGGTGCCGAGATGCGGGGCTCACTTGCGATCGCGCTCGTCTTCATGAGCGCCTGCTCGCCTGCCATCGACCTCACCATCCAGGCCCCACCCACCTTGCCCGGCGAACCCGGAGACCACGAGGTCGCGTACGTCGTCAGAGCGATAGACGGCGACACGATAGAGGTAGAGATCGTGGGCGAAAGCCACGACGTGAGGCTCCTAGGTATCGACACACCGGAGTCGGTAGACCCCCGTCGCCCGGTCGAGTGCTTCGGCAAGGAAGCCGGGCTTGCCACCGCCGCGCTCTTGGAAGGACAGACGGTCCATCTTGTCCGAGACATCGAAGATGAGGATTCCTTCGGCCGCCTGCTCCGATATGTCTACCTAGGCGACGAGATGGCCAACGCGCGCCTCGTAGTGAACGGATACGCGACGACCTTCACATATCCCCCGAACATCCGCTGGTCCGAACTATTCGTGCAGCTTCAGCGAGAGGCGCGAGATGGGAATAGGGGACTCTGGGCTCCCGGCACCTGTAACGGCAAACCCTGACCGCGTCAGCCCGCCCCACTGTGGCACATCTATGCTACAGTTGTGGCATGGCACGGGCACGGATCAGCACTACTGTCGACGAGGAATTGCTGAAGACGGTACGGCGGCTGCGCGCCGGCGTTCCGGACTCGGTATTGGTCGAAGAGGCCCTGGCAGCGCTCGTAGCTCGTTATCGCGCAACAGAGATCGATGCTGCTTACGCCGCGTATGACAAGGAGCCGCTGGGAACCAACGACGAGTGGGGCGACCTGGCTTCATTTCGAGCGGCGGCTGCCGGTTCTTGAGCTCCTTCCCTGCTCGGGGCGAGGTCTGGTGGTGCGAGCTACCTCAGGTGGGTCGGCGGCCTGTGGTCGTGCTTTCTCGTGACGTCGCCATCCCTCGCCTCGGTCGGGCGCTGATAGGACCGTGCACCACGACCATCCGTGGCATCGCAAGCGAGGTTCTGCTGGAGCCCGCCGAGGATCCCGTGCCACTCCCATCGGCGGTGAACCTCGATTCCGTCGAGAGCGTTTCGATAGGAACGCTGGTCGAACGTCTGGGGCGGCTAAGCGACGAACGGATGCATGAGATCTGCCGGGCATTGGCGGTTGCTGTTGCCTGTGAAGTCTGATGGACGACACCGATGGAGGAGACCCACCGATCCCGGCGAACCCTTCGACTTATGAAAAAGCTATCGGTGCTTGCACTCTCACTCGCCCTCGCGGCCGCTCCAGGAGCGGCTTCTGCTAAGAAAGCCCCCGCCCACCAGATGGTGGAGGGCTCAATCACTGTGCCGCAGGGTGGGAACGCTGCCGCCACGTGCGTTTACCGGGCTCAGCGAACCGGCTACATCGCTGCTGGTGACCAGATCAATGGGGTCGTCGGCTACACCTTCGAAGTCGATCCGAAGACCGTCAATAAGCCATTCAAGCTCGAAGCCTCAGCCGGCACCGGCATGGACATCAGCTTCTACATGGATCTCGGCGACGCCAGCGACCCCACAACGGCCCCGGCCAACGTTCCCTTCGAGACCACCGGTCCGGGAGGCGAGACGGGGATCGTGCCCGAGGGTTACCCCATCGCTTTCGTCTGCATGACCGACGGCGCGGAAGGCAGCTTCACCTACATGGCAGGCAAGGGCGTTAAGTAGCGTTATCTGAGATCAACGCCAACGCCGTGAGCCCCGACAGGTCTCCTTAGCGTGTGAAGGTCGCGGTCACTTTGCCGAGCGTCGACACGGTTGGCTCGCCGCCGCAAGTGCCCTCTTGCGCGTAGACCCTCACATTGATCCCAGGTTCGAACGCGATCGGGGAATCTGTGGCTCCGCATATCTCGTGCTCGGTGTCGCGTATCCCATCGCCGTCGAGGTCTTGTCCCAGCACGGCGAAAGCCATCTCTCCCGACCTGTCCTCGAGCTCGATCGATACGAAGCGCTCGCCCTTCTTTGTCCGAAAGTCGACGCCGTTCGAGTAGTGCCCCTGTTGTAGGTCGTCCGACACTACGAGCGTGTTGTACTCGCCTGTAACCGTCCGCGACTTGGCTGCGTGCGCCACGGGACCCAGCACGAGCACGGCCAGCGCCAAGGCCAGAGATGCTGCCCTCTTCATGTCTGCCTCCTGAGTGGATTGATCTGCCATGGATTACGCCCGAGGCCTCGCCGAGGTAACGCCTGGCTAGGGGAAATTGCGGCGCGCCGTAGCATCGTGGGATGCAACTGTCGACCTCGGCGAAGGTGATAACCGGGCTCATCATCTCTGTGCTTCTGATCGCCTATGCGTTGATCCTCGAGGTCGGCTGGAATGCTGGGCGTATCCATGATGGCGTGACCGTTCATGGTTACGACGTCGGGGGGCTCACGCTCGACGAGGGGACCGAGGCTCTCGAAGAGCGAGGCGAGATGCTTCAAGAGGCGGCCGTCACGTTCACTCGTCCGGGGATCACGTTCAGCTTCACTCCCTCGGAGACGGGATGGGGGCCGCGCGCTCGAGACAGCCGAGGCGGCTTTGCGCGTGGGCCGGGACGATGCACCTTTCGGCGCGCTGAGCGACCGCGCGGTCGCGTGGGTCTCCGGATCCAAGGTGCCCTGGGCGGGAGACGTCGTGCCGAGCTTGGTGGGCGACCTCATGGACGAGATGGAGATCCAGGCCGATGCCCTGGGCTATGAGATCAGGCGTAAAGCGCTGCGACGTCGGATAAAGCGAGCCATCGTGTCGTGGCCCAACCGCATCTTCAAGATCCCACTGGAGCAGTGACGCTTACGGGCTGGAGCTGGGCTCAGGCGAGGGCTCGGCCTCGGGGCTCGCTGATGGCTCCGGCGTCGGGCTCGATTCTGGCGCCGGCTCTTCTTCAGGCTCGGGCTCCGATTCCTCCACCGGTTCGGGATCCGGGGCTGAGTCGCGCGCGGTGAAGTCCCGGTTAGCAGAGGCGTTCGGCTCGCGCTCATCTTCATCCGGCGACGGTGTCGCTGAAGGCGATGCGGAGACTTCGGGTAGAGGGGCTGCCTCGGCCTCGGCTTTGTTCTCGGCAGGCATCGCAAGGCCGCTGGCGCGCGGTTCCGCTCCCAATGTGGATACGGGGGCTTTCTCCCCGCTATCGACCAGCGCGCTCGCCGAGAGGATCGCCATGGACAGCACCACGACGATCCCGGCCCCTACGAGTGCGCGCCGCCCGCGCTTGGAGGTTGCAGCAACCGGCTCGTCGTTCTGATCGTGAGAGTCGAAGGCGGGCGCGAACGTGGCCGGCGTGGCCTGGTCTTCGGGCAACCTGTTCAGTGCCGCGGCCAGCTCGTTGCCGTCGGCAGGTCGTGCTGCCGGGTCCTTGGCGAGGCAGCTCATCACCAAGTGATCGAGGGCAGGATCGATCTCGCCTACGAGTGCACTCGGGGGCTGTGGCTCGCGCTCGACGTGGGCGATCGCAACGGCCGTGACGTTGTCTCCTTCAAACGGCGGTCGGCCGGTGAGCAATTCGTAAAGGACGACTCCGAGCGAGTAGACGTCCGAGCGAGGATCCGTGCCCCTGGCCATCAGTTGCTCGGGCGAGATGTAGTGGGGCGACCCGATAGTTCGCCCGGTCGCGGTTAGCCGCTCGGAAGCGGCCGAGATAGCGATGCCGAAGTCGGCGAGCTTTGCGTTGTCGTCCTCGTCGAGCAAAGCGTTCGCCGCCTTGATATCGCGGTGAATGATGCCGAGCTCGTGGGCTGCGCCGGCGCCCAGAGCGAGTTGCCCCACGAGGCGCATCGCCTCTTGTTGGTCCATCGGACCTATGCCCGACAGGGTGCCGCCGGACATGTACTCCATGACGAGGAAGGGACGGTCCTCGGTCTGTCCGAAATCGAGGACCGAAACGACGTTCGGGTGGGTCAGCTTCGCCACCGCCTGGGCCTCGGCGAAGAACCGGACGAGGAACTCGGGGTCCTCCGAGAAGGCCGGCCCGAGCAGTTTTATGGCTACGGGGCGCTCGAGCCGTCGATCGAGAGCTTTGAAGACTGTCGCCATGCCTCCGCTGCCGAGGCTCTCGATTAGCTCATAGCGGTCCTCGATAAAGGTTCCCGGCTCCATCATGTGGAAGTCTTCCCCCAGGAGCGTCGGTCCGTAACTGGTTTGACGCGGACCGCATCGTGGGAAGGAGCAGATCGATCAACGCCGGCCCCGGGAGGAGAATTCGGATGGATCGTCGTGCCCTGAGCGCGCTCGTCGCGCTCGTCGCCTTGGTAGCCACCGCAGTACCTGCCGGAGCGCAGGGCGACACGCCACCCGTCACACCCGATGGGTTGCGCGCTTACTCGATCGTCCCTCCGGGGCAGGAGGGCGACGTCACGCCTCAAGAGCTGGCCTCCGGCAACTTTGGCGAGAACTACGACGATCAGCTCGAGATGTACGCGTCACTCATTGACGATGATGACGTCACAGAAGAGGAGCTCGGCACCTATTTCCATTCGATGCAGTTCGGGCCGGGCCAGACGATCACCGCCACGTACGAGCCGGGCGAGGGGTCGACCGTGTTCCGAGACGGCCACGGGATCCCTCACATCTATGCAGACTCTGCCGACAATGCCGCGTTCGCGTTGGGCTACGTCACAGCCGAGGACCGGCTCTGGGAAGCCGACGTGCTGCGGCACGCAGCTCGCGGGACCCTCTCTGAGTTCATCGGTCCCGACTACCTCGAGATGGACGTCGTCACTCGCCGGGACGGTTACACCGAGGAAGAGATCCAGAAGATGTTCGACGACCTCGACGACAAGTTCGGCGAGATCGGGACGGCTGTGCAGAACGGGCTGACCGCTTATGCAGAAGGGTTCAACGCATACATAGGCGAGCTGCCCACGGCGCCGCAGACTTGTCCTGCCGAATACAGCGCGCTCAACAATCCCTGTCCGGGCCCCTTCCCCACTGAGTGGACTCCTGCAGACACGTTGTTCCTGGTCGTCCTGCAACTGCGTGTTTTTGGAGAGACTGCCGGGGGCGAGTTGAACAACGCGGCCCTCTACTCGCACCTCGTTAAGAAGCACGGGGCAAAGCTCGGACCCAAGGTCTTCGAGGACATGCTCTTCCAGAACGACTCTCGCTCGCCGACTTCGATCCCTCGCTCCGAAGGACGGTTCCCGTCTCAGAAGCTCGGCAAGGTCAAGAAGAAGTCTCTGGCGATCCCCGACGCCGCGGAGGAAGTCGCCGCGCCGGGCGGCTGCAGCCGAGCGCCGACGGCAAGAGTTCCTGGAATCTCTGGGGTTCCACGCTCCCGCCTCGAATGCACTGCTCGTGTCGGGCAAAGAATCGGCGACCGGCAATCCGCTTCAGATTGGTGCGCCCCAGGTGGGCTATGCCGTCCCGTCCTTCTTCATGGACATAGACGTGCACGTGCCGGGCATGGATTTCCGGGGCCCGGCGGTACCGGGGGCATCCGCTCTCATCCCGCTTGGCCGAGGGCCAGACTACGCGTGGTCGCTCACGACCGGCTACTCGGATGCCGTCGACGTACGCGCGGAGTTGCTGTGTGATCCGGCCGGCGGCGAAGTGACCGTCGATTCGAACGGCTACATGTTCGAGGGCGAGTGCAAGGAGATGGAGTCGCGTGACGAGATGTTCATTGTCAAGCCCTCCGCTGGTTCGCCAGGTCCCCCCGATATCCACAATGAGACCTTCTATCGGACCGTTCACGGGCCGGTCTTCGAGCGCACGACGGTTGACGGCAAGCCGGTAGCGCTCGTGAAGGAGCGCTACTTCTGGATGCAGGAGATCGACTCGATCCCCGCTTTCTATCGCTGGAACACGGCCGTCGACTCGCTCGAGGACTTCAAGGACGCGGCGTCGGCCTTCACCATGTCGTTCAACACCTTCTATGCGGATGCCGAACACATCGCGTACTTCCACGTTGGCCTCTACCCCCAGCGAAAGAAGGGCGTGCACCCCGGCCTTCCGATCTGGGGCACCGGAAAGTGGGAGTGGAAGGAAGAGCGCTTGCCCTTCACCAAGCATCCTCAGGTGATCGATCCGAAACAGGGATGGGTTGCGAACTGGAACAACAAGCCGTCGGTCGGCTGGAACGGCTACGACGGCATCAAGTGGGGCTCGGTCCACCGCGTCGGTCTGCTTCAGGATCTGATGAAGAAGCTGCTGAAAGGAAGCGGCAAGGCGGAGCTCTCCGACATAGTGGACGTCATCCGTGTGGCCGCGACCCAGGACACGCGCGGCGTGTACCTCGGAAAGAAGATGGTCAAGTGGGGCAAGTCCACTAAGAACGAAGACGCCAAGCAGGCGCTCGAGCTCGTGTCCGCGTGGGTCAAAGCTGGGGCACACCGCCTCAACCGCGACCGCAACGAGACGATGGACGACCCCGCTCTACCGATCTTCGACGAGTGGTACAAGAACCTCGTCCACATGGTCTTCGACGACGATCTCGGGGAAGCCGCGTACCCGATCATGGCCTCTATGGGCTCACCGATCACCGACTACGCGCCCGAGGGAGGCTCGAGCTTCTGGGCCGACTTCTCCAACTACCTCAGCAACCTCTTCTCAAAGAAGTCGTCCAAGCGGTTCGCGATCAAGTATTGCGACAACAGCACCACCAAGAAGGTGGAGAAGTGCAAGTCCGTGGTGGTCGCGGCGCTCGAGCGGGCGGTCGACGGTCTGAAGGGTTTCCAGGGCGACGACATGAGCCAGTGGTCGACGCCGGCGGAGAACATCGTCTTCAGCGAGCTCGGCCTCGGCTCGGTCCCCCCGATCCCCTGGCAGAACCGAGGTACCCACAACCACGTAGTAGAGATCCTGGAGGACCTCGAGTAGGTATCTTCATCGGGTGTCCAAAACCCGGTTGGAGGCGTTCAGCGATGCCGTGATCGCCATCTTGATGACGATCATGGTGTTGGAACTCGAGATACCACACGGGGCGGAGTGGGAGGCGCTACGTCCGCTGGTCCCGGTGTTTGTCGCTTACGCGCTGAGCTTCGTGAACCTCGGCATCTACTGGAACAATCACCATCACATGCTTCATGCCGCGGATCGGATCAACGGGAAGGTCCTGTGGGCGAACCTGCATCTGTTGTTCTGGTTGTCGCTCTTCCCTTTCACCACGGGATGGATGGGCGAGGCCGATTTCGCGTCGGTCCCCACTGCGGCGTACGGCGTTGTCGCGCTCCTTGCGGCCATCGCCTACTTCATCCTTCAGACTGCGCTCGTTTCCGCCCAGGGCCCGGGCTCGCGCCTCGCTACCGCGCTCGGTAGCGATCTGAAAGGCAGGGTGTCCCCGCTCTGTTACCTCGCAGCCATCCCGTTGGCGTTCGTCAACCGTTGGATCGCGTTCGGGCTCTATGTCTTCGTTGCCCTCATGTGGCTTGTCCCCGACCGGCGCATCGAGTCGATGGTTGACGGCTAGGGCCTAAGGAACTCCGGGATCCCCACGCCCAGGCGGCACGCATAGCCGTACGCGCCGTTCGGGGTTCCGGCGGTGGGCGCGTCCGATGTCCACTCGGCGCGAACGGGAGCTTTGACCGTTGCCGGTTTCATGTTCTTGCAGTCGGTCTTGCTGCGGCAGTCCTTGCCCGACGCCGACAGCGGGCCGCGAGCGGGTCGGGCGAACGACAGCACGTCGATCCCGTGGCTCGCGTCGAACGCGTAAATGGTCGCGGCTCCCTTGTCACTCGGAACGAAATAGCTGGCCCACGTCATCGCCTGGCGCGGGGCGAAGAAACCGATCTGCCGGATCTTCTTGGGATTGCTCACGTCCAACAGGCGCATGCCCATCTCGTACCAGCCTTGCGCGACCACGTTGCGGCTCACGTCGAAGTAGTGTGCGGAGCAGACCAGAGCCGTCGCAGTCGAATCCCGCATCAGCTCCGTCTCCCATTGGTCCAATGGTGTGAGTTCGGCGACGCCACCCTTCTTCTTCCCGTAAGCCCAGGTCTGGAACGAACCCGCGCCCTGACATGCGGGCCGTGTGTAGTCCTCCTCCGTCACATAGAGAACCTTCTTCTTGGGGTTGTAGTGGGAGTTGTGATGGATGTAGTCGTTGGGGTTACCTCCGTCGCCCACGCCGAACTCCTCGAAGTAGGTCGAGAAGCCTTCTTCGCTCGTTTGAGCGACGAGAGTGCCGAGGCTCTTACCGTCGTAGTCCTTGGGGAGCTTGTAGGCGTATGAGCCGCCGAAGCCGACAACCCATGCGAGGCCGTTCGAGTCGACCTGGACATCATGGGTCGCAGCGCCGCCGTAGGCCGGTGACTCGAACGTACCGAGGTTGACGGGGTTCGCGGGGTCGCGCAAGTCGATGACTCGAATACCACCCGTGTCGGTGACCCAAGCGAACTTGCAGTCGAGGATGCAACTCGTCGTGTGGCCCGGCCCCCCGAGAGCCGGGTTGCCGCCCATCTGATGGCTCGTGAGCAGCACGGGGGCCGCGGGATCGGAGATGTCGATCACGTGCAGGATGCCCGTACTCTCGGCCGCGTCGTTACTGATCAGAAGGATGTTCCCGCCCAGGTCGACATCCTCGTTCTCGAAATGGGGGAGTGGCAGCACGCCGAGGTGGGTGGGGGCGGCGGGGTTGCTGATGTCGTAAGTGGTCAGACCGGTCACGCTGGTCACGTACATGACGTCGTCGCGGAAGCGCGCTCCGATCACGCCGGGCAGGGGGATGCTGGTCAGGAGCTGGAGGTTGTCGGACACGAGCAGACCTGTGGGGTCGGGCGGGGGCTCCACCTGGGCTACGCCCGGGCTCGGGACGTTGAGGAAAAGGATCGTGGAAACCAGAAGCCCGATCGAAACGCGACGCAACATTAGTAGTCCCCCTCATGCATTGGTGGCTTATGTACGTTACGTCCGCGCGTGTCGAGGGTCTATAGCCCGCGTGGGCTAGTTCTGGGGCAACGATGCCAGGCTGATGATCTCGCCTTTATCATTGCTCAGTCAGCCACCGTCGCTAACGGAGAAGGGGCGTCAATGACGATCGACCCTCGCAAGTTGCCCGAGATGCCCGAGCTCATGATCGCCGGCCCCGGCGAGCTCCACGAGGAGGACCTCGAGGTGCTCGGCCGGCAGGTCATCGCGCACTACGGCGACCTGTGGACCCAGGCGCACGGTGAGACCCTCGAGCTTCTGGGCCATCTCCTCGGGTCGGCCGACACTCCCTACCTGATCCCGGGCACGGGCACGACGTGCCTCGATGCCGCGATGTTCAACCTCTTCGAGCCCGGCCAACGCATCGTCGTGGCCGACACCGGTTTCTTCGGGGTGCGGCTGATGGAGGTCGCACGCGCCCATCGGCTCGAGGTGATCGAAGTGCCGGTCGAGGTGGGCCGAGCGATCGATCCGGCTCGGATCGCCGACGCGGCCCAAGGTGCGCATGGAGTTGCGAGCGTGCACGTCGAAACCGCCACGGGCGTGAGGCATCCGATCGCCGAGATCGCCCGCGCAGCCCACGATGCCGGCGCGGTCTACCTGGTCGACGGCATCGCATCGGTCGGAGGCGAGCTGGCGCACGTCGACGAGATGGGGCTCGATGCGCTCGTCACCGGTACGCAGAAGGGACTCGAAGCGCCGCCGGGGCTCGGCATCGTCGCTCTTTCTGCCGGGGGCCGGGCTCGCGTCGAGGCGCGCAGCGAGCGTCCCGACACTTGGTATCTCGACTTCCAGACCTGGGATTGGTACAGGAGCGAGTGGGGGGCATGGCATCCACATCCAGTGACCATGCCGACGAACCTCGTTCTCGCCCTTGCTTCCAGCATGCGGCGCATCCTCGAGCTCGGCCTCGAAGGTTGGGTGGGCCGCAGGGCCGAGCTAGCGGCGCGCTGCCGCAACGGCTTGGAGGAGATCGGGCTCCGGCCCGTCGCCGATCAGGATGCGCAGGCGAATCTCGTGGTCGCGATGTATGCGGACGATCCCGTCGCCATCCAGAAGCACCTCTTGGCGCAAGGGATCATGATCTCGGGCGGGTTGGCTCCATTGGCCGGCAAGACGATCCGCGTCGGGCTCATGGGACGCAACGCGACGAACGAGATGGTCGACCGCGTCGTGACCGGCGTGAAAGAAGCGCTGGGGGCCTAGTTCTCCCAGCAGGCCTTGCGCCAGGCTTTGAGGTTCAGCTTCTTGCGTTGTGCGCTGAACCCCTTGGCTTCTGCTTTGTCGCAGAACTTCTCGAGTGGGAGCTCGTACTCGATCACGAAAACCGCCTTGCCGTTCGCGATGAAGGCTTCGTACGGGTCGCATTCCTTGTAGGTGAAGCACGACTCGTTGACAACGAAGTCATAGTGCGGCTCGAGTTGACTCACCAACTCCGGGACGTTCTTCAATCCGATAGCCATCCCGCGCTCGTGGGCGACCTCTGCCAGCATCCGGTCGTAACGAACCTGGTGCTTCTTCTTCAGTGGGAAGCCGGTGTCGTTCGAGTACCCGTTGATGTTGTCGAAATCGACCCCGTCGAATCCCTTCTCCGCGCAGACATCGACGCGGGCCGCCATGATCGGCCGCAGCGTCTCGATCGCGCGGATGTCGAGCCAGCGCTCGCCGGGCCAGCCTTCGAGCTTCTTGCCCAGCACCTTCTTGGGGAAATCACCCTTGTCGGGGCGCCAGTTCTCCCACGCCCCAGCGTTCATGTAGCAGACGACCTTGCGGCCCAAACCGTGCAACTCGTCGACGAGGTCCGTCCCGACGTCGAATCCGTCGATCTCGTAGACATCGGCCTCATAAGAGGTGTCGATCTCCCCCTGGAGCTGGATCTGGAACGTTGCGCCTGCGGGAGGGAACCACGCGGGCTCTTCCTGGGCGATGGCCACGGGCGAGAGGGTGAGCATCGCCAGCGCGACGGCTGCAGGCCTCATTCCTCTCCCGGACGGAGCGCTCGCAGGACGCAGAACTCGTTGCCTTCCGGATCGGCCATCACCACCCAAGTTACGTCGCCCTGTCCGATATCGACGGTGCGGGCTCCCAGGCCCGTCAGGCGCCGGACTTCGGCATCTCGATCGTCCGGCCGCAGGTCGAGGTGGAGCCTGTTCTTGACGCCCTTGGCTTCGGGGACCTCGATGAAGAGGAGCTTGCACCCCGCGGCCCCCGCCTTCGGCTCGATGACGATCTCGACCTCGTCACCTTCGGGAGACGTGTACGTCACCTCGTAGCCGAGAGCGTCGCGCCAGAAGTTGGCTTGGCCCTGGGCGTTCGCACAGTCGATGGTGAGCGTTTCGATCTCCAAGGTCATGGTTGGTCCCTCCCTCATCCGATCCCGTAAAGCTAGGCCATCCGCGGTGTTTGCCCCTACGATCGACCGATGATCCCCCAACGGCACGGGATGACGCTCGGCGAGCGGATCCGGGCCGAGGAGTCGTACGGGCTCCTCTTCTTCTTGATCATCCTCTCGTTGATCGCAACGGCCGTCGCCGGAGGTTCGACGCCCGGCAGGGGGATCGCGATCGTGCTTCAGGGCCTCGTCCTCCTGTTCGCTTTGTGGACGACCAGATCGGGCCGGCTGGTGGTCAGGGTTGCGCTCGTACTCGTGCCGCTCGCAGTGGTCATGGCCGGCGCGGCTGCCACCGGTGACTCCGACCGCGCTGAGGGGGTCGTGGCGTTAACGAGCGCCGCCCTGGCGGTTACCGCCATCGGGGCGATCGTCCGGCGGCTCGCTTCGCATCCTCGAGTCGACGGTCAGACGATCCTCGGCGCACTTTCCATCTACTTGCTAATAGGAACTTTCTTCGCGGCCCTCTATCGGACGGTCGCCGCGTTCTCAGGCGAGCCCTTCTTTGGTTTCGAGAATGTCGATTGGGTCGACTACGTGTATTTCAGCTTCGTGACCTTGACGACGACGGGCTACGGCGACCTGACCGCCGCTACCGATCTCGGCAGGATGCTCGCTGTAACGGAGGCCCTGCTGGGTCAGCTCTATCTCGTAAGCGTGGTGGCGTTGGTCGTGGGCAACCTTGGAAGAGAACGCATCCCCAGGGAGTCGAAGTCAGTCCTTCCGAACGAGCCGGAAGACCGGGTGTAGATGGGCCTCGGCGGCGAATTCCTCGACTGAGGCCGTCGCGCCGGCTTTGAAGTAGGGGAGCACTACAGGGGCTCGCTTGACGTAGCGCTTGAGGATCGACCCGGCGCGTTCCGGTGAGGTTTCTTCCACAGCCAGCTCTTCGGTACGCCGACCGCGTGCCAACTCCACGACACCCGACGCGCGCGCGTTGTGCACCCACGAGACCGATCCGTATGGTGCGATAAGGAAGCGATCGCCCCCGTCCTTCAGGACCTGGACTGGATGAGTCCGGCGGAGACCGCTCTTGCGACCGACCGTGGTCAGAAGGTGCAGGCCGAGCGGCGCGATGCCAAGCCTGATAGCAGGGACCAGCGCGGCGTTGAACGCTCGCCGCGCTGGTCCCATGCGGAAACGCTTAGACACTGCCGATCAGGCTGAGCGCGCTAGGTAGCAGGAAGGGTGGAGGGCCCGCCCCCCGTCCCTCTCATCCCTTTCAGTTGGAAGGCGAGGATGATCTCGGTGATCCCACGAGTGAGCGCCGAGAACCCGACCCACAGGATTAGGAACGTCACGGAGCGGCCCGGATAGCCGACGACCCAGAAGGCGATCATCAGCTCGAGGATCCCCGAGATCAGACCCATCCACCAGATGTCGAACACGCCCTTCACCATGAAGGCGGCGATGATGTCGAAGGTGCCCTTGAACAACAGGTACCAGGCAAGGATCCTGGCGATGGCCAGGAACGTCACGCCGGGCCAGGTGAGGGCCGTTATCCCGGCGACGATGAAGAGGACGGCCATGAGCGCTCGCAACCACCTCCATCCCTTCACGAGGAACAGGGTGATGAACTCGTTTATCCCTGCGAGCAGCATGATGAAACCCGCGACGTACGAGATCGATGACACGGAACCGATGTCGAATTGCAGCACGGCCATCGAGAAGATGAACCAGGCGATCCCAGTCACCAGGAAAACCCACCAATGGTCGAACCGCCAGGTCTGCGCGTCGGGCTCTTCCATCATCGCCATGCTGTCCCCCTTGGGTCTGCGCCGCCCGTCTCCTACAGGCGGGCTCCACCATTATGTGTCGGCATGCACCCGGTTTCGGGTGTTTCCGAGTGGTTACGAGGTCTTTTCCTCGGAACCAGACTTCTTGATCGCTAGCCATACGCGTTTCAGGATCGGATCCTTGTCGTCCTCTTCGTGCGGCGCATCCGGCTGATCCTTCGTCAGGTCGCTGTCCACTACCTCGTAGCGCTTCAGGAAGGTCGATCCGAACGCTTGGAAGATCGCCGCAACGGGCAGCGCGAGGAATGCAGCCGATATGCCGCCGATGGCGCCACCCACCATTGCTGCCACGAATGCAACCGCGGGATGAAGTTGCATCGTGCGCTCCGACAGCTTGGGGCTGATGAAGAGGTTCTCCAACTGCTGGTAGATCGTTGCGAATATCACGAGGATGATGGCGTCTCGTGGGCCCTCGGTCCCAAGGGCGACGACGACGGGCAGAGCGTACGCGATGTATGTACCGACGACCGGGACGAATTGAGAGACGAAGCCGACGAAGATGGCGAGGGGCGCGGCGAACGGGATCGAAAGGACGCGCAGGACCGTGTATGTGGCGATCCCGGATATCAACCCCATGAGAGCACGGCTGTAGAGGTAGCCGCCGATCTTTTCCGTCGAGATCTCCCACAGCCGGAGCACCTCCCGCTGCTGCCTGTTGGGAAGAAGCGAGAGGATCGTTCGTCTGACTTTGGGCGCTTCCGCCGTCAGATAGAAGGCGAGAAGACCGATGACGCTGAGGTTGCCGATCACACCGAGCAGCGAACCAGTCAGCGCGATCACGCCGCCGGCCAGGTCGCCGGCGAGGGAGGTCAGGTCGGAGCGTTCCTCACTAAAGGCCTGCTCGAGGTTGTTCTCCGAGATATCGAAGCCCAGCCGTTCGGCCAGGTCGGCGATGGCGCTCGGGAGCTCGCTGAACAGGCCGGCCAACTCCGAGATCAATGTTGGCAGGATCAGCCACAAGACCCCGACTCCCACGAGCACGATCCCGCCCATCAACGCGCCGGTGGCAACGCCCCTCCTCCACCCTCTGCGGGCGAGGTAGTTGACGCCCGGTTCGAGAGCAAGCGCCAGGAACTCAGCCATGAGGATCGTCTGCAAGACGCCGCTGATCGCGGATAGGAAGGAAAGCGTCGCCACGATTGCGACGGCCGCCGCCGGCGCGATGGCTATGAGCCACAGCATCCACTTGTAGTCGTTGGCGGGGGGCCTGGGCGCGCTCGATCCTGGGCCCGTTATCTGCGTGCCGCTACGGGCGGGCTCGGGTACTTCTTCCCGATCGGCCATGGGTGCAGACAAGTGTGGCATCTTCCTCGATGATTAACCCGGTATGGCACAGGCCGGGTCGGACCCAGGACCGGATGACGACCCGATTCAGCCTGACCAAGTCCCGACCGAGAAGAGTCGCAGACGGCTGCGAGACCGAGTTCGAGACGCAAAGTCGCGAGCCGACGACACCAAACGGGAGTTCCTGGAGCGAGCAGAGAAGGAGCGCGATAGGAACGCGGCGGTTCAGGCGATCTTCAACCTGGTCGAGGAGGACGGGGGCCGGGGCGGAGGGCTGCTCGCCGGGGGGCTCGCCTACCGTTTGTTCATCTGGCTCTTGCCGGCGGCTCTCACGGCGTCTTCGATCTTCCGCCTGTTCGCGGAGTTCGGAGACAAGTCTCCTTCGGAAGCGGCCGACGAGTTGGGGATGGGCGCGGCCATAGCCGGGGCGGTGGGCCGAGCGTCCGCCGAGACGGGGCGCGCGGCTCCCGTGCTTCTGGTGACCGGGCTCGTGCTTCTGATGTGGGCGTCGCGGAGTGTCTACAAGGCGTTCCGCCTGGTGTCGGCGATCGCGTGGGGAATGCGTCCGGGTCCACCGACCCAGGCGGTGCGCCCGATCCTGGCGACCGCGGGCGCACTCCTGGCCCTCAGCCTTTACCGGATCGCCCTCGCACCTCTTTTCACGGGAGCGGTTCTGACCGACCTTGCTGCCACGATCCTTGAGATGGCCTTGCTCGCCGTTCTCGGTGTCTGGGTGGCCAGCAAGCTTCCCCACCCGCCGGGTGCCCGGTGGGTAGCGTTCGTTCCGGGCGCGGTGTTGTTCGCTGTGGGTCTGGAGCTACTGAGACTCTTCACGACGTCTTACTTTGCCGGGCGGCTCGATACCGATGGTCTCTATGGGGCGCTGGGCTTCGCCGCGGTCTTCATGTCGTTCCTCTATCTCGTGGCACGTCTGATAGTGCTGGGCTTCATGACCAACGCCGCGGCCAGCAGCGCGGGGCTAACTCATGTGAGCGTCGACGGTAAGCAATGGGAAGGGGAGAGACCATGGTCAGAAGGGTGACGGGCAACGGGGCCGCGGGCCGATCCGAGCAGGTGGGGATGTTCGTGGCCGGCGCCTCGGTGCCGCGCTCTCTCCAGAGGACTTTCATGAAGCGCAGCAACTCCGACCAAGCAGTGATCACCGGGTCGGCGATGGCGATCAACTACGGTCTCGCAACTTTGGTCCACGACGCGATCGAGGGGTTCGTCGAATGGCGAACGGGAGAAGGCGAGCTCGACGATCGAGCCCGGCGTCGCCGGAACTTCGCCGACGTGGGAGCGATGGCCGCCGGACTGGCACTACAGACGGCCTTCAAACAGAAACCTGGGGAACATCTAACGCGCGGCGGATTGCGTACCGCGGGATATCTCCTCTCCACCGTCGGCTTCGCCGGAGTGACGACCGCAGCGCTGGAGCAGGGGACGGAGGTTCTCGAATCACGGACCCGTTTCAAGCGACCCTTCCGCTCGATGCCGGCCGCGATCCTGACCGGCGTCGGCATCTCCCTGTTCCAGCAGAAGAGGCTCGTACGCCGATTCGCCGCCGAGGATCAAGCCCTCTGGGAGGAGCAGGGCCCCGCCATCAATCCCGCACGTGCCCTGGCGACTGGAGCTCTCGTGAGCGTTGGGCTAACCACGATCTCCCTGGCGGAACGAAGGCTGGCGTGGGCCACGGCAGAGGGTTTGGCGCGGGTGTTTCCGGGCCGGGCAAGTGGGTGGAGGGCTCCGGCACACTTGCTCTCCCTCGGCCTGATGGGCACCGGGGTTGTGGCCGCCTTGCACCGCGTCTATCACCGCGTGGAATCGGCCGCGAGCAAGCCGGAGCCGGGGCTCGAAGCACAACCGGCGACGAATCTCGTTAGTGGGAGCGCGGGCAGCCACGTCCGATACGACACGTTGAGCCGGCAAGGTGCCAGGCACGTCAACACGTTCATCCGCCCCGAATGGATCGAGCAAGCGATGGGCGAGCCCGCCAAGAATCACCCGATCAGGATCTTCGTCGGTCTCGACAGCGCGCCCACGCAAGAAGAGCGAGTCGCGCTGGCGATAAAAGAGATCGACAGGACCGAGGCCTTGAATCGAAGCGTCCTTCTAGTTGTGTCCCCGACCGGCACCGGTTACGTGAACTATCAGGCAGTCGAATCGCTCGAGTTCCTCAGCCGCGGCGACTGCGCCACCGTCACCTTGCAGTATTCCAAGCGGCCCTCGCCAATGTCGCTCGGACGCGTCGAGGTCGGTCGCAAACAGAACGAGATGTTCTTCCTGGCTCTGTGGCAGAAGCTCGAGGCGATGGAGCCGTCGGAGAGACCACGGGTGCTGCTGTTCGGCGAGAGTCTTGGCGCACACACCAGTCAGGACGCGTTCGTGCATCGGGGGACGCGCGGGCTGCAAGACCGCGGGGTCGACTCGGCGCTGTGGATCGGGACACCCTTCGCCAGCGAGTGGAAGAGCGAAGTCCTGGGCGGCCACCGCCACGACACGGATGCATCGCTGGTCGGACGTTTCAATCACATCTCCGAGCTCGAACAACTGGATGAAGATGCGATCTCTCGGCTTCGTTACGTGATGATCACGCACCACAACGACGCGGTCGCCTTCTTCGGAGCCGACCTGCTTCTCGCCTGTCCACCATGGCTCGGCCCCCCCGAGACGCGACCAGCGGGTGTGCCTCGCACCGCTCGGTACGGGCCGATCATCACGTTCCTGCAGACGCTCGTCGACATGAAGAACTCGATGTCGGTAGTTCCCGGGGTCTTCGTGGCTAAGGGTCATGACTATCGCGCCGACCTCGCTCGGTTCGTGCGGGCCGTATTTCGGTTCGAGGCGTCCGAGGAGCAGATGGTTCGCATCGAGGAAGCGATGAAGGCCTACGAGACGCGGCGCGCGGAATGGATCGCGGAGCACAAGAAGGACGCGCACAAGAAGGCGTGACCCTTCGACGGCGCCGCCGGCCATCGATCGTCCCCTTCACGCCCGAGCTCATCGGCGTGGCCTTGCTGGTCGGGCACAACTACATCGTGCATCGGGTGCTGCGACCCCCGGCCGACGCGGCCCTGAACCTCGTTTCCGCCTGGGCCCTGACCTCTTTCGCCCGGAGCATCGGATGCACCCGCGAGGAGCTGGGGCTGGGGCGTGAGGAACTGGGCCGGGGATTGAAGGTGGGATCCATCGCAGCCGCTTCCTGCGCTGCCGCGGTCGGGACCCTGGCCGCCATCCCTGCTACGCGCGGGTTCTTCCTCGATGAACGCCTGCAAGAGATGTCGCGCCGGGAGCTGATGTATCACGCGACCATTCGCATCCCCGTGACGACTGCGCTGGCGGAGGAGATCATGTTCCGGTCGGTACTCCACGCGTTGTTCGCGGCGAGCGCGAGACGCCCGCGACCCTCGCTTGGACCGCGCTCCTGTTCGGTTTGTGGCACGTGCTCCCGACGCTCGATACGTTCGAGGGGAACCCCGTCTCCGAGCTAGCCCAGGACAAGACAAAGAGTCGCCGCCACGCCGCAGCCGGCATCGCAGCGGCGACCGCGGGGGCCGGGGTGTTCTTCTCCCATCTCAGGTTGCGCTCGGGCAGCGTCGCCGCGCCGGTGCTTGCTCATGCCGCCGTGAATATCTCCGCGTTCATGATCGGCCGATCCCTGATCGAAAGAGCCCGGTTGGGGTCCGCCGCGTCGCCGGCGTCATAGTCTCTCGACGGTGAGCGTGATGGACGAAGCTGAGATCCGGAGCCGTGCCAAGCGGGCGATGCCCGGCGTCCTCGCCGACCTCGAACGGTTGGTGGCCATCCCCTCCATCGCTTTCCCCGGATACCCTCCCGAACCGGTCGAGGAGATGGCGCGCGAGACGCTGACGCTGTTCCAGGGAGCCGGGTTCGCGAACGCCGTGGCGCAAGACGTCCCGACCGGCTACCCGCCCTTGTTCGGGGAGATCGAGGGTCCCGAGGGTGCCCCCGTTGTCATGTTGTACGCGCACTACGACGTTCAGCCCGCGCCGCCCGAGCAAGGTTGGACCTCGGACCCGTGGACGCCGGTGCGCAAAGAAGACGGCCGGATCTACGGCCGCGGAGCGGCCGACGACAAGAGTGGTCTGGCGGTTCATCTCGGCACCCTCAGAGTGTTCGAGGGCAACCCGCCCTGCACGGTAAAGCTGATCGTCGAGGGGATGGAGGAGACTCTCAGCAACCTCGATGCCTTCGTCGAAGCGAACCCCGAGCTTTTCGGGTGCGATGTCTTCGTCATCTGCGACATGGGGAATCTGAGCGCGGGGGAACCGTCGCTCACCACAGCGTTGCGCGGGGACGTCGCTTGCATCGTCACGGTGCGAACACTCGAGCATGCACTTCATTCGGGGGTCTTCGGCGGTCCGGCCCCCGACGCGATGATGGTGCTCGCACGGCTGCTTTCGACGCTCCACGACGACGAGGGCAACGTAGTCGTCGAGGGTGTCTCACGCTACGAATGGACGGGCAGCGACCAGTCCCCGGAGGACTTCCGCGAGGGAGCGGACATGTTGGATGGGGTCGAGCTGACGGGTTCCGGCTCTATCGGTTCACGGCTCTGGTCCGGGCCCTCGGTCTCTGCGATAGGAATCGACGTTCCGTCGATCGCGGGCTCGTCCAACGTTCTTCACCCGGAAGCGCGCGCCAAGCTCTCGATGCGCATAGTTCCTCGTTCTGACCCCGACGCCGAGCTCGACGCCCTCGTGCGCCACCTCGAGTCTCACGTCCCGTGGGGGGCGCAAGTCAGTGTCGAAAGGCTCAAGGCATCACCCGCATTCGAGTGCCGTACCGATGGGCCCGGCTACGCCGCGGCTCGCCGGGCGATGGAGGTCGCGTTCGGCGCTCCGGTGGGCGAAGCCGGTTCCGGCGGCACCATCCCCTTGCTGGCTACTCTGCAGAAGGCTTCCCCCCGCTCCGAGTTCATCCTGTGGGGGCCCGAGGACGTGGCCAAGTCTCGGATCCATGGCTCCGACGAGAGCGTGGATCCTTCCGAGATAGAGCAGATGATCGTCGCCCAAGCCGTTCTGTTGCAGGACCTTGCGAGCGGCGCGACTCGATAAGGAGGTCGGACAATGTCGATCCGAGAGTTGCTCGAGTCCGCCGCGCACCACGCGAGTGACTTCGTCGATTCGTTGCCCAAGCGGCCCGTGAGACCTGCCGCAAGCCTCGAGGAGCTACAAGCGACGCTCGATCTCCCCTTGGACGACGAGCCTCTCGATCCGCAAACCGTGATCGCCGAGCTGGCCAAGGCGGCGGAGCCCGGACTGATCGGTACCGACAGTCCTCGGTTCTTCGGGTTCGTGATCGGCGGCTCGACCCCGGCGTCGCTCGCCGCCGAGTTCCTCGCAAGTGCTTGGGACCAGAATGCGGGGCTCTACGTCGCGGGACCGTCGGCGTCGGTGGCGGAAGACGTCGCCGGCCGCTGGTTGACCGAGCTCCTCGGACTTCCGCAGGGCGCGTCCTCCGGATTCGTCACCGGCGGTCAGATGGCGAACTACACGGGTCTATCCGCGGCGCGCCATCACGTGTTGGAACAGGCCGGCTGGGACGTTCAGGTCGATGGTCTCCAGGGCGCGCCACGCGTGCGTGTGATCGTCGGCGAGCAGCGTCACTCGACGATCGACCGGGCGCTGCGCTTCCTCGGTCTGGGGACCGGCAATCTCGTGTTGGTGCCCGCCGACGAGCAGGGCAGGATGGTGGCAGACGGCCTGCGAGCAGTGATCGACGACTACGACGGCCCGACCATCGTGTGTGCGCAGGCGGGCAACGTGAACAGCGGCTCCTTCGACCCGTTCTCGGACGTGGTCGAGATCAGCCAGGGCGCCGGCGCATGGGTTCACGTGGACGGCGCCTTCGGACTTTGGGCCGCGGTGAGCGATCGGCTGAAACATCTCGTCGAAGGTGTCGACGGCGCAGACTCGTGGGCGACCGATGGCCACAAGTGGCTCAACGTTCCCTACGACTCGGGTTACGTCTTCTGCGCGCATCCAGACTCGCACCGCGCTGCGATGGGAGTGAGAGCGAGTTATCTGATCCACAGCGAAACGGGGGCCGAGCGAGACCCTATGGACTGGGTCCCCGAGTTCTCCCGGCGGGCAAGAGGATTCTCAACCTACGCGGGGATAAGGGCGCTGGGCCGCAAGGGCATAGTCGCGATGATCGAAGGTTGTTGCGAGCGCGCCCGTCAGTTCGCCGAGCTCCTCGGCAAGCTCGACGAGGTCGAGGTCCTAAACGACGTCGTCCTCAACCAGGTGCTGGTCAGATTCGGAGACGACGACGAAGTGACGCGGCGTGTCACCTCGGGCGTCCAGGAAGAGGGAACGTGCTGGATGTCGGGCAGCCTGTGGCAGGACAAAGCCGTTATGAGGATCTCGGTTTCCAACTGGGCGACCTCAGCCGAAGACGTCGAGCGTTCGGTCGAAGCGATCGCGAAAGTTGCTAGCGCTTGACCGTGAAGTTACCGACGAACTGTGGAGCCGAAGCTCCGGCCGAGTCGGTCGCGTCGATCGTCACTCGATAGGTTCCGGCCTTCACCACCTTGCCGTTCGAGAAGGAGCGGCCCGGCCACTGCCAGAACATCGTGTTATTGGCATCCGGGAGGTCGAGGTTCGCTACGACCTTGTCCTTGGAGTTCAGGACTTCGATCGAGATCGCCGACTCCTCGCTGAGCGTGAACGTCAGCTTGAAGATCTTGCCCCCAGCCGGCTTGTAGGTCTTGGGGAACTTGACGCCGGTGATCGAGGGCGGGCGGTTATAGACCGAGAACGACCACGTCTTCGAGCTAAGCGCGGACGTGACGGAGGCCGTGTAGGACCCGCCCTCTTCCAAAGGCTGCTTGGGCACGATGATGACTGTGTCGAGGATGGCCAGGATGTTGCGGCCCAGCGATCGCGCGCCGGCGTCGGGGTTCGCATAGTTGGACTCGGTGATGAGACATGAATCGAGAACGGTGTCACCTTGCTTTAGCGAATGACCGGTCACGACCGTGTCGGCGCTGTGCATCACGAGCAGAGGCAGGCCGGACGGCACCTGGTAACCGGGACACGACGTGAGCGGATCGGGGTACTCGCTTCCGTCGTAGCTGTCGATCGGCACGATCGCGCCATCTGTCGGGAACGTGTATGGATAGGACAGGGCGGTCGGGTTCAAGCCGCCGACTCCGATGGACACGCCGAAGGGGAAGCCGGGCGCGTTCGCATTGAAGTAGTCGCCGTACCCCGCCTTTGCGATCTCGGGGTTGAGCAGGAGCATGGCGTGGAAGGGAGTGGACATGAAGCCCTCCACACCATCTCGTTCGGTGCCTTTGGAGGAGGAAGCCGAGATCGTGTTGTTCATCGTGTCGCCTTCGACCGTGTAGAAGGGCTTGGTCGGGTCCTCGTCGTGGCTGAAGTCCCCGTTCTCGACCATGTACTTCGCGTGGTTCTGGTTGGCCTGTGTGAGAACGGCGTCCTCTGTGACCGGGGGAGCCCCGGCCAGTGCGCGGTAGAGGTTCAGGGTCGTCAACCAGTCGCTTCCGGCCGGGATCGGGTCACCTTGTGCGATGGAAGCGGGTACGTTCCCCGCCAGCAAGGCGGCCGTGACCAGGGCGATGACGAGACTTGCCCAACGTCGCACCGCGAATCCTCCTTTTTCTGGCCGAATCACCAGGCTAGGCCCCCTCGAGCGTCGACTCCCATACGCAATCAAGGCAGGCACCGGAGCCGAAAATGGTCCGCGATGACTATTTCCTGGTGACTTGTCCGCCTACAAGATGGAAAGCGAGGGGGCGTGTCCAAGTCGCGCTCCGGGCGTTGAATGGAGTGATGCTTCTCATGCGATCTATGCGCAAGATGTTCCTCGCCGCGCTGGCAGCTCTCGTCGTCGCGGCGCTGTCGTCTGTTTCGGTCGTAGCCAAACCGACGGCCGCCAAAGCCCAGAACACCGCCAAGGGCCGCGTGCTCGTGGTGACGGCCAACGTCTACGAGGGGTTCAACTCGGAAGATCCTCAAGGACATGCGCGAGATGGAGGTCTTCGCTTCGCGCATGATCAAGGTGCTTCCAGCTTTGCCCGACGTCATCCTGGTGCAAGAGGTGAACTCGAAGAGCACGCATTACATCGCGAAAGTCATGACCAAGAAGACGAACCAGAAGTACACGGTCGCAACGGACGCCGGCGAGAAGGCTCAATACAGTCAGGGCAACAAGATCATCAAGGCCGACATGGGCATCGTGATGAACGCCAAGACGATGTCGAAGGCCGGCAAGTCCGGCTACATCCTCAGCCGTTTCAACCGTCCGAACAGCCCACCTGAGATCAAGCGGAATGCCCGGGCGTTCCTCGGCGAGAAGGGCTCGGATCTCCGCATTGGATTCGTCAGCATCCACATCCCGCCGGGCAACAACTACGCGAAGCGTGTGCGCGGAGTCGCCGAAGACCTCCAGAAGGCATATCCGCCGAAGACCGCGACCGACTTCCTTTCGGTCGGCGGGGACTTCAACGGCATCGGCGTGGATGATCTCGGCGAGAGTCAGTACGGGCAAGTGAAGACCGAGGGCTGGTGGGATGTGCTCACGCGGCCCCCGTTCAACCACAGCGACTCGCTTTACAACGTTCTCCGCGACAACTCGGTGGACCATGTGTTCACGAATGGAGGTGTCCTGGGGGCCGGCTGGGACCGCAACTACAACAACAAGATGTCCGAGAGCAACTCTGGTTTCTACTCGAACCACAGGTTCGTCTGGGGGATCATCGGCGTCGACGAGGATCCGCCTACCGTACCCACCAACCTCGACTCGATCAGTCGCAAGAACCAACCGAAGCTGCGCGTCAAGGTCACATGGAACGAGAGCAAGGACGCCAACGGGATCTGGCAGTACGAGATCTGGCGGAGCGGGAACGGGGGCGTCGACTACAAGAAGGTCGGCGTCACGCCGCACAAGACCTATTACGACTACGACGTCCAGCAGGGGCAGAAGTACCACTACTACGTCGTCGCGAGGGACTGGTCGAGCAACGAAAGCGGCCCGTCGCAGGTCATCCAGTCGGAAGCCGGCGGAGACTAGCGCTGTAGCGCTTTAACGCTCTCGATCGTGTCGGCGTCGGCCGGACCCTTGTCGGGCCGGTAGCCCTTGATGCGCGCGAATCTTAGGGCGATGCCTCCGGGGTAACGGGTGCTGCGTTGCACGCCGTCGATCGCAACCTCGACGACCAGCTCGGGCCGGACGTAGACGACGATGCCTTCGGTGCGCTCCTGTATGGACTGCAGGCGTTCTGTCTGCCACGCCAGCACCTCGTCGGTCATGCCCTTGAACGTCTTGCCCACCATGACGAATCCACCCTCGGGGTCGCGCGCTCCAAGATGAAGGTTGCTCAACCATCCCTTGCGCCGCCCGTGACCCCACTCGGCGGCCAGCACGACTAGATCGAAGGTGTGAGCCGGCTTCACCTTGATCCAGCTGGCTCCTCTCCGTCCGGCTTCGTAGGGAGCATCGAGACCTTTCACCATGACGCCCTCGTGACCGCGCGCTACCGCGTCCTCGAAGAACGAGCGGGCCGCGTCCGGCGAAGCGGGAACGAGCCGGGGCACGACCATCTCCTCCGGTAGCGCCGACCGCAACGCAGCGAAACGTTCTTCCGCGGTGCGATCGATGAGATCTTCGCCGTTCAGATGAAGGCAGTCGAAATAGAACGACGCGAGCGTGCTCGACGGCTGACTAGATGGGGTGCTGCCGAACCGGCTCATGGAATCTTGGAACGGCAGAGGTGTTGAATCCGTGCGAAGGGAGATGGCTTCGCCGTCGAGGATGACGCTTTCGAGCTCCAGAGCACCGATGGATCCGACGATCTCGGGCACGCGCTCGGTCGCATCGAGAAGGTTCCTCGTAAAGACACGCACCTCATCGCCTGCGCGATGCACCTGTACGCGTGCTCCGTCGAACTTCCATTCGAGGGCAGGAGCGGACACGCGGTCCAGGGCCTCCTCGAGCGTCTCGGCGGACGATGCCAGCATCGGCTTGACGGGAGTCAACAACGTCAGGCGGAATGCGCTCAAGGCGTCGATCCCACCTACCAGCGCGGCCTGCGCGACCGTGGGGACGTCGCCTGCAAGCATGACCGCGCGCCGCACATCGGGGGCCGGAACCGACGCCGCCCGAGCGACCGCCTCGATCATGATCCCCTCGAGCGCGCCCTGCCGCAGCTCGCCCACCAACAGGCCCATCAAGAAGCGCCGCTCCGGCTCGGTCGCGTGCTCGAACAACGAGTTCAGCTCTCGTTTCCGGACATCGCGCGATCCGGGCCCCGTCGTGTTCGCAACCCGCGACAGCGAAGCATCGACATCGAGGATCTCGAGCGAGGGCAGCGCAGCCGGGCCGGGCTGATCGCGGAGCGTCGCCCACCCAACCCCGATAGAGCCTCGAGGCAGCTCACCAGAGAGGTAGGCGACCGCAATTGCGATCTCATCCGGAGCAAGAGCCCGCAGAAGAGTGGCGATGGTCTCGAACTTCTTCAACCGTGAGCGTGTAGACGCGACCTCACCCGAAGCTCTAGCGACTTCTGAGAATCGCACGGCCGCCTCTAGGTCTGAGGTCGGCGAAGGCGGCTCGTCACTGCGTGGCTCACGCCGCGGCCCACGTGGCGCGTGGCTCCCGGGAGGACGCCCTGGCCTACGAGCCAGCGGGCGTGGCGGTAGGTCTCGGCGCCCCAAAAGCGCCACGGCTCGAGATCGGGCATGACTATCGGTTGACCGGTTCGCTCGGCAAGGCGCTGCGCGAACGAGCGAGCGATAAGCAAGTGTCCTCGCGAGTTCGGGTGAAGACGATCGAGGCTCCGAGTTTGCGCGTTCCATTCGTGCTGCATCCGGTCCGCGTCTACATGGACCGTTCCATAGCTGTGCCCGATCTCGCGTGCGGTCGCGCTCGATCTGGCTCAAGCGCTCGCTCACCGCGCGTCGAATCGGAGCGGGCATGGGCAGGTTTGTGGTGACGTCGGGAAGGCCGGAGGTGAGCACCGTTGCTCCCGACGAGCTCAAGGTGGACACGATCGCCTCGAGGTCGCGCTCGAAACTCGATCGGTCGAAGTCGTCGCGCATGGCATCGTTCATTCCCACGACCGCGCTCGCGAGATCGGGCTCTCGGGCTACCGCAACTTCGAGCTGACGATCTCGGATCTCGCGCGTGAGGAGGCTTCGGCGCGCGAGGTTCACATAGATGAGGTCCGGCTCGGAGCTGCGCAACCCATCCGCAAGCCGGTCGGCCCAACCGCGCAGGCCCCCGCCGACAAGAGGGTCACCCACCCCCTCGGTCACGCTGTCTCCCAGCGCGACGAAACAACGGAAAGCCAAGTCGGACCTAGGCGTTGGCGGTGCGGTGGGTTTCGGCGAGACGATGCAGCTCCCGAACGAGGTCGCCGATGTTGCTCTTGTCGATGTGGAGGCGGGCGCCGGCATCTATGAGCTCCTGGACGGATCCCATGCCCGAGCTCCCGCTGAAGGCGATGACGTCCAGCTCCGGGATCGATTGCTTGCACAGGCTGATGGCCTCGGCCCCGCTCATCTCAGGCATGTGGTGGTCGGTTATCAACACGTCGGGTCGCAGCCGCTCGACCAGCTCGACGGCGTCTTTGCCCGTGGTGGCCTCGCCCACGATCTCCACGGGCCCCCCCTTATCGAGATTCAGGGTCAGAAGGAGTCTCATATCCGGATTGTCGTCCGCGTGGACGACGGTCAGAGCAGCCATCCCGACACGATAGACGGCTTTCTGTCACACCCTCTCTATAGGGTGATTCCATGCACATTTCGGTCGAGGCATGGAGCCCCGATTACGGGGGGAAGTGGACTTCGAGGGGCCCGACGAGGTCACCGTGGAAGCCGTCGACACCACCTGCGAGGGGCGCGATTGGGCCCCGGTTGATCCGGGTCCTATCGGCGCGCTGGGCGAATTGCCGGTGGCCTTCGTAGACGGGACCAGGCGCCTCGAGGCCAGGGTCTTCCTCACGCCCAACGGCGGCATGCCCACGCCGGGCCTGGCCGGCTCGGTCGGCGTTGGAGCGGTCGTATGCGCTCCGGCGCCTGCGGGCGTTAACGGCCGCAAGGCGACCAACGGGACCAAGAGGCGGGCTGAGGTGGTCGAGCTGCGGATCGATCGATTCCTGGCGGGCGCCGGGGGCACGGCAGCCGAGCTCCCCGCTGGGCCGGGCCTCGATTACCGCCGTCTTCCAGTGCCCGGGTCGTCCATCGACGCCTGCGTCTACGGGATCCACGAGGCGATGCGGGCCCGGGAAGCTGCGCTCGCTCTGGAGCTCGCCGGCGACCATCTCGTGTTCATCGACGGTCCTCTGGCCGTCATGCGTCCGGGTCCCCAGGCCGTCGTCGGGTTCATCAAGAGCCATCACGTCCGCTACCTCAACGAAGAGGACGAGGCGATCCTGCCCATGCTCGGCTGTGGACAGCGCACGCCGATGTTCTGCTTCGGCGAGCCGCGGCCCCGCTACGCCTGGTACCTGCGGTTGTGCGACCTGCCCCAAGGACAACACGGATGGCACGGTCTGATCCGGTGCGAGGCGCCGGCCGCGCTACCACTTCCGGAGGTGGTGGCCCTCGCGGACGCCTCCGCGGCCCTGCTTCCCGCGTTCGCATCCGCCCCGTATTGGGACCCCCGCGTGCCCCAGAACCTCGTTCCCGTTGCCGGGCTCGAGAAGCGCCTGCGCCATCTGTTGGGAGACCGCGAACTTATCTATCGCATGATCAGGAGCGCGGCGAAGCGGGTGAGCGAGCAGGGGGATGCAGTTGCTTGAGGAGCAATCCAGGCCGGTAGGCCTCGTTCTCGGATCGGAAGCCTCCACGACGCAGGAGTTCCGCGTCGTCCTTTACGAGGACGAGTACCTGCAACTCGACGACCTCGTCGTTGTTCGTACGCAAGTTCCCAAGCTCGGCGAGGTCGCGACCTATGGGATCGTCGTCGAAACGTCGGCTCGCTACGAAGGCACGAGCTTCGAGTCCGACACCTTCAGGGTGGCCGTCGAGGGCACCTTCCCGGCCGAGAAGTCGCGCAGCGCGACGGTTCAGATCGTGCGCGTTCTGCCGGAGTTGTGGATCGCCCCCGACAGCGGGCAGGCGGTGTTCCGCGCCACGGGCGAAGAGCGTGAGAAGGCCCTCTACGTCGACGAGATGCGCGCCGGCGGCAAGGATCGAGCGCTCCCGGTCGGCCTCACCCGCGACGGCGAGCCGGTGTGGATGGACATCGACTTCTTCGACGGCACCAAGGGCGCGCACATGAGCATCTCCGGGGTGTCCGGGGTCGCGACGAAGACGTCCTACGCGCTGTTCTTCTTGCGCTGCATCACCTCGCATCCCGAGATCCTCGGACAGAGCGCCCGCAACCTGCGCGTCCTCGTCTTCAACGTCAAGGGCGAGGATCTTCTCTTCCTCGACAAGGAGAACGTCAATTTCGATCCCGAGGACAAGGCCGACTGGGAGAAGCTCGGGATGGACCCGTTCCCGTTCCCGAGCGTGTCGTTCTGGGCCCCCTCGCTGCAACGAGCCGCGAGCGACGGCATCCCGGACTCCGGCGTGCGCACCCAGGGCATCTCTTCCTATAGATGGACCCCAAAGGAGTTCGTCGAGCAGAACCTCATCACGTTCCTGTTCGCCGAAGCGACGGATTCTCGCAACCAGCTCAGTTTCGTCGCCGAGCGCGTCGCCGGTCAGCTTCATCGCTTCGCATGCGAGGTCCACGGCGAGCCCGGCGCGATCGTGCTGCGCGACCCAGTTTTCAGGGTCGATTCCGAGGGCCCTGTCGTCGCAAGCCCCGACGAGAATGTCATTCGCACGCTCGGTGACCTAGTCGAAGAACTTGGGACCTTTCTCGAGCCCGAAGACGGGAACCCCTCGCGCGACTGGACCGGCCAGGTCGCCGGCGGGACGATCGCCGCTTTCATGCGCAGGCTCTACGGATCGGTGTCTCGCATCGGCCGCCTGATACGCGCGGGGGAGTCACGCCGCATCGATCGCACGCTCGAGGCCGTCACCGTCGTCGACATCCACCAATTGCACGACGCGGCCCAGCGTTTCGTCGTCGGCGCCCTGATCCAAGAGGTACACGCCGAGAAGGAGGGCAAAGGCCGCTTCCCGCTCACCGTGATCGTGCTCGACGAGCTCAACAAGTACGCGCCGCGCGACGGATGGTCGCCGATCCGCGACACGCTGATCGACATCGCCCAGCGTGGCCGCAGCCTCGGGATCCTGTTGATCGGGGCGCAGCAGAGCGCGTCGCGGATCCATCCCGACGTCCTGTCCAACGCGTCGATCAGGGTGTCGGGACGTCTCGATGCCGCCGAGGCCGAGCGCGCCGAGTACGGATGGATGCTGCCCTCGACCAGGGCCCGGGCCCGCCTGCTCAAGCCAGGAACGATGGTGCTGAGCCAACCCTCGATCCCGGCCCCCACCGTCCTCGAGTTCCCCTACCCCCCCTGGGCCACCCGCCCCGAAGAAGAAGCGGTCGAGAACGACCCCTTCGAAGGCCTCTCGTAAGGGCTACACTTAAGAGTGTACACAAGCACTATCTAGGAGTGGCTACATGGAAGAGATCGGCGTCCGGGACCTGCGCAACCAACTGAGTCGCTGGCTGCGAGTTGTGAAAGAGGGAGAGGCTGTACTGATCACCGATCGAGGCCGGCCGGTGGCTCGTCTGACTCCAGTCGACTACAGCCCGGTTATCGATCGGCTGATCGCAGAGGGGAAGATCCGCCCGGGCCGTCGCCCGAAGCGAAAGGCAACCTCGGCGGACCGCATCAAAGCCAAGGGCAGCGTGTCCGATCTGGTGCGCGATCAGCGCCGGTGAATCTGTATCTCGACACATCCGGGCTGGTGAAGCTCCTGCTCGACGAAGAG
The DNA here is from genome assembly GCA_963786155.1 of uncultured Actinomycetes bacterium. Classification (GTDB taxonomy): domain Bacteria; phylum Actinomycetota; class CADDZG01; order CADDZG01; family WHSQ01; genus CAWAXW01. The sequence goes on along the minus strand of CAWAXW010000006.1, from coordinate 2,022,811 downwards.
GGTTCGGATCACATGGAACAGCTCTGGAACGATGCCGGCTATCTGTGGGCGAGCTTGCTGGGCTATGCCGAGGCTCGAGCGGCCCTCGCTGCCGCGGCTAGAGAGCGATGTCTGACGGCTGACGAATTACAAGGGCGGAGGTCGACCCTCGATGAGTACTGGGGTGACGTCGATGTGATCGCAGTGAGTGAGGACATCGTGCGATCCGCCGGCGATTACTCCGAGATGTTTGCCTTGCGCGGCTATGACTCCGTTCACCTCTCGACTGCGCTGACCGTAAAGGAAGAATCGCTGATATTCGTGACATGGGATCGAGAGCTGTCTAACGGCGCCAGCGCCGCCGGCTTACGCGTTTTCCCGGAAGGAAACTAAGTGCGCATCCTGCACACAGCCGATTGGCATGTCGGCAAGAAGCTCGGACGCATCGATCGGTCCACGGAAACCGAGGCGGTGCTAGACGAGTTGGTCGCGATCACCGACGATGCTGCCGTCGATCTCGTCATTGTCGCCGGCGACCTCTTCGATCGGGGGCTACCGCCGTTCCTGTCGTTGCGCCTCGTGCTCGAGACGCTCGTCCGATTGGCCGACACGGGGCGCGAGTGGTTGCTATCCCCGGTAACCACGACTCAGCGGAGCTCTTTTCCGTGCTCGGCCCTCATCTCGAGCACTCGGGCGTCACGTTGGTCCCCAAGACGTATCGTCCTGACGAAGGCGGAGTGCTTGCCATTCCTAGCCGTGACGGAGCCACCACCGCGCAGCTCGCTTGCTTCCCGTTCCTTCACGAATCACAAGCGATCGAGTGGGTCGATTCTCCCGACCAACAGATGAAGGGCTATGCGGATCGGGTCAAGAGGGTCTGCGACGGCTATGGGAGGGCGATGAGTTCTGCGGAGATCGCGATCCTAGCGGCTCACTTCATGATCCATGGTGCCGTTCCTTCGCACAGCGAGCGAGAGCTGCACATCGGCGAGGCTTATATGGCGCGCTCTGACGCGCTGCCCAACGTCCATTACGCCGCTCTCGGGCACATCCACAAGGCCCAGGTCGCCCCCGGCTCCCATGACTTCGCTCGCTATTGCGGCAGCCTGATGCAGCTCGACTTCGGCGATGAGGGTCAAGACAAGGGCGTCATCGTGGCCGAGGTAACGGGCCAGGGGAAGCGTTTGATCGAGACCGTTTCAATATCCGCAGGTCGCAAGCTCCTGTCGGTGACCGACACACTCGAAAGGCTGAGTCGGCGCGTCCACGAGTTGAAGGGATCGATCCTGAAGGTCGAGGTGATCACCGAGGGGCCGGCCCCGGGCGTCGCCGACGAAGTCCGCGCGCTCCCTCGGTGAGGACGTCCTGTACGTCAGCGCCAAGTACCCGCGCTCTGAGGACCACACCGCTCGCCGGGAGGGCCTGGCTCCGGACGATCTCTATGCCGCTTACGTCACCGAGCGTTACGGGGCACCCCCAAGCGCCGAGCTGATGGACGCCTTCAGAGAGCTACGGGAAGAGGTGGGGGCCGCGTTGTGAAACCGCTCTATCTCTCACTCGAGGGTTTCCGCAGCCACGAGGGTCCGACTGAGATCTCCTTCGAGGAGCGCACGTTTATCGCGATCGTCGGTCCGGTGGGCTCGGGCAAGTCCTCGATCCTCGAAGCGATCGCTTACGCCTTGTACGGCAGGGCGCCGAGCGTCGGCGCGACGACGTCGAAGCTGATCTCGTCGTGGGCCGAATCCGCCGAGGTCGTATTCGAGTTCGTGGTCGACGAGCGCACGTATCTGATCGAGCGCTCGATACGGCAGCGGGGAAAGCCTGCGGCCACGCTTTGACGGAAGACATGGGCGAGAAGATCATCGGCGAGGCGAACGTCAGCCGGCGGGTCGAGGAGCTCCTGGGTCTCGATTTCGCCGCGTTTCGATCGTCGGTCCTGCTGCCGCAGGGCAGATTCGCGGGACTTCCTCAAGGCGACGCCGAACGAACGCACGAAGGTTCTCAAAGGCGTCTTTCGCTTCGATCAGATCGACGCGATGCGTGAAGCGGCCAAGTCCCATCGGTCCGAACTCGACCTGAAGCTCGCCGAGCTACGCGGCGCCCGGCGACGAGATCGGCGAGGACGCGGCGGAGAGGCTCAAAGACGTCAAAGCCACGATCAAGGTCCTGAAGTCCCGGACGACCGATCTCGAGAAGGCGATGCCGAAGGAGGAAGCGTTCCTCGCGGACATCGACAAGGGCGACGAAGAGACGACGGAGCTGTCGGAACAGATCGAGGGACTCGAGGCACGTGGTCGATGAGATGCCGGCGCTCGAAGTGATCGAGGAGCTGGCTCGCGCCGAATCCGAACTCGCGAACGTATCTCCGCGGCCGACAAGGAAGTCGCGGTGGCGAAGCAATCCCGAACGAAGGCCGTAGCGGCCCTGGACGCTCTCGAGGCGAAGCTCGGGAAGGCTCCGGATCTGAGCGGGCTTGCGGTCAAGGCCGACCTGCTGGCCGAGGAACGCGCCGCGACCGGCGAGCTGACGGGCGAGATCGCAACGCTCAAGAAGGCGGAAACGTCGGCGCGAAAGGCGCTCGTGGACTCGACGTCCGCCGAGAAGCGCGCCGTCGCTGCGGTCGAAGCCCTGCAGTCCGAGCGAGCCGAACTGATGGAGGCTCACGCTGCTCATGCCGTACGCGCTCGACTCCAGCCCGGCGAGCCCTGTCCGGTATGCGAGCAGGTCGTGGCCAAGGTGCCGAAGGGTGCGACGCCGGCTGCGCTCGATTCGCTGAAGCCAGCGCGAGGCGGACGCCGAGGCCGCCGTTGCGCAAGCTCGGACGGCCGTCGCGGGGCGCGCTGCGGACCTCGACCGAGATGGGGACGGAACTCAAGGGCGCTCAAGCGCGTGCGACGAGGATCGCCGAGAGGGTCGGCACGCTCGAGTCCGAGTTGGGCGCGGCATTGGGCAAAGCGAAGGACCCGGTCGTCGAGATCCGGCGCCGGCTCGACGAACTCGAAACGGCGAACCAAGTGGTCGCAGCGGCCGCCGAGTTGTGCGAGTCGACGGCCGTGACTTGGGAAAGCCTCAAAGAGCAGCGTTCGCTCCTGGCCGAAGGCAAGGAGCACATCGTCCACGCGTCTGTCGCACCTCGTGTCGCTGTTGAAGCAGCAGCGTCCGAAGCCCGGCGATGCTGCCGAGCTTCTTGCGGGCCGGCGCGCGAGTCGGATCGGCTTGCGACAAGGCCGCGGTGGAACTCCGTAAGAAGCTCGAAGCCATCGCGTCCCGAAAGGAGAAGGCGACTACTGCGCTGACGGATCTGCGGCGGTCGCTCGATGTCTCCGACGAGGAAACGATCGAGGACGCATGGAAGCGTGCCCAGGCCGACCTGAGTGGGCAGGAAGCGGAGGCGAAGTTGCTCGCGGCCTCGATCGAGAAGGCCAAGGAGATCGAAGCGAAGACCAAGTCCGTCAAAGCCGAGCAGACCGTCTATGCGACGCTCGAGGTCGACCTCCGCGACACGAACTTCGTCAACTTCCTCCTCGAGGAGAAGCGTCTGTTGCTTTCGGCCCTCGGCTCGGTTCAGCTCAAGCAGCTGACGGGTCGCTATCGCTTCGACGACGAGGGCGAGTTCCGGATCGTGGACGAGTTCGACGGCGACAAGGTGCGAACGGTCGACACTCTCTCGGGCGGCGAGAGTTTCCTTGCCTCGCTGGCTCTTTCCCTGGCTCTGGCGGATGCGGTGGCGCGTCACGGCGGCCGGTTGAAGTGCTTCTTCCTCGACGAAGGCTTCGGGTCCCTCGACGCCGACTCTCTCGAACATGCCCTGGACGGCATCGAGCGGATCGTCTCGCCGGACCGCCTCATCGGGCTCGTCTCGCACGTTGCAGGGCTTGCGGAGCGGGTCGCGGACAAGCTCGTTCTCGACAAGGCCGACGACGGCTCGACGGTCGTCGTCTCCGGTGCCTCCGCTTAAGGGCACCCCTCGGGTAGCCTTTTGTTATGGAATCGAAGCTTTTCGAGTCCGCGCTCAGCGGCTGAGGGACGCGGTGGTGATCGCGATCTTCAGGATCCGCGAAGCGCGATCACGCGGTCGAGGCCACGGCCGCTGCCGTTCGCGGTGGATTCGAAGCCGTCGAGGTCACGATGAATACGCCCGGCGCGACCGACGCTCTCGCCGAGATCGCGAGCCGGGGCGAGGCGATCGTCGGGGCCGGAACGATCCTTGCGCCGGAACAGGTGAAGGAGGCGTACGACGCGGGGGCCGAGTTCATCGTCACTCCGGTCGTCCTTCCCGAGGTCGTCGAAGCGGCGCACGCTCGCGGTGCCGATTGCTCGGTGCTTCAACGCCGACCGAGATCTTCACCGCCCGCCAGGCCGGCGCCGACTGGGTAAAGGTGTTCCCCGGCGAGAGCTGGGTGGGCCGGACTACATCGCGGACATCCTCGGCCCCCTCAACGGAACGCCGATCCTGGTTACGGGAGGGCTAACTGCCGAGAACTACCTCGGATATCTGGATGCCGGCGCCGAGCTGGTCGGGTTCGCCGGCAACACCTTCGACGCTGATGTCGCGGCGGAGCCGACTACGAGGAACTGGAGCGCCGCGCGATCGAGGTCACGCCGTCTCGACGTCTACATGTCCGAGGAGGACGACGACCTAGCCCCCCCGCGTCTTCCGTCGCTCGAATCCTGGGTTCAGTCCGGAAGATTTGGGCGTCTATGGGGCACGGGCAGGAATGGGCCGGTTCGCCGCAAATCACAACCTGAGCGAGCATTCGCTCGACGCTCGGATCGCTCTCAGGGAGGCGCCCGGTGACCCACGTCCGTTCGCGGATGGCTGCAATGACGGCCGCGCTCGCTATCGGCGCGGCATCGCTCGTTGCTACCGCAGAGGCCTCGCCCTTGGACTGCACCCCCGCCCCCGAGCCGCAGCGCTGGCTGGCCGCCGGGACGCCCGACCAGCCCGTGACCGAGACCATGGTCACCGCCGCGCATCGTGGCGCCGCCGAGCTGGCGCCCGAGAACACCCTGGACGCCTACCGCTATGCGATCGCCTACGGCATCGACATGATCGAGGTCGACGTCCAGCAGACCCGTGACGATCGCTTCGTGGCGTTCCACGACACCGACGTCGACGCCAAGACCGACGGCTCGGGCCAGATCGCAACGTTGACCTTCAAGCAAGTCCCGCGCTCAATGCCGCCGACAACGCCAAATGGAAGGGGAGCGAGTACGACCCGGCGCTGATCCCCACCCTCGAGGAAGTACTGGCTCTGGCTGCTCACCATGGGACCGGCATCTATTTCGACATCAAAGAGTCCGTGCGCGACCCCGTGGCGGTCGCCGACCTCGCCTACGAGTACGGCGTCTGCCTACAACTCCTCGTTCCTTACCTACGAGCCGGCGCGTGGCGCCGCCATCCGGGCCGCCCATCCGGACGCCGATCTGATGTGGTCGAACCTGCAGCTCGACTCCGACGGCCTGCCGCAGCTCCGCACGCCTCCGCCGTTCCTCTACGGGCTCGGGCAGGACTATCACTGGTTCGGCTCGGACCTGGACAGCTACACACCGGAGCACGTAGTCGCCGTCCACGATGCTTGCGGTCTCGTCATCCCTAACGTGTACTCCGGGGCGAACGGCGAGGTCGAGGCCGCGCCAGTTGCTCGAAGCGCGCGGCGATGGGCGCCGACGGAGCGCAGGTCAATCTGCCCGACGTCACCGCCGATGCACTCGACGAGCCCGTTCCGACCGAGATCGTCGTTCGAAACGGCGGAGCGACGATTTGCCTCGTGAATGCGAACAATCGTCTCGGCCTGCCGCTGAAGAAGCTCACCGTGGGCGATGCGGAGATCGTGACCGGACGCGGTGGCTGTGCAGCAGTGGCGGAGCCGATCGCGACCACGGCCGCATACGAAGGGGACGGCGCCGCTCGCGTCGCAGGCAACGATCCCCGCACCAGACGAAGGCATCGGTTCGACCAAGCGCGTCGGCAAGTGGTTCGCCGGCGACCTCCACGTCCACACGACGTATTCGCACGATTCGTACAGCGGTCCGAACGACGACAACACCGGGCCCGAGGAGGCCTACACGTACGGACACACCGTGGAGAACCAGTTCCGTGTCGCGGCCCGCACGTGGTCTCGACTTCCTCGCGATCACCGATCACAACGACATCCGCTCCCAGTCCGACCCGGGTTTCGGAGCCGAAGGTGTCGTCCCGATCCCTGCCTACGAGAACTCGCTCAACGGCCACGCACAGATGCTTGGTGCCCGAGAGATCTACGACTCGGGCGACCGATCGGCCGCCGCAGTGGACAGCGATGGCGAACGAATTGCGGGCTGACGGAGGCGTGTTTCAGATCAACCATCCGGTTCAGGACACGACTTATCCCGAGAACATGGATTGGAGCTACCGCTACGAAGTGGTACCCGACGTCGTCGAAGTGTGGAACATCTCGACCGCGTGGCAACCGCCGGCCCCCTCGGGTGCGTCCAACGACGATGCGCTCGACTATTGGGACGGCTGGCTGGACCGCGGCTACGAGGTCGGCGCGACCGGTGGGAGCGACAACCACTACGTAGCAACCAGCGGCATCCAGGGCAACGGGCAACCCACCACGTGGGTCTTCGCCGAAGAAGCAGGTGAAGCCGCGATCCTCGAAGGGCTGAGAGAAGGGCGCACGTTTGTCTCGTGGCAGCCGCCTCGCCTCGGAGGGCCGCGCCTGTTCCTAGAAGGCGATGCGGACGGCGACGGCACCTACGAGTCGATCGTCGGCGACCGCCTGCCCGAGGATGCCGAGCTGAGAGTTCGAGTCCTCGGCGCGCCCGGCAGTCAGCTACGGATCGTCGGCGAGGGCGGCCAGGGCGGGATCCCGGTCATCGTGCCCACGGCCGACTACGAATTCCGCTTCCCCAGCCCCGGCGGCAAATGGGTCCGCGCCGAGCTGTTCGAACCCGACGCCGCCGACCAGCGCCGGGCCGCCTGCGACGAGGCGTTCGGCGGAGAGACCACCTACTGCCGCAACCGCATCACGATGTTGGCCCTGACCTCCCCGATCTACCTGGGCCCTGCCACGCAGCCCTAGTCCTGCTCTGTGCTTACGCACCGGGGTAAGCGCGGACACCCTTGTTCGAAGAGCATTCGAGACGCCTGCGCGGTGATTCTGGCATCACCTCCTGACGAATCGTCCTTTGACGGTGGTACCCTTCGTGGGGTCGATCGGAACCCGATGAGCGTGGTCGGAAGCTCAAGTGGCGCTCGGCGCCCGACTCCCGCATCCACACGATGGCCGGGGCCCAGCGCATCGCCGACGCGATCTGGTCCGAGCAGCGGAGCAGCCGTTGTCGCCCGACCATCCGCGTGAGGGCCTCGTCCACGAGCTTCGTAGCCTCGACGTCAGGATGGGCCGCGTGGGGTCACAGACGCTCCGTCGGGTCTTCGGATACCGATCCCTGGATGGGCTCGCTGACCAGGTCGTCGTGACTCGAACGATCGAGTGGCTCGCCTCGGTCGATGGATTCGATCCGGAGTGGTCGTAGGCCATTCTTCACCGTCAGGACTGGAATCGTTCAACCTGGCCGAGGGTCATGGTTTGATGGAGCGGCCGGCTGTGGATCTGCTTGATCCCGAGCTTCTTGCAACACCGTTCGAACTCAACCTCGGCCGCGGATCAGGCGCCCGGTCGAAGCAGGTGCCTGTCGGAAAGCACCTGCCTGGGAACTCCGTAGCGGGCCACGGCGTCCTCCAGGCAAGCCACCGCCGCCGCCCCGGTCGGCCCAGCCCACCCTGAGCGCCGAGCAGCGCCCTGCTGTGGTCATCGAGGATCGAGATCACCCACCACCGGCACCGGGAACAGACAGCGCCACCCGTGACGCGTGATCTGCCACACCTGTGAGGGAGCTCGACCGGGCGAATCGCTTGGATGCACTTGCTTTGCGGCTCCTTGGCGTGACCAGACCGTTTCTCACCAGGGCCTGGTGGATGCTCGAGACCGCAGACGGATCGAGGCCCCGGAGCATCAGCTCACCGTGGATGCGTTGAGCTGCCGCATCGATCGGGTTATCCTGCGAAGGCACAGATCCTCCTCGATTCGAAACGGGCATCCGTCGCGGTTGGTTGCGGCTGTCGTGGTCACGTCGGCCGTCCGCGCCGGCTCGTTCAGGCGCACGATCCGCGATAGAGGTCGTGAACCCCGGCCCCGGCTCTGCGCCTATCCGTCACGGTTGCCGACGAGCTGATCACGGTCGGACTGGCCACGGATGCCGCCGGCGTCCAGCTCTGAGCACCGCGGCGCAGGTCGCGCCCAGGCCCTGACCGACGACTCGCAAGGGCTCGTGACCGCGACGACCTACCGAGGCGATGCGGGTGCGGGAGCTGTTGCCGTGCAAACCCCCACGGCGCTTACCGATGGGCTGCAGGGCGAAGGCGCATCCTTTCCAGCCTCGTGCCATCCGGATCGGTGCACACCGGGACGGATCGAAGATTGGCGTGCTTGCGTACGCACAGGAGCACGCGCGTGAGTGGGTTACTCCACTGGTGGCGGTCGAGTCGGCCGAGCGCCTGCTGCGCAACTACGCCACGGATCCCGCGACGCGCGAGCTGGTGGATAACCTAGACATCTTCATCATCCCGTCGGTGAACACCGACGGAGGCCACTTCAGCTTCCACGACTTCGCGATGCAGCGCCGCAACATGACGAATCATTGCGGAGCGAACAACTCGGACCCGGGACGTCGCAACTCGTGGGGAGTGGACAACAACCGTAACTATGCGATCGGCTCGATCTTCGACGGCTACAGCGGAGCATCTTCGAGCTGCACGAGCGACACATTCTCCGGACCGGCGGAGCTTTCGGAGCCCGAGAGCGCCAACGTGATCGCTCTGGCGGACGCTCATCCCAACATCAAGTTCTCCATGAACATCCACAGCCACGGCGGCTACTTCATGTGGGCGCCCGGCGCGTACAAGAGCCAGGGCCGGGAGTCGTTGCCCGCTCCGCCACTCGACGTCGAGTCGGCCTTCTGGGGGGCGTCTCACAGGATCCTGCAGGCGATCAAGGACCACAGAGGGACCGTCATCCTGCCGGGCCGCACGGGCCCGATCGCCGACGTCCTCTACTCGGCCGCGGGCAACTCGGCCGACCACCTCTACTACCAGAACGGGATCTTTGGCTGGAGCTTCGAGGTGGGGGCGCAGCTCTACAACACGACCACCCGGTCTTGGACCGACGTCGGTTTCCAACCGGCCTTCGAAGAAGGACACGAGGAGGCGATGGAGTTCTCCAACGGACTGATCGCGATGTTCGAGGTCGCGCTGCAACACGACCGTGACGAAGTTGCCCCGACTTCAGAGTTGGTGCAGAAGGGCGCCAACTGGGTCTTCAAGACCAGCGAGCCCGCGGCGGTCTACTACACACTCGACGGCAGTGTTCCGACGTTCGAGTCGATGCGTTACGACCGAGCCGCGATACGAGAGGGAGGCAAGGACCTCATGATCCCTGCCGGGACGAAAGTGCAGTGGTTCTCCGTGGACACGGCAGGGAACATCGAGGCCGGCTACGCGCCGGGCTCCAACTCCTCCTATCGCGAGCAGGCGGTATGAGGAAGGCAAGGATCGTCTCGCTCTGCCTCTTCCTGATAGCCGGAGCTTCGGCCGTCTCCGTCCAGGCTCAAGAGCCTCAGCCGCAGACCGCTTTCGAGCAGTCCAACGGCGCGTCGTGGACCTCGCACGCGCAGGAAGTTGACTTCCTGACGCAGCTCGATGCCGCTTCGGAGAGGGTCGAAGTGTCCGAGATCGGGCTGACGGCCGAGGGACGGCCGCTGCACCTCGTTCAGGTGGGAGATCCCGTCCCGCGCGGCATCGAGGCCGCCCAGAAGGAGCCGAGCGTGCTCATCGCTTGTTCGCAGCATGGGAACGAGCCCGCCGGCCGCGAGGCGTGTCTCAAGTGGATCCGCGACCTCGCCTTCACGACTGACCCAGTGCTAGTGAATCAACTTCAGGAGATGACGCTTTTATTCGTCCCCAGTGCCAACCCGGACGGCCGGGCTCGCAACACGCGAGGCAACTCGGGGGGCACGGATATCAACCGCGATCACCTTCGTCTCACCGTGCAGGAGTCTCAGGCGATCGCAGAAGTCGTGCGCGACTGGAAGCCCGACGTTTCCCTGGACCTGCACGAGTACGGTCCCTCGACTCCGGTGCTGTACGACGACGAGGTTCTCTATCTTTGGCCTCGCAACCTGAACGTGGACGGAGACATCCACGACCTCGCGTTGGAGCTGGCCGGAACTAAGATCGAGGCTTGCTCGGAGGCGGCCGGATACACCGCGGACGAGTACGGCCAGGACAAGGTCGGCGACATCCACAAAGTGCAACAGACGGCAGGCGATGAGCACGAGGGCATCATGCGCAACACGATGGGACTGCGGCACAGTCTCGGCATCCTCGTGGAGACACGCGTTGACGCCGACGTCAGGAACGGACCCGACGAGCTGATGACAAACGCCGCGGTCCAGCGCAGGCGCGTGGCCGCTCACGTCACGGTCGTCGACTGCGTGCTGCAGTTCGTGCGCGACAACGCGGCGGAGATAAAGGCGGCAACCGACCAGGCGCCCCTCAGCAAGACGGAGGAAGGCAGCACACGCTCGGCCCCCACGTACTTCTACGGAGCCGACAACGACCCAGCGGCGGCGAACGAGATGCAAGATCCAGCCCCATGCCGCGTATGTCCTCACTTCCGCCCAGCACGCAGAGGTCGCAAAGCAATTGGAGCTCCACGGGATCGACGGGGTAGCGAATGGCGAACAGGTCTACGTGCCGTTGGGCCAGCCTTCCGAGCCCGTGATCGCTCTCCTGCTGGACGCGAGAGCCAGACAGGAACTCGTCGCAGGGACGCCGGTGGATTCGGTCCCGTTCGCGACCGACTGCCGTTTGCCGTAAAGCTTTAGACGGTCGAGGCGAGCTCCGCGATCGACTTCTCGATGCCCTCGGCGAGGACCCCGAGATCGGGCGCGGTGTCGTAGTCGCCGAGGAGGCCGAATCCGATGGTGCCGTTGTAGCTGAAGAGTGCGACCCCGACGGACGTGGTGGCGGTGAGTGGAACGACGGGATAGACCTCTTCCATCTGCCGGCCGAGGGAGTAGAGCGGGACCTGGGGGCCGGGCACGTTGGTTATCACCAGGTTGAACGCTCGCTGCCGCGCGACCAGGCGCGATGCCTGGGCGACGATCGTCGGGGGAACCCACTCTCCGAAGCTCGTGAGGAGCTGAGCGCCGACCGCCTGTCCTGAAGACTTGAGGTCCTTCATCTCGGCGTTGATGAGCTTCAGCCGTTTGATCGGATCCCGTTCGTAAAGGGGCAGTGCGGCCCACAGTGAAGCAACGCGATTCCCGAGCGCGCCTTGTTCGTGCTCCGCTCGCACCGACACCGGAACCATCGCTCGCAACTCGATATCGTCCACGGCTTCGCCCCGGTCTTTGAGGAGCATGCGCAGACCGCCGGACACAACCGCCAACACGACGTCGTTCACGGTTGCGCTGTAGCGGTTCTTGATGGCCTTGAACTCATCGAGATCGGCCAGGACTGTTTCGAACCGCCGGTGTGGGCCGACCTGTTGGTTCACCGAGGACGCGGGTGCGGCGAAGGATCCTCCAACGAACTCGCCGAGCGAGCGCAAGCTGGAGACGAAGCGCCCGGGGATCCCCGCAGGGTCCGAGAACGCCGACTGGAGTGACCTCGCCGCTTCTCGGGGTGAGGTGACCCTTTCCTTGATGGCGTCGATCATCAGCGAATCCGAGGTGGGCTCCAGGTCCGGTCGCCACGGCTCGCTCTCGATGACCACCTGCTCGCGCTCGACATCGAACATGACCGACATGAGGTCCACCCCCGAGACGCCGTCGACCAGGGAGTGGTGGGTCTTGCTGATCAGGGCCGTTCGGCCCCCCGCCAGGCCTTCGACGATCCAGGTCTCCCACAGTGGCTTCGAGCGATCGAGTTGCTGGGACATGATGCGCGCGGCGAGGCGATTGAGCTTCGTGCGGTCGCCCGGCGGCGGAAGGGCCGTGTGGCGGACGTGATATTCGAGATTGAAGTGCGTGTCGTCCACCCAAACCGGCCGGCCCAATCCGAACGGCACGAATGCCAGCTTCTGGCGGAAGCGGGGGACGAGATGCATCCGACGGTGCATCGTGTCGAGCACGTCCTCGTAGTCGGCCGGGGGGCCCTCGAAGATCGCGACCGCCCCGACGTGCATGTGGGTATCCGGCCCCTCGAGATGAAGGAACATCTCGTCGAGGACGCTCAATCTCTCCATCGTCATGTCCTCATGGTAGCGGTCATTCTGCTTCCACCATGACCTGCGCGAGTTAGCGTCAACCCAATGAGGGACCATGAGTCGCTTGTTCGACACATAGCAAGCCAGGGGATCCAAGATCCTCGTCTGCTCGAAGCAGTACGAACGGTGAGGCGAGGCGACTTCGTCCCCCCGGGATCGGAGGCCCGCGCTTACTCGGATCGGCCGGTCGGTCTGCCCGAGGCGCAAACCACGAGCCAGCCCTCCTTGATCGCGCACATGATCGACGCGGCGCATGTGGGACCCGACGACCTGGTGCTCGAAGTGGGTACCGGCTATGGGTATCAAACGGCTCTTCTTGCAAAAGTGGCTCGGGCCGTCGTGTCGATCGAACGTCATGCGACCCTGGCCGAGGCGGCGCGGGAGAACCTGCGACGAGTGGGGATCGTCGGCGCTGAGATCAAGGTCGGCGATGGTTGGAACGGGTGGATCGAGGAGGCTCCCTACGACACGATCATCGTGTCCGCGGCAGCAAGCACACTTCCCCAGTCGCTTGCGGATCAGCTGGCTGAGGGAGGGCGATTGGTGATTCCTTTGCAGAGAGGGGCGGGTGACGACGTGTACCTGTTCGTCAAGGAGGGTGGCGTCCTCGGCCATGGGCGCCTTGTTACCCCAGCCCGCTTCGTGCCCCTCGTGCCGGGCGTCCCCGAAACCAAATGAGAGCGGTCGTCGTCGCCATGGTCCTCGTGAGCGCGCTCCTAGGCTCGGACTCGCCGCTCGCGAACGAGATCGCGGCGCTGCAGCCGGGAGATCAACCGCTCAGGTTCGCGGTGGTCGGCGACTCGGGCACGGGTGACGAAGTCCAATACTCGATCGCCCGGAGGATGTGTCGCTGGCGCGACAAGCACCCTTACGACCTCGTCGTGACGACCGGAGACAACGTCTATCCGAACGGGGAACCGCACCGATTTGACGACGCGTTCTTCGAACCTTTCTCGTGCTTGCTGGATGCCGGTGTGCGCTTCCGCGCCTCGCTTGGCAATCACGATGTGCAAACCGAAGGAGGGCAACGGCAGATCGACGAGCCGGCCTTCGGTATGAGAGGCCACAACTATGTAGTCCGGGTTGGCGGCGTTCGATTCGTTATAGCGGACTCAAATCCGCTCAAACGCAAGGCCCTGCGCAAACGCCTTCCTCCCGAACCAGGTGACGTATGGACCGTTGTCGTGTTCCACGCCCCCGTTTACTCGCCGGGAGCTCATGGATCGACTCCCGGGTATCGCCGCTGGGTACCGCGGTTACTCGAGCGCCACGGAGTGGACCTGGTCCTGAACGGCCACGACCATGTGTACGCACTGTCCAAACCGTTGAAGGGGATCCGCTACGTCGTGACCGGTGGGGGAGGGGCTCCGCTGTACGCGTGCACGGAGAAATCGTTCTCGGCCCGTTGCGACTCCCGCCACCACTTCCTGTCGGTCTTCGTCTCAGAGGAGTTGATCACCGTCCGGGCTGTCCCGATCAAGGGGCCGCCCTTCCAAAAGTTCACTACGGACGGCCGCTGAGCTAGAACGAGTACGGCCGCTCGCCGTAGGTCTCCAACGCCGCCAGGTAGAAGAGGATCTGGCTTTGGATGTGGGGCTGGCTGACCATGGTCACGATCGGCGAGTCGTCCTTTGGAAAACGCATCCACGCCTCGCCCAGTATCCCCGTCGACGTCGTCGGCACGGTTGCGATCCACTTCAGGCCACGGGCAAGAAGGCTCTTCTCGCCGGCACCCGACCATGCATGGGCATTGCCGAGCAATGCCGCTGCTTCGTAACCGCCGCGGCCTAGCTTGCCGTCGAAGGCGCGCCTCACGCTGCTCCAGTTGATTGTTGCCTGGTCATCGGCTTTGGCCGACCCGGCCGAGAGGTACTCGACGGGCCACAACAGAGTCCCTCCCTCCCGATAGCTCTCCGTGTAGCAGCGGCATTCGGGGTCGAAGAAATTCGTCTCGATCGCGGCCCCCAGCTCGTCCCGACGATCGCTCCACCGGCCTGCATTGACCATGGCCTCCTCGGTCCCTTTGACGCGCGCGGCCGATGCAGCCGAATCCAGAGCCAGCCACGCCAGCATGGCCCCGCGCAGGGTGACACTTGGATTCGGATCGTCGCCCTCGTTGGCAAGACACTGCAGCCCTGTGCTCACGTCGCGGCAGACGTCGGTCAAGTACTGAGCCGCGCGCTGGATAGCTTCGTAGACCACCCCGTTGCCCTGATTGATCAGGTAATGCCGATCCTTGGTCTGTGCGTAGTGGTCCCACAGCGTCCAAACGCCGTATCCCGTCTCGTCGATCTCGAACGGGATGTTGCCGCCGACCACGCCGTCTGCGTAGAAGTTCATCGACCAGTTCCCGGGAGGAACGGGGTCACCACCTCTGGTTTGGTCCCCGGCTGCGAACTGCAAGACCGCGTAGCGCAGGTTGTGCTCCTCGACGATCTCGTGATGCCCCGCGATGTCGAGAGCGTGATTGATGTACGCGCCGTCCCTTATCCAATCCTGCGCGAAGGGGGACTGCGTCGCGATTGAGGCAACGATCAGACCGCCCGTCGGCACGATCACGTTCTCGTTGTCTATGTCTGATGTGTCGCGGTCGATTGCCTGACGGAGCGATATCAAGGCCCGTTTCGAGAGACGAACGACGGAACTCGGAGCACCTTTGGGGAGTGGCGCCGAATCGAGCCACACCTTCCACCACTCCCGTTTGGCCCGAACGAACCTTGCGTACGACTTGCGTCGCTCTCTCTGGAAAAGCTGAAGAGCCTCCTCGGGGTCGCGTCCGGCAGCGATTACGAGGGTCGTCGCGCCGGACCTCTTGCGCTTGAGCGGGAGGTCGAACGAGAGCGCGGCGTCCGATTGACCGGTCGCGCCACCCGTCCCTGTAAGGCTGCCGTCCTCAGCGTCGTCGTAAGCGCTCGTTCCGGCTCCGGGCTGCTGATAGGAGTCACTGCCGACCATGTGCCCGGATGACCGATTCGCGAATCCCATGACGAGCGCCACGCCGGACGGAGCGGAGGTCGAGGCGTCCACCCCGAGGCGGCTTTGCACGATAGCGTCTGCCTTTGCGTCGTAGCTTGCGCCGTCGTCGCTGTCCTCCTCCTCGCACCAATCGGATGTCGGTGTCTGGGCGATCTTCGAGTAGACCGGATTGAAGTTTGCGAACGAGAACAAGCGCACGGTCTTTACCTGGGAACGGCGTGAACGTGTGACGGTTACGCGTCTTAGCATGACGTCCTCAGTGGCTCCCACGAGGTCTCGTTGCACAACCGTGAGTCCCAACTGCGGGCGACTGAAAGTCGTAACGACTTCGTCACCGTCGTCGTCGGCGAAACGCTGGATGGAGGTCCAGTCCCGTAACCAAGTGAACCGCCACTGTTTGCCTGCCCCGCGCCATGCCAGCCCGAAGAAGGCTCCTTCGTTAGCGAGAGCGCCCATCCGTGGCTGCGTGCGATCGATGGTTCTGTACTTGATCTGGTCGTAGAAAGAGGGCGACGGCCACCGGAACACGGTCACGGTCCCTTGACGGTTGACTGCGACAGACAGGCTCTCGTTTCCCGAAGTGGCGGAGATATCCGTGGGTCCGTAGCTCTCGGGAGTCGCAGTGCTCGAGTCGGTGCACGTCGCGGTTTGAGCTTGCAGACTTGGGGACGAAGCGAGGCCGGAAAGGCCGATGGCCATCACGACCAAGCCGGCGACAGCGCGCCGGCTTGTGCTCATGGGGAGCTGGATCAATCAAGCCCTCGGTTCCGCAGCCACTGCTGCCCTCGAATGCTTCCAGAACCAACGGTAGCGCGTGAGCCTGCATACTTCGACGATGCGCTTGAAGAGGGGGCTATTCCGACCCGTCGCCGTGATGCTGTCCCTGCTCGGCGGGGCCTTGCTCGTTCCGTCGTCCGTCGAGGGACGTCCCGCGCCCCCCGCTACAGCTCTAAAGGGAGGGTTCGAGGATGTGCGGGGCGATTTCAAGCCCGGAGAGGTTCTCGTTCGTTTCAAGCGATCGACGGATCCCTCCGAGCGCGAAGCAGCCCTCGACCAACGATCGGCGAAGGCGCTGGATCGCACCGGCTCGGGCCTGACGCGTGTTGCGCTTCCAAAGGGAACCACTGTCCTGGAAGCGATAGATGACTTCGAAAGCGACCCCACTGTCGGCATGGTTCAAGCCAACCGTCTGTCGTTTCTCACCCAAACACCTACCGCGGTCATCCCCGACGACGAGCGCTTTGTCCATCAGTGGGGGCTCAACAACACGGGCCAGGGCCACCCGGTTGCCGGCGTGCCAGAACGCAGCGTCTTCGGGAGCGATGGAGCCGACATACAGGCGCCGGAGGCTTGGGCCCGGCAGACCGGGTCGGCAGAGGCGGTCATCGCGATCATGGATAGCGGCGTCGACCTCGACCACCCAGACATCGAGCCCAACCTCTGGGTGAACCCTGACGAGATCGCGGGCAACGGCCAGGATGACGACGGCAACGGCCTCAAGGATGACGTCAACGGCTGGGACTTCGCCGACAACGATTCATCATTGCTCGAGGCCTCCAACATCCTCGGAGCCGATCACGGAACCCATGTTGCAGGTATCGCCGCGGGCGCGCTCAACGGGAGCGGGATCGTCGGAGTGTGCCCAGGCTGCCGCATCATGGTCCTCAAGGTCGGCGAAGCCATAGATACCGACCTCGATGGACAGCCCGACACGGTCGGGATCGACGAGTTCTCGATCGTGAAGGCGTTCGCCTACGCAGCGGCCGAGGGAGCCGACGTCGTCAACGCGAGCTTCGCCGCACCCATCCAGTATTCGAACGCCGAACGTAGCGCGATCGCACGGGCGGGACGAAAGGGCGTCCTGACCGTGGCCGCGGCGGGGAACTTCGCCGGGAACAACGATCAGTTCCTGTTCGTGGATCTCGGCGGCTCGAGCAAAGGGTTCCTTCCTGGTCCCGACGTTCTCGCCCCGGTCTTCCCGGCGAGCTACAACCTGAACACGATCCTGAGTGTGGGGACGACGACGGACGACGACGAATATGGGTTCAGCACGATCTGCAACGAGGTCACGAAACGCAGGGCACCGCCGTGCGCGTTCACCAACTACGGTCGCGTTTCCGTGGACGTTGCCGCCCCTGGGGTGGACGTGCTCAGCTCCGTCCCTGGAGGCTTCGATACGTTCGACGGCACCTCGATGTCGGCTCCGCACGCGGCCGGGGTGGCGGGGCTGGTGATCTCAGAGCATCCGAACTACACGCCGTTCCAAGTACGCAACGCGATCGTGGCTTCTTCGAAGGTGCTGACGAGTTTGCGCTTCCTGTTCGCCCTTCCGAACCGAAAGGTGATCGGATCGTTCTCGGCCTCGGACGGGCGGGTCGACGCGCTCGAGGCCCTAACGCAGACGCCGACGGCCCGAGCCGAGTTCGACGACGGCACGATCGAGAACGCGAGGCCGATCTTCAAGCGTCGAACGGGTCGTCTTGAGTGGCCCGAAGACGTGAACGACGTGTTCCGCAAGAATCTGAAGGCTCACCGCATCTACACGATCACCCTCAATGGATTCTCGGACGCAGATCTCGATCTCTACATCTGGAAATCTAAGACCAAGGAGATCTGGCAGTTCGAGCAAGGGTGTCTCGGCGGTGCGGGTCGCTGTTTGGTGCAGGACGTGAGCGCGGTTGCCGGAAGAGGAGACGAATCGGTCCGTTTCGTCGTCCAAACGCCCGGTATCTACTACATCCACGTCGCTGCCTACCTGCTTCAGAACGGCCAGTACGCCCTCAAGGTGGCCAGCGAACGGACATAGCCCCTACGCCTCGACCCTTGCCAGGAAGTCGTCCACGATCTCGACCAGGTCACCGACCACTTCGGCAGCCGGATGGAATCCGTCCGCGGACAGAGAGTCCCGCAGGTGGGCGAGGGTCCCGCCCAGCAAGACGACGACGATGTCTCCCAGATCTGGCGCCCGCCCGCCGTTACTCTCCCTGAGCACGGCGCATCCTCTCGGGGTGCTTGGCCCAGTAGTGGCGCCGGACCGACGGCCCGACCCCCCATCCCTTGGGCATGTATATGGGCTTGCCACAAGCCTTGCAGCGAGGACGGCGCGGCTCCGGCCGCGCTCGTGCGCTCTTCTTCTTGCCGGCCCGGTTGGTCATGGTTCACCTCCGCAGGCCCTGGGTGCGTGGTGCGACCACGATAGAAGGAGGGTGTGACAACCAACGGCGCTTGGGTTATCTAGGGGTCGATGAAAGCCATCGCTATTGACGGCTACGGGCTCGATCGGGTCGGCCTGGTCGATCTACCCGAGCCCGAACCGGGGCCGGGCGAGGTTGCCGTCCGCATCCGGGCGGCGGCCCTGAACCACCTCGATCTCTGGACGCTGCGCGGTGACATCCCGGTCGAGCACCGGTTCCCCCACGTGCTCGGCGCCGACGGCGCCGGCGAGATCGCCGAGGTGGGCGACGGCGTCACCGGGATCAAGCCAGGCGACCGAGTGCTCATCGACCCGGCCCTGTCGTGCGGGAAGTGTGAGTTCTGCCGGGCGGGGCAGCATTCGATGTGCACGACCTTCAAGATGATGGGCGAGCACGTCTCCGGAACCTTCGCCGAGACGGTTGCCGTCCCGGCCACTAACGTCTATCCGATCCCGGCCCACCTCTCGTTCGTCCAGGCGGCGGCTCTCGGGGTGACCTTCATCACGGCCTACCGGATGCTGTTCACCCGCGGGCGTCTGGAGCCGGGCGAATGGGTGCTGATCACCGGCATCGGCGGGGGGCTCGCGTTGTCGCTCCTGCAACTTGCCCTCCCCGTCGCGGGACGGGTGCTGGTGACGTCATCGTCGGTCGAGAAACTCGATCGGGCGAAGGCGCTCGGCGCGGACGAGGGCGTCGATTACACCGAGGAAGACGTGGGCAAAGCCGTCAGGCGTCTGACGTCCAAGAGAGGGGTGGACCTCGTCGTCGACTCGGCAGGTGGCGGAGCTGCACTCGACGCCCACCTGAGATCGCTGACCAAGGGTGGCCGGCTCGTCCTCGCGGGCGCGACGGCGGGGCCGACCGGCGAGCTAAACATCAGGCGGGTGTTCTGGAACCAGAACGAGATCATCGGCTCGACCATGGGCTCAGTGACGGATGTTTCCAACATGCTGCGGATGGTCGCCGGAGCAAAGATCGAACCGCTGATCGACCAGGTCTACCCACTGGACCAAGCCACCGACGCGCTGACCCGACTGCAAGACGGCAAGCAATTCGGCAAGCTCGCGCTCGAGATCGGTTAGACGACCGCGTTCCGCACGGCGCGCGCGACGGCTGTGGTTGCGAGCGCTCCGAGGATGTCGATCTCTACCTGCTCCGCGGGCCGCTCCCCGGGTGCGGCAACGGCGAACGTCACGTCGCCGTCGTAGCGGGTGTGGGCGGGGCGCACCGACACGGTGACGCCGTCTGATCCGCGCGACGCGATCCATCTCACATCTCGTTTCTCCAGAGTGGCTCGAGTCGCGACGAGCGTCAGCACCGTGTTGCCGGGGACCGGTTGCGTCGGTTGGGGGGGAGGGAACAGGCGAGGTTCCGATGAGGTCGTGCCGGCGATGACTGTCCCGTCTTCATCGAGGACGTCGCCGACCGCGTTGACCACCGACAGCGCGCTGACCTCCAGATCGCCCTCGGACGCGTGGCCGAAACCGATGCCTCCCGGAGAGCGATGCTCGAAGCCGGCCCACTTGCCTACCGTCGCCCCGGCCCCCGCGCCGACCCGCCCACCCGGGCGCTCGTCTTCCGTGGCGTCCTCGCATGCGGCCCGTCCCTCGGGGGGGCCGGGCCTTGAGTCCGGTAACGTGACTCCCAAGTCGAGGATCACGGCAGCCGGGACGATCGGAACGACCGCGGCGCGCGTGTCGTAGCCGATCCCTTTCTCCGCCAGCCACTCGACGACCCCGTCTGCGGCGGCCAGCCCGAAGGCGCTGCTGCCGGTGAGGAGGATCGCGTGGGTCTCGGTGAGTCGTCGGTCGGGATTGAGGTGCTCGATCTCGCGCGAGCTGGGCGAGGACCCGCGAATGTCACAGGACGACACGTTGCCGCGGGGCGGGATGATGACCGTGCAGCCCGTCCTGACCTCTGGCTCCGTCCAGTGCCCAACCTTGAAGCCGAAGCCGAGAGCGTTCCCCATCGAGCGCATCGTAGTCGCCGCCGGCGCACACCCTTAATATGCGCCGATGCGTTGGCGGTCCCGCTACGACGTGGTGCTGGACGTCGGTGGAGCGGGGGCGGTCGCGTTCCTCGGGATACTCCTCGTCGGCGTGGTCTTCGTGCTGGCGCTGAAGCTCCAGAGCCCAGACTTCGGCTCCGGCTCCAACCCCGTCGAGATCCTCACCGCGATCGTGATCTTCGCCCTCGCATCTCTGGGGGCGCCGGTGCACATCGGCGATCTCTCCTTGGCGGCCCTCCCGCTGGGTGCCCTGCTCGCGGAAGGGGTCGCGATCGCCGGGGCGGCCGCGCACCTGGCCGATCGACGGAGCGCAGCTTCCATCCGCGAGCGAGCGCTCGAGGGCGCCAAGATCGCGATCCCTTTCGCGGCGATGGCTACGGTGGCCGCACTCGCCTTCCGGTTCCGGGGCCGTATCGAGATCTCGGTCGTGTGGGGTGGAGCGCTGGGGGCCGCGTTGCTCTGGGGGGCGATCTTCGGCGCGCTGGGTGGAATCTCGGCCCCCTCCGGCCTCCGCTCACTCGTCGATGTGGCGCGACGCGCGCTCGCAAAGCGAGCGGATGCGGTGCGCTCGGGATGCCTCTCGGGGCTGACGATGCTCGGAGCGCCGTTCGTTCTTGCAGCCGCGGCCGGGCTGGTGCTGTTGATCATCCGGCTCGCCACCGGTGGGCCGGTGCGCGGATTCGACGTCGGGGATGCGCTGGCGGGACTCATTTTCGTGATCGCGTTCCTTCCGAACATCCTCGTGGCGATCGTGGCCGTCTCCTTGGGCGCGCCGATCGAGGCCGGGGCGCGCGTGACCCTGGAAGGACGGGTCGTGGGACCCCTGCGCGAGTTCTCGTTGTTCGACTGGCCGGGAGGGGATGCTCCGGGATACGTGTTCCTCGCCCTGGCTATCCCGCTCGTTGCCTGTTTCGTCGGAGGCCTCGTCGCCCGCCACTCGTCATCCGGTCGCCGGCCGTGGCCCACCGTTGGGATCGCGGCGGTCGTGTTCGCAACGGCGCTCGGGGTTCTGTCGCTGTTGGCCGAGGCAAGACTGGGCGGCGGTCTCGTCAGCGATCGGGGCTTCGGTAGGGTCGCGCCTCAAGCCCCTGAAGTGTTCGTGTTCGCCCTCGCCTGGGCGTTGGTCGTCGGGGCGATCGGCTACAAAGTCGCAGATCTACGCTCGGGGCGGGCTTGGCCGGACCGTAGGACAGACATGTCGTCGGAGGAACCTTGAAGATCTTCGAGCATCTGATCGTGGGCCCGTTGCAGTGCAACTGCTACGTCGTGGGCGATCCCGAGACAAAGACCGCGATCGTCATCGATCCCGGAGACGATGCCGACGCGATCGCGGCCTCACTGGCGAAGCAAGACCTCACCGTCACCGCGATAGTCGCGACCCATGCCCACTTCGATCACATAGTCGCGGCCGGGAGGCTGCGCGAGCTCACGGGGGCGCCGTTCCACCTTCACAAGGACGACAACTTCCTGCTCGGATGGATGCAGGAGTCGGGCTTGATGTTCCTCGGCCTCCAGCTACCGCCTCCGCCGGATGTCGACGTCGCCGCCGCGGAGGGAGACATCCTGAGCGCGGGGGATGTGAAGCTCGAGGTCGTCCACACGCCCGGTCATTCGCCCGGCTCCATCAGCTTGCTCGGCGACGACGCCGTCTTCGCGGGCGACACGCTCTTCGCCGGCTCGGTAGGTCGCACGGACCTGCCCGGAGGAGATACGAATGCACTCGTCAAGGCCGTGCACAGCAAGCTATTCGTGCTGGACGACGACACCCCGGTGCTCCCGGGCCACGGCCCCGCGACGACGATCGGCCGTGAACGAGCCACGAATCCGTTCCTGTGAGGGCTAGCTACTGGATGTAGGGGGCGACGCCGGGCAGAGGGACGCCGGGATAACGCTCGATCTCCCGCTCTAAGAAGACCTTGACGTGATCCTCCCGGCTGCCGAGGCGCCGGTCGGTCTCCCGAAACCCGAGCTTCTGCAACCGCCGCAGCTCCCCGGCATAAGACTTCCGCAGATTGCCGCCGGGCGCCGTCAGATACACATCAAGCGTGATCTTCTGAGTAACTCTCTTCTGCTTTCCTTCAGCCATAGGCCGCCCACCTTACCAACCGAGGATGACGGAACTGACTAACGGGGGTTTGAGGCTGCCCACTCCAGGAGGCGGTCGCGGGGCCAGGTGCTGATGACTCGGTCGGGGTCTAGGCCGGCCTCGATCGCTGTGGCCATGCCAATCTCGATGTAGCGCATCTCTTCGGTGTTGTGGGCGTCGGTGCCGATCGAGAAAAGGACTCCGGTGTCGGCGATCGAGCGCACGATGTCGACGTGGAGGTCTTGGCGGTTGGGGTGTGAGTTCAGCTCGAGGGCGGTGCCGGCCTCCACCGCCGCTTCGGCCACTTTGACCCAGTCCGCGCTCAGGCCCATCCGGAAGCTGTATTGCCGGCAAATGGGGTGGCCGAGGATGTCGACGTCGGGGTTGGTGACGCCCGCGATGTAGCGCCGAGTTTGGTCCTCGGTCTTGCGCAGGCTCGAGTGGAACGACCCGACCACCGTCTCGAGGCCGTCGAAGGCGCGTGGCTCCATGTCGCCCTCGCCGTTCGTGCTGAGGTTCATCTCCATCGAGCGCAGCACGACCATCTCCCCATCGAGCGCGGCATTGACTTCGGCTATCTCCTTGGCCTGGACGAGCAGGCGGTCCTCGTCGATGCCGCCGGCGATCTTCAGGCCCTTCGAGTGGTCCGTCATCGCGATGTAGTCGTAGCCGCGCGCGACCCCCTCACCGGCCATCGCGGCGATCGGTTCCTTGCCGTCGCTGTAGAGCGAGTGCATCTGGAGGTCGCCGCGCAACGCCTGGGCCCATTCGGGATGGTCCGCCACGACGGAGCGGGCATGCGCGTAAGTCATGAAGCCCTGTCTCAGGGGCGGGATCTCCGGCAGGTCGGGAGGTTCCTCGATCCAGCTCTTGATGAGCCCGCCGATCCGGGGGCCGACCGCGCTCAGCTCCGAGAGAGGGCGGTCTTGTTCGAGGAGGGCACTTGCTTCCTCGGGCCAGTAGAGCGCGTGGCGAGCGGCCCGGCGATAGGCGCGCTGGCGTTGTCCCTCGGTCTCCTCGACGCGCAGGGCGAGCAGCTCGGAGATGTCGCGGTTCTTTAGCCGTTCGGGCAAGATGACCTCCGTGTCGCTGCCATTGTCGCCGCCCGTCGCCCCCATGCTGTCGAAGCTGCAGGAAGACCTTCCGGACGGCGAGGGTTGGCTGTACGAGCCGAAGTGGGACGGGTTCCGGGCGATCGTGTTCCGGGACGGCGACGATGTGTTCGTCCAGAGCCGCGACGGGAAGCCTCTCCTGCGCTATTTCCCCGAGTTGCCGGAAGCGTTGGCCGCGGTCCTGCCCGAGCGGATCGTGGTGGACGGAGAGGTGGTGGTCGCCGACGACAAGGGGCTCCACTTCGATTCGTTGCAGATGAGGATCCACCCCGCCAAGTCGCGCGTCGACATGCTGGCAGGTGAGATACCCGCCTCCTTCGTGGGCTTCGACGTGCTTGCGCTCGGCACCGACGATCTGACGTCCACTCCGTTTGTCGAACGCCGAGCCATCCTCGAGGAGTCCGCCCCCGTCACGAATTCGCCCGACGAGGTGTTGGCGGCTCTGGCCAAAGCACCTTCGGTGGCCGTGACTCCTCAGACCGCAGATCGGGACGAGGCTGCGATCTGGTTCGATCGCTTCGAGGCGTTCGGGCTCGACGGGATCATCGCAAAGAAGGTGGATTCGACCTACAAGCCCGGCGACCGGACGATGGTCAAGATCAAGCATCACCGAACGGCCGATGTCGTTGTCGCCGGTTATCGGTTATCCAAGACTGGCGACGGCGTTGGTTCGCTCTTGCTCGGTGTCTACGATGGCGATTCTTTGCAGTACGTCGGGCACACGTCTTCTTTCAAAGCTGCCGAGCGGCGCGAGTTGCTGGCGCAGATGAAGAAGATCGCCGCCGACGAGAGCTTCGCCGGTGGCCGCGTCCCGGGTGGGCCGAGCCGGTGGACCGGGGGCAAGGGCGACATGACCTGGTTCCCCGTCGAGCCCATCCTTGTCTGCGAGGTTCGGTACGACTACTTGCAGGGGTACCGGTTCCGCCACGCGAGCAGGTTCCTGCGTTGGCGCACCGACAAAGCTCCGAAAGACTGCACCTGGGATCAGCTGCCGGTCCGTCACTGATCCTTGGCGCGCGACGGCTGTACGCGCTTGGGCTCGCCTTCTGCCTTGGGGAAGTGAGGGGGCCAGGGCGCATCGCCTAGCCCACCGGCTTCGTCGCGCGCGGCGAGATCGAGCAGTGGTTCAAGAGAACACACGTGATCGTCGATCCCGGCCCCCGAGTCTCCGATCTCGGCGAAGCGGTCGGGCACCGTCGTCAGCGTGAAGTCGGCCGGTTCGACGTCGGGGACTTCGTCCCATGCGAGCGGGGTCGAGACGCGCGCGTCGGGCATGGGTCTGACCGAGTAGGCGCTCGCGATTGTCCGATCTCGCGAGTTCTGATTGAAGTCGACGAACACCCCGTGACGCTCTTCCTTCCACCACGCCGTCGTGGCCAGTTCGGGCACCCGGCGTTCGACCTCGCGCGCGAACGCAAGCGCGGCTCGGCGAACCATCTGGAAGCTCCAGCGCGGCTCGATCCGGACGTAGATGTGCATCCCTCGTTTGCCCGACGTCTTGGGCCACCCCACCAGCTCGTGCTCGGTCAAGACCTCATGCGCGATAAGCGCGACCTTGCGCACGTCGGCGTAGTCGACTCCTGGGGTTGGGTCGAGATCGACGCGCAGCTCATCGGGACGGTCGACGTCGGCGCGCCGAACCGGCCAGGGATCGAAGCCGAGGCAGCCGAGGTTCACGGCCCAAACGAGGTGCGCGGTGTCGACCACACAGAGCTCGTCCGCAGAGCGTCCGCTGGGGAACTGGATCCGCACGGTCTGGATCCACTCGGGCCGGGCCGACGGAACCCGCTTCTGATAGAACGCGTCGTCGGGGGCCGCGACCCCGTTGGGCCAGCGATACATCTGACACGGCCGCTCACGCACGCCGATGAGAGCCCCGGGAGCAACCTTCAGGTAGTACTCGACGAGCTGCATCTTGGTGATGCCATGGTCGGGAAAGAAGACCTTGTCAGGATTAGAGACCCGCACCTCTTTGCCGTCGACATCGATCATCTCGAAGGGCGCAGCCACCGCCGAAGCCTAAGAGGGCCGGAGGAACCCGGAATCTGGCTCGTGGCGCTTGACATCGAACGTGTGTTCGATATACTGATCTGACCACGCACCCAGGGCCGCTTCACTAGGAGTGGTCTTGAAACTCAATGGACTAAGCGACGCCGAAGCAATCGAATACGTCGATACCCATCAGGTAGCCGCCTGTGCGAACCAGGTCGAAGTGCTGCTTGGGATCGCGGACCTCGACAAACGCGGGATCTGGCGCGACGCCGGGTGCCGTGACATGGCCGAGTGGGTTTCCAGTCGTTATGACATGAACGGCTGGAAGGCGCGCCGCTGGGTCAAGGCCTCACATTCGTTAGGGAATCTTCCTGGACTCGTTGGCGCGTTCGCGACAGGACGAGTTGGCATAGACAAGGTCCTGGAACTCGCTCGCTTCGTGACCCCCGAGAACGAAGAGCGCTGGATCAATTGGGCGATCAAGGTCAACACATCGACCGTCAGGGATCGCGCCGATATCGAGATCAAGCCCGACAATGAAGAGACCAAAGAGAAGGACCGCTCCCGGTCACTCGGCTGGGAATGGAACGAAGACAAGTCGGTGCTGCACCACTGGGGGAGCCTGCCCAAGCTCGAGGGCAAGGTCTTTATCGACGTCATCGACGGGCTCGCCAAAGAGATCCCGGCCTCGCCCGAGGACGTGACCTTGTTCGACGATCCCGAATCCACGATCGATGCCCGGCGGGCAGATGCCCTGATGATGCTTGTCTCGGGCGGTCTTGGTGGCAAGCCGGCCCGTCCCAAGGTCGTGGTCCACGCGGAGCTAGATGCCCTGCTCGAGGATTCCAAGGGCTGCGAGCTCGAGGGCGTCGGGGTGATCCATCCCGCCATCGCCCGCAGGCTGTTGTGTGACTGCACACTCGAGCTCAACCTCTATTCCAAGGACGGCAAGGCGCTGGGGATCGGGAGCGCCGCCCACGACCCGCCCCGCTGGTTACGCCGGATCGTGCGGCGGCGGGACAAGGGCTGCATGTACCCGGGGTGTTCGATGACCCATTACGTGCAGATCCACCACATCGAGTTCGAGACCGACGAGAACCCCACCGACTACGACAAGCTCATCACCCTGTGTCACTTCCACCACAAGCTGGTGCACGAGTACGGGTGGAGGGTGAGGCTGGGAGAGATCCCGGGGACCGCGGATTGGTTCAGACCCGACGGGTCGCGCCTGCGCACGGGCCCGGCTCCGCCGGAGCAAGAACCGGCCCTGCGACAACGGAAGGTCGCTCTTATCTCTTGACGATCACTCAGACAACTGAGCGATGGCCGAAGTGATTCAGCCGGCAAGGGCGGTGCGCGCGGCTTCTAGACGATGCTCTTCTAGACCCGCTCGCTGTTCTTCGGCTCTCTTAATCAGCAGGTCCAGGTCCACCACTGCGAGTCGCGAGTCGTGGCCCGAGATCGCCTGTAGCGCGCGCCACAGGGAGAGCTTGCCTTCGACTCCGAGGCAGAGCCCTTCGAGCTCTTCGAATCGGGAGAGCGGTGAGTAGCCCGTGAGTTGTCCGTTCGGCTTCAGTCGCCCCACCTTCTCGGCGGCCCACGCGCTCGCCTGTTTGACGCGATCCGTCGCGAAGCCGAGTTGTGACATCAGCTTTTCGAGGGCTGCTCGGTCTTCCTCAATCTCGTCGACGAGCCAACGGAGGAACGACCCCAGGCCTCCCTCTTCGTTGTTGGAGAGGCATCGCTTGGCAAGCTCCACCCCGGCGATAGATCCCGCGAGATGGTCGTTCAAGTAGATCCGGAGCAACTTGTCGTTCATCGCAACTACTTACCCGGAGGGTTGACGCCGAACCGTCACAGCCACTTCCTTCGGCGGAAGTACAGGAAGAGGAACAAGCTCGAGACGACGATGAGCCCGATGGCGAACCAGAACCCGTAGAGGGTTTGATCCTCCGGGACCAGTATGAAGTTCATGCCGTAGATACCTGCGATCAGTGTGTCCACTCCGAAGATCGCGGCCCATGCGCTGAGTTGCTTGTTGATCTCGTTCAGCCGTTCGACCTGGGCCGATCGCGACATGTCCAGTACAGCTTGCGTCAGGTCTTCGACGTTGCGGACCTGGTCGACAATGCGCAGCAGGTGATCGTTCACGTCTCTGTAGAGATGCCCCGTCTCCTCGGAGAAGGGCTTGTCTAGATTTGAAGGATTGACCGCCCATTCCATCAGCCTCTGGCCGGGGATCACATAACGGCGTAGACGGGAGATCTGCTGCTTGTGCGTGTAGATCTGACGCTGGACCGGCGCCTGCGGGAGGGCCAGAACGATGTCCTCGAGCTCCTCGACCTCGCTCTCCAGCCTGTCGGCGATCTCCTGGTAGTCGTCCACGACCACGTCAAGCAGCGTGTGCAGCAAGAGAGCCGGGTGACTGTGCTCCGGTGGGGTGCGCTCCCAGCGCTTCTTGGCCTCCGTCAGGGTCCGGTCCGCTCCATGATGGAGGGTCAAGACGTAGCGATCGCCGATGAAGAACGCAATCTGGCACGCTTCGAGCTGATCGTCGATCTCGTCCAATTGGTGGGTCACGATGAAGATGACATCGCCGTAGAGCTCGAGCTTCGGACGCTGGCGGGCCTTCACCGCGTCCTCGACGGCCAGTTCCGGGAGCTCGAATTCCTCTGCGATCAAGGCGACGTCTTCGTCGGTCAGACTCGACACGTCGGATTCGGCCCACAACAGGTTCCCGGCTTCGGCGCGGAGGTCCGATAGCTCCTCGAGACGCTCGACGTTGGCCCATCCGGATGACTGGGTATGGCAGGCGGCCAATAGCATGGCCTCAGGATAAGGGTGGCCTCGCCGGGGAGGGAGTGACATGACGCTGCATAAGGAATTCCTGGTGGCGGGGGAGTGGCGCTCGAGCGACGATTCCTTCGAGGTTCGAAGTCCGTTCGACGGCTCGCTCGTGGCGAACGTCGCGGCTCCCGGCAAGGCCGACGTGGAGGCGGCGGTCGCGGCCGCGCAGGACGTCTTCGAAGTGTCCCGGAAGCTGCCGGTGCACGCGCGCGCGGAAGCCCTCAAACACATCTCGGAACGTCTCGAAGAGCGAGGCGAAGAGGTTGCCGAGCTGATCGCGCGGGAGGGCGGCAAGCCGCTCAAGTGGGCGAAGGTCGAAGCCGCGCGCGCGGTGTCGACCTTTCGTTGGGCGGCCGAGGAGACGCGCCGCGAGGGAGGAGATGATCCGCCTCGACGCCGAGGAGTCTCTCGGCCCCCGTATGGGACTGGTTCGCCGCTTTCCGCTCGGCCCGGTGCTGGCCATTACCCCCTTCAACTTCCCGGTAAATCTCGTCGCGCACAAGATGGCGCCGGCGCTCGCAGTGGGCGCGCCGATCGTGATCAAACCGGCAACGAAGACACCTCTGGGGGCTCTGTTGCTGGGCGAGCTCTTCCTCGAGACCGACCTTCCCGAAGCGATGTGCTCGGTCCTTCCGATCGGCGGGTCCGAAGCTGGCGTGCTCGCGAAGGACGAGCGCTTCGCCAAGATCTCGTTCACTGGTTCGTCACAGGTGGGGTGGGAACTGAAGGCCGCCGATCCGAAGAAGGCAGTGACTCTCGAGCTGGGAGGCAACGCCGGGGTCATCGTGCACGACGATGCCGATCTGGACCACGCGGCCGCGCGCATTGCCTTCGGCGGGTATTACCAGGCCGGACAGTCCTGCATCTCGGTTCAGCGCGTGATGGTCCACGCGGACGTGGCAAAGGACTTCACGGCCAAGCTGGTTCAGGAGGTCGAGGCCCTCAAGACCGGAGACCCGCTCGATGAAGAAACCGACGTCGGCCCCCTCATCGACGGCGCCGCGCTCGACAGGGTGTCGTCGTGGGTGGACGAGGCGGTGCAAGCGGGGGCCGACGTCCTGACGGGCGGCAAACGAGAGGACCCCTTCTACCTGCCGACGGTGCTGGCGCGAACGAAGCCGGCGATGAAGGTCAGGCGCGAGGAGATATTCGGCCCCGTTGTGACTCTCGAGACCTATTCGGATTTCGACGAAGCGATCGCGCTCGCCAACGAAACTAACTACGGGCTCCAGGCGGGTGTATTCACGAAAGATATCGATCGGCTGATGACGGCCCACCGCGACATCGAAGTCGGCGGAGTGATCGCGAACGACGTGTCGGCCTTCCGCGCCGACCAGATGCCCTACGGAGGAACGAAGGACTCGGGAACCGGACGCGAAGGCCTCCGCTACGCGATGGCCGAGATGACCGAGCCGCGCATCCTGGTCCTCTCGGGGGTGCCGCTCTAGCGGCCCAACCCCCTTCCGTTCACGAGTCCTCCCTCCTAAGCTGCGAAAAGCTGCTGTCTGGAGGAGGGTCTATGTCCGCTTCGCGCCGCTCGCTGCAACTTCCGTCGATCCTGTCGTGCTGTTTGATCTTGGTCTTGTTCGGGAGTGCTTTGGCGAGAGCCGGGATCCCCAGCGCCCAGGGCGTCATCACCGGGTGTTACGACACTCAGACAGGCGCTCTGCGAGTCATCGATGCAGAGGCACAGCAGTTCTGTAACCAAGGTGAGAACACCCTGCAGTGGCAGACCGGGGGAGGTGGATCCTCCGGGGGCGGTGACATCACGGGGGCATATGCCGGGTTCGGCCTGAGTGGGGGAGGGCCGTCCGGCGAAGTCACGCTCAGCGTGAATCCCAACGACGTGCAGTTGAGGGTCAACGGGAGTTGCCCTAGCGGTCAGTTCGTCTATGAGGTCCGCGCGGACGGAGTCGCCCTCTGCCGAGCCGCCCCGACCGGCGGCTCATCTTCATCGAGCGGCGACATCACCCGCGTCACCGCGGGCGTGGGTCTATTGGGTGGCGGCGAGTCGGGGGACGTCGAACTGTTCGTTGACCAAGGCACTATGCAGAAGAGGGTGACCGGACTCTGTGCCGGTAACGAGGCCATCAGAGCGATCAACCAGAACGGGGGCGTGACCTGCGTGCCGATCTCGGGCGGCACGTCTGGAGGTCCCGCCATGTATCACATGGTGGAAGAGCGGGGAGGACCGATGGCAAATGACCTCCTCAGCCCGACTGCGACCGTTACTTCCTTCACCCTGCCTCCGGGGCGTTACTCGGTGCTTGTGACTATGGGGGTGTTCGTACACCGCTCATCGACCGACGAACCCGGCAAGACCAATTTCGCTGAGTGTTTCGTGAACCAAGAGGGCTCGTTAGACGCTCGAAGCGCGGGTGTATGGCGAACGACGGGGAGGACAGACGCGGGAACCATGGCACTGAGCACGGTCGGCGGGGCCGACACGCCGACCAGATGGTTCTTCGGGTGTAGTGACAGCGGCGGCCGTGACTTCCGCCAGCTCGTCTATGCACACCTGCGGGTAACCGCCGTTCAGGCCGGAAGCGTGACGCGTCCTTAGGTTCACAAGAGCGTGCGATTCGTTTGGGCGGCCCCTAACTCCCTGCTAGGCCTCTTGCTCGCGCCGTTCTTCCGCCGCCGCTACGTCAGTCGGGGGGTGATCCTGTGTGAGGGCGCGACTTGGCCCCGCAAGCTCGGATGGCGCTACAGGGCGATCACCTTCGGGCACGTGATCCTTGCCGTGGACGAGCTCGACGCCCCGGTGATGGAGCACGAGCTGGTCCATGTGCGCCAATACGAGCGCTGGGGGCCCTTCTTCCTGCCCGCCTACGTCCTGGCCTCGGCCTGGGCCCTGATGCGGCGGCGCCACCCATACCGGGACAATCCATTCGAGAGGCATGCCAGATTCTCAAGCCCGTCAACAACTCGTCCGAAGTAACAACTGGTGGGCTCTTATCCTGTTCGTATGAAGTCGTTGCGCGTCGTCGTGGCCCTGGTGGCCGCGCTCCTATTGCTCGCGTCCTGTGGCGAGAGTGTGGAGCCCAATGCGACCGGCCCCGCGGCCTCGCCGGAACCCGTGGCCGAGGTCGAAGAGAGCCCGGAACCCGAACCGACGCCAGAACCGACCAAGACCAAGCCCCCGAAACCGCCCAAGAAGTGGCGCTTGGTAGGGCTCGGCAAGCACGAGCCGCCGGAGTTCCCCGGGGGCGCGCTCGTGGCTCGATCCACATCGGGCTCGCTCACGACCTACGAAGAGCCCGCCTCGTGGAAGCGATCCAAGGGCTCCTATGCAACGACGAACCCCCTCGACCAAGAACTGTCCTTCTTGATAGTCAAGGCGGCCCGCACCGACGCCGGCACGCTCTGGTACAAGGTGCTCGTCCCTGAGCGGCCGAACGGCCTGCGAGGGTGGGTCCCGGAGGATGCCGTCGCCGTCGAGACCGTGACGGACCGGATCGTCGTCGACCTGTCTGACTACAACCTCAAGTACTTCGACAACGGCGAGCTGCTGCACGAGTTCACCGTGGGCGTCGGCGAGGACGTCTGGCCGACCCCGGTCGGGCTCTTCTACGTGTGGGCGCACGTCCCGCAGCCCGATCCCGCGGGCCCATACGGCCGCTACGCGCTCGGCATCAGCGGGTTCTCTCCGGTCCTGAGCGACTGGCCGGGCGGGGGCCGCGCCGCACTGCACGGCACGGCGAACCCCGGCGACCGCGGCCTCAAGGTCTCCCACGGGTGCGTGCGTATCTACAACGACGACCTAAAGAAGATCGAGGGCGTTCCTATGGGAACCCCGGTGCTCATCCGCGCCTGAACGGGTTTACTGGCTTAAGGTTTTCGACACTCAGTTTCGGGACAGGAGAGGAAGGTGCCGGTCTTGTTGCGTCGCGCTTTCGTAATCGCCTTGCTTGGCGCCGTTCTCGGCACTCTCGCTGTTCCCGCCCACGCGCAGGATCCGGCGGAAGCCGTAACGCTGGAAGCGAACAAGGAACAAGTTCGATTCGGGAACGCCGTTCGCCTAACGGGCGAGATCGACCCTTCCAAGGGCGGCGAGACCGTGAACATCGTGGACGGCGACGCGAACGTGGTCGCCTCGGCAACCACTGACGACGACGGGCGGTACGAGACGACGCTTGCTCCTACCCACAACGAGACCTTGAGAGCGCAGTGGCTCGCGGCCGTAAGCGACCCGGCCGAGGTCAAGGTGACGCCATTAGTGAAGGCGCGCATCAGCAAAGTCCAACTCTTCGGCAAGGGCCGCGCTACCGGTTCGATCAGGCCGGCTCATCCCGGCGGGAGCGTCCAGGTAACGATCATGCGGTCGGGCCACCGATACTTGAGCAAGAAGGTGAGGCTTAACAACGGCCGGTTCTTCTCTTTCAAGTTCAACGTAGACAAGCCGGGCCGTTTTCGCGCCAGGGCGCGGTTCGACGACTCCGATCATGCTCCCGGCGCTGCGCTGTCTAGCGTGCGGAAGACACGCACGCCTCATCTATCGGTTGGGGACAAAGGCAAGTTCGTGAGGCTGCTCGAGAGCCGGCTCGACGAGCTCGGCTTCCACCTTCCCGGAGTGAACAAGCGGTTCGACTATCGGACCTCCGACGCGATGATTGCCTTCAACAAGGTGCACGATCGCAGTCGCGTCGGATCCGTCGATGCCGCCACTTGGGGTGTTCTCGCTCGCCCGCGCATCCCGAAGATGCGGTCTCCGTCTAGGAAAACCCACTTCGAGGTCGATCAGACGAGGCAGGTCCTCTACTACGTGAAGAACCGCAAGGTCGTGAAGATGATCCATGTCTCGACCGGCGCCGGCAGCGCGACGCGCGACGGGGTGTGGCACGTCCATCGCAAGCTGGCCGGTTACAGCGGGGGAGGGCTCTACTACCCGAGCTACTTCGACGGGTTGAGGGCATTCCATGGATGGTCCGAGGTGCCTACCTACAACGCGAGCCACGGATGCGTCCGTCTCCCGATGTGGACCGCGACATGGGTGTTCGACCGAGCCCCGATCGGCATCGAGGTCCGCATCTACCACTAGCGAGGCCAAGCTAGGGTGATTCCGTGGCCGTCTCGGAAGACACCAAGAACCTTGCCGAGCTGGCCGACGTCGATCCCGACTCGATCCTCGATCGACTGAACGAGTCCATCGCTCGCAAGATGCCGAGCTACCGCGACCTGTATCTCAGGTGGGAGCGCCTCAACTGGAGCGTTTCCGAGCTCGACTTCGGCAGGGACGTTGAGGACTGGCAAGGCCTCGATCAACATCATCGCGATCGATTGCTGTGGACGCTCTCGCAGTTCTACGTCGCCGAGCAACGCGTCGCCGCGACCATCACGCCGTATGTCTCGGCTGCACCGATGCTCGAGCAGAAGGTGTTCCTCACGACGCAATGCGTCGACGAGGCACGCCATGCGATCTTCTTCGACCGCTTCTTCGAGGAGGTCGTAGCCGCGGGTGACGGTGATCTCGCCCGGCGCCTTCGCAACTCCCGCCAATGGGTGGGGCCGGGTTTCGCCCCGTTGTTCGACGAGTACCTGGAAGAGATCGCGCAGAGCCTCAGGGACGACCCCGGCGACGTGAGACGGTTCGCCAAGGCGATGGCCGTGTACCACATCGTCGTCGAAGGGGTCCTCGCGCTCACCGGTCAGAAATTCATCCTTGCCTGGGCGCGCAACAGCAACCTGCTGCCGGCGTTCCGTGCCGGCTT
This sequence comes from uncultured Actinomycetes bacterium, assembly GCA_963786155.1. GTDB lineage: Bacteria > Actinomycetota > CADDZG01 > CADDZG01 > WHSQ01 > CAWAXW01. Next base: position 1,988,592 of record CAWAXW010000006.1, on the reverse strand, counting down.
CACCGCCGTAGCGCGCGACGAATCGCGCCACGTCGCGTTCGGGGCCCGGACCGTGCGCGACCTGCTAGCCGAGGACCCGAGCCTGATCGAGCCGATCCACGAAGGCATCCAGGAAGCCATTCAGCTCGGCACCCAGCTATATCAACCGCCTAACGGCGACGTCACTTACACGACGGCGTTCGGCTACGCGCTGACCGACCTCTTCAACTACGGCAGCGTGCAGTTGGAGAAGAAGCTGCGCGCCATCGGGATGCCGGCTCCCAACATCGAGGTCTCGCTCCCCTCAATCGACACCGAGTGGCCCCCGCCGGGCGGGGGAGTCGTCGCGGTTGACTTGCGCCAGCGGGCGACATTGATGGTCGCCTCCGCCATGGGTCGGCTCGCACCTGACCTCGCCCCTGGGATCGGGATCATGCTCCTGCACTTCGCATTCAAGCCCGAAGTCACGCGCGACGTGGAGGCGACCTTCCTCTTCGAACTGGCCGGGCGTGGGGGAGGGACTTACACCGTGATGGTGGACCGGGGCAGATGCGAGATCGAGATCGGCTCAACGCGAGCTCCCGATGTCGTCTACAGGATGGACGCGACCTGCTGGGTGGAGATGGTCACGGGGAAGGTGACCGGCGACGAGGCCGTTCTGTTGGGTCGACTCACGATCAAGGGCGACGCGATCCTGAGCCGGAAGTTCAACGACTTCTTCGCGCCCGTGGGAGAACCGGCCGTCAAGCTGGCTGCCGCCCGAGCCGTCGCCTAGCCCCGCACAAAAAAAAGCGGACGGCTCCCGGCACAGGAGCCGTCCGCTCGTGGTCCGGCTTTTGTCGCTCGCGGGTACGACGCCAGCCGCAGTCCGTGTTCTAGAAGGTGCCTCTGTCCGCTGCGAACCGGCGGTAGAGGTAGAGCGTGACCATCGCGAAGGCAATCGCACCGATCCATTCGACGCCTTCGGTGTTGCCGAAGACCTCACGGAAGAGATAGCCGCCTACGACCGCTCCGATGATCCCGATCACGATGGTGCCCAGGATCCCTAGCGCATCCCTCCCGGGCATCAGCAACCGGGCGACAGCACCTATGACCGCTCCAACAACTACGAACCAGAGAATCTCCATCGATGCTCCTTTCGTCCTGTCCTTTGTCCCCTCGATTTCGATCTGCCCCCGTCGTGGGGCTACGGTTATCTACCCGCCGCTTCGAATCTGAAACGCAGAGTGGTGGAACGTATCCGTTGAGTGATGGGAGGCACGGATGTCGCTCGCCGACAAGGTCTGCGTGATCACCGGGGCATCGAGTGGGATCGGCCGCGAGACCGCCCTCGATCTGGCCCGCGCGGGGCACGCGTATGCGTGGCCGCCCGGCGCGAGGAGCGCTTGCGCGTTCTCGTGGACGAGATGGGTGGTGAAAGCGCCGGGCATTCCCTCAAGACGACCGACGTGTCGTCCGAAGCCGATGCGCTGGGACTCGAGAAGCACGTTCGAGACGTCTACGGGCGCTGCGACGTCTTGGTCAACAACGCCGGATTCAACATGGAGACGAACTTCACCGGCCCCGAGTCGATCGAACAGGTCGAACGCGTCATGGAGACCAACTTCCTCGGGGCGGTTCGGTGCACGGCCCACCTGCTCGACCTGCTCAAGCAGAGCGCTCCCGCAAGCGTCGTGAACGTGTCGTCTGTGGCGGGACGGCTGGCGTTCGGAGGGGCCAGCCCTTACTGCGCCTCCAAGTTCGCCCTAGTGGGGTGGTCCGAAGCCCTGCACTGGGAGCTGGCCGACCAGGGGGTCCACGTCAGCCTGGTCGAGCCTGGATTCATCTCGACCGAGGGGTTCCCCGAGCGCGACCTCGTCAACGACCCGGTGATGCGCTACCTCCTCGGCACGCCCGAGGGCGTCTCCGAGGCGATCCTGGACGCGATCGAGGGCCGCAAGCTCCAAAGGGTCACGCCGCGCTGGTATTACCTGATGCAGTTCCCTCGCCTCGTAACGCCCCCTCTATGGAGGCTGGCGATGGAGCACCTGGTCAAGCCGCGGCAGGCTCGCCGCGACGCCTACCGGGACCAGACGAAACCGCGGGAGAGCTCGTCGCCGAGCGCGTAGCGACGGATGATCGCCCCGGCGGTCGGATACATCTCCTCGAGCAGAGCCCGGTCCGAGATCTGCACGAATCGATAGGCGTAACCCTGCTCGGTGACGTCGACCAAGGCGTAGCCGAACGGGTAGTCCCTCGGGATGGCGACCTCTTGCACCGGAACCCCGTCGTAGGTCCGGGGGCGGGCATTGCGATGCGTGTGGCCGGCGAATACGCCCCACACGTTGCCCGAGTCGCAGGTCGCATGCAGCCGGCCCGAGTCCGCGTCCCTGAGCCCGAACAACACCGGCGGGAAGGCGGTGAACGGCTGCGGGGGGTGATGGAGGAACACGAACGCCGGCGGGGCTCCCGGGGCCGCCACCTCGGCGAGGATCTCGTGCTGCGGCGGCGTCAGGGAGCCGCGCACGATCGCCCCACCCGGCCCCTCCGTGAAGGTCCCTGTAACCAGATCGAACGGCGCGAAGGGCGAGGCCCCGTGCTCGGTCGAATCCAGAACCGCGAAGCGCCAACCCTTGTGCTCGAGCAGCACCCCATCGGGCTCCCGTCCGAAGAAGGACGGGTAGTACTCGCGGCCGGCCAGGCGTTGTTCCTCGACCGAGAAGACGTCGTGGTTGCCCATCATCGTGGCGAACGGCATCTGGAGATCTCCGAGGACGCGCTGAGCCGTCTCGAACTCGCTGCGGCGGCCCTTGTCCGTGATGTCGCCGAGCTGGATGACGAGCTCGGCCCCCGATGAGTTGAGGTCCGCGATCGCGGCCCGTGCCATCGTCTCGCCTCTGGCGGACCCGAAGTGCAGGTCCGCGAGGATCCCGAAGCGGAACAGCACTTCCCCCGGCGGCTCTACGGGCACCGTTTCGACCGGCTCGAACGGCGGGGGTGCCGGCAGGCTCTCGGGCCAGGACACGGTGCTGCGGTCGAGCTCGCCCATCTCCTTCATGCGCTCGAACCGGGAGGGCTCGAGGAAGGGGCCGGCGTGGTTCTCCACCCAATCGCCCAGCCGGATGAGGAAGAGCTCGCCGAAACCCTCGCCCGGACCCCCGAGAAGGCTGCGCATCCATGCGGCGTGCGGCTCCACGATCGCCTCGTCCGGAGTCCGGCTGCGGGCGGCCAGTTCCTGGGCCACCAGCTCCGCTCTGTCCCTGGCCCGGGTGACCCGGCCGGCCGAAGCGCCGTTCCCGGCGCCCCATTCGGCGAGCACCCCGGCCCTGGCGGACTCCACGATCCAGGCCGAGCGGAGGAGGTCGGTGAGGATCTCGTCGGCGATGGTGTCTTCCATGAGAAGCGCAGGATAAGGCCCTTGCGCCGATGGCCCGGGTTCGCGACGATGCGAGCACTTCCCCCTGACCGAACTATCTCTGCGCGCTCGAAGGGGGAACGATGGGGGTACGCACCAGCGAGTTGCAGCGCACTACCGATTGGGACAGGTACTTCCTCAACATCGCGATCGAAACCGCGCGTCGCTCCAACTGCGTTCGGCGTCAGCACGGAGCCGTCATCGTGAAGAAGCGCCGGATATGCGCGACCGGATACAACGGCCCGCCCTCGGGCCATGCTCATTGCGACGAGGGAGCGTGCCCCCGAGCTCGCTCGGATACCCCCAGCGGGTGGAGCCACGACAACTGCATCGCGATCCATGCCGAAGCGAACGCACTCCTCTATTCATCGCCGGCCGAACGGGAGGGCGCGACGATCTACATCACGGGCGTCCCGTGCTTCTCGTGCGCGAAGCTGATCGCGAATTCAGGCGTCGACGAGGTCGTGACCGAAGGCGAGCCCTATGAGGACTGGGACCGCGTTCGTAACTTCCTCCTCGATTGCGGGGTGCGCGTCAGGCTTTTGGCGAGCTAGCCGCCGAGGATCTTCGCCTTCTGCGCGGCGAACTCCTCATCTGTCAGCACTCCGCTCGCGTGCAGCTCGCCCAGTTTGGTGAGCTGCTCGATCGGGTCGGCGGCTGCTGCCGCAGGTGGAGGCGCTTCCGCCATCTGTTGGTCGTATGCCGCCTGGTCTTGCGCGGCCCAACGCTGTCCCTGTCGACGGGAAACGCGGTTGCTGACGGCCGAGGCCGTCCCGGCCACTACCGCCGTACGAGCCATCCCTCGTAGAAGTCCCACTGAGATCGGCCTCCCTTCAGGCTTCGAGTGCGTCTAGTTGAGCGAGCAGCGCCTGGACGGGGATCCGGCCGTGCGCGACGAGCTGACCTCCGGCTTTGCGTGCGGCGACCGCGAACGGGACCGCCCAGAGGTTCTCGAACATGAGCAACAGGCCCGCAGCGTCCGGCTCGAGGATACTCGGCAGCCGCGGCAGCGTCCTCTTCCGAGAACAGGCCCGACGACGCCCCCGCAAGATCGCCCAGGTCCCCAACCTGATTCTGATCCAGGTCTTGGGTTGTGAGTGACTCGAACGATCCATCACCCTTCTTGAGAACGATCAATACGTCCAGCACGCGGATCAACCGCCGATCGACAAGGTCGAGAAGGGGCGGCACAAGCTCGCCGTTCACCTCTTTCCCGGGGAACTCGACGAACAGGAAGTCGATGGGCCCTGTTTCTTCAAGACTGTCCATGGTTCCTCCGATCAAGAGGTCTGGGCTTCTTCCAGCGGACCGAGCATACTCAGCCGTCCTCGCCGTGTCACCGGGGTTGAGTGTCAAGCTGAGTGTTGATGTCTCGCTTCGAGCAACCACGCGAGGCGCGACCGTTGGATCCACTCCATCTCAAGGCCCGCCCTGCCGAGCGGCCCCTTTAGGTCCGAGCCGGAGCGCATGGCGGCAGGCAGGTGGTCCCTTGCGGAGGGCGGGAGCACCTTAGAGAGGGGGACTGCCACAACCGAGATGAACAGCGTCCCCGTGGGAGACAGGACGCGCGCCAGCTCGTCCAGCGCCGTCTGGGTGTCGGGGATCACTTGGAGCCCGTTGCTGCACAGGATGGCCTCGAAGGTGCCGTCGTCGAACGGCAGCCGGTGGGCATCGGCCTGCACGATCACCATCTGAGTTCCCGACCCGCGCGCGACCTGATGGGCCTCGCGGACCATCCCCGATGCGATATCGCTTCCGACGACGAGGCCCTCGTAGTCACGCGCCGTCTGAACGGTGAAGTAGCCGGTGCCGACCGGCATGTCGAGGATCGGGCCGCCCTTCGCCACGTGCTTCGCCCGTCGTCCCTGCTCGAGCACGAGGTCGTTGAGGTTGCCGCCGAATATCCGGAAGGCGCCGCGCACGACGACGGGCTCGTAGATCTTCTCCGCGGCGAACGAATAGATGTTCTTGATGGCCCTCTTCGAGAAGGATTCAGCCATCGCGGAAGATCGCGACCTCGTCGTAACGGACGTCGTCCGGGTCGGCATCCGCTCGCACGCCTTTGAACGACGGGGCGCGGAATCGGTCGGCCGAGGTCAGCTCGCGGAACTCGACGCGGGCGACGAGCTCGGGCCGGACCCAATGCGGATCTCTGATCGGCTTGCCGAAGCGCCCGCCGGAGCCCGTCGGGTCGAAGGCGAACGGGCACTCCTCGGACTCGAGCTCCTGCAGCCCCGGCAAGAGCTTCTCGATCGCCTTCTCCGAGAATCCGGTCCCGACCGCGCCCAAGAAGCGCAGTCCTTCGGGGGCGTGAGCGCCGACGAGGAGCGCGCCGAACGAGTTGGACCTGTTCCCCTCCCCGCGCGTCCAGCCCCCGACCACGACATCGACTTCGTGGACGACCTTGATCTTCTGCCAGTCCTTGACGCGCCGGCCGGGTCTGTACGTGCTCCCGAGCTTCTTGGCGACTATGCCCTCGAGCTTCTGGGCCCTCGCCGCGTCGGCGAGCGCGATGCCCGCCCCTTCGACCCAGGTGGAGACCTGAGTCTTGTCGTTCGTGACGACGAGCTCGTCGAGAAGCTCCTTCCGCCTTTCGATGGGTTCGTCGATCAGCGACTTGCCGTCCAGATAGAGGAGGTCGAACGCGATGAACGTGACGGGTATCAGCTTCATGATCCGGGCGATCTCCCGTTCGTTCTGGAGGTTGATGCGGCTCTGCAGCCGCTCGAAGCTCGGTCGCCCCTTCTCCATGGCCACGATCTCTCCATCGACGATCGCGTCGACGCAGACCAGGCGCTCGTGAAGCCGGTTCAGCTCCGCATACGTTGCCGTGCAATCCCGGCCGGTGCGCGACAACAGCTTGGTCTCGTCGGTGCAGACAGCCAGGGTCCGCACGCCGTCCCACTTGGGTTCGAAGATGTAGTCGTCGCTATCGAATGGGTCTCTGACAAGCGTTGCCAGCGTCGGCGACAGTGACGGAGGGGGGTCGGGCTCGGGCCGCAGATCTTGGCGGAGGAACACGAGCCACTGGTCCTTGGACTGCTCTTTCTTTGTCTGAACCATGTGCCACTCGCCCTGGAGGCGGTTGCCGTGGAGGACGAAGGTCAGCTTGCCGGTCTCTTGTTCGAGGAGGTCGTAGGCCCCCGAGTCGAAGATGCGGACCTCCCCGCCCCCGTACTCGCCCTTGGGGATCGTGCCGGAGAAGGTCCCGTATTCGAACGGGTGATCTTCGACGTGGATCGCCAGATGAGGCTTTCCCTTCTTGAACGGGAGATTCCGCGGCACCGCCCACGACACGAGCACGGGCGTGTCCCCATTGAGCATCTCGAGACGCAGGTCGAAGTGGAGCCGCGTCGCGTGGTGCTGATGGATGACGAATGTCTCCCCGGCCAGGGCGGCGGCGACGTCGACATCCCCATCGAAGGTCGCCGCAGGCTCGGGCGTTTTGTCGAAGCTGCGCTTGTCGCCGTAAGTCTTCGGCCTAGAGGGCATGGTGTTGTTCCGAGGGTATAGGTCTGGCCACCAGCCAGCGTGCGAGGCCGAGGCCTCCGAAGGGGTCGTCAGCCGGGATGCCTTCGTGCTTCGCGAACGCGTAGACGTCGCGCTCGTTGGCCTCGCGTTCTAGCAGCGCGGCCCACTTCGTGCGCTCCTCGTCCGCGTAACGATCCGTGCGCATCCTCACGTATGCATGGGGGCCGGGGGGAAGCGAGTCCGGGGCGTGGCCCTGGGTCTCGGAGATGCATACGGTTCCGCCGCGCTCGGCGATCGTCGCTTCGATGCCGTCCCAGGATTCGTGGCGGAACTCGAACGCGAAGCCGAGATCGTCGGGCAGGGCGTCCAGCAACCGGGTGAAGGCTTCTTCGTCGCGCCGGCGATAGGGAGGGAACTGGAACAGGATCACGCCGAGCTTCTCGCCGAATGACCGTATCGACTTCAAGTAGCCGTCGAACAGCCCGCGCCGGTCGTCGTCGATGTCGATGCGCTTCGAATGGGTCAAACCGCGATGAGCTTTCGCGGTGAACCGGAACCCCGGCGGCACCGCGGCCGCCCACTTAGCGATCGTCTCCGGACTCTGGAGCCGGTAGAAGGTCGCGTTGATCTCGCACGCGCGTCAACTCAGTGCCGTAGTGCTCGAGGAAGCGTTTCTGAGGAACATCGGCCGGGTAGAAGTCCGGCTTCCACTCCTTGTAAGCCCACCCCGACGTCCCAACAAAGAGGCTCATCGCGTGCGTATCACCCTCGCCTTGCGCGGTTTCGCGTCCAATCGGTCGATCACATCGTCCAAGTTGTGCCCCGGACCCGTTGCGACCGGCAGGAAAGGATCGGGCACGGAACCAACTCGTTCCCATATCGTCTCGATGGTGAAATCCGAAAGGTCGTAGTGCTCGAGCTCGTCCCATTCCAGAGGTGTGGAGAGGGTCGCTCCCGGCTCGGGCCGAAGCGAGTAAGCGGCCGCGATGTTGGCCCCCTCCCGATTCATGTTCACGTCCAGGAAGACCTTGCCTTTGCGCTTGGGCACCTCCCACTCGAGCGTCGTCGACTTTGGGCTCGGCCGTATTGATCATGTCGGAGATGGTGCCGACGACGCCCCGGACCTCGTCGTAGGTGGCCGTCCCGTCCGAGCGGGATCATGATCTGCATCCCCGTGGCGCCCGACGTCTTCGGGTAGCTCGACAAACCCGAATTGGTCGAGCATCACCTTCACCAGGCCCGCCACATAGCGGACCTCGTTCCATCCGGCGGGCTCGAACGGGTCGAGGTCGAAGAACATGTAGTTCGGATGCGTCTGGTCCGGCCCCTTGCCGTGTAGTGGGTGGAACTCGATGCAGCCGAGATTCGCGATGCAGAGCATGTGGGCGACGTCGGTGCACCGTGAGGAAGTTGATGATCTTGTCCCCGGCGTCGCGTCACCGGGATCGTCGGCATCCACTCCGGTGTATGGGCAGGCGCGTTCTTCTCGTAGAAGAAGTCCGACTTCACGCCATTCGGCATTCGCTTGAGCGTAAGTGGCCGCTGTTCGATGTGCGGGAGCATCACTGGCGAGATGTTGAAGTAGTAGTGTGAGGAGGTCGCCTTTCGTGTAGCCCTCGTCCGGCCACATGACCTTGGTCGAGGTTCGACAGACGAAGCTCCCGCTCGCCGGCTCGGGCAACCCAGTGCTCGCCTTTGCGCACGAGCGGGATCTCGATCGGGAAGTCGACGGTTGTGATCCGACCCATGCCGGGTAGATAAACACGACAGACAGACGTTGAGTGAATCGATCGGGAGGTGGAGTTCGGGTGGCAAAGGTTGCTTTCATCATGGACGACATGTTCGAGGACTCGGAGTTCAGGGTCCCTTACGACCGGGTCAAGGAGGCCGGGCACGAGGCCGTGATCGTCGGCCTCGAGAAGGGCAAGCAGGTAGAGGGCAAGAAAGGCAAGGAGAAGGTCACGATCGAGGCCGCCGATCGACGAGTATCGACCCGGGCGATTTCGACGCGCTGGTGATCCCGGGCGGCTACTAGCCCGACAAGATCCGCACCAACGAGAAGATGGTGGCGTTGACCCGCTCGTTAGCCGAGGCGGACAAGCCGGTTGCGGCGATCTGCCACGCCGGTTGGATGCTGGCCGAGGCCGACGTCGATCGGCGGCAAGACCGTGACCTCGTGGCCCTCGATCAAGACCGACCTGATCAACGCCGGTGCGAACTGGGTCGATCAGGAGGTCGTCGAGGACGGCAACATCATCACGTCGCGCAAGCCCGACGACCTCGAGGCGTTCAGCAAAGCCCTGCTGAGCCAGTTGGCCCAGCAGGGCTAAGTGTCCCTAAAGCCTTAGGTCGTCGCCCCCGGGCTCGTCGTCCTCTCGCAGCTCTAGCTCGTCGACGACGTCCTCGGCTAGGTCCGGGGAGCCGGTAGCTGCTCCCGGTCCGGGGGCCGGCGACACGAGCTCGAGGCCGCTGACGCTCTCGTATATGAGTGCGGCCGCGGCGGCTCCGATCATGGGCCCGAGCGCGTAGACGGCTAAGTCCCCCCAGGGGACGTCCTCGACCCCCTTGAGAGCGGACACGACCAACGGTCCGAGACTCCGGGCGAAGTTGGCCGAGCCGCCGGTGGCCGTTGCAGTGAACAAGATTCCGGCTCCGAGAGCGAAGCCGATCACCAACCCAGACCAGCCTTTGGGAGCCCGGGGGTCGACCGCGACGCCCATGACCGCCGTCATCAGCAGGAACGCGATGAAGGCTTCGGCCAGCACGGCCGGTATGAAGTCGATGTTCTCGGACACGGTCGTGGCCCCGTAATAGATCTCGGTGCCGTTGATCGAGCCTCCGAGGTCCCCGAATATCCCGACGATGATCGCGGCCCCCGCGATGGCGCCGATGCACTGGACGATCCAATAAAGGGGCACCTCGCTCCACTTGAAACGGCGGGACACGGCGAGCGCGAACGTCACCGCCGGATTGAAGTGGGCGCCGGAGACGCCTCCGAAGGCATAGACGAGCACCGCCAACCCAGTCGCGAACGCAAAGGCAACCGGCAGGATCTCGGTGATCGTGGGCGGCCCGGTTCCGATGAGGGCGCCGAAGAGGACGTCCTGACCCGGGGGAGCCTGCCCGAACTCGTCGAGTAGGCCGCCGAGCCTCTGCAGGGGGCCCATCGCCGCGACCGTTGCCGCTCCTGCGCCTAATGCGACGAACAGCAACGTTCCGACGAACTCAGCCGCCAGGCGTCGCCCGAGCGGGGCCTGGGCATCCTCGAGGATCTCTTCGGCCTCCTCGAGTTCCAGCTCTACGGATTCCCGTTCCGCCATCCATCCCTCCTAGGTCGTCGCCGACGCAATTTCGTGGTGAACGCCCGGCACTCTACTCGTCGTCGCCCTTCAGGCTCTGCGCCTTGGCTCGGATCTCATCGAGGATCGGTGCGTTCTGGAGCGTGGTCACGTCTCCGAGGTCCCTGCCCTCCGCCACGTCGCGGAGCAATCTCCGCATGATCTTGCCCGAGCGGGTCTTGGGGAGGTCTTCTGTGAAGACGATCGACCTCGGCCTCGCCAGCTTCCCGATGACCTTGGCGACGTGGTCCCGCAGCTCGCTGAGGAACTCATCGTTTCCTTCGACGCCGGACTTGGGCGTCACGAAGGCGACGATCGACTCGCCCTCTTTGGGGTCCTGCCGGCCCACGACGGCGGCCTCGGCCACCCCGGGGTGATCGACGAGAGCGGATTCGACCTCGTAGGTCGAGATGCGGTGGCCGGAGATGTTCATGACGTCGTCGACGCGCCCGAGCAACCAGAAGTACCCGTCGTCGTCCAACTTGGCGCCGTCGCCCGGGAAGTAGGTCTCGTTCCCGTATTTCTCGAAGTACGTGTCGCGGTAGCGCTGATCGTCTTTGTAGATCGTCCTGAACATCGCCGGAGCGGGACGGTTCAGCACGAGGTAGCCCCCGCCACCGGGACCGACGGGTTTGCCGTTCTCGTCCACCACGTCTGCGAACACACCGGGATACGGGCGGGTAGCGCTCCCGGGCTTCAACGTGGTGATGCCGGGAAGCGGGGTAATCATGATGCAGCCGGTCTCGGTCTGCCACCAGGTGTCGACGACCGGCGTCTTGCCCGAGCCGATGAACTCCTGATACCAGATCCACGCCTCGGGATTGATCGGTTCGCCCACGCTTCCGAGCAGCCGCAACGAGGACAGGTCGTGCTTGCCGGGATAGTCCGTGCCCCACTTCATGAAGGTTCGGATCGCGGTGGGAGCGGTGTAGAGGATCGATGCGCGGTACTCCTCGATGATCGACCACCACCGGTCCTTGTCGGGCCAGTCGGGAGCACCTTCGTAGAGGATCGACGTGCACCCATTCGCGAGCGGGCCGTACACGATGTAGCTGTGGCCCGTTACCCAACCGATGTCGGCCGCGCACCAATAGACATCGGTCTCGGGCTTGATGTCGAAGATGTTGTGATGGGTCGACGCGACGCCGGTGAGGTAGCCGCCGGTCGTGTGCAGTATCCCCTTCGGTTTCCCCGTCGTCCCCGACGTGTAGAGGATGTAGAGGGGGTCCTCGGAATCCATGTGCTCGGGCTCGCTTTCGGGCGAGGCATCGGCGATGACGTCGCGGTAGATGACATCGCGGCCCTCGGTCAGCGGTACGTCTTCGAGAGTCCTTTGCACGACGATCACCGTCTCTATCGAAGGGCAACTCGCGACGGCCTCGTCGGCAGCTTCTTTGAGGGGGACGATCGCGCCGCGTCTGAAACCGCCGTCGGCGGTGATCAGGACCTTGGCCTCGGCGTCGTTGATCCGATCGCGAAGCGCCTCGGCGGAGAATCCACCGAACACGACTGAATGGAGCGCGCCGATCCGAGCGCAGGCCAGCATCGCCGCCGGCAACTCGGGGATCATCGGAAGATAGATGGCGACGCGATCGCCCTTGCGGACGCCGAGTCCCTTGAGCGCGTTCGCCAGCTTGCAGACCTCTTCGTGCAACTCGGCGTAGGTAACCGTGCGCGTCTCGCCCGGCTCGCCGATCCAGTAGTAGGCAACGCGCTGCGGAGTCGTTCGGACGTGGCGATCGAGACAGTTGTAGGACGCGTTCAGGGTTCCTCCGACGAACCACTTGTGGTGTGGAGGATCGCGCTCGAGAACCGTCGTCCATCTCTCGAACCAATCGAGGCGCTCGGCCTGGGACTCCCACCACCCGTCGGGATCCTTCTCGGCTTGGTCGTAGATGGAGGAGTCGTTCAGGTTTGCCTTGGCGACGAACTCGGGCGGCGGCTCGAACGTCCGGCGCTCTTGCAACAGAGCCTCGATCGTTCTCTCGACATCACTCTCGGCCATGATCCCCCTCCTTGTCCCAGTCGGGAGAGTACTAGTGCTCCGTGTCCCCCGACAGGAGCTTGAGCGTGTGCGGCAGCACCGGAAGCAGCGCGGTGAGGTTCTCCTGGACGCCTGTGGGACTTCCCGGAAGGTTGACCACGAGCGATGCTCCGGCGATGCCCGCGATCCCTCTCGAAAGCGCAGCCATCGGGGTGTGCTTGAGGCCTTCGGCGCGCATGAGCTCGGCAAGGCCCGGAGCCTCTCGCTCGATCACGACGCGCGTGGCTTCGGGAGTCACGTCACGGGGTCCGAACCCCGTGCCTCCGGTGGTGACGACGAGCTCGATCTGCGAGGCGATCGCGCTTCGAAGGGAGCCGGCGATGGCGTCGGCATCATCGGCAACGACCACGCGATCGGTCTCGAACCCCGCGTCATGAAGCATGGTCGCGGCGACCTCGCCGGAGCGATCCGGGCGGGTACCTTCGGCGACCCCGTCGCTGATGGTGAGCACGCGAGCCTTCACCTGGCCAATCTCTCACAGGGTGACATGCGTGCTGCGGAAGTTAAGAGGAGAGGGTGTTCAGCAAGCCCCCGTCGATCAGCACCGTCACCCCGCTCATGTAGGAGGCTCGCTCAGAGGCAAGGAAGGCCACGACATCGCCGAACTCTTCCGGCCGGCCATACCGACCGAGCGGGACCTGCGCGACGCTATCGGCGCGCACGTCATCGACCGGCCTTCCACTCGTGCGGGCGGTGAGCTCGTCGAGCTCCACCATGCGATCCGTGCCCATCCGCCCGGGGGCCGCGCACAGCACTGGATCCCGTGGGGGCCGAGCTCCTTGGAGATCGACTTGGCGAACCCCACCACGGCTGCGCGCATCATGTTCGACAACAGCAATGCCGGGACGATCTCTTTCGTCGAATAACTCGTGACGAAGACGATCGCCCCGGAACCGCGTTCCTTCATGCCGGGCACGACGGCCCGGGTGAGATGCCACGCGGACGCGGTCGTGAGATCGAAGCCGGAGAGCATGTCCTCGTCGCTAAGCGATCCGAACGTGCCCGGAGGGGGGCCGCCCGCGTTCGCGATGAGTATGTCGACCGGTCCGAGCCGCTCGCGGATCGAGTCTGCGACGCCCGGGATCGAGTCGTGGTCCGAGACGTCCAAGGGGGCCGCGAACGCATCGGTCCCCGAGAGCTCGGCGAGCTCGCCGGCCTCCTTCTCGAGCAGGTCCTTCCGGCGCGCCGAGATCGCGACCGAAGCTCCCTCTGCAGCGAGAGCGCGGGCAGTGGCGCGCCCGAGCCCGGAAGAAGCGCCGAGCACCCACGCGACCTTGTCCTTCAGCCCCAGATCCACATCAACCTCCAGTTCCTATCCATTCAGACCCGTCCTCGTACATCTCTCGCTTCCAGATGGGGACCGTGTCCTTGATCGTGTCGATCGATCCAGCGGCACGCTTCGAGCGCGTCGGCGCGGTGTGGGGCCGCGCATGCAACGACGACCGTCGGCTCGCCGAGCTCGCATCGCCCCGTGCGGTGCTGCGCGCGTACCGAGCGCAGGTCCCATTTCGAAGCCGCCTCTTCGCAGATCTTCGCATCGCGCGCCGGCGCCAACTCTGGGTGCGCGTCATATTCGAGAGCCACCACGCGCTCGGATCGGTGGCCGGGAGCGGCGGGCTCCACGCGCACCGTGCCCACGAACAGGGCGATGCCCCCGCAGTCGTCGCGGGCCACGCCACTCGCCGCCTCGCCGACATCCAGAGCCTGATCCGTAACCCCGCTGAACACCTCGGCCATCGCCCGATGGTAGTTCGGCGGGCCTAGACTCGGTGCTCAGGACGGACAGGGGGGTTCGGGGGGCGAACGTCCCGACGGGCGGTGAGCCCCCTGAGAGAAGAGGGGAGAACCGAGATGTGCAGGAGCATCAAGACCCTTAGAGGCGCCGAGCCCACCGACGAAGAGATCGAAGCCGCCGCGCTCCAATACGTGCGGAAGGTAAGCGGCTACCGCCAGCCGTCGCGCGCCAACCAAGAGGTGTTCGAGCGCGCAGTGCACGAGATAGCGAGCGCCTCGCAGCGCCTGCTCGACGACCTGATCGCACCGCCCCAGCGAAAGAAGACGCCCGAACCCGTCTAAGAGTTCGGTTCACCGGTTCAAGCGGTGGTTTATCCTGCGTGCCGTGCGAGTGCTGATTCTGGGAGGAGACGGCTACCTCGGCTGGCCCACTGCGATGAACCTTTCGCAGGCCGGCCATGAAGTCGCGCTCGTAGACAACTTCCTGCGGCGCCGGATGGCCATCGAATTGGGGGCCGGGTCACTGACCCCGATCGGCTCGCTCCAAGAGCGGGTCCGGGTCTGGAAGGACCTGACCGGCAAGGAGTTCCCCTTCTACATCGGGGACCTCACCGACGGGTCCTTCGTGGATGAGATCTTCCGGGAATTCGAGCCGGAAGCCGTGATCCATTACGGCGAGCAGCCGAGCGCTCCCTATTCGATGATCTCCCGGCGTCACGCGGTCGAGACGCAGAGGAACAACGTCGAAGGCACGCTCAATGTTCTGTTCGCGATGCGGGATATCACGCCCGACGCTCACCTCGTGAAGCTTGGGACGATGGGGGAGTACGGCACTCCGAACATCGACATCGAAGAGGGCTACATCGAGATCGAGCACAAGGGCCGGACCGACACGCTCCCGTTCCCGAAGATCCCCGGCTCGATGTACCACCTCAGCAAAGTCCACGACTCTCACAACGTGCACTTCGCGTGCCGTATCTGGGGACTGCGCGCAACCGACCTGAACCAGGGCGTCGTGTACGGCATCCGTACCGCGGAGACCGAGCTCGACGAGAAGCTATGCACCCGTTTCGACTACGACGAGGTGTTCGGGACGGTTCTCAATCGCTTCTGCGTGCAAGCGGTCGTGGGCTACCCGCTTTCGATTTACGGAAAGGGCGGGCAGACGCGCGGTTTCTTGAACGTCATCGACACGCTGCAGTGCATAAAGCTCGCGACCGAGAACCCTGCTGAACCTGGTGACTTCCGGGTCTTCAATCAGTTCACCGAGCAGTTCTCGGTGCGCGACCTCGCGGCGATCGTCCATCGCGTCGGCGAGAAGATGGGCATCAACGTCGTGATCGAACCGGTGAAGGACCCGCGGATCGAGGCCGAGGAGCACTATTACAACGCAACCCACACCAAACTGCTCGAACTCGGACTTAAGCCGCATCTCCTTACCGATGAGGTCGTCGAGCACCTGATCGAAACCATCCAGCGGTACAAGGACCGCATCCTCTTGGAGCCGATCGCCCCCAAAACCAGGTGGGACCCCCGGGCTTAGTTCCTGAGCGGCAGGACTGGCACCTCACTCGGAGAACCTTCTTCTCGTACGCCCAACCAAGAAGAAGGAGACGCCACCATGCGCCGCACGCTCATCGGATTGATCGCAGCCGGACTGGTCGTCGGGTCGCTGAGTGGACCCGCGATCGCAAAGGGCGGCAAGGGCAAGCACGTACACGGATCCTTCACCGCGACCGCTTATCCCTTCCCCAAGCTCGCAACCTGGGGCGATCCTGCAGGACTCACCAAGCCCGGCTGCACCTCGGGTGAAGAGGGCGTCAACTGGGTGGCCGAGCCATTCACCTCACCGGGTAAGGGCACGCTAACTTTGACCGCTTCAGGCTTCACGGGTGATTGGGACATCTACATCTTTGGCGCAGACAACCCCGACCTCGCACTGGCGAAGGGTGAGAACGCGCAGGTGGACGTAAACAACCCTGCGGGTGGGGCGCCGCCCGAGGAAGAGATCTCCTTCGTCACAACAAAAGGACAGGAGCTGCTGCTGGTCGCCTGCAACTGGGCCTCGCCGCAGACCTCATTGGAAGTCTCCTACGGAGGCTCGTTCAAGTAGGAGTGAAGCCGGCGCCGAAACTGGTGCCCGCATCCGCTCCTAGATCCACCTGAACTGCCATTGGGTTCGCGCGGCTGATCTTGACGGGGACGCTCATGCCGTTCTGTACTCGGCCCACCGCGTCGGCCGGCACCATGGAGACGGTCGTGGCCTGATGGGTCGAGCCGTCCTGTGCGGTGACTTGCAGCGTAAGGACGTACATCGCAACGCCACCGAACTGGAGTCCCGCCGGGGTTGCATCGACGATCGTCGCTTGTCCGTCGTAGGTGTCCCCCTGAAGCTGCAGCGATGATCCCGACATATCCATGCCGAACGAAGTCACGGGACCATGGGTGACGGTTATCCCGCCCATGTCGGCCATCTTCTTTGCCGCTTTCACCATCTGGAACACATTCGTGTCACCCGGCATGAAGAGGGATTTCATAGTCGTTGAGGTGGGGCCCGATTGGATCAAGCGGGTCCCCCAGAGGATCCCCAGTCCGACGAGTAGCAGGATCACGCCGACTATCACCGAGAACTCGATTGGGATCGGGAAGTCCCAGTCGTAAGCCTCGGCGCTCGTGCAATCCACGCTCAAGCACTCGAGGCCCTCCGGTCCCTGGCCGAGCTTGAACACAGCCACCGAGGTCAGGATCGTCCCGGTGATCGTGAACAACCACCCCATGGCCCGCGCAAAGAACCGCCGCCCCGCTCTAGGGGCCGCCAACGACGCTTGATCCACCGAAAACTGATTCAAAGTTGTCCCTTCACATCGCCTGAACTATCGCTTCGGCTATCTCCATCGTTGGTGTTGGTTCGCCCGGGAGGCGAAGGTCGGCGGGACGCACCGTTCCCGAGGCCAGGACGTCGGCGACCGCTCGCTCGACCTTGGAGGCTTCGGGGTCGAACCCCAGGTAGCGAAGCATCGCGACGGAGGAAAGGATCATCGCGATCGGGTTCGCGATCCCGAGTCCGGCGATGTCGGGGGCCGAACCGTGGGTGGGCTCGAACACCGCGTGGTCCTTACCCAAGTTCATCCCGGGCGCGAAGCCAAGCCCGCCGACGAGCCCAGCGCACAGGTCGCTGATGATGTCGCCGTAGAGATTGGGCAACACGATCACATCCAGTTCCTCCGGTTGCCACACCAACCACATCGCAAGCTCGTCCACCTGCATCGCCTCGAAGCCGATGTCCCGGTAGTCCTCTGCAAGGCGCTCGCCGGTTTCGAGCCAAACGCCATCCGAGAGCTTCATGATGTTGGCCTTGTGTCCGAGCGTGACCTTGCGCCGGCGCTGTTTCTTGGCAAGCTCGAACGCGTGCTCGACGATCGCCCGCGTCGCAGATATCGAGATCGGTTTCACGGAAACGCCGGCGTCCTTCGATATACCGAAGCCGCACATGTACTTGAGGTACCCGCGCAGCTTCTCGAGCTCGAGAGACCCCATTTCGAACTCGATGCCCTCGTAGAGATCTTCGGTGTTCTCCCGTACGACGACGATGTCGATCTCGTCGAAATGCGATGGGACGCCTCGGAACAGCTTGCATGGCCGGACGCTGGCGAAGAGATCCAGCTCCTGTCGGAGCGCGACGTTGATCGAACGGAAGCCCGTTCCCACCGGAGTCGTGACGGGCCCCTTCAGGGCGACTTTGTTCCGCACGATCGACTCCAGGGTGTGCGCCGGCAGGGGCAACCCATGGGTTTCGATGGCCGGCAGGCCAGCGTCGTGAATCTCCCACTCGATAGGGGTCCCCAGGGAATCGACCACCCGGACCGTGGCGGCGGTTACCTCAGGCCCGATCCCGTCGCCTGGTATGAGGGTCACCGTCGCCATGCCCGAAGGATATTCGCCGCCCACGCGCAACTTTCAGGCGGCCGTCGACGTCTGACTCAGCGTAGGTCCCGGTAGTTGCCATAACAATGACGGCTGGGGTCGTATCGTCCTAGCTGAAACAAGTGACGAGTGGGGCTAAAGAGTGGAAAGGACGGTTAATGGGTCTTTCGCGTAGAACTTTCAGGGGTGGCATCGCCCTCCTTTGCACGGCGTTGATCGGAGGGGCCCTCGTCGGGCCCGTGGCGAGGGCGCAGACCCAACCGGGGCAGTGTGCCCAGGTCATGCCGACCTCCCAGGTCCAAAAGGGCATGCAGGGAACCGGCTGGACGGTCGAGAGCGGCACCGAGCCACAGCCGTTCGGGGTCAACGTTCTCGGCGTGCTCGAGGACGGCATGGGGCCCGGGCGTCCGGTGATCGTTGTCGACACCTCGGGTCCGCAGATCGACCGCGCCGGCGGCATCTGGGCCGGGATGTCGGGCTCTCCCGTCTACGTCAACAACCAGCTCATCGGCGCGATCTCGCTCAGCTTCTCGGCGGGGCCCTCGTCGATCGGTGGCGTCACTCCCGCCGAGGACATGCTCGACGTCCTCGACTACCAGACGACGACCGCTCGCGTAGCGCCTTCGAAAAAGGTGGTTCTGGGCCAGACGATGCGTGCCAGGATCGCGCGTGCGACGAACTCTGACGTGGCGGAGGTGGGGCGGACCCTCAGCACCTTGATGCTGCCGATGAGTGTGTCGGGAGTGACTCCCCGCGGCCTCGAACGCATCCGCAAGGCCTTCATCGAGCAGGACCTTCCTTTCATCCCCCACATGGCGTCCTCCGGAAGCTCGACCCAGCAAACGCAAACAACCACCGCGCAACTCGACCCCGGCGACAACTTCGCGGCCGCCCTCTCCTACGGCGACGTGTCGCTCGCGGGGGTGGGCACTACGACCTATGTCTGCAACGGCAGGGTGTTGGCCTTCGGCCATCCCTTCCAGTTCATCGGCGCCACGAGCCTCGGAGCGAACAACGCAGACGCCCTCGCGATCATCGATGACCCCGTATTCAGCCCGTTCAAGCTGGCCAATATCGGCAGCCCGATCGGCGTCGTGGATCAGGACCGCCTGTCTGCGATCAGAGGCGTGTTCGGCGCCCCGCCGACCGGCGTGCCCATCACCTCCTCGGTCACGGCGCTCGACTCCGGGCGAACCCGCGACGGCAGAACCGATGTATTGATCTCGGAAGCCTTTCCGTTCCTAGCGTTCCAACATCTGCTCGCCAACATCGACGTGACCTTCGACCAGATCGGCGAAGGCAGCGCGTCGGCGAGCTGGACGATCAATGGGACGCGAGCGGACGGTGAGCCCTGGACTCTGACGCGCACGAACTTGTACGCATCCGAGTTCGACATCGGGATCGACGCCATCATCGAGATCGCCTCGCAGCTCGAACGCATCTTCTTCAACAACTTCGAGGAAGTGGAGTTCACGGGAGTGGACGCCGACATCCAGGTCGAAACGGCCGTCAAGAGGTACACGATCGAGGAAGTGCGTGTCGGCCTGAATGGCTCGACGCCCGAGAAGCAGCGAAAGATCAAGGCCGACCCGGGCGACACAGTGCAGCTCCAAGTTGACCTGCTCCCCTTCGACGGAGACGTGGTCCGCACCGAGGAGCTCACGGTCAAGATCCCGAACAAGCTGCGCCAGGACACGATCCTCCAGATCGTCGGGGGGGCCGGGTTCTTCTTCGACGAGTGCTTCGTGGACTGCGATCCCGACGACGAGGAAACGGACAACTTCGACAAGCTGCTGAAGAACCTCGAGGGTGCGCCACACAACAACGAGTTGATCGCGGTTCTTCGCACCTTGCGTCGCTTCAAGTCTGTGGCCAACGACGCGACCGTCCTCGACCAGGTTGTGTCCGGCTTCAAGCGGGTCCGCATCCAGATCAAGGGCGGCGGCGGCGGAGGCGGCAAGGGCGTCGTCAGCGAGCCGTTGGGGAGGTAAGCCCTCCGCTTAACCGCAAGCCACACGAGCCGTAAAGGGGGGGCCGGCGCCAGGCCGGCCCCCCTTTCTTTTCCCGCCATTGTGATGTCCGTCACTCGTTCGGTGACGGTCGGCGGCGATTCTGTGACTCATGGATCGCCGGCTCACGAGATTGTTGCTCGTCACACTCCTTGTTGCAGTTGTCTCGCCGGCATACGGCCAAACGCTGTTGACGCCGCCGGTCGACGCGCCGGTGGTGCGAGCGTTCGACATAGGGGCCGAGGAATGGTCTTCGGGTCACAGGGGGGTCGACTATCGGATTCCTCGGGGAACCGCGGTCCGCGCCGTGGGCCCGGGAACAGTCTCCTTCGCGGGCGAAGTGGCCGGGGGTAACGCGGTCACGATCGATCACGGCGGGGGCCTGCAGACCACCTACACGTGGTTGTCCGACATCCTCGTGACCCAGGGGCAGCAGATCGACGCCACGACCTGGATCGGCCACTCGGGCGACGCTCACGAGGGCATCGAGGGCCTCCATCTGGGCGCGCTGTTGGCGGAGGAGTACGTCGATCCGATCGCCTACTTGGGCCCTCTCGACCAGTCGGCCGCCCTGCATCTCGCCCCGCTGAGGGATCCGATGGATGTCGGGACGCCCGAGGAAGACTGCACGGATGAGGTCGAGCTTCCCCAAGACGCACCTGCCCCCAACGACAACATCGCCGTTGCCATCGCGGGCATCGGCACGAAGACGGAGGGTGGGGTATCCGCGGACATGATCAAGCACGGTCCCAAGCTCCTGGGCTATCCCAAGGAGCGGGTCTACGACTTCTCTTACGCCGGAACCGACGGCCCGAGGTTCCACCGGCCTTACAGCGTGACCGACTCTTCGGGCTCGCTCGTCAAGGCGGCGGCTGAACTCGGCGACCTGATGGAGAAGATCGCCCGCAAGCACCCGGGGACGGAGGTCGACCTGATCGCGCACTCTCAAGGTGGGATCGTCGCGCGCGCCTACCTCGAAGGGATCGCCGATGGCTGGAGCACGGATCTTCCGCCGGTCGAGCACTTCGTCACGCTTGCGACACCCCACAAGGGAGCGCCGCTGGCGAATGAGGTGCGCGATATCGAGGACGAGTGGCTCACCGGCGGGCTCGTGCTGGATGGGCTGTCCAACCTGATGCAAAAGACGGGCTGGTTGCCCGATCCTCGCGGCGCAGCGGTCGGGCAGCTTCGTCCGGACTCGGCCCTGATCTCGTGGCTCGCCCGCGAGGACCTCGTGTACGGGACCCGGGGCCTAACCCTTGCGATGCCCCACGATTTCGTCGTGCCCGCCGACCACGCTTTGCTCGACACCGAAACCACTCGCATCCTCAGGCCCGAGGGTCTCAGCGGACATTCCGCCATAGTGCGATCCCCGATCGCGCGCGGGGTCGTGCACGCCTTCCTGCGCGACGCGCCCATCCCCTGTAAGGGGCTGATGGATAGCGTCGGTCCCTGGGCCGGCAGGCTTGTGGGGGCTCTGAACGACAAGGTCTCGAACCTTTACGGGGCGGCCGAGAGCGCGGCCGGAGGCTTGATCGGGAAAGGCTTCGGGGCGATCGGGAAGGCCGGCCGGTTCTTGAAGCGCATCCGCCCGCCCTGGTGACCGAGCATTGAAAGAGCCCCCTCCGCCGGGGGGATGGGGTGGATCGCGGAGGGGGCCCAGGTGGTTCCTTAGCTCTGAGACACATTGTGAGTGATTTCACAAAGCGATGCAAGCTCTGGAGACCCCCAAGGAGACCTGACACAGTTGTTCATCAAGCACAAAACCGGGCCGGAGCTCGCTCAGGCTCTAACATCCGGTTATGACCGTTAACCAGTTGCCTCTCGCCGCTCCGGGGGCCGAGGCCGAGTTCACGCGCGTCGAGGTTCGCCGGAGCGCGCGCCGGAAGAAGACGATCTCGGCCGAGATCGTCGGCGACGCGCTGATCGTTTCCATCCCCGAGCGGATGTCTCGGGCCGACGAGCAGCAATGGGTCGCGCGGATGACGGAACGGATGTCGGAGCGCAAGCGCCGCGATCGGCTGAACACCGAAGGAGCGCTCGCTCGCCGAGCTTCGATGCTTGGGGACAAGTACTTCGGAGTGCGGCCGGCAGACATCGAATGGATAGAGACGCAGCGAAGCAGATGGGGCTATTGCGATCCCTCGACCAAGACCATCCGGATCTCGCTGGTTGTTGCCACCTATCCCGACTGGGTGCGCGATTACGTCATCGTGCACGAGTTGGCTCACTTGCTGGTTCCGGACCACTCCGAACGCTTTTGGCAACTGGTGAACCGTTACCCACTCACCGAGCGGGCCCGCGGATTCCTGATCGCAAAGGGGATGGAGGAAGGTTCCCCCGACGACTAGTTGGGCACTCAGCGCGCTCTAGTTCGCCAGAAGACGATGTCTTCGATCCCGGCCCGCTCGAGGATCCCGACTGCGAGAGCGGCCCGCACTCCGTAACCGGCTGCGACGATGATCGTGCCCTCACCTGGGACGCCGGCAACTCCGACCCACAGTCGCTCGATCGATATCTGGAGCGCCTCCAGCGCGTGCTCGGCCCCCGGATCGCGCACGTCGAGCACGGTGCCATCGGGCGCCCGTCCCCCGACGGCTATCGGCGTCGAGACCCGCGTTACTTCGTCGGCACCAAGCGTCCCCTTGATGCTTCCGAGGACGTCGAACCCCTTCCCTCGCAGTGAGGCCGCCGCATGCTCCATGTCTCCGGTTCCTTCGTCGAGCAGGATCAGTCGCCGATCCAAAGGCACGCAGTCGCGCGCCCGGGCCGCGAACCCCGGGCCCGATTCGTAGAGGATCGAAAGCGACCCCCGGACGTGACCCCCGAGATAGTCGTCGACCGGCCGCAGATCGACCAGGGCGGCTCCCTCTTCTACGAGGGCAAGCGCGGAGGCGAGATCGAGCTTTCGGAGAGTCGTCGTCGGCATGGCGTACCTATACCAGACCCCTTCAGCGCATACTGGACTAATGGGTGCGCTCATCCTGGTTGCGTTGATAGTCATCCCGTTCGTCGAGCTCTGGATCCTTATTCAGGTTGCGGATTCGATCGGTGTGTTCGAGACCATCCTGGTCTTGATCGGCGTTTCGATCGCGGGGGCGTGGTTGCTCAAGCATCAGGGCCTCGCGACCTGGGAGCGACTGAACGCCGCGCTGAGACGCGGCGAGATGCCGGCGAACGAAGTGACGGACGGCGCCTTGATCCTCTTCGGGGGCGCCTTGCTGCTGACGCCGGGGTTCTTGACCGATGTGGTGGGTCTTCTCCTGTTGTTGCCGCCGACCCGCGCTGTCATCAAGACCCTTTTCCGGAAGGTCTTCGGGCGGCTCGATCCGCGCCCGCTATCCGGCAACGCGCATCTACACCACGACCGCCTCGAGAGTGACGAGGCGACCGAACGACACTAGTCCTGGACGGGCAGCTCTTCCGGGAGAGGTTTCGAAGGGCGAGGACGATTCTCCGGATAGGGGATGACCGGCCCTACATGACCCTGCTCGGGATACGCGCCGCGGTCGAAGTCTGCCGCCGGTCTCTGGTAAGCGTTGATCCGAACGCGCAACGCCTCGGGGTACTCGCCCACATGCACCGGGATGCCGAGGTCGGCCACCGCAGCCTCAGCCTCTTCGGTTGAGTGATACACCCACCTCTCCCACCGTCCGAGTTCGTCGACCATCACGACCTGGGCATCGTTTAGGCCGATCCGAATCACGACGGCCTCCACTCCCTCTCCGTGCTTCTTCGCATAGTCGCGAGGGTCGCGCGCTCGCTCCTCGATCTCCGGCTTGCCCTCGAAGGGCCATGCACGCTGGTCGCTCATCGCGTCCTTATAACACCGTCCAATGCTTCCGCGATGCTTTCTGCGAGCGCTTCCGATTCCGGATTGAGCAACCAGTTTGGCCCGACGACCAGGATCGAGTCCGGCGGGTAGGTGTCGAGGCCCACGTTGAGGGCGTCTTCGTCGTCGTACACCGCGATCGCCACCGTCTCGCCCTCCAACTCGCAGAAGGCGGCCTCGCCGCCGGGCAAGAGGGGCAGGCCCGCTTCGGGGGGGTCGTTACATTCGATCCCTTCGGATTCGAGAGCGGCGATCACGCCTTCGACGTCCTCGTACGTGCTCGCGCCCCCGCGCGTGAGGAAGAAGAACGCACCCGCGACCACGATGACGATGCCGATCGAGATCGCAACTGTGCGGCCCGGCACTAGATGACGAGCCCGCCGTCCACGCAGAGGACCTGTCCCGTGATGTAGTCCGATTCGCCCGAGGCCAGGAACACGAACGCGGGCGCTATCTCCTCCGGCTCTCCATAACGACCCAGGGGGAATCGGGCCATGCGTCTCTTGGCGCCTTCCGCGTCCTCCAGAAGTGGCTCGGTCATCGCCGTGAGCGCTGCGGGCGAGACCGCATTCACGTTGATGGCAAGTCCGCCGAGCTCTTTGGCCCACGTCTTGGTCAATCCGACGATCCCCATCTTCGCGGCGGCGTAGTTCGACTGGCCCACCGAACCTATTAAGCCCGACGCGGAGGTCACGTTGATGATCTTGCGGTGAACCCGTTCACCTTGCTGGGCTTCCTGCTTCGCAAGTGGACGCCAATGTTGAACGACCGCGCGGCCGCATGCCCACGTCCCCTTCAGGTGGACCTGGATCACCGCGTCCCACTCTTCTTCTGACATGTTGTGCAACATGCGGTCGCGCAAGATCCCCGCGTTGTTCACGAGGACATCGATCCGACCAAACGCTTCGATGGTTGCGGCCAGCAACGACTCGGCGGCGGCGACCGTTCCGATCGGTTCGGAATGAGGGGCCGCCTCGCCACCTGCCTCGGTGATCTCCTTGACGACCGCCTCGGCGCTCTGAGCGTCCGCATCGTTCACGAGAACGCGAGCGCCCTGCTCGGCGAAAGCGAGTGCGATGGCGCGCCCTATGCCCCGACCTGCCCCAGTAACCGCGCACGAACGTCCCAAAAGTCTCTCTGCCATCCGTGAACAATAGCTTCTAGTATGCAGACATGACTCAAGAGAAGAAGTTCCCGTTGACGCAGGATGCGTTCGATCGCTTGAAGATCCAGGTCGAGCAACTGGAGGGCGACGAACGTCAGGAGATCATCGACGAGATTGCGCGCGCACGAGCTCATGGGGACCTCAGCGAGAACGCCGAGTACCACGCCGCGCGTGAGAAGCAAGGGCAACACGAGGCGAAGATCCGAGAGATCCGGATGAAGCTCGAGAACGCGGAGATCATCGAGGTCGACGACGAAGCAAAGGTGAAGCCCGGGAAGCTCGTGACGATCCGCTACGAAGGCGACGACCCCGAGGTCTATCTGGTCGGCGAGCGCGAGGAACGCACGGGCGAGCACGAAGTGCTGACGCCGGACTCGCCCTTGGGCCAGGCATTGGTCGGTGGCGCGATCGGGGACACCGTCATCGCAAAGGTCCCGAACGGAGAGCTGAAGGTAGAGATAGTCGACGTCCGCTCCCCATAGCGGACGCTTCAGCGGCGGCGTTTGCCGCTACGCCACACCATCTCAACTGCGGTCAGCGCGCCCACGTCCAGCTCGTCCGAACGCAGCACGACTACATCGGCCAGCCGACCCGGCTCGAGTACTCCGCGGTCGCCTAGGTCGAGCCAATCGGCCGATCCAACAGTTGCGGAGTACAGGATCGAGCGCGCGTCCATCCCTGCGGCGGCCATCGCTTTTGTCTCCCTGGCGTCGATACCGGGGCGGGGACCGGAGTTGCCCAGGTCCGTCCCGTAGACGACGCGGCCACCGGCAGCCAGGAACCGCGCCGTGTTCTCGATCGCGAGCGTCTTGTCGCGCAAGTAGCGGATAGACAACGTCGGAACGACCGTCATCGCGCTTGCCATCCGTTGGAGGATCTCGTCGGGTATGCGCTCGGTGCTCATCAGGATGTGCGCGAGCTCGTCCATGCCCGCGTCGAGTGCCTTCTCGAGTTCAGCAAGGCCGTGCACGTGGCCCGTCACCTTGAGACCGCGCGCATGAGCTTCTCCCACGATCAACACCAAGGTCTCGCGATCCAGCACCGGTCCCACGGCCGGATTGAGCGCCACCTTTATGCAGCACGCGCCTTCGTCTGCAGTGAGGGCGACGACGGACGCGACCTCGGCGGGACTCTCCACGGTGCGCCCCGTTCCCGGAGGAGCCCAACCGGCCCGCGTTGGGTACCCGCGCGGGACCGTGAGCATCGGCCCCGCGGCAAAGACCTGGGGACCTTCGAAGTCCGGCGAGCGCGACGCCGTAGCCAAAGGATGGATCGCGTCGGGCGGCCACGCCAGGTCCCGGGCGGTCGTCACCCCGCCCGTCACGAGCGCGTGGGGTTCGTAGAAGCCGATATGTACGTGGGCGTCGATGAAGCCGGGAACGACCGTGTGTCCGTCCACCGCCACCACCTCGGCTTGCGAAGGGACGTCTACGCTCGAACGCGGGCCAAGAGCCGAGATCCGCTCGCCGTCTAGTACGACGACGGCGTCGTGGATCGGTTCTAGGGTGGGTCCGGCCATCGCCGTAGCCCCCACGAGCGCCGTCTGCGACATCAGGTGATGGTGGCACAGGGTCCCGCGGGGAGGTAAGAAGGGATACATGAGCTCCGGCGTCATCACCCTGCATCCGGCCGTGGTCCGGGTACTGGCGGCACTAGCCCGAGGGGTCCTCGGATCCCGCTACACCACCGATGTTCCTGCCGTCATGCTCAAGCGGCTGTCGAAGGTGCCTGAGGCGGATCGCAAGCAACTCTTCGACGCTCTTCGGCTGCTCGACACTCGTGCGGGAGCTCTCGCCCTCACCGGCCGGCCGGTACCGGTCTCGTGGCTTGCGCAGCATGAAGCCGAGCGGCTGATCCAAGATTGGCGAGCGAGCCGGGTAGCCGTCAAGCGAAGGCTGGGAGCGACCACCGTGGCCCTGTCGCTGCAGTCGTTCTATGGGACGCCGGGCCCCGGGTGGGAGACGATCGGCTATCCGGGCCCCCTCGGCCCGCCCCCGGACGAACCCGAACGACTCGAACCGATCGACCTAGAGCCGAACGAATCGCTGACCTGCGATGTGGTCATCGTGGGGTCGGGCGCGGGCGGAGGTTGCGTCGCCGGGAAGCTCGCGATGGCCGGGCTCGATGTGATCGTGCTCGAGAAGGGCGGCTACCACAACGAGGCGTCGTTCCATCATCGAGAGCTGGACGCGCTCGACGAGATGTATCTGTACGGAGGCAATCTCGTAACCACGGATCTGAGCGTCCAGATCATCGCCGGCTCGACGCTGGGCGGCGGGACGGTCGTCAACTACTCGACGTCGTTCCGCACCCCCGAACATGTGCTTCGGCAGTGGGCGGACATCTCCGGGGTCGATGCGTTCGTCTCGGGCGAGTTCGAGAGGTCACAGGACGAGGTCGTCGAGCGATTGGGGATCAACTCGGACTCCAGTGCCGCGGGGCGCCGCGACGCCCTGATGGAGGAAGGCCTCAAGAAGCTGGGATGGCACGTGGACATGATGCCGCGCGCGGTGCGCGGCTGCCTGCAGGACGAGAGTTGCGGTTACTGCGGCTTCGGCTGTCGCGTGGGGGCCAAGCAGTCGACTATGAGGACCTATCTCGAAGATGCGGCCGCTCACGGCGCTCGCTTGGTGATCGACGCCGACGTCGATCGCGTCTCCATCCGGGACGGACGCGCGTATGGAGTCACCGGGATGCGGCGGGGACGGCCGTTCTCCGTGAGCGCCAAGGCCGTCGTCGTGGCGGCCGGGGCCATCGGCACACCGGCATTGCTCCTCCGGTCGGGGTTGCGGGGGCGCGTCGGCCGGGACCTGAGGTTGCATCCGGGCAACGCGGCATTCGGCTTCTTCGAGGAAGACGTCCGTGGGTGGGAGGGAACCCTCCAAGCCCGGTACTCGAATCACTTGCGTGACCAGGACGATGGCTACGGGCCCATCTTCGAAACCGTTCCCATTCACCCAGGCTCTGGCTCGGTGGCGATGCCGTGGCTATCGACCGCGCAACATCAATCCCTGATGGACCGCTTTGCGAAGGTGTCATTCGTCGCGGCGCTTCCGCGTGATCGCTCATCGGGTCGCGTTCGTGTTCGGCGCGATGGGCGTCCGGTCGTCGAGTATGGGTTCACGGACGACGACGATCGGCGGATCACCGAAGGAGTGATCGCTGCGGCCAAAGTGCTCGAGGCCGCGGGGGCAACCGAAATCTTCTCGATCCACGGCCACATGCCGTCCTATCGAACGGACGGACGGGGCGCGCACGACCGCTGGGCCGAGGAGATCCGCCGGTTGGGATACAAGCGAACCACCTGCTTCTCGTACCACCAGATGGGCTCGTGTCGGATGGGCGTCGATCCGGCAACGTCGGCCATCGGTCCGAACAACGAGTCGCACGAGGTGAACAGCTTGTTCGTAACCGACGGATCGGCTTTCCCAACGGCATCGGGCGTGAATCCGATGCTGTCCATCTACGGCATCGCCAACCGTGCCGCCGGGAAGATAGCCGAGCGACTCAGCTGACCGTCCAAGACTTGATCGAGGCGGCCGACCTGAACGGCCTTCTTCGGGCCGTCGACGCTCTGTGCGAACAGCGCGATTGGGACGAGCTCGAGCATGTCGCGGAGATGTGCGAGGACGCGCTGGAGCGGGGGAAGCAGCTCTGGCCGATCGTTGCGCACATCGACTATCGCCTCGCGCTCGAAGCCCCGGGTCCCTATGCGGCCGCGGTCCTGGTACCGGATTCGGGCCGGTTCGCGCTCGGCCCCCTCACGGAGGTCGCGGCGTCTACCCATAGCTGGGACGAGCTCGCCGATCACATCGAGTGGCCCCAAGCGGCGGCCTACGTGGCCCAGGAGCGCGTGCTCCGAGGCGAAGTCCTCACCGGCGACGAGCGCGCGCATGCCGAGATCGTCACCCTGCCGCTCGCCCTCGAAGCCTGGGAACCCACGTATGCGCTCGCGGTCTACCGATCCGACCACGTCGAGGTCGACGAGCCGTGGGAGCCCAAGGGCATGCACGTCGATCTCCTCGCGACGAAGACGGAACCCGTCGTCGTCCCCCTCATCGAGGATGCCTTGTTGGAGATCGTTCAACCCTGGACCACCGAGAGCAACGGCGCGGCCAAGGTCGTCGTGGTCGAGGGCGATGCACGCGCCGCCATCTCCGCCCTGACCCTCGACAAGCTCCGGATGGTGGGGATCCCATCGGACGAGGCGATCCAGCGCATCGCGTGGGCCGCCGCAAGTGGGGGGGCCCACGGAAGGAGGCGAGGGGCGGCCCTGGGGCGCTTCACCGCTTGGTACGTCCTGGCTGCGCTGCTCGGGGTGTCGTGGCCCGTCGATCCCAGCGCGCTGGGAGCGGCATCGAACGACCTGGAATGGTTCGTCTGGGACGAGGGCACTGCGGAAGAGGGCTGGGTGCTGAGGATCGCGGTCGAGCACCCGGCCCAAGGATGGTCCGCGGCACTTGGAGCCACAGATCTGACATAAATCCCATTAAAAGGAATGAGGATTTTGGGTTATCCCCATTGTGACCAATCCGCCTGCGCGCCTACCGTCGAAGCCCACACAGAGGGTTCGGCATGGGAGGCCGACCACAGAGGGGAAGGAGAGGAGCACATGGCCGAAACCGCCGCGCGGCCACTTCCTAAGAAGAAGTGGGTAGCCGCTGGCGTCATCGGGCTTGCGGTGCTGCTGTTTGCATCCGTTGCGCTCGCGCCCGTTGGGACCAATGCCTCGAGCCACAGAGAGGCGCCGTTGGTCTCGGCGGATCCCCAGGTTGACGCGACCGATCTTTACGCGTTCAACAGTCCCGACGCGCCTGGGACGGTAACTTTCGTATCGAGCTGGATCCCGTTCGAGGAGCCGGCGGGGGGCCCGAACTTCTATCACTGGGCCGATGGCGTTCGCTATGACGTCCTCGTCGACAACAACGGTGACGCGAAACCCGACATCACCTACCGGTGGGTGTTCGACACGGTCACCAGGCCCTCGGCGATCGAGGGAGCCGAGGCCAACTTCCTGTACAACGACGGTCAGGTCACGAGCTTGACCGACGACAACCTGCTCGTCCGTCAGACCTACGACCTGACGCGCATCAAAGGTGGGCAGAAGACCACGCTTCTGAACGACGCTCCGGTCGCGCCCAGTTATGTCGGCCGCGCTTCGATGCCGAACTACGAGGCCGACCTCTTCGTACCTGCCGTCCAGACGGCAACGGGGAGCGTCGCGAGTTGGGTCGGGCAGTCCGACGACCCGTTCTTCCTCGATCTCCGCGTCTTCGACCTTCTCTATGGAGCGAATCTGCAGTCCGTCGGGGACGACACCCTCAAGGGCTTCAACGTCAACACGATGGCCTTGCGCGTGCCCGCCACTGAGCTGGCCGCCGGTGGGAACCTCGAGACGAACCCGATCATCGGTGTGTGGACGACCGCGTCCCGGCCGACGACCAGGATCCAGAATCGCAAGACCGGTGCCGTGAAGTACGAAGGCAAGTACGTTCAGGTCTCGCGACTCGGGATGCCCCTCGTCAACGAAGTCGTCGTGCCTCTGGCACTGAAGGACTACTTCAACGCATCCAAGCCGACGGCCGACGCTCAGTACCTGACTGCGGTTCAGGATCCTGCGGCTCCGCGCATCGTCAATGCGGTCTACAACATCCCGATCCCGGACTCCGACCCCGACACCGCGGGGATCCAAAGAAAGGACCTGATCGAGGTGTTCCTGACGGGTCTATTGGGACTCAACCAGCCGACCGGGGTGAAGCCCGCCGAGATGCTGCGCCTCAACATGACGACGCCGCAGTGCACAAAATCCGACTGCTCGCGCCTCGGGGCGGTGGGAGGTGACGTCGCCGGGTTCCCGAATGGGCGCAGGTTGTCCGACGACATCCTGGACATCGCTCTGCGGGTGGTCGAAGGAGTTCTGCTTCCCGGCCATCACCCGGTTGCGGACACGATCGGGGACGGCGTGGACACGAACGACGTGCCGTTCCGGAGCAGCTTCCCGTACGTCGCCGTACCGTTCGGTGGCTCCAACGCGGCCCCGCACTAAGCGGTAAGTATGGAAGGAGGGGCTCGGACCTTCCCGGGCCCCTCCTTTCTCTTAGGGGGTATCCGTCGTGAGGCCTAGGTACGTTGTGGGGGCGGCCGTGCTCGCTCTCGGTCTCTTTGCGGCCGGAGCCCTCGGCCCCTGGGGCGGCTCGGCGGATGAGCCCGAGGTGTCTACGGCCGCCGCATCCGATGATGCTCTGCTCGCACCTATCGGCAGGGCCGAGAGCCTCGACGAGACGATCGCCTCGCTGCAAGCCTTCCTGGCCGAAGGAGAACCCGACGGCCGGTCGTACGCGCTATTGGGTCTCGCCTACTTGCAGAAAGGCCGCATCACGGCCGATCCGTCGTTCTATTCGAAGGCACAAGCCGCGTTCGAATCGTCCCTGGAGCTACAGCCGGCGGAGAACTTCGAGGCGTTCATCGGGATGGGCACCCTCGCTCTAGGGCGGCATCAGTTCGACGTCGCGTTGCGCTGGGGGCAGCAGGCGCGCGAGCTCGATCCGTTCGACTCCCAGGTGTACGGCGTCATCGGTGATGCCGAAGTCGAGCTCGGCCACTATCGACGAGCGCTAAAGACCTTTCAGAAGATGGTGGATACCCGCCCCGACCTGTCTTCCTACGCGCGGGTGTCGTACATGCGCGAGCTGCTGGGCGACACTCGCGGCGCGCTCGTGGCGATGAAACAGGCCTACGCGGCGGCCGGCACCCCGGAGGACGCGGCCTGGAGCGCGTCGCACCTCGGTGACCTCTACCGGAAGAGTGGGCATCCCGGCCTGGCCATGGCTCAGTACCAACTGGCTTCGGAGCACGCCCCCGATTATCCGGAGCCGTCTGTTGGGATCGCGCGGATCGAAGCATCGCGCGGCCGATTGGCCGAAGCGATCGAGGTGCTTGCACCCGTCGTCGAACGTTTCCCCGCCATCGATCCGGTGATCGTCCTCGGGGATATCTACGCGCTGGCGGGCCGCGACGAGGACGCGGAGGCGCAGTACGAGCTGGTCGATGCCATAGACGAGCTCTATCGCTCCAACGGAGCGAACACCGACTTGGAGATGACTCTCTTCCTCGCCGACCACGATCGCGGTGCGGCGGCGTTGAAGCGCGCTCGCGCCGAATACGAACGCCGTCACAGCGTGCACGTTGCGGATGCATTGGCTTGGAGCCTCTACGCGGTTGGTCGGTATGAGGAGGCAGATCGGTTCTCACGGCTGGCCTTCGAGCAGGGCACCCGCGAACCTCTGTTCTTCTTCCATGCCGGGATGATCGCCGCGGCTCTGGGCGACGACGAGCGGGCCCGGACCATGCTCAAGTCTGCGATTGCGATGGACCGAAGTTTTTCGCTGCGCATGGTCCCGGTCGCCCTCCAAACCTTGCGAGGCCTGAAGGGGGATGCGTGAGGAGGGCCGCGCTCCTCACACTGATCTTCGCCACGCTCGTGCTCCCGGCCCGGTCCGCGAGCGCTCATCCGTTGGGCAACTTCACCGTGAATCGGTTCAGCGCGCTGGAGATCGGCCTCGACGAGATTCACGTCCGCTACGTCGTCGACTTCGCCGAGATCGCCGCCTTCCAGGAGATCCAAGAGATGGACAAGGACGGGGATGACGCTGCCGATGCGCTCGAGCTCGATGACTACGTGGAACAGCAGAGTCCGATCCTTCAGAGCGGGCTGAAGCTGTCTGCCTCAGGCGACGAGGTGGCACTCGAAGTGGTTTCGGCTACTGCCGAAACCTCGCCCGGCCAGGCGGGGCTGGATCTCTTGCGGCTAGAGATCGATCTGGCCGGTGTCCTGTTGGAGGACGCCGCCACGATCGAGTATCGCGACGAGAACTACGCCGACCGCGTCGGATGGAAGGAGATCGTCGCCACCGCGGTCGATGGGCAGGGCCTCGTCGAGAGCAACGTGCCGACCGAGAGCGTGAGCGCCGGTCTAACGGAGTACCCAGAGGACATGCTGGAGTCGCCCATCCAGAATGACGAGGCGACGATCGAGGTCGAGCCCGGCGCGTCGGGGACGGCGCCGAGCGTGGAAGAGGACCGCCTGGCCAGCGGTCCCGAGAGCGTCTTCGGCAGCTCGTTCTCTTCGCTGATCGGCGAGGACCTCTCGTTCGGCTTCCTCGTATCGGCTCTGCTGCTCTCCTTGGGCGCGGGGGCCTTGCACGCTCTCGGCCCCGGCCACGGCAAGACGGTGATGGCTGCGTACCTCGTCGGCGCGGAGGGCCGGGCGCGGCGACGCGGTCACGGTTGGCCTGGCCGTCTCGATCATGCACACAGCATCCGTTGTGGCTCTCGGTCTGGCCACGCTCTGGGCAACCAGTTTGTTCCCGCCCGAGACGGTCTATCCGTGGTTATCGCTGCTCTCCGGAGTCGCGGTCCTGGGCGTCGGCGCATGGCTGTTGGCCGGTCGCATAAAAGGACTCCGGGCAGCCTCGACCATCGACGCCCACACGCATCACCACGACGAACATGAGCACGGGCACGACGATCACCACCATCACCATCACGAAAGCGAGACCCATTCCCACGGCTTCGGATCGCACACCCATGCCGTGCCCTCGGATGTCTCCCTGCGTTCGTGGAAGGGGCTGGGTGTGATCGCTATGTCCGGGGGTTTACTCCCGTCGCCCACCGCTCTCGTGGTCCTCTTGGGGGCCGTTGCCCTCCATCGCGTCGCGCTGGGTGTGACCCTCGTGGCCGCCTTCAGCATCGGTCTGGCAGCGGCCCTCACGATCGTGGGCCTCCTCGTCCTGAGAGCACGCGACTTCGCGCAAGCCAGGCTGAGCGGCCGAGCCGGCGCCTGGATCCCGGTCCTTTCGGCCGCAGTCGTGGCAGCGATAGGGGTTTTCCTGACCCTCAGGGCCCTGGCCACCTTCTAGACCTCCGCCCCCGCACAGGAATATGCGCCCCCGGGGCGAAAGATTGGGGTGCTATGTCTTATTCGAGCAGGTCTTCAATGCGCCGTCGTCGCCGGTTGCTGGCGTCCGGGCTGGTCCTCGCTATCGCTTGGGGAGCTTTCGCGGTCACCAACGCCGCGCCTCCGCCTCCCTCCCACCGGGACTCGGGCGGCAAAGCCGTTGCGCACCGGGCCGGAGGCAAGGCCGTGGCGGCTCGAAACGCCCCGACCGCGGTTGCGAACTTCATCGGCCTGCCGGCGGGGGAGCCCACCCTCGGTGTCACGGGCAAGGGCAATGTCTTCTACACGGCGATCCAGACCAACACCCGCGTCGAGGTCGTGCGTTCGTCCGACGAGGGCAAGACCTGGGAGCTCACTTCTCCCAAGCTACCGAACGGACGTAATGCGCAAGCGCTGTCCTTCGATCCCTACCTCTGGGTCGATGAGTACACCGATCGCATCTTCACTATCGATCTGACCGTCGCATGTGCCTATCTCTCCTTCAGTGACGACGAGGGAAAGAGTTGGACGACGAACCCCCTCGCTTGCGGTCGCCCGGTCAACGATCACCAAACTTTGTTCAGCGGTCCGCCCATATCCAGCCCTACCGTCGGCTACGAGAACGTCGTCTATTACTGCTGGAACGACATCGCTACCTCGGCATGCAGCAAGTCGCTGGACGGTGGCATCTCCTTCGTCCCAACGGGCTCTCCGGCCTTCACCGGCCCGAAACCCGAGCAGGAGGGCGACGATCCCCGCGACAAGAACTGTGGCGGTCTGCACGGCCACGGACACGTCGGCCACGACGGAACCGTCTACCTCCCGCGCGGGTTCTGCGGCCAGCCATATCTGGCCATCAGCAAGGACGAGGGCCTGACGTGGGAACGCGTGCAGGTGGCGAGCAACGGGATCACGCACCACGAGGCTGGAATCGCCACCGACAACAAGGGCAACATCTACTACACCTGGATCGGAGCCGACCGCCTTCCCTACCTCGCCGTGTCGACCGACGGTGGAGGCAAATGGAGCAAGCCCATGATGATCGGCGCGCCGCGCGTCAACGAGTCGAGCATCCCCGGCATCGCGGTCGGCGACGCAGGCAAGGTTGCGATCGTCTACATGGGCACGACGAACTCGCCGGGCTTCCCGTGGCCCGAGCCTCAGCCCAACGGGCCGGTTCCTCCGGACTGCAGCATCGCCCAGGTGCCTTGCCCCGACCCCGAGGCGTACGAGAAGACGACCTGGAACGGCTACATGACCGTCAGCGACGACGCGCTCGGCAAGAACCCGACCTTCTACTCGGCGACCGTCAACAAGGCCAGCGATCCCCTGAAGCGGGGCACGTGCGGGCCCGGCCGTTGTGGTTTAACGATCCTGGACTTCATCGACGTCGTCATCGGCCCCGACGGGACCCCGTGGTACGCGTTCGTCGACAACTGCGTCGGCGCCTGCACCGATCCCAAGTCGGGACAGAGCGGCGGCAATGAAGGAATCGTCGGCCACCTGGTCGGCGGCCCGAAGCTCCGCTAGCTCAGTGTCTCTCCGGGCTTGAGGTCTATGACCTCCAGATCCGTGAGGTCCGATGCTTCCTTGCGCAACTCATCCGGCGTGCCGGCGAGGAGCGGGAACGTTCCGTAATGCATGGGAACGACGGCCTTCACACCGAGCAGCCGGACCGCTTCCGCGGCCGAGCGCGGCCCCATCGTGTAGAAGTCGCCGATCGGTAGCAGGGCGATGTCGGGCTCCAGCAGCTTGCGGATCAATGCCATGTCGCCGAAGACCGCGGTGTCACCTGCGTGGTACAGCTTGAAGCCATCCTCGAGCTCGATGACGAAGCCGGCCGCCTCCCCCATGTAGATGTTCTCCCAGCCGGACTTGCCCTCTTCCTGGTAGTTGAAGCTCGAAGAATGCTTCGCGTCGGTCATGTGGAACTTGATCCCCGCGACCTCCGCCGTCCCGCCCTTGTTGATCCCAAGGACGTTCTCCACGCCCTTCGTCTGGAGCCAGTCACCGAGCTCCACCATCGCGACCACGGTCGCACCGTTCTTCTGGGCAAGCGCCAGCGCGTCCTGCATGTGGTCGTTGTGGCCGTGAGTGATCGCGATCACGTCGATCTTTCCCGGGTCCTTCAGGTTGTCCGGACAAGCCGGGTTGTCCTTCAACCACGGATCGATGATCACGCGCTTGCCCTGCGCCTCGAGCAGGAACGTCGCGTGGCCGAGCCACGTCAGCTTCACACCTTCGGGAAGTTGTCCCACCAGCAGCCTCCTTCTCTACAGCCCCATCCTCTACAGCCCCATCGTCTTCGCGATTATGTACTTCTGGATCTCGGACGTGCCTTCGACGAGCGTGAAGATGCGCACGAGCCGGTAGATACGCTCGAGCGGAAGGTCGCGCATCCAGCCCATGCCTCCATGTACCTGGATCATCCTGTCCACGACGTCGTTGACCATCTCGGACGCGTAGAGCTTGACGATAGAAGACTCCTGCATGACCGGGTCCCCGTCGTCGTACTTCCAGGCGCACTCGTAGGTCATCAGCTTGCTCGCTTTGAGCTGGATCAACGACTCCACGAGGTGTCCCTGCACGTACTGGTTCTTGCCGATCGGCCGATCGAACGCGCTGACGTTCCTTCGCATACTCGGTACCGAGCTGCAGGCAGAAGTCCGCGATCCCGTTGCACATCGCCCCGATCGACAGCCGACCCATCGCGAGGAATTGCATCGCGGAGTAGAAGCCGAGACCGACGTTGTCGGGCCCACCCAGGATCTGCTCGGCGGGCACTCTGCAATCGTCGAAGACGAGCTCGTACTGACCTTCACCCTCGAGCATCCCTAGCTGGGCGCGGCCAACCTCGAATCCGGGGGTTCCCTTCTCGACGATGAACGCGGTGATCCCACCCTGCGCCTTCTTGGCCCGGTCGTTCGCCGCGAAGACGAGGGCGAAATCTGCGTGCTTGCCGTTCGTGATGAAGTGCTTACGGCCGTTGAGGACCCAATCGTCGCCGTCCTGGGTCGCGCGTGGTGCGGATGTTCTGCGCATCGGAACCGGCATCGGGCTCGGTCAGGGCGAAGCACATCGACTTCTCCGCGGTTATCAGAGGCGCCAGGTACTGCTTCTTCTGCTCGGCCGTCGCCGATAGGAGCACCCCCGTCGGCCCCTCCGGACCGTAGGTCGTGAACGCGCCCAGCCTGCAGCCGGTCGGCGGCGCCGGCCTCACGCAAGAGGACCATGCCGAGTTGGGGCAGTCCGCTTCCCCCGAGGTCTTCGGGGAAGTCGGCCGCGTAGAAGCCGAGCTCGGCCGCCCGTCTCCTGACCCGATCGCGGAGTTCGACCGGAACGTCGTCCTTCTCCGGGTCGAGCTCGCTCTCCTCGAGGGGGCGTAGCTCCCGATCGACGAAATCGACGAGGTTGCGCTGCAGCTCTCGGTACTCGGAGGGGATAGCGAAATCCACTTTCGTCTCCTGATCTGGGCGTCCGGCCTTCCAAGATACGCTGAGGCCTCGACCGGCGGGCTAGTCCTTGCTCTAGGGTTTCCCGCTTAGGTCTGGTCCGCCGAGCGCCGATAGGGGGAACATGCGGGCTTTACGGGTTGGAGCGCGCAAGGATGCCGGTGGTTTCTCGCTGATCGAGCTCCTTGTGGTCATCCTCATCGTCGCGATCCTCGCGGCGGTGTCGATCCCGTTGTTCCTGAGACAGAAGGAAAAGGGCTACGCCGACCAGATCCAGTCGTCCCTCAAGAACGCCGCCACGGCCGTCGAGACCTACGCGACCGAGAACAACGGGAGCTATGCCGGACTCGACGGACAGACCGGAACCGACCTGGCCCCCTACGGATGGTCTCCGCCCCTTTACCCCTACCTTGCCTATCTGAGGATCAAGTCCACAGCCAGCCGCTATTGCCTGGAGGCCCGCCACGAAGTCGCCTCCGCCACCGCGGAATGGCGTGACGCGACCTACCAAAGCAACATCAACGTCCCCCAACCAGAGCCCGACGTCTGCCCCTAACTGCAGCTAGATAGCGAGCTGGGCCTCGTCTTTCCCTAGACTCCTAGACGTGGGGGATGAGCTTTTTCGGGCGGATCTAGGAATTTCTTTCGGCTCGGGCAACCTCGGCGGGGGTTTGGGCGTCTGTTTGCCGTCGGATCAGGATTGTCGGTGGAGGCGCGGGTGGCTTGGGTCGGGGTCGCGGTGATGGAGCGAAGCGAGCTCGAGCGAGACCAGGCCGTAGCCGAGCTGTTCGAGCGGAACTATGCGCCGATGTGCCGGCTCGCGTACGTGATCCTTGGCGATGCGGCATTGGGCGAGGAGATCGTGATGGAGGCGCTGCTTAAGACCTTCAACGGCTGGCGGCGGATCCGGGACGTCGACAGCATCGACGCGTATCTCAAGCGGATCGTCATCAACCTCTGCCGCTCGCGCATCCGCAGGAAGATGATCGAGGCTCGGGTCAACGCCAAGACGAAGGCCGAGGAACGCCCACGGCCCTCGTGGGACCCTGAGAGTCACGAGACCGGCCGAGTCGTGTGGGAAGCCGTCAAGGGGCTGCCCGAGCGGCAGCGGGCCTGTGTGGTCCTTCGATATTTCGACGACCTGCCCGAGGCCGAGATCGCCTCGATCCTCGAATGCTCCGTCGGCACCGTGAAGTCACAGCTATCCAAGGCGCGCGCCAAGCTCGAGAAGACGCTGGGACAGACCCTGGTGGGAGATTCGGCATGAACGATCTCGATCGCCTGCTAAAGGAATCCCTGAAATCGGTCGGTGAGGGATATCGCCCGATGGATGTGGCCGCGGCTCGGGAGCGGTTCCTCAAGCGTCGCCGTCGCCG
The DNA here is from genome assembly GCA_963786155.1 of uncultured Actinomycetes bacterium. Taxonomy (GTDB): domain Bacteria; phylum Actinomycetota; class CADDZG01; order CADDZG01; family WHSQ01; genus CAWAXW01. The sequence continues at coordinate 1,949,939 of CAWAXW010000006.1, read as the reverse complement.
ACTCACGTTCTTGATCGCATCGACTTCGGTCGCAACCGCGGCCGCCGTCGTGTTGGCCTTCTTCCTCGTGAGAGCTCCAGAACGGGGCGGCTTCGAGGGGACGGGGGAGACGGACCGGCTCGCGGTGCAGGGCGTGGCGGAGGTCGCCGACTCGCCCCGCGCGGTGGTTGCCGGTGGGGGAGTCGTCTGGGTCACGGATTCCGAAGGGCTCGCGCGCCTCGACCCAGATTCCGGTGCGGTCATCGACCACGTCGAGTTGGAGGGACCAGGCGACATCGTCCTTTCGACGGGCACGCTGTGGGTGGCGGAATCGGGTAGCGGTGTGGTGCATCGCCTCGATCCCCGCACCGGTGAGGCTCGCGGGACCGCGCTGACCGTCGGGGATGCCGCGGACACCGGCCTCGATCTGGCCGTGGGTCTCGACGGTCTGTGGGTTGCGGGACTCGAGAGCGGAGCCGTGCAGGAGTTCGATCGTGACTCGGGCGAGCTCCTCGAAGAACGTTCGGTCGAAGGCTTCGCCGCGACGGAAGTGGCCGCCGGCGAGGGTCAGATATGGGCCTACGACGGTTCGACCGGACGCGTGGTTCGGATCGCACGAGCCTCGCGCGCGCTCGGTTTCGGTTCGGAAGAGGCCGAGTCCGTACCCGCTTCGGCGACCGGGAACGACATCGCGCTGGGGCTGGGCTCGTTGTGGGTGGGCTCGGGCGCGACAGGCGAGCTCTACGTCACCGATCTCGAGAGCGGGCAACGCCGGGTCGTGGAGGTCGGGGGCTCGGCGGTGGAGATCTCGCTGGGTCCGACGGAGGCGTGGGCGCTGGCCTCGTCGGCGGATCGTTCGCGACTATTCCGTCTGAGCCCGGACGGCGTGCGAGTGGGCGACCCCTTGCCGATCGATGCAGGGGCCGCCGGTATCAGCGCGGGCGAGGGTGCCGTCTGGGTGACTCTGCCGGATGAGAATTCGATAGCGCGTGTGCTTACGACGGAGCAGGAAGAGATCGAGGAGCGAGACGCTCCTTCCGACACGATCCCGGCCCAGGCCCTGCTGTTTGCCTACATCAAAGACGGCGCTTTGCTCGGGATGTACGGGGACGGCAGTGAACGGCTCATCGCCGAAGAGGGCGGCGGATGGAACCCGGCGATCTCTCCCAACGCCCGCACGCTCCTGTACACGGTTCGCAACGATTCCGGGGTCACGGAGCTACGCGCGATCGACATCGCTGCACCGGATGTTCCGCCCGTCGTGGTGGGCGAAGGTGTGGCGCCCTCATTCGGTCCCGGGCTAAAGGCAGCCTGGCTGACGCCCTTCGAGGACCCTTCCTTTGCCGAAGGAGAGCTCGTATTCGGGAAGCCGAGTCGCGGCGGCAAGCGCATCGTGCTGGATCTCACATTCGCCGATGGTGCAGTCGCCAACCGGGTGCATTGGGACGCGGGAGGCGAGGCCGTGTACGTGGTCTCGGAGCAGCCATCTCCGGGTCTCTATCGCGTCGACCTGCCGCAGCCTTTGCGCTCCACGTCCGTGGAGGCGACCCTTGTGGAACCCGATGAAGAGGGGGCTCTCTATTTGGCCCCGACGTCACGGGGGCCCAACGAAGTGAACGTGATCAAGCTCTGCTGTCCCGGCACGACCGATGGACCCATCGAGAGCGCCGAGCTCGGCGTGATCACCTTCGAGGGGACCGAACCACGTTACGAGCCGATCGTCGATCTGGGCGACATCGTGAAGGACACGCGTGGATTGAAGCTAGCTCCGGCCGGCCGGTTGGATGTCGATGCCGAAGCCGTTCCGATCGAGTGGACGATGGGAGACGACCTGGCTTGGCTGGTGCGTTATCTCTCGAGCGTCTGGCTGGTCGACGCCTCCGGGCACATCAACTCCTTGGCCCGACTAGCCGACGTCGGTATCGGCTCGGCGCCGGGACTGATTCGCGAATAATGCGCAAAGCCCCTATCCGGCGGTGAGTGGCGGGCGTAGCTTCTCAACAGCACGCGCCTCTATAGGGGATGGGGGAGCCGATGGGTGGGGATCGACGGCGGAACCGGGCCGCTGAACCTCGCGCCTATCGCACAGACCCCAGTTACCTCGCCTTTCTAGACACAACTCGGCTCACCCGGCGCGACCTCTTACGGTGGAGCTCGCTTCTCGCGGGGGCCGGCCTCCTCGAGCTGAGAGGTCATGGGCTGCTGTCTGCAACGCGCGCTCTTGCGCAAACGCAGGGCGCGGTCGTTACGGCTTACGCGACGCGCCCCGACGACATGTTGTCGCTGCGCTTCGAATTCATCAACTTCAGGCTGGTGGGTGGTCCCCCCAGGGTGGTCCGGTCGGACCAGCTCTTGAACTCCTATGTCGTGGTGCATTTCCCTCCTCAGTCAATCGGAGAGGAGGCTTTCTTCGAAGCCGCCGACGCATCGGGAAGCGACACTCTGCACACCCCACCCATCCGGGCGAGGCTGTCCGGGGAAAGCCGACTTGCGTTCCTCGTGCCGGCCTCAATCAAGGAGATCCCCTTCACGCTCGAGAGCCTTTTGGACTGGAGTCGGTTCACTCTTAACTCGGCGCCGGTGGCTCAGACGGTAGAAGAAGGCGAACGACTCCCGGATATCAGAGCGCCGCGGCCGGAGGAAACGGCGATCGAGGCGCCATGGCAACTCATCATCTCGCCGCAGGAGGAAGGTCATGGGTGGAGACATCGGAAAGCGCCGGTGCTCCACGAGGGCCGGGCGGAGCTATGGCACACCGCACTGATCAGGACCTCCCGCCAGCTGGCCGGAGTCTCCGACAAGCCGAAGATCCACGCGATCTGGACCCCGGGATTCAAGAAAGACAGTCCGCCCTCCAACAATCTGCCACCCTCCAACAATCTGGAGCCTTTCCGGATGTCGCTCAAGGCCAACCACCGCTACCAACTCGTACGGCTGACGTCGGATTTCCTAACGTCGAATCTCAAGCCCAAACCGGTCAACGTCAACAGACTGATGCTCACCTCGCTCGGAGCCTGGATGGACGTCCAGGGCGACTGGGCCCACAAGGGGATCAACCACCTGGACGTGATCCATTGGTCCCATCGAGCGGCTATGGGGCGCGACAACTTCGTCAAGATCATCCAGCAAGGCTTCCTGTTCCCATTCGGTCACCGCGCCGTCTTGATCACCATCACCGAGCGAAAGATCCAACCGATCGAAACCGGAAGCCAGAAGGGCAGCCCCGGGGCATACCTGCGACAAAGGCAATTCATCGTCGTCAAGGAACCCGAGAAGACCTACACCAAGCGCGATATGCCCTTCACGACGATTCGGATGAGGACTCTCGTCACCCCGAACCTCGACAAGCCCGAATCGTCGTCCATCCACGATGGGCAGGCGGCTTTCTGGCCTCGAGTCGCCGGCGCCGACTTTGCCTTCCACATGTCGGCGACCGACTGGGATGGCCAGGATTCGGAATTCACCGCTCCGCTCGTGTTCGTCATTGGATCGGCGGCGAACGACTCCGGCATCGTGGGCAAGGTTCAAGCGTCTTATCTGACGATCGGAAACTTGCCTCGACGGAAGATCGACCTTCAGGGTCAGAAGGTCGCATTCGCCGACTCGACCCCCGAGAGACCGGGCGATGCCGCACTCGAGGTCAAGAGCCTTCAATTTAGTTCCGAACATGTGCCGACTGGTGAGCTCCGCTGGAGGGCGAGGCTCTTGCAATCCGACGTCCGCCTGCAGGCCATAGAACAGGTCAAGGGCGCGGGCCTCGACACCGCGACGGTTGAGTTCCACCCCAACTACGTGACAGACGGTTTCGGAGGCGCAAACGAAGGCCCTCAGATCTTCGTCCGCTTGAAGAATCCGGTCGGTCTTACTTACGGAGGTTCGGGCTCCGACCGTTCGGGTGGGTTGGTCACGCCCGACATGAGCATCGCGGGCCTTTCTCGGAAGACCGGCCCGATGGGGGGCGATCTCTCCGGGAAGGACGTGCCCGGAGGCTTCAACCCCGCGGAATTCTTCGAGGGAGCCAAGATCCTCGGCGGAGTATTGCTGGCCGACATCCTGGACGTGGCCGGTTTCGACAAGGCCCCCGAGCTCCTGAGTCGCACGATCTACCCCGGCGGGGACTCGACCCAGATTCCGGAAAAGCTCATTACGAGTTTTGACTGGTCCCTCAAAGGCTCTGAGCTGACGTCGGATCCTCTCGGCATCTTCGAGCCCTTGTCGAATGCGTCGTTGGACGTGCACGCTACTTTCACCACGCCTATCAACCCGCCCGGCGAGCCGGACTTCGAGATCGTCGGCGACTTGCGCAACTTCAACGTCAACATGATCGGGAAGGAAAGCGCGTTCCTGATCATCACCTTCAACAAAGTCACCTTCAGTACTCGCAAGGGCAAGTCGCCGGACGTCGACGTCGATATCGACGAGGTCGTCTTCGCAGGGATCCTGACCTTCATCAACGAGCTCAAAGACTTCATGAATTTCGGAGGCAGCGGGCTCAGCATCGATGTGCTGCCCTCGAAGATCGAGGCGAGCTACACGCTCAAGATCCCGACCGTCAACGTCGGCATCTTCTCTTTGTCCAACATGAGCTTGAACGCGGGCGTGATCATCCCGTTCACCGGCGATCCTCTGAAGGCCAAGTTCAGCTTCTGCACACGCGACTCGCAGTTCCTGCTCACCTACACGATCTTCGGAGGCGGAGGCTTCGTCGCCCTCACCGTCGGCGCGGACGAGAAGGGCGACCTCGGCATCGAGCTGTTCGAGGTCGGGCTCGAGTTCGGAGCAAACGCTTCGATAGACATCGGCGTGGCCAGTGGCGGCGTGCACATCATGGCCGGGATCTATTTTGCGATAGGCACGACCCCGGATTGCGGCCCCGTGGCTCAACTCGAGGGTTACGTGCGACTCGGCGGGGAACTCGAGGTCCTCGGGATCATCAGCATTTCGCTCGAGTTCAGGATGAGCCTCACCTACGACTTCATCAAGGATGAGGTGTGGGGCCAGGCGACATTGACGGTCGAGGTTGAGGTCTTGCTGTTCAGCGCGTCGGTTGACATGACTGTGGAGAAGCAGTTCGGAGGGGGTGGCGGCGACGGCAGCGTGCTTTGCCGGCCGCCGGCGCGCGCGCTGGGCGCGCCCGAGATACTCCAAGCTCCAAGTGGTCCAACGCCGGTCACCTTCACGGAGATATTCACCGAGCAGGAGTGGGTGGACGAGTACTCCGCCGCCTTTGCGCCTGAAGCATTCGCGGGAGTGGGCTGATGGCGAAGCAGGAGATCCTCTGTACGGCCGTTCCCGCAGGCAAGCTCGAGGGCGGAAAGGTCAAGCTGTCGGTCGTTCTATCCCCTCGACTCACCGGAGATGCCCCCGAAGCTCAATTGTCGTCCTTCGTCTTCGACGGGTGGCCGGTCAAAGCCAACGAGCTTGCGTTCAGAGTCTCGTTCGGAAGCGAAAGCAACTCCGCAAGGGGCCAGCGACTGGCCGGTTCGCCCGCTGCCGCGTGAGGACTTGTGGGCTCTCCTTTTCCCTCCCTCAACGTTGGTGCGCTCGTATGCGTTCGAAAAGATCGATGGCGTGACGCTAGCGTCGTTTCCCGCTCAAGCTGTGGCTCTCTTCACCGAGACCAAGATCACAAAGATCGCAACCATTTCGCCTACGGTGGCCTTGGCGGCCGACAAGCTGGTGAAGGACGGCTTCTTCGGCCTGATCGCGCCACCGGCGACGATCGAGGGCGAGAAGGTGGGTGGAACGGCGCGCTCGGATATCAGATCGTCCATATCCGATCGCCTGGGGGACTCGCAGACCAAGAAGTTGGGGATCGAGGCGCTCGACAGGACCAAACGCGATCCCGCGACCGACTTCTTCCTTGCCCAGAGGTTCTTCGATGGGGGCGGAAGGAAGCGTGTTCCTCTTGGGGTTCCCGGCAAGGGCCCCGACAGGAGGATCGACTTCCATCAGATGATCGCGTTGCTGAGCAAGCATCCTCAACTCATGCGTCTGCTTGGCATCGTGTTCGACCTCGAGGTCGAAGTGCCGGAGAATAGGGCAGAGGTTATCAAGGTATGGGTGAAGCCCCTGTGGAGCGAAGCCATGGGCCCCGCGCCACAGTTCGAATCCCTTAAGACCGAAACCAACATGCGCAGCTTCACCGCCGAACCAAGGTCGTCGCCTCAGAATCCGGATAACTCCACCCCGACTCAACGAGAGATCGTCAAGGGCCGCCTCAACCTGGCCAACACATACAAGGATGGCGTACGCGTATTCGACCTGACTCAACTCGACACCGACGGCGCGGCGCTCAAGCTGAGTCGCTTCGCCGCGTTGGTGATCAAGACTTTGAAGACCCAGGCCGCAGTCGCAAGGAATCCGATCCCCAGGGGGCGGACCCGGCAGGGGACCGACGGCGAGGCCGAAGTACAGTTTGAAACCCTTCCCCCCCGTCCCTGAGGTCGCCGGGGCTCACCCTTATGAGATCTGGGCGCGCGGCCGAGCTCAAGGTCAAGATCGAGAAGGACTACCAGAAGCAACTGTTGTTGAAGGGCAAGCAAGAAGTGGGACTCTTCGCCGAGGATCTCGTGCGCGGCTATGCGATCGATGTGTGGGACGAGGAAGTTGGACGTTGGTTCTCACTCTGCTCGCGCAGCGGTGTAGCGACCTTCGGAGTGGGGGAGGGCAGCGTTGCGGTGCCCCTCGAGCCGGATTTCGGTTGGATAACCCTCGCCCTCACGAAGCCTCCGAAGGGGAGCACCACCGACGAGAAGCAGAAGGAGCTCTCGCTTCACGAAGCCCTCTTCCGGTGGGCCAACTGGAGCCTCGTGGCAACGCGGGTGGGCAAGGCGGTTAACAACGCCGAACGGCCCGAGAGCATCCAAAACGGTCCGGCGACAGATTTCGAGCTCTCCGTTCAGTACCGGGTGCCGACCACTCCGGAAGGTGTCCTACCCGTCCTCCGCTACGGGAAGAGCTATCGCGTTCGGGCCCGAGTGGCAGACCTCGCCGGGAACGTGACCCCATTCGGAGATCCGGCCTCCAAAGACTTCGCCGAGGCCAGCGACCTCCAGGCGTACGACCGGCTGGAACCGGGACCACCGCCCGAGCTTCTGATGCGCAACCCCCGCACCGAGGGCGAATCGGCGGAGCGCATGGTCATCCGAAGCAACTTCGACACTCCGGCGGCGGCAACGGTGCCGTCCCTGCGCCATGTTGCGCCTCCCAAGGTCGATCAGTTCTCGGCCGAGCTACACGAGATGTTCGACACTCCCGGCGGTATCAGCCCAGACTCGTACGACGTGATCGCGGCGCGCGGGCGACGGGTCATTCGCAGCCAAGGATGCCTCCGGCAACTACGTGCACCCCGGAGCTAAATCGGATCCGTCCAACTTCGGCCAGCCCTACTACGACGTCGACGAGCTGAACTTCCCGGTCGAGAACGGGAAGACGGCGCGGGTTCCATACCTCCCGGATCCCGTCTCCAAGGGTGCGGCCTTCGTCGGATTGCCGGCCGCCGAAGCCTTGAAGATCCCGACCAAGGTCTCCTTCACCGCCGGCAAGCAATGGCCCGAGGTGAACACGTTCCTGCTGAGGGTCGAAGAAGGAGCGACGCAGAGCCACGATTTCGGCCGTTCGACCCTTCGGGTCTCGCTACCCAAAGCGGATGTCGTCGAAGTTGATTACAGCTCGTACCACGAGGCAGAGGACATCGCGAAGCTCGGCCTGATGCGATGGATCGCCAAGGCGGCCGACAACCCGAAGCAAGACGATGAGGTGGACGAGGACGAGGTTCGGCGACTCAAGTTCGTGCGTTGGATGAACCAGGCGTCGCGCAGGTACAAGGGCCGCACCGCGGCGAGAGGGTTCGAGCTTCCCAGTCTCGAGTTGATGCGCCGGGTTGCAGACGAGGCGCAGAGCCCGCGCTTCTGGTCGCGCGCAAGCGAAGAGATGAAGCATCTGGCCCGGATCGTCGCCGGAACGCACGTGATGGCCATGCCCGCTCGCAAGCTCATACTCGTGCATGCCGTGAGGCAACCTCTGCTGGCACCTGCGTTCAAGGAGCTCAAGCTGGCGCGCAGCCTCGGCCAGACCTACGTGACTCTGAGCGATGGGCACATCTTCGACGCGAAAGGCACCGCCGAGATCGATGTCCGAGGGAAGTGGGTCGACGTCTTCGACCAGATAGACGGGACGACCGGCGCCTGGGAGCCGAAGAAGGAGATCCCGGTCGAGGGCATCGCCTTCAATCACAAAGTCGTTGCCCCGCCCGGCCGCGCGCGACTGTTCCGTGGCCGCCACGAGTTCTACGACACCAAGTACCGCGAAGTCACCTACAGGACGATCGCAACGACCCGCTTCAAGGATTACTTCACCGACCACAGGACGATCCGCTTCGACAATGGAGGCGAGGTACACGCGCTCCCACCAGACCCGAGGCTCCTGGGTGCGGCGGGGGTCGTTAGGGACTCGGAAAAGGTCAAGAGCGTCGACGGCAAGGTCACCTACGTCAAAGACACCGACTACGAGATGGACTACGACGCGGGCACGATCCGGCGCAAGGGGGGCGGCATACCCATCAATACCGACCTCCGTGTCGACTACATCTCGCCCCCGATCACCCGAGAATCCGAAGATGTGGTTCTAACGGTGCCCAACTCGGCGCGCCCTGCCGCGCCCAAGTTGCTGTACATCGTGCCCACCTTCCAATGGGAGCGCAGCGAAACGCCGACGTCGAAGACAAGTCAGCGGAAGGGCCGGGGGCTGCGCATCTACCTCGACCGCCCATGGTGGTCTTCGGGGGCGGGGGAGCAATTGGGTGTACTCGTCTACCCGAAGCAAGAGGTTGGAAGGCCGACCAAGTCTCCCTCGGAGAAGATCAAACCCTTCATCACCCGGTGGGGACTGGACCCGCTGTGGTTGTCCGAACCAACAACGTCCCTGCCCGAAGGCAGTGACTTCCCTCTGAGGGTCGGTGGCACTAGTCGCGAAGTCGACCTCAAGTTCACGATCGAAGAAATGCCCGAGGTAAAGGTCGCCGTGGTCGGGCACGACGTCGGTTTCGACGAGGAACTGAACCTTTGGTACTGCGACATCATCATGGATACCGACGCGTACTTCCCGTTCGTGAAGCTCGCATTGGCGCGCTACCAACCGAACTCTCTGGACGACGCCCATCTCTCGCGCGTGGTGGCCGCGGACTTCATCCAACTCACCCCGGACCGCTCGCTGACCATGACTCTCGATCCCACGGACCCGCATCTCGTGAACATCTCGCTTGCCGGTAGGAGTTACAGAGCGAGCGAGCTCGGCGACGGGCCGGCGGAGGTCGAGGTGACCATCGAGCGACTTCGACCAGAGGTCCCCGATCCGAACGAGGCGCTCGCATGGGTACCGATAGATGGCTCCGAGACGATCCTCGAGAGCGGGTTTGACCGGAGCGGCATAGCAGTGTGGTCGGGGCAGCTCTCCTTGCCGGAGAGCGTGGGAGGGCAGCCGCTTCGTCTCGTGATCCGTGAATTCGAACGCATCATCAAGCAGATTCTCACCAAGCCGCTGCCGGCAGTGACGTTTGGCCGACGACTCGTCTACGCCGAGACGGTTCAGGTCGCAGGACCAAAGGCACCGACACCTGCCGACCTGACGGTCGGCGCGACCACCGCTACGAGCTTCACGGTGAACAATCTCGGAGGAGACGCCGGACCATTCGTCGTCGAGTTGCGCAGTCCGCAGGGAACCGTGCTTCAAACGGTCGACTTCCCCGGATTGGCTGCGGGAGCATCCGATACTCGCCAGGTCGCCTCTTCGAATCAGGTGCGCACCGTTGTGGTGGACCCCTCCAACCGAGTGCCGGAGTCCGACGAAGCCAACAACACGGGCTCGATCCCCGCTACGCTGCCCGATCTGGTCGTCAGCGCCACGACCACGACGAGCTTCACGGTGGCCAACGTCGGAGGTGGAGCATCGGGGCCCTTCGAAGTGCGATTGAGCAGCCCGCAAGGAACGATCCTGCAGACCTTCACCAATCCCGGTCTGGTGGCAGGGGCTTCATTCACCCAACAGGTCGCATCTTCGAGCCAGCAGCGCACGGTGCTCGTCGACTCGCAATCTCAGGTGCCCGAGTCGAACGAGAGCAACAACACCGGGATCATCCCCGCCGGCTCTTCGCCGAGTCCCACCACCACTTCTCCACCTCCGAGCAGTCCACCTCCGAGCTCGCCCGCGCCTCGCCCAGACTTGGTTATCTCAGCAACGACGACCACGAGCTACACGGTCAGCAACCAGGGCAACGCTGCGGCGGGCGGGTTTGCCGTAGTCGTGAGGAATACATCCGGACAGACCCTCCAAACCTTCCAGCACACGGGGCTCGCGGTGGGGGCATCGCAAACTCAGACGCTCCAACCCTCAGCCAGCGCTCGCGAAGCCGTCGCCGATTCTGGCAGCGCCGTCGTCGAGTCCAACGAGACCAACAACACGCGGGCCATCCCCGCGGCGCAGCTCCCCGACCTCGTCATTTCTGCGACTTCGACCGGCAGTTTCACGGTTTCGAACGTGGGCCAGGCTGCTGCCGGTGCCTTCAGCGTCAAGGTGGCCGAACCAAACACGACGGGGACCTCTTACAACTTCTCGGGTCTTGCGGCCGGACAATCGATAACGCAGCAGATCCCCGGACACAACAAAGAACGCATCGCGACCGCGGACTCGCTGAACCAAGTAACTGAGAGCAACGAGAACAACAACACCAGGGCGGTTAACCCAAGCCCCAACTAGGCTCAGCCGGCGACTTAGGGAAATGGAAAAGGCCCCGGTGCCCCGGGGCCTTTTCTGCTGCGGATGCGGTGCAGCTCTTGATTACTCGGTGGTGCCCTCCTCACGCTTGCGGGAGATCCCCAGGGCCGCAGCGCCCGTGAGGAGCATCCCGATCGCCATGGCGATCAGAGGCATCGAGGACGAACCCGTGAACGGAAGGATCCCGCTGTTGGGGTTGTCCGGCCTGGTGATCTGCTCACCGAGGACTGCTTGGACGGTGACGTTGTGAGGGTCGGTGTCGCGGACCCTGTCGCCGGCCTCGTCCTCACCCGTGGCGGTTGCCACGTTCGGCAGGGTGCCGACCTCGTTCTCGGTTGCGACGTGGCTGCAGTGGTAGACCCACGTCTCGCCGAACTCGAGGGTGTTGTCGTTGTCCCCGCCACGCTTGTCGTCGAGCGTAGGAGCGTTGTCACAACGGGGGTCCTTCACCTCGACGTTGGTCAACGGGTGGTCGACCGGTATGGAGACCTCGAGGGTGTAAAGGATGCTGTCGCCGACGTTGACCGATTGCGGACCGGTCTTGACGATGCGGATGTCCGCAGGGGCGATCAGGTCGACCAGGTGCGAGTCCTGGTCCTCGACCTGGGTCCCGGCCTCGTCGACGCCCGTGGCCGTTGCCGTGTTCGGCAGCGGGTTGGGGTCTGAAGCACGGACCCGGTGGCTGCAACGGTAGTTCCACACCTCACCGAACTCGAGGGTGTCGTCGGTGTCGCCGCCGGTCTTGGAGACCAGCTCGGGGTCATCGTCACACCGTGGGTCGGTGACGACAACGTTGGTCAGCGGACGGTCGATCGGGATCGAGACTGCAAGGCGGTAGGTGATCGTGTCGCCGATCTGCGCACGAGCCGGACCGTCCTTCTCGATGTCGATGGCCGGGGTCGGAGGCCCAGGCAGGATGTCGACGAGGTGGTCGTCGTCGTCCCTGACCTCGTTGCCCTTGTCGTCGCGACCCGTAGCAACTGCTGTGTTGGGCAGCGGGTCTGCGTCGAGCGCCGTGATGCGGTGCTTGCAGTTGTAGGTCCAGACCTCGCCGAACTCGAGGACGTCGTCCTGGTCGCCGCCACTGCGGCTGACGAGCACCGGAGTGGAGTCACACTTCGGGTCGGTCACGGTGACGTTGGTCAGCGGGCGGTTCACCGGGATCGAGACCTTCATCGTGTAGGTGATCTCGTCGCCACGGTTGGCCGTCTGCGGACCCGACTTCTCGATCGTGATCTGGGGAGCGACGTCCTTGGTGACGAACACGGTGTGCGAGTCGGTCGCCTGCACTGGGGTGTTGTCGATGTTCGAGTTACCCCGAGCGGTCGCCGTGTTGTCGATCTTGCCGGCGGTCTCGTCGGTGCTCGTGACCGTGTGCTCGCACTTGTAGATCCACTGCTCGCCGTTCTCGAGCAGGTCGTCGGAGTCGCTGTTGTTCTTGGTCGGGCCCGTCGGGGTGGAGTCGCACTTCTGCGGCACCTGGTCCGACAGGGTCACGTTCTTGAGCGGCACGGCGGGGTTGGGGTTCGTGACGGTGAAGGTGTACTGCACCTTCTCGCCAACCTTGTAGTTCTGCTTGTCCGACGTCTTGTCGAGCGCTATCTGGGGGTTAGACCCCTGCGGGTTGACCGTGACGGTGAAGTCGTCGATGTCGGTGGCCTTCTTGCCACTCGTCACGCCGGTTCCCTCGACGTCTGCGATGTTCTTGAACTGGCCGACGTCGGCACTCGACAGCACCCGGCTGCACTTGTAGGTCCAGACCTCGCCGACCTCGAGCCGCTGGTTGCTGTTCGTGTCGCCACCCTGGAAGACGGGGGTCGAGCACTTGTCGTCCTTGAGGTTGATGTTTCTGAGCACCTCGGGGCCGGGGGCACCCGTCTGCGGGTTGCGGTTCCGAACCTCGAAGGTGTAGTTGATCGTGTCGCCGACCGTGGCCACGCTGCGGTCACCGGTCTTCTCGAGGTCGATCACCGGGGTGGGCAGCGGGTTGACCGTGACGTTGAAGTCGTCCTGGTCGTGCGCCGGCTTGTTGCTGGTGACGCCCACTCCGTCCGCAGTGGCGGTGTTGAGCACCGACCCTGCGGTCACGTCGGCGTTGGTGATCAGACGCGTGCAGCGGTAGGTCCACGTCTCGGTGCGCTGCAGGATGTTGTCGTTGTTGGTGTCGCCAGAGATCTTGGTGCGAGGGTTGGAGCCATCGCAACGGTTGTCGGCGACCACGACGTCCTTGAGGTCCTCGGGACCGGGGTTGGTGACCGTCAGGGTGTAGGTGACGGTCTCGTTCAGCGCTGTCTGGGTCCGGTCACCGAGCTTCTCGATGTCGATCACCGGGGTGGGCAGCGGGTTGACCGTGACGTTGAAGTCGTCCTGGTCGTGCGCCGGCTTGTTGCTGGTGACGCCCACTCCGTCCGCAGTGGCGGTGTTGAGCACCGACCCTGCGGTCACGTCGGCGTTGGTGATCAGACGCGTGCAGCGGTAGGTCCACGTCTCGGTGCGCTGCAGGATGTTGTCGTTGTTGGTATCGCCCGAGAGCCGGGTGCGAGGGTTGGCTCCATCGCAACGGTTGTCGGCGACAACCACGTTCTTTAGATCCTCGGGACCGGGGTTGGTCACCGTCAAGGTGTAGGTGACGGTCTCGTTCAGAGCGGTCTGGGTACGGTCACCGGTCTTCTCGATGTCGATGACCGGATCCGGCTGAATGATCGTCAGCCACTGGGTGTTGTCGATCTCGTAGATGTTGCCCGTCGGGTAGAACGGGTTGACGTTGCCGCTCTTTGCGTTGTTGGCAGTCCCCGAGTCGGGAGCTCCGGCTTGGTTCAGGTATGGATAAGGAGACCCAGCCTGGGACCGGTCGTAGACGTCGTGGCCGTAGAGCTTGGTGGGGTCGTTGACCCCGCCCTTGAGGGCCCAGCCGCGGTGCGAGATGTTGCTGGGGCTCACGTACTGGTGCACGAAGCTCTTGCGGGCGGCGAACTCGATGACGCTTCCCGAGGCCCGCACCTGGACGTTGGAGCCGCTCTGGTCGAAGACCTTGTCCTCGAAGCCGTCGGTGTTGCCCGGCCCGTCGGGGGCGTTCGTGGTCCCGGCGCCGACGGTGTTGTTGCCGTCGTGCCAGGCGATCAGGCTCTGGGAGCCGTAAGAGCTGTTCTTCTTCTGAGGCTCGTCGGCGCGGATGAACAACCCACCGCGCGGGTCGCCGTTGGTGCCGATCTCCCAGCCGTAGAATGGGTACGGCTCGTTGCCGCCGTACACGTTGATCTTGAAGTAGTACCACTCAGAGTCCGAGCCGAGCTGGGCCTGGGTGATGTCGAAGGCCGGGTAGAAGAGGTCCTGCTGCTGGTTCATGGGACGCTCCCACAGCTCCGCCGTGTAGCTGTCTGCGCCGTCGTCCGGGAAGCGGCACTGGTTGCTCTTACACGCGTTCTGCGGCCCGCTCTGGTTCTGCAGCGGGTTGTCGCCGGTGACCGCATCGCCGATCGTCTGGGTATAGACGGGGCTCTGGGCGAGCGCCGGGGCGATCGGCAGAACGAGAAGTGCTATTACGGACATCAGGGTAAGAAGCGCAACGTGTCGCTTCATCCCCCTCCTGATGGTGATCTGATCTGCAAACATTTGAGTCCCTCTCTCCTCTTTCCTCCGAAACCTGACCTTGCTAGTGCGTGGTGTTTCCGATGACCACTTCGTCACGTCCCCTCCTTGGCTCTCATCTCCTCCTAGTGGGCTGCGCCTGGCAGGCGATAGCGGCGTTCCACCGGACGGCTTTGGGGGCGTACGTGGTTGAGGGACGACCGGACTCGATCGTCGAGGCTTGGGTAACGACGGGAACCGTCGTAGGGGCCATAGCTGTCGTCCTCCGCATCCACATCCGCATCCGCATCCACATCCGTTCTGTACTTCCAACTTCTGGATACATCTTCCAGAATCTGCCTATCCGAGTCAAGAGGAATCCCTACGTAAGGGAGGAAGATCCGTGGCGGGTTCGCGGGATATTGGGGGTATTTGGGGCCCGGTTGGAAGAAAAATCCTCAAGTTTTCTGGGACCGGGTCCGATATCTCAGGTACCTCCACTTCCGAACCTGAACCAAGAAAGACCAGCACCACCGGGCCCGTCGGCCCCCCCTCCTCCGACGGACCCAGGCAACGAACAGAGCGCAGCGGTCCTCTCTCTCCCGCTGCCGGCGGTTCGCCAGGCGAACCCCCTATCTCCTCTTCAGAAAATGAAAAGGCCCCGGTGGCCCGGGGCCTTTTCTGCTGCGGATGCGGTGCAGCTCTTATGACTCGATTGGGCCTTCCTTACGACGCCTGCTGGACATCCACAGGGCCGCACCGCCCGTGAGGACCATCCCGAAGGCCAAGGCGATCAGGGCCATCGAAGACGAGCCGGTGAACGGAAGGATCCCGCCCGGTGGGTTCTCGGGCCTGGTGATCGATCTCACCGAGGACGGCAGCGACCTCGACATCGTGATCGTCGCGATCACGGACTGTGTCGCCGTTCTCATCATCACCAGTGGCGGTCGCAGTGTTCTGGAGTACCCCGACCTCACCGTCCAGCACGAGGTGATCGCAGTGGTAGACCCACGTCTCTCCGAACTCGAGGACGTTGTCGTCGTCCCCGCCCCGCTTGTTGTCCAGAGTCGGTCGGTTGTCGCAGCGAGGGTCACTGACCTCGACATTGGTCAGCGGATGGTCGATCGGGATCGACACCTCGAGGGTGTAGACGATGGTGTCGCCCACCTCAGCTTCTTGTGGGCCATCTTTTTCGATCCTGATGTCGGCTGGGGCTACGAGGTCGACCAGATGCGAGTCCTGGTCGGTGACCTGCGTTCCCGCCTCGTCCACGCCCGTGGCCGTTGCCGTGTTCGGCAGCGGGTTGGGATCGCCCGCACGCACCCGGTGAGTGCAGCGGTAGTTCCAGATCTCGCCGAACTCGAGCGTGTCATCGTTGTCCCCGCCGGTCTTGGAGACCAACTCCGGGGCATCATCACAGCGTGGGTCGGAGACGACCACGTTGGTCAGCGGGCGGTCGATCGGGATCGAGACACTGAGACGGTAAGTGATCGTGTCGCCTCGTTGTGCTCGGGCCGGACCGTCCTTCTCGATGTCGATGGCCGGGGTCGGGGGCCCGGGCAGGAGGTCGACGAGATGATCGTCGTCGTCCCTGACCTCGTTACCCCTGTCGTCGCGACCCGTAGCAACTGCTGTGTTGGGCAGTGGGTCGGCGTCGAGTGCGGTGATGCGGTGCTTGCAGGTGTAGGTCCAGACCTCGCCGAGCTCGAGCACGTCGTCCTGGTCGCCGCCACTGCGGCTGACGAGCACGGGAGTGCTGTCACACTTCGGGTCGGTCACGGTGACATTGGTCAGCGGACGGTCCACCGGGATCGACACACGCAAGGTGTAGGTGATCTCGTCGCCACGTTTGGCCGTCTGCGGACCGGACTTCTCGATGATGATCTGAGGGTTAGGCGGCTGCTGAGTCAGGATGACCAGGTGGTCGTCCGTGTCCGTCACCGTCTGATTGTTGGGACCCACACCCGTGGCGGTAGCGGTGTTCGGCAACGGGCTGGTGGCGCTCTGAGAGATCGTCCGCTGACAGGTGTAGTGCCACGTCTCGGTGGACTGCAAGATGTTGTCGTTGTTCGAATCTCCGCTGGCCGCTCCAGCAAGACGCAGGATCGTCCCGGGGTTGCAGTCCGGGTCCGTCACCACAACGTTGGTGAGCGGAGTGGTCCCACTTGGGATCCGCACATCCATCGTGTAAGTGATCGTCGATCCACGCTGCGCCTCCGTCGGCCCGCTCTTGATGATCTCGATAACGGGGACGGGTTGGTCCGTCAGTGTGACCGAGTGCGGGTCGTCGTCAGTCACGGGCTCGTTGTTCGGGCCCTTGGCATTGACCGTTGCGATGTTCGGCAGCGGGCTTAGCGCGTTAAGGGCGATGGTTCGCCGGCAGGTGTAGTGCCACACCTCGCCGACCTGAAGGATGTTGTCGCTGTTGCTGTCGCCGCTTGCGGCACCCGACAGGCGCACGAGTGTGCTCGGGTTGCAGTCCGGGTCGGTCACGACCACGTCGTGCAACGGCAGGTTCCCCGACGGGATCGAGACGTCCATCGTGTAGCTGATGGTCGAACCGCGTTGGGCCAGTGAGGGCCCATCCTTGACGATCTGCACGACCGGGACCGGCGCGTTGGTCAGAACGACGGAATGCGGGTCGGTGTCGAACACGGGCTCGTTATTCGGACCCTTGGCGTCGACCCTAGCCGTGTTGGGCAGCGGGCTGGGTGCATTCAGAGCGATCGTCCGCTCGCACTTGTAGTGCCACACCTCGCTGACCTGCAAGATGTTGTCGGTGTTGGTATCGCCGCTGGCGGCCCCCGTCAGGCGAATCAGGGTGCTCGCGTTGCAGTCCGGGTCCGTTACGACCACGTCGTGCAACGGGAGGTTCCCCGACGGGATCGAGACGTCCATCGTGTAGGTGATGGTGGAACCTCGCACTGCGCTGGAAGGACCGTCTTTGACGATCTGCACGACCGGCGAGGGTGGGTTCGACACCACGACGGAGTGCGGGTCGGTGTCGAACACGGGCTCGTTGTTCGGGCCTTTGGCGTCCACGCGCGCCGTGTTCGGCAGCGGGCTCGGCGCGGTCAGGCTGATCGTGCGAAGACACGTGTAGTGCCACACCTCGGTGAACTGGAGGATGTTGTCACCGTTCGTGTCGCCACTGGCGATGCCGGCGAGCCGTGCGATCGAGCCGATATTGCAGTCGGGGTCGCTGACGACCACGTCGTGCAATGCCAGGTTCCCCGACGGTATCGAGACATCCATCGTGTAGGTGATGGTGTCGCCACGCAGCGCAGAAGCGGGTCCGCCCTTGACGATCTGCACCACGGGCACCGGCGCGTTCGTCAGTGTGACCGAGTGCGGGTCGTCGTCCGTCACGGGCTCGTTGTTAGGCCCCTTGGCATTTACCGTCGCGGTGTTCGGCAGCGGGCTCGGCGCGTTGTTGGCGATCGTCCGCTGGCAGGTGTAGTGCCACACCTCGGTGAACTGCAGGATGTTGTCACCATTCGTGTCACCGCTGGCCGCACCGGACAACCGGTTGAGGGTACCCGTGTTGCAGTCCGGGTCGGTCACGACCACGTCGTGCAGAGGCAGGTTCCCCGAAGGGATCGAGACGTCCATCGTGTAGGTGATGGTCGAGCCTCGGACTGCGCTAGAAGGACCGTCCTTGAGGATCTGAACGACCGGCGGGACCGGATTCGACAGCACGACGGAGTGCGGGTCGGTGTCGAAGACGGGCTCGTTATTGGGACCCTTGGCATCGACGCGAGCCGTGTTGGGCAGCGGGCTGGGCGCATTCAGAGCGATCGTGCGCTCGCACTTGTAGTGCCACACCTCGCTGACCTGCAAGATGTTGTCGCTGTTGGTGTCGCCGCTGGCCGCACCGGACAACCGGTTGAGGGTACCCGTGTTGCAGTCCGGGTCGGTCACGACCACGTCGTGCAGAGGCAGGTTCCCCGAAGGGATCGAGACATCCATCGTGTAGGTGATGGTCGTCCCTCGAACTGCGCTGGTAGGACCATCCTTGACGATCTGAACGACCGGCTGGGGTGGGTTGGACAGGATGACCTCGTGTGGGTCGGTGTCGGTCACGTTCTGACCGTTGCCGGTTCCCGTCGCGGTCGCCAGGTTCGGCAGTGGGCTGACCGCGTTGCCGGCAATGGTCCGCGAGCATGTGTAGTGCCACGTCTCGCTCAGATCTAGGACATTGTCGTTGTCGGTGTCGCCGCTGGCGGCTCCGGGGAGCCGCTGTAGCGACCCCGCGGTGCAATCGGGGTCGGTGACCACGACGTTGGTCAGAGGCACCGAGCCACTCGGGATGCGCACGTCCATCGTGTAGGTGATGGTCGAGCCGCGCACCGCGTTCGTGGGACCGCTCTTGATGATTTCGATCGTGGGTGGCGGCAGCTGGATCGTCAGCCACTGGGTGTTGTCGATTTCGTAGATGTTGCCGGTCGGGTAGAAGGGGTTGACGTTGCCGCTCTTGGCGTTGTTGGCCGTCCCCGAGTCGGGAGCTCCGGCCGTGTTCAGGTAAGGGTAAGGAGAACCGGCCTGGGACCGGTCGTAGACGTCGTGGCCGTAGAGCTTGGTGGGGTCGTTGACCCCGCCCTTTAGGGCCCAGCCGCGGTGCGAGATGTTGGTCGCGCTCACGTACTGGTGCACGAAGCTCTTGCGGGCGGCGAACTCGATGACGCTGCCCGAGGCCCGCACCCGCACGTCGCTGCCGCTCTGATCGAAGACCTTGTCCTCGAAGCCGTCGGTGTTGCCCGGCCCGTCGGGGGCGTTCGTCGTCCCGGCGCCCACGGTGTTGTTGCCGTCGTGCCACGCGATCAGGCTCTGGGAGCCGTAAGAACTGTTCTTCTTCTGAGGCTCGTCGGCGCGGATGAACAACCCACCGCGCGGGTCGCCGTTGGTGCCGATCTCCCAGCCGTAGAACGGGTACGGCTCGTTGCCGCCGTACACGTTGATCTTGAAGTAGTACCACTCAGAGTCCGAGCCGAGCTGGGCCTGGGTGATGTCGAAGGCCGGGTAGAAGAGGTCCTGCTGCTGGTTCATGGGACGCTCCCACAGCTCCGCCGTGTAGCTGTCCGCCCCGTCGTCCGGGAAGCGGCACTGGTTGCTCTTACACGCGTTCTGCGGCCCGCTCTGGTTCTGCAGCGGGTTGTCGCCCGTAATGGCATCGCCGATGGTCTGCGTGTACACGGGGGTCTGCGCGAGTACCGGGGCGATCGGCAGCACCAGAAGCGCAATAACAGACACCAGGGTAAAAAGCGCTATGTGTCGCTTCATCCCCCTCCTGACGGTGAACTGCTCGGCAACCATGGTTGTCCCTCTCTCCTCAGCTCGCCGCAGCCCGATCCTTCTGCCCGTCCTAGTGCCCGTCGCTTCTTCTGTCGACGACTTCCTCAAATCCCCCTCCTAGCTATCCCTCCTAGTGATAGATCCGTACTGGTGTTCCGATCGGGGTGTTCCTCCACATCCATTTGCCCGCCCACCACGGCAGCCTGATGCAGCCGTGGGACGCGTTCGTCGGTGGGACGTCGTCCCATGCGTGGAACGCACGCGCACCGTCGAAGTAGGTGGGATAGAAGGCTGCTCCCTGACCGCCCTTCTTGTAGACCCTGAAAGTTCCATCGCGAGTCGCGCCGCCGGCACCAGTCGAGATGTGCACGATCGACTGGACCTTGCCGTTCTTGACGAGGTAGAAGACCTGCTTCGACTGGTCGACCTCGACGTGCTTTGCATCTGTGTTCAAGAGCGTCCGAGGGACCTTGGGGTGGATCATCCGCTTCCACGTGGCCTTGCTAACGGAGCCGACGCGGGCCATGCCCTGCACCTTGTGGAAGGCAACGACGGCATCGGACGTGCGGTAGTCGAATGTCGAGTCCCTGCCTGCGACCTTGTAGTTCAATTTCGCCAGACGCTTCTCGAGTAGCCCGACGTACGTGCCGCGGGAGCCCTCGCTGAGGCTGGGGAGCTTTGGCTTCTCGTTCTTTGTAGTGGCTTCACCGCCGATGAGTCCCGGGGTGGTGACTACGACCTTGGCGCTGAACTTGCCGATGTTGTTGATCGGGAAGTTCGCGCTGTAGTGGCCCTTCTTGGCCTTGACCTGCCTGGAAGCCGAAGTCTTGCCGTTGCGCCTCAAGGTCACCTTCACCTTGGCGTCCGCAGGCTTAACGCTGCCCGATACGCGGGCCTTGTCGAACAGACGGACGTCCGCGAGGTGCGCGGTAGCCGTTGCCCGTACCTTGAGATGGACCGGGTCGCTCACTGCTTCGTTCCACCGGGCCCGGATGCTCATGTTCTTCTTGGGAGCGAACACCACGACGAACCGCCCATTCTCGATGGTGAGGGTGTCGGTGACGACGCGATCGTCGGCGTCGATTATCTGGACCTTCTGGTCCGATTCTCCCGACGAGATGTTTCCTCGGAGCTTCGTCGACTGACCGTAGTGAACCGTCGTCTTCGTGGCCTCCATATAGACCGACTCCACCGGGGTGGGGGTCGGCGTCGGGGTCGGCGTTGGAGTGGGTATCGGCTCTTGTGCCGGCGCCGTTGCCGTTCCGACAAAGAGGTTCGCGATCACGATCCCTGCTGCAACGACGCTCACCGTCGTCCGTGCCATAGCTGTATTCCTCCGCATCCGCATCCTGATTCCTCCTACAGATCCGCCTTCGCCGCCGGGCTATCCCGGTCGCTTGCGAAAGGCACCCTAGTGGCAGCTGAGACCTGAAGGACTCCCTCCTGAATTACCAGCTTCTGGGAGTTAGCTTCCATAATTTCCCTCTCGGAGTCAAGAAGTCCTCAAGGTTTCAGCGAAAGTTGCCGAAAGTGCGTATCCCCCTCTGCCGCCTGGTGTGCCCCGATTTGACCTATTTGGTAACTATCCGTCGTTGGACCACTACCCAACGGTATCACCCGGGGTGTCTCTTTCTCCCTACGTAGAACAAGAAGGGGAGCTCACGAACAGGGGCCCCCGAAGGGGCCCCTGTAGCGCTCGGTCGGTGCCTTTCGGCTACATCTCTCGCCTTCTCCGAGCGGTCGCCAAGAGCCCGGACCCGGCCATCAGGAGGCCGAGGCCGACCAGTGCGATCGCGCCCGACGAGGACCCCGTGAACGGCAGGGTCCCGCTCGGTGGGTTATCGGGCCTGGTGATCTGCTCGCCGAGGACGGCCTGGACGTTGGTGTTCTGCCGGTCGGTGTCCCGGATCCTGTCGTCGTTCTGGTCGGTCCCGGCCACCGAGGCGACATTCTCGAGGTTCGGCACGTCGGCGACGGTCGCCACGTGGCTGCATCTGTAGATCCACGTCTCGCCGAACTCGAGCCTGTTGTCGTTGTCGCCGCCCCGCTTGTCGATCAGCTCCGGCTGGTCGTCGCATTTCGGATCGCGGACCTCGACGTTGGTCATAGGGCTATCGACCGGCACGAACACCTCGAGGGTGTAGATGACCGTGTCTCCGACCTCGACAGAGTCCGGGCCGGTCTTCTGGATTCGGATGCCGCTCTCGGGGACGATGTCGACGAGGTGCGAGTCCTCAGCGCTGACGGTCTGGGACGACCCGACCACGGTGCCCTGAACGGTTGCCGTGTTGGGCAGAGGGTTGGGATCGGAAGCCCGCACTCGGTGATCACAGCGATAGATCCATACTTCGTTGACCTCGAGGATGTCGTCCGCGTCACCCCCCGTCTTTTCCGGGCCGCGAAGCGTATTGGCATCGCATCGGTCATCGGTGATCGTCACGTTGGTAACGGGTCTGTCGACCGGCAGGCTCACTTCGAGGCGATAGGTGATCGTGTCGCCTAATTGCGCGGCCTGGGGGCCGTCCTTCTCGAGCGATATGGCCGGTGCCGCCGGACCGGGGACTATGTCGACGGAGTGGGTGTCCTGGCCGCTCACGCTCGAGCCGCCTGGGACGTTCCCGCTCGCCACGGCAGTGTTCGGCAGGGGGTCGGGATCGCCCACGCGCACCTGATGCGTGCAGCGGTACTCCCAGACCTCTCCGAGCTCGAGCAGGTCGTCACCGTCCCCGCCTCTCTTGGCGATCAGGACCGGAGCGGAGTCGCAACGCGGGTCCTGCACATTGATCCCAGTCAAAGGCCGGTCGACGGGGACCGACACGTTGAGCGTGTAGGTGACGACGTCACCGATGAAGGCGGTCGTCGGTCCGGTCTTGTCGATGGTGATCTGTGGGTTGGCGGCCGCGGGGATCTGGACGATGTGGTCGTCTTGATCGGTCACTGTCTGGCCGTTACCCGTTCCGGATGCACGCGCGATGTTGGTCAAGGCGGGACGGTCGGATTCGAGGATCGTCCGGCTGCACGTGTACGTCCAGGTCTCGTTCGTGTCCAGCACGTTGTCGCCATCGGCATCGCCGCCCGCACTCCCGGGCGTCCTCACGGGGGCCGAGTTGCACCTGTCGTCGGTCACCGTCACATTGCTGAGAGCGACCGTTCCCGGCCTCACGGTGATCGTGTAGTTGGCAGACCCACCGACGGGGACGCTCACCGGTCCCGTCTTGACGACATCGATGGTCGGCGCTCCGGCTGCAGGCACGTTGACCGTGTGATCGTCGTCGTCCGTGACGGTTTGTCCGTTGCCGGTTCCCGTCGCGGTCGCGACGTTCCTGACCGACGGCCGGTCGGCCACCACGATCCTCCGGAGGCACGTGTAGATCCACGCTTCGTTCGTATCGAGCAGGTTGTCGTTGTCCGCGTCTCCGCCGGCACTACCAGCTGCCCGGGTGGGGGTGGTGGTGCACTTGTCGTCGCGCACGATGACGTTGCTGAGGGCCACAGTTCCTGGGTTCGTCACCGTGATGGTGTAGTGCGCATCTTGATCCACGGGTACCGACCCCGGCCCGGTCTTGGACACGTTGATGCGCGGACCTGGGATCTTCACGACGTGATCGTCCTTGTCTGTGACGTCCGGTCCCGATGGGGGAGTGCCGACGGCCGTACCGATGTTGACGATCGATGTCCCGTCGCTCGCCTGGATCGTTCGGCTGCACGTATAGGTCCAAGCCTCGCCGCGTTCGAGGATTGCGTCCTGGTCGCCTCCGTTTCTTACCGGAGCCGAGAGTGGCGAGCACCGGTTGTCGGTCACTCGGACGTTGGTCAGCGGTATGCCACTGGGAGCCGTGACCACGAGCGAGAAGGTCGCGGTCTCGCCGACGTTGCGGGTGGCCGGTCCGGACTTGTCGATCTTGATGTCGCCGCAGTCCTTGTTGCCGTCATCGTGGCCGCTGCTGTCGTCGTCGTCGCCACCGTCACCGCTGTCGCCGCCGCCGCCGCTGCTGTCACCACCGCTGCTCCCGCCGCCGCTGCTCTGGTCGCCGCCGCCGCTGCTGTCGTCGTCACCGCCGCCACCGTTTGCCGCGACCCGGCCGTCACCGCTGCCGCTGCCACCGCTGCCACCACTGGAGCCGCCGTCGCCGCTGTCGTCCTTGCCGTGGTCGCTGTCGTCGTCCTTGCCGTCGTTGCTGTCGTCGTCCTTGGCGGGGCAGATGTCGCCGCCACCGTTGGAAGTGCCGTCTCCGCTGGAGTCGCCGCCTCCGCTGGTATCGCCGCCGCCTCCGCTCGACTTGCCGTCGCCGCTGGAGTCGCCCCCGTCGGACTTACCGTCGCCGCTGGAGTCGTCCCCACCGCTGGAGTCATCGCCGTCGTCATCATCGCCGTCGTCGTTGAGACGAGCTTCGTCCTCGTCGTCCCCCCTCGAGGCGAGCGCGGCTTCGTCATCGTTTCCGTACGCGTTGGCCAAAGCAGAGGCCGGAGAGAGCGCGAGGGCCATCCCGACGATCAGCATTGCTATGAGCAGTACACCCGTCAGGTTCCGCCCCGCGCTTTTTTCCCCATCCCAAAGATGGGTTCTGGTACGTGCTTGCATTCCGCCCCCTAGTCGATTGCTTCCGTCACCGCTTGCATCCGCCCGGTGACGCCCGTCGTATCTGTCGGAAGATAATAGTTCGCGGCTTATGAGGGAAGTGCATATGCACAATGCCAAGTTTTGCCATTCGCGCTCTTTCGCCCTAGAAGGCCCGGACACGCCGAACGCCCCGGTTTTCACCGGGGCGTTCGTTCAAGCCCGCCGAGTACCGGCTCGGCGCCGGATGTTGTTACTCCTATCTGCGGCGGCGACGCCTACCGAGCGCCAGTGTCGAGGCGCCGGATGCCATGAGGGTCATCCCTGCGAGGGCGATCACCAACAGTCCGGCCCCCGTGAACGGAAGCACCGCTGCGGGCGGGTTGTCGGGCCTGGTGATCTGCTCGCCCAGGACCTTGTCCTCGACGTCGGTCTGCTGCTGGTCGGTGTCGCGCACCCTGTCGCCGTCTTCATCCGTGCCGGCGACGCTGGCGACGTTGGTGAGCGTTCCTAGGTCCCCGATCTGGGCGACCCTCGTGCAGCGATACACCCAGGTCTCCCCGGACTCGAGCACGTTGTCGTTGTCGCCCCCGCGCTTGTCCACGAGCTGAGGTGCGGAGTCGCACTTGTTGTCGCGGACGACCACGTTGGTAAGAGAACCGTCACCCTGTACCGAGACCTCGAGGGTGTAGACGATCGTGTCCCCGACCTCGACTGAGTCCGGCCCGCTCTTGTTGATCCGCACACGAGCAGGCTCGTCGATCTGGAGCAAGTGCGAGTCGGTGTCCGTCGCAGGCTCGTTCGTGTCGATGGTCGAGCCGGCAACGGTGGCCGTGTTGGGGAACGGGTTCGGGTCGCTGTCGGTCAAGGTGTGATCGCAGCGGTAGACCCAGGTTTCACCCGGCTCGAGGGCGTCGTCCTCGTCCCCGCCCGTCTTCTGCGGTCCGCGCATGGTGCCGGCGTCGCAGCGAGGGTCGCTCACGGTGACATTGTTAAGCGGACGGTCGCCTGGGATCGAAACCTCGAGCCGATAGGTAACCGTGTCGCCCACCTCTGCCGAGTCGGGCCCATCCTTCTCGATCTCGATGGCCGGAGCCGCCGGGCCCGGAAGGATGTCGACACTGTGCGTGTCGGTGCCGGTTGCGGTCGAGCTGCCGGCGGTACCTGTACTCGTCGCAGTGTTGGGCAGGGGATCTGGATCCCCTGCCACCACACGGTGCGTGCATCGGTACTCCCACACCTCTCCGAATTCGAGGATGTCGTCGGAGTCCCCGCCAGACTTCGACAGGAGGACGGGGGCAGAGTCGCAGCGCGGATCGCTGACGACCACGCCGGTCAAGGGCCGGTCCACCGGGATCGACACCTTTAACGAATAGGTGACGAGGTCACCGACCCGGGCCGTGGTGGGCCCGGACTTGTCGAGCGTGATCTGCGGTGCATTGGTGGGAGTCACCGACATCACGTGGTCGTCCGAGTCGGTCGCCGTCTGGCCGTTGCCTGTTCCGGTCGCGGTGGCGATGTTGGTGAGTGTCGGCCGGTCCGATTCGAGGAGCGTCCGACTGCATGTGTACAGCCAAGTCTCGGTCGTGTCGAGCTGATTGTCGCCGTCGACATCGCCGCTCAGCCGGACCGGTGCCGCGCTGCACTTGTTGTCGGTGACCGTCACGTTGCTGAGAGCGACGGGCCCGGGGTTCGTGAGCTGCAGTGAGTACGTCGCCAACTGGCCGACCCCAAGCGTCGAGGGACCGGTCTTGACGATGTCGATCACCGGCGCGCCTGCCGCCGGAACTTGCACGACGTGCGTGTCGGTGTCGGTCGCCGTCTGGCTACCAGATTTCCCGCTCGCGGTGGCGGTGTTCGTCACCGAAGGACGGTCGGCTTCGAGGACCGTCCGCGAGCAGGTGTAGACCCACGTCTCGGTCGTCTCCAGGATGTTGTTGGAGTTCGTGTCGCCGCTCTGGCGAACGGGGGCCGCGTTGCACTTGTCGTCGGTAACCGTGACGGTGCTCAAAGCAAGCGTCCCGGGGTTACGAACCGTAAGCGTGTAGTTGGCAAGCTGCCCCGCGGCCACGGTTGCCGGCCCCGTCTTGTCGATGTCGATCACCGGAGCACCGGCGGCCGCCACCTGCAGCTTGTGATCGTCCTGATCGGTCGTCGATTGACCGTTGCCGCTCCCTGTCGCCTTGGCGATGTTGGTCAGCTCTGGGCGGTCTGCATCTACGAGCGTCCTCGAGCACGTGTAGACCCACGTCTCGGTCGTCTCGAGGACGTTGTTGGAGTTCACGTCGCCACTTTGGCGCACGGGGGCGGCGTTGCACTTGTCGTCGGTGACCGTGACGTTGCTCAATGCAACGGCGCCGGCGTTGCTCACGTTGATCGTGTAGGTCGCCGAACCGCCGACCGTGCCGGTGCTCGGCCCGGTCTTCGCAACGTCGATCTTGGGGGCCGGGATCTTCATGATGTGCTCGTCGGTGTCGGACACGATCGGTCCCTTGGGTGGCGTACCCCGCGCGGTCGCAACGTTACGGACCTGCGGGAAATCGCCCGCCAGCACCGTGCGACTGCACGTGTATGTCCACGTCTCCCCTTGTTCGAGCAAAGCGTCCTGGTCCCCGGCTTTCGATTGGAGAGCGGGGGAGCACTTGTCGTCGGTGACTTGGATGCTGCTCAGTGGGGTGTTGCCGGGGATCGTGACGGCGAAGCTGTAGGCCGCCGACTCGCCCACGTTCCGGCTCGAGGGGCCGCTCTTCGCGATGTGGATCGCGCCGCACTTGCCATCGCCGTTGTCCGACGAGTCGTCGTCGCCGCTGTCGTCGTCGCCGCCACCGTCGCCACTGCTGTCGTCGCCGCCGCTGTCGTCGCCGCCGCCACCGCTACTGTCGCCACCGCCGTCGGCCACGAACTTGCCGTCGCCGCTGCCGGAGCCACTGCCGCCGGATCCGCCGGAGCCGGATCCACCGGAGCTGCCGCCGCCGCCGTCGCCGCTACCGTCTTTGCCACCGTCGCTGTCATCGCTTCCGTCGTCGCTGTCGTCTTCGTCTTTGCCGCCCAGGGTGCAGTCGTCGTCTCCGCCGCCGCTGCTGCCGCCGCTCCCACCACTGCCGCCGCCGCTGGAGTCGCCTCCGCCGCCACCGCCACTGGAGTCGCCGTCGCCGCCACCGCTGCTGTCGTTGCCGTCGTCGTCATCGTCGTCGGTCTCCAACGGGCGCGCGGCCTCGTCGTCGTCGCCCCTTCTCAGGGCGAGCTCGTCCTTGTCCTGCCGGTAGACGTCGGCCAAAGCCGATGCCGGCGACAGGGCCACGATCATGCTCAAGATAAGGACGACCACTGCCGATACACCGATCAGGTTCCGGCGTCCGGTCGGAGCCTCAAGACTCCACCCACTGGTGGGACGAGACATGGCGCATCCTCCTAGATAGGCGACCACGCACCCGCCGGATGGGTTGCGAGGCCTTTTTCCAATACCTGGAAATAATGTGACAGATACTGGGAGCGCGTGTCAATGCTTGGGCTCTACGTAGAAATACTTATTGGCCCTCTAGAGGCGCTTCAGCAGCTCCGACTTCTTGTTCTCGAACTCCATGTCGGTGATGGCGCCCGCGTCCTTCAACCGCTTCAATGCCTCGATCTGATCGGTGACTGATTCCGAGGGGGCCGCAGCCTGCTGCGCGGGCTGAGCGGGCTGAGCGGCCGCCCCGCCACGCATCATCCGGTTGTTGTTCTCCTCGGTCTCCTTGTAGATCATCAGTTGGACCTGCTCGGGCTTCCGGACGTTGCGGAGCCGGGTCTGGCCCCGCTCGCCGGCCGATTCGACCATCAGGTCTCCCGCCCCGACCATGCGCTCGAGCACTCTCTGACTGAACGTGACGTCGTTGATCCGCTCGAGGGGGATCTCTTTGGAGTGCTTGGCGATGAATCCGGTTCGGGTGATCAGGCGGTCACTGGTGAGAACGTAGTGAGTGAACTTCCAGTCGATGAAGGGCTTCACCGACAGTATGCCGAGTGCGATCAGGGCCGCCCCGATGATGACCCAGCGCACTGTTGACTCGTCGATGAGCTTAAAGCTGAAGCCCGTTGCCACCAGGATCACGACTGCCCAGAAAGTCGCCGGGAACGAGCGCGACCCAGTGAGGCTTCATGTCGAACACGACGTTCTCGTGGTCGGCGAGGAGGTGCTTGGGAAACCCCATGCTGGAACGCTAGCAAGCCGGAGCCTCAAGCGGAAGGTGGAATCCCCGCCTTTAGACTCGCCAGATGGCATTGGATCGAGCCGCAGTCGATCACGTCGCCCGCTTGGCGCGCCTGGCTCTGTCGGAGGAGGAGCGAGATCGGATGGTGTCCGAGCTGGCCCACATCCTCGAGCACGCCGAGAAGATCCAGGCCCTCGACCTCGACGACGTCGAGCCGACCTCGCACTCGGTGCCGCTGAGGAACGTGATGCGGGCCGACGAAGTCCGGCCGTCGCTTCCCTCGTGCGGAAGCCTTGGCCAACGCCCCCGAGGTCGAGGACGGACGCTTCAAGGTCCCTCGCATCATCGAGGACGCATGAGCGGTGGACATCCTGTGGAGCTCTGCCCGGGATCTCGCGTCGGCCATCGCCAAGCGTGAGCTGAGCTCGGCCGAGATCACCGAGGCCCTCATCGAACGGACCGAGGCGGTCGATGCCACTCTCGGCGCCTACCTGGAGAGGACATCGGAGCGCGCCCTCGGCGAAGCGCGAGCTGCGGACGAGCGCGTCGCCGGCGGAGAGGCCCTCTCGACCGGTACGACGGTGTGCCGGTCGGCTACAAGGACATCTTCGTCACCACGTGGCGTCACGACGACCGCGGGATCGCGGATCCTCGAGGGGTTCGTCCCGCCTTACGACGCGACGGTCGTTGGTCGCTGTTGCGACGCGCGGGCCTGCCGATGCTCGGCAAGCTCAACATGGACGAGTTCGCGATGGGCTCGTCGACCGAGAACTCCGGTTACCAAGCTGACGCGCAACCCGTGGGATCTCGACTGCGTGCCCGGGGGGTCGAGCGGCGGCTCCGCGGCGATCGTCGCGGCGGGCGGGGCGCCGTGGGCGTGGGGGACCGACACCGGGGGATCGGTTCGCCAGCCGGCGTCGCTGTGCGGACTCGTCGGCGTGAAGCCGACCTACGGGCTGGTCTCGCGCTACGGGATGATCGCGTTCGCCTCGTCGCTCGACCAAGCCGGTCCGTTCACGCGGACCGTCAAGGACGCCGCCGCGCTGCTCGAGCTGGCGGCCGGCGACGATCCGCATGGACTCGACCTCGATCCCGGTGGAGGCACCCGACTTCCTGACGGGATCGACGGCGGGCATCGACGGGATGCGCATCGGGATCGTCAAGGAGTTCCAGGGCCGACGGCGTCCAGCCCGGTGTCAAGGCCCGTGTCGAGGAGGCATACGCGCGCCTCGAGAAGCTGGGCGCGACGCTCGAGGAGGTCTCGCTGCCGTCCTTCGAGCACGGGATCTCCGCCTACTACCTGATCGCTCCGGCCGAGTGCTCGGCGAACCTGGCGCGCTACGACGGCGTTCGCTACGGGCACCGAGGTCCGACGGCGACGACATCGTCACGATGACTCTCGAAGACGCGGGACGAGGGATTCGGCGCCGAGGTCAAGCGCCGCGTGATGCTGGGGACGTACGCGCTGTCGGCCGGCTACTACGACGCGTACTACGGCAAGGCGCAGAAGGTGCGCACGCTCATCACGCAGGACCTCGAGAACGCGCCTACGAGAGCGTCGATCTGATCGTGTGCCCGACCTCGCCGACGACCGCGTTCAAGATCGGCGAGCGGACCGAGGACCCGCTCGCGATGTATCTCTCCGACGTGTTCACGGTTCCGGTGAACCTCGCCGGCAACGCGGCGATCAGCGTCCCGTGCGGGACTGTCCGCCGACGACGGCCTGCCGGTCGGGCTCCAGCTGATCGCCAAGGCACTCGACGAGAAGACGATGTTCCGGGCCGCGTACGCGTTCGAGCAGGATCTCGGCTGGATCGATTCGCCGAAGGCAGGCCGTCGCTGTGACCACGGTGGCGGAGGACCTCTACGAGACGACCGTCGGGCTCGAGATCCACGTCGAGCTCTCGACCAACTCGAAGATGTTCTGCGGTTGCGAGGTCGCGTTCGCCGGCGAGCCGAACACGCGAACCTGTCCCGTGTGCCTGGGCTTGCCGGGCACCTTGCCGGTTCCGAACGAGAAGGCGGTCGAGCACACGATCAAGATCGGGCTCGCGCTCGACTGCGACATAGCGAGCGTACTCGCTGTTCCACCGGAAGAACTACTTCTATCCGGACATGCCGAAGAACTACCAGATCTGTCAGTACGACCTTCCCTTCGCGATCGGCGGCGCTTCGTCGAGATCACGGGTGACTTCGGAACGAAGAGCGTCGGCATCACCCGCGTGCACCTCGAAGAGGACACCGGCAAGTCGATCCACATCGGCGGCAGCGGTCGGATCGCCGACTCCGACTACTCGCTCGAGGACTTCAACCGGGCCGGGCACGCCGCTCGTCGAGATCGTGTCCGAGCCGGACATCCACTCCGCCGAGGAGGCGCGCGTCTTCGTCACCGAGCTTCGCGCGCTTTGCTCGAGTCGCTCGGACGTCTCCGACGTGCGGATGGAAGAGGGCTCGATGCGCGTCGACGCGAACGTGTCGGTGCGACGCAAGGGCGAGAAGGAGTTCGGTGCCAAGGTCGAGGTCAAGAACATGAACTCGATCCGTTCCGTGGGCTCGCGCGCTCGAGTACGAAGAGAAGCGTCAGCGGCGAGCGCTCGATGCCGGGGAGACACTGGTCCAGGAGACCCGGCACTTCGACGAGAAGACGGGAACGACGTCGTCGCTGCGGACGAAGGAGTTCGCGTTCGACTACCGCTACTTCCCCGAGCCCGACCTGGTGCCGTTCGAGCCGCCGGCGAGACTGGGTCGAGTAGATCCGCTCGACTCTTGCCCGAGTTCCCCGCTGGCGCGGCGTGCACGTTTCGCGAGTCCTCGCTCGGCGTCACGCGCGACCGAAGCCGAGATCCTCGTCGGCTCCACAGGCCCTCGCCGACTGGTTCGAGGCGGCGGTCGAGGCCTACGGCGGCGAAGCCAAGAAGATCGTCAACTGGATCATCGCCGACCTGCTACGGGCTGCTGAACGAAGCCGAGATCGAGCTCACCGATTCGAAAGTGTCTCCCCGAAGGGCTCGCGGAGCTCGTGAAGCTCGTCGACGCCGGGCACGATCTCCGGCAAGCAGGCGAAGACCGTGCTGGGCGAGATGTTCGAAACCGGGGAGGACCCGGCAACGATCGCCGACGACAAGGGACTGGAGCAGGTCTCAGCGACACGGCGCGATCGAGGGCGTCATCGACGAGGTCGATCGCCGAGAACGCCGAGGCGCGCCGACAAAGTGCGAGCCGGGCAGCATGAACACCGCTCGGCTTCCTCGTCGGACAGGTGATGAAGAAGATCGAGGGCCAGGCCAACCCCGGAGTCGTCAACGAGACTCCTGCGCAAGAAGCTCGGCCTCTAGCTAGATGTCGCCGCGGAGCTTCCACCGTCGTCAAACGGGCTGGCCGGTCGTGCTCGAGATGGCCCGCAACGATGCCCGGCCCCCCCGAGGTCGTCTGGGAGCTCATCACCGACTGGGAGCACCAGGACGACTGGATGCTCGAGGCGTCGGACTTCGTCGTCATCTCGGAGCACCGGGAGGGGGTCGGCGTCGAGGCCGAGGCAACGATCAAGATCGGCGGCATCAAGACCCGCGACAAGGTGCGAGTCGTACGGGCTGGGAACCCCCTCACCGCCTGGGGATCGCTCACGAGGGCTGGGTAGCGGAGCCGCGGCGAGATGCTTCCTGACCCCGCTCGGCAACGACCGGACCCACGTCTTCTGGCGAGAGGAGCTCTAGCCCCCGCTCGGCCTCGCCGGGCGCGGTCGGGATCACGCGCCTTCAAGCCCCTGATGAAGCGCATCTTCCCAGCGTGACCTGCGGACCTGTCCCGCTCCGCTTGCGCGCCTGCCACGAGCGCCGGCGCCGTCAGCTGGAGTCCCCCAGGTGCAGGAGGCCGGCCCTAGGGCGAGGATACCCCCTTACAGGCAACCGTACGCCAGACCGGTCGTTAAGGAAGTGACCCCTTGAAGCTGCGCACCGTCATTGCCGCCGGGCTCGTTGCCGTATGGCCTTCGCTGCCGCCCCCGCCGGGGCTCAGCTCGCGCGCCCGAGCGCCAGGCCGATGCCAGCGAGAACGTCAAGCTGCATCGGCCACTTCCCGTACGAGGGCGTGAACGAGGACGCCGCTTCTTCGCCGGCGGGACCGACATCGCGTTCTCCGGCAAGTACGTCTACGCGATGCAGCAGGGCGCCGAAGGGCGGCGTCCACGTCATCGACGAACTCCGCAAGGCCCCAAAGAAGTCGCTTTCATCCCGTGCCCGGGCGAGCAGAACGACGTCGCCGTCGTCAAGCCCGGCCTGCATCGCCCTCGGCTACCACTCGTCGACCTGCGGGCGGTGCCGGCGGCGGCGTTCGCCTGATCGACGTCAAGAACCCCAAGAAGCCGAAGTTCCTCGGCGCGGTCAACGACCTTCCCGGCGGGACCCACACGCTGACCGTGTATCCCGGCAAGCCGATCATCTACGCGTCGCCCGGCGGCCTCGCGAACGGCGGCGGCACCGAGCAGATCATCGACGTGTCGAACCCGAAGAAGCCGAAGGTCGCAGCGACCTTCACGCCCAACGAGACCGGCTGTCACGACTTCGACGTTCTACGTCACGAGGACGAGACAAGCTCGGCGTTCTGCGCCGGCGCCGGCGAGGCGCAGATCTGGGACGTCTCCGACCCGCTCGCGCCCGGTCGATCTTGCACCACATCGTCAACCCGGCGCTGCAGTTCCCGCACTCGGTCGCGTTCACGCACGACGGCAAGTACATGGTGATCGGCGACGAGGCGATCGCCGGCAACGACTGCGTCGGCGGACCGACCGGTTCGCTGTGGATCTACGACCTGACGACGCCCGAAGCCCCTGCTCGATCGGCTACTACGGCCTGCCGCGCGGCCCGCTTCCCGTCGGCTCCAGTCGAACTACAACCGCAACACCTGGTGCACCGCGCACCTCTTCAACTTCATCCCCGGCACCTACACGCTCGTGTCGTCCTGGTACGCGGGCGGCATGAACGTCATCGACTTCACGAACCCGAGCCAGCCCGTCGAGATCGCCCACTACATGGGCACCGGCGACGACATCACGAACTACTGGTCGGCCTACTGGTACGACGGCCGCATCTGGGCCAACGACCGGGGCAACGGCGCCCTCGACGTGTTCGAGGTCGAAGGGCTCAAGGAGGGCCCCGCCCGATGAAGTCTGAAGAAAGTGGCGGTAGTCGCCGCGGGAGTTCTCACGGCGAGCGCGCTCCTGACGAGCGCCGCGCCCGCGGAGCAGCGACGTCAACAAGTCCGACAACGTCAAGCAGGTCTGGAACCTCAAGTACGACTCGGGCACCGACCTCGACTACGACCCCAAGACCAAGACCGTCTACGCGGGCCAGCAAGGGCAAGAGGGCGGAGTGCACGTCATCGACGCTTCCGGCGCCAAGCCCAAGGAGCTCGCGTTCATCCCATGTCCCGGCGGCCAGAACGACGTCGCTGTAGTCAAGCCGGGCCTGATCGCGCTCGGGTATCACAGCGGACAGTGCGGCGGCCTCGCCGGCGCGGGCGTCCGCCTCATCGACGTATCGAACCCGAAGGCACCGAAGTACCTCGACTCGGTGGACCTGCCGGGCGGTACACACACGTTGACCGTCTATCCCGGCAAGCCGATCATCTACGCATCGCCCGGGGGCCTCGCGAACGGCGGCGGCTTCGAGCAGATCCTCGACGTCTCCAACCCGCGCGATATCAAGGTCGTCTCGACCTACCGCCAGAACCCTGCGGGCTGTCACGACGTCACGTTCAGCTTTGCGGGCGAGTCCAAGCTCGCGTTCTGCCCCGGGCTGACCGAGGCACAGATCTGGGACGTCTCCGACCCGAAGGCGCCGGTGACGATCGGTCACGCAGTGAGCCCTTCGTTCTTCCCGCACCACGCGGTTCGCGACCCCCGACGGTAAGTACCTGATCCTCACCGACGAGGCGTTCGGCGTTCACGATTGTGTCGGCGGCCCGACCGGTTCGGTATGGGTGTTCGACATCACCATCCCGCAGGCTCCGATCTTCGCAGGCCACTGGGGCCCGCAGCGGGGCGAGGGCATCTCGAGCCTCGACGGCGGCTGGTGCACGGCACACAACCTGAACTTCGTTCCGGGAACCAACAAGGCGGTTCTCTCCTGGTACACCGGCGGCACGAGCGTGCTCGACCTCTCGAACCCGCTGATGCCTGAGGAGATCGCTTACTTCCAACCCGCCGACGGCAACACCTGGTCGTCGTACTACTTCGGCGGCCGCATCTTCGCCAACGATCTGAATCGCGGTCTCGATGTCATAGAAGTCAAAGGACTCAAGGAGGGCAAGTCATGAAGAAGTTGCTAAGTGTGGTGGCGGCCCTCGCGGTCGTCGTCGGAATGAGTGTGGTACCGGCCTTCGCCGATCAGGGCGAGGTCAACAAGAGCGACAACCTGAAGCACGTCGGCCAAGCCCAATACGAGGGTGGCACCGAGCTCGCGTCCGACGGCAAGCGCTACTTGTTCTCGGGCGAGCTGAACGGTACGGACAACCGCGGCCAGGACCCCAAGAAGGGTGGCCTGCACATCTTCGACACCAAGGGCGGCAAGCTCAAGGAAGTCGGTTTCCTCCACTGTCCCGGAACGGACAACGACGTGGAGTTCATCAAGCCGGGCATCGTTGCCATGGCGTTCTCGCAGAACACGTGCGCACCCACAGCGGGCGAAGGTCTGATGCTCATCGACGTCAAGAACCCCGCCCAGCCGCGCATCATCTCCGCCCTCAACACGAACGCCGCCCATACGATGAAGCCGTTCCCGGGTGGCAAGTACATCTACATGGCCGGTGGCAACCTCGCCGGTAGCGCCGACAGGGCGGGAGTTGCGATCGTGGACGTCACCAATCCAACGAA
This sequence comes from uncultured Actinomycetes bacterium, assembly GCA_963786155.1. Lineage (GTDB taxonomy): Bacteria > Actinomycetota > CADDZG01 > CADDZG01 > WHSQ01 > CAWAXW01. The sequence continues at coordinate 1,914,712 of CAWAXW010000006.1, read as the reverse complement.
GCCAAAGGTCGCGAGCCAGTTGCCGTCGTCGCAGGTAATGGATTGCCACGACGTTTCCTTCTCGGCGGCCGGCGAAACCCCACTCGGCTTCTGCTCCGGCGCAGTTGGCAGCGGAGAGGTGCAGATCTGGGACGTCACCGAGCCACTTAATCCCACGATCGTTTCGCGCATCGTGAACCCTGCGATCCAGTACTCGCACTACGCGGTTGCCAGCCACGATGGCAATCTCCTCGCGATCGACGACGAAGCTTTCGCCGCCCACGACTGCAACAGCGGCGCGAGCCCGACCGGGCGTGTCTGGCTCTACGACATCTCCGACCCGGCGCTTCCGCTGGTACAGGGCAGCTTCGCTCCGCCGCGCGGCGGGAATGCGACGTACGCCAACATCGGCACCTACGCTGGATGGACGACCTCTTGGTGCTTGAGCCACGGTCTCGACTGGCACCCAACCACTAACAACGTCGCCGTCACCTGGTTCACCGGTGGGGTCAGTGTGATCGACGCCAACGACCCGACCCAGCCGACCGAGGCCGCCTATTTCCAGGCCGAGGATTCCACCACGTACTCGACCCTGTGGCACAACGGCTACCTCTTCACGAACGACATGCTGAGAGGCGTGGACATGTTCTCGATAAAGGGTCTGAAGTAGCAGGTATCGAAGTACTGCCCGTCCCGGTTTAACACCGGGACGGGCTTTTACTTTGGGGGGGTCGCATGAATCGTCGAGTTATCGCTGCTGTGGTTACGGGTCTTCTGACCGTGGTCCCGTTGCTTCCTTCGGCCGCGCAGGACGGCGACGTCCCGCGCACCGGCTTCGAGAAGAGTGAGGGAGCGACGTTCACCACGCACGAAGAGGAGCTCGCGTTCCTCGCCGAAGTCGACGAGCGCTCACGAGCGCGTCGAGATCGATGTGATCGGCGAAACCCTTCAGAAGCGTCCCCTTCACCTCGTGAAGATCGGTGACCCTGCCCCCGTGACAGCGTCGCAAGGTCGAGAGCGACCGACGGTTCTGTTCGTTTGCAGCCAGCACGGCAACGAGCCGGCCGGCCGGGAGGCTTGTCTGCAGCTCCTGCGTGACCTCGCGTTCACGGAAGAGGCAGAGCTCGTGTCCCAGCTCCAGGACATGACTCTGCTATTCGTTCCCAGCGCGAATCCCGACGGGCGCGCGGCCAACACCCGTGAGAACTCCGAGGGCATCGACATCAACAGGGACCACCTCAACCTCCTGACCCTCGAGGCCCAGGCGGTCGCGAAGGTCGTGCGCGATTGGCGGCCCGAGGTCGTGCTTGACTTGCACGAGTACGGTCCGTCGATCCCCGGCGCCTACGACGACGAGCTGCTCGTGCTGTGGCCGCGCAACCTCAATGCGGACCAGCGCGTTCACGACATGGCCCACGACCTCTCGATCGAATACATCGAGAAGGGTGCGGAAGAGCAGGGCTACAGCACCGACGAGTACGGCCAGTACGAGCTCGCCGACAACGACGTGCACCAGAGCGCCGGCGACGGTGACGAGGGGATCGCGCGCAACGCCATGGGCCTACGCCACTCTGTTGGCATCCTGGTCGAGTCTGCCGTGACGCAAGACCCGCGCAACGGTCCGGGCGAAGTGACAAGCGAAGCCGAGGTGCAGATGCGCCGCGTCGCGAGCCACCTGGTGGCAACGCACGAGGTCCTTCGCTACCTGCGGGAGAAGGGCGTCGAGGTTGCTGCAACCACCGACCGATCGAGACGAGACAAGGTGAAGGAAGGTCGGAAGCGGAGCGCCCCGGTGTACTTCGGTGGCGCGGACAACCAAGAGCCGACCCCCGAGCAGATCGTGGATCCGCCCCCGTGCGGCTATGAACTGACCGACGAGCAGTTCGACAAGGTCAAGCGCACGATGAAGCTGATGGGCATGCGCTTCAAGAAACGCGCCGGAAAGATCATCGTCCACATGAACCAAGTGAACGAGCCGATGATCCCCCTGCTCCTAGACGCCCGAGGCACCCGCCACGAAGTCGAAGGCAAACCCCTCGACAAATGCCGCTGATCAAGCACTAGCATCGCCTGGTGCCGACTCTCGATACCAACTATTACCTTGCCGCGCTCGACCTTCGGGGGAAGCGCTGTCTCGTCGTGGGGGCGGGGGAGGTCGGTCTCGAAAAGATCGAAGGGCTCCTTGCTTGTAACGCCGAGGTCGTGGTCGTAGCCGAGCAAGCTCATCCTCAAGTCGAGTTGCTCGACGGCACCGGCGATGTCGAGTTGTTCGAACGTTCCTACAAGACCGATGATCTGAACGGCTGCTTCCTCGTCATCGCGGCCACCTCCGACACCCAGTTGAACACTCGCGTGCATTCGGATGCCAAGGTTCGGAACATGCTCGTGAACGTCGTCGACGTTCCGCAACTCTGTAACTTCATCCTCCCTGCGATAGTGCGACGAGGTCCGATCGCGATCGCGATCTCGACCTCGGGTGCGAGCCCGGCGCTCGCCAAGCGGATGAGGGACGAGATCGCCGCGACCTTCGGCGACGAGTACGCCCGCCTGGCCGTGATGCTGAACGAGATCAGAGACTGGGCCAGATCAACGCTGCCCACCTATCGGGACCGCAAGGAGTTCTTCGAGGGCATCGTGCTGGGCGAGCCGGACCCGATCGAGCTGCTGCGGGCGGGCAACGACGACGCCGTGACTTCGTTGATTACGGATGCACGCCGGCGTTCCGAGGACTCAAGCTAGAGGATTACCAAAACGGCCCGGTACGCCGTTCGATGAACGACAATGGAGCCCTATGCGCCGACTGGTGGCACTGATCGCGATCGCACTCCTGGCTTTGCCCCAGCTCGGGGAGGCAAAGCCCGCGAAGGCTAAGACCGTGAAGTGCGCGGGCAAGAAGGCGACCATCGTCGGCACCTCCGGTCCGGACGTGTTGGAAGGAACGCCGAAGGACGACATCATCGCCGGCCTCGGCGGGGCCGACGATCTCGTGGGCGAGGGCGGCAACGACATCATCTGCGCCGGGCCCGGCAGCGAGTACCTGAACGGCGGGCCCGGCAACGATCGCTTGTACGGCCAAGGCGGAGACGACTACATGGAGGGCAAGGCCGGCAACGACACGATCGATGGGGGTCCCGGCCGCGACAGCGCGGCGTGGCAAGACCCTCCCGGCCCGATCACTGCGAGCCTCGCGACGGGCAAAGCAACCGGCGAAGGGACCGACATCCTGATTGCGGTCAAGGCACTCGAGGGCTCTCCCTTTGATGACCAACTAACTGGGAGCGATCGAACCGACGAGCTCTATGGCCGCGATGGCAATGACACGATCGCGGCGGGCGGTGGTGACGACTACTTCGAGGGCGGCCCGGGAGACGACACGATCAACGGCGAGGCAGGCGAGTTCGACTTTGCGAGCTTCTCGGAGGCGACGGGGCCCATGTCGATAGACGTGGGTGCCGGAACGGCCACCGGACAGGGAAACGACACACTGATGGGTGCCGAGATCGTTTCCGGCAGCGGTTTCAACGACTCGTTGATCGGGAGCGAGAGGCGCGAGATCCTCTGGCCCCTTGGCGGTGACGACACGCTCGACGGACGCGGAGACTTCGATGCAGTCGCTTACGAGTCGGCTCCCGGCCCGATAACGGCGAGCCTCGCAACCGGGAAGGAATCCGGCGAAGGCAACGACACCTTCACCGGCTTCGAGGCGATCTTCGGAGGTCCTCACAACGACGTGCTCGAAGGCTCGGACAACGCGCCGTTCGAAGACCTCGTCGGCCACGGCGGCAACGACACGCTCCGCGGAGGCGGGGGCGAGGACTACATCGAGGGCAACGCTGGCGACGACACCATCGACGGCGGCGTCGGGCCCTACGACGCGATCGGGCACGGCGACTCTCTGACCGCCGTGACCATCGACCTCGCGGCGGGGACGGTGACTGGGGAAGGCAACGACTCGATCACCGAGATCGAGATCGCGATCGGCTCACGTCACAACGACACCCTGCTGGGGGATGCCAACGCCACTCTCTTCTACGGGCTCGAAGGAGACGACCACATCGACGGGCGCGCCGGCCACGACATCGTGCTCTATGAGTCCGCGACCCGCGGCGTGAACGCGAACCTCGCGAGCGGCACCGCCTCGGGCGAGGGCAACGACACTCTCGCCGGGATCGAGGGCTTGTTGGGGTCCTTGTTCGACGACACCCTCACCGGGGACGGCGGGAACAACGTCCTGGTCGGCTACCTCGGGAACGACACCTTGGTAGGTGGCGACGGCGCCGACTATTTCGAGCCGGGCCCGGGCAACGACGTCGTAGATGGTCAAGCCGGTGGACAGGACATCGTCGACTACTACTACGCGCCGATGGGCGTGAGCGTGGACCTCGGCAGCGGGACCGCGACCGGGCAAGGCGACGACGTGCTCACCGCGATCGAGGAGGTGCTGGGCTCACTCTTCGACGACGTGCTCTTCGGCAACCAGGTCGGCAACTACCTCTACGGAGATCTCGGCAACGACATCATCGAGGGCCGCGACGGCGACGACGGTCTCGACGGGTTCGATGGGAACGACACGCTGAACGGCGGCGCGGGATCGGACGAGTGCTTCGGGGCGGAGACCACCAGTGCCTGCGAGCTGACCGGTGAGCCCCAAGGCAACAGCCTCAAGGACTCAGGCCGAGACACGAGCGACTACGCCAAACGCAACAATATGTAGGCGGCTAGGTCGCCTCGGTCCCCTTAGTCCTTCCTTCCTTGAGACCCTGAGCTGCCATCCGAACTCCCATAACTGCCACGAATACGGAGAACCCCTTGCGGAGCGAATCCGGGTCGAGTTCGTGAGCCAAGAAACCACCGGCTAGCGCGCCGAAGACTCCGCCGGCGGCCATGCGGGCGGCCAGCTCGAGCTTCACGTAACCCCTGCGGTGGTGGGCGATCGCGCCGGCTAATGCAGTCGGGACGATCACCAGCAGAGAGGTTCCCTCGGCGAGGTGTTGGCTCTCCTCGAGAATGACGACCATGAACGGGACCATGAGGATGCCGCCGCCGACGCCGAACAGAGCCGAGAAGATCCCGACGATCACGCCGACGGCCGCGATCCCTCAGCGCGAGTTCGACGCTCATGTCAGGAACATCTGGACGCCGACGGCGATCATGAACAGACCGAACACGACCTTCAGCGTTCCCTCGGCGGTGCCGGCCATGAGGCGCGCTCCCAAGGGCGCACCTATGAGCGTCCCCACCGTCAGCGCGATCGCGATGCCGATGTCGATATTGCCTTCGAGCGCGAACGGGATCGTTCCCGCCGCAGCGATGGGAACGATCGCCGCGAGAGAAGTTGCGTGGGCCTGGTGTTGGGTCGTCGCGGTGAAGGCGACGAGCAGGGGAATCATGACGGTGCCGCCGCCGACCCCGATCAGGCCGCTGAAGAACCCGGCCGCCAGACCGATTAGGACAGCGGCTATGCGAGCAACTCCGCGATCCGAGTGACACCCTCGACCAGATCGTCGTCACCGAGTGCATAGCTGAGCCGCGCGTAGCCCGGTGCTCCGAATCCGTCGCCGGGCACGATAGCGACCTTGACCGTTTCAAGGATGGCCGCGGCCAACTCGTTGTCGTTGGTCACCTTGCGGCCGCCGATCTCACGCCCGAGGACGTCTTTGAACGAGGGGAAGCAATAGAACGCGCCCTGCGGCTCGTAGGAGACGACTCCGTTGATGTCGTTCAGCATCTTGTGCATCGTGATCCGCCGGCGATCGAACGCGACGCGCATCTCGTGCGCGGCGGAAAGGTCTCCGGTGACGGCGGCTAGCGCTGCTGCCTGAGCGACGTTAGAGACGTTAGAGGTCGTGTGGCTCTGAAGGGACGCGGCCCCCGTGACGATGTCGGCCGGCCCGATCATCCAGCCCACGCGCCATCCGGTCATCGCATAGGTCTTCGCGACGCCGTTGATCACGATGCTGCGATCTGCCAGCTCCGGGACTCTTGCCGGCATCGAGGTGAAGACGCTGTCCCCGTAAACGAGATGCTCGTAGATCTCGTCGGTCACGACCCAGATGCCGCGCTCCGCGGCCCACTTGCCGATGGCCTCGACATCCTCCGGGGGATAGACCGCGCCCGTCGGGTTCGAAGGCGACACGAACACCATGCATTTCGTGCGTTCGGTCACGGCGCGCTCGAGTTGGTCGAGATCGACCTGGAAGCCGGTGGCCTCTGTGGTGGGGAGCTCGACGCCAACGCCCCCGGCGAGCTTGATCATTTCGGGATAGCTGACCCAGTAGGGCGCGGGAAGCAGCACCTCGTCGCCCTCGTCCAGGATGGAGGTGAACGCGTTGAACAGAGCGTGCTTGCCGCCGTTGCAGATGAGCACCTGCTGGGGCTCGACCGCGTAGCCGGAATCACGCTGCGTCTTCGTGGCAACGGCGGCCCGCAATTCGGGCAGGCCGCCTGCAGGCGTGTAGTGGTGGTACTTGGGGTTGCCGACAGCCTCCGCGGCCGCCGCGACGATGTGTTCGGGGGTGGGGAAGTCTGGCTCGCCCGCGCCGAAGCCGATGACGTTCTCGCCGGCGAGCTTCAGCGCCTTCGCCTTGGAGTCGATCGCCAGAGTGGACGACTCGGTGATGTTGCTTACGCGGGTGGACAGGCGATTTTGCGGCATGATGCCGCACACTAATGGAAGAGCAGATCGTCATCCCGCAGGACCTGCGTCCGAGTGACGGCAGATTCGGGTCCGGGCCCTCCAAGGTCCGCCCCGAATCGCTTGCTGCGCTTGCGGCGACCGGCTCGTCATTCCTCGGTACGAGCCATCGCCAAGCGCCCGTGCGGAGCAAGGTTGGCCGATTGCGCTCGGGGTTGCGAGAGCTCTTCGCGCTGCCCGATTCGTACGAGGTCGTGCTCGGTCTGGGCGGAGCCACCTTGTTCTGGGACGCAATGGCCTACGCGTTGATCGACCACAAGAGCCAGCACCTCGTTTTCGGAGAGTTCTCCGGCAAGTGCGCCGCGCAGCGCGCAGGTCCCACACCTCTCCGATCCCGGAGATCATCGAGTCCGAGCCCGGCGCACATCCGCAACCACAGCCCAATGAAGCGGTCGACCTGTACGCGCTGACGCAGAACGAGACCTCTACCGGAGTGGAGATGCCGATCCGGCGGGTCTCGCCCACTGGCCTCACCGCCGTGGATGCGACCTCGGCAGCAGGAGCCCTGCCCGTCGACCCACTCGAGTTCGACGTCTATTACTTCTCACCGCAAAAGGTGTTCGGGTCTGAAGGAGGCCTGTGGATCGCGCTGTGCTCGCCGGCGGCGCTCGAGCGGATCGAGACGATCGCGGCATCCGGTCGCTACATCCCTCCCAGCCTTGACCTCAAGGTCGCGCTCGAGAACTCACGCAAAGAGCAGACCTACAACACGCCGGCACTCGCGACCATCTTCCTCATGGTCGAGCAACTCGAATGGATGCTTTCCCAAGGGGGGCTGGAGTGGTCGGTGGGCCGCTCGGCTCGCTCCGCCGACATCCTCTACACGTGGGCTGAGAAGGTGGACTACACGACCCCGTTCGTGAACGACCCAGCGATGCGCAGCCATGTCGTAGCAACGATCGACTTCGAGGGGGTCGATGCCGCGACGGTCGCCGCCACGCTGCGCTCTAACGGCATCGTGGACATCGAGCCCTACCGCAAGCTCGGTCGCAACCAACTCCGCATCGGCATGTACCCGGCGGTTGAACCCGACGACGTCGAGTCACTCACGCGCTGCATCGACCACGTGGTGGAAGCCCTGGGCTAGACGTTGCTCACATGAGCAACATTTGACTGACTTTCTGCGGCCGCCTTACGGCGGCCTCCGCGCTTCACTGTCAAACGTTGCTCACATATTGTTGCGTTTGATTACGGTCTCGCAGCCGATCGTTTCATCCTTGCCCGCCGTCTTGGAGACGAGGCAAGTGTCCTTACCCGGCCCCCCGTTCAAGACGTCTGCGCCCGGGCCGCCGACCAAGCGATCGTCCCCCGCGTTGCCGGTTAGGCGATCATTGCCCGGCCTACCCTTGAGCACATCTGGGCCCGAGCCGCCGCTCACTCGATCGCTGCCGTCACACGCTCCGTACTCCTCGATAGAGATCACGTTGTCTCGTTCCCCGGCCTCGCCGTCGTTGGCTTTTCCGTCCCCCGAGATGTGTATGGGATTGCCCCGGCCGTGATACTCGACGAAGTCTGAGCCGTCCCCGCCGTCGATGACGTCCCGGCCGCTGCCGGCGACTCCTTGAGCGAAGTGGTCGTCCCCCGCTCCGCCAGATTCCCGGTCGTTGCCCTGGTCGCCATAGATGAGGTCGTCGCCTCCGCGGCCATCTATCTCATCGTTGCCGTCGCGGCCCTGGATCGTGTTCACATCATCCGTGCCCAATAGGACATCCTTGAATTGCGATCCGGCCAGCCCCTCAACGTTCATGATGGAGTCCCCCTCGGCGAAGCTCCCTGAACCGGTGCCAGCCGCCAGGTCGACCGTTACGCCGCCGGGCGATGTCTGATACTCGACGTCGTCAAAACCATCACCGCCATCCAGGGTGTCCGCTCCCGAGCTACCTTCGAGGAAATCGTTCCCCCCGCGTCCCGAAATGGTGTCGCTGCCCCCGGTGTCGCCGCCAAAGAAATTAGCGCCATCGTCGCCCGCCAACACGTCGTCGAACTCGGAGCTGAAGATCGAGTCGACGCCGGTGATCGTGTCCCCCTCGGCGTCACCTCCCGACGCGGTTCCGGAACCGAGATCTATCTGCACCGCAGCCGGCGAGTACGTGTAGTCGGCTACGTCCCAACCGAAGTAGCCGGCCTCGTCGGCCCCACCGTCGATCGCGTCGGCTCCGGCATTCCCTTCCAACTGGTCCGAGCCCGGCGAGCCGGTCAGCGAATCGTTGCCGTCTCCACCGATGAAGCGGATCCCCTCGGCGCGCGGCCCGCCTGTTCCATGACCACCTTGACCAGTACCCGTGTCGTCTCCGCCGTGAAGGAGCGAGGACACGCTAAGGATCTTGTAGTGGTCGGCGACGATCACATCGACGTCCTCATCGTCGTTGAGCGCGAGACCCTCGCTGCCGGCCGTGATCGTGTCGGCGGCTTCGCTACCGCCGATGCTGAGCGAGTCGTAGTCGTCACCCCGGGGGCCGGGCCGCAAGGTGAGCTCGATCTCCGACGTCCCGACGGTCTCGGGCGTAGCGCCCGGCCCAAGCGGACCGTTCGCCAGCGAGATGCCCATCTCGGCCCCGCCGTCCGGGCTCGTGTCGACGAGCACGATCTCGTCCACGTTGGCGACCGTGGCGTTCGCGCATGGCTCTTCGTTGACCGTTATGACGTCACCGGAGCGCCCTATGAAGGCGATGTTGGCCGTCCTTACTGTGAGAGTCGAACCCTCCGCGAACACGTAGCTGCCGAGACCGGCGGCGGCCGGAAGAAGAGAGAACGCGAGTGCGGCGACGAAGAGAATGTTGCTCACATGTTGTTTCGTTTGATCACGACCTCACAGCTGATCGCTTTATCGACGTTCTTTTGTTTTGAGACAAGACAGGTGTCCTTGCCCGGGCCTCCTCTGAGGGTGTCCTTGCCGGGTCCGCCGATCAGCCTGTCGTTGCCCGCGCTGCCGTCGAGCTCGTCGTCTCCACCCCGGCCGCTGATCTTGTCCTTTCCTGTTGATCCCGTGATCACGTCGTTGCCGTCGGACGCACCGAGTTCCTCGATCCCGATCAGGTTGTCGCCTTCTCCCGATTCGCCGTCGTTCGCTACCCCGTCGGCGGACATCGCGATCGGTTGACTGCGCCCGTAGTAATCGACTCCATCGAAGCCGGGGCCGCCGTCGATCGAGTCTGCTCCGTCGAGCTCCACCTCTTGCGAGAAACGATCGTTTCCGTCGCCTCCCTCCTCACGGTCGTCGCCCTGCTTGCCGGACAAGAAGTCGTTGCCGCCCAGAGCCTGGATGAGGTCGTTCCCGAAATAGCCCTCGAGCTCGTTGGGTCCGTCGTCACCGATGAGCACGTCGTCGAACGGGCTCCCGGCGACTTCCTCGATGCCGGCAAGTGTGTCTCCCTCGCCCTCACCACCGGAGACCGTCCCGGCCCCCAGGTCGACGTGCAACGGCTCCTGTGAGCCGTAGTAATTGATCGAATCGAAGCCCTCTCCTCCGTTCATGGAATCGCCGAGCAAGCCGCCCTCGAGGTAGTCGTTCCCGCCCTTGCCGACGAGCTGATCCGTACCGTCGCCGCCGAGCAGCGAGTTCACCTCGCCGTCGCCGCTCAGTTTGTCGTCGAACGAGCTGCCGTAGATGGTGTCGAAGCCGCTGAACGTGTCGCCCGTTGCGTCTCCACCGCTTGCCGTCCCGGCCTCGAGATCGACGGTCACCCCCACGGGCGAGCTGTCGTAGGCGATGACGTCCCAGGAATAGCCGGTGGAGTCGTCGCCCCCCTCTAGCGCATCGGCGCCCGGCCCTCCTTCGACCCGGTCGCCTCCGCCGCCGCTCGTGATCTTGTCGTCGCCGTCTCCTCCGAACATGTCGACGCCGATCCCGCGATCATCTCCGGTTCCCGCGCCGCCCCGAGAGCTGAGGATGTCGTTGCCCCCGAACCCTTGGACTCGGATCCTGAGGTCGGGATAGCCGGCAACGACAGTTATGTCTGCGTCGTTATCGGAGTTCAGGCCGATGCCCTCCGTACCTACGGTGATCGTGTCGGCCTGATCGGAGCCGTCGATACGCAAAGCGTCGTAGTCGTCGCCTTCCGGAATGGTCGATATCTCGAACTCGATCTCCGAAGTACCGGTCTCCGAGGTCGCGCCGGGGGCGAAGCCCCCGTTGGCCAACTCCAAGAAGACATCGATCCCGCTCGTGGTTTCGTCGACGACCCGGATGAGGTCGATCGATGTGACCGTGGCGCCCGGGCACTGGGTCCCATCAAGCGTGATGGCGCCATCTGCCCGGCGGGCTATATGAGTCTCGTCCAGGCCCGCCGTCGGTAGGACGGTCAAGGTTGTGCCGTCGACCGCGCAGGTTCCGCCGGCCGGCGCTGGGCCCGCCCAGAGCAGACGCGGCGAAAAGAGTCAGGGCGACCGCGGCCGCGCGCAACGAAGAAGGCATAGTCCAGCCTCTCATGTAACCGGGATCTGGTGCATGGTCGGCGGCACGGGTGGGCCGTACTCCGCCTGGATCTGATCGACGAAGCTCTTGAGTGCGTCGAAGAGCGTGCGTATCTCGTCGGGGTCGACGAAATCATCGGCAATGCACAGCACCTTGTCGGAGGAGACTTCGAACTTCCATCTCTTCGGCGCCGAGTGCACCCACATTGCAAGGCCCTCCGGTAGTTGCTGCGGGAGCGGCTTCGTCATCTGAGCCAGCGCGCACGATCTGGTGACTGCTGTCGTGTGGCGATCGCCCTCCGCGTCGTTCCATTGTTCGAGATAGCGGAAGGCGAACCCTTTCATCGGTACGTCGTGCCAGTCGCCTTCCAGCACCATCGCGCTCGCGCCCCTCTTGCCCCGGAAGGACTCGAAGTCGAGTTGAGCCAGCCCGTAGGGGTCGTCGTCCATGTAGAACATCCCCAGGCTCGGGGCGAGCTTCCCAAAGTCACTGCGCTGCTTGGACTCGAACCGGCCCGGCAAGACGAACGTGGCTACGACCCCGATCCCGATAAGCCCAAGCCCGATAAAGGAAAGACCGGCGTTCTCGTTCCTCTCCCCGAAACCCACGAGTACGCCACCGGCCAAGTACGGAACGATGATGGCGGCACCAACAAAGAATCGAACCATCCCAAAAGGCTACGCTCGCCTCCCATGACCGGCAATGCGGATATCGAGTGGGCCTTCGGGGGCCGGTAGCATCCCTGCATGAAGGTCCTCGTTACCGAGAAGCTGGCTGTGGCGGGGCTCGAGCGCTTGCGCGAGAGCCTCGAGGTCGACGAGCGCACCGGACTGAGTCCGGAAGAGTTGGCCGAGATCATCGGCGACTACGACGGCTTGGTGATCCGTTCCGCAACGAAGGTGGACGCAGCCGTGTTCGACCGGGCCGAGAATCTCAAGGTCGTAGGTCGGGCCGGCATCGGGCTCGACAACATCGACGTCCCGGCGGCCACGCGTCACGGGGTGCTCGTCGTCAACGCTCCTCAGTCCAATGTCCTCTCGGCCGCAGAACACACCATGGCGTTGATGCTCGCTCAGGCTCGCAACGTCCCGGCGGCTCACTCGGCATTAATTGGAGGGGAGTGGGCGCGCGAGCGCTATCAGGGCGTCGAGCTACACGGAAAGACTTTGGGGATCGTTGGCCTCGGCCGCGTCGGCACTCTCGTTGCTCAGCGCGCCAGCGCCTTCGGGATGAAGCTCGTCGCGTACGACCCTTACGTTGGGCCGGGCCGAGCTTCCCAGATGGGGGTGGAGCTCGTAGACGACGTGATGGAGGTCGTTCGCCAAGCCGATTTCCTGACTATCCATCTGCCCAAGACGCCGGAGACTTTAGGGATCATCGGCCGCCGCGAACTGGAGGCGGCGAAGCCGGGCATCCGGATAGTCAACACAGCTCGGGGCGGGCTCATCGATGAAGACGCGCTCGTCGCCGCTCTTAAGGACGGGAGAGTAGGTGGTGCCGCCGTCGACGTCTTCGACGAGGAGCCGGTGACGGATCATCAGCTCTTCGGCATCCCAAACGTCGTGGTCACCCCACACCTCGGTGCATCGACTGCGGAAGCACAAGACAAGGCTGGACTGGCGATCGCAGAGCAGGTGTTGCTCGCGCTCAGGGGCGAGTTCGTGCCCTACGCGGTCAACGTCGAGGTCGGGCCCGACATACCCGAAGCGGTCAAGTCGTACATGGGTCTCGCCGAACGGCTGGGCCGCGTCGCGGTCGCACTGGCGGGGGGCGGCATCCAGGCTCTTCGATTCGAGTACCACGGCGCGATCGCAGAGCACGACACTCGCGCGCTCACCTTGTCGGCGCTCAAGGGAGCATTCGCGAGCTTCGTTCTGGAACCCGTGACGTTCGTCAACGCTCCGCTCATGGCTAAGGAGCGCGGTATCTCGGTCGAGGAGTCGAAGTCCTCGCTCAGCCTCGACTACGTCAACCTGATCGAAGTCCATGCTTCCAGCCGGGGCGAGGACGTGTCGGTGGCAGGAGTGCTCGTCGGCAAGAAAGACAGCGAGCGGCTCGTGCGGGTGTACGGCTATGAGCTCGACATGGCCTTCGCCCCGCACATCGTGTTCTTACGCTACGAGGACCGGCCCGGCATCGTCGGGATCGTGGGGAGCCTGCTCGGCGAGGCCGGTGTGAACATCGCGAATATGCAGGTAGGACGCCAGACGCAGGGTGGCGAAGCACTCATGGGAATGGCAGTTGATACTCAGATACCGCAGGATGTACTGGACCGGATAGTGGAGCAGGCCCGCATGCGGGATGCGCGCCTGATCTCGCTGCAGGACTAGGGGGAAATCGATGCCGATAGAGCCCGTCGACAAGATTTGGATGAACGGTGAGCTCGTCAACTGGGACGACGCCAACGTTCACATCCTGACCCATGCGATGCACTACGGGAGTGGGGTCTTCGAAGGGCTGCGTTGCTACGAGACCGAGCGCGGACCTGCGGTTTTCCGCCTGCGCGATCACTACCTGCGCATGGAGCGCTCGGCGCGGATCTTCCAGATGGAGATCCCTTACTCCGTCGACGAGCTGATCCGAGGAACCTTTGAGGTGATCAGCGCGAACGACCTAAAGGAGTGTTACGTCCGGCCGCTTGCCTATCGGGGCTTCGGCGGCGAGATGGGGGTCAACCCGGCGTTGAACCCTGTGGACGTCTCGATCGCCGTGTGGGCGTGGGGCGCTTACTTAGGCGACGAAGCAGCCACGAAGGGCGTGCGCGTCACCTTCTCCTCGTGGCGTCGGAACGACCCCAACGTCATCCCACCCACGGCCAAGGCGACGGGCGCATATATCAACGCGTCGATGGCAAAGCTCGAGGCGACCCAGGCGGGTTTCGACGAGGCATTGATGTTCAACCCGAGCGGACGGGTCGCCGAGGCGACGGGCCAGAACATCTTCATCGTGCGCGGTGGCGAGATCATGACGCCGCCCCTCGTGGACGGCCCCCTTCCGGGCATCACGCGTGAGTCCGTTATGAAGATCGCGCAGGACCAGGGCACCCCGGTGCACGAGACCTCGCTCACACGCGTCGATATCTACACTGCAGACGAGATTTTCCTGACGGGCAGCGCGACCGAGGTGATTCCGATCCGCGAGGTCGACGGCCGCACCTTCGAGCCCGGCCCGATAACCCAGGCCCTGCAACAGCGCTACACCGAGATAGTCCACGGCCGCGATGAGAAATACCTCGACTGGCTCGACTTCGTCGCCTGACCTCCATCACCGGGGCAGGAGCCGGACGGGTCTCTGCCTAATTACTCCCTAGGACATCTCGGGCAATCTGGGAGGCAGCATGCGCAAGATCGCGCTCGCCCTGGCGGCGGTACTGGTACTGGGCGGGCTGATCGGCGGTTCGGCCGGGGCCACACATGGCGAGGACATCCACTCGGACAACATCGATCAGATCGCGCAGGTGCCCATCTCGATGGGCAAGGACGCGTTTGCCGACGGCTCGGACATGGCTTTCCAGGGCGACCTGCTGGTTGCCGGGGGCTATCAAGGCACGTCGTTGTTCCGCATCCTCGAGCGCAAGCCCTTTCTGAAGCAGATCGGTTTCCACAACTGTCCTGGGGCCCAGGGCGACATCTCGGTGTGGGGCGACCTTGCCTTCGTCTCGCTCGACGGCGGGTCGCAGGGCAACCTTCCCGGCTGCAACGACACCGACGACTCGGCGGGCAAAGAAGGCATCCGGATCATCGACATCTCGAATCCCAAGCAGATCCGCCAGGTGAAGTTCGTCACGACCGAATGCGGGTCCCACACGCACACGCTGGTGCCAGGCAAGGGCTCGGTGTACCTGTACATCAAGTCGTATCCGCTCGCGCAGTCGGCGGACTGCAACGTGGTGGGGCATCGCAAGATCTCGGTCGTCGAGGTCCCGCTCAACGATCCGACGAAAGCGAAGGTCGTATCGACGCCCGACGTGTCGCCGGCGATCGGGTGCCACGACACGACCGTGTTCCCCGAGAAGAAGATCGCCGCGGTCGCGTGCATCACCGAGTCGCAGATCTGGGACATCAGTGACCCGGCGAACCCGACGATCATCTCGAGGATCTACAACCCCGGCATCCAGATCCACCACTCGACCGCGATCACATGGGACGGCAAGATCATGGTCATCGGCGACGAGTTCGCCGGGTCGACGACCGGAACGTGCGTGGGGGAGAGGCCCTCGCCGATCGGGGCGATGTGGTTCTACGACATCTCCGACCCCACTTCGCCGGCACTACTCGGCTACTACAACATCCCGCGTCGCGCACTGCCCGAGACGACGGAAGAAGCCGGTTACATGGCGTGCACGACGCACAACTACAACGTGATCCCGATGAAGGACCCGAAGAGGTACGTCGTTGCCGCCGGCTACCGCAACGCAGGTCTGTCCATCATCGACTTCAGCGATCCGGCGAACGCCAAGGAGATCGCCTACTACCTCGACTACGAAGAGGGCATGATCCCCGACGTGTGGTCCGGCTATTGGTACAACGGCCTGATCTATACGAACGACAACGGCTCGGCCCGAGGCCTGAGTCTCTACCGACTTAAGGGCACCGGCCGCGCCGACACTCATTACTTCGACGGACGCTTCAACCCCCAAACCCAGATAGCCGACTTCAAGTAGCCGATAGTCTCCGGTGATGCCGGAGATCAGAACGCGAATCGAGCCCGCTCCGAGTGGGTCCATCCATGTCGGAAATGCGCGTACCGCGCTGTTCAATTGGCTGCTTGCCCGTCATCACGGTGGCAAGTTCGTGCTGCGGATCGCGGATACGGATGCGAGTCGTGCGACGGACGAGAACTACGAAGCCGTGCTGCGCGACATGCGGTGGCTCGGGCTCGAGTGGGACGAGGGCCCCGAGGTCGGAGGGCCTCATGGTCCGTATCGTCAGAGCGAACGCTTCGACATCTACCGGGAGTACGCCCGCCGTCTCGTGGACGAGGGCTTTGCCTACGAGGACTACGCGACGCCCGAGGACATCGAGGCCGAGAGGACAAAGGCGAGAGCCGAGAACCGGCGCCCCGATCACCGCGCGATCGCGGACGCCAGACGTGCCGAGGGCGCGGCCCCCTCGATCCGGTTCATCGTGCCTCCCGATCGCACGATCACGTTCCAGGACGAAGTGCTCGGCGAGATCTCGACCGACATGGGCCGCACCCCCGACTTCGTGATCCTGCGCTCGGACGGGTCGCCGACCTACATGCTCGCAGTGACGGTCGACGACCACTTGATGGGCATCACCCACGTGGTGCGGGGCAACGACCTGATGGCATCTACCCCGCGGCAGATATTGATCCGCCGGGCATTGGGCATCAAAGACGACCCCGTCTTTGCGCACCTTCCGCTGCTCGTAGACGAGAAGGGGAAGCCACTCTCGAAGAGGTGGGGCGACGTCGCCGTCGGCGCATACCGGGAGCAAGGCTTTTTGCCCGAGGCGATGGTCAACTACCTCGCGCTCCTCGGCTGGAGCTACGACGACAAGACCAACATCTTCTCGGTTGACGAGCTGATCGAACGGTTCTCGCTCGATCGTGTCGGCAAGAACCCGGCTGCGTTCGACGTGGCGAAGCTCGAGTGGGTGAACCTGCACTATGTCAAGACGATGGATCCGGCCCGGCTCGCGCGCGAGCTATTGCCCTTCTGCGAGAAAGAGGGCATCGCCGCCGATGTGGCCACCCTCGAGAAGGTTGCGCCGCTGCTCACCGAGCGGATGAAGCGCCTCACCGAGGCCCCGCCGATGGTCCGGTTCCTGTTCGAGGAGCCCACCCCCGACGACAAGGCGGCCAAGGCGCTGGCGGGCCAAGAGGAATACCTGTCCGAGGTCGCCGCCGCGTTGGGTTCCCTAGAGAAATGGACCACGACGGCCATCGAAGAAGCCTTGCGGACCCTCGCCGAGCAGCGAGAGCTCAAGCCGAAGCAGGCGTTCCAGCCGATCCGGGCCGCGATCACCGGGACCCTCGTGTCCCCGCCGCTGTTCGAGTCCCTCGAGATCCTGGGGCGCGAGAAAACTCTCGCCCGGCTCCAAGCCTCGGGCTGAAGGGCTTTCTCCCGGAATAGGAGGTTTGTCAGCCTCTGACGGCGTAATAACCCCTCGCGGGTTCAACCAAGGCAAGGGAGGGGTCCATCTATGAACGCACGTCTCGGTCGCGTGCCGGCCGTAGTCCTGATTCTCCTCGGAGTGTTGGTCGCACCTCAGATGGCGGGGGCGGCCGAATGCGAGGATGAGCCGGCCTATGCCGCGGGCATCACCTCGCCGGAGAGCGCCATCGTCGGGTGGCCCCACAGACGAGCCCTCACCCCCGAGCTGAACGACTACGTGACGGCGATCGACGAAGAGAGCGATCGAGTCATCACGGAGCAGTTCGCCGAGTCGAACGGCGGGACGCCCATGTACTACTCGCTGGTGGGCACCCCCGAGAACCTCGCAGACGTGGACGCCATCGCCGCGCGCCAGAAGGAGCTGCGCGACCCGCGCGTCACGAGCGAAGAGGAGGCCGCAGCGATCGCTGCGGAGAACCCGGCGATCGTCTGGTACATCGGCAACACGCACGGCAACGAGACATCCGGCGCCGATTCCTCGTTGACGATCCTGTACGACCTTGCGGCTCGGACCGACTGTCACGTCGATCAGATCCTCGACAACGTCGTCGTCGGCGTCATCACGACGCAGAACCCCGATGGGCGCGACGTCTATCGCCGCACGAACAACTTCGACTTCGATCTCAACCGTGACTGGTTCCGCGTCTCCCAGCAGGAGACCCCGGGGAAGCTCAACGTCCTTCTTGAGTACCCGCCGGTGATGATCATCGATGCCCATGAGATGGGCACCGATGGCTTCTTCTTCCCGCCGTTCGCGGATCCCGCCCACCACGAGGTGAGCTCGCAGGAGCTGCATTGGATAAATGACTTCTTCGCGCCCGCCATCACGCAGGAGTTCGAGTCCCGCGCTCCGACGGATCCTCTAACTGGAACTACTTCAACTACGCGACCTACGATCTGTTCTGCATGTGCCGCATGACTCCGTTCATGGCGACCGGCTTCACTGCAGCCGGACTCGTCTTCGAGAAAGGCACGGGCGACACCGACCGGCAGCGCTGGATCGAGCACGTCGTCGCGGGTTGGGCAACGATCGAGCAGGTCGCGGCGCACAAGGAAGAGATCCTCACGCAGTATCACGAGGCCCATTCCGAAGCGCTCGAGGCCGGAGCCAAGGGAGAGCTCGAACCCAACGAGGTCATCGCGCCCGATGCCGAGGTCGCCAACCACCTTCCGGCCGACCTGAGCGTGCGGCATTACTTCCTCAGCCGCGGGAGCGCGATCTCCGACGTCGATCGGCTCGTCGGCAGGTTGATGCACATGGGCGTCGAGGTCTACCGCCTCGACGAAGACCTCGAGGTCGACGAGCTCGGTTCCTACGGCTTCGGCTCGCAGGAGGGCGTGGTTGCCGAGGGCTCCTACTGGATCCCGATGGCCCAACCGCAGAAGCGCTGGATCCAGGCCATCCTGCATGAGCAGCCCTATCCGGCGGTCTACGAGTTCTACGACGTGACCTCGTGGTCGAACGCGCTGCTGGCGAACGTGGACGCGACCTTTACCGCCGACGAACTCGAGCCAGAAGCCACACGCGTCGAAGAGGCCCCATCAGGATCCGTCGAGCGCGACCCCGGCGCGGGCGGTTTCTATTGGTTCGAGGGCGACACAGGTTGGGCGGTCGCCGGCGCGCTGTCGCTGGCACGCGCCGACGTCCCGGTTCACCGACTCGCGACGGATGAAGGTGAGCTGCCGGCGGGGTCGTTCGTCGTTCCGGCCGGTGCATCGGCCGAGGCGCTCCGGGGGGCCGCGGACGAGTTCGAGTTGACGATCCATTCGTCCGAGGGTCAGGCGCCCACCGGCGTTTCATTCGAGCAACCGAAGATCGCCGTGTTCCAGTCGCTCGCGGGGGGCGAGTCGCAGGGACACCAGAGGTATCTGCTCCAACAAGCCTGGAAGCTGCCCCACACCGAGCTGACGGTTGCCGACATCCTGACCGGGGCGCTCGATAGCTACGACGTCTTGTTGGTCGGCGGGGGGAGCACGAGCGAGCTGCGGCCCGCCGCCGACAGCATCAGCTCCTGGATCGACGCGGGCGGCATCTACGTCGGTACCGCCCGGCCGGGGGGCAGTGGCGGCACGCCCTTCGCGGTCGCGAACGGCCTCACCAGCTCGCGA
The DNA here is from genome assembly GCA_963786155.1 of uncultured Actinomycetes bacterium. Classification (GTDB taxonomy): domain Bacteria; phylum Actinomycetota; class CADDZG01; order CADDZG01; family WHSQ01; genus CAWAXW01. The sequence continues at coordinate 1,895,377 of CAWAXW010000006.1, read as the reverse complement.
TTGACGAGCGCATCGGGCCTCGACGTGCCCGGCACGCAGTTCCGGATCGGTCTGTCGCAGAACAGCCCCGTGACCCTGGGGGCATCGGAGTGGGCCTATCTCTACAACCTCGGAGAGCAGGTGCTGGCCCCGTCGACGACGGGCACGAACGCGGGCACCTATCCGTCCGAGTCGCCGGCCTTCTGGTTCTCGGGGTACGCCGACGGGACCGAGCCGCTGATGGGCTCGGCCGCGTTGGTCGACGAAGCTCTCGGCACGGGCCGGGTCGTTCTCTTTTCCGGCGAGACGAACTTCCGCGCCTGGACCGACGGCACGGCGTTCCTGTTGGCCAACGCATTGACGTATCCACTCGAGCTCGCCCCGGCCGCGGTGGACGTGACGTCGCAGCGCGCGGCACGCGATGTCGCGAGGGCGATGCGTTCGGCAAGTCCCGAGAGCGGTCCCGGCCGCCCGATCCGCATCACGGTGCCGAGGAGCGCCATCGTGGGGGCCCTAACCGTCGTCGGACGGATCACCTCGGAGGCTGAGGTGCTGGGCTCGGGATCGACGAGGGTCATCCAGATCGCCGACCCGGCCGACCTGGATGCCGAGGAAGAGCATCCCTTCGCCCGTCTGCTCGTCCCCGCGCTGCGGGCGGCTGGGATCGAGGTGATCTCGGCCATCCTTTAGGGACGCGCTGATATCCTCAGTGCCCCTTTGGGGCGTGGGGTAATTGGTAGCCCGGCGGATTCTGGTTCCGTTAGTCTTGGTTCGAGTCCAGGCGCCCCAGCTTTCCCACAAGGCCCGGTAGTCTAGTTGGCCAAGGACGCCGCCCTCTCAAGGCGGAGATCACGGGTTCGAATCCCGTCCGGGCTACATATGCCGTCGTGACTGGCGGCGCAGGACACATGCAAAGGAGTAGGAGATGAACCCGACCGACCTTGTCGAGCGCCCCTATCTGCGCGACGACCTCCCGGATTTCCGCCCCGGCGACAGCGTGAAGGTTCACGTCCGCGTCGTGGAAGGCGAGCGCGAGCGCATCCAGGTCTTCGAGGGGATCGTCATCCGCCGCCGTGGGAGCCAGTTGTCCGAGACCTTTACGGTTCGGAAGCTCTCCTTCGGGGTCGGCGTCGAGCGCACGTTTCCGGTCCATTCGCCGATGATCGGGAAGATCGAAGTCGGGACCCGGGGCGCCGTTCGGCGCGCCAAGCTCTACTACCTGCGCGAGCGGATCGGCAAGAAGGCGAAGGTCAAAGAGAAGCGACAGGCATAAGGCCCCTTGAGCTCTCAGCCGGGGCCCGAACACCCCACTCGTTCACTTCCCGACAACGCGCGCGCCGGGCTCACGCGCCCACCCGCGCCCCCACCGCCTCCACCTTCGGCCCTTCCTATTCCACCTCCACCTCCGCCTCCCCCGATCGAGGAGCAGTCACCGGAGGAACCACAAAAGAAGAAGCGGTCCTTCTGGCGCGAGTTGCCCGTGCTTGTTGTCGTCGCGTTCGTCATCGCACTGTTGATCAAGTCGTTCCTGCTGCAGGCCTTCTACATCCCGTCGGCGTCGATGGAACCCACGTTGATGGTTGGAGACCGGGTCCTTGTGGAAAAGGTTGGCTATCGCTTCGGTGATCCGGGTCACGGTGACGTGATCGTGTTCGAGCGAGATATCGACGGAATCATCGAACCTCCTCCCGAGAACCCCTCGGTGTGGACCAAGGTGCTCAATTCCTTCCGAGGTCTTTTCGGCTTTCCGACCGGCGATTCCCAGGACTTCATAAAACGAGTGATCGCGGTCGGCGGCGATACCGTCGAGGGACGAGACGGCCGCGTCCTCGTCAACGGCGAGCCAATAGCGGAGCCCTACCTACCGCCGGGGGTCGAAACGACCGCATTCGGGCCCACCGACATCCCCGAAGGCGAGATCTTCGTGATGGGCGACAACCGAAGCAACTCTCAGGACTCGCGCAATTTCGGTCCCATCCCGATGTCCAAGGTCGTGGGTCACGCATTCGTTCTGATCTGGCCCCCGGCCGACATCGGCACGCTCTAACAAACGCCTAGGCTGCACTCATGGTTTCTCGCGCCCCGGATGACAAGTCACCGGCATCGGAAGGATCGGCCGAGACCGATCCAACGGTGATCGAGGACGTCCCAAGCTCGGAAGAGGCGGCCGGTGAAGAGCAACCGGTAAAGAAGGAGAAGCCGAAACGCTCGTTCTGGAAACACGTAACCGAGCTGCCGATGCTGATCCTGCTGGCGTTTGCCATCGCCATCATCATCAAGACGTTCGTGCTGCAGGCCTATTACATCCCCTCGGGCTCGATGCTGCCGACCCTTCACGTGGGGGACCGCGTGTTGGTGGAAAAGGTCAGCTACCTCATCGGCGAACCATCCCCCGGCGATGTCGTCGTCTTCGCGCGTTCGGTCTTCGGCGCGCCTCCCGATGTCCCCTGGTACGACGACGCGCGCAACTTCCTGAGGGAGCTTGTCGGGATGCGTACGGGTAGCGGCGAAGAGGACTACATCAAGCGCGTCGTTGCCGTGGGCGGCCAAACGGTTCGGTACGAGGGCCGCCCCCGCCAACTGTTCGTGGACGGGAACGAGGTGGAGGAGCCCTACATCCGGAGCGGGGTGGACCGGTCGAGCGGCACGCTCACCGAGAGCGACTGCCGCCGCCTCGAGATGGAGCCTTCCGATGGGGGCTGCTTGGTTCCCGCAGGGAAGATCTTCGTCATGGGCGACAACCGCTCGAACTCTCGTGACTCCCGCAGCATCGGCCCGGTGGACGAGGACAAGGTCGTCGGCCACGCCTTCGTGATCGTCTGGCCCCCCGGAGACATCGGAACCCTCTAGCAAGTCGGGTTCGACAGATTCCTCTGTTTTTCGCGCCCTTTTCGGCTCTGCGCCGTCAAAAAATCCCTTTCCGGAGGTTTTGGGTCCAAGGACTCGGGTACTTAACAGCGAACAGTAGTTGAAAGAAAGCATTGGGTAGTTCCGACAAGGAGGAACAAGGAAGATGGATCGAGTGGCTATGGCGGCAAGGGCAAGGTCGGGGGAGCCCGTGGGGGGACACAGGCGGGGTTTCGTCTTGCTTTTCGCCGCGCTGGTGGCGCTTCTGGCGCTGTTCGTTATCGGGGCTCGCCCCGCGGCGGCGTTCGAGGACGAGGGGGACAAGGCGGCCTTCACGAGCGCCAAGCTCACGACCGACGAGGACGATGACGACGGAGACGACGACTCCGGCGGCGGCGACAGCGGAAGCGGCGGCAGCGGAAGTGGCAGTGGTGGGGACAAGGACAAGGGATACGGAGACAAGGACGACGACTCCGGCGCCAGCGACTCAGGCAAGGACGATTCCGGCCACGAGGCCAAGGACGACTCCGGCCACGACGGCAAGGACGACTCCGGCGACGCTTCGGTCGAGGGCAACCAGGGCACGAAGAACGACAAGGACTCGTGCTCGGGCATCGACAGCACGGGCGACGGCGCATCCAAGGGCGACGACAGCGAAGACGTTGCCGCGCAGCAGCCGAGCAAGGACGACTCGGGCTCTGGCGACGACGGCTCGGGCTCCGGCGACGACTCCGGCAAGGACGACTCCAAGGACAAGGCAGTGGACGACTCGGGCGACAGCGACTCGGGTAGCGGCGGCTCGGACAGCGGTTCCGGCGACGACTCCGGCTCGGGCAACGACTCCGGCAGCGGCTCCGACGGCGACGACGACTCGACCCCAGGGGCGGTCGGCGGAAACACCACTCCGACCCAGCCGGGAACGCCGAACCCCGGCAACGTCGGGAACGGTGATGACGCTCCGGCGAGCGACGCGGGCGGCCCGATCGGTGCAACCGACCCGGTGGGTGGGACGGACGACGTCGGACCCTCGACTCCCGATGACGGCGTGCTGGGCAACGCGGATCAGCCGGACGATCAGGTCCTTGGCGAGCAGATCAACAACAACCCCGACGACGGTGCCGACGTGCTTGGCGCGGCCCAAGGCGCTCCCGAAGAGGGTGCGGAGCTGCCCTTCACCGGAGCCGGGGTCGCAGGGCTGGCGGCCGCGGCCGCGGGCCTGATCGGCAGCGGCGCAATGCTCGTCAGAAGGCGACGCAATTAACAAGTAGACGAAGAGCGAAGCGGACCATCAGCGGAACGGAGCGGGGGCCTTTTGGCCCCCGTTCCCGCGTCCGCTCAGTTGATTAGCGAAGGCGGGGGCGGAGGCGACCGAGGACCGGGCGACGCGGGAGGGCGGAGACCCCACCTTCGAGCGCTTCGGCGACTTCCGCGACCGTCGGGCGCTCCGAGGGATCAGGCTCGAGGCAGGCAAGGATCACGTCTTGCAGATCGCCCGGCACCTTCTTCTTTGGGAAGGGCTTCGGTCCTTGGGTGAGCTGGGGGAAACGCTGGGCGGAATCGTCCCGATCGAATCCTTTCGGCCGCGACCAGCCGGGTTCGCCGGTGGCGGCGTGGAGGAGCGTCGCTCCCAAGCCCCACACGTCGGCCGGAGGCCCGATCTGCTCGGGACGCGGGACGCACTGCTCGGGTGACATGTAGAGGTCGGTGCCCACATGACCCTTGATCTTCTTGGCGCGCTCGAAGCTCCTCGCCACGCTCATGTCGATGAGCCGCGGCGGCCCTCCCATGATGATGTTGCGCGGCTTTACGTCGAGGTGGATCAGTTGCTCCGTCGATAGATAGTGGAGGGCCGAGCAGAGTTGCAGAGCCAGAGGCAGAAGCTGTTCGACGGGCAGAGCGCCGTACTTCCTGATCAACCGCGAAAGATGGGGACCTTCGAGGAACTCCAACACGACATGCGGTCGCGGTGGTTCGAGCATGGCCCCGAATCCCCGGACGACCACCGGATGGTCCGTCCGTTCGAGCATCTCAGCCTCGAGCCGAAGGGTGCGCAGCGCCGATTCGTCCTCGACCAGATGCGGGCGCACCATCTTCAGCACGACGAGCGCGTAGAGCTTGTCGTCCCAGGCCAGATAAGCCTCGTAGTTCGTTCCGCCCCCGATGGCGGAGAAGGCGTGTCGGCCTGGGACGATCTCCTCGCCCTCGTCGAAGTTCCAGCTCGGCTTCTCTTGTTTGGGGCTGTGTTCGGCTTTGAGACTCACGTCCCCGTTCATATCAGCCTTCTCCGATAGAGTCGGCGGTCGTGACCGACGCGTGCGGATTGCTGGAATCCCGTTTGCTTCAGGCGGGCTTCACACGAGTGGCGGGGGCCGACGAGGTCGGCAGGGGCGCGCTCGCCGGCCCGCTCGTGGCCGCCGCCGTCATCCTTCCCGCGGGGATCGAGATCCCGGGATTGCGCGACTCGAAGATGTGCACCGCTCTCCAGCGCGAACGCCTTGCCGGCACGATCCGTGAAGTGGCGGTGGCCTACTCGGTCGTCCGCGTGCGCCACGACCGCATCGACCGGGACGGACTCCAGCGATGCAATCTTCAGGCGCTCCGACGAGCCGTCAAAGCGCTCGACGTCGAACCCGACTACGTCCTGCTGGACGGTTTCCGCTTGAAACGGATGGGGTGGCCGGGGCTCGCGGTGAAGAAGGGAGATGCGGTCAGCCGAACCGTGGCCGCCGCATCGATCCTCGCAAAGGTCACCCGGGACCGGTCGATGCGCCGCTACTCGCGCCGTTTCCCGGCCTACGGATTCGCCACGAACGTCGGCTATGGGACCCGGGAGCACTGGGACGCCCTCAAGGCGAACGGACCCTGCGAGATCCACCGTAGATCGTTCTTCGGAGTGCTCGGCTTCACCGACGAAGATGGTGTTTTCCGCCCCCACGGAGCGCGAGACTGGGACGATCCAGAACTGATCCGGACGAGCCCCCTTGAGGAGAGTGGATGAGCGTCGAGGACCTCGAGAAATACGAGGCCGAGATGGAGCTTCAGCTCTACAAGGAGTACAGAGATGTGCTCCCGATGTTCAAGTTCGTCGTGGAGACCGAGCGGCGCTTCTATCTCGCGAACGAGGTCAAGGTCGAAACCCGGCACTCGGGCGCGCGCGTGTGGTTCGAGGTTGAGTTGAGCGACGCTTGGGTGTGGGACATGCATAGGCCCGCCCGCTTCGTATCGCACGTCAGGGTCGTCACGTTCAGAGACCTGAACGTAGAGGAGCTGGCCCAACTCGCGGACCAGAACATCCTGCCCCAGCCCCCCGGCATGGAGCGCTAGAGAACTCCGTCGCACCTTTCTCCTAAGTTATCGATCATGGATCGGCGCGCGCTCGGCATGGCTGGAGAAGACCATGCGGCGGAGCTCTACGAGAAGTTGGGATTCCAGATCCTGTCGCGCAATTTCCGCTGCCCCCAGGGAGAGATCGATGTGATCGCCCGGCGAGGGCGCCTGGTTGTCTTCTGCGAGGTGAAGGCACGATCCAGCTCCCGGCGAGGGTTGCCTTCCGAGGCGGTTGGCCCCGTCAAGCAGGCGCGCTTGCGGAGGGCGGCCGGACGCTGGCTGGCGGAGACCCGGCCGGGCGGATGCGATCTTCGCTTCGACATCGTGTCGATAGTGTGGCGGGGCGGACGCGTCGAGCTCGAGCATCTACCCGACGCGTTCTAAGGAAAAGGAGGCTTCGTTGGCTGAATACGACTCGCTGCTCTGGGAAGAGAACGGCGCCATCGCGACCGTCACGCTCAACCGCCCCGAGAAGAAGAACGCGATGTCCGGAGTGATGTTCGACGAGATCGGAGATGCCTTCGAGCGCGTCGATGCATCGACCGACATCCGCTGTCTCGTTGTCACCGGCGCGGGCGGCTCTTTCTGCTCGGGCGCGGACCTCACCGATCCGGCGAACATGGTCTCTTCACCCTTCGAGCTGCACGATCGCATGCAGCGCATCCATAGCGTGGCGCGAGCCGTCGCGACGTGCAGGAAACCCACGATCGCGCGGGTGACGGGCATCGCCGCGGGGGCGGGCTGCAACCTGGCACTTGCTTGCGACCTGATCGTCGCCACGCACGAGGCGGCCTTCGCCGAGCTGTTCGTCAAGCGGGGACTGGTCGTCGACTTCGGCGGCTCGTGGGCGCTGACTCGCCTGCTGCCCCTTCACAAAGCGAAGGAGCTGGCCCTGCTCGGCGACACGATCAGTGCTCAGCAAGCATCCGATCTCGGACTGCTGAACCGTCTGTGCGACGCGACGGAGGTCGACTCGGTCGTGAAGGACCTTGCCGAACGACTGGCGGCGCTCCCGCCTCGCACCGTCTCGCTCATCAAGGAGAACCTGAACCGCGCTCCCGAACGATCGATAGAGCAGAACCTAGACGCCGAATCGATCGGTCAGTCACTGATGTTCGCGAGCGAGGACACGCGCGAGGCCGTAACGGCCTGGGTCGAGAAGAGGGAGCCCCGCTTCAGCGGACGCTGAAGACTAGATCCCTCGGCGGGACGGGTCTCGAGGTCCTTCATCTTCGAGCTGAAGGCCTGGGCGAGCGCCCGGTAGTTGCCGAGGTCGTCGGTGTGGTCGTCTTCTGCTGCGAGTGCGGAGAGCGCTTCGAGAGCCGCGGCCCGGCGTGAGCGCGAGACCCGGTTGCGGCCACCGGCCTTGGACTCGTACAGGGCCTCGTCGGCCGCTCCGAGCAGCTCGGTCGCGTTGGCTGCGTGCACCGGGAAGGTCGCGACACCGGCGCTCACCGTGATGCCGGTCTTGAACTCGATCTGCTCCACGAGCTGACGCAACCTGTCGGCGATGAAGATCGACTCCTCCGCGGTGCAGGTCGGCAGGATCACTGCGAACTCCTCACCGCCGTAACGGGCCGGCGTGTCGAAGCTGCGTGCGCTGGTCGACAGCAGTTCGGCGACCATTTGCAGGACCTTGTCGCCCTCAGGGTGTCCGTACGCGTCGTTCAGCTTCTTGAAGTGGTCGATGTCCATCATTACGAGGCTGACCGGCTCGTCGGCGCGCTTGGCACGCATGACTTCACGCTGCAGCGTCCGCTCGAAGACCCGACGGTTCGCGATGCCTGTGAGGGCGTCGGTCTCGGCCATCTTCCAGACCTCGCCCATCAGCCAAGCATTGCGAAGGGCCAGCGAGGCGTATGCGGTGAACTGCTCGAGCATCGACACGATCCTGCGCTCGATCCCGGCCCTGACGTGGGGCTGCTCGACCGCGAGCACGCCGATCGGACGGCTATCCGCGAACATCGGCACCACGATCACGTTGCGCCCGTCCGGCATGAGGCGGTTGAGCATCTCGTCTGACTCGGGGCTCAAGGCTTTGACCGCCACGGGGGAGTGGTTGGCCCATGCCTTTTGGATCACGGAGTCCCGACTGAAGCTGAAGTCGTCATCGGCGATGTTGCCGATGCAAGCCATGACCTCGAGGTCGCCCTTCTGGGCCCCTAGCACGACGCCACGCTTGAACCCGAAGGCCTGCCCGATCCGATCCAGCAGCTCTTGGGCCACCTCGTCGGGCTGATTGATGGTTTCGAGATCTGCCGCCATGGTTGCAAGTGACTGAAGGTCGGTCTTGCCCCGGCGAAGCTCACGCTCGTTGAGAGCCGAGAACGCTGCCGTGCCCAAGGCGACGACCCAGAAGGCCATGACATCCATCACGGCATCGTGGTTGAACGCAGCCGCGGCTTGCTCCGGCGTCCCCTCGATCGGGATCAGCGGGGGGATGATGTCTGCAAGCTGTGCGTAGAAGGCCACGAAGAACATCAGCGAGTGCCACAGTGCGATCTTGAGGCCGGTCCGGTAGGAAGCGAGCAGCGTGACCGCGATCAGGTGCAGGTAGACGAGCGCCCGTAGCGGGCTATCCGGACCGCCGGTCGCGTAGGTCACCCAGGCGAGGTAGACGCCGTCGATCAGGAGCATGCTGGCGACCAGCAACAATCCGCGGCCTCCACTGACCCGGCGGAAGAGCTCGAGCAGCGACGTGGCCAGCAGGTAGGCGCCGGAGACGATCAAGAGGTCAGTCCAGCCGGGTCCGACGATGTTCGGGGCGAACAGAGAGATCAGGACCATTGTGGCCACGAACCCCGCCGCGCATGAGCACCATGACCGCGAGCCGCTCGCCGAGCGGGATCATCTCGACCCCAGAGCGCTGCACGTTGCCGGTACGTGCGATCTTCATTCGAACCTCACTAGGTCGTATTTCACGTTCACCGGTGCGACCGCCAGTTTCGGGTCCTTACGGTCGAGCCAGTGCTGAACCAGCAGGTAAGCGACCACCAGCAGGGTGAGGATCAAGGGGAAAGCAAACCTCCCGGCTGCCTCGAGCACCATCCCTAGGAGCTCACGCAGACCCGAGCCCTTCACTATCGCCCCTTGCTCCGCGACCTTGTGTAGGACGCTCTCTAATGCTTCGTCGTCCAGTGCTCCGGACTGAAGTGCCTTCTTTACGGATTTGAGGCCCTGTGGCGAGGCGGGGGTCACGGCTGCATCCTCGACCTGGACGGACCGGGTCGAGCTGCTGCTGCCGAGGGTTCCCGTGATGCCCGGGAAGCCTCCGGCTCCACCGCTGCCGAACGGTCCCGTGACCTGGGTCGCAGTCGGCGTCGGTGATGGGGTCGGCTCGGGCTCATCGGTCGGCTCCGGGCTTGGCTCGTCGGTGGGCTCGGGCGTCGGGTCCGGCTCGACCGTCGGGTCCGGCTCGACCGTGGGGTCGGGCTCGACCGTGGGCTGGGGGCCCGGCGTGACGGATGCGGTTGGCGATGGGCTCGCGGTCGGCGTGGGGTCGTCCGTAGGTACGACCGTGGGCTCGACGGTGGGCGAGGCGCTCGGGCTGGGGGTCGCAGTCTCGCTCGGAGAAGGCGATGGGCTCGCGCTCGGCGAAGCGGAGGCGCTCGGGCTCGGCGAGGGCGATGGGCTCGCGCTCGGGGAAGCCGAGGGACTCGGGCTTGGCGATGTGGAGGCGCTCGGGCTGGGGCTCGGGCTCGGAAGCGCCGCGTCCGAGAAATCTCTCGCTTCCGGCGTCGAGTCCTGGTTGCCGGCGGCATCCACGGCGTAGACCTGGAAGGTGTGGTCGCCCGGCGTCACGCCCGTGTAGGTCTGAGGCGAGGTGCATGGTGTGAACGGCCCTCCGTCGAAGCTGCAGAGGAAGGTGGCTGTCGGATCGTCCGACTCGAACGTGAAGATCGCGTCGGGGTCGGTGTGGGTCCCCGACGGGCCGGACAGGATCGTCGTCGTGGGGGCCGTCGTGTCGAGGTCGTAGCCGCTCGAGGCCTCGGTCGAGACGTTGCCCGCAGCGTCGGTCTGCCGCACAACGAGGGTGTAGGAGGCGTCGCCGGTCGTCGTCAAGGGGTCTCCGCTGGTGCAAGGAGCGAACGGCGAGACGACGCTGCCGTCCTTCTCGAAACGGCACTCGAAGGTCGCCCCGGACTCTCCCGTGAAGGTCCACGAGGGAGTGTTGTCGTTCCCCGGGTTCGGCGAGGGGGCCGAGACCACTGGGGCGGTGACGGTCGTGTCCAGGGTGTAGTCGCTGGCCGTGATCTGCGACGGGTTACCCGCCAAGTCGATCTCATTGACTATGAGCGTGTAGGTGCCGTCGCCGTTGGTCAGGCTGACATCGGCCCCGCTGGTGCAAGGAGCGAAGGCCGAGAGGACGGTTCCCGTCATCTCGAGCTGGCACTCGAAGGCGGAGCCCTCGCCGGTGAACGTCCAGGCCGGCGTGGTGTCGCTGCCCGGGTTGGGGGTCGGCGCCGTGACCGCGGGGGCGGCCGGGGCGACCGTGTCCAGGACGTAGTTGTTGGTGGAGACCAGCGAGGGGTTGCCGGCCTCGTCGATCTGGACCACGACGAAGGTGTAAGTGCCGTCGCCCGAGAGGTTGTAGCTGTGGCCGCTCGCGCAGGGGGCGAAGACCTCGATGATCGAGGCTCCCTGCTCCAACTGGCACTCGAAGGTCGCACCCGGCTCGCCTGCGAAGGTCCACGACGGCGATGTCGAGGTGCCGGGGTTGGGGGCGGGACCGAATATCGAGGGGGTCGAGGGAGCGGTCGTGTCGATCGTGAACGTCCTCGGCTGGCTGAATCCGGTTTCGCTGTTAACCGGGTTGGACTGCTCGGCGACCACGGTGTAAGTGCCCTCCGGCAGCGCGGTCGCGTCGACCGAGTAGGAGCCGGCGGTGTGGGTCGTCGGGATCGTCTGTATGGGTGCCCCGGCGGCGGTCGGGCCGTCGTAGACCTTGATCGTCACCGTTGTGGAGTCTCCGGGCAGAGTGCCGGCGGACCCACTCAGTGTGGGCGTCGTGTCATTTGTACGCGAGTTGTTCTGCGGTGCCGTCAGCGTGACGACGGGGGGATCGGGCGCTTTCCTGTAGGTGGCGATGGTTCCGGTGAATTCACGATCCTCACCGAGCGTGGCTGTCGCGGAGTAGGACCCGGCCGCTGAAACGATCTTGTACTGAGAGTAGATCCCCGCTGTGTTGCCCTGGCCGACTGCACCGATCTGCGTGTAGCCGCCTCCGGGGGAGAAGCTCGTGTCTGCATCCTTGATCCCGAACGCCGAGAAAACGAGCTCATCGGGTTGGGATGTGACCGCCGTCGTGCCAGAGGAGATGTTGGAAGCGAAGCCCGTGTTGTCTGCAGATCGGTCGACTGCATTGTTCTTCGAGAGTCCAGAGAAAGTGTGCGCGCTCGCCGCCTTGTAGCTGACGTCGGGGTGGGAGACTGTGATCTTTGCGCCGGCACTGAGAGCCGAGATGTTGTGAGCGGACAATATTGCGGAACGGATACCATTTCCATTCGTCTCGTTGGCGTCCAGCGAGTAACTGTTTCCGGCAGCGTCCGTCGCGCTGATGTTCCCGCTCTTCTTCTCAATGGCGAACGAGACGATGATGCTGTTCCCCGCAGGGACGCCGCTGGAGAGGGTGATGTCGGTAGTCGTGTCCCCACTCGAGCCGGTCGAAACCGCACCGACCTGACCGTTGTATTGGATCGCCGCAATCGGGGCGGCGTTGGGGAGCGTGAGGGGGAGGGTGCTCGCCACGATCATGACGAGGGTCAGCAGAGCCGACCTGCGGCCGCTGCGCCTGAAGGCCAGACGCGCCAACCGGCCGAATAGGGGAGAGGTTCCCCCAACAACCGTGCGCTCCGGAGCCCTTGTGACCAACTCTTCCTCCCAGTTCGGGTGCTTCACCCCGCTCAGTTCCGAGCGGTCTTAAGGGGGTATCGGCGTCTGGAGCCGAAACTTTCATGCTCCGTTGGAGTCATTTTTCTGACGTTTTCGGGGCGATTGACTAGTCATCTGGGGTAGTCCAGGCGTGACCCTCGCGATCCGAGCCCGAGCGCGGAGGACGAAACTCCGCTCAAACCGGACAAGAGTCCTGAGTCGGAATGGCCCGGTGAGCCGGGAGTTAGTGAGGCGCTAGAGGAGGTCCAGGCTCCCGACCATGGCATCGAGGACGGCCTTGGCCGCTTCGTAGTCGGTGGCGTACCTCGTAGGAACCGCGAGCACGAGCGGTTTCCCTGAGTCGAGCTCGATCAAGTACAGGTAGCCACCGTCTTCGGGGTTTTCCGGGTTCAGCTCCAGGACCGCGGCGCGGTGGCCGTCGACGGTCAGATCGCGGGTCGTTGCTCCGCCGTTGGCCGGATCCTCGTACAGGTCCCGTAGGTCTTCGATCGTGAGGTCTATCCGATCGATGCCGATGGGCACGTTGGGGGTGCTCACACTGGGGCCGAAGTCGAGCGGCTGGTCCGAGAAGAAGCGACAGTCCTGAGCGGGTCGATGCGAGAGCGTGTGCCAGTCGGCTGGATAGACGAGCGAATAGCCGAACGTCGTGTTGGTGCACGAGATGCCCGCCGGGCTCGCATCCACCGGCGAGCCGGCGACAACCGCATCGGTCTCGCCTGCGCCGGGCGAGGCGCCGGCATCCGCAGGTTGAGGACCGACGTCGGTCGAAACGCTCTCGTCGCTGCCCCCGCTCAGGAAGATCACAAGGCCGACGACTACGGCGAGGAGACCCCCACCGACCACAGCCCACAACTGCCACGGTTGCTTCGGGGCGGCCACCGGAGAAGGAGGGGCGGTTGCCGGCATCTTCCCGGTCGCCTCGGACCGGACCGCGAGATCCCGACCGCACGACCTACAGAAACGCGCACTGTCGGGAGCCTGGCTCCCGCAACCCGGACAGAACAGCGTGACCCTCCTCGTCGACGATCAATTGCGGTTCAGGAAATCACTCCCCGAGGCCGGGTTGCAATCGCCCCAGTTGATGCTCTTGGATGTTGTGATGATGGAGCACCTGCCGCCGGTCGGTTGGGCCGACGTGGCGACCAAGCGCGACCTCGAGCAGCTCGAGAGCCGAATGGACTCCCGGTTCGAGGCGATGGCATCTCATTTCGACGCCAAAATCGAGGCCGCCGCGCGTTCGATGATCCAGACCAGCACGACCATCATGATCGCCCTGGTCGGCCTCGCCTTTGCAGTCGCCCGGCTCGTATAGAGGCACAGGCCGCCCCCCGAGTCTTGTCACACCCACCTCCTAGGGTGAGTGGACCACGCGCCCAGGGCCCGGATCAGGAGGATCCGTGCTCGCCAAAACTGAATCCGTCGCCCTCGTGGGGGCCGAAGCCCGCCTGATCCAGGTCGAGGTGCACGTAACCACCGGTATCCCCGGCCTGAGGATCGTGGGATTGCCCACAGCTTCCGTGCGCGAGGCAGAGCAACGGACACGCTCGGCGATCGAGGCGACAAACGAAAAGTGGCCGCAGAAGCGCAAGGTCGCCAACCTCGCACCCGGTTCACTGCGCAAGGAAGGTACGCACTTCGATCTGCCGATCGCGCTGGGCATCCTCGCCGGCGACGAGGTGATCGACGCGGATGAACTAGTCGACTGGCTGATCATCGGTGAACTAGCTCTCAGCGGCGAGGTTCGATGGGTTCGAGGCGCCCTCGCCGCAGCAATCGCTGCCCGTAAGACTGGTCGCAAGGGGCTTCTCTGTCCGGCGAAGAACGCAAGTGAAGCGGCGCTGGTTGATGGGATTGAGATCGTTGCGGTCGAGCATCTGAGGGATTGCATCGCGTGGGCCCGCGGCCGGTGGCAACCGCCAAAGGTGGAACCTGCGGAATCCCTTCCTACGCCGCACCCTGACGACCTCAAAGAGGTGCGCGGGCAGGGCAATACCAAGCGCGCTCTTGAGGTTGCTGCCGCAGGCGGTCACAACCTGTTAATGGTGGGACCGCCGGGTTCGGGCAAGACGATGCTGGCTCGTCGGCTCCCGGGCATCTTGCCGCCGATGACCAATGCGGAAGCGCTTGATGTCACCCAGATCTACTCGGTTGCCGGGCTTCTCACGGGCGGAGGCCTCTTGTCGGAGAGACCTGTGCGGATGCCACATCACAATGTGTCACTTGCGGGACTGACGGGTGGGGGCTCCGGCCTTGCACGACCGGGCGAGGTCAGTTTGTCGCATCGAGGAGTGCTCTTTATGGACGAACTTCCTCTCTTTCGCCGCGAGGCGTTGGAGGCGTTGCGAGGGCCTCTCGAAGACGGAACGGTGCATATCGCCCGAGCTGCCGGCTCGGTTTCGTTTCCCTGCTCTTTCTCACTGGTCGCGGCGATGAATCCATGTCCGTGTGGCTACAGCGGGGACAGCGTCCGCCCCTGTTCGTGTTCGACATTCCAGATTGAGCGTTACCTCGACCGATTGTCCGGACCATTCCTAGACCGCATCGACATGCGGACGGGGGTCGGACGGATACCGCGCGACAAGCTGCTGGGGCCTGCTGACGGTGATTCGACCGACATCGTGCGAGCTCGGGTAACGCAAGCACGGGAACTGCAGCGAGTGCGCTTCGGGTCTGATTCGATTACTAACGCCTCTGCTTCCAAGCAAGACATCGCACGAACTTTCAACATCTCAGCTGCAGCGTGGAGTCGGTTGGGCTCATTGCTGGAGACGGTCGCGCTCTCCGGCCGAGCAGTCGATCGCTTACTTCGTGTTGCGCGCAGCATTGCCGATCTCGAAGGGTGTGAGGAGCTGAAGAAGGAACAGGTCGAACAGGCTTTGATGTTCCGTGCTCCGGTGAGCGCACGGGAGTTGGCTGCATGACCGAACGCCGCATCACTCCCCGAGACGAGGAGTGGCCGCCGAAGCTGCTCGAGATGGGCTCCCTTCGTGCGCCGAAGTCGCTCTTTGTTGAGGGAGTGTCGTTTCGGAAGGACCGGCCGCTTGTCGGCATCGTCGGCACGCGTCGCCCGAGCGGGGTCGGGATGGAGGCCGCTGCCAAGATCGCCCGCGGGCTCGTGGAGGCAGGGTTCGGCGTTGTTTCGGGACTGGCGGTGGGCATCGACGCGGTCGCGCACCGCGCCTGTCTCGATGCCGGGGGCTACACGGTGGCCGTGCTTGGGTGCGGGCTGGACGTCGACTATCCGCGCCGGAACGCCGGACTTCGAGCCGCGATCAGGGATGCCGGGACCGTCGTCACGGAGCTCGAGCGAGGCATCGGGCCGGCTCCCTTCAATTTCCCCGAACGCAACCGCATCGTGGCGGCTCTTTCTGATGGAGTGCTCGTCATCGAAGGAGGGCACAAGAGCGGAGCCCTGATAACCGCACGCCGCGCTCTCGATGCGAATCGCCACGTGTGGGCCATGCCCGGCAGCTACCGCAACGCGATGGCGGCGGGACCGAACGAGCTCATCCGCAGAGGGGAAGCGGCGCTCGTTACCGACCTAGCGCACATCCTCGAAGATCTCGTACCTCAATTGGTGTGGGAAAGCCCCGCTGATCTCGGAATTGCCCCCAAGCCGCCGGACCTGAGCGACGAAGAGATCATCGTGCTGTCCTACCTAGACGACGCACCCTTCTCGCCGGACCACATCGTCGACCACCTCGAGATTCCTGCAGGAACCGCGGCCCTTGCCCTGGCCCGCCTCGAAGTGCGCGCCTTCATCCGCCAACGAGGCGCGGGCTACGAACTAACCGAAGCCGGAGCCAGAGCCCGCTCGGCCCTCGTCATGGCGATGGAATCGTCCAGGGCTGAATAGACCCGGCATTTCTGACAAAAGTTGACGGGGGGTGGGCCGACCCTCATCCTGGGGGCATGACCGGGAGGGGGCCACGCCTACGCTTGACCGAGGTGATCGATGCTTTCCTGCGCGCCGCCAAGGTCGAGCGGGATCTCTCGCCGCACACCCTTTCCGCCTATGCGAGTGACCTGGCTCAGTTCCTCGAGTGGTGTGGGCGCTCCGACATCCAGGTCGTCGAAGACGTCGATCGCCGACTACTTCGCCGATACATCGCATTCCTGAGCCAAAAGCGATACGCCCGCCGCACGATCGCCCGTAAGGCCAGCGCTCTCAGGAGCATGTTCACCTGGGCCGTCACACGCGGAGAGGTGGGTGCCGACCCGTCGATCGATCTCGCTGTTCCGAGGTTGGACCGATCGCTTCCCCGGGTGCTCAAGGAGAAGGAGGCGGCCGCGCTGTGCGAGACGCCCCTCGCCGACGATGCTGTCGGCCAGCGCGATCGGGCGATCCTGGAGCTTCTCTACGGCAGCGGTCTCCGCGTCGGTGAGTTGTGCGCGTTGGACGTAGACGACGTCGACAGGAGCGACGGATCGGTACGTGTACTCGGGAAGGGTCGCAAGGTGCGCGTGGTTCCGGTAGGACATGCAAGTCTCACGGCTCTCGAGTTGTACATATCGGACGGTCGCGCCGCTTTGCTCGAGAATCACGAACCCGCCGAACCGGCCGCGCTCTTCTTCAACACCAGAGGCTCGCGCATCGGTCCTCGTAGCGTGCGGGCGATGATGCAGAAATACCTCGGCCGGGACCGCCCTTCGAGCCCACACGCCTTGCGCCATTCGTTTGCGACCCACCTGCTCGATGGTGGGGCAGACTTGAGGGCGGTACAGGAACTCCTGGGCCATGAGAGTCTTGCAACTACGCAGATCTACACGCACGTTTCAACCGAGCGACTCAGGTCGGTATATGAGCAAAGTCACCCCAGAGCATGAACAGAGAGTGATACGCGCCGACGTGGACGAAGTCGATAGCGTTGCCATCGCTTGGGAGGAGTACAAGGCCAACGGGACGGCCTCCGCTCGCGACGCCCTGATCCTTCACTACTCGCCGCTGGTCAAGTACGTCGCGGGCCGGGTCTCTGCCGGATTGCCGGCGAACGTGGAGCAAGCGGATCTGATCTCCTACGGGATCTTCGGGCTGATCGATGCTATCGACAAGTTCGACAGGGATCGCGGGATCAAGTTCGAGACGTATGCGATCAGCAGGATCCGCGGCGCGATCATCGACGAGCTCAGGGCCATCGATTGGGTGCCTCGCTCCGTTCGGTTCAAGGCACGGGAGATCGAAAAGGCGTACGCGGCGCTCGAGAACAAGCTGAAACGCCCACCCTCAGACGTCGAGATTGCAGAGGAGATGGGCATCTCGATCGACGACCTGACTCAGATCTACAGCAAGCTGTCGAGCGTGTCGCTCGTTGCGCTCGACGAGCTGACGTCCTCTGACGGAGAGCGTGGGGATCGGATGTCGCTCGTCGACACTCTCGAGGACACCAAGTTCATCACCCCGATGGAGTCGGTCGAAACCGACGAGATGAGGAAGATCCTCGGTGACGCGATCAACCGTCTTCCCGAGAGAGAGAAGATCGTCGTAACGCTCTATTACTTCGAGCGGCTCACCTTGGCCGAGATCGGGACGGTCCTCGGGGTCACCGAATCCCGGATCTGCCAGATGCACACGAAGGCCGTTCTGGCCCTGCGCTCCCGCATAGACCAAGCAACCAGAATCGACTAAGCGAGGCGGCCAAATGCCGCCTGCGTGGTAGCCTCTGGCCGTTCCAAAATCCACACGCTCGTCTCAGCGCGCCGTTGCCTTAAACGGCGTCGACTTCGGTCCCTGAACCTTGGGGTTCGACGGGCGGAGGCACCCGGAAGTACCGGGGGATAACCGAAGGAGGTAGTTCGTTATGCCCGTCGTCACGATGAGGCAGCTGTTGGAGGCCGGGGTCCACTTCGGTCATCAGACCCGTCGCTGGAACCCGAAGATGAAGCGTTTCATCTTCACAGAGCGCAATGGGATCTACATCCTCGACCTACAGATGACCATGTCGGGGATCGAGCGTGCCTACACGTTCGTGCGCGACACGGTCGCGGGCGGTGGGAACGTGCTCTTCGTCGCCACGAAGCGCCAGGTCCAGGACGTGCTCGAAGAGCAGGCAAAACGCTCCGGGTCGCCCTACGTGAACTTTCGGTGGCTCGGCGGCATGCTCACCAACTTCCGCACGATCCACGATCGCATCCGTCGCATGCGCGAGCTGGAAGAGCTGGTTGCCACAGACGCGCTGACTGGGATGGCCAAGAAGGAAGGCCTTCGACTGAAGCGCGAGTACGAGAAGCTGGCGCGCAACCTCTACGGGCTCAGGGATATGGACAAGGTTCCCGAGATCATCTACATCCTCGATACGAAGAAAGAAGAGATCGCTGTGCGTGAGGCTCGCAAGCTGGGCATCCCGATCGTTGCCGTGCTGGACACGAATTGCGACCCGGACGATGTCGACTACGCGATCCCCGGCAACGATGACGCGATCCGGTCGGGCGCACTGCTCACTCGGATAATCGCGGATGCGGTGCTCGAAGGAAAATCGATGCGCCCCAGCGACTTCGCGGCTGCATCTACGGCGGCGACGACATCTCGGGAGCCGGCAGTGGTGCTGCCCGGCGCCGCAGCCCAACCGAAGGCCGAATGGGAGCTCCAGCTCGAAGCCGAGGAAGAGCAAGAGAAGCAGGCCCAGGATGAACCCGCTGAGTCGGAGACCCCCGAAGCGAGCAAAGAAGCGAACAAAGAGAAGGACGGAACAGATGGCTGAGATCAGCGCAAAGGACGTTAAGACTCTCAGGGAGGCGACGGGCGCCGGCATGATGGATTGCAAACGCGCCTTGAAGGAGGCCGACGGCGACATCGAGGCGGCCAAGAGGTTGCTACGCGAGTGGGGCCTGGCCGACGCGGCCAAGCGCACCGGAAGAGCGGCCAGCCAGGGGATCGTCTACACCTACCTCCACACTCCCAACCCCAACTACCCACCGCAGCTTGGCGTGATGCTCGAGCTCAACTGCGAGACCGACTTCGTGGCCAAGACCGAGGGGTTCGAGCGCCTCGCCAAGGATGTCGCGATGCACATCAGCTTCGCCGACCCAAGCTGGCCGACCCGCGATGAAGTGCCCCAAGACGTCATAGACGAGGAATCCTCGATCTACGCGAAGCAGGCGAAGGACTCCGGCAAGCCCGAGCAAGTGATCGAGAAGATCGTGGCGGGCAAGCTCGAGGCCTTCTACAAGGAACGCGTTCTGATGGATCAGGAGTGGATCCAGGACAAAACGAAGTCGATCGGGGCGCTCATCGACGAAGCAAAGTCTTCGATGGGCGAGAACATCTCGATCGGCCGCTTCTGCCGGATCAAGGTAGGGGAGACCCAAGAGTAGCCATGTCCGACGAGCTGCGTGCGATCCCGAAGTTCCAGAGGGTGCTCCTCAAGCTCTCGGGCGAAGCCTTCGCCGATCCCCAGCAGGGGTTCGGTATCGATCCCCGCATCGTGTCCTCGATCGCGCGTCAGGTCGCGGAGGCCAAGAACCTGGGGACTCAGCTCGGAGTCGTCGTGGGTGGCGGAAACATCATCCGCGGCCTCTCGGCTTCGGCACATGGTAGCGATCGCGCCACTGCGGACTACATGGGCATGCTCGCAACCGTGATCAATGGTCTTGCGCTGCAGGACGCGCTCGAGAAGGAGGGTGTGCAGACCCGCGTCCAGAGCGCAATCTGGATGCAGGAGGTTGCAGAGCCCTACATCCGCAGGCGGGCGGTTCGCCATCTCGAGAAGGATCGCGTCGTCATCTTCGCCGGAGGAACCGGGAACCCTTACTTCTCGACCGACACGACCGCTGCCTTGCGCGCTCTCGAGATCGGCGCCGAGGCGATCCTTAAGGGCACCCGGGTGGACGGCGTCTACGACTCGGATCCACTCGTCAATCCCGAGGCGGAGATGTTCTCGTCCTTGCCCTACATCGATGTGCTGAACCGAGGGCTGAAGGTGATGGACTCGACCGCCATCTCCCTATGCATGGACAATCGCCTGCCGATCCTGGTGTTCAACCTGAAAGCGGGCAACATCGTCCGTATCCTGTCGGGCGAAGAAGTGGGAACGCTCGTTCATTAGCCACTGAGAACACTGAAGGAGGAGCGCGATGGCCGAGGACAAGGATGCGGTCCTCAAGGATGCAGAAGCCAAGATGGGTAAAGCCGTCGCGCACAACAACGAGGAACTCTCCACCATTCGGTCGGGACGGGCGAACCCTTCGATCGTTCAGCGCCTGACCGTCGACTACTACGGAACCCAGACGCCTCTGAACCAGTTGGCCAACATCTCCGTCCCCGAGCCTCGTCTGCTGGTCATCGCCCCCTACGACCCCAACTCCATCTCGGCTATCGAAAAGGCGATCCAGGCTTCCGATCTCGGGATCACTCCCAACAACGACGGTCAGGTTGTACGGATCGCATTCCCGCCTCTGACCGAGGAGCGCCGCAAGGAGCTGATCAAGGTCGCTCACGTTCGAGCCGAGGAAGGCCGCGTCGCGGTACGCAACGTGAGACGGCACGCCAAGCAAGAGCTCGAGAAGATGAAGAAGGACGGAACGCTGTCCGAGGACCTCGAGCACGATGCCGAGGTCGACCTGCAGAAGCTGACCGATCGCTACGTCGCGCAGGTGGACGACAACCTGAAGCGCAAGGAAGCCGAACTCTCAGAGGTCTAGACCCACAACTATGGCGGAGCCGGCCCCGAAGCACATCCCCGAACCGTCCGCCGAAGATGCGGACCAAAGACCGCCCGGCCGATCGCTGACCCAGGCTGTCGTCACCGCACTGGTGCTTCTGGCGATCATCATCACGTGCTACCTCATCGGCGACGTTGCTTTCTTCGTACTTGCCGTCGTCGTCGTGACCATCGCTCTTTTCGAGATGCTTGATGGAGTCACTCAGCGCGGGCACAAACCGGTGATCCCATTTGGTCTCTTGTGCGGTTTCGGGATGATGCTCCTCGCTTTCCTCGAGGAACCCCAGATGATCGCCGTCGTTCTTGCGGGGACGCTCTTTGGGGCGATGGTGCTGGCGCTGCGACCGAACCGCGGGCCTACGCCTTCCACCGATGTCGCGTGGACGGTGTTCGGCGTTGCTTGGGTCGGGGGTGGCGGAACCGGAGCCGCCGCCATCCTTGCCCTGGGAGAAGGGGACCAGGGTGTGGCGTTGTTGGTCGCGGTGGTCCTCACAACGGCTGCCGGTGACATCGCCGCCTACTTCTCGGGCTCCGCCCTTGGGCGTCACAAGTTGGCGCCGTCGATCTCTCCCGCGAAGTCGTGGGAGGGGTTCGTCGGTGGCGTCATCGGAGCGCTGGCGGCCGGGCTCTTTTTCGCCGCTCTCCTGGACGAGTTGGCGCCGGTTGAGGGACTGGCGCTGGGTGCGATCTGCGGAGTGTTCGGCCCGGTCGGCGACCTGAGCGAGTCGATGTTCAAGCGCGAGGTCGGCATCAAGGACTCGGGACGCATCCTTCCCGGCCACGGCGGGCTGCTCGACCGCCTCGACGGAATCATCCTGTCCGCCCCCCTGAGCTTCATATATCTCCGCTTCGTCGTCTTCTAACTACGGGGACGCTCGTGTGAGAATCGACTGGTGCCACGTACCCGCGTAGCGATCCTGGGCTCGACGGGATCGATCGGGCAGCAGGCGATCGAGGTCGCCCTCGCCAACCCCGAATCAGTGGAAGTGATTGGTCTCGTTGCCGGACGCGACGAGACCACCCTGCGCGCGCAAGCGGATCGACTCGGCGTGACTCGCACGGGCTTGGGCCGGCCTGCATCCCTCGAGATCGCCGCTATGGATGACGCCGATGTCGTACTGAACGCGATCGTCGGAGCTGCCGGACTTGAAGCATCGGTGACCGCTCTCGCGCACGGCAAGAAACTGGCGCTTGCGAATAAGGAGAGCATGGTCGCGGGCGGCGACGTTTGCATCGAGACGGCATCACGAACGGGAGCGCTCATCGTTCCTATTGATTC
The DNA here is from genome assembly GCA_963786155.1 of uncultured Actinomycetes bacterium. Classification (GTDB taxonomy): domain Bacteria; phylum Actinomycetota; class CADDZG01; order CADDZG01; family WHSQ01; genus CAWAXW01. Next base: position 1,873,396 of record CAWAXW010000006.1, on the reverse strand, counting down.
CGAGCATGCCGCCCTTGCTCATTGTCTCGAAGGTCGTGACCGAGGCGAGGTGGACCGGCTGGTGCTGACCGCTTCCGGCGGCCCTTTCCGTGAGCGCCACGACTTGGCCGGGGTGACGCCGGCCGATGCCCTCGCGCATCCAACTTGGGACATGGGGCCAAAGATCACGATCGACTCGGCGACGATGATGAACAAAGGACTCGAGGTGATCGAGGCGCACTACCTGTTTGGCTTCGGCTACGACCGCATCGATGTCGTCGTTCACCCCCAGAGCATCGTCCACGGAATGATCGCGTTCGCCGACGGCTCGATGCTCATGGAGGCGGCCCCCACAGACATGCGCATCCCGATCCAGGCCGCTCTGCTCGGCACACGGCCTTCGACGCTCGGCCTACGACTGGATCCGACCGTCGCTCGGTTCCCTGGAGTTCCACGAGTTGGACGCGGAGCGCTTCCCGGCGGTGGCTACCGCGTACGAGGTGGGCCGGAAGGGTGGGACTCTTCCGGCGGTTATGAATGCTGCGAACGAAGTAGCGGTGGCCGCGTTCCTCGATGGAGCGATCGGCTTCACGTCGATCATCGAGGTGATACGCGAAGTGCTGGGACGACATGACTCCATGGATGCCGGCGAGCTCGGAGCCGTTCTCGAGGCGGACCAGTGGGCGCGGCGCGAAGCGGGCGAAGTGATCTCCAGAACCCCCGTCGGAGGAAGCACTAGATGAGTGCCGGCGTTCTGATGTTCATCGGGGCGATCCTCATCGTCGTCATGATTCACGAGTCCGGTCACTTCCTGATGGCCAAGAAGTTCGATTTCAAAGCTACGAAGTTCTTCCTCGGCTTCGGCCCCACCCTGTGGTCGACGACGAAGGGCGAGACCGAGTACGGCATAAAGGCTTTCCCGCTTGGCGGCTTCGTGAAGATCATCGGGATGAACCCGTACGAGCCCGTCCCCGAAGAGGATCGAGCGCGCGCCTACTCCAACAAGCCGCGCTGGCAGAGGGCGCTGGTCTTGGTGGCCGGATCGGGCACCCACTTCATCGTCGCCTTCGTGATCCTCGTCATCACCGCCATGACCATCGGGTTCCCAACCGACGAGCCGACGACCGAGATCGCCGTCGTCCAGTCGACCGTGGCGGGCGAAGCGCCTCCCTCGGTCGATGCCGGCTTCGAGCCGGGCGATCAGATCGTTGCCGTCGACGGGGAGCCGACCGAAGAGTGGCCAGAGGTCACGGCCTTCATCAAGGATCACCCGGGAGAGGAAGTGACCTTCACGGTCGAGCGGGACGGCGAAAGCATCGAGCTCGAGGCGGAATTGGGTTCGGCCATGTTCAACGAGAACAACGAGATCGTTGCCTATGCGCCCCCGGGAGAGGAGCTGCGTGCTCCGCGTGAGGGCGAGACTGAAGGCGGCTTCTTGGGCGTCGCTCCCGAACCCGCGTACGAGACCGAGAACCTGATCGAGGCGATCGGCACCGGCGCGGGAACGACCTGGGAGATAACAGTCGCCTCGATCAAGGGCATCCCGACGGTCTTTGCCCCGGTGTTCAACGGTGACTTGTTTGAAGCCCTCGGTGGTGAGGGCGAGCGCGAGGCCGACGGCGCCCTGGGCCTCGTCGGTGCCGGACGTATCGCGGGCGAGAGCGTCGAGAAAGGTCGCTACCTGGACTTCATCGGCTTGATCGTCTACTTCACTATCTTCGTAGGGATCATGAACCTCCTGCCGCTCCCGCCCCTGGACGGGGGGCACCTGGCCGTTCTCGCTTACGAAGGAATGACGGGTCGAGAGGTCGACGTCCGCAAGCTGGTCCCCGTAGCCGCGGCGGTGATCTCGTTCTTCATGCTGTTGTTCCTAGCTGTTCTGTACCTGGATCTCGCGCGACCCATAGAGGTTCCTTTTTAGTGGCCTCCCCATCAATGAGAAGGGGTTCTTCATGCGAAATGTGACGCGGGTTGCGATGGTTCTCGCGGTCTCTTGTTCGATGCTGATCGCGACGCCGACCGCGCAAGCCAAGGGCGTGAAGTGCCTGGGTAGCAAAGCGACGGTCAAGGGCGACAAGGGCAAGAACGTTCTAAGGGGCACCGAGGGCGATGACGTCATCGCCGGCCTTGGCGGCGCCGACCGGATCATCGGCAACGGCGGAAACGATCTGATCTGTGGCGGCGCGGGCTCGGACCTTCTGATCGGCGGCGGGGGAGACGATCGCATCAACGGTGGCGACGGTGAGAACGAGTACGTGCCGGGTGGCGGCGACGACGCCATAAGGGGCGGCCGTTCGGGCTTCGAGATCATCTCGCTTGAAGGATCGAAGAAGGCGATCATCGTCGACTTCGCTGCGGGCACGATCCGCGGCGAGGGTCTCGACGGGTTCAGGCGCGTGGAAGGCGTTGCCGGAAGCCCACAAGACGACACGTTCAACGGCGACGACAAGGCCAACTTCGTTTTCGGGGGCGACGGCGACGACACCATCTCGCTGGGCGCAGGTGGGGCGACGCCCACCGATCCCTTCGACCTGGCGAATGGGGGCCCGGGAGACGACACGATCGATGGCGGCGAAGGCTTCGACGCGGTCAGCTACTTCACGTCGGAGAACGCGGCCGTGGTCAACCTCGAGGAAGGGACCGCGATCGGCCAGGGCGTCGACACGCTCACAAGCGTCGAAGGAGTCGAAGGGTCTCGTTTCACCGACGAGATCACCGGCAACTCGTCGGACAACGGCTTCCTTCCGTGGAAGGGCGACGATCGCATCGATGGTGGGGGCGGAACCGATTCCGTGTTCTTCGACCTCGCGGAGCAGGAGATCACGGCGGATCTGACGGCCGGTACGGCCACCGGTGAAGGCGCCGACACGTTGACTGCGGTCGAGGACCTTCACGGCTCGGCGTTTGACGACCGGCTCACCGGTGACGAGTTCGGGAACCTCTTGTTCGGGAATAAGGGCGACGACCTGCTCTTCGGCGAGGACGGCTCGGACACCCTCGACGGCGGCGGGGGCAACGACGGCCTCGACGGAGGGGACGACAACGACCTGTGCCTGAGGGGTGAGCAGAACGTGGCGTGCGAATCGACCGAACCCCCTCCCGCCCGTTCCTTCTGGGCTCGCGTTCGCCGCCTCTTCTGACGGACACCTAGACTGAGTACCGATGTACGAGCGTCGTAAGACTCGTTTGATCCATGTCGGCCGGGTTCCGGTCGGCGGCGACGCACCTGTCTCTGTGCAGTCCATGACCACCACGAAGACGGACGACGTCCAGGCGACTCTCATCCAGGTACACGAGCTCGCGACCCAGGGCGCGGACATCGTCAGAGTCGCCGTCCCACACGAAGCTGATGCGCGCGCATTGCCGGAGATCGTCAAAGAAGGCGGCGTCCCCATCGTCGCCGACATCCACTTCTCGGTGCGCCTGGCGATGCTGGCGATAGAGGCCGGGGTCCATTGCTTGCGACTCAACCCCGGCAACATGCGCAACCCCAAGCACATCGAGGAAGTGGCAACGGCTTGCAAAGAACGGGGTATCCCGGTCCGTATCGGTGTGAACGCGGGGTCGTTGGACAAGAAGCTCGTCGAGAAGTACGGGCGACCGACCTCCGAGGCCTTGGTCGAGAGCGCTCTGTACGAGATCGGGTTGCTCGAGCAGCATGGGATGACCGACATCAAGGTGTCGGTGAAACATCAGAACGTCTCGGAGATGATCGCGGCCTACCGCCAGCTGTCGACGAAGACCGACGTGCCCTTCCATCTCGGGGTCACGGAGGCCGGCACTCCGAAGCAAGGGGTCGTGAAGTCGGCGATCGGCATAGGCACACTGCTCGCCGAAGGGATCGGCGACACGATCAGGGTCTCCTTGACGGCGGACCCGGTCGAGGAGGTGAAGGTCGGCAAGCAGATCCTTCAGTCACTCGGATTGCGCCAGGACACCTTTGACCTCGTGGCTTGCCCCTCGTGCGGCCGGGCCGAGCTCGACGTCTTCGCCCTCGCGAACGAGGTCGAGGCCGCGATCGAGAAGATGGACCTCCCTCCGATGCAGATCGCCGTCATGGGGTGCGAGGTCAACGGGCCGGGCGAGGCGCGCGATGCGGACATCGGCATCGCCGCGGGCCCCGGACGCGGCCTCCTCTTCTCAAAGGGAAAACAGATCGGTTGGGTCCCTCACGACAAGCTCGTAGAGGCCCTGTTGGACGAGGCCGCCAGAGTCGCCGCCGAGATCCGCGCGCGAAGGTGGCGACGAGACCGGTGGCGTCACCGTGATCAAGGGCGCCGGTCGCCGCCAAGCAGCGATGCCGATAGGGATGGGCCCGCCGGACTAGGTAGGGCTAGCCGCGTCCCGCGTTGGGGCGCTTCCCGTGGTTCGCCTTGCGCTTGCGGCGGGCGCGCCGCTTGCGAGCTTTCTTGGCCATCTGCACAACCTCCGTCTACTTAAGTTGGCCCTGCAGCCTACCGTGCTAAACTCGAAAATCGGCTCTGAGCAGGTCTTTCGCTCTCAGTCGGGCCGGCAGGACGAAGGATTATCGGAGGCCCCTCGGTCACGAGGGGCTTCATGTTTGAGAGGGACGTTTGACAGCGGTGACCAGAAGCCATCGAAGATGGCTGCCGGGAGCCGGTCAAAGGTTCCTCTCTGAGGAGGGGTGGATGGGGGCTCTCGAAGAGGTTCGAGACCTCGCGACCGCCGTAGCCCAACGCCGCTCCTTGAAACTTTGGGACGTCGAGATGGTCGGTCGGGAGGGCCGAGCGCTGCTCCGGGTCTTCGTCGACTCCGACGAGGGGGTCGATCTCGACACGATCGCGGCGGTCTCGGAGGAGATCTCCCGGGGGCTCGACCTGCACGATCCGATCGCAGGCAAGTTCACGCTGGAGGTCAGCTCGCCGGGGCTCGAGCGCACTCTCAGATCCAAGGAGCACTTCGAGGCGAGCGTCGGTCGCCAAGTCGTGATGAAGACGACCGAACGATTCGTCGCCGACAGCCACCGGCTCGAAGGCGTGGTCAAGGCCGCGGACGACGACCATGTTCGGCTCGAAGCCGAGGGGAGCCAGATCGACATCCCCTACGACTCGATCCGAATGGCCCGAACGGTCTTCGAATGGAAGTAATCAGAATGACGCAATTACAGGAGAGGACGGCTGGATGAGGATCCCCATGGACTCGCTGCGCGACGTCGAGCGCGAGCGTGGGATCAGCTTCGAGCTCCTCGTCGAGGCGATGGAGAAGGCGCTCTCCTCTGCGTACCTGCGGATGACCAACGCGGACCCGCTCGAGCGCGGAGCGTGGGCCGTTGTCGATCCCGTCTCCGGTGACGTGACGGTCTTCGCCCAGGACATCGAGGTCGATCCCGAGACCGAGGAGATAACCGTCCTCAAAGAGTGGGAGGACACCCCCGCCGACTTCGGGCGCGTCGCGGCCCACACGGCTGCCCAGGTCATCCGCCAACGCCTGCGCGAGGCCGAAAGAGACATCACGTTCGGCGAGTACTCGGGTCGCGAGGGAGACATAGTCACGGGCATCGTCGAACAGCAAGACCATCGCTACACGATCCTGGACCTCGGCAAGACCGAGGCGCTCATGCCCCCGTCCGAGCAGATTCCTCACGAACGCTACGAGCACGGCATGCGGCTCAAGGCCTACATCGTGGAAGTGCGAAAGAGCGCGCGCGGCCCCCAGATCATCGTCTCGCGCACCCATCCAGGCTTGATCAAGAGGTTGTTCGAGCTCGAGGTACCGGAGATCCTCGACAGCATCGTCGAGATCAAGAACGTGGCGCGTGAGCCCGGCCATCGCAGCAAGATCGCGGTGGTCAGCAACGACCGCAACGTCGACCCCGTCGGCGCGTGCGTGGGGGCCAAGGGATCGCGGGTTCGCATGGTCATGAACGAGCTCAAGGGCGAGAAGATCGACATCATCAAGTGGACCGAAGACATCCAGGAGTTCGTTGCCAACGCGCTCTCTCCCGCGAAGGTCAAAGAGGTTCGGCTCCTGGAGGACGGTCAGACCGCCCTCGTCATCGTTCCCGACTATCAGCTGAGCCTCGCGATCGGCAAGGAAGGTCAGAACGCCAGATTGGCGGCCCGCCTCACCGGATTGCGAGTGGATATCAAGTCAGAATCCCAGCTCCGTCAGGAGCAAGAGGCCCGCCAAGCAGAAGCCGAGGCCGAGGCGCCGACCGAGCAGGAGCAGCCGGAGGAGGGAGCCGAGGCGCAACCGCAGCCGGCCGAGTGAGCGGGGGCGCCGTCACGAATAAGATGGGGACGACCCCAGTCCGGACCTGTGCGGGTTGCCGCACGAAACGACCGAAATCCGAGCTCGTCAGGTTCGTGCGCGGGATCGACGGGTCGATCGTTTCCGACCCGGCCGGAACCGCTCCGGGCAGGGGGGCTTACATCTGCGGGGAGGGTCCCTGTCTCGATAGGGCTCTGAACCACGGGGGCCTGGCTCGGGCGCTGAAGGCGGCCGGAGGGCCGAAGAAAAGATGATGAAAGGTCAGGATGGCTAAACCGAGGGTTCATGAGGTCGCCAAGGCGCTGGGGAAGACCAGCAAGGAGGTGCTCGCGCACCTCGAGAAGATCGGCCACCCCGTGAAGAGCCACTCCTCGACCATCGACGAAGAGATAGCCGAACGGGTGAGGACCGAGTTGGGCAACGGTTCGGAGCCTCCGAAGGCCAAGCCCGCAGCAAAGGCCAAGAAAGCCGAGCCGAAGGCGAGCCCGAAGAAAGAGGCCGCGCCCAAGAAGGAGGTGGCCGCCAAGCCCAAGCCGGCCGCCACCAGGCCGGAGCCCACTCGCCCCGCCCCCGCGAAGCCCCAGCCCAAGAAGGTCGTGACCGAGGCGCCGGTAGCGGCCGAAGCCGCGGCCGCGGCGCCCGAAGTCGAGGAAACCCCGGCGACGAAGGAAGAGCCGGCCGCCGAGCGTCCCGCCGCTGCGGCCGCAGCCATCACGCTGCATCGCGGCGTGACCGTCCAGGAGTTCGCGGACAAGGTCGAGCGCTCTCCGGCCGAGATCGTGAAGACCCTGCTCGGACTCGGCGAGATGAAGACCGTTACCCAACCGCTCAGCGACGAGGAAGCGCTCCTCCTTGCGGACGAGTTGGGCGTCCACGTCGAGGTGGTCGATCCCGCCGACGAGGAAGCGCTCGAGGCCGCCGAGGCCGAGGCCGAAGAGGACGAGGGCAACCTCATCCCGAGGCCCCCCGTCGTCACCGTGATGGGCCACGTCGATCACGGTAAGACCTCGATCCTCGATGCCATCCGCAGCACCAATGTCGTGTCGGGCGAGGCCGGCGGTATCACGCAGGCCATCGGGGCCTACCGGATCGCGCACGAGGCCCGCGAGGTGACGTTCATCGACACCCCAGGTCACGAGGCATTCACGGCCATGCGCGCACGAGGCGCGCAGGTCACCGACATCGCGGTGCTCGTCGTTGCGGCCGATGACGGGGTCATGCCGCAGACGCTCGAAGCGATCGAGCATGCCAAGGCCGCCAAGGTCCCGATCGTCGTCGCAGTGAACAAGATCGACAAGCCCGAGTCGGATCCGGCCCGCGTGCGCCAGCAACTCTCGGATTACGGACTGTTGCCGGAAGAATGGGGCGGCGACACCATCTACGTGGACGTCTCGGCCAAGCAGCGCACGAATCTCGACGATCTCATCGAGAACATCCTTTTAACGGCGGACATCCAACTGGATCTCAAGGCGAACCCCGACACTTCCGCTCGCGGCCATGTGATCGAGGCGCACCTCGACAAGGGCAGGGGCCCCGTGACGACGTTGCTCATCAAGCGCGGAACCCTCAACCAAGGAGATGCGCTCCTCGCCGGCGTGGCTTGGGGGAGGGTGCGGGCCATGCTCGACGAACGTGGCGAGAGCGTCGAGGAGGCGAAACCCGGTCAGCCTGTGATGGTCCTGGGTTGGCAGGCGCTTCCGGAAGCAGGCGACGAGTTCCGCGTCACCGAGGACGAGAAAGACGCGCGCTCGGTCGTCTCGGAGCGACAGCAACATCGTCGTGCCGCAGAGATGGTCGCCCAGCGCGGGAAGACGTTGATGGACCTGCTCAAGGAAACCGGCGAGGGCGAGGTTCCGATCCTTCGCTTGATCCTGAAGGCGGACACCCAGGGCGGTGTAGAGGCACTCGAGGACCAACTGCTGAAGCTGGACCAGTCCCTCGTGAAGATCGAGGTCCTCCGGCGTGCGGCCGGTGGGATCACCGAGAACGACGTGACGCTCGCGAACGCGTCCGATGCGATCGTTATCGGGTTCAACGTCGTTCCCAATGCGCAGGCTCGTGTTCTGGCGGAAGAGGAGGGGATCGACCTTCGGACGTACCGGGTCATCTACCAGGCGATCCAGGAGATCGAGGACGCCGCAAAGGGTCTTCTCGGTCCCGAGGAACGTGAGGTCCCGATCGGTCAAGCCGAGGTCCGCGCGGTTTTCCGTGTCCCCAAGGCCGGGACGATCGCCGGTTCCTACGTCACCGAGGGCGTGGTCAAAAGGAACGCGAGGGCCCGCCTCGTGCGCGACGGCAGCGTCATCTACGAGAGCAACATCTCTTCGCTCAGACGATTCAAGGACGACGCACGCGAAGTAGCGGCCGGTTACGAGTGCGGTATCGGCATCGAGAACTATCAGGACATCAAAGAGGGCGACATCATCCAGGCGTTCGAGATCCAAGAGGTCGCTCGCTAGTTCCCGATGTTCATCGGGATCGGTCGCTTCGAGCTGTTCATCCCTGCGAGCGGGTCGCTGAAGGACAAGAGGCAGGTGCTCCGGTCCATGACGATGAGTGTCTCCAAGCGGTTCAACGTGTCGATCGCCGAAGTGGAGTTCCAGGACAAATGGCAGCGCGCCGCGATCGGTGTCTCGTGTGTCTCGGGAACGATAGGCCAATGCCGGAAGATCCTCCAGGAGGTCGAGAAAGCCATCGGACGCGCGGCGATAGACGGCGCGGAGATCATCGACCGCCAACTAGAAGTCATCGGCTTGGACGACCTGGCATGAGTCAACGGACCGAGAAGGTGCAGCGGCTCGCCCGGCAGGTCCTGGGCGAGGAGATCCAGAACCTCAAAGACCCGCGTGTGGGCTTCGTCACAGTGACGGCAGTGCGTGTAAGTGGCGACCTTCAGCGCGCACGCGTTTTCGTGAGCGTGCTCGGATCCGAGGAGGAAAGGGCCGACACGATGAGCGGGCTCGAGAGCGCCAAGCCTCGCTTGCGAACGGAGCTCGGCCGGCAGGTGAGGATGAAGTACCTTCCCGAGCTGATCTTCGAATTGGACCACGGGCCCGAGGAAGCGGAGAAACTCGAGCGAGCTCTCCAGAAGATCCACGAACAAGAGGAGAACAGGGTGATGGATGACCTGACGGGCGCGGTAGAAGTCCTTTCGCGCGCGCCGCATGTCTCCCTTGCCACTCATGTGAATCCCGACGGAGATGCGCTCGGGTCGCTGTTCGGTGCCTCGCTGGCCCTTCGCAAGCTCGGAAAGACGACCTCGCCGAGCTGGGGAGAGACGCCTGCTGCGATCCCTCCCGCTTATACCTTCTTGCCCGGTGGGGACCATCTCGTGCAGCCGTCGGAGATGCCCAAGGACGGAGTCTTCCTCGCTCTCGATTGCGGGGGCCGGGACCGACTGGGTGAGCTCGAGCACCTGGTCGATTCGGCCGGCGTCGTCATCAACGTCGACCATCATCCCGGCAACGACAACTTCGGGGCACACAACATCGTCGTGACGACGGCTTCGTCGACAGCGGAGCTGATCGGCGGGATGCTTCGTCGCCTCGATGTTGAGTTCGACCGCGACATAGCGACCTGTCTGTACACCGGGATCGTCACCGACACGGGAAGGTTCTCGTATTCGAACTCGACTCCCGACACGCTCAGGATGGCAGCGGATCTCCTGGAGCTTGGCGTGGAAGCCCCACGCATCGCTACCGAGGTCTTCGACTCGGCCCCCTTCGGCTATCTGAAACTGAGCGGCCGCGTGCTCGACCGTGCAGTGCTCCTCGAGGAGAAGAGTTTCGTCTACTCGTGGATCACGCTGGCCGATCTAGCCGAGACTCGGATCGCCACCGACGAGACCGAGAAGCTGATCGACTTGGTTCGAGCGACGAGGGCCGCAGATGTCGCCGCGATGTTCAAGGAGCAATCCGACGGCCGCTACCGCGTCAGCCTCCGCTCCAAGGGCCTCACGAACGTGGGCGAGATAGCGCGCGCGAACAGTGGCGGTGGACACGACCTCGCTGCCGGATTCACGGCGGAGAGCGTGACCGATGCCGTTGCCGTTATCTCGGCGGCGCTTGAAACCATCTAACGCGCTCGACGGAGCCCTCGTCGTGGACAAGCCGGCGGGGATGACGTCGCACGATGTCGTAGACGTCGTGCGGAAGCGGCTCGGAACGCGCAAGGTGGGGCACAGCGGGACCCTCGACCCCGATGCCACCGGGGTGCTCGTACTGGGCGTCGGCAAGGCGACGCGCCTCCTCGCCCTGTCCCAGGCGCGCGCCAAGCGATACACGGCGGTTGCTCGCTTCGGGATCACGACCACAACGCAAGATGCTTCGGGCGAGGTTCTTGAAACGAGGCCGGCCGAGCTTTCCCGAGAAGACGTGCTCGCCGCCCTCGACGACTTCGTCGGCGAGATCGAGCAGACGCCGCCGATGGTCTCCGCCGTGAAGGTGGGTGGCGAGCGCCTCTACAAGAAGGCTCGCCGCGGCGAGGAAGTCGAGCGTGAGGCGCGTCTCATAACGATCCACTCGATCGACCTCGTGGGCTTCGAGCAGGGCCCGAACCCGGAAGCCACTCTGGATGTCGTGTGCTCGTCGGGCACATACATAAGGACGCTCGTGCACGACCTCGGCGCGACCCTCGGTTGCGGCGCGCACCTAGCGTCCTTGCGGCGCACCGAGGCGGGCGGATTTACCGAAGCCGACACGGTCGCGCTCGACGACGTCGGCCCGGGCGCGCTCGAAGAGCCTTCTCGAGCTGGTCGCGTTCCTTCCACAGATCGAGCTCGACGACGACGAGGCGGTCGCGGTGTCGCACGGTCGCAGCCTCGAACGCAACGATGCAGACCAGGGGACCCACGCGTTGGTTCACTGGAGCGAGCTCGTAGCCGTCTACGAAGCGGCAGAAGGTCGTTTGATCCCGTCTATCGTGGTCCCACGATGAAGACCTTTGTGGGCCTGGACGCGCTCGTGGCAGACGAACGCGGCGCCGCCGTGACGATCGGAACCTTCGACGGCGTGCACGTCGGACACCGCGCCCTCATCGCAGAGGCATGCAATCGAGCCGTGGCTCTTGATGCAGTCGCCACAGCGCTCACATGGGACCGCCACCCGATGGTGACGCTGAGGCCCGAGAAGGCCCCGCCTCTGCTCAGCTCTCCCGCGCGCAAGCTGGAGCTCCTGGCGACGACCGCGATCGACACCACGGTGGTCCTCGCCTTCGACAAGGCGTTGTCGCAATGGCCGCCGGAGCGCTTCGTCGAAGACGTCCTGGTCAAGGGCGTAGGCGCGCGCTCGGTCGTTGTAGGCGAGAGATGGCGCTTCGGCCACAAAGCGGTCGGTGATGTCGATCTGCTCCGCTCCCTGGGTGAGGACATGGGCTTCGAGGTTGTCGGACTGCCGTTGGTCGAAGCCGCAGGCGGCCGGGCCTCATCGAGCCGGACGCGCGAGGCGATAGCCACAGGTGACCTCGAACTGGCCCATTCACTGCTGGGCCGACCCTTCGATGTGGACGGTGTCGTCCAACACGGCGCCGATCGAGGCGCAAGCCTCGGTTTTCCTACGGCGAACCTCGCGGTAGATCCCTCGCTAGCTCACCCCCCGATCGGCGTCTACGCAGGCAGAGCGCGCGTAGGGGACCGCTGGTATGCAGCCGCCACCAACCTGGGTGTGAACCCAACCTTCGGCGGCGAGGAGTCATCGACCCCTCCAGTGATCGAGACGTACCTGTTGGACTTTGACGAAGACCTCTACGGCGAAGTCCTGAGAGTCGAATTCTGGACCCGCCTCCGCGACGAAAAGAAGTTCGACTCAGTAGATGCCCTGGTCGAACAAATGAAACTAGACGTCGAAGCAACCAGGACTCTGGTCGACTAGCCCTACGGGCAGGGGTTGGGGCCCGTGGTTCCTTCGCAGCGGATGTCGGTTAGTAGGCGCACCGATATGTCGCTGACGTTGGGGTTGTTCAGGGGGTCGGGGTCGCCCAGCAGGTTGTTCAACTGCCATGGATCTGATTCCTCGTCGTAGTACTCCGCGTACGTGACAACGAATCGATCTTCGAGGTAGTGCTCGACGTATTGGTACGTGTCCGTCACGAGCGAGGCCCAGTTCGGGGTGTTGCGGGCTGCCCGGTCCCAGTGCTCGAGCAACAAGCGATCGCGTTCGAAGGAATCGAGCAGTGAGTGGCCGTCGGGCTGGTGCGAGGGAGTGACCCCTGCTGCATCGAGGATGGTCGGCGTGATATCGATCGTTCCGATCAGCCGGTCGTCGACGATGCCCGGGCTCGTGTGGCCCGACCAGCGCATCAAGAACGGGATCGAGACCGAATCCGTATAGGGCACGCGTTTTCCGACCATGCCGTGCTCGCCCCATAGCCATCCGTTGTCGGAGAGATAGATGGCGAGCGTGTCTTTCAGCTCTCCCGACTCGGCGAGCTCGTCGAAGAGATCGCCTACCAGGTCGTCGACCGAGTAGAGGGTCCTGATCATTCGTTCCCGCTTCTCGCGCACCCTCTCGGGCTTCCTCTGTGAGTCGGCGACGTACGTTGGCTTGTCGCTCACGTCTTCGAAGAACGCCGGGCTCTCTTCCAGCGGCGCTACCTCGACGTCCTTGTAATCGTCGTGGGGGATCGATGGTTCGTGGGGGGCGATCGGCGCGACGTACATGAACCACGGACGCGCATCGTCGGTCTCTGCGTCGCGGATGAAATCGACGGATCGTCACGCGAGGAAGTTCGTGCTGTAGGGCTTCAGGTCCACGGCTTCGCCCTGCACGTTCCACAACCCGTTGCGATAACCGTGATGGATGTTCCCCGCGAGCACGGCCCACTTGTCGAAATATGGGGGATCGTCGGACGCCCGCCACCCATTTAGGAACTTGCCGTAGATGCCGGTCGTGTAGCCGCTATCGGAGAGGTATCGCTGCAACGTGATCTCGTGGTCGAGGTTGTTCTGTTGCCCCTTCTCGCTCGTGAGCACGCCGTGGTTGTGCGCGTAGAGACCTGTGAGCACCGAGGCCCGGGAGGGGCAACACGTTGGAGTGGTGGCAAAGGCGTTGGGGAACCGGGCGCCTTGCGCCTGGAAACGAGCCCGGGTCTGGGGCATGACGCCGAGCGTCCCCCGGGCCCTCTGGTCGTCGGTGATGATGATCAGGACGTTCGGCCGGCCCTCGAGGCCCGGCGGGTCCTGGGTCGCCGACTCGCCGTGGCTCCCGCCCGCCCCGCTGGGGAGGCCCAAGGCGAGAACGAGCGCCAAGAGAAAAGGAGCCTTGGCCCGCGAGAGTTTCGGCATCGCTCGATGTTGCCCCATCCGCGGCCCCCTGTCTGCCCACTTCCGCCCTATTCCGCCCCTTTGGCATGCCGACGAGGGCTCTGACCTGCTAAGATGCCTGTTCCGCCCGAAACTTCTGGGGCGGGTCGTAAATCGCAATCTCCGAAGGGATACGCTGGAACGCGCATGGCGCTACTGAGCAAAGAGAAGAATCAGATAATCACCGAGCACGCCAGGGGCTCGGGCGACACCGGGTCCCCAGAGGTCCAGATCGCCCTTTTGTCCCGGCGTGTCTCCGAGCTGACCGACCACCTGAAAGCGCACCCGAAGGACCACCACTCGCGGCGAGGCCTCCTCGTCATGGTGGGCCGGCGCAGGCGGCTACTCGACTATCTCCAGCGTGAGGACGTCGAGCGCTACCGCAGCATCATCGGGAAGCTCGGGCTGCGTCGATAGCCTGCGCAATGAAGGGAGGCCTACCCCCCAATAGATTGAGTTAGCAGGTAGGGGCCGGCCGGGCATCGCAGATGCCCCCGTGGTTGGTTATCAGTTGCGAGTCAGCCGAACATCGTTTCGGCGGCCTGGCAACTGAGAACTGACCGCTCGGCCCCCTAGACCACGAGGTGCGCTCCAACGCGAGCGTTTCTCACGAAGACCTAGGAGGGCTTCAATGCAACCACAAGGAACGACCGTCGAAAAAAAGATCGGCGGCAAAGTACTCAGATTCGAAGCCGGGCGCGTAGCCGGCCAAGCCAACGGGGCGGTGATCGCCTCGGTCGACGAAACGACCGTGCTGGCAGCAGCCACCTCTTCGAAGCCGCGCGAGGGAACGGACTTCTTCCCCTTGACGGTCGACATCGAGGAGCGGATGTACGCGGCCGGCAAGATCCCCGGCGGTTTCTTCCGCAGGGAGGGCAGGGCGTCCGAAAAGGCGATTCTCACCGCTCGCCTGGTCGATCGTCCCGTCCGCCCGAGCTTCCCCGAGGGCTTCCGCAACGAGGTCCATATCGTCGTGACCGCGCTCGCCGTGGATGGCTCGAATCCAATGGACATCCTCGCCATCAACGCGGCTTCGGCCACGCTCGCGATCTCCGATATCCCGTTCGATGGTCCGATCGGCGCGACGCGGATCAGCCACGTCGACGGGAGCTGGGTCGTCAACCCAACCCATGAGGAAGAAGAGGACGCGACCATCGAGCTCGTCGTTGCCGGTCGGATGAACGACTCCGGCGAGGTCGACATCATGATGATCGAGTCGGGGGGCATGGAGCGGCTCTTCGATCTCATCGAGGACGGCGCGCGTGTTCCCGACGAGGAGCTGCTCGCAGAGGGCATCGAGTTCTCGAAGGGACCGATCGCCGAGGCCATCTCCCTTCAGCAAGAGCTTGTGCAGGCCGCGGGCAAGACCAAGGCCGTGGCCGGCGAGAGCCCCGACTACCCGCTTTTCAAGGACTACTCGGACGAGATCTTCGAGCGTGTGAAGGTCGAGGCAGAAGCGTCCGTACGCGAGGCGATCGCGATCACCACCAAGGCCGACCGTCGGGCACGGCTGGCCGAGATCTCGGACCAGGTCACGGGCGCCCTCGGCGAACAGTTCCCCGACGAGGGGCAGTCGGTCAAGGCGGCGCTGCGATCGCTTACGAAGAAGCTGGTTCGCCAGCGCATCGTGGAGGAAGGCGTCCGGCTCGACGGTCGTCGTCCCGACGAGGTCCGCCAGATCTGGGCTCAGGCCGGTGTCATCCCCCGGGTCCACGGGAGCGGGCTCTTCACAAGGGGAGAGACACAGGCTCTCTCCCTCGCGACCCTCGGTATGCAGCGGATGGAGCAGATGATCGACGACCTGTCTCCGTTCGAGTCGAAGCGCTACATGCACCACTACAACTTCCCGCCTTACTCGACGGGTGAGGCAGGCTTCATGAGAGGCCCGAAGAGGCGCGAGATCGGACACGGCGCACTTTCCGAGAAGGCGATCCTCCCGGTCATCCCCGTAAGGGAAGACTTCCCGTACGCGATCAGGGTCGTCAGCGAGATCCTGAGCTCGAACGGGTCAACCTCCATGGCGAGCGTCTGCGGATCGTCGCTCGCGCTGATGGACGCAGGGGTTCCGCTCCGCAGCGGAAGTCACGTCGGGGGTGTCGCCATGGGTCTCATCGCCGACGGTGGCAATTTCGTGACGTTGACCGACATCCTCGGCGACGAGGACGCGTTCGGCGACATGGACTTCAAGGTCGCCGGGACCGGTGACGTCGTTACGGCTCTGCAGCTCGACACGAAGATCCAGGGCATCCCAGCCAACGTCCTGCGTGATGCTCTGATGCAGGCACGCGACGCTCGCCGCCACATCATCTCCAAGATGAATGAAGAGATCGCGGAGCCTCGGGCCGAGCTGGCGCCGATGGCGCCGCGGATCAACACGCTGCAGATCCCCGTCGACAAGATCGGCGAGCTGATCGGGCCCAAGGGCAAGAACATCCAGACGATCGTGGCCACTTCGGGGGCCGAGATCGACGTCCAGCAAGACGGCACGATCCTGATCGGCGCCGCCGACCAAGCCGCGGCAGACCTCGCGGTCAAGATGATCGAGGAGTCGGTCGATCCGAAGCTGCCGGAGGCGGGGGAGCGCTACCTCGGGACGGTCGTGAAGCCGATGGCTTTCGGGGCGTTCGTCAACATCCTCCCGGGCCGCGACGGTCTGGTGCACATCAGCAAGCTTGGCGAGGGCCGCATCGAGCGCGTCGAGGACGCCGTCAACATCGGCGACCAGATCGAGGTCGAGGTCACCGAGGTCGACCCGACCGGGCGTGTGAACCTCACCCCGGTGGCGTGGCTCGATCGTCAGGTCGAACAGGGCAAGACGATCGAAGAGGCCCGGGCCGCGGCCGCGCAGTCCGGCGGGTCACGCGGCGGCGGGAGCCGCGATCGCGATCGAGGCCGCGGCGGTCCCCGCAGGGACGGCGGGGGGAACCGGGACCGGGGGCCGCGCCGGGAGCGCGCGCCGCGCCGGGAAGACTGACGGCTTGACCAGCGCGAACTTCGAGCGAACCTCGCTCGACTCGGGACTGACCGTCGTCACGGAACGGATGCAGGGCGTCCGTTCCGTGTCGGTCGGCTTCTGGTTCGACGTGGGTGCCCGGGACGAGCCGAACGAGCTCGCCGGCACCTCGCACTTCCTCGAGCACCTGCTCTTCAAGGGCACGCCGACGCGCGCCGCAAAGGACATCGCCGACGCATTCGATGCTGTCGGGGGCGACATCAACGCGTTCACCGGCAAGGAGTACACCTGTTACTACGCGCGTGTGCTCGACGACGACCTCCCCATGGCGATCGACGTCCTGGGGGACATGTTGAACAACTCGTTGATCGACCCCGAGGAGCTCGAATCCGAGCGCAAGGTGATCCTCGAGGAGATCGCGATGCACGAGGACGCCCCGGACGAGCTCGTCCATGACCTGTTCTACCGGGCGATGTGGGACGGGCACCCGTTGGGCCGCCCCGTATTGGGGTTCAACAAGACGATCTCCAACGTTGCGCGTGACGCGGTGGCCGACTACTGGCGCAACCGGTACGCGCCTCGGAACCTGGTGGTGGCCGCGGCCGGAAACGTCGATCACGCCATGCTCCTCGAGGAGATCGCCGGACGCTTCACGAAGGACCAGGGGACCAAGACCGAGCGGACCGGCCCCGCGCCGAAGCCGGGTGCCGGTGTCCAGGTCCATCGCCGGCCGACCGAGCAGGCTCACATCGTCGTGGGCATGCCGGGCCTGCACCGCGCGCATCCCGATAGGCACGCACTGACGGTGCTGGACACCATCTTGGGCGGCGGGATGTCGTCGCGACTGTTCCAGGAGGTGCGAGAGAAGAGGGGTCTCGCCTACTCGGTCTACTCGTACCGAGCGATGTTCGTCGACACCGGCACGTTCGCGGTCTATGCGGGGACCACTCCGCAGAACGCCGAGACGGTGATCGACATCATCCGGACCGAGCTCGATTCCGTACGACGTGACGGCATCACCGACGCCGAGCTCACGAGGGCCAAAGGACACGTGAAGGGATCGTTGGTGCTCTCCGCCGAGGATCCCGGCAGCCGCATGAATCGCCTCGGCCGCCAGCAGGTCACCACCGGCGAGATCCTCTCGTTGGACGAGCTGATCGAACGATTCGACTCCATCGATATGGACGAGGTCAGGCGAGCCACCGACCTGGTCCTCAACGCGGGCCCGCCTCAGGTCACAGTCGTCGGACCATTCGACGACGACGCGTTCGACCACCTAGCGGCGTGATCAAGGTCGGGGTGCTCGGCGCCGAGGGGCGCATGGGCTCTACGGTTTGCGATGCCGTGGCCGGCGATGACGCGCTGGAGCTCGTCGCGCGAGTCGATGAGAACGATCCTCTGGATGCGCTCGTGGAAGCGGGGGCCGAGGTCGCGGTCGACTTCACCACCCCGAGCACTGTCGCCGGCAACGTTGCCTTCTGTCTCGAGCACGGCATCCACGCGGTTGTGGGCACCACGGGATGGACCTCCGACGACGTCGAGCTCTTCGAGCGCTTGAACAAGGAGCACGGCGCCAACGTCTTCATCGCCCCCAACTTCGCGGTGGGGGCTGTGCTGATGATGCGGTTCGCCGCCGAAGCCGCTCCATTCTTCGACTCGAGCGAGATCGTCGAGCGGCATCACGAGAACAAGCTCGACGCCCCTTCGGGAACAGCGCTGCGGACGGCGAGCCTGATGAACGAGGAGCGGGGCGGAGAGTGGGCCCCGGTCAAGGGCGATCCGGGTGACACAGCGCGCGGCCTCGACGAGGCCGGGATCCGTATCCATTCGTTACGCGTTCCCGGCTCGGTCGCGCACCAAGAAGTGATACTCGGCAACCCCGGCGAGACGTTGACGATCAGACACGACAGCCTCGACCGCGTCTCGTTCATGCCGGGGGTGATCATCGCGGTCAAGAAGGTGAGCTCGTTGGACGGGGTCGTCATCGGCCTCGAGAAGCTGATGGACGCCGGCTGATACGCCGAATCACCGCCTTGGCCGCGGTCGCGATCTTGATGTCCGGGTGCTTCGGGGGCCAAGAGGTAACCGAGACCGGCAAGGGCTTGCCGACGGTGGCCGTCGAGTTCCCTCCGGTTGCCGCTGCCGGAAGCACTCAGGACGCGGTGTTCACGATCTCGAACCCCGGGCCCGGCGACATGACGTCCTTGTTCGTCTCTTTCAGTCGCGTTGGAGCCGCAGCCGCGGACGAGTTGCCCGATCCTTTGGTGGACGTCTCGGTCGGCGAGGCGCCCTCGTCGGTGGTCGAGGTCGCGCCGGAGCCCGCTGCGGTCTCCGCCGACGGGATCATCTACACGTTCCCCGGCCTGGCTGAAGGTGAGTCGACAACCATCACGTTCACCCTGCGGATCCCCGATCGGGACGGGCTCGCAGCGAACTCGGTCATCGTCTACGACGGCCAGGACGTGGAGCGCGGCCGCGGCCTCCGCTTGGAGACCGAAGTTCAGAGCTGAACCCGGTGGATCCAACCTCGGAATGTAGGGTGGGGGCCGGGAGGTACTTATGACGCAACCACGTTTCGGCCGAGTCATCACGGCGATGGTGACTCCGTTTTCCCCAGATGGGTCCCTGAACGAGAAGGGGGCGCGTGCGCTGGCGGCGCACCTAGTCGACAACGGGTCGGATGGTCTCGTCGTGTGCGGGACCACCGGAGAGTCGCCGACCCTGACCCACGACGAGAAGTTGCGCTTGTTTGAGAACGTCATCGAAGAGGTCGGGGATCGGGCGACCATCATCGCCGGCACCGGCTCGTACGACACGCGCGAGACGATCGAGCTCACCAAGGAAGCGGGGTCTCTGGGCGCCGACGCCTGCCTGATCGTCACCCCTTATTACTCCAAGCCTCCCCAGAATGCGTTGCTGGCCCACTTCCGAGCCGTCGCGGACGCTTCGAGCGTCCCGTTGATGCTTTACGACATCCCGGGTCGAACCGCTCGGCGCATCGAAGCTCCGACCTTGTTCGAGCTCGCCGCGCACGAGAGAATCGTCGCCGTAAAGGATGCGGTGGGCGATGCCGGCGAGACCGCCCGGGTGAGGTCGGGACTGGATGCCGCCGGCCACTCCAACTTCGAGATCTACTCCGGCGACGATCCATTGCTCTTGCCGCACCTTGGGGCCGGCGCGGTTGGGATCGTTTCGGTCTGCTCGCATCTGATCGGGCCGCGCATCAAAGAGATCTGCGATGCGTTCTTCGCGGGCGATGTCGACAAAGCGAAGTCGGTCTACCTCGAGAATCTCCCGTTCATGAACGTGATCATGGGTTTGACGGCAAGCCCGATCCCGGTCAAGACAGCGGTGACGATGCTCGGTCTCGATGTCGGCGATCTCAGGCTGCCGCTGGTCGCTGCTACCGAAGACGAACGAGTTGCTATCCGAGCTGCCCTCGAAGACGCAGGGCTTCTCTGAGAGTTTCCTAAGCACATGGCGACACGGATAATTTTCCTCGGCGGACTGGGCGAGATCGGTCGCAACATGATCGCGATCGAGGCGGACGGTCGCGTGATCGTGATCGATTGCGGGTTGTCATTCCCCACCGACGAGATGCTCGGCGTCGATCTCGTGCTGCCCGATTTCTCTTACGTGGTGGACCGTGCGGCGAACTGCGAGGCCGTGATCCTCACGCACGGGCACGAGGACCACGTTGGGGCACTCTCGTGGTTCTTGCCCGAGGTCGACGTGCCGGTTTACGGAACGCCGCTGACCCTCGGCATCGCCCGCCGCCGGTTGGACGAGTTCGGCGTGAAGGCGACGTTCAAGGAGGTCGCGGCCCCCTCGACGCTCGAGCTCGGACCGTTCAGATGTCACTTCCTGGCCGTTTCGCACTCGATCCCGGATGCGACGTCGGTGGCGATCGATACCGTCGACGGCCGCATCCTCTACACGAGCGACTTCAAGCTCGACGAAACGCCGATAGACGGCCGTCTCACCGATCTCGAGGGGTTGGGGCGCCTCGGGGATGAAGGGGTCGACATCCTCCTGAGCGACTCCACGAATGCCGAGACGCCGGGGCGCACTCCTTCCGAGGCTGTTCTGCGCGAGCCCCTGCTCGAGATCTTCGACGGTGCACGCCGCCGGATCGTCGTTGCATGCTTCGCGTCGAACCTGCATCGGATCCAGCAAGTCTGCGAGCTGGCCGAGGCGACCGGCAGACGAGTTGCCCTCGTCGGCCGGTCGATGGTTGCCAATGCCGAGGTCGGGATCGAGCTGGGACATCTCAAGATGGCCGCCGACACGATGGTCGGCATCGGCGAGATCGACCAGCTTCCCCCCGAGCAGACCGTGATCTTGTGCACCGGGTCTCAAGGGGAACCCTTCTCCGCGCTCTCGTTGATCGCCACCGGCGAGCACAAGTTCGTGAAGGTCAAGCCCGGCGACACGGTGATCCTGTCGGCGAGTCCCATCCCAGGGAACGAGGCGGCGATCCACAGAGTCATAAACGGCCTCTACAAAGGGGGCGCAGAGGTCTTCCACTCGTCGAAAGACCGAGTGCACGTCTCCGGCCACGGCGCTTCCGAGGAGCTGAAGGAGATGCTGACCACTGTCAAGCCACGGCATTTCATTCCGGTGCACGGAGAGTTCCGACAGCTCGCGATCCACGCCAAGCTCGCGCGGGAAGTTGGCATCGCCGACGACGCGATCACGATCGTCGAGGACGGCGACACGATCGAGTTGTCGGACGGCCGCGTCCGCCGGGGGGACCGTGTCCCCGCCGGCATGGTCCTGGTCGACGGCCTCGGCGTCGGTGACGTCGGGCCGGTCGTGTTGCGCGATCGCCGCCATCTCGCCGAGGACGGGGTGCTGATCTGCGTCGTGACGATCGACTCGCACAGCGGCGAGATCCTGGCCGGGCCCGATCTGATCAGCCGGGGCTTCGTGCACGTCGACGAGTGGCGGGACTTCCTCGACGAGGCCGCCGAACGGGTCGCCGACGCCCTGGACGACCTCGACAGCGACCTCATCACCGATTGGGGAGCGATCAAGAAGGCCTGCCGCCGCTCCCTGGGCGAGTTCGTCTGGAAAGAGACCCGCCGCCGCCCCATGATCCTGCCCGTAGTAACCGAGGTCTAGAAGCCCACACCCTGGGGTTCTTGTTAAATCTGGGCATCCTTGTGTCCTACTGTTAAAGTTGTCGCCTATCGTGAATTAGGAGGTCACGTGGCGACCAGGACACGCCGAGGTAGCCCGAGCAGGGGCCGAGCGCCCGCGCGCCGGCCGCCGCCCCAACGTTCCCGCAAGCGGCCCCCCTCCAGGAGCCGGGCCAAGAAGCGTCCCAACGCCATCATCTCGGCCGCCAAATGGAGCGCGGTCCAGGTCGTCCATGCCCCCGTTGAGGTGTGGGGCGTGCTCGTGGCCGCCGTAGGGGTGGTTGCGGGGATGGGGATATTCGGCGGCGGAGGGGGCCCCGTTGGGCGTCTCTTCGAGCATGTCGCGACGCTCTTCGTGGGGCGCGCTTCCATCTTCCTGCCGGCGATCGCGGTCGCGGCCGGGGCGCTCATCGTCGTCCCCCGGATCCGTTCGCACACCGGCCGGATCGTCACGGGGTTGATGCTCTGCACCCTTGCCTTCGCCGGGCTCATCCACCTCGCCTCGGACAACCGCAGGGTGTCGCTTCCGTTGGACAAGCTCCAGGAGATCGCGGGGATGGCCGGCGCCCTCATCGCCAGGCCGCTATCGGGTCTCATCGGGCTCTGGTTCACGGTGCTCATGATGGTGCTGCTCTTCGGCGTCGGATTGATGATCGTCACGCGCACCCCGGTCTCGAGGGTCGGCGGGTGGGCCAGCTCCGGCGCGCAGGCGTCCTGGGCGTTCCTCGGCGGTCTAGCGCGTGGGGTGCTTGACGAGAGCGAAGACTCCGAGGTCGACGAGGAAGAGGATTACGAAGACGAAGAAGAGGACGAGGAGCTCGACGACGACGAAGAAGGCTCGCGCCCGCGCGCCCGGGGGATCTTCCGATGCCGAGCGACCGGTAGAGGGCCTCGCGACCGGGCGTCCGGCCCAGATGACGATGCCCGTCGGTTCGTCGACGAACTACAAGCTGCCGCCCATCGATCTCCTGCAACCATCGGACCAGCGGGAGGTTTCGGAGCGATCGATCGAGGAGACCACGCGCATCCTCGAAGCCACCCTCGAGCAGTTCAACGTCGATGCCTCCGTGACCGGCTTCACCGCAGGCCCCACCGTGACCCGCTTTGAGATCCAGCTCGGAGCCGGGGTGAAGGTGAACCGGGTCCTCTCGCTCAGCAACGAGATCAAGTACGCGATGGCTTCCGGCGAGCTCCGCTTCCTTGCACCCATCCCGGGCCGCTCCGCCATCGGTGTGGAGGTCCCGAATCGCACCCGTCAGCTCGTGACCCTGGGGGACATCCTTCGCTCGAAGGAGGCCAAGAGCAACAAGCATCCGCTGGCCGTTTCGCTGGGGATGGACATCTCCGGCGAGATCGTGTTGGCCAATCTCACCGACATGCCCCACCTGCTCATCGCGGGGGCAACGAACTCTGGGAAGTCGTCCTGCATCAACTCCATGATCACGTCCATCCTGATGCGAGCGCGGCCCGACCAGGTGCGCTTGATCCTCATCGATCCGAAGCGCGTCGAGTTGACCCACTTCGCAGGAGCGCCCCATCTGTTGACTCCCGTAGTGACGAACCCCAAGAAGGCTGCCTCGGCGCTCAATTGGGTCGTCCGCGAGATGGAGATGCGCTACGAGTTGCTCGCTCACCACGGGATGAGGAACCTCGAGTTCTTCAACGACGCTGTCGCCGCGGAGGAGTCGAGGCCGGCGAGGGCGAACCCAAGCTCGAGCCTTTGCCCTATATCGTCGTCGTGGTCGATGAGCTCTCGGACCTGATGATGGTCGCGCCCCGCGACGTCGAGGCAGCCATCTGTCGCATCGCGCAGATGGCGCGAGCTGTGGGCATCCACCTGCTCGTTGCTACCCAGCGTCCTTCGGTCGACGTCGTGACGGGATTGATCAAGGCCAACATCCCCTCGCGGCTCGCTTTCAGCGTGGCCTCGCAGCAGGACTCGCGCGTCGTTCTCGACCAAGGCGGGGCAGACAAGCTGATCGGACACGGCGACATGCTGTTCCTTCACGCGAACTCGTCGAAGCCTCGGCGGATCCAGGGCTCCTGGGTCACGGAGCGAGAGATCGCGGCCGTGATGGGTCACACGAAGCGCCAGTCCCAGCCCGACTACATCGAGGGGGTCACCGCGGAGGACACGACGTTCGAGGCCGGTGGGGTCGCCGGCGGCGATGACGATCTCCTCGAGGAGGCCCTCGATCTCGTCGTGAGGTCTCAGCTCGGATCGACGTCGATGCTGCAGCGCAAGCTCAAGGTCGGCTTCGCCAGGGCCGGCAGGCTCATGGACCTGATGGAGCAGCGAGGGATCGTCGGCCCCTCCCAGGGATCCAAGCCTCGGGACGTGCTCATGACCATCGAAGAGCTCGAGTCCAGCCGGGAGACCGAGGCGGCAGAGTAGGTCAAGCGGGCCAGTAACCCAAGCGGCGCTCCTATAATGGCGAGCCCCTGCCCGATCGCGCACTCGCCGGACCAAGATGGAGCGCCGTGTCGACACCCAGCACGATCGGGGCCTACCTCAGAGAAGCCCGCCTGAAGAGGCGGGTGAGCATCGAGCGGGCCTCGGACCAGACCAGGATCAGAGCGGACTTCCTCATGCGGATGGAGTCCGACGAATTCGACTTCCTCGCGGCCGCCTACGTCCGGGGCTTCCTGCGCACCTATGCCCGCTTCCTGAGGGTGGAAGTCGAGCCCATCATGGATGAGTTCGACCGCCTCTACGGCATGGGCACGATCGACGCCTCCCAGATCGTCGGGCTCGATAAGCGGCGGAAGAAGGCTCCTCGAGAGCGCAAGAGGATGAGCAACTGGATGGTGGCGGGGATCGTCACCGGCGCCACGCTTCTGGCCCTCGCGCTGGTGGGGATCCTGTCGGGGGACGAAGGCGAACGCCTGCCCGAACAGGGCGACGTCCTTGCCGACAACGAACGCGAGACACAAGAGCCCACCAAGCGGCCGTCGCCCACCCCCTCGCCGACCCCGTCCCCATCGCCCACCCCCAGCCCGACGCCTTCAGAGCCGGGGGTCATCACGTTCGAGGACGGCATCGAGCTCCAGATCGTGGCCGCGACGCACGAATGCTGGGTGGACGTGGACGCTGATGGGGCGGATGTCTTCGGAGCCACCGTCGTGCTCGGCGGAGCCACCGAGACCTTCACGGCCGAGCGCGAGATGGAAGTCGTGCTGGGTTACCCCCGAGGTGTCGAGCTGATCATCAACGGCCAGAACCTGGGGGCGCCGGTGGGGGAGAATCCGATCATCATCCACATCCCCGGAGCCAACGGCGAGCCCTACTCGGTAGCCCCCTCCTGATGTCCAAAGTCGCGATCGTCACTCTCGGGTGTCCGAAGAACGCGATCGATTCCGAGGGACTGGGCGGTCTGCTCGGCGCCTCCGGGCACGAGGTCGTGGCCGCGCCCGAGGATGCCGACGTCGTGCTGGTCAATACCTGTGGGTTCATCGATCCGGCGCGGCGAGAGACCATCGAGGAGACGCTCGATCTCGCCGAGCTGAAGCAGACGTCCGGGCTCAAGGGCCTCGTGTTGAGCGGGTGCTTGGTGGCGCGGGCCGCGGACGAGCTCGACGAGTCGCTGCCCGAGGTCGACGCGTTCGTGGACTTCGCCGCGTATCCGAGGATCGGACAGATAGTCGACGATGTCGCGGCCGGCCGCCTCGATCAACGCATCCAGGGCAACCCGGGGACCCGCTTCGATCCCGCCTATTGGGATGCCACGATCGCGGCGGCCCCCCGGCTCCGGTTCGGCAGCGCGCCGTGGGCCTATCTCAAGATCGCCGAGGGCTGCGACCGAGGCTGCACGTTCTGCGCGATACCGCTGATGCGCGGGAAGTTCGTCTCCCGGTCTGCCGAGGTCATCGAGACCGAAGCTCGCCATCTGGTCGCGCAAGGGGTTACCGAGCTCTCCCTCGTCAGCCAAGACTCGGTCATGTGGGGGCGCGACCTTGCCGGGACGCCGGTCTTCATGGATCTGCTCGACAGATTGGAGCGGATCGAAGGATTGAGACGGATGCGCCTGATGTACCTGCATCCCCAAGGCGTGAACGATGCACTGATCGACAAGATCTTGTCGTCCGACGTCGTCTGTTCCTATTTCGATCTCTCGCTCCAGCACGTGTCGCCCAGTGTGTTGCGAGGGATGGGCCGCTGGGGCGGACGCGACCGCTTCGAGGCGATGATCGAGCGCATGCGCGCCGGGATCCGCTCGCCGCGATCCGGGCAACCTTCATCATGGGGTTCCCGGGCGAAACCGAGGAGGAAGCCGAGGACGTCGCCTCATTTGTCTCCGACAACGATCTCGATTGGGTGGGCGTATTCACGTATTCGCCGGAGACGGGCACGCGCAGCTTCGACATGACTGAGCGCGTCCCCGAGGTGATCGCCCGTGAGCGCGCCGATCGGGTTGGGACCGCGGCCGAGTCGACGATGGAGCGCAGAGCGCGCTCTCTCGTCGGGACAGAATTGGAAGTGCTCGTCGAGCGCTTCGACCGCGACGAGCAGGCTTGGTTCGGGCGCTCCCATCGCGAGGCGCCGGAGGTCGACGGCGAGATCCGGCTCGAGCTGCCGGAGGCCCCGCGCGTAGGCGACTACGTCTCGGCCACCGTGACCGCGAATGACGGGGCCGATCTTTGGGCTACCTCGAGTCACTAGATACTCTCAACGTCCATGAATCTGCCCAACTGGGTGACGGTCGCCCGCATCGCGCTGGTACCCCTATTCGTCTTCCTCGCGTATGGCGAAACCAGCGGCCAGGCGTTCGGGGCGTTCCTCGTCTTCGGGGTCGCGTCGGGCTCGGATTCCCTCGATGGCTATCTCGCCCGGTCAAGGGGGCAGATCTCGGCCCTCGGCCAGTTCCTGGATCCGCTTGCGGACAAGCTGCTCGTGGGGGCCGCGCTCTTCGTGCTCGTCGACACTCGCGACTTCCCGCTCTGGGCCGCTCTTCTGATCGCTGTTCGTGAGGTGGCGGTGCAGGTTCTGCGGACTCGGATCGTGCGGGCGGGAGGGACATTGCCGGCCTCCGCGTTCGCGAAGTTCAAGACCTTCACCCAGCTAGTGATGGTCTGTTGGTGGCTCCTGCCTTGGGATGGCCGGAATGCAGGTCACTGGGTGACCCTCGGGGTCGCGGTCGCGTGGACGCTGGGCTCTGGATTCGAATACTTCCGGGATGCACGCAAGCCGATGGACGCTGCCCTGTGAACGCGGAGATCGTCGGAGTCGGGACCGAGCTGTTGCTCGGCCAAATCGCTAACACGAACGCGCAACGCCTCTCGAGCGCTCTCGCCGGCATCGGCGTCGACGTTTATCTCCACACCGCCGTCGGCGACAACCTCGAGAGGATGTCCGAAGTCTTGAGCGCCGCCGCCGGCCGGTCGGACGTCGTTATCGTGACCGGAGGCCTTGGGCCTACCCCGGACGACATCACGCGCGAGGGGATCTGCAGGGCCACCGGGCGAGAGCTCGTGCGTGACGAGGCCATCGCCGAGAAGATCCGCCGAGCGTTCGAGCGGATGGGCCGGGACATGCCCGAGATCAACCTCCGCCAGGCCGATCTGCCCGAAGGGGCCGTCGCATTCGAGCCGCGCGGCACCGCCCCAGGCTTCTACCTCGACGCGGGAGCGCTATTGATCGCACTGCCGGGCGTGCCGTGGGAGATGGACGCGATGCTCGCATCCGACGTGCTTCCACTACTGCGGTCGCGCGCTGGAGAGCAGGTCACGTTGAGTCGTCAGATCTTCGTCATCGGCCTTGGGGAATCCGCCACCTATCAGCGGATCCAAGACATCGTCGACACACAGACCAACCCCACGATCGCGTTCCTGGCCGGCGGAGGACTCGTGCGGCTGCGCTTGACCACCAAGGCGAAAAGCGAGGCTGAGGCGATCGCGCTGATCTCACCCATCGAAGATCAGATCCGCCAGCGTCTCGGCGCCGACGCGGTGCCCGGCTCGCATGCCGCGTTCGTGGATGCGGTCGCGGAGATCTTGCGCGAGAAGGAACTGACGGTCGCGACGGCCGAATCGTTGACCGGCGGATTGCTTGGGGCCGAACTGACGAGCGCCGGGGGGGCGAGCGACTTCTACAGCGGCTCGCTCGTTTGCTACACGACTGAAGCCAAGGAGAAGGTCGCCGGCGTCGATGCGGCCATCCTGCAGGGCCCGGGGGCCGTGAGTGCCGAAGCGGCGAGCGCGCTCGCTACCGCTGCAGCGCATCAGTTCGATGCGAACATCGGCCTCTCGACGACTGGGGTCGCCGGTCCCGCGGAACAGGAGGGGAAGCCGGTAGGGACGATCTTCGTCGGGGTGGCCTTCGACGGTCGCGTCGAGACGAGAGCCGCGCGCGGCTATGGGGGCCGCGACAACATCCGGGCCGTGGCCGTCACCGCCGCATTGGATCTGGCAAGGCGGATGCTTCAAGGCCTTGCATGAGTGAACGGATCAGGCTCTTCGTCGCCGCCACCATCCCCGACGAGATCCTGCTGGAGCTGGACGCTGCAATAGCGGATTACAAGGCGAACCTGCGCGGCGCGCGGTGGGCCCCCGTCGAGAACCAGCACGTAACGCTCAAGTTCCTGGGTTGGACCGAGAAAGACTCGCTCGACGACGTAGCGGCGATCTGCCGCAGAGTTGCAGCTGCTCACGAACCGACCAAGTTGACATTGACGGACCTGGGGGCGTTCCCGTCGGTTCGGCGGGCGCGCGTCCTGTGGGCCGGGATCGAAGACCCGACCGCGACGCTCACGTCGATTGCGAACGCCCTTGACGAGGCCCTGGGTGCCCTCGGCTTTGAGACGGAGTCACGTGCGTTCACGCCTCATCTCACACTGGCGCGCTTCAAGGTGCCGGGCCGTCTCGAAGAGCTGCCGGCGCCGGCTTCTCCTCCATCGTTCCCCTTGGAAGACATCTGCCTGTTCGAGAGCAACCTGCACCCGCGCGGCGCCCGCTATTCGATCCTTGAACGGTTCCCGCTCGAGGGGGAGGATCCGCCATCGTGAATTGGGCGCACGGCGTCGGCCGCATCTACGAATCGCCACTTCCGCTGTGGCTCTACCTGGCCGGGGCGGCCGCGGTCGTGGCCGTGTCCTTCGTGATCAGAGCTTTCGCTCCCGAACGACCGCACGATCTTTCGGAACGGCGGTTGTTGTCCGCTTCCGCGGCCCGGCGGATCACGACGGTGCTGCGTGTCGTTGCGATCGTTGGCCTGGGCCTTGCGATCGTTGCGGGCGCCTTCAACGACGAGGGCGGCCTCACCTTCCCTCTGCTCATGCTCTGGATCGTCCTAGTCGTCGGAACGACTGCGGTCTCCGCGCTTGTCGCCGGCGCATGGCCGGCGATCGATCCCTGGGCCACGATCGAACGCTCGATGCGGATCGACTCGGATCCCGACGAGGGCAGGCCCCCGCCCTGGTGGCTGGGGCCTGCCCTTCTATACCTGCTGTTCTGGTTCGAGCTGGTCCCGACCTGGGGCTTCGAGGCGATCGGAGTGGTGGGCGCGCTGGTTCTCTACACGGTGTATTCGCTGTCGTTCCGCGCCCGCTTTGGGGAGGACTGGGCGTTGGCCGACCCGTTGTCCTTACTGTTCGGATATGCGGCCAAGGGGGCGCCCCTGCGCCTGGGAGACGACGGGGTGTTCTACCGAGGGGCGATCTCATCACTCGACGATCCCAACCCCGCGCCCCTCTCGGTGTTCGCCGGCGTGTTCATCCTCCTCGGCTCGACGACCCTCGACAACGTGAGGGAGACCGTCGGATGGTCGGAGCTGCTCGACTCGACCGGACTGAACGCCATCCCGGATGAGCTGTTCGACTCGATCGCGCTGGTCGTTCTATCGGCTCTCTTCTTCGGCACCTACCTACTGACGATCTCGATCGCACATCGTTGGGTAGGGCGCGACCTCGGTCTGATGGTCGTCGCGCGCAGGTTCGCATGGTCGCTGGCGCCGATCGGGGTTGCGTACGTCCTGGCTCACAACGCGCCGCTGCTGATGACCGGTCTTCCCCGTTTGATCAGAGAGGCATCCGATCCCTTCGGACAGGGATGGAACCTCCTGGGCACCGCCGGAGCGTTCGACACGTACTTGCCGTCACCCGCGCTCGTCTGGGCGATCGAGATCTTCGTGATCGTCGGCGGCCACATCCTCGGCGTGATGGCCGCCCACCGCATCGCCCTCCGGCTCGCCCCCGATCGCCCGAGCGCGATCCACAGCCAATATGCCCTGACGGCATTGATGACGGTTTTCACCGTCGCGACCCTGTGGCTCCTTTCCCAGCCACTGGTCGCCTAGGGTTCCCCGATGGCCGGCCCTTTTGTGCATCGCTTGCGCGTCCGGTTCTCCGAGTGCGACCGCCAGGGCGTGGTCTTCAACTCGAACTACTTCACCTACTTCGACGTCGCCATAACCGAGCTGTGGCGCGCCGCGATCGGCAACTACGACAAGCTCGTCGAGCAAGGGGTGGACCTCGTCGTGGCCGAAGCCACCGCCCGCTTCCGCAGCGCGGCCCGCTTCGACGACGAGATCGACATCGAAGCCTCGATCGTCCGCATGAGCGAAAGCAGCATCACGACCCGCTTCGAGATCAAACGAAACGGCGAGCTGCTAGTCGAAGGAAGCCTCCGCCACGTCTGCGTCGACGCCGCGACACTCGCCAAGACACCGACTCCGGAATGGGCTCACACTGCTTTGAGCCCGACTTCTTTTCTAGCTGACCGCCGGTCTTCGTCGGTGAGCTAGAAAGAATCAGGGGGCGGCTAGTTCGACTATGAAGCGGGAGCCTTCGGGGTCGGCCCTTTCGTATCTCACGGTGCCGCCCGCGGCTTCGGCCAGGTTTCGGACGAGAGTCAGGCCCAGGCCGGAGCCTCCTACGTTGGCCGATTCCTTGCCGCGCGTGAATGCGTCGAAGAGCCTGGCCACGAGCTCCTCGGGGACGCCGTCGCCGTCGTCGCTGACCGCGAGCTCGACGTGTCCGTCGCGGCGCTGCACCTCGATGGCAACGTTCGGGCCCCCGTAGCGATACGCGTTCATCAGAAGGTTCGTCACGATCTGGTCGAGAGCGCTGGGATCGGCGTCAAGCTCGAACCCATCGCCGACCTCGACGCGAAGCTTCTTGTCGTCGGGGGTGGGGACCGATTCGATCACCGATTCCACGAGCTTGCGGAGATCGACGGTCTCTGGTGCCAAAGTCAATCGCCCCTCCTTGAGCCTGGCGAGGTCGAGCAAGGTGTTCGTCATGTTCAGCAGTCGCCGGCTCTGGCGAGAAAGGGTCGCGATACAGCGATCGAACTGCTCGGGCGTCATCCCGATCCCGACCTTCTCCAGCAGATCGGCGGCGCCGTTGATGATCGCCGACGGAGTCCGCAACTCGTGAGCCGCGTCTGCGATGAAGCGATCGCGGAACTCGTCGAGCCGTTTGCGCTCCGTGAAATCGATCATCTGGAAGATGAAGTGAGGGGGGCCGTGCGCCGGACGAAGGGACGAGATGCTCAGGTACACGTCCATGACATCGCCCGCGGCGCCGACGAAACGTCTTTCGATATGGCGGCCATGCCCATCAAGGTCGAGGTCTCGGCCCATAGCGGCAAGATCGAGAGGCTGCTCGTCGGGATGAGAGAGCTCGGCGACCGTCATTGATTCGAGTCGCTCCGAGCTGTAGCCGAACATCTCGCACAGTGCTCTGTTCACGGATAACCACCGGCCGTCCGGCCCGACGAGCCCAACTCCTATCGGCGCGTGGTCGAACGCCTTTCGGAACCGTTCCTCGCTCTGGGCGAGAGCCTGGTTCTTGTCGTGGAGGTCGACGAACACCGAGACCTTCGATCGCAGCACGACGGGATCGAGCGGCTTGAAGAGATAGTCGACCGCGCCGGCCGAGTATCCGGCGAAGACATGCCGGTTCTCTTTGCTGATGGCCGTCAAGAAGATGATCGGGATGTGTCTGGTCTTCTCAAGTTGCTTGATGTAGCGCGCGGTCTCGAAGCCATCTAGCCCCGGCATCTGCACGTCGAGCAGGATCACGGCGACCTCGTGCTTTAGGAGCAACTTCAGTGCCTCGTCGCCCGACATCGCCATCAGCAGCTCGTGCTCCAACGGCCTCAGCACCGCCTCGAGCGCGACGAGATTCTCGCGTCGGTCGTCCACCAGCAGGATCTTGGCCGTCTGGTTCGCCCCGACCTCTGCGACGCTCATCAAGCCGCCCCCGCGAGCTTTGTCGACGCGGACCTATCTCTTCGAGCGCGAGGACCTCGGCGGACGGGATCCGAGCCAGCGCGGCACGCGGCATCGTGGCAGCGGTCGCTTCATCGGGGTCCTGGACGATCGCGAGTCCGCCTACCTTCTCGATGTGCAGGAGCCCTTCGCTGCCGTCACTGCTGTTACCGGTCAGGAGGACGCCTATCGCGTTGAGCCCCCGGTCCTGAGCCACCGATTCGAAGAGGACGTCGATCGAGGGGCGGCTGAAGGTCACCTTGTCGTCGGTCGACAGAGCAAGATGCCCGTCCTCCACCAACAGGTGGTAGTCCGCGGGGGCGAAGTAGATGTGTCCGCCCTCGAGAGGCTGTTTGTCCTCGGCCTCGGAGACCTCGAGGCTCGCTGCTCCGGCCATCACCTTCACGAAGGCTTCGCCGTCGGGTTCCGTTGGCGAGCGGTGTTGCGCGACCACCACCGGCAGCGGGAAGTCCGGCGGCAACGCGCCGAATATCTCGCGCAGTGCCGCCATCCCACCCATGGAGCATCCGATGGCAACGATTGGGCGAGGCATCAGGCGATCCTCTTGTAGATCTTCTCGACCGGGTCCAACTCTTCGTAGAACGATTCGTGCCTGATGAACTTCACGGACTCCTTGCGTCCCAACGTGAGCACTCCGAACATGACGAGGCTGTCTCGTAACAGGTCGTGGACCTGCTCCTGGAGGTCCTTGTTGAAGTAGATCATCACGTTGCGGCAAAGGATGACGTGGAACTCGTTGAAGGACTTATCCGTGACGAGGTTGTGTTGCGCGAATACGACGTTTGACAGGATCTCCGGCTTTATGTCGGCGCTGGTCTCGGAGGTTCGGTAATAGTCCGAGAAGGTCCCCATTCCCCCCGCCGACATGTAGTTCTGCGTGAATGAGCGCATCCGATCGAGGGGGATCGTTCCGGCCATCGCTCGTTCAAGGACGCGGTCGTTGATGTCCGTCGCGTAGATCCGGGCCCGGTCGTAGAGACCCTCCTCGGCCAACAGGATCGCCATCGAGTAGACCTCTTCGCCCGTCGAGCACCCCGCTACCCATACCCGGATGAAGGGGTAGGTCCGCAACAGTGGAACGACCCTCTGCCTGAACGCGATGTAGAAGCTCGGGTCCCGGTACATCGATGTGACGTTTATCGATAGGTCCATGAGAAGCCCCTCCATAGCGGAGGGATCGTGAAGCACGCGTTCTTGGAGCCCCGAGATCGTCTTGACGCCCTCGGCTTCGGCGCGCCGCCACAGCCTTCTCCTTAACGAGCCGCGCGCATAGTTCCGGAAGTCGTACCCGTAGTGCTGGTAGATCGCCTCGAGCAGCAGGCGGGTTTCGATGGTCTCCAAGTCGTCCCTCATTAGGCTCCCGCTCTACCGATACAGCCACACCCTCATGAGCGACATGAGTTGGTCCGCGTCCACGGGCTTGGGGATGTAGTCCGACGCACCTGCGGCGATGCTCTTCTCCCTGTCTCCCTTCATGGCTTTCGCGGTGAGGGCGATGATCGGGAGACCGGCGAAACGCTCGTCCACACGGATCCGGCGAGTCGTCTCGTATCCGTCCATCTCCGGCATCATGATGTCCATCAATATGATGTCGATCTCGGGGGTCTCCGACAGCATGTTGAGCGCGTCGATCCCGTTCTCCGCGTAAAGAACGTTCATCCCGCGGGTTTCGAGGATGCTCGTGAGGGCGAAGACGTTACGAACGTCGTCGTCGACGACAAGCACTCTCTTGTCCCGGAACACCTCGTCGGCGCGATGGAGTTGCTCGATCACGTTGCGCTTGTCTACCGGCAGCTGAGAAGCCGCGCGATGCAGGTGCAGGGAAGTCTCCTCCAGCAGCCGTTCCGGAGAGTTCGCGTCCTTCACAATGATGGTCTGCGCGTACTTCCGCAGCTTCGTCTCGTCACGCCGAGTGAGCTCCGTGCCGGTGTAGACGATCACCGGGAGGTCGCGGAACCGGACGTCGTTCTTCAGTTTCTCGAGCATCTCGAAACCGGTCATGTCGGGAAGCTTCAGGTCCAGGACGACGCAATCGAAATGCGTCTCGTCCAGAGCCGCGAGCGCTTCCTCGCTCGAACCAACTCCAGTCACGGCCACGTCCTCGCCGGCGCCGATCAGCTCCGCCATCGACCTGCGCTGGGTTTCGTCGTCCTCGATGATCAGGAGGTTGGCCACCTCGCGCTCGACGAAGTAGCTGGCCGCCCGGAGGACACTCTGCAGAAGCTCCGGCGTGACCGGCTTGTCGACACAGGCTGCGGCCCCTGCCTTGATCGCGGTCTGGCGATCCGCTTGTTCCGTCGCCACGTAGACCGGGATGTGGCGGGTCGACGGATCCATCTTCAACCTCGTCAAGACGACCATCCCGGAGATGCCCGGGAGGTCGGCGTCGATCAGCACCGCGTCGGGGCGGAACTCCCTCATCAACGAGAGGCCGACGTCCCCATTCGTTGCCCCGAGGGTCTTGAATCCGATCGAGCGCGCCTGCTGTTGCCAGTAGCGCGCGCCGGCCTCGTCGCCCTGCATCAGCAGCAAGACCTTGTCGGAGGGGTCGAGACTGTCCCGGTCGTCGCCCAGGTCGTTCGGGATCAACAGGATCGCTTCTTCCTCGGCTTCGGGCTGCGCCTCGCCCAACGCGGCATCGAGCTCGGGGAACCCTGCGATCGAGCCGGATCCGGCTCCGACCGCGGCCAACTCCGGCATCTCGGCCGAGGCCGGCAGTTCGATGGGTTCGTAGCGGGCGGGGAGGTACAGGGTGAACGTGCTGCCCTTGCCGGACTCGCTTCGGACCTGGATCTCTCCTCCGAGCAGGCGAGCGATCTCCCTGCTGATCGAAAGCCCCAGCCCCGTTCCGCCGAAGCGCCGGCTCGTCGTGCCGTCGGCCTGCTGGAACGCTTCGAAGATCAGCTGCAGCTTGTCGGCCGGGATGCCGATCCCGGTGTCGGTCACCTCGATCGCGATCATGTCCTCGCGGCCGACGAGTGAGTCGGTGAGATAACGCGTGTCCTTCGGCGCCTTGCGGACATTGACCGTGACGCCGCCTTCGTTGGTGAACTTGAAAGCGTTGGACAGCAGATTGTTGAGGATCTGCTGGAAGCGCTGCTCGTCGGTGAAGATGCGAGCGGGGGCCGAGCGCACCACTTTCACCTTGTAGTCGAGCGACTTCTGTTCTGCGACCGGGCCGAACGACTGCTCGAGGTCCTTCGCGACGTTCGATAGGGACACCTCGGCCGGGTGCACGTCCATCTTCCCGGCCTCGACCTTCGAGACGTCGAGGATGTCGTTGATCAGGTTCAGCAGGTCGTTGCCGGAGTTGTGGATCGTCGTCGCGAATTCGATCTGCTTGTCGGTCAGGTTCCCCTGGTCGTTGTCCCCGAGCATCTTCGCCAGGATCAGCAGGCTGTTGAGCGGCGTGCGCAGCTCGTGGGACATGTTCGCCAGGAACTCCGACTTGTACTTCGAGCTCAGGGCGAGTTGCTGCGCCTTCTCTTCGAGCCTCGTCCGGGCCAGCTCGATCTCGCGGTTCTTGATCTCGATGTTGCGGTTCTGCTCCGCGAGCAGCGCCGCCTTCTCCTGTAGCTCCTCGTTCGTCTGCTGGAGCTCTTCCTGCTGGGTCTGCAGCTCCTCGGACTGGCTCTGCAACTCGCGCGTCAGACGCTGGGATTCGGCGAGCAGCTCCTCGGTGCGCATGTTGGCGATGATCGTGTTGAGCACGACGCCGATCGTTTCGATGAGTTGCTCGAGGAACTGCTGGTTGATCTCGCTGAACGGCCGGAAGGAGCCCAGCTCGATCACGCCGAGGATCTGGTCCTCGAACACGATGGGCAGCACCATGATGTTGACCGGGGCCGACTCGCCGAGTCCCGAGGTGACCTTGATGTAGTCGTCGGGGGCCTGGGTGATGAGGATCGTCTTCTTCTCGATCGCCGACTGGCCGACGAGGCCCTCGCCGACCTTGAACTCGTTCGAGACGTTCTTGCGCATCTTGTAGCCGTAAGTGGCCTTGAGCTTGAGGCGAGCGGCCTCGTCGTCGGAGTTGGCTTGCTCGGCGAGGAAGAACGCGCCGTGCTGCGCGGACACCGTCGGCGTGAGCTCGGACATGATGAGGCGCGTGACCGTCTGCAGGTCGCGCTGTCCCTGCATCATCCCGGAGATCTTCGCCAGGTTGGTCTTGAGCCAGTCCTGCTCCTGGTTCGTCATCGTCGTCTCGGCGAGGTTCGCGATCATCTGGTTGATCTTGTCCTTGAGCTCCGCGACCTCTCCCTGCGCGGCGACGGTGATCGTTCGGGTCAGGTCGCCCTGGGTCACTGCGGTCGACACGTCCGCGATCGCGCGCACCTGGGTCGTGAGGCTGACGACGCCATCTGGTTCACGTTCTCGGT
This sequence comes from uncultured Actinomycetes bacterium, assembly GCA_963786155.1. Classification (GTDB taxonomy): domain Bacteria; phylum Actinomycetota; class CADDZG01; order CADDZG01; family WHSQ01; genus CAWAXW01. Next base: position 1,837,188 of record CAWAXW010000006.1, on the reverse strand, counting down.
GAGCGCCTTCCACGTCCCGGACACGCCCTCGACCTGAGCCTGGCCTCCCAGGCTTCCCTTCGGTGCCGACCTCCTTCGCGACCCTCGTGACCTCGGCCGCGAAGCTCGAGAGCTGGTCGACCATCGTGTTGATCGTGTCCTTCAGCTCGAGGATCTCGCCCGGCGGCCTCGACCGTGATCTTCTTCGTCAGGTCACCGTTGGCGACCGCGGTAGTGACCTTCGCGATGTTGCGCACCTGGTTCGTCAGGTTCGACGGCCATGAAGTTCACCGAGCTCGGTGAGGTCGCGCCACGTCCCGGAGACGCCCTTCACCTGAGCCTGGCCGCCGAGCTTTCCTTCGGTTCCGACCTCGAGCGCGACACGCGTGACCTCGTCGGCGAAGCTCGAGAGCTGATCGACCATCGTGTTGATCGTCTTCTTCAGCTCGAGGATCTCGCCCTTCACGTCGACCGTGATCTTCTGAGTCAGGTCGCCCTTCGCGACCGCGGTCGTGACCTGGGCGATGTTTCGCACCTGGCTCGTCAGGTTCGAGGCGAGGAAGTTCACGTTGTCGGTGAGGTCCTTCCACGTACCGGACACGCCCTTCACCTGAGCCTGGCCGCCGAGCTTGCCCTCGGTACCCACCTCGCGGGCGACTCGGGTCACCTCGTCGGCGAAGCTCGACAGCTGATCGACCATCGTGTTGATCGTGTTCTTGAGCTCGAGGATCTCGCCCTTGCACGTCGACCGTGATCTTCTGCGACAGGTCGCCCTTCGCGACCGCGGTCGTGACCTGCGCGATGTCTCGCACCTGGGTCGTCAGGTTCGACGGCCATCAGGTTCACGTTGTCGGTGAGGTCCTTCCACGTCCCCGACACGCCCTCGACCTGCGCCTGGCCGCCGAGCTTCCCTTCCGTGCCCACCTCGCGGGCGACTCGGGTCACCTCGTCGGCGAAGCTGGAGAGCTGATCGACCATCGCGTTGATCGTGTCTCTTCGAGCTCGAGGATCTCGCCGCGCGGCCTCGACCGTGATCTTCTGCGTCAGGTCGCCGTTCGCGACCGCGGTGGTGACCGTGGCGATGTTCCGCACCTGGCTCGTCAGGTTCGCGGCCATGAAGTTCACGTTGTCGGTGAGGTCGCGCCACGTACCGGAGACGCCTTCGACACGGGCCTGGCCGCCGAGCTTTCCCTCCGTGCCCACCTCGCGGGCGACACGGGTCACCTCGTCGGCGAACGTCGAGAGCTGATCGACCATCGTGTTGATCGTGTCGGCGAGGGCCGCGACCTCGCCGTCGGCCTCGACCGTGATCTGCTTGGTGAGGTCGCCGTTGGCGACCGCCGTCGTCACGGCGGCGATGTTTCGCACCTGGCTCGTCAGGTTCGTCGGCCATGAAGTTCACGTTGTCGGTCAGGTTGCGCCAGGTACCGGACACGCCCTCGACCTTGGCCTGGCCCCCGAGCTTGCCCTCGGTACCCACCTCGCGGGCGACTCGCGTCACCTCGTCGGCGAAGCTACGAGAGCTGGTCGACCATCTTGTTGATCGTGTTCTTGAGCTCGAGGATCTCGCCCTTGACGTCGACCGTGATCTTCTGCGACAGGTCGCCCGTTCGCGACGGCGGTGGTCACCGCAGCGATGTCTCGCACCTGGTCGGTCAGGTTCGACGCCATGAAGTTCACCGAGTCCGTGAGGTCCTTCCACGTTCCCGACACGCCCTCGACCTGCGCCTGACCTCCGAGCTTGCCTTCGGTCCCCACCTCGCGGGCGACTCGCGTCACCTCTTTGGCGAACGCGCTCAGGGTGTCGGTCATCGCGTTGATCGTCTCGGCGAGGGCCGCGACCTCGCCCTTGGCTTCGACGGTGATGCGTTGCGACAGGTCGCCGCGAGCGACGGCCGTCGTCACGCCGGCGATGTTCCGCACCTGGCTCGTCAGGTTCGCCGGCGAGGAAGTTCACGTTGTCGGTGAGGTCGCGCCACGTCCCGGACACGCCCTTCACCTGGGCCTGTCCGCCGAGCTTCCCTTCGGTGCCGACCTCGCGTGCTACTCGGGTCACCTCGTCGGCGAAGCTCGAGAGCTGGTCGACCATCGTGTTGATCGTGTTCTTGAGCTCGAGGATCTCGCCCTTGCACGTCCACGGTGATCTTCTGGGCCGAGGTCGCCCTTGGCGACCGCGGTCGTCACCTGCGCGATGTCTCGCACCTGAGCCGTCAGGTTCGAGGCCATGAAGTTCACGTTGTCGGTGAGGTCTTTCCACGTCCCCGACACGCCCTTGACCTTGGCCTGGCCCCCGAGCTTTCCTTCCGTACCGACCTCTCGTGCGACTCGCGTCACCTCGTCCGCGAAGCTCGCAGAGCTGGTCGACCATCGTGTTGATCGTGTCGGCGAGGGCCGCAACCTCGCCCTTGGCCTCGACCGTGATCTTCTTGGACAGGTCCCCGGTCGCGACCGCCGTAGTGACGTTCGCGATGTTGCGCACCTGGGTCGTGAGGTTCGCGGCCATGAAGTTCACGTTGTCGGTCAGGTCTTTCCACGTACCCGAGACGTCCTTCACCTGTGCCTGGCCGCCGAGCTTTCCTTCCGTGCCCACCTCGCGGGCGACCCTCGTCACCTCGTCGGCGAACGTCGAGAGCTGATCGACCATCGCGTTGATCGTCTCGGCGAGAGCAGCGACCTCGCCCTTGGCTTCGACCGTGATCTTGCGAGACAGGTCGCCGTTCGCGACCGCGGTCGTGACCTGGGCGATGTTCCGCACCTGGCTCGTCAGGTTCGACGCGAGGAAGTTGACGTTGTCGGTCAGGTCCTTCCACGTCCCCGATACGCCCTTGACCTCGGCCTGACCGCCGAGCTTCCCTTCCGTTCCCACCTCGCGGGCGACTCGGGTCACCTCGTCCGCGAAGCTCGAAAGCTGGTCGACCATCACGTTGATCGTGTTCTTCAGCTCGAGGATCTCGCCCTTCACATCGACGGTGATCTTCTGGGTCAGGTCGCCCTTCGCGACCGCGGTCGTCACCTGCGCGATGTCGCGCACCTGCGCCGTCAGGTTCGAGGCCATGAAGTTCACCGAATCGGTGAGGTCCTTCCACGTCCCCGAGACGCCCTTGACCTGAGCCTGCCCGCCGAGCTTGCCTTCCGTGCCCACCTCGCGTGCGACTCGCGTAACCTCGGACGCGAAGCTCGAGAGCTGGTCGAGCATCCAGTTCACGGCCGTACCGATCCGTCAGGAACTCGCCCTTGACCGGTTGGCCCTCGATCTTGAGCGCCATCTTCTGGGTCAGGTCGCCCTCGGCCACCGCCTCGACGACGCGAGCCACCTCGGTCGTTGGCCGGGCGAGGTCGTCGATCAGCGCGTTGACGGCCTCGACCCTCGTGACCCAGTCGCCCTTAGCCGTGGGGAACTTCACCCGCTCGGTCATCCGCCCCTCGCGGCCGACGACCTTGCTGACGCGGACGAACTCGCGGGTCATCCGATCCATGTTGTCGACCGTCTGGTTGTAGACCTGCCCGATCGGGCCGAGCACGCTCGTCTTGCGGCTCGGCAACCGGACGGTGAAGTCACCGTCGCCGCGCCGCCTGGAGGGCGAACAAGAGCTCGTCCAGCTCCCGGCGAGAGAGGACTACCTCGCCGTCGCCGGCCCCATTCGCTCTAGCCGCGGTCTTCCTGGAGGTGGTCTTTCTGGAGGCGGTCTTATTGGCGGTGCGCTTCGAGGTCGTCTTCGTGGCCATTGCGCGTCCTTCCCGAGAGTGAACGGTCGGTATGGACGACGCGCGGAGCCGCCGCCCCGTTAGAAGATAGCTGGCCCACCGTATGCTTCTAAGGAAGGGTATGGAAATAGCCCGAACGAACTATTCCAGGTAGCCCGCCGAGAGGCTGTCGCTCCTCAGCTCTCGCAGTTGGTTGCTCCCGCTGCTGCGTTGGGGTTGTTGCACTCGTCCATGCCTTCTCCACCGTCGTTCACGTTGGTTCCGCCGCGCGCGTCGAGTCGATCGTCGCCGGCGCCTCCCGAGAAGGTGTTGTCGAACCCGTCCCCAAGGAAGGAGTCGTCTTCCCCGGAACCGATGAGTGTCTCGACCCCCGCGATGGATGCACTTCCGCCACTAGCAGAACCGCGGTGGAAAGTAACCGTGCCGGCTTGGAGATCGGCGTCGACGCCATTGAAGACTCCGTTGCATCCGCCGTCCCGGTGGACGAGGTGTACGTCCGCAAATGAGAGCGTGTCGATGCCTTCTCCTCCGTCGAAACGCTCTTGATAGGGATCGGCCTCAGAGAAGGAACCGCTGCCCTCGAACAGATCGTCCCCCGGACCTCCCGATAGGTCGTCGGCCGCGAAGATGCTTCCCACGAGATGGTCGGCTCCGGCCGCCCCATCCAAGACGTCGACATCGGAAGAATGCTGGCAGGCAGTAGCCCCCCGAATGACGTTCGGCCCATCGTCACCCACGATCGTGTCCCCGAACTCAGAGCCGGTGACGTTCTCGATCGCTATCAGAGTGTCTTGGCCCACCCCGCTGGAAGTCCCTGCCGAGAGGTCTACCTCGACGGGTTGTTTAGCCAGAGTGAGCAGCAGCTCGTCGTTGCCTTCGCCGCCGTCTATCGAGTCATCGCCCGATTCGGCGAGGAAGGCTTCATCGCCCGGGCCACCATCGATCGTGTCGCCTCCGGCCCCATCCAGGATCACATCCGATCCTTCCCCGCCTACCAGCTGGTCGTTGCCCGCGTCTCCGGTCAAGCGGTCTCGACCGCCCAGACCGACAGCCACGTCGTCACCTCCGCCACCCTCCAGCTGGTTCTTTGCCTCGTTACCGGAGAGTTGATCGTCGTGCTTCGAACCGACGACGTGCTCGATGCCATTCAATTGATCGGCGCCTTCGCCGGTGCTCGTGCCGCTTAGGAGGTCAACCGTCATCGCCGTAGGTGCGTCGAGGTAGCTCACCCAATCCTTTTTACCGGCCGGACCATCGCCATCGCCATCGAGTACATCGTCACCGGGTCCTCCGACGAAGATGTCGCCGTACGCGTTACCCCCTTCCGCCGGGCCGCCGCGCATGGAATCATCCCCGGGCCCTCCATCCAGTTCATCGGCAAATCTGGTGGTGCAATCGCAGTCCTCGTACACCACTCCGTGGCCCTCTATGGAGTCGTCTCCCGGCCCCCCGAGCAAGCGGTTGGGTCCCTCATCGCCGACGAGTGAGTCGTTCCCTTCCCCCCCCGAGGCCAGGTCGCCTCCGTAGCGATAATCGACGGCCGGCTCGGTCTCGAGGACATCGTTACCAGGGCCACCCAAGAGCCGATCTCCTCCTCCACCCCCGAAGCTCTTGAGGAAGCCGCCTCCGCCTCGGATCCGGTCGTCCCCACCCTCACCCTTAAGCTCATCCGCGCCCAACCCACCACAGATGAAGTCGTTACCTCCTCCGGCCGAGACCTTGTCGTCACCGCCCAACGCGACGATCACGTCGACTCCATCGGTGCCGCGAAGCTTGTCCGGGCCGCGAGTGCCGGTGATCGTCGCCCGACGACCGAAACACTCAGAAGATGTTTGCGCTAGAACGGTCGGCCGCGGCGTGAGAGAAAGCACTAGTGCCATCGTGGTCCCAATGATCGCCACGAAGAACCCTCGGTGTCGTGGAGTGCGGTCCGCCATCCGCGCACCCTACTAAGCCCCTCTGCCACAACCTAGGGGCTTGAAGAAGGATGTTGTCTTTTCTTCAGCAGTCGAGGGGGCTAGGCGCGGGTCCGGGACGGGGCGGGGGGGCGTCGCCGGGTGGGGGAGGCGGCTTGACGTCCGTGGCGGTTGCAACTACTCCCAGTGCGGTCAGCTTGCGGTTGATGCTCTTCAGGTGGCGGATCGACTTCTCTTGGGCCGCGATTAGGCCAATCATGATCTTGCCGAGCTCTCTCAGGGCTTCGGGCGATCGCTGCGACGACTCGAGTAGGTCACGCAGCCGGGACTCGACACAGGCGATCGCGGGCCGCGCGGACGAGATCGCCCCCGAGAGCCGATCCAGGCCCTCGAGTTGCTCGTCGAGCGAATCGCCGAGGGCTTCCACGCGTTCCGAGGATGCCTGGAGCGCGTTGGCGAGTCCGCGGAAGGCGAGGGCCTGGCGTCCGGTCACGTCCGCGATGGCGGGCAGGTCGTCGATCTCCTCCAATGCTTCCCTAGTCGTCTGGGGTGCTTCTTCGCTGGCGGCGGCGAGCTCGGCCGATGCTTTGGTCGTGTCCTCGAGCGCGCCGAGGAAGCCCGACACCGTGAAAGCGAGGGCTCCGATCAGTGGAGCGATGAGCCATCTCATGGTCGTTCTCGCAGACGTTCGAAGCCGCGGGCCTTGCGATTCAGCTCGCGCGACTCCTTAACTACGACCCGGTAGCGGGCGCGGAGGATGTCGAGCCGTTCCGTGAGGAGTTGCGCGGCCGCAACCGCAGAATCGGACGCCTCCGCGCTCTGCGAGGACAACTCGGCGAGGACGGCAAGGTCTCGTTCCACGGATCTCGAGCGCGTTCCTCACCCCAGTCAACGCTCCGCGCAGGTCGCGCGCCTGTTCGGCGGTGTCCCTGGTCGCGTCCTCGATCTCGAGTTGGATCGAGAGCATCCTTCGGCTCGTCACGAGCTGCGATTGGACGTTGCCTGCGATCTCGGCGAGAGCGCGCGTGTCGCGCGCTGCGATCGAAGTGTTGCGCTCGGCGATGGTGGCATTGTCGAGGGCGCTCGTGGTGGCGTCGGCGATCTCGGCGGGGGAGAGCGGCACGCCGCCGCCCAGCACGATCGCGCCGATGATCAAGGCGACGGTTAGAACCACGCTCGTCGTCTTGAGCGCGGGGGTCACGGGCCGAACCCTTCATCCAGCTCTTCGAGCTCCTCCGCGATGAGGCGCGCCAGTTGGCGCGAGCGAGCGAGGCGATCCTCGAGGGTCTGCAGGTCCGCGACCGTCTGCTCGGCGGCGTCCGCGACGCCTCCCAGGGTGGCCCCGATCCGCGTGAGCTCGTTGCGGGCGAGGCCGCTGATGTCCTCGGCCCGACCCTGTTGCGACCTCAGGTCGTCGACGTTGCCCTCGATCTCGCCGAGCAGTCCGTCGATCTGGCGCCGGATCTCGATCGACTCTTTCAAGCTGTCGAGGATCGCGAAGTTGACGTCGACATCCGGAGGCGCCGCGTCGGACTCTGGGACCTCGGCCCCCTGGATCTCCGCCGTCCGGCTCAGGATCGAAGCGGCCGAGACTTGAAGACTCCAGGCGATGCCGAAGCCGACGCTCGCGACCGCCAGTGCCACCGCCGCGATGCGAGCCTGGATCACGGCAAGCTCCCCGGGAAGTTCTCGTTGGTCTCGCGCAACACGATGAGGATGCGAAGCAGGGCGCGGTTCGTGATGGCCGCGTACCGAGCAGCGTCGCGTTGGTAGCCGGAGATCGCGCCGAGGACGCGCCCGGCGACCTGCGTCTGCCTTCGGGTGAGGGCCGCGCCGCGCACGCTCTCTTCGGACGCGGCGACCGAGGCTCGCGCTGTCGCCGCCGTCGGTCGAAGGAGGGCGACGATGCGTTCCGTAACGTCCCCCACCCTCAATGCCGTTTCGTTCGCGCTGCGGGCGGACTGAAGCGCGCTCTCGAGGTCGCTTTCGCCGAGCTTTTCTTGCGCACGAGCAACCCCGAGCCGAGCCCCGTACAGCTCGAGCGCCCCCTGCTGGCTCTCCCACGCGGTAGCTCGAAGGTTCTCGGATACGAGCACGCTCGCGAGGCCGGCGGCCGCGAGGAGGATGCTCAGCGCGCACCCGGCCCATGCGAAGAAGCTCTTCATCGGTCCTGCAGACCGCCGGGGTCCGAGAACGCATCCCGGGAATCTTCCGCGAGGCGCGCACCGTAGAGAGCCTTGTGCGCGAAGTCTGCCGAGGCCGCCCCCGCCGTGCGCGATAGAGCCTCCAATCGCTTGAGAGCAGCGACCGTGCGCTGGATGAGACGAGCTTGCTCCCGGCTCAGTTGCGCGAGCGACTCGCTGGATTCACTCGTGCTCTCCACGAGCCCGACGCTGCTGTCGAGCGCCTCGAGTTGCGACTCCAGAAGCTCGGCGAGCTCTTGCAAAGACTCCCGTTGTCGTTCCGTGAGGTCGTGTATCTCGCCGGTCCGCTCGGTGAGCTCGAACCCTTCGGCCAGGTTGCGCGAGATCTCCCGCAGGTTTCCCGCGATCTCGGCTGAAGTGTCCTGAGCCTCGGCGCCCGCCTCCTGGGCTCGCTCGAGCTCGCCCAGCTCGTCCGGCGCAGAAGCGTTGCGGAGAACCAGAGCCCCGCCCCCGACGAAGAGGGCCGCGGCGACGGCGATCGCAACCTTCGCCCGACCGGACAACCTGCCATCACCTCCCGCAGCCGAATGGAGTGCGAAGCGTATTCGGCCGCGATACTCACGGGTCGTGAGTATCGAGGTGAGACATCCGATATTCGCCCGGCTCTTTGCTCGCATCGTGCCGGGCGAGGTGCGCCGCGGTGGGGGAGAGCACCGGGCGCGGATGCTGGCGGGGCTCTCGGGGCGCGTGATCGAGGTGGGGGCGGGGGTCGGTTCGAACTTCGAGTTCTACCCGCCGGAGGTGACCGAAGTCCTCGCGGTAGAACCCGAGCCCTACCTACGCGCCCGGGCCGAGGAGGCCGCCCAAGAGGCACGTGTTGGCGTCCGAGTCGTTGACGGGCTTGCAGATGGACTCCCGGCCGAAGACGGCTCTTTCGATGCCGGGGTCGCGTCCCTCGTGCTCTGCTCGGTACCAAACCAGGGCTCGGCGCTGGCCGAGCTCCACAGGGTCATCTCCCCAGGAGGCGAGCTCCGTTTCTACGAGCACGTTCGAGCGAGCGAGCCGAAGCTGGTGGCCCGACAGGAACGAGCGGATCGCTGGTTCTGGCCCCGCGTGTCCGGAGGCTGCCACTGCTCGAGGGACACGGCTCGGGCGATCGAGGAGGCCGGCTTCCGATTCGAGACGATCGAACGCTTCGACTACGAACCCTCTCGCCTGGCCCGGATCGTCTCCCCTCACATCCTGGGGCTCGCCCGCAGGCCATAAAGGGACTGGCTTCCAGGGCCGAGCCCGTCTAGAATGACAGGGGCGTAACTACGGCCCGGTTATTTCTGAAATCCCGCAGGGTCGAACGTGCGTTCGATATGCTGAGCAGCGGTTTTCTGTCACACCCCATCCCTAGGGTGGTCGGGACGGGTTTAACGGGAGATAGAAGGAGGCCTCTGTGGCGACCATGCGGGAGCAAAAGGGCACCGTCCGGGACATGAGTGGTGACCAGAACGGCCGGGACGAAGCCCTGGCCAACGCGATGGCCCAGATCGAAAAGCAACACGGCAAGGGCTCGATCATGCGCCTGGGCGAAGAGACCGCCCGGTGGTCGTACGAAGCCATCCCGACGGGCTCGCTCGCGCTGGACCTCGCTCTGGGAATCGGGGGCCTGCCCAGGGGCCGCATCGTCGAGCTCTACGGTCCTGAGGGCAGCGGCAAAACCAGCTTGGCCCTGCACGTGATCGCCGAGGCTCAGAAGTCCGGGGGCCTCGTGAGCTTCATCGACGCCGAGCACGCCCTCGATCCGTCCTACGCGAAAGCGTTGGGCGTCGACATCGACAACCTCCTCGTTTCCCAGCCGGACACCGGCGAGCAAGCGCTCGAGATCACCGACACATTGGTTCGGTCCGGCGCGATGGACGTGGTCGTTGTCGACTCCGTCGCAGCTCTTGTCCCGCGCGCAGAGCTCGAAGGCGAGATGGGCGACACGCACGTCGGCTTGCAAGCGCGCCTGATGAGCCAGGCTCTGCGGAAACTTGCCGGAAGTGTGAGCCGCTCAAAGACCGTGCTGATCTTCATCAACCAACTGCGGGAAAAGATCGGCGTGATGTTCGGTTCGCCGGAGACGACCCCGGGCGGGCGCGCGCTGAAGTTCTACTCGTCCACACGCCTCGACGTTCGGCGCATCGATTCGCTAAAGGACGGCAGCGAGATCGTGGGCACGCGCGTGCGAGTGAAAGTGGTGAAGAACAAATGCGCGGCCCCGTTCAAATTGGCCGAGTTCGATATCCAATATGGGACCGGCATCTCGAAGGAGGGGAGCCTCCTCGACGTCGCTATCGATCAGGGCATCGTTCGCAAGTCGGGAGCCTGGTTCATCTACGGCGACGATCAGCTCGGCCAGGGTCGCGAGAACGCGAAGTCCTTCCTAGCCGACAACGCGGATATCGCCGCGGAGATCGAGCTCAAGATCAAGGACAAGCTCGGCCTCGTGCCGGGTGGGGATGAGGCAGACGAAGCAGACGTGGCAGAAGAGGCGATCCCGACTGCGGAGGTGTGACCATGGCTTCGGTGCGGACTGACGCGACTTCTTCCCGCTCGGCGGACAAGACTCGCGAGACCTCTAGGAATCGTGAGGCGGCGATGGCCAGGGCCGGGAAGTGGCTGGCTCTGCGCCCGCAGACCAAAGCCGAGCTCCGCACCAAGCTCCTGGGGGGTGGCTTCGAAGAGCACGCGGTCGAGGCCGCCCTGTCCAGGCTCGAAGAGCTGGACCTGGTAGACGACCTCGCCTTCTCCAAGACCTGGATCGAGGAGGCCACGCGGCGCAAGCGGATCGGACCCGAGGCGTTGACGGCGGGCCTGATCGCCAAAGGGGTCGCCCGCCCGACTGCCGAGCAGGCCCTGGCCGAGGGGGGATACGACGAAGCCTCCGAGGCGGCCAGGGTCGCGGCGACTATGACCAAGGACCTGGCTCGCTACCCCATGGCCGAACAGGGCCTCCGCCTGCTCGCCAAGCTCACCAGGCGTGGGTTCTCCGAGGAGGCGTCCCAGGAGGCGATCCGCAAGGTGCTGCCCCCCGAGGGCTGGGACTGACCAACAAGGCGAGCTCTTCCAGGAAACTCCAGGCGAAAAGCCTTCATTGATAGCGAAAGCCCTGCTCACGGCGTACCATTGGATGCGAACAATCCAAACTTTCGGGTTGGTCCCGACGGTACGAACGAATAAAGCGAGCTTGTGAAAGCCATGCCGAGAACGTCTACCGGATCGAGAACGACAACTGCGCCTCCTATAGGGGACCCAGATTCCGTGGGGGTGACCCCTATTTCTTAGCGGCCCGGCAGCCGCTGCAGCTCCGCTCGCCCATTCGTTCTTACCGGCTCGCCGCCGTGATCGGCGCCGCGCGTGGACTCGCCCGTGTGAAAGGAGCGAGTGATGGAGATCGTGATCGGTCTCGTCATCGGGCTCCTCGTCGGTGCCGGAGTGGGGTTCGTGGTTCGCAAGGCCATGGCCGAGCGGGAAGTCGATTCCGCCGAAGCCAGGTCCAAGACGATCCTGTCCGATGCGAAGCGTGACGCCGAGGCGGCCAAACGAGAAGCCCTGGTCGAGGGCAAAGACGAGATCTTCAAGATGCGCAAGGAGGCCGAGGAAGACCTCAAGCGGCGCAGCGCGGAGATCAACAAGAGGGAAGACCGGATCGCCCAGAAGGAGACGACCCTCGATTCCCGGGGGGCGAGCCTCGACCGCAAGGAAGAGGCGGTCGAACAGAAGAACGACGAGCTGGCCCGGGCGGCCGAGCAACTGAAGAGCCTCGAGGAGAGGGTCAGGGGCGAGCTGGAACGAGTGGCCGGGCTCACTGCCCAGGACGCTCGCCAAAGCTTGATCGAGCAGATCGAGGACCAGGCAAAGCTCGACGCCATGACGATCGTGCGAGAGATCGAAGCCCAGGCCCGCGAGGAAGCGGAAAAGAGGGCTCGCAAGATCGATCGCCATCGCGATGCAGCGGGTCGCCTCCGAGCTGACCACCGAGGCCACGGTCACCACGATCACACTGCCCAATGAGGACATGAAGGGCCGGATCATCGGCCGTGAGGGTCGGAACATCCGGGCCTTCGAGGCGGCCACCGGCACCAACATCATCATCGACGACACCCCCGAGGCAGTCGTGCTCTCGTGCTTCGACCCGATCCGGCGAGAGACTGCACGGCTCACCCTCGAGCGCCTCATCGGCGACGGCCGCATCCAGCCGGCCCGGATCGAAGAGATGCACGAGAAGTCCACCGCCGAGATCGAACGGGAGATCCGCGAGGGCGGCGAGTGGGCCGTGCTCGAGACCGGCATCACCGACATGCACCCCGAGCTGGTGCGTGTCCTGGGCCGGCTCAAGTACAGGACGAGCTATGGCCAGAACGTGCTCCGCCACGTAGTCGAGGCGAGCCATATCGCCGGGATGATCGCGGCCGAGCTGGGCACCGACATGGCTCTCGCCAAGCGGTGCGCTCTGCTTCACGACATCGGCAAAGCCGTCACCCACGAGGTCGAGGGGAGTCACGCCCTGATCGGGGCCGAGATCGCCCGCCGCCTCGGCGAGAAGCCTGAGGTGTGCCACGCGATCGAGGCTCACCACGGCGAGGTCGAGCAGCGCACGATCGAAGACGTCATCACCGTGGTGGCCGACGCGATCAGCGGGGCCAGGCCGGGAGCCAGGCGCGAGACGATCGAGACCTACATCAAGCGCCTCGAGCGGCTCGAGCAGATCGCGATGGAGTTCGACGGCGTCGAGAAGGTCTACGCGATGCAGGCCGGACGCGAAGTGCGCGTCATGGTCAAGCCGGACTCCGTCGACGATCTCGGCGCCGAGGTGATCGCCCGCGACATAGCCAAGAAGGTCCAGGAGGAGCTCCAGTACCCGGGCCAGATCAGGATCATGGTGATCCGCGAGCTGCGCCAAACCGCCTACGCGAAGTGAGTCCTAGAGGTGGCCGGCGAGCGGCCGGCCACCTCTAGACTGAGTCCATGGCCACCGGCACGTATCTCATTCGCACGTTCGGCTGTCAGATGAACGAGCACGACTCCGAGCGGATGGCCGGGATGCTCGAAGCGGAGGGCTACGCCCGGGTCGACACCGCCGAAGAAGCATCGGTCGTGGTGTTCAACACCTGCTGCATCCGCGAGAACGCCGACGACCGTCTTTACGGGAACCTCGGCCACATGAAAGCGCTCAAGGACCGGCGCCCAGAGCTCAAGATCGTGGTCGGCGGCTGCCTTGCGCAGAAGGACAGGTCGCTGATCCAGACCAAGGCCCCCCACGTCGACGTCGTGCTCGGGACCCACAATCTTGCGAGCCTGCCGAGACTGCTCGCCGAGTCGGACACTGCGCCCGCGTTCGAGATCCTCGAACAAACCGAAGTGTTTCCCTCGGCCCTTCCCGCTCGCAGGATGTCGCCGTGGCATGCGTGGGTGTCGATCTCGATCGGCTGCAATAACTCGTGCACGTTCTGCATCGTGCCTGCGGTGCGGGGCAAAGAAGTCTCGAGGCGCACGGGCGAGATCGTGGCCGAGGTGCAAGACTTAGTCCGGGACGGGGTGCTCGAAGTCACGCTGCTCGGCCAGAACGTCAACTCCTACGGCCGCGATCTCGACGGCACTCCTTTGTTCTCGAAGCTGCTGCATGCCCTCGATGAGGTCGAGGGACTGGAGCGCGTCCGCTTCACCAGCCCCCACCCGAAGGACTTCCGCGCCGACACCGTCGAGGCGATGGCGAACTGCAGAAGCGTTTGCGAGCACATCCACCTGCCCGTGCAGGCGGGCTCGAACCGGGTCCTGAAGAACATGAAGCGCGCCTATACGCGCGAGCGCTACCTCGAGAAAGTGCGAATGGTGCGCGACGCGATCCCCGATGTCGCGATCTCCACGGACATCATCGTCGGCTTCCCCGGCGAGACCGAGGAGGACTTCGAGCAGACCCTGAGCCTTGTAGAGGAGGCGCAATACGACGCCGCCTACACCTTCCAGTACTCGCCTCGCCCGATGACGGAGGCCGCGGACTTCGACGGGCAGCTTCCCAAGGAGGTCGTCCAGGCCCGGTTCGACCGGTTGCTCGAGCTACAAGCGCGCATCTCGCTCGAGCGAAACCACGCGGCTCTGGGACGGGAGGAGGAGATCCTGGTCGAGGGGCCCTCCAAGAAGGACCCCGAGAGGCTCACGGGTCGGACCCGCACGAACAAGCTCGTCCATTACCCATCCGACGATGCCCCCGAGGGTTCGTTCCGGACGGTGCTCATAACCGGCGCGCATCCTCACCACCTCGACGGCGAGCTCATGGGTGCCCGCGCGGAACAGCCGCGGCGCTCGATGTCGTTGCCTCTTGTCGGAGCGAGCTCCGGAGGCTGCAGCTCCTGCTGACGAGCGGCGCGATCGTCCCGCACGCGCCCCTGCTCCTGTCGCAACTCTCGAGCCCGGAGGTCGAAGGAGCCGGGCTCACGATCCGACGGGCAATCGCCAACCTCGACTTCGGCGCCCCCGGTGTCGTCGTGATCGTTTCCCCACACGGACGACGGACCGGGATCCCTCACGATTGCGAGGGGACCTCGCCGAGTTCGGCGTTCCCGGTATCGGGCTGGACGTTCCCACCGATGATGCAGGGAGCCGGGAGCTGGCGGAGCTTGCAGGCCTCGACCGGATCGATGATCCGATCGACCATGGGATCTTGGTGCCGCTGGCCTTGGGTCTGTCATCACCGGCGGTGATCGGGATCGCGCTCGAGGAAGGTGAAGGCCCCCCGCCCGGGTTGGCCTCAGCGCTCTCGAAGTTTGCAGGCAAGCGGAACGTCGCCGTCGTCGCAAGCGCCAACGGTTCGATCGGTCTGTCGCCACGCGCACCGCTGACCGAAGTCGAAGGACAGGTTGATTCCGAGGAGGCACTGATCGCATCGCTCGAAGACGTCGGAACCCTGGCGGAAGCGGCGAGCCGTCTAACCGGATGCGCGCGCGCCCCCCTCACATTGCTGGGCCAACTGTTCGGCGGACGAAAGGGGACCTTGCTCGCCCACGAGGCGCCCGTCGGCGTCGGCTACTTGGTGGCGCTCGTCTCGTGACCCGCGTTGTGGCGATCGTGGGACCGACCGCGGTCGGCAAGAGCACGACCGGTCTGGCTGTTGCCGCGGGACTCAACGCGGAGATCGTGTCGGCCGACTCGATGCAGATCTACAAGCACATGGACATCGGCACCGACAAGCCGACCCCAGAGATGCGGTCGTCGGTTCCCCATCACCTGGTCGACCTCAAGGAGCCCTCCCAGGACCTAACCGTCGCCGAGTACCAGAGCCTTGCCCGCGCCGCGATCGATGGCATCTCGGCCCGCGCGCTGACGCCACTGCTCGTAGGTGGTTCCGGGCTCTATTTCCGAGCCATCGTCGACGACCTCAAGTTCCCACCGCGCGCGCCAGAGGTGAGGGCTCGGCTGGAGGACGAGATCGAGGCCCTGGGTCCAGAGGCGCTCCACGCGCGTCTGGAAGAACTGGACCCGCCGGCGGCGGAGAGGATCGAGCCAGGCAACGCCCGCCGCATCGTGCGCGCGCTCGAGGTGATCGAGGTGACGGGGGAGCGCTTCTCCCAGTCCGATTGGGACCGTTACGAGAGTCGCTACGACTTGCATATCGTCGGGCTCAAGAGAGAACGCACCGATCTTTACGCCCGTATCGACGACCGCGTCGCATCGATGCTGGAGCGCGGACTGATCGAGGAGGCTCGCTCGGTCGCGGCGAAGGGCATGAGCCGGACCGCACGCCAGGCCCTGGGGTACCGCCAGATCCTCGAATCCTCCCCGGAGACGGATCGCGGAGAGCTCCATGCGCTGATCACGCGCGCCACCAAGCGCTTCGCCCGCCGGCAGGAGTCATGGTTCCGAGCGGACCCACGGGTCACCTGGCTGGACGCCGATCGCGAGGACCTGACGGAAGCCCTAGTTCGCGCCGTCGGGCGCCCGGCCGCGTTACCGTAGAGCCATGCGATTCACCAAATACCACGGCATAGGCAACGATTTCATCCTGATCGCCGACCCTGACGACCGGCTCACGATCACCGAGGAGTTGGCGGCCCGGCTCTGCGATCGCCGCTTCGGCGTGGGAGCCGACGGCACGATCCGCGTGGTCCCGTCCACGCAAGGCGGCGAGCTCTTCATGGACTACCGCAACTCCGACGGGACTGTCGGAGAGATGTGCGGGAACGGGATCCGGTGCATGGCCGTCTTCGCCAAGGAGCAAGGGATGACGACGTCCACCGAGCTCAAGATCGACACGAATGCGGGCCTCAAAGTTGTCACGATCGAAGACGAAGGCATGGTCCGCGTCGACATGGGGGCCCCGGTATTCGAAGCGGCTTCGATCCCCGTGCTCGCCGACGACCCGCTGAACGTGCACATCGACGTCGACGGGGGCTTCGAAGCAGCGTGCGTTGGGATGGGCAACCCTCACGCGGTCATGTTCGTCGACGATCCGGACGTGATCCCGCTGTCCTCGGTGGGCCCGCGCATCGAGAAGCACTCGCTCTTCCCGCGCATGACCAATGCCGAGTTCGCTCACGTCGAGTCACCGGAGCTCGTCCGGATGCGCGTGTGGGAGCGAGGCTCGGGCGAGACTCTCGCCTGTGGCACCGGCGCCTGCGCGGTCGCGGTACTGGCTCGGGTGCTTCACGAGACTTTGCCGCTGGTGACGGTGGCCTTGCCGGGGGGCGAGCTCTCGGTCGAGTGGACCGGCTCGCTCGACGTCGAGAGACCTGTGTTCATGACCGGCCCGGCGACGAAGGTCTACGAAGCCGAGATCGACTTGGAGGAGCTCGTTTGAGAACTGCGAAAAGGATCGAGAAGCTCCCGCCGTATCTCTTCGCGGAGATCGATCGCAAGGTGGCAGAGGCGAAGGCGAAAGGCGCCGACATCGTGTCGTTCGGAGTGGGGGATTCCGACCTCCCCACGCCCCCGCACATCGTCGAGGCCCTCGAGAAAGGCGCGCGCGACCCCGCGACGCATAGCTATCCCTCCTACACGGGAATGCCCGAGTTCCGCGCCGCCATCGCCTCTTGGTATCAGCGTCGCTTTGGCGTGACCCTCGATCCCGACACCCAGGTCCAGCCGCTGGTCGGCTCGAAGGAGGGCATCTTCCACCTTCCGGTCGCGTTCATCGATCCGGGGGACGTCGCCCTCATTCCCGACCCCGGCTATCCGGTTTACGAGACCGGCACGATCCTGGCCCACGGCGAGCCGGTGATGATGCCGCTGACCCAGGACAACGGCTTCGCCCCCGACTTCGATTCGCTGCGCGGAGACCTCGGCCCCCGGGCGCGCGTCATGTGGCTCAACTATCCGTCGAATCCCACCTCGGCTACGGTCGACTTGGACGTTTTCCAGCGCGCGGTCGAGTTCTGCGCACGCCATGACATCCTGCTGTCCCACGACGCGGCCTACACCGAGATCACGTACGACGGGTTCGTCGCGCCGAGCGCGCTTCAGGCCGACGGCGCCCTCGATAACGCGGTCGAGTTCCACTCGCTGTCGAAGACCTACAACATGACCGGATGGAGGATCGGCTGGGTGGCCGGATCCGCCTACGCCATCGAGGCGATCAAGAGACTCAAGACGAACATCGACTCCGGCATCTTCGACGCGGTGCAACGCGCGGGGATCGCGGCCATCGAAGGCCCCCAGGACGGCTTGAAGGAGAACATCGAGCGGTACCGCCGTCGCCGGGATGTCTTGTGCGACGCGCTCAAGTCGATTGGGCTCGTCGTGGACCCACCGAAGGGCGCCATCTACGTGTGGTGCCCCGTGCCCGAGGGACACACCTCAGAGTCCTTCACCACCTATCTGCTGGACGAGGCCGCGATCGTGGTTGCGCCGGGAACCGGCTACGGCCCCTCCGGGGAAGGCTTCGTCCGCTTCTCGCTCACAGTGCCCGACGACCGTCTCGACGAAGGAGTGGAGCGCATCAGAAGGATCGTCACCTGACCAAACGCTCGGCCGGACACGCAACGCGCCCCGAGCGCGAACGAGCGGTCCTCGTAGGAGCGGTCTTCGGATCGGGCAGCCTCGACGAGGCGGAGTGGTCGCTCGACGAGCTGCAAGCTCTCGCGGATACCGCCGGAGCCGACACGATCGATGCGCAAGTACAGCGGCGGGACTCACCCGACGCCGCGACCTATCTGGGCAAAGGCAAGGCCAAGGAGATCGTCGGGGTAGCCAGCGCCCTGGATGCCGACGTCCTGTTGTTCGACGACGAGCTGACGCCGGCCCAAGGACGCAACCTCGAGGAGATGGCCGGCGTGAACCCCCTGGCCGAGCGAGGGCTCAAGATCGTCGACCGCACGGGATTGATCCTCGACATCTTCGCCCAACACGCTCGGTCGGCCGAAGGAAAGCTGCAGGTCGAGCTGGCCCAGCTGAACTACCGCTTGCCGCGTCTGCGCGGCTGGGGTGACGTCCTGTCCCGCTTAGGAGGTGGCATCGGCACGAGGGGTCCGGGGGAGACGGCTCTCGAGTCCGAGCGCCGCGCCATCCTCAGGCGCATCCAGCGCGTGAAGAAGGACCTCGAAGACCTCGAGAAGACCAGGCGGCTCAAGCGCAAGCAGCGAACGCGCTCGGGCATCCCGGTGATAGCGCTGGTCGGCTATACGAACGCCGGAAAGTCGACGCTGCTCCGTCATCTAACCGACGCGGGGGTTCTCATCGAGGACCGCCTCTTCTCGACGCTCGATCCGACGACGCGCAGGCTCGGCCTGCCGTCCGGCCGCCAGGTGCTGCTTACGGACACGGTCGGCTTCGTGCGCAAGCTCCCTCACCAGTTGGTCGAAGCGTTCCGCTCGACTCTCGAAGAAGTGAACGAAGCGACGCTGCTGTTGAACATCGTCGACGCCGGGCGCGACCCAGACCGCCAGATCACGGCAGTGCAAACCGTGCTGGCCGAGATAGGAGCGCACGACAAGCCGATGTTGCTCGTCATGAACAAGGTCGACCTTCTCTCCGAGGTAGAGCTCGACAAGCTCCGCGGCCGCTTCCCCGATGCCGCCTTCATCTCCGCCGCGAAAGGGGAGGGGATGGACGACCTCGTCGAACACCTGGAAGGCGAGCTCGCCAAGCTACGCGTGGAGATCGCCGTGGAGATCCCGTTCAAGCGCGGCGATGTGGTCGCCCGCATCCACGAGTTCGGAGAGGTGCTGGCGGAGGACTACACCGAGAGCGGGACGACGATCACGGCACGCGTCCCGCGCGAGTCCCTCCCGGCTTTCAGCGAGTTCCTGGCTCCCGGCTCAGAGCTTGCGGAAGACCGCGACGACCTTCCCGAGGATCTCGGTACCTAGCGGCGCCTCGAAGGGCTCGAGGTTCGGGTTCTTCGGCTCGAGGATGACCGACGAGCCGCGATGCCGGATGGTCTTGACCGTGGCCTCCGCATCTCCGAACTCGCTGGGGATCATGGCCGCGACGATCTCGCCGGAGTGTGCGGTCGGCTGCTGGCGCACGATCACGAAGTCGCCGTCGAAGATTCCAGCGTCGATCATCGAGTCGCCCGCGACCTCGAGCATGAAGACGTTGCCGTCGCCGACGAGGTCCGCGGGCATGGGGAAGACCTCCTCGACATGCTCTTCGGCAAGCACCGGGGTTCCCGCCGCGATCCGCCCGAGCAGCGGGACCGAGCGCGCCGGCCTGCGGTCGAAGGCGAGTCCCGTGTCGGAGTCGTAGTGGAGCTCGATCGCTCTCGGTTTCGTGGGATCGATGCGGATATAGCCCTTGCGCTGTAAAGCCTGGAGATGGCTGTGCGCGGTCGAGCTCGAGGCGAGGCCCAGGGCCTCGCAGATCTCCCTGACGGTGGGGGGATAGCCCCGCTCTGTCACGGTTTCGGCGATGAATTCGAGGGTCTGACGCTGCCTCTCGGTGAGCCCTTCGACCACCAGGGGCCTCCCTTCGTTTGATGCCGGTGGCGAACGTGTGTTCCCCAGGCTAACGCGTCGCGCTCGCCCATTCAAGAACACACGTTCGATTTCTGTCTTGAATACGGACGGACGTTCGCCTACTATAGCGAACACACGTTCGGCCGGGCCGGAAAAGTGTCGCAGGCCCCTCCTAGCGTGAGGAACACGCGATCGAGATAGGAGGGTGGAGATGGCAGTTCAGGCGCACGACTTGGGTTTCCGGGGGTTCTCGCCTCGCCGGGCTCGCCGCCTGCGCCGCACCGGGGCCTGGATCGTGGCCCTCACGGTGGGCTTGGGCGTGCTCCTCGGAGGCGGAACCGGCCACTCGGGACCGACCTCCCGCAAAGCGATCACCGTCCAGGCGGGCCAGACCATGTGGGACATCGCCGAGCGCCACGCCCCCGATGGCATGGATCCCAGGGCCTACATCGACGCCCTCGAGGACCTCAATGGCCTCGACGGGACCCTCCCCGCGGGCGCCCGGATCGAATTGCCGCGATAAGTCTCGCGACTTGTCTTGACCTAGCCCTCACACCCCGGTAATTTCATTCAGGTAATTCGCAACATGTGGGGTCCAGGGGGGAAAGAGAACACCACATATTGGGGTTGAACCCTATGGAGCCGCACATCCATCGAAGCTAGCCAAGGGGGGACTTTCGTGCCGCAGGCGACCCGGTCGACCGCCGTGAACGACGAGCTCCAGATCCGCCGCCACTTCACCACCGAGGGCGTGCATCCCTACGACGAGATCGAATGGGAGCTCCGCGACGCGGTCATCCAGAACTACAAGACCGGCGAGGTCGCCTTCGAGCAGAAAGACGTCGAAGTCCCCAAGTCCTGGTCCCAGAACGCCACGAACATCGCGTCCCAGAAGTACTTCCGCGGTTCGCAGGGCACTCCCCAACGCGAGCACTCGGTCAAGCAGATGATCGACCGGGTCGTGAACCGCTACCAAGAAGAGGGCCTGGCCCGCGGCTACTTCGCCGACGCCGCCGAGGCCGACGTTTTCAAAGCCGAGCTGACCCACCTGCTCGTGAACCAGAAAGCCGCCTTCAACTCGCCCGTGTGGTTCAACGTCGGCTGGCGCGAGAACCCACAAGTCAGTGCGTGCTTCATCCTCTCGGTCGAGGACGAGATGTCTTCGATCCTCAACTGGTACGTCGAGGAAGGCCTGATCTTCAAGCACGGCTCGGGGGCCGGCCTCAACCTCTCCAACATCCGTTCGTCGCGCGAGCACTTGAAGTCGGGCGGCACCGCTTCCGGTCCCGTCTCGTTCATGCGCGGCGCCGACGCGTCTGCCGGAACGATCAAGTCGGGTGGGGCGACGCGCCGTGCGGCCAAGATGGTCGTCCTCAACGTCGATCACCCCGACATCAAGGACTTCATCTGGTGCAAGGCCCTCGAGGAGCAGAAGGCGCGCGCTCTACGTGAGTCGGGCTTCGACATGGACCTCGACGGCAAGGACAGCCACTCGATCCAGTACCAGAACGCCAACAACTCGGTGCGCGTGACCGACGAGTTCATGCAAGCCTCGATCGAGGACCGGGATTGGGACCTGAAAGCCGTGACCACCGGCGAGCCCATGGAGACCATCAAGGCGCGCGAGCTCTTCCGTGACATCGCCCAGGCCGCATGGGATTGCGCCGACCCCGGCATCCAGTTCGACACCACGACCAACGACTGGCACACCTGCCCGAACACGGGCCGCATCAACGCATCTAATCCCTGCAGTGAGTACGTTCATGTCGATAACTCCTCTTGCAATCTGAGCTCGATCAACCTCCTGAAGTTCATCAAGGAGGGCGGCGAGTTCGACGTCGAGGGTTACCGTCATGCGGTCGAGGTCATGCTGCTCGCCCAGGAGATCTCGGTCGGCTTTGCCTCTTATCCCACCGACAAGATCCGTGAGAACACGCTCGCGATGCGCCAGCTCGGACAGGGCTACGCGAACCTCGGCGCGCTGCTGATGACCGAAGGCCTTCCGTACGACTCGGACGAGGGCCGCGCCTGGGCCGCTTCGATCACGGCGATCATGACCGGCCAGTGCTACGCGACATCGGCGAAGATCGCCAAGCGCGTCGGCGCATACGACGAGTACGCCAAGAATCGTGAGCCGCACCTCGCGCGTGATGAACAAGCACCGCGACGCCTCCTACGAGATCCCCGAGGGGCTCGCGCCCGACGCGTTGGTTAAGGCCGCTCGTGAGACGTGGGACGAGGCCGTTGCGCTCGGTGAGACTCACGGCTACCGGAACGCGCAGGCGACCGTGCTCGCTCCAACCGGCACCATCGGTCTCTTGATGGACTGCGACACGACTGGGATCGAGCCGGACCTCGCGCTCAAGAAGCTCAAGAAGCTCGTCGGGGGCGGAACGATGTCGATCGTCAACCAAAGCGTTCCCCGCGCGCTGCGTAAGCTCGGCTACAACGAGAGCCAGGTGATGGACATCGTCACCTACATCGACGAGAACTCGCACGTGGTCGGCGCACCGCATCTGGGCGCCGAGCATCTCGAGGTGTTCGACACCGCCATGGGCGAGCGCTCGATCCACTACGGCGGCCACATCAAGATGATGGGCGCAGTCCAGCCGTTCCTCAGCGGGGCGATCAGCAAGACCGTCAACCTCCCCGAGAACGTGACGGTCGAGGACATCGAGAACGTCTACATCGAGGGATGGAAGCTCGGCCTCAAGGCCATCGCCGTCTACCGGGACAACTGCAAGGTCGGCCAGCCGCTCTCAACGGCCAAGAAGGAAACGAAGGCCGAGACCCTCGTCACCGACACGCCCGAGCCCGTTCGACGCCGGCTTCCGAAGAAGCGCATCTCCAAGACGATCAAGTTCCGGGTCGCCGACACCGAGGGCTACATCACCGTCGGCGAGTTCCCCGACGGCAGCGTCGGCGAGATATTCCTCAAGGTCGCCAAGCAGGGCTCGACACTCGCCGGGATCATGGATGCGTTCGCGATCTCGATCAGCATGGGCCTGCAGTACGGGGTCCCGCTCTCGACCTACGTCAAACAGTTCACGAACACGCGCTTCGAGCCGTCGGGTATGACCGACGACCCCGACTTCCGGATCGCGACCTCGATGCTCGACTACGTCTTCCGGGTCCTCGCGCTCGAGTACCTGAGCGTCGAGGAGCGCCACGCCCTCGGGATCAGGACGGCAGGGGAGCGCCAAGCCGAGATCGAGACCCAGCTCGAAGGCAACGGCCACACGAACGGGAACGGCAACGGCAATGGGAACGGCAATGGGCACGAGGGCGAGGGCGTGATCGTGCTCGGCCCGGTCGCAAGTGCCCAGACCGACAGCCTTCCCTTCTGTGGTCAGTGCGGAGTGCAGATGAACCCGGCGGGCTCATGCTTCGCCTGCCCCTCCTGCGGATCAACCAGCGGATGTTCGTAACGAGATCGACCACAGCGAAGCGATGACCTCCAAGAGGTGTCGGACGTGCGGGGCGGAGCTGAGTCTCCGCCCCGCGTCGTCGCTGCGGTCCGATCGAGAGCGCCCCGCAAGTTGCCCGCTGTGTGGCACGGACGCCGAGGCTCCGGTCGAGACGAAGGCAAAGTCCGAGGATGTCCCTGTCGACGATTACCAAGCAAAGGTGCGCAATCTCCGCGAGCAGCTGGCGAAACTGCGTGAAGAGGACGCCGAGGCGGTCTGAGCGGCTCCCTTCCGATAGTCCTCGGATGAGCCATACGATCGACTTATGAGACTCGGCCGGATACTCCTTGCTCTGCTGATGGTTGCCGTGCTCCCGTCGGGAGCCGTCGCCGCCAAGAAGCGTCCGGCGTTCGGTGCAGATGACGGCCGCTACCTCGAAGGCGACCTCATCACCATCACGCTCACGAACGACACGAACAAGGACGTGACGCTAGAAGGCGATTGGATCATCGCTCGCAGCGGCACCGACGAGGCCCAGGCGAACTACGTGTGGCCGGCCGAGGAAGCAGTCGTCGCGCCGGGCCAGACGCGCACGTGGGAGTGGGATCGAGTACACCCGCTGCTATGGAGGCTGCCAGAACGTTCACGAGGGCTTCCCGGTCGGACCGGGCGTCTACGGGGTAACGGCGCCCACCTCTGCCGGTGAGCTGCGCGCGTCGTTCCGTATCGGCGTCTACTTCACGCTCGGCTTCGTCGACAGCGAGGACGAGTTCGCCGTCTTCGTGCAGGACCCCGACACGATCGCCGACTTCCGCGAACAGGCCGCGGCCGAAGAGAAGACGAAACACGCGACCGGCACCGTTGCGGGACGCCGTTCCTACAACCCCGATTGGTCCTACACGTTGCGCCCCGGCACGCTCGCACTGGCCGAGGTCTCCATCGAGGTCTGCGACGGAAACCCGCGCTACGTAGAGAAGCACCGCAAGGACTGGATGGGCGAGCAGTGGTGCCCATGGAGCTCCTACGTGAAACGAGAAGGCCTTTAGGTGCCCCGCCCAGCAGACGCCTTGGGGGTTCTGGCGGCGAAAAAGCTGCGCCTCGCGGCGTTCTCGGTCGGGCACGTACGTTCCAGTACGCACCCTCCCTGCGGCCTTGCGACGCTTGTTTTTCACTCGCCAGAACCTCGCAAACGCTACTGGGCGGAGCACTAGTTGCGCTGCCCCTACTGCGATGGCGACGAGGACAAGGTCGTCGACTCGCGTCTCGCAGAAGAGGGCCGGGTCATCCGTCGGCGCCGCGAATGCCTCGCCTGCGGGCGCCGTTACACGACTTTCGAGCGAGCTGAAGAGGTTCCTCTCATAGTCGTGAAGCGCAACGGCGACGAGGAGCCGTTCGAGCTCGACAAGATGACCTCAGGGCTCAGGATGGCGTGTAAGAACCGCCCGGTCTCCGACGAGGCGATCCGGCAGATCGCCGAGGACGTCGAGGATGTCATGCGCGCCCTCGGCCATCGGGTCCAATCGGCCGACATCGGCAAGGAGCTGCTCGACCGGCTCCAGGACCTGGACGAGGTCGCGTACGTGCGCTTCGCCTCGGTCTACAAGGACTTCCAGGAGCTGACCGACTTCGAACAGGAGTTGGGCCTGCTCCACAAGCGCTCTCCACCGAAGGAGCGCGCAACCTGATGCGGGTTCTCGTTAGACGGCTGGACCCCGAGCTTCCACTGCCCGCATACGCGCGCACGGGCGATGCGGGCCTGGATCTCTTGGCCGCCGAAGACACGAGCCTCCAACCGGGGGAGCGCGCCGCGATCCCAACCGGCCTCGCCGTCGCGATCCCCGAGGGCTACGCCGGTTTCGTGCACGCTCGTTCCGGCCGGGCCCTGAAAGAGGGGCTCGCGCTGGTCAACGCTCCCGGCCTGATCGACTCGGGCTACAGAGGAGAGATAAAGGTGATCGTCGTCAACCTCGACCCGCGCTCTCCGGTGGATATCAAGCGAGGGGATCGGATAGCGCAGCTGGTGATCCAACCGGTCGTCGCGGCCGAGCTCGAAGAGGTCGACGAGCTACCGGGGTCGACGCGCGCAGACGGGGGCTTCGGCAGCTCAGGACGCTAGGCGCGGGTGATCGATCGCCGGACAGCGATCCATAACGACGAGTAGTCCCGCCTTCTCGGCCCTTTCGGCGGCCGCCTCGTCGATGACATCG
Source organism: uncultured Actinomycetes bacterium (assembly GCA_963786155.1). Lineage (GTDB taxonomy): Bacteria > Actinomycetota > CADDZG01 > CADDZG01 > WHSQ01 > CAWAXW01. The sequence continues at coordinate 1,811,909 of CAWAXW010000006.1, read as the reverse complement.
AGTTGCATCCAGATCGCCTTGGCACCCAACTCGATGGCCTCGTCAACGTGGACTCCCGCTTCCTCGGAGCGCCGGAAGATGTCGACGACCTCGAGCGGTCGGTCCGCCGCCATGCTCGCGAGGTCCGGATAGGCGCGCACGCCGTGAACCTCGGTCTCGTTCGGGTTGACCGGAACCATCTCGTAACCCTGGGCGAGCAGGAATCGTGCGACACCCCAACTAGGCCTGAATCGATCCGAGGAGCAACCCACGACCGCGAACGAGTGGAACTCGGTGAGGATGCGCCGCGCGGTCTGGAAGTCATCCCAGCGATTCATCGGGGATTACCTACCCGCCGATGGTGGACATAGACCTCGCGGGGCGCACGAAGTCGGCTTGCCCGATGCGGTGGCCGGACCACTTGGCGGCGACGCACGCCCGAGCCATCTCTGCGATCTCATCGTCACTTGCGCCCGCGCGCATTGGCCCCCGAAGGTCGGTTTCCTCGAGCGAGAACAAGCAAGCCCGGAGGTTCCCGTCGGCCGTCAATCGCAGCCGGTTGCACGTATCGCAGAAGGGGTCGGTCACCGAAGGAATGATCCCGATGCGGCCGGGCGCGCCGTCGGCGAAGCGATAGGGCGTCGCCGGTTCGGGCTCGTCGTCCGTGTCCCGCTCGAGCACGAAGACCTGAGCGATCCGCTCGATCACTTCGGAGCCCGGGACGACGCCGGCTGCGCTCCACTCCTCCTGAGCATCGAGCGGCATGTACTCGATGAATCGGATCTCGTAGCCGGTCTCCCTCGCGAGGCGCGCGAAGTCCACGACTTCACCGTCGTTGACGCCCTTGATCACGACGCAGTTCATCTTGATGGGCTCGAGCCCGAGAGAGGCAGCGACCCGAAGCCCTTCGAGCACCTCGTCGAGCGCGTCTCTCAGCGTCATGTCCGCAAACCGATGTTTGACCAGTGAGTCGCACGACACGGTCACCCGATCCAATCCGGCTTCTTTCAAAGCAGAAGCGTCCCGCCCCAGCAGGAACCCGTTTGTGGTGATCGAGATGTCGAGGTCTTCGTCTACATCTCGAAGCATGCGTACGAGGGTAGGCACCTCCCGGCGTACGAGAGGCTCGCCGCCGGTGATCTTGAGCGACCGCACCCCCGACTCGATCAGGATGCGAGTGAGCCGAGTGATCTCCTCGAAGCTGAGGATCTCCTCCTTGGGCATCCAAGGCATCCCCTCGGGCGGCATGCAGTACCGGCACCGGAAGTTGCATCGATCCGTGACCGATATCCGCAGATCCGTGGCGACCCGCCCGAATCGATCGACCAGAGGGGGCCGTGTGGTCGTCATCCCCTCATGCTCCCACGCCCCGCGGCGTGATCTACGCGCGGGTCAGGGAATAGCGGTGATGTCGGCGTAGGAGCCGCCCCGCCCGGTCAACACCGTCACCATGCGGCTGGTGACATCTGGTTCGATGCGGGGGAGGTCGCCGCTTGCGATCACCAAGCGTAAGGAGTGTCCCGCTCGGAAACGCCAATTCGTTGCCCAGATGTCGATCGGGAACGTCGTTTTCTGGCCCGGCAGGATCAGGGTTTCAGTGCTGTGGCTTAGGCGATGCGAGGCTTTGAGCCATCCCGTCGACACCCACGATGACGACCCGTCGGGGCTCACATCCAAGAGCTTCGCGACGAGGCTTGCATCTTCACCGTCCAGGGAAGCCTGGAGATTCACTCGCACATTGCCGGCAATGACGAGATCCTTCTCGAGCGGCGCAGAAGTGAAAGAGAGCCGGCCTTCATCCTGGAAGCGCTGCTCCCCGGTCGGCTCCCAAGGGGTGAGACCCCCCTTCCATCCACCGGCGGTCGGGTCCACAGGGTTGACGACGTAGGACTCCTCTCCCGCGTCGCCCGGTCGCTCGCCCAGCGCGTTGTCGGCGTTGAAATGGAGGCGCAGTTCGCGCGCCTTCGGAGGGGGCCACTGCTTGTACTCGGTCCAGGCTCCGTCGAGAGCCGGCATCTCATAGAGAGTGAATCTCGCAGGCAACGGAGCATCCGGGAGCTCGAGCAGCCAGCGGTCGAACCATGCAAGCAGAAGGTTCCAATTCATGGGCTCCACCTTCTGCGTGTGCAGGTCCATGTGCTCCCACGGCCCCATCACGAGCCAGTGGCGCTTGCCCAGCGCGCTGTTGTTCTGCACCATGCCGTCGGGGAAGTGGTCTGCCCATCCGCCGAAGCCGAGGACGGGGACCCGGATCCGATGGCGAGAGGCCATGACGCTGCGTTCCTGCCAGTAATCGTCGTAGAGACGGTGCTGGTTCCACTCTTGCTCGAGGTGTGCCGCTCGGGCTTGGGTCGTGGCGTTGAAAACGCCAAAGACTTGGCGAGAGTCGACGTTGCGCATCCCGCCGAGATAGATCCAATCCCGGTACCAGTCCTGGTACGCGAACAGAGGAACGATCGTGACGAGATGTGGTGGGCGCAACGCAGCCACGCGATAGGAGGAGACACCGGCATAGCTCCCGCCGTACTGGGCGACGCGACCGTTCACGAACGGGCGCCGAGCAAGCCACTCGATTACGTCGTAGTTGTCCTGGGCCTCTAGGTCCGAGAGTGGATCGAAGGCCCCGGGAGACTGGCCCGAGCCGCGCACATCACACTTGAGGACGACGTAGCCGTGTTCGGCGAAGTAGATGAACCCGGTCGTATCGAGGCTCGCCAGCGCCTCCTTCCCATAAGGGCTGAAGTCGGCAACCAGGGCAGGAAAGCGTCCGCGGGCAGGCTCAACGCCGCGCCCGGGGCGATAGAGGTCACAAGCCAGCTCCGTCCCATCGCGTACGGGGACCATGACGTCTTTCTCCACGACGGCCTCGTACTTGGCCGCCCGGTCATAGTCGAACCACCCGGGCCGAGCCTCAGCGTCGCCCTTGACGGGGGCCGCGACGGCCAGCGACGCCACCAGGGCAATCAGCCCAACGAAGGAGATGCGGATCCGGGCCATGTTCCTGGTTTCAACAAAAAGCCCTGGTTTTCCTCCTAGAGCCGGGAAGGTTCCGAGCAGATCAAGGCGAACCTCCCTGTTGGCGATAGGTCCCGTTTGTCCGGCCGCTGTGGTTGGCAGGTAGAGGACCTCCTGGGAGGGCATCGATGGCACCAGCACGCATTCGCTTCCTTTGTGCCGGGCTGACGTTGGCTGTGGCTTCTCTCGCTGCACCGGCCGTAGCGGCCGACGAGACGACCACGCCTCCTCCCGAGCCAGAGATGACCAGTCTCTTCGTCACGAGCTTCGACGGGACCCTCATCGACCTGAACGTCTGCCGGCCGGGCGATGCGTCGGCAACCAACCCCGTACCGATCGTTCTCGATTCGCATGGGTGGACAGGACAGAAGACCTCCTGTCTTGGTCGAACCGCATTCTTCAACGCTGGGATCGGATACGCCTCCATGACACAGCGAGGCAACGGTGAAAGCACCGGCGAGAACAACGTGATGGATCCCGACTTCGAGGGCCGCGACATCATGGCCGTCATCGACCACCTCGGATCGCTCGACTGGGTCCTGAAGGACGACGGCCCGGGTGGCACCGATCCTGTGCTTGGCGGGCTCGGAGGTTCATACGGAGGTGGCTTCCAATGGATCGGTGCTTTCTCCGATCAATACTTCCGTGACGCGCCGACGCGCTTTAACAGCCTTCACCCAGGCAACACCTGGTACGACTTGCGCACCGCGCTCGCTCCGAACGAGGTCATGCGAACCGTGATGGTCAGCGGTCTCTACGCGGCTGGGCAACAGCAGAACGAACTCGCACCCTGGATCACCGCGGCGATGGGGACCATGATCGCGACCGGTCAAGTGATCGATGGCCCCGCGCCTCTCAACTTCGGGTCGGAGATACATCAGCACAGCGCGGCGTGGTTCGTCGAGCAGGGAGAGAAGCTCGACATCCCTGTGTTCATCCAGCAAGGCGCTGGAGATCTCGTCTTCAATCTCAACGAAGGCATCCACGCGTATCAACGTGCATTGACACCCGACGCACTCGAGCGCTCGATGTTCGTCAACCACCAAGCGGGACACGGTCTCCCCGAAAAGGTGCCCCTTATCCCTGCGAACGTGCCGGTCCCAACAGGGCCTGTCCCACCTATGGAGCGATCCGAGGAGATCTGCGAAGCACTCGAGGTGGTCCCCTGGTTCAGGTACACGTTGCTCGGAGAACAAGTCGACCTCGGCCCCCACCTTCGGTTGCGAACGGCCGGCGGCGAATGCATCAGCCTCGACGAGTTCCCGACCGTGCAGGAGACGGCGGTGCCAGGCCTTTCGCTAGCCCCCCTACCAACCGCACCCCGAGGTCCCGTTCGGTTCGAGAAGATCTTCCAGGGACCGGTCACGCTTGCGGGCATCCCCACGCTTTCGTTCGACGCCACAACGACAACTCCCGATGCGCGCATCTTTTGGGGTCTCGCCGTAGGCACCTCTCAGGAGGATGCCGAATTGGTAGGCGGTCAGTGGATGCCGACGAGGATCGCTCTACCGGCCGTCGCGGAGCGCATATCTACCGAGCTCGGCGGAGTGGTCGTCGAACTGAGCGAGGGCGAGAACCTTTATCTGGTCGCGTCGCCGTCCGCCGACCAGTTCTTGGCGCATTCGTCACGCAACCCTGGGGCCGTAATCGTCGACGCTGTGTCGGTTGGACTCCCAATCGTCGTGCAGGACGCCAGGATCCCCACCGCTCCGATGAACGCTAGGTAGTGATTGAGCCGCCTGCGCTTCGGTCGGCCACCTAGCGATCGGCCGGCTGAACGGGATCCCTCTGCGCTGATGCGTCAGGCTCCGACGCGGAATCTGTCTCGCCTATAATCAGGAATTCTGCGGGCGTGGCTCAGTGGTAGAGCATCACCTTGCCAAGGTGAGGGTCGCCAGTTCGAATCTGGTCGCCCGCTCGGACAAGCCCCCTGGTCACAGGGGGTTTTCCTCTTCTCCACCTGTTGATCAAGCGAATCGCCGTCCGCCCGAACCTCGGAGCAGCGCAGGGGGTCAAGACCCTCGTCCACGAGCTCGCCCACGCGCTACTGCATGCCGACCGGACATCGAGGACACGGGAGGTCGAGGAAGTGGAGGTCGAATCGGTGGCGTACATCGTGTGCGACGCGCTTGGCCTCGTCACCGGCGCCTACAGCTTCGCCTACGTCACACGCTGGGCCGACGGCTCGACAGAGCTAGTCAGAGACACTGCCGAGCGTGCGGTCGATTGGGCCAAGCAGGTCTTGGAGAGTATGTCCGCGCAATTCCATAACTGATAGGGCAAAGGGGTTTGGCTTGAGGAATGTGTTCCTTTGGGCGCCTAGAGCCAACAAGTGTGCGGACATTACGTAGACCGTTTCGGGTTTTTCCTCCGCCCAAGGGCGTACCTTGATCTAGTAAGCCAACGCAGGCGCGCTATCTGGTCTCTTCAAACGTGCGCTCATTCATCAAGCAAATGGTGAACGCGCTTAGACCTCGCCAGGGACTCGTTCCCCCGCTGGAGGTATCTCAATGGGAGGCTAGGCATGAGCGCAACCGCAGCGATCCATCAACCGACCAGTTTGTCCGTCGACTACCCGGACCGAGAGCTCAATAGAGTGACCCCGGAGGCTCTCGGCCCACAGACCGGACGCACCTTCGTCGTGACCGACGCCAACAGCGGTCTCCGGCTCGAAACTGCTCGCCCAGCTGGTCGGACGCTCCGTGCACGTCGTCTTTGCCGTTCTCGGACACTAAGGAGACCCAATGACAGCTAATGCGGAGGAGACACCGACTGCGGCAACCGAGGAGCCGAGCTCGCCGAGAGTCCCGCCCCGGTGGTTTGTACATGGCGCTTGGCACGTTCACCGAGCGCTTTACAAGCTCAGTGGCGGTCGCTTCTTGTGGACGACGTCGAACAAACGCGGCTGGGGCGCGTTACTCCTCACCACGATTGGGCGGAAGTCGGGGCAAGAGCGCAACGTAATTGTCGGCTTCATCGAAGACGGCCCGAATCTGAGCCTAGTTGCGATGAACGGCTGGGACGAGGGCCATCCCGCGTGGTGGCTCAATCTCGACGCGCAACCCGATGCTGTTGTGCGCCTGCCCGGGGGAGAACCGCGCCGGGTACACGCTCTTCGGGTCGAGGGAACAGAGCGCGACCGTCTGTGGCAGCGATGGGCCGCGGTCCAATCGGACATCGATCGTTACGCGGGTATGCGATCAACCGAAACGCCGGTGATCGTCCTTGAACCGCGCGACGATTCCCTATCCGCGGTGCCCTCCGCGGTGGAGCGGAGGTCTGAGAACCGCTGATGTTCTAGTTCGACCGAGGTATGGCTTCGGCGCGCTCCTTGAGCGCTACGTTCATGCGACCGAACGCGGCCTCGGTGTCTCTAATCGCCTTGCCCACGAACGGGACCAGGACACCGCTGAAGTCCTCCGACTGCGTGTAGCGCGTCCCTTGCGCGGTGGCGATCAATAGATGGTGATGCTTGCCGGTGAAGATGCCGGGGACCCCTCCGAGATGTCCCATCCAACTGAGGCTCACACCGGAGACGCATTCGGTCACGGTTGGCTTGAGGGTGAACTCCTTCTTGTCGGCTTTGGTGGTGAGGGTGAGGTGCGCGCCCTCTGCGACCTCGCCTTCGGCCTCGACGATGAACGGGTTCCAGTCCTTGAACTCGTCGAGTTCGTTGAGGATCTTCCATACGACCGCGGGTGGTCGGTCGATCAGGATCTGGCTGCTGATGTGGCGGGCCATAAAGGCCTCCCTCCCACAGCGACGAGATGTCGCTGCTGCAAGGACGCTACTCCTGAAGGATGGGGATTGATAGGCCATCGAATGCCGGCTGTGCTTGAGTCCCAGGGCTTCTTGGTTCCCGTCAAGGCCGCAGCCTCGAGGGGGATCGACGGCAGACGGCGCAGAGGGGGCGTCCGGCGAGGATCTCGGTGATGCCAAACCCGCCTCCTGCACTTTGATGTTCGGCTATCTCGATTTCTGGAGCTTTACCTTTGGGTTGTTCGAGGGTTCCGTGATTCGGGGCCATGCAGTCCAGTTTGCGGATTCTTAGAGGTTAGCGCCCTCCACGATTCTCGCCCGAACGAGCGGTCGGATTGCGTTGGGATCAGTTCAAGAAATGGAGTCGCGTCGTCTGCCGACGCCTAGCGCATCAGCGCAGCGGGATCCCGTCGAGCCGGCCGATCACTAGCTGGCCGACCGACGCGCAGGTACCGGGACAGCCCTGCACGGCCGACACCCATGAGGTTCCATCTGGGCCCACCTGAACATCGATGAAGTCGTACTCGGCTCCGCAGCGGAGCGTTCCGCACTTTCCGAAGACCAATGGCGCCTTTGGGTCGTTGATGGTCGCGGTATGGAAAATGGGCTTCCGGGATAAGAGGTTGCGCGTAACGGTCAGGTAGGCACTCCATGTGACTCCGTCATAGTCAGTAGCGGCGATCCGATAAGGGGGGCCGGGGGCGTTCGTGCTGCCCATGTACACGGTCGCGATCTTCCCGGTAGGAGCATTCGGCGCGATCGCGATAGCGGGCAGGCTCGTCTGTACGACGTCGGGAGGCGAGAGGCGAATGGGTTTCGACCAAGTGTCACCTACGTCGCGGGACACCGCGACGTAAGGAAGCAGGTCGGCGGCTATCCACGAGTAGTAGATGTTCCCCTTTCGGTCCGTGACCACCGCGGCTTCGTGCGATGGTTGCGGAATCTCGTCTGGCGGACCGGAGTCACTTGCCGCCATCCCGTTGTCGGCAACTTGCACACGAGTCCAGGTGAGTCCACCATCACGGCTGATCGCCAGCCACGGCTGCTCGCACCAACCACGCGGGAGATAGACCGTGCCGTCTCGACCCACGTGGCCATGCCCGGTGAGCCCAGAACAAGCGCCGGGAACGTCTGCAGTGCCTTGGCCCGCGCTGGGGTCATTGAAGTAAGGGGGAGTGGCCGTGAGGAGAGCCGTGGCTCCTCCATCGAGCGACTTGGTGCAAGTCGTTGCGGCGCTTCCTACGGCGGTAGCGAACACGTTTGCGGCACAGTTGTAGACCGCGTTGGGATAACCACTAGTCGTGTCACCCGGGGCGGGCGGGCCGGTGAAAACGGTCTGGTGATCTGTTTGCTCGACGCTTGTGACGGTGGTTGTCCAGGTCTCGCCCTCATCGTCCGAATACGAGAGCATCTGACCCGGGCCTGGGAACAGCAGATCGCTGGTGAAGATCCGTCCGGTGTCTGCGTCGACCGTCAGGTACGGGTCCTGCGTCCAAACATGTTTCCAGGTATCGCCCGAGGCCACGCGCGGTGAAACGTCCTGCCAAGTGGACCCCCCGTCGGTCGAGCGCAAGACGACCGATTCGCGCGTGACTCCTCCTTGCCCCATTGCCTGAGCGAACACCGAACCGTCCGGGGTGATCCCAAGGGTCGGCTCGATCGCTAGCGCTCCTGTGCTGAAGAGGCGGACGGTAGCCCCTCGGGGCCCCGTGCCGGACCGAGCATCGTTGGCTCGATAGGTCACGACTCGGCCGGCTCCGGTGAGACCGGATCGGTCTCGCTGAGCGTAGGCGCGACGCGCCGCCTTTTGCGCCTCCACCAGGTCGCCTGGGTCGATCGCCCCGATGTGTGCGTGGGAGTGAGAACCGTGAAGGTGACCATGAACGGGCGGGAAAGGGATGTTCCGGCTCGGCAGCCCTGCGACGAAGAGGGCGATCACAAAGACACTCGTTCGAGAGCGCATCTCTCTAACTCCTACCGATTGGCAAGGTTTCCTTCTAGTACGGGGTTGGACGTGCGGAATCACTTTCCTTGCGAATGCCGGTGGCCTCTTTGGGCCATGGCCGAGGGGCGCCGAGGTCCTCCGGTCAGTCGTTCCCGTATAGGACATAGCCCTGAGAGCAGGAAGTCATCGATCTGGAACGAATCACCTCGCAACAGACAAATGACGGAAGCAGGATCTTCACTGTCGGGACCATCGAACCGGGCAACCGCGAGCAAGTCAGTCTATGGACGATCATCTCGTTCCCGGTGCCCGGGAGTGATCACCCCGACCCCATGCCAACACCGACTCCAACACAACAAGTTCGCACGGACAGGAGTATTCGCGCTCACCTTCACTAGCGGAGCTCAGGCGGGGGCACACTGGGCTCGACGATGTGCAACTGCCACCAGCCGACGTCGTGCCACCGTCCGAGCTTGAAACCCACCATGCGCTGATGTGCGACCTTCTCGAATCCAAATGATTCGAACAAAGTGATGCTCGCGGGATTGGGCAACGTCGTCCCTGCGAAGGCATTGACGTATCCACCATCCCGGAGCTCATCGAGGAGATCGGCCAGCAGCCGCTTGCCGAGTCCTTGTCCGGTCGCGTCGGCCTCGAGGTAGATCGATACCTCGACCGACCAACGATAGGCGGGGCGGCGATGGAAGGGTGCTGCATAAGCAAGACCGTGGATGCCCTCGTCGTCCTCTGCTACCAACCACGCGCAGCTCTGTTGGATACGCCCGGCCATCTCGTCGATCGTTGGCGGCTCCTCCTCGAACGAGACCGCGGTTGTAAGAACGTACGGCGCGTAGATCTCGATGACTGCATGAGCGTCGGCAGGAGTTGCCGACCGGATCTTCATGCGTCGTAGGTTAGTAGTACGACGACTACCTCAGCCGTACACTCCTGGCTCGCGTCCCGACTCGAAGGGAGGCAAGCCATGCACGCGCTACTTGTGACCGCAGACGTTGAACCTGGCCGCGAGGAAGAGGGTTTGGAGTATCTGCGGGCAATGCTGCCGCAGCTCGAACAGGTACCCGAGAATCCTGTCTGGATACTGGCTGACGACGACTGAGGATGGAGAGAGCCTAGCCATAGTCCTTTTCGAGAACGAGGAGTCGGCCCGGGAGATGGCTGAGATCGGGTTACCCAACGCTCCTCAAGCGCCCGGTGCCACATTCCGCCGCGCAGAGGTGCGGGAGGTCGTCGCTCGCATCTAGGGCCTCGCATACAAACAGCTCGGGTATCGGGCCTACGGTTGATCGTCGGGATGACGCAAGAGTGTGTGATCGTCCTCACTGAGTTGCAGTAGTTCATCGATTCGCATCCGCGGCTGGGCTACCGCGCCGGATTCGCCGACCTCGAACACGGTGAAACGGACCTGACCCCGAGAAGCACATTCTTCGACCTGCTTCTGCGCGTGGTTCGTTCGGGCCTTCCCGGTCTTGACGTCGAGGAACACGAGCTCCTTGACCTTTCCGTCGGTCAGGCCGTCGAACACGATGTAGTCAACGGGGCCTCCGCTGAGGATGCGTGCATCCGAGGGGTCATAGGGGAACTCCTCGAAGAACGGCACCCACTGCTCGACCGTCAGGCCCACACGCGTTCGGGCGCTCCGCTTCTTGAAGTCTTTCCGTGTCGCGTCCACCGCTTCAGCGATCTGTGACGGAATCGATTGCTGAACCCGTCTGAGTGTCAATAGAGCCGAAAGAAGGGCAATCGAAAGCGCGGTGCAGGCAACGACGAGCAGGCTGGTCATGACTCCTCCTCGCACTGGGAGAACAGACGTTCGAGTGTAGCGAACGTATGTTCCCCACACAAGACGGATCTCCAGAGAGAGCGCGAAACCTTCACGCCGCGGTCCCTTATAGCTAGCTACTTTCTCGGCTCATACCGCAACGCCACCGCCCCCGAGCCGAGCTCCAACTTGCTCAGGAGCTTCAAGTCGACATGCTTCGATAGCCCTGCGAACAGTGTCGGCCCATGGCCCGCGAGCCTGGGGTGCACCACGAACTCGTACTCATCGATCAATCCCAGCTCCGCCAATGCCATCGGGAGCTTCACGCCTCCCGTGAACAGTCCTTTACCCGACTCCTGTTTGAGCCGCTGTACGGCCTCGCCCAGATCACCGCGCACGAGCTCTGCGTTCCAATCGACCCGCTCCAGTGTGCTCGACACGACGTACTTCTTTGCCGCGTCGATCTTTTGGGCGAAGGGTTCCATCCATTCCGGTCTGGCCCCCGACGGCGCCGGCGACCGCCACGCTTCCTCCATCATTTCGTATGTCACCCGGCCAAAGAGGAGGGCATCGGCCTGCGCGATGCTCTCGGCCGCGTGACGATGCAAGTCTTCGTCCGCGAGATTCGCACGATGATCGCAGCACCCGTCCAATGTGACGTTGATGGAATACCGAAGGGGTCGCATTTCCTCTCCCTCTAATCCAACCTGTAGACGGAGTGCGTGTCTTCGTCACGGTCGAAACGAAAGCCTGCCTTCTCAAGAACTCGGATGGACCCTATGTTGTGTTTGGCTGCCCACGCGAAGAGAGGGCGGTGCTCGACGACGACAAGGAACTGAACGAGAGCGGCGGTGGCCACGCCCTTTCCCCAGAAGGGCTTGCCGATCCAGTAGCCGACCTCGCGCTCGCCGTCCTGGAGCCAGCTCCCGATGTTTCCGGCGACCCGGCCTTCCGCTTCGATCGTTCTGGCGATGTTCGTGTTGACGCCGAGGACCTTGTTCTGCCAGTGCGAGAAATGCGCCTCTCGATCACGTGCGGGGAACGCCGCCATCGAGGTTGCGTCCGGGTCGAGCTGCTGCTCGTAGAAGACTTCGATGTCGCGGGGTTCGACATCGCGCAGTCGGATGTCCCCACCCCCCGATGCCGCACCCCGCTCGATCGGCTGTTGAGCTGTCACTGTTCGAGGGTATGAAGCTCGATCTGGATGTTGTCAGGGTCGCGTAGCTCGATCATGCTGCCGAACGCACCTGCAAGTTTGATATCTGAATGCGCGACACCTGCGTCATCGAGACGAGACTGCCACGCCCGTAGCTCCTCGATTGAGTCGACCATGAAGGCGTAGTGATCGAGCCCGGCACGAGTGGGGTCGAACTCCTCCCCCTCGTTCGCAGCGTGCTCTTGAAGGCAGAGAGCGATGCGTCCGGCCATCAGCATGACCTCGCGTCCTTTGAACACCTCACCCTCGAAAGGAGGAACGAGGATGCTCAGGCCCAAGACGCGGTGATAGAAGTCGAAGCTCCTGTCGAGATCTCTTACTGAGAGTGAAACGTGCGTGATGCCCTTAACGCCTAACGTATCGGTCATCTCCCTCCCACCCAGCACAGCCCGGAGCCCGGGGCAGTCGTTTCTTGAAACTGCGACACTACGGCGACTCGACTACGGCAGGTTGAACGGTGACGCGTCGGCGCAGAAGAACCCTCCTTGTAGCGGGCACGGCGTCTGGCTCTCGGGGATCGGGTTGTCTGGAGTTACGACCGGCCATTGGATCCAGCTCTGGTTGGCCGCGTCGTGGTGCACGGTGACCGCCGCCGGTTGGTGGTGCGTCGGCGTGTAGCCCCAGATCTTCTCCAGTATCGGAGGTGTGTGGATCTGGATCAAGATCCTGTGTCCCGGGCGCCAGATGTAGCCCAGGGGGAAGATCTCGACCTTGTAGTTGACGATGTCGTTCGGAACGACCGGCTGCGGGTTGGTGTGTGACATGTAGGGCTGCACCATCGTCTCCCCATCGGCCGCGTAGTACGAGCGATCGTCATCGACCCGGCGATGAGACGCCTTAAGTAACCCGCGCTGCAGGAACGAGACCCGGCCGTCGGGGAACAGATCGGAGACCGAGACGTAGAAGTCCGCATCGGTGCTCGAGATTGACGCGGCCAGGTTCATCATTATCGGACCGCTGATCACCTTGTTCTCGGTGAAGGGCTCGCTCGTGTACTCGAGCTGATCGGGGTATCCGCCGCGGGCCGTCTGGACCTCGCTCCCGAGGTTCTCAGGTGCGTACTGGAACCAGTTCTGGCGAGAGGCCCCCGAGATGTAGGTGTCGGGCGCCTCGGCGCTCTCCGGGGGAGTGTCGTTTAGGACCCCTCCCTCGTGCAGATACGACTTCTCGTAGACGGTGTCCTCGAACGGCCATGCATCGCCCGACTTCGTCGCTGTCGCGGTGCCGTCGCCGTCGGCCTCGAAGTAGTTCGTGAACTGATGGTCGAACAGACCCGTCGTGTCGGGCATGTCCAGGAGGAACATGTCGAAGAACGCCCAGCGATCGCGTCCGGCGAAGCCGCCGTGACCGTGGTCGCCGTTGGAGGTGACGAACTTCTTGGGGACGATGGTCTCCTGCTGGCCCTCGCTGTTCTCTATCGTCACGGGGTTGGGGTTGATGTGGTTGAAGAGCACGACCGCGCGGGGCCCGACCTGCTCGTCCTGCCAGTTCGTCTGCTGGTAGTACGGGATCTTGATGTTGTCGGCATAGGTGATCGCCGCGTGCGCGGTATACCAGTCATCGTCGACGGCGCGGGCCGCGGCGAAGAGCGGCTCGTTCTGAGCTTGGGGAAGGTCGTAGGGGCTGTAGCGCGACGCTTGTAACTGCTGGCAGATCTCGTCGTTCTGGAAACTTTCTCTTTGAGCACTGTCTTGGGGAAGGCGGTGCGGGCCCGCGGCATAGGTCCACAGAGTCGGGAACAGATAGTTCTGCACTCCACCCGGCATGAAGATGTCTCGGTAGATGTCTGAGTGCAACAGGTTGGCGCTCACGGCCTTCAGGTGCGGCGGCTTTGTGGTCGCGACCCAGTAGCCAGTCTGGCCGGGGAACGACGAACCGAACTCGCCGACATTTCCGTTGGACCAATCCTGCCTCGCGATCCACTCGACGATGTGATAGCCGTCCCAGGCGTGGCGGCGGTCGTAAAGATTGAACGAGCCGCCCGAGCATTCGGTGCCGCGCGTGGAGGCCTGCACGGACATGTAGTCACCTCGGGGGCCTGCGCCGTCGGTGATCCGCAATGCCATCAGCTCGCCGTCGTCCATCCGGAGGTAGATGTTCGGCATCGGGCGGCTGGCGCCCGAGTACCCCTCCATCGTGAAGATCGTCGGGTGGGGATCGCTCGGCAGGCTGAGCGACTTCAACTTGTAGCCGTAGTCGGTCTCCTCCCACAGCGTGTCGGGCCGAAGCACGGGCTCATCGATCACCGGATAGGTGGTCTGAGCCGAGGCGGCTGGCGGGAACAGGACCGAGAGACACATAACGGCAAGGCACAGCGCACGGAGACGACGCAAGGCGGATCCCTCCATCACGAATTGGGCCCCCTCCCCGGGGACCGTCCGCAGGCTTCTTCGACGCCACCCGCGCGCGCCTCCTTTGTGCACTTGCACAGGGGCGGCTAGGGGATCAGCCGCTGCCGTATACGCGCTCGGGTTCGACGAGGACCGCGACCCGGCGCTCCTGCGCCATCACTCGGTCGTACTCGTTGAAGTCCTCGTGGGTCCCGCCCGCGGCCGTGAAGATCTCGCGCAGCAAGAGGCGCAGGCGTTCGGGATCGATCCCGTTTAGCGGATCGTCCGGCCCTGCAAGGTCTACGGTGCCCGCGACGCCCGCCCATTGCCAGCCGGCGCGGATTACGACGGTTGCGCGCGGGCGTGCGCGCAGGTTGACGAGGCGCTTGGACGTCCCGACGGCCACGAACGCGACGACCTCCCTGCCCGAGATCGGGTGGTCGAGGACGCCGGCGTTTACTACCGATGACTGGATCGTGCCGTCGGCTCGGCTCGTCGACACCACGACGAGTCCGTGATCGAGCGGCACGAGCTTTGCGAAGGCTCCGAGATCGATCATTCTTCCCTCCTAGGCGGGCCAGCACATTTCGCCAACGCCAGGCTTGTCGCAAACGCTGCCCGCCGACGAGCCTCTTCCAAGCGAGATGTTTCTACTCGGTCTTTAGTACGGAGAGGATGTTGCCGGCGGGGTCCTTGAACCAGGCGATGTCGGGGCCTTGGCCTCGCATGATGCCTTTCTCGTCCTGGTCGAAACCTTCGTACTTCTCGAAGCTCACGCCTCGTTCAGTGAGTTCGTCGACGGCTGCTTCGACGTCGGACACCGGGAAGTTGAGGATCGTGAAGGTTGCCGGTTCGTGGTTGTCCTTCGGGTAGGCGAGGACTGTCGTTCCACCGCCCAGCTTCAACTCCAGTAGGCCGTTGTTCTCCGACACATCGATGCCGAGCGTCTCACCGTAGAACTTCTTTGCTGCTTCGATGTCGTTTGTCGAAAAGCCGCTGAACGCTTCTGCTTCTCCCAGCATGATCCGTCCCTCCTCGTCCTCGGGTCTGCTACTCGGACTGGCGGATGTGGGCCTTGGCATCTTCGTACGTACCCTCGCGGAGCGACTCAGCAGGCCCATATACGAGATTCAGAACTCCGGTCTTGAAGGTGTCGGACGACAGCAGCTTTAGCGGGATCGGGCCACCTTCGTCGAAGAGCTTCATTCCCTTGCCGACGACGATTGGGTGGACAAGCAGGTGCAGCTCGTCGATCAGTCCGGCGGCCAACAATTGGCGCACGACGGAAGGTGAGCCGCTAATCGCGATGTGCGTGCCACCCTGCTCGTTCTTCAGGGCAGTGACGGTCTCGACGAGGTCGCCCCCTAGCTGCTCGGAGTTCCGCCACGTGAACTCGAGCTGCTTGTTGGAAACGACGATCTTGCGTGCATCGCCGAATGCCTTGGCGAACTCCGCGTCCTCTCCACCGGCTGCTTCCCGCTCAGGCCACGCACCGGCGAAGCTGTCGTACGTCTCGCGACCGAGAAAGAGTGTGTCGACGTGACCCATCACCCGATCAACGGCCTCACCCATCTCGTCGTTGAAATAGGGGAAGTGCCACTGGTCCGGGGCCTCGACGACCCCATCGAGCGAGATGAACAGGCTTGCCTTGATCTTCTTCACGATTCCCTCCTTTGGAAAGCGGTCGTTGGGTTTCCTTGTCCACTCAGACCTGACGGGACACGCAAACTAATCGCACCGGAGAGCAGATCGGAATAGCAACGAACGCCCGGTGTTGGATATCCGGGTGGTGATTGAGTCATCTCTCTGCTGGGCTCGTACCGATTAGTTGGTCCATGGATCCCGGTCTAAGAATCAAGCCGTATCCGAGGAGGACTGTCTTATGAATGACTCGTCGACGTCCACGACGCTCTCGATCCCGCAACTGCGCTCCTCCGTCCAAGGGGCGGTGATCGGGCCGGACGACGCCGAATATGACGCGCTCAGGACTCCTTTCTATGGGGGACTTGATGCTCGCCCCGCCGTGATCGTTCTGGCCGCCGATGCTGATGACGTGGCGCACGTCGTGAACCTGGCTCGAGAGACCGGCACGGAGCTGGCGATCCGCAGTGGGGGACACAGTGCGGCCGGCCACAGCACGTCCGAAGGTGGGATCGTCCTCGACCTGCGGAACATGAACTCTTTCGATCTCGATGTCGAGAACCGAACCGTCTGGGTCGAGCCGGGCCTGACCGCGGTGGAGTTGACGAAAGCGCTGGCCGAACACGAACTCGCCATCGGCTTCGGCGATGCGGGTTCCGTGGGGATCGGCGGCATCACCGTTGGTGGCGGCGTGGGATTCCTCTCCCGCAAGCACGGCCTCACGATCGATTCTCTGCTCGCCGCCGAGGTCGTAACCGCGGATGGACGGCTGAGGCAGGTGGACGCCGATAAGGAACCGGATCTCTTCTGGGCTTTGCGTGGGGGCGGGGGCAACTTCGGCGTCATCACGCGGCTTCATTTTCGCCTGCACGAGGTCGGGCCCATCGTGGGAGGGATGCTCATCCTGCCGGCGGCCGCAGAAGTCGTCGAGTCGTTTATCGAGCTTGCTAACGCCGCTCCCGAAGAGCTGTCCACGATCGCGAACGTCATGGCGGCACCGCCGCTTCCATTCCTGCCGGAGGAGGCCCACGGGAAGCTCGTCGTCTTCGCCCTGATGACTTACGCGGGTGATGTCGAGGCCGGCGAGAAGGCCGTCGCCCCCTTCCGCGAGCTCGCACCTCCACTCGCCGACATGGTCAAACCGACGACCCTTCCCGAGATGTACTTCCCGGACGAGGAGGGATATCACCCGACCGCCGTCTCGCGGACCATGTTCATCGACGGAGTTGATGCCGACGTCGCGGCGACAGTCGTTCGCTTCATTAACGAATCCGATGCGCCCATGCGCGTAGCCCAGTTGCGCGTGCTCGGCGGGGCCATCGGCCGCGTGCCCGAGGATGCAACTGCATACGCTCATCGCAACTCACGCATCATGGTGAACGTTGCTGCCTTCTACGAGGGCGAGGCAGATAAGTCGGTGCGCAGCGCGTGGGGTCCAAGAGTTCGCGGACGCAATCCGACAAGAAGATACGGGCGCCTACGTGAACTTCATCACGGACGAGGGCCCGGAGCGAGTACGAGAGGCATATCCTGGTCGGACGTGGGAGCGGCTCGTCGAGATCAAGAAACGTTACGACCCGAACAACCTATTCAGCGTGAACCACAACATCCTGCCGAACTGAGACGGGATCTGAGGACGTGGTCGCAGCTTCCTCGTCGCCGGAAGCGCGAGATGGCGGCGCGTGGGGCCGCCGCGGTAGCTCTGATCGCGGCGCTCGGCACGGCCGGGGTCGTCCTTCTGCGTGATGACGCGCCTCTGCGCCCGAGCGAGATTGTGGGCAGCCCCCAATGGGCCCGCAAGCACTATGGAAAGGCGAGCGCACCCAACTTCCGAGAGCGCAATGTCGTGGAGATGGATTTCCTCGGAGAACCGATGTACGTCCACGAGGGCGCCGAGCGCCACTTCCTGCGACTCGCCAACATCTTCGAGGAGCTCGCGCCCGAGTACGCAGCCCAGATCGCGGTCAGCCCGGACGATTGGAGCTACTCCAACCGCGACATCCGTGGAGGAGACGACAAGTCGAGCCACGCCTTCGGGATCGCGCTGGACATCAACGCGCTGACGAACGTTCTCGGAACCTCGGGAGACATGCCCGAAGCGGTAGTCCGTCAGTGGGAGAACGAAGGGGGCGAGTGGGGCGGAGACTGGAGCCGCCCCGACCCCATGCATTTCGAAACCCGCCTAACCCCCGAAGAGATCCGCACGCGCTACAACCCGGACGGGTCGCCAAAGCGGCCTTAGATCCCAACATTTTGGGCGTTTGCACAAAGGGTCGGGTTGGGCGAGGGCGTAGCCCTGTGGAAGTGGCCGGATTTCGGCCGTCGGGCACCACCTCGGGAGGATCAATGAGATTCAGGTCGCTGTCGATCGCCGCCGTCGCTATGGGACTCGTCGCCGCATCGTTCCCCGTTACTTCCCAGGCTGCGCTGAGCCCGGTCAAGTGCAATCCGAACGACATCACCGCGGATGGCCGGGTCTTTCCCGAGCCGCGGCTTAGCCCAAGCTTCCTCAGCTACAACGATCTCGTCTGCGGGATAAAGGTGCTCGAGCAGATGCACCCGGAGCGGATCGAGGTGACCAGGCTGGGTCGATCGGCGCTCGATCACCCGATCTACGACGTGCAGCGTGACGAACGAGGACATCCCCGATTCCGACAAGCGTCACCTCTTCATCCTCAACTCGATCCACGGCAACGAGCCGGCCGGGCGTGAAGGTGGCACCCGGGTCATCGAAGACATGGTCGAGGCCCGCTTCATGGCGAACGAGGAGTTCATCAAGCAGACGATGGATCGCTTCGTCGTCCACTTCGTGTTCGGCAACCCGGACGGTTGGGTAAAGGGAGACATCCACGGTTCGAATGGCGCAGGGCCCAGCTACACCCGCCAGAACCACGGGGGCCGCGATCTCAACCGGAACTTCCCGGTGCAGGGGTTCCTGCGAGCGGCGCAACGGCACGCTCGACCAACCTGAAGGCCGGGGCATAGACGAGCTGCTTCTGAAGTACGCGGACACCGAGCACGACGTGGACGACCCGGCCAACCGAGGCTGGTACCTCGGTACCGACAACCACGGTCAGGGCGTGAAGCCGGTGGCTGCATCGGGGCTCCAGATCGTCGGCGAGTTCGACTTCCAGAAGTCTGAGCGGCTGGCTCACTTCGCCGACGGCATCGAGGGAGCGATGGCCGAGTACGGCGTGCTCGACGTGCTCCAGCAGCTGAACGGCCTCACCGGGGGCGCGGTTCGGCCCTACGAGTGGGGGACCCTCTACGACATCCTCGGCTACTCGGCGTCGGGGTCCGGGCATCGACTACTACAACACTCCGGGAGTCATCGAGGGGACCGGTTTCGCAACCGAGATGACGGCGTCCAACGCCCCTTACAACTTCGCATCGCATCCCCACCTGCTGAACCAGATGTGGGTCGACTCCGTGCGAGCGATCAACTACACGATGATCCGCGACGCCGTCAACCCACCGAGCGTACACGTTCCCGGTCGGGGGCAAGGCCGCATACGTCTTCGATCCCGACGATCGTCACCGACAAGGACGACAACGGGTTCGGTCCGGGCAACGCCGAGATCCCGGCGAACTTCACGGGCGATGACCAGAAGTCACCCAGGACTTCAAGTTCGGTTCCTACGAGGTCACTCGCATGAAGTTCTTCGACGACCTCAACAAGTACGCCGACAACCCGCTGGACGCGGTCCGGGTGCCCGACGTCGCTCGGCGAATCCCGCGCTCCTCGACGGGCTACGACTCGGTCGTGCTGACCGATAACCCAATGCCCGAGGGAGCCGACCCGGCGCGCATGGGTGGCAGCTCTTCGAGGACTTCGTCGAGGGCGGCGGGAACCTGATCGTCACCGACGCCGCGGCGCCCCTCCTCGCCGATCTTGGTCGACTCGCATCGAGCCCGAGCACATCACCATGCAGAAGAGCGAACGTCGGCTTCGTCGACTTCCTCGATCGCCGCGCATGCACTCGAACGCGGGGCTGCGCGGCGTCGCGTCAGCCAGACCTACGACGTGATCCCGATCGGCTATCCCGACAACGGCGGCGAGGCGCCGAACTGGCGGGTCGACAGCGCGGCCTGGACGGCGGCCGGTGGCACATCACCGGCACGAACGGGACGGACCAGACCGATCTACGGTGAGCTCCCGCTGGGAGCAGGGCCGGATCCGTTTCCTCGGGGCTCTGCTTCCGCAGCCGACCGAGGAGTTCTTCCATCCTTACGGACTGCAGAACTACGCCGTCACCTACACCGGCTACACGTTGCTCCAGAACATGTTGGTCTGGGAGAACCCGGCCCAGGTCTAGCCTCCGAGGACCATCTCCGCCGACTCCGACGGCGTCGGATCGGGGAGGCGCGTCATCCTGAACGACTGGATCAACCCGATGAGACTCGCGATTATCGGGATGAGAAGCGCCACCTGGAGGGCGAGCGGCCGGGTGTCGGTGTTGATGCGGACGATCTCGTCCTGGATGTCTGTAGGTTGGCCGGCCAGCAACTCCTCGAGTTGAGTATCGCTGATCAGCTGTGCATCCTCTTCGAGCGCGTCCGCTACCTGTTGCTGTTCAGCCGCTGGGAGCACCGTGCTCGATTCCGCTTCCTGCGTGAAGGCGAACGACAGCGTCGCCAGCATGATGGCGCCGGTGAAGGCCAGTCCGAACGAGAGACCGAACGATCCCGATGCAGAGTTCACGCCCGCAGCCTCGCTGACCCTCTCCTCGTCGATCGGTGACAGCGTGTAGTTGTTCAGTTGGGACACCAGCATTCCCAATCCCGACCCCGCGATCATCAGCGGGATCAGTAGGTACCAGCCTGAGTCAGCGCGCGGGACGATCGGGATCAGCAGCACCATCCCGATCAGGAGTAGTCCGAACCCCATTCGGATGATGCTGCTCGGCCGCCGCTTGCCGGCCCGCTTTCCCGCGATCAGCGCGATCCCGAACATGCTGAGCGAGAGTGGGGCGAGGGACAGGCCCGTTTCCATCGCGTTGTATTCGAGCACCATCTGTAGGTAGATCGGGAGCGCGATCGATCATGCCGCCGAGCGAGATCTGCTGAAGCATCTGTCCGGAGACTCCAAGCCGGAACAGCTTCGAGGAGAACAGCCCGGGGTCGAGCAGGGCCGGCTTCCCCTCGCGCTTGCGTCGCATGAGCCAGTAGGCCAGGGAAGCGAGACCAACGGCACCGATCGCCAAGAGGGCTCCCACGGACTCGCCGCCCTCCTGCCATACAAGGATGCCCATCACGACGCCGCCCATGCCGAGGACGGACAGGATCGCGCCAACGATGTCTATGTGCCTGGGACCCGTGTAGAGCACATCGCGGACGAGCTTGATGCCGGACAGCACGACCGCGATGATCACGACCTCGAGTCCGAACCCCACACGCCACGACATGTAGGTCGTGATGAAGCCCCCGAGCAGTGGTCCGACCGCTGCAGCGATCGCTGCCGAAGCCCCAACGAGCGCATAGACCTTCTTCCTCGCCGCGCCTTCGAAGTTGCCGTGGATCAATGACTGCATGGACGGGAGCAGCAGCGATGCCCCGAGCCCTCCGAAGATCGCCCAGAAGATGATGATCGGGACGACGGTCTGGGCCAACGTCATCGACAAAGCGCCGATGGCATAGCCGAGGAGGCCAAGCACGTACGCCCGCTTGCGCCCGAAGAGATCGCCGATCTTGCTGCCGATCAGGATGAAAGCCGCCGATACCAGGGCCTCGAGCGCGATGGCCGCTTGGACCCCGCTGACGGTGGTGTCGATGTCCTCCACAACCGAGGAGATCGAGACGTTCATCAGTGACGTGTCGACGACGAGCACGAACATCGCCATCGCTAGTAGGAGTGCGAGCCGGTTCTGGCCCTTGGGCTGGGCGGTGGTGGTGCCGGACTCTTGGCTCACTGCCCTCACCCTAGCAGTGCAAGTGCCACGCGACGCGGGCTCTAGGCTCATCTGATGGAGCCTCTCGTTCTCGCGCGTTCGTTGTCCAAACGGTTCGGGGAGCTCGTCGCGGTCGACGAGATCGACTTCGAGGTCCGGAGGGGAGAGGCGTTCGGTTTCCTCGGGCCGAACGGTGCGGGGAAGACCTCGACCATGCGGATGATCGGGTGCACGTCCCCTCCGAGTGGTGGATCGCTCACCGTGATCGACAAGGATCCGATATCCCAGGCGTCTGATGTCAAGAGACGCATCGGCGTCGTTCCGCAGATCGACAACCTCGATATCGAGCTGACCGTGCGCGAGAACCTCGAGATGTACGCCCGGTACTTCGACATCCCGAAGGCCGAAGCCAAAACGCGCATCGACGAGCTCTTGGACTTCGTTCAGCTCACCGAGAAGGCCGGAAGCAAGGTCGAGCCTTTGTCGGGGGGCATGAAGCGCCGCCTCACCATCGCGCGAGGGCTCATCAATCAACCGGAGTTGATACTGCTGGACGAGCCGACGACAGGGCTGGATCCCCAAGCTCGCCACCTCGTCTGGGACCGCCTCTACCGACTGAAGCAACGCGGTGTGACCCTCATCATCACGACGCACTACATGGACGAAGCCGAGCAGTTGTGCGACCGCCTGGTCGTCATGGACAAGGCGAAGATCGTTGCCGAAGGCTCCCCGCGCGAGCTGATCGACAAGTACTGCACGCGCGAGGTGCTCGAGTTGCGCCTTTCCGATGAAGCTCGGGATCGATTGGCGGGGTCGTTGGACGGCCTCGTCGAGCGCGCCGAATGGCTCCCGGATCGAGTCCTGCTCTACACCGAGACGGGCGAAGCGGCTCTTGCTGCCGTACACGAGAAAGGAGTGGAGACGCAAACGGCCCTTGTTCGCAGATCCACTCTCGAGGATGTGTTCCTGACACTCACCGGCAGGTCCTTGGTCGAGTGAGCATCGTCACGCGCGAGCCGGCCGCCGGCTCCGCGGTGCAAAGTGCGCTGTCGGCCCCCGCCAAGGTGGTCCGGCGGAACTTCCTAGTCTTCTGGCGAGCGTGGCGAGGCTCGATCTTCCTCAGCGTGCTCTCGCCGGTGCTCTTCCTTGGTGCGATGGGCCTCGGCCTGGGTTCCCTCGTGGAAGCCGACTCGGCAGACTTCAACGGCGTCGACTATCTGGCCTTCTTCTCGACGGGGATGCTCGCCGCCAACGCGATGCAGAGCGGGACGTTCGCGGCGACCTACCCGCTGCTGAACAAGATCATGTGGCAGCGGAACTATGAGGCCATGCTGGCCACGCCTCTGAAGGTAAGAGACGTCCTCTTCGGCGAGCTCGCATGGATAGGGATCTCGCTCGCGCAACAAACGATCCCCTTCTTCGTGGTGATGGTCCTGTTCGGGATCTTCGATTCGCCGGCCGACGTGCTCGGCATACCGGTCGCGATCCTGTTGGGGCTGGGCTGCGCTGCCATCACAAGCGCCTTGACCGCCACCTTGCAACAGGATGCGGCCTACACCTGGGTGTTCCGTTTCGTCGTCACACCTCTATTCCTGCTGTCCGGCACGTTCTTCCCTATCGAGTCCCTTCCGGGCTGGGCCGAGGTGATCGCGCAGATCAGCCCGCTGTATCACGGGATCGAGCTCGTGCGGCAGGTGACAATCTTCGATGTGGATGCTTCTGCGCTGTGGCACCTCACCTATCTCGTTCTGTTCCTCGTTTTCGGCACCTGGCTCGCGCTGCGCAACCTGACGAAGAGGCTCGTCGTCTGATGTCCACACGCGCGCCGGCCTATCCGTTCCCATCTCTTCATCGCGCGCTCCGGCTCGTGCAGCGCAACGCCCTCGCCTACAAGCACTACTGGATGGCATTCGTCAGCGGCTTCTTCGAGCCGGTCTTCTACCTTGTCGCGGTTGGGTTCGGCGTCGGTCGCTTCGTCGGTGACATCCAGTACGCGGGGGCCGAGATCTCCTATGCGACCTTTCTGGCGCCGGGGATGCTGGCGGCCTCGACTCTCAACGGGGCTGTCTTCGACGGCTTCTTCAGTCCCTTCTTCAAGCTCAATTGGATGAAGACCTACGACGGGATCATGACGACGCCGATGAACGTCTCCGATATCGCGGTGGGCGAAGTCGATCTGGGCTCTCATCCGCGGGACGATCTACTCGATCGGGTTCATCCTCGTCATGCTGTTACTCGGACTCATCGACTCCCCCTGGGCGATCCTCGCTCTTCCCGCCGTGATGCTCTCGGGCGCGGCCCTTGCCTCGGGAGCCATGATCCTGACCGCGGTGACGAAGCAGATCTCGTCACTCGAGAAGGTGATGACGCTTGTCGTCTTCCCCTTGTTCCTGCTCTCGGGGACGTTCTTCCCGGTGGAGCAGTATCCCGACTTCCTCCAGCCGATCGTGAAAGCCACGCCCCTCTATCACTCGGCCTCCCTGCTTCGAGCTCTGACGACGGGATACGTAGGGCCGGGCCAATTGTTCGACGTCGCCTATCTCGTCGCGATGTTCGTGATCTGCAGCGCAATCACTATCCGGCTGATGCGCCGAAGGCTGATCTCCTGACGGCTCGCTTAGTCGTCACGCAGCCCCCTTGTCTTGGTCGGCGGCGGGGCGGATGATGTGCAGCGGAATCCCACGCACTCGAGCAGGAGGTGGTCCGTGGCGAAGTATCTCTGCAAGTTCTCGTACACGACAGAAGGAATGAAGGGCCTCCTGAGTGAAGGGGGAACCAGCCGGCGACAAGTGGTCGAGAAGCTGGCATCGAATCTCGGTGGATCGATCGAGTCCTTCTACTACGCTCTCGGCGAAGACGACGGTTACCTGATCGCCGATTTCCCGAGCAATGCCGATATGGCCGCCGTGTCGTTGGCCGTCGGCGCTGCCGGAGGTGCAACGCTCACAACCATCGCACTCATGACTCCGGAAGAGATCGACGCGGCCGCGAAGAAGACGGTCGACTACCGAGCGCCTGGGAAGTAACTGCCCCACTAGACGTGCGCGTCGGTATCGATATCGGAGGGACGTTCACCGATCTCTGTCTTGCGGACGACTCCGGGATCATCGCCGTCGCGAAGTCCCTAACCACAACCGACGAACCGGCGCGGGCGGTGGAGTCCTTACTGCGCTCGACTTTGGCCGATATCGGGGTTTCGCCATCGGACATCGCATCGATCGTCCATGGGACGACGCTGGTGACGAATGCGATCATCGAACGCAAGGGCGCCCGCACCGCCCTGCTCACGACTGCCGGTTTCCGCGACGTGCTGGAGATCCGGCGCGAGACGCGTTACGACCTCTACGACATCGGTATCGAGTTCCCCCCGCCGTTGGTCCCTCGATATCTGCGGTTCGACATCCCCGAAAGGACGTTGGCCGACGGGACCATCGAACAAGAGGTGGACGCCGACCTAGTCCGACGCCTGGGCGATGAGTTCTCGGCCAAAGGAGTCGATGCTGTCGCCGTCTGCTTCCTGCACGGCTTCACGAATCCGGCGAACGAGTCTGCTGCTCGTTCCATCCTGAACGAAGCGGCGCCCGCTCTTCGGGTCGCGCTCTCTTCGGAGATCGCTCCGGAAATGGGGGAGTACGAACGGACGTCGACAACGGTGGCATCGGCCTACGTCCAGGGACTCGTCGAGCGCTACCTCGTGGACCTGCGCAGTCGTTTCGAGGGCCTCGGGATCGAAGCTCCGTTGTACGTCATGTTCTCGAACGGGGGCCTCGGCACCAGCGAGACCGCGGCCCGCTTCCCGATAAAGATGCTCGAGTCGGGCCCTGCCGCCGGCGCTCTTGCCGCGGCTCGCTTCGGGTCCGATCAGGCCGACGTGCTCTCCTTCGACATGGGCGGGACCACCGCGAAAGTCTGCTCGATCGAGGACGGCGCGCCACTGGTCGCCAATGGATTCGAGGTCGATCGCAGGTACCGGATGAAGCGTGGTTCGGGGTTCCCCATCAGAGGCCAGGTCATCGACATGATCGAGATCGGCGCGGGTGGCGGTTCGATCGCCGCGCTCGACTCCCTCGGGATGCTGACGGTGGGGCCGCATTCGGCCGGATCGGATCCGGGTCCCGCGTGCTATGGATCGGGGGGGACCGAGCCGACGGTCACCGACGCGGATCTCGTGCTCGGCTATCTGGATCCCGACTTCTTCCTCGGCGGCGACATGAAGCTAGATGTCGAGGCCGCACGCGCCGCGATACGGGATCGGATAGCCGAACCCCTCGGTTTGGATGTCGAAGTCGCGGCCTGGGGAATCCATCAGCTCGTGAACGAGACGATGGCCAACGCCGCCCGGGTTCACGCGATCGAACGCGGCAAGGATGCCGCCGGGACCCAGTTGTTCGCCTTCGGCGGTGCCGGTCCGGTCCACGCCGCCGGCGTCGCGGCCCGGCTTGGCATGGCCCGGGTGATCGTCGGCCCCGGCGCCGGTGTCATGAGTGCGGCCGGGCTTCTCGCGGCCCCCCTGGCTTTCGATTTCGTTCGATCGAGGCTCGGGCTTCTCGACGAGTTGTCCTGGGACGATGCGGACTCGATCTTCCTCGAGCTCGAAGAGGAAGCGAAAGCCCTGCTTGCGGACTCGGGTCTGCCACCGGGAAACGTTCAGCTCGAGCGCTTCGCCGACATGCGACTGTCCGGTCAGGGCCATGACATCCGCGTTCCTGCACCGAGCACCGGCGAGGGATGGCCGGGCTCACTCGCCGGCGTCTTCAAGGACCGCTACCTCACGGTCTTCGGCCGCCGGGCACCGGAAGTAGACATCGAGATCGTCTCCTGGCGCCTGATGGCGAGCGGGCCGGACCCGGAGCTCACCCTCACACAGGGCATCACCGCCACGGAGGCGCAACCAACCGCACGCCGCGCCTGGTTCGGCAAAGGATGGTCCGAGACAAAGGTCTTGAACCGCGACTCGCTCGCGGAGGGTGACGAGTTGGACGGTCCCACGATCGTCCAAGAGCGCGAATCGACGACCGTCGTGCCCCCTGGAACGAGGCTTCGGGTCGACGGAGCGAACCTCGTCGTGATCCTCGACGCAGGAGGAGACTCGCGGTGACCGAGCGCGACCCGTTCGCCGCCGAGATCGCGTCGCAGCGGCTCCAGTCCGTCGTGAACGAACAACAGGTTGCACTCATCCGCACGGCTTTCAGCACTCTCGTCGCGCGAGTCCGAGGACCTGGCCTGTGGGGTCTTCGACTCGCGCGGCCAGATGATCGCCCAATCCGTAAGCGGCACGCCGGGGCACATCAACGCGATGGCCACCGGCGTCAAGCACTTCTTGCGAGCGTTCCCACCCGAAGGCCTCGAACCAGGCGATGTCCTCGTCACGAACGATCCCTGGATGACGGTCGGCCAGGTCAACGACATCACGGTGGTGACGCCGGTGTTCCGCGGCGAACGGCCGATCGCGTACTTTGCGAACGCCTGTCACTCGCCCGACATCGGAGGTCGGATCCTTTCGGCCGAGGCGGCCGAGGTCTTCGAGGAAGGTCTGCAGATCCCGATGATGAAGCTGGCTAGGGCCGGCGTCCTCAACGACGATCTCATCGCGATCATCCGCGCGAATGTGCGCACCCCAGACGAGACGATGGGTGACATCCATGCGCAGGCGACCGCCAACGAGGCCGGCGCGCGCAGGCTGACCTTGCTACTCGACGAGCTCGGCCTCGATGCACTCGATCCCGTCGCCGACCGGATCATCCAGCGCTCGGAGGATGCGATGCGGGTCCGGATCGCGGAGGTGCCGGATGGGCGCTATGAACACTCGATAGCGAGCGATGGCTTCGATGCTGAGGAACTCACTCTCAAGGTGGCCATCACGATAGAGGGCGACGCGATCGACGTGGATTTCACCGGTTCCTCGCCCCAATCCGACCGTGGCATCAACGTCGTTCTCAACTACACGCACGCGTACGCGAGCTTCGCCCTCAAATCGGCCCTGGCGCCAGATGTTCCTCACAACGAGGGCTCGTTCCGGCCCGTAAGGGTGCGGGCGCCGGAGCGTTCGATCCTCAACTGCATCCGTCCCGCGGCCGTCGCATCGCGCCACACGATCGGACATTTGCTTCCCGGGCTCATCTTCGGAGCACTCGCCGACGCGATGCCCGGCCGGCTTTTGGCCGGAGGCTCGGAAGCGTTGTGGGTGACGGTGTGGCGCGGGACCGCCGAGGCGGACGAGTTCACCCTCACCTTGTTCCACCAGGGTGGAACCGGGGCTCGCGCTACCAAGGATGGGCTCAACTCGACCGGGTGGCCGTCGAGTGTCGGCGCGGTGCCTGCAGAGGTGATCGAAACACTTACACCGCTCATTCAGCGACGCCGCGCGCTTCGGGAGTCCTCCGGCGGCGCCGGCCGCACGCGCGGCGGGTTGGGGCAGGTCGTGGAGATCGAGAACCGAACTAAGGGAGCGTGGTCGTTCTCGGCTCTGAACGACCGGACCCGGCACACGCCGAAGGGATTCGAGGGCGGCCGCGATGGAGCGCTTGGGGAGATGTCGGCCACTGGAGGTCGCGCGCTACCAGCCAAGCGCTTGACGGCCCTGCCGCATGAGGCCGTCGTGTCGCTGGCGTTGCCCGGCGGGGGCGGCTACGGCGATCCCAAAGAGCGCGACCCGGCTCTCGTCCTCACCGACGTGATCAACGGATACATAACGATCGACGAGGCCCGGACCCTCTACGGGGTCGTCATTCGCTACGTAGGCGCGGTCGACGCGCTGCTCCGGCTCCCCGAAGACTTCTTCGTCGAGTAACGGGATTCCACCGACCCGAGGAAGGGTACGGAGAAGCACGGGCAGAAGTCATTTCTTGTCCGAAGCGGGAACGTCGATACGGGGCCAGGGGGCGATCATGACCACTATCCGCAGACCGAAGATCGGACGACGCTGGGCGACTCTGCTCGTCTTGCTCGCATTGATCGGAGGCATCTTGCCTTCGGTGCAAGGCGCTACCCGGAAGGCCCGCACGGCTCAGGCCGATGCCCTGGAAATCGTCGTGCTCTCGAACCGCGCGAGCTTGATCTCGGGCACCAGGGCCTACGTCGAGATCGTTCTTCCCGACGGCGCGTCCGTGAGCGACCTCCAGGTGACCAGGGGAAAGCGCAACGTGACGAAGTTCTTCGCCCTGAGAGACGACGGTCGGGTCCTCGGACTCCTTAAGGGTCTCAAGCGAGGCAAGAACGTCGTAACGGCCCGATTGGGCGATGAGACTGCCAAGGTCACGATCAAGAGCCATCCAAAGGGCGGCCCGGTGCTCTCCGGACCGCAGATCCAACCGTGGATCTGTGAGACCGAGGCCAACGGTCTCGACAAGGCCAAGGGCAAGCGGTGTAACGCCGAAACGGTCTACGAGTACCTCTACAAGTCGACCGACCCCACTCAAGCTGGGCTGCAGCCGTACGACCCCGAGTCGCCACCCAGCGATGTGGCGACCACGACCACGGACCAAGGCAACGAGGTCCCGTACATCGTGCGAGTCGAGACCGGCACCCAGAACCGAGGCATCTACGCGGTGGCCGTGTTGTTCGATCCCAGCAAGCCGTGGAAGCCATGGGCTTCGCAGCCCGGTTGGAACCACAAGCTTGCATGGCCGTTCGGCGTGAGCTGCGGAACCGAGCACCGGCAAGCATCGCCCACCGATGTGGTCGATGAGGCGAAGCTCGAGCGTGGCTTCATGGTCGCGAACTCCTCCCTGAACGTTCTGGGGAACAACTGCAACACGGTTACGTCCGCCGAGGCAGTGATCATGCTGAAAGAGCACATCATCGAGACTTACGGCGAGATCCGCTACACGATCGGATCGGGTTGTTCGGGCGGGTCCATAGGCCAACATGTCGTAGCCAATGCGTACCCGGGACTTCTCCAGGGGATCCAGCCCAACTGTAGCTACGAGGATGTCTATTCGACCGGCAACGAGGTCGTCGACTGCCACCTTCTTCTCCACTACTTCAACGAGGTTTCCCCGCATCTCTGGAGCAATGACACGCAGAGGGCCGCGGTCTCGGGCCACCAGACGCAGTCGAGCTGCGTCGCGTGGGAGGCGCTGTTCGCATCGATCCCCGACCCGACGGTGGGATGCCGCGCTCCCCGCCGACCAGATGTATCACCCCGAGAACAACCCAGGTGGTGCTCGGTGCACGACGCAGGACATGCAGGTCGGCGTCTTCGGCCGGCGGCCGAAGAGGTTGTGGACGCCGCCCGAGAAGGAGATCAAGAGAGGCTTCGCCAAGGGTCCCTACGACAACATCGGCGTCCAGTACGGACTGAATGCGCTGAACTCGGGCGAGATAACGGCCGAGCAGTTCCTCGATCTCAACGAGAAGATCGGCGGGGTCACCATTGACTTCGTCTTCCAGGAGGAACGAACCCTCGTCGATCCGGGAGCTCTGAAGACGCTCTACCGAACAGGCCAGGTCAACGACGCGTCACACCTCGACGAGGTTGCGATCATCGACCTCCGAGGCACATCCAACAACGAGATCCACACGGACTTCCACAGCTACGCCATGAGGGCCCGACTCGATGACGCCAACGGGCACCACGACAACCAGATCGATCTGGACCAGCCCGGTCGCGCTTGTGGGAGACCCCGTGTGGGCGACCGAGTCGTTCCTGCTCCTGGACGAGTGGCTGACGGCGGTGGAGAGCGATGTCAGTGGCCTCCCGCTCGAGCAGAAGATCGTCCTGAACAAGCCCGCAACCGCGGTCGACGCCTGCTGGATAAGCGGGAGCAAGGTGACAGACATGGCCAAGTGTCGGATCGCCTTCCCGTACTTCGGAGCACCTCGGATCGCCGCGGGAGGGCCGCTCTCGCACGACGTCCACAAGTGCGCCGTGAAGCCGATCGCCCCTTCCGATTACGAGGTCGAGTTCACCGAGGCCCAGTTGGAGCGACTCGAGGCGGCCTTCCCCGAAGGTGTCTGCGATTACAGCAAGCCCCCGATCGACAAGAGACCGTCGATCCCCTGGCTGACTTACTCGAAGGGCCCCCGAGGCAAACGCATCAAATAGATCCGGTCACGTTCACACGACGAGGATCGGTTCGGAGGGCGGAACCACTGCACCGGTCCTTTCGCGCATGGCCTCGCACACGCGCGTAAGGAGTCCGAGTTGGCGGAGCTCCGAAGCGCGGAAGCGGGGGCCATGTCGTCGCACGACGAGGACTGCCGAGGAGCCAGAATCGAGTGGGGCGGCGGCCACTTCGTACGACATGCGTCCCATCCGCCATGCCGGCGGCATCCATAAGCGCGCTGCCCAAGCGACGCGGCCGGCCGAGTGGCATCCACGGGGTGTCCACGTTTGTGAGCGAAGGCGTGCCCGGGCTGGCCGCGACGATCGGCGGGGGGGACCCGGATCGCAACGCGACCGCCCAGGACGCGCCCATCGCGCTCGGCAGTCCTTCAACGAGGGTCGAGAGGGCGTCGGCCGGTGCGCTTTCCGCCATCACCGCACACAGTTCGATGGGGGCCGCGGGGCCACTCGGGTCACGCATGGGGCGAACGGCTTCGACGAGAGCGCCCGGCACTCTCTCGGCCGTGCGTCGCAACGCATCCGCCATTGCCGCATCTCCCGAGGCTTCCACGCAGAGGTCGTCGATCGCGACGCCGTCTTCTATGTCGATCACGTCCAGGGACACGATGTTGACCCCGGCCCGGCCCAGTTCCGTGGCGACGGCTCCCAGCACTCCGGGCTCGTCGCGCACGCTCAGTCGCATCGAGAACAACACGGCCCCTCCTTGAGTTGTTGATTCAAGCGAGCTCAACGTAGGGGGTGGAGGTTTCGCGCTCGTTCCGCGTGCATCACGAACTCGTTAAATCGGCGTGACACATGGATTTAGCAAGCCCGTAACAAAAGGGAAACCGCTGGGAAATCCGGACTAACTAGCCTTTTCGTCGATGAGTGATTTCGGAGACGCCGAGGTCATCGAGATCGGCGACCTTCGGGTTGTGCCCGACGAGTTCTTCGCAACGCTGGGCGGCCGAAGGCTCGATCTCACTCGCAAACAGTTCCTTCTTCTCGTCTTGTTCGTTCGTAATCCGGGCCGGCTGCTCAGAAGAGAGTTGATCGCCAAAGAGGTGTGGAACAGCCGAACCCCCGGCCGCACGATCGACGTGCATGTCGCCCGTCTCCGAAGAAGACTCCCGGAGAACGCGATCGAGACGGTCATCCGCCTCGGCTACCGCTTCCAGATGGTGCCCGGCTAGAAGAGCGCCGCTATCTCCACTTAGCGTCTTTGACGTCGAACGTGAAGGGCTCGGGGTTCAGGTAATCGTCGGGGTCGTAGGTGTACAGGAGCTTCGGCCTCTCCTTCGCCGGGATGCGGTCGAGTTCCTCGCGTACGTAGGGCTCGAGCGACTCGGCGTTCGCCCCGATCGCGTAGGTGAAGTTGTCGTGATGCGTGGCGGCGTAGATCTTGGGGTCGAGCGCTTGGATGTAGGTGCTCAGGCTCCGAAGACAGTTAGTCACCTGGCCGAATGCCAACACGGCTCCGAACTGGACGTCGGTTTCCGGAAGTCCCTCGAGCGCGTCGATGACCTGCGGAGCGTCCTTGTCGATCTTGCCGACCGTGTCGTGATGCACGAACGAGAAGTCGCCGACGCGGAATTGATAGAGGACGTTGCCTCCTCGGGCGTCGGGGAGATGGTTAAACAGGTGTTCCATGTCCTCGGCCGTCGGTGGGTGTTCGGCGGTTGCATTCGGGTTCCATAGTGGGGGACAGGGGAGTCGCTGGCCGTCCGTGAACTCGGGGCTCTCGACCGACGAGTGGATGTGCACGACGGCGGAGATGTCGACGCCGGGGATCAAGTCGTTGAGTTGGGTGAGGACGCCGGCGGGCGCAGCCGCGGGAGCGACGTCTACGCATTCGATGTCGGCATCAGGAGCCTGACTTCTGATCGACTCGCAATGCTCGGGGGTGCCGACGATGACCGCGCCGCTAATGGCGGCGATCTCAGCCGCGTCCGCAACGTGGTCGAAGTCACCGTGTCCGACGAAGATGTACTCGGGATCGAGCGCCGCGACCTCTTCGGGCGAGGTTGGTACGTAGCCGGAGTGGGAACCGCGTGCGACCCACGCATCGAGGAGAACGACGTGGCCGTTGAGCGAAGCGGCGTAGCTCGCGACGCTGAACCACGACATGATGACCTTGTCGGAGCGCACGGCCCCCGTGCGAGGGTTCACGTTCTGCTTGCCGAAGAAGCGCTGGCGGGCTTCGACCATCTTCTTGGCAGCGGGCTTCGCCGTGGTCGTTTCGGCCGCCGAAGTCGAGGAGATCGCGAGCGCGGCTAACGAAAGGCACGCGACGAGCTTGGCCCAGCGCAAGAGGATCTCCCTTCGACTTGAGACTTGTGCCTGATTCGTTCGCCGCGTGAGGGGGGTCTCCTGCCCGTCAGCCGGGAGGTCTGCCCTCCCGCAGCGTGCGGCTCTGGCCTCGGAACTCCGCCACGATTTCCCCGTCCGGGCGCCGGACGGTGATGTCGTAGACGCCGCTGCGGCCGTACCTGACCCTTTCGGCTCCTTCGGCGATCAGGTCGTCGCCCAAGCGGGCCGGCGCGACGAAGACGATCTCGGCCCCCGCGGCCACGGTCGCGGCTCCGTAGGTGTTGCATGCGAAGGCGAAAGCCGTATCGGCGAGCAGGAACACGTAGCCGCCGTGACAAACGTCGTGGCCGTTGACCATCTCCTTTGTCACGCTCATGCGCGTGGTCGCCCGGCCCGGCGCGACCTCATCGATCTCGATCCCCAACGACTGCGACGCGAGGTCGCGTTCGTACATCGCTTTGGCGTAGCTGCGAGCGACCTCTTGCGGGTCTTGGCCCTCGGCAGGGCTCAGGAGGGAGCGTCCTTCTTGGCTACCAGCGTCAGAACGTCGTAGGCCGCGGCGATGTCGCCGTTCTGGTTGACGACCACCGCGTCCCACCGGACCTCGCCGTAGGGAGCCGCCCCGCGGCGGTCGATGTTCTTGGCCGTCAGCGTCACGGTCAGCTCGTCGCCCGGGTAGACCGGTGTGGTGAAGCGAAGGTTCTCGAGCCCGTAGTTGGCGAGGACCGGCCCGGGATCGGGGTCGACGAACAATCCCGCGGCGGCGCTTACGATGAAATAACCGTGAGCGACGCGGCCCTCGAAGAACGGGTTCGCCTTGGCCGCGTCCTCGTCCATGTGCGCGTAGAACCTGTCACCCGTCAGCTCGGCGAAGCTCTCGATGTCTTCCATCGTCACGAGCCGGGGCCCGGCCGTCAGGCTGTCGCCTATGGCCAACTCTTCGAGGTACTTGCGGAAGGGGTGGACGCCGTCGGTCTTCTTGGCTCCTCCCGTCGTCCACCGGCCGGTCGTCGCCCCGATGACGTCGGGGGTTCCCTGCACGGCCGTACGTTGCATGTAGTGGAGGACGCTACGGAGTCCGCCGAGCTCCTCGCCGCCGCCGGCGCGTCCCGGCCCCCCGTGAACGAGATGAGGCATCGGGGAACCGTGTCCGGTCGATTCGCGCGCGTCGTCGCGGTCGAGCACGAGCAAGCGGCCGTGCCACGGCGCGAGCCCCAGGACTATGTCGCGAGCGAAGTCCTTGTCATAGGTGACCAGGCTGCCGACGAGACTGCCCTCGCCGCGCGCCGCGAGATCGATCACTTCTTCGGTGGTCTCGTAGGGCATGAGGGTGCTGACCGGCCCGAAAGCTTCGACCTCGTGCGGCTCGGATGCCTTGGCGGCCTCCGCGAGGAGAAGGATCGGCGAGATGAACGCACCGCGCTCTGGATCAGCGTCCACGACATCGACCTTGACCGGATCTCCGCTGACGAGCCGTGCCGAGCGAGCTATCCGTTCCACCGCTCCGCGGACCTCGTCTCTCTGGCCCAGGCTCACCAATGCGCCCATGGTGACCGAGGGGTCGGCGGGGTTGCCCACGACGATGTTCTCGAGCTCGGACCTGACCGCTTCGGCGACGGGCTCGACGAGGTTCTTCGGGACGAACGCCCTTCTGATTGCGGTGCACTTCTGGCCGGCCTTTACTCGCATCTCGGTCACGAGCTGGTTCACGTACAGCTCGAACTCCTCGCCACCGGCCTCGCAATCGGGGCCGAGGATCGAGCAGTTCAGCGAATCGGCCTCGGCGTTGAACCGCACGGAGCGGCGGACGACATTCGGGTGGGAGCGGAGCTTCGTCGCCGTGTCGGCGGAGCCCGTGAACGCGACCAGGTCTTGTCCCGTGAGGTGGTCGAGCAGGTCGCCCGCGCTGCCTGCGATCAGTTGCAGAGACCCGGTCGGCAAGAGACCGGACTCGATCATCTGGCGAACGGCCCTCTCGGTCAGGTACGAGGTCTGCGTCGCCGGCTTGACTATCGTCGGGACCCCGGCGACGAACGCTGGAGCGAACTTCTCCAGGAAACCCCACACCGGGAAATTGAAGGCGTTGATCTGAACGGCCGCACCCCGCAGCGGCGTATAGATGTGCTGGCCGACGAAGGTGCCGCGCTTGCCGAGCGGCTCGACAGCGCCGTCGATGTAGACCTTGTCGTCGGGAAGCTCACGCCGGCCCTTGCTCGAGTAGACGAACAAGGTGCTGATGCCGCCGTCGATGTCGACCCACGAGTCGCTCTTGGTCGCGCCGGTGCGAAAGGAGAGCTCGTACAGCTCGTCCTTGTGCTCCATCAGATGAGCGGCCAGGGTCTTGAGGATCGCGGCGCGCTCGTGGAACGTGAGCGATCGCAACGCCGGCCCCCCGACCTCGCGAGCGTGATCGAGGACACCTGCCATATCGATGCCCGAGCTGGACACGCGCACGATCTCGTCGCCGGTGGCGGCGTCGAAGACCGGCGTGCCCTCGTCGGACGCGGTCTTCCAGGAGCCTTGAACGTAGCTGGGAAGTTTCTCGGCCATCGCCCGACAGCGTACAAGTGGTACAACCCCTCGATGGATGGGTCGGGCTTTGAAGGCAAGGTCGCGCTGGTCACGGGTGCGGCGTCTGGGATCGGGAGTGCCGTTGCCCGACGGTTGGCAAAGGCCGGAGCGAAGGTGGTCGTTGCCGACGTCAACGAATCCGCCGGTTCCGAGATGGCATCAGAGATCGGCGGAAGCTTCGTTGCCGTCGACGTGGCCTCGTTAGACCAGACCAAGGCCGCCGTCGCCCATGCGCTTGAAACGCACGGCCGGCTCGACATCGCGCACCTCAATGCCGGCATCGTCACGGGCGAGAACGACGTCGCCAGGCTCGATGAAGCCGCCTACCGCCGTGCCCTCGGCATCAACGTCGACGGTGTCGTGTTCGGAACGATGGCCGCGGTCCCGGCGATGACCGATGGGGGAGCGATAGTCGCAACCGCCTCGCTGGCCGGCATCGTGGGTTACCCGGTCGACCCGATCTACGCACTCACGAAGCACGCGGTGGTCGGATTCGTGCGCGCCACGGCCGAGCAACTCGAATCGAAGAAGATCACGATCAACGCGATCTGCCCGGGCTTCGTGGACACGCCGATCCTCGGCGACTTCGCCAAGGACTTCCGCGCCGCGGGATTCCCGTTGTTGGAAGCCGACGAGGTAGCGGAGGCGTTCGTCGAGGTGATCACGTCCGGGCGGACCGGAGACGTCTTCATCTGCCAGCCGGGTCGAACTTGCGAGCCGTACGCCTTCAGAGGAGTCCCCGGCCCCCGCACCCCCGGAGCCGAAGGCATGGCCCCCCCGGTGCGCCCCGTCTAACGGCATGGTCTATGTAGCTCTGTTGCGCGGCATCAACGTCGGTGGCAAGAACAAGGTCGAGATGAAGAAGCTGAAGGTCGTCTTCGAAGAGGCCGGGATGACCGATGTCCGGACCTACATCAACTCGGGCAACGTGATCTTCTCGTCCACTATCCGGGGCCGGACCCGGCTGGCGGGGCTTCTCGAGAAGGCGATCGCCAAGGGCATCGGCTTCAAGATCGACGTCGTCGTCCGAGACCTCAAGAGCATGAGGGCGGTCGTGAAAGCGATCCCGAAGAAGTGGGCGAACAACAAGGACATGAAGTGCGACGTGATGTTCCTGTGGGACGAGGTGGCTCGGCCCTCGGTCCTGAAGAAAGTACAGGTCAAGCCCGAGCTGGAGGACGTCCTCTACGAGTCGGGGGCGATCATCTGGCGCGTCGACAGCAAGAACGTGACGAGGAGCGGGATGATGAAACTGGCGGGCACCCCGCTCTACAAGCAGATGACCATCCGGAACTGCAACACGGCGCGCAAGCTCCTCGAGCTCATGGAGGGCTGACGACCCCACCGAGCTGCCGGGGGGGTTTGAGGGGGTTCGTCCCGAATACAGCCCCGGGGTAGGGCACAATGTCCGTTCGCCACACCGCCGTGGCCACCGGGTCGAGTCCATTTTTCGGGGGGAATCGTTGCTTTCGCTGAGCAACCTCGAGGTTGTCTACGACGACGTGATGCTGGTCCTGGGCGGTATCAGCCTTCGGCTTCCGACCGGCAAGATCGTGGCCCTGCTGGGCGCCAACGGCGCGGGCAAGACCACCGTCCTCCGGTCGATCTCGGGCCTGCTCGACATCCACGAAGGCGAGATCACGAAAGGCTCGATCGAGCTCGAAGGCGAACGCATCGATCGGCTCCCGGCCGCGCACATCGTCGATCGCGGCGTGGTTCAGGTGCTCGAGGGCCGGCGTGTCTTTGCCGAGCTGACCGTCGACGAGAACCTGCGGATCGGCGCGCATCGCAAGCCCAAGACCATGAAGAGCAGCTTCGACCGGGTCTATGACCTCTTTCCGATCCTCGCCGATCGCAAGACGCAGACCGCGGGCTATCTCTCGGGAGGCGAGCAACAGATGCTGGCGATGGGCCGCGCTCTGATGTCGGACCCGAAGTATCTGCTGCTCGATGAACCGAGCCTTGGGCTGGCCCCGAAATTCGTCGGGCGCATCCGCGATGTGATCCTTCAGATCAACGCCCAAGGAACGTCGGTTCTTCTCGTCGAGCAGAACGCGAGTATGGCTCTCGAGATCGCGGAGCACGGATACATCATGGAGAACGGGAAGATCGTGATGGACAAGCCCTCTTCCGAGCTGCAGAAGGACGAGGACGTAAGGGAGTTCTACCTCGGGCTGCACAAAGAGGGCGAGACCAAGTCCTTCCGCGAGGTCAAGCACTACAAACGGCGGAAGAGGTGGCTGTCGTGACGAGAGCCGGCCGCACGCTCGCGGACTCGCTTGCCGTCTCCGTTCCCGACGAAGTCGCAGGCAAGCCACTGCTGACTTTCTCGGACGTCGTGCTGCGTTTCGAAGGTGTTACTGCGATCGACGGGGTCTCGTTCGACGTCCGGCCCAAGGAGTTGTTCGCGATCATCGGCCCGAACGGAGCCGGTAAGACGTCGATCTTCAACTGCATCTCCGGGTTCTACAAACCCCAGCAAGGTTCCATCGAGTTCCTGGGCACATCGATCACCGGCAAGTCTCCGCACCAGATCGCATCGCTCGGGGTTGCTCGCACGTTCCAGAACATCGAGCTCTTCAGGAACCTGACCGTGATCGAGAACCTGATGCTCGGCCGCCACCATCACATCCGCTACGGCCCACTCAGCGCGATGGTCTATATCGGGCGAGCCCAGCGCGACGAGACTCGCAATCGCAAGATCGTCGAGGAGATCATCGACTTCCTCGAGATCGAGCAGTACCGCATGCTTCCGGTGGGCCTTCTGCCGTACGGCATCCAGAAGCGTGTAGAGCTTGGGCGCGCTCTTGCGATGGAACCCAAGCTGCTCCTTCTCGACGAGCCGGTCGCGGGGATGAACCTCGAGGAGACCGAGGACATGGCCCGGTTCATCCTCGACGTGGGCCTCGAGTTGGGAGTAGCGACGATCATCGTCGAGCACGACATGGGATTGGTCATGGACATCGCCGACCGCGTTCTGGTCGTCGATTTCGGCAGTGCGATCGCTCTCGACGTCCCCGAGCGGGTGCAATCGGACCCGAACGTCATCCAGGCCTACCTCGGGACCGAAGAGTTGCCCGCAAGCGGAACCGGAGGTTCTTGATGGCAGTAGTTGTGGAAGCCCCGCGCACCGGCACCACGTCGATCGTCACCCGCCTCCGGGACCGGGCCCAGTCGACCCCCGATCGCGTCGCGCTGCGCGAGAAGGACCTGGGTATCTGGACCGACATCACCTGGGCCGAGTACTGGGATCGGGTGCGGGACGTCGCTCACGGGCTGC
Organism: uncultured Actinomycetes bacterium; assembly: GCA_963786155.1. GTDB lineage: Bacteria > Actinomycetota > CADDZG01 > CADDZG01 > WHSQ01 > CAWAXW01. The sequence continues at coordinate 1,773,149 of CAWAXW010000006.1, read as the reverse complement.
TCGCGCTCGGGGTCGAGCCGGGCGATCGCGTCGCGATCCATTCGGAGAACCGTCCCGAGTGGGTCTATTCGGACCTGGCGATCGTCGCGATACGCGCTCTGACGATGGGCCTCTATCCGACGAATCCTCCGCCGGAGGTGCAATACCTGCTGTCCAACTCGGCGTCGAAGATCCTCATCGCCGAAGACCAGGAGCAGGTCGACAAGGCACTGGCGGTGAAGGCGGACCTGCCCGACCTGCGCAAGATCATCTACATAGATCCCCGGGGCGTGCGCAACATCGACGATCCGCTGTTGATGTCGTGGCTCGACCTGATCGAGCTCGGCAAGCGGCATCGGGCCGAGTTCCCCGAAGCACTCGACCGGCTCATCGCGGAGGCCGAGCCGGACGACGTCATGACCCTCATCTACACATCGGGCACGACCGGCCCGCCCAAGGGCGCCATGCTGACGATCCAGAACGTGGAGTTTGCGATCGCCGCGCTCGTGCACGGTGGCGGATTCACTTCGCCGCCGCCCACCGATCGCGACGTGTTGTTGTCCTACCTCCCTCTGTGCCACGTCGCGGAGCGCATCTTCACGGTCTGGTTCAACCTCGCCGCCGGGTGCGTGGTCAACTTCGCCGAGTCGATCGAGACGGTCCCGCAGAACCTGCAAGAGGTCCAGCCGACGATCTTCCTGGGCGTTCCGCGCATCTGGGAGAAGATGCACGCCGGCATCCAGATCCGCGCGGCGAATGCAAGTTGGATCAAGCGTACGAACTTCAGGTTCTGGATGAAGATCGCCGATCGCATCTCGGCCACGCTCGTCCGGACGGGAGGCACGCACACCGCGGTCGACCAGGCTCCTATACGCGCTCGGCTACGTGTTCCTGTTCCGAGCGCTGCGAGAGCGCATCGGCATGCTGAAGTGTCGTTACGCGGCCTCCGGCGCGGCCCCCATCGCCCCCGAGATCCTTCAATTCTTCATGGGGGTCGGGGTGCCGATGCACGAGGTCTACGGGATGACCGAGAACTCGGCCGTCGCAACCGCCAATCGTCCGGGCAGGATCAAGCTGGGCACCGTCGGCGAGGCGCACGACAACGTCGAGCTGAAGATCGACGAGGCCACGGGAGAGATCCTCACCAGGCACCCGGGGGTGTTCGCCGGTTACTGGCGTAACCCACAGGCGACGGCCGAGGCAGTGACCGACGACGGCTGGCTCCGCACGGGCGACGTGGGGGAGTGGGTCGACGGAACCCACGTGAAGATCACCGACCGGATGAAGGACATCATCATCACTTCGGGAGGAAAGAACGTCTCTCCCTCCGAGATCGAGAACGCGCTCAAGACATCGCCTTTCATCAAGGAAGCGATAGTGATCGGGGACGGCCGCAAGTTCCTCAGCGCGCTCATCGGGATCGAGTACGACACGGTCGGCAACTGGGCGCAAAGGAAGGGACTCACGTACACGACCTATCGCGATCTCTCCGAGAAACCCGAGGTGATCGCACTCATCCAGAAGGTCGTGGACGAGGTCAACGAGCAGTTCTCTTCGGTCGAGGGGGTCAAGAAGTTCAAGATGCTCCCCAAGGAGCTCGACCACGAGGACGGCGAGCTCACCGCGACCCAGAAAGGTGAAGAGATCCGCCATCGCCGCCATGTTCGGCGAAACAGTAGAAGAGATGTACACGAAAGACAGCGGGCCCGGCTTGCCGGGACCGGAGAGCAAATGACGAGATTCATCCAGGCGCTCGTCATCGGTCTGGGTCTTGCGTCGATCTACTCGCTGCTCGCGCTCGGATTCGTAATCGTCTACAAGTCGATGAGGGTCGTGAGCTTCGCGCAGCCCGGACTGATGATCCTGGGCGCGTACTGGGTCGTCTATCTGAGAAGTGTCGTCGACCTGAGCTTCTGGCTGGCGCTTCCCCTCGCGATGATCCTGACGGCGGTCGCGGGACTCGTGATCGAGCGGCTCGCCATCCGTCCGATGGTGGGCAAACCCGTCTTCGCGATCGCGATGATCACGATCGGGATCGACATCGTGTTGCGGGTCTTGGTCAACGACGGTCTCGGGTCCAACGTGAGGTCGGTGGGCGACCCGTGGGGGCTGAGGACGATCGACCTCGCCGGTGTCTCGATCCAACACCGACGGATAGCGATGGTGATCTTCGCGATGATCGTCGTCGCGGCCCTGTTCGCATTCTTCAAGTACTCCCGGATCGGTTTGGCGATGCGCGCGACCGCGTTCGATCAGGAGGCCGCACTGGCGCAAGGGGTGTCTGTCGGGTCGGTCTTCGCCCTGTCGTGGGCGATCGCCGGGGCTCTCGCCGCGCTCGCGGGCATGTTCGTGGGTACGGGCTCGGGGATCGACCAGGGCTCGGCTTTCGTCGCTCTCAAGGCATTGCCGGCGGTCATCCTCGGCGGACTCGATTCGATCACTGGAGCCGTGGCCGGAGCTCTGATCATCGGCGTGTTCGAAGGGCTGACCGTCACCTACCAGGGCGAGTACTTCCCGTTCCTCGGCGGCAACTTCTCGCAGGTCGTGCCCTATCTCGTCATGTTGGGGGTCCTGTTCTTCCGGCCCTACGGTCTGTTCGGGACTCCGGAGATCGAGAGGGTATGAGGGGTCGCCCCAAGCTCTACACGTCCTACGAGAAGGACTCCGCGCTTCTCAACACGCCGGCGAAGAAGACCTCGGTGTTGATCGTCATCGCCCTGCTCTTGCTGCTTCCGTTCCAGATCTCGGACGCGCTGGTGTTGCTCGTCGCGACGGCTTTCGTTGCTTCGATCGGTGCGATCGGGCTCAACCTCGTCACGGGCTATGCCGGACAGGTGTCGCTGGGCCACGCGTTCTTCTTCGGACTCGGCGCTTACACGGCCGCGGTCCTGAGCGGCGATCCCGAGGGGCAACTCGTTGGTTTCGGACTGGGGATGGAGATCTGGCTGCCGGCCGCCGGGATAGTCGCGGCCCTCGCCGGACTCATCGATCTCGCCGGTCGCCTTCCGGCTGCGCGGGCTCTACCTCGCGATCGTGACGCTCGGGCTCGTGTTCATCGGCGAACACATCTTTCGGGAGGCGGAGCCCTTGACCGGCGGCCTCGGCACGGGCCGCACCGCGGCGCAGCCCGTGCTGTTTGGATTCAACTTCACCGACCAGGCCCAGATCGGCGGCGTAGAGCTGACGCGTTCGCAGGGTCTCTACTTCATGGGACTCATTTTCCTGATCGCCCTCGCCGTCCCGGCTCGCAACCTCGCGCGCTCGGGCATCGGCCGGGCGTTCGCGGCGGTGCGCGATCGGGACCTCGCGGCCGAAGCGATGGGGGTGTCGCTGCCCAAGCACAAAGCGCTCGCGTTCACCATCTCGTCTTTCTACGCGGGGATCGCGGGAGCATTGCTCGCCACGATCACCGGGTTCCTCGAGCCGAGCGGCTTCAACCTGTTGCTGAGCGTGCGCTACATCGCCATGATCTTGATCGGAGGGGTTGCGACGATCTCGGGCTCGATCATGGGGGCTGCTTTCGTGACGCTCTTGCCGAGGCTCATCCAGGAGGTGCCGAGATTCATCCCGGCCGTCAGCGGATCGGCCACGGGCGGGTTCCTGACGACCCAACAACTCGAGGCGATCATCTATGGGTTGCTCATAATCGTGTTCCTGATCGTCGAACCGAGGGGTCTCTACGGCTTGTGGGTTCGGGTTAGGAACTACTGGAAGCAATGGCCGTTCTCGTATTGATGCAACAGATGAGGAGGTGAGTGTTGGAGCATGCCCCCGCGGGGGTTTTCGGGCAAGCAGTCGATGAAGGAGGAAGGTAGATGAGTAGAGACAGAGGATGGTGGAAGCTTGCGGCGCTGGCCGCGGCCGTCCTTTTGCTGTTGGGGGCATGCAGCAGCGGCGGCGACGACGAAGACGGTGACGCAGGCGGCGACGACTCCGGAGACGGAGAGATCGCCACGGATGTCGGCGTCACCGAAGAACCATGTCCCGATGCAGTCAACGAGGACAACGGCTGCATCTATCTGGGCACGTTGTCCGACCTAACGATCGGGCCCTTCGCTCCGCTGGCGGTTCCGATCACCGACTCACAGGCGGCTTTCTGGAACCGGGTGAACGAGGAGGGCGGCATCGGCGGTGCCTACGACGTCGACGTGACGACCCACGTCCAGGACAACGAGTACAACCCCGAGGTGCATGTCAGGAAGTATCAGGAGATCGAACCCGAGGTCTTGGCCCTCGCACAGACGTTGGGCACACCACCGACGCTCGCGGCTCTGGACCTCTACAAGCAGAGTGACGTGGTCGCCGCACCGGCATCGTGGTGGTCGGGTTGGGAGTTCGAGCCCAACATCCTGGAATCGGGCAGCAACTACTGCCTCGAGTCGATGAACGCGATCGACTACGCGATCGAAGAGTTCGGCGTCAAGACCGTCATGGCCGTCGGATATCCCGGGGACTACGGCGGCGACGCGGCGGCCGGCGCGGAGATCGCGGCGAAGGAGAACGGCCTCGAGTTCATCGGTGCGGTTGAGACCGCTCCCAACTCGGTGGCCGGCAGCCAGGAAGAGGCTATCGGAGCGGTCCTCGAAGCCTCGCCGGACCTTGTGGTCATCACGACCGGTCCGACCGAGATGGCCGAGATCGTCGGAGGAACCGCAGCCCGCAAGTTCCAGGGCAAGTTCCTGGGCACGTCACCCACATGGAACAAGGGTGTGCTCGACAGCCCGGCCGCTCCTGCGATCGAAGCCCTTTACCTGCAAACCGCGCCATGGCCACCGTTCGGGTCGGACACTCCCGGTCACCAGGCGATGCGCGAGGCGATCGGCGACGTCGATCCCAACGACGGATACACGTCGGGTTGGGTGTGGTCGTACCCGCTCCGCCAGGTCCTCGAGGACGCGCACGCGAACGGCGACCTGACGCGCGCCGGCGTCGTCCAGGCTGCGTCCGAGCTCGACTCCGTGGACTACGAGGGGATGCTCCCCGAGGAGGCCGGTCTCTTCTCGGGAGACCCGAACGACACGGTGTTCCGTCAGATCGTGATCAACCGGCCAGACAAGAAGGCCCCTTCCGGCGTCACGCTGGTCGAGGACTTCTTCGCCGGACCGACAGCAGAGGGCTTCGACTTCACCGAGCCCTGCCAGGCGGCCGAATAGTCGCTCCGTTCTAAAGAAGGGGGGCCGGGTAACCGGCCCCCCTTCTGCATGGAGGAAACCGAGCCCCCCGCATCGAAGCCCTAGGGACGGACATGCGAAAGGGGATCGTGATGAGAAAGATGCTCGCTGTTGTGCTGTCGGCCGCCGTTCTGGGGGCCCCGACCGCGGGGGCCGCGCCCAAGGCGATGGAACCCGAAGGCTGCCAGGTCGCCAATCCGGGTCAGCCGAAGTGCACCTACACCGTGTCGCACGTCGGAGGGACGCCAGTCAGCGGGATCGCCGGCGGTCGGCACTTGGGTCGTCAAGGTCAAGGTCGGCAAGAAGACGACGACCTACAAGAGCCCTGCGAGCGGTGCCCCCACCCAGCAAACCTTCGTCCTGCCGGAGGGCGCCGTCGTCACGATGGAAGCCTTGAGCCCCGGCAGCGGCGGAACCGTCGGCCACGTCGACTGATTAAGCCTGCGGGTACTGCGCGAACCCTCCTTTAGGGAGAGAGTCGAAGCCGTAGCTCGTCCCGTTCGGCGCGTTTCGTACCCACGCGGCGCTTGACAGCCACTGAAAGGGTTGCAGGCCGCCCATGTAGGCGGGATCGACGGTCATGATCGCGTCCGGTCCACTGATCTCCAGGCTCCCGGGGAAGTCGCCGACGTCTCCACCCGATGCGGTGGGGGCCCAACCCTCGTCGGAGCCCTCTGCATCGAACGAGAATCTCTTCCCGTCCTTGGTCACGATCAGGAACGAGACGCGCAGCGTCGTATAGGCATCCGGCATCCGCTCCGGGATCGGCCCCCGAAGCGTGACGGACAACCGCAGTGCGTCGACGGCCCCTTGGACCTCCGCCGCTTCGATCGAGACGTAACCCGGCACGCGCCCCGAGGTGGTCCGGTCGGTGCCCCGGCCCTGGAGCTCGACACTGTCCTCCTGTGCAGTGGCGCCCCCGGACTGGCCCCCCTTTCGCTGCGCGTCCCCGCCGCCGCCCTGCTCACCGCCGGCCTTGGGGCTCTGACTTTGGCCGGGAGATGCTGCGACGGGGGCCGGGTCGTCTTCCGCGGTGCACGCCACCGCGAGCAGTGAGGTGAGCACCACCAGCGCGATACGCCGGCCACGTGCAGGTAAGGGTTTTGTCCGTCCCGAATCCATGTTGGGTCACTATATGTAGCCAACCGAAGATAGGGACCGATGAGCGCGCCGTTCACTTCAGAGCAGATCCGGATAGGCCATGCCCTGTGGCTGTGCGAAAGCCATTGCCTGGCGTGCTGCCAGCTCTATGGGGCCGGCCGGCGGCCCGACGCCCTCCTGCAGGCCGCTCGTCCCATGACCGACGTCTTCCCCTGGCTCGAGACCGAGCTGCGCTCGCATCCGCGCGAGCTGAAGGAGTTCATTACGGCCGTCGCGGCGATCGGGACCGAGGTCCGCCGGGATGCGCGCCCTCGCGTCATCCGCCGTGGCTTGAAGCGCGCTGTCGAGGCGCGTGAGGCGCTTGTCGGTCGCGTGGCCGCCCACGCGGCTCGCAGTGACCCTTACCGTGTGTCCGTCGGGATCGTGTTGCTCGGCACGCTGCGGGATCTGTACGCGAAGGCCGTCGAGTCGGCCGAGCTGAGCGCCTACCAGTCTTCCTACGGCGTCGCGAGGACGGCGATCGAGCTGCTCGAACACGGGCGCGGGCGTGGTGAGGGCCCTCTGGCAACTGAGCTCGACGCTCTGGCCGCGGCCTTTGCATCGGTGGACCCGCCGGAGCAGCTGGTCCGTCCCGAGGAGCTGGAACGACTCATCGATCGCATGAGCGCGGTGGCCGCCGAGGAGATGGGGGCCCGCCCGATGAAGGGCGGATTGGACGACGCCCTGGCGAAGGTCGATCGGCTGCTCGACGACGTCGTCGAGTCGTACGAGCGTGGCGTCGCGCCCCTGTCGGCCCGACTTGCCGCAAGCCTCTTCGTGCGCTCCTACGACCCGATCCGGGAGGAGCTCGCCCGGCACCGGCCCGAGGACGAGGCGAAGATCTCGCAACTTCTCGGCGTGGATCTGAGACGAGGGATCAACGACGGCCTCCCGGTCGAGGAGATCCGGCGGATGGCGCTCGAGGCCCGCGGCCTGCTGCGGGCGGCCGGGGGCCGGGAAACTCCGCCCGAATAGCTGCTTGCTCGGCTTACTCCGCGCTGTCGAGCGGTCGCGTTGGGTCGAAACCAAGAAAAAACGCCTAAAACATTCTCTTCCGGGCAGGAATTAGGACGGGCACCGAAGAAACCGTGAGATGTCGCTGACAGCGTCGTCGCGCGGCAGTTCCTCAGTGAACCGGCAGGTGCAACCAGTCCCAGCCGTCACGTGGCGGCTTAGTTGCAAGGGGGTAAGGCATGAAGTCGGTAGTAGCCGCGATCCTTTCTGCTCTCGTGGTGGCGATCGCCATCCCGGCAGCGGCCCAGGTCCCGGATCCAGCCTTCTTGGAACCCGTTCCCGGAAAGCCTTGCGTCCCGGACTCTGAGTACGAGAAGGCAGGCTGGGAGAAGACCGCTTCGGCCCAGGCCGGTGACAAGTGCAAGCGCATCAAGTTCACCTACGGCCCGATCACGGTCAAGCCGGGTCAGAACGACGTTCTGATCGGCCCCGTCACGATCGAGAAGCCGGCCTACGACGGCTACATCACTCGGTTCAAGCCCGACTTGGTCGACCAGAGCGGGATCGCCCCGCCGGTCCATCGCGTTCACCTTCACCACGGAACCTGGCTCAACGGGAGCCCGTCGTACGGCAACGGGCCGTTCTTCGCGGCGGGTGAAGAGAAGACGATCCTTCCCATGCCTAAGGGCTACGGGATGCACGTCGGCCAGACCGACTCGTGGCTGCTCCTCTACATGGTGCACAGCGCGGTTGTCGACCCGTTCGAGGTCTGGATCACCTACGAGGTCGATTTCGTGGCGGAGGCAGATGCCGATGAGCTGGGCATCGTCGGCGCCAAGCCGGTGTGGCTCGACGTCCAGGGTCGCCCAATCACGAAGGACGCCCCCGACACCGGCGGCAACCCGGTGTACAACTCGCAGAAGGGCTTCGGCTCGTACGACCCTTACTACGGGCAAAAGGTGTGCGTCTGGCCCAAGCAGAACTGCTCGCGCCACGATGTCTACGGCGAGGTGACCCCGCAACAAGGCAAACCGGCGAAGGTCAAGGGGGCCGATTGGAAAGTTACGAAAGACATGGCCGGAACCCTTGTGACCATGGGAGGCCACTTACATCCGGGCGGCCTCGCCGATGAGGTGAGCCTCGTCCGAAAGGGCGAGGAGATCCCGATCCATCGATCCGATGCCGTGTACTGGGATCGGAAGAACCCGGATCTGGCCGGTGGACCGGCCAACTCGTGGGACTTCTCGATGACCGGGACGGGAGCGTTCCTGGATTGGAAGGTAAAGATCAAGGCCGGCGACATCCTCCGGCTCAACGCGGTCTACGACGCCACGACGTCTTGGTACGAGAACATGGGCATCGTCATGGCGTGGGTCGCCCCTAAGGACCCGCACGCTCCCGAAGGTGTGGATGTCTTCGAGGACAACGTGAAGATCGATCCGGGCATCCCAACCCAGGCTCCGACGATCCCCAACTGGAAGAAGGCGACCTGCACTAACGATCTCGAAAGCCCGACCAAGACCCTGTGTCTCGGTGGCAGCGTCAGTCATGGACACCTCCAGGAGACCAGCACGTTCGGAGGCTGCGGCAACGCCAAGTGCCCGGGACTCCCCGACAAGGCGGGGCCCGAGGTGACCGATATCACGATGCCCTTCTTCACCTACGGCCTCGCCGACATGGGCGTGATCGGCCAGACCGGCATCCCGACGGTGAAGGCCGGTGAGACGGTCCGGTTCTGGAACACCGACACGTTCCTGAACATCTGGCACACCGTGACGCGCTGCAAAGAGCCGTGCACCGGCGCAACCGGACTGGACTACCCGGTGGCCGACGGTGGCAACGGGTCTCCGAACGACCTTATGGACTTCGACTCGACCGAGATCGGTTACGGCCTCTTCTTCTCGCCCGCCTCGGGACAACTGGGCGACGAGGACAAGCCGACTGACGAGACCCTGCAGGACGGCGTGTATTGGGATTTTGTTCCGACACGTCCGGGGGATTACACGTTCTTCTGTCGAATCCATCCCTCTATGAGGGGTGCGATCCGAGTCGTCAAGTAAGAGAACAGTCCTGAAAGGGGAGTCTCGGTGATTAAGTGGAAGTCTCACTACGGGGATCTTTGGGAGGGCCTTCCCATTGATGTCCTCCCCGTCAGCAACGGGGAATTCTTGCCCGAGGCTCCAACGGCGGAGCAGTTGGCGATCATGGCGTTGGCCGACGAGGAAACGGAGCGGGTTCGTAGACGCTTCGCGATGAGTCGGCGCGAGTTCGTGCGGAGCGCGGCTGCGTTCAGCATCGGTGTCTGGGCGATCAACCAGGTCACCGGAACGACGTGGGGCGGGTACAACGCGTACGCCCACAACACCCTGACCAACAAGGCCTGCGACCTCGAATGGAAGGGCGCCCAGCTCAACAACATGCCGGGCGAGTTCGTGTTCGACGTCCAGTCCCACCACGTGCACCCAAACGGGACGTGGAGGGTGACCAACCCCGTCATCGAGGCGTTCTTTGCAGCCGTGTGGCCCCAGGCCGGCAGCTTCTTGGGGGATGACCCCTACTGGCCGACCGAGACTCCGTTCCGCGGGGGCCGCGAGGCAGACCCGATCGAGAACCTCGGCCGTTTCCACTACCTGAAAGAGCTCTACCTCGACTCCTCGACCAACTATTGCGTGCTCTCGGCCGTGCCGGCCGAGCCGTCCAACCAACCTCTCCCTATCGATGAGGCCGCGCTGACGATCGACACCATCAAGGAGCTGGCGGGCGGCACGCAGCGCACGGTCATGCACGCCTTCGTGATGCCCAACCGTGGCTCGCTCGGTACGTCCACGAGCAAGTACGCCGAGCCGCTCTTCATGAAGGAAGAGTTCGACCTCATGCGCCAGAACCTCGAGCTACACGGGGACAAGATCCGGGGTTGGAAGTGCTACACGGCCTGGGGTGACGTTCCCTACCAGTCGGGTTGGTTCCTCGACGACCCCGTCGGCGACCAGTTCCTCGACCACGTCGTGCAGGTGGGCAACGAGTACAACGTTCCCAAGCTGATCGCCGTTCACAAGGGCTTCGCCCTGCCGGGCTTCGACCAGCGGGCGGCCTCGCCCAGAGACGTGGGGCCCGCGGCGAGAAAGCATCCCGAAGTGACGTTCATCATCTATCACTCCGGCTACGACGGCGAGCCGCAGGCTCCCTACCCGGGCGACAACAAGGTCAACTCCGCGGACCGCGGCGTCGACACTTTCGTCAAGACCTTGCGGGAGGCGGGGCTCGATGCTGAGAGCCACATCCCGCCCGGGCTCCAGCATGGGAACTCACCAAACGTGTACGCAGAGACCGGCTCGGTGTGGCGTAGCGTCATGGGCAACACGAAGGACGCTGCTCACTACCTCGGCAAGATGATCAAGCACGTCGGCCCCCGTCGCATCTGCTGGGGCACCGACAGCCTTTGGTACGGATCGCCGCAGTCCGAGATCGTCGCCTTCCGCGGATTCGACTTCTCGCCGAAGGCCCGGGAGCTCTACAACCTCCCGCACGGGCTCGAGGGCGACCGCTGGGACCCGCGGCTCGACTGCCACGACGCAAGTAATTACCGCCGGCCGCACCCTGTGATCCGGGATTGGCCGACCGACGGGCGTCCGCACCCCGAGCGCTCCATTCGCAACGGCATCCTTGGACGCAATGCGGCGGTGGCATACAACGTCGACGCCGACGCAAAGCTCAACAAGATCCTGTGTGACGACGTCCAGAAGATGCGGGACGAGGGTTACCTCGAAGGTGAGGGGGCGCGGCTCCGCTCGCCGCTTGCATCGAACTCCGTTTACGGCGAGAGAACGGCCAAGGGCGTTCTCCACGACCTCTGGAACAGCCCATGGACACCGTGATGCGGGGCCGAGTGCTGCTTATCGGAATGATCGCCGCGATGGTGGTAGCGGGCTTCGTCGCTCCCGCCACGGCAAAGAAGGGTGGTGCCACCCACGAGCCTCCCTACAAGGCGGGACCGTCGGGTGGAGATGAGTTCAACGAGATAACTACCGACCCCGAGACCGGGCACGTCACAGTGAGGCGAGTGTTCCCAGGGATCTCGCCGGTCGTCGGCTGTGCGCCCGAACCGGCAGCGGGTTGGGCGACACTCCACCTGAAGCATCACGTGACCTCGCCGGTCAAGAAGGTGACCCTCAACTTCGACGGCACGCTCGATCCCTACGCATGGGTGACGGCGGCCGCGCTCGACGACAAGGGCAAGTGGCTGGGCGTCGCCAAGCTGCAGGGACCGCACAACGGTGCCGGCAAGATCGTGGTCAAGCTGCACGAGCAGCCGAAGAAGGGCTCGGACATGACCGTCGAGTTCGGCGTTCAGGTCGGGGACTCGTGCCCTCAGGTCGGTTACGCGGACGCGACCTTCTCGTCCGTGACCCTAGGGGGGTAGCACTGTGATGGGACGCACCTCGAACCGCCTGCTCAAGGTCGGCGTGTTGAGCGTCGCGTTCGCGGCCGCAATAGCGGTCGCATCCTTTGCTCCCGTGACGGCAGGCGGAAAGTCAGCCTGTGGCGCGAACCCCAACCATCCCGGTGGCGAGTGGCGCCGCTACGGGCAGGATCTCTCCAACTCGCGTTCGCAACCACTCGAGAAGAAGATCGACGCGTCCAACGCAGCGTCGCTCGAGCCAAAGTGGGTCTTCAACACCGCCGACCAGGAAGGCGTCCCCGATGGGGGCGGGTTCCAGAACACCCCGGTGGTCGCGGACGGCTGTGTGTTCGTGGCTTCCAGCACGGGCTGGGTTTTCGCTCTGAACCCCGACAACGGAAAGCGTGCCTGGAGCACGCAACTCATCGGCGAAGGCGGCGGCTCCCTTATCGGAGGCGTGATCGTCGGCTCTCCGACCGTCGAGAACGGAATGGTCTTCGTAGCGGTCAGCCGGCCGGGAGCTCCTTATGTAGCGGCCCTCGACGAGGCGTCCGGCGACGTGCTGTGGAAGTCGACCGTTATGACGACAAAGAAGTTCGCCGGCGTATTCAACGCCAACCCCGTGTACTACGACGGCTTGATCTTTCAAGGCTGGCTGGGCGTCGAGGGCAGCGGCCCGACCGCGCGGCGGCTACGCGATCCTGGATGCCTCACGATCGTGCTCTGGGCGTCAGAACGTCATCTGCAAAGCGGGTGGTGGCGGCGACGGCGGAGCCATCCTCGAGACTCGCTGGACGATCACCGACAAGGAATACAAGAACGGGTACCACGGGGCGTCAGTGTGGTGTTCAGCGGCCCTCGACCCAGTCGAGAAATACATCTACGCCTGCGGCGGCAACCCGCACAGCGAAGGTAAAGAAGCCCGCTTCGCGAACGCGCTGCTGAAGATCGACGGGGATTCCAACCGGCCGACCTTCGGGGATGTCGTCGACCATTACAAGGGCCGGCCGGACCAGTACGTGAGCGGGGCGGATCGCCAGGCGATCTGCGACAACTTTGCTGAAGAGACCGTCGTGCTGGTGTGGAGTATCGGCTGCTTGATGCTCGACCTCGACTTCGGCGCTTCTCCGAACCTCTTCCGCGACTCCTCGGGCCGTTTGCTTATGGGCAACCTCCAGAAGGCCGGGGTGTACCACGCGATCTACGCCGATCACATGTCGCCCGCGTGGCAGGCAACGATCAGCGCTCCGTGTTTCGCCTGCAACGCGACGTCCGGTGCTTACGCGAATGGGCGCGTCTATACGGTGGGCAGCCCCGGGCACATGGTCGGTATCGGGACTAAGAAGAACACCGAAGGCAGGATCCAGTGGGCATATCCGACCAATGACGGTATCCACTACCAATCGGTTTCGACCGCGAACGGTGTCGTCTACGTCGTGGACGGCGCCGGGAACCTGAACATGGTGGCCGCCGACACCGGCCTGCCGCTCATGCGCCGTCCGATATCCGCCGACGTCGGTGCGGCTGCTCCGGATCAGGCGAGCCAGGGTGTGGCCATCGCTCGGAACCGGCTGTTCGTTGCCAACGGCACATACATCGTCTCTTACGGACTCCCATAATGAGGCGGTTCTCGGGCGTCGTCGGAGCAGCGATGGCGGGAGCCATCATGGGCTCGACCCTCGTCGGACCCCCCGCGCTTGCCGCGGGTACGCCGGCGATCGTCGCCATCTCCGGTAGCCGCGAGGCGACCTACGCCACGCCGGTCGTGGTCGTGCAGCCGGGCGAGGACTCTCCAGTTCGTCAACGCGGAGCTGTTCCCCCACAACGTCAGATCGACAGCCAAAGGACCGGACGACACATTGTGGTGTGGACCGGCGAATCCGAAGGAGCGTACGCATCCCGTCCGCAACCCTCGCCGCTTCCCGATCGGCAAGTGCCCGCTCTTGTGGTCCCCCGCGATCACGATGACCGTGGGGGCCGTTCAGACCAAGGTCTTTGGAACAGAGAACCTGGAGTCGGGTACGACCGTCGATTTCTTTTGCACCGTGTTCCCCAACATGAAAGGCACAGTGATCGTCCTATGAAGACACGTTTTCTCGCTCCGCTTATCGCAATCGGCTCGGTCTTCGCCTTGATGCTCGTCCCGACGGTCGCGAATGCCGTTTCGGTGCCACCCGCTTACGTCGTCACCAGCGGCCCGGGCTCGCAGTTCTACGGATACACGGCTCCCGTCATCGTGATCGAGAAGGGCGGTGCAGTCACCTACGTGAACCTGGACATCGCGATGCACAACGTGGTCCAGGACCCCGCGGCCGACGGCATCGCCGGATCGAACAAGCAGCCGTGGTGCAGGAGCTACAAGAAGGGCCAGTGCCCCCTGTTCTGGACCAAGCAGATAGCCGTCGGACAGCAGACTGAGGTCCTCGGCCTCGACAAGATCGAGCCCGGCGCTTCCTACACGTTCTTCTGCACGCTCCACGAAAGCATGCGAGGAACACTGGTCGTCTCCCCCTAGCAAGGCAAGCAGGAGGGGCGCCTCCGGCGTCTAACTAAGCCCCCACGGGCACCACTTTTTACCTACCCGACCTGACTTGGGGGCTAAATGACGCGCGCATCTTTCCGCCTTGCCGTACCTGTTGCTCTCGTGGCCCTTCTCGCGGCCGCCTTGCCGATCGCTTCCGTGCAAGCGGCGCCCGTGGCGCCCGTACCCACGGGAGTGGGCTGTGACCCGATCGATGGGGCCGCCTGTCTCCTTCCATTCCCCAATGACTTCTTCACGAAGGCTGACGCCTCCACGGACACCGGGCTGCGGATCGACTTCAACCCCCTGGCGATGCCTCGCACGGGCGCGGAGACAACTGAGGGCGGAGAAGGCAAGCCGGTCGACCCGACCGAGTGGAACCGCAACGACGGGTTCTCGCCGGGCTCGACGGTCATGACGTCGGTGCCCGGGATCGACCTGCATCAGACGTGGGGTACGGCCGACCGCGCTCACAGCGAGGTTGGCATCAACGAGCCCGGCTACTTCGACCACCGCGACCACATCGCCGATATCGGGCTCTACGAGAGCCCCGATGCCCCGATGGTCATCATCAACACGGCCACGGGCGAGCGGCACCCCTTCTGGTCCGAGCTGGACTCGCACCGGGGCGCGATGGAGACGGGCGACAGGCTCTTGATCCTTCGTCCGGCCGTCAACTTCACCGAGGGCACCCGCTACGTGGTCGCCCTTCGCAACCTGAAAGAGGCCGACGGATCGGTCATCCCCGCGGGGGCCGCGTTCGCGGCTATCCGCGACAAGGTGGCGCCGACGGTGCCGCTACCGACCGAGACCGCCCGCCGCACGCATTTCGAGGAGAACGTCTTCCCCGTCTTGGAAGGGGCAGGGATAGCGCGTGAAGACCTCTACCTCGCCTGGGACTTCACGGTGGCGAGCGAGCGCAACCTGTCCGAGCGGATGCTCGCGATGCGCGACGACGCCTTTGGGCGGATCCTTGGCGACACGGATCTGTCGGACCGCCTCGTCGAGGGGGCCGCGCCGGAATTCGTGATCGATGGGGCGAGCACGCGCACCGAAGAATTCAAAGACTCCCGCGGCGTCACGCACACTCAGGACGTTCGCAGGGTAGAGGGACGCATCACGGTCCCGAACTACATGGACCGGCTCCAGCAGTCTGAAGGCAAGCTGAGGCCGAACGACCTTCCTCTCGATCTTCCCCGCCCCCGTATCGCGTCTCTACGACGACCCCGCGGATGCAGACACGCTCCCGGACCAGAACCCGGCCGAGTCGACCGTGCAGGTGCCTTTCATGTGTGACGTCGCGTTGAGCAACGATGGCGTCTCAGCTACAGAACAGAAGCCGATGTTGTACGGCCACGGGCTGCTCGGGACACGCGCGATCAGCTGGGCGACCTCAAGTCGCCGCGGCGTAACGGCCCCTTCATGGGTTGTGCGCTCGACTGGTGGGGCATGTCCTTATCCGACGCTCCTACCGTCGTCGCCATCCTCACCGACATCTCACACTTCCCTTCGCTGCCGGACAGGGCGCAACAGGGCTTCCTGAACTTCATGTTCGCCGGACGGGCGCTCATCCACCCGGACGGTTTCGCCTCGGACCCCGCTTTCCAGAACGAAGGTGCGTCGCTCATCGACACCGCCGGTGAGGGTGAGGAGTCCACGCTGCACTACGACGGCAACAGTCAGGGCGGAATCATGGGTGGGTCCTTGGTCGCGGTGTCACCCGACATCCACCGGGCGATCCTCGGCGTTCCCGGCATGAACTACTCGACCTTGTTGAACCGGAGCGTCGACTGGGAAGGCGAGCTTGCCCTCGAGCCCGAGCTCCCCGCTTACTCAGTCCCTTACTACGAGAGTTACCGGGACCCGATCGAGCGCCAGATCGGCTTCTCGCTGATCCAGATGCTCTGGGATCGCGGCGAGGCCAACGGCTATGCGGCCCACATGACCACCGATCCCCTCGCCAACACGCCTCCCCACGATGTGATGCTTCAGGTCGCCTACTCCGACCACCAGGTTGCGAACGTGTCCGCGGAGGTCGAGGCTCGGACGATCGGAGCTCCGATCATGGAGGGTCTCGGTGACGGTCGTCACTGGGCTCTCGATCCCTTCATCGATGGCGCCGAGTACCCGTACAAAGGGTCTGCCCTTATCTACTGGGATAGCGGCAACGCGACCCCGCCGAACGGCAACGTCCCACCGGACCACACGGGCGACCCGCACGGTCACGGACGCAGCGAGCCTGCGGCCGGCTGGCAGGAGGCACAGTTCCTGCTCACGGGCTGGATGGTCGATGTCTGCGAAGGCGGCGAATACCTGACCGATAACCACCCCGTTAACAACGGAGTGCCCAGTTGCAGGGAGCCCGAGTACGCGGCCGGCACTCAGATCCCGGTTCTCGACGAGACGCCGGCGATCGATCCCCAACTTCTTGGAGCTTGGTAAGCAGCATGAATACTTCGCTTCGACGTCTGATCGCGGTGCTCGTGGCGCTCTCTTTGAGCGCAGCGGTCTTCCCTGCGGTGACCGCTTTGGCGCAAGAGGCTCCCGCGCCTACTGCGCCTTTCAAGGTGGGCGCGGCCACGACGAGTGCGGACCCAAGTGAGCCGGTCTGCCTTGGCGGATACGGCTTCTCGTGCCACCGCCCCATGGAGGGCATCAAGGATCCTCTGACCACCGGCGCCTTCGCTGTAACCGGGGGGGACGGCACGACCATGATCTTGGTCAAGACGACGGCCGTCGGATTGTTCGCTTCTTACAAGCCTGAGCAGGGCGAGACCGGCATCCATGCGGTACGCCAGCGGATCGCCCAAGAGACCGGCGTGCCGGCCGATCACATCGTCGTGACGAGCGATCACTCGCACGCGGGCCCCGACACCATCGGCATCTGGGGTGGCGTCGACAAGTGGTACATGGAGTTGCTGGCCGACTCGGTCGTGGATGCGGCCGTGGAAGCCTACGAAGCTCGTGTCCCGGCGCTCATCTCCGTGGGCTCGGTCGAGGGTCCTGCACTCGACTCGTCCTACTCCCTGGCTCCGACCAACTCGGAGGCGACCGACGAAGAGTTCAGAGTGCTGTTCGCCGAAACGCCTGAAGGCAAGGCGATCGCGACGCTTGTCAACTACGCGCCTCACGCGACCGTCTGCGGCCAGTGCTCGAACAAGGCCAGTGGTGACTGGACCGCTTGGGCGGCCGAAGAGATCGCGCAACGCGACCTCGGGGTCGGCATCGGATTCGTTGGCGCCCTTGGGGCGACGGACTGGCGCAAGTCGGGCGACGAACAAGCCCGGGAGGCAGAAGCTCGGACACGGATCATCACGCTGCTCGACGCTGCTTTCCAATCTCGCAAGCTCGTCCAGGGCGACGAGGTGCGCGCAGATGTCGTCTTCATCACAGAGCCGCTTGCTCAGCCGATCCTGGCAGCAAACCTCCTTCCCAAGGGGGGACTGAACGACGCTCGGGGCGACATCAGGATCGACCGGGATATCCGGCCGCCGTATCTGACCGGCAACACGATCGGCACCTTCGTCGGAGCGCTCCGGATCGGCGACGTCTTCTTCTCGACCTTCCCAGGCGAGCCGTTCCCGCAGCTTCAGGACGCGTTCCGTGATGGGGGAGTCACGGCGCCGGCGAGCACTTCTTGCTCGGGGGCGCGAACGACTTCCTCGGCTACATGGTCGCGAACGACGCTCAGTACCAGCAGTCCCTGAAAGAGGGAGCGACGTTCCTGGGCGGTTGTCCCGAGGAGAACATCACCCACAATCTGCCCGGCGAGCACGACGGCGCCTGCCCCGACCACTGGACCCTGATGGTGTCGCCGACGATCGGACGCCACGCGGTCTGCACGATCCAGGACGCTGCGGGACGCATCGGATTCGGCGTCGGGACGAGGGACCCGCGCTGCGATCAGTACACCGCGCTCGACGGACGGAACGCCCCGCCCGAGCACGCTGGTGCCTCCGGTGATGAGCAAGCCGCCGGCGTTTCGCGAGCAGGGGTCGCTTCCGTCGATGCCTCGTGGCACATCGGCGCTTCCGGCGGACAGTTCTCCGGCACCGAACCACCGATCTCCGAGGACAGCTTCGACCCGCACCATCACAGCGATGAAGAAGACGAGCTCCGAGGGCCTCGGTTCGCAGGTGAACGTGCGCGCGCTCGTGGTCGAAGACGCCGACGGCGAGAAGGTCGCGATCGTCAGCCACGACCTCTACCTGCCGCAGGACCTCCTTACCCGCAGGATCGCCGGTCTGGTCGAGCAGCGAACCGGCATCCCGGCCGAGAACGTGATGGTCACCGCCTCGCACAACCACAACTCGCCCTACTACTCGACGCCCGGTTGGGGCACGTGGATCTTCCAGGACGTCTACGACCTGCGCTTCTTCGAGTACATGGCGCAGAAGGGGGCGGACGCGGTCACGCAAGCGAACGATGGCTTGGTGCCGGTGCGGATGGGCGGCGTCGACCTCGACGTTCAACGAGATCACCAGTCGCACACCTACGGTCCCCAGATCGCCGACGACGGAACGCCCGCCGGTCAGCCATACGACCACACGACCGGCGAGCTCACCGTCGTCGCGTTCGACGACATCTCGAAGCCCGAGCAGCCCACCCCTCTGGCCACCTGGATCGTCTTCGGCGTCCACCCCGAGTGGACGTGGGGCTACGACCTGATCAACGGCGACATCGGCGGACGCCACCACGCGCATCGTCGACCGCGAGGTCGGCGGGATAACGGTGTGGTCGGGCCGCGAGATCGGCACCTCGGGCCCCCACAAGGACACGCGCGTCCATCAGCCCGAGGAGCGTCGCGAGTACCAGGACAACGGGTTCGCCCAGGTCGATCGTGCCGCGCGTCTGCTGGCCGACTGCGGTGGCCGACACGCGCGCCGACGTTGCGGCCGAGTCGCCGGAGGACCCGCGAGCGCTTCGCTCCTTACTCCAGCGAGTTCGATGTCGCGGCTGTGAGCAAGCGCTTCGCGCCGCCGAACACACGTCCGTATCCTGGCGTCTCGAACTGCAACACCGCCGCCCTGTTCCACGGCGACCCGCGCTTTCCCGATACTCGGGTTGCCCGATTGCAAGTCGGCGGACGATTCCGGGACGCCCCTGGACGAAGTGACCGGTCCCGCGATGGACGCGATCCAGGAGAACTTCGGGCCGATCGGCGGCGAGATGTACGAACAGCTGAAAGAAGCCGGCGTTCCGATCCCCGAGAGCTACAGCGGAACGAAGCTGACCGGCGGTGGAGGAGACCGCAGCCGTGCACCTCATGGCGATCAAGCTCGGCGACATCGGGATCACGGTATGTCCGTGCGAGCATGTTCACCGACACCGCGCTCAACATCGAGAGCCGCATCGACAAGGTCGCCGACAACCTCCGGATCGGGTGGAACTGGGCCGATCAGAAGACGCCTTCGGGCCGCGATTGGTGCGTGAAGAACGAGGACGCGTCGTGGACGTGCGCGGACCCTCGCAACCCGGCTAATGACCTCGCACCCGTAAGCGACCTCGCCTACCGCCGCATGGTGGCCCAGATCGAGAACGACGCCGCTGGGTGGGAGGCAGACCTCGCCACACTCGGCTCCGAAGCCGAGCCGCAGATCCCTCGAAGATCAAGGGCAACTTCACGCACGAAGAGTTCCCCGAGTCCGGTTACTCGCTTCCGATCGCGGTCGGCATGGGCAACGACTACTGGGGATACGTCCCCGAGTACCGCGAGTACCGCGCGCACGACCACTACCGCAAGGCCCTGTCCGGGCTCGGCCCCCACGGCGCCGACTTCCTCGCCACGCGCCTGTCGCGCCTCGCCGCGGAATTGAACGGCGGGCCGGGCCCGGAGATCCGGCCGATCGACCTCGCGTTCCAGGCCGAGTCGGCCCGTGCCGAGGCTATGGCTCTTGGGCTCGGCGAGCTTGCCCACGCTTACGAGCAGGTCTACCAGGCTCAGTTGCCGGCCGATGGAGGAACCCCTGAGATCACCGCTCAGCCGGAAACGGTCGAGTTGTTCTCGGGTGCGCATCTCGAGTGGACGGGCGGATCGACCTATGCGGACATCCCCTCGGTAATCGTGCAGAGAGAGGTCGACGGCGAGTGGGTTCCCTACGCCGACACGACCGGCGAGATCCAGGTGATTGCCGACCTCCCCGCCCCCGACGAGTTCCAGACGTGGCGGTCCGGCGAGTACGAGTGGAAGTGGACCGCCGTCTTCGAGGCGTTCGGTTCGGACATCGCACAGCCGGACGCCGCCGGTCAGACCAGAGACCAGACCCCTCCGGGCAAGTATCGATTCGTGGTCGAGGGCCAACGTCGCACCGGCACGCCTGCCACGCTGGAGGACTACAGCCTCGAGAGCGAGCCCTTCGCGGTCGTCGGATGGGATGGGATCACCGTCGAGGACGCGCGAGTCGATGGAGACGCCTTCTCTTTCGCCGTCGGCCCGGCCCCCGTCAAGTCCTATCCGTACCTGGACGGAACCGTCGGACCGATCGACGTTCCCGACAGCTACGACACACCGTTCAGCCTCATCGACAACGAACGCAGGACCTTCACCTACGGTCTCGAAGACCAGTCACGCCACCAGGTCTACTGCTCGTTCTGCAGCTTCCGGCCGTGGGCCGACACTTCCAAGGTCTCGAACGTGACCGTCACGATCGAGCGCGCGGATGGCTCGGTCGAGCAGGTCGGCGTCTCTCAGATCGAGGGCCGCTGGGTTGCATCGGCTCCCCTCTATGCGGGTGACATCGCATACGTTGGCCGCGGTGGCATCGTCGACAACTTCGGCAACATCAACGGAGACCCCAGCGCACGGGTCGAAGGCACGGAACCTCGCCCAGAGGACGACTCCCTATGAGGTCGGTAAGAAGAGTCGTAGTCGGTCTCCTCGCCGGGGCGCTGTTCGCCGGTCTTTTCCCAGCGACCGCCCAAGCTCAGGTTCCTCACCAGATACGTGAGTCCGGATACATCAGAGGTGCGCGACGGCGTTCTTCTGCATTACACCGTCGTCCGCCCCGACACCGCGGAACCGGTGCCCACGCTTTTCGAGTACTCCGGCTACAACCCGGGCAGCGTATCCCGACGCGGCGCTACATCGATCGGTTCGTGCCCAAGGGCTACGCCTACATCGGGGTGAACCTCCGAGGCAGCGGTTGCTCGGGCGGCGTCTGGGACTTCTTCCAGCCGAAGGAGGCGACGGACGGTTACGACGTCGTCGAGTGGATCGCCGACCAGGACTGGTCGAACGAGCAACGTGGCGATGATCGGCAAGTCCTACCCGGGCATCACGCAGCTCTTCGTTGCCGAGCAGCGGCCCACCCCATCTCGTCGCCATTGCTCCCGGCCATTCGTACGGAGACATCTACCGCGACGTCGCTTACCCCGGCGGGATCTTCAACTACACGTTCGCGGCCCTCTGGAGCTTCGTCGCGCAGCCCGTCTATTCGTACCAGGCGGCTTTCGAAGGGTCGGCAGCGGGCGACGACATCTGCATGGAGCATCAGCAGAACCGAGTTGAGAGCCAGCGTTACAACCCCTTCCTACAAGCGTTCGAGCACCCGTGGGACGACGAGCTGATCCGCGAGCGCTCTCCGCTCTACGACATCGAGAAGATCGACGTCCCGGTGTGGACCGTTCTGGCCTGGCAGGACGAGCAGGTCGGGCCGAGGTCGGTGAATCTGCTCTCGGAGCTGGACGTTCCCTTCCACGCGATCGTCACGTAACGGCGATCACGGCATGTACCGGACCGGGCAGGCTCTCGACGAACTCGAGCGGTTCATCGACCACTACGTGAAGGGCATCGACAACGGGTTCGACGAGACCGCTCCGATACAGGTCTGGTGGGAAGCGGGACGCACCGGCAAACGAGAGCCCGGTTGGGTCACCGAGCATCGGCCAGTGGCCACCGTCGCGAGACCGAGTCGAAGCGGCTTTTCCTGTCGAGGGTGGCGCGCTGACCGACACTGTGGGCGACGGGCGGTCCGGATCCATATGCTTACGCGGGGCCGACAGGTCAGGGCATCCAGAACGCTCGCTACTCGGGCGTGACCACGCAGCCCGATCGAGTACATGTGGGACGCGGAAGCCGGCCCCGGGCACCGCGGTGGCGTACACGAGCGAGCCGCTCGAGCAAGACGTCGCGACGTTGGGAACCGCGAGCCTCGACCTGTGGCTCGCGTCGACTGCGCTCGACACCGACGTCCAGGTGACACTCACCGAGTTGCGACCCGACGGCAAAGAGGTCTACGTGCAGTCGGGCTGGCTGCGCGCCTCGCATCGCAAGCTCGACGAGAAGCAGTCGACGCCCACGAGGCCATACCAGACGCACCAGGCCTCCGACTCAGCAGTTCCTCACGCCGGGCGAGCCGGCCGAGATGAGGATCGAGATATTCCCCTTCGGTCACGTGTTCCGTGAGGGATCGCAGATCCGCGTGTACGATCGAAGGACCGAAGTTCCTTCCCGAGTTGTGGGGCTTCGCGGCCCTGCCGCTGCCGGCGGTCGATCCTCGTCTACCACGACGCCGACCACCCGTCTTCGTTGGTGCTGCCGGTGTTGCCGGACGAGTCTGCTCCGCTGCCGCTTCCGACATGCGGGACCGTCATCCGCCAGCCCTGCCGATGAGGAGAGAGGTTTCCGTGCCGCGAACGAATCTGAGGCGACTCACCACGTTGTTGAGCGCGCTCTCCATCCTGGTGGGGCTCTTGCCCTCGCCGGTCGGTGCACAGGTTCTCGGCGGCGAGCCGGTCGATTACGTGGATCCCATGATCGGGACCTTGTTCGGCGGGTTCTCGTTCCCGGGCCCGGCGGCTCCGTACGGGATGGTGCAGCTGAGCCCCGACACCGAAGGCGAGTTCGCCTACACCGGATACCAGTACGCCGACACCTCGATCCGGGGGTTCTCGCACCATCACGTCCAGTCGATGGGCGTGCACAGCAACGGCGATCTGCCGTTCATGCCGACGGTCGGTCCGGTCCCATCGGACGACCCGAGGTCGTGGATGTCACCCTTCGACAAGGCAACCGAGGAAGCCAAGGCGGGCTACTACCGCGTCGTGCTGGAGCGCTACGGGATCCTGGCGGAGCTCACGGCCGGAACGCGGGTCGGCATGCACCGCTACACGTTCCCACCGAGCCCTCAAGCCAACGTCATCCTCGACCTGCCGCACAACACGAACAGATGGCACCCACTCCCCGGGCCGGGCACGACGCCCGCCTCGTATGAGGTAGTCGATGACCACACCGTCGTCGGGTCGGCCCAAGGACAGGGCTACGACATCCATTTCGCGGCGAAGTTCGACCGGGACTTCGACTCCTTCACTCCGTTGGGCGGCGGTGGGGGATACGCAACCTTCGACACGACGGCCGATCAAGAGATCCTCGTCAAGGTCGGCATCTCCTTCGTCGACCGTGACAACGCGCTCGCGAACCTCGAGGCCGAGAAGCCCGATTGGGACTTCGACGCGTTGCGCGCGAAGACAAGGGCCGCGTGGAACGAGACGCTGAAGACGATCACCGTGACGGGCGGGACCGAGGCCGAGAAGACGTCCTTCTACACGGCCCTGTACCACGCACAGCATCACCCGAACATCTACCAGGACGTCAACGGCGAGTACATGGGCCACGACGACAAGGTCCACGTCGCGACCGACCACGTGCACTACGCGAACTTCTCGATGTGGGACACGTACCGGGGCGAGAACCAGCTCCTTGCCACGATCGACCCGGCTCGCTATCGAGACATGATGCTGTCGTTGCTGGACATCTATCGCGAGGGTGGTCGCTTCCCGCAGTGGGCTATGAACGATGCCTATCCGGACTTCATGGAAGGCGACCCGATCCAACCGACGGTCGTCGACGGCTACTGCCGCGGCCTGCTGGACGAGAGCTACGTCGAAGAGATGTACGCCGCGCTGCGGAGCCAGGCGTGGGACGAGCCCATGGCTAACGGCACCGGAAAGCGTTCGGCGACCGAGAGCGGCTACCAGGAGTATCACCAGAAGGGCTTCATGTCGGGCAAGGGCGCCGACGGCTCGGGCAACTTCGAATACGCGATCGCCGACTTCTCGCTCGCGCTTATGGCGGACTCGCTCGGCAAGACCGAGGACCGTGACGAGCTCTTGAGCCGCGCCGACAACTACCGAGAGTTGATCAACCCGGACACCGGATTCGCCCACCCTCGCAACGCCGACGGCTCCTGGATGGCGGACTACGACCCGATGGCTCCGGACAACTGGAAAGAGGGGACCGGCTGGCAGTACACCTGGCTGGCGCCTCAGGACCTGCGCGGCTTGTTCGACCTCGTCGGTGCCAATGGCCGAGGCGGTGACGCATATGTGCAGGAACGTCTCGACACGTACTTCTCGACTGCGGCTTCAGATGCTCCGGCGGTGGCGGAGATGCAGAAGACGATCACCGCCTTCGGCATCTTGTACGTCGGCAACCAACACGCCCCCAGCAACGAGCACGACGTCCACGCCCCCTACCTCTACGACTACATCGGCCAGCCGTGGAAGACCCAGAAGATCATGCGCGGCTACCAGGCTCTGTTCCGTGCCACCCCGGACGGCCTTCCCGGCAACGATGACCTCGGTTCGATGTCGTCCTGGTTCGTGTGGAGTGCGCTTGGCTTCTACCCAGTCCAGGGCGGAGCGCCCGTCTACTCGGTAGGAAGCCCGATGTTCGAGAGCGCCGTCATCGACCCCATTGGGGACGGCCCCACGACCACGGTTACCGCCCCCGGGGCGACCTACGTGAGCAAGTACATCCAGTCGGCGCAACTCGGCGACGAACCCCTCGACCGCGCCTGGCTGACCCATGACGAGCTATTCGGAGCCGGCTCGGTGTCATTCGAGATGGGCCCCATAGCGAACGAATCGTGGGGCGCCGACCCCGACCAAGCACCACCCTCGATCAGCACCCACGCCCTCTCGAGCTTCGGCTGCAAGCCCAACTAGAGACCGATCGCCTTTAGCCTCGACTCAGCAACCAACGAGTCGATCGGCGCAGGCAACGAAAGGTCTTCATTGAGCTCCTACGATCACCGGCGGGCGGTGCGAGCACTAAACCTGATCTTCGGGGCCGCAGTCGTGGTCGCCCTCCTTCACTACACCGACAACTTCGTCAACTACAGCGACTACCCACAGGCAACGTCCGGGCCCAATCCTTCTCAGGCACTCGTGGCCTGGGGGTGGCTCGCCTTCACGGCTATCGGTGTCACCGGATACATCCTCTTCCGACGTGCGCCATCCAACCTCGCGCTCACCCTGCTGGCCGCCTACTCCCTATCGGGCCTCATCGGGATAGGCCACTACCTCGTCCCAGGATCAACATCAATGCCCTGGTGGCGCCAAGCCCACGTCACCCTAGACATCCTCACCGGCGCCGCGATGCTCGCCTTCGTCGCCTGGGACCTAACCCATCGCAACCGACCGAGTACCGTTTGAAGCCACTCGGCCGTTCCGTGATCGCTCCTAGCAGCAGTCCTCAGTGCAAGGGCGGTCAGTTAGGAAGGTTTGGTCGCCTTGACGATCGCGCTGAACATGCCTTCGGCGACGGGATGAGTGGGGGAGATCGAGATGTCGATGAACCCCGCTTCACGGAGGCCCGTCTCGTACTCACTGAAGGACAGAGCTCCTGCGATGCAACCGACGTAGCTGCCGCGTTCGGCGCGCTCCTCGTGACTCAACGCATCTGAGGACACCACGTCGGTTACGCCGATCCGCCCGCCTCCACGGAGGACACGCGCCATCTCGGTGAACACCGCATTCTTATCGGCGGAGAGGTTGATAACGCAGTTGGATATGACGACGTCGATCGCCGAATCGGGAAGCGGCACTTCTTCGATGAAGCCCTTCAGGAACTCGACGTTGGTCGCGCCGGCATCGGACTTGTTCTTGTTGGCGAGCTCCAGCATCTCATCGGTCATGTCAAGTCCATAGACCTTGCCGCTCGGACCGACTCGTTTAGCCGACAGAAGGACGTCGATCCCGCCGCCGGAGCCGAGGTCAAGGACGGTCTCACCCTCGTTGAGATCCGCGACTGCCGTCGGATTCCCACAGCCAAGGCTGGCGAGCATCGCCGCGTCCGGAACCTCGGAGGTGTCGAGGTCCTTGTAGAGGCTGACTCCGAATACCTCCTGCTCGTCCCCACAGCAATCGGGCCCACAGCACGGCTGCTGTGCCGCCGAGTCGTTAGTTCCCTTCTCGACGGCGGTCGCTGCCTCCGCGTAACGCGCCCGGACCTCTTCTCGAACGTCTGCCATCACACCGTCTCCTTGATCTTGAACAGAACGGACAGTTGGTCGATCGCTTCGGGGATGACCGAGAAGTAGGCCCAAGTGCCGCGCTGCTCTCGTTTCAGAAGGCCGGCGTCGACAAGCTTCTTGAGATGGAAGCTCACGGTTGGCTGGGACAGGTCGACGCTCTCGTTGAGCTCGCACACGCACACCGGCTCACCGCAGGTAAGGAGGCGGTTGAACAGCAGGACCCTGTGGGGATCGGACAGCGCCTTGAAGACCGCGGCCGAGGCCACAGCCTCTTCCTTTGAGATCGTGGCCTCCGAGAGTGGGGCGCAGCAGGCGACGGGCAGTTCCATGGGACGACTCCTACATAGATGGTTGTCGATGTAGTGTACTCTTATATCGATAGTCGTCAATGCCTTGCATGGAGGTCCGATGGCGAAGCAACCTTTGGTGCTATTCGTCTGCGTGCACAACGCCGGACGGTCGCAGATGGCGGCGGCGCTCCTGGAGCGAGCTTCCGGGGGGAGGGTGGAGGTCCGATCTGCCGGATCGACGCCGGCCGACGAGATCCGATCCCCGCGTCAGGGAGGCCATGGTCGAAGTCGGGATCGACCTATCGGAGGCGCGACCGAAGAAACTCGACATAGACGACGTGCGAGAAGCCGATGTCGTTGTGACCATGGGGTGCGGGGATGCCTGCCCGATCGTTGCGGGCAAGCGATACCTCGACTGGGAGCTGGATGACCCCTCAAACAGATCTATCGAGGCCGTTCGCAAGATCCGCGATGAGATCGACCGAAGAGTGCGCGCCCTCTCGGATGAGCTGATCCTCGAGCCTGGTTCACCCCCCTGAGTTAGCGGAGTTTGGGGCCTCCCACCAGGCGGGTCATCAGGCCTTCGTTGCCTGAGTCGCTCGGGGTGTCTTTGACGCAAGGGCCGTTACACGCGTCTACGAAGGCGGTATAGGGGATCCCGTCGGGACCGATCACGACGTCGAGGAAGTCATAGATGACGGTGCCGCAACGGCCCGGACCGCAGTTGTTCCTCTTCAACGGATCGTTCGGCCGGTTGACCGAGGCTGTGTAGAAGAGCGGGTCGCTGGAGAAAGCGTCCGTCGTCATGGTGACGTAGCCGTTCCAGGTCGTGTCCTTGTAGTGCTTGGTCTCGCACTCCGGCTTGCAGCGCTGGAACTTGGAATTGGTCGAGCCCATGTAGGCGATCGCTATCTTGCCCGTGTCGCCGACGTCGACGGTCGCGAGGTCCGCCTCCTGTAGCCCCGGAACACCGAACATCACCGGTTTGCTCCAGTCCTTGCCCCCGTTGCTCGACACACTCAGGTAGGGCAGGCGGTCTCGGGCGATCCAGGTGTAATAGATGTTGCCTTTGGCGTCCACGGCGACGTCTGGGTTGTCCGCTCCGGCTCCGAACCCGTGGACTCCGAGGCTAGACACCTGGACGCGTTCCCAGGTGAGTCCCTCGTCCTTGCTCATCGCGAGGTAGGGACGGCCGCAGTACTCACGAGGCAGGTAGATGGTGCCTTTGTCGTCGACAACGCCGTGTCCGTGCAACCCGCCGCACAGCCCGGGCGTGCCGATCCCGTCCTCCGCCTCCTGGTCGTAGCCCGCGAACGCGGGCGAGCCGGTGGGGGTGAAGGACAAGCCTCCGTCGAGTGACTTGGAGCACGCCGAGGAGGCGACGTCGTTCCAGCAGTAGTAGACGATGTTGTCGTATCCGACCGTCGGGCTCTGCACGGGAGGCCCGGCGAAGAGAGTCTGGTGGTCGTTGACGGGGCGGCCGCACGCCACCGGGTTTGTGGTCCAACTCTCACCTTTGTCGTCCGAGAAGGAGAGGTAAGAGCAGGCCACGGTCAGGTCAATGGTGAAGAGCCGGTCGGTGCGCGGATCGACGTACACGTAGGGGTCCATGGTCAACAAGTGAACGTTGCGACCCCCGATCTGCGGCGAGCGGATGTCCCAGGTCTCGCCCTTGTTCTCCGAATGCATCACATCGACCCTCGTGTTGGTCGTGATCGCTGAGAAGAAGATGTCCCCGTCCTTGGTCAGGCCGAGGGTCGGCTCGCCCGAGGTCGACGTGATCCAGTTGGTCACGGCCTCCGGCCGGTTCCCCGCTGAGACCTTCCGTCCGCCTGCTCGATGGGCGACGGCGGTTCCGCCCGATGCCCGCGCTGTGTCGGGGTCCGCAGCGACCGCGGTGGGGGCCTGTCGGGGCGATAGGGCGGCGGGGGCGATGGTTGCGGCCAGCGCCACGGCCAGGGCTCCGGCGAGCAGGGTTCTCGTCTTCAAGGGGACCTCCAGATAAGGGTTCGTCACCCCTAAATTTCGCCCCCGGCGGCCCAGAACCTCTATAAGGGGTCCCGTTCGGCCGCTTTCCCAACAAAGCTTTACGAGCATGAAGGAATCGGACGCTCGGCGGCATATATGCACGGAGTAGCTGCGGGATCACAAATTCGACGAATCGGGAGAAACTCATGTCTTTACGACGGCTTCAGGCCGCCCTTTCTTGCGCGGTGCTCGCCACCGCTTCCTTAGCGCTCGCCGGCGGATCGCCGGCCCAAGCCCAGACCGAGCCCGAGCCTGCCCAGATCGTGAAGGCCGGTTACGGCGCGGCCGACGCCACCTGGCACGTCGGCGCGGGGGCCGGGCAGTACTCCGACAAGAATCCCGACAACGTCGTGAACTCGGTCACCGGGGACGACGTCGACCCCCACGGGCACTCGATCGCCCAGACCGACAGCTACGGCGTCCAGTCCCGGCTGAGCTACCGGGCCATCGTCGTCGAGGACGCCGAGGGCGAGCACGTCGCGTTCGTCAAGAGCGACAACTACCTGGCGCAGGACTACCTGCTCCGCCGGGTCGGCCAGATCCTCGCCGCGGTCGGGTTCCGAGGTCTCCTACGACGAGCATCCTCCACATGGCGAGCCACAACCACTCCTCGCCCTACTACTCGACGCCGTCGGCGGGCGTGTGGGTCTTCCAGGACGTGTTCGACCTGCGCGCCTTCGAGTACCACGCCCGCGCCGATGGCCGCGACGCCGATCCTGCAGCGGCCGAGGCCGAACCTGGTCGCCGGCCCGCATGGGCGCGACCACCGTCGAGCACGACCTCTTCAAGGGCAACGATCGCAGCGCCCGGGCATCGCCGACGACGGCACGCCCGCCGGCTACCCGCGACGACTTCGGCGACAACGGGATCGCGGTCATGCGCTTCGACGACATCTCCGACCGCAGAGCCCGAAGCCGCTCGCCACGTGGATCAACTACGGCCAGCACCCCGAGTCGCTCGACGGCTACGACCTCATCACCGCCGACTACGTCGGCCCGCTCGAGCGCATGGTCGAGCGACGAGACCGGCGCGCCGCTCGTGTTCAGCCAGGGCGACGTCGGCAGCGCCGAGGGCCCGAGCGCGGGTCGTCCCGACGCCATCACGCTGCCCGACGGCGATCCCGGCGCGCTGGTCGCACGCGGGTCACGCGCAGGCCGAGCGCGGCGCCTGCCTGCTCGCCGACTCGATCGTCGAGGGCTGGAACGCAGATCGGCGCCGGCGACGCGCTCGTCGCCGTACTCGTCCGACGTCGCCGTCGAGGCGGGCAACACGTGGGTCGCCCGGTCCGGTGTCGCACCCGTATCCGAGCGTGTCCGAACTGCCGCACCGAGACCGACGGTCGAAGGCGAGCCCGGAGTCCCGGTGCCGCCGACTGCCCGACTGCGAGCGGCTCGGTCCGACGATCGACGCAGCACGCTCGGTGCGAGAACCTCAAGGACGCACGGGCTGCCCGTGCCCGACAACTACGACCTCCCGGCCTTCGCCGGCCGTCGAGGAGAACGCCCGCCTGCAGCTGCAGGCCGTTCGCTGGGCGACGTGTCCTGGTCGCCTCCTGCGCCTGCGAGGCGCAGGTCGACCTCATCCTCAACTTCGAGAGCCGCGCCAACGACGTCGAGGGCGACATCTGGGACGGCTACGACTGGACCGAGCGGATGGACTGCACCCAGAACGAGGCCGACGACTCGTGGACCTGCACCAAGACGGCCGACGAGCCACGCCCGTGGACCGAGCTCGGCGACTTCACCGTCACCGACGACGAGTACCAGCGCATGAAGGCGCAGATCCACAACGACGCGGCCGGCTGGGACGCCCCGGAGAACGTCGCCAAGGCCAACGAGCGAGCCGGCCGACCCGACGCAGATCTTCGGCAACTTCACCAAGGAGGAGCTGGACGACGCGACGCGGCTACAAGCTTGCCGATCGGCGTCGGGCACGCCGGCGACTACAACGGCTACACCGTCTGCTACCGCGAGTACAGGGCTGGGACGACTACCGCAAGTCGCTGACGTCCTACGGCCCCCACACCGCCGACTACATGGTCACGCGCATGGTGCGCCTAGGTGCCTCGCTGAACGGTGTCGAGCAGCCGGAGTTGGAGCTCGACATCACGCGCGGGCTGCCCGACGAGGCCCGGCAGGTTGCAGTCTCGACCGCTCTTGGCGCCATATCCAACGCGGTCTATGAGGCCTGGCACGCGGGGATGCCCGCCGATCGTGGCCCCGCCGCCGCGACCGCACAGCCCCAGGACATCACGCGCTTCAACGCAGCCACGTTCTCGTGGCGGGGTGGATCCAATGCTGTCGACAACCCGGTCGTGGCCGTTGAGCGCCTAGTTGACGGTCAGTGGGTGAGGTACGCAGATCAGACCGGTGAGGTTCAGACGAGAGTCGACTTCCCGAACGGGACAGACGCTTTCTCGGACACGTACTCCGGTTCCCAGGAGTGGATCTGGACGGCCAACTTCGAAGCGTTCAATGCCTTTCCCGCCGGTATCGGAAGCACTCCCGAGGGTGTGTACCGGTTCGTCGTCGACGGCAAGATCCGCACGGGCCTGCAAGGGACCCCGTACGGAGGTGCAGACACGCCTTACAGCCTCGAATCGGAGCCCTTCGAAGTGAAGGGTTGGGACGGCGTGGAGGTCACGGACCTTCGCGTCGAGTCCGACGGTTCGACGTCGTTCACCGTCCCGGCGATCGCCTACCCGACCAGTTACGAGGGCGGTTTCCCGTACATCTCGACCGCCGTCAACGGTTTCTGCATGCAGTGCACCTTCCGTTCGTGGGCAAGTGGCGCCGACGTGGCGACCGCGCTCGTGTCGGTGATCCGTGCCGACGGCACCACCGAGTCCGTCCCGGCGACTCTCGTCGACGGGCGCTGGGTTGCGCCGACAGCGCTTCAGGCCGGTGACGTCGCGTACGTCGCGGCAGGCGGCGTGACGGACACGTACGGCGAGACGAATGCCACGGCCACGCAACCTGTTGCGGTGGAGGCGGTTAGTCCTTAGCTCTTAGAAGAGGGACTCACCACAGGCACATCATCGGAGTGCCGGCGCGAACGAGGTTGGAGGGATCGCTCTGGCGACCCTCGAGTCTCGTGCGTATCCGGTAGTGGTAGCTCGTGGCGAGCCTGGCTCCATCGTCCAGGAACGACCTGCGCGACCCGTTGCGTACGAAAGCCAGGGTCTCGAACGGTCCGTTCTCGGAGGTTGCTCGCTCGACCACGTAGCCGGACGCTCCGGAAATGGGCCGCGCCCATTGCAACGTCACACGCGCGTCGAGAGTATCGGTGCAGCCCGAGTCGACTCGGAGGTCACCGGGTGGGACGGGGAAGGCATGGGGGATGGCTTCGACCCGGAACCTCAGGTCGGCCTGTGCCACGATGGCAAGCCCGCCGGTTAGCCCCAGGACGAGCGAACCGATAAGCGCCGCGCGTCGCCGGCCGCGTCTGAGGCGATCGGTGGGTCGCGACGATCTCAGGTCTTTGGTTACGGCGGCGTGATGCGAGCCGCCTGCGCCTGCGGCCGCGAGTGCATCGCGCAACTCGAGCGCGTGTTGATATCGATCTCCGGGGTTCTTGGATAGACAGCGACGGACGATGTCCGCGAGCTCCGGCGGGGTCTCGGGTCTGATCTCGGTGAGATTGGGTGGTTGGGCCTCGACATGCTTGTACGCGATCGCGATGGGCGAGTCTCCCGTGAACGGCGGGACCCCGGCCATCATCTCGAACAGGACGACGCCTAACGAGTAGATGTCCGAGCGACGATCTGCCGGCTCGCCTCTTACCTGCTCGGGCGAGACGTACTCGGCCGTTCCATGCATCGAGCGAGAGGTGGTCACCGGAGTCGCATCGAGCATCCGAGCGATCCCCAGGTCGAGGAGCTTCACATGCCCGTTGCCCGACACCATGACGTTCCCAGGCTTGATGTCGCGGTGGACGATGCCGGCTGCGTGCACGAAAGCCAAAGCGTCCGCCACGTCTCGTGCGATCTCTGCGGCTCGGAGCGTGGAGAGTGGCCCATTGGACCGCAGAAGCTGGTCGAGGGTCCATCCGTCAACGAGCTCCATGACGATGTAGGGCCTTTCGAGGTCCCCGGGCTCGGCATCGTAGAGAGCCACCACGCCCGGATGTCTCAGCGTGGCCGCGGCCTTAACCTCGCGCCGGAAACGGGCCAGCACCTGAGGGTCCTCGCAGAGCTCCGGCCGCACCACCTTCACGGCCACGGGCCGTTCAAGTACTCGGTCGAAGCCTTCGAAGACCGTGCCCATGCCCCCACGGCCGAGCACCCGGATCAGTTGATAGCGCCCCGCGA
This sequence comes from uncultured Actinomycetes bacterium, assembly GCA_963786155.1. Classification (GTDB taxonomy): domain Bacteria; phylum Actinomycetota; class CADDZG01; order CADDZG01; family WHSQ01; genus CAWAXW01. The sequence goes on along the minus strand of CAWAXW010000006.1, from coordinate 1,740,104 downwards.
GAAGCGTTCCGGTGCCGATTGGGTCGTCGGTGTTCTCCATACTCTTTCCTTAAGATACGCCGCTTTTGCGTGGCGTGGCTCTATCCTCGGGCGCTTCGCGGGAGTAGCCTGGATCGAGAGGTTTTCGATGAGTCAACTGAAACACGTCGAGGACACGGAGCTTTGCTTCGAGTTCGAAGTCGCGTCTGATGGCGCGCTTACCCCCACCTTCATGAGCCACGCGTTCCTGCAACTCCACGGTTACGCCATGGAGGAGCTCGCGGGGGAGAAATGGAAGCTGCTGACGCCACCTGGGTTCGCCCCCAAGGGTGAAGGGATCGTCGAGGAACTGAGATCTGGCAGAGGGTGGGATGGACGATTCCCGATCAGATCCAAGGATGGACGCATCCACGTTCTCGAGTTCTCCCATGACATCGAGAGATTCAAGGATGGCCACCTTCGCGTCACTGGGATCGCGGTCGACATCACCGATCGCATAAGTCTTGAAGGAGCCCTGGACGAGAGGGAGGAGCGCCTCAAGCTTCTGAACAAGGCGGCCAACATCATCCAGTGGACGATCGACACCGATCTCCGGCTCACATGGTCGTGGGGATCCGGGCTCACCGCCTTGGGCATCGGCGAGAACGAGCTCGTCGGCACGACGCTCTACGAGGTGTTCGAAACCGAGGACCCAAGTCACCCCCCGATCGCCGCGGCCCTGCGGGCTCTCAGGGGAGAAAGCGTTTCCTATGAGTGGATGTGGAGGGAACGCATCTACAAGGTGATCATGGAACCCAAACGAGACGATTGGGGAGAGATAGTCGGCGCGGTCGGAGTCAGCCTCGATCTCACCGAGCTGATGGGGATGCAAGAGGAGACGACGGCGCTGGTGCAAGCGCTCGCTACCGAGCGGGACACAGCCGAAGCAGCGTGGCATATGGATGGCTCGATCGTTGTAGGCGACCTCGAGATAGATCCCGGCGGCCATGTCGTCAAACTCTCGGGTCGCGAGATCCAATTGACGCCGACGGAGTTCAAGCTGCTGGTCGAGCTGGCGCGCCGCCCCGGCAGGGTCTTGTCGCGCGAAGTCCTGCTGAGCCGGGTGTGGGGCTATGACTTCCTCGGCGGTGGGTCGCTGATCACGATGGCGATCAAGAGACTCCGAGGCAAGGTCGAGACGGACCCGTCGAATCCCAAGCTCATCGAGACGGTGAGAGGCCTCGGCTACAGGTTGGTCGCGCCTTAGCTAGGGTGCGGTGATGCCGATAGCAAGTGAGACGAAAGACGGCGTCCTAGTTCTTCGTATCGACAGGCCCCCGGTGAATGCGCTGGATGTCGAGACGCTCGACGAGTTCACGCAGAGCTTGGAGCGTGCTGAGACTGAGGAGCCGCGTCCCGTGGTTTTGACCGGAACCGGGTCGGCTTTCTCGGCGGGGGCGGATCTTCGCCGCGTCCTGAAAGCCGATGTGGATTACATCTCGGCCGGTATCAAAGCATTGACCCGCGCTTTCCGGACGTTGTTCCTGTTCTCTCGCCCGATCGTGGCGGCAGTGAACGGCTATGCGCTTGCGGGAGGGGCCGTCCTGACTTGCGGGTGTGACCACCGCGTCATGGCCGAGGGGGCCGGGCCGATCGGCGCAATCGAATCGGCTGCAGGGGTTCCTTTCCCCGCGTGGGCGCTCGAGCTGATGCGTTCCGGCATGAACAACGAGCACCTTCAGGAGATCGTTCTGTTCGGGGGCATGTACGACGCTCGCCAGGCCCTCGAGAAAGGGATAGTCGACGAGGTCGTCCCCGACGACGAGCTCATGGAGCGCGCCCTGGACGCAGCCCGCCGGCTGGGCGAGATCCCCCGCTCACCTATGCGTTGACTAAAGGAGCGTTGCGCGCGCCCAGCGTCGAGATCGACCGACAGGCGCGCCGAGGCGACCGACGACGAGGTCGCGGCGGCGTGGTCCTCGCCCGAGGTGCTCGCCGCTATCGAGCGGCAGATGGAGCGGCTACGCGGTTAGCGTCCGAACGCGCTGGGGTTGCGCGTAGATGTTGAAGCGCTCGCCTCGCAAGAAACCGACCAGGGTGATCCCGAACCGGGAGGCGACGTCGACCGCCAGGCTGCTCGGGGCCGAGACCGCGCACACGATCGGTGCCCGTGCCACAAGGCTCTTCTGCATGATCTCGAAGCTGGACCGGCCGCTGACCATGACTATCCCGCCCGAGAAGGGAAGCTTGTCGTGCAGCAACGCCCACCCGATCAATTTGTCGAGGGCGTTGTGCCGGCCTACGTCCTCGCGGATGGCAAACGCTTCGCCTGTCGGGGAGAACAGCCCGGCAGCGTGCAATCCGCCTGTGGTCCCGAACAGGTTCTGCTCCGCCTGCAAGCGCTCGGGAAGGGAGTAGAGGACATCGCTGCGGACCTCGACGTCATCCTCGATCGGCAGGTGCCCTTTGAGCGAGAGCGCGTCGAGGCTTGCCTTCCCACAGACTCCGCAGGAGCTCGACATGAAGAAGTGTCTTTCGAGATTGCGGAGGTCCGGCATCGTTTGGCCGGCGAGGTCGACCGTAACGATGTTGAATCGTTCCTCGGGTATCACCTCACGGTCGTGGCAATAGGAGATTCCGGAGATAGCCGTTCGCTCGTTCACGACGCCCTCGGAGTAGAGGAACCCCGCCGCGAGCTCGAAGTCGGAGCCCGGCGTCCTCATCGTGACGGCCACGGTTCGGGTCTCGCCCCCTAGCTTGAGCCGAATCTCCAGGGGCTCCTCGGTCGCCACTTCGTCGGCCCGCTTATTGACAACCCCTTTGTCGATCACGTCGATATGCGTGCGCCGCTTGGTCATTCCGTCTTCTCCAGCGTGACGAGCGCGTTGTAGTCCGGGATCCCCGACTCGGGGGAGCGCTTCGTGCGGTCGATGAGCACCTCGGCCTCCGGCCAGTGGATCTGCAAGTTACCGGGCAGGATCGGAGCAAGGAAGACCCGCCCACGGAACTCGCCGATCTCGTTGCGCAGCACGACCGGATCCCCTTCCTTCAGCCCGTTTGCCTCCGCGTCCGTGCGGTTCATATAGATCGAATGTCTGCCGGCACCGGTCAGTGGGTCTTTCTGCTCGTGCACCATGCTGTTGAACTGCTTGCCTCGCCGGGTTGCGACCGTGAAGCGGCCGTTCGGCGGTGTAACCGGCGGGAGCTTGACGGTCGAGAACCTCGCCTTGTTGTCGTCGGTGGGGAAGTTCCAGCCTTCGCAGAGCATCGGCCCTCCGTACTGGACTTGATCGCCCTTCTTGGTCAGGTGCTGTATCCCGTCGTAGAAGGGCACGGCATCGGCGATCTCGCGTCTGATCGCAGCGGTCCCCGAGAACGAGAGCGCGTCGGCCCGCTCCGGCCGCACGCGCTTGGCGATCTCGGCGAAGACCTCCCACTCGGACCGGGCCTCGCCGATCCGGGGGCCGGGGATCTCGGGACTGAAGATGATCCGTCGTTCGGTGGACGTCTCGGTCACACCGCCCGGTATCTCGTAGCGCGTAGCGGCCGGCAGCAACAGGATCGTCTCGCCCGGATCGACGAGCATCTGTGACGAGACGACGATGTCCATGTGCACTCGCAGGGGTATCCGCGTGAGCGCTTCTTCCACGAAGGAGGGCTCGGGCAGCACCTCGAGGAAGTTGCCTCCGGCGGAGAAGAGCACGTCCAGTTCACCCCGGCCCCCGGCATCGATCATCTCGGGTGCGGTAAGGCCCACCTCCGACGGGACCGGGAAACCCCATTTCTCGGAGAAGTGGGCCGCGGTGTCGGGGCCGACGAACCCACCGCCGGGGAACACGGTCGAGTAGGCGCCCATCTCGGCGCCCCCCTGCACGCCGGAATGACCGCGGATGGGCATCAAGCCGCATTTCTCGCGACCGACGAAGCCCTTGGTGAGCGCGAGGTTGATGATCGCCCGCACGTTGTCTTCTCCGAACGAATGTTGCGTGATGCCCATGCTCCACACGAAGACGGCGGTTCGCGCCGAGTGCAGCATCTCGGCGAATGCGGTGATCTCCGCGCGCGACGCTCCGGACAGTCTCTCGATGTCCACCCAGCCCTGGGCTTTCAAAGCTTCGCTCAACTCCTGGAAGCCATGAGCGTGCTGGGTGACGAAAGTGTCGATCCACCCACCCGTTCGCCACCATCACCTTGAGGGCACCGTTGATGAACGCGATGTCGCCACCGACGTTCACCTGGAAGAACCGGTCCGCGATCTTGGTGCCGAACAGCGCGCTCTCGAAGTTCGAGGGCACCCAGTACCGCTCCATCCCCGGCTCTCGGTAGGGATTGATCACGGCGACCTTCGTCCCGGCCTTCTTCGCGTGATACAGGTACTTCATGCTCACCGGCTGATTGGCAGCCACGTTCGAGCCGATGAAAACGATCAGGTCGCTCCCGATCCAATCGCTGTAGGAGCATGTCGTCGCTGCAACGCCGAGGGCTTCCTTGAGACCGTAGGTACTGGGTGAATGACAGACGCGCGCGGCGTTGTCGATCGAGTTCGTTCCAAGAGCGCGCACGGCCTTCTGCGCGACGTAGTACGCCTCGTTCGGCATCCCGCGACTCGTCAGATAGAAGCCGAGGCGGTCCGGTGTCGAGTCACGGATGCGGCCCGCGATGAGGTCTAGTGCCTCCTCCCATCCGATCCGGCGAAACCCAACGTCGCCCTTGTCCCTGCGCATCGGATAGGGGAGTCGTCCGAGCTCCCTTAGCTCCGTGCTCCGCCGCTTGCGAAGCGCAGAGACGTCCGAGAGCTCGGACCCATCGAGGGCGGACATCGTGTTGAGCTGAAGGAGACGCAAGCGAACGTTGCAGAGATGCACCTCGTCGAGAGTCCAATCGTGCATCCCAGTAGTCCCAAGCGCACACCCGTCGCAAACGCCGTCCCGCAAGATCCGCCACGCGTACTTGGGATGCCGCCGATTCTGTGCGATCGCCTTGGTGATCTCGAGATAGTTGTTGGGCCGCTTCTCGCCGATCCCAAACGGCTTCTTACTAGCCCACAGCGAAGGATCCCACCGCCTGTGCGTTCCCTTGGTCACCCGGCAACTGTAGCTTCGTGGGGTGAACGTGACCGGTGTGGTGCTGTGCGGAGGGCGCAGCGAGCGGATGGGCCGGGACAAGGCCCTCGTGGTCTTCGAGGGCGAGGAGTTGTTCGCTCGCGCAGCTCGGCTCTTGGGCGAGATGTCAGACCCCGTTTACCTCGCCTCCGGGAGTCGAGAGCTTTCAGGGTGGCCCATGCTCCGAGACGATCCCCCGGGTGTGGGCCCGTTGGGCGGGATCATCGCGGGTCTTGATGCATCGCCGAACCCACAGGTTGCGGTCGTTGCCGCCGACATGCCTTACGTCAACCCCGGACTCCTCTCCTTACTGGCCCGCGTATGCACGGACGAGCAGGCCGTCGTTCCTTGTAGCGAACGAGGTCCCGAACCCCTGCATGCCGTTTACGCAAGGGGCGCGGCGGAGGTGTTGAGGAAGTCGATCGAGCGGGGAGTTGTAGCGGTTCACAAAGCTCTTGACGATCTCGACACTCGCTATGTCGATGTCGACGAATGGAGCGCCGAGGGTTTTGACCCACGATGGAGTGTCAACGTGAATCGACAGGCGGATCTGGAGACCCTTGGGATCACTCTTCCTCTGGAAGGAGATCGCGGGCGATAGCCGCTGCCTCGTCGAGAGCGCCGTCTCCCGGCTTGCGGCCGACGTGGACCCCTAGGAGGAACGTCGCGAGCGGGGCGTTCTTTCGCTCGGTTCCGTGGGCAACGTCTCGGGCCACGTCGAGCAAGGCTCCAATCTTTTCGTTGGTGAGTTTGGAGGGTTCCTCACCTCGTCGCTCGGCGAGGGAGGTTGCCAGTTGGTCGAGCCAGGCGCGTTCGCTCATAGACCGCTCCTTTCATCATGCGCTGCGTTCTCGGCGTCGCCCCGAACGAAGCGCCGGCCGAGGACTTCCCGGACGTAGTCGAGCTCCTTCACACGGAGCGCGCTCGCGATGAAGAGGTACACGCCGGCTCCCACGGCAACGGCGACGGATAGGGCAGCGAGCCTTCCGATGTCGGCGCCGCCCATCACCTCTGTCAGACCTCGATGGATCGCCCATGCGACGGCGCCGGTGGCACCGGCCGCGATCGCGCAGCGGAAGAGGGTTTGCAGGGAGCGTCCGCCTACCCAACCGATCGAGCGCCCCAGCAACACGAGGAGGATCGCGGACCCGATCGTGTAGGCGACGGCATGACCGGCGGCCAAACCTTCCACCCCGATCGCGGCGAACATCGGGATGTTGATTGCTGTGTTGACCGCGATCACGACGGCGTTCACCCAGAAGGGCGTCTTCGTGTCCTGACGCGCGTAGAACGCACGGACGAGGAGCAAGAAGATGCCGAACTGGACGAGCCCCAGGCTCAGCAGGTCCAAGACTCCGACGACGAGATCGATCGAGGCCCCCGTCACGATCCCGTGCCGGAGCAGCGCGTCGGCGATGGGTTCACCCAGCACTATGTAGCCGACGGCGCAGGGAAGGAGCAAGAAGATCGTCGCCCCGATCCCGGTCTCGACTCGATCGCGGAATCCCTCGTCGTTCCCCCTGACCGCTTCTTCGCTCATGCTGGGAACGAGAGCGGTCGTGAGCGACCAGGTGAAGAGACCGATCGGCAGCAGGAAGAAGGTGAAGGCGGCGAGATATGCCGTGTAGGCCCCGCGGTCTTCGTTGGCGAGCCACTGGATGACGATGTAGCCGATCTGGTTAGCGGCGACATAGCCGATCGCGTAGACCGACAGGCGTGCGAGCTTCCTGACCGAGGGATGGTCCAGCTTCAGCGTCAGACGGTAGTGCCCGAGCTTTCTTACCGCCGGCAGCAGCAGCAATGCCCCGGGGGCAACGCTTGCCGTTGTCCCGATGCCGAGGAGCAGCAACTGGGATGTGGTGATGTTCTCGAGACCCACCGTGCCGTACAGGATTCCGAAAGCGACGAAAACACCGATGGCGACGAAGTTGTTGACGATCGGAGTGAACATCGGCAGCACGAAAGTCTTGTCCGCGTTCAACAGCCCCGAGAAGATGAAGTACATGCCGTACAAGATGATCTGAGGGATGAACAGGCGCAGGAAGACGGTCAACACACGCTCCTGCGCAGCGACCTCGTCGCCGCCCAACCTCGCTGCATAGAACTCCGCGATCAAGGGGCTGAGCAGGACACCTACGACCGCGATCGCGGTAATTGCCAGGAGTGACACGTTGATGATGGCGCTGAACACCTCCCACGCCTTGTCCCGCTCCTCTTTCTCGAGGATCTCCACGAACAGAGGCACGAACAGCGACGCCACGACCGCCCCGAGCAGGAGCTCGTAGAGGATGTTGGGAACCGTGTTGGCGAGGTTGTAGGCGTCCGGCAGGCGGGACTCGGCTATGCCGAGGACCCCGGCCAGAACGGCCAGGCGGAGCACGCCGGTGACCCGCGACAGGACGGTCCCGAGCGTCATCAGGGCCGTCGAACGAGCTAGTGAACTCGTGCCCGGCTCCGACATTCCCGCAGCCTACGGGTCCGCGTCCTAGGCACAGCCCCGTGATAGCGTGCCGGAATCCGGTGGGCCCCCAGCTTTCGCGGCCTGGGTAGCGCCCTGAAACGATCAGATTCGATCTTGGAGGACTGTTCCGCGTGTCTAAGAGAGCCCGCTTGATCGCGGGAGGAGTGGCCGGTGCCGTAGTGATCGCCGGCGGTGCTTTCGTGCTCCTCGGTGGTCGCGCTGGGGACCTCCCCCTCGTTGGCGCCGTGGTCGACGACCCCGCCATCTGTCCGCTGTCCGGCGCCGAGCAATCCGACGAAGACATCCTCGAACGCCCGGCCGTAGCGGTGAAGATCGAGAACAATCCCGTCGCCTATCCGCTGTCCGGACTCGAGGACGCCGAGCTGGTCTACGAGGAGCTCGTCGAAGGAGGGCTCACGCGCTTCGTGGCCTTCTATCACTGCACCGATACCCAAACCGCAGGACCCATCAGGAGCGCCCGCTTCATCGATCCCGCGATCGTGGGCCCGATCACCAAGATCCTCGCCGCTGCTGGAGGCAACGACATCGTCCAGAAGGAGTTGGACAGGGCAGGGATCTACGTGATCGACGAGAACACGGCCGGGAGTGCGATGCAGCGATTGACGCGCGAAGGCATCTCCTTCGAGCACACGTTGTACGGCAAGACGAAGGCGCTGCGCAAGCTCGGCACGAAGAAGTTCGACGAGGCGCCGCCGGAAGAGATCTTCGAGTTTGGAGACCTGGAAGGAACCTCTAAGAAGGCGATGTCGATCGACCTGAGTTTCGCCGGTGGCTCACAGATCCGCTACGCGTGGAAAGGCGGTCAGTGGCTTCGGTTCGAGGACGATGTCGAGTTCCTGGACGACACGGGGGTGCAGATCGGGGTCGACAACGTGTTGGTCGAGGAGCACGAGGTGAACCTGTCGGAGACCGTCGTCGACGTCCTGGGGACACCCTCGATCGAGATCGCCGACGTCACGGGGAGCGGCCGCGCCATGTTGTTCCGAGACGGTCGCGCGATAGCCGGCCGGTGGGAACGCGAAGCCGAAACCGACCCGGTGAGGTTCGTGACGAAGCAGGGCGATGTGATGGTGTTCGCGCCGGGCACGATCTGGGTGCACCTGATACCGGACCAGCAGGGCGATGTGAAAGGCTCCTTCAGCCATGCCAAGAAATAGGTTCATCTCACTCCTGCTCTGCGCCGCCCTAGCGGCAGCGGGGGCGTGCGGAGGGGACGACGAGGAGCCGACCGCCGAGGCCCAGCCCTCGCCGGCCGAGGAAGAAGTCACGGAGTGCCCCTTGTCCGGCGTCACGATCCCCGGCAAGGTCGACATCGAGCGGGCCGCCGTGGCCGTGAAGATCGAGAACAGCCCCGCCGCTTATCCGTTGTCGGGCCTCCAGGATGCCGAGATCGTGTACGAGGAGCTCGTCGAAGGTGGGATCACGCGATTCTTGGCCATCTATCACTGCACCGATTCCAAGAAGGCCGGGCCGGTGAGGAGCGCGCGCATCATCGACCCCGCGATCATGCAATCGATAACTCGTGTGTTGGCGGCCGCGGGGGGCAACGACATCGTCCGCAAGGCTCTGGACAAAGCGAAGCTCGTGCACTTCGACGAGGACACGGCGGGCAAAGCGATGCGGCGGGTCGAGAGGCCCGGCATCAGCTCCGAGCACACGTTGTATGCGAGCACCGATGCCATCCGCAAGCTTGCACGCAAGCGTTTCGACGAGCCTCCGCCGGAAGGCCTGTTCCGCTTCGGCGACCTGACCGGCGAGACGCGCGAGGTCAAGTCCGTCACCATTCAGTTCGGTGGAGGAGCCCTGATCACATACAAGTGGACGGGGGACGCGTGGCGGCGCTCGGATGGAGGAAGCCCTCTAAAGATGGAGGACGGTCCTCCGATCGAGGTCGACAACGTCCTGATCGAACAACACCGGGTCGTCTACTCGGACCGGCTCTTCGACGTGGTGGGTAACCCCTCGATCGAGATCGCGGACCCCAAAGCGGGGGGCAAGGCGATCCTGTTCCGGGACGGGCAAGTCATCGAAGGGCGCTGGACGCGCCGATCCGAGAAGGAGGCCGTGCGCTTCCTGACGAACTCGGGGGAGGAGATGGTCTTCGCGCCGGGCTCGATCTGGATCGAGCTGCTGCCCGACCCGAAGGGCGAGGTGAACGGCGCCATCACGATCAAGCCTTCGAAGGACAAGAAGCAGAAGTAGGCTTTTCGCGACCATGCGAAGGCGGCGCCTAGTCCACATAGCAGTGTTGTTAGTTGCTTTCGAGCGCGACCCTCGTCCCGCTCGACGCGGGGGTCCAGGCGAAGAAGCCTCGTTACAAGACCAAGACGGTCTCCGTGTCCGAAGGCCTCGTGCTCAAGAAGATCCTCGATAGGGCCGGGCCGAATCGCATCTGGGTATTGGAACTAAACCCGCAGAGCGATCTGACTCTCGACGTCGCTCTGGCGAACGAGCAGATACCCGGGCACGAGACGACCACGTCGATGGCGGACCGCCACAACGCGATCGCGGCGATCAACGGCGACTACACAATCCTGCCCGGGAAGAAGGATTCCGGCCGGCCGGTCGGCATCTTCATCGAGGACGGCTACGTGGTCACCAGCCCGTTGATCTGGGGACGCAACTTTTCGATCGCTCGAAACGAGCGCCGAACGTTCTTCGGTCACACGGAGGTAAATGGGTGGCTCGCTCAACTAGATGGCCCCGAACGCTGGCCGATCTATCCCTATAACGGCTACACACTCCCTCCCGACGGGCTCGCCGCGTTCACGATGAAGGGGGGCAACGCCTTCAAGCCCCCGCGCAACTCATGCGCGACGCGGCTCTTCCCCACAGGGCCGCTGCGATGGATCCAGACTGCGACCGGTGTCACGCAGAGCCACGTCGTCGACGAGGTCGGATGCTACGGACGCAAGCTGTCACGTGAAGGGGGCCTTGTGCTCGCGGCGCCCTCGCGATCGCCGCAGTCCGTTTCGTTGGTCCAGCACCTCGTGGCGGGAGAGACCGTCGACCTGGCTTGGACGCTCGGATGGAAGCGCGTCCTCGACACCATTGGCGGTAACCCGACGATCATCGAGCGCGGTGTCTACACCGCAGGTGGGTGCACCGGTTCTGCGTTCTGCGGCCGCAATCCCCGCACTGCGGTCGGCGTTACCGCGGACGGGACCCTTTTGTTGGTGACCGTGGACGGGAGACGCAAGACCTCGGTCGGGATGACACTGGACGAGCTGGGAGTGCTCTTCGAGTACCTCGACGCCACCTGGGCTCTCAATCTCGACGGGGGAGGCTCGACCACGATGGTCGTCCAGGGCGACATCCTCAACCGCCCTTCGGACGGCAACGAACGCGCGGTCGGTTCCTCTCTTCTGGTCCTTCCCGACGTCGATGCCGCCGAGCCGCCGCCGCAGCCCTACTCGAGCGAGCCCAGCCCCGGCCCCATACCGACGCCGTTGCCGCTTGATCCGGTGGCCGGGGTCGCGGCAAGGATGGGATTGCCGGCCGCGTGCGACGCCTCGACCGACCCGGCCTCGACCGGCGGCATGCTCGATGCCCTCGCGCGCGGCGACCTAGCCGGGCCGACGCGCCTCGGCCCCCTACTGGCGCGCACTCTTGCGGAATACCGATTGAGCGATCAGTGCGGCTTCCAGTCCTCGTCTGAATAGAAGAGCCGGGATACGTCTTCCACTCCTTGTCTTATTCGCTCTATCTGAGCGGGGGACAGCCGCTCTAGCCACGTCCGGGTCGCGGCTCGGCTATCGCGCCTAATGGCTCGTCGCCGAGCGCGGGCGACGTCTTTCGTGTTTCCGGCGGCTGAGTAGCGAGCGACCCGTTCGGCGACCTGGTCGTCCCATCGGAGGTCGAAGCGGCCGTAGAGCGAGGCGAAGCCCGAGATCGGGTTGGCGGCGAGATCGCTCGTGCCGGACGAAGACCCAATCGGGGTGACGCTCTCGGTAACCGGCGATCGCATGGTGCATGGCCCTCCACATGACGATGCCCTCGTGCACAAGGTCGACCTCACCGACGTAGTCGCGGAAGTCGCCGGCGAAGGGTCCAAGTAGGTCTCGCATCAGCGTCGGCTGCGCGCTCCATTGTTGTTCGTAGTCGAATCCCCAATTGAGCTTCACGACGCTGCTCGCGAATGCCGCAGGATGCCGGATCATCACCAGCACGTCCATGTCGAACGTGCGCGTCAGCCATTCCGCCGCGAACAGCGCCATCGGATCCTTGATCAGCGTTCTCTTGCGACGGGCGCGTGCCGCACCGCTCGCCGGCCACTCGCGCCCGATTCTCCGCGAGCCGCCGCGCGCGCTCCGCACGCGGGCCAAGGTCCGCAGCAAGGGATAGCGGCTCTCGACGAGCCTTCGGACCCAGGGCTCGTAGGTCGCGGCGTTCTCGTCGGTGATGTGGATGAACCAATAAGGAGGAGGTTCGGGGAGCCAGCCCGGGCTCCGGTTGGGATTGAACGGCTCGTGGACGTAGGCGGCCTCGCCGGACATGGTCAGCATCCGGCCGGCCCACGTGGTGCCCGAACGATGTGAGCCCGTGACGAGGATGGGCCGGCGCGACACCTCAGATACGAGCCACGTCGCGCAAGGGCATCCGCGGTGCCCGTCGCCCGGGGTGCGGCGCCGCCGATGGCGATCATCTGTTGCACGCGCCCCGTGCTGGCCCTTGTAGGGCTCGAGGAGCTCCAGCATGCGCTCGTCGGTGGAGCGCCGCGCGCCGGTGAGCGCGTAGGCCACGAGATGTGGGAGGTGGAAGTCACCGAGTCAACTGCGTCCGGATCGCCCAGAGCCGTCCGTGCGACGTGACCGATGGTCCAGGGCCCGATGCCGGGCACCGAGCCGAGCCGGCGCTCGCCCTCGGCCCGGTCCATGGACACGACCTCTTCCAGCCTGGGCGCGACGCTGCACGCGCCGCGGATGATGTCGGCGCGTTTGCGTTCGACGCCGAAGCGATGCAGCTCGTAATAGGGAAGCCGCGCGAGCCGTGCGGGATCGGGTGGCAACGTCAATCCTGCGGGTCCCGGAGCGGGGTCCGAGAATTCCTTGACCAAATCCCGGTAAGAGCGCGCCGCTTCGGCCCCCGTCACCTTCTGTTCCAGGATCGTGGGGACGAGACACTCCATCACGGCTTGGGTGCGGCACATCCTCAAGCCCGTCATCGACCGCAACAGGCGGCCGACGACGGGGTCGGGGGCCGCCATATCCGGGGCTTCGTCGTTCAATCCGATGAGGTCGCCGGCGTTGTTGATCGCCCACTCACTTCCCGGACCCCATGCGGTCACGGTGACTTTGTCGGGGGAGGTCTCGAGCATCTGGGTGGCGGGGCCTTCCGGCGTACGAGTCGCCCGCCAGACACGGTCTCTCTCGAATCGCAGGGTCAGGATCCCCCGAGCCGCGGTAGAGGGGACCGAGCGTAAGTCGCAGGTCAATGGGGCAAGACGTTGGCATGACGCGCTTGCGTGCTTGGTCCACGTCGCCAAGCTATATCGGCCTCGACTCCTAGGGGACCTCTCGGTCGATGTCGATGGTTTGGGCTTCGACCTCTTCGATCAGGTACTCGAGGTTCTCCACCGAGTCCGACACGCGCTTGAGGGCCTTCAAGGCGAGCTCGATCATCGTCTTGCGGTCGTAGTCGTCGAGGATGTCCCAGCGGAACAGCACGGTACGAAGCCACCCCTGAGCAGGGGTGAGCGGCGGTTTGAGCCTGTGCTTGAGCCCCTCGCTGAGGAGCTCGTTCCGCGTTTCCATGATCATTAAGGGTCATCGGTTGCGGCCCCGTGCGTATATAGCTCCGGCCGGTGGTTTTGCGAGCGAGAAGGGAGCTATCGCCTCCCCCGGATGGGGGAGGGGCGCGGGTATCGTCGCGGGCGTGGAGGTGCCGGAGCTTCGTCCGCTACGCGTCGCCGAATCGCTCGACGTAGCGATCAAGATCTATCTCAAGCACGCCGGCACGCTGCTCAAGATCGTCGGGTTCGTCGTCGTGCCGGTTCAACTCTTAGGCGCGCTCGTCATAGCGTCCACTTTCCCGGATGCCGTCTCGTTCGATCCGCAGACGCCACCCTCCCCCGGAGAGCCGCTCGACACGACTGAGTTCTGGGCGTTGCTCGCGGGAAGCATCTCCATCGCCATCCTCAACGTGATCGCGACCGCGATCGCGACCGGCGCCTGCCTCAAGGCGATAAGCGATTCCTATCTCGGAGGCGAGGCGAACTGGCGCGATTCCCTGCGCTTCATGCGGGGCCGAGTCGCGTCCACGGTCTGGATCACGATGCTCCACACCATCATCCCGACGATCGCCCTTGCTGCACTCATCGCGCCGGGAGTCTGGCTGTGGGTGGCCTGGTCGGTTGCGGTTCCGGTCCTGCTCATGGAGGGGCTGAAGGGTAGGCGCGCCCTGGGGCGGTCCTTCCGGTTGGTACGCCACAGATGGTGGAAGGTGTTCGGCGCCATAGCCCTGGGGATGCTGCTCGCGCTCCTCCTCGGAGGAGCGATCGGCGCGGGCTTCACCTTTCTTCTGTTCACCGATCTCGGTGACAGCACGATCATGAGCCTGATCGTTCAGACGATCGCGAACATCATCACGGGTGTGCTGACAACGCCCTTCCAAGCCGCTCTCATAGCCGTTATCTACTTCGACCTTCGCGTGCGCAAGGAAGGGTTCGACCTCGAGCTCCTCGCGGCGAACGTGGGAGCGCCGCCACCAACTAGTGCCTCGTCAGGCAACATTTGGGGGCGTTCTGGCGGCGAAAAGACTGCGTCTCGCGGCGTTCTCAGTCGTGCACGCACTTCCAGTGCGCACGCTCCCTGCGGCCTTGCGAGACTTGCTTTTCACTCGCCAGAACGCGCAAACGTCACCTGACGAGGCACCCGTGAGCGAGGTCTCCGCCGGCGAGCTGGAGGAACTTGCGCGCGCGGCGACGAGCGACCCGCGCGCACTCCATGAGCTTCGGATGGTCGACTCGGTCGATGGTCGGATGGTCGACATGGAGAGCGCGCTCCGGGGAGTGGGCGGCGAGGAGCTACAGCAACGGTTGCACGCGTTGCTTTCCGGGGGCACAGGAACCACCTCGGTGGATGCGTTGGAGGCTCGCCGCGCGGCGAACGCGATCCTCGAGCAGGACCGGTTCCAACCCGCAGATGTTCCCCAACCACTAAAAGGGGTTTTTCGGCAGCTGGGCGAGTGGCTGCAGCCCGTGGGGGAAGCGATCACGGATGTGATCGACTCCTTGGCCGAGACCTTGCCCGGCGGTCGCGCCACCGTTTGGGCCCTGTTGGTCGTCGGGGGCGTCGCCGCCATCGTGGGGCTCGCGAGGGCTATCGGTCGCAGACGCCTCCGCAGTGGAGGCCGCGCCCAGGGCCGAGTTAGTAAGGATCGGGAGGATCCCGACGACCTGGAGCGCGCCGCCGCGGCCGCCGAGACGTCGGGGGACCTGGAGACCGCAGTTCGTTTGCGGTTCAAGGCGGGATTGCTGCGCCTCGCGTCGGCCAAAGCGATCGCGTGGAGACCTTCGCTGACCAGCGGTCAGGTAGCGCGCAGGATCCGATCGGCGACATTCGCTGACCTAGCGCGCTCGTTCGACGAGATCGTGTACGGCCACCGCCCGCCGACAACTGAGGACGTCGCCGCGGCGAGAACGGGTTGGCCCCGCGTCCTGGAAGAGGCTGCCTGATGGCTCGCTCGGGTGCCACGAAGGTCGCGGTCTTCCTCGTTGCGGGGATCATCCTGGTCAACGTCGTCCTGGCGATCGCCGCCGAAGTGCTCGGTCCCGGTCCGGGGGGCCCGACATCTTCCTCGTTCGCCACCGCACACGATGGGCTGGCGGGCTACGAAGAGCTTCTTCGACGACAAGGCCGCCCGGTGGTCAAGTTGCGCCGCTCGCTGGCAGAGACGGGCCTGCCTCCTTCGACGACCGTCGTGCTCGCAGACCCGGGCCCCGCGGAGGAGGAGCAAGCGAGGGCACTGGGTGATTTCGTCGAGCAAGGCGGACGTCTGGTCGTCACCGGCCCGAGTGGAGAGCGCTGGCTCGAGCTTGCCCTGGGCCGCGCGCCGAGCTGGTCGGGGACCGGGGTTACGGCACAGCGACCGATCGCGCCCGTGCCCGAGAACGCGGGAGTGACGATCGTAGGCGCCAACGGCGTCGGTTCCTGGGACGAGCCCAGAGGCGCCCTGCCCATCATGGGACGAGGGCGGGATGCGACCGCACTTCTCGCGACCCCGGGGCTTGGGACCGTCGTGATGATCGCCGACACGAGCGTGCTGCAGAACCGCTATCTCGGTCACTTCGACAACGCGGCATTCGCACTTGGCATCGCCGGAGAGGATTCTCGACCGGTCGTGTTCGTGGAGAGCGTTCATGGCTTCGGCGAAGCGACCGGCCTTACGGCTATTCCCCTTCGCTGGCGCGCCGCGTTCGTGGCGCTCGGGATCGCGGCGATCATGTGGCTGGTTGCGCGCGGCCGCCGGTTCGGCCCTCCGGAACCCGAGACGCGTGACCTCCCGCCCCCTCGCAAGGTGTTCGTCGATGCCATGGCGACGACGCTGATGAGAAGCCGCCAAAGAGACGATGCACTAGCCGGCGTTCGCTCCGCGGTCCGCGATAGCCTCGCGCGCCGTGGAGGACTGCCGGCGGACGCGGATGCCGAGTCGATCAAACGGGTCGGAGTGGGCGCCGGGCTGGACGAAAGTGAGTTGAGGGCCATCCTCGAGGGGATACGAACAGACGACGATGCCCTCGCGGCCGGCCGTGCCCTGGTGAAGGTAAGAGGGACTCGATGAGGGAGATCCGCGACGCCCTCGCGCGCGAGGTACACAAGGCGGTCGTGGGCAACGACGATGCCATCGACGCGCTGGTCTCTGCGCTCGCGGTCGGAGGCCACGTGCTGCTCGAAGGCGTCCCGGGAGTAGCCAAGACGTTGCTTGCGAACTCCCTCGCACGCGCCTTGGGGTTGTCTTTCCGCCGGCTTCAGTTCACTCCGGACATGCTCCCCTCGGACGTGACGGGCACCATGACACTCCGCGAGAATGCGCTCGCGTTCCGACCCGGGCCGATATTCAGCCAAGTAGTGCTTGCCGACGAGGTGAATCGAACGCCGCCCAAGACCCAGTCGGCGTTGCTCGAAGGCATGCAAGAACGTCAGGTGACGGTTGAAGGCGAGAGCCACCCGTTGCCCGAGCCGTTCCTCGTGATCGCTACCCAGAACCCGATCGAATACGAGGGCACCTATCCGCTCCCGGAAGCCCAACTGGACCGCTTCTTGTTCAAGATCGACATCGGGTACCCCCCGGAATCCGACGAGCTGGCGATGCTCGAGCTGCCGCATCGCGGCGTCCAACCTGCAGCCGCTCCTTCGATCGAGCGCGTCGTCTCCGAGGAGCAGTTGCGAAGCATGCGCTCGATGGTCGATTCGACGACCGTCGCAGACGAGATCAAGGGCTACATCGTGGCTGTCGTCCGAGCCACGCGAACGTTGCCGAGCGTCGCTTTGGGAGCCAGCCCCCGCGCCGCGGTTCATCTGCTGGCCGCCTCGCGTGCCGCGGCCCGCCTGGAGGGACGCGACTTCGTGACGCCCGACGACGTCGAGCGCGTCGCTCCACCCGTCCTCCGTCACCGTCTGATCCTGAACCCGGACGCGGAGCTCGAGCGCTATAGGCCCGACGATGCAGTGCGCGCCGCCTTGGGCTCGGTCCCCGTGCCCCGTTGAGCCCCACCACCCGGGCCGCTCTTGTGGGGGCCGGGATCGCCCTGGCGGCACTCATGCTGCCCGTGTGGCTGACGGCCGTTGGGGTTGTGGTGCTGGTCGGTCTGGTCGTAGGGGATGCACTCGCCGTCCGGGATCCGATCCTCGTACACCGCGAAGTGCCGCGGATCGTGTCCCGGGGTTATGACGTCGACCTCGCGATCGAGATCGAGGACCACGCCGGTGCTGTCGGAACGGTCAGGCTTCGACAACCTGCACCTCCGGACGTGTCGGTGACCCCTGCGGAAGGCGACGGCGGGTTGCGGGCGCTGCTGCGAGCCCGGCGGCGCGGCAAGCACACGCTGGGCCGGGTCGCGGTAAGGCGTGACGGGCCTTTGGGTCTCGGCCGCTGGTACCACCGGGCGGCCGATGACTTCGAGTTGCTGGTCTATCCCGATCTTCCGGCCGCCCGGCGCATCGCACTGGCGGTACGTCGGGGGCGTTTCCGAGAGGCGGGCCGGATGACGCGCGGCCCCCTCGGGCTCGGAACCGACTTCGAGTCGATCCGTGACTACCTACCCGACGACGACATCCGCCAGGTGAATTGGATGGCCACCAGCAGGGTCGGACGCCCGATGAGCAATCAATACAGGATCGAACAGGATCGCGACGTCATCTGTTTGGTCGACACCGGCCGCTTGATGTGGGCCCCGATCGGCGACCTGACCCGTCTCGACGCTGCGATGGACGCAGTCACTGCGATCGCGCTCGTTGCCGACGTCGTCGGCGACCGGTGTGGCGCGACCGCCTTCGACTCGGAGAATCCGGCGTTCGGTTCGCCCCCATCGCGGCGGCGGAGACTCGATAGTGCGCGCATTGTTCGATCTGGAACCTCGGCGTGTCGACAGCGACTACGAGCTCGCCTTTCGCATGGTGGGCGGCTCTAAACGATCCTTCATCATCGTCTTCACCGATCTACTCGAAGAGGGCGCGGCTCGGCCATTGGTGGAAGCGCTTCCAGTCCTCGCTCGACGCCACGCCGTCGCGGTCGCAAGCGTGCGCGACCCCGATCTGGACGCATTGATGACCACCCCGCCGGACAAGCCCCTGGATGTCTTCGCGGCCGCAGCGGCTCTGGACGTTCTAGACGCACACGCTGCAGCAGTGCGCGCGCTCTCGTCCACCGGAACTCAGGTGATTGAAGCATCGGCAGGCAGGCTCGGCGTAGCTTGCGTGTCCGCATACCTTCAGGCAAAGGCTATGGCTCGCTTGTAACTGCAGCCGTCCCCCTCCAGGCAACAAGACCCCAGAAGATCCCCGCCAGCGCCCATCCGAAGGAGACGGCGGGCAACAGTCCGATGCCGCGGGGCGTTATGAAGCCTTCGACCAAGCCGGCCAGCACCAGCCAAGGGATGGTACCGAGCACGATGGCGACGGCATCTTTGCCTTCGGCGACTAGAGCATCTACGCGCTTCCGCCGCCCGGGCTCGATCAAAGCCCAGCCGATCCGAAGGCCTGCTGCGGCGGTAACGATGATGCAAGACAGTTCGAGAACGCCGTGTGCGCTGACCAGTTCGAAAAATGGCCCCCCGTTGCCGGCTCCGATCGCGAGACCCGCGATCGCGCCGAAGAACGTCCCGTTGTAGACCAGCACGACGGCGGTGCCCAGCCCCAACAAGATCCCGCCGGCGAACGCCAGGAACGAGACGCGCACGTTGTTCGTGAAGATCGCAGTGGAGAAGCCGATCTCGGCCTCGAGGCTGAGATCGAGGTTTTGATCATCGGTCCGTGGCTGGGTCACGGCCTGGTACTCCTCGGGCACGAGGCCACCGGCCTTGCCCGGATCGTTGACGGCCCAAATACCCGCCAACATCGCGGGAGCAAGCAGTAATACCGTGGCGATCGCGATCAGAACCGGGCGCCCCGCGATCAACCGCCAATACTCGCGAGTAAGAAACGATGTCAACGTCGTGCGTTGGGGCTCGGCCTGATACACGGCGCTGTGTGCCCGAGCCACGAGCCTCTCGAGATGATCCACGATCGGATCCCCCGGCCAACTACGCCGAGCCCGCGCGAGATCGGCGATCGCACCTCGATAAAGCGACCCCAACTTCCTGACCCCGGACGCACCAAGCCGCTCAGGCCGACGCCGCGCGGACCCGAGCAACGAATCGAGCTCGGCCCAAGCCGGCTGCCTCAGCCTGATGAAGTGCTCTAGGTTCACCGGATGCGGTACGAGGATCGGGTCACTATCGCGACTCCGGAGGGCGTGGACCTCGACATCGTCCTTGCCGGGTTGGGTTCACGTTTCCTCGCTGCGATGATCGATGCCATCCTGCAAGCCATCCTAGTGACCGCCGCCGCGTTTGCGGTCACGGGCGGAGGCTTGGTCTCGGACGGTAGCGGGCCGGCGCTCGGGGTCGCGGTGTTCTCGCTGGTCGTCTTCTTCGCAACCTGGGGTTACGACGTCGCATTCGAGACGCTCGGCTCGGGCAAGACCCCGGGTAAGAGGGCTACCGGGATCAAGGTCGTGCGAGACACGGGCCACCCGATCGGGTTCAAGGCGAGCGCGATCCGCAACATGATGCGCGTGGTGGATTTTCTTCCAAGCGGCTACCTGGTCGGCGTCGTCAGCATCCTCCTGTCCGGGCGCAATCAACGACTAGGTGATCTCGCCGCCGGGACACTTGTCATCAGGGAGGCGAAGGCCCCGAAGATGCCTGTCTTCGAGGCGCCGCCCGAAGCACCGGGCGAACTCGTGCATTGGGACGTCAGTCGTGTCACAACAGAGGAAGCGGGCACGGTCAAGCGATTCCTCGAGCGCCGGGAGTCGCTCGTGCCAGAGGCCCGGTCGCGGCTCGCTCAAGACCTGGCCACGCGTCTGCGCGCCAAGGTGGCAGGTGTCCCCGAGGGGCTCACTTACGAGCAGTTCCTCGAGAAGCTGGTTGCCGCCAAGGCGAGCCGCGGTCGCTTCGACTGAGGATTCTGCGGTCCGGCCGAGCCCACCCCGCGAATCACCTCGCTCCCGCAGGTGTTAGAGAAGGGCATGGGTGCGATCAAGCAGCCGATCCTCACCGAGGGTCTGGTGCGCAGATTCGGAGACATCGAAGCCGTTGCGGGGGTCGATCTTGCCGTCGCGACCGGGGAGGTCTTCGGGTTCCTCGGCCCGAACGGCGCCGGCAAGTCGACCACGGTTCGGATGCTGACCACGCTGCTCACGCCGACGGCCGGCCGTGCCTACGTGGCCGGTCACGATGTCGTACGGAATCCGAACGAGGTGAGGCGCGCGATCGGCGTCGCGTTGCAAGACGCGGCGATCGATCCGCTCATGTCGGGTCGCGAGCTCTTGGACCTCCAGGCGATCCTGCATGGCATCCCAAAGGCAGAGGCCAAGCGGAGGGGCGACGAGCTTCTGGAGCTCGTCGGGCTGTCTGCCGCCGCCGATCGACGGGTCGGTACGTACTCCGGAGGGATGAGGCGGCGGCTCGATCTCGCCCTCGCTCTCGTCCATGAACCGGAGGTTCTGTTCCTCGACGAGCCGACCACGGGTCTAGACCCCAACTCTCGGAGAACGCTGTGGGACGAGGTCAGAAAGCTCAACACGGAGTCGGGCACGACCGTTTTCCTCACGACTCAGTACATGGAGGAAGCCGATCAGCTCGCCGGACGCATCGCGATCATCGACGACGGCAAGATCGTTGCGCAGGGAACGCCATCCCATCTGAAGTCACAGGTGGGGGACCCGACACTGCGCGTCGCGCTCGCGCCGGGGGTCGATCGGGTGACGGCAGAAGGCTCGCTGCTCGAGTTCGGCAAGTCCGTTCCCGACTCGACGGGCTACATCTCGATCCGATTGCCCGAAGGCGCGGCTCAGGTGGGTGCGGTCGCCCGGGCTCTGGAAGAGGCGGGGATCGTCACTGAAGGTTTCGAGCTCCACTCACCGACGCTCGACGACGTCTTCCAACAGGCGACCGGCCGCCGCCTCGAGGGGGCCGCGACCCCCACACCCGTGATCGAATGAGCACGTCGGCCGCATACCTCGCGCTCAGTCGCCGCGCTCTTTCCAACACACTTCGGCGACCGACGGCTTCGGTTCCAGCGATCTTGTTCCCGCTGCTCTTCATGGCCCTTACCTCGGCCGCGCTGGGGCGGTCGGTCGAGATTCCCGGCTTCCCGCCTGTGGACTCGTTCCTGCAGTTCCTCGTGGTGGCCACGATCATCCAAGGCTCGCTCTTCGGGGCGGTCGCATCGGGAGCCGACATGGCGACCGACATCGAGGGGGGCTTCTTCGATCGCCTCGTCGCATCTCCGGTCTCCCGGACCTCGATCCTGGTTGGCCGGGTGGCGGGCGCAACTTCGATGGGCTTCTTCCAATCGTGGCTCTACCTCACCATCGTCCTCCTGCTGGGAACGCCGATAGAGGGCGGACTCGCCGCGATGGCGTTGATCTCGGTGACGATGGCTGTGTTCGCGGCCGGGGTTGGGGGCATCGCGGTCGCGTTCGCGCTGCGGACCGGATCTGCAGAGGCGGTGCAGGGGAGTTTCCCCATGTTGTTCGCGTTCCTATTCCTTTCGGGTGCGTTCTTCCCGAGAGAGTTGATGAGTGGTTGGTTCCTTGATGTCGCGTCGGCCAACCCGATCACCTACTTGGTCGAGGGGCTTCGTCACCTCGTGATCGTCGGACTCGACCTCCGCGAGTGGCTGGAGGCAACCGCGGTTGCGGCGGGGACGTTCGTGGTGGGTATCGCCCTCGCAGGCCTCGCGCTGAGATCCCGTCTGGCGGCGAAGGACTGATGTCGGCCCTCAATATCGCGGGAGGGATCGCGGCTCGAAGTCTGAAGCTCATCCCGCGCATCCCCTCGACGTTCGTTCCTTCCGTGGTGATGCCCGTCTTCTTGACGATCGCGTTCGCCGGCGCGTTTTCGGGTTTGGTCCTGCTCCCCGGGTTCCCCGCCGACGAGATCCTGGACTGGTTCATCCCGATGACCGCGGTCCAGGGAAGCGCCTTCGCCGGGATCACGACGGGTATGGGTGTCGCTCGAGATCTGGAATCGGGTTTCTACGACCGGCTGCTATCAAGCCCCGCCCCGCGCGGCGCTCTGTTGGCGGGGCCACTGGTCGCGTCCGTGTTGCGGGCGTTTATCCCGACGACGCTGATGCTTTCGATAGCGGTTATCACCGGCGCGCATTTCTATGGAGGTTTGCTCGGGGCCCTGACCCTCGTCGCCGCATGCCTGGGCTTCTCCCTGGTCGCAGGGTCGTGGGCTTTGTTGCTGGCGCTGCGCTTCAAGACCCAACAGGCGGCACCCCTCATGCAGATGGGCGTGCTCCTAACAGTTTTCCTCTCAACCGCCCAGATGCCGCTGGAGTTGTTGACGGGTTGGCTTCAAACCGTCGCGCGGTTCAACCCAGTCACCTACGTCTTCCAATTGGCGCGCCAAGGCTTCCTCGGCGAAGTGACCTGGGCCCACACCTGGCCCGGCCTCGTGGCGATCGCGGGGATGGCGGCTGTGCTGATCGGCTTCGCCTGGCGAGCCATGCGGCGGGTTATCGACTAAGTTCGGCGAGGTCGTTCAAGCGGAGGAGGGTTATCGAGCTGTCCGCACCTTGCTTGATGACGCCCTCCTTCTCGAAGCCGTCGAGTATGCGCTCGACCGCATCCCTTGTGCCGCCGGCGAGCGCAGCCAGCTCGCTGCGCTCGATCTCGATGTCTGCGACCGGGCCCTCGGTGTTGTCGCCGTTTACTCCAGCCAGGAACAAGAGCCTCTTGGCGAGACGCCCCTTGAGATCGAGGAAGAGCAAGTCCTCGGCCACGCCCTCGGAATCGAGCACGTAGCGCGCTAGCGACGTCACGACCTCGACAGCGACCGCCGGCTGAGAGGTGAACAGGCCCACGAACGCTTCGCCCTCGATCTCCCATAAGGAGCAGTCCTCGAACGCGCCTGCGCCTGCAGTGCGCGCCCGGCCGGCGAGAACGCCCAGCTCGCCGAAGAGCGATCCCGCGCGCAGGGTGGCTTGGGTTACGGGGCTCCCGTCCGGGCCCGGAACGGAGATACCGACGACCCCGCTCTGGATGAGAAAGACCGATCTCGAAGGGTCGCCCTGGCTGAAGATGGTGTCGCCCTGCCTGTAGCTCGCGAGCTTCGTACGTTCGGCAAGTTCCGCCAACCCACGAGGCGATGCGCTGGCGAAGAACGGAGCCGCAGCCAGCGCCTCTGCCGCGTCGTTCGGCACGGTTAGTTTGCCGCCGCCCGCTCGTGGGCTTCTTTCGTGGCCTTCTGTTCCGCGGTCTCCGTCCACTGCTTGAGCGTCTCGAGGATCTGGACCTTCATCGACACGAATGTCTTTGCCAACTCCGGATCGAAATGGGTACCGCCGCATTTCTCAATCTCGGCGAGCGCGTCGTCGATCGTCCATGCCTTCTTGTAGGGGCGCTCGGAAGTGAGCGCGTCAAATACGTCGCTGATCGTGCAGAGCCGTGCCTCGAGGGGGATCTCTTCGCCCTTGATGCCGCGCGGGTAGCCGCCCCCGTCCCACTTCTCGTGGTGGCACAGCGCGATGACCTGGGCCAACTGCATGACCTGGGAAGCGCTGTTCTTCAGCAGGGCTTCGCCGATGGTGGTGTGCGTCTTCATGATGTCGAACTCTTCGGGCTCGAGTCGTCCCGGCTTCAGAAGGATGCGGTCGGGGATGCCGATCTTGCCTATGTCGTGCATGGGGGCCGCGTGGAGAAGAAGCTCGCAATGCTTCTCGCTCATACCGGTGGCTCGCCCCAGCATTGCCGCGAGTTGGCTCATACGCGAGATGTGCATCCCCGTGTCGTCATCTCGGAACTCGGCGGCCTGGCCCAGGCGGCGGATGACTTCGAGCTGGGTCTCGCGGATCTCTCTCGTCTGTTCGCGCACCTGGTCGTCAAGCGAGAGGTTCGTCCTCTTCAGCTTCTCGCGCTCCTCGGTGAGCTTGCGGGCGATGGTGCCCAGCATCCGCCGGCTGGCGCCGGGATCCCTGTCGAGCACGCGCTCGAGGTCCTGTTTGGCTACCTCGACGGTGGTCGTGTCGTCGATCGACTTCACCGTCGCCGACCGAGGGGCCGGGTCGAGCACGGCGAGCTCGCCGAAGTATTGGCCGGGGGTGAGGGTGGCGAGCGTCACATCCTGGCCGTCCGGCCCGGGGGAGATGATCTTGACGACGCCCTCGAGGAGGACGTGCAGGGACTCGCCCAGGTCGCCTTCCTTGAAGATGAATTCGCCGGGGGCGAAATGCCTGATCGTGGAGAGAACCGCAAGCTCCTGCAGGGCCCCCTCCGGCAGTGTGCTCAAGAGCTCCACCTTCTTGAGGTCCTCGGGCAGTACGACGTTATCCATGAGCTGAACGGTTCCCTTCCTCGCTGTCGCCGGGATACCACCAAAGCGTCCATTCTGACGCGGCATGAGTCAAGGGGTGTCCCCTTTGGGTGCCTTCATACCCGAACGCGGCGTCGGGTGCGCGACATTCGCTCAAAGCGTCGGAACCCCAGGTCGATTCTCCGAGCCAAGGCAAGTAGCTAGTGGGCACAACGACCGGAGGTTGGACGTGAACAGCAGAAAGCTCGCTCGACTGCGGGTTTCGGTGATCGTTGGTCTGGTGTTCGGCGCCATCATGGTGTCGACCCCGGCGAGAGCGGCCACCATCACAGTCAATTCAACCGCCGACGGGGCCGATTTCAGCCCCGGCGACGGCATCTGCACCACGGTCCGCTCTGGGACAGTGTGCACACTGCGTGCGGCGATCCAGCAGGCGAATGCCGTCGCGGGAGCCGACACGATCAGCGTCCCGGCCGGCACATACAACTTGACGATCGCCGGTTCGAACGAGGAGAACAGCGCGACCGGCGACCTCGATATCAACAGCGACGTCACGATCAGCGGAGCCGGGATGGGGTCCACGATCATCGCGAACAACACGAGTCCGAAGGATCGTGTGCTCGACGTCCGCTCCGGGAGCTTGACGATCACCGGAGTCACAGTGCGAGCGGGTGGGGGAGTGAGCGCCGGCGGCGGCATCAACGTGGGATCCCCAACGAGTCTTTCGTCGGTGGCCATAGAGCAGAACGCGGCAACTTCGACCGGCGGTGGGATCCACGCCAACGCTGCCGTCACGATGTCGAGCGGTTCGATCACCGGCAACAGCGCACGGGAAGGGGCCGGGATCTACGCCCAGAGCTCCTCGGTTCACCTTCTCAGCACCTCGGTTATCTCCAACACCGCCCTTTCAAACGGTGGCGGCCTGGACACCGAGTCATCCGTTCAGACCACGATCACGGACAGCACGTTCGCGCAGAACTCGGCTTCGAACGGAGCCGGTGTGTACGCGAAGGGCTCGGTCACGATCCAGGGTTCGACCTTCTCGGCCAACACAGCCTCTTCCGGTGGCGGTGGCCTCGAGGTCCAGGGTCCGGCGAGCTTGACGAACGTCACGGTCAGCTCCAACAACGCTCCCGCGGGGGCCGGGATCTTGGCCTCGGGTGGGCCCGGCGCGACGCTGGACCTGCGCCACGTGACGGTCGCGTTCAACTCGGGGTCGAGCTCGGGCGGCGGGATCGCTCAGTCGGGGAGTATGGCTGTGCGCCCCGGGGCATCGGTCATCGGAAACAACAACCCCCAGAACTGTTCCATCTCCAACGCTGCGACATGGATCACCTTGGGATCGAACGTCTCGAACGACGTGACGTGCTCACTTACCGCATCAGATGACAAGCCCGGCCAGGACCCCAAACTCGGTCCCCTCGCCAACAACGGCGGCGCGACCCAGACGCACGAGCCCGCGAGCGGTAGCCCCGCGGTCGAGGCCTCGTCCTTGCCGTGCCCGGCTGCCGATCAGCGAGGGATCGCCCGTGCCCAGGATGCGGACTACAACGGAACCCCTCAGTGCGACGCAGGTGCGGTAGAGATTCTTCCTCCGCCGCGAGTCGTCTCGGCCATCGAGCTGAGCCCGCCGGACGCGATCCACATCCTCGGTGAGCCCCACGAGGTCACCGTCGTGGTGCGCGATCAGTTCAACAACCCCTACCCGAACGGTCAGGTGGTCTTCTCCGTCACCGGAGCCAACAGCACCAACGGAACCGGGATGACCGGGCCGGACGGGAAGTACGTCCTCAACTATTCCGGTTCGACCCCCGGCCAGGACACGGTCGAGGCGTTCGCCGACAAGACCGCCGATGGGCAGCGCCAACCAGACGAGCCGATGGGTACGGTCAAGGTGGCCTGGAAGCAGCCCGGCCCGCCTCCCGCGCCCGAGTGCCAGGGGAATCCGGGAGCGGTGTGCGGAACCACCGCCGACGACAACATCGTCGGAACCAACGGTGACGACGTGATCATCACCGGCGACGGCAACGACACGATCGATTGCGGTGGAGGCAACGACACCGTCATCTCCGGAGCCGGGGTCGACACCGTCAACTGCGGAGAGGGCGACGACAAGATCGAGACCGGCGAGGGCGACGACGTCGTCGACTGTGGGGCCGGCAACGACGACGTGGACACCGGCGCCGGCAACGACGACATCGATTGTGGTGACGGCACCGACGTGATCCAAGGTGGCGAGGGCGACGATGCGATCGCTTGTGGGAACGACAGCGACAGCGCCGACGGCGGGGCGGGCAACGACTCGATCCTCTGTGGCGAGGGCGACGACTCGGTCCAGGGCGGCGAAGGTGCCGACACGGTTCACGGCGACGGAGGCAACGATCTCCTAGTTGGCGACCCGACGGGAGCGAGCGTGCGCATGGCCGCTTCTTTGCAGACCCAGACCGCCTCGAACGACATCCTCGACGGTGGTGCGGGCAAAGACGTGGTGCTGGGCCGTTTGGGCGATGACACCGCCATCGGCGGAACCGGCAACGACTACGTGGACGGCGACCTCGGCAACGACTCCCTCGACGGGTCCGTCGGCAACGACGCGATCCGAGGGGATGAAGGCAACGACAAACTCAAGGGTGGGCCGGGCAAGGATGCCCTCGAGGGAAACCTCGGCAAGAACGGCTACGACGGGGGCCCGGGCACGGACTCGTGCTACATAGCCACGGGCAAGAACGCCCTCAAATCGTGCGAAAAGAAGAAGACGAGTCTCAAACGCAACAATATGTAGGGGAATGCCGTTCTCTAAACGAGAGGCTCATGGAAAATCGTTCCTAGTGGGTAGCCAAAGCAGTTCCCAGCAGGCAGGGTGATATCGGGATGATTCGACCACGTTGGAACCTGCGTCTGCGTAACGTGCTGCTCGGCGGCGCGCTCGTGGCGGCTCTATCGGTCTCGGGGCCACCTCCCCTGTTGGGGAGCGCTGAGGCGCAGCCGTCCCATACCTACACAGTTAACGTGCTGAACGTCGACCAGGTCGATCAGACAACTACCGACAGCGTCTGCGACACCAACACAGCTCCAGGGTCCCCAGGCGATCAGTGCACGCTCCGAGCCGCCGTTATCCAATCGAATGCCAGGGCGGGCGTCCAAACCATCGTGATCCCGTCCACGCCGGCGCCGGGTATCACGCTGACGATCCCCGGGGCAGGTGGCGACACCCAGGGCGATCTCGACATCACCGCCGAAGTGATCATCACGGGCGCCGGTCCCACCGCCTCGATCGTCACGAATAACACCAATCCCAAAGACCGGGTCATGGATATCACCGGGGGCGCCGTCAGCATCTCGGGGCTGGCGATCCGCAACGGCGGTAACGTGACCGAGGGCGGCGGGATCAGGAGCGATTCGGCGACGACGCTGAGCAACGTGGCTCTGTCACAGAACACTGCCACCAACAGGGGTGGCGCGATCAAAGCCGACGACGCTCTTACTCTCACGAACAGCAACGTCACGAGCAACACGAGCGCGGGCGACGGCGGCGGGATCTACAGCGAGGGACCCTCGCTGCAGATCACCGGCTCCACGATCCAATCGAACACCGCGAGCACCGACGGAGGCGGGCTGCACGTCGAAAACATCGTCAAGACAACTATTACGAGCTCGACCTTTGCACAGAACGGTGCACGGATAGGAGGAGGCATCTACGCAGAAGGAGCCCTGGACCTTACGGGCTCGACGATCTCTTCGAACAGCGCCACGATGATCGGCGGTGGTCTCGCCGTCCAGGCGGCGACCAACCTCCAGAACGTGACCGTCAGTGGTAACTCGGCCCCCTCGGCAGCCGGGATCCATGCCTTCGGCAACACGACCGCGACTCTCACGCTGGATCACACCACGATCGCCTTCAATCAGGGCGGGGGGATCACACAGGCAGCCACCGGCGGTGGCGTGGCCGGGGTTGGGGGAATGGCGGTCAGACCGCGCGCTTCGATTATCTCCAACAACACACCCCAGAACTGCGTGATCGGTAACGCGCCGACGTGGATATCCCAGGGTTACAACGTCGCCAACGACGCCTCCTGCTCGCTAACGGGAACGGGGGACAAGCCGAGTCAGGACCCGAGATTGAGCCCGCTGGCCTTAACCGGCGGAACCACTCAAACCCACGAGCTTCAGCCGGGGAGCGCGGCGCTCGAAGCCGTTACCGCTTCGTGCCCTCCGCCGGGAAGTGACCAACGGGGTGTGGCACGACCACAGGACGTCGACAAGAACGGATCCGTTCTGTGCGACTCGGGGGCCGTGGAGATGCTCGCCCCAGCGTCGATCGCTAGCTCCATCTCGTTGGCTCCCACCAGCGCATCGGTTAGCCAGGGTGGCACACATCCGCTGACCGCGAACGTGCGCGATCAGTTCAACAATCCCTTCCCCAGCGGGATCGTCGTCTGGTCGGTGGCCGGCGCGAACGTCGCGTCCGGCCAGGGCGCGACCGGCGCCGACGGCAACTTCTCGTTCAGTTATGCGGGTCCCAACGCAGGCCAAGACACCGTAACTGCGTTCGCAGATCGAAACGCCGATGGCGTGCAGCAGCCCGACGAGCCGCAGGCGACCGCCTCGGTCACGTGGGGTCCCCCGCCCGCGCCCGAATGTCAGGGCAACCCCGGTGCTACGTGCGGGACGACCGGGGACGACGTCATTGTGGGGACGGAGGGTGACGACCTCATCATCACCGGTGACGGCAACGACACGATCGATTGCGGCGCCGGCGGGAACGACACCGTTCTGTCCGGCGCGGGCAACGACAAGGTCACCTGCGGAGAGGGCGATGACGACATCGATGGGGGAGACGGCGACGATGTGATCGACTGCGGCACCGGCAACGACGACGCCGATGGTGGGCTCGGCAACGATCAGATCGATTGCGGCGACGGCGTCGACGTGATCCTGGGCGGCGAGGGCGACGACGTCATCGACTGCGGAGATGACAACGACAGCGCCGACGGGGGAGCGGGCAACGACACGATCACGGGTGGTGCCGGCGACGACTCTCTCCAGGGCGGCGAGGGGGCCGACAACGTATCGGGCCAAGGCGGCAACGACCTCGTGGTGGGCGATCCCTCCGGGGCGAGCGTCCGGCCGGTATTGACCCAACAGACGCAGACCGCGTCCAATGACACCCTCGACGGTGGGGACGGCAAGGACACCGTGCTTGGTCGGAGCGGACCCGACAAGGCTTTCGGAGGCGCGGGCAACGACTACGTCGACGGCGACTTCGGCAACGACAGCCTCGAAGGCTCGGCCGGCGACGACGCGGTGCGCGGCGACGAAGGCAACGACAAGCTCAAGGGTGGACCCGGTAAGGACGGTCTGGAGGGCAACGAAGGCAAGAACGGCTACGACGGGGGACCCGGCACAGACACCTGCTACTTAGCCGAGGGCAAGAACGATCTGAAGTCATGTGAGAAGAAGAAGACGACGATGAAGCGCAACAACATGTGAGCGGGTTGGCTATCCGTCACCCTTGATCGAAGCCTCGAGCGCCATCAGACGTTTGTGTACCGAATCGCCCGATGGGACGAGCTCGAGGCCCCGCTCGACGAGCCGCACGGCGGCATCTTGTTCTCCTCGATTGAATGCGTTCGAGCTAGCGCGTTCCAGCGACTCTGCCCCCAGGACCCCGATGACCAGCGTCCTTTCGTCGCGCAGGCCCAAGTCGCTTCTCAGCGCGTAAGCCCGTTCGAAGTGATGTGCCGCGGCCTCGTCGTGCTGGCGGACGCCGCTCCACCGTCGAATGAAGTAGCGCCCGAGGACCTCGTGCAGCTCGGAGCGTCTTTCCTTGGTCATGCTGTCGTAGACCGCGTGACGCACGAGATCGTGCACGAAGGCATAGCCATCCTCGCCCAGGGTCCTCGACGGGACCGGCCTCAATAGGTCTTTCACCAGCAGTCGATGGATCGTCTGATTGAGGATGTCGCCCAGGTGGGGTGCGAGCGCCGCGATATCCCCTCGGGTGAACGAGCCGGGGGAGACCGAGGCATGCTGAAGCACGGCACGCTCGTCATCGGCTAGGCGGTCGAGTCGTGACGCGATTAACGCTTGGATCGTCGCCGGGATCATCACAGCGGGCTCGCCCGACGAGAACGACCATGCGTCTTCGTGCTGAGTGAGGACCTCACCCTCGATGAGCATCATCAACATCTGTTCGACGAAGAGAGGGTTTCCTCCGGTGTGGGCCGCTACGTAATCGGTCGCTCGATCGTCGATGCCGGGAAGAAGGAGCTCGATCAGCTCCCTGGCAGCAGGTGGGGACAGAGGCGCAAGCCGGTGGGATCTTGCTTGCGCATCAGACGTTGCCCACGCCGGATTGATCTGCTCGAGCTGGGGGCGACCGGCGCCAACGAGGAGAAGCGGAACGTTCCAAGACCACAGGGCGACATGTTCGAGGAGGTCCAGCAGGGATCTCTGGGCCCACTGCAGGTCGTCGAGGATGATGACGAGAGGTCTCATGCTCGCCGCGTGCGTTAGCAGTGAGCGGATCGTCCAGAAGACTTCGGGGACCGTGAGTGCATGCTCGCGCAGCCCAAGGAGTTGCCCCACACGATCGATCAATAGATCGGCATCCTGAGTTCCCTCGGTCTCGACTCTCAGCCGGGCGATCACGCGCGGGATCGGACGAGATTGGAAGACCTATCAGTTGGGGAGTGAGCTGGAGCAACGGGTGAAGAGGCGCCCCAGCGTGAGGCGGACACCGACCCCAGACCACGTGGATATCGGGTGCAAGCATGCCGGCGAACTCATGGATCAACCGGGACTTGCCTATCCCAGCCTCGCCCATCAGCGAGACCCGGATGCATCTTCTCGCCAGCGCGGCGCCGAGCGCGTCCTGAAGGAACATGAGGTCTTGGCCTCGCCCGACGAAAGCATCCTTCTGCCCGATCGCCAAACTCTTGGCGTTGGGCGCGAGAGCTGTGACACGAAGGGCGGGGATCGTGGAAGGCGAGGTTTCCAGAGGCTCGGCATCGACGGCCCCCGCCACCAGGCGGAAGGTGTGAGCACCGATGAGTATCTCGTCCGGCGCGGCCGTGTCAGACAAGCGGATGGCAGCTTCGAGCGAGGGGCCGGTGACGATCCCCTGATCGTGGATCAGGGTCTCGCCCGTGTTGATGGTGGTCACAACTGAAAGGTCCACCGCTCGCTCGTCTGGGAGACCTTCCTCGATGGATGAGATGTCCGCCTTGATAGCGAAAGCCGCTCGGACCGCGGCCAGCGCGTCCTCCTCGTCCGCGGTCGGGACACCGAACGCCCCGACGATCGTTCCGTCCGGCAGATCTTGAGCCGTGGCGCCATGCGAGTTGAGGATCCGATGGATCCGCACACGAGCCTGCGCGGCAAGCCTCCGTCGCAGCTCCTCGTCCACAGCCCCACGACGCGGCACCACCAGCACTTCGCTGTGGAGAACGGTGATGAACTTACGACTGTGGGCGTCGAGCAGCTCGGCCGCCGCCGATGATGCCAAGAGGACTCCTTCGCTCGCCTGGACTAAGGACTTCTAGAAGGGCCCCAGGGAGTCCTGCCGGGCGTCCTTTCCCGGGATCCACGAGCGATGGCTCGTTCTTCGCGCGAATACGTCCACATATGGACGCCAACGCGCAAAGTTAGGGCCTAATCGCTCGGAAGGAAGAAATTCTCAACCACCAGCTTTGCCACAGACTCCCCGATGAAGCGCCCATCCCGAGTAGCCGAGCGGAAATGGATCCCCCCCCAAACCCTGGCGTCGTCTATCTCATCGAGCAATTCATCGATAGAAGCGTAAGTCTGGGCGCGGCCGGTGATCCGACTCGTAATAGTGAGGTCGAAAGTCTCCTCGACAAGGGAGTCAATGACTGTGGCCACCGCGGTCGAGTAGCACGCGTGAGCCGAGGGATAGTCCGGGTGATTGGGTGTCGGTATTAGCGGCGACCACGTCTTGTCGGGCGCGGTCCTCGGATTCCCATCCTCGCCGGCCCGGCGAATCGCATGTATCGGTCGCCAGAAAAGGTAGTGGTACTTGGTCTCAAAGCAACCGATCAACGCGTCGGCTCCTGCAACCGATGTAGCGGCGAATATTCGAGCTTGCTCCAGGGTCGGCATGTCGAGTTGTCCGGCGAGCAGGCGGAGCGAACGGTTGAATTGGGCTACCGGATGATCGGTCCAGAACCTTGCAATAGCAGTCTGCTCCTTCGAGCGAGCGGAGTTCCCTACTTCTCCGAGGAGAGCCACTTCTCTTAGATCCCCGGCGTATCGGCGACTCGTGAGGCGCGGGGGACCCTTTGGCCTGAAGTCGCTGGACGTCTCCATGGCGAATGGGTCAACGCGGCCAAGCCCGGATCCCAAGGGTGCATCGGGTTGGGTTGGCCGGAACGTCCCTGGTGCGCGGTCGGTCCCCTGGAAATCGGGAGGGTAATCGCGTCCATCTTCCTTCCGTCGCTCGAGAAGATTGGCTGCCGCAGCTTCTCCGACACCGACGCCCGCTTCTTTGGCGTCCCCTCCGGGAATCTCGCTCAAGAACGACTGGTACGTCTCGTCTAAGCGATCCGTCTGCTCAGGGAACATCGCCACAAGCGCGTCGTGTGCCGCGGCGGCAACGGCTGCATCGGTCGAAGCTGATGATGAGGCTTCGATGGGATCTGCGTACGGTTCGTAGCCGCCTTCGATCGCAACGACGGCATCGTAGATTGCCGTGTGGGCGATGGCCTGATGTACGGCGGCGTCCCCGGGGAACAGGAATCCAACGCCCACGACGGTGCTGTTGATCTGCCGGTTCCAAAACGAAACGGCATCAGTCGTTTCGCCCGGCTGCCGAGTAGAAGGTTCGTCAGGGGTCTCGTCGGAAGAGCATCCGGCGAATGAGATGACGACAATGATCAAGCCAACCCATGCTCTACTCATTCGTTCGAAGGTTACTTGGGCCTAAGAAGCCTGACTTGTTTGGTCCGTGGGTTTTAGAGCTCTCAATAGGTTGTTGGCTCTCTTTATCGAGAATTGGATGCCCTTCTTCTCGTACAGCACCAGTGCCTTCTCGACAAAGAGCGCGGCATCTTCTTTGAAGTCGTGCAGATAGAGAACTTCGGCCAGAGCCAAGAAGGTGTCGCCTCGCAACCGTATGTCGTCTGTTTCCGAGGCCTCCATAACCGCGTCCCTGGCGAGCTCAACACCCTTCTCGACTTCCCCTCGCCGGGCCAGCACCCGTGCTCGAGTTGGTCCCCACTCGGTTATGTCACCTCCCGCTTCCTCGCTGATCTTCGTGAACTCTTCAGCTTCGTCGAAACGCTTCTGCATGTAGAGCACATCCGAGAGCATCGCAGCGCTCGTCGCGAGGTAACCCTTCTCACCCATCTGTTCGAACGACTCGTAGCCCTGGCGAAGCTCCTTCTCGGCCGCCGGCAGATCTCCTGAGAAGATCTCGATCATCGCCCCCTCTTGAGTGCTCGTCGCAAGAGAGAGGCTCATCCCGAGCTCGGTATTAACGGCCCTACTCGTGGCAAGCAGCAGCCTTGCCTGCTCGGCCCGTCCTCTCATCGCCTGCAGACCTGCTATTCGGAGCATGCAACGAGCTTCAACGAGGCGTTGACCTTTGCTGTCCTTGAGTATCTGCTCGCAGCGCTCGATCGCCAGATCGACGTTTGTGGGTCCCCAGAATTGGGACGAGGCCAGCCAGGAAAGGATGCGCGCCTCATCGACCTTGCGCTCGGCGGCCTTTGCATACTTGAGCGCCTGCTCGAGTGCTTCGTCCGTTCCCGCGTGATTCATGTCGTCCCAATGGGCTTCGGCCTGAAGCAGGTAGTAGCGAGCGAGACCTTCGTCGTCATTCAGTGACTCGAGGATCTGCTTGAGCTCTCCCGAGTGAAGTGCCTCTTCCTTCCAGGATTCGTCCCCGGAGTACGTCTTGAGGCGGGAGCGCTGCAGTTTCGCTCTAGCGCCCATCGCCTTGTCGTCGATCGCATCAGCCACGCGGATGGTTTGGTCCAACACCGTTTCCGCTTGTTTGATCTCGCCGATCTCCATGAGCGCATCCGAAAGATCCATGGCCAGTTGCATGCGCTTCGGGTCTCGGGCCGGCCTAAGTGCCACCGCTCGACCCAGGAGGTTGGCGGCGGCAGGCATGTCGCCACGATTGAAGGCGCGGCCCCCGGCTGAGGCGAGTCTCTCGGCGGCTTGCATGCCCAAGTCGCGGACGCGGTCGTCTACGAGGCCCAGGTCTTCGCGCAGCTTGAAGCTTTGTTCGAGGTGGTAGCCGAGGATCTCCTCGTACTCACGGAAGCGGTCGCCTGCCTTGCGTTCGAGCCACGTTGCGAAGCGTTCGTGCAACTCGCCGCGCAGCTCTTTCGGCATCCCTTGATAGGCGGCATCTCTGATCATGATGTGTCCGAACTTGAAGGCGTCCTCGCCGGCGAAGCTCGACTGGTCGGGTTTGACAAGCTCCTTGCGTACGAGCATCTGCAGGTGGCCGCCGACGTGCGGGCGGAGACTTTCGGGCGAAAGCTCGGACACCGCGCCCCACCAGAACTCGCGCCCGATGACTGCACCGCGCTGGATGACGCCCTGTTCGTTCATGTTGAGTCGATCGAGACGCGCGGTGAGCAGAGCCGAGATCGTCGGTGGGATCGAGATGTCGGCGAGGTCGCCCTGCGGACGCCAGTGCCCGTTCTCGCGCGCCAGGACTCCGTCGTCGATGAGCATCCTCAGGATCTCTTCGACGTAGAGGGGATTGCCTTCGGCGGCCTCGGTGATCTTGCGACGCATGATCTCGGGCATCTGGGCTTGGCCGAGGAGGTTCTCGATCAGCTTTCCGATGACTTCGGGCCCGAGTGGGTCGAGCAACATCGACGTCGACCCGGTGCCCCAGGAGGGACGCGTGTCGAGCAGGTCGCGACGCGCGAGGCACAACAGCATCATCGAGACGCCCTGGCTGAAGCTCGACACGTACTCGATGAGGTCGAGCATCGTGGGCTCGGCCCAGTGGATGTCGTCGAACACGACGAGCAGCGGCCCTTCGGCTCCCACGTGCTCGAGCAGCTTTCGCACTGCCCAGAAGGTCTCTTGTGTATCTCCGCCGGTCTCGGTGATGCCGATCGCCGCGGCGATGCGATCGGTGACGAGGCGACTCTCCTCGCCTTCCGGCATCAGCGCGGAGATCTTGGCCATCGCCTGGTCGGGAGTCTCCTCTTCGGTGATCCCGCAGAGCTCCTTCACGGCTTCCGCAACCGGCCAGAACGTGATGCCCTCGCCGTAGGGGAGACAACGACCGCGCACGAGCTTTGCCTTCTCTTGCGCGCCTCCGCAGAACTCCGCCATCAGGCGCGACTTCCCCGTTCCCGCGTTGCCGTAGATCGTTGCGAGCCGGCAGCTCTTCTCGGCGATCGACTGCTCGAAGATCTGCACGAGTTGCTGAAGCTCTTCCTCGCGCCCGACGAGCGGCGAGTCGAGGCGACGCGACGAGCCGAGCACGTGGGGGATCACCTCGAGCAGCCGGAACGCCGGCATCGGCTCGGCTTTGCCCTTCAGCGTCAGCGCGGGAACGGGCTCGACCTTTACCGCGTCACGCACGAGCTTGTAGGTCGGCTCGCCGATGAAGACCATCCCTGGATCGGCCGCCGCCTCCAGACGGGCTGCGACGTTGATCGCATCTCCCGATACGAAGCCGTGCCCCGCGGAGGGATCGCCGGCGATCACCTCTCCGGTGTTGACCCCGATCCGGGCCGCCAGGGTGACTCCGAACTCGAGCTCGATGTCCACGTTCATGGAGGCCATCGCGGTCTGCATCTCCATGGCCGCCCTCACCGCCCGCAGGGCATCGTCCTCATGGAGGACGGGGACCCCGAAAGCGGCCATGACGGCGTCGCCGATGAACTTCTCGACCGTGCCGCCGTGGCGCTCGAGGACCAGCTTCATGTCGTTGAAATAGCGGGCGATCACCCGCCGGAGGGTCTCCGGGTCGACGCTCTCGCCCAGGGAGGTCGAGCCCTTCAGGTCGCAGAAGACGACCGAGACCGTCTTTCGGACCTCGGCGGGGACCGGTGCCTCTTCGTCGACGGCGAGCTTGGTGCCGCAGACCTGACAGAACCGGGCCTTGTCGGCATTCTGCTCCCCGCAGTTGGGGCATGCCTTCACGCCTAAAGGGTATGACGAATCAAGCCTGCGAAGGCGAAAACACCGTCATTTCGGGAGGGGGAGCGATGTCTCAGAGGGCCGACGATCTGAACGAGGGCGGCGACCTGCCACTGCCCGGCACCAAGGAGCCGACCGAGGTGTCCAGGGGCAAAGACACCGAGGGGCCCGGGAACGTGAGCGTGGACGAACCCACCGCGCCGGCATTAGAGCCGGACGAGGAGCGTTCCGAGGGCTAAGCGCCGGAACGGTCGAGCTCGAACCAGACGCAGGTCAGGCCGTCGTTGCTCACTCCCCAGCGGTCGGAGAGACGATCCACGAGGAAGAGGCCCCGCCCGGAGGTAGACGACAGGTCCGGGTGACCGGTGGGGGGAGTGAATCCGGAGCCGGGGTCGTGAACCTCGACCCGCACCCGCTGGGGATGGGTGCTAACGGTCAGGGTCACCTGGCCCGATCCGTCGCAATGCTTGACGCTGTTCGTCACGAGCTCGTTGACGAGCAGGCGCGCGTCCTCGAGCACATCCCGCTCGATGGTTTCGTTCAAGGCGCGCTCGATGTAGGCGCGCGCCGCGACCGCCGAACCGAGATCCAAGGGGAGCGCGATGCTGGTTCGCATAGAGGGATATTGCCCGGATGAACGCGACCTATTCCGGGGTTGTCGAGAAATAGTCAAGGGCTGGTTCGTTTTAACTAGTCATTTGTTGACCGTGCCGCCCGCAAGTGGCGACGAAACCCGAGGGGCTGATCTTCACCTCGAGCTTGCGACCACACTCCTCGCAGAAGCGTGGCGGGTCGAGGGTGGGCGCGCAATCACCCGAGCAGATCGATGAGTCACGCCCACAACCGGAGCAGAACTTGCCCCGCACTAGATGACTTTCGAGAGCATCCCTATCGGCATCCGGAGGTCGTCGAGCATGCGGATGTCTTCCTGGGGCGAACGCCCCAACGTCGTGAGGTAATTGCCCACGATCAATGCGTTGATTCCCGCGGTCATGCCCATCGCTTGAAGGTCCCTCAGGGTGACCTCGCGGCCCCCGGCGTAACGCAGGATCACGCTCGGAAGGCCCAGCCGGAACAGTGCGATCCATTTGAGAGCCTCGAGCGGCTCGACGAGAGGGCGCGACGCGAGCGGAGTGCCGGGCCGGGGGTTGAGGAAATTGAGTGGCACCTCGGCTGGTTCCACAGCGCGCAACTCCGTGATCAGTTCGATGCGTTGCTCGTCAGTCTCGCCCATCCCGAGCAGCGCGCCGCAACAGAGCTCCATCCCCATCTCGCGCACGAGCATGCAAGTGTCGTAACGCTCCTCCCACGAGTGTGTAGTGACGATCTGAGGGAAGAAC
Organism: uncultured Actinomycetes bacterium; assembly: GCA_963786155.1. Lineage (GTDB taxonomy): Bacteria > Actinomycetota > CADDZG01 > CADDZG01 > WHSQ01 > CAWAXW01. The sequence goes on along the minus strand of CAWAXW010000006.1, from coordinate 1,702,058 downwards.
GAGCGCGCGGTCTCGAGGTTGTGGTTGTAGCGGTGTACCCCTCCGTCGGCCAACTCTTGAGCCTGAGCGCGCGTGAGGATGCCGAGACTGGCCGCAACGTTCAGCCCGGTTTCGTCGCGAACGAGCTTCGTCGCCTCGAGGACGGTCGCGATCAATCGCTCGTCCGGGCCTCTCACCGCGGCCACGATGCAGAACTCCGAGGCACCGAGCGTCGCGGTTTCGCGCGCGGCCGAGAGGATCTCGTCGAGATCGAGCACGGCCGGCCGCACTGGTGAGTTGAAACGCTGCGATTGCGAACAGAAATGACAGTCCTCAGGGCAGCCGCCGGTTTTGGCCGAAAGGATGCCCTCGACCTCGACCTCGGGACCGCAATACTCGAGCCGCACCTCGTGCGCGAGCGCGGCCAGCGAGGGGATGCCGCCGGGAGGCGTTGACGCGAGCGCCGCGAGCTCTTCCTTCTCGAGCGGACGCTTGTCGTCGAGGAGGGCGTTACGGGATCGCTCTATGACGGCGTGGTGCTCCATGTCGCCTCCGGTGTCGTGGATGGTCGGGGAAGTATCGCAGCGGTAAGGCCATTGATGGTCGTCTCGATCCGAAGAGGCTCATGGGCCTGCAGCCACTCGAGGCTCGTGGAATGGACCTCGTTCGATGCATCGAAGCGGTTGAGGAAGACGACCGGATCGCCGCCGGCCGCAGATGCCGATGTCAGTACGGCGTTGATCAGGCCGAGGGCTGCATCTACGACGAGGACGACGGTCTCGGGTTCGAGAGCGGTGATCAGATCGGCCGTGTCCCCATCGCGTGCCAGGGGCGAACGCGGCCCTCCGGCTCCCTCGACCAACAGCACCTCGGCCTCGACGAGTCGAAGCTCTGCGGCCATCTCCGCGATCGTCGGGATATCCGCTCCAAGCCTGCGCGCGGCTATCGGAGGAGCAAGCGCCAGGGGATAGCCGCGGGATGGGTGGCAGACGAAGTCGGGATCCTCGCCGGTGGCGCCGGCCAAGAGGCGGGCGTCGGTGTCCCGGTCACCCGGGGCGTGCGACTGCACGGGCTTGCGCGCCGCGACGCGAACCCCCTCGTCTCTTAGCGCCTGCGCGAGCGCAACGCCTACCCAGGTCTTGCCGACCTCGGTCGAGGAGCCGGTGATGACGATCGTGTGCTCAGCCATCGCAGAACCGGGACCGGACCTCGTCGAGCGCGCCGGCCAGGGCTTCGACCTGCTCGCTCGTGTGCGCGGCCGACACCGCTACGCGCAAACGTGACGTGCCCGCGGGCACCGACGGTGGCCGGATGGCCGGCACCAGGAAACCGAGGTCCGAGAGCATGTGGGCCGCGGCAAGCGCCCGATCCTGGGGACCGATGACGACCGGGATGATGGGGGAGGGATGTCCCGGTGCCAGACGGTCCACGTGGGCGCGCAGCCTCGCGATCAGACGATCGCCTTCATCGGAATCCATGATGCCGAGGGCCGCGAGCGCGGCGCCGCAGTTGGCCGGGCTGGGCGCGGTCGTGAAGATGAATGGTCTTGCGGTGTTGACGAACAGCTCGGTGAACACCGAGTCGGATGCGGCAAAGCCCCCCATCGAGCCCAGGAACTTGGAAAGCGTCCCGACCCTGATCCGGTCGATGTCGGCGTGGCCCGGATGGGGGCCGAGCACAGCGTGGGCCTCGTCGAGCACCATGATCGCCTCGTGTCGCTCGCACACCTCGACCAGTTCGTCGATCGGAGCGACGTCTCCGTCCATGGAGAACACGGAGTCGGTGACGACGATCCCCCTCTTGCGAGTGTGGGACAGGATGTCTTCAACCGCTCCGGCGTCGCGATGCGGGTACACGGCGACCTCCGCCCTCGCCAGCCGGCAACCGTCGACGATGGACGCGTGGTTCAGCTCGTCCGAGCAGATCACCGCGTCTTCGGTTCCAAGAGAGGTGAGGACGCCGAGGTTGGCCGCATAGCCGGTGGGGAACAGGAGGGCCCGTTCCTTGGACTTCCAGCGCGCGATCGCGCCTTCGAGCTCGTCGTGGATCGGACGCGCCCCGACGATCAACCGAGCCGATCCGGAACCCGCGCCCCACCTTTCGAGTGCGGCGCGCGCTCCTTCTACAACGGTGGGATGGATGCTCAGACCGAGGTAGTCGTTCGAGGCGAACGACACGAGCTCAGGCCCGTCCGAGGTGCGAACGATGGGCCCTGCCCCATCTACGTCGGCGACGACGCGCGTTAGCCCCGCTTCCTCGATCGACGCGTTTCGAGCCTTCGCCCAGTCGAACCAGCTCACGAGCCGCACACCTCTTGTATCGAGCCGCCCAGTACGTCCACGATCCGGCCGATCTCATCGGTCGTGATCGTCAACGGGGGCATGATCACGACGACGGCGCCGAGAGGTCGCAAGAGAACGCCTCGGCTCACCGCTTCCGCACAGACGCGCCGGCCGCGACGTTCGTCCTCCCGATGATCCATCTCGACTCCGCACATGAGACCTTGAAGCCTCACGTCGGCGACCGCCTCGAGTGGTTCGATCTCCTCCGCCAGCAGCGCACGAAGCTCTTCGGAGCGCGCTTTGACGTTCGTGAGCACGTCCAGCTCGCGCAGCAGCTCGAGATGCCTCAGCGCGACCGCGGCCCCCAACGCATTGCCCCCGAAGGAATGGCCGTGATACAGGGTGCGGGGGCCGAGGTCCTCACCGAGGAACGCATCGAACACCCGTTGGTTGGCAACGGTTGCCGATATCGGCAGGTAACCCGCCGCCAAACCCTTGCCGATGCTCATGAGATCGGGTCGAAACCCGCACTGTTCCGATGCGAACAACGTGCCGGTACGACCGAACCCGGTCGCCACCTCGTCGCACACAAGTAGCACTCCGGTTTCGGCACATGCATCCGCGAGGTCCTGGTAGGAGTCGGCCGGCGCAAGAAGCATGCCCGCCGCGCCCTGCACCAGAGGCTCGATGACGACCGCCGCGAGCTCCTCAGCGCGCTCACGCACAGCACGTGCCGCCAACGCGATCGAATCAGGATGGGAGTAGCCGGGACTGCGCACAACCGGAAAGCGCAGGCTGTCGAAGATCGAGGAGCCGAACCCGTCCCCTCCGAGCGACAGCGAGCCGATCGTGTCGCCGTGATAGGCATCGGTGAGCGCGAGGTAACTCGTGCGACCTTCGTCGCCGAGATTGCGCCAGTACTGGAACGCGATCTTGAGTGCCTGCTCGACCGCGGCGGCGCCGTCCGATGCGAACAAGAAATGAGGTGCCTCGACCGGTACGACTTCGGCGAGGGCTTCGGCGAGCTCGATCGTGACTCGGTTGCCGTTGCCCAGCATCGTCGAGTGGGCCACCCGTCCGAGTTGCTCGATGAGGGCCGCGTCAAGCTCGGACACCCGATGCCCGACGGTATTCACCCACAGCGACGAGATCGCATCCAGATAGCGGTTGCCGTCGACGTCGATCAACTCGTGCCCCTCGGCCCGCTCGATGATGAGCGGGGCGTTGTCGGCGTACGACGACATCTGCGTGAATCCATGCCAAACGACGGCCGCATCCCTCTCGACCCACAAGTCAGTCATAGGCGAGCGACCCTAGCGACGAGGGCCCCGCAGGACAAACGCCCGGAATAGGCTGGCCCATCTAGCTGCTATAGATATGACTCCCGGCGGCGTGGCCGAGTGGTTTAGGCAAGGGACTGCAAATCCCTGCACAGCGGTTCGATTCCGCTCGCCGCCTCCAGATCACCAAGCGTCCGAGGGTAGGATGCCGTTTCTGCAGGACCTGGGGCGTTAGCTCAGCGGGAGAGCACTTGCTCGACAAGCAAGGGGTCAGTGGTTCAATCCCACTACGCCCCACCAGGTAGCGAGACCCCACAACGCAAATGTGCAGGTCAGAGGCCAGCTGTCGTTCACGCTCGTTCGTAACGGACGTAGACGACTCTCGATCCGAATGTCCTCGTCTCAACCAGCTGCAGCGGAAAGCCCTGGGCGAGGGTCGGAAAGAACGGCGTTCCTCCGCCCGTCACGGCCGGGTTGACGAAGAGATGGAAATCGTCGATCAGGCCGAGTCTCATCGCCTCCGCCGCAAGGCCGGCTCCGCCGATGGCCACGTCTTTGCCCGTCTGCTCTTGCAGCTCCGCGACCTCTTCGGCGATACCGACGCGCGCCAGCGCGGGCATTTCCAACAACGTTATCGAGCGTCTTCGAGAAGACCACCTTCGGGAGCGCTTTCCAGATGTCGGCGAACTCGAGCGAGTAATCGGTCGCCGCAGGGTCCTCGTGCGCGGTTTCCCAGTACACCATCGTCTCGTAAAGCTGGCGGCCCAGGAGATGGCCCCCGAGGGCACGCACCCGTTCGTTGTGGAACCGATGCAGTTCCTCATCAGGAGCCGACCAGCTGAAGTCGCCGTCGGGTCCGGCGATGAACCCGTCGGCCGAGACGCTCATCGAATAGATCAGCTTCGGCACGAACACTCCTCCTCGCTGTCTCAGTGAGATGCTCGTCCCATACAGCAGATACACGACATCATCGTTTGGCGGGGCCATGATTACCAGTTGGTCGGCTTACGGCTCGGAGTCACCACGTAGATATGGGCCGGTGTTCGAGCCCCACCGCTAGGCTGGTCCTTTGTTACTGGAACCACCTACGCGATCTGTGGGTAGTTTCAGAACCGAGAATGAGCAATTGGTCGACTAGTTCTCCAGCACCTTCTGTCACACGATCGAGTCACTCGATAGAAGGGGGCTCGTCATGCAGGTTTTGCTAAGGATTCTCGGGGGAGTGGTGGGGGTCATCTCGGCGTTCCCGGCCGGGGGGGTAGCGGGTTGCGCCGTCTATGAAGCCACGGGGCCGAGCTACGCGGAGTGCGGTTACGAGTTCGAGGGAATAGAGCATGTGCTGGGTGCGATCGCGATCCTCGCGATCGTCCTGGGTTTCCTCGGTCAGTGGTTTGTGGGATGGCTCTGGAGGCGCTTCCGGGAAGGGGCGTAGATGACCGGCCCGAAATCAGCCGGTCCTGCGATGACGACACCGTAGGCCCGCCGCTCCTAAACACGGAGATAGTCAGGTGGCCCTTCCGCGCTTAGCGCTCTGGAAAGTCGCAGCTGCAACGAACGCAAGGACGATCGCGAGCAATTGCATGGGATAGAGGTAGCCCCAGGGTGCGAACACCGACACGAGGTGCATGGGCACCGCCAGCAACCGTCTGTTCATCAGCCACGCGACCACGGCGATCCACGCCGCTACAACCGCGGCGCGTTGCAGCAACGCATCCATCCACCAGTCTGAACTCACCGATACCGGGTCCCGCATGTAGAAGGCGGTCGCCAACACCGCGATAGCAGCCGAGAGCAGGATGCCGGCGATTCCGCAGGGCGCCGAAACTTGCGGAGATTCTCTCGGTATCGATGTCCTTCGGATCCACCGGGCGAGCGCTCACGGATTGAGCCTAGCGATCACCGATCGAAGGGTGGTTCATCCATCCTCTCGTGGGCGCCGGCCGGCCCGAAAGCAAGCCGTTCTGTTTGACGCAACCGTAGGGCCGCCGCTTGGTCGAAGTCGGTCGGTCCTCGCCAACTCGGCTGCGACCTCCTCCGAGGGTCGGGCTCCGCCCAAAAAGATCAAAAGCAGATGCGAACTGCGACGCGGTAGGTTCACGTGTCCTGGGATTTGGCTGTGGGTCAACAAGTTCTGTTGGGGGGACTTAGTGCAAGAAAGGGCAGTAGCCGTCGTGGTGTGGGCCATCGCCCTTCCGATGCTGCTCGGTGCATGCGGCGGAGATCCAGAACCGTCGGCCGAAGCCCTCTGTGAGCGAATAGCAGTTGATCGCTCAAATGACGTTGGCGCGGGGCAGATCCCCGGAAGTCACGATGAGTGGATCGCGTGGGTCGACACCTGGGAAGAGTTGGCCGAACTCGCGCCTCCGGAGGTGAAGGAGGCTCTCGAAACGATCGCCAATAGTGTCGCGAAGGTCGCCGAGACCGCGGATAGTGGCGTGGACTACGACAGGCTCTTCGATGATCCTGCCTACGAGCCAGCCGAGGACGAGTTTAGCGCGTGGGAATCGGACAACTGCGACTGACGGAGGAACCGCCGCCTTTTGGTGAGCCACCGTTGTGACGCGGCTTCTATCAGATCTCCGCCCCTTGCAACAAGCCGTTCTTGTTTCCGACGATGACTTCGCTTAAGTCCCCGCGTCTGAGCCTCGAACCGACCAATCCGGCCTACTTCGAGGGCTTCTGGCGATCCGTGCTGGAGTCAGTGGATGAGCTTCGAGTATGGATGCCTTGGGCGGTCGAGCCCGACGAGAAGGTAGCGCTCGACTTCCTGACCAAGGCTGAGCATGAGTGGAACGAGGGGCTCGAGCGTCACTTCACCCTCTTCTACCAAGGCGAGGTGTGTGGCCAGTGCTCGCTCGACACGGCCGATGCGATGTACTCCAGCTACGAGATCGGCTACTGGCTGCGCTCGGACCTCTGTGGACGCGGTCTGATGACCGAAGCCGCTCGAGCGGTGGTGAGCTTCGGGTTCGATGAGGTCGGGATGCATCGGATCGCATTGCTAGCAGGCACCGAGAACGCAGCGAGCATCCGCGTGGCCGAGAAGCTCGGGTTCAAGCGCGAGGGTGTGCTGCGGGAAGCGTGTCGCGGCGCCGGCGGCTTCTACGATGCCTACGCCTACGGTCTGCTGCGTTCAGATCCCCGCAGCTAGATCCGTCCCGAGAACGGTCCTCGCTTGCGCTCGGCATGCGTCCCCGCGCCCGGTTGATCTTCCTCGGGCGGCGAGAGCCGGTGATTTTCTCGAACCCATAGGGTCTAACCAGTAACGACCCGATCACGGACCTGGAAGGAGCCGAATCATGCGTTTCGTACTGAGTGAATTCATCAGTCTCGACGGAGTCGATCCAGGCCCCCGGCGGGCGCAAGGAGGACCCTGACGGGGGGTTCCAGCACGGCGGGTGGTCGATGCGCTACTTCGACAAGGACGCGATGGGCTCCGCTATCGGCGAAGCGATGGAGAAGACCGACGCCTACGTCTTCGGCCGCAGGACGTGGCAGGTCTCGGCGGAGTCGTGGCCGCAGCGACAGGGCCAGGACCCTTTCGCCGACAAGCTCAACTCGATACAAAAGTACGTCGCATCCCGCACCCTGTCGCAGGATGACCTCGCAGCATGGAGCAACTCGCATCTGCTATCGCCCGACGACGCGCTCGGCGGCATCAAAGAGCTGAAGGAGCGCGACGGAGGCGACATCTCGTGCTACGGAAGCGCGAATCTCGCCGCTCAGCTGATCGCGAACGATCTCGTTGACGAACTTAACCTGATGATCGAGCCGGTCATCCTGGGGGGCGGCAAGAGGCTTTTCCCCGAGGACGGTGAGCTTCGCGGTCTCGAGCTCGTATCGAGCACGACGGCAAGCACCGGCGTCCAGATATGCAAGTACAAGCGGGCATAGAAGGTAGCGATGTCCGCAACCGTGCTGTACATGTCGATGTCTCTAGACGGTTTCAGTTACCCACCTTCACTATCGCGTCGGGCGTTGAAGGACCTGGGCAGGGCACTCACGTGCGAGCTCCCACTGAGCCAAGACAACTGGAGGAGACCATGACCGCGTCGGCGCCGCCCGTCACCGACCACGACGACTTCGAGCGACAGCTTCTCGAGCTGCGCAAGCGCGAGAAAGCCCACACCCGCGAGGGCGACGCGGTCGCCGCGGCCCGGCGCCGGCTGCCCATGACAGAGGTGCCACCCGACACCACCGTCATCGGGTCAAACGGCAAAATCCCGTTCGGCGATGTCTTCGAGGGGTGCAACGAGCTGATCGTCTACAGCCACATGTTCTACGACGGCAAACCATGGGAGTGGCAGTGCGAGGGCTGCACCAGGAACTCCTGGAACATGGGGGACGTAGCCGATGCGGCCTACCTCAACGCCAACGGGATCACCTTCGCCTTCCTCGGCGACGGACCGTACGAGGAGATCGCGGCATTCCGCGACTTCATGGGCTACACCGCGCCGTGGTACTCCAACGCCCATCTCGATGACCCCACCGTTGGCGCCACGGGCCGGATCTCTTGCTACCTGCGGCGGGAGGACAAGATCTACCTGACGTACTGGACGACCGGCCGGGGCGACGAGGTGATGAGTACCTCGTTCGGGCTTCTCGACATGACCGCCTTCGGGCGACGGGAGGAGTGGGAGGACTCGCCCGAGGGGTGGCCGCAGTTCCCGACTCACTCCTTTCTGCGCACCGACGAGCAAGGTGCGCCGATGGGGCCCAGAAGCGGCGGCCGACCGGTGCCCCAGTGGACGCGCCTGAGCTGATGGGAAGGAGACCGAGCTCCGCCCGTCGAAGAAGTGCCCGTCAGCTCAACTAATAGGGAGGCCCCAAGTGCGCTCGAGAGTCACAAAGTTGATCCTGGTAGGTGCCGTCGTAGCGAGCCTGTCCGGGATGGCGGCCCCCGCCAACGCAAGCACCTGTCAGACCGCGGTCCTCGACAAGGTCATCTGCGACACGGTCGTCGAGCCGGCCATGGCCGCGCTCTGCAAGGCGAAGATCTGCTTCGGCTAGAGGTTCCGAGGATCACTCCTCTCCCTAGCTCCCCTTCGAAGCGCGCCGTCTGCCAAGGATTGATCCAACCGCGGCAACATTCTCGGAATCACCTATCGCGGCGAGCTATCTGTTTGGTCACGGTTTTCGCGATCTTCGCTCCGTCACCGGCGTCGGCTTGGTCCAACGGGAGGGGAGGGTGCAACTCGTTCGGGACCCATGACTGGGTCCTCGACCAGGCTATCGAAGCGACCGGCAAAGAAGCGTCGTGGGTGAAGACGCGAGGTGCACTCAAGGCCACCGACGATCCCGACTGCAAGGACGGCATCGACCATGCCTCCGGCACCTGGTGGCACGTCTACGACCGCTGGGGCGACGAGTGGGGTGGGGCCGACGAGGCCGCAACCGTGTGGTTCCGCCGCACCAAGCGTCATCTCGAGGCCGGCAGGGAGCGCGCCGCCAGCAAGGCACTCGGCATCCTGAGCCACTTCATCGCCGATGTCGCGCAGCCGATGCACACCGATTCATCGGAGCGCGAAGACCGCGTCCACTCGTCTTACGAGAGCGAGGTCGACACCAGAATCGAGGAGTACGGGTTCCGTTATGACGGGCGAGACTCGGCGAAGGCGGGAGGGACGGTGCGACGGATCGCACGTCAAGCCCACAAGTCCTATCGCGAGCTCGTGCGCGCTTACGACCGTCACGGCTACAACGCCAAGGTCCACCGCATCACCAAACGCCAGCTCAACCGCGTCGCCAACAGTTTGGCCGACCTGATTTCGTCCTTGCGCTGAGCACGATCAGCGGCTGAGGATCGCCTCCATTGCCGGATCTCTGTGTGTGAAGTAGTCCGCGCTGGAGAGTGATGCCGGGATGTCTGGTTGGATCTCGCTCTTGTTGACGCCTGGGACTACTTCTACGAAGTACGCGGCTACGTGGACGCTGATGTTCGAGTTCGGGAGTTCGATGATCTGGGTGTCTCCGAACTGGTTTGGTGATCCTCCGGGCGGCTCGCCTACGAGGAGCGCGCTTGTCTCGTGCAGAAGCTCGCCGGCGAAGTTGCCTGCTGCCGAGAATGTTGAGCGTCCTGCGATCAGAAACAGCTTTCCCGGTCGGTCGATCTTGGGGTGTTGCAACGCGGAGATGAGCTCGGCGTATTGGGTGTTGTCGCCTCCACCGTTGTGACGTATGTCGACGACGACGCGTTCGAGGACTCGCCGTCGGTACTTCTCGATCGCATCTATGAGCACGTCGGGGTATTCGACCTCGTTGTACTGCAGGTAGAGCGTCCCCGAGTCGGCCAGGAATCTCGACCACTGGGGTGCGTTCGTGCGGCTGAGATAGAGGACGGCGGGGTCAGGGGGCAGGGCCAGGATTCGGTGGAATGACCCGGCCCAAGCGAGGTAGTGCTCGATCGGTATCGGCTCGATGGAGCGCACGAACGAACGACCATCCTGGTCGAATCCAACCCGCGCATTCCCACCGGCGGTGATGCCCGTCCCTTCGAGAATCTCCGAGGTGATGACCGTCGGGGGGAAGCGGGCTTTGAGCGTCGGGGCGTTGTCCCGGGTTATCAGTGGGTAGATCTTGCGACGGATGACCTTGATGGTCTCGTCACCGATCCCAGTGACTTCCGCCCCGATCAGGTCCCGGTGTGGGGGAGGGGCGTCCACTACGAACAGGCCATCCGTGAAGTCGTACAGCCGCAACGGAAGCGCGTGCAAGGGCACCCCGGCGTGCATCGTGAACAGACCCGTGTGGCCGTCTTGGCCGGCGAGCGTGGGCAGCGCGACTATCCGGCTCGCTTCGACGAAGAACTCCTCGAAGGAGAGCTCGGAAGCGCGTGCGACGAAGCGATCCGCGGCTTGCCGAAACCGGGCGGGCGAGATGCTGTGGAACAGGTCCGGATGCAGCTCCTCGAGTTGCTCGACCAGAAGGATCGCGTCCTCTTCGCGTTCGTCCACAGTGGTCGGTGAAGCTGTTGGCGCCGACGATCCCACGTCGCCAATGGACGGCGTCTCGCGCTCACATGAGCTCGCGAGGGCGATCGACACGACCGCAAGCGCGATGCGCCCGAGGCCCACCGAGCCGGCCCAGCGGTTCGCCTTCATCGCGTTCTCGTTTGCCGATAAGCGGCGGCGACCTGCCATCGCCCTGGTCACGACGCGTCGATTTCTGGCCATCGAGTCCCGGCGCCGGCCGAAGGGGCGGAAGATGGGCGACATGAGTTCCTCCGGAACGTCCTCTCCCGGTTCTCCTCACATCGTCGCCGCCGTCGTGGGACAGGGCTTGCTCACGTTCGACTTCGCGATCGCTTGCGAGGTGTTCGGGCTGGACCGCTCGGACATCGCCGATCCCTGGTACGAGCTACTGGTCGTATCCAGCGACGAACCACCACTCAAGACGTCGACCGGCTTCTCCATAGTCGATGTCGCGCGACTCGATGCGGCGTCTAACGCTCAAACGGTGATCGTGCCGGGGTGGTCGGATCCCGAACGGGATCCCGGGTCCGAGATCTGTTCCTTCCTGCAGGAGCGCTACGCGGCCGGGGCCCGGATCGTCTCGTTCTGCACGGGTACGTTCGTGCTGGGGGCGGCGGGACTTCTGAAGAGGCGACGCGCGACGACGCATTGGATGTATGCGGATCGATTGCTGGCCAAGTTCCCGGACGTCGACCTGGATCCGTCCGTCCTTTTCCTCGAAGACGATCGGGTCTTCACCGCCGCGGGTACGGCCGCGGGAATGGACCTGTCGTTGCATCTTGTGGCGCAAGACCATGGCCAGAGCGTTGCCAACTCGGTTGCCCGGCGGATCGTGCTCCCCCCACTTCGACAAGGGGGCCAAGCTCAGTACATCGAATACGAGCTGCCGCGAGATCGGACCTCGCTCGCACCCCTTCTCGAGTGGGTCGAAGACAACCTCGAAAAGCCGATCGACCTCGAGACCCTTTCCGAGCAGGGCCACATGAGCGTCAGGACTCTCACGCGGCACTTCCACGAGGAGCTGGGCATGCCGCCGAAACGCTGGTTGCTAACGCGTCGCGTCGTACGCGCACGGGAGCTGTTAGAGACGACCGCTCTGCCGGTGGCTGCCATCGCCAACCGCTGCGGGTTCCCAAGCGCAGCTTCCCTCCGTTCCCACTTCGCCGACCTGTTCATGACGACGCCGAGCGAGTACCGGAGCACCTTCCAAGCTTCCTGAATCCCGAGAGGAGGCTACGATCGGCTCGTGGTTTCGCTCCCTGTGTTCCCCGTCCGATCGATCGGCGCGCTGCTCTTCGGCGCCATGGTCTTCTTTCCCGCTTGCGGGGATGATGCTCCGAGCGGGCCGGACCCGGCTGCTTTCTGCGAGACATGGGAAACAGAAACAGGACAGATCCCGGAGAACTCGGATGCCTGGGGTGACTATGCGGAGGCATTCGAGGACCTCGTCGTGCTTGCGCCGGCCGAGATCCAATCGGAGATGGAAACGCTGGCGGCGGCGACCAGGAAGGTTGCCGATGGCTCCCAGCACTTCGACGACATCTATCTTGAAGATGGGGCTTCAAAGGCCTACGACGCCTACAGCGCGTGGACGTCCGACCACTGCTCCGACGGCCCTTACTTCCCGGGGGGCTAAGTCGCCCGCGTCGGGTGCCACTGGCCAGAAATCGACGCTCGATGACCGGCGCAGGAGCAGGTGGGTCTCGCTTGCCATCCAACCTATTCGGAACGGTTCACCGAAAAGGGGATGCGATGAGGTTTGGTCGATCGAAGCTGGTGCTGGTTGCTTGCACGCTTGGTCTGGCGGCAGGAGTCTTGCCATCTAGCGATGTTGGTGCCGCAGGACTGACCAGTGGGCCGATCGAATACGTCAAGACGATCCCGCTCGACGCCGGCGCGGCTCAAGTTGCAAAGAAGGTGGGCGACTACCTCTATCTGACGTCGTGGAAAGCGCTCTCGGTCTACGAGGTTTCTGATCTTCTAAACCCCGTGCACATCAGCACGATACCCACCGGCTTCCAGTTCCCCGCAGAGCGGATGGACACCAACGGGCGGATCCTCATCATCGCGGAGCAAACGCCCATCTATCGGCTTCATATCTTCGACGTGAGTGATCCCGAGTCTCCTTCTGAGCTCGCGACGCTCGACGGGACGCCCGACCACACCTTCACGTGCGTCTTGGATTGCCGGTGGGCATATGGGTCGCACGGCACGATCGTGGATCTGCGTGACCCGGCCGATCCCCAGGTCGCCGGCGACTGGAACGATGGAGGGCTGACCTACTGGCACGACGCGGTTGAGGTTTCGCCGGGCAAAGTCCTCACGGCCTCGATGCCCACGATGCGATTCTTGGACGGGCGCAAGAATCCGGCCAAGCCGCGCCACGTCGCGCTCGGGGATTCAACCGCCGCCCAGACACAGGGGTATCTGGGAACGGTTCTGTGGCCACGAACAGGGCGGGACCGATTCGTCTTGGGCTCGGAGGAGAGCTCTTTCTCGGGCCGATGCAGTGAGCAGACCTCTGCCTTCGTGACATGGGACAGCTCTTCTTGGCGACGAACTCACACGTTCCAATTGGCGGACACCTACCGATTGGGTAACGGCACGATGACCGACGGCTCGCCTCCCGTCAGCGCGATCGGTTGCTCCACTCATGTGTTCGATGCCCATCCACGCTTCTCGAATGGTGGATTGGTCACGCTCGCGCACTACGAGCACGGAACCCGACTGCTCGACATCGGCGCCAATGGGCAGATCGAAGAGATCGGCTGGTTCCTGCCGGCGGGGGGTTCGACCTCGGCGTCGTACTGGATGAGCGAAGACATCATCTATTCGATCGACTTCCACAGGGGACTGGACATCCTGCGCTACACCGGAGGCGATTAGAGAGAATAGCGGGATGGATCCGCTGGAAACCGAGCGCTTGACGCTCAGGCCCTCGCATCCGGGCTTGTTCGAGGGCTGCTGGCGCGCAGTTGAGAACTCGTTCAATGAACTGCGGGTGTGGATGCCTTGGGCGATCGATCCCGACCCAAAGGAAACGCTCGAGTTCCTTCGGAAAGCCGAGCAGGAATGGGAGGAGGGGCTAGAGCGCCACTTCACTCTCTTCTACGACTCGGAGGCATGCGGCCAGTGTTCCCTTGACCGCCCCGACCCCCTCAACTCGGCGTACGAGATGGGCTATTGGTTACGTTCTGACCTCACCGGACGGGGCCTGATGACCGAGGCCGCAGACGCGGTTGTCGGCTTCGCGTTCAACACGATCGCGACCCACAGGATCGAGCTGCGCGCCGGCACTGAAAACCGACCGAGCATCCGCGTAGCGGAGAAGCTGGGATTCCAACGTGAGGGTATTGCGCGCGAGGGCGCACGCGGCGCGGACGGCTTTTACGACGCGTACCTGTATGGACTACTCCGCGCCGATTATCGACCGTTGGCGCGTTGACCTTCTTTATTCGGCTGAGAACCTGAAGCGTGTCGCGTCCTTCGCGAAGTCGGTCCACGAGAACGCCAGGCTGGGAGTGATCCTCCAGAATGGTGCGGGGTGGTCGAAGTCGTACTTCTCCTTGTAAGCGGCCTTCACCGCCAACACCTCGTCGTCATCTTGCCCTGAGGTTCGCTGAGCGATCCCCTCGACGATTACGACTTCCTTGCCGTCTTCGAGATGGACCACGATGCTCGGGTCGGCATCCAGGTTCCTCGCCCACCGAACTTCGGGTCCGCCTCCGGAGTAAAGCGCATGGTTCACCCAAACACCCCAGATCGCGTTCACGTGGGGTTTGCCACCGGGTGAGGTGGTCGCGAACCAGTAGTGCATCGATTCCTCGAGACGAGCCTCAACCTCGTTCCAGCGCATGAGGCCCTTCGTTGATGTGGGCAGGCCATAGCCGGGGATGTGAGGTCGGCTCGCAACAGGCTCGTCCACAATGCGAGATTAATCCTGGATGGAATGCGCGCGCTTCTGAATGAGGCATCAACGCGGCTTGACCTTCATTCTTTGGGAGTGGAGACTGAGAGCTCGTATTGCTCTCTCGAAGGGTTGAGCAGTGAGGTCTTCGCGGAGACAGATCCTTAAGGGCGCGTGGGCGGCCGCGGCCGGTGCTGTTGGAGTCCGAGTGGCTACCGGCGCGGGTGGGCCGAAGTTCTCCGGCCTCTCATCGCTTGAGCTCGTGGGACGCAATTGGCACGCCGTGACCGAAGGTCGCGAAGATGGTCAGGGTCCCAGCCCCGGCGATCGCATGACGGTCTTCGGCGAGGTCGCGGATTCGGCGGGGGAGAAGCTCGGTGATTTCTATGCGTCGTGTTTCTGTCTTAACGCTCCATTCGACGAGTCGAGCCGCGTGGCGATGAATGTCGAGATGCATACGATCCGGCTCTCGGACGGAACGATCCACGGGATGGGCACGAGTGCAGCCGGGCCGGATGAGGAAGTGGAGTTCGCAATAGTCGGTGGGACCGGGCGATTCCGCGGCGCCCGCGGCACGTACGTGGCTCAACAAGCACCCGTCGAGCACGGCGGTGACGGTTCGGCTCGGTTCAAGCTGACGTTCGGGACTTAGGGGGAATCAATGGCCAGCGACTATTTCCTGAAGCTCGATGGGATCAAGGGCGAGTCCTCGGATTCCAAGCACAAGGACGAGATCGAGATCCTCTCGTTCTCGTGGGGGCTCGGGACCGCGCCAACGGAAGGTCGTGCCGGTAGCACGGGTGGCGGAGGGGCCGGGAAGGTCTCGGTTCAGGATTTCCACTTCACGATGAGAACCGACACCGCAGCCCCGAAGCTGATGCTCGCCTGTGCGACCGGCGAGCACATCAAGAAGGCGACCCTGACCGTCCGCAAGGCGGGCGCGAGTTCGCAGGATTACCTGAAGTTCAATCTCGAGGACGTACTCATCTCGGGCATCCAGCATTCGGGGAACTCCCCGAACGACCCCGGCGAGCGGATCAGCCTCAATTTCACCAAATTGTCGATGGACTACAAGAACAGCAAGTCCGAGATCACGAACTCCGAGTAGCAGCCGCGGGGGGCGCTTCGAGAAAACCGAGGGAGAGCATCTGACGGATCACCTCCACAGCGACCGGCTCGAGTTCGGCTACCTCGACCTCCATCATGCTCGCCGCTTCCCGCACAAGGTCACGGAGGCGGTGACGACCGTCGCACTCCGACAGGACCCGCAGCACGAACAGATCGCCTTCGCCGACGAAGGCCAACCCTTCCCCGATGCGCACCAGGACCTCCTGGACCTGATAGGAGCCGTCCTTGACGGTCATCTTCTGCTCGACGGTGTGGTCCGCGGCAAGCAGGAAACTCGCTCCGAGGATGTCTTCGTCGCGGGGCGTGGCTTGCAGATAGTCCTGGTTCTTGAACACGCGCAGGACGTGCTCGGTGGTATCGGAGGAGTTCGAGGCGGGCACACTGTCGGCGCGGAACCACCCGTCTCCCGAGTCGGTTCGGCGGAGGATGACCGCGCCGGTGCAGATCTCGTCGAGGCCCAGCTCCCGGTAGTAATCGAGCCAGCGATCGAGGCCCTCGCCGTAGGCGGGTCCCTTGTACGCGGAGAGCCATGTGGCCGCGTAGTCGATGGGGTCCTCAGTCTTGTAGTGCAGCACCCACGCATCGCAACCGATACCCTTGACCCACCCGGCCGGCTCGTCAGACCACTTCCCTCCCGTTCGCGTGCCCCAGCTACACAGCACCGTGGCGTAGCCGCCGCTCCGCAGGTGCTCGGCTGCTCCGCGCACCACCTCTCTGGAGACGGCATCGCCCGGCAGGTCGCTGTCCCGGTATTCGTAGCGGGTCTCGGGCGAGATCACGAACGGAGGATTGGCCACAACGCGATCGAACCGCCGGCCGGACACAGGCTCGAACATGCTCCCCTGGGCGAAGTCGACACCCGAGATCGAGTTCAGCGCCGCATTGAACTCCGCGAATCGCAAAGCCCTGGAGTTGGTGTCCGTTGCCATCACCTGCTTCGAATGCCGCGCTGCGAGCAGCGCCTGAACACCGCAACCGGTTCCGAGATCGAACGCGCTATCGCAGGGGATGTTGACCGTCAGTGCCGCAAGCGTCTTCGAGGCGGGACCGGCCCCGATCACGTGGTCGGCTCGGGTCTTCTCGGGGTCCTTCGAGAACACATCGTGGGCCAGCCACAGGTCGAGGAAGGTTGTGATCGAAAGGAGCCGGCGCACCTCTCCCGAGTCAGATTCAACGAGCCCCGCGGCTTGCGCGTGTGCAAGCTCCAATGGAGCCAGGGCCTCGGCGGCTTCCCGTTCGGTGACCGCAGTTCCCAAGACGAAAAGCTTGATCAAAGTGTGGAGGCGCGAAGGATCGCGCAGCTTTCTCTCGTAAACCTGCACGTCATGCACGGCAGACGGCGTAATCGGATCCACGCCCAGTGCAAGGCCGATCGCCTCGTAGGTGTATCCGGCCGACTCGAGTGCCTCACCCAAGCGGAGCGCGGCGTCGCGATCGCGCGGGTCGGGACCGTCTCCCATGCCCGGATGCTACCTGCCGCCGCGCAGGGGTGTTTCATGAGAGTTCGGGTCGCTTCCGTCGCGTCGGTGCTGGTGCTGATTGCTTCCTGGGCCGTCCCTGCGGTTGGGCAGACGCCTCCGTTCAGCAACGTGACCGCGACATCGCCCGTCAACGAGGGGGGAGCAACCACTCTCAGCGGCAGCTATAGCGCGCCCCGCTGCAACCAGGCTTCCTTCCATGTCGAGTGGGGGGACGGGACGAGCACGGATTTCCAACAGGCAGGCGCAACGGGGACGTTCAGCCAGAACCACACCTACGCCGACGACAACCCGACTGGGACGGCGTCGGACAAGTACACGATCACGATCTCGTTCGTTTCGAGTCCGGCCTGTCAGACGACGGGGCAAGCTTCGGCACAAGTCACGGCGAACAACGTTGCCCCGACCTTCGACCGAGTTTCCTGCACGAACCCCAGCCAGGCTGGTGGCTCGACCCAACTCTCGGCATCGTTCGCCGACCCGGGCCTGCCGGACACTTTCTCGTTCTCGATCAACTGGGGGGATGGAGCCACGAGCACTGGTCAAGTGGCCGCGGGCGCGCGCTCCCTATCGGGAAACCATGCCTATGCGCAAGGTGGGACCTACTCGGTGGCAGTCACCTTGACCGACGACGATACGGGAGTCGGCACGGGTAACTGCAGCGTGACCGTGGGGTCACCGATCAGCAACTTGGTGGCAACTTCTCCCGTCAATGAAGGTGGGGCCACCACCCTTAGCGGCAACTACTCGGCGGGCCAGTGCAACCAGGTGGCGTTCCACGTCGAGTGGGGGGATGGGACGAGCACCGACTTCCAGCAGGCCGGCGCAACGGGGACGTTCAGCCAGAACCACACTTACGCCGACGACAACCCCACCTCGACGCCTTCGGATCAATACACCATCACCGTCTCGTTCGTGCCGGGCCCCGGGTGCCAGACCCAAGGGCAGGCCCAGGCGTCGGTGACGGTCCACAACGTGGCCCCGACCTTCGACGGCGTGACCTGCAGGAGTCCCATCGAGCCGGGGGCGTCTACACAACTGACCGCCAATTTCACCGATCCCGGCTTGCCCGACACCTTCTCGTTCTCCATCAACTGGGGAGACGGAACGACGAGTCCGGGGCAGGTCGCCGCGGGGGCCCGGACGCTGTCGATGGATCACACCTTTGCTCAGGCGGGGACGTACGCGGTCGCGCTCACGCTTACCGACGACGACACCGGCGCTGCGACCGGCTCATGCAACGTGGTGGTCGGGTCACCACTTCGAAGACTCATCGTTGGGTCGGGCACAAGCTCTCGAGTGAAGACCTTCAACGCGGAGACAGGGGAGTTGCTCATGAACTTCCTCGCGTATGGCCCTTCGTTCGAAGGGGGCGTTCGGGTCGCGACGGGAGACGTGAACGGTGACGGCGTGGCCGACATAGTCACGGGAGCCGGGTCTGGGGCCGGAGGCCACGTCAAGGTGTTTGACGGGGCAACCGGCGAGACGCTGCGGTCGTTCTTCGCCTTCTCGCCCTCGTTCACCGGAGGAGTGTTCGTGGCGGCGGGAGACGTGAACGGCGACGGCGCCGCCGACATCATCACGGGTGCGGGGCCGGGGGCCGGACCCCACGTGAAGGTCTTCGACGGAACCAACGGCGCCGTTCTTCAGTCGTTCTTCGCCTTCGCGCCGACATTCAAGGGAGGCGTGCGGGTTGCTGCCGGTGATGTGAACGGAGACGGGACCGCCGACCTCATCACGGGAGCCGGGCCGGGGGCGGGTCCCCATGTCAAGGTGTTCGACGGGACCACCAACGCGGCGCTGCAGTCCTTCTCTGCGTTCGCAGGCACCTTCAAGGGCGGCGTCTGGGTTGCAGCCGGTGACGTCAACGGCGACGGTGTTGCCGATCCCGTGGTCGGCGCGGACGCAGGAGCAGGACCCCACATCAAGGTGTTCGACGGGGCCACCAATGCCGCGCTGCAATCCTTCTTTGCCTATCCGACGAATTTCACGGGCGGCGTCCGGGTGGCCACCGGCGATGTGAACGGAGATGGCGCTGACGACGTAATGACGGGCCCGGGTAGTGGAGGCAGCCCGCACGTGAAAGTGTTCAACGCGGAAGGCCTGGGCGTCCTCCAGTCGTTCCACGCCTTCACCACGCGCTTCCGAGGTGGCGTCTTCGTCTCTGTGGACTAATCGTCCCCCGTCAGGCAGACCAAGCAGGAGAGCTTCCCTCCCCGTAGAACCCCCCTAGAACGCCCAGATACGGCATTTCATCTCTATATTCACAGGAGGTCTCCGTGAGCCGACGCGCCCTGGCCATCGCCCTCATGGCGAGCCTTTTCGCAGCTTCATTCGTCCTTCCCGGTGCTCCCGCCAGCGCCGGCTCCAAGGGGGCCGACCTCGGCGGGACCATCAAGGCCGGCTACGGGGTCGCCGACGCGACCTGGCACGTCGGCGCGGGGGCCGGGCAGTACGCCGCGAAGAGCCCTCAAGACCCGGCGACCGGACTCGCCGGCGGCGACATCGATCCCCACAACCACTCGCTGAGCCAGAAGGACAGCTACGGCGTCCAGTCCCGGCTTTCGTTCCGCACGATCGTCGTGGAGGACGCCGAGGGAGACCAGGTTGCACTCGTAAAGTCGGACAACTACCTCGCTATGGACGCGCTGCAGCGTCGCGCGGCTCAGCTCCTTGCCGACGAGGGTTCGAATGTCTCTTACGACGAGATCTTCCACATGGCAACCCATAACCACTACTCGCCGTACTACACGACCCCTTCTTGGGGAGTGTGGCTGTTCCAAGACGCGTTCGACATCCGTGCGTTCGAGTACCAAGCTCGCGCGCTCGCGGAATCTATCCGTAAGGCCGAGCTGGCGCTCGAGCCCGCACGGATGGGCGCGACCGAGGTCAACCACTACCTGTTCAAAGGGATGGTGGCCCGGCGCACGGTCGCCGACGACGGCACCCCTGCCGGCTATCCCTCCGACTACGGGGACTTCGGGTTGCCGGTCATACGGTTCGAGGCGCTCGACGACGGCGCACCTATCGCCGCGCTGATCAACTGGGGGATGCACCCCGAGGGCCTCGACTCCGACAACCTCATCACCGCGGAGTTCCTGGCCCCGCTCGAGCGATTCGTCGAGCGCGCGACGGGCGCGCCGCTGGTGTTCGGTCAAGGTGACGTGGGCAGCGCCGAGTCCGGCCCCGCTCGTCCCTACGAGCTACCCGAAGGGATGTTCCGCCAGTGGGACGACGCCGGGCACGCGCAGGTCGAGCGCGGCGCTTATCTGCTCGCCCAGGATGTCATCCGTGGGTGGAACCAGATCGGGGAGGGCGACGCTCTCGTTCCGTTCGATTCGGACTTCGACGTCGCGGCCGGGAACGCGTTCGTGCCGGGACCGTTGTCGCACCCTCTCCCAACGATCTCGAACTGCCGCAGCGCGACGACGACCGGTGGAGCTCCCGGGGCTCCGGTCGCCGGACTGCCCGATTGCGAACGTGGTGGACAGCAGTCGAAGACCGATTTGATCTGGGACAACCTCAAGGCCCACGGCTTCCCGGTACCGGATCAGTACGGAGCCGTTGGGTTCACCGGCGTCGAGGAGAACCTCCGCCTTCATCTCCAGGCCTTCAAGCTCGGCGAGGTCATCCTGATGTCATGTGCCTGCGAGGCCCAAGTCGACCTGATCCTCAACCTCGAGAGCCGCACGAACGAGACCCAGGACGACATGTACCTGGGCTACGACTGGACCAAGCGCCTCGATTGCACGCAGGCGAGCCCGCCGGAGGGGGACTGGACATGCGTTCGCAAGGCCGATGACCCCGCGGCTCCCGGTGCAACATTCGCGCCGCTGACGTTCACCGACGTCGAGTACGACCGGATGCTCGCGCAGATCTACAACGACGCGAAGGGCTGGGACGACCCTGAGAACCTGGTCGCGGCCAATTCCGAGCCGGTGGACCCCGACCAGATCTGGGGGAACTTCACTCACGAAGAGCTTTCCCCCGAGCTCGGCTACAAGCTTCCTATCGGCGTCGGCCATGCCGGCGACTACAACGGCTACACCGTCAGCTATCGCGAGTACCAGGCGTACGACCACTACCGCAAAGCGCTTACGCCTTACGGTCCTCACACCGCGGACTACATGAACACGACGCTCATGGAGCTTGCACGTGAGCTCAACGACGGCGATGAGGACGACACCTACGACTTCCGGGCCCAGGACGAGCCGCGTGCGGGTGCCGACGAGGCTCGTCAGTCCGCGTGGACGACCGCTCTTGGCAGCCTCTCGGGCGTGCTGTACGACCAATGGAGGGCTTCACTGCCGAACGACCTGGGTCCCGCAGCAGCGACCGCACAGCCGACCAGCATCAAGCGTTTCGACTCGACCACGTTCTCGTGGCGGGGTGGCTCGAACGTGGTCGATAACCCGACCGTCGAGGTGCAGCGACTGGTAGACGGTGAGTGGGTGGACTTCGCGGATCAATCCGGTGAGGTCCAGACGAAACTGCAGTTCCCGAAGGGCGCCAACGGCTTCTTCACCACTCATGCCGGCAATCAGGAGTGGATCTGGACCGCCAACTTCGAGGCATTCAACGCGTTCCCGGCGGGGATCGGCAGCACCCCGGCCGGCGAGTATCGCTTCGTCGCAAACGGGCTGATCCGTCAGAACAAGGTCGACACGCCCTACGAGGTCGAGTCCGAGCCGTTCACGGTAAGCCCGTGGGACGGCGTCACGATCTCGGACCTGCGCGTCGAAGAAGACGGCTCGGTTTCGTTCTCGGCAGACAGCGTCTACCCCGAGATCGATGAAGATGCGTCATTCCCCTACGTCCAGCACCACATGAGGAATGAGGCAGACCGAGGTGAGCTCCGCCCGGAGGAGATCCGGACATGGTGCGACACCTGCAGCTTCCGCCCCTGGGCAACCAGCGGCGAGATAGCCGAGGTGATCGTCACAGTCACTCGCGCCGACGGAACGATCGAGCTGATCGCCGCCCAGCGCGGAGCCGAAGGCCGCTGGTACGCGCCGACCGATCTGTACGCGGGCGACAGAGCCGAAGTTGCCGCCGGCAGCGCCCTCGATAGCTACGGCGAGAGAAACACTCAGCCGTCGAGCCCAGTGGAAGGAACCCGGTAAGACTCAGGTGCGGGCTGCGAATAGTCATTCCAAAATCGGAGGCTCTCTCTTACTCCGCTCACACCAAGCACGATCAAGCCGCCGCCGACCAGGATGGCGATCGCTAGCTTGAGCGGGATGCTTCCACGGGGAGCGGCCATGAGCGAGATGGTTCCAACAACAGCCAGCGCCACGATCGAACCGGCGCCGACCAGCTCGCTGATTCGAACGACGTTGGCCGGTAGGTATCTTCCTAAGAAGATCGCTGTGCCGCCCGCTACAGCGCCTATCGCGAGGATGAGCAGCATCAATTGAGTCATCGACTCCGAGGCTACAGGAGCACTAGCTTCTCTCGACCTTGATCTCCTCGTAGTCGCCTCGCGGCGACATGATCTTGAGATGGAGTGTGCCGCTTCCGGCATCGTAGAAGTACGCCGAGTCTGACTTCGATTCCAGTGCGCCCGCATTGGCGGCCGATGCGAGAGCCCGTCCCCAGCGAGTCACTTTCACCGGACCGCCCACGACGATGGAGAGCTGAAGCCACCGGCCTCGTCCGCGCCAGAGAACGAAGCGCATCGAGTTGGGGGCCGCGCCGTTGAAGGCCATCGAGTAGGAGCGGTCCGGGATGATGCTCGTGACCGCGTCGTCGGTGTCGTCGCAGCACCCCATCAGCGGTTGGGTGACGCCGTTCGGCCGCGTAAGTGTCGCCGGTTTCAGAGCTTGCCAGTCCTGCCTCGTCGTGCCGACGATCAGAGTCACGTAATCGGTCTGACAGACCTGCGCATTCCATGCCGGCCGCGACTCGCATCCCTGATCCAGCAAGAAGGGGTTGTCCACCACGACGGCGCGCCCGGCCGTTCCCGTCACCGAACCGTCGCGGTCCACGAACACCGCAGAGGTGTCGCCGTCGAACTCCGGTTCGGGCCCCGAGAGGTAGACGGGGTTTGAGTCCACGAACTGCACGCGCTCGGCGAAATTCTTGGGGTGTATGGCGAAATGGTTGCGCGCCAAGTACGCGAGCGCGCCTGATTTCCGAACCGGGTTGACCTCGAAGTTGACGAAGGTCGTGTCGCGCACGCCGACGAGACCGTCGTAGAACTCGAACCCGACGATCGGCGAGTCGGGCTCCCAGAAGAACGGCAGAGCTCGGCCCTCGTGACCCTTGTCCTCCCACTCTTCTGTGTCGCCGGGGTTCGCTGTCTCCCCGACGACGAGCGAGTTCTCGAGGTAGCTCTCGTCGGAAGCGAACGTTGCCCCCGCGGGTTGTCTGCCATGACTGCGCCAGTGACGACATGGTTCTCACCCCGCAGCCATACGGCCCGGTCGCGGTTCATGTAGCCGGTGAAATCCTCGAAGCGCGCAACCACCGGCTCCGATTCGGGGTCCGTCGGGTCGACCCGCGGGTTGTACCAGGTCGCCGTGGTCGTCCCGTCCGGTCGCGGCCCGTTGTCGACATTGAGCCCTCGGTCGCCGTTCGAGTGGGCGACGTTGCCGGAGAACTCGCCGAGAGGAGTGCGCCGCGGCCAGATGCTGTCGTGCTTGGAGAGGCCCGTCGGGTGTTCGGGCAGCGCGTACCAGAACCCGAAGGACTCGGAACCGGCAGCGACGTTGTCGCGCACGATGTTGTCCGGGTTGGTGATCCAGAACGTGGCGGGCTGCTTGTCGGTGGGGAGCAGTCCGTCCTTGATCTTGCGGGTGCCGAGTCCCAAGTTCCCCTCGATCACGTTGTCCGTCTCGGCTCCGTCTTCGAGGAAGTAGCCGTGGCCGAGGTGGTCGTAGCAGACATTGTCCTTGACGGTCGTGCCGTTCGTGCCGTGGATGACGACGCATCGGTTGAACGTGTGATGGATCGCCGAACGCTTTAGGTAGGAGTCGGGCGCATCGCCGTCCATGTGGAAATGGATGGGATAGCGACGCAAGGCCTTCTTCTGTCCCATCGAGGTCAGCTCGACGGAGTCGATCCGGGCTTTCCCGCCGGCCATCACCATGACGTGCCCCCCGAAACCATCCGAACGAGACGCACTGTCACCCCTGATCACGATGTTGCGCGTCAGCAGGCCCACCTCTGCCCGCTCGTCGACGGTCCTGCCGGCGAACGTCTGAAGCTCGCCCCAGTGCAGGTAGTCGAGGGGCTCGTCGAACTCGACCGAGGAACCGGATACGCGGGTGACGGTCCTCTCCTCGTCGTGCGAGCTCCAATAGTCCGTGGAAGCAATCACGATCCGGTCGCCTGCACGCCAACGAACCGGTCCCGCCAACGTGATCTCGGTGTCGCCGGGACGAGCCGTCGCGCCGAGCTGAGTCCAGGGCTTCACCTTGCGTCCATGCAGCTCGAGCGTCCCACCCATGACGCCGAGGACTTTCGTCCCCATGTCCATGATGTCTTCGGTGCGATCGCTCCCGGTCAGCGTGATAACCGCGCGGTGACGGAAGCGAGCGCCCGGCACCCCGATCCGGAGCGTCCCGTGCACCATGATCCAGCGAGCCGTCAGCTCGAGGTCCTTGTCCTCGAACTCGAGGGTCCCGTCGACCTTTATCCCGGCGAGCGCGGGTGGACTGACATCGAGACGCACGGTGGTGCCGTGCGGGATGGTCACGACGTCCCCGGCGGAAGGCACCTTGCCGCCCCAGGTCGCGGGGTCGGACCACGGCCCGCTCCTCGACACGGGGGCCGCGCCCGCCACGGGATGCGCAAACGTCGTCGCGAGCGTGCAAGCGACCAACCCCACGATCAATCGAGTCCTGAACGTCACGAAGCTCCCTCGGCCGTACGACCCGTAATCATCCCAACACGGTCGTTATCGACAGACCAGGGGGATAACTGAACGCCGAGAACTAGTTACTTTGGAGGGGTCACCAGATTTGTGAGTGACTTGAATGGGAGTATCGAAGCTGTGGCTCGATGGGCGACCTTCATCGAAGAGGCGGGCGAGCTGGGACGGCTCGCCACGGAGCGGTTGATAGATCGCGTCGCCTACCTCGCCACGGTCCGCGTTAGCGGCGGCCCCCGCGTCCATCCCGTCACACCTCTCGTGCACGAAGGAACGATGTTCGTGCGCATGTATCCGACTTCACCGAAAGTGGCCGACCTCCGGGCGGACCCTCGCTTCGCCATCCACTCCCAGGTCGACGACACGAGCGGCACGGGCGGGGAGATCCTCATCCTCGGGACCGCCGGGATGATCGATGACTCGGATTGGATCGAGGAAGCCCTAGCCCGGCTTTCCGATCCCGACCCTGAACGCTACGTCCTGCTCGAGTTCGATCTTCAAGAGGTAAAGGTCACCGTCTACGAGGGAGAAGAAACCATCCGGAGGCGTTGGCGCCCCGCGAAGTAAGCGCTACATGTTGTTGCGCTTGATGACCTTGGTCTCGCACGACTTGGCTTTCTTGCGCTCGGCCTTGGAGATCACGCAGCGATCCTTGCCGGGTCCACCATTCAGAACATCGGTGCCGGGTCCGCCCTCGAGCTTGTCGTTGCCGGCGCCTCCATCGAGCTTGTCGTTGCCGTCACCGCCGTTGATCGTGTCGCCCCCGCCGCCGCCGAACATGACGTCGTTGCCGGAAGTGCCGGTGAGCACGTCGGAACCCTCCGTGCCACCGATGGGGTTCGTGATGCGCGTGTGGAACGCCGCGATCTCGCTCGACCCTGACGAGTCGGTGACGGTCGCGACCACATCGACGGTGTTGGGCCCGGCGTCGGCGGCCAACTTCCAGATGTCGCTCGAGCCCGCGGGCGCATTGATCGTGATCTTGGGACTCCACGAGGTGAGGTCGGGTGTCGAGCGTCGTGCCGCGATCGCGTGGTTCGGTTGCTCCCAGAGCACCCAGAGTGACCCATCGGGGGCGGCAGCGATGGCCGGGTTCGAGACGTTCTCGGCGCGATCGAGCACCGTCGACTCACCGTCACCAACTTGCCACAGGAGGACCCGGTTCGCGGTGGGGTAACCGCCGAGATGAGCCACGAAGATCCCTCCCATGGTCGGAGGGCGACCGGTGATCTGCAGGTGTGCTCCCGTGTTGATGGAGTCGGCTCGTCCGTTGAACGTCGTGGATGTGCCGGGCATCATGTTGGGAGGGCCGACCTCATCGCCGGTGGCCGGATCAACCTCCTGGACGTACACCCCGGGGATCTGTTCTGGCGTCGGGCTGCCGCTGAGGTGGTGGTACCACCAGCCAACCCAGAGCGCTCCCGTGCCGCCGTCCACCGCAAGCTCGGAGTGGAGGCCGTTGCCGCCCATGTTCAAGTTCTCGTTGTAGGGGAAGTTCGGCGTCGCGGGGTCCAACCCTCGATGAACGAATATCTCGCCCGTTCCCGACCACGTCTGGAACGGCGTCCCATCAGGCGTGACGGCCGCGCCGGTGTCGCTTGCGTACGCGGCATCGCCCGTGACCACCGTTCCGATGAACAGGTTCCACGGAGAGCCCGACTGCGGGGCAGTTGCCGTGTTGAGGTTCTGATTGGGTTCCCCGGACTGCGTTGTGCGGATACCGCCGAAGAAGGTCCGCAAACTGCCGTCGGGCATCAGGATCAGGGCCGGCTGGGAAACGCCCGCCCAGTTCGAAGTGACCGGATCGGCCGTCCCCACAGCCCCTTCGGGGTCCACCGCCACGTGCCTCACATCGTCATAGGCAGGATCGGTGCTGTTGTCTTGCTGCCACACGATGTGCAGATATCCGTCGGAGGTTCGTTGGAGGGCGACTTCGTCGATGTTGGAGAGCGAGCGATCGGAGAACTGCGTCCACTGACCCGGCGGCCCGAGGCGAGGTGATGCGGGGGAATGATGCCCCGCCAGGACGAGGAGTCCGATCACGCTCGATACTGCGCACGAGCGCAGGAATCTCGACATCACTCCACGTTAAGCCGTCGGCACGCCAGGCGAAAGGGGCTGCACTATCTTCAGAGGATGCGCCGTCTCGCCCTACTCGTCGCCCTGTCGCTCCCGCTCGCTTTGATCCAGCACGCGGCCACTGCCGGATGGCGCCCAGACAGGGCGCGAGCCGTCGAGTATCTGCAGGGTCGCGAGGGGTCGATCAGCTTCGCCGTCATCGGCCCGGGCGGCCGGATATACGGGTTCCGCAGGAACCGGATCGTTCCGTCGGCGAGCGTCGTGAAGGTGATGCTTATGGCGACGTACCTGCGACATCGCGACGTGCGCTCGCGCAGCCTGAACTCTGACGACAAGAACTTGCTGGCTCCAATGATCCGGCGGTCGGACAACGATGCCGCCACCGTGATCGCCGACTACGTGGGAGTCAGACGGATCAATGCGCTTGCCGCGCGCCGCAGATATGGAGCGTTTTCACTGGACCCGGCCGTGGGGTCAGACGAGCATTACGGCGGCCGAGCAGGCTCGATTCATGTTCCGGCTCGAGAGCTTCATACCGGACCGCCACGAACGCTACGCGGCGGAAGCTACTAGCGAGCATCGTCGAGTCCCAGCGATGGGGGATCGCCAAGCTGGACTTCGATGGCTGGAAGCTCTTCTTCAAAGGAGGGTGGGGGACTGGGACCGGCCGCGTGACTCACCAGGTCGCGTTCCTCGAGAAGGGCGATAGTCGCATCGCGCTTGCGATCATGACCGAGCACAACCCCGATCACCACTACGGGACCCGGACCTTGCGGGGCATAGCCGCGCGCTTGTTGCGATCAATGCCCTAGAGCTCGATCGTGGGGGCGTCGATCGCTCCCGACGCAAGTCCCTCGAGTAGTGCCTGCGCTATCGCCAGGTCCTGGATCGCTAGGCCTGTCGAGTCGAAGAGCGTTATCTCCTCGTCGTTGCTCCGGCCCGGCTCCCTTTCGAGCAGCACGGCCCCCAACTCGGTTACGTCATCCCTCCCGATCAAGCCTGCCGCCACGGCTCCATGGATCTCGCCGCCGTGGGCGGCCTGGGCCCACTCGTCACAGAAGACGCGGCATCCGGCGACCGCGTCGATAGTCAACTCCGCCTTGCTCGGCGCATCGGCGCCGAGGGCGTTTAGATGCGCGCCCGCGCGCAGATCGCCGACCCCGATAACGGGCTGCTTCCCCGGAGTGATGGTCGTCACGACATCGCACTCCAGCGCATCGGCGAGAGACCCGGACTTCCATCCGAGCTCGTCGGCCAGCTCTAGCGCTGAGTCCGCGTTCGGATCGAAGCAGACCCCCGAGGAGAATCCGGCCGCGGACAGGCAGCGCGCCGCCCAGGCTCCATGCAGACCGCATCCGATGATCCCTGCCGTCGTCGCGGACGCGCGCCCAACACCTGTGTGGCGACCGCGGCCGAAGCCCCAGTTCGAAGGGCGGTGACGGAACGAGCATCGATGACGGCGGCCGGCTCCCCGGTGTCCGCGTCGCTGGCCAGGATGATTCCGGTCACCGTGGGCAGTCCTCGGGAGGGATTGTCGGGGAACGAGGTGACCCACTTCAAGAGAGCGACTCCGTCTCCAGCGGCGGGCATGGCTCGGAAGTCGCCGGGAGGCGAGTCCAGGTAGACCTTCGGCGGCATCCGCCACCGCCCGGCCGCATGAGCCTCGAACGCAACCCGGACCCGGGCGATGGCCTCGGCGGGAGAAACGGCCGCGAAGACCGCCTCACGCGCCAGCACCGGGATCGTCGTCACGCCCGAAATCTTCCGCTATCCAGGCGCTGGACGCGGCGGCGGCTGCGGTAAGTGATCGGATGGCTACGATGCGGTTTCAGCGGTTATGGGTGGGGTAGAGCCAAATTATCCTGGAGACCGCGAAAACCGAGGAGCGACCGTGACCCTCATTGCCATCATCACGATCATCACGCTGGCACCGATATTGGTGTTCGGCGTCCTGATCGCGGTCGAAGAGCGCCGACGAGCCCGAGGGCAATCCCCTCGTTTCGAGCGCACCCTGCGCGGCTGAACCAGCGCGAAGATTCTCTTCGCGGCTGCCACGACTTTTCACGGGGATTCGGACATTGGACGAGCAAAGAAGCGTGTTCGTGCGCGGCCTGCTCGTGGTCGGCACATTCATACGGATGCACCCAGGCCCATTCGCCATCGCGGTGGCGGGTGCCGCCATCTATTCCGTCGCGACCGTGGCAACCGCGTATGTCTTCGGCCGGGTTGCCGACGACGTGATCCTGCCCGCCTTCAGTAGCGAAGGGGTCGATAGAGGCCGGGTGTGGGCGGCGGCCGCAGCGATAGTTGGTGTGGCAGTGGTGCGATCCATCGGAGTCGTCTTCCGTCGCTTCTTCGCCGGTATGCACGGAGCTCGGGTGCAAGCGACCCTGCGCGAGCGGATCGTCGACCGCTATCGGGCACTGCCTCTTGCCTACCATCGCGCTCAGCCGACGGGTGAGCTGCTTGCTCACGCGGAAGCCGACGTGATGGCTGCGACCGAAGCGTTGCACCCCCTTCCTTTCTCGACGGCGGCCGTGATGCTGACGACGATCGCCCTCATCTCACTCCTGCTGACGGATCCGTTCCTGGCGATGATCGGATTCCTCATGCTCCCCGTCCTCGCCTTCCTGAACCGATTGTTCGGGCATGTGATGGAGCCCCCCGCGACGCGCGCCCAGGATCGAGTGGGCGAGGTCTCGGCATTGGCACACGAGAGCTTCGACGGTGCCTTGATGGTCAAGACGCTGGGTCGAGAAGCGGCCGAGGTTCAGCGCATGAGGTCGAAGGTCGACGAACTGCTCCGCGAGCGGCTTCACATGGGCAGGATCAACTCCACCTTCACGCCCGCGTTCAGCGCGATCCCGGTGCTAGGAAGCGTCGTCCTCATCGGAGTGGGGGCCTGGAGGGTCTCGAACGGGGACATCTCGATCGGCACCTTGGTCCAGTTCGTCAGCTTGTTCCAACTCCTGGCGTTCCCCATGGGCGTCATCGGCTATTTCCTCTGGGGGTTGCCGCGATCGGTCGTGGGTGATGCTCGGATCCGCATGGTATTGAACACCCGCGACGACATCCCGGCAACGACGGAGTCACTCGATGTGCCGGACGGCCCCCTCTCGATCTCCGCTCGGGACGTGTCTTTCTGGTTCGGCGACAATCGTGTGCTCGATCGAGTGTCGTTCGAGGTCGAGCCGAACGAAGCCGTCGCGATAGTGGGTCCTACCGGAGCAGGCAAGAGCACGCTCGCCGAGTTGCTCGTGCGGCTGGCCGACCCAACCTATGGGTCCATCCGAGTAGGAGGGGTGGACCTACGTCATATGACGACCACTGGGCTTCAAGAGATAGCAACGATCGTTTTCCAGGAGAGCTTCCTGTTCGCAACTACCGTGAGGGACAACATCGCCTTGGACGGCGGTGGCTCCGACGACGAAGTCGAGTGGGCCGCGCGGCTCGCGCAAGCTCACGATTTCATCAAGCACCTGCCGGCGGGTTACGACACCGTTGTGGGCGAGAGAGGAGTGACGCTTTCAGGCGGGCAGCGTCAACGGGTAGCTCTGGCGCGCGCCCTGGTGCGGAGACCCCGCGCGATCGTCCTCGACGACGCGACCTCCGCAGTCGATCCAACGATCGAGGCGGCCATCTTGAACGGCCTTCGGAGCGAGCTGGACGCGACCTTGATCGTCATCGCCTACCGAGCCTCCACGGTCGCGATGGCCGATCGAGTGCTCTTCCTCGAGCACGGGCGGATCGGAGCGAGCGGAACGCACGCCGAGTTGCTGCGGTACGCGCCGTACGAAGCGATGCTCAGAGCCTACGAACGAGGTGCGGCGTGAGCACCACCACACCTACAACGAAGATGTCGAGCGCGATCGCGGTGTTGAGGCGCGGCCTGGCCGAGAGCCCCGAGTTGCGTACGGGGTTCTGGTACACGGTCGGACTTTCGGTACTCACCGCGATCGCGACGATCCTCGTCCCCGTCCTGATCCAGCAGATCCTGGACAAAGGCTTGAGCGGAGGTTTCAAGGTGGGGTTCGTGGTCCCCGCGTGCGTCCTCGCAGGCGCGCTCGTGGTCGTCGTCTATCTCGGAGGCCGCATTACCTACCTGAGGATGATGCGAGCCTCAGAGACCGCGTTGGCCAACCTGCGGGTGCGGGTGTTCGCCCATGTCCATCGCCTCAGCATCGGCGCCCAGACGTCCGAGCGTCGCGCGGCTTTCACCACGAGAGTCACCTCCGACATCGAAACGCTGTCCCAGTTCATGGAGTGGGGGGCGCTGACGTGGGTTCGAAGTTCCACGCTGATGTTCGGAGTTCTGATCGCGATGCTCGTGTACTCGCCACCGCTCACGCTCATTGCCGTGCTCTTCGTTGCTCCCCTCGTCCTAGTCCTGCGGCAACTGCAGAAGGGCTTGCTGGCTGCATACGACTCCGTGCGCGACCGGGTAAGCGAAACGCTCACCGAAGTCTCCGAGAGCGTCATGGGCGCGGCCGTGATCCGGGCCTACGGTCTCGGCGACGCGACCGACCGCCGACTCAAGAGAGCCATCCGCCGGCAATACAAGGCACAGGTACGCGCCAATCGCTACATGGCCATCCTGTTCCCGATCGGAGACATCTTCGGAGCCCTTGCGACCGCCGCCGTTCTCGTTGCCGGGGTGACCTGGGGGCCCGGCTGGGGCATGTCTCCAGGCCAATTGATCGCCATTCTCTTTCTCACCGGCCTCTTCCTCGAGCCGATGGCCGAGCTGTCCGAGACTTTCGATCAGACGCAGACGGCGATCGCGGGATGGCGAAAAGTGATCGGTGTGCTCGATACCCCCGTCGACCTCACGGAGCCGGACCCGGGCGTGACATTGGCGCGGGGATCGCTGGAGGTCCGGGCCGAGCAAGTCGCATTTGCCTACGAAGACGGAGTCCCCGTGCTTCGGGGGATCGATGTGGTCATCCATCCCGCGGCCAATGTCGCGGTTGTTGGAGAGACCGGTTGCGGCAAGACCACGTTCGCCAAACTGCTCTCGCGACTTGCCGATCCAGACGCGGGACGGATCGTCGTCGGCGGCCTCGATCTGCGGGACATCGCACCCGCCTCTCGGCGAGCCGCCATCAGGATGGTGCCGCAGGATGGTTTCCTCTTCGACACGACCATCGAGCAGAACGTCCTGTTCGGCAGCCCCTCGGCGACTTCGCGCGAGGTGGAGAAGGCATTCGACGACCTGGGTCTGCTCGATTGGGTTCGGGCTTTGCCGGCCGGTTTGGGCACGCATGTCGGTCAACGAGGAACGGGATTGTCGGTGGGGGAGGCACAATTCATCGCCCTGGCGCGCGCCCAGATCGGCGATCCCGGGGTGCTGATACTCGACGAGGCGACCAGCTCAGTGGATCCGGATTCGGAAAGAGCTTTGACCGAGGCGATGCGATGCGTGGCTCGCGGCCGGACCACGATCACGATCGCGCACCGCCTCTCCACCGCCGAGGAGGCCGACTTCGTCCTCGTCTTCGATCGCGGACGGATAGTCGAACGCGGCGATCACTCGGGCCTGGTTGCCCAGGGAGGCGTGTACGCGTCCCTCTACCGGAGCTGGCTCGGCAATGTGCGGGCGGCCTGATGCTCACCACTAGTGGAAAGAGGATCCGCGGTGTGCTGACGGCGAGCGTTCTGGTGGCGTTGATGGCCGGCACCGTCATAGGGGACGACGACCACTTCCCCTTCGGGCCCTTCCGCATGTACTCGACCACCAACAAGCTCGACGGGCTCGTCCGAGCGGCCTATCTGCAAGGCGTTACGGCCGAAGGTGAGGTCATCGACATCGGTTGGACGGACGTGGGTATGCGGCGCGCCGAGGTGGAAGGTCAGATAGATCGCTTCCAGGCCAACCCGGTGTTGCTCCGCAACCTGGTCACCGCCTACGAGCGGCACGTTCCCGACGCTCCCGAGATCGTGGAGGTGCGGCTGCTGCAGGAGCTGACCCGCCTGCGCGGCGGTAAGCCCACGACATCCTCGAGCATCGAGTTGAGCTCGTGGAGAGCTCCATGAGCAAATGGTGGTTCGCGCCAGTTGCTCTTGGTCGGGTAGCCGCGCTCCGGACGATCCTGTACGCATTCATCTTCGTCGACGTCCTGCTGACGACCGCGTGGGTTGGGAGGCACGGTGACGTCCCAGGAGATCTCTACGACCCCTTGTTCCTTGGTCGCGTGCTGCCGCTGCCCACTCCGACATCCCTGCTCGTCGATGTCGTGCAGGTGGCCCTGTTGGTGTGCTGTGCCATCGGGCTGACCGGGAAGGCTCCCCGGGCAATGGGCATCGCCATCGCACTTCTCTACACGCAATGGATGTTCATCGCGATGAGCTACGGCAAAGTCGATCACGACCGTGTGGCGTTCCTGATAGCGCTCGCCGTCCTTCCGACGGTCGGCAAGGCGCGCTGGGGCGACCGCACTCCCGACGAAGCGGCGGGCTGGGCGGTCCGATGCATCCAGGTCGCCGTTGTCCTCACTTACTTCCTCGCCGCGTTCGCGAAGCTGCGCTTCGGCGGGATCGAATGGTTGAACGGCGCGACGCTGATGAGGGCGGTGGTGAGGCGCGGCTCCACCCTGGCCGAACCCCTCGAGGATCTGCCCTGGCTTCTGCAGGCCACGCAATGGTTCATCGTCGCCTTCGAGTTGGCTTCTCCGCTCTTGCTGGTACGGGGACGGCCCGGG
This sequence comes from uncultured Actinomycetes bacterium, assembly GCA_963786155.1. Lineage (GTDB taxonomy): Bacteria > Actinomycetota > CADDZG01 > CADDZG01 > WHSQ01 > CAWAXW01. The sequence continues at coordinate 1,668,383 of CAWAXW010000006.1, read as the reverse complement.
CGCATCTACCTGATCGTCGCGGTCGTCTTCCATGCCGTCACGTACGCAACGATAGGAATCATCTTCCTGCCGCACGTCATGTGCTTGTTGAGTTTCGTGGAGCTCGAGCGTCTTCAACCGCAGAAGTTCCTCCGAACGAGGAGGAAGCGCGCCCGCGAACCGGTCGAGGCTACGATGAAGGCATGAGCGGGACGGCGATCGCGCGGGTTGAGCTCTTCCACTACTCATCGCCTCTGCCCGCGACCTTTCGGCCATCGTGGATCCCCGGCTTCCCCCAGAACGAGAACCGCTGCACGATCGTCCGCGTCGTAACGGCCGATGGGGTCGAGGGATGGAGCGCGGGCCCGGCGATCGGCAAGGAGAGGGCCGGGCTCGGCGATCTCCTCGGTCCCTACCTGATCGGCGAGGACGCGACCGACATCGCGATGGTCCAGCAACGACTTAGAGAGATGTCGTACCTCGGCTGGCGCAACTGGTGGATCGAGCCTGCGTTCTGGGACATCCACGGGAAGATCCTCGGCCGTCCTGTGCACGCCCTGCTGTCCGGAAGCGCGCCGCGCTCGGTCCGGCTGTACGCGTCTACCGGCGAGGTCAAGAAGGCGCGCGATCGGATCGCCGAGGCGGAGCAGCGCTTCGATGAAGGGTTCCGCACGATCAAGATCCGTGTCCACGAGGACGAGGCGGCCGATATCGCGCAGGTGCGGGAGACGGCCGCCGCGGTCGGGGATCGCATGGAGATCGGGGTCGACGCGAACCAAGCGTGGCGCGTCGCGGCGATCGCCGACGCTCCACTATGGGATCTCGCTCGGGCGAAACGGTTCGCCGATGTCTGCGCCGAGGCAGGCATCGCGTGGATCGAGGAGCCGCTGCCGATGGACGCGTACGACGATCTCACCGAGCTGACCGCCTACTCGAAGGTGCCGATCGCCGGAGGCGAGCTACACACGCAGGGCTTTCCCGAGCTCGCCATGATGATGAAGCGTCGGTGCTACTCCATCTTCCAGCCGGACGCGATCTTCACCGGAGGCATCGCCCAGACCTTCGACCTGATCAGGCTCGCCAAGGACCTGAACCTTGGCTACACCCCTCACACATGGACGAACGGGGTCGGCTTCGCGGTGAACCTCCAGCTGATGGCGGCGTCCGGCTTCGGCGAAGAGAAGGAGCTGGAATACCCGCTAGACCCACCCGGGTGGGTACCCGAGGCGCGCGACGCGATGCTCGAAACTCCTTTCGTGCACGAGAAGGGCACGCTAGAGGTCCCCACCGGTCCCGGCCTGGGGATAACCATCTCACCCCGAGCGCTCAAGAAGTGGGGTAAGCGCTTCTTCACGATGGACCGCAAGCGCCTGGTCTTCTTCGCCCTGAGGGATAGAGGAGTAAAGGCCTCCCGCGAGATCGACAAGGCGAAGCGCCAGAAAACATGAACTCTTTTCCTGAATAGCGACGTTTGCCGTCGTTTTTCAGGGAAAGGTTGCGTCCCAGCCCAGGTAGTCGTTGATGATCGTGTTGCCTATGTGGGCCGACTCGGCCATCGTCGTCGTACCTCCGGTGAGCTTGGCTAAGCGCTCCATGAACAGCATGAGGCCATCCGAGCGCTCGAGCATGAAGACGTTGATCGCGATCCCCGAACGAGACAGCCGGATCGCCTCGCGCAGGGTCTTTTCGATCGTGGTTCGGATCGGCGGCCAGTTGAAGATCGTGTAGCCTTCGTCGAGGTGGGCGGTCGGCTCGCCGTCGGTGACCATGATTACCTGCTTGACGCCGCGGGGGTCGTCGCCCAGCAAGCGCCTCGCGAGGATGAACGTGTGCTCCATATTCGTTCCGTGCACTCGCTCCCAGCCGACCGAAGCTAGCTCGGCAGGCTTCATCTCGCGCGCGTAGTCGGAGAAGCCGACGAGGTAGAGGCTGTCCTGCGGGTACTTGCCCTCGATCAGCGCGTGCAGCGCCAAGGCCATGCGCTTGGCGGGCACCCAATGGCCGCGGAAAGGCATCGAGAACGAGAGGTCCAATAGAAGGACGGTCGCTACGCGGGCGCGACTCCGTCTCGATCACCTCGAAGTCCTCGGGGCTCAGTTTGGGTGCACGTCCGACACCGTTGCGTTTGACCGCATTCAGAACGGATCGCTCTACCGAGATCGTCTCGGTGTCTCCCCACGCCCAGGCGCGCGTCTGGCCGGTCGGCTCGGCGTCTCCACCGCGGGCGCGATGGCTTGGCTCTCGTCTAACGCGGGCCAGTAGACGGGTGAGCGAGCGTTCCCCGAGCAGACGTGCCCCCCGGGCCGTTAGCTGGAGGCGGCCGTCCACCTTTCGCAGTGCGCCCGCCCGCTCGAGCGCCTTCTCGATCTCCTTGAGCCTGTGGAGGTCTGTGACGGCGTCCTCATCGAGCGCGCGCTTGAGCTTCTCCTCATCGATGTCGTCGAGCGTTGCTCCGGGATAGTCGCCCTGGAGGGCGTTCTCGAGCTCGTCGTACTCGCTGATGCGCTCGATCGCGTCGACCGCAGCGGACATTGGCATCGGGTCGTCGCCCCAACCGGGCGTGACTTCGTCCCACGGCATCTCCGGCATCAACCCGCGCAGGTTCTGTTGCAATTGGTCCACCTGGAAAGCCAGGTCCATGTCGCCGAGCACGGACGAAGCGAGCTCGGCGAGCTCACGCCGTTGCTCGGGGGTCATGCTCGCGAGCAGCCGGCTCATCGCAGCCATGCGGCGCGCCATGACCTCGAGCAGCTCGTCGAGGTTGCGAGGGTTCTCCGGGAAGAAGTCGCCGTAGCGCTCCATGAAGCCATCGAAGTCGTACGGTTCGCCCGCCGCGGGGCGGCGAGCATCGAGTTGAGCTCGGCGAGCATGTCCTTCATTCGCGCGATGTCCTCGTCGGTGAGGTTGCGCATCGCGCCGGCGATGTTGCCGAACACGCTGTTGAGCACGTCGCGGCGCAGCTCTTCGAGCAGCTTGTCGAAGCGACGTTTGGCCTCGGCCGATTGGAAGTCATAGTTCTGGAGCTCGCGGCAGGGCCCCGGCGGGGTGTCCCGGCATGGCGTCGAGCATCACCTCGCGGATCCGGGCGTCCTCGCCCTCTCGTTTGGAAAGCTCGTCGCGCTCGAGGTTGAGGATCTGGTCGAGCTTCTCGCGCACCTCCGCGAGGGGGCCGGACAGATTGAGCCTCTCCGCGGCCCTCTCCCGTGCCAGTCTCAGCCGGCGCGCGAGCGCGTCGAGCCCTTCCATGTCGCCCATCCCGATCCTGCGCAGGTTCCGCAGCGACCAGTCGGCTCCGAACCCGGAGAGGAGGTCTTCGGACATCTCGTCGAGCAAGCGTCCGATGTCGAGGTCGGGCCCGAGCGGGTTCTGCGTGTCGTCCCAGCGCGAGTAGCGCGACTTCAAGGGACTGCCGGCTCTCCATAGAAGCGCCAGCGAGTGTCGCCTCCGGCGGTGTCCTTGTTGACGCGGCGGGTGAGGTGCAACCCCTCGAGCACGAACTCGAGTGTGGACGCGATCGCGGCGGGGCTCTCCTCCGAGATCCCCAAGCGGGCCGCGGCGCGCTCGATCCCGAAGCGCTTGAAGATCGACTTGGGCCAGCAACTCCCCGGGCCGCATCGCATCGGAGGTCTTGATCTCGAGCCCGCCCTCGAACGCGGCGGTGAGCGGGCGCAGGTCGAGCCCGCCGATCCTGCGGCGCCAGACTTCCAGCAACGCGTCCTTCAATGCGCGCCCGATGATGTCCGGCTCGCGGCCCTCCTCGAGCGTGTCGAATTCGATGCGCCCGATGCTCGCCGGCAGGATTGCCCACAGGTCCACTATGCGCGGGATCGCCTCGTCCTCGCCGTTGGTCAGAGCTCGTCGTAGCGCGCTGGCGCCGGCGGCCTCGAGCGCGCCGATCGAGAACCGCACGGACACGCCGCTGCGCTGGTTCACGTGCGGGCTCACGCGGAGCTGTGCGGTGAGTTCCGCGATTACCTCGGCGATGAAATCGGGAGTGCGAACCGGGACCGTATCGGCCGGGGCCGGAGTCGCCTCCTGCTCCATGATCTCGATCTCGTCCTCGATGGTCTGCGGGTAGTGCGTACGGATCTGCGAGCCGAAGCGGTCCTTGAGCGGCGTGATGATCCGGCCGCGGTGGGTGTAGTCCTCCGGGTTCGCACTCGCGATGAGCATGAGATCGAGAGGGAGCCTGATCTTGTAGCCGCGGACCTGCACGTCGCGCTCCTCGAGGATGTTGAGCAACGCGACCTGGATCCGCTCGGGCAGATCGGGTAGCTCGTTGATCGCGACGATCCCTCGGTTCGTGCGCGGCACGAGCCCGAAGTGGATGGTCAGCTCGTCGCCGAGATAGCGGCCCTCCGCTACCCGGATCGGATCGACGTCTCCTATGAGGTCGGCAACGGCAGTATCGGGGGTCGCGAGCTTCTCGGCGTAACGCAAGTCACGCCCTATCCAAGCGATCGGCGTGTGGTCGCCCTCTTGCGCGACGAGCTCGCGGCAACGAGCGCAAATCGGTCGATAGGGATGGTCGTTGATCTCACAGCCTTCGACGATCGGGATCGTCCCGTCGAGCAGACCGACGAGACTGCGGATCGAGCCGCGACTTCGCTTGACCTCGCTCGCCCAGGAGGATGACGTCGTGCCCGGCGAGCAACGCGTGCTCGAAGGAAGGGATGACCGAGTCCTCGTAGCCGATGATCCGAGGGAACAGCGCACGACCGCCTTGCAGTCGCTCGATGAGGTTGTGCCTCATCTCCTCTTTGATCGAGCGGTCGGGATACCCGGCCACCCTCAGCTCGGCGATCGTGCGAGGGGTGGTCATCCGGCACCCAGCTTAGGCCCCGGCGGCGTACTAGCCCGTTCGCCCGGGCAATGGCGTCTACATCGACGCCCTCGGCGTCAGTTTGAGGTAGGCGTGCCCGGCAGAACCGTGAAGCCGTGTGACCCGGGCTCGAAGTTCATCGTGTAGGTAACCCCATCGCCCATGTCGAGCCTGAGCTCGAGTGGGTGCGTGGTCGACACGTTCCCATCGATGGGTTGAGTCGGGGGCTCGATCCCCATCTCGACGACGTCGAGCCGTACCGCGCTCGCGCCGGTCAGGTCGATGTCCAGTCCGTTGGTCCCCGCAGGCGCGGTCGAAATGGGGTTGTCGAGCCATTGCAGGCCAGGCGGTCACGAACGGGCCCGCCGTTCCAACCTCGGTCGGGGCGTCGGTGTCGGGGGCGACGATGTAGGGCTCTTCAGGTAGCGCGAGGGAACGTCCGTCGAAAGTCGCGAGAACGTTCGAGCTCCGTTCGCCGGGGTGAGCTCGCTCATCCAGTAGGCGTGGTCGAAGGTGAACTGCAGGCCGAGCCGCTCGACTCGCACCTCCTCGACGGCGCGCTCGAACGGCATGTCGCGCCGGTAGGTCACGCGCGCGGGGTTCGGGTCCGGCGAACCGGTGCAAGTAGTCGGCGCCCGCCCCCCACTCGTCGACGACCGGGTGCGAGTAGTGCTCGTAGGTCGGGAACAGTAGAAGCGGTGGCGGTAGCCGAGGCGACCAGCTCCTCGACCTGGCGGGTCACGCCGCTGACCGGGACGAGCTCGTCGGCGGCGCCCTGGAGGATCGCGATCGGGACGTGGCGGAGGTTCTCGAGCATCCGCCGCGTGTGCTGGTCGCGGGGGCGGCTGCCGTTGGCGGAGATGTAGCAGGGCGTGTAGTCCGCTCGTACGGCAGGTCGTCGCAGCCCGGGACGTCGACGCCGGTCCACGCCCCCTGGGTCACCGGGCCGGCCACCGGCATCGGCGGGCGAAGCGGTCGGGGTACAGCACCGACAGCAGGTACGAGCCCCAGCCGCCCATCGAGTGGCCGGTGACGTACACGCGGTCCTCGTCGATCGGGAAGCGGGCGAGCACGTCGGCCCACACCTCGTCGACGTCGACGTGGCCGCGCCGACGTACCACGACGACGTGCCCCGGCCGCGGCGGCGAGATGACGATCGCTGTCGGTTCTCGCCGAGGTCCTGGAACATCCCGGGATCACGGCGCCGGCGGTGTGGGCGTTGCCGCCCCGCCAGTGCAGCCACCACTGCAGCGGCAGCGGGGAGCCGGTCCGATCCGCCTCGGGCAGGTACACGCCGTAGTGCTGGTGGATGCCGTCGAGCCCCTGCTCGCGGGAGATCCGCTCCGAGCGAGGTGAAGATGCGGTCGTGGTAGCCGGGGCCCGGCGTCCACGTCTCGGTGACGCCGGCGGCGAGCGCGGCGAGGTCGACGTCGACGACGAACGCGTCGATGGTGCCGCGTGCAGGGCGAGCGCCTGCTGCTTGTCGAACCAGGTCCGCACCGGCTCGTCGAAACGGAAGGCGACGTTGGCGACGTTGGGGTTGTCGCCGTTCCCCTCCTCGAGAGCGAGGTCTTCGAAGCCGGCGCCGTCGGAGGCAGCTGTGCCGGTCGCGGCGGTCAGCGATAGCGACTCACCGGCCAGCAGCGATCCTGGGATGCGCGCCTCGAGGGCGTTCACGAAGTCGGAGTCGTTGCGGGCCACGCTTCCCTCGGCCAGCACGATCTCCTGTCCCGAGGCGAGGTCGACGACCCGGCCCCCGGTGCCAGTCAGGAAGACGGCGACGTCTGCAACCTCACTGCTCAGCCCGCTGTTGAAGGGGATCTCCCGCGTCGCGGGATCGCCACCGGTGTCGGCAAGAAGGAGCAGGGCGGTCCGATCCTCGGGCCGCAGCGTCGTGGTCCGGGCCAGGATGAACAAGTCTTGCCCGTCGCTGGCGAGCCGGAGCTCGTTGAGGTCGGCGTGGTCCTGATGGTCGAGGGTGTCGCCGTAGGTGTCGTCGTAGGAGACCTGCGGCGGGGTGTCGATCCCAAGCTGGCCGGGGGCGTCCGCCTGGGCCATGAGCGCATCGATCCGATAGGTGCTCGGGGCCTCTTCTTCGAGGGGATCGGTCAGCCCGGTCCGCTGCGCATCGCGGCCATCGTCGGCGCCGTAGGCGTCAAACAGGTGGTCCTGGTAGATGAGCTCCCCGTGGGAATAAAGGAGGGTGCCGGCGTATCCGCTGCCCGTGCCCGTCCAATCGGAGATGGCGCCGTCGATCGTCTTTACCGTCGGGGTCACGGCCGGGCCCGTCTCGATCGTGCCCGCCCCACGGGGCACGTCGGCCGAGAGGACCGGAAGGTCCGTCGGGTCCCCGGTCTGGGCTGAGGCGCCCACCGGGATCAGGGTTGCTACAAGTGCGAGCGCGCGACAGAGGAGCGATCCGTCGAGACATTTTGGCCTTCCTTGGGTCGGTCTGGTCGGTCTGGTTGGTTGCGTAGATTCGACCAATCACCCTCCGTGTCCTGCTTTGCAGGAGTACGCCCTGAAACGGAGAAACCGAAGAGCACGCCGCTCGGTTTGCCGGGCCGCTCACTTGATCTCTCTATCTTGCGGATCAGCCGGCTTCTTGCGCGGCGGAAAGGGCTTTGGCATGAAGGCACTCAAGATGCTTCTCAGTAGCTTCCTAGTGGGAGCGCTCTCTATCGGCCTCGTGTGGGCCGGATCGGTCGTTTCCCCAGTTCCTGATAGCTCCGGTGCCTCGGTCAAAGCCCCCGCAAAGCAAAAGCGGATCCAGGAGCCCGTCGAGGAAACGATCGTCATGGACGAGAGCTCGGCTGCCGACTTCCAGCTTCAGGGCGGGCAGGTCCTAGCCGGCGCCTCGAAGACGTCCATCGCCCCCCGGCCCGACGACTACGGCGGCGTGTGGGAGACCGACCCGGCCACCTGCAAGACCGCCGGCTACCTCGAGCACCTCGGCCCGACCCGGGCGACCATCTGGCGTCGACCGGATCGCCGTGGCCGGAGAACCCCGACTGCATCTACATGGGCGGCTTCGGCCTCGGCCCACCCGTGAGTGGGAACGCCGATCCCTCGAGGGTTGCGAGTCCGGCGAGCTCGGACTGTGGGTCTGCGCACGTTCGCGGTCAAGGGACCGAACGGCAAGACCTTCACCTCACGATCCTCGACGCCGAGGGCTACCTCTGGGACTACAAGAACAAGTGCGACGACTGCGGCATCAAGCAGATCACTGCGCAGCTCGCCGCCGAGCCCGAGCTCGGCCTCGACCGCCGACGGCATCGTCATCGCTCGCCACGCACACCCACTCCGCGCCCCGACTTCCTCGGCGGCTGGGGCTTCGTGCCCGACTGGTACATGGAGCAGGTCGACGACTCGATCAAGCAGACGCATCCGCGAGGCGGTCGGCAGCCATGGAGCCTGCCGTCCTCGAGGTCGGCGAGGAGCTCGCCCGCCAGTACAACGGCGAGCGCCGCGACACGTACCGCAGCGCCGAGGAGCAGCAGCTGCGTGGCTGCGCGCCTACGGCTGGCCCCGGCGGCCGCCGGCACGAGACGATCGCGACCGTCGGCGCCTACGCCGGTCACCCGACCACCTTCGGGCACGAACGGCGGCGTCGCCCACGCCGACTGGGTCGGCGCCTTCGAGCAGCGCGCTCGAGGAGCGCTTCGGCGGCGTCGGCCTCTACTTCATGACCGGGCTCGGCAACATGTCGAACTCGGCGGCCGCGGCATCGGCGTCACGCCTCGCCGACCTCATCCCCGACGTCGGCGAGTGGCATCCGTCTCGAGAACACCGACGTCGACGTACGCGCAGACGACCTGGGTCCAGCCCAGCGACGAACGTTCCGCTGACGGCACTGGGCATGCCCGGCTTCTTCGACCGCAAGTTCCTCCACGCAGCCCGTCGAGCGTTCGACCGGCAAGAGCCCCGACACGGCCCCGTGCCAGTCGGCGTCGCCGGCCTCGGTCGAGATGCCGGCGAACGCGATCCGCATCGGGAACGAGTTCGCGCTCACCGCCGTCACCGGGCGAGATCTTCTCCAACCTCACCAACACCATCAAGGAGAAGTCCGGCGCGATCGTGACGATGCCGATCGCCCAGACCAACGACGCGCTCGGCTACATGCCGCAGAGCTTCGAGATGAACGAGGTCGGCCAGCAGGGCCTCGGTTTCGTCGCCGGCGGGTTCTGTTCGTGAACTACGAGGACTCGTACGCGGTCGACCGCTGCATCGGCGACACGGTCCTCGAGGAGACGATCCGCCTCTTCGGAACGATCTAGTCCCAAGGCCCATCTAAGGCTCAAATGCCCCCGGCTTTTCGCCGGGGGCATTTTTGGAGGAATGGGCCGGTAAACGGAGAAATCGGATATCACGCTGCTTGGCTTGCCTCGCGGCACCTGACCTCGTACTTCGCGGATCAGCCGGCTTCTGGCGCGGCGGAAAGGGCTTTGGCGTGAAAGCACTCAAGATGCTGCTCAGCAGCTTCCTCGTAGGAGCACTCTCGATCGGCCTGGCGTATGCCGGGGCGGTCATCACTCCGCCTAAGGACCGCGACGGACCCAGCCGGCCTAATGGCGAAGAGCCAGCCGAAAGCTGGAAGACAGGCAATTGAAGAAGCTCCCTCGGTCGAGACGACGGGATCTGGGGACTTCACGCTCCAGCCCGGGCGAGATCCTGGCCGGCGCCGCCAAAGTCTCGATCGAGCCCCCGGCCCGAGCGCTACAACGGCCAGTGGGTCAGACCGAAGGCTACACGACGATGGGTGACGACGCCCCCAGCGACGGCCCCCCACGTACCCAACTACCGCGTCAAGTGGCCGGAGAAACCCCAATGCATATACATGGGCGGCTACGGGCTCGGGCCGATGAACGCGATCACGAAGTGGAAGGACCCCTACGGTCTGTGGGTCCGCTCGGTCGTCCTGAGCGACGGGACAGACGGTCGTGCTGAGCTCCTCGACGGCGTCTACTGCTTCGGGAAGTACTGGGACATGTGCGACGAGCTGCGGCTCTGTCGACCTCGCCCACCGGATCGGCCGCGAGCTCGGCATCGCCCCGCCACACTTCATGATCGCCGCGACGCACAGTCACACCTCGCCCGACTTCATGGGCGGATGGGGCGGCGTGCCGGAGCTGGTACATGGGGCAGGTCGTAAAGGACACCATCGAGACGTCGATCAAGGACCGCGGTCGCCAACATGCGCCCGGCGTGCTCGAGACGGGTGAGCGTGCTCGCCCGCGCTTCAACGGCGAGCGGCGCGACACCTACCGTTCGGCCGAGGACGACACGCTCACCTGGTACGCGTGGTCGAGTCCGGCATCCGACGCCCGACGCTCGCCCGAGCTCCCGCACCCTCGAGGAGGGTTCTGTTAGCGCCCACGCTGCGCAGGAGAGTGCTGGAGGCGAACTGGTTGTAGACGAGGAGGTCGTCGAGGCAGATGACGATGACGAGGGCGACGACGACGATGGCGACGAGTTCCGCACAATCGCCACCGTTGGCGCCTACTCGGCGCACCCGGTGACGGCCGACGAAGGCCCGGGCATCGCCGATGGAGACTTCCCCGGCGTGTTCAACGCCAAGGTCGAGGAGCGTTCGGCGGCACCGACCCCCTCCTCTTGCAGGCCAGGTTCGGCAACGTCTCGCCGCGCGGCAACAAGATCGAGATGGGCGAGGGACTCGCGGACCTGATCCCGCAGGCGGGTGCCGGATCCCTGATCACCAACCCCGATGTCCGATCGGCTCCAGACCTTCTGGGACCAGCCGGTCACGAACTCGGGCCTCACCGCGCTAGGTGTGCCCGGCTTCTTCGACAGGCCGTTCGCACAGGCGCCATCACAGGTGGCGGCGGGCAAGAACTCCAACAAGCCCTGCCGCTCGGCGTCGAGCGTGACGGTGAACACCGCGGTCTCGGCAGCGAAGGTGGGATCGCTGTGGATCACCGGCGCGCCGGGTGAGACCTTCTCCAACTTCTCGAACACTATCGAGGAGAAGAACCCGGACGGCGTGACCATGGCGCTCTCGCTGGTCAACGACGGTCTCGGCTACATCATGCAGAGCTTCGAAACCGACCACGTCGGCTTTCAATTCCCTCAGCCACTAGGCTGGGGGCATGAAGCTGCTCGTGGCAGTCACCATTGTCGGTAACGATCGGCCTGGGATCGTGGCTGCTGTTACCAAGGCCCTCTACGACGTGGGGTGCAACCTCGAGGACGTCACTTCGACCATCCTGCGGGGGCACTTCTCGATGGTGATGATCGTTCGCGCTCCCGAGGACGTGGACGCCGCGAAGCTCGAGGCCGCGCTCGGTCCTGTGGCCTCCGAGATGGAGCTCGTGGCAACTGCCCGGCCGGTCGAAGAGACCGAGATCCACTTCCGTCAACCGACGGTGATGGTGTCGGTCTACGGCGCCGACAAGCCCGGGATCGTCGCGAAGGTCACGGAGGTGCTGGCCCAGGCCGGTGCGAACATCACGGACTTGACGTCCCGGGTGATCGGCTCGGAAGAGACTCCGGTCTATGCGCTGATGCTCGAGGTCGCTACCGACGACTCGGACGAGCTCGAGGAGAGCTTGCATCACCTGGTGAAGGAGCTCGGCGTCGACGTGAGCGTGCATCCGATCGAACCGGACGTCCTCTGAGCGTGTGGCCGTCCGTCCGGTGGTGCAGTTGCCCGAGCGGGTGCTCAAGGAGCGGGCGCAGGAAGTGGGGGAGTCCCGCGATGAAGAACTGGTCGCCGACCTCGTAGACACGATGCGGGCATCGCCCGCATGCGTCGGACTAGCGGCCCCCCAAATAGGCATCTCCCGCCGGGCCTTCGCTCTCGACGTGAGCGAGCACCCCAAGACGACGGTCAAGCACGGACTCGTTGTGATGTTCGATCCGGTGATCGTCGAGACGACCGGGCGCAAGAAGGGCCGCGAGGGATGCATGAGTGTCCCGGACCTTACGGCGGACGTCATCCGAGCCACCGAGATCGTGGTGCGAGGCACCGACCCCGCGGGGGCCGAGCTGGTGATCGCTACAGAAGGCTTCGAAGCCCGGGCCTTCCAACACGAGATCGACCACTTGGACGGCATGCTGATTCTGGATCGGGTTGCTTCCCTTGCCACCGACGTCTTCCGCCGTCAGGTCTACAAGTAGGGCGAGCTGTGGACGATAGTTCCCGTTAGGCGGGAAGAATCGTCCAAAGGTCGGGGGCATCAGAGGGGCGGGGCCGGCGGGCCTCGCCCTGTCCTCGTGCAGGAGCCCGCCATCTTTAGGCGAAATCGGTATAGATGAGACGTATCGGACTCGCCTTGCTTGTGGCCGTTTCGCTGGTGGCTGTTATCGGCCCTCCGGCCCATGCCGCTCGCAAGAAGTTCCCCAAGCATCTCGATCCGAAGTCCTGGGTGGTCCCAGAGGATATGGAGTGGGGCGACTACAAGCGGATCCCGGGGTGGAGTGGCTCGGCGAATCCAACGCCCCTCCCAAGACCCTGCGGGCCGCGCTGATCCTCGGTGACTTCGCAGACCAGAAGTTCCGCGTCTCCGAGACGACCGTCGACCCGACCGGACAGCGGGGGCTGGGGATCGACGACCCCGCTCAATACTGGCTCGACTACCTCTTCTACGACGAGAGGGATTCCGCGCCGCAACACGGGCACACCGTGAACGAGTACTGGCTCGAGAACTCCTATGGGTTGATCGGAGTAGATGCCGCGGCGTTCGGTCCCTACACGCTCGAGGGCAACATGTACGAGTACGGGACCTCGGATTTCGGCGACGGGACCGACTGCCCCGACGGGCCTGACGGCTGCGGACGCGATTTCGACACCGAGCTCGTGGAGGCGTCACTTGCAGATGTGACGGCAGCTCAGGCCAGCGAGGGCGATTTCGACTTCCGGTTCCTGTTGCACGCGGCGTACGACGAATCGGGCGTGTGGCTGAACTTCGGCCAGGCGCTCTTCGAGCTCAAGGAGCAGGTCACCGAACTATTCGGCCCACCCAGCAAGCCCGAGCATCGCAACTGGGCTCATACGCGTTACGTCGAATGGACGAGCTTCTTCGCGGCCCAGCAGATCTGGTCGCACGCGCTTCCGGGAACGCTATCGACGCAAGGTGAGAGCGATGGCGGATCGACCTATGCCCACGAGCTGTCTCACATCCTCGGCGTGCTCGACAACTACAACAATCCTTATGCCGAGAACCCGAAGCGGGCGTATTCGGGACCGTGGGACATGATGAGCCGGGGGACGTTCAACGGCCCCGGCGGCCCCTTCGAGCGTTGGCGTATCCCGCCGACCGAGGGCGGGACGATGGGTTCGCAACACATGCTTCGTAACAAGCTCCGCATGGGGTTCACGCCGCCGGCGGAGGTGCTGACCATGTCGCGTGCGGACCTCGAAGCCCGTGGGATCGTCACGGCTCGCATCCTGCAGCGAGAGTCGCCTCCCGAGATCGACCGATCCCAACCTCTACAGCGGCATCCGGATCGTGCTCGGGGACGACGCGGAGGAGTGCGACTACTCAGAGTCGCTCTGTTCGGGTGGCGACTACGACTTCTACGACGTCGAGGTCGTCAACCGCCAGGGCTTCGACTCGTTCATCCCCGACCATGGCGTGCTGATCGCCAAGTCGAAGACGGCCGATGCCTCGCCGTTCATCTGGGTGATCGACGCGTTCCCACGGGACATCAAGAAGACGGACTACACGCTGCCCGATGGAACCAAGGTCCCCTACACGATCGGGGACTACCGCCAGCTCTCCGATGCTGCATTCCACGTGGGAACCGCGAAGGGCACGAAGAACCTATACGTCGACGAGACGAACGGCTTCGCTTTCTTCATCCTCGAGAAGGAGAACCTCGACGGACGGCTCGCCTACACCGTGGCGGTGCAGAGCCTCACGGCCCCCGCGCTCCCGAGCGAGGCAGAGGTAACGACCAAGAAACACCCGAAACTCAAGCGCAAGAAGGTGAAGCCGGTTCGTTTCGAAGTCACCAACACCGGCGTCGGGGACGCGGTCTACATACTGAGCGTGAAGGCCAAGCGCGCCAAGACGAGGCTATTGAACAACCTGCTCTTCCTGACCGGCGGAGAGACCAAAACCGTGACCGTGTGGGCCAAGGCCAAGAAGCGAGGTAAGCGCCCGAAGGTCACCCTGGGAGCCAAAGCCTTCAACAGCTAGTCGGCGGCTACCCTCAGGACGTCTATGCCTCGGGTGAAATCGATCGCGTAGACGATCTCGTCGGTGATCCAGTAGGTCGCGATCGTCGATCCTCCGTGCGGCATGAAGTAACCGACCTCGGCGATCGAACCGTCGCGTTGGTCCACTTGCAGTAGCCGCGTGCCATGCTCGAAGAAGGCCGATGCGACCAGGCCGTTCTTGGCGTAGCCCGGATGGTCGTCGAACCACATCGTCGTGCAGCCCGCCGCGTTCGCAGGAGGGTTGCCATCGACGTAGGTCCCGTTGGTCACCCTGTACTCGTCGGCGATCTGGAAGGTGCTGGTCTTGCGCCAATCGCGGGCATCCCACGTCATGAACGCGCCCGAGTCGGCTTCGCAGCGTTGGCTGAACGGCGTCTCGCCCTGCACCAAGAAGAACGGCGCGCGGCCTTTCGTCGGCCACAGGTTCGAGTGGATCAATCTGTTGTCCGGCGTGGAGCCGTAGGCAAGGGCTTTCGGATTCGCCGGATCCTTACGAGCGTCGAGCAAGTGGATGACCCGCGACGCCGTCAGGATCAGCCCGGGTGCGACCTCGGTGACGTCGAAACCGAAGCCCGGAGTCATGCCCGGCATCCAATTGCCCGCCACCTGGGGGTCCGCCGGATCGCGCAGGTCGACGATGGTGCCGCGAGCTCCATAGGCCCACTTACATCTGAGCACACAAGTAAAGGTGTGATCGGGTGCGTCGATCTCCGCGAGCTTCTGGGGGGCGGCCTTGTCCTCGACGTCGTAGATCTGGAGTACTCCTTTGATCTGCTCGTCGGAGATGAGCAAGATGCTGCCGTTCGTGTCGACGTCCTCGTTGGGGAACTGCGCCCCGGTGGGTGTGATGCTCTCGAGACTTGGGCTGAGCGGATCGCTTACGTCGTAGATCGAGAAGCTACGGGCGCCGGCAACGTAGAGATGTTTCCCGACGAGGCGCGCGCCCGACGGGACCCCCGCCTCGTAGGGCACCGTGGTGACGTACTCGATGTTGTCGGAGGAGACCCCGCCCACGCTCGGGCCGGCCTCGGCCGCGCCGCCGAGCCATAAGGCGGCCGTGAGAGCCGCCGCAACGATCCTTCGCATGAGAGTCCCATTCGCCGATTGATGCCTTGTGCCTGCCTAGGGGTACGGAAGTGACCCCTGTGGGTTACGGCTGGGCGGCGTCCGAGCGGGCGGGAACCACGGGCTCACTGGCAGCAGCCCTCTGGGAACGGGTCACTCGGTCGCGTCCGGCTCGTTTGGACTCGTAGAGGGCCTCGTCTGCGGCCTTTATGAGAGCCGTCATATCGGCGGCGTGCTCGGGGAAGGTCGCGATCCCCGCGCTGGCGGTGATCTGGGCGACGGCATCCACGGCAGAGATGCCCTTGCGGATCCGCTCGGTGACGGCGAGGGACTCGTTCACAGTGCACGACGGGAGCGACCACGGCGAACTCTTCACCCCCGTAGCGGGCCGGGACGTCGAAGTCGCGACATCGGTCGGCAAGTGCGTTGGCCACACTGCGCAGCACATCGTCTCCGGCCTGATGACCGTAGTTGTCGTTGAACTTCTTGAAGTGGTCCACGTCGAGCATCATGAGGGTCACTTGCTCCCCGTTGCGTGTGGCTCGGGAGAGCTCGCGTTCGAGCGCCTCCTCGAAGGACCTTCGGTTGGCGATCCCGGTAAGGGCGTCGGTCTCCGCCATGCGCTGCACCTGTTGCAACAGCCACGCGTTCTTGAGCGCGAGCGCCGCATGAGCCGCGAGCTGCTCCAGCATCCCGACGACGCTTCGCTCGATCTTGTTGCTGCCCGAGTGCTCGACGACGAGGGCACCGACCGCGGCCCCCTCCGCGATCATCGGCACGACCACGAGGTTGCGTGCGAATGGGAGCAATAAAGCCAGCCGGCGATTTGAGTCGCCGTCGAGCTGCGCGACCAAGAGTGTCTTTCGGCTAGTCCACGATTCCTGAACGATCGGATCTACTCCCGGGATCGACTCGACCGCGGGATTCGGGCCTTTGTACGCCATGACTTCGGGATCGCCATCGTGCGATGCAAGGACAACACCACGAGAGAAGCCGAAGGTCGACGTGACCGTTTCCAACAAGAGCTCGGTGACCGCGGTGGGGGCCGGGGCGTTCTCGAGTTGAGACGCCATCTCCGCCAACGCTTCGAGATCATGCTTCCTTCTGCGCAGCTCGCGCTCGTTGACGGCGGAGAAAGCCATGGTGCCGAGGGCAACCAGCCAGATCGCCGCCACGTTGAAGATCGACAAGCGATTGAAGAGGCTGCCCGTGCCCGGCAGAGCGCCTGGAACCGATTCCGTCGGAGTGAGCAGCTCCGCGGCCTGGGCGTAGAAAACGCAGAAGTACAGAAGCGTGTGCCATGCCGTGATCTTCAAACCGGTGCGATACGACGCCAAGAGCGTGACCGCGATCACGTGGATGTAGACGAGGAATCGCAGGGGACTCTGCGTGCCGCCCGTGGAGTACATGACCCAGGCGAGGTAGACCCCATCGAGCAACAACATCCCGCCGACGAGCGCCAAGCCGCGGCCGCTCCCGAGACGGCGCAGTGCTTCCGTGGCGCCGGCCACCGCCAAGTATCCGGCGGTGATAACGACTGAGATCCGAGAGGCCCGCGCCCACGAGCTGTGTGGCGAAAGCTCCGGCAGCGAGAACTGCGATTGCGAAACCGATCCGGAGGGCTTGGAGGAGGCCCATCCGCTCCGACAGCGAGACCATCTCGCTGCTGGAGGTCATTCGAAGCTGAGGAGGTTCTGTTCCGTGCTCATCGGCGCGAGCGCCAACTTGGGGTCCTTACGGTCGACCCGCCCATGGAATGCCAGGAAGGCTGCTGCGATCACGGCCAGGGCGAGAGGGAACGCCAGCTTTGCGAGGGCCTCGGCGACCGCGCGCGCGGCGCGCTCCACCGCGCTCTCATCCGCTGCTTCGATGGCCTGCGCGCTCGTTGCGCCGGCTTCGTCGTTGGACCCGGAGAACAGCGATCCCAGGACGCCGGTCGCAGCGGAGCCTGGCGAAGTCGTAGACGAGAGTCCAGCGTCGCCGTCTGAGGGCGAGCCGATCTGTGAAGACTGAACGAAGCCTTGGGACACGCCCCAGCCATCTGTTGGGCCCGAGGCCGGAGTCGAACCGAGCACACCGTCGATGATGCCTTCGGTGATCCCGCCGATGGTCGAACCGGTGGTCGTTATGACTTCATCCGTTTTGCCGCCCGCTGATCCGAGCGCGCCCCCGACGTCGTTGGCGGCACCGCCGACCGCGCCTCCGACCTCTTCGATGGTCTCGTCGGCAGTTGATCCGGTTTCGTCGATCGTCTCGCCGGTGTCCGACCCGGTGTCGCCGATCGCGCCGCCAACGGTCTCGCCCGTCTCCTCGACCGTGTCGCCGACGTCGCCGCCGACTACTTCTCCGACCGTGCCTGTGACGTCTTCGACCGCGCCGCCTGCGGTATCGCCCGCGTCCTCGACGGCATCGCCGGCGGTTCCAGTGGCGTCCTCGACAGCGTCACCTGCTCCGTCGGCGGCCTCTCCCACTGCATCGCCGGCTTCGCCGACCGCGTCTCCTGCGGCATCTCCAGCTCCATCGACTGCGTCGCCGACCTCCCCCGTGACCTCTTCGATCGGGCCGGGGACCTCGGGCAGGGCGTGGGCCGCCGGCGCGAGCAGCAACAGCGCCGACAGCGCGGTGAAGAGCGGGAGCACCACCGGGGGATCCGTCGCCTCAAGTTCGCCACCTCCGAGAAGGGTCTGCCTCTCTGGATATCGGCGGTCGCGGGAGGTTCTTTAATTACGTAGGCCGATGGATATTCATGCAAAAACATGTATAGACTCTCGTCCATGTCAGCCTCAGCTGTGATCATCGGTGCATCAGGATTCGCAGGAGGGGAGCTCTTACGTCTCCTCTCCACTCATCCTGCCATGCACGTCGCCTCAGCGGCACACGGCCGGACGGCGGTGGCATCGGCCGCAGGCGTCCATCCGAACCTCGCGGGTGCCGCCGACCTCCCATTCGTGGAGCTGAGCGAGGCGGTGGGCGCAGACGCCGACATCCTGTTCTCGTGCCTCCCCAGCGGCAGACTGGGGCCCCTCGTTGAGGACGTTGCCGCGCCCGCGATCGTCGATCTCTCGGACGAGCACCGCGCGAAACGCTGACTGGGCCTATGGGCTCCCGGAGCTCTTCCGGGGCGATCTGGGTGCGCGTGTGGCGAACCCGGGGTGTTATCCGACAGCTACTCTTCTTGCGGTCGCCCCGTTCGTGAGCGCGGGCTGCATCGATGGTCCCGTGATCGTGGATGCGATGTCCGGGATCTCGGGCGCGGGCCGAAAGCTCGAGGACCGTCTCCTAGCCGCGGTGGCCGACGGAAACGTCGGTGCTTATGGGTCGACTCAACACCGTCACGTGCCGGAGATGGAGGCCGCGCTGAGCCGGCTCGGGGACGCCACCGCGATCTCGTTCACCCCTCATCTCGTTCCGATCGCGCGCGGGCTGCTCGCAACCGCGAGGGCCCGGCTCCGCACCGGGCTGGACGACGAGGGCGCGCTCGCGATCCTCAACTCGGCCTACGAGGCGGAACCATTCGTGACGGTGACGGCGGACTGGCCTTCGACCAAGGCCGTCTCGGGCAGCAATCACGCGCATGTCTCCGCGCGCGTCGATGCCCGCAACGGGCTGCTCATCTGCTCCGCCGCGATCGACAATCTCGGCAAAGGGGCTGCGGGACAAGCGATCCAGAACGCCAACCGGATCCTGGGGCTGGAAGAAACGACCGGCCTGGAGTCGTTGGGGGTGTGGCCTTGAGCAATAGTTGGCCGCAGGGATTCGGTTCGGCAGGAGTAGCCGGCGGGATCAAAGGCGACGGCGAGCTCGATGTCGGAGCGATCGTTGCCTCTGAAGCCGTCGAGTGGGCCGGAGTGTTCACGCGCAACGGAGCCGCTGCGGCCCCCGTTGCATGGTGCCGCTCGGCGCTCGGCAGGCAGGTGCGGGCGATCGTCGTCAATAGCGGCAACGCCAACGCATGCACGGGGCCTACAGGCGAGCGCGCGACGGCCGAGACGGCCACGATCGCGGCCACCAAGCTTGGATGTGATCCGAAAGAGGTCTTGATCGCGTCGACCGGTCCGATCGGGGTGCAGCTCCCGATGGATGCGATCCGGGCCTCCGTTCCCGCCGCGCTCGATCAACTCGAAGGCTCGACGGAGTCTTTGGCCCGCTCGATCATGACCACGGACTCGCACCCGAAGGTCGCGACGGCGAGCGCAGGCGAAGCAACTCTGGTGGGGGTGGCCAAGGGGGCCGCGATGTTGGCTCCCAACATGGCCACGATGCTCGCGTTCATCACTACCGACGCGGCCCTGGACTCAAACGCAATGCAAGTCGCGCTCGGGGCGGCCTGCGATCGATCGTTCAATCGGATCTCGATCGACTCGTGCGAGAGCACGAACGATTCGGTTTTCTTGCTTGCATCCGGCCGAGTCGCCGTAGACGAGGATGCCTTCCGCGCGGCCCTGAACTGCCGTCTGCCGGGACCTTGCGTTGCAGATGGTGCGGGATGCGGAGGGCGGCTCCCGTGTCGTACACCTGGCCGTATCGGGGGCCGCCGACGAGACCAGCGCGGACCGGCTCGCTCGTGCCGTGTGCGCATCGGACCTGTGGCGCGCCGCGGTGCACGGGGCGGACCCCAACTGGGGCCGAGTGCTGTCGGCTCTGGGATCGGTCGACCGCGATCTCGATCTCACCCAGGTTGAGCTCAACATCGGTCCGGTCACCGTATTCGCCACGGGCGAGCCGGTCGCTGGTGTTCTCGAGGACGCAGCCAAAGCGATGGACGACGACGAGTTCGAGTTGTCCTGCCGCGTCGGATCGGGCCCCGGGAAGAGCGAGATGTGGACGGTCGACCTATCGCCGGACTACGTGCGGTTGAACGCATGGGGAACGACGTGAGCGCTGCTCGCGCGGAGGCGACCGCCCGGGCCCAGACGCTTGTCGAGGCGCTGCCCTATATCCGCACATACCAGGGGCAGACCGTCGTTGTGAAGATCGGCGGAGAGGCCCTCGACGATCGCAAGCTGGCCGGACTCGTGGCAGAGGACCTCGCGTTGATGTCGCTGGTCGGCATCAGGCTGGTGGTCGTGCACGGCGGCGGTCCTCAGGTCTCCGCGGCGATGTCCGATGCCGGCATCGAACCCTCGTTCGTCGGCGGCCTCAGGGTCACATCGGAGGCGGCGGTCGAAGTTGTACGACGCGTGCTGGTCGGGACGATAAATGCCGATCTGGTCGGGCCTCCTGGCGGGGGCGGGCTTGGCGGCGGTAGGCATCTCCGGATCCGACGGCGGAGTCCTGGAAGCCGAACGGATAGCCGGCCCGAACGGAGAGGATCTCGGGCGCGTCGGGCGCGTAACGCAGGTGCGAGCGGGTCTCGTTCACTCGTTGCTGGACGAGGGCTACACGCCGGTCGTCGCGAGCATCGCGCCGGACGCCGGGGGAGCGCCGTTGAATGTCAACGCCGATTCGGTAGCGGGGGCGGTGGCGGCCGAGATCGATGCGGCCAAGCTCGTCTACCTCACGAACGTGGAGGGTCTCTACGGAGACTTCGGCGACTCGGGCAGTCTGATCTCGGAGTTGAAGCTCGAAGATCTTCGAGCGATGCTGCCCCAGCTCTCGGAAGGTATGCGACCGAAGGCCGAGTCGGCGGTCCAGGCTCTCGAGCGCGGAGTCGGCAAGGTCCACCTTCTCGACGGCCGCGTCGAGAGATCTTTGCTCATCGAGGTCTTCACCGACGAGGGCATCGGGACGCAGGTGTTGCCGTGATGAACGACTTCATCATGAACACCTACAAGCGCCAGCCGGTGACCTTCGTGCGCGGCCGTGGCGCGAGGTTGTTCGATTCGTCGGGACGCCCCTACATCGACTTGCTCGGGGGTATCGCGGTCGCTTCGGTCGGCCATTCGCATCCGAGCGTGGTTCGAGCTATCGCGGATCAGAGCGCGAGCTTGATCCACGTCTCGAACCTGTTCTCGACCGAGCCCCAGCAGCGATTGGCCGAGCGTCTCCACGGCCTGACCGGGATGCACTCATTCTTCTGTAACTCGGGGGCCGAGGCGATCGAGGCCTCGCTCAAGCTGGCTCGCCGTCACGCGCATGGGCGCGGGATCGAGAAACCCCGCGTGATTTGCGCGCAGGCGGGTTTCCACGGGCGGACGATGGGCGCGCTGGCCGCGACCGGTCAACCGGCGAAACAAGAGCCGTTCACGCCCATGCTTGCCGGCTTCACACATGTGCCCTACGGAGACGAGACCGCGCTCGAAGCAGCGATGGACGACGACGTCGCGGCGATCTTGTTGGAGCCGATACAAGGGGAGGCCGGGGTCATCGTGCCCCCGCCCGGATACCTCGCGAAGGCTCGCTCGTTGTGCGATGGGTCGGGAGCACTGCTGGTGCTCGACGAGATCCAAACCGGGCTTGGGCGCACTGGTAGATGGTTCGCGCACCAACACGATGACGTGGTCCCCGACGTCATGTGTCTGGCGAAGGCCCTGGCGGGAGGGCTGCCGATGGGTGCCTGCCTCGCGCAGGGCGACGCCGCCGACGTTTTGCAACCCGGCCATCACGCGACCACGTTCGGCGGTGGCCCCGTGCAGTCCGCGGCGGCCCTCGCCGTCCTCGACGTGATCGAGACCGAAGGATTGGTTGAGCGTTCGGCTGCGCTCGGCGCCGAGATCGATGAAACGCCTCGACGCGATGGTCGGAGAGCGTGGAACGGTCAGGGGAAGGGGGCTTCTGATCGGGATCGCCCTGAACGAGCCCATCGCCGGCGACGTCGTTCGGCGGCTGCCTCGACTCGGGGGTCGTCGTCAACGACGCCGCGCCCGACGTGTTGCGAATCGCTCCTCCGTTGGTGATAGCCGACGAGGACGTCGATGCGGCGCTTGCACGTCCTGGAGGAGGTGCTGGGTGCGTCCTGAGCGCAGGCGAGACCTATGTGCGCATCCTCCACGAGGGCGACGCGTCGAGCCAGAAGTCGATCGTCGACGCGCTTCGTGAGGCAGGCCACGACGTGACGCAGGCGACGGTGTCACGCGATCTCGGAGAGCTCGGCGCAACCCGGGTCCGGCTCAATGGGGGCTTCGTCTACAGACTGCCCGACGAGATCCCGCACTCGCGCGGCGGCGATCTGATGGCGCGTTCCCTCGAGCGCACGCTGGCCGAGTTCGCCATCGAGATGGAAGGGGCCGGCAATCTTCTCGTCGTTCACACTGCCCCGGGGCACGCCTCGGCCGTTGCTCGTGCGATAGACCTGAGCGGCTTGCCCGACGTCGTCGGCACCGTGGCCGGCGACGACACGATCTTCGTCGCAGTCAAGTCGCAGGAAGACGTCGCGTCACTCATCCAGTCGTGGCGACCAAGAACATTCGCTGAGAGGAATGGAGACTGACCATGAAACGAGTCGTGCTGGCCTACTCGGGAGGACTGGACACATCCGTCGCCATCCCGTGGCTGACCGAAGCGGGATACGAGGTGATCGCCGTGGCGGTCGACGTGGGGCAGCCGGGCGACCTCGCCTCGGCGATCGATCGAGCCCGCGTCCTGGGCGCCGTCGATGCGCGCCTGGTGGATGCCCGTGCTCCATTCGTCAACGACTTCGTTCTCCCGTCGCTGGCCATGAACGCCCTCTATCAGGGCCGCTACCCACTCATCTCCGCGCTTTCTCGGCCGCTTATCAGCAGTGTCCTGATCGACATCGCGCGCGAGACCGGGGCGACGGCCGTCGCACATGGCTGCACTGGTAAGGGGAACGATCAGGTCCGTTTCGACGTCTCGCTGTCGGCCCTCGAGCCCTCCATCGAGGTGCTCGCGCCCGTACGCGATTGGGACATGAACAGGGAGCAGACGATCGACTACGCGCTCGAGCGCAATCTTCCGATCGAGACGACGAAGAAATCTCCGTACTCAGTGGACGAGAACCTGTGGGGCCGAAGCATCGAATGTGGGGTCTTGGAGGATCCGTGGCACGCACCACCCGAGGACATCTACGAGATGACGGCCGGGAAGTCAACGGAACCTCAAGAGGTCGAGGTCTCTTTCGAGCAGGGAGTTCCGATCTCGATCGACGGCGAGGCGATGGAGCCAGTCAATGCGATCGTCGCCATGGGGAAGATCGCCGGATCGTTCGGGTTCGGCCGCGTCGACATGGTCGAGGACCGTCTCGTCGGCATCAAGTCCCGCGAGATCTACGAGGTCCCCGCCGCGCTCTCGCTCATCACTGCGCATGCCGATCTCGAAGGACTAACGCTCGAGCGCTCGGTGGCGCGGGAGAAGCGTCGTCTAGAGCAGGTGTGGACCGACCTCGTCTACGAGGGCCTCTGGTTCTCGCCCCTGAGGAATGCCCTTGATGCGTTCGCAGCCCAGACGCAACGTTCGGTCACCGGCGACGTGCGCCTTCGATTCGGTCCGGGCACGTGCACGGTGGTCGGGCGCCGATCGGATACGTCTCTCTACGATCATTCACTGGCGACCTACGACCAGGGCGATACCTTCGATCAATCCGATGCCGCCGGATTCATCCGTCTGTGGGGATTGCCGACCCGCCGCTGGGCCGAGGTCCATCGCGGAGACGATGAGTGACCGATAGCGAGATGCTGTGGGGGGGCCGGTTCGCCGGCGGCCCTGCGGCCGAGATGCTCGAGCTGACGAGCTCGATCGACGTCGACTTCGTCCTGCTCGAACACGATCTCGCGGCGACCAAGGCCCATGCCAGAGCGCTCGTCGCGGCGGGGCTTCTCGGCGAAGCCGACCTGATCTCCCTCGATGAAGCGTGCGATCGTGTGCCCGATCTCATCGTCGACGGCAAGGCCGCGCCGATCGCAAGCGACGAAGACGTGCATACCTTCGTCGAGCGCGTGCTAACCGAAGAGCTGGGGGAGCTGGGTGCGCGCATCCACGCCGGGCGCAGCCGCAACGATCTGGTCGCGACCGATCTGCGGTTGTGGTGCCGTCAACAGGCTGTTTCGCTTCAGCGCGCTGCCGCAGACCTGATCGAGGAGCTAGCGTCCCGCGCCGAGAACGAGACCGAGACCCTGATGCCGGGTTACACGCATCTGCAGCGCGCCCAGCCCGTGTCGCTTGGGTTCCATCTCTTGGCTCATGGGTTCGCGCTGACGCGCGACGCCGGAAGATTCGCGGCCGCTCGCGTGTCCGCCGACGTCGGCATTCTCGGAGCCGGGGCGTTGGCCGGCAACACGCTTGGGCTGGATCCCGAGATCGTCGCCGAGGAACTTGGGTTCGCCGGCGTTTTCGACAACGCAATGGATGCGGTCTCCGATCGCGACTTTGTGTGCGATCTCGTCTATGCCTGCGCGTTGTGCTCGATCCACCTCTCTCGGTTCGCGGAAGAAGTGGTGCTGTGGACCTCCAGCGAGTTCGGCTTCGCTCGTCTCGACGACGAGTGGTCGACGGGGTCGAGCATGATGCCTCAGAAGCGCAACCCCGACCTGGGGGAGCTCTTGCGCGGCCGCAGCGCGGCGACGCTCGGAGAGCTGGTCGGGATACTGACACTCCTCAAGGGACTGCCCCTCGCATACGACCGCGACCTACAAGAAGACAAGGGACTCGTGTTCGCCGCGGTGGCGCGCACCGAAGTTGGTTTGCGCGCTGCCTCGAGACTCGTCGCTGCGCTTCGTTTCGATCGCGACGCCCTGGCGGCTGCGGCCGCGTCGGGTGGGGCGTGGGCTACCGACCTGGCGGAGCGACTGGTTTCTCGCGGCGTCGCCTTCCGCGAGGCGCACGAGATCGTGGGCAAGCTCGTGGCGCGACTGGAGTCGGAGCGCAAGGATCTGGGAGAGGTGAGCGCGGACGAGCTGCGCAGCCTTCATCCCGCCTTCGCCGACGAGCCGATCTGAGGTTCGCGGACCCGAGAGCCTCGATGAGGGCCCGAACGAGCCGGGGAGGCACGGCCCCCGAGAGCGTCATCGCGCAAATCGAACGTTTACGCTCGCTCGCTCGATCCCTCTAGTCTTCGGGGACTTCTCGCACTGCTGTCTTCTCTCGGCGTCGCAGTAATCGACGTCTGCACCGTCTTCGTCCTTGCCGCCGATCGCGATGTCGGCGGGTCCCTCGTTACCGAGGATCCTGTCGCTGTCCGGCCCTCCACTGAGTAGGTCGTTATCGGGCCCACCCTGGATGACGTCGTTGCCGGCTTCTCCATAGATCCGGTCCTCACCCGAGCCGCCGAGGATCGTGTCGCCGGAGAGGCCGCCGTAGATGATGTCTTTGCCACCCATCCCGTCCGCCGTATCGGCATCGTCGCCGAGCGTGAGGCGGTTCGACCCGTCGTCCCCGGTGAAGTTGACCTTTCCCAGCTCGCCCCGGAGGTTCTCCACGTTCTCCAAGCTGTCGCTTTGGCCCCACCCGTCCGGTTGCGCTACGCCGTTGCTCAGGTTGGCCGTCACGTTGCCCTGCGTCCAAGTCGTAATTCGCGGTGTCGCCGATGTCGGAGTCGGGACCTCCGTCGATGGCGTCGTTCCCATTGCCTCCACGCAGGTAGTCGTCGCCCCCTCCTCCGAGGAGCACGTCGTTGTCGTTGACCGGCGAGTCGGCGGTGCCGCCGTCCAGAACGTCGTTCCCCTTGTAGCCGTAGAGGAAGTTGGGCTTGGTGTCGCCTGTGATGGCGTCGTCGAAATCGGAGCCGGCGACGTTCTCGATGGTGGCGCTTCTTGTCGGCCCCCCATCCACCAACCGACGCCCCCTTACCTTCACCATCTGAGCTCAGAGCGACGTAAACAGAGCTCGGGGCACCCCGGAAGGAGATTGTGTCGTCACCCTCATCGCCCTCGACGAAGTCGTTGTCGCCGGGCCCTGGGGACAGGATGTCGGTCCCGGCTCCGCCCGACAAAACGTCTCCGCCCCCGCGGCCGAAGATGATGTCGTCCCCTCCCGACCCAAGCACGTCATTGTCGTTGGCATCCCCTCGGATGATGTCGTCGAACTCCGAGCCACGCACCGATTCGATGGCGACGAGCGTGTCCGAGCCGTGGCCCTCGGCGTGGAACCCGCCCAACCCCTGGAGGTCGACCTTCACGCCGGCGGGAGCGTTCGTCGTAGGCGGCCACATCGGGAGAATGGCTGTTGGTGCCCCCGTCGATGTAGTCGTCGCCGGGCCCTCCGGTGACATGGTCCGGGCCGCCCAGACCGCAGATCGTGTCGTCACCTCCAAGACCCTAGATGTCCTCGATGACGTCCTTATCGGACGCCACGATCACGTCGTCACCGCTAGTGCCTTGGATCGTGGACTGGTTCTCGGCTGCGACGATGGTGGCAGCCTTGCCGTTACACGTGGGCGGTTGGTGGGCCGTCGACGCACCCTGGCCGAAAGTGGCAAAGAGCAGAACAAGGACTGCGCAGATCCCCAGGGCCCGGGTGGTCGGCATCGTGAAGTTCACTTCCCCCTCGCCCCAGCCCGTCGTGGGTGACTGCCCTGGCATCGTTGTACGCCGGGGCCACGGGGGTGTCAACGAGGTTCCAGATGCGAGCCAAGTACCCCCGTGGTTGACGGTGCTCCAGGCGGGCCATAGAATGTCCCGGCTGTTGCAGGAAGTCGAAAGGAATCACTTTGTCGAAGACCACCCCGGGAGCGTGTGCCTGAGCTAGCTTGCTCGGTTTTCACGTTTTGCCCGCCGGCCCGTAAACAGTTAGGCCGGCGTTTTTTTTGCCCGGAAGTCGATGACAGAACCCTTTTCGACCGTTTTGCAGGACCTTGGAAACTCCATAGCGAGCGCGAGCATCAATACCAAGTTATTAAGGGCGTACGGTGGATGCCTAGGCGCTAGGAGCCGACGAAGGACGCGGTAGGCTGCGAAAAGCCCCGGGAAGGCGCCAAACAACCATTGATCCGGGGATGTCCGAATGGGGGAACCCACCAGCGGTAATGCGCTGGTACCCAGGTCTGAACACATAGGGCCTGTGGAGGGAACCGGGTGAATTGAAACATCTAAGTAACCCGAGGAGGAGAAAGTAAATAACGAGTCCCTGAGTAGCGGCGAGCGAAAGGGGATCAGCCCAAACCTCTGTGGTGTTAAAGCCTTGCGGCGTTGCCACAGGGGGGTCGTGGGACCCATCAGATCCGGCGCAAGACGGATCAGGGAGTTACAAAGTCAGTGGCTAGTCGAACTTTCTGGAAAGTTAGGCCAAAGAAGGTAATAGCCCTGTAGGCGAAAGCTATCTGACCTCCTGATGGTGTTCCCAAGTAGTACGGAGCCCGAGAAATTCCGTACGAATTTGCGAGGCCCACCTCGTAAGGCTAACTACTTCCTAGCGACCGATAGTGAACCAGTACCGTGAGGGAAAGGTGAAAAGTACCCCGGGAGGGGAGTGAAATAGCACCTGAAACCGTGCGCTTACAAGCAGTCGGAGGATCCGTACAGGTTGGCGCAAGCCTCCTGTGCGTCTGACGGCGTGCCTTTTGAAGAATGAGCCGGCGAGTTACGCGTACGTGGCAAGGTTAAGTCGAGAGACGTAGCCGTAGCGAAAGCGAGTCTGAATAGGGCGTTTAGTCGCGTGCGGTAGACCCGAAGCCGAGTGATCTATCCATGGGCAGGCTGAAGCGGGGGTAAGACCCCGTGGAGGGCCGAACCGACCAGGGTTAAAAACCTGGCGGATGACCTGTGGATAGGGGTGAAAGGCCAATCAAACTCGGTGATAGCTGGTTCTCCCCGAAATGCATTTAGGTGCAGCGTCACGTGTTCAGTACGGGTGGTAGAGCACTGATTGGGCTAGGGGCCCTACAAGGTTACCGAACTCAGTCAAACTCCGAATGCCCATACTCTAGAACGTGGCAGTGAGACTGCGGGGGATAAGCTCCGTAGTCGAGAGGGAAACAGCCCAGATCGCCAGCTAAGGTCCCTAAATCTTTGCTAAGTGGGAAAGGATGTGGAGTTGCCCAGACAGCCAGGAGGTTGGCTTAGAAGCAGCCACCCTTGAAAGAGTGCGTAACAGCTCACTGGTCGAGTGGTTCCGCGCCGACAATTCAGCGGGGCTAAGCAAAGTACCGAAGCTGCGGGATTGCATTTTATGTGATCGGTAGGGGAGCGTTGTGATCTGCTGCGAAGGTTTCTCGTAAGAGGGGCTGGAGCGTTCACAAGTGCGAATGCCGGCATGAGTAGCGAGATCGAAGCGAGAAACTTCGACGCCGTAAGTCCAAGGGTTCCTGGGGAAGGTTAATCCGCCCAGGGTGAGTCGGGACCTAAGCCGAGGCCGAGAGGCGTAGGCGATGGACAACTGGTTGATATTCCAGTACCACCACACACGCGCCAACCCCGAAGCATCTTGCTAAGGGAAGCCCTTCGGGGCCTACCGACCCAGATGTTCTAGGGGAGCGATGGGGTGACGGAGAAGGGTAGTCGGACCCATGCGTTGGTTGACATGGGGTAAGCAGGTAGGGAGGTCCCTTAGGTAAATCCGGGGGACCGTTAATCCTGAGATGCGATGCCGAGGCGCCTGAGCCGAAGCCGATAAGCCCATACTTCCGAGAAAAGCCTCTAGTGAGCTTGTGTGGTGCCCGTACCCCAAACCGACACAGGTGGACAGGTAGAGCATACCGAGGCGATCGAGATAACCCTGGTTAAGGAACTCGGCAAATTGGCCGCGTAACTTCGGGATAAGCGGCGCCATCTTTGGTGTAGGGACTTGCTCCCGAGGCCGAGGATGGTCGCAGAAACCAGGCCCAAGCGACTGTTTACTAAAAACACAGGAGCGTGCTAAGCCGTAAGGCGCCGTATACGCTCTGACGCCTGCCCGGTGCCGGAAGGTTAAGGGGAAGGGTTAGCTGGGCTTCGGCCCAGCGAAGCTTTGAACCTAAGCCCCGGTAAACGGCGGCGGTAACTATAACCGTCCTAAGGTAGCGAAATTCCTTGTCGGGTAAGTTCCGACCTGCACGAATGGCGTAACGACTTGGGCACTGTCTCAACCGGGGACTCGGCGAAATTGCAATACGAGTAAAGATGCTCGTTACCCGCGGAAGGACGGAAAGACCCTAGGACCTTTACTGCAGCTTGATATTGGAGTTTGGGATGTGTTGCGTAGGATAGGCGGGAGGCTTTGAAGCCGGGACTCCGGTTTCGGTGGAGCCACCCTTGAAATACCGCCCTGCATATTCTGAGCTTCTAACCCGGGCCCGTTATCCGGGTCGGGAACAGTGTCTGGTGGGCAGTTTCACTGGGGCGGTGACCTCCCAAAGTGTAACGGAGGTGTTCAAAGGTTCCCTCATCCTGGTCGGCCATCAGGAGTCGAGTGCAATCGCACAAGGGAGCTTGACTGCGAGACCTACAAGTCGAGCAGGCGCGAAAGCGGGAGATAGTGATCCGGCGGCTCCTCGTGGTAGGGCCGTCGCTCATCGGCTAAAAGGTACCCTAGGGATAACAGGCTGATCTTGCCCAAGAGTCCATATCGACGGCAAGGTTTGGCACCTCAACAACATGGGGTGAAGCAGCAGAAATGCTGTTCAAGTATCGGCTTATAACGGTGAACCCCTAACTCGACTCTTGCCGGAGTCGAAAGGGCGATGCCGTGGGAAGTCTGCGGAAAGCGAAGACCAATCAGTAGGCAAGCACCGCATGACCCCGTAACGACTGAGGCCTATATGGCCCGGTGGCGATCTACTGGCAATTGGCCAAATCTATGGACGCCACAACACGCCGACCCCTCGCCCATGGTCTGGGCAGGGTGAAGACATAGTCTGCGCCGTTAGTAATAGCGGACACGTGCGATGTCGGCTCATCGCATCCTGGGGCT
This sequence comes from uncultured Actinomycetes bacterium, assembly GCA_963786155.1. Lineage (GTDB taxonomy): Bacteria > Actinomycetota > CADDZG01 > CADDZG01 > WHSQ01 > CAWAXW01. The sequence continues at coordinate 1,638,618 of CAWAXW010000006.1, read as the reverse complement.
GGAGCAGGTCCCAAGGGTTGGGCTGTTCGCCCATTAAAGCGGTACGCGAGCTGGGTTTAGAACGTCAGATCACATGGCGTCCCCAGGGAGTAATCCCTGGGTGCTCACCGGCTTATATCGGTGAAACCCTAACTGTCACACCCGTTCTCTAGAGTGTGATGAATGCGGGCAATACCGAGGGAAGGCCAACTACTAACTGCATCAGAAGCGTCCTACCTGGCGGGATTCCTCGACGGAGATGGAAGCATCCATTTCCAGGTGGTCAGACAGAAGGAGTACAAGTTCGGGTTCTACATCCGAGCGAGTATGTCCCTCTCGCAGAGCACTTCGGCAACGAGCGGGGCTCGAGTCGAGCTCCAACGACTGCTGGACGGTGGATACCTGCGAGACCGAGGCACCGGCATGAGTGACCTCGTGATCACCAGTCGGCCCTTACTGAAGACCATCTTCCAAGAGGTCGAGCCCTACGTGATCTTCAAAAGAGAGCACGTTCGCAGGGCACTGTGGCTGTTGCCACAGATTCGGCCTCGGATGGAGCCAGAGGAATTCCTGATGGTGGCGAAGGCTGCTGATGCGTTTCATCCCTAAACTATTCGAAGAACGAAGCGGATCACCGCCGAAGATGTCGAGCAACATCTTCGTAGCAAGGGACTGTTGGCCCCCGTAACGACTTCTCTGGTCGCTCATCAGAGAGATGGGATTCGACGCGGTCAACAAATCAGTGGATCCCATAACACGCCGGCCCCTCGAAAGAGGGTGGAGATATAGTCTGTGCCTCCAGTAATGGGGGAATCACATGCGTGAGACAGTTCGGTCCCTATCCTCCGCGGGCGTAGGAGATTTGAGGGGAGCTGTCCCTAGTACGAGAGGACCGGGACGGACGCACCTCTAGTGTGACAGTTGTTCTGCCAAGGGCATGCTGTTTAGCTACGTGCGGATGAGATAAGCGCTGAAAGCATCTAAGTGCGAAGCCCACCCCGAGATGAGATCTCCCACCGCATAAGCGGGTAAGGCCCCTTGCTAGACGACAAGGTTGATAGGCCGGAGCTGTAAGCACAGCAATGTGTTCAGGCGACCGGTACTAATAGGCCGAGGGCTTGGTTAGCTCGCGCTCGCTATGGAGGGTTCAGGGTTCTGCCCTGCAACGAGTAGCCTGACAACTGGATCATAGGTTTCCGGTGGTCTTAGCGAAGGGGTCACACCTGGTCCCATTCCGAACCCAGAAGTTAAGCCCTTCAGCGCCGATGGTACTGCCCTGGAGACGGGGTGGGAGAGTAGGACGCCGCCGGGATTAATCTCGAGAAAGGTCGCCCGCGAGGGCGGCCTTTTTCTATTTTCTGCACTTCTTTACGGCCTTGTTGGCCCGCACAAGCCCGAAGCCGTAGATCGGGTCGCGGCCCGGTTCGCCCAGGTCCTTGGCTGTTCTGGCTAGGCAGTCAACGATCTGCTCGTTGTCCAATCCCTCTTCTGCGAGGAGGGCGGCCACTCCCGAAACGAACGGCGCGGCCATCGATGTGCCGCTGTTCACGTCGTATCCGACCTGATCCGGAGGGGCGCATCCCGTCGGCGTCTTGTCGATCGGGTACGTAGAGAGGATGAACGAATCGCACGTAAGGCCGGCCGGCTCGCCGCCCGGCGCTACGAGGAATGTGTCGGCCGCGAGAGCGTCGAAGTTGGAGTAGCTGGCGATGTCCCCCGAAGGACCCGTGGCACCAACACAGACCACGAACTCTTCGGTTGCAGGCGAACCGCACATCGGGAAAGTGTCGTTCCCGGCGGCGGCAATGACGACAGCCCCCTTCTCCCACGCGTAGACGATCGCGTCTTGCATCGGCGCGAGAGAACCGATCAGGTCGTAAACCTCGCCGGCGGCGCCGTTGATACCGAGCGAGAGATTGATCACATCGGCTCCATGGTCGGCCGCGAATCGGATCCAGTGGCGACGTCGTCGGTGTCGGCAGAACCTTCGGCGTCCACGACCCTGACAGGAAGGATCTTTGCCTTGGGCGCGGCTCCGGCGACCCCTTCCGAATTGTTCGCCACCGCAGCAGCGATCCCGGCCACGTGAGTGCCATGCCCGCGGGGGTCGTCGGGCCCGTCGGCGCTCTCCGGCTCCACGATGTCGGCCCCGTCAAATACCCGGAGCTTTGGGCCGAAGTCAGGATGCTCCAGATCGACGCCGGAGTCGACGATGGCGATGACCACGCCCCGGCCTTTGCTTATCTCCCATGCTTTGAACGCCCCGATCTGAGAAAGCCCCCAGAGCTGAGGCAGGTACGAATCGTTGGTCGCAGGAGGCGCGGCGAAGGAGGAGGCTGCGCCCATTACCAGCAGCCCGGCCAATGCAACCGCGATCATTCTCCTCAAACGACCTCCTCAACGATCTCGTATGAGTTTGAGCGGCTGGAGCCCAGAGCACAAGGCCATTGATTAGGGTCATCCGATGCCGGAGCGTGGGCGTCCTCATCGAGCAACCCATCAGAGGGGTCGCTCGGGGCCACCGCGGCGGGACAAGCCGCGGCCCGAGTACGACCCGATCCATCTGTCGGATGAGATCGTGGGCGAGTTGCGTGCGACGGGACGGCCGGGCAAGGCCGAGATACTGATCAAGACCTTTGGGGAAGCGGCTGGCGCGTTCGCGGCGGGCGATCTTCCCGGGGCGATCCGGCTTGGCGACCAGGCGAAACACATGGCTCTGCGTTCGGCGACGGTGCGGGAGCTTCTGGGGATCGCCTACTACCGCAGCTCCAAGTGGGCCGAGGCCGCGCGCGAATTGTCGGCGTTCCGGCGGCTGTCGGGGACCACAGAGCAGAACCCGGTGCTGGCCGACGCCTACCGGGCGCTCGAGAAACCGGAGCGTTCGGTCGAGCTGATCGATGAGATGGAAGCGAAGGGCTCGGACCCGGGCGTCTACTTCGAGGGCCAGATCGTCGCGGCGGGGGCGCTGGCGGACATGGATGAGGTGGATGCGGCGATCGACCGGCTCGAGCGGTTGCCTTTGAGGCCGGAGTCGCCCGAGGAGCATCATCTGAGGGCTTGGTATGCGCTCGCCGACCTGCTCGAGCGCAGGGGCCGGTTCACCCTGGCCCGCGAATGGTTCGATGCCGTAACGAGCGTCGACCCAGAGCTAACCGATGCCCCCGAGCGAGCGCGAAAGTTGGCGCAAAGTGACTGAGATCTTCGAGCTTAAGGGGGACGACCAGTTCGAACGGGCGTTCAAGGTCATGCACGAGCTGCGGCTCGATGTCGACGAGGTCCGCTACCAGGACTTGCTCGTGGCGATGCGGAACGACGGATACAGGTTGTTCGCCGCGGGCGTCGACGGCGAGATCGTGGCGCTGGCCGGCATCGCCTTCCGTACGAACTTCTACTACGGCCGCTACCTTTGGGTGTACGACCTAATCACGACGGAGTCTGAGCGGTCGAGGGGCCACGGCGCAGCTTTGCTCGAGCACCTCGAGGAGCTGGCGAAGAAGCGCGGGTGCGACACGATCGCGCTCGCATCGGGGTTGCAACGCACCGACGCCCACCGCTTCTACCAAGAGAAGATGGACTACGAACAAAAGAGCTACGTGTTCGTCAAGCCCCTGAGCTAGAGGCTGCTTCTGCTTTCTTGTCCAGGTAGCGCTTGTAGCCCATCACGTTCATCCGGTACGAGGTCGTCTGCTCCATGCGCTGGATGGACTCCAGAGGTATCTCGCTCTCCATCATCGCTTGCAACTCGGCCGTGATGATCTTCGTGATCTCATCCACGTCGTCCGAGCGCTGCCTGGCCTTGGCGATCAGCTCGTTCCAGACGTTCAGTGCATCTATGGCTCGCTCGCAGGTGTCGTCCACGCCGGTTGCTCTCTCGCCCTCTTGAGCCGAGGCGAAGTGCGTGAGCCACACCTGCTCGGGCTTGAGGCTTTGGATCCTGCGGATGGAAGCGATCATGTCTTCGAGGTTGAACTCCGGCGGGGGAGTGGCCGGGCGCATCACGCCGACGTCGGGAAGGCGAACGCAGAGCGCATCGCCCGTGAACACGAAACCGGTTGCATCGTCGAGCAGCGCATGGTGATGGCGCGGCGTGACCGGGGGTCTCGACCGCCTGGAGGACGCGGCCCCCGAGGTCGATCTTGTCGCCGTCCACGAGGGTTCGGATCCGTTCTTCGGGAAGCGGATCGATGCCGCCCCACATCCGGTCCATGTCGTCGCCGTAGATCCGCGACGCGCTCGACCACAGCTTGCGAGGGATCGACCAGGTGGCGGGCGCCGACCTCGTGCACGGCCACCGTGGCCTCGGGGAAACGCTGCGCCAGCGACCCGGCCGCCCCGGCGTGGTCCAGGTGGATGTGCGTAACCACGATCCAGTCGAGATGGTCGATGCCGGCGGCATCGAGGCCGGCCAGAGTGTGCTTGAGGGAGCTCTTCGGGCCCGTCTCGATCAAGGCCGTCTGCTCGCCACGGATGACGAAGACGGCGGTCACCTTCTCGTGCCCGTGCATCTTGGTATCGATGACGATCGGCCGTGCATCCATATTTGCCACCTCACGAAAGCGTTAGCGTGCCGGGATGCCGCGTAAGAAACCCCGGACCGTACTGATCGTGAACCCTAACGCGGGCCGGTCGTCCGAAGGTCGCCGCACCGAAGTGGTCGAGGCCATCCGGTCCCGCTTCGACCTGGACGTCCTCGTCACCAGCGGCCGCGATACCGCCATCACGTTGGCGGCGGACGTCGCCGCGGCCAAGGAGCCGTTCGCGATCGCATTCGGAGGTGACGGCCACGTCAACGAGGTGGCCAATGGGCTCGCCGGAACGGAGACCGCCCTTGCCATCGTCCCCGGTGGAACGATGAACGTCTTCGCTCGCGCTCTGGAGGTGCCCCTCGATCCCTTCGAGGCGATCGATCATCTGCTAGCGAGACTGAAGCAAGGAGCCGCGGCGGGTCCCGCTCGGGCGGATGGACGATCGCTACTTCACGTTCTCCGCGGGCTGCGGTTTCGATGCCGAGGCGGCCGAGCGGGTCGAGCGCTACGTTCCTTCGAAGCGCCGCTTCGGCGAACTGTTCTTCTATTGGAGCGCTTTCAGAGTGCTGACGGGGAGCTATCGCCATCGCGATCCGTCGATGGTCCTGAAGGGAGACTTCGGCGAGGTGCCGGTGTCGATGGCGATCGTGTCGAACGCCGGGCCCTATGCCTACCTGTTCAACCGACCGATCCAGATCGCGCCCGAAGTCGATTTAGCGGGCGGCATAGACGTGTTCGGGCTCAAGACGATGCGGATCGAAGCCCTTCCGAACTACGCGTGGCGATGTCTCGTATCTGGGGATCTCGTCCATCACCCCGACGTCTTCTACGCGAACGACCAGGACAAGTTCGAGCTCTACTCCGACCAGCCTTTCGGGCGCCACGTCGACGGCGAGCCTCTCCCGCCGTGCGCTCGGCCCGGTTCTGGGTGGAGCCCGACGCACTCAAAGTGCTGGCGTGAGTGTCCTGTTGGTCGGACTTCCACACGATGTCACTCGAGCGGTGGTCGAACGTCTGATCGCACAGGACGACGAAGTGAGAACGATCGAGAACGACGCCGAGCATGCCGCGGAGCTCAAGGCCCTCGGCGCCTTTATAGCCGGTGGTGATTCTGGGGACCCCGACCTCATCGAGCGGGCTGCGCAGAACGTCCGGACGATCGTGGCGGGCGAGGGAGTCAGAGAAGGACTCGAAGCCATTGCGGAAGGAGCTCGCTTGGCGAAGGTCGAGCGACTCGTCTTCGTTGGAGATGCCCCGGATGCGTCCGTGACTCGTTCTTGGGGATCGGTGGATCAAAAGGTCCTTCTGTGGAGAGGTCGAAGGGGCCGGCTGCGAGACTCACGAGTTGACGCCAAGCGGACGGCGATTGCGATCGACGCGGCCGACGACCTCGCGGGCGAGATCGATCTTGACCTCGACTTGCACGAAGCAGATTCTTGGAGGGCGCTGGGGCTAGCCGACGCCTAGGTAGGTCTTGCGCATCTCGGCGTCTTCGATCAGCTCGGAGCCGTGGCCCGTGTAGACGAGCGTCCCCTTCTCCATGACGAAGACGCGGTCGGCGATCGCCAGCACGCCGGCGTTCTGCTCGACCAGGAAGACGGTGACCCCGTCGTCGTTGATGCGCTTGGCGACCTCGAAGACCGTCTCGGTGAGCTTGGGCGACAACCCCAGCGAGGCTTCGTCGATCAACAGGAGCTTGGGACGTGCCATCAAACCGCGCGCGATCGCGAGCATCTGCTGCTCGCCGCCCGAAAGCGTCCCGGCGAGCTGCGTCCAGCGCTCACGGAGCCGAGGGAAGTACTCGACGGCCTGCTCGACGATCTCGCGCGTCTTCTTGCGGTCTCGCTTGTAGGGCCAGGCCCCCAGGCGGAGGTTCTGGGCGATCGTGAGCTGCGGGAAGACGTGGCGACCTTCGGGAACGAGCACGATCCCCTGGGTGACGAGCTTGCGAGGGTCCAGCCCGGTCACGTCGTTCTCGTTGAACGTTACGTTCCCACTCCAGGGCTTGTGGAGTCCGGCCAGGGTCATCACCGTGGTCGTCTTCCCGGCTCCATTGAGGCCCAATAGGGCAACGGTCTGCCCCTCCTCGACGTCGAAGGAGATACCGCTCAACACCTTCAGGCTGCCGTACCCGCACTCGAGATCGCGGACCTCAAGGAGTGACATCGGCCGGTTCCTCCTTTTCGTGGAGCTTCTCGTAGTGCGCGGCCTCGCCTCCGAGGTAGGCCGCGATCGACCTCCGGATGGCTCTGCACTTCCTGAGGTTTCCCGTGCGTCAGGATCTTGCCGAAGTTCAGGACGTAGACGTAGTCGCAGACCCCGACAACGAGCGGCACGTGGTGCTCGATCATGAGAACGGTCAGGTTCAGCATCTTCCGCAATCGCAGTAGACGCTCGCCGAAATCGTGAGCCTCGTCCGGGCCCATCCCAGAGGTGGGCTCATCCAGCAGCAACACATCCGGGTCGGTTGCCATGACGGTCGCGATCTCGATGAGCTTGAGCGTGCCGTACGGGAGGCCGCTCAACGAGGAGTTGGCGAGCTTGGCAAGATCGAAGAACTCGAGGACCTCCATCGCGTTCTCCCGGAGCCTGCGCTCTTCCGCGAACGAGCGGGGCGCGCCGATCAGTGCGCCCATAGCCCCGTATGAGATCCGGGAGTGCTGGGCAACGAGGCAGTTTTCGAGCACGGTGAGCTCACGCACCAACCCGATGTTCTGGAACGTTCGTCCGATGCCCGCGGCCACGCGCCGGTGGGTGGGCAGCAGTGAGATGTCGCGGTCGCGATAGATCACCTTGCGCTCGCCGAGGTTGGGCTCGTACAAGCCCATGACGCAGTTGAAGAGAGTCGTCTTTCCCGCCCCATTGGGGCCGATGAGGCCGACGATCTCCCATTCGGGGACTTCGACGTTGACGCCCTCGAGCGCAACCAGTCCGCCGAAACGGATCCCCATGTCCTTTATCTCGAGGACGGCCATCAGGTGCGTTCCTGGCCGGCGGTCGCCGGCTCGGGTTCGTCGGCTGAGGCTTCCACTTCGGGCTTGTCGTCGTCGTGACCCGACTTATCCAGACCTAGGCGTGCTTTCAGCGACTTGTGGGGTTTCTTGGGTCCGTGTCCCTCCGGGTGCATCGAGAAGCGCTTACCACCGAGCCACCGGGTGATCGGCGAGATCTGTTCACCGATCCCACCTGGGTACTGGATGATCGTCAGGATCGCGAGCGCCGCGCCGACCACGATCGTGATGTAGGAGATGTCGCGGCCTTGATCCTCGATGAAGTGCGCGAGGCCCGACCACAACTCGAGAAGGAATGGGAACAGGGCAAAGAAGGCTGAGCCGACTATCACGCCGACCCGGTTGCCGAGACCACCGACGACCACCATCAGGACCCAAAGGAGCGCGGTGGCGAAAACGAAGTCATTCGCTACAACGGTTGTCGAGCGGAAGGCGAACAAGCTTCCGGCGAGCCCGGCGAACACTCCCGAGAGGACGAAGGCCAGCACCTTATAAGCGGTGACGTTGATCCCGTAGGAGGCCGCGATGGGCTCGGAGTTCTTGATCGACAGGATGGCGCGACCGACCTTCGATCGGATGAGACGCCAGTCGACGAAGATGACCAAAGCCAGGAAGAAGAACGTCAGGAAGGCGAACTCGGTGTCGGAGCGGAAGCCCTCCGGCCGAGGCGCGGGCATCCCGGCGCCGCCTCGCGTCAACTCCGGAAGCTCGAAGATCGACGTCTCGGCGGCGAAACCGTACGAAAGCGTGATCAGTGCGAGGTAGAGACCTTTGATGCGCAGCGCGACGAGACCCAGCAGCCCGGCCGCGGCCGCTCCGCTGAGGATCGCGATAACGGTTGCGGTCGTGAAGTCCGCGAGCGAGCACGCCTCTGTCGTGCAGCCCGCCTTCTCGCTGACGTAGTAGGCCGCGACGAACGCTGCGATTCCCACGAATCCGTGATGGCCGAGAGAGACCTGACCGACGTAGCCCATGACGACGTTGAGGGAGAGCCCGATGATGGCGTAGATCGCAGCAAGAGATACGCGATCGGCCCAGAAGCCCGGGGCGGTCGCCGTGAACCACAGGATCCCTCCGAAGATCGCGACCAGCACGCCGATCCGGGCGGTCCAGCCCGTCGCGCTGGGCGTGAACTCCTTTTCCTCGGTCGCGCTCTGGGCCGGTGCCGGCAGGGCCTCGCTCGAGGCACTCATGCTTCGCTACCCAATAGACCCTGTGGGCGGATCAACAGCACTGCGAGAAGGGCCACGACGAGCATCGTGTTCGAGAACCCAGGGATCTGGTTCTGGAGGATCTCGCCGCCGATCTCGTAGTGGCCTGCGGCCCAGTCCGCGAGGCTCTTGATGATCCCAACGACCATCCCTCCTACGAACGCACCAGGCAAACTCGTCATCCCCCCGATAACGGCCGCGGTGAAGCCGGGGATCAGTACCGCGCTAGTCATGGAGCCCGGAGCGAGGGCGATGCCCAACGGGACGAACAGGATCCCGGCGACCGCACCTAGGAAAGCTGCCGCCCCCCAGATAAAGCGCGACATCCGCTCGACGCCGATGCCCACCACGCGGGTTGCGAACTCGTCCTGGGAGGTTGCCAGCACGGCCAGGCCCAGGTCGGTTCGCGAGAAGAAATATCCGAGCAGTCCGGCAAGACCCGCGAGCACGCCCAAGATGAGGATCCTCTGAGGCTCGAGGATGAAATTGAAAATCTCGAACCCCGTGGGGGTGTCGTTCGCGTCGAGGGTCGGGATCATTGGCTGCAGCGATTTCGCCTCGGGCAGGAAAAGAAGGATCTGGATGCCGATGAGCAGGAGCGAAAACGCGATAGTCGTGACCATGACGGTGACCCTGGGAGCGTTGAGCAGCGGTCTGATTACGACGCGCTCCATGATCAGGCCGATCAGGACAACCCCTATGAGAGCGGCTACGACCGCGACCCCGTAGGGGATCGTGGGCGATTGGACCTGCTCGATGAGGATGAACACGATGAATGCCCCCATCGTCCCGAACTCACCCTGGGCGAAGTTGAAGACCCGGCTGCCCTTGTAGACGAGCACGAGCCCGAGAGCGACGAGGCCGTAAACGGCCCCCTGGGCTACCCCGATGACCACGAAAGAGTTGGGACCCGTGTCGTCGCCCGCTCCGAAAAGCAGGATGATTCCGACGATTGCGGCTAACGCCGCCGAAACAATGGCGGTTCTCATAGTTGCAGGGAAGCTACCTCAAAAGCCCTAGACGGCGCCGGTGCCTAGAAGTCCGAGACGAACGACTGGATCGTGTGCCACCTTCGATCGCCGCAGCGCGCTTCGTTTACATGAACCGCGCTCGATCCGAAGTGATCGTCCGGACTGAAGCTCACCGGTGGGAAGACCCCCGTCTTGATGTTGCGTAGCCGCTCGGAGAAATGGACGAAGCGTTCGCGCGTCAGATCCCGACCGGCTGAACGGAACATCGCGTCGAGCACCTTCGAGAACCCCCACGACAGCAACATAAAGTCGTCCCCGTCGCCTTTGGTGGAGTGGGCCCGGGTTGCCTTCCGGAAATCCGGATCGAACTTGTCTGAATCGATCCATGCCGGGAAGGGGGAGAAGAACTTCGCCTTCTCGATGGAGTTGTTCGCGTCGCACGAGACGTTCGCGACAGTGTCGAAGGTCATCGTGATGCCCACGCCGATCCACTGAGGCTTATAGGCCTGCCCGCCTGCGGCCTTCAGAACCTGCAGCCACCACACGGGGGACGTAAGGACGTAGACGTTCTCGATCCCCGCAGTCTGCATCTCCTGGACGACGGTCTGCGCTTCGCTCGTTCCCGCGGTCTTGCTCACCGCGCGGTCGTAAGCGAGGCTGCCCCCCGCTTTTTCCAACCCGTCGACGAAGGCGTCGTGCGCGTCCTGGAAATTCGGCGTCTCGAACCGAAGCATGCCGTTCTTCTCGCCACTCCCACCCAGGTTGTTGACCAAGAAGTCGGCCAGCATCGGACCCTGGTCGGGGTAGGTCATCGTGATCGCGAAGTAGCCGGGCAACCCGGTCAGGCCGATCTCGGTGACCCCGGCCGAGACGTAGGGGACGCCGACCGAGGCCGCATAGCGCGCACAGGACTGGATCTGATCGGTTCCCGCCGCCCCGGTGAGCATGAAGACCTTTTCCTTCTCGACCATCTCTTTGCAAACGGCGACTGCCTGGGACGGGTTGTAGTTGTCGTTCTTCAAGATGCTCTCGGCGTAGCGGCCGAATACCGGGTTGTCGTTGGCCCTGGACCAGTTCGTCCACAAGTCCTTGCCTTGTGCAACCGAGTCCGAAGGGACGGGCGCCGCCCCGGTGAGAGGCGCGTGGAGGCCGATCTTGATCTCCTTGTCCGTGACCCCGGTGGTGTCACCGCTCCCAGAGGGGGCGGGGCCTCCAGTATCCCCGGTGCCTCCGGTTCCCCCGGAAGTGCCGCCGGTGGTCCCGCCCGTGGTGCCACCGGTGATGCCACCCGTCGTGCCTCCAGTGGTACCGCCTGCGAGAGACGAACCCGAGCCGGTGTCGCTGAAGATGCCCTCGTCCACGTTGCCGATGATGTTGCCCGAGGCGTCGACGATGTTGCCTTCGGCGTCCACCGAGGCTCCAGCGGGCAGCCCGGCTCCGGCCGTCGTGAACGCCTTCTCGGCGACCCCCGACTTCTGCCCGCATGCGGCGGCAGTCATCAACAACAGTCCCGATAGGACCACGGCGAAAATTCGATTGGTGCGGCTCACGTGATTAACCCTCCCCTGCGGATGTCTTGCGACCGAAGAGTCGCTTGACCGAATCCCAACCCTTAGAAATCCCTCCGCCGATAGCCGCTCCCATTCCTGCTTTGGAGGCCGCGCCCGATGGCTCGAGCCCCTTCTTCTCGGCATTCAACTTCCTTATCTGCGCGAGTGCCCCGTTCGGCCTGATGCCCGTCACCGAGTCAAAGATGATCGAACGCATCGTCGAGAAGGCGACGATCCCGGCGAGGATCGCCAGCCAGACGTAACCGGGGAACGAGTCCACGCCGGGCCCCTCGGCAGCGGCCTCGTCCACCGCCAGCTCGGTCGCGCCGGTGTCCTCCGGAGCCCCCACTTCGCCGGTGCCCGTTGTGTCCCCGAACGAGCTTCCGCTATCTGAACTCGAAGGGAAGGAGCCGGTTGATCCCGTAGTCGTGAAATCCGTGGAGCTCCCGGTCGTGCTCGGCACGGTCCCGCCCGTGTCCGTTCCGCCGATCGGGGGTATCTCGTCGCCCTCGCCGGGCTCGTATTTGAGACTCGTTACGACCCCGTTCTCTACTCTTGGCCCTGCGAGCACGACGCGCCACTCATCTTCTGCGTCCTCTTCGTTCTTCGGCTTGACAGGCCTGAGGAGGACTCCGGTAACCGTAGTGAAGCTCTTGGTCCACTCCTGAGCCTCAGCGGTGAGGTCGAACGTCCAGACGTGGTCGGGGGTGGAGTCGGTCGGGTCGGCCTCGGCGTCGTTCTTGATCTCTTTGCGTTCGGCGATGGGGGAGGTGGACGAGCAAGTGTGCTTGGGGATCTCCTTGTAGAGACGGGCCTCTCCACTTCCGAAGAGATCGTTGACCACGCAGGCCTGCAGCCTCTGCCCGTCTATGAAGAGCGGCTCGGTGTCGCGGCACTGAACTGGAGGCGTCTCGCCCTCTCGCTGGGAGCAACCGGACTCGTCCTCCAAGAGCTTGACTGTGAAATCGCTGACCTCGGATCCGATGGGAACGAGCGACAAGTCGAAGGCGACAGCGGAGAGCATGTATGGAGTCTCGTAGTCTCCTCCCTGGACCCAGACTGGGAGCCTTTCGGGAGCGCAGGTCCCGGGGACTGCCCCGAGGGAGCTCGGTGCCGAGGGACAGAAGGGGTTGGGGGTCTCGACTGTGACCGTGCCGTTGGGCGTTTCCACCTGTTGCTGAGCGGCGGCTTCCCAGTAGTACGCCAGGTCTGTGACGGCAGGCTCGGCCTCCTCGGCTTTGGCGGCCGGGATCGCCGGGACGAAGACGGCAGCCGTCAATAGCGCCGCCAGCAAGGTGCGGAACGTAGCTTTCACGATCGATCCTCCATCGGGTGGTTCCCCCCTGGTCCACTATGAGGATTCTCGTCTGGGCCCGCCCGATCGGGGCGCGGATGCCCGAACCCCCAGAATCTAGCGAGCGTAACATCGCTCAGGTTTTGCTAGGCTCCCTTAAATGAAGCGTCTTCGCGCCCTCTGGGCCTCGGTCATGGGGGACGCCGATCGTCGGATCCGTCTCGGCCGCATGCTCGGATTCCTTTTCGTGGTGGCCGGATTCATCGCGGTCGGCAAGGCCTGGGACGGGGCGGCCAACCTGGTGCGGGTCGACAGCCAATTCCCTTACCTGCTCTCGGGTGGGTTCATGGGCCTCGGACTGATCATCACGGGTTGCACGCTTCTATTGCTTTCCACCGTTCGGGCCGAACGACAGATCTTCACCGAGAAGTTCGACGAGATGACCCGCCTCCTGAGCCGCAACCTCTCTCGCATGCAGTTCACGACGAACGGTGCGAGCGCGGCGACGGGGCAAGTCGTAGCGGCGGGGGGAGCTACCACGAGCCCGGCTGTCGCGTCCTCGAGGGCAAGCAAGGACTAACCACGGTGACGGTCGAGCAAGCCGCGAACGAGGGCCTCACTCCGTGTCGCGTGTGTGACCCGCCACCCCTTCCGGAGAAGAAGGAAGAGACGGTCACCGCAGGGAGCGGAACACCAGACCAGTAATCGCTTTCGGCCAGAAGTAGCTGGCCTTCTGCGGCATCCGCTCGCCCGAAGCCGCGACATCCACCACCTGGGTCGGCGCGACCGCGCGCATGAGGATGCCGACTCGACCCTCACGGGCAGCTCCGATCACTTCTTCGGGATCGCGAGTGAACGCTAGTGCGCGGAGCTCTCCAGTCGTGATCGCTGGGAACACCACCTCATGGAGAACGACTACATCGAGGGCGCGCCATGCGGCGGCGCGGTCACCAAGAGTCGACGCGACGTCGGTGTCGCTCAGCTCGACCAGGAGAGCTTCATCGGCCGTGACGAACACGAAGGCATGGTCGGCCTTGGATCCTTCGAGACCGTTCCGCGCGTTCTGCAATTCAATCGACTCAGTGTGGAAGGTCGCGGCCAATCGCTCGATCGATTCCGAAGGCAGCTCGAGCGTTCGGTTGTACGGGAGCACGACCAGCTCCGCGTCGTCGGCATCGACGCAGAAGCACATGATCGAGTCGTGCTCGCCAGGCTCGGATGAATGCCGCTCGTTGTAGGCGAGGGCCGTTTCGTAACGATGGTGTCCGTCGGCGATGACGAGGGGGCCCGGCGCGACCGAGCTCTCCAACAGCTCTTTCTCCCCGGCCGCCGTCACCACCCATAGGCGGTGCAAGACGCCCGCGCCGTCGAGGAAGCGGTAGATCGGGGGCCGCGTCGCGATCGTCTCGTAGAAGTCCGTCAATCCACCCCCGGCGCGGTAGATCGCGTAGATGGGCGAGAAATTGACCGGACATGCTTCGAGCAGCGCGAGTCGATCCTTCTTCGGCCCCGGCATCGTCCGCTCGTGGGGGAGGACCCCAGCGTCCTTGCCGAACGGTTCGAGGCCGAGGGCGCCGATGACGCCGACGACCCGTCTCTTCACTCCTTCGACCGTGAAGTCCTGGCGGTATACGTACAGGGCCGGCTCGGTTTCGACCTCGAGCACCTCTTCCCGAAGCCAGGACTCGAAGGTAGCGGCGACGTTCGAGTAGTCGCCTTCGGTCTTGGCGAGCTCGAGTCGGATCGCATTGTTGGGGTGACGTTCGTACAACGCGTCCTGCTCGGCGGGAGGGATCACGTCGTACGGTGGACAGACGAGATCCGCGATGCGGTCGGTCGAGGAGTATCTGATCCCGCGGAAAGGACGTAATGAGGGCATGAAGCGCGCATCGTACGACGGGATCGTCTACGACCTTGATGGAGTCATCTATAGGGGAGATGTCCCGATCCCGGGCGCGGCGGAGGCGATCACCGAACTCAAGGCGAAGGGCGTGAGGGTCTTATTCGCCACGAACAACTCGCGCGTCACGGTCGAGGGCTATGTCGGCAAGCTCACGTCGATGGGCGTGCCGGCAGAGTCCGAGGAGATCGTGACGTCGGCCCTCGTGACGGCCGAGGAGCTTCGGCGGCGAGAAACGGCCGGCAAGGCCATCGTCGTCGGCGGCGAGGGGATCCGAGTGGCCTTGACGGGGGTTGGGATCGAGGTGGACGACGACCCGGCGGCCCGATCCTCCGATCTCGTCGTCGTCGGATGGGATCCGGATTTCGACTATCCGGCCATGCGCAGGGCGGCCTTCGCGGTGCGGGCGGGGGCTACCTTCATCGCGACCAACGACGATGCGGCATTCCCGGCCCCCGACGGCCTCTGGCCTGGGGCGGGGGCGATCCTCAGCTCTATCGAGATCGCGTCGGGGGGCCGGGCCGAGGTGATGGGCAAGCCTCACAAGCCGATGATGGAGGCGTGTGCCCGCCGCCTGGACGGCGCGACCAGGGTGGCCGTGGTGGGTGACCGTCCCGAGACCGACCTCGCGGGGGCAGCGGCGATGGGATGGGACGCGGTGCTCGTTCTATCGGGGGTCACGAGCGCCGAGGATGCGAAGACCGTCGACCCCGCTCCGGATCTTGTGATCGGCAGCTTGGCCGATCTCGTTCAGTACTTGGAGTAGTTGTCGGGCGGCCACGCGGGACGCAGCTGCTGAGGCCGGCCTCCGAGGATGAAGATCATCAGCGCGCCGAACGCGAAGCCTCCGACGTGCGCCATCCACGCAACCCCCGTGACTCCCGCAAGTTCCTGCGCTCCGATCACGAACTGATAGACGAGCCACATCCCCAGGACCAACAATGCGGGGACTTCAACCCACGTGATGAAGAAGATGACGATCACGAGAGTCCGCACACGTGCGCGCGGGAACAAGACCATGTAAGCGCCCATGGCCGCGGCCACCGCGCCGGACGCGCCGACGGCCGGGACGGGGTCGGAGTTGAGATGGGTCAAGACGTGGGCGAAACCCACGACGATCCCGCCGGCTAAGTAGAAGAGGAGGTACTTAATGGGCCCGAGGAAGTCCTCGACGTTGTTTCCGAACACCCACAAGAACAGCATGTTGCCCGCGATGTGGAGGAACCCAGCGTGCAAGAAGGTGGAGAACAAGATCGCGTAGATGAATGAGAGCGGGTCCCGCTCCGGAATGGGGATCGGAGCGGAAGTCCCGAGGACGACCGCGTCGGGGCAGGATTCGGTGAGCTGGCACGGGACGGGAGCGTGCTCGTAGAAATAGCTGGCGGCCGGGATCGAGTCCGTTCCGAAGTCCGGCGTCATGAAGAACATCACGATGTTGGCGGCGATCAGCAGGATCGTGACGACGGGGAAGCGCTTCGTGGGATTCACGTCGGAGATGGGTATCAACGACGTGGATGGAAGCGGTGCCAGCACGATGCGAGTATAGGTTCGGGTTCGCCGGCTGAGACGGGAGTTTGGAGGTTCGAGTGAGAGACGAGCTACGCAGGGCCGCACTGTTCACATCGGGAGTCGCCGAATTGTCCCGCAACCGAGCCGAGCAGATCGTGCGCGGCATGGTGAAGTCCGGTGACCTCCGGAAAGATCAGGTTGCGGCCTGGGTAAAGAATCTGATGGACATGAGCAAAGAGAACCGGCGCGAGATGATCGCCTTCATCCGCGCGGAGTCAACGAACCAGGTCAAGAACCTCGGATTGGCGACCAAACGGGACGTCGAAAGATTGGAGCGACGGGTAGCGCGCCTAGAGACGACCGCCAAGTCGGCCAAGAAGTCGACTCGCAAGCCCACGTCCAAGAAATCCACGGTTCCCCGGACGCCCTCCAAAACCGAGCGGGGCGGCTCGTCACCTTCATAATGGAAGACATGGACCAAGACCCCAATGGAGTCGGCGGTCTGGCCGAGCCCACCCCGCGCCGTTCAGACGAGATCGAGTCCGCGTTGACCGACGTGGAACGAGCTGCCGTCGAGACCGACGACGACGCGCGTCTACGAGCGCTCGAGAAGTTGCACGGCGCGCTCGAGGACGAGGTTGAGCAAACCGCTCCGCCTGGACGCTGAGCTCGTCCGCAGGCGACTCGTCTCTTCACGCACAGAAGCTAAAGAGGCGATAGAGCGCGGTCGCGTGACCGTGCGAGGTCTGCCGGCCACCCGCGTCGCCGCGCAAGTGACGCCGGATGCACCTATCGCTCTGCGCGGCCCGGTCCGTCGCTTCGTGTCGCGCGGAGGGGAGAAGTTGGAGGGAGCGCTGGCTCGTCTGGAGGTCGTCGTCGAGGGCAGGACTTGGATGGACGCCGGCGCATCGACCGGAGGCTTCACCGATTGCCTCCTGAAGAGAGGAGCCGCCGAGGTCGTTGCGATCGACGTCGGCTACGGTCAGCTCGATTGGTCCATCCGCAATGATGAGCGAGTGACGGTCATGGAACGCACCAACGTTCGCAATCTCACCCCCGAGGATCTCTCCCAGTCTCCCGACGGGGTCGTGGCGGATCTCTCGTTCATCTCGCTCACGACCGTCCTGCCGGCGATCGCCGGCGTTGCCGCGAACGATGCCGACTTCGTCCTTCTCGTGAAGCCGCAGTTCGAGGCCGGGCGGGAGGCCGTGGGCCGCGGCGGGGTGGTCAAGGACCCGGCGACCTGGAAGTCCTCGATCGAGCGAGTGGTGGCGGCGGGGGACGACCTGGGACTGGGGCTGATGGACACGGTCCCGTCCGAGCCTCCGGGGCCGGCCGGGAACCGGGAGTTCTTCGTACATCTACGGGCGGGGGCCGAGAGCGATGGCGGTTCGATCGAGCCGGCGATCGCAGAGGTAGCCGGATGACCATCGAGCGTGTAGCGCTGGTCGCCCACACCGGAAAGCCCGACGCCCTCGAGCTGGGCAAGGAGCTGGAGACCTGGCTCGTGGATCAGGGACAGAAGATCGACGAAGACTCGCCCGACCTCGTCGTCTCGCTCGGCGGCGATGGGACCGTTCTCCGCGCGGCCCAGCTTGCCCATCGAGCGGGAGCCTTGCTGCTGGGCATCAACATGGGGACGCTCGGATATCTAACTGAAGTCGATGCGGGCGACGAACGTGCGGCGCTCACAAAGATCTTCGCCGGCGACTATCAGGTGGAGGAGCGCATGGTGCTCGCATGCGGCGTCGATGGCTCCGACGACGACTATGTGGGACTGAACGAGGTCCTCGTCGAGCGCGCGTCACCCCATCGGTTGGTGCGTCTCGGAGTGACGATCAACGGTGAATGGTTGGCGGCATTCAACGCGGACGGCGTAATCGTAGCGACGCCCACGGGCTCCACCGCCTATGCGCTGAGCGCGGGTGGCCCGATAGTTGCACCGGAGGCGGAGTGTCTCGTTCTCGTCCCGGTCAGCGCGCACATGATCTTCGCTCGGCCGTTCGTGCTTGCTCCGGGAGATGAGGTCGTGATCGAAGTGGCGACCCCGACGAGGGCAGCGTCCTTATCGCTCGACGGCTTCCAAGGTCGTGAGCTCGAAGGTGGCGCGCGCGTGACAGTGCGACGTCATCCCCGCCCACTAAAGATGGTGCGCTTGTCCGGCCCTAAGTTCGTCGAGCGCCTCAGGGTGAAGCTGCAACTGCCCGGCTAGGCGTTTACGGCGAGGAGCAGCCTGTAGAGACCGATGACCCTGGGTTGCAAAGGTACGCGTAAGGGTTGTTGTTGGCCACGTTCACACCGTATCCGGGTCCTTGGCCGGACAAGAGTGATCTGGTAGTTGCCCTCGCGATGGGTCCAATCGACCGAGAAGTCGAAGACCTTGGTCTCGCCGGGGGCCAACACGGGCAAGGGGCAGGATGCTACATAGCCACTCCCTGTGGGCGACGAGCCGCTTGAGCACTCTGACGGGTTGTCCGTGCTGAACCTGACCTGAAGAATATTCACCTGCTCGCTGGTTGCGCTGACGGTCACCTTCTCCGGAAGCGGGTTATGGGAGGGGCCATTGTTCGTGACGGTCAGCTTTGCCAACGCCATGCCTAGGGACGGTTTATAGCTTCCCGAAAACGTGGCTGAAGTGTCGGCCCTGAACTCGGCGAACACCTCGCCGGCGATCGACCAGATGAAGTCGCCGAGGCAGAAGCCCGCCTTCTTCTTCGTCTTGCCTTTCACCGCTCGGAACGTGATCTCGTTCTCGCCGTACTTGAGCACGCTTGCCGAGGCAGCAGTCAGGTCGACGAGTGTGCGCGTCTTCTCGTTGGGGAGCGGTCCCACTTGGGCGAGAACGTCTTCGTCCTCGCCGTCGCCCTTCGGCGCGACCTTGGAGTACTCGAGTACTTGGACGCCGTTGATCAAGATCTCGATGGACTTCAACGGGAGCTTCATCCGATCGTCGCGGACATCCCCGAACACGGAACCCTTGAGGCTGTAGGGAATGCCGGGGAGGTAGACCGTGCGGCTGAACACCGCGGTTTGGGCGTTGACCGGCTCGCACTTGGGGAGCCACAGGCCTTGAAGCGCGCTCACGCCATCGCGCTTCTCTTCCGGCGTGCCCCAGTTCTCCGTGATGAGGGAACCGATGGTGCCGGTGCGATTTACCCCACCGCCCTTGAAAGACTCTTCGTTCGTCACGGTACGGAACCAACCCTGATGTCCGTTTCCCCCGTGGTCTATGTACGGCGTGGCGTTGAGCCAGTCGACGGTCTCTTGGGATGCGGGGGCCGCGGGTGCGGGCGCGGTCAGAGAGGCGCTCAATAGAACCGCGCCAAGACACGCCCCGACGGTGCCGCGACCCTTCTTCATCCCCTACCTCCTCGTCGACATCTATCGCGTCGCGCTTTGGGGGGATATGGAATACGTAATCGAAGCAGGTCAGCCCGACCAGCGTTCGTCGTGGACGATCTCTTCGAGCGTCACGCGGCCCCCTCGTCTCTTGGGCGCGGTCAACTCTTTGCTCTCTGCCGGATAGCCGAACGAGAGGATGAACTCGCAGTGCATGTCGGGAGGCAGGCCGAGGCTCCGGGCGACGAGCTCGTGCTCGTAGACGGTCGCCGGAGCGCTCCCGATGCCGAGGTCCCAGGCGGCTAGCACCATGTTCTGGGCGGCTCGGCCTAGGTCCCACATGATTGACAGGGCGGCGTCCGGCGCTTTGGGGTCGGGCGACACGAGGGCGATGGCCGCCGCAGCCCCGGCGATGTGACCGGCCCACGGGCCGGCGGTCGCCAGCTCCTCGAGGTGGCTGCGCTCTCTTATGACGACGAAGGCCCAGCGCTGGAGGTTCTTGGAGCTGCCGGCCCTCCGTCCGGCGTGGAGGATGAGGCGTAGCGCGTCGTCGTCGAGGGGACGGTCCGCGAACTCGCGTACGACCCGGATCGAATCCAGCGACTTGTATGTATCCATCGGGGCCATGCTGGGTCATCTAGACGACGGTGTCCAGACGGGTGAGGCCTCCCCGTTCAGAACCTGGTCCCCCCGTAGGATGCCCTTACATGCTTAGGGAGCTGATCGTCGAGGACCTTGGGGTCATCGACCGAGTTGAGCTGACCTTGGAGCCGGGCACCACGGCGCTGACGGGGGAGACCGGAGCGGGAAAGACCCTCCTGGTCGCCGGTCTATCGCTTCTGCTTGGAGGGAGGTCGGACCGCGGGCTCGTGCGCGGCGGGGGCCGAACGCGCCCGCGTGGAGGGGCGCTTCGAGATCGAACGCTCTCATCCCATCGCGGACATGCTGGTCGAGCGAGATCTTGCCGAGCCGGGCTCAGACGCGATCGAGATCGTGGTCAGCCGGACGATCGCCGCCGACGGCTCCGGCAAGGCTCGGGTGAATGGGCGGATGGCGACGGTCGCGCTGCTCGGAGAGATAGGGCGATCGCTCGTGGAGATCGTGGGCCAGCACGAACATCAGCGACTCGGTGCGGCGAGCTTCCAGCGAAGCGCCCTCGATACCTTTGCCGGCGCGGCCGAGAGCGCGGCCGATGTCGCGGCAAAGGTGCGAGCTGCGCTGGACGCGATGCGAAAGCTCGACGAGTTGACGGCCGACGAGCAGGCCCGCGCTCGCCAGATCGACGTGCTGCGCTACGAGGTTGCGGAGATCGAGGGGGCAGCGCTCGCCGAAGGGGAATGGGAGCGACTGCGGGCCGACGCTCAGCGGCTCGAGCACGCTGAGACCATCGCCCGCGCGACGTCGGATGCCCTCGAACATCTACGCGGGGAAGGCGCGGCGGAGGAGCGGCTCACGCAGGCAGGCCGGGAGTTGGCTGAGGCCGCGTCGCACGACCCATCCTTGAGCGAAGCGGCCGAACGTCTCGAGCGCGCTGCGATCGAGGTGGCGGACCTTGGGACCGAGCTGGCGGGGCGCACGGTCGCGCCCGATCCAGATGCATTGGAAGCGGCCAGGGCGAGGATCGCGGACTTGTCCAAGCTGCATCGCAAGTACGGCGACGACTATCACGCCGTGAGCGCGTACCTCGCCCAGGCACGAGCTCGACTCGAAGAGCTCGAGGATGTGAACTCCGCGCTCGAAAAACACGCGCGAGTCGCTGAGGAGCTGATCAACGAGGCTCGCATCGGTGCGACGGAGTTATCCGCGGTGCGGGCCGAAGCAGCTCCCCGTTTGGCCCGTGCCTTGGTGGATGCGCTGAAAGACCTCGCTTTGCCGGACGCGGCCGTCCGGATCAAGCTCGAGGCGAAGGACCTCTACGAGGGCGGTCTGGACAACGTCTCCTTCGAGGTGGCTCTCAATCCCGCAGAGACCGAGCGGCCCTTGACCAAGGTCGCCTCGGGCGGGGAGCTCTCCCGTTTCGCGCTGGCGCTCCATGTGTTGACCACCGACGGGGCGGTCCCGACCATGGTGTTCGACGAGGTGGACGCGGGGGTCGGCGGCAAGACCGCCCAAAGCGTCGGCCGCATGTTGGCTCGCCTCTCCCAGACGGGGACGCAGGTGTTCTTGGTCACGCATCTACCCCAGGTAGCGGCTTTCGCCGACGATCACCTGCGGGTCAGCAAACAACGCCAGGCCGATGGTGCCCGGGTTCGAGTGACGTCCGTATCGGGAGAGGAACGGATAGGGGAGCTGTCGCGCATGCTTGCGGGACTCGAGAGCGATCGGGCGAAGGAGCACGCGCGCGAGTTGCTCGCGATGGCGAACCCACGGGGCGCCCATCGAAGGCGGACCGCAAGAGCGCCTGGCGTGGGGGCCGCGTGATCGGCCGCGCGCGAAAGCGCAAGGCGGAAGCCCCGAGTCCGGGCGGCATCACCGGAACGGCGCGTGTGGATACCAAGACGAAGAACTTGCTAGCGCGCTTGCAGCCGGGTGACATCGCCGTCATCGACCACGCGGACATCGATCGCATCTCGGCAGAAGGGTTGATCCAGCGCCAAGCGGGAGCCGTCGTCAACGCGTCGCGTTCGTCCACGGGTCGCTATCCGAATCTCGGCCCGCTGTTGTTGTGTTCCTCCGGCATCCCGGTCATAGACGACGTCGGCCCTTCGGTGATGGAGCTGGGCGAGGGAACGCCCATCTCGGTCGTCGACGGACACGTCTTCCGAGTCGATAACGGCCACGCCGCTGAGATAGGCAAGGGCCGCGTGCTCGATCTCGGTAGCGTCGAGAAGACCCTCGATCAAGCGAAACAGACGATCGCCTCGGAGATCGAGCGCTTCGCCGAGAACACGATCGAATACATAAAGGAGGAGCGCGATGTGATCCTGGAGGCCGCGCGCCTCCCCGAGGTGAAGACCGACTTCCACGGGCGGCATGTGCTGATCGTCGTGCGCGGATACGACTACAAGGACGACCTCCAGGCGCTCGCGCCCTACATCAGGGAGATGAGGCCGCTGCTGATCGGCGTCGACGGTGGAGCCGACGCGTTGATCGACAACGGTATGAAGCCGGACATGATCATCGGGGACATGGACTCGGTGACCACCGAGGCCTTGCTTTCTGGGGCCGAGCTCGTCGTTCATGCCTATCCGGGGGGCCGCGCTCCCGGCTACGAGCGCATCGAGGCCCTAGGTATCCCGTGCGTGCTCTTCGAGGCTTCGGGCACTTCGGAGGACATCGCGATGTTGCTCGCCTACGAGAACGCGGCCGAGCTCCTCGTAGCGGTGGGCACGCATGCGAACCTCATCGAGTTCATGGACAAGGGCCGCAAGGGCATGGCGTCGACGTTCCTCACGCGCTTGCGAGTCGGTCCGATCCTGGTGGATGCGAAGGGAGTCAGCAGGCTCTACTCGCACCGCCTCAAGCGGAGGGACCTGTGGTTGCTGATCCTCGCCGCGTTGGTTGTCGTGGGGATTGTCGTCGCGACGTCCAAGCCTTTGCGCCTATACATGGAAACCCTCTGGCTGCAGATCAGGCAGCTCTGGTTCTCCATCTTCTCGTAAGTGGTCGATTTCCGATTCCATCTGATATCGATAGTGGGCGTCTTCCTCGCGCTCGGCTTGGGGATCCTCGTGGGCACCGGCTTCCTCGGCGGGGCGTTGGTCGAGACGCTCGAAGGCAATGTGAATGCCGCCGAAGCGAAGAATGCGGAGAACACCGAACGCATCACCCAGCTCCAGAGGACGCTGAATAGCGACGAGGACTTCGCAGAATCAGTGGCTCCCCTGCTACTGGGCCAGGAGCTCCAGAACACCGAAGTGATGGTGCTCGAGCTCGAGGGCATTGACGGGGAAATCCAGGATGGGGTCGAGTCCATGATCGCGGCAGCGGGCGGCGAGGTGACTTCCACGATTAGGTTCACCAACAAGTTCCAGCTCGCTGGCCAAGCCGAGAAGGGATCAGCTCGCGTCGATCGTGTCCGCGCTCGAGACGGACGAGGTCGCGCTCTTGGAGCGCACAGGTGAGCTGCTCGGGTCACGGATGGCGGCAGCCGCGCAAGCAAGCGGCGGGGCTTCTGCGTCAGCAGCGCGCTTGAGCGAACTGTTGGAAGACTTGGTCGATGCCGACTTCATCGAGGTCTCCGAGGGGGGAGTCTCGCCAACGGCCGAAACGGCATTCCTAGTGATAGGAGGCCGGGCCGACCCACCGTTGTACGAGGCCGAAGCACTGACGAACCCCTTGAGCACGGCACTGGCAGGTGGTGATCTGCCGGTTGTGGTGTCTGAACCATTAACGAGCGAGTGGGATCTCGTTGATGGGATCCGTGACGAAGGAGATGCGCGCGAGATCGTGGGCACTGTTGATCAAGCGGACACCGTGCCCGGTCGGATCGCGATCGCACTGGCTCTCGACTTCGAAGGTGAGCGAGGGCCCGACGAGCCGTCAGGGCACTGGGGTACCGAGGACGATGCAACAGCCATCCTTCCTCCGGTGCCCGGCCTGGCCGATTGACGACCGTGCCGGCGGCTAGCGGCTCACTCGCTCGGGGGGCCGCTTCGATGACCCTGGTGACTGCCATCTCGCGCCTCACCGGCTTGGCGCGCGTGATCGTCGTCGCGGCCGCGCTCGGTACGACGTTCCTGGCCAACACCTATCAGACCGCCAACTCGATCCCGAACCTCTTGTTTGAGCTCGTCGCTGCGGGAGTGCTCACCTCGGTCTTCGTTCCAACGTTCATCGAATATCTCGTGCACGGCCGGCGGAAAGAGGCGTGGCACGCGGCGAATGTGCTGATGTCCGTCGCGCTCGTAGCGCTGATCGGGCTGACCCTCCTCTTAGTGCTGGCGGCGCCTCTGCTGATGCGTCTGATGACGCTCGGCGTACGCGATCCCTCGTTGAGGGCGGCGGAGATCGATGTTGGAACCGACCTGATCCGACTTTTCGCTCCTCAGGTCATCTTCTACGGCGCGGGAATGATCTTCACCGGTGCTCTGCACGCGGACCGACGCTTCGTTCTAGCCGCCGCGGCTCCCATCTTGAACAACATCATCGTGATCGGCGTCTACCTGGCATACGCGGCTTTGCGTGGCGACAAGGTACCGAGCGTCGCCGGGACCTCCACCGCTGAGATCGTGCTCTTGGGCGCCGGCACGACCGTGGGCGTGGCCGCCATGACTCTTTGCTTGATCCTCAGCTCCGGGGATTGGGGTGGAGGTGGAAGTGGCGCTTCGACCCCCGGCACCCGGCCGTCGGCAAGGCGATGCGAGTCGGAGTTTGGGCGCTCAGCTATGCCGGCGGCTACCAAGCCGGCCTCATCGTGGTGCTGGTGCTCGCCAACCGGATCGAGGGCGGAGTCGCCGCTTACCAATGGGCGTACACGTTCTTCTACGTTCCCCACGCACTGTTCGCGATGCCGATCTTCAATGCGCTCTTCCCGGTGATGTCCGAACATGCAGCACGAGATGAGCTGGGTCCCTTGGCCGCGCGCACTGGGGATGGGCTCACGATGCTCGGTTTCATCCTTGTCCCCGTAGCGGCCCTGCTGGCGATCACCGGCGATCTGATCGCGAACGTCACGTTGAGCTATGGGCTCATGGACGAGCGCGGCGCGGAGCTCGTGGGCCGAGTCGATCTCCGCATTCGCCATAGGGCTCCCGTTCTTCTCCGCCTTCCTAGTGATGACCCGCGCTTTCTACGCGATGAGCGACGCGTGCACACCCGCGTTCATCAACGGTCTCGCCATCGTCGTGGCAGGTGGCGCCGGCGCAGCCTTCTTCTTCGCTCTGCCATCCGATTGGAGCGTGGCCGGCTTGGCCCTCGGTCATTCCCTCGCTTTCGCAGTGGGTGCGGCGGTACTCGGGGCGATGCTTGCGTCGCGTACGGCGACCGCTCCGTTCGTCCTGTCGATCCGGCGAGTCTCGGTGGCAGCGGGGGTCGCCATAGCCAGCGCCGCGGCCGGCCTCGTCGTCAGGGCTTTGATGGATGCGCAGAGCCGGTGGGAGAGCTTGGTAACACTCGCCGTCTGCTGGGGCGTCGGCGCGATCGTCTACGTGGCGTGCATGAAGGTCATAGGCGCTCCCGAACTGGGCAGGATCACCGATCTCTTCAAGGGACGGGAACGTGTCTGAGGTCCGCGTCCTCCAAGTGCTGGGTCGCTCCGCGGGTGGGATCGCTCGCCATGTGGCCCTGCTCACGGAGTCGCTGGATGGGAGCAATGGGCTGACCATCGACGTTGCCGGGCCAAGCGACCTGCCGCCGGTGATGCCGAAGGCACATATCGCGCTCGACATCCCCGACGGAGCGATCAAAGGCCATCGCGCCGCGCTCCGGTCGTTACGCGAGCTGATCGTCGACAACGGATATGGAGTGGTGCACGGCCACGGCCTGCGAGCGTCGATCGATTCGGCTCTGGCGGCCCGCCGGACGCATGCTCGCCCGGTGGCGACGGTTCACAACCTGGTCCAACCCGAGATCGCAGGAGCCCGGGCCCGGCTGTATCGAAGGGCCGAACCGATCGTTGTCGGCCTGAATCAGAAGGTTTTCGCGCCGTCCGAAGAGATCGCTCGCCATCTGCGGGCCGCGGCTCCCGCTCGCGCGACCGCATAGAAGTGCTCCTGTTGGCAACCGCCGCCCCGGAAGTCGTTCGAGACCGGCATCAATTGCGCTCCGAAGTGGGGATCGACGAGGACATGCCGGTGATCTCCACGGTCACGCGCCTGGCCCCTCAGAAGGATCTCCCCACGATGCTCCAAGCCATCGCCCTCATGGCCGTGCCTGCGCAGTTGCTCGTCGTGGGAGAGGGACCCGATGCACACGAGCTGCGCGCTTTGGCGGCAAGGCTCGGTATCGAGGGGCGCGTCCACTGGCTGGGTTGGCGCGAGCTGCCCGCCGAATTCGTTGCGGCCTCGGATGTGTTCTGCATGTCTTCCGTTTGGGAGGCCCACGCCCTGGCCGCACAGGAGGCGATCCAGCTCGGGGTGCCGGTCGTGTCGACCGAAGTCGGCGGGATGGGGGAGCTCATCGAGGACGGTGTCTCTGGGAGGTTGGTAGCGAAAGCCGATCCACGCTCGCTCGCGGCGGCGCTCGATGAAGTGCTGGGCGATCCCTCCCGGGCGCGCGCCTATGCCGATGCCGCTCGCCTGCACCTCACGGCCGTCTCATCTATCGAGTCGATGTTGCAGCGCGTCGCGGATGTCTACCTGGGCGCCCCATGAGGCGATCTCTCGCAACGGCGATCGTCGCGACGGCGCTTGTGTCTCTCCCTGCTCCAGCTTCGGCGCATGGTCCCACATGCGACCGCGCCGTCATATTCACGCTGCCCGGTGTGACGTGGCGGGATGTCGAGCGGTTCGAACCTCCCCATCTGTTGTCCGCTATGGAGCGAGGGGCCGCGGGTTCCATATCCGTCCGGACGAACCTCTCGCGCACTTCTCTGCCCTCGGGCTTCGCAAGCATCGGTGCGGGAGCACGCGTTGATGCAGGGCCCGAGAACGCGGCAGCACCCCCCGGCGCCGCGGACACGGATAGCGATGGCTTCGTTGCAGACGTGAGCGTCCCGAACCTCGGCTCGATGCGGGAGGACCTTGACGATGCCGGCTACAGCACGGTGAACCCGGGCGCGCTGGCTGAATCCCTCGAGCCCCTTCCGCTGATCGGCATCGGGAACGCAGACGACTCCCTCGAGCCGCCGCTTCCGGTCGGCTACGGACGCTACGTTCTGCTCGCGGCGATGGACGAGAGCGGGCAAGTGGCCATCTCGGCGACCGGGACAGATCTGCTCGAACCTGCAACCGACCCGTTCGAGGTACGCACCGACGCCGACGCCATCGATCAAACGGTCCGGCGCGCTCTCGAGCTATATCCGTGCGCCTCTCTCGTCATAGATCACGGGGATCTCGCCCGCGTCGACAAGAAACAGCAAGCGCTCGGCGAGGAGTTGCCCGAGCACAAACGCGACGCCCTGCTTGCGGCCGACGCTCTCCTCGGCAGACTTGGGGACGAGCTCGATCTCCGCCATGACCTGTTGATAGTTGTGGCCCCGACGTCGCCCGCTCACGATCCTGCGGTTCACTTCGGCGTCGCGGTTGCCGTCGGCCGCAACTTCCCCGCAGGTTCGACTCTGACCTCACCCAGCACCCAACGACCGGGGATGGTGACCCTGCCCGATGTCGCCCCGACCGTCCTGTCGCACCTGGGTTTGGAGAGACCGGCATCGATGCTCGGCCGGGCGTGGTTCGCGGCGGAGGGCAGGATCGACGGCAGGCTGGCCGAAGCCGTGGAGCTCGATCGTGAGACGTCGTTCATAGACTCGATCCGAACGCCGGTCGCGACGACTTTCGTCCTCGTTCAGCTCGGCCTGTACCTCCTGACCGTCGCTCTTCTGCAACGCTCCGAGCGATCTCCAGACTCCCAGGGAACCAACCGAGCTCTACGGAGAGGCCTCGAGCTCGTCGCCTTGTCGCTCGCGGCATTTCCGCTCGCCACCTACCTGGCCGGTGTCGTTCGGGGACATTCATTGGGAGGGTTCGCCTACGCGGGCCTGCTTCTCGCGATCACCGGTGGGCTCGTAGCCGTGGCCGTATTGCTCGCTCGCCAAGGCTTAGATCGGCTCCTGATCGTAGCGGCCGCGACCGTCGGAGTCTTCTTCGCCGACATGATCCTCGGAGGGCCGCTTCAACTCAATACCGTGTTCAGCTACTCACCGATCGTCGCCGGACGTTTCTCAGGCATCGGGAACATCGCCTTCGCCGTGCTGGCCGCCGCGACGGTGTTGACGGCGACACTGGTCGTACATCGTTACGGTCGCTCGCGCTGGACGCTGGGCGCGGTCGGACTGCTCTTCGCACTGACCGTCGTCATCGACGGAGCACCCAACTACGGGAGCGATGTCGGAGGGGCTCTTGCGCTCGTGCCCGGGTTGACACTGTGCTGGCTTCTGCTCGCAGGTAAGAGGCCGACCGTGAAGGTCATAGCCATCTGCCTCGTGGGGGCCGTCGCTGCGGTCGCCCTGCTACTTGCATTCGACCTGTCTCGACCCGAGGAATCGCGCACTCACCTCGGCCGGCTCTACGAAGACGTACGCAACCAGGGAAGTCAGGTGTTCTTCGACATCATCGGCCGCAAGGTGAGAACACAGTTCCGAGTCGCGCGGTCGACGATCTGGACATTCATAGTGCCCGCGGCTCTCGCTTTCATCGCGTGGCTGTTGTTCTGGCCGCGTCGGCGGTGGGAGCGGCTGTCGAATCGTTATCCGGCCATCGCTGCCGGCCTCGTCGGTGGATCGATCGTGGCCGTCCTCGGATTCGCGGTGAACGATTCGGGGATCGTAGTGCCGGCGATGATGTTCTCTTATCTCGTTCCCGTCGCGCTGCTGGCACACCTCGGACCGACCGAAACATCGTGATTGCTGCAGCCTTGGCCGGTCTTGTAGGCGGGGTCGTCGCTGCCGGTCTCGCGCCGCTCGCGATCCGACGTGCCCCTGCTCGATTGGTGCGCACCAACGTCGAGGGCCGGCCGGTCCCGGCCGTACTCGGAGTCGTGCTCGTTGTCGCGTCACTGGCCGCGCTGGCGGCGACCGCAGCGGCGGCCGCCATCGGACTCGAGGAGGCAAGCACCGGCCGGGTCGGGCTCGCCACCGCGTTCGTGCTCGTCGTGATGGGGAGTGCAGGAGCGTGGGACGACCTCAAAGGCGACGAGCGACCTCGCGGGTTCAAGGGGCACCTCGGGGAAGCGCGAATGGGGAAGTTGACCGGGGGCTCGCTGAAGCTGGTCGCCGGAGGGGTGGCAGGGCTCGGGGCGGGAGCGATCGTGCCGGCAGATGGGGGAGCGGTGGTCGCGATCGGACTGATCGTGGCTCTCTCTGCCAATCTGGTGAACCTATTCGACCGGGCTCCGGGACGGGCCGGCAAGATCGGGCTTGCTTGGTCGGTTCCCCTCCTCTTGCTCGCGCCCGAACCCTGGACCGTGGGCGCCGCTGGAGTCATCGGCGCTCTCGCCGTCTGCCTGGTGCCCGATCTCCGGGCAAGGGCGATGCTCGGCGACGCGGGCGCGAATCCGATCGGAGCGGTCCTCGGCTTGGGCACGGCGCTCTCGCTCGGGAGCGGGGGCCGGATAGCCGCCGTCCTGGTTCTGACGGCGATTAACCTGGCTTCCGAGCGGTGGTCGTTCTCGACGCTCATCGAAGGGTCGGCGGCCCTGCGCGCGCTCGACCGATTGGGCAGGCCCTCCCGGAAATAAGCCGCGCGCGGAGGGGCGCGTGCTAACGTGGCATGACTTCCCCCTGATACGTCGGGGGTCGTCGCCTGGCTATCGATTCGGCCGCTCTTAGAGGCGTCCTTAGAAGAACTGGAGGGCAGGTGGCGAAGCACGTTTTCGTAACCGGTGGTGTCGTTTCAAGTCTCGGGAAAGGGATCACCGCCGCATCCCTGGGTCGTCTACTCAAGTCGCGCGGCCTGCGCGTCATGATGCAGAAGCTCGACCCGTACATCAATGTTGACCCGGGCACGATGAACCCCTTCCAGCACGGCGAGGTGTTCGTCACCGAGGACGGCGGCGAGACCGACCTGGATCTCGGCCACTACGAGCGCTTCATCGACGAGAACATGTTCCGCGCCTCCAACGTCACTACCGGAGCCATCTATCAGAGCGTGATCGCGAAGGAGCGCCGGGGCGATTACCTCGGGGACACGGTTCAGGTCATCCCACACATAACGAACGCGATCAAAGAGCGCATCCGCTCGCTCGGAGATGACTCGGGCGCGGACGTGCTGATCACCGAGATCGGGGGCACCGTCGGAGACATCGAATCGCTCCCCTTCCTCGAGGCGATCCGCCAACTCAAGACTGAGCTGGGCCGGGACGACACCTGCTACATCCACGTGACCCTCGTCCCCTATATGGGACCGGCCGAGGAGCTGAAGACGAAACCGACCCAGCACTCCGTGCGGGAGCTGCGGAGCATCGGGATCCAGCCCGACGTGATCGTGTGCCGCTCGGATCGCCCGATCGAGCCTGCTCTGAAACGGAAGATCTCGTTGTTGTGCGACGTGAACATGGACGCGATCGTGGCTGCCGCCGACGCCGACAACATCTACGAGATCCCACTCGTGCTGAGGTCCGAAGGTCTCGACGACTTCATCGTCAGTCATCTCCGGATGGAGGGCGTCGCCGAGCCCGACATGACGGCCTGGCGAGACCTGGTCGGCCGGATCGAGCGGACCGAGAAGCGCGTGAAGATCGGGATCATCGGGAAGTACGTGAGTCTCCCGGACGCCTACCTCTCGGTAGTCGAAAGCCTCAAGCACGCCGCCTACTTCCACGGAGCCCAGGTCGACATCGGTTGGGTCGCGTCGGGCGATCTCGAGGACGTCGACCCCGCCTCGGCCCTTGCGGGCCTCGACGGGATCTTGGTGCCGGGAGGATTCGGCGTGAGAGGTATCGAAGGCAAGATCGCCGCGGTTCAGTACGCGCGCGAGAATGATGTGCCGTTCTTTGGGATCTGTCTGGGCTTGCAGTGTGCCGTTATCGAGTTCGCACGCAACGTCGCCGGGCTGGAAGGGGCCAACTCATCCGAGTTCGACACCTCGTCGCCATATCCGGTGGTGGACATCCTTGCCGGGCAGGATCTCAACTCCCTTGGAGGCACGATGCGACTCGGCGCCTATCCGTGCGCCTTGAGCTCGGGTACGAAAGCGCAGAGCGCGTACGACAAAGAGCTCGTCTACGAGCGACATCGTCATCGTTACGAGGTCAACCCACGAGTGCGCCGGAAGCTCGAAGACGCCGGGCTGGTGTGTTCGGGTGAATCGCCCGATCGGACGCTGGTCGAGATCATCGAGCTGGCCGATCACCCTTGGTTCGTCGCCGGCCAGTTCCATCCCGAATTCAAGTCGAGACCGGACAGGCCTCACCCGCTCTTCCGTGACTTCGTCGGAGCGGCCCTCGCGACCAAGGGCGCCGAGGTAGCCGTCTCGACGGAAGCCGAGATCCGCCTCTAGTGCCCCAGTAACCTCGGGGGATAAGGTGCCCACTATGAAGGTGGGGATCCCCGGTGAGCTCAAGGACAACGAATACCGCGTCGCGATAACCCCGGCCGGAGTGCGCGAGCTGGCTCTCGGGGGTCACGAAGTGATCATCGAACGGGAAGCCGGCGTCGGCTCCAGCATCTCCGACTCCGAGTTCGAACGCGCGGGGGCCAAGATCGTTCCCGACGCCGACGTTGTCTTCGGCGAAGCCGACATGGTGCTGAAGGTGAAGGAGCCCATCCCGGAGGAGTTCCATCGGTTGCGGCCGGGCCTCGTGCTCTTCACGTATCTGCACCTCGCGGCAAGCGAGCCGGTGACGCGCGCACTGATGGACTCCGGCACGACCTCCGTTGCCTACGAGACGGTCGAGCTGCCGGACGGGTCCCTGCCCTTACTGGCTCCCATGAGCGAGGTCGCGGGACGGATGGCTCCCCATGTCGGAGCGAACCTCCTCGAACGGGAGCACGGTGGCCGAGGTGTCCTGATGGGCGGGGTCTCCGGGGTGCGTCCCGCGCGAGTCGTCGTGATCGGGGCCGGTATGGCCGGGCTGAACGCGGCGTGGATCGCTCAGGGCATGGAGGCCGAGGTCGTCGTGCTCGACAAGAACATCAACAAGCTGCGCCAGATCGACTACATCCACCAAGGGAAGATCAAAACCCTCGCTTCGAACCGGTTGTCGGTCGAGGAGTCGGTCTTGGCAGCCGATCTGATCATCGGGGCGGTTCTCATCCCCGGAGCCCGCGCTCCAAAGCTGTTGACGGAAGACACCGTCCGGGAGATGGCGCCGGGAACCGTCATGGTGGACATCTCCGTGGATCAGGGAGGCTGCTTCGAGACCTCCAAGATGACGACCCATTCGGATCCGACCTATCTCGTTCACGATGTCGTGCACTACTGCGTCGGGAACATGCCCGGTGCCGTGCCTCACACCTCCACTTATGGGCTTACGAACTCGACATTGCCTTACGTCGTTGCGCTCGCCGACTCCGGGGTCGAAGGAGGCGTTCGCGAGGACCCGAACCTGGCCCTGGGAGTGAACACCTATAAGGGAACGCTCGTCTACGAGCCGGTGGCCGAAGCGCACGGCCTCCCCTGGACGCCGCTCGACGACCTCCTTCAGTAGGGGCCTCTATGGCCACCATCGATATCTGGATCGACGAATTCATCTCGTATATCGCGGCCGAACGAGGCCTGTCGGAACACACGGTCGCCGCTTACCGCCGGGACCTCATGACGTGGAGACGATTCCTGAAAGACCGGGATCCCGCAGTCGTGAAAGAGAAGGATGTAACCGACTACATGGAGCGATTGCGAACGGGCCGGCCCCCGGCCACTCGTCCTCTGGCCCCGAGCTCGGTCGCGCGCATGCTCGTTTCCCTGAGATCGCTCTACAAGTTCTTGGTGCGGGAGGAGTACCTGGACCGAGACCCAACGGCGTCGGTGGGCACTCCGGTGCGCCCGCGCTCCTTGCCCAAAGCGATCTCGGTCGAAGACGTCTCCCGATTGCTCGACCAGCCTCGAGACGACCTCCTCGGACTTCGCGACGGGGCGATCCTCGAAGCGCTCTATGGGGCCGGCCTCCGCATCTCCGAGCTCGTGGGCCTGGATGTCGACGATATCGATCTCGACGTCGGGTCCGTGCTGGTGCGAGCGGGGAAAGGGTCCAAAGATCGCCACGTCCCCTTGGGAAGGGTGGCTCGCCGGGCGGTGAGCGCCTACCTGACACGGAGCAGGCCCGAGCTGATCAAGCGCTCGGGGGGAGGAACGGCCCGGGGAGCGCTTTTCGTGAACGCTCGCGGGGCCAGGCTCACGAGACAGGGTTGTTGGAAGATCCTGAAGGGGTACGCTCGCGCGACCGGACTTGAGGAACGTGTGTCTCCGCATACGCTCAGGCATTCGTTCGCGACCCACATGCTGGACGGAGGGGCGGACATCCGGGTCGTCCAGGAACTGTTGGGACACGCAAGCTTGGGAACCACGCAGGTGTACACGCTCGTCAGCACGCGTCGGTTGCAGGAGGTCTACCTCTCCTCGCACCCGAGGGCACGCGGCTGACCGGAGAATTGATGGGGGAGAGATGAGCATCGACGCAAGCAGGCTCGAGGCGATAAGGGCGTCGCTCGACGAGGAGAAGCTGGGGGTCGAGGCCCAGCTTCGAGACCACGGCGCGTCCGATGCAGGCGAGATAGAAACCTCGGATCACGAGGGGTTCGCCGACTCCGCCCAGGCAACGGCGGAGCGGTCGGAGCTCATAGGTCTGGTCGAGCAGCTCGCGGCCCGGCGGGCCGAGATCGTCGCCGCCCTGCAGCGCCTGGATGACGGCACCTATGGGAAGTGCGAGAGATGCGGGCGCGAGATACCGATCGACCGTCTAGAGGCGCTCCCGACCGCACGACAGTGCGTCGATTGCCTGGACGCCGCCCGCAACCGGTGACGGAGGGCGTCCACGGATAAAGGGGCCGCTCGCCTGCGAGCTCTGGGGCTGATCGTCCTCGATTCAGTTGGAATCGGAGGCGCGCCCGATGCCGCGGCCTTCGGCGATGAGGGCTCGGCCACCATCCAGCACGTTGCTCAGGCTGTCGGAGGCCTCGATGTTCCTCACTTGGCCAGGCTGGGCCTCGGTCGCCTGGCGAGCATCGAGGGCGTCCCATCCGAGGCGGACCCCCGCGGGGCCTTCGGCCTTCTGACCGAGCGTTCTCCGGGCAAGGACACCACCACGGGACACTGGGAGCTGGCCGGCGTCCTGCTCGACCGGCCTTTTCCCACCTACCCCGACGGCTTTCCCGCCGAGGTCATCGATGCCTTCGAGACTGGGATCGGAACCAGGTCGCTCGGCAACGTGGCTGCTTCCGGGACGGCGATCATCGACGCCTTGGGGGCCGAGCACGTAGATACGGGCTTCCCGATCGTCTATACGTCGGCGGATAGCGTGTTCCAGATCGCCGCTCACGTGGATGTCGTGCCCCTCGAACGCCTCTATGAGATGTGCCGCGTCGCCCGAGAGATCATGCGAGGCGAGCACGAGGTGGGCCGGGTGATCGCCCGGCCGTTCCGCGGCGAGCCCGGCGCCTTCGAACGCACCCCGGATCGCCACGACTTCTCCGTGGAGCCCGTCCACCCAACGGTGCTGGACGCGATCTCTGCGGCGGGGCGTGAAGTGAGGGGAGTGGGGAAGATCTCCGACATCTTCGCCGGCAGGGGAGTGACGTCTTCGCATCCCACCAGATCGAACGATGACGGGGTCACGGCCGTGATCGAGGAGCTCGGAGCCATCGACACAGGGCTGGTGTTCGCGAACCTGGTCGACTTCGACCAATCGTTTGGGCACCGAAACGATCCGTCGGGTTATGCCGGAGCGCTGGAGGATTTCGACCGGCGGCTACCCGAGATCCTGGCGGCCCTGGGTCCCGAGGACGCTCTCGTGATCACCGCCGACCACGGCAACGACCCGACCACCCCTTCGACCGACCATTCCCGGGAGCGCGTGCCGGTGCTCATCGCCGGCCCCCCGATCCGGCCCGGAGCAGACATCGGAATCCGAGGCACCTTCGCCGACATGGCGGCAACGATCGGCGAGCTGCTGGACGTTCCCTGGTCCGGCCCAGGCACCTCGTTCGCCCCCGACATCCTGACTTAGCTCTCGAGTAAGGCGACCTGCAGAAAAACTTCTTGCCTTTCTGCTTCCGCCCGTTGTACGTTTCGTCGGCTACAAGGCGACTTGTCGACAAATCCATCTTCTCGGGCAGGAGGCCCCATGGAAGAGACAACCGATATCGAAACGCAGGACCAGGCGTTGTTCGATCAGGACGTCTTGGGATCCGAAGGCAATGGTGTGTCCGACGGCGAGGGACTCGTCCCCGAGCCCCGGGCCGGGGGAGGGGGGGCCCGCATCGTGGCCCTCGCGAACCAGAAGGGGGGCGTCGGCAAGACGACGACCACCATCAACCTGGCGGCCGGGCTGGTCGAGCTCGGCCAGAAGGTGCTCATCGTCGACTTCGATCCCCAAGGCGGCTGCGGGATCGGTCTCGGCGTCGAGCCCGATTCGCTCGAGCTTTCGGTCTACAACGCCCTGCTCGATCGCGACTGCCGGGTGGAGGAAGCCATCATGGGCACCTCGTGGCCGGGGCTCGATCTGCTGCCGTCCAACATCGACCTCTCGGCCGCCGAGATCATGTTGGTGCAGGAGGTGGCCCGGGAACAGACCCTGCTCCGGGTTTTGGCTCCTCTAAGGGTCAACTATAACTTTATCCTTATCGACTGTCCCCCCTCCCTCGGCCTGCTGACGGTCAATGCCCTGACCGCGGCCGACGGTGTGCTGATCCCGCTCGAGTGCGAGTACTACGCCCTGCGAGGGATGGCCCTGCTGATGCGCTCGATCGAGCAGGTGCGGGAGCGCCTGAACCCCAGGCTCCAGATCGACGGGATCGTGGCCACGATGTACGACCCTCGCACCCTCCACAGCCGCGAGGTACTGGCCCGCGTGGAGGACGCCTTCGGGCGGATGCTGTTCGACACCGCGGTGAGAAAGACCGTTCGCTTCGCCGAGGCCCCGGTGGCCGGCGAGCCGATCCTGTCCTATGCGTCGAGCTCACCGGGAGCCGTCGCCTATCGCAAGCTCGCGAAGGAGGTGATGGAGCGTGTCGCGTCGAGCCAGCCTGCCGGGAGCTGAGGAGCTCTTCCGCCGGACCGCAGAGCGGCCCAAGGAACCCGAGAAGACCTCAGCTCGTCGACAAGTCGATAAGTCGACAGATCTACAAGTAGCCCCAGTCGTGGAGGTGACCCCCGCCGCGCGCAAGGCCCCGAAGCACGACGAGAAGGTGACCTTCTACTGCACGAGCGAAGATCTGATGTCGCTCGAAGGTACTCGTCTGCGGCTTCGCTCGCAGTTCGGCGTCGCAGCCGATCGGGGTCGCATCGTCCGATCTGCGCTCGCCTACGTGCTCGAGGACTTCGAAGCCCGCGGCGACGATTCGGTGTTGTTGAGGGAACTTCAGAAAGACTAACCATAAAGTTAACGGTTAGACCCCCGGACAGGGTGCTCGACATGCAAAATCCCTGACCGGGGGAGCCCCTCGGAAAGCTTCCTCTCCTCTTCGGCCCCTCGCTCTCGTTCCCCGGGATTCCCGTGGCGGCGACACGCAACAGCGCCCGGACCTTGACTGGGAATCGAGCCCTCCCCGGCCCGCTGCGTCCATCGATAAGTCGAGAAGATGATAAGTCGATAAAGACACAAGTATCCGGTGTGATCGTGGGAGGGGCCCCGCAGGACCAGGGTCTAGACAAGTTGACTCGGCTACAAATCGACTTGTCTATAACTCGACAAATGCCTTCAGGAGCTCGTTCCCGGTGATGGTGGCGATGACCGACAAGACTCCATCGACGAGGGGTCCCAGGACCTTCTCCAGGACTCGCAAGAAGACGAGGGCCAGGAGTATCAGGAACCCATAGCGATCGAGGAAGAAGATCACCTTCTGCTTGTTGGGCGGGAGGAAGATCGTCAGCAGGCGGGAACCATCAAGTGGGGGTAGAGGGATCATGTTGAACACGGCCAGGACCGCGTTCAGCCACACGAAGTAGAAGAGGAACTGCGATATCCAATCGGGGGCCGTGCCGGCGGCCAGAGTGAGGAGGAAGGACCCCACCACCGCCAGGGCCAGGTTCATCAGGGGCCCCGCCAGGGCCACGATCGCGGCTCCGAACCTCTTGTTGGAGAGCGCCTGGAGCCTGAACTCCACCGGGCGCCCCCACCCGAATCCCACGAGCAGGATGCAGAGGGTTCCGAGAGGGTCGAGGTGCCTCATCGGGTTGGGCGTGAGCCGGCCCATGCTCCTCGGCATGCGGTCGCCCTGGAGATCGGCGGCGAGGGCATGGGCGTACTCGTGCAAGGAGATC
This sequence comes from uncultured Actinomycetes bacterium, assembly GCA_963786155.1. GTDB lineage: Bacteria > Actinomycetota > CADDZG01 > CADDZG01 > WHSQ01 > CAWAXW01. The sequence continues at coordinate 1,601,374 of CAWAXW010000006.1, read as the reverse complement.
GCCCCTATCAGCGAAGCCGCCAGCAGCACGAAGGTGAGGTATTCGCCGGCGCGGATCAGATCGAGGGGGCTCACGGCCGGTATTGTAGGCGGGCCGCAAGCGGGTATCGATGCCGAAAGGAATAACCCTCAACTTGAACGTTAGTAGTCCGGGGAAGAAGCGCGTATTCAGCGGCATCCAGCCCACCGGCGAGGCCCATCTTGGCAACTACCTCGGGGCGCTGCGACGCTGGGTCCACCTCCAGGACGAGTTCGACGCCTTCTACTGCGTCGTCGATCTCCACGCCCTGACGATGCCGTGGGACCCCAAGGAGCTCGCCCGTCTGAGCATCGGGAAGGCCGCCGAGCTGATGGCCTGTGGATTGGACCCCGATCGAGTGGTCCTCTTCGTCCAATCCCACGTGCGGGAGCACACCGAGCTGGCCTGGATCCTGTCCTGCGTGGCGCGCATGGGCGAGCTCCGCCGGATGATCCAGTTCAAGGAGAAATCGAAGGGGGAGAACGAGTCGGTCGGCGTCGGCTTGTTCACCTACCCTGTCCTTCAGGCGGCCGACGTGCTCCTCTACCGGGCCCACGGGGTCCCCGTGGGCGAGGACCAGCGCCAGCACATCGAGCTGATGAGGGACCTCGCGATCCGCTTCAACGGGCAGTTCGGCAAGGTCTTCGTCGTGCCGGAGGCCTGGATCCCCGAGCAGGGGGCCAGGGTGATGGCCCTCGACGACCCCACGCAGAAGATGAGCAAGTCCGCCGGGCGCCCGAATGCCAGCATCCTGCTGATCGACTCTCCCGAGGTGGTTGCCAAGAAGCTTCGGTCGGCGGTCACCGACTCGGGCCGGGAGGTGGTGTCGGGTCCGGACAAGCCCGCCTTGACGAACCTCCTGACGATCCTCTCCCTCGTAACCGGGGACTCGATCCCCGTGCTCGAAGAGCGATTCTCGGGCGCGGGCTACAAGGAGCTAAAGGAGGGTCTGGCGGAGGCCGTGGTCGAGCACCTTCGCCCGATCCGAGAGCGTTACGAGCAACTGATGGCGGATCCGGGCGAGATGACCCGGGTGCTCGCGGCCGGGGCCGACAAGGCGGCGACGGAGGCGGCCGCGACGATGGAGGCCGTGCGCCGGGCCTCCGGCCTCCTGCCGGCGGGGGAGTGACATTGCCGCGAGGGGCCACGCCCCCGGCTATACGCTCTTTCCAGCCAGGCTTTCCGGCCGGTTGCCTGCCTAATATAGATAAGTCGACAAGTAGATAGAACCCCCCGAGGGTCCGAAGGGAAATCGAAGGGTGCAGAACGAGGAGAAGGTGCGCTACGAGGTCAGACAAGAGGCCTTCGAAGGGCCTCTCGATCTGCTTCTGAGCCTCATCACCCGGCAGCGCGTCGACATCTACGACGTCTCCATAGCCCGGATCACCGACGAGTACCTGGCCGTGGTCAATGGGATGGAGCGGATCGACCTCGAGCGAACGACGTCCTTCCTTGTGATAGCCGCGACCCTGCTCGAGCTCAAGAGCGCCCGGCTCTTGCCGGGGGGCATGGGAAGTGAGGCCGACGAGCGGCTGCTCGAGGAAAGGGACCTCCTACTGGCCCGGCTGGTCGAATGTGCGACCTTCCGGGATGCCGGGGCTTGGATCGGGGGGCTTCTGGACGAGGGGGCCCTGGCCCACGGCCGCGCCGTCCCTCTCGAGGAGCCGTTCAGGGACCTCGCCCCCGACCTTCTGGAGCGCGTGTCCGGCGAGGACCTCGCCCGCGTCTGCCGCCTCCGCCCTGGTGCCCCGCCCCGAGCCGGTGCTCGACATCTCTCACGTTGCGCCCATCCGGGCCTCGGTCCGCGACGCGATCGTGTTGGTCGCCGAGCGGCTTCAGGCAACCCCCGAGGTGGCGTTCACCGACCTCTGCGAGGGGGCATCCGGCCGGATCGACGTCGTCGTGAGGTTCCTTGCTCTGTTGGAGCTCTTCAAGGCCGGCGCCGTCGACATCGACCAGGTCCACCGCTTCTCGGACATCCGGGCCCGATGGCTCGGTACGGCCGAAGGGGACCTAGCGACCCTGGCGGATGGGATCGAGGAGTACGCGATCGAGCAGGAGGGAGTGGAATGAACGTTTCCGAACGCAAGGTCATCGAAGCGATCCTGCTCCTAGCCGACGAGCCGGTCCCGGCGAGCGAGATGGGCGAGGTCCTGGAGGCCCCCAAGGCCGACATCGAAGCGATCCTGGGGGAGCTTCAAGCCGAGTACGTCGCGCGAGGACCGTGGCTTCGTCCTGCGCGAGGCAGCGGGGGGCTGGCGCCTCTACACCGATCCCGCCTGCGCGCCCTGGCTCGAGCGGATAGTGGCCTCGGGATCCCACACCCGCCTGAGCGGGGCGGCTCTCGAAGTGCTGGCGATCGTCGCCTATCGCCAGCCCATCGCGCGGACCCAGATAAACGAGATCCGTGGCGTGGACTCCGATGGCGTCGTTCGCACGCTCCAGAACCGGGGGCTGATAGAGGAGGTCGGGCGGGACGAGGGTCCCGGATCCCCGGCCCTGTTCTCCGTGACCACGCTCTTCTTGGAAAGGATGGGGCTGGCCTCCACCCAGCAGCTTCCCGCCCTGTCTGGCTTCATGCCCGACTCCGAGACCGTCGAGGACATGGAAGCCAAGCTGTCCCCGAACGCCTAGTGGGCTCAAGCTCGGAGGAGCCGACCGGCGAACGGATCCAGAAGGTCCTGGCGCACGCAGGCGTCGGATCGCGCCGGTCGGTCGAGGAGATGATCGAACGAGGCCGGATCCGAGTGAACGGGCGCACGGCTCGGCTGGGCCAGCGGATCGACGCGGAAAAGGATGAAGTGGAGGTTGATGGTTCGCGCGTGCCGCTCCGAGCCGATCTGGCCTACTACGCCATGAACAAGCCGGAGGGCGTGGTCACGACGGCATCGGACCCTCAAGGGCGGGACACGGTCCTCGACCTCGTCGACCTGCCCACCAGATGTGGCCGGTCGGCCGGCTGGACATCGGGACCGAGGGGTTGTTGCTGCTCACCAACGACGGGGAGCTGAGTCACCGGCTTACGCACCCGAGCTATGGGATCGCCAAGACCTACCTGGTCGAGGCCTCGGGGAGGGTGGGCCGGGCCGCCCTGAGGACGCTTGCAACGGGGGTCGAGCTCGAAGACGGCATCAGCGCGCCGGGCCCAGACCAAGCTCGTCGACGTAGTGCCCGGCGGGAGCCTCGTCGAGGTGGTCCTGAAAGAGGGCCGCGAATCGCCAGGTGCGCCGCATGTTCGAGGCGGTCGGCCACCCGGTGCGGGGCCTCGTTCGCACGGGGATAGGGCCTACTTATGCTGGGCCGCCTCAAACCCGGCTCGGTTAGGAAGCTGTCGCTCGAAGAGGTGCGTGCCCTTTACCGGGCGGTAAAGCTCTAGTGGGCCCTGGCCACAAGATAGATAGGTTGATGAGTAGATAAGTCGAGGCAATGGTATGGACCAATGATGGCGCCGCCTGCCCCGCCCTGAGGGCGCTGCGCGGCGCCACGACCGTGGGCTCCGACGAGCCGGCGGAGATAGCCGATGCGACCGAGGAGCTGCTGGCCGGCCATGCTCGAGCGCAACGGGGTCGGCGCGAGCGATGTCGTGTCGGTCGATCTTCACCGCCACCCCCGACCTGACGAGCGAGTTCCCGGCGGTGGCGGCCCGCCGCCTGGGGATGGACGAGGTCCCGCTGCTGTGCGCCACTGAGATCGCGGTGCCGGGGGCGGTCCCTTTGTGCATCCGGGTGCTGATGCACATGTACACGGGGCGCGACCCCCACGAGTTGCGCCACGTCTACCTCCGGGAGGCCCACGCCCTCAGGGCCGACCTCGACGGACAACAACCCTAAAGGAGTACTTGATTGTTTGCCCCACGTCGCATCGCAATCATCGGGACGGGCCTGATCGGAGGCTCGATCGGGCTTCGGCTCGCGTCCCTCGACGATGCCCTGGAGATCACGGGCTACGACGAGGACGCGGGGACCCGCGCCGAGGCCCGGGCCCGTGGGGCGATCACGGCCGAGGCGCCGGATGCCGTCAGCGCGGTGACCGGCGCCGAGCTCGTGGTTCTCGCCCTGCCCGTCGACCGCGTCCCCCAGACGTGCTGGTCGCTCGGCCATGCGGTCGAACCCACGGCCGTGATCACCGACGTGGGGAGCGCCAAGACCCAGGCCGTGGCCGAGGGCGAGTCGGTCTTCGGGCCTCGATTCGTCGGCGGGCATCCCATGGCCGGTTCGGAGCGCCACGGGATCGAGGCGGCCGACCCGCTTCTCTTCGACGACGCCTGGTGGGTTTTGACCCCGACCGCGCAAACGGACCCGGCCGCATTCTCAACCGTCTCGGACCTGGCGAGGTCGTTGGGGGCCAAGCCCGTGGCGGTAGGACCCGAGGTCCACGACACCCTCGTAGCGCGCCTCAGCCACCTCCCTCAGATCACGGCCAGCGCCCTGGTCGACTTGGCCGTGACCGACGGCGAGAGGGAAGCGCTGCTGGGGCTTGCCGCCGGGGGATTCCGCGATGTCACCCGTATCGCCGCAAGCCGTCCCGAGATGTGGGTCGCGATCCTTCGGTCCAACCGTCGAGCAGTACTTGAGGCTTTGGACGGCTTCGGCGAACGCCTCGCCGAGGTCGCCGACATCATCTCCCGCGATCGCTGGGACGATCTGAAGACGTTCCTGGACGATTCCCGCACGGCCCGGCTCGATCTGTTCTCGAAGCCCGTCGCCGTGGGACCGGCGGACCCCATCGCGGTGAGCGTCGTCGTCCCGGATCGCCCGGGGGTCCTGGCGGAGGTGACGCGGGCGGCGGGGGAGATCGGAGTGAACATCGAGGACCTCCGGATAGTCCACTCCACGGAAGGCGGCCGCGGCCGGTTAGAGCTTGTCGTTTCGGGAGCGGCGGACGCCGAGGCGTTGGTCGGCGCCCTGGAGGGCCTGGGATATCACGCCGAGAGTGCAGGATTGACATGATGACTACTCCACAAGTCGACAAATCGATCCAGGGCGCAAAAGCCCCTATCCACGCCTGGTCTACTTTGTAGATGTGTAGACAAATGAATAAGTCGAACAGTGGACTAGGTGATAAGTCGTGAGAGGCCGGACGCCGGCCGGCGCGTTGATTGGCACGGTGGAGGTCCCCGGGGACAAGTCCATCTCGCATCGCGCCCTGATCCTGGCGGCCCTGGCGCGCGGGCCCTCGACCATCGAGCATCTCGGGGGAGGGGACGACGTCGCGGCCACGGTCGCAGCGCTCGCTGCCCTCGGCGTCCCCATCGCCTTCGCCAGGACCGAGTATAAAGCTCAAGTTGAGGGTTTGGGTTTGCGGGGCCTGCGTGAACCCGGAGACGTCATCGATGCCGGCAACTCGGGGACGACCCTCCGGTTGGGGGCCGGCGTCCTCGCCGGAGTGAACGGCGCCAGCGTCATCACCGGCGACGAGTCTGTGCGGAGACGGCCGATGCTGCGAGTGGTCGCGCCGTTGAGGCAAATGGGGGCGCGGATCGACGGCCGCAACCACGGTGAGAACGCCCCCCTCCACATTAGAGGTGGGGACCTGACCGGGATCGATATCGAGATCCCCGTTGCCAGCGCGCAGGTGAAGGGGGCCTTGCTTCTGGCCGGCCTGGTGGCCGAGGGAGAGACCACGGTCTCGGAGCCGGCCGCCAGCCGGGACCATACGGAACGGATGCTCGCCGCGGCCGGAGTGGGCATACGGCGGCAGGGCGCAGCGGTGTCGGTGGCCGGCGGCTCGGAACCGGCGCCCATCGACCGGAGGGTCCCGGGCGACCTGTCGAGCGCGCTGTTCCTGATCGTTGCGGCCACGCTCGTGCCGGGCTCGGACCTAACCGTCGAACGCGTGGGCCTCAACCCGACCAGGACCGCGGCCCTCGACGTCCTGAACGGGATGGGGGCCGACATCGAGGTAGAGGTAGAGGGCGAGGATGGGGGTGAGCCCTACGGCCGGGTCCGGGCGCGCCACAGCGATCTGCGCGCGGTCGACATCGCTCCCTCCCAGGTGCCCGCCTTGATCGACGAGCTCCCGATACTCGCCGTGGCCGCGACGCAAGCGGAAGGGACGACGACCGTGACCGGGGCGGGGGAGCTCCGGGTCAAGGAGTCCGATCGGATCCAGGCGCTGGCGACCGGCCTGCCGCGCGTTGGGGGTCGAGGTCGATGAGAGCGCCGACGGTCTCCGGATAAACGGCCCGGCCCACCTCGTCGGAGCGCCTGTGGATTCGTACGGCGACCATCGCATCGCCATGTCTTTCGCCGTGGCGGGGACGATCGCGGAAGACAATGTGAAGGTCGCCAATTGGAGCTCGGTCCGCAGCTCTTTCCCCGAATTCCTCGAGGTCTTCGCGCGCTCGCGGGGTTCGCACCGGCCCCGCTCGGGGCGGGCGAACGAAGCGATGATCCTGGCGATCGACGGCCCGGCCGGGGCCGGCAAGAGCACGGTCGCAAGAGAAGTGGCGAGCCGTCTCGGATGGACCTACGTAGACACCGGCGCGATGTACAGGGCGGTGACCCTGGCGGTCCTCGAACATGGGCTCGACCCCAACGACGGCGAGGCCGTGGGCTCGCTCGCCCGGGACCTGAGCATCTCGGTGGGCGGGGGCAAGGTGATGCTGGATGGAAGGGATGTGACGCAGAGAGTGCGCGGCGGGAGATGTGACGGGTCTCGTCTCCACTGTGGCTGCTCACCGCGCTGTGCGGGCGGCCCTCGTCGAGATCCAACGGAGGGTCGCCGCCGCCGAGGACGTCGTGATGGAGGGTCGCGACATCGGCACAGCGGTGGCTCCAGAAGCGCCGCTCAAAGTGTGGCTGACGGCCTCCCTGGACGAACGTGCGCGCCGGCGTGCTCTCGAGATGGGCGACGCGGCAGACCTCGGACGGGTCGAGGGCGAGATCGCGGGTCGCGACGAGGCCGACACGACCAGGGCCGAATCGCCGCTGATCAAGCCCCCAGACGCGCTCGAGATCGACTCCACGGGTATGCCGATCGACGCCGTCGTCGAGCGGATCGTGGAACTGGTCTCACTGAAGCTGGACCGATGACCGGGAGTCGCTCAGTGGCCCGCGGCCTCCCGGTCGTTGCCGTGGTGGGACGGCCCAATGTCGGCAAGTCCTCGCTGGTCAACCGGGTGCTCGGCCGGCGCGAGGCGATCGTTCAGGAGACTCCGGGCGTCACTCGCGACCGGCGCGGCTTCGTGGCCGAGTGGGGGGGCCGGGCCTTCGAGATCGTCGACACCGGAGGCCTCGAACCCGGGCAGGAAGGCCTGGATGCGCAGGTGGCCGAGCAAGCGCGATTGGCGATGGACACGGCCGACGTGATCGTCCTCGTGACCGACAACTCCACCGGCCCGACCGAAGACGATGCCGTGGTCGCTCGCTTGCTGCGGGGATCTCGACAGCCGGTTGTGCTGGCCGTAAACAAGGTCGACGATCCGCGCGACGAACCTGCCGCGGCCGATTTCTATCGATTGGGCCTGGGTGAGCCCGTCCCCGTTTCCGCGCTTCACGGAAGAGGCTCGGGCGATCTGTTGGAAGTGATCGGAGCTCACCTGCCGCAGGTGCTCGAGGAGGTGGCGGGGGACTGGGCCGCGGCCGCCATAGTGGGACGGCCCAACGTGGGCAAGTCGTCGTTGCTCAACGCGCTCGTCGGTGACTCGCGGGCTCTGGTGGATGCGACTCCCGGGACCACCCGGGACCCCGTCGACGACGTGATCGAGCTGGTGGGTGACCGGAGGATCCGCCTGATCGACACGGCCGGGATGCGCAAGCAGACCCGCATCGACGATCCGATCGAATACTTCAGCTGGCTGCGTTCTCGTCGGACGCTAGAGCGTGTCGACGTCGCCCTTCTCGTGGTCGACGCGGCCTCGGGAGCCACGGGCCACGACCAGCGGATAGGGGAGGCGATCGTCGAAGCGGGGCGAGCGTGCGTGATCGCCTACAACAAGTGGGATCTGATGCCCTCAGAGGAGGCCGACCGGAAGCGCGCCGAGGCCCACAACGCCGAGCGATTGCGATTCCTCCCGTGGGCGGGCGTGGTGAGGACCGTCGCGACGACGGGGCGAGGGGTCGATCGCCTGCTACCCGCTCTCTCCGATGCGGTCGAGGCGCACCGGACCCAGCTCCGAACCTCGGACTTGAACGACGCGATCCACGAGCTCCAAGAGCGGCGGCCACATCCCCGCGTCGGCGGGCGGCTCCACCGGATCCTGTACGCGGCCCAGGCCGGGGTCGGACCCCCGCGGATCTTGCTGTTCTCGAATGCCTCCCTCGAGCCGACCTACCTGCGCTATCTGGAGAGGGGACTGCGCGAGCGAGCCGGGCTGACGGGAACGCCTCTCAAGCTGGAGGTCCGCGCCAAGACTAGACGTTAGCTTTAAGGTTAAGTAAGATGCCGAGAACGGCTTCAGCTTGAGAGATCTACTTGTCTATCTATCGCTGAATCCATATATAGACATGTCGCTAAATCCCCCTTCGGACAACCCCCGGTATGATTCCCGCCTAGCTCGGGACGTGGCGCAGCTTGGTTAGCGCACTGGTCTGGGGGACCAGGGGTCGCCGGTTCGAATCCGGCCGTCCCGACGACGATGGCTGACTCCCCGGTGGTTTCCACGCGCTGGCTAACCATCCCGAACGTGTTGTCGTTCGCCCGCCTCGCATCCGTTCCGGTCTTCGTCTTGCTGTTCGTGAACGGGCATGAGGGACCCGCGGTCGCCGTCTATGCGGTCGGCGCGTTGACCGACTTCTTCGACGGTTACATAGCGAGGCGATTCGATCAGACCTCTGAGCTGGGCCAGCTCCTCGATCCGCTCGCGGATCGTGTGTTCATCGTCGCTCTTGCGATCGCTCTGGTCGCTCATGGGACGATGCCACTGGCGCTGGCCCTTGCGGTCATCGTCCGGGACGTCTTGATACTTGGTCTTTTCGCAGTATTCGAGCGACGTGGGATGGAGCGGATCGCAGTGAATAACGCCGGCAAGTCAGCCACGGCACTGCTGCTCTTCGGGTTGTCCTGTCTGGCCTTGTCGGAGACTTCCGTCGGGCCTCAACGAGCGGCCGAGGAAGTTGGCTTGTTCTGCGCCTGGTTCGGCGCGGTGATGTACTGGATCGCCGCCGCCCAGTACCTCCTCGTGGTGCGCGAGCAGCTCAGTACGAAAGCGGGAGAGGCGAAATGAGCGCCGTCCAGGCTGTTGTCATGGCCGGGGGCGAAGGCTCGCGACTCAGGCCGCTAACGGGGAACGTGCCCAAGCCCATGCTCCCGGTGGCCAACCGCCCGCTGATGGAGCACATTGTGATGCTTCTTCGTCGGAACGGCTTTACCGACGTCGTGGCGACGGTTCAGTTCCTGTCGTCGGTCATCCGCAACTACTTCGGAGACGGATCGGACCTAGGGGTGTCACTCTCCTACGCGAACGAAGAGATGCCCCTGGGAACGGCAGGCTCGATATTGAACGCACGCGACCTGTTGTCATCCGGGTCGATCCTCGTTATCTCGGGGGACGCGCTGATGGATTCTCGATCTGGGGGCCGTGGTGGACTTCCATCGCGCGAAGGGATCCGCCGGCACGCTCGTTCTGAAGCGGATGCAAGACCCGCTCGAGTTCGGCATCGTTATGACGTCCGAGGACGGCCGGGTCGAGCGCTTCCTCGAGAAACCGACTTGGGGTCAGGTGTTCAGCGACACGGTGAACACGGGCATCTACGTCCTCGAGCCCGAGGTCCTAGACCTGATCCCTCCGGAGCAACCGTTCGACTTCTCCAGCGAGCTGTTCCCGCTGATGCTCGACAAGGGGCTGCCGCTCTTCGGTTACATAACCGATTCGTACTGGACCGATGTCGGCAACGCAGACGCCTATCTGCAAGCGAACCACGACGTTCTCGCTCGCAAAGTGGACGTCGAGATAGCCGGCTTCGAGATGCGACCCAACGTCTGGGTCGGCGAGGACGTGGACATACACCCCTCGGCTCGCTTGGAAGAGCCGTGCCTCCTCGGCAACACGGTTCAGGTCGGAGCCGGCGCACACGTGGGCCCTTACACGGTCGTGGGCGACAACACGATCGTCGGCGACGACGCCCGCCTCGAGCGGGCCGTAGTGATGGACCTTGCGGAGGTCTCCGCTATGGCCGTCGTCCAAGGCGGCGCCCTTGGGCGCGCCGCATCCCTCGGCCGCGGGGCGATGGTCGAGGACTCTGCGGTGGTCGGCGACGAAGCCGTCGTCGGCGCGGGCGCTCTGGTCAAGTCCGGGGTCAAGATCTACGGCGCCCGCAGCGTCGAAGCTGGAGCCATCGTCACCCAGAGCGTCGTGCGAGAGAGGCGGGCCTCGCGGAGCCTCTTCGGAGCCCGCGGCGTCTCGGGGCTCGTCAACATCGGGGTGACCGCGCAGGTGGCGGTTCGCCTAGGGATGGCATATGCGAGCACCCTGAAGCGAGGGAGCGTGGTTGTTTCCGGGCGCGACGCTTCGCGTGCTGCTCGAACCATGAAGCGTGCAGTGATCGCGGGGCTCAACTCCGCCGGCGTCCACTGTCACGACCTCGAGCTGACACCTATGCCGATGACTCGCTTCACCGTCCGCGCTCAGCAGGCCGCCGGCGGCGTGAGCGTGCGCACCTCTCCCGGCCATCCCGAGGTCCTAGAGATCAGGCTGTTCGATGCCGACGGGGGAGACCTGCCGGCAACCTCCCAACGAGCGATCGATCGGGTGTTCTATCGCGAGGACTACCGGCGTCCGGGCCCGGCCAAGCTCGGCGAGCTCGAGTTCCCTCCCCGCGCCCTCGAGCAGTACACGTCGGGGCTGCTCGCAGCCATCGACGTCGAGGAGATCCGCCGCGCCAAGTTAAAGGTGGTGGTGGATTACGCCTTCGGGCCGGCCAGCCTGATCGGACCCTCGGTGCTGGGACGCTTGGGATGCGACGTCCTCGCGGTCAATGCATTCACGGACGAGCACCGCCCGGTACTGGTGGCCGACGACCTGGCGCATCTGCTGCACGATCTGGCCGATCACGTTCGCAACTCGGGATCGAATGTCGGCGTCTTGCTCGAGCCGGGCGGGGAGATCGCTCACCTGATCGACGACCGAGGACGATCGCTCGCGCATCCGCAGGCCTTGCTCGCGTTCCTCGATCACGAGGCTCAGCGAGCCGGCGGCACCCTGGTCGTGCCGGTGTCGTGCCCGTCTGAATGCGCGAGCCTCGTGGAGGCCGCCGGCGCCAGCTTGCAATGGGTGCCGACTCCACTTGCGGCCCTCATGACATGGGCCAGCCGGGACGGGGTCACGTTCGCGGGGAGCTCCGACGGCTCGCTGATCTTCCCCTCCTTCATGCCCGCCCCCGATGGGTTGATGACCTTCTGCAAGACGCTAGAGATGCTCGCTCACTCCAGCCGCCCTCTCTCCCAGATCGCGGACGGGCTGCCCGCGCTCCACCTAGTGGAGAGGGACGTCCGGGTCCCGTGGCAGTTGAAGGGAGCGGTGATGCGTCACGTCGCTTCCAACTTCAGGACCGAAAGGATCGTGCTGCTCGACGGGGTGAAGGTGCTGTTCGAGGACGGGAGCTGGGCGCTGGTCATCCCCGACCCCGAAGAGCCCCGATGCAGGATCTGGGCGGAAGCCCGCACCACCGCCGCGGCCGAGGCGCTGGCCGATCACATGCAGGCTCTCGTCGCGCAGGTGGTCGATGGACAAGTCACCTTGTAGACAAGTACACAGGAGGGATGGATGAGCGAGGTACCCGACGATCGCCGCTATACGAAAGAGCACGAGTGGGCGCGAGCGGAGGACGGCCGGGTGGTGGTCGGCATCACCGACTATGCCCAGGACCAGCTCGGGGACGTCGTGTTCGTGCAGCTGCCCGAGGAGGGGACCGAGGTCACCGCGGGGTCCCCGCTGGGCGAGGTCGAGTCGACGAAATCGGTATCCGATGTCTACAGCCCGGTCTCGGGGAAGGTCCTCGCCCGCAACGCCGAGGTCGAAGCGAGTCCGGAGTTGGTAAATGAGGACCCCTACGGCAAGGGATGGCTGGTGGCGATCGACCCGGCCGAGACGGACCTGGCTTCCCTCATGAGCGCCGAGGAGTACAAGAAGCTGGTCGAAGGTTAAGCCTCGAGAGGCCCCATTGACCAACTCTAAAGGTTCGCTATAGGGTTTGCCGATCATGTTCTGTACGAACTGCGGACACCGCAATCCCGAGGGCTCCAACTTCTGCTCGTCGTGTGGCGCGCCCCTGAGCGCCGACGGCGGCGAGACGACCATCACGTTCATGCCCGGCGAGCTCGAGCCCGAGCTCGACGAAGAGGTTCACATCTCGCCCGAGGAGCTCGAGGGGGGCAAGGGCGTGTTGATCGTGAAGCGGGGGCCGAACGCCGGGAGCAAGTTCTTCTTGGACACTGAGATCACGAAGATCGGGCGGCATCCCGACGGAGACATCTTCCTCGACGACATCACCGTCTCGCGCAGCCACGCCGAGATCCGGCGCTCGGGAGACGGGTTCGATCTGGTCGACCTGGGGAGCCTCAACGGGACCTACGTCAACCGGGAGCGGCTCGAGGAGGGCTCGCTGCGCTCGGGGGACGAGATCCAGATAGGCAAGTTCAAGCTCGTCTTCCTGGCGGGAGCCTAGCCATGCCACTCTCGAGAACCCGTGACTACTTGAGCATCGGAGAGGTCCTCGAGGCCGTGCGCTCGGACTATCCCGACATCAGCATCTCGAAGATCCGGTTCCTGGAAGCCGAGGGCCTGATCACTCCCGAGCGGACGGCTTCGGGCTATCGGAAGTTCTACGAGTCAGACGTCGAGCGGCTCCGCTACATCCTGTCTCTGCAGAAGGACCACTTCCTGCCGCTCAAGGTCATCCGGGAGCGCCTCACCGGCAACGGCGCTCCGAGCGGCCGTGCTCCGGCCCCCGTACCGCCCCCGGCGGCGGCCTCGAAGGACGCGCCGGCCGTCCCGCAGGCTCAGGAAGAGGTCGAGCTCGATCGGGCCGCTCTGGCAAGCCGGTCGGGATTGACCGCACGCGACCTGGACGGCCTCATGGAGTACGGGGTCCTCGCCGACAGGGGCGACGGTCCCTACGACTCCGTGGACCTTGGCGCGGCAGGCGCCGCAGCCGCGTTGATGGGCTACGGGATCGAGCCTCGTCACCTCAAGATGTTCCGCCACATGGCTGATCGCGAGATGGGTCTCTACGAGCAGCTCGTCGCCCCCGCTCTGCAGCGAGGCGATCGGGAGTCTCTGCGCCAGGCGAGTGAGGTGGCGAAGTCGCTCCTCGCGCATTCGAGCCTCCTGCGTCACTCGCTCATGCGCGAGCGGGTCGACGACATCGCGCCCTAGCTCATCAGTTCCTTTGTCGATTTATAGATTTGTCGCCTCCGTGGCGGCGAGCTTCCTGCTTGCGAGCTCGCTCCCCGCCCTTCCTTCTCAGGCGGCGGATCCAACGGTGACCTGCGCCGCTTGCCTGGTCGTGGACGAGGAGGGCCGGGTCCTGTGGGCCCGGGATGCCCGGGTCCGCCGGCCGATGGCAAGCACGACCAAGATGGTGACGGCGCTCCTCGTCGATGCGGCGACCGACCCCGGCGAGATCGTGAGGGTCTCAGCCGCTGCCTCGGCTACGGGAGGGGGTGGCCTGGACCTGGGGGCGGGAGAGCGATACCGGGTCGTCGACCTCCTCTATGGGCTTCTGCTTAGCTCCTCCAACGACGCTGCCGTCGCCCTCGCCGAACACGTCGCCGGCTCGCACGAGCGCTTCGTCGAGCGCATGAACGCCTATGTGGGTGAGCTCGGCCTGAAGGACACGGCTTTCGTCACTGCGCACGGACTCGATGCGCCCGGCCACTACTCGACGGCTCTCGACCTTTCGGTCGTCGCCGCGGAGCTCCTCGACGTGGAGGACCTGGCGAGCATCGTCGCCACCGCCCGAACGACCATCCGAGGGCCCCAGGGCTCCATCGAGCTCGAGAACCGTAATGTTCTACTTGAGACTTATGCCGGCGCCGATCGGTGTGAAGACCGGGTTCACGGCCGGCGCGGGCAACGTCCTGGTTGCAGCGGCCGCAAGGAAGGGCCGGCGCCTGATCGCGGTCGCCATGGGCAGCGTCGACGCCGCGGTCGATGCGGCGGCGCTGCTGGACCTCGGATTCGCGCGGCTGGCTCGCACGATCCTGCTGCGGGCCGGCACGCCCGTCGGCGCGTTGGTCTTCGATCCGGCCGGGACGGTCGTCGTTCGCGCCGGCGCCTCCGTGAGGGGCATCCAGGATCCCGCGTCCGTTGATGTTTCCTTCCATCCAAATGAACGCGTGTCGTCGCCCCTTGGTCCCGGGAGCGTGGTGGGTCGCATCGTCGTGAGCGTGGGGGGCACAACGATAGCTAGGGTGCGTGCAGTGACCGCCGCTCCCGTTGCTACGACGGAACCCTCGTTCGCCGCGCGCGCCCTGGCCACCGTCCTCGGATGGATCGGTGGAGTGGTGACCGAGTGAGCGACGTGGACTCGCCGACCGCGGTTCCCGCGCCGGCGAGCGTGCTGTTTCCTGCGCAGGAAATCGCTAAGCGCATCGAGGTGTTGGGCCGCGAGATCTCGCAAGAGCTCGGGGGGACCGACCGCCCGCCCATCCTCATCGGCGTCCTCAAGGGTTCGACCTTCTTCTTGGCCGACCTCGTGCGATCGCTGTCGATCGACGTGGTCCTGGACTTCATGTCCATCTCCGCCTATGCCGGGGGCACGACACCCGGCGTGGTGCGGCTCGTCAAGGACCTCGAGCAGAGCATCGCGGGACGTGACGTAGTGGTCGTCGAGGACATCGTCGACACGGGACTGACCCTTACTTACCTGCGCAAGACGCTTGTCTCGAGGCGTCCCCGGTCCCTTAGCGTCGTGACGCTCCTGGACAAGGTCGCCCGCCGGATCGTGCCGGTGGAAGTGGAGTGGCGGGGGTTCACGACTCCGGACGTTTTCGTCGTCGGCTACGGATTGGACTTCCAAGGTCGCTACCGGAACGTCCCCGACATCTTGGCGGTCGACGATCTCCCGAGGCTGGTGAACGACCCACTGCTGCTGGTTCCCGACCTCTTCGGGAAAGGCTCGTAGAACAGCCCGGGTGTTAGCCTCGGCGCCATGATCGAGCTCTCGCTCGTGGGGGTCCGGGTCGAGCTGCCTTCCAACCAGCCGATCGTGCTCCTGAAGGAGTCGGATGGTGAGCGCTACCTACCCATCTGGATCGGCGCGGTCGAGGCGACCGCCATCGCGTTCGCGCTCCAGGGGATCGAGACGCCCCGCCCCATGACCCACGACCTTCTTCGCGACATCCTCACCGAGACCGAGGTCCAGGTTGAGAGGATCGTCATCAGCGAGCTCGTCGAGCAGACCTTCTTCGCCTCGATCCGCATGGTGACGAACGGGCGCACCTCCGAGGTCTCGTCTCGTCCCAGCGACGCGATCGCATTGGCGGTCCGGATAAACGCCCCGATCTTCGCGGCCGAGTCCGTCCTCGAGCAGGCCGGGATCGAGCTCAAGGACGAAGAGGAGACGGAGGTCGAGAAGTTCCGGGAGTTCCTCGATCAGGTGAGCCCCGAGGACTTCGCCACCGGCCAAGGCTAGTGACCCGCCCCACGACATAATGGGGCTTCTGGCGGCGAAAAGGCTGCGCCTCGCGGCGTTCTCGGTCGGGCACGTAGTTCCACTACGCACCCTCCCTGCGGCCTTGCGACGCTTGCTTTTCACTCGCCAGAACCTCGCAAACGTCGTGGGGCGGGTCACAAAACCCTGAAGTTGTAGATCACCCTTCATCGTTGACACGCGCGCGCGGGGGGCCTACGCTTCCATCAACGTAACTACGGGGTTGTCATCTGCAGCCAGAGGCTGGGTCAGGGGAGGACGCTGTGACGGAGATCGGCTATCGGGGACCACAGGCCTGCAAGATCGTAGGCATCACCTACCGGCAGCTCGACTACTGGACGCGCACCGACCTCGTCGTCCCGACGATCCAGCCGGCCAACGGCTCGGGTACTCAGAGGCTGTATTCGTTCAACGATCTTCTCCAGCTCAAGGTCGTGAAGAGCCTCACCGACGCCGGGGCCAGCCTCCAGAAGGTCCGACAGGCGATCGACTACGTGCGGAACAACCTCGACCAGGATTGGTCGAAGGTCACGATCGCAACCGACGGCGACAAGGTCTATGCCTGCACCTCTGATGCGGAAGTCGTCGATCTTCTCCGTTCGGGCCAGGGCGTGCTCGGAGCCATCGTGGCGGTAGACAAGATCGCAGAGCAGCTCGAAGGCACCCTCCGTGAACTCCGCCCCGCAGCATCGGACGTGGGTTACGGTTCTGACCAGAGGGTGGCCGACGCTAAGGAGGGCTGATCAGCCAAGATAGCCACTTGCTTCCCCACGAAGGCGTCAAGTTCGCGCACAACAGCGAGAGACAATTCGCGAAGCTGCTCGACTTCTACCTGATCGGTTGGCGCTACGAGCCGACGACCTTCGAGATCGATTGGGACCGCAGTGGGAACGCCACGCAGCGGTTCTCACCCGACTTCTACCTTCCTGAGTTCGACCTCTACATAGAGATCACGACGCTCAACCAGAAGCTCGTGACCAAGAAGAACCGCAAGGTCCGGCGGTTGACCACGCTCTATCCGGACGTCCGCTGCAAGATTCTCTACCAGCGCGACTACCTCAACCTGCTCATCAAGTACGGGCTGGAAGAGGGATCGCCGGATCCGGACGCAGGGGATCGGGCCGATCTTCCGGATTCCGCCGAGGCGCTGCTGGGCCCCGCCCTCGCCGGCTAGGTAGTGCTACAGAAGGCCACACCGCTGCTCGACGCGCATCGGCGGCTCGGCGCGCGCCTTACGGAGTTCGGGGGGTGGGAGATGCCCCTGCAGTACGAGGGCATCGTCTCGGAGCACAACGCGGTCCGAAGTCAGCGCGGGGATCTTCGACGTGACCCACCTCGGCAAGCTCTTGCTGGAGGGACCCGGCGCGCTCGAAGCCCTCGACGTGGCCTTGACCGCCGATGTCGGCGCGCTCGAACCGAGCCGGGCGAGCTACGCGCTCGTCCTCACCGAGGGCGGAGGCTGCATCGACGACGTCTTCGTCTATCGCCTGGATCGGGAGCGATGGTTGGTGGTTCCGAACGCGGCCAACGTCGAGGCTGTGGCGGCCGCCATCCGGGAAAGCGGGGGAGAGCCCGTGGACGCGTGGGATCGCTGGGCGATCCTGGCCTTGCAAGGGCCGCGCTCGTTCGATGTGTTCACGTCGGTCTGGCCGGATCACCCGGCGCTAGAGCTCAAGCTCCATACATTCACGACCCTTGACGACGGCGGACTCGTGGCCCGAACCGGCTATACGGGCGAGCGCGGCTTCGAGCTGTATGTGACCTGGGACCAGGCGGCCTCGGCGTTCGAGAGGCTCGTCGATGCCGGCGCGGCCCCCGTCGGCCTCGGGGCACGCGACACGCTCCGGCTCGAGATGGGTTACGCGCTCTACGGCCACGAGCTCTCCCTCGACATCAATCCGCTCGAGGCGGGCCTCGGGTGGACGCTCGCGTGGGACACGCCTTTCAGGGGACGCGAGGCCCTCGCCAAGGTCCGAGCCGAGGGAGCCGCGCGCAAGCTCTTCGGGATCAGATGCATCGATCGGGGAGTGCCCCGCCAGGACTACGAGGTGATCGTCGGCGAGGAGTCGGTCGGGCGGGTGACGAGCGGGAACTTCTCGCCGACGCTCGGGACGGGGATAGCTCTCGCGCTGGCTCCAACCGAGCGCGTGCCCGCCGACGGCGAGTCCGCCGCGATCGTGTCGCGGGGCCGCCGCATCGCGGGGGATATCGTGAAGCCGCCTTTCATCGCCAAATCGAAGTAGATATGTCGACAAGTTGATCTAGAGACACGAAACGGGCCATGGATTACATCCCGCACACCGACGAAGACGACGCCACGATGCTCGAGGCCCTGGGTCTCGGCGCTATCGACGAGCTGTTCGAGGCGATCCCCGAGGGCGTTCGGCTCAGCGGCGCCCTCGATGTGCCCCCGTCTTTGAGCGAGCCGGAGCTGGTGGCTCACCTCGCGGAGCTGGCCGGGCGCACGACGGGTGGCGCCACCACCTGTTTCGCCGGGGGCGGCGCCTACGACCACTACGTGCCGGCTGCGGTACCGGCCCTTGCGGGTCGGTCGGAGTTTGCGACCTCCTATACGCCCTACCAGCCCGAGCTGTCCCAAGGGGTGCTCCAGGCCCTCTACGAGTTCCAAACGATGGTGTGCGCCCTCTACGGCATGGAGGTGGCGAACGCGTCGCTCTACGACGGCGCCCATGCCCTGGTCGAGGCGGTCAATCTCGCCGCCCGGGTCGTGAAACGGGATGCCGTGGTCGTGGCCGGCTCCCTTCACCCTCATTACCTGCAGGTGCTGAAAACCTATACCTCAGGTTTAGACATTGACGTGCGGCTCGCGCCCTTCGGCGAGGACGGGGTCGTGGACTGGAGCGCGGTGGACGCGACCGGCGCCGCGGCCGTCGTCGTGCCGTATCCCAACTTCTTCGGCCGGCTCGAGGACCTGGGCGCCGCCGCCGAGCGAGCCCACGATGCCGGGGCACTAGCGGTCGCATTTGCCGACCCAACTGCGATGGGGGTGCTGCAGGCCCCCGGGGACGCGGGATTCGACGTCGTCGTGGGGGAAGGCCAGTCGCTCGGGACGAGCCTGTCGTACGGCGGCCCCTACGTGGGCCTGTTCGCGACCAAGCTGGAGCTGGTACGCCAGGTGCCGGGACGGATCGCGGGCGTCACCACCGATGCCGACGGCAAGCGCGCTTTTGTGCTGACCCTCCAGGCGCGCGAGCAGCACATCCGGCGCGCCAAGGCCACTTCGAACGTGTGCACCAACCAGACGTTGATGGCCATCGCCGCGGCCGTGCACCTAGCGTGGTTGGGACCCGCAGGTCTGACCCGGATCGGGGACCTGTGCATCGCACGCACCGCGTATGCGGCGCGGCGGCTGGGGGAGATCCCCGGCTGCTCGCTTGCGTTCGACGGACCCCGCTTCAAGGAGCTCGTTCTGAGGACGCCGCTCGATGCGGGCTCGCTCGCCCGCAGGCTCGCTCGCCGGGGATTCCTCGTGGGCCCGGCGCTGGGCGGCTTCTACCCCGACCTCGCCGACCACCTCCTGCTGGCCGTGACCGAGAAGAGGACCACCGAGGAGATCGACGCGCTGGCCGAAGCGATAGAGAAAGAGCTGGCGGAAGGATGAGCATTCTCGAGAGGTCTGCCGGGACTCGCGACGAGGACATTGCGCTCGTCTTCGAGCGCTCGCGGCCCGGTCGGCGCGCGTGGTCGCTGCCCGAGGTGCAATCGGATGTGGAGGCGATCCCGGCCGCCCATCGGCGGCAGGCCCCACCGGTGCTGCCGGAGGTCAGCGAGCGCGATCTCGTGACCCATTACACGCGCTTGAGCCAGAGGAACTGGGCTATAGACGTGGGGGCCTATCCGCTCGGGTCTTGCACGATGAAGTACAACCCGAAGGTCGCGGAGCGGGTCGCCGCCTTGCCCGGTTTCGCCGAGCTCCATCCCTTCGCCGACGACGAGCTGTGCCAAGGGGCCCTCGAGCTCCTCGGGACCCTCGAGCGGGCCCTCTGCGCGGCGACGGGCATGGCCCGGCTCACCTTCCAACCGGCTGCCGGCGCCCAGGGCGAGCTGACGGGTCTGCTGATGATGCGGGCCTTTCACGCGGCCAACGGCGACGTGCGCCGACGGGTGATCATCCCGGACTCCGCGCACGGCACGAACCCCGCGAGCGTGTCACTAGCCGGTTACGTCGCGGAAGAAGTGCGATCGGACGAACGGGGCCTCGTCGACCTGGCCGCCCTCGAAGCGGCTCTGGACGACGACGTCGCGGGACTGATGCTCACGAACCCCAACACGCTGGGCCTGTTCGAGCGCGACATCCAACGCATCCAGGCGGCGATCCACGAAGCCGGCGGATTGCTCTACTACGACGGTGCGAACTTCAACTCGATCGTTGGCGTCGTGCGGCCCGGCGACATGGGCTTCGACATCGTCCACCTCAATCTGCACAAGACGTTCGCGACGCCGCATGGTGGGGGAGGGCCCGGCTCGGGTCCGCTCGCGGTGGCCGAGCGCCTGGAGCGGTTCCTCCCCAGCCCCGTTCTCACTTTCGACGAAGGCACCGAGCGCTGGCGCTGGGACGACGACCGGCCCGATTCGATCGGCCGGCTCCATTCCTTCAACGGCAACTTCGGGATCAACGTGAGGGCATACGCGTATCTGCGCGCCAACGGACCCGAGGGCCTTCGGCGCGTCGCCGAGCGGGCCGTGCTGAACGCCAACTACCTGCGAGCTTTGATCGAGGACGTGTTCCCGACCGCCTACCCCGGAACGTGCATGCACGAGTTCGTGGCCTCGGCCAAGGGATTGAAGAAGCACGGCGTGCGAGGGATGGACGTGGCCAAGCGTCTGATCGATCTCGGGTATCACCCGCCGACCGTCTACTTCCCGCTCGTCGTCGAGGAGGCCTTAATGATGGAGCCGACGGAGACCGAGTCGAAGGAGACGATCGACGGGCTCGCCGAGGCCCTCAGGCAGATCGCCGCGGAGGCCGTGTCCGACCCGGGCCTCCTTCACGAGGCGCCGGTGACGACCCCGGTACGGCGCCCGGACGAGGCGCGGGCGGCCCGCTCGCTCGACGTGCGCTACGTGCCGCCCGCCGATAATTAGCGTTGTTCCATACTTGGAGACTGTTTTCCGACCAAATCGGGGAAGGAATGCGCATCAAGAGTCGCCATCTCGTTGTGATCGCGGTCGTGCTCGTGGGGGCCTTCGGAGGCTCCGTTACCAGCGCGCAGATCGGAGCGATCGATCAGCAGACCCAGGCCTGCGCCGACCCGAACAAGTCGATGTCGCTGTTCGCCGAGCGCATATCCAAGAACAGGATCGGCTACGGCCTCACGCCCGAGACCGTGAGCATCCCCGGTCCCACGATCGAGATCGTCGAAGGCGACTGCCTTCACGTGAACCTCGTCAACGACACCAATGTGTCGCTCTCAATGCACGCGCACGGCGTGGGATACACGACGCTCAGCGACGGGACCCCTCTTAACAAGAGTTGCGTTGCGCCGGGACGATCGCGGACTTACGTGTTCGAGGCGCACTCGGCGACCACGAACACCGACGGGACGTTGCAGCCGGGGACGGCGGGTTACTGGCACTATCACGACCATTGCGTCGGGGGCCCGCACGGGACCGGCGGGATCAAGTCGGGACTGTTCGGCGCGCTCATCGTGCGCAAGGCTGGCGATCCTGAGCCGGCGCGGCCCCCATTCGTCGTCGTGATGGGCCCTGGATCGCGCATCAACCTCAAGAAGTCGCCGAAGACGCCTGTCTTCAAGGCGAACGAGGGGGAGCGGGTCGAGTTCGTGGTCGTCGGCCACGGGGAGACCTTCCACACCTTCCACCTCCACGCCCATCGCTGGACCGCCAACCGGACCGGCATCCCGGACTCACTAACGGACGAGACCCAGGTGATCGACAACCGCACGTTGGGGCCGGCGGACAGCTTCGGGTTCCAGGTCATCGCCGGCCAGGGCGTTGGCCCGGGGGCCTGGATGTACCACTGCCATGTGCAAGGTCACTCGGATGCGGGCATGAGTGGGATATTCATGGTGGATACACCCGGCGGCCAGCGGACCCCCTGGGGTCAGGCCGCCCTGGAGGCTTGGAGGCGGGAACATGGCGGGCATGGGCAGCATCACTAAGCGGGATGGGTTTCGTCGTGCGCTCCTGATCGGGGTCGTGGCGACGGGGGCCTTGCTGCTGATGGGCGCCCTCTCGGAACGCTCGGTCGCGGCCACCGGCACCGTCTCGATCCGGGACAACCGTTACGAGCCCAAGGAGATCAGGGTCGACCCCGGCGACAGCGTCATCTGGCGCAACACGGGCTCCCGCGTGCACACGGTGACGTCCGACAAGAAGGGCGAGTTCGACTCCGGCAACATGAACCAGACCGCGGCCCCCTTCGAGCACCGCTTCGACAACGAGGGCTACTACTTCTACTTCTGCCGCCAACACGGATCGCGGGGTCAGATCGGCATGTACGGGGTCGTCATCGTCGGCGACCTGCCCCCGCCGGGCGATGTCGACACCGGTCCTAAGAAGGACAGCGACCTCCTCGTCGTTCCGGACGAGTTCAAGACCATCCAGAAAGCCGTCAACGCCGCGCGCAAGGGCGCAACGGTTCTGATCAAGCCCGGGACGTACTTCGAGGCCGTGAACGTCAAGACTCCGGGGATCACGATCAAGGGAGTTGATCGCTACCGCACGATCCTGAACGGGCGCGACGAGTTGGGGACCGGCATCCTGGTCGACGGCGCCAATAACGTGACGGTCACGAATCTCACGGTGCGGAACTACCTCGGCAACGGCGTCTTCTTCTTCAACATGAAGGGCTACAAGGCGAGCCGTATCGATTCGATCAAGAACCGGACCTACGGGATCTACGCGTTCGATGCCTACAACGGAGTCTTCAAGAACTCGTTCGCGTGGGGGAGCGGGGATGGAGGCTTCTACATCGGCCAGTGCTTACCGTGTTCGGCGACGATCGAGAACGTCGTGGCCAAGTACAACTACCTCGGGTACTCGGGAACCAACGCGACCGGCGTGGTGATCCGTGACTCCTTGTGGACTTACAACGCCGTCGGCATCGCGCCGAACACGCTGCCCACCGAGGACCTGGGCCCGAACCGAGGGACGTTCGTCTACAACAACCGCGTGATCAACAACAACTACGCGACCATCCCGGCCGCGGGATTCTCCGACAACCCGATCGGCGTCCCGATCGGCACCGGCATCTGGTTCGCCGGGATCGAGAACAACGTGGCGATGAACAACCTCGTCGAGCGTCACGAGAGCTTCGGGATCCTCGTCAGCCAGAGCGTGGACGAGTCGTTGCCGATCAACAACACAGTGACGGACAACATCATCCGTGCGTCGGACATCGACGAGGACGGCCGGGGCTGGGACCTCGCATGGGACGGCACCGGGGAGCGCAACTGCTTCTCCGGCAACACCTTCGAGGGCGAGACCGGCCCGCCGGACATCGAGAGCATCTATCCGTGCGATCCCCGGACTGCGGTTGGCATCCCGTACGGGCCCGTGCAGGCTTACCTGGCCGAGTCGGTCTCGAACAGCCAGACGCGCGAGCAAGAGGAGCCGCCCGAGCCGAACCGGCCCAGTTGCCAGCGGGGCGCGCCGGGCTGCAGCAAGAAGAAGCGCTAGAGGCTCATACCTCCGTAGCTTCGGGGAGCAGGAGGCAGACGCGCGTGCCTTCGTCTGACTCGCCTATCCAGATGCCGCCGCCGACCGCGTCCATGAGGACGCGGCAGATATAGAGGCCCAGACCGAGTCCCTTGCTGCGCGTGTCGAGCTGTACGAACTTGCCGAACACCGACTCACGCTGGTCGAGCGGGATGCCCGGCCCCCGATCCTGCACCTCGATCACGGCCCCCTTGTCGTGGGGGAGCGCTCGCAGTGTGATCGGCTCTCCCTCCGGCGAGTATTTCCCGGCGTTGGTTACGAGGTTCGTTAGCACCTGGCGGACTCGGTGCACGTCGGTCTCGACCCTGGGGAGGTCCTCGCGCAGCTCGAGCTCGACGGGATGCTGACGCGCGAGAGCCGAGAGCTCGCGCGACAAATCCTCGAGCATCTGGGGCACGTCCACCACCGATTTATGAACTAGCACATCCCCGGCGTCCGATCGCATCTGGATCAGGTTGCCGATCACGTTGTCGAGGTAGTGGCCGTTCGCCGCGATGCGGGCCGCGAGATCACGTCTGCGCTCGTCGTCCAAGGTGTCCCAATGCCCGAC
The DNA here is from genome assembly GCA_963786155.1 of uncultured Actinomycetes bacterium. Taxonomy (GTDB): domain Bacteria; phylum Actinomycetota; class CADDZG01; order CADDZG01; family WHSQ01; genus CAWAXW01. The sequence continues at coordinate 1,577,512 of CAWAXW010000006.1, read as the reverse complement.
GAGCATGTCGCCCAGGCCCTTGATAACGGTCAGAGGATTGCGGATCTCATGGCCGAGGAAGGAAAGCAGCTCGTCGGAGCTGATGCGCTGCGCCGGGGAGAGGGCAGGGCGAGCGGGGACCGAGTCGGTGGTGCTCGTGCCGGTCCTCACGACCTCGATCAGACGAGTGATGAGCTCGTCCGCGGGGATGCCCTTCTCCAGGTAGGCCGACGCGCCCGCGGCGAGCGCGAGCTCGGCGAGGCGCTCCTCGTCGAAGCCCGACAGGATGACTACTTTCGTGTTCGGCGACGCCTCGTGGATGAGGGGGAGGGCGGCCATTCCGTCCAGCACCGGCATCGAGACGTCGAGCAAGATGAGGTCGGGTTGGTGGGTCTTGGCGAGCTCGACCGTCTCGCGCCCGTCCCCGGCCTCGCCCACGACCTCGAAGACCCCCGTCTCCTCCAGAACGGTCTTGAACAGGTAGCGGAGGTCGGGGACGTCGTCGGCCAGAACCATCCGGTAGCGCGCGCCCCCATGCATGCCTTGATGTTAAGGCGCTACACATGGAGGGGGAGCGGAACCCCCTTGACGCCACAGGTGTGACGAGTAGCTTCAAGAGGCGGCGGGGGAAAGAGGCCACCATGTTGGCGAGACGGATCTGCACCGCTCTGACCGCATCCACCTTCCTGCTCTTGGTCGTGGGACCGTTGGCGACCGGAGCGACCGTTTCGGCCGCCGGCCCACCCACCGGAACGATCGATACGAGCTTCCCGGGCCCGCCGACCACCTTCTACACGGCCAATGTGACCGATCCCGACGGCGACGCGCTGTCGTTCGTGTGGACCGCGGAGGTCAATTGCGGCAGCTGGGAGGTCGTGACCCGTCAGGGGGCCCCGGCCAACAACGGCGTGGATTGGTGGCACGGCGAGCCGGGGGAGGGACCCCTGGCGAACAAGTCCGGGCATCCCTGCTCCCACGCGGGTGGGACCAATAGCTCGAACCACGTCAGCACGGTCACCGTCCGGGTCTCGGACGGGACCGGGAACGAGATCACGTGCACGGCGACGGGCCCGTTCACGGACTCGAAGCCGTGCCAGACCTCCTCCTCATCGCCTTCGCCCTCGCCGTCGGCCTCCAATGCCTCGGCAGATCTCTGCGTAAAGTTGGATGGTAAAGATGGCACGTTCGACGAGGCGATCGACGACCAATGTGAGTCGCTGAAGGCGGGGGAGCACAAAGTCTTCGCCGGCGAGGGAGCCCACTACGAGGCGACCATTAGTAACAAGGGACCGAACGATGCGGAGGATGTCGTCGTCGATTTCCGCTACTCGGAGGGGATGAAGACTCCCACCGACGTCGAGGCCACTGCCGATGGCGAATGCGAGGTGTTCAAACAATCGGCCTCGGTCACGTGCAAATGGGGATCGGTCCCGGCGGGGTCGGTCAGGGAGGCAAGTTTGGTCCTTCGCGAGCTGACGCTGGGGGCTCAGCAGATGTCGGCGAAGGTCACCTCCGGCTCACCGATCGACCCCGACTCGAGCAACAACGACGCGACGATCGCCACGGAGGTGATTCCGAGCGCGGACCTCAGGGTCGAGACGTCTGCCATCAACGTGGACCGAGAGAAGGCCACTCACATCGTGAGCGTGACGAACCTCGGGCCCTCGACGGCAACACGACTTCGCCTCGAGGTCACGGTTGAGCTGTTCGGTAGGAGAGGAGCGAAGGCGTCCGCTTCCATCGATTCCAACGTCACGAATGTGTGGAGCTGCGCTCCCTTCAAGCGTCCCCTGGTTCCGGGAGAGAACGAGACCGTGTGCACGCTTGGCTCTCTGGATCCCCCAGCGGCCGCAATGACTCAGCCATAAGGATCCGGATGACCAAGCTGGGCGACTTCCGGAAGATCTCGACGACGGCATTCGCGTCGAGCAAGACCAAGGACACCCGTCCGGATAACAACAAGGGCAAATTCTGCATCGAGAGAGAGAAGGGTTGTCAGGTCGTTACCGCCCTCTGACCGAATCCGGGTGCCGCCCCTCGGGGAGGAGCCGCTGCGGGTTCAGGTTTACGTAATCGGGATTATGGGCGATTCGGAGCGCGTAACGGAGCTGACACCGGACCCGTTCAACCGAGAGAAGCATCCATCCAGACGGGGGTCCGACCATCGATCTCTTCGACCGCTCCATCGACCCGCTCGTGTGCGCTCGCCGTAACGCTGGTGGCGGCACTGCTGGGCGCCGTTTCAGGAACGGCCCGGGCCAATCACCCTGCCAACTCGTGTATCGACGTCGAACCCGAGACCGCGAACGTCTCGACCGGCGCGACCCACGCCATGACGGCGACCATGCGGACCTTGTCGGGCGAAGCCTGCACGGGGGCCCCGGTGACGCCGGACAGCGGCTCGGTGCAGTTCGCGGCCGATATCACGGGCCCGAACGATCCGGACGGCGGCGGGCCCTCGGGGGTTCCCGACCTCGATTGCAACCTGTCTCCCAACAAGAGCGACTGCTCGCTCGAGTACCAGGGCGCGAACGCAGGCACGGACACGCTCACCGCCTGGATCGACCACGACAAGGACGGCGCGATGGACGCCGACGAGCGCTCCGACCAGGTCCAGGTCTCTTGGACCGCACCTTCTCCCGGCCAGCCCACGCGCCTCGACTGCGATCCCGAGAAAGGAACCGCTCGCCCGGGCTCGGTAAACCGGGTGACGTGCACGGCGACGGACTCGGCCGGCACCGTGGTCGGAGATGTGATGGTGAGCGCCGAGGGAACGGGAGCGAACGATCTCGACTCCTCGGGCACCAACGACTCCCCTGACTTCTCGTGCACGACGGTAGCGAGCGGGAAATGCACCTTCGATCACGGTCCCTCGGGGACGACGGGCCAGGGAACGACCGTCTACATCGCCTGGATCGACGCGGACAAGAATGCCGGGACGGTGGAGGCCGACACCCAGGAAGGCGCCGACGAGAAGAAGGTTCCCGGAGTGCAGGGTGAGCCCGACGCGACCGACGTGGTCGAGGTTGAGTGGAAGGGCGATCCCGTAGGACCTGAGTGCCCTGGATTCGAGGGCGACCCGCGCCCAGACGTGGTCGGCACGAACGGTGGCGAGCAACTGGTGGGAACCGATAAGGCCGAGATCATCTGCGCTCTCGGAGGTGACGACGTCGTCGATGCCGGCGACGGGAACGACCTGGTCATCGGCGGAGCGGACAACGACACGATCCGCGGCGGCGGCGGCAACGACATCCTTCGAGGCGGCGCGGGGAACGACTCGATCTTCGGTGGACCAGGTAAGGACACTCTGCGAGGAGCGGGAGGCGACGACGTGCTGCGCGGCGGTGGAGGTGACGACCTGCTGGTGGGAGCCGCCGGGACAGACACTTGCTTGGGGGGGCCAGGCCGCGACCAACGCACGCGATGCGAGGGGTGAAGCCTTAGTAGCTCCAAGAGCAACGGGGGCTACTGGAAGCGGAGGGCTCCCGTGCTCGAGGTCTGCTTGGCGCCAAGGCCGACAACTCCGGGGCCCTTGTCTTCGACGGGCGGGTCCAGGACCTCGCGCACCTTGCTCAAGAGCTTCTCGGAAGTGAACGGCTTCTGCAGGAATGCGTGGCGGCCCTCGATGATGCCTTGGCCGGCGATGATGTCGTCGGTGTAGCCGGACATGAACAGGACCCCGAAGTCCGAGCGCAGGAACTTGAGCTCTTCGCTCAGCTCCTTACCGGACATCTCGGGCATGATCACGTCGGTCAGCAGAAGGTCGATGCGCTCCGCGTGGCCGTTGGCCAACCGCAGGGCGTCCGGCCCGCATTCGGCTACTAGCACGTTGTAGCCGTAGGCCGACAGGATCCGGGCGGCGACGTCTCTGACGCCCTCCTCGTCCTCTACCAGCAGGATCGTCTCCTTTTCGGGCGTTGTCGTCGTCGTGACCGGAGTCGCGACCGCCGGTGCCGCTGCCGCGGTCTCTCCGGGGGCTGCGGGGAATGGCGGCGGCGGCGGGGGTGGCGTAACCATCATCCGGGCCTTCGGCTGCTCCGTCGTGACCGGCAGGTAGATGGTGAAGGACGTTCCCTGGTCCTTCTGCGACCAGACGGTTATCTCGCCGCCGGCCTGCTTGACGATGCCGAAAGCGGTCGAGAGGCCGAGCCCGGTTCCCTCGCCCTTGGGCTTGGTCGTGAAGAACGGCTCGAAGATGCGCGTCTGGACGTCGGGAGGGATGCCACAGCCGGTGTCGGTGACCGTGATACAGACACATGGCTTGTCCGGGAGCATGAGCTCGCGGGTCTTCTCGTCGGGGCGGAAGTTCCAGGTGCGGACCGAGATCGTGCCGCCGTCGGGCGTTGCGTCCTTGGCGTTGACGACGAGGTTCATGAGCACCTGCTCGATCTGACCGGGATCGGCTCTCACGAACGAGACCGGGTCCGGGGTCTGCACGTCGAGGGTGATGGACTCTTTGATCATGCGGCCCAGCATCTTCTCGACCCCGGCGATGACCTCGTTCAGGTCGATGACCTGGGGCTGGATCACCTGGCGGCGAGAGAACGCTAGTAGCTGGCGCACGAGCCCGGAGGCCCTGTCCCCCGCCTTCATGATCTCCTCGACGTCCTTACGGATCGGGTCGCCCTCCCCCATCCCGCTGTGCGCGAATCGGGCGTAGTTCTGGATGACCGAAAGGATGTTGTTGAAGTCGTGGGCGATCCCGCCGGCGAGGTTGCCCACGGCCTCCATCTTCTGCGATTGATTGAGCTGCTCTTCCAACGCACGTGAGTGGGTGACGTCCTGGATCTGGGCTACGAGGTGGCTCGGCCTGCCCTCGGGGTCCCGTACTACCGAGACGCTCGAGCGCACCCAGACCGTGCGCCGGTCGCTGCTCACGAAGCGAGCGTCGAGCGTGTAGGTCGAGAACTCTCCGGCCAAAGCTCGACTCAGCAAGCTCGCATTCTTCTCGACGTCTTCAGGGTGGGTGAACTCCGTGAGGGTGTGACCGAGTAGTTGGTCGACCGTGTAGCCGAGCATCTTGGCGAAGTTGTGGTTGACCTCCAAGAACCGTCCGTCGACGTTCGCCAGAACCATCCCGACCGATGCGTCCTCGAACGCGCTCTGGAACAGACGCCGGCTGTGGGCCATCCGCTCCGCCATGGAGTTGAAGGTCTTGGCAAGGGCGCCGAGCTCGTCATCGCGGGACTCGTCCAGGCGATAGGTGAGGTCCTCCTTGCCGAATCGCTCGGCCGCTTCCTGGAGGGACTTCAAAGGCTGGCTGAGGTTCTGGTGCAGCCGATGAGCCACGACGAGGGCCATGAGCAGGCCGACGACCAGCAACCCCACCAGGAGATAGAACTTGGGCGACCCCGCCCGGCTGAAGAGGAGGAGGTCGATCCCTCCGATGACGAGGAGTGGAGCGAGCATGAGGCCCATCCCGAGGAGCAGTCTGTCCCGCAAGGTCATCCTGAACCCTCGGCCCTCTGCCATGCCCGTAGTCCCTTCCATTCAGGTCGTCATTCCTACTTATTGCGTCGACCTCCAGGAGGTGTCGGCGCATACGTAATCAGACGTAGGCCGGTCCCGGGTCACCTACTATCGGGCGGGTGACGGACCCCCGGGCGGCCCTCGATCGGAAGGTTGTCATAACGATGCCCGCCTACCGAGCCGAGCAGACGCTCGAGAAGACCGTGGCCGACATCCCCTCGGCCTACACGGACTCGCTGATCCTGGTGGACGACGCCAGCCCGGACAACACCGCCCAACTCGCCCGGTCTCTGGGGATCAAGGTCTTCGTCCACCCCGAGAACCGGGGCTACGGGGGCAATCAGAAGACCTGTTACTCGACCGCGCTGGCCGACGGAGCCGAGGTCGTCGTGATGCTCCATCCCGACTACCAGTACGACCCCCGGGCCGTGCCGCTGCTGATCGCGCCGATCCTTGCCGGGGACGCCGACATGACCTTCGGCTCGCGTTTCGCCGGGCTCGGCGACCCGATGGCCGGGGGCATGCCGCTGTATCGATTCATCGGCAACAGGCTCACGACCATCGCCGAGAACCTGATGTTGGGGTCCCGGTTCACGGAGATGCACAGCGGGATGCGGGCGTATACGAAGGACTGCCTCGAGTCGCTGCCGTTCCTCGGGTACAGCGACGACTTCGCGTTCGATTCGCAGTTGCTCGTCGATGCGGTGACGCTCGGGCAGCGTGTGGTCGAGGTGCCGATCCCCTGCCGCTACACGAAGGAGTCGTCGTCGATCTCGGTGGCGCGCTCGCTCAAGTACATCGCGCAAGGACTGGCGTATTGCCGGAAGCGAACGCTTGAGCGCGGCCGGCGGGGTAGCCACTCCCCCGTTGCTGGGGGGCAGATGGGCCCGGACCGGATCGGCACCGGCGAGCCCGCGTCGCATGAATGTGTGATGTGCGGCGCGACCTCTTGCGTCGAGCTCGAGAACTGGGACGCTTTGCAGTGCACGAGTTGCGCGCTCGTCCAGGGTCTCGATGCCCGGGCCGCCAGTCCTCCGCCCCGTTGGTTGATCGACCTTGCGGCCGCCCGAGCCGCTTCCTACTTCTTGCCGGTCGACACCTCCATAGTCCAAGTGCTCCACCAGGTCGAGTATTCGGACGACCCCGTGGCGGACCTCCGTGGCGCTCGGGTGGAGGGACAGGCGCTGCTGCTGCTGACGGCGGACGTGCTGCTCGAGTCTCCGAGGGGTGGGATCAGGCTCAGCTCGCGCGGTGGCCGGAAGATCGCCCTCACCGAGAACACGCTGCACGCTTTGGTGGGGGCCGCGGGATGGACCCCCATCGGGTGGGAACGCATCCCGTCTCCGCACGACGATGCCTCGTTCGGGGGGTCCTGGTCGTCGCTCGCTGAGCATCCCTGCGTCACTACACTGCGGGCCGTGAGCCGTCGCACTGTGGTCGTTCTGTTGCTTCTGTTCCTGGTGACGCGAGTGTTCAACCAGGCGCTGGCCGGCAACGACACGAACTACGTAGCAGCATTTGGGGACCTCCAGAAGTACGAGCAGTGGGCGACGGCGATCAGCGACCAGGACCTCGAGGAGTACTCGGAGGTCCCGATCGAGTACCCGCCTGGAGTGATCCCGTTCATGGTGGCCGCGCAGTCGATGCGGGCCGAGGGCGACGAGTACGGGCGACGCTTCATCTGGGTGATGGCGGTGCTGGACGCGCTCGGCTTCGCGGCGCTGATGCTGTTGGCGAGACGCGGAGGATCGGTCCTTGGTCCTCTGATGTGGATCTTCGGTGCGCTGTTGCTGGGGCCGATCGTTTACTTGCGACTCGACCTGATACCGGCGGTGGCGACGATCCTGTCGATCCTCGCAGCTTCTCTGGGAGCCTGGTTCGCGTCGGGAGGCCTGTTGATCTTCGGCGCGATCGCCAAGGTCTATCCGGTCTTCCTGATCCCGGCGATGGCGGTCGTGGCGCGCGATCGGAAGGGCTTCCTGCTCGGGGCGGGTGTGGTGGGGGCCGTGCTGATGCTCCCCTATCTCTTCGATATCCGTGAGTTGAGCGACAACGTGCTCGGCTATCACTCGGACCGCGGAATCCAAGTCGAAAGCACGTGGGGGTCACTGTTGTTGGCCGCGTCTGCCGGAGGTTATGACGCGTTCCCCAACTTCCAGTTCGGGGCGAACGAGATGGTGTCCGGCTTGACCGGCGCGTTCAAGAAGCTGGGCCTGCTGTTGTCGGGCGCCTCCTTCATCATTGGCACGTTCGCCATCGGGGAACGCGTGGCCCGCGACGACCTCCCTCGCTTGACTGCTGCGCTCACCGGGATGCTCGCCCTCTTGATGGGCTTCGGAACGGTTCTGTCTCCTCAGTTCATGATCTGGCTGATCGCGCTGGGGGCCGCGGCTCTGTGCTTCCCCCAGCCGACGCGCGTCCGCTGGATCATGATGCTGATACTTCCGTGCGCCCTGCTGACCCAGATCGTGTTCCCCTACACGATCGACGACGTGCTGCGTCCCTTCTACGAAGGCGAGACGTCGCCTGGGTCCCCGTTCGGTCTTGGCACCCTTCTGGTGCGCAACGTGCTCCTATTGGGGATCGGGGGCGCGCTCGTCTACGAGGTGTTGGGCCGCGGCTCGCCCGAGCCCGCGCCGGAGGAGGACGACGCCGAGGCCAGCACGGCGGGCAGCAACGCGATTGCGTAAGCACAGGTCCGGATCAGGTCCTTCGGATACAGCAGAGCCAACCAACCGAGGCAGAACACTCCGGCGGCGATCAGGAGAAAAACCGGATCAAGAAGGGTGCGCATGCGCGCTGCGGCGACCATGCCGATCACGAGGATCGCGCCCAAAGCTACGAGGATTGGGACGGCGGCCGCGCCGAGCTGCATCTCGAACTCGCTGAGGTTGGCTTGTGCCCCTGCGCGCTGAAGCGTGTCGATCCAGCCGCTGAAGGGAGGCAGAGTCAGGACGCCCTCGCTCGCCGAGAACGACCACACTCCGAACTGCACCTTCAAAAAGATCTGCCACAGGACGAAGACACCGAGTGGGATGGCCAGCATCAGCACTCGCCGACGCATGACCTCGCGCGTGATCACAGACCGCTTCATCTGCATGAACTCCCAGAGCGCGAGAGCGACCGGAACGGCGACCAGCGGCTCCTTTGCGAGCACGACGCCGGATAGGGCCGCTATTGCGAGCACTTCTCGCTCTCGTAACCATGCGAGCAGGGCGATGGCGAGAAGGGCTGCGCCGAACGCTTCGCTCGTGTCCACGGTCACCGCGTAGATGAAGCCCGGATTCAGCGCAACCGCAAGACCGCCCCAGGCCGACCAGCCAAGCAACGACGAGATCCGAGAGGCTGCCGCCGCCGCGATCCCGATGGACGCGAGTGAGATGAGTAGGAGCGCGCCCGGGACGAGCGAGGCCTGCCCCAAGCTGACGACCGAGGCCGCGATCCCGTAGGCAGCGTGGCCGTAGCGGTAGGGGCCCTGATCGATCAGCTCGTGCTCGGCCCCCGTGGCGAGCGGGTCAAGAGCGATCGCGTAGAAATAGACGCCGTCGTAGTGGCCCTTGTCGGGAACGAAGGCGAAGTCGTCGTCGTTCGCGCTCGCCACCGCAGCCATCGGTTCGTCCTCTTCCATGTGAACGAGCGCGGTGATCCGTCCATCGAACGCGCTCGCCGTTGCGACGACGGCGATGGCGCTCACGACGACGGCGATGAGGGCACACGCTAGGTGCTCTCGGCCCGCTGACGGCTTCCCGTTCACTCCCGCAAGGTAGCCGAGAGGGCGGGTCATTGGCTGTGGCAGCCCTTACGATTGAGTGTCACAGCCCCTCTTTAGCGTGGCCACATGGCCACTCAAGGAGATGAAAGATGGCTACACCGCAAAGCTCCACCCTTACGTACGCCGATCTCGAGAAGTTCCCGGAGGACAACTTCAGGCGAGAGCTCATCGACGGGGAGCTCATCGTGACCGCCGCGCCGATCATCCGGCACCAACGGGCCGTGGGTGCATTGTTCGTGGCATTGACCCTCTACGCTCGGGAGCACGGAGGCGAGGCCCTCGTCGCACCCACTGACGTCTACTTCTCGGACATCAACGTGGTCGAGCCCGACGTGTTGTTCGTGGGGCCGGAGCACTTCGATCGCATCGAGAAGAAGTTCATTCGTGCGGCCCCCGACGTGGTGGTCGAGGTGTCCTCTCCATCCACTCGCCGGCTCGAGATCGTGCGCAAGCTGGAGCTATACGAGCGCTTCAGTGTCCCCGAGTACTGGTACGTCGACCTCGATGCGGACAGGATCGAGCTCTATGTGCTCGAGTCGGGCAGCTACGGTTCCCCGAAGTTTCTAAGTCGTGGAGAAATGCTCACATCAGCCCAGGTGCCGGGCTTGGGCATCGCGGTGGATGAGGTTCTAGGTGAACCCGACGATGATTGAACAGCCTCGTTGAAGCTATCGGGATTTTCGTCCTTTACCGCGGAAGGCTCTCTGTAATCCCCACTTCGTCACTCGGCCGAGGGCTTCGAACGCGATCGCTCGGCTCATCTTCGATCGGCCCTGGGTTCGGTCTACGAACGAGATCGGCACTTCGGTGATGCGGCCGCGCAGCAGATAGACGCGCCAGGTCATCTCGATCTGGAACGCGTAGCCCTCCGACTTGACTGTGCTGAGGTCCATCTGTTGCAGGATCGACGTTCGATAGGCGCGGAAGCCGCTCGTGGAATCGCGCACGCCGAAGCCGAGCCACATGCGTGCGTAGAGGTTCCCAGAGGACGAAAGCGCTCGCCGGAAGAAGCTCCAGTCCGGGATGCTCCCGCCGGGCACGTATCGAGAGCCGATGACCAGGTCGGCGCTGTGTAGGGCATCCAGCAGGCGGGGGACGTCCGCGGGGTTGTGACTGAGGTCGGCGTCCATCTCCATGACCGCCGAGTAGCCGCGCTCGAGCGCCCAGCGGAAGCCCATCACGTAGGCGGTGCCGAGCCCGAGCTTTGATGACCGCTCCAGGAGGTGGATCTCGTGGGGGCCGTCGATCAGGTTCCGCACGATGTCGCCGGTGCCGTCGGGCGAGCCGTCGTCGACGACCAGCAGCTCCACCCGGTCCCCCGCCGCTTCGAACAGCCTCCGCACGAGCTCGGGGATGGTCTCGGCCTCGTTATAGGTCGGGACGATCACGAGCGTCCGCTCGTCCACACCCGTCTCGAGATGAGCCACCGGAGAAAGGTAGCCGAGCCCAGCCGCGGCTCAAGAAATTTTTGAATTCTTTTTCGCACAAGGACTGAAAAGGGCCTTTTTCGAGGGTTCTATGTCACACCCCCTCGTCATAGTTACAAGCATGGAATTCGACTACGAGACCGAGTTCATCGAGCTGATCGAGAAGGCCATTGCCGATCTCGAACCGGAATTGATGAGCGTCGCTGTCGCCATAGAGAAGCACCGCATCTATGACAGGGCCGACCGTTTGGTGGCCTACGCAAAGTCCACCCTTGCAGCGCGGATTGACGACGCATCCGAACTAGCCCGGGTGGGAGGAACGTCACTTGGCAAGGCCAAGGAGGCCGTCGCCACCGGTAAGGCTCTGAGTCAATCCGACACACTGAGCGAAGCTCTTAGGCACGGCACCATCTCACTGGATCAGGCGACCGAGATCGCCAAGGCCGAGGAGTCGGCTCCCGGCAGCGCCGAAGCGCTGGTGGAAGTGGCCCGCAAGGAGCCGTTCCACATTCTGAAGGAGAAAGCACGCAAGGCGAAGCTCGAGGCTGAGCAACACAGGGGTCTTGCCGAGCGTCAGCGCGAGGCACGGAAGTCCCGCAATTACTCGGATGAGCTCGGGATGATCCACATCGATCTCACCTTCGAGCCCGCCGTCGGGTCCCCGATCGTGGCTCGGGCCGAAGCCGACGCCCAACGACTGGCGAGGGAGGCCAAGCAGAACGGGACCCGAGAGCCGTTCGAGTGCTATCTCGCCGATGCCTATGCCGCGATGTTGGCGGGTGGGGGCAAGGGCCGGGCCAAGCGCCCCGAGCTCGTCGTTCTGGTCGACTACGAAGTGGCCAAGCGTGGTTGGACCGACGTGCGCGAGCAAGACTCTGCAAGATCCCGGGCGTCGGTCCGATCTCACCCCAGAAGGCGCGCGAGATCGCCGAAGTCGCCTTCTTGAACGCGGTCGTGTTCGACGGCAAGGACCTGCGGAACTTCCAGCGCTGGACCCGCCACATCCCGGTCGAGGTCGGGATCGCCCTCGAGTTGGGCGAGCCACCAGAGTTCGATGGGGTCAAATGCGTCGACTGCGGGAATCGCTTCCATACCGAGTTCGATCACGTCGAGCCGCACGCCGCGCGGGGCCCGACCTCAAAGCCCAACCTGAGAGGGCGGTGCTGGCCGTGTCACACGATCAAGACCGAAAGTGACCGCAGAAGCGGGAAGCACAAGCCGCCCGAACCTTGACGACTGATCGATCGGTCGTCGTGAAGCGCAAAGCCAAAGAAGAAATCAATCCGAACCTTGACAAAGCTGTGTTCAGTCGGCCGCGGAGTCCTGCTCGTCTTCCGATGAGGGTCGACGTCTGACCAGCCACATAGTGAACGCGACTCCCAAAAGGGAGAGCCACGCGACAAAGTCGCCCCAGCGCGCGTAGAGCGTGATGCTTTCGGCAAACGCAACCTCCCGGGTAAGCGTGCCTGCTTGCCAGAGTGGGAGCGTTGCTTGCACGGTGCCGTCGGGCGCGATGAAGGCGGAGATGCCGCTGAGGGCCGCGTGGGCCACCCACACGCCGTTCTCGGCCGCTCGCACTTGGCTGTGCGCGACGTGTTGAGCAGAAGCCCAGGACTCGCCCCAGGTCGACGTGTTGGTCGCGACGACGAGTAGCCGGCCCCCATCTTCGATCCGGCCGCGTACGAGCGAGCCGAAGTCGCCCTCGTACGAGATGACCGGCGCGACGCGACCCCCGGCCACATCGAACACCGCGCCCTTGTCCCCGGGCACGGCGTCGGTGGGGATCTGATCGAGCATCGGGATCCAATCGAGCAGATCGCGCCCCGGGACATATTCGCCAAACGGAACCAGGTGGGTCTTCTGATAGCGCTCGACTGTCTCGCCGGTCTCGTCCACGTGGATCGCAGCCACGATGTAGGTGTCGGCATCGCCATCGAAGTTGGTGCCGACGATCATGGGGGCCCCGGCAGCTCGGGCGGCATCCGAAATCAAGGTGCCGAACTCGAGGTTGTTCTCGGGATCGACTCCCACCGAGCTCTCGGGCCACACGACGAGGTCGACGCCGTCGCCCGCTAGCCCGGCAGTGAGCTGCGCGTGCGAGCCCGTGATCGCCAACTGCTTCGCGCGACCGGCGGGAAGATGCCGCGGGACGTTGCCCTGAACGATCGCAACGTCGATCGGTGGGCCGCCCGCGACGTTCGACGGAAGCAGGATGGGGGCCGCTATCAACGCCACCGCGGCTGCAGCAAATATGACAGCGCCCCGACGATCGCGTTCAACCGCTGCCCGGATGGCCAGCAACAACGATGCGTTGACCGCAACGATGAGGAACGCGACCGCCAACGACCCACCTATCCCGGCGACTTTCAAGATCCACGCCAGGTTGTGCTGGCTCTGCGCGAGCTGACCCCATGTGAAACCGCCCCACGGCACCAGCGACCTGAGGTACTCGAACGCGACCCACGCAGCGCCGGCAGACGCGACGTAGGCAACCCCTGACATGCGGGGGCTGAGGTAGGCCCACGTCGCGCCGAATGCCGCCAGGAAGGCCGACTCGATGATCACGGCGCCGCCCCACGCAACCCACCCGACGAGACTCACCCACACGATGAGCGTTCCGAAGAAGCCGAGGCCGAATAGAAAACCCGTTAGGGCGCCACGACGCGGACGCGTGGCCGACTCACACGCCCACAGCAGCGGCACGAGTGCTACCCACGCGAGAGGCGCGATGTCGGGTTCGGGGAAGGCCAGGCTGAGCCCGGCCCCCGCTACTAGGGCCAGGGCAGGCGCGCGCCTAGCTAGACGCAGTCGCGACAGAGGTTGCGAGCGGGGTCGGCCATCTGCACTCGGGGCTTCACGAGGTAGCAGCGGCTGCACACGAACTCTTCTGTGTCCTTCATGGGGATGGGCGTGGCAGGCAGTTCGATGCTCGAAGGATCCTCGGCTTCCGACGATAGCTCCATGATGTCGGACTCGTCGTCGATCTCTTCGACGATCTTCCGTGAGCTGCCTCCCCCACCGCGCTGAGCCAAGAGCTCATCGAGGCTGGCGGGGTCGGAGCCGTCTTCGTCGTCCGGAGCTAGAGCAGCCTCCTCATCGTCCTCGTCCTCGTCGTCGTCATCATCATCGTCCTCGCCTAGCTCCACATCACCGAGCTCCTCGACATCGACGAGGTCGTCTACGGCCAGCTCGTCATCGTCGTCTTCGAGCTCGTCGTCGTCCGTGAGCTCGTCATCGTCCGTCAGCTCTTCTTCGTCAACGAGCTGCTCTTCATCCAAGATCGTGTCTTCTGAGCGTGCCATCGGTTGACAACCCTAAGCCAGCGGAAGAATTGGGGACAACCCCGGGCGGGGCGGTCTTCAGTTGGGCAAAAAGAAAAGACCCGAGCTGCCGTTGGGGCCGCCCGTTAGCCGGTTTCCCGGTTATTAGAGCGTTTTCCTCTGGCACTCGGGCCTTCTCAAAAAAGTGTCCCAAGCAACCGCTCGTTGCCACGCACCGCCGGCGGTGTGACTGACCACCGACTCCACCGAAGCGGATCCGGCGGTCCGACCCACCTGCCTCCCCCGGCGAACCGGGTTCGACCTGCGAGCCGCTATCACGATGGCCCGGACGCCACCGAGGCCGTGACCTCTGTGGCCCGATCCGAACTCCGAGGAGTTCTTCTCGCTCCGGACCGCCGCTGGAAATCCTTGCGAACCTCCGTGGCGGTGCGCTTCCCGTTGAGCTGCTTGGAACTCTGGGCACGATAGGGACCTGAACGCACCGTGTCAATGCGCAGAACAAGGTTAAATCGGGAGGCGCGAAACTTTCTCGGATATCCCCAAATCACCCACAAGTTGTCCTACGGTTTCGCCGGTCGTCAACAGTTAATCGACAATTACGATGAGGCCATCGAGCATGAGAAAACAATGAGAGCTCACGAAGGAGGTTGCACCATCGCGACCCTGCGGCCGCGCACGTTCGTGGACGTGACTCAGGAAGTCGATGCGGCGGTCGAAGGCTCCGGGATCCTCGACGGCCATGCAACTATCGCCGTGGCAGGCTCGGGCTGCGCTCTCTTTGTCAACGAGCTCGAATCGGGACTGCTGTGGGACATCGAGCAAGCCCTCGAGCGCGTCAACGGCGAGGCACAGGTCGGAGGTTCTTCCGTCGACCTTCCCGTCGAGAATGGGCGGCTTAGGCTGGGCACCTGGCAGCGCGTGCTGCTGGTCGAGCTCGAGGGGCACAGCGATCGTGAGATCTCCGTCAAGACCGTAGGCGAATGATGGCCAAGAGCCGCTTGCCGAGCTTCACCGAGGACTTCCCCGGCTGGTACGTCGAGGTCGTCAAGCAGGCCGGCATGGCCGAACACGGCCCGGCCAAGGGAAGCATGATCATCAAGCCCTACGGCTACGCCGTGTGGGAGTTCATCCAGCGGGCTCTGGACGATCGCTTCAAGGCGACCGGTCACGAGAACTACTACTTCCCGCTCATGTTCCCCGAGAAGCTCCTCCAGCAGGAGGCCGATCACGTTGAGGGGTTCTCACCTCAGGTGGCGGTCGTCACACACGGTGGCGGCGAGAAGCTGGAAGAGCCTCTGGTCATCCGGCCCACTTCCGAGGCGGTCATCTGGTCCACCTACGCGAACTGGATCCAGAGCTACCGCGACCTGCCTCTTCTCTACAACCAGTGGTGCAACATCGTGCGCTGGGAGATGCGAACGCGCTTGTTCCTCAGGACCAGTGAGTTCCTCTGGCAGGAAGGCCACACGGCGCACGCCACCTCCGAGGAGGCGATGGAAGAAGCGCTCCGGATGCACGACGTCTACCGCGAGGTCGCCGAGGATGTCCTCGCTATCCCCGTGATACCCGGCCGTAAGAGCGAGGCCGAGCGCTTCCCCGGCGCGGACGAGACCTACACGATCGAAGGCCTGATGAGAGACGCCAAGGCCCTCCAATGCGGCACGTCGCATTTCCTCGGCCAGACGTTCTCCAAGGCCTACGACGTGACGTTCCTGAACGAGAAGGGCGAGCAGGACCACCCTTGGGGGACCTCGTGGGGATTCACCACTCGCATGGTGGGGGCCGCGATCATGACCCACGGCGACGAGAAGGGCCTGCGGATCCCACCGTTGATCGCGCCGGTTCAGGTCGTGATCGTGCCCATCTACCGCAGCGACGACGAGCAGAGCCGCGTCCTGGAGGTCGCGACCAAGCTCCGCGACGACATGACTGGCAACGGCATCCGGGCTCGCCTCGACGATCGCGACCAGCATCGGCCCGGCTTCAAGTTCAGCGAATGGGAGCTGAAGGGCGTGCCGGTCCGGCTCGAGATCGGGCCACGCGACGTAGACGAGGGCCAGGTCGTGATCGCACGCCGGACCGCGGATCAGAAGGAGCAGCGCTCGCTGGCCTCGGCGGCCTCGGAGATGGCCCAGATGCTCGACTCGGTCCAGACGGCCCTCTACGACGATGCGAAGGCTTACCGGGAGGCCAATACGCACGAGGCGGGGTCCTACGACGCCCTGCGCGACGGGATCGAGGCCGAGGGCGGCTTCTGGGTGGGCCCCTGGTGCGGCGACCGCAGCTGCGAAGAGAAAGTGGCGACCGAAACGAAGGCGACCATCAGGCTGTTACCGATCCAGACCGAGGACCCCGGCGGCGCCTGCGCGGTCTGCGGCAAGCCCGGCACCGAAAGAGCCACCTGGGCGAGGGCCTACTAGCCGCTACCTGCGACCAAAGCAGCGATTTGCCCGGTTCGCTATATTATGAACGTTCGTTCACCAGCGACGGGGGGGTTCGGGGGGCGAGCGCTCGTAGAGCGGTGAGCCCCCTGAGAATGAAAGAGGGGTGGCTATGGCCGGGGACGGCACGTTCGAGCTCGTCGAGGTGCCCGTTTCGGGGGGCGCCCTAACCGTTGGTAAGGCAGGTAGTGGCGGTCCCGCCGTGCTGGCCATCCATGGGGTCACCGCATCACTCGTCAGCTTCGGGCCCATCGCGTCCCTGCTGCCCGAGGACATCACTTTCTTGGCTCCGGACCTGCGCGGACGCGGCGGGAGCGCGGGGCTGCCCGGTCCCTTCGGTATGGGCACGCACGTGGACGACTGCATCGCCGTCCTGGATCACCTCGGCATTGACAAGGCCATCGTGGTCGGGATGTCGATGGGCGGGTTCGTGGCGACCGTCATGGCCACCCGGCATCCCGAGCGTGTGGCGTCGCTGGTTCTGATCGACGGCGGCATACCACTGCCGATCCCCGAAGGCGTCGACGCCGATCAGCTCATCGATGCAGTGTTGGGCCCCGCCGTCGAGCGGCTGAGGCGCACGTTCGAGTCACCCGAGGCCTATCTCGATTTCTGGCGGGTGCATCCTGCGTTCACCGACGAGGGGGCCTGGACGGATCTGGTGGAGGCATACATCGCCTACGACCTCACGGGGACGGCGCCGGAATTCCGCTCGAAGGTCTCAGAGGACGCGATGCGGGCCGACAGCCGCGACCTGCTGACCAACTCAGAAGTGCCGGCGGCCCTCGGCAAGCTCTCGTGCCCCGTCACGCTCTTGTGCGCCGAACGCGGCCTCCAGAACGAGCCCGCCCCCCTCTATTGGGACGAGCTCATCCAGGGATTCAAAGATGTCTGTCCGCAACTGGAGGACGAGCGGGTCCCGGACACGAATCACTACACGATCGCCTTGGCAAAGGGCGCGCCGACGGTGGCGCAAAGGATCGAGAAGCACATAGCTGATCTGTAGGTCTCGGGGGCTCGGCAAAGCAGCGAGAGGCAGGCCGAGAAAGAAAGGGGCAAGGCGCAATGCTCAGCACCATGCAGGACTATCCGCTCACCATCAATCACATCTTCGAGCACGGGGCCTCGTACTTCTTCGATTCTGAAGTGGTGACGTGTGAGGAGGGTGAGCCGCGCCACGCGACCTTCGGCGAGGTGGCCGGCCGGGCGTTGCAGCTCGCCGCGGCCCTCAAGCGGCTGGGAGTGCAACCTGGGGACCGGGTGGGGACCTTCTGCTGGAACAACCAGGAGCACCTCGAGGCGTACTACGCGATCCCCTGCATGGGGGCCGTGATGCACACGCTCAATATCCGGCTGTTCCCCGAGCAGCTCGTCTACATCGCCAACCACGCCGAGGACAAGATCATCATCGTGGACGACCACCTCGTCCCATTGCTGGCGAAGATCGCTCCGGAACTGACCACCGTCGAGCACTTCATCGTGACCGGCAGCGGCCAGGCCGACGACCTCGGGGGGAACGTGCTCAGTTACGAGGAGCTGCTCGCCGCCGAGGAGCCGATCTTCGAGTGGCCGGAGATCGACGAGCGAAGCGCCGCGGCCATGTGCTACACGAGCGGGACCACCGGCAACCCCAAGGGGGTCGTCTACAGCCATCGCTCGACCTACGTGCACAGCATGTCGGCGATCGCGGCCCTGGGCATCGGCGAGGGCGATCGCATGCTGCCGGTAGTGCCGATGTTCCATGCCAATGCCTGGGGGTTCCCGTATGCGGCGTGGTTCGTCGGGGCCGACCTAACGCTTCCCGCCAGGTTCTTGCAGGGCGAGCCTCTCGCCCGGTTCATCGAGGCCGAGAAGCCCACGATGGCGGGCGCCGTGCCGACCGTCTGGAACGAGCTGCTTCGGTTCGGCGAGTCGAACCCCATCGACGTCTCTTCCATCCACACGGTGATGTGCGGGGGTGCAGCAGTGCCCTTGGCGCTCATGCAGCGCTTCGAAAAAGAACACGGGATGCGCATCCTGCAGGGCTGGGGCATGACCGAGACCGGCCCCATCGCCGCGCTGGCGTTCCCGCCGAAAGGAACTCCCGAGAGCGAACAATGGCAGTGGCGCGACAAGACCGGTCGAGCCATCCCGGGCGTCGACATCCGCATCTGCAGCGAAGACGGCAAAGAGCTGCCGTGGGATGGCCGGGCAGTTGGCGAGATAGAGATCCGCGG
Source organism: uncultured Actinomycetes bacterium (assembly GCA_963786155.1). Taxonomy (GTDB): domain Bacteria; phylum Actinomycetota; class CADDZG01; order CADDZG01; family WHSQ01; genus CAWAXW01. The sequence continues at coordinate 1,558,927 of CAWAXW010000006.1, read as the reverse complement.
CCCGTTCGTCACCGCGAGCTACTACCGCGACGACGCTCCCGAGAAGTTTCACGACGGCTGGCTGCGCACGGGCGACGTCGGCTGCGTGAACGAGAAGGGCTTCATCAAGATCACCGACCGCAGCAAGGACGTCATCAAGTCCGGCGGCGAGTGGATCTCGTCGGTCGAGCTCGAGGGCCTGCTGTTGGGACACGCAGCGGTAGCCGAAGCTGCGGTCATCGGCGTGCCCGACGAGCGCTGGGACGAGCGGCCACTCGCCTGCGTGGTGCTCAAAGAGGGGGCCGAGGCCTCCCCCACCGACCTGCGCGACTTCCTGAGTGACAAAGTGGCCAAGTGGTGGCTGCCCGAGCGCTGGGCCTTCATCGACGAAGTCCCCAAGACCAGCACGGGCAAGTTCGACAAGAAAGTCCTGCGAGCCCGCCACGGCGACGGCGACATCGAAGTGACGCAACTGGAAGGCTCGACGCGGTCATGAGACGAGCACTGGCTCTGGTCGCGGCTTTGGTTCTGCTCGCCGCGCTCGGGAGCCCGGTGGCAGGCAAGAAGGCCGGCAAGAAGAAAGCCAGCTTCAAGCGCTACACGTACACCAATGCGGCCGGCGCTCGTGACTACCTGGTGTACGTGCCGTCGCAGCTCGGATCTCGGCCCCCGCTGGTCGTGTACCTCCATGGATGCACACAGACGGCGAAGGACGGGGCGATCGGCACACGTTTCAATAAGCTGGCAGCCAAGAAACACTTTGTCGTCGTCTATCCCGAGCAATCCGAAGACGCGAACAGCGGCCGGTGCTGGAACTGGTTCCTCCCCGATCACCAGCACCGAGACGCGGGCGAGCCCTCGCTCATCGCCGGGATCACGAAGACCGTTCAGAAGCGCTACGACATAGACATCTCGCGGACTTTCGTCAACGGCATCTCCGCAGGCGGAGCGATGTCGGTGGTCATGGCTGCGACCTATCCGGAGCTATACGCAGCTATGGGCGTCCATGCGGGCTGTCCCTATCGCGGGGCGCCTTGCCTGGGCTCGGCCTCAGGGGTGCCGCCGGAGACGTCCGGGCAGTTCGCGTACGAAGAGATGGGCGAGCGGGCCCGGGCGATTCCAATGTTGCTGGTGCAAGGCGACATGGATGTCGTCGTTCCCAGCGTCAACGCGGACGAGGTCGATCACGTCGTGGTTGGCGCTCGACGACTATGTCGACGACGGTGAGAACAACGGAACCGTGGCGCGTGAGCCGGAGGCGACAGAAGAGCGCTCGGTCGAGAACGGCTACACCTACACGATCGAGCACTACGAAAGCGAAGCTGGTGACAGGCTGATCGACTACTGGCTGGTCCACGGCCTCGGCCACGCTTATTCAGGCGGCTCCCCGAAAGGCACCTACACCGACCCACTAGGCCCCGACGTGACGAAGGCCGCGTACGAGTTCTTCATGACCAACAGCAGCTAGCCACTAGCTACTTTGTGACCATCCTCAGGGCTAGGTCGGCGTGGAGGTCGGACACTTGGTCGGCGCTCAGCTTGCCTTTGGGGCGGAACCAGTCGGATATGCGCAGGCCCATGTTGAGGATCGCGTTTGCGACCACGACCTCGTCTGCGATGTCGAAGGCCCCGGTTTTAGCGCCCGAACGCAAGATCTCTTTCAGCTGGTAGCGGCGATCGCGCCGCACCTCGACGATCTCGCTGCGCTGGGGCTCGGGCAGCGACAGCACTTCCTGGTTCGCGACCCGCGCCTCTTTGCGGGTGCGGGTGTGGAACCTGGCATGCGCACGGACGTAGGCCTTTAGCTGTTCGCTGGGGTCATCGCCGACCTCAGCCAGGGCACCGTCCAGCTCTCGGGCGAGGTCTTCGTGGACTTCTTTGATGATCGAGTAGAGCAGCGCGTCTTTCGACGGGAAGTGGTTGTAGAGCGCGCCCGGAGTGAGTCCACAAGCGAGCGCGATCTCGCGCATGGTGGTCGTCTTGAAGCCATGGTCGAAGAACAGCTCGAGCGCGGCCGCCTGGATACGGTCGTAGGTCCGCTCGCCGACGTCTAGCTGTCTAGTCGCCATCAGCTGCTCATCTGCCGGAGAAATTGGCTGATCGATCGGTTCGACTCCTCGGGTTGGTCGGTGAAGAAGATGTGACTCGCCTGCGGCAGCATGACCAGTTTGGCACCCGGGATGCGCTCCGCGACGTCAATCCCATTGGCCGGCGGCACCAGCCGGTCGGACTCGCCGTGGATCACCAGCGTTGGCACGGACATCAGCGGCAAGCGGTCGAATGTCTCGTAGCCAAATACTGCGCCAAGCTGTCCCAGGTAGCCCTCAGCGGTTGGAAACGTGCGCAGGCGGATGGCGAGGTCCTCGTCGATCAGTGCCTGCGGCGTGGCCGGGTCGTAGATGTACGGGATCATCGCCCGGGCGCCGGCCTCGGGGCCCATGTGGGCACGAGCTCCCAGCATCTCGATGACCTCCGGTTCCGCGGCAACGGACTTGGGGCCTCCGCACATGCTGCAGCCGAGGATTAGCGAGCGCACTTGTTCCGGATACCGAAGCGCGAGCTCCTGGGCGATGACGCTTCCCATGGAGACGCCGAGGACATGCGCGCTGGTCTCCCCCGCCGCGGCTAGCACGGCAGCCGCGTCCTCAGCCATATCGGGCAACTGATACGGCCCGGGCGGTACATCGCTCTCCCCCACTCCGCGGTTGTCGAACGCCAGCACGCGGTAGCGCTCGGATAGAACCGGCACGAGCCGGTGCCACATCTCGAGCGTGTAGCCGAGGCCCATGATGAGCAAGATCGGCTCGCCGACACCCGTTTCTTCCCACCGGATCTTGACTCCAGAGCTATCCGCGTACGGCACCTTGCAGGCCTTTCTGTTTCTTGCGTGCACTCTGCACCGCTGTGATGTCCTTGCCGATAAGGCGTCCGACGCCGAGGTAGTCGGCGACTTTGGAGACGTCCAGGTCTACGACGCCGCCTTCGTACACGATCCGACCCTTCTGCATGATGTGGACCCGATCCACGACCTTGAGAGAGAAGGTGACGTTCTGCTCGACCATCAGGATCGTCACGCCTGACTTGTGTACTTGCTCCAGTGTGGCGAACAGCTCCTGGATGGCGACGGGTGAGAGCCCGGCCGACGCCTCGTCGACGATGAGCAGCTTCGGCTCCGACATCAGGCCGCGAGCGACTGCGACCATCGCCTGTTGCCCGCCGGACATCGTCCCTGCGAGCTGATCGCGGCGCTCCGCAAGCACCGGGAACCGGTCGAGGACGCCATCCAGAACGGCCGGGTAACGGCTGCGATCGCGCCTGCGCAGGACATACGCGCCCAGCCGCAGGTTCTCTTCCACGGTTAGGTCCGGGAACACCTGCCGGCCTTGAGGGACGTGGCCCATGCCGAGCGCGACACGTTTCTCTGCAGCCATCTTCGTGACGTCGACGCCGGCAAAACTAATCTTGCCGGACCAGACCGGGACGAGCCCCGCGATGACCTTGAGCGACACGCTCTTGCCGGCGCCGTTGAGGCCCAGCACCCCGGCGATCTCGCCTTCCTCCACGTGATACGAGCACCCGTGCAGGACCTTGGTCGCGCCGAACCCAGCATCGATGTTCTGGACCTCGAGCAATGGCTGCGTCATGCGACCGCCTCTCCGAAGTAGGCGCCGATGACCTCAGGCTTGCTGGCGATCTCTTCGGTGGTTCCGTGCGCGAGAACCTGTCCGAAGTTCAGAACGTAGATGTAGTCGCACACGTCGAGCACGAGCGGGATGTGGTGCTCGATGAGCAGCACCGTGCGCCCCAGCTCGTCGCGGATCTCCCGCAGGCGCTCGGCGAGGTTCTCGGCCGCGGCCGGGGACATGCCCGCCGATGGCTCATCGAGCAGTAACAGGTCGGGGGCGGTGACGAGCGCGCAGCCCAGCTCGACGATGCGCTGCTGGCCGTGCGAGCAGGTTCTTGACCGGGGTCTCCGTGAATCGCTCGAACCCGAGCGCTTCGATCGCCTGATCCGCGCGCTCGACGAGCTCTTCCTCGACCCCACCGGCGCCCGGTGTCATAAGGAGGGCAGGGACCAGCCCGTAGTGGGCCACGTTGTGTTGCGCAAGCAGGAAGTTCTCGTTGACCGAGAGGTCCTTGGCCAGGCCGATGTGCTGGAACGTACGGCCGATGCCGAGTCCGGAGCGCTCGTGTGGAGGCAGATGCGAGATCTCGCGGCCGCGATAACGGATTGATGCCTTCTCGGGCTGGACGAACCCGGAGACCGTGTTGAACAACGTCGTCTTGCCGGCGCCGTTCGGGCCGATGAGCCCGACGATCTTGCCCTCGGGAACCTCCAAGAACGCGCCGTCGAGAGCCTTCAGCCCTCCGAAGGAAACCGAGACGTCTTCTATCTGCAACAGCGGCGTGCCCTCGGCCAGCGCCGTACGTTCAGGAAGACCGCTCGGCCTCGGCAGGTCCGGCAGCTTCGGAAGCGCATCATCTTCTTCTTCGTCGTTGGCCTCCGCCGCGCGAGCTTTCCGTGCGGCGCGTTTCTCACGCCGGTCGCGCACGGCTCCGGCCACGCCGCCGGGATGGCGCGTCATCACATCGATCAGGGCGACAGCCCCGACGATGAGCTCCCAACCTTCGAGTGGGCGCAGTATGTGCGGGATGAGCGCGTAGAAGATCGCCGCCACGGCCACGCCGACGCGGCTCCCGAGTCCTCCAACGACGACGATGACTACGAGCAGCAGCGAGAAGTTGGGCTGTGACTTGAAGGCGAACGACTCGGAATTGACGAAACCGATCATGTGACCGTAGAGGGCTCCGGCGACTCCGGCGAGCGCCCCCGCCAGCACGAACGCCAGGAGCTTGTACGCCGATACGTTGATCCCGAATCCCTGTGCGACCGATTCGTTCGACCGGATGGCATGGAATGCACGCCCGATCTTCGTCCTGATCATGTTTTGGTCGAGCAGCCAAAAGCCGAGCAGCACGATCAAGCAGATCACGAGATAGTCGGCGTGCTCGAGGAACCTGAATCCGGCGATGCGAGGCCTAGGCAGTTCTAGACCACCCGAGCCCCCGGCGAACGGCTCCCAGCGGAAGAGCGATTCCTCCATCATGAAGGCGAAGCCGATGGTCGCGACCGCGAGGTAGAGGCCGCGCAGCCTGAGAGCCGGCAGCCCGATCACGAGAGCGAACAGCCCCCCGACGATCGCAGCGCCTACGAGCGCCATCCACAGCGGGAGGTAATAGTTGATCGTGATGGTGCCGCTCACGAAGGCGCCCAGCCCGAGGAACGCTCCGTGGCCGAGCGAGATCTGGCCGGCGTAGCCGAGCAAGACGTTCAGGGACAACGCCATCAGCGCGTAACAGACGGCGGTCGCGAGGATGAGCGCCCGGTCGCCGGGCAACAACTCGGTCGTTCGAGCGAGCACCGGCGGAAGGATCGTGAAGGCCAGCAACAACGCAGCGAAGATCGCCTGGCGTTTGGTGAGCAGCTTGGCTCCCCCGCCGCGGTTGTAGGGCCAACCCTTTTTCAGCTCCTTGTCGGCGACGTGGTTCGGATCCAAGACGGCCTGGCTCATGCGGTGGCCGCGCCTTTCACCAGGATTCCTTGGGGCCGGAACAGCAGTACGCCGATGATCACGAGCATCACGGCCACGCTCTGCAGGCCCGGGAACGTGCTCCGCACCACGAGGTGGCCGACGACCGCTTCGATGACTCCCACGGCCAGCCCGCCGACGAACGCGCCCGGCAAGCTATTGAGTCCGCCGAGGAGTGCGGCTGCCAGACCTCGGACGAACAGCCCGGTCATGAACCCGGCCGCGAACACTCCGATAGTCGGCTCGATCAACAGCGCCGCGATCGCCGACACGGCCGCCGCCGTTCCCCAGGTGAACATCGAGACCTTGCCGACCGATACCCCCACCAGTCTCGTGGCAGATGGGTCTTGCGATGCGGCGAGCACTCCAAGTCCGAAGTCCGTCTTCTTGAGGAATAGGGCCAGCCCGATCCCGATCGCGGCCGCGCCGGCGAGCGCCAGCATCTGCGTAGGCGAGACAAAGAACCCGAGGATCTGAGGGCCGAGGCCGGTGATCGGCGGATCCAGGACCTGCGGGCTCGGCCCGAAGATCTTGAGCTCGAGGGCGAAAAGCAGGAGCAGCAGGCCGATGGTCGCGACCGCGACCGAGAGCCGAGACGCCTCGCCCATCGAGCGCACGACGACCCGCTCGAACGTGATACCGATCAGGGTCACACACACGATCGCCGCCAGCGCGGCCAAGGCCCAAGGGGCTTGTAGCTCATCGATCACCCACCACGCGATGAACAACCCAAACGTTCCCATCTCGCCCTGAGCGAAGTTCAACACGCGCGAGCCCTTGTAGACGAGAACGATGCCGACGGCGAGCAGCGCGTAGATGCCGCCGTTGGCCAGACCCGAAACGATCGCTTGGCCCATCAGCTAGGTCCTAGAAAGTCGTGCACGTGTCGGTCTCGAGCCAGCCGGCGGCGCCGTCCGGGCGGCGGAACGCCTGGAAGCCCAAGCCGAAGAGGCCCGCGACGTGACCGTTGCGTGTGAAATCGAACCTGCAGTTGGGCGCGACTGCCTTGTGCACGCCCGAGATCGATCAGGGCCACCATCTGGTTGCGGTCGCAGTCGGGGCCGCAATCGAGCAGCAACTGGTGTAGTTGCTTGAAGCCCATCCACGTCATCCACAGGATGTCGTTGCCCTTCTGCGCCGTCCCGTACTTGTCGAGGGCCGCCTCGAAGCGCTTTATCTCGCCCGCGTACGACTTGAAGGGACCGTTGTGGATGCCCGGGCTATAGGCACGCCATCCCACCGCGATGCCCTCGAGCTTGGGGTTGAGAGAGTCGTCGCCCAGCGTGTCCGCGGTGAGGTTGAACGGGAACACCACCCATATCGGTGAGTAGTTCTGCGCCTTCGCCTGCTTGATGATCTCGGTGGCGGCGAGGGCGTTCTCCCACACGAACACGACCTCGGCGCCCGATGTGCTCAACGCATTGATCTGCTGGCTGTAGACGGCTTGGTCCTTCTGCACGGGAAGGTCGGCGACGAGCTCGACCCCGCCGCGCTCCATGGTCGACAGGAAGGTCTTGTGACCCGGCTGCCAGCTATCGCTCTGGCGCCAGATAGCGCCTATGTCCTGGCTTCGATGCTTTTTCAAGATCATGCGGGCCGCGAGCGTCCCAGACTGCTCGACCGTCGGGAGGAAGCTGTAGCTGTACTGCTTCGAATGATCCTCTTGCGCGATGTGGTGGAGGTAGAGAAAGCGGTTGTTCTCCTGCTCGTTCCATGCCCGCACCGCCGGGATCTGATCGAAACCGATGCCGCCGCCGAGGACGAAGGGCTCTTTGGCCTTGCAGCGTTCTGCAGCCTGCACCGCATCGTCGGGCCTATAGGCATCGTCTTCGAAGGTGACCTGGACGTTCCTGCCGTACACCCCGCCGTTGGCGTTCACCGCCTCCCAGTACGAGTTCAGGTCCTCGACGCGGGTGTCGAACACATCCGCATAGGTAAGGGCCGCGTGGAAACAGAAGGTGATCGTGTCGTCGGTGATCCCCATCCGGCTGGTGCTCGCCGGCCACAGGTTGACGTCGGGAAGCTTCTTCTCGAGCTTTTCCGAGCGACGGATCTGGGCTTTCGTGTCGACCGCGTTCCCGCTTGCGTCCACGCTGGGACCGGCCGGGGGCGTGTAGGTTGGCGATCCGCCGACGCTCGAACCGCCCGACGAAGTGGTCGCCCCTCCGCCGGAGGAACCCCCACCGCCTTTCTTGGTGGTTCCACTTTTCTTGGAGGTATCGCCCGCGTCGGCAACGCCATCCTCAGAGACCCCAGGGCTTTCGGCCGAGGCCGGCTCCGCGGCCGCTTCGGGCCTGGGTTCCCCCGAGCACGCGGCCGATACGACCAGCGCCATCAGGGCCATCACCGCGATCCAACGCCTATCCAACATCCCGCGCCCCCTAGCCCTTTCAATTCTTGCGGTCTGCCTTCGACGGACACCCCGCCCAGACATTCCAGGTAAACTAACGTTCATATATCAAACCTGGCGGTAGGCGTCAAAAGGGACGCAAGTGTGCCGGTGGAATGGCCGACAGAGGCAGTGGCGAGTGATCGTCGAACAACCGCATGTGCACACGCCGTCGGGGGCAGGATCAGCTATATGAGCAGATGGCCGTTCGAGAACTTCGCATTCCTCATCGCGAGGCAGGCCCAGCTGGTCCCAGATCGGATCGCCCTCAGAACCCCAGTAGCCGACTACTCCTTCGGCGACCTCGACGAACGAGCGGCTCGTTGTGCTGGGGCCCTCTTGACCCGCGGAGTCGGGCCGGGAGACCGCGTTGCCGCACTGCTGAACAACGGGGTCGAGTACGTCGACCTCCTGCTTGCTTGCGCGCGACTCGGAGCGATCCTCGTTCCGCTGTCGACGCGCCTCGCTCCTCCCGAGCTCGAATACATCACGAATGACTCTGGAGCGCGCGTGCTCGTTTTCGATGCCGAGCTGCTCGAAACGGTGAAGGCGTTCGGTCCTGCTACCGAGATCACGACGGCGCTCGCCGTTGGAGCCGGTGAGGACCCTTCGTACGAGGACGCGCTAACGCTGTCTATTCCGGTCGAGAGCATCGAACGAGTCGTGCCGGATGATGTTCTTGCCATCTTCTATACGTCCGGGACGACGGGACGCCCTAAGGGCGCGATGTTGACCCACGGGAACTTCTTCTGGACCAACCTGAACATCGGGTTAGCGCTCGATCTTCAGCGCGACGAGAGAAGCCTCGTGGTCTTGCCGATGTTCCACGTCGGCGGGTGGAACGTGAACACGTTCGCCGTGTGGTGGAAGGCCGGTTGTGTCGCGCTCGAGAGCGGCTTCGACGCGGGCCGAGTGCTCGAACTAGTGGAAGGCGACGGGATCACGTCGATGATGGGCGTCCCCGCCATCTATCAGGCGCTGGCCGACCACCCACGCTGGCTCGAGGCCGACCTCTCTTCGTTGCGTATCTGCGTTTGCGGGGGTGCTCCCTTGCCACTCGAGCTCATACGGCGGTATCACGACAGGGGCCTGGCTTTCACGCAAGGCTACGGGTTGACCGAAGCCGCCCCCAACTGCCTCTTGCTCCCTCCCGAGGACGCCGTTCGCAAGGCCGGAGCCGCGGGAAGGCCTTACTTCTTCGCCGACGTTCGGGTGTTCGATCCCGACGATCGGGCAGTCGGGCCGAATGAGACAGGCGAGATCGTCGTTCGCGGCCCGTCGGTGATGAAAGGGTATTGGCGCAAACGTGAAGAGACACAGATCGCCTTGCACGGCGGCTGGCTGCGCACCGGTGACATCGGACAGGTCGACGATGAGGGCTACATCTACATCGTCGATCGCATCAAGGACATGTTCATCTCCGGTGGGGAGAACGTCTACCCGGCCGAGATCGAGAAGCTGCTGGCCGAACATCCGGCGGTCGCGGAAGCGGCTGTGATCGGCGTCCCCGACCATCGTTGGGGAGAGGTGGGGCTCGGCGTGATCGTCTTGAAAGAAGACTGGGCCTCTTCGGCGCTGGAGCTCGAAGGGTGGCTGGAGCTGCGGGTGGGCCGCTTCAAAGTGCCGAGATACTTCGCGTTCGTCGAGTCGCTGCCGCGGAACGCAACCGGCAAGGTGATCAAGGCCGAGTTGGTAGCGCGCTTCGTTACCTGAGGCTGAGTACGTCCAGTAGTTGGTCGTGGCTTTCGAGCACGACCTCGCCGTCGGCGAAATCGCTGAGATCGTCGTGGACACCCCGGAAGCGAGCGGTATGCATCCCCACATCTCGCGCCCCGGCGATATCGGTGCGGCGAAGGTCCCCAACGTGGATGGCCTCGGGCGGCCTAACGCCGAGCTCGGCCAGCGCCTTGGCGAAGATCTCGGAGCCCGGCTTGGGTACGCCGACCTCGTCGGAGAAGCACAGGCACTCGAGGTAGCCGATCAGACCCACTTCTTCGAGCAGAGTCCGGACGACACGGCCCGGGGTCAGGCCGGTGTCGCAGATGAGGGCGAGGCCGATGTCCTTGTCGCGCAGGGCCTGAAGGGTCTCGGCCGCACCGTCGACGGCATCGACGCCGATCTCGAGGCTGGCCTCTTCGAACTCTCTGGTTAGCTCGTTGATGGCATCGTCGTCGTCGATCCCCTGAGACTCGAGGCAGTACGCGGCCATCCGCCCGGGGCCGAACGTCTCGACCTGCTTCCAGGCTTCGTCATGGTGGCCCCAAGCCTCCAACACGAGCTCGTTCGCCGCGGCCTCATCCAGATCCACGAAACGACGAAGGGCGCCCACCCTCTTGGCCATGGCGCCCTCCCAATCACGGTCCTTCAGAAGCGTCCCCCAGCAGTCATATGTGACTGCTCGGATGCCATCGACTCTTTTCACCCCATCACCCCTTCCGCGTTCAGCAGGCCGCTACCCTACCGGCGTCGTGGTTGGGTTGGCTCAGTCGTGGCCGACGAGCACCCAACCACCGGCGCTCGCCACCGTGGCCGTGACCTTGTCGCCGGGGAGGAACGGGAAGCTCACGGGGCCGGGCTCGGCGCTTGGAGGCTTGAAGGTGATCTTCTTCTTGCCGCGGGTTACGACGACCTTCCAGTCGCCCGCCCCGACCCCGCCGGTCACGACCCCGCTCGAAGACTCTGAAGTAATGGTGATGCTGCAGGTCGGCTGACCTGGATTGACGGCCAGGCAGCTTTCGGGCTCCATCCTGGCCGCATTTGCCGCAGGTACGAGTAATGCCAGTGCGAGTGCCGCTCCGATGATCGCCTTAGTCATGACGCCTCCGTCCGTTAGCCGCCGGCGCCTGACGACGCCTGCCCTGCTTAGAGGATTCGAGGTTCGGACGGGACTTCCTCCCGGGCCTAGCCTGACTCGGGGACGACGCAGGTACCTGTGGCCCGGGCCAGCAGGATCGGCTCGCTGAGGAGCTCGGCAGCCGACATAGAGACTTCGGCCCGGGCTCGGGCGTAGCAACGGGCCTCGAAGGTCATCTGGCGCGACCTGGTGCCTACGTGTGTGATGACCCCACGGATCTCGATGAAGTCGCCGGCGTAGACGGGGGCGATGAACTCGACCGAGGAGTAGCTCGCGAGCAGGCCCTCGTCTCCGTCGGAGCGGATGCAGAGCTCGGTGGCCGCGTCTCCGAAGAGCTCCATGATCCGCCCGCCCGCAACGAGATCGCCTCCATAGTGGGCATCCGCCTGGGACAGGCGCAGCCGGAGCGTGGTCTCGGTCCCGACGCTCACGATGCACGCTCGGTGACGGCGGTGACCAGGTAGCTCGCGACTTCCGAGGGCTTGGTGCCGCGACCGAAGATGCGGTCGTAGCCGAGGTCCGCGGCTTGCTCGGGTGAGAAGCGCGGTCCCCCGCCGACGAGCACGACGCCCGAACGAAGACCTGCAGCTTCTAGCTGGTCGCGCACTTCTTTCAGATGCACGATATGGGCATCGCGTTGCGTCACTACCTGCGAAACCAGCACGGCATCCGCATGCTGCTCGCGCGTGACCGAAACGATGTCGACTGGGTCGACCTGAGCTCCCATGTTCACGACCTGCATCTCGGGGAAGTATTCGAGACCGTGGTCGCCGGCGAACCCCTTCATCGAGAGGATCGCGTCGAGGCCGACCGTGTGCGCATCGGTGCCGGTGCAGGCGCCCACGACGACAAGGCGTCTCTTCAGGCGCTCGCGGATCGCCTGGTTGACTTCGGCATGGGTCAAGAGCGGGAAGTCGCGCTCACGTACCTCCAGCATGTCGGGGTCGACCGTGTGCTCGGTCGCGCCGTAGACGATGAAGAACGTGAACGACGGGCCCATCGCCTTCATGTGCACCACGGTCGGACTCTTGAAGCCCATCTTGGTGGCGAGCTCGAGCGCTGCTAAGCGGGCGCGCTCGGAGGCGGGCACCGGGAGCGTGAACGAGAGCTGCACCCGGCCGTCGTCCGTCGCATCGCCGTAAGGCCTGATCTCCATCAGGCGGCTCCGACGCGTTGAGTCAGCAACTCTGCGACCGGATTGGAATAGGCCGGGTCGCGCTCGATCACCCCGTCTAGACCCCGGCCCCCGGTCCGGCTGCGCGCGGTGTCGGCGAACATCCCGGCTTCGATCGCACCGAACATCCCGGTCTCCGCGACCTTCCGGAGCATCTGGCGGCACTCCTCGAGCACGGTCGCGGCCCTGCGCTCGACGAGGCCGCCCTCTTCGAACCTGATATCGCCGGCAAGACCCGTCGAGCCTCCGAAGATGTAGCCGGCATTCTCGAGCGCGAGGTCGCGATCGGAGAGAAATGGCGTGTGGATGCCCTCGGTCAACATCCCGAGCAGCATGATGTCCTGACCTGTGAGCGAACCCACGAGGTTGAACATCCCGTCGTAGAGGTACCCCTGGAAAACGTTGCCGGTCATGTGCTTGGTCGGAGGCATGTACTTGAGCGGCGCCTCGGGGAAACACTCTCGGATCAGTTGGGCATGGGCGATCTCGAGCAGGATCTGGTCCGGGACCTCCGGATCGATCTCGAATGCGTGGCCCAGCCCGATGAGACCCGCCGGCAGGCCGGCCGTCAACGCGAGCCGCTCGTTGAGGAATTGGGATGCAAGCACCGTATGCGCGGACTCGACCGCGTCGGCGGTGGTCAGGTAGTTGTCCTCACCGGTGTTGATGACGATGCCGGCGAGCGCATGCACCATCCGGGAGAAGTGCTGGTCGACGAACGTCCGCTGCATGTTGATGTCGCGGAACACGATCCCGTACATGCAGTCGTTGAGCATCATGTCCAAGCGCTCCAGCGCGGCCATGGCCGCGATCTCCGGCATGCAGAGTCCGCTCGCATAGTTCGTCAATCTGATGTAGCGACCCAGCTCGGCCCCGACCTCGTCGAGGGCCGCCCTCATCAGCCGGAAGTTCTCCTGGGTGGCGAACGTCCCGGCGAAACCATCTCGGGTCGCGCCGTAGGGGACGTAGTCGAGCAGTGACTGGCCGGTCGAGCGGATCACGGCGATGACGTCGGCACCGTTGCGCGCCGCGGCCTGGGCCTGAGGGATGTCCTCGTAGATGTCGCCGGTAGCAACGATCAGGTACATCCACGGCCGCGGGGCATCGCCCATGGCGTCGATGAGCTCGGCGCGAGACGGGGCCGTCGCGGCGATGCGGTCGACCGCTGACTCGGCTTCGTTGCGGGCGCGGATCGTCGCGATATCGAGGTCGATGCCCTCGGGCCACTCCGGTACGCGCTCCTTGCGAGCGATCTCGTCGGCCGTGCTCTGGATGTGCCCGCAGCCGGTCTCGACGGCATGGAAGAACGGGACGAGGACTCCGCGCTCGAGCCCGACCGCCGCTCTGATCTCGTCGACAACCCGGTTAGGGATAGGAACCGCTGTGTCCCCATCGCCCTCGATGCCGTCCACGCCCACGAGGCGAAGGGCGGCACGCTCGATCGAGACCGTCGTGTGCGAGCGGGCAAGATCGTCGATGGGCCGCGCTATCTCCTCTGCAAGCTCCCGGCATTCGAGGACAGCGTTCTGATCGATGCGCAGCTTGCCCACGGCGCGCTTCACGGCCACACCTGTTCGCCGGCGATCCAAGTCGACAACACCTCGGTCTTGAGCAGTTCGTCGGGGTCGACGTCCAGGGGGTCGCGGTCCAAAACAGCGAGGTCCGCGACCTTCCCAACCGCGAGGGTGCCCCGCGTCGAGTCGTCTGCAAGCGCATGCCCGTCCACCGTATGGGCTCGGAGGGCGTCCTGAGCGCCCATGCACTCGTCGGGCACGTGATGGGCACGCAACGAGGCCATCTGCACGAACGGATCTAGGGGCGTCACCGTCGAGTCCGAGCCCGCGCCGATCGACAGGGCTCGACGCATGGACGTGAATCGGTTCATGTCGCGGGCCCGATCCCAGCCGATGCGCTCAGCGTAAAGGCCCGAGTCGCCTCCCCATAGGCGGTCGAACGCCGGTTGGACGCTCGCCCTGAGCCCCAGTGAGGCGGCGCGGGCGATGTGATCGTCCGAAGCGCATTCGAAGTGCTCGATGCGATGGCCAAAGGCGATGACGGCCTCGCGTCCCACATCGGCTGCGACGCGCTCCCACGTTGCGATCGCCTGCTCAATGGCGGCGTCTCCGATCGCATGCACGCCCACCTGCAAGCCCGCTCCTTGGGCGGCCGAGAAGAACGCCAGCAGATCGTCGTCGTCTCTGTAGGAGATCCCGTGAGGAGACGAGCCGCTCGGCGGAGGCGAGAAGAAAGGCTCCTTCATCCAGGCCGTGTGGGATCCGAAGGCGCCGTCGAGGAAGTAGTCGCCTCCGATCCGGTCGTGGCCGAAGCCGAGCACCTTCTCGACCTCGTCGGTGCCCAGGTAGGTGACGACGTTGAGAGCGAGGGGTTCGATCGCCGCCCGGAAGACGTCGTAGGAAGCCCACCCTCGCCACTCGACCACAAACATCTCGTGGACGCTGGCGACGCCCCTCGAGTACGCAAGTCGAGCCGCGCCGTCGATGGCCTCGTGCTGCTGGCGCTCGGGGAGATTGTCGTCGAACCATCGCCAAGCTTGCGCGGCGGCCTGCTCCCGAAGGTAGCCGGTGGGCTGGCCGTCCGCGTCGCGGTCTACGCCTTCGATGCCTTCCAACTCGAGTGCCAGTAGGAGGCGCGAGGAGACGATGCACGAGTGCATGTCGGCGCGGGCTAGCAACGCGGGGGCGTCGCCTACCGCGCGATCGAGATCGCTCGCAAGCAGAGGACGATCGAGCGGGTCCTCGAAGTTCCCGCCGAACAACACGCCGGTACCACTTGACGCTCGCTCGGCGAAGGCACTGAGGATGGTGTCGGCGCTGCGCACGTCACGGAAGTCCAGCCCGGCCGCGTACAGCCCGGTCGCCGGCAGATGAACGTGCGCATCACAGAATGCTGGCACCAGAGTCGCGCCGTCGAGGTCGATGGTTTCGTCGGCGGGCGGCGGATCGCCGGCGCCGGCCGACGCGATCGCTCCCCCATCGACGAGAACCCAATCAGCGTGGCCGCCGGCCAGGGTATGGATGGGCCCACCCTTGAACAAGATCATGCCGAGAACCTGGCTAGGAGCGCCGGATGGCGCCTGACGAGATCGAGCGCCAATTCGGCGTGGCCCGGTACGTAGCCGTTGCCGATCGTCAACTCGCACGACTTGCCCAGCCCCTCGGCAATCAGCGCCGCGCTCGAAAATGATGTCGCCATCGAGAAGAACACTACGCGGCCCCCGTCGTCACACGCCAGGATCGCGCCGCCCTCGCATCCAGGCACGTTGGCACACGAGAACACAAGGTCGGCCAGTCCGCCCTCGAGGGCCTCGGTGACGGCTTCGCACACCTCCATCGCATCGGTGCAATCGACCGCGATCACTTCGGCTCCCGCTTCTTTGGCGGCGAGCACGGTGGGCTCGGGCCAGCAGAGGCCGATCACACGCCCATCGGGCCCGACCGACTCGGCCGCTTGGGCGCAGGAAAGCATCCCCGACTTCCCCCCGGCACCGATCACCACGACATCCATGCCCGGACGAGCGAGGGCCCGCATCCACGCCGGCGCGCCGCAGACATCGAGTAGCCCGAGCGCCGCGCGTTCGTCGATGTCGGCCGGGAGCAGCGCATAGTTCGAAGAGCCGAACAGGATCGCGCGCCCGCGCACCCGGACCTTCTCAGACATCGGATCGAGATCGACTACCTCGTCGATCTTCAGTGGTGTGAGAGTCAGGGACACGAGCGACGCGATCCGGTCCCCTACGGCGGGCTCGATGCGGTGCGATCCCACCTGACTCACCGTGCCGACCAGCATCCCTCCCGAGCCCGTAAGGGGGTTGTGCAGCTTCCCGCGCTCATCCACGATCGCTAGCAGCCGAGCCGAGAGCGCGGCCGCCTCACCGCCCGTCTCCTCTCTCAACTGGGCCCAGGACGCGGAGTCGACATTCAGGTAATCGACGTCGATCGCTATCTCGTCGGCTTGAAGTGGTGCCTGCGCGTCGAGCACATGGGCTTGCTGAGGCAATGCCCCGGCCGGTTGCAGAGAGCGGTGCGTACCGAAACGCTCCATCAGGCGCTTGCCGCTCGCTGGCGCCAGTAGAGGCGGCCTTCTTCGCCGAGGGTGTCGATCGGGTCGTAGTACTCGTATCTGCGAGTTAGTGCATCCGAATCGTCGTACTCGATTCCGGTGCGGTAGTTCTTGGTCCACGTCGAGATGCCGAGGACGCGGTCGTAGGTCTCGACCTGATGCACCCATCTCTTGCCCACATAGGGAACGTCGCAGACGATGCGAGGCGTTGCGAACCCCGGCAGGTAGCCCATGATCGCGTGCTGCAACTTCTGCGCCTGATCCAGCGACGTGCGCCAGTGCTCGGCGTTGGGGATCATGTCGCACATATAGAAGTAGTAGGGCATGATCTTCGCTTCGTCCAGCAGCACGAAGCAGAGATCGAGCAGCGCCTCCTGCGAGTCGTTCACTCCCCGCATCAGCACGCCCTGATTGCGCACGTCCCGGAAACCGAGGTCGAGCAAGTCGCGCGTCACTCGAGCAACCAGCGGCGTCACCGACCGCGGGTGGTTGATATGCGTGTGGATCGCGAGGTCGACGCCGCGGGCGTTCGCCTTGGCGGCCAGTCGCCCCATTCCCGCCCGCACGTCGTCCTGCAGGAAATGCTGAGGGAGTCCCATCAGTCCCTTCGTCGCGAGCCTGATGTCCCGGACGTTCTCGATGTCGAGCAAGGCCGAGACGAATTCCTCCAGGTGAGCGATCGGAAGGTTGGCGATGTCGCCGCCAGAGACCACGACGTCTCGAACGCTCTGAGTTGCCCGCAGATACTCGAGTATCGCCTCGTGGCGCTCTTTCTGGCGCATCTCGAACCGGTGCTTGAGGACCTGCGGGACGTTGTTGCCAACAAGGTCCATGCGCGTGCAATGACCGCAGTACTGAGGGCACGTCGATAGCAACTCGGCGAGGACCTTCGTGGGATAGCGGTGCGTAAGTCCCTCCACGGCCCACATGTCGGCCTCATGGAGACTGTCTCGCACGGCCATGGGATGGCTCGGCCACCGGCGCTTGCGATCCGCGAACGCCGGAAGCATGTAGCGCCGGATGGGATCGCCCCACAGATCGGTCTCGTCCATCGTGTTGAGCATCTGGGGCGGTATCAGCATCGACATCGTGGCCCGCTCCGACTGGTCGCGGCGTATCGAATCGACGAGATCGGCAGGCAGGTGCTCCCCGAAGACCCGGGCGAGACCATCCAGGTCTTTGACCGTGTGCTGGCGCTGCCAGCGCGCGCTGAGCCATTGCTCCTCGGTCACGTCCCGGAAGCCCGGCAGCCGCCGCCAGTCGGGCTCGAGGAAGGGGCCCCGCTCATAGCGGTAGGGCTGCTCGCTGGCATGGGCCCGCAAGGGGTGCAGGCTGGGGGCAGGCTGGCTCACGTGCTTGACGTCCTCCGGTCGTGGACTAAGCTGACCGAATGATATTAGACGATAGAAGCTCTCAACGGAACTCAGTTCGGCTAGACGCGAAGGATAGGCAGATCGTCGCCCTTTTGCGGGAGGATGCCCGATTGACCTACGGGACGATCGGCAAGCGTGTGGGCCTCGCGGCCAGCTCGATCCACGATCGGGTCCGAAAGCTCGAGTCCGCCGGGGTGATCCGGGGATATCGCGCCGACGTCGATCTCGACGCGCTGGGCCTGCCGATCACCGCCCTCGTGAGCGTCGCCCTCCAGCCGAGCTCACCCCCCGACATCCCAGGACTCGTCGCCGAGCTTCCGAGGGTTGAGAGCCTCTATTCGGTCGCGGGCGACAACTCATACGTAGTGGTCGTGCGAGCGGCAAGTACGCACGAGCTCGAAGAGATCCTCGATTCCCTGCGCGGCAAGCTGGAAGTCACGACCAGAGCGACGATCGTGCTCTCGACCCCCTTCGAGCACCGACCCGTTCCTGCCGACGACACATGATCAGAGGCCCGTCAGCTTGCGGCCGATCACGTAGCGCTGGATCTGGTTCGTGCCCTCGACTATCTGGAGTGCTTTCGCCTCGCGCATGTAGCGCTCGGCCGGGTATTCGGTGATGTATCCGTACCCGCCGTGTAGCTGGACCGCGTCGGTTGTGACCTTCATAGCAACGTCGGTGCAGAACAGCTTCGCTTGCGCGGCTTGGATCGAGTATTCCTCTCCCGCATCTCGCAACTGAGCTGCATGCCTGTAGAGCCGGCGACCGGCTTCGATCTGCGTGGCCATGTCGGCGAGCATGAACTGGATGCCTTCGTTAGCGGCGACCGGTTTGCCGAACTGCTCGCGGTCGGTCGTGAACGCTAGTGCCGCGTCGAATGCAGCCTGGGCCAGGCCGACCCCACACGCCGCGATCCCCAGCCGCCCCGAGTCGAGCGATGCGAGGGCGATGCGGAAGCCGATCCCCTCGTCCCCGAGGCGCCGCGACTCGGGGATGTGAGCGCCGTCGAGTGCCAGCATCCAGGTCGGCGAGCTCCGCCAACCCATCTTGTCTTCCTTCTTGGACCCCGAGAAACCCGCGGTCCCCTTGTCCACCAAGAAGGTCGAGATGCCCTTGGCTCCGGGATCGCCCGTGCGCGCCATGAGCAGGACGACGTCGGCTTCGGCTCCGCGCGTGCAGAACACCTTGGAGCCGTTGAGCTCGTATCCGTCGCCCGAGCGCACGGCCTTAGTCGTCAGCGCGGCGGCATCCGACCCGGATTCGGGCTCGGACAGCGAGTACGCGCCGAACCACTCCCCCGTCGTCAGCTTGGTGAGGACCTCCTTCTTCTGCGCGTCGGAGCCGAACGTGTTCACCGCGAACGCGCAGAGCGTGTGCACAGAGAGCCCGATGGAAAGCGCTATGTAGGCGTGGGCCAACTCCTCGAGCGCCACGAGATAGGTCGCGTAGGGCTGGCCGCTGCCCCCGTACTCCTCGGGGAACGAGATACCGGCGAGCCCTAGCTCGGCCAGCTGTGCGTAGAGAGGGGCCGGATCCTCGGAGCGTTCCTCGTAGCCGGCCGCCGCGGGCGCGGCCTGCTCGGATGCGAACTCGCGGACCAGTTGGGCGAGCGCGCGCTCGTCCTCACTCAGAAGCCTCAGGTCGGCGGGCATGTGCGGGAGAATAATCGGGATGAAGATCGAGGATCGCTCGGGCGAATCGCTCAAAGAGGTCACCGTCACCGTGGAGGATCAGGAGCTGATTGACCTCCTCCAGGGGCTGGCGGACGTGATCGAGGGCGATCGCGAGCACCTCCACTTCGCCCAGATGGGCGGTCCCCAGCTCGTTGTGAGGCGGATATCAGAGGTCGAGGCCGATTCCGATCCCCTGGGCCGGGGCATGGATTGGTGGGTGGGCCCTCTCGTTCTGGTGGCGGCGGTGTTGCTCATCGTGGGCGCCGTAGTCGTCGTTCGCTGGGCCGTGGACCTGGTGTGAGGGTCCCGGCTCTCGGCTCGCGCGCCGACGCTCTCGACCGCCTCGCCTCCACGGAGCTCGACCTCCTCATCGTGGGGGGCGGGATCACGGGGGCCGGCATAGCTCTGGATGCGACCGGGCGAGGCCTCAAGGTCGGTCTGGTTGAAGGGCGCGACTTCGCATCGGGGACGTCGTCCAAGTCCTCGAAGCTCATCCACGGCGGGCTCCGCTATCTCGAACAGAGGGACTTCGCGCTCGTAAGGGAGGCCTCCACCGAACGCGAGCTGCTCGCCCGGCTCGCCCCCCACCTTGTCGAGCCCATCCCCTTCGTCATCCCGGTCTCGCGCCGATCGATCAGGGCCAAGTTCGGCGTGGGGTTGTGGACCTACGACGCGCTGGCCAGCTTCAAAAACCTGCACGTGCATCGCTATCTCGAACGAGAAGAGGTCGAGCAGCGCGTTCCCGCCCTTCCGAAAGAGAAGCTGCGAGGCGGATTCCTCTTCTACGACTCCAAGACAGACGACGTCAGGCTGGTCATGGAGAACCTGATCCAGGCCCGGCGATTCGGAGCGACCGTTGTGAACCACGCGCCTGCCCGGGATCTGGAATCGTCGGAGTCAATGTGCGAAGCGACCGTCGAAGATTCGCTAACCGGAGCGGAGTTGCGGATACGAGCCAAGAAGATCATCGTCGCGGCGGGCGTGTGGGGCGACCGGGTCAATTCCTTGATCGATCCCGGCATCGAGGCGAGGTTACGGCCGTCGAAGGGGATCCACCTCATCTTTCGCAGAGACGCCGATCCCGCTGGGCGAGAGCGCAGCGTTCATCCCGGATGCGGAGCGGAAGCGGATGCTGTTCGTCATCCCCTGGCTCGATGCCATCCTCGTGGGAACCACCGACACTCCTTATGAAGGCGAGATCGATTCACCGAGCGTCGAGCCGCAAGATCGTGACTACTGCCTCGACGCACTCAACGCGGCATTCGAGCTGGATCTCGGAGTTGAAGACATCGCGGGGGCTTACGCAGGGTTGCGTCCGCTCATCGCCGGGAAGGCGGGAGCAACAGCCGACCTGTCCCGTCGTCATCGAGTGTTCGACATCGCTCCCGGGATCGCAGGCATCACCGGAGGCAAGATGACCACGTACCGCAGGATGGCCGTGGATGCCGTCGACCATGTGATCGAGGACCTGGCTCCGGGAGCGAAGTCGCGCACACGCTGGATCCGTTTGGGCGTGAGCGATCTCGATGCATTGCAAGATGCCGTTGCCCGCCGCGCTCGTGCGCTCGAGGTGGACCCGGTTGCTGCCGACAACCTGGTGCGCGCCTACGGCGACCGCGCCTTCGAAGTTCTCGACGTCGTGGACGAGTTTCCAGAGCTGGCCGCGCCGCTGGGCCCTGGCACTCTTCCGATAGGAGCCGAAGCCGTTTACTGCGCGACGGCCGAGATGGCCGTGCATCTATCCGATTTCCTTGCCGCGACGAGCGCGACTGGCGATCACCGACCATTCTGCGGGCATCGGGCCGGGCTCGCGCGCGGTGGAGCTCATGGCCCAGGTCCACGGCTGGGACTCGGAGAGAAGCGCCACCGAGGTCGCCGCTCATCGCGCGGCCGTCGAACGTGAGCGCGGACTTCCCCTGTCGACCGCCCCCGCTCCCCCCGCGGGCGACGCAGCCAGGTGGACCGGATGACCGGACCCTTCGATACCGATTCCTCGTTCGTCCAGTCGTTCGACGGCACGGTCATCGCGGTGAGGCGATTCGGCTCCGCCAGCAGCACGCCGCTGCTGGTGTGCAACGCGGTGGGGGCCGACATGGTGATGTGGAGCAAGTCCCTGGTCGACGTCGTCAGGGAGCGACCGATCGTCACCTGGGACCTCAGAGGGCTGCTCGAGTCGGAGGCGCCACGATCCGATCGCATCGATGCCGGCGCGCATGCCGAAGACGCGATGGCGGCGCTTGACGACACCGACGCAGACGATTTCGTGATCGCCTCGTGGAGCAACGGCACGCGGATCGCCCTCGAGATCGCGCATCGCTATCCCGACAGGGTCCGCGCCCTCGTTCTGATCAGCGGCGCCCAGGGCTATTCGGTGACGAGCTCGATCCGCCATCTCGAGATCGCGGGATTCCTTCCCACCGTGATGGGGGTCGCAAAGCACTTCGCAGGATTCCTCGAAGGGCCGCTCCGGGGATTGACCTCACGACCGGAGCTGGCGGGTCTCGTGCGCCAGTCGGGACTGGTTGGGGCGACCGCCGACATCCCTGCCCTGGTCGAGGTGCTCCAGGGAATGGCCCGCTGCGACCTGAGGTCTCTGCTGGCGACCTACGAGGCGCTCGCCGGCGATCCGGCATCGGACATCCTCGAAACGATCGAGGCGCCCACGCTCGTCATAGCCGGAGAGAAGGACCACTTCACGTCCGTGCGCCATATGGGCAAGATGACGCAAGACATCCCCGGGGCCCGGATGGTCGTGTACGAGAAGGCCTCGCACTACCTACCGATCGAGTTCCCGGCGCGCCTGTCCGAAGACCTGCGCAAATTTTTCGCCGAAGTGGGCGGCTAACCGGCGTGGCGGCGGCAGAAGTCGCGGATGGCTTCCGTGACGATGCCGGGATGGCTGAGGTTCGCCGCGTGGCCTGCGCCTTCGATGCGTAGCACGCCCTCGCATCCGCTCAGGCCCGCGCACAGGGCCTCGGCGCGCTCCATGGGAATGGCCGCGTCGATCTCGCCGTGGATAACGAGGGCCGGGCACGCGATCTCGGGCAAGCGGTCGTGGATGTCCCCGCGCGAGGTCAGGGTCTTCATCGGCTCCACCGGGTAGTCGTTCGGCTTCGTCATCCACTTGCCGATCCACGGCTCGTGGTCTGCAGGACCGAGGATGATCGCCGCGCTGGCCTCGCCCAACGAGACGCTCGGGCCCTTCGTGGACCACTGCTGGACCATGGCCTCGTATCCGGGAAGGTGCGCCGGGTCCTCGACGCCGGCCTGAGAGTCGACGAGCACCAGTCCCCGCACACGCTCGGGCGCGGTGAGCGCGGCGCGCAGGGACAGGAAGCCGCCTTGCGACATGCCGACGAAGAAGGCGTGATCGATCCCCAGATGGTCGAGAAGCGCGACCGCGTCGTTAGCCATGTCCCAGTAGCTCCACGAGCCGGATGCAACAGAGTCGCCGTGGCCTCGCTCGTCGTACGCGACGCAGCGGAACTCGCTGCGCAAGCTCGCGACCTGAGGCGCCCACATCTCGTGATCCATGAAGATCCCGTGACTGAACAAGATGGCCGCGCCGTCCCCGCCCGAATCCTCGTAGCGGACGGTCACCTGGGGTAACTCGATTAAAGGCATCGGCGGAGACTAGACCTTCAGGCGGATCGCGTCGGGGAGCACCTCGAAGGTCGCCGGCGTGTGGCCGAGCACTTCGCCGTCGGCCTCGATGAGCAGAGGTCGGTCCGCCGTGATCGTTGCCCTGACGCGCTTGTAAAGGTCGATGTCCGGATGCGGGAGGTGCGTTCCTTTGTAGATCTTCGGCATCAGGGCGATCGCTTCGCGTTTGCGAGCGTGCTCGACGAGGATGTCGAGCAAACCGTCGGTGGGGGCGGCCTTCGGTGCGATCTTCATCCCTCCCCCGAAGAACTGTCCGTTGGCCACGACCATGTTGTTCATTCGGCCCTCGTAGGAGCGATCGATCAGATCGATCTTCACTTGCGCCGCCCGATGCTTCCTCATGGTTAACCAGAAGGCAACGAGATAGACGGTGGGGCCCAGCCAGCGCGGGCAGGCGAGCCGCGCGCGCGACCACGTCGGCTCCTATCCCGGCCTCCGCGATGTTGGCGAAGTACCGAGTCGTCTCGACCCCGTCGTGCTGGTAGGTGATCTTGCCGACGTCGATAAGAAAGGACTCCGGCCCGTCGAGATGGGCGACCGCATGTCCGGCCATGGCCGGGATGCCAAACGTCTTGATGAAGTCGGAGCCGGTGCCGGCCGCGACCACGCCGAGCGCAGCCTCGGGGTCGATGGCCACGTCATCGCGGATCATGCCGTTGACCACTTCGAGGATCGTCCCGTCCCCGCCCATCGCGACGACGAGCTTGCTGCCGCCCTCGATGGCGGCGCGGGCCAACTCGGTAGCGTGGCCGGGGCGCTCAGTCTCCGCGATCTGGTAGGGAAGCCCGCGCTCGCGCAGGTGCCTCTCGACCTCGGGCAGCGCCTTGGCGACTCCACCGCGCCCCGACCGCCGGTTGCATATGAGAACCATTGGTGCATCTTTCAAAGTCCCAACACCCCGGGGTTCATGATCCCGTGAGGGTCGAAAACGCGCTTGGCCTCGACGAGCACGTCCCACCAACCACCAAGGTGTGTGGGGAACCGAGCGCGCCTTCAGCCTGCCGATCCCGTGGTGATGACTGATCGCTCCCCCGTTGTCGAGGCACGCGCTCATGCCCAGCTCCCACCAGCGATCGTTGCGCTTCAGGGCCTCGTCGTCGCTCTCACACGAGGAGGCGAGCGTGAAGTAGAGGCAAGCGCCGTGCGGATAGACGTGGCTCACGTGACAGCCGCAGATATCGGCGCCGGCGCTCAAGGCCTCCTTCATCGAGTGGTAGACGTCACGAAGGCGAGACCAGGTCGCCGAGACCTCCATAGTGTCGACCATCGCGTGGGGGCCGAGGATGCCTTGACCCGCCATCACCCTGAGGTAGTCGTCCACGGCGTCGTTCCGATGCGCCCACCAGTGCTCGACGAGGGCAAGGTCACCAAGCTTCCCGCCCAGAGTCGTCGCCAACGCGGCACGCTCGGCCGCTCCGCGTCCCTCGAACGAAAGCAACAGGACCGGATGCTCGGGGATCGAGATCGATATTCCTGAACGCGACGAATGCGTCCTCGCGGTCGTAGAGGCGCACGAGAGTGGGAGCAAGATCGGACTGCGCCAATGCGCGACAGGCTGCGACTCCGTCGCTCATGTGCTCGAAAACCAGACAGAGGTCGTGGCGGTCATCTGGGATGGGGTGAACGCGCAAAGTGGCGGCGGTGACGATACCGAATGCGCCTTCGGAGCCGAGCATCAGGTTGGCCAGATCCGGGCCGGTTGAAGCTCGGGGAACGAGAGGCGAGGTGAGAACCCGGCCGTCTGGAAGGACCACCTCCAGATCCGCGACCGCGTCCTCGATGCCTCCGTAGCGAGCGGAGAGTTGCCCGCAGGCACGGGTTGCGATCCAGCCCCCTACCGTCGAGATCTCGATGCTCTGAGGCGCGTGACCCAATGTGTAGCCGCTTTCGTTGAGGTGTCTCTCGAGCCTGCCGCCGTTGACCCCTGCGCCGACACGCACGAGGAGGCTCTTGTCGTCGAGGTCCTCGATCGCATCCAGCCCGGACGTTGAGACGACGACCCCTCCATCGGGAGCGATACCTCCACACACGCCCGATCCGCCGCCGAAGGGCACGATAGGGGTGCGCGATCCATCGGCCCAGGCCAGGAGATCTGAGACTTCCGAGGACGCCTTGGGCCTGACAACGGCGCTCGGCTGGGGGCCGATAGCTCCACGACGTACGGCGACCAGCGCGCGCGGCGTCAAGTCGAAGGTGTGGTTCTGAAGGTCGCCTGGGTCGATGCCGACGCTAGCTTCGCCCAGTAAGCGGACGAGCTCAGTCGCCGGCGGCACGCTCGACGATCGTCGCTATGCCCTGCCCGACTCCGATGCACATCGTCGCCAGCCCGAAACGCTCCTCGCGCCGTGAGAGCTCGTGAACGAGCGTGGTGAGGATCCGTGCGCCCGAGCAGCCGAGCGGGTGACCTAGAGCTATCGCTCCTCCGTTGACGTTGACCTTGGCGAGATCGAGTCCCAGCTCTTTGATACAGGCGAGGCTCTGAGCGGCGAAGGCTTCGTTGAGCTCGATGAGATCGATGTCGTCGATCGAGAGACCGGCGCGATCGAGCGCCTTGAGCGTCGCGAAGACCGGGCCGACCCCCATCCGTCTCGGCTCGACCCCTGCCACCGCAGAGGTGACCACACGCGCAAGCGGTTGCCACCCGAGTTCTTCAACCGCTTCTTTCGAAGCGATCAAGACGGCCGAGGCCCCGTCGTTCACGCCCGACGAGTTGCCCGCGGTCACGGTCCCTTCCTCCTTGACGAAGGCTGGCCGGAGGCGGCCGAGGGCTTCGAGAGAGGTGTCGGGCCGAGGAGGCTCGTCCTGGTCGATCACGATGGCGTCGCCCTTGCGCTGGGGCACCTCCACCGGCACGATCTCCTCTTTGAAGCGTCCCTCGTCCCTGGCGGCGATCGCACGCCGATGACTTTCCAGCGCGAACTCGTCCTGCGCTGCACGAGTGATGCCGTACTCGCGCCCGATGATCTCTGCCGTCTCGCCCATCGCGTGCGAGCCGTAAAGCTCGGCCAAGCGAGGGTTCACGAACCGCCACCCGATGGTCGTGTCGTAGGTCTCCGCGGTTCGAGAGAACGCCTTGTCTGCCTTGGCCGTCACGAACGGCGCACGCGTCATCGACTCGGACCCGCCGGCCAGAACGATCTCGGCCTCCGCCGAACGGATCTGCCGATAGGCCGAGTTGATCGCCTCGAGGCCGGACCCGCACAACCGGTTCACGGTTGCTCCTGGCACTTCCACGGGGAGACCGGCCAGCAGCGCCGCCATCCGGGCCACGTTGCGATTGTCCTCGCCGGCTTGGTTCGCGGCCCCCCACTGGACGTCGTCGATCCGATCGGGAGGCACGGCGTTGCGCTCCACGAGCGCCGCGATCACATGAGCCGCTAAGTCGTCGGGCCGCACCTGGGCAAACGCACCGCCGAAGCGCCCCATCGGTGTCCTGACCGCGTCGACCACGTAGACGTCTCTCATGGGCCAATCCTCCCACGCAGGAACCGCGGGGCGTTAGTCGAAGGCGGACCGCAGGACACGCGGCTTAGGGGCCTACCGATGAGTAGGCGACCACGCCTCGATGGAGGCCGTCGATGGCGGTGCGCAGCTTGTCGGTCAGTTGTGGGTTCGGGGCTATCTCCTCAAGTTGGCGCAGCAGATCCACCAACTGCTTGACCGACCGCACGAAGTCTCCGGGAGCGTCATCGGGTCCGAGCACCTCGTCGAACGGGACCTCGCTCGCCCACAGATAGGCACGCTGGGCGAAGCCGGGGTCCGGCTCGCGCGTGAGTGCCAGACCTCGGGCATCTTCCTCCCGGGAGATGTGTCTCCACATCTTCATGAGCTGGCGCCACGTCTGCGCGGTGGCTGCGTTGGGCAATTCGATGTGTGTCTCCTGGTCGGGACCCCGGGTTTCATAGACGAGTGTGGACAGCAGAGCGGCGAGATCGGGAGCTCGCAGGGGTTCGAAGAGGTCGCGCTCGAGTGCCTCGACGACCAGGAGATCGGCCTCGTTGTACACGCGGGTCAGCAACTCCCCCTTCTTGGTGAGCATCCAACCCTCGACATAGCCGAGATCCTCAAGCACCTCGAGCACTTTCGCGAAGCGACGTGCGAGCGTTCCCGAACGGCGCCCTATGCGCTTCCCGATCCTGCGGAGGTTCTCCTCGACGCGTTCTGCCTGGGTCGCGTAGTAGAGGTGCCGGGTCAGGTCGGGGCAGTTGTGAACGGGGTGGTTCTCCACCGAACGGCGAAGGGATTTCAGGTCCTCGGCGTCTCCCGGCGATCGGAGTTTCCGAGGAGGCGGTTTGATCTTCAAGCCGCTCAACTGTTGCGCCACCTCCCGGCGCGCCCGCGTGTTCCTGACGCTGAAGTTCTTCGGGAGATCGACGTGACCGACCGGTCTCGGAGGGTCGCGGAAGTCGCCGGGGAGGAAGCCACCTATCGAGCGCTCGGGAGAGAGCACCACTACCTTGGGGAAGCGCTCCGAACGTTTCTGCGCGACTTCGACCACGACGTACCGGCCGCGCCGCTTCCCATGCGGGAAGTGGATGACGTCTCCCGGCCTAAGCTCGTGGATCGCCTCGGTAACGGCGGACAACAACTCCCGGCCCGAGTGCGAGGCCTGGCTCTTCTCCAGGCTTTCCAACCGCTCTCGCAATCTGCCGTACTCCTCGATGTCGCCCAGGTCGCAATGCATACGCTCGTGGTACGAGGCCAAATAGGTTTCGTCGTGCTCCTTGACCTTCTCTAGCCGAACCACGTCACGGTCCGCCTGAAACTGCGCGAAGGACGAGTTGACGAGGTGCTCGGCATCGCTCCGCTCGTAGTTGCGCACGAGGTTTACGGCCATGTTGTACGAGGGCTGGAACGACGATTGGAGCGGATAGGTCCTCGTCGAAGCGAGTGTGGTGATCTCGTCGAAGCGCACGAACCGCTGTGCGAGAACGACGCAGTGGCCCAGCTTGTCGATGCCTCTTCGTCCGGCACGGCCGGCAAGCTGTGTGTACTCGCCGGGCTTCATGCGCTCGTGCTTCTCTCCGGTGAACTTCATCAGGCTCTCGATCACTACCGAGCGGGCGGGCATATTGATCCCCAGGGCGAGGGTTTCGGTGGCAAACACGACCTTCACCAAGCCTCGGGTGAAGAGCTCCTCGACCGTCTCCTTGAACGGCGGGATCATCCCTGCATGATGAGCGGCCACACCCCGCCCGAGTCCGGTGATCCAATCGTCGAAGCCGAGAACATCCAGCTCTTCGGGAGTGAGCTCGGTCACTCGCATCTCCGCGTACTCCACGATCTGACGGCTCTCTTCCTCAGTCGTGAGCCTCACGTTCTCACGAAGGCATTGGCGAACGGCTTCGTCGCATCCCTTACGACTGAAGATGAAATAGATAGCGGGGAGCATGCGCTCGATCTCCAAGCGCTCGATAACGTCGGCGCGATACGGGATGCGGATCCGTCCCGATTCTCGAGGTCGACCGCGGCCCCTTTGCGGCCGGCTGCGGTCTCTGTGGCGGCGCCTCTCCGAATCGCGGGCTCGGGGATTCGGGATCAAGGACCCATCCGAACCACGGATGAACATAGGCGTCAGATCGTCGACGGTGAAGTACCAGTGTTGGAGCTCGACGGGTCTCTGCTCCTCGATGATCACCTCGACCCGGCCGCGCAGTGTCTGGAGCCACTCCGCGAACTCTTCGGCGTTGCTCACGGTCGCCGACAGTGAGACCGTCTGAACGTCGACGGGCAGATGGATGAGGATCTCTTCCCATACGCCACCTCGATAAGGGTTCTGTAGATAGTGCACCTCATCGAGCACCACGTACCGGAGTCCGGCCAGATCGGGCGAGTCCTCGTAGATCATGTTTCGGAGGACCTCCGTCGTCATCACCACTATCGGGGCACTTCCGTTGATCGAGTTGTCTCCGGTTAGCAAACCGACATTGCCCGCGCCGTGGAGACCGAGGAAGTCGTTGAACTTCTGATTGGAGAGGGCCTTGATAGGCGTCGTGTAGAAGGTCTTGCCCCCGCCCTCCAGCGCAAGCCATGCTGCGAACTCTCCGACGACGGTCTTGCCGGCTCCCGTGGGAGCCGCGACTAGCACCGAGGAGCCGTCATCGAGGGCCGCGCACGCCGCGGCGTTGGAAGGAATCGAAGGGGAATCCGTAAGAGTGCTCGAAAGTCGTGACGCGACCGTTGCCGCTCTGCGGTCCGGCCGAGCCCGCCCCGCGGGTCGCCGATCCGCCGGGAGAGCCCGGTTCCTCAGCCGTCTCCGCCGCCTCCCCCACCCTTCCCATTTCCCCCACCGTCGTTCTGATCGAGGTCGGGAGGAGTGATCGTTATTGGATTCTCGGTCCGGGCTCCTTGAAGAGGCGCTTCGAGGCCCGATGCCACCATCTCCGCCTCGGCCCGAAGCTCGTCGAGGAGATCGACGGCCGTTTGGAACACCTCGTCGGCGTGGAAACGTACCTCTCCGCCCCGAGCGATCACCTCGGATTGCTCGCGACCGGCTTCTATCCCCGATGCGGCAAGAAAGAGCTGCGCCGCGTTCAAGTACAGATTGCTCGATTGCATGAACAGTAGATTCAGTTTCTCGGTTTCGGGTGTTGGGGTTATCGCGGCCGTCGCGGTCTGAACCGCTTGCAGCTGCTCAACCCATCTCTGCGAATCCTCAGCGAGCGTTGGAGGAGGGGTCCCTCCGAAGAGACCAGCCATCTCCCTGACTGGCGGGTTGACGACGTTGTAGAGACCCTCGATGCCGGCCGTGAATGACTCCAGGCTCTGCTGCTTAGCCTCCAACTCCCGCTGCGCGCTGCGAGCATTGGCTAAGAGCACGATCGCGACGATGGCGAGAGTCACAACGACGCCGCCCGCTAGAATCCGGCCCCCCGTCGTCTTGTACCAGGGCGGACGCCGAGCGGAGTAAGCGGGGCGGGGGGCGGCCGCCGGTCTCCGCTTTGCTGCTGCGCCCTTGCTCTTCTTGCGCTTCCCCTTGATCGCCATGCGCGGGACTATACCGAGCTATCGGAGCGGGCTCGGCGCTTCATCATGCGGGCCAGGATGAGGATCGTGAGCTCGTACAGGGCGTAGAGCGGCACGGCGAGAACGAGCATCGTGTAGGGGTCCTGGCTCGGTGTGACGATGGCCGCCAGCGCCAGGATCGCGATCAGAGCGACGCGGCGCTGCTTCCTGAGTTGTTGCACGGTCACCACGCCGGCCAATCCCAAGAAGATCAGGACCAGCGGCATCTCGAACGTCACTCCGAACGCGATCAGCATCAACCCTATGAAGTTGACGTACTCGTCCGCGGTGATGAAGGCGAACAGCTCGTCGCCCCCGATCGTGAACAGCAGCCGCAAGCCGGTCGGGATCGTGACATAGGCGAGCGTGACCCCGATCGCGAAAAGGAGGATCGAGGAGACGAGGAATGGGGCGGCGTAGCGCCTCTCCCTGACGGTCAAGGCCGGAGTGACGAACGCCCACAGCTGGTACAGCCACACCGGCGACGACAGGCCGATACCCACCAAGGCGGTCAACTTGAGTCGGAACTGAAAGCCTCCCAGAGGTCCCGTGAAGGGGAAGTCGCATCCCTGGGGGCCGAGGACCTCTTTCGGTAGCCCGCAGTAAGGCTTGCGAAAGAACTCGAGGATCGGCTCGTAGGCGATGAATGCAATGATCGAAAAGAACAGGAAAGCGCCGATAGCCCACATGAGACGAGTGCGCAGCTCGCCCAGGTGCTCCATCATGCTCATCGCCGTCGACCGCTTTCGCCGGCGTCTCAGGAACGAGAATCGACGTTTGCGGGGGCTTCCCCCCTCCGCCATCAGGACGTAGGCGGCTTGTCGTCCGGGGTGGGTTCCGGTGCGGCCGCGATGGGGATCGTGGGCTTTGCCTCGGCCTCGTCATCAGAGTCGTCGTCGTCGGCCATATCGAGGCCGTCCTCGAACTCGGTCTTGACATCGCTCGCCATGCGGCGAAGCTCGTTGGCCGCCCGGCCAACCGACTTCGCCATCCCCGGAAGCTTGTCCGGGCCGAAGACGATGAGCGCGATGACGAGCACCACCAGGATCTCGAGGGGGCCTATCTGAGGCATGAGGGCAGCCTAAGTGCAGGCTGCCCTCATGGAAACGCTGTTGGAGCTGTTTTAGAGCTGTTTGGCGAGCTCCGCGAACCAGTCGTCACTCTCGAGCTTCTCGTGGAAGTCGAGCAGGTCGTCGTAGGTGAACGCCGGGCCCGTCTTCGGCTCTAGCACTTCGGCGGGGACGTGGACCGGCACCGGGATCACTCCACCCGAGAGCAGCAAGCGCACGACACGCTCGTCGGCCGGCTTCTGCACGAACTCCTGGCACGTCGGGCAGCTGAATCCGTAGCTGTTGCCCGCGGACGACGATCCGCTGATGCGCAGCAGGATGTCGTCGGCAGCAAGGTCGACCTCTCCGCATCCGGGGCACGTGGCCTTGATCGTCGTCATTTCTAAGCCTCTCTCTCATGCCTGCCTCCCTAGGCGGGCTCTAGGAGTGGTATCGGCGTGGGGCGAGGACGGTTTAGTTGGGATTTACTTCCAGCACCCCGCACTTGTACGTAGACAGACGCCTGAAGTGGGGCTAAAACGCGAGGGCGAAATAGACGAAGATGTGACGATGAGCCTCTTCTCCCGCTCCCGCACGGAGCTTCCGACCGACCCCCAGCGCTGGAAAGAGGCGCTCGAGGCGGCCCTGAAGGTGAGCGAGATCGCCTCCTCGGCGATGCTCCTTCAGGATGCCATCCAGGCGATGCTCCGGGCGGCGATGGACCTGCTCCCGGCGGAACAGGGCTCGATCATGTTGTTGGAGGACAACGGCCGGGCGCTCCTGCTCGTGGCGTCGGCGGGACTTCCCACGGAGGCGCAGCTCGGTAGCCGCCTGGCTGTCGGCGAAAGCATCGCGGGGCGCGTGCTTGCGACGGGTAAGCCTCTTCTGCTGGGCGAGGTCGACAAGGACGCATTCGTGAACTTCGTGCCCAAGACGCGCCCGATCTCTTCGAGTGTCGTGGTCCCCCTGCGAGCACAGGGCCGCACCAGCGGCGTCCTCAACCTTGCGGTCACTGCAACCGAGCAGTCGTTCACCGACGAGGATCTGCGCGTCGCTCAGATGTTCGCCGATCAGGTCGCGGGACTGATCTTCCGCGCCCGGCTGCACGAGCGGGCCGAGCAGAGGTCATCGGACCTGATGGCCTTGGTCGATTCGAGCCGTGGTCTCCTGGGGACGCTCGACGTCGAAGCGCTGCTCCAACGGGTTCTCGATGGAGGCGCCCGGCTCGCCGGATCGAAGGACGGTTTCGCTTGCCTCTTCGACCCCGACTCGAACTCGATCACTCGCGGCGTGTTCCGCGGCCTCGATAAGTCGGTCATCCCTTCGGTCGTTGCCGAACCCTCGGTGCAGAAGGCGATCGCCAACTCCGACGTTGCGATCCTGGAAGAAGAAGAGCACACTCTCGTCGCGGTGGGCCTCCGGACGACGCGGGGGACGAAGGGCCTGTTGGTCGCTCCGGCCGACCGCGAGCTCGTCAACGACCGGGCCGACCTCCTTCGCGCGTTCGGCCAGCAAGCCGGACTCGCCATCGGTGCGGCTGAATTGCACTCGGTCATCGAACGGAAAGAAACGGAACTGGCCTCGATCATCCAAGGCGTTCCGAACCCGATCGTCTTGGTGGACACGCAACACAGGATCGTTGCGATCAACCCCGCGGCCGAGGAGCTCTTCGGCCTTTCCGCGATCTTCTCCGCGGGCGCCTCCGTCGAGGGCACGATGCAACACGAAGAGGTAGAGAGCCTATTGACCGGCGAGGGAAGCGTCACAACGGAGGTGGAAGCTGGAAGCCCGGCGCGCACCTACAAGGTGCGAGTGACCGATGTTCGGGTGCCCGGAGCGCCGATCGGCCGGGTGCTGATCATGGACGACGTCACGGCCGAGCGTGAGATGGCTCAGACCCAACGCGATTTCGTGGCAATGATCGGTCACGAGCTGCGGACGCCACTCACGATCGTGAAGGGCTTCGCCCGCACCATGCTTCGGCGCATCGAGAAGGGCGGCTCACCCCAAGAGGCGAAGGAAGCATTGGCAACGATCGATGCGAAGGCGAATCAACTCGAGCGACTCATCGAGGACCTTCTCTACGTCTCGCAGATCGAGTCTCGTGAAGCTTCGCTGCGAACCGAGAAAGTCGACGTGTCCCAGCTGATCAAAGTCACCGCAGACGACGTCATCCAGACTCACGGCGAACGTGAGATCAGACTCGACATCCCCGAGAACCTCGAGTGGCCTTGCGACGAGACCAAGGTTGGCCTCGTGCTCCGCCATCTCTTGGAGAATTCCCTCAAGTACTCGGAGGCGCCCACCCCGGTCAGCGTGTTCGCCTCCATCGAGGACGATGAGTTGCGGGTCGACATCGTCGACGAGGGCCGCGGCATCGTCTCGAGCGACATCCCACACATCTTCGAGCGCTTCCGTCAGCTCGATTCGACCTCCACCCGGGAGCACGGCGGCACGGGCGTCGGGCTCTACCTCTGCGCCCAACTGATCCGCGTGCACGGAGGCCGCATCTGGGTCGACTCGGCATGGGGCAAGGGGTCGACCTTCTCGTTCTCGCTCCCCAAGCGCTCGACCGGCAACCAGGTAGTGACGATCTCCTCGAGGCAGACCGAGACAGCTTAGTAACGCGCCGCAACCCGTGCGGCGAGGGCCCTTGCCGCTTCTACGACGCTGGGGGGCTCGACCGCACGGACCTGGTCTCCGAGGCGCAAGACGAGCATGGCGCCCCAGGCATCTCCGCCGATGACCATCTGGACCCTCCGCCATCCGCCGCGCAAGGTTTTCGAATCCTGGACTGGGTAGTACTCCTCGAACCAGCGGGCCGTCTGCGGTGAGATCTCCATCGTCATCCGCTGGGGTCCCTCCCCCGAGAACGCGCCGCGGTAACGGTCGGGGTCGAAGTCCGTCGGCACGTCGGCATCCTCGTCCAGCAAATCCACGTGCTTGATCCTGTCGGTTCTGAAGATGCGCTCGTCTTCATTCGAGTGATCCCACGCAACGAGATAGAGCCGGCCCAGTGCAGCCACCATCCCCCAAGGATCGACTTCGCGACTCGTCAGCTCGGCGCTCGTGGCCGAGAAGTAATCGAGCCTCACCCTCTTCTTGTTCTCGATCGCGGTTGTCAAAGCATCGATGTGCTCTATCGGCCCGGGTTCGAGCTTCACGCGCAATCCGCTCGGGTCCCCGCCTTCTCGCCCCGCTCCGAGCGCACGACCCAGTTTTTCCAGAGCGCGCCGCAACGCATCGGCCTCTTGCATCTCGGGGAGCTCCGCGATCGCGGCACCGCCCGCATAAAGCGCCAATCCCTCCGCCGGTGTTAACCGCAACGGAGCGTCGAAATAGTCGGCCATAGTGACGAAAACGCGGTCGCCCTCGATCGTCACATCGATCAAGTCTGCGGGCGTGTATCCGGGCAAGCCACAGAACCAGATCAACTCGAGATCGCGGCGCAAGCGCTCCTGATCGATCCCGAAGGTCTCCGAGAGCTCGTCGAGACTGACGCCCGGATGGGCGATGACGTAGGGAAGGAGCAACAGGATGCGATTGAGCCTGCGAGTGAGCCGGCCTGGAGCGGTCATGCTCCGGCTTCCGAGACAAAGGGTCGCAGGTGATCCATAAGTCGTGCGCGAGCCTCGGGAGGAGACAGGATCTCCACTGCGGCGCCGAAGCCGAGGACCCAAGAGATCAGAGCTTCGATGTTGGCCACTGGGATCTCGACGTCGAGAGAACCGTCTGGCCCGTCGTTCTTGGTCGCTTCGGGCATGTTCTGCTCCGGCCACCACCGCATCTCGGCGTCGAAGCGAACGGTCGCGACCTGCGGGCTTTCGCTCCCCAACTCCCATGCCTCCTTCAGATGGCTCTCGGCGTCGAAGTCCTCGGGAACGTCGAAAGAGCCCGCATCGCTTGATGTGCCGGCTCCGTTACCTTGTCCCAGGTTCTCCATCCGAGCGACCTTGAATGAGCGGATCTCGTTGCGGTCCCGATCTCGCCCGACGAGATACCAGTGGCCCCGTCGGTGGACGAGTCCGTAGGGCTCGAGAACCCTCGACGAGCGCACGCCCGATCCACTCTGGTAGTCGAATCCGATCGGCCGGCGCTCGTTGACGGCGACGAAGAGTTGAGGGATCAACGGGTTCTCGGTTGCGACGTCGGCCCCCCACACGATCCTCGGTCCGCCCCAGGCGGTCGTGGGTGAATCGAAAGAGAGCTTCATGAAGCCGCTCTCGGCAGCCTCGCCCGTTCCGAGCACCGCCTGCGCCGCTACGTTGAGAGCCGCAAGCTCGTCCATAGCGAGGTCCAGCGCCGGGAGGTAGTACCGATTCTTGGGGATCGTGTAGGCCTCGCCCACGTTCGAGTACGGGTCTGTCGGGACGAGCTCGATGGGGATCCCTATGTCTCGCAGGTCTTGCTTGTCTCGCTCGAACGCCCGCCGGAACGACTCCGGGTTGTTCTGGTCGTAGCCCGCGATGCGCTCCCTGATCTCCTCGGCCGTCATCGGCCGAGCGGCGTCCAGCAGGGCGGCGATCAGGTTGATGAGCCGTTCGATCCGCAGCACTTCACGAGAGTAAAGGAGCGTCGCCTGGGCCATGTGCATCTTCGTACAGGGACCCCGGCGAACGCGTCTGTGACCCGCAGCACTCCGCGAGGGTTGCCGGTTATCGTGCGGCTCCATGAGTCAGGATCTGTTCTCGATCGAAGGAAAGGTGGCCGTAGTCACCGGCGGCTCGCGTGGGATCGGGCTCATGATCGCCGAGGGCTACGTCAAGTCCGGTGCCCGGGTGTACATCTCGTCCCGCAAGGCCGAGGTGTGCGACCAGGTGGCTGCGAAGTTGTCGGAGGGTGGTGAATGCATCTCGGTGCCGGCCGATCTCTCGACGGAGGCCGAAGTGCAAAGGCTGGCCTCGACCATCGCGGAACGAGAGCCGGGGATCCACGTGCTCGTGAACAACGCAGGTGCCACATGGGGAGCCCCACTCGCCGAGTATCCCGATGCTGCCTTCGACAAGATCTGGGCCATCAACATCAAAGCGATCTTTCACCTCACGCGTTTGCTGCTGCCTCAGCTCAAGGCCGCGGCGAGCCCCGAAGACCCGGCGCGTGTAATAAATATTGGCTCCATCGACGGACTTCGAGTGCCGTGGTTCGAGAACTATGCCTATTCGGCGTCGAAAGCAGCAGTCCACATGCTCACCCGTCACCTCGCTCAATCGCTGGTTACGGACCACATCAACGTCAATGCCATCGCCCCTGGGCTGTTTCCCTCGAAGATGACGGCCTTCGTTCTGGAGACCAATGAAGAATTGGCGACATCGCAGATCCCCATGGGCCGAGCCGGCGGCCCCGACGACATGGCCGGCGTTGCGATCTTCCTTGCGTCGCGCGCGTCGTCCTACATGACGGGCGCGGTGGTGCCGGTCGACGGAGGCGTGTCTACGCGCTAGCTATCCCGGCGGCGGCGGCGGCCAGGAAGAGCTCGGGGATCTCGTCGATCGATCGACCCATCGACTCCGGTGAGATGCCACGGTCGAGCAAGAGTTCGAGGCCCGGCTTGCCGTTGACGATCTTGGTGACATGTCGGTCGCAGACGCCGCTTTCCCTCAACTGATCGGCGACGGATCTCGCTTGGTCCGGCGGCAGCTTGGGGACGACGACCGTCGCCTGATCGCGCGCTGCGATCGCGAGGGCAGAAAGAGAGTGGTGGCTCACGCCGCGATGCCGCTCGCGCTCGTCGGAGAAATTGATGCGCAGACATGCGAGAGCCCGGCCGCCGAGGGCCGAGCTCGCGTCGAGGATCTGACCCTGCTCCATGCCCGTGAAGCCCAAGGCCGTCCCGGTTCCGACGACCCCCGGGCCCATCGCTACAACGATCACGTCGCACTCCGCTGCCCACCTGAGCGCAAGCATCCCGCTGAATACGTTGACGGTCTCGAGATCCCCGCCGAACGCGTGGCCACAGGTCGCGGTCACATCGATCAACCCAACCTGTTTGAGCTCGGCGACGAGATCGCTCCACTCCAACGGAAGGGCCGCGGCGTCCGTCATCAGGTACCCGACCTTGGCGCCGGGGTTGGCGGCCTTGATGCCCGCAGCCACGCCGGCGATCTGCGAATGGAGGCTGCACGCGACGACCGGCATCCCATCGAGCGAATCTTTGCCACGAAGGGCTAGATGGTGGGGGCTCTCGGGAGCCTCGGCGGCCAGTACCCCCATCTGCCAGGGCGTGTACCGAAGTTTCACGATGTGGCCTTCGGGGGAGCCGTCCGGGGCGGGGCCGTCCAGGTTCCAAAGGATGAAGCCCGCTCCCCCCGTCCCCAACCCGAGGTCGATCCCGGTGGTGTTGACCACGACCCTGTCGCCCACTTCGAGGGAGCCGATCATGGACCTCCACGCGCATGCGTCGATCTCCGAGTCGTCGAGCGCGACTCGCGCTCGCAGGAGGTCCCCGCGTGCTCCACCCAGAGAAACGACCTTGCCCTCCCTGAACACGGACATCAGAGTGAGGCGATCAGCTTCGTCACTCGTTCGTCGTGGGCCCGGAACGGGTCCTTGCACAGCACGGTGCGCTGGGCCTGGTCGTTGAGCTTGAGATGGACCCAGTCGACGGTGAAGTCCCTCCGTTTGCGCTTCGCCGCGCGAATGAACTCCCCACGGAGCCGAGCCCTCGTGGTCTGGGGTGGCTCCTGCATCGCCTTCTCGATGTCGGCCTCGTCACACATCCGCTCCGCAGCTCCGTGTCGCTCGAGCACGTAATAGACCCCGCGTTTGCGATTGACGTCGTGATACTGGAGATCGATGAGGGCAACGCGCGGATGCGACAGCGAGAGGTTGTGCCGCTTGCAGTAGTGATCGATCCAGTTCCTCTTTGCGATCCAGTCAACTTGGCGAACCAAGGCGTCCTGGTCGTTCTCGAGCTTGTCGATCGCGTGCTCCCACATCACGTAGATCTCTTTGAGGACGGGATCATCCCGGTTGTCGACCCATCGTTGGGCCTTTTCCAGGTACTCCTTCTGCATGTCCAGCGCGCTGGCCTCGCGCCCGTTGGCCAAGCGCACCCGGCGCTTGCAGGTCGTGTCGTGACTGATCTCTCGGATCGCCCGGATGGGGTTCTCCAGCGTCATGTCGCGGATCTGGACGCCCTCTTCGACCATGCGAAGGAGCAAGGCCGTCGCGCCGATCTTGAGATAGCTCGTCCACTCGTTCATGTTGGAGTCGCCGACGATCACGTGGAGGCGCCGGTACTTCTCCGCGTCGGCGTGGGGCTCGTCGCGGGTGTTGATGATCGGACGAGACCGGGTGGTGGCGGAGGACACTCCCTCCCAGATGTGCTCGGCGCGCTGGCTGACGCAGAAAAGGGCACCTCGCGCGGTCTGAAGGACCTTGCCGGCTCCGGCAAATATCTGACGCGTGACGAAGAAGGGAATCATGACTTCGGCGAGGCGTCCGAACTCACCGTAACGGGACACGAGGTAGTTCTCGTGACTGCCGTAGGAGTTCCCGGCGGAATCGGTGTTGTTCTTGAAGAGGTAGATGTCGCCGGAGATGCCCTCCTCTCGCAGCCTCGCCTCGGCGGCCTTGAGCAAGCCCTCGAGGATCCGCTCCCCGGCCTTGTCGTGGACCACCAGGTCATAGATCGAGTCGCACTCGGGTGTTGCGTACTCGGGATGGGAGCCGACGTCGAGGTAGAGCCGGGCCCCGTTCTCCAGGAAGACGTTGCTGGAACGGCCCCAGGAGACGACCCGGCGGAAGAGGTAGCGGGCGACCTCGTCGGGACTCAGGCGGCGCTGGCCGCGGAACGTGCAGGTGACCCCATACTCGTTCTCGGTCCCAAAGATCCTGCGCTCCACATACCCACTCTAGGGGTATGGGGGGCGGGTTTATAGCAGGGCGTCTAGCTCCGCTCTGGTCAGTCGCTTGAATTTGCGGCGCGCGCGGCTTCGATCGAGGGCCGCGACCTCGAGGTTCTCGAGCTGGACCTCTCGCTCTGCGTCGACTGAGCCCAAAGCCTTGAGGGCGAGTTTGAGCGCGTCGCCCAAGCTCGGGGTCACCTTCGGGTACTTCTCGGGATAGTTCTGCTTGAGGAACTCCAGGAGCGCTTCGGACTGTCCGCCCATGGCCACGTAGCCCTCGCGGTCGGTGACCGATCCGTCGTAGAGGATGTGGAACAGCTCATTCTGCTCGGTGGAGTCCCCCACCGCCGCGACGAGGATCTCGCACTCGTACGGCTTCAACTCCGCTGTGAAGATATTTCCGAGCGTCTGGCTGTAGGCATTGGCAAGGCCCTTGGCGGTGACGTCTTCGCGCGAGTACGAATATCCCTTCGAGTCGACGAGCCGGATCCCGCCGATCCGAAGCTGCTCGTACTCGTTGAACTTGCCGACGCCCGCGAACGCGATCTTGTCGTAGATCTCCGAGATCTTGTGCAGCGTCGCCGACGGGTTCTCGGCCAGGAAAGCGATCCCGTCCTTGTATTCGAGAGCGATGACCGAGCGGCCGCGAGCGATCCCCTTGCGGGCGTAGTCGGCCTTGTCCCGCATGAGCTGCTCGGGCGAGACGTAATAGGGCATCGGCATGAGTTAGCTCTCCTCGCCCGGGCGGCGAACGTCGATCGGGTGGCTCTCGTGGCCTCTCAACTCGTCGGCGCGCTCGTTGATCAACTCCTCGAAGAGGCGGCGGATGTCGGCCTCCGGAACTTCGATAGTTCCGCCTTCGGAGATGACGACCACCGTGGGGAAGATGCCTCGCATCAGGTCCGGCCCCCCAGTGCCGACGTCCTCGTCGGCCGCGTCGAACAGAGCCTCGATGGCGATCTTCACGCCGTCGTCCTGGTCGAGGTCCGGATGCCAGCGCTTCTTGAGGCTCGAGCGCGCGTCCTTACCGCCCGAGCCGGTCGCGTGATAATCGTCTTCCTCGTATCGGCCCCCAGTCACGTCGTACTTGAAGATGCGACCGCGGTTCCGACTGTCGTCGAAGCCGGCGAAGAGGGGAACTACGACGAGGCCCTGCATCGCGGCGGGCAGGTTCGCCCTGATCATCTGCGAGAGCTTGTTGGCCTTGCCCTCGAGCGTCAGCCGCTCACCCTCGACCTTCTCGTAATGCTCGAGCTCCGTCTGGAAGAGACGCACGATCTCAACCGCCGGCCCCGCGGCCCCAGCGATAGCCACCGCCGAAGTGTCGTCGGCCGCAAACACCTTCTCGATAGATCGATGAGCGATCTGGAACCCCTCAGTAGCCCGCCGATCCCCCGCCACGATCACCCCATCCACATACCGAAGAGCAAGCACGGTAGTCCCCTCGGGAGCGTGGATGGGGCCGGATGGTTGGTGCCTCTCAGGCAAGAGCTCGGGAGATTGCTGCTTCATGAGCTCGGAGAACGAGGAACCCGGCCCGTTCACCGGCATCCGAAGAAGGTCGTCGAACTCACCCATGGCGGAACCCTAATACGCCGGGAGGGCTGTCAAGCCTGCTTGGGCCCGGCTCCATGGAACTCGAGATAGTCGGCCAGGGCATAGAGCGCCATCGGGTCGTCCCTGACATAGCCCAGAGCGCGATTGCAGTTGAAACAGAGGATGCCCCTAACTTCGCCGGTCTTGTGATCGTGGTCCACATGCTTGGGCTTCCGCCTCTTGCATAGTGCGCAGACTCCGTCTTGTTGAAGCACGCGCCAGGCGAAGTCGACCGAGTCGATTCCGTACCGATGCTTGAGTAGGAAGCTTCTCTCGCTTCCATGGTTCTTGACCTTGTTGTCCTTGACGATCTGGTTATGGCATGGTTTGCAATAGACCATCCGTCCCGTCGCGTTTGAGCGATTGCGCGGGAACTCCTCCTCGGGCTTTGTCAGGCCACATCGCGGGCATCGAAGGTTCACGCGCTCTCGCTCTCGGGCTCGATAAATGGCCCCTCCAGGTAATCGATGGCCTCGTACACGAGGCGGAGATCATCCCCGAGGGCTCCCAGTGCGGCATTGCACTGGAGGCACAGGATCGCCCGGACTCTCCTCGTTGAGTGATCGTGGTCGACTTGTGTCCCTGGTCGCATCTGGCAGGCGGCGCAAAGACCGTTCTGAGTCTTAAGCATTTGATCGAACTCAGCTGAGCCAATTCCGAAACGTTGTCTCAGGTGGTAGTGCCTGCTACCGCCGGCCCTCTTGACGCTGGCTTGCGTGCGAGCATTATGACAAATCTTGCAATGGGACCTAAACCCAGTACCACTCGATCTGTTGCGTGGAAATTCGCTAGTAGGTTTTTCGATGCCGCAGTCGCGGCAGACCAAAGAGTCCATGTCACCACGTTAGTGGCTCCCTGCGACACTTTTCGGATGAACGAATCAGTGAAGGAAGTGGCTAAGCGCCGCGCCAGAAGCAAAGAAAAGTACGAAGAGCTGGCCGCCTTTCTGGACAAATGACCTGACAAACTCTTCAGCATTCGCTTCAAGCACTTCGTCGATTTCGTCCAAGAGTTCGTCGACGTCTTCGGTCGATTTTTCTTTGGCTTCGACCTCTTCGGTCTGGGCTTCTTCTTTCTTCGGTTTTGGTTTGCGTGTTTGGTCGGCCATGCTCACCCCGTTCTGGAATCGGTACTACCTAATGGTATCGGTCTCCCAGGCCCTCGGAATGACTAAGTGCTGAGATTGCTTATGAGGGTCGTGGCGTCGGGTGAGCGGTCGAGGAGGTCCTGGACGTGGGCTTTCGTGCCTCGGGTGGGCTCCATGGTGGGGACTTTGCGCAGGGGCTCGTCGCCGGTGTCGAAGATCAGGGCGTCCCAGGAGGCGGCCACGATCAGAGGCGAGAACCTGCGGAGGCACTCGCCGCGGAAGTAGGCGCGCGTGTCCTCGGGCGGGTGGTCTACGGCCCAGGCGACTTCCTCGTCGCTCACGAGGCGCTCCATCTTGCCGGAGGTCACGAGCTTCCAGTAGAGGCTCTTGTGCCGGCGGACGTCGTGGTACTGGAGATCGATCATCTTCAGCTTGTCGTGGTCCCACGATAGGCCGTCGCGGGCTCGATAGGCCTCGAGCATGCCCATCTTCGCCACCCAATCGAGCTCCTTCGCGAGAAGCGTGACGTCGGTCTCGAGTCGTTCGAGGACGCTCTCCCACCGCTCGAGGACATCGTCGTAGAAGCTCTCGACGTCGTTATCCTGCGCGTACTTCTTGGCCAAGCGGAGGTACTCCCACTGCAGCTCTATCGCCGAGATGGTTCTGCCGTCGGCGAGCTCGATCGTTTCGCGGCACGTTGTGTCGTGGGAGATGTTCCTCATCGCGCGCACCGGCTCGCTCAGGGTGAAGTCATCGGTGATGAAGTCGTCCTCGATCATCTTGAGCACGATCGCGGTAGTTCCAACTTTCAAGTAGGTGGAAATCTCCGAGATGTTGGCGTCACCGACGATGACATGCAGTCTCCGGTAGAGCTCCGGGTCTGCATGCGGCTCGTCTCGAGTGTTGATGATCGGGCGCTTGAAGGTGGTCTCGAGGCCGACCTCGACCTCGAAGAAGTCGGCTCGTTGGCTGATCTGGTAGTCGACGTCCGAGCCGTTCTCGCCGCCGACCTTGCCGGCCCCCGTGAATACCTGCCTGGTGACGAAGAACGGGATCAGGTGCTTGACGAGAGTGGGGAAGGGAACCTGACGATCCACGAGGTAGTTCTCATGGCAGCCGTAGGAGTTCCCTTTACCGTCCGAGTTGTTCTTGTAGATGAACACGAGCTGGTCTTCGATGATCGCTCGAGCCGCTGCGATCGAATCCTCGAGGATCCTCTCCCCGGCCTTGTCCCAGATCACGAGATCCCGCGGGTTGGAACACTCGGGCGACGAGTACTCCGGATGCGCGTGGTCGACGTAGTAGCGAGCGCCG
Source organism: uncultured Actinomycetes bacterium (assembly GCA_963786155.1). Taxonomy (GTDB): domain Bacteria; phylum Actinomycetota; class CADDZG01; order CADDZG01; family WHSQ01; genus CAWAXW01. The sequence continues at coordinate 1,516,253 of CAWAXW010000006.1, read as the reverse complement.
TTCGGAAGGATGATGTTCACCAGCCCCGAGTCGTCCTCGATCGCGCCCTCGGGCGGCGTCCTCTCGAAGCCGCGCGCGTCCCTCAGAGGGTTCTCTTCCTCGTAGTCCCACTTGACGCGCTTGAAGGCTGGCTTGGCATACGCGTTGATCAACAACGAGGACGTCAGGATCGGATTGAAGTCGCCCGACTCGCGCACGGATATCCCATACTCGGTCTCGATGCCGCAGATCTTGGGGATCGCCATATTGAAAGCGTATGCCTACAGGTACTGCCCGGTCTGCACCTTCTCGATCTGGCGCGAGCCTTCCTCGGTCCCCCGCTCGCTGGTGAGCGTGCGGATGTAGACGATGCGCTCGCCTTTCTTTCCCGACACACGGGCCCAGTCGTCGGGGTTCGTCGTGTTGGGCAGATCCTCGTTCTCGCGGTACTCCTGGTAGATCGCCGCGAGCATGTCGTTGCCGTTGATCCCCTTGCTCTCGCCGGCGATCGCACGCTTGATGGCCATTTTCTTGGCTCGGCGAACGATGTTCTCGATCATTGCCCCAGATGAGAAGTCCTTGAAGTACAGCTCTTCCTTGTCGCCGTTCGCGTAGGTGACTTCGAGGAACCGGTTCTCGGGCTCGTCCGCGTACATGCGCTCGACGGTTGCGTCGATGATGGCCTTGACGGCCTCCTCCTTCGACCCGTGTTCGTCGATGTCGGCTTGGCCGATCGGAAGATTGGGCGTCAGGTACTTCGAGAAGATGTCCTTGGCGGAGTCTTCATTGGGGCGCTCGATCTTGATCTTCACGTCGAGACGGCCGGGACGCAAAATCGCGGGGTCGATCAGATCCTCGCGGTTGGAAGCACCGACGACGATCACGTTCTTGAGACTCTCCACCCCATCGATCTCCGCGAGCAGTTGCGGCACGATCGTCGACTCGATATCGGAGGAGATCCCCGAGCCGCGGGTGCGGAACAGCGAGTCCATCTCGTCGAAGAACACGATCACCGGCACGCCCTCTTCCGACTTCTCTTTGGCCCGCTGGAAGATCAAACGGATCTGGCGCTCGGTCTCGCCCACGTACTTGTTCAGAAGCTCCGGGCCCTTGATGTTCAGGAAGTAGCTGCGGCGATCGTCGCGTCCGTACTTCTTGGCCACTTGCTTGGCGAGGGAGTTGGCGACGGCTTTGGCAACGAGCGTCTTGCCACACCCCGGGGGCCCGTAGAGCAGAACGCCCTTCGGCGGATCGAGCTCGTGCTCGCGGAACAGGTCGCCGTGCAGGAATGGGAGCTCGACGGCGTCGTAGATCTCTTCGAGCTGGAGGTCGAGGCCCCCGATGTCCGAGTACGAGATGTCCGGGACCTCTTCGAGGATGAGCTCTTCGACCTCCGGCTTGGGGAGCTTCTCGAGCGCGAACCCCGAACGGGGATCGAGGAGAAGGCTGTCGCCGGTTCTGATGTGGATGTCCATCAGGGGGGCGGCGAGCTCGACCACTCGTTCCTCGTCGGCGTGGGCTATGACGGACGCCCTAAGACCGTCCTCGAGGACCTCCTTGACCGTGACCACCTCGCCCTGGCGATCGAAGCTGCAGACCTCCACGACGTTGAGCGCCTCGTTGAGCATGACTTCTTGCCCGAGCTGGATCTTGTCCAGGGGCGGATCGATCTCGGGGGAGACGTGCACCCGAAGCTTGCGGCCGTTCGTGAAGACGTCGGCGATGCTCTCGTCGACCGAGCCGAGGAAGACGCCGTACGACGCGGGGGCTGGCTGAGTTTCTCGACTTCTTCCTTGAGGACCTTCAGCTGATCGCGCGCTTCACGGAGCAGCGCGTCGAGTTTCTGGTTCCCGGTCTGTGCCTTTTCGAGCTCGGAGGCTGTCGCCGCCAGTCGCTTCTCCAGGGAGTGGATCTGGCGCGGGGCGGCTTCGAGCTTCCGTCGGCTGAGAGCCAACTCCTCTTCGAGGAGCTTGACCTGGCCCTGCAGCTCGGAGACCTCCCGGTCGTAGCGGGCGATCCTTGCTTCTAGCTCGTCGGAAAAGGCACTCACCTCCCTTAGACCGAACAGCTTACTCCCCTGGAGTTCCAAAAGGCGGAAAACCAGCGGAGTATGAACAGGCTCAATCGGGGCTCAATCGGTGCTCAGTTTGCGGGCGATCGTGATGAAACCGGTGTGGGCGACCATCCTGTGATCGGGCCGGACCGAGGGCCCATCCACGTTCCAGGTCCGCACAAGGCCCTCGAAGGTGCCGATCAGACCGAACCCACCTCCCCTGAGGGCCTCCACGGTCCGGATGACCTGTGGAACGGTGGGCACGTACGAACAAATGATTCCGCCGGCCGCGAGTGAGGCTGTGGTCGCTCCGACCGCATGCCACGGTTCGGGGAGATCCAAGACCAACCTGTCGACATTGGTCTCGGGGACTCCCTCGAAGATGTCACCGATCCGCAACTCGACGTTGGCCGGCTTACCGCCCGTCCCGGAGTACCAGTCGTCGATGTTCTGAACCGCTCGTTCGTGGTGATCGTCCCGGACCTCGTAGGAGATCACCGAGCCCGACTCCCCCACGGCGCCCGCGAGGGCGAGCGTCAGCGAGCCTGACCCCGTTCCCGCTTCGATGACCTTCATCCCGGCCCGGATGTCGGCGTGGACGAGGATCAAGCCGATGTCCTTCGGATAGATGACCTGGGCGCCCCGCTTCATCTTCAGGATGTAATCGGAGAGCGTGGGCCGCAGCACCAGTAACGACGATCCGCCGGTGGTGCGAACGTGCACCCCCTCCGAACGCCCTATCAGGTCGTCGTGCTGTATCGCGCCGTGGTGAGAGTGCCACTCCCGTCCGGTTGCGAGAACGATCATGTACCGACGGTCGCGTTGGTCGATGAGAAGCACGCGCTCCCCCGCTTCGAGAGGCCGAGCGCTGCTCAGTTCGGTCCGCTCCTGCGTCGTTGGGCGAGAGCCTTATTGCGGCAAAAGCTGCACCGCGGTTCCCCTTCGTCGGGCATGATCGTCGGGGCTCCGCACTCGGAGCAGGCCACGATCTCGGCTTCGTCCGCATCTTGCTTGAAGCGGCCGGCCGCCTTCTTGATGAAGCCGAAGTAGAGCTGATGCTTTGTGCCCGGCGACTCTTCCTCCAGCATCGTGATCGCAGCCTTGTAACGGTGCTGTGTGTTGCCGCCGACCATCGGACACTCCTCGATGATGTAATCGATGCCCCTTAGCAGCGCGTACGCGGCGGTCTCGCGCTCGGCGAGCCTTACGAGGGGCTTCACCTTCCGGACAAAGACCGTCCGTTCGTCGAAGGCACGCTCTTCCAGGACGGGGCTCTGCCGGCCCAGCATGTCCGTGTTCCAGTGCAAGACGTTGCCGAACAGGGTCGCGGCCTCATCGTCGAGGTTGTGTCCGGTCACGAGTATGTCGAAGCCTTCCTCGATGGCGGCTCGATTGAACTCGTAGCGCTTGTTGAGGCCGCACCCCGAGCAGGCAGAGCGATTCGTCAACAGCGCCAGCTCGGGAACGGAGTAGCCATGCTCTTCATCGAGAGAACGGACGATCAGTTTGGCGTCGCGGGACGCAGCGAAAGTGACGGATGCCTCTTTCGAGCGGGTCGAATAGCCGCCGATCCCGAGGTCCAGGTAGAAGCCGGTCGTGTCGTAGCCGAGCTCCAGCAACACGTCCCACAGCGCAAGAGAGTCCTTGCCTCCCGAGACAGCGATGAGCAACCGATCGTCGGGCCCGAACATCCTGAATTCCTTGATCGTTCGGGCAACCTGGTTGTGTACGTGATCGACGAAGTGGTCGCGGCAGAAGCCCGCGTTGTGGCGGCGGATGTCCACGACCGCATGCTCCCGGCACACCTTGCACTTCATGGCCCCGCCCCTCCAGAGAGGACCGGCCGCACCTCGAGCTCGTCCTCCTGGGACACGGATTCATCGCGCGTCAGCAGGGTAGCGTCGCGGATCACCAGCACCGATTCGGGCACGATGTCGAGGTGTTTCAGGAGTCCGAGCACGGTCTTCGGCCCATTCACCTCGACCACGCGGTCGGGGTTACGAAGCTTCACCTTCACCGAGACAGGTTACGCCCGCCTCCAGCAAACTAGTCGTCCGGTAGTTCGAATTGCCCCGGGCGTTGGTCGAGCTCCACGTCCACCGTGCGCTCACCGTCCTCGGACACGAGCGTGATCTGCACTGTCTGACCGGGGTCCAGCTCGGCGAGCGTTGTCGTCAGATCCTCGGCCGAGGCGATGGTCTCGCCGCCGATGTCGACGATCACATCGCCTTGTTCCAGACCGGCGCTCTCCGCGGGGCTGTCGGGGAACACCCCGGCGACGAGTGCACCTTCCTGGCCGGAGTCGAGGCCGAGTTGCGCCGCGACCGGCCCGTCGAGGTCCCCCACCTGGACTCCTAGCCAACCTCTGCTTTCAGGAGGCTCGCGGAGGATCTCCTCGATGACCGGGAGCGCGGCGTCGATCGGGATGGCGAAACCGATGTTCTCGGCCGTTCCAGCCTGGGCCGCGGCGGTGTTGATGCCGACCAGTCGTCCGGATGCGTCGACCAACGCGCCTCCGCTGTTGCCCGGATTGATGGCGGCGTCGGTCTGGAGCAGACCCTGGAGCCCTTGGGTACCCCCAACGTCGATATTGCGCTCGACCGCGGAGATGATCCCCTTGGTCACGGTTGCGCCCCCGAGACCCAACGGGAACCCGATCGCGATCACGTCTTCCCCGAGCCGAAGGTTCTCGGAGCGCCCGAGCTCGATTGCGGGGAGGTCGTCGGCGTCGACTTTGATCACTGCGAGATCCCTTTCGGGAACGGTGCCGAGCACCCTCCCCTCGAGCGGATCCCGATCGTCGGTGAAGAAAACGTTCACCTCGGCCGCGCCTTCGATCACATGATTGTTGGTGAGGATGATGCCGCTGCGGTCGATCACAACACCCGACCCTTGCCCGCGTGAATCCGTCGGGTCTCCGAGCACATCGAATTGGATGTTCCGCACGCGCACGTTCACCACGGAAGGCAGTACTCGCTCGACGACTTCTGCCGTCGAGGAAGCCGCGGGGATGGCATCGGACTGATTGAACTCGACTGGCGTCGCGCGTTGGCTGAGCTCCCCACCATCGACCGTCAACGCATCCAGAGAACAGGCCGACAGTAGAAGAGCGGACGACAACAAGATCTTCAAGGCGTGTCTCATCGGGATCCTTATCCGTTCAGGCGGCTTGTTCGGCGGGAAGCTCGCGCACCTCGACGTCGAGCTCACCGCCCATCACCCCGTCGAGGGCGAAGACGATCTGATAGGTCCCCGGCTCGATCGGGATTCGATCGCCGACCTCTGCGGTCAGCTCGGTAAGGCTCTGAAGCCCCCAAACGAGGGTTTCCTTTACCGGCGACTCGAAGACCACCTCGCGCGTAGAGGGCTCGACCAGAAACCACTGCTCACCGTAGTGACCTGCCGGCGCATTCCACTCCCGGCTAACGACGAACGGCAGCGTCGCGCCATCCCTGACCACGATGCCCTCGGTCCCCCACGCTCTACGCCCGGGACGAACCGAGCTCCGCATCACCTTGCGCTGATGCCCCCGGATCTCAGCTTTCATGCCCCGACTATAGCCAAGCCACCTTAGAGAACCCTGAAAGCGACCCGTTCTTAGCCAACCCTTAGATTGGCGGGCCATGTGCATCTTCTGTCAGATCGTCTCGGGGGCGATGGAAGCTGAGGTGATCTTTTCGGACGACCTCACTCTTGCGTTCCTCGATCATCGGCCTTTGTTCCCGGGTCATACCCTCTTGGTGCCGAGGGCACATCACGAGACTCTGGGTGATCTGCCGAGCGAGCTCATCGGGCCTTTGTTCACGAATGCTCAGCTGCTGGCGCGCGCCGTCGAGTCGGGGCTCGGTGCCGAGGGGTCGTTCGTGGCGATGAACAACCGCATCTCTCAGAGCGTCCCGCATCTTCACGTACACATCGTTCCGCGCCGAAAGCGCGATGGGTTGCGGGGCTTCTTCTGGCCGCGGCATCGCTATCGTGACGGCGAGATGCCCGATGTGGCCGAGCGATTGCGCGCCGCTGTCGCTGGAGTGTCTTGAGCGAGAGCGTCTTCTTCGACTCATCCGACGGCCTTCGGATCGAGGGGGTCGTGGACCAGATTGCGGAGCCTCGCGCGGTATTCGTCTTCTGCCACCCCCACCCTCAGATGGGCGGAACCATGAACGCTCCTCTGTTGGTGAGCTTGAGCGAAGAGATCGTCGATTCGGACTGGGCGGTGCTCCGGTTCAACTTCCGTGGCATCGGAGCCTCGGAGGGCGAGACCGGAACCGGCGAAGCGGAGGTAGCCGATGCCCGGGGAGCGGTTCGGTTCGCACGCAAGCGATGGCCCGGGCTCCCGCTCGCGATCGGCGGTTGGTCCTTCGGTGCGGCGGTGGCCGTCCGGACCGCGCTCGCAGAGGACGGGCTCGTGGGCTGCGTTGCGATCGCTCCCGCGGTCGAGGCCAAGCCCGGAGTGACGGCGGGCGTTCCTCCGCCGACGTCGGGCAAGCTCGATTGCCCCCTCTTGGCGGTGTGGGGCGCCAACGATCGCCAAGTGTCGCCCGAGGCGATCCGCTCGTGGGCTGAAGATGTCGGCGCGAAGGCGATCGAGGTCGAGGGCGCCAATCACTTCTTCTGGGCAAAGTACGAAGACCTCGCATCCGAGGTCGTCGGTTTCCTCGAAGGGCTCATCGATGGAGGGAGATGACATGCAAGTTGGCCTGGACATCAGCCAGCATCAGCTCACATGGGACGAGCTTGTCGCGAGGACGCAGTTCGCAGAGAACGCCGGATTCCAGAGTGCGTGGCTGTTCGACCACTTCAAGCCGCTCTACGGGGACCCATCGGGACCTTGTTTCGAGAGTTGGACCTCGCTGGCTGGGCTCGGCGCTCTCACGGACAGGATCAGGCTCGGTGCGCTCGTGACCGGTGTGACGTACCGGCATCCATCGCTGCTCGCGGCCGAGGCCGTCACGGTCGATCACATCACGGACGGCCGGCTGGATCTGGGCATCGGCGCGGCGTGGTTCGACGGCGAGCATCACGAGCTGGGCTACGAATTCCCTCGAGCAGGGGAACGACTTCGGCGGCTCGAAGAAGCGATCGCCGTCATGAAGCTCTTGATGACCACGGACGGCGCTACCTTCGAGGGCAAGCGTTACCAGCTTCGCAATGCTTCCTACAACCCGAAGCCGGTCCAGCGGCCACATCCCCCGATCTGGGTAGGTGGCGGAGGCGAGCGCAAGACCCTTCCTCTGGCGGGGCGCATGGCCGACGTTTGGCATGGTTACGGCAGTGTTGCCACGTTGAGCCGGAAGACGGACATCGTTACCCGCGCCGCGGAGGAAGCAGGTCGCGACCCGAGCGAGGTGATCCGCTCGACCAACCTCTCCATCTCCGAGCCTTGGGACGAGGTTCGCCGATTCGTCGATGGAGTGCGCGCGGCCGGCTTCACGTACCTGATCGTGAGCTGGCCGTCGGAAGGCAAGAAGCGACTCGACGAGTTCGTCGAGACCATGCTGCCGGAGCTCTAGATCTCGGGGAAGTAGAACTGGCGCCAGGCGCTCCACCAGTCGTCGGCGCGCGACACGATCGTGCGGCCGTCGGTGATCTCGACTCCTGATCTGTGCAGGAAGGCTTCGGGATCTTCGGTGGTCGCGTATTCGACTTCGATCGAGCAGGGTCTACCTGGGTCGTAGGGAGCGACGGCCTGGATGTTGGAGACGGCTCGGGTGGCGGCTTCCTGGATCATCTGGCGGGCGCGGACCGGTGGGATGTGGCGGGCGCTGTGGCGGCCGAGCCCCTCCTTGACTGCGACCGTCACCACTCCATCGCCCAGCAGGTCGCGCGCTTCCTCGCATGTCACGTCGTCTCCGGTGACCATCAGGACGGGCGTCCCCCAATGGCCGCACAGGGCCGCGTTGATGCCGGTCTCCCCTACCGCCTTACCGTTGAACTTGAGGCTGTGCCACGCGCGGCCCGACACCGTGTGACTCATGACACCCCGGGCTGAGCCCGCCATTGCATGCATCGCGACGAACAAGGCGGCATCGCATCCCTGCTCGATGAACGCGGTGTACCCAGTCCATGAGCTTTGGACCACCCATTCGCAGCGCTCGTCCAGAGCCTCGGGGATCAGCGAGTTGAACGTCCAGCCCTTGCCGGCGCCGTGGCAATCCATCACGAGGACGTCCGTAGCTCCGCCGTCGAAGGCTCCGCGCACGGCGGCATTGATCTCTTCCGTATAGAGCCTGCGCCCCTCTTCGAACATCGGGCTGCCGCCCTCGACCTGCTCCCACTTGGTGATGCCGGAGACGCCCTCCATGTCGCCGATGACGATGACTCGCATGCTCACTCCTTACGCAGCTTCCAGATGTTCTCCATGGGCCAGCGCCTCGCCCACTCCAGATCCGCCATTGTGCGATACGTGCTTACCGCGTCGGGTTCGGGCCGGGTCTCGATCAAATCGAGAATCTCGAAACCGTTGTCTCGGAAGAGCCGGATCCAGTCTCCATAGGCGAGCTGGAACTCCACGCTCTCGGTCTCGCCTTCGAAGTAGTGGATCTCGTGCAGACCGAAGTAGTCCATCGACAGCTCTCGCGTCGGGTGCTCGGCGCCATCGGGCTGGCACAGGTTCATGAAGATGCTCACGGTGGAGAAGGCGAACGCTCCCCCCGTGCGCAACACGCGCGAAGCCTCGGGCACAGTTTGGTACGGGTTGGCGAATGTCATCGCCCCGTAGTCGCAGAAGACGACGTCGAACGATCCATCGTCGAACGGCAGGTGTTCGGCGTCGGCGGCAACTAGTGGGAACGAGCTGCCCGCTTCCGATTGGAATCCCTGGGCGTACCGGAGCTGATGCTCGGACAAATCCGTACCGGTAGGCCGAGCGCCTGCGCCGCGAGCTCGATGGACCACTGTGCTGCGCCGCATCCGAGCTCGAGCACGTCCAGTCCCCTGATGTCGCCGAGGACCGAGAGGGCGCTTTCCGGGATCCCCCACACGCCCCACTTCATGGGAGCGACCGAGAGCTGCGGCTGATGATCGGACTGGTACTCGTCGGCAGAGGAATCCCAGGTGGCGCGATTCAGACGGACGTGCTCGGCGGAGCCGCTCACGATCCTTCCGCGTCGGGCGCGAGCTGGATGAAGAAATCGGCGCAGCGCTCGGCCTCGGCGGTCTCTCCGATCGCCGCCGCGGCTAGACCCAGCCCGCGCACGGATCTCAGGAATCCCTGGTTCCCCACGTGTGACCAAGGAACACGACCCGAGCCGCGCCATCCCGCTCGTCTGATCCGATCGAGCCCGCGGTGGTAGCCCACCCGGAAATAGGCATAGGCCTCGACATCGCGGCCGGAGCCCAGAGCCTCTTCGCCCAAGGCGGCCCAAGCCGCCAGGCACTCGGGGAACGAGCGCGCCACCTCGGCCGGGCTCACGGTCTCGAGTTGCTCGAGTGAGCCGGAAGGTTCCTCGATCGTGGTTTCGGCCGGTTCGGTGATCGGGAGCTCAGGCATCCCGAGATGCTAAGCGTCTTAGAGGATCGTGCTCTGCTCCGGCTGCGGGATGACTATGACCTTGACCTGGTCCCCGGACGCGTCTGTGGCGCTCTCGACGACCTCGAGACCGTGGCCCTGCTCGCAGAAGAGGCGCCAGCTCTGCCCGATCTCGCGGCCCATGACCATCTCGCCCTCGCGATTGAGTGCGACGTCTGCATAAGAGACCTCACGGGAGGCGGCCAGGGGCGAGCCGCATTCGGGACAGGTCGTGCGCATCATGATCATCCGCCTAAGGATAGAGAGCCACACTTCGAGGCTGTCGGATTCTTCCCTATAGGTTCGCCGCCCAACCGCAACTACCCTGCGCAGCCGAATCCGTTTTATTTCCCATCCACAACGACGGAGAGTGACAGTTGGGCCACGCTGAGGGTTCTCAGGAGTTCGCGGAGCCTTCATCTCCCGTCAACAGGTCTTGGCTTCGGTTCGGGCGAAATCCCACGCCATGCGCCCCACCTTCGACCGATCGCTGGCAGGCCTCACGATGGCCGAGAGGCATGAGCTCTTACAGGCTCGGATTCCTCGTCGTTCGTTCTTCCGCGCCGCCGGTCTCGGCGTAGGGGCCGTAGTGGCCGGCCCGATCCTGTGGCGCACCCCCGGCGCATCCGCCTCGCCTGCGACCGGCGTGCACCTCAGCTACGGGTCGGACCCACGCAGCGAGATGGCGATGTCGTGGGGCACGCCGGGAGCGATCGAGGGAGCGACCGTCGAGATCGGACGGGATCGCTCGTACGGGCTGGCACTGCCCGTTGATTCCCGAACCGTGGCCGGAACCGAGAGCATCTATCACCATGCCTACGCCGCCGACCTCCGGCCCGGCAAGACCTACCGGTATCGGATCACCCATCGCGGCGGAGAGATCGTCGAGGGCCGGTTCCGGACGGCACCGGAGGAGCCTCGCGCGTTCACCTTCAGACGCGTTCGGAGACCAGGGGATCGGCGAGGGGGCCGCGGAGAGCACGGCACTGCTCGGCCGGCTTCGCCCCGACCTCCACTTCCACGTCGGCGACCTCTGCTACGCGGATGGTGGCGGCGGTACGGGGGCATCCTCGAGCGTCGACCTCGATGCCTGGGACGAATGGTTCCGGGTGGTCTCCCCCGTCGCGTCACGAGCGCCGTGGATGCCGGCGGTGGGCAACCACGAGATGGAAACCGGCTACGGCCCTCAGGGATATGACGGCCACTTCGCGCGCTTCACACTGCCCAAGACCGGGGCCGAGGGAGCGCCGGCGACCTACTGGTTCAGGTACTCGAATGTTGCGTTCGTCGCGTTGGATGCCAACGACGTCTCCTACGAGATCCCGGCGAACCTCGATTACACGAACGGTGCGCAGGACGCTTGGCTTCGTGGCATCCTCGCGGAAGCTCGAGCGGATCCCAACATCGACTTCATCGTGATCGGCTACCACCACTGTTCCTACTGCTCGAATGCCGTCCATGGCTCTGACGGTGGAGTACGCGAGCGGTGGGGAGCCCTCTTCGACGAGTTCTCAGTAGACCTGGTGATCAACGGCCACAACCACTGCTACGAGCGTTCGCATCCGCTGAGGGGCGGTGCCGTCGTCCAAGACGCGCCGGGAGGAACGGAGATCGATCCCACGAAGGGCACGACCTACGTAACCGCCGGCGGCGGAGGGCAAACGGCCTATCAAGCGGCCCTGCACCCGGTGTCGTATGTGACCGTCGAGCCCGCACCAATCTCGCCGACCGGGACCAGGCCCCTCAACCCCTTACGCATCCCGGAGAGTGCCTTGTGGTCGGCCGCGCGCTATCTCGATCTGTCGCTGATCGTCGTCGACGTCGAGCCGCGCGATGCTTCCGGCATCGCAACGATGAAGATCAAGGCGTTGCAAGTGAATGGGGACCCGATCGAAGAGGTCACGCTCCGACGTGCTCGTGCCGCCCGCGACGCGGCAGCCTGAGGACTCTTAGGGGTTGCGACCCAGATAGGCGAGCATCCTGTCCCGCGCCGGGGCACCATCATCGATCTCTACGGCATCCTTGAAGGCGGTCCTTCGGGGCCATTGTCCCTTTGGCTCCATCATCCCGGCCGTGAACCCGTAGATCGCCTCGGCGATGTCCTCGTCGACGGCGAGGTCCTGACCGGTCGCCTGGGCAAGGTCCCACCCGTGCACGACCGCGTCTGCGAGGGCCAGCCCGACGGCGACCTGAGCAGGGGTCTCCCCCACCGGCAGCGTGAACGTTCGCTCCATCGCTCCCGGCGCCTTGAAGGCCGCGAGGGCGCCCTCGGCCGCTTGCCTGAAGGCCTTGACGTGGTCGTCGCCGACGTTGCCGCTCTCGTTGAGCGCATCGTCCTTCTCCCCCGAGCCGGCCGCGGCGAACATCAGGCAACCGCCGATCATGTGGTCGAGGAGCCTCTCGACCTTCCAGTCGTCACAAGGAGTCGCGTCGCCGAATTGCTCCCGCCGGGTTCCCTCGACGATCCCTTCGGTGCGGTCGAGGGCCCGCCCGTACATCTCCACCATGTCCATCATCTACCTCCGTCCGTTGGGGCATGCCCTTGCCGAAAACGTTCGTGTCGGAGACAGGACTTGAACCTGCACGGGGCTATGAACCCCACTAGGCCCTCAACCTAGCGCGTCTACCAATTCCGCCACTCCGACGAGGTTGGGCCCCTTGTGGCAAGGGCCGGGCGATTCTAAGGCCAGCGACCGTTCGCGCTTCAGTGCTCGATCCACCACTCGGAGGCATGGGCGAGCGGACCGTCGACGGTTGGCACCGGCAGGATGTTGTGGGCTCCGGGCGCAAAGGCTATGAACGTAGCTACCTCGAACAGAGGTTGGATGGAAGCGTCGCCTACGGCTTCCCGGGAAGCCGGATCGAACGATCGAACTATCCGCGCTCCGGGGAGATCGACCCTCGCGAGATCCCGCGGCGGCAGATCGACGGTCTCCACGTCGACCCCGGCCGCGTTGAGTTGCTCGTAGAGCGCGACCTGGATCAGCTCGAGAAGAGCGTCGCCGGCCGGGGCGATGATCGTCAACGACGAGGGTCGGGCCGGAGGACCAACGTGCGGTTCCCGACGGGTCGCGAGCTTCCCCGCGGAGCGCACGAAGCCTTCTTCGATCAACTTGCGGTCGACGTTCCTCCACAGCCAGCCGCGTTCGCCGCTCGTTAGGCCTGCCTCTCCGAGATCGAGCCAGACCGATTCACTGCCGAGGGCCGAGTCGAAGTCCACTCCCACCGACCGGAGCTCCGCATCGACATTGAGTGTCGAGGGGACGGACGCCGCGTCGAGCCGGTCTCGCTCCAGGAGCTCGAGCATGATCGGCACGCTCTCGATGAATCGCACGATCAAACGGTCGAGGTAAGGAGGCTCGCCGGTCCACATTGGATTCGGCCGGTAGACGATCTCGAGCCCGGGTGTTGTCGACGTGATCTCGAAGGGTCCCGCCGACTTGGGCTCGGCCTCACCACCGGGCAAGACGAGTGCTCGATGGGCAAGCGTTCGCTCCCAATCCGATAGGTCGCCCGTCAGCAATACCGACCGCCGGCCGGCGACGGACGCCTCGTCGATGCGCGCGAATCCGGAATCGGCCGAGGCGCGCGCGACGGTCGCGGTCACGTCTCGTGCCGTAACCGGACGGCCGTCACTCCAGCGGCGGCGCGCGAGCTCCACTCGGATCCCCCCACGGATCTTCGTGATCGACGCGGCAAGGTCCGGCTCGATCGAACCGTCCGGCAACTCGCGGAACAGCGATGGATAGACGGGTCGGGCCAACGTCCAGGTGAGTTGGGTGGCCTTTGGTGAATAGGGATCCAATGTTGCCGGCTCGCCGAGAACGCCGAACGTCAGGGTCCCGCCTGGGATCGGGGCCGCCGTCGGGGAGGTCGTTGGTTCGGGGCGGGGCTCGGACGCGTCGTCACATCCAGCAATCAAGAGCAGCGCTAGTGCCAGCGCCGCCAGCCGTCTACTCGTCGGCAACTCCTTCGGCGATCGAGACGGCGGCGGCATCGAAGCCGCCCATGACGTCGAACTCGATGCCCTCGACCCGCGTTTGAGCTGCCCAGTGGGTCACGAACGACCCGATGGGAGCTATCGGCAACTTCTTCATGACCTCCTTCTCCGCTTGGATATAGAGCTGGACGCGAGCTCCCGCAGAGCTCTCCGCGCGCGCTTGGCTCAAGAGCTTGTCGACCTTAGGTGACTCGAATCCGGAGTGGTTGTCTGGAGATCCAGAGCCGAACAGAGCCGACAGGAACACGTCGGCGGTCGGGTATTCGGCGATCCACCCCAGCCGGTAGACGCCATGCTCGTCGTCCCTCAACAGTCGCAGGTACTTGGGGAAGGAATACGGGCGCAAGCGAACGGTCAGGCCCGCCGCTTCGAGGTCCTCTTTCACTGCTCGGGCAACCTTGCCGTGTGGTTCGCCGGTCGTGTAAGCGATCGTCACACTGCGCTTCTTGGCCGGGAGGTCGGCCACGAGCCGGGCCGCCGTCTCGGGTGAGTAGTCACAGACGTTGACGCACAGGTTTTCCTCGAAGCCCGGCATCCCGTCGGGAACGATGCCGCGTGGAGGCTCGAGAGTTCCCTTGTAGATGGTTTGAGCGATCGTCTCGCGATCGATCGCGCGGTTGATCGCACGCCGAAGCTTCGGGTCCTTCAGCGATTCTGCCTGGATGTTGATACCGAAGTAGTAGCCCGCCAGGAACGGCTTGAACCCATCGTCTCCGAACACATCGGCGGCCGCCTCGAATCGACCCGGAGGGACTTCGGCAACGTCGAGGTCGCCGTTGACGAACGGGAGCCACGATGCCGCGGCGTCATCGAAGGGAACGAAGCGCATGCCATCAAGCTCGGGCGTGTCGATGAACCCGGGGAACGCTTCGAGCAGTAGCTCGCGGCCGGGGGTCCACGGTTCCGCCACCTGGAAGGGCCCGTTGCCCACCGGTTGATTCAAGAACGTGTCGATGTCGCGAACGGCCGAGCTCTTAAGTGGCACCAAGCCGGGAGCGGTTAGGACTGCAGGGAAGTCGTAGAACGGCTCGGACAGTTTGATGACCAGGGTCAGCGAGTTCGGTGTCTCGATACCCGACAACCGGTCCTCGCTGCCGAGCTGGTTCACCTGCAGGAACCCATCGACCATTTCGAGAGTGAAGGCGAGGTCGGATGCATTCGCTTTCTGAGCGATGCGATCGAAGGCAAATCGGAAATCTTCTGAGGTCACGGGCGAACCGTCGTGGAACGTCATCCCCGGACGGAGCTTGAAGACGAAGGTGCGGCCCCCATCACGAGCGTCCCAGGAGGCCGCGGCGGCCGGGACCACTTCTTCCTCGGTTGGGTCCCATCGGGTCAGGCCCTCGTAGAGCTGCCGGGCGATCAGCACCGATCCGGGGTCCTGGATCCTCATGGGGTCGAGCGTGGCCGCCTCCCCGATGGCAACGCTGAGAACGCGGTCGCTCTCCTCGAACACCTCTGTAGGCTCTGCCGGCGAAGCCGAAGGTTCTATGTCTGATGGCGTTTCGTCGGCGGCCGGCGAGGCGGACGCAACCGCGCTGAACCCCTCGGCAGGGTCGTCTCCTCCGGTGCACCCAGCCGCAAGCAGGGCGAGCGACAGGAAACCGACCAGCGCCCGCAGGGGCGCGGTGGCGCGCATGGACTTAGGTAGTCCTACTCCGACAGCCGGAACGCAAGCATGATCGTGGTGCCGGTGAACACCAGCGCGGTGATCACGGTGATGCGATCGAGGTTCCGCTCCATCACGGTCGACCCCATCGCCTGGCTTTGCATGGCCCCACCGAACAGCTCCGACATGCCCCCTCCTCGCCCGGCGTGGAGCAGGATGAGCGCGATGAGCGTGAAACAGGCGATCACATGGATGATTCCGAGCACTAGCGTCACTTGGCACCCCTTCTGGGTCTGATTGGTTTAGGCGCCCCTAGGGTAGCCGGGATGGCGTATAGCGGGCGAGAGGCTCGACCCGATAGAGGCCGACGCCTCCAGGGAGCGGCCGGCTGGTCAGGAGGGGAAGCGCCTGCCAGGCGGGCCTCTTCTCCCACTGGAAGGTGGACGCCGGCACCCCCAGTCTGGACGCAAGCCGTGCCATCTCGTGGAGCCATTTCGGGATGTCGCGCTGTTTGACGATGAGGATGCCGCCGTCCATCGGCAGATATCGGGCCCGGCGGTGGTACCCCTTGATCGGCTTCGCTCGGGCGTCTTTGTCGGCCTGGTCCACTCGAGGGGCCGCTCGCCAGACCGTCGCCTCGGCCGCGTCGGGTTGACCCCACACGATCGCGAAGGCCCCCTCCTGCTGGGCGATCTGAGCGCCGGCTCCCAGCCCGACCAAAGCCACCGCGAGCGCTGCAAACAGGTAAGGCAAGCGACCCACGGGGGTTCCGACACCACCGTCTGCCAAGGCTATGAGGTTGGACACGCGGCGAGCGATCCTGCCCTTCGGCTTGAGCGCCGCCACCGCCGTTCGATAGGAGGTGGGCCCGGCCTTCATCAGCTCTCTCACGCACAGGAGCCCCGACGCCAGCGAGAGCGGGTCCTGGGTGAGGCAGGCTGCCCGGCGATCGGCCTCCCGCTCCCGATCCGTGCTGATCCGGCGGTAGGCGATGTGCGCGAGGGGGTTCCATGCCGTCATATCGCGAAGAAGACCGCCTGCGAACATGAGCGATGTGTCCCGGGCCTCGATATGAGCCAGTTCGTGGGCGACGATCCCCCGTAACTCCTCAGGCTCCAGCCTCTCGATCAATTCGCGCGAGAGCAGGATGCGGCCCACCCCGCCGCCCGTCGCAAACGCGCCGGTAACGCCGTCGGGCAGGAGCAGCAGCTCAGGCGGTCTCGGCATCCCGGCCATGGCCGCGAGCGCGACCACCATGTCCTCGACATGTCTCTCCGCCGGGCTCGGCCGGGCACAACGTCCGATCAGCCGGCGCATCGAGATGGTTCCAACCAACCGGCGGATAAGAGCGATCGAGCTGACCACCAAACCGAAGAGCAGCAACCAGGGCCCCGCGGAGCCGACGAAGGCATAGGGCGTCGCCCCTCGCCCGTCGCTGAGCCACAGAAGATGCAAGAGCTCCTCGGGTTTTTCCATCAGCGCCATTGCGGCGGGCTTCAGCACGGTGACCTCCGGAAGCACCGCCTGCGCGTAGGCGACTGCGGCCACGAGTGGCAGCGCGAGCGGGATCAGCATGAGCACGCCCGATGCGAGCCCGCCGGGCCGCGCGATCAGTCGCCGAAGTAAGAGCGTGACGGGGAGAGTGATCAGAGTCACCGCCAGGATGACGATCCAGGCCGAGTTGATCTCGAGCGCAACGATCGTGGGAGAGGGATCCCCGGGGGGCATGCTCAGCCCTTCCTTTGGTCTATAGCCTTTCGCAGCCGTTCGATGACTTCGTCGTCCTCCTCCTGGACCCTGTCGACGAGGTAGGCAACGGCGGGATCTGGGAAGCGATCAACCAACCAATCGACGACTGACTTGACCGTCGATCGGGCGTACTCCTCTCGCGATACCACAGGGAAGTATCGGTGCGCAGGCTGATCTTCGATGCGTCCCAGCAAACCCTTGTCCGTAAGCCGGCCGAGGGTCGTCATCACGGTCGTGTATGCGATCGGCCTCGAATCCCGGAGGACGCGATGCACGTCCCGCACGGTCACTTCCCCCTGAGCCCAGACGACGTCCATGATGTCGCTCTCGAGGGGGCCGAGGACCTCCGAGAGGCTGTGCTTACGCCGAGGTGCCATTGAATCTCCTCGCTCGCAGTCTGCTCCGACACCGATAGTACGTCGGTTGAACCGCTACGGGAAGGCGCTACTCCCGTGCAGCGGCTACCAGGTTCGGCATTATCTCGGGGCCTTTCAGGTGGCCCAGGGAGCCTCGGCGCGAGGCGGACTCGCCGTAAACATCGACTCCGTCGGGGGTGATGGAGCCGCCTGCGATCAGGAGAGGGACGGGGCCGTCGGTGTGGGCCTTGCGTGCGCAACTCGTTGAGTGATCCGCCGTCACCGCCACGATGCTCGTGCGGAGATCGAGGTCGTCGAGTAGGCGCGCGAAGAAGATCGAGTCGATCTCTTCGATGCTTGCGATCTTGGCGGCGTGGTCGCCATCGTGGGCCGGCACGTCGGGTCCTTTGATGTGGATGTAGAGCCCGTCGTAGCCCTCGATGGCCTCGAGGGCGAGTCCGGCCCAAGCCTCGTATTGCTCGGCAGTGGGGATCCCGGTCGGGGCCTCGACGACGCCCATTCCCATCAGCCGCGCGATCCCAAGCTCGACGGGCATCTCGACGAAGCACCCCATCTCGGGTCCGAACTTCTGCTTGAAGGGGACGAGATCCGGAACGTGATCGCCCCCGTCTCTAGTGAGCACGAAGTTGCCCGGCAGCTTGTTCCGCGAACGGCGATCGCGGTTCACCGGAGAGGCTTCGAGGACCTCGTAAGCGGCGGCCAACCAATCGTTGGTCAGCTTTGCGGCGCGCGTCGCAGCCTCGTCGCCTTCGTGTCCCTCCACCGGATCCACGTGGACGACCCGGTTGTCGAAGGTCTCAAGGGCCACGCCTAGGTTGCCCTGTCGTCCGTACGCGGGATCCGAGTTGTCGACCTCGGCCGAGAGCGGGCCCTCGTCGGAGCGGATGACCAGTACGCCGCGATGGCCGATCGTGGCGCGGAAATCGAACGACGCTCCCGGCAATGACACCTTCTCCTGGACCTCGGCCGCAAGCGCGTGGGCCTCTTCCGAGCTCAGGTCGCGCCCGACGCGACGATCGAGGATGGCCCACCCGTCGCCGTCGCGCTCCACGGTCGCGAAGTTGACCCGGTAGGCAAGGTCGCCGTCCTTGACGTCGAGCCCGGCGCCCACGGACTCGAGGGGGCCGCGACCGGTGTGGTGCTCGAGTGGGTCGTAGCCGAGGATCGCGAACACCGCGATGTCCGACTCGGGCGCGATCCCTTCGCCCACCGTCGTGACGTATCCGTTGCGACCCCTCGCCGCGAGCGAGTCGAGGTGGGGAGTATGTGCGGCTTCGAGTGGCGTTCGCCCTCCGAGGGCATCGAGAGGGTCGTCGCCCAGACCATCCAGGATGACGTAGACGATCTTCTTCAGGGCCATTACTTACCGGCCTGCGGGGTTGCCTTGACGATCGCGGCGAACTCCCCGGCTTCCAGCGACGCTCCTCCGACCAGCGCGCCGTCGATGTCGGGCTGAGAGGTGAGAGCTTTGGCGTTGCCCGCCTTGACGCTTCCGCCGTAGAGGATCCTGATCGCTTGCGCGATGTCGCCACCGTGATTCTCTGCAAGAACACTGCGGATGAAAGCGGTCGTGGATTGAGCATCGTCCGGAGTCGCGGTCTTGCCGGTTCCTATCGCCCAGATCGGCTCGTACGCGATCACGATCGAGGAGAGCTGTTCCTGCTTTAGCCCGGACAGGCCGGCCTCGACTTGCCTGCGGACCTTGTCCTCGGTCTGTCCCTCGTCTCGCTCTGTATCGGTTTCGCCGCAACACATGATCGGCGTCAGGTCGTTCGCGAAAGCCGCCTTGACCTTCAGGTTGACGCCTTCGTCCGTCTCTCCGAAAACCTCACGTCGCTCCGAGTGACCGAGGATCACGTAATCGCAGTCCAGCGACTTGATCATGGAGGGCGCTATCTCGCCCGTGAATGCGCCCTCCTTCTCGTGGTGCATATTCTGCGCGCCTAGACCGAACTGGTAGCGATCCGAGTCGATCAAGGTCTGGACCGTTCTCAGCGATGTGAAGGGCGGGCACACGACGACTTCGACCGCCTCGAAGTCATGATCGGCCAATTCGTGGGCGAGCTGCTGAACGAGGCGCAAGGCGTCCAGGTGCGTCTTGAACATCTTCCAATTGCCCGCGATCAAAGGTGTTCTCATGAATGCCCTTTCCTTAATGCGGCCACACCCGGCAGTTCCCGGCCTTCGAGTAGCTCGAGCGACGCTCCACCACCGGTCGACAGATGAGATACGGCATCGGTCAGGCCCAGCTGCTTGAGAGCGGCGGCAGAATCGCCCCCGCCGGCCACGCTGAACGCTCCCATATTGGTCGCCCGCGCCACGGACTCGGCGACGGCCTTCGTGCCATTGGCGTATGCATCGATCTCGAAGATGCCCATTGGGCCGTTCCACAGGACCGTCTTGGCCGTCTCGATCACTCCGCGGAAACGCTCTGCCGTGTCGGGACCGATGTCGACCCCTATCCGGTCGCCGATCCCATCGATGGGCACCTCTTCCCACGCCGCGCCTTCGTCGATCGAGTCGGCGGCCACTACGTCGACCGGCAGCAAGATTTCCACGCCGCGAGCCTCTGCATCCTTGAGCATGGTCGCGACCTCATCGACGCGTTCCCGCTCCACCAGCGACTTCCCGACGTCGTGTCCCTGTGCAACGAGAAGGGTGAAGGCCATCGCTCCTCCGATGCAGATAGCATCGACCCTCTCGATCAGGTTCCCGATCACGCCCAGCTTGTCGGAGACCTTCGCTCCTCCCAAGATGGCAACGAACGGACGCGGCGGCTCGTGAAGTAACAACTCGAGCCTCTCGACCTCTGTCGCTAACAGCTCGCCGGCCGCGTGTGGCAGACGGGCGGGAACCCCGACGATTGACGCGTGAGCGCGATGGCTCGCGCCGAAAGCATCGTTCACGTAGGCCTGTGCAAGCGCGGCGAGGCCGTCGGCGAACTCAGCGTCATTCGCCTCCTCGCCGCCTTCGAAGCGCAGGTTCTCCAACAACACGATCTCAGCGTCCGACGAGCAAGCTTCCTGCGCGTCCGACCCCACCACATCGCGGGACGTTCGCACGTCACGATCGAGGAGCTCGGCCAGGCGCTTGCCGACGGGAGCCAGCCTCAGGTCCTCGACGACCTTGCCCTTCGGACGGCCCAGGTGGCTGCATAGCGCAAGGCGCGCCCCGCGATCCAACAGGGCACGGATGGTGGGGAGGCTCGATCGGATCCGCATGTCGTCGCCGATGTGGCCGCCCTTCAGAGGCACGTTGAAGTCGCAGCGAACGAGGACGCGCTTGCCCTCAACGTTCAGGTCGTCGATCGTCGGCAGGGCCTCGGCTTGGGGATCCACGGCAGGAGAGTCTAGAGGTCGCGATTCACGACCGATCGAGCCAGGCGAATACCAAGCTTCGATAGATCCCGGGGTCTTCGAGGCTCGGCATGTGACCGCAGCCAGTCATCACCTCGAGGTCGGCGCCGGGGATGGCGTCCGCGAGCGGCCGAGCCTGGGCCGGTCCCCCGATGAGATCGAGCGCTCCAGCGAGCAAGAGCGTGGGGGCCTTGATCTTTCCCACGAGAGGTCGGATGTCGGTCGATTGATAGAGCCCTCCCTCCCAGGCCTTGGCAGCCCGAAGATCGATCGTCAGTCCTTCGATGAGAGCTTCGATCCGGGGGCGGATCTCGGGCCGCTCTGGGTATGCGAAATAGAGAGGAAGGACGGCTCGGAGCATCGCTACGACCTCCGCGCCGTCGTTCGCGGACAAGACATCCCTTGTCCATCGATCCATAGCGGAACGAGCCTGCGGGTACCACGGCGCGTTCTCATGACGAGCCAGAGCCCGTTCCATCTCGGCCGCCGCCTCCCCCTTCTCCCCGGCGTCGACGTCCGTTCCGAAGCCGAAGGCCCGAACCGCGATGCAGCGGTCAACACGATCGGGAAACCTCGCGGCATAGCTGAGCGCGACGGTGCCACCGAAGGACCAGCCGAAGACGCTCACCTGATCGAGACCGAGAGCCGACCGCACTTCGTCGTAGAACCGCGCATGGCTCAAGTGGTCGTAATCCGCCGGGCTAGCGGGAGGGCTCGAGTCGCCGGTCCCAGGTGCATCGACCATGTAGCAAGCGAACCGCTCGGCGAAGATCTCCGCATCCGCTCTCACGAACCGAGTCGAGAGCCCCGGCCCCCCCGAGAACATGAGCAATGGGGGCCCCTCCCCCACCAGCTCGTAGCCGGCACGGCCCCCACTCGTCTCTATAGTCGGCATCGGTTCATGTACGAGGCAGTCAGCCGTCCTGGTGTCGTTGTAGGTAGTCGATGTAGAAGGGCCTCAGCGCTTCGCCTAGGTTCCCCTCGTCGGCGTGGAACGCGTCGTTGACTGCTTCGCGCATGCGCAGGATGTCCTCACTGGCTTCGTCCAGGTTTCCCGCGGCCGCCTCCGCTGCGGGGATCGTCTTCAACAGGTCCCAGAAGAAACGAACGTCGAAGTGTTTCTGGGCCCGGTCGACGGCGCGGTCGTGGAGGTCCTTCGTGGAGAGAGCGTTCAGCTCGTCGAAGTTCAAAGTTTGCCCGCGACGAGCTCCGTCAGGTCGACGAGGCGATTCGAGTAGCCCCACTCGTTGTCGTACCAGCCCAGGACCTTCACGAGGTTGCCGTTCGCCATGGTCGAGAGTCCGTCGATGATGCATGAGTGCGCGTTGCCGATGATGTCGGTGGAAACGATCGGGTCCTCCGTGTACTGCAGGATGCCCTTCATCCCGGCCGACTGAGCGGCCTCGCGGTACGCGTCGTTTAGCTCGTCCTTGGTGACGTCGCTACCCAGGACCGCGACGATGTCTGTGATCGATCCGTCGGCCACCGGCACGCGGAGGGCGAGGCCGTCGAGACGGCCCTTCAGCTCGGGCATCGAGAGGGCCGCGGCCTTGGCTGCACCCGTCGTCGTCGGGATGATGTTGACTGCGGCAGCGCGCGACCGGCGGAGGTCGTCCCTCGCGAGGTCGAGCGTGTTCTGGTCGTTCGTGTACGCGTGGCAGGTGGTCATGTATCCCTTCTCGATCCCCCAGTTGTCCTGGAGCACCTTCGCGAGCGGCACGACGCAATTCGTGGTGCACGAAGCATTCGAGATGATGTTGTGGGACGCGGAGTCGTAGTCGTCGTGGTTGACGCCCATGACGATGGTGACGTCCTCGTCCTTGGCGGGGGCCGAGATGATGACCTTCTTGGCTCCCCCTTCGAGGTGCTTGGAGGCATCGGCCTTCTTCGTGAAGAAGCCGGTGGACTCGATGACGATGTCCGCGCCGAGGTCGCCCCAGGGCAGTTGCGCCGGGTCGCGCTCCGAGAGGAGCTTGATATCGGCCCCCTCGACCGAGAAGCCCGTGTCGGTGACCTTGACCTCCTTGCCGAGGGGGCCGTGCACCGAGTCGTACTTCAAGAGATGGGCCATCGTCGTGGCGTCGCCCAGGTCGTTCACGGCGATCAACTCGAGATCCGAGCCTTTCGCCGCCAGGGCCCTGAAGAAGTTGCGGCCGATCCGGCCGAATCCGTTGATTCCTATGCGCGTCGCCATCGACGATCCCTCCTAGAGTCCGATTCTGAGTGCCTCAAATGTACCCGTGTTCCAGCGTGGGCCGGGTGGCCCTAGAGAGTGCGCAGGACCGCCGCCAACCGCTCGGAGTCGTGTATCCCTCGGTCCCCTGCTATGTCCGCCTCCACTACCTCGATGCCGTGGAAGTCGAGGGCGGCGCGGTCGATCTCGACTCCGTCGATGGGGATGACCGGGGACTGCAGGACGACGACGTCGACACAGTCCGGCCCCGCGTGAGCCAGCAATGCGTCGACGTGGTGGGCGGCTCCGAGGCCGGTGGTCTCGCCCTTCTGCATCCGGGCGTTGCAGACGAATATGCGCCGGGCGGAGGTGGTCTGAAGGGCCGAGCGGATGCCGGGGACGAGCAAAGTGGCGATCAAGCTCGTGAAGAGGCTTCCCGGTCCCAGGATCACCTGATCGGCTTCACTCACCGCGGCCACGGCGGCGGGATGCGCCTCCGGACTCGACGGCTTCAGGTACACCGCCTGGATGGGATCCTTGGTCTGAGCGACCGCGACCTGCCCTCTAACGACGCCGCCTTGGACGCGTGCTCGCAACCGGACCAATTCGGTTGTTGCCGGCAGTACGCGGCCGCGCGCTTTTAGCAATTCGCCGGCGCGTTCGACCGCGGCTCCGAAATCTCCGGTGTGTTCCGCCAGGGCCGCTATCACGAGGTTCCCTACGGTGTGACCTGTTAGTGCGCCCGAGGAGAAGCGATGGTTGAACACCTCGCCGAGGGCCTCTTCGCCGGCGAGCGCAACCAGACAATTGCGTATGTCTCCCGGTGGCGGGATGCCGAGGTCACGTGTCAGCCGTCCCGAGGACCCGCCGTCGTCGGCAACGGTTACGACGGCAGCAACGTCGTCCGCGTACAGACGCGCCGCGCGCAGGGTTGCAGCGAGTCCATGTCCGCCGCCTATCCCCGTTACCTTCACGGCGCCACCGGGGGCCGGCCTACGTCGCGATGGATGACGCTGGCCTGGAATCCCTTGTCGCGGATGCAGCGGGCAACCTCGTCCGCCAGAACGACAGAACGGTGGCGGCCGCCGGTGCAACCGACGGTCAGGGTCAGGTAGTGGCGACCTTCATCCTGATAGCCGGGCATCAAGACGGCCAGGAGGTCGTTCGTGCGTCCGATGAAGTCCTCTGTGAGATCTTGAGCCAGGACGTATTCGCGCACCGGTTGGTCGAGACCAGTGAGCTCCCTCAGTCCCTCGACCCAATGAGGGTTCGGAAGGAATCGCACATCGAAAACGAGATCGGAGTCGAGAGGGAGCCCGTACTTGTAGCCGAACGAGATGACCGTCGTCTTGAGGCCTTCGGTATCGGCCCCACCTTCGAAATAGCTCCCGATGCGACGCCGGAGATCTCGCACGGAGAGATCGGAGGTGTCGATGATGAGGTCGGCGCCCTCGCGGAACGATTGCAACAGATCGCGTTCACGCTGGATGCCCACGACGACCCGATCGTCAACCGCGAGCGGATGTTTGCGCCGAGTGGATTCGTATCGTCGCACGAGGATGTCGTCGGATGCTTCGAGGAACACGAGCCTGAAGTTGCTCATCTCTCGACGGAGCTTCTCGAGCTCGGCTTGCCCGTCGGCGAAGAACGTCCCGCCACGGACGTCGATGACGAGGGCGATGCGCTTCAACTGGGTGCCGGGCGCCAGAGCGAGCGCAAGCATCTTCGTGATGAGTGCTGGAGGCAGGTTGTCGATCACGAACCAGCCCAGGTCTTCCAGTTGCTTGGCGACCTCTGAGCGGCCCGCGCCCGAGAGCCCCGTGATGACGGTGACGATCGACCCCGCGTCGCGCGCCGACGAACGCTCATGATGCGCGACTCTCTCGAGTCGGGTCGTTCAACGCTTCATAGACCGACGCGGCCACGGTCTTGGGAAGTCCCGGCACCTCCTCGATCTCTTCCTGGGTCGCCGCTCGGATCCGTTTGACCGAGCCGAAGTGGCGGAGCAACTTCTTCCGGCGAGCCTCGCCGAGTCCGGGGATGTCGTCCAGCGCCGACCTGGTCATGCGTTTCGTTCGCTTGAGGCGGTGATAGGTGATCGCGAACCGGTGAGCCTCGTCGCGTATCTGTTGCAAGAGGTAAAGGGCTTCAGAGGTCCGAGGGATAACGATCGGGTCTGCCTGCCCGGGCACGAATACCTCTTCCATCCTCTTCGCGAGCGAGACGACGGCGACCCCATCGATCCCTAGGTCCTCGATCGTCTCCACCGCCCGGTTGAGCTGGCCTTTCCCTCCATCGATCACTACGAGTTGAGGGGGATACGCGAAGCGACTGGGTCTTCCGTCATCTCGGGAGGCCGGCGTTTCCTGCTCTTCCAGGTAGCGCGAGAAACGCCTGCGGATGACTTCGCCCATCATGCCCACGTCGTCCGGCCCCGATGTCCATCTGATCGCGAACCGGCGGTAGTCCGAGCGCTTCGGCATCCCGTCCTCGAACACGGTCATGGACCCGACCGCTTCGGTCGGGCCGGTGTTCGAGATATCGAAGCACTCGATCCGCAGGGGAGCCTCCTCCATGCGAAGTATCTCCTGCAATTCCCGGAGTTGTCGCGAACGGGCCGCGAAATCAGTTGAACGTTTGAGGCGATGTTGCGTAAATGCTTCCTGAGCGTTCTTTGTGACGGTCTCCAGTAGAGCCCTCTTCTCTCCTCGTTGCGGCACCTTGACACGCACGCCTGCCTTGGTCTCCGCGAGCCAACGCTCGATCAACTCGCGTTCGGCCGGTTCGACGGTCACCAGGACCCGTCGAGGGACGTCGTTATCGGCGTAGAACCGCTCGAGGAACGTTCCGATCAGGGCGGGCGTATCGAGGTCTTCGACCTTGTCGACCACGAAGCCCTTACGTCCGGTAACGCGGCCCCGGCGAACGAAGAAGACTTGGAACGCGGCCTCGAGCTCGTCTTCGTGGATGCCGATCACGTCCATCTCGTCCTTGTCCGAGGAAACCATCTGCTGGCGTTCGATCGCCTTACGCACGTTCAGGAGCTGGTCGCGGAACTTGGCTGCGAGCTCGTACTCCTGGCGTTGGGCTGCCTCCATCATCGAGGTCTCCAGCCGCTTCACGACCGGCTTCGTGTTGCCGTCCAGGAAGTCGCAGAGCTCGTCCACGATGCGCCGGTGCTCGACCGCATCGATCGCCCCGATGCATGGGCCCGAGCAGCGTTCGATGTGGAAGAGCAGACACGGCCTCCCCCTCCGATGACATCTATCGAAGACGCCGTCCGAGCAGGTTCGCATGGGGAACGTACGCAACAGGAGATCGAGCGTGTCGCGGATCGCATAGGCGTGAGCGAAGGGTCCGTAGTACCTAACTCCCTTACGTTTCGAGCCGCGCATCACTCGGGCCCTGGGGAACTCCTCATCGATGGTTATGGCCAGATAGGGGTAGCTCTTGTCGTCTCGATAACGGACGTTGTAGCGCGGCCGGTGCTCCTTGATGAGGTTGACCTCGAGGTGCAGGGCTTGAACCTCGGTCTTCGTCATGATCCATTCAAGGTCTCTAGCGGCTTCGACCATCGCCTCGGTGCGCGGATGGAGGCCGGTGGAGAAATAGTTGGACAGCCGGGCCCTGAGGTTGGCCGCCTTCCCCACGTAGATCACGCGCCGAGCCCCATCCCGGAACATGTAGACCCCCGGTTGGGTTGGGATGGACCCGGCTTGGGGCCGTTTCAGACGTCGCCTCGAGCTCATGCTCCTATCGTCGCGTCCGCGAAGGGCCCTGCCTGCCGAGGGGGCTAGTCCTTGTCGGACGACGGCGCGAACAGGCCGCCTCCGGGCAGGAGCTCGAGGGGGTCTACGGGCTCGCCGTCGAATTGGATCTCGAAATGGAGATGGTCGGATTCGCAAGTGCCCGTGCACCCGAGCAGGCCGATCTCGTCGCCCTGCTCGACATCTGAGCCGAGCGCCGCGCTTATCTCGGAAAGGCGCGAGTAAACCGTGAGGTAGCCATCGTGATGGTTGACGACCACGGTTAGGCCGAACTCCGAGTATTCGCCGGCATGCACCACCGTTCCGTCCGCGGCCGCGCCGACGGGGTCTCCAGTTTCGCCCCCGATGTCGATCCCGTAGTGGAAGCTCTCGTCATCGCGCGGCCCGAACGGCGACGTCACCGGACCGCTCACGGGCCAGGCGAAGGGAGCCTCGGGCATGGGGATCTCTTCGACCTCGATGGTGGAAGGCTCCGCCGGGTCCTCGGTGGCACGTTCTACGTCGCGGAGCACCGCCAGCAGATCCGCAGCCACCGCGCGTGCGGCGGAATCCGGTTCGCAGGGGACCTCTAGCTCGAGGGGCTTTCCCTCACGCTCGTGCGGGAATCGGTTGTAGTCCTCGCTCACGTTGTAGCGACACGGCCACGACTTCCGGACGTTGTCGTACACGAGCCCCGCGCGGATGCGGAAGTAACGATCGCCGTCAGGGTCTTGCCACGGGATCGAGGCGTCTTCGATCGCGTGGAGGAACTGCGGCACGTATTCGAGGCTGTCGACGATCTCATCGCGCTGCTCCAATTGAAGATGCACGAAGTCGGCGAGCGCGGAGATGCCCGAGGCGAGCTTGTCCCCCTTGCGGGCTAGGAGGTCTATGCCCTCGCGCGCGAGCCGGTCGTTCGCGGCGAACAGATCGCGCTGGAGGTTCGGTTCGCCGAGGGTCAAGAGAACCTCGTCGATGGCCCGGATCGCACGAGAGAACTCGTCCTTGGAGGCAAGGAATGCGGAGCCTGCGGTCGTGGCGTTCTCCAGCAGCGTCTGTTGCTCGGGGGCCACGTCGGCGAATGCGTCCGAGAGCACGGCAAGTGACCGGATGACCGTGCTGATGTCTTCGCCCCGCCCTCGAAGGCCGTCGGCGAGGTTGGTCACCAAGCGGCTCGTGGTCTCGGGCGGGATATCTGCAAGGACGCGGTCCAATGTCCGCAGTAGCTTCTGGAAGTCGACGGGCAGATCCGTCCGATCGCGCGGGATCGTGTCCCCATCCTCCAGCGTGTCGCCCCCCGAACTCTGCGGCGTCAGGTTGACGAATTGCTCCCCTACCGCGCTCTTGCTCTGGACGGTGGCGAGCACGTCGGCGGGAATCTCATCCCTCCACTCAGGATCGATAAGAAGCTCGATGTCGACCCCATCGTCGTTGAGCTTCAGCTCGCCCGTCTTGCCGATGAGGACGCCGCGATACGTGACCTCTTGGTTCGAGAACACCCCTCCAGAAGCGGCAAAGTCCGCGGTGACGACCATCGGGTCGCCTAGGCCTGCGCCGACCACCCTCGTTACGACCCAACCGACCGTCAAGACGAAGAGGCCCAGGATGGCCACGAGATTGATGGTGAGGCGACGGCTGAGCTTCACGAGCCTTCTCCCTTGACGTCGCCCTTCTCACCCTCCGTGTGGCACCGGGAGAGGATCTCGCACAGGATCGCGTCGGCCTGCACGTAGTCACCCTTTCCGTTACCGCCTCCCCCACCCCCAAGGCTCTTCGGGAAAAGCTCGAAGAAGGTTGCGAGCCGTTGGATGTCGACGCGCAATTCGCCCTCGGCCGAAGCCAGTGCACGGAACACGGGGCGCAACGCCATGAACTGCCGGTCGATCGCTTCCTCATGGCGGGCGAGGAAGCGCGAGCTCACCGTCCCGAAGCGGCGCAGCGAGGAGAACAG
This sequence comes from uncultured Actinomycetes bacterium, assembly GCA_963786155.1. Taxonomy (GTDB): domain Bacteria; phylum Actinomycetota; class CADDZG01; order CADDZG01; family WHSQ01; genus CAWAXW01. The sequence continues at coordinate 1,487,753 of CAWAXW010000006.1, read as the reverse complement.
CCGGCGCAGCTCGTCGCCCTGATCGGCCAACAGCACGTTCGCCTCGTCGAGGGAGTCGAGGAATCGGTCGAGCGTTGCCTGGTTGGAGACGAAGGTCTCACCGGCATTCGCGAGAGAATCGATTGCGTCCGCGATGTCGAATCGGCGGGCGGACAAGACCCGAGTGAATAGCTCGAGCTCGTGGATCGACTCACCGAAGCGACGGCCCCGGTCCTCCAGGATCAGCGCCTGAGCGTGCGTGAATTGGTTCAAGTCCTCGAGGCCGGCTCCCCCAACGAAGGCCGATAGGTCTCCGAGGAAAGTCTCGATCGAAACGCGCCGGTCCGTGTCGGACACGTCGATGACGAACTCCTGGGAGCCAAGGTAAGGCGGCTCGTCGCTCGCCGGCAGGAGCTCGACGAACTGTTCGCCGAGCAATGAGGTCTGGCGGATGAGCGCGGTGAGCCCTTCCGTGGAGATGCGCTCCTCTTCATCGACGGACATCGTCACGCGAGCGACCATTTCGCCGTCGTCGAGGACGAGATCTATGCCGGTCACCTGACCGATCTCCACGTCGTTGACCTGGACCGTCGCACGATCCACGAGATCCCCGACGTCCTCGAAGTAGGCAACGACCTGGTGGCCCTCGGAGCCGCCGACCAATCCGCAGCCGGATCCGACGAGAGATGCGATCGCAAGCAGAACGCCTATTCGTCTCACGGTGCCGACCTCGGGCTCGACCCGTCCAGCAGCCATTGGGTCACCGCGGCCCCGATCTCTTCATCGCTCATCCGCCCGGCGAGTCGCTCGATCTTGCTCAAGGCGCGCAGACCGACGGTGTCCGGGTCTTCTCCGGGATAGTCGGCGCACAAGGGGATGAGCAGATAGAGCAGGTACTCCAGTTCGTCCTGGTACTCGGGTGCGATGAAGGTCAGCGCGGCTCCCACCAAGCCGTCGAGGTCCGCATTCGGATTGATCTCCAGCAGCGACGTCTCGACCAGCAGCTCGAGGCGCTCGCAGGTGACCGTGTCGCGGGTATCGAGCCGGTAGTTGTACTCGGCGCCCTTTCCGCCGGGTGGGCTCTGCCGCCCGGAATATGCGAACAGACCTTTGCCGCTCGCATCCGTTTCGCCCAAGGCCTGCGCGATCACGTTGGTCCACTGCATACCTCTGGTGAGCTCTCGCTGGTTCCGAAGCAGCGCGTTGACCACGGGGCGGAGCTCGCCGAGCGCATCGGCGATGTCGTCTCCGCTGTCATTGATCAACCCCGCCGTCTCGTTGGAGAGAAGCGTGACGTTCTCGAGAGTCCCCTCGAGGTTCTCCTGATCCGCGGCCAGAGCTTCCGCGACCAGGGCGAATCTTTCGTTGAGGAGGCCGATCTCGCTCGATCGATCGGCAATGCCGGCGAAGAACACATCGAGGTTGAGGATCAGGTTCTGTATCTCCGTGCTCGATTCGGCGAGGTTCTCGAGCGCGGCGGCCGAATTGGTGATGGCGCCTCCGAGAGCTTCCGACCGACCGTCCAGAGCCTCGTCGAGACTCTCGATCAAGCGAACCAGGGGGCCGCGTACCTGGCCGGGCCTCGGCTCCAGAGCGCCGAGCAGGCCCTCGAGCTGGGTCAGGACCTCGTCGAGCTCCGCCGGGATGGTCGTCCGCTCCACGCCCAGATGGTCTCCGTCCTGCAAGGTGGGTCCGCTCTCGTAAGCGGGGAGCAGTTGGACGTAGCGATCGGAGATGACGGTGATGGGGACGACGGCCAGACGAGCGTCCGCGGGGACCTTCGTGTCCTCGCCTATCTCCATCGTTATCCGAACGCCATCCGGCTGGGGCTCGACCTCGGTGATGCTGCCCACCTGAACACCGCGCACCATGACCCGGCCGTCCTCGAACAGGTTCGGAGCCTGCTCGACGTCGGCGGTGACGGAATACGTCTTCTCGGGCGAGTTCGTGAGCATGTATGCACCGATCGCCCCCGCGATCATCGCGACGGTGACGAATGTGGAGATCAGACCGCGCCTTCATCGGGCGCCCCGTGGCGGGAGGAGCGTCGGCTGGACGTTGTGTACGGGCAACCCAGGATCCTGCGGGCTGCCGTCGGGCACACAGGTGTCTTCAGAAGTGACGGCGCAGACGTGGCCCTCCACGAATCGGCCCAAGGTCACCGGTTGACCGAACAATTCCTGGGCTATCCCGAGTTCTGCCAGGGCCCTGTCTATTGAGTCAATTTCCTCCTGGGCCGCAAGCAAGATGCTCTCGAGGTCCACCGCTGCGGATCCAAGCGGCGCGCGTACGGATTGGATAACGAGAGCGAGATCGCGCGTTAGATCGTTGGTTGCCTCCAGGAGGGAGGAGATCGTCGCCCGCCTGCGAGCGAGTACCTCCAGCACCTCCGCACCGCGACTGAGGATGCCTTGGAAATCCTCGGTGCCGGCAGAGAGGGTGCCGCTGACGCGCTCGAGGTTGTCCAGCAGCTTGCGGATGTCCCCACCCCGAACGGAAAGGACCTCGCCCAAGCGGTCGATGCCGACGAGAGCCGGACCAAGCTCCTCTTTGGACTCTCCGATCACGCCACTGAACACACGGAGCATCCGGCGCAGAGAGCGCTTGTCGATGCCTTCGAGAACCTTTGTCCCTTCCGTCGCAGCTTCGTAGATCTCGAACGGCAGCTCTGTCTGTTCTATTGGGATCACGTCTCCGGCGCCCAGGTACCCGTCGGTCGCGTCTGACGGGTCCCCTCCGTTGGACGGGCCGCGATGAAGGAGGCCGGCATCTGGAGATCGATGAACTTCTGTCCGAGCAGAGTCTTGAGCTTTACGACCAGACGCGTCTCGACGGGGATCTGGACGTCTTCCTCGATCTCCATCCTGATGCGGGCTGCGTCGGCGGTCAGTTCGATCGCCTTCACGTTCCCGACCTTGACGCCCGCAACCCGGACCTCGTTGCCCGGCACAAGACCGGCGGCGTCCTGGAGGTCCGCCGAGATCGAGTAGACCCCGCGCAACCCCTCGAAGCGATTCACGGAGAACGCGAGGACCATGCCGATGGTGATCAGCGCGATCGAGATGAGGCCCACCAACCATGGACGCCGCTCCCGGAAGGTCTTCACTGCGCCCACCTACGTCCACATCGGCTCGTGTCGTCCTTGCAGACATGGATCAGGTGGATGTTCGTCCACTGGCCATACGTCGTGGCCCGCTCGACCGCGACGAGCATGCCGGGAAGTCGTCGCAGCGCTTGCTGAAGCGCCAGCTTCTCGTCTTCTACGGCATCGAGGATCGTCGCAAGGTCGTCGATCTCGGCCGTGATGTTGGCGTCGTTTCGTTCGATGATGCGCCCGAATCGCGTGGCCGCGTCGTCGAGCTCGATGATCGCGGCTTCGAGATCTGCCTTGCCGAGAGCGATGTCGGTAAGGAACGAGTTGATGTTCGCGAGCGTGCGGCGAAGCTGTTCGTCGCGGCCCCCGAGATCCGCGGCCACGATGTTGACGCTGTCGAGGAGCCGCTTGATCTCTGTGTCTTTGGAGGCGAGCACGTTAGAGAAGCTCGCGAGGTTCCCCAGCAACGCCTCCACCTCGGCACCTCGGCCGCGAAGAGCCCGTGTGACCTCCTCGGTCACGATGTTCACGTCCGCCGGGTTCGTCGACCGGATCAAGGGCCTCAGCCCGTTGAACAGAACGGTGAGGTCGAAGGCCGCCTCGGTTCGGTCGATGGGGATCGTGTCCCCGTCGGCCAGCAGCTCGTCGGACGAGTCTGTGTCCATCTCGACCAACGTCACCATCCGTTGGCCGACGAGGTTGCGGAAACGGATGCGGGCCGATACATCGGCCGGGATCTGGACGCTTTCGTCTATCGAGAGCGTGACCAAAGCCATCCCGTTCGAGATCTCGATCGCGCCAACTCGACCTACCGTTACCCCGGCCGCCTTAACGACGTCGCCACCAAGCAGGCCCGTTGCATCGCTGAACTCGGCGGTGACCGCATAGGGGGACGACCCGAGACGAACGTTGCCGATGACCGCCGCCAACCAGACGGTGATCGCGATCGTGACGACAGTGAAGATCACCAGCTTGGCAACGATCCACCGGAAACTCTTCATCGTGCGCGTCCGGATTCGAGAGGGGCCCCGATCACCTTCGTCAGGGCGTCATCGGACGATGTGGTCGTCCGACCGCGGGTGACTCCCGGATCGGAAGGGTCATCGCGATGCGGCCCGGCGGACCCGCCGTAGAGGCCCCTGCTCTCGAGGCCGGGCAACTGGTAGATCTGCCAGCAAGTGAGGTTCGCCTCGTATTCGCCCCGGCAAGGTTGGCTGAGCCCCGAGTTCCAGACCTTCAAGAAGGGCTCGAGCTGAACGACGAGATCCGTGAGCTGCCCGGAGCGAGCGGCAAGGATCTCTGCGACGGTTGCGCCCTCCTCGACCAAGCGCCCGAGATCTTCTTCAACCCTCACCTGGAAATCGGCTAAGTCGTCCAGGAAGATCGGCACGGATTGGAGAGAGGCACGGAATTCGGGCGCGGCCCCCACGAGCTCGGTGTTGGCCTGGTCGAACGCGTCCATGAGGGTGACGAGGTCATCGTCATTAAGATCGAGCCATTCCGAGAACTCGCGTAGTTGACGAAGAGAGAGATCGAACTCGTCGCTCCGAGCGTTAACCGCTCGAAGGGCAACGATGCCTCTGTCCAGAGCAGTGCGGGCCTCGTCTTCGACGCCGGTGAATCCCTCGGCCAGCGCATCGAAGACCGCTGCGAGATCTTGGAGCGGCAACTCGGAGAGAAGATCGTGTCCAAGTTGGAGTGCCCGCTCGAGCTCGAGGGGCTCGCGCGTCTGCTCATCCGGGATCACGCTTCCATCGACCAGGAGCTCGCCCGACGATGTCTCGGGAGGCCTCAGCTCGACCCATTTCTGTCCGAAAACCGTTTTGGAACGGATCTCAGCCCCGCTCTCCGCGGGAATCTCGGCGTCATCCTTCAGCACGAACTCGACGACGGCCGTGTTGTCCTCGCCGAGGGTCAGGGCGGTGATCGTTCCAACGAGCACTCCGCGGACCTTCACGTCCCCGCCGATGGGAAGTTGCTGTCCGACTCCCGGCGCCGAAAAGATGGCGCGGACCGTAGTGCCGGTTCTCAGACCCCCGGTAAGGACGAAGCCCGTCGCCACGATCGCGGCGACGAACAGCGCGAGCGCGAGGAATCCAATCGCTGCTGTCCGCATCCGGGTTTGCCTGGCCGTTATCGGCACTTAGCTAGGCCCCCTCCCCCGAGAAAAGCCGAAAAGGCTGGGGCTACAAGCCCCAGCCTTCGCAGCGTACTTGGTCGTTGGGCCTAGCGACCCAGAACGATCACGTTCCCGTCGGCGTCGGTACCGTCAGGAGCCGTGCAGAGCATCTTCAAAGGAGCCGTCGTCGAGAGCCCGGTTCCCAAGGAGGTGGCCACGTTCGGATTGTCGGGCGTCGTCCGGAAGACCGTGATGGGGTAATCCGCGGCACCCGCCTGCGCGCCCAGGATGAGAGCGTCGGTGGCTTCCGAGCTGATCTGCGCGCGAACGCTATTGCCTGTCACGATGATCGCGGTTGCGATCTTCCCGCCTGGGATCTCGATCTTGTTCGGGAGATTGCGTCCCGGAGGTGCACTTGCACCCTCGGCTGCGCTGCAGTCCGCTATGCCGAGAACTCCGCCGCCACCCGGGAACGAGTTGACGTCGAGAGCACCCTCGCTACCTTCCGAGGCGGTGAGCCCCATGTCGGGGATCTCACGCGACACGACGACGTCACCCGTCGAGTCCTGAATCTTTGCTACCACAGGTCCCTTGACCTTGACTGTGCTTGTTGCTGCCTCGACCACTGGAGGGCCGACCAGTGATACCAGGAACGCGCCGATGATGGCCGCTGCGAACACGTGCCACTTCTCGCGGCGCGTCGACTCATATAGATCCAATTCTTCTCCCCTTTCTAGAGAGCGTTGTTGTGCCATCCCCTATTAACTTCAGGGACACACGAAAGTTACTTTAGAAGGTCGGGACGGCGCTCTCTAGTGGCTTGGACCGCTTGTTCTTCTCTCCAGCGGGCGATCGCGCCGTGATCTCCGGAGAGCAAGATGTCTGGAACGCTCCATCCGCGATAGTTCGCGGGGCGCGTGTACTGCGGATACTCCAGTGTTCCCGATGAATGGGACTCATCGGTCAGCGAGGCCGCATTGCCCAGAACGCCGGGTATGAGACGAGAGACGGCTTCGATAACTACCGCAGCCGCCGCCTCTCCGCCGGCCAGCACGAAGTCGCCGATGGAGAGCTCTTCGTCGGCGAGGTGGTTCGCTACCCGCTCGTCGACACCCTCGTAGCGACCACAGATCAAGACCAGATGATCGAGCTTGGCGTAGGTAGCAGCGACCTTTTGATCGAATCGCCGGCCGCGCGCCGACAGCAACACCACCCTGGTGTCATCCGTCAGCAGAGGTTCGACGATCTCGAAGATCGGCTCCGGTCGCATGACCATGCCTGGGCCCCCGCCATAAGGGGAGTCGTCAACCGCGCGATGGGCGCCCAAGCCGCGCTCGCGCAGATCGTGGACGCGAACAGTGAGGAGTCCCGCCTCCACGGCCTTGCCGAGGAGGCTTGTGCTCAAGGGCGCATCGAATAGCTCGGGGAAGATCGTTACGACGTCGACCCTCAATCCAGCAAACCCTCCGGCGGATCGAGCACGACGCGACCGTTGGGAACGTCGACTTCGGTGACGATCGCCTTCACCATCGGTACGAGGCGGTCGCCCTCTGCGGTCTTGACCGTCAACAAGTCCTGAGCCGCGCCCGGAACGAAACCAACCACGCGGCCGACGGTAGAACCGTCGCCCAGAACCACCTCGCAGCCAAGGAGGTCGTGCTCCCAATACTCACCTGGATCGAGCCTGCGCAGGTCCGAGGGTTCCACGTAAAGGGCGCCGGTCAGACTCTCGGCATCAGCGCGCGAGTCGGTCCCTTGGAACTTCACGAGCAATCGATCGCGGTGCCTCCTGGACGACTCAACCAGGAGTGGGCGCCCGCTCGCATGGATCACCGAAGACCCTGGATCGAAGCGATGCGGATCGTCCGAGATCGGCTCGACGTAGACCTCGCCCGCGATGCCGTGGGGCTTGCCGATGCGACCCGCCAGCAAGCGCGCCGGTCGGGTCAGTCCACCACCTCGACCGCTACGTTCTCGCCCTGACGCTGGCCGGCGGCCTTGGCGACGAGGCGAAGGGCTCGGATGATCCGGCCGCGCTTGCCGATGATCTTGCCCATGTCTTCCGGGTGAACTGTGATCTCGACGACGACTCCGTCGCGCTCGCCTTCGATCTCCTCGACCTCGATCTCGTCGGGGTGATCGACCAACCAGGGGGCGACGTAATCGACGAGCCGCGCGAGTCATTGCTTAAGCCGTGTCCGGCGTGTCGGCTTCGGGCGCGGCTGGCGCCTGATCGGTGGCCTCGGGCACGGCCGCGGGCGGCTCGGCGTCGTCGGGCGTCTCCGCCACCGAAGCGGCGGGCGTGGCCTTTACCCCGGCAGCCGGGGTGACTTTCTTCTTCGGCCTTTCGGCTGTGGGCTCGGCGGCGGCCGCGGCGGCCTCTTGCCGGGGTCGACGCGATCGTAGAGGAGCTTCGTGACCGTGTTGGAGGGCTGGGCGCCTCGATCGATCCAGTACTGGGCCCGCTCGGTGTCGATGACGACCTCGGAGGGGTCGCTGCGGGGGTGGTAGTGACCGATGGACTCGATGATGCGCCCGTCCCTGGGGCTGCGGGAATCGGCAACCACAACCCTGTAATGGGGCTGCTTGCGTTTGCCGACGCGCTTCAACCTGATCTTGACCAAGATTTCACCTCTAGAAGTCCGATATCTGGAAGAAGGGCAGGATACCAGGGCGAGGTCCAGGTACTGCTAACCACCTAGATTCACGCCGGGCGGGAGCTTCATCCCCTTCATGCCCTTGATCTTGCCCCCTTTGCCGAACATCTTGGCGAGCTTGCGGACCTCGTCGAACTGCTTGACCAGCTTGTTGACGTCCTGGACGGTCGTCCCCGAGCCGGCGGCGATCCGGCGTCGCCGGCTCCCGTTCATCAGCGAGGGGTCGTTGCGCTCCCGGGGGGTCATCGAGCGGATGATCGCCTCGATGCGAGGAAGCTGGGCCTCGACCTCGTCTCCCGCGATCGGAAGCTTGCCCACGCCGGGCAGCATCCCGAGCATCTGCGAGACGGGGCCCATCTTCTTCAGCGCCTGGAGCTGTTGGAGGAAGTCCTCGAAGGTGAACTCGGCCTTGCGGAATCTCTCCTCGAGCACCCGAGCCTCGTCCTCGTCGAACGCCTTCTCGGCCTTCTCGATGAGGGTGAGGACATCGCCCATCCCCAATATCCGTGAGGCCATGCGATCGGGGTGGAAGGGTTCGAGGTCGCCGACCTTCTCGCCGACTCCGGCGAACTTGATGGGCCGCTCGGTGACGTAGGTCATCGAGAGCGCGGCCCCGCCGCGCGCATCTCCATCGAGCTTCGTAAGGACTATCCCGGTGAGGTCGACCTCTTCGAGGAAGGATTGGGCGACGTTCACGGCGTCTTGCCCGGTCATCGCATCGCACACCAACAAGATCTCGGTTGGCTCGACCGCATCGGCGACCCGGCCCAGCTCCGCCATCAGCTCGGGATCGACGTGCATGCGTCCGGCCGTGTCGACGATCAGATCCGTGCTGGCCGTTTCCTGAGCCTTGTTGATCGCCGACCGTGCAACTTCGACGGGGTCGGTCGAGGCCGTGTCGGAGTAGACGTCGACACCGACTTGCTCGCCCAGAAGCTCGAGCTGCCGGATAGCTGCGGGGCGGCGGAGGTCGCAGGCGGCGAGCAACGGCTTGCGTCCATGCGAGTGCAGGAGCCGAGCGAGTTTGGCCGCCGCCGTTGTCTTTCCGGATCCCTGGAGGCCGGCGATGAGGATGACCCGGGGGACCCGAGGCGATGATTCGAGCCCGACCGCTTCGTGGCCGAGCACGTCGATCAGTGCCTCGTGAACGATCTTGATCACCTGCTGCGCGGGGGTGAGGCTCTTGTGGATCTCCGCCCCGGCCGCGCGTTCTCGCACGTCGGCTACGAACGCCTTCACGACCTTCAGGGAGACGTCTGCTTCGAGCAGCGCGAGCCGGATCTCCCTCAGGACCTCTTCGATCTGCTTCTCGCTGAGCCGGCCGCGCGAGCGAAGCCGCGTGAAGATGTCGTCGAATCGTGCCGAGAGGTTGTCGAACATGAGCTGCTTACCTTAGCCGCGCGCAGGTAGCGAGACAAACCCTCGCGCAGCGCGATCGGGGTGACGTCGAGGACCTTCGTCAGCTCGGTCGTGTCGGCAAGCCCGTCTTGGGTGGCGAACTCGACCCCCGTCGGGGTCATCGGCGGCTTGGGCAAGACGATGAGCGGCGCGGTCGCCAGCTTGGCGAGAGGGATCGGGACCGGCAGGACCATGCGTTTCTTGCCCATCACTTCGAACAGGGTGCGCATCACCTCGTCCATCGTCATCACGTCCGGTCCCCCGATCTCGAAGACGCGGTCCCACGCGTCAGCCGAACCGACGATCCGGCTCACGGCGAGTCCGATGTCTTCGATGAACACGGGCTGGATCCACTGAGGCTGAAGGCCCAAACGAGGAACGACCGGCGAATACCGAACCATCGCGGCTATGCGGTTGAGAGCCTTGTCGCCCGGGCCGTAAGCCCACGACGGCCGGAGAAACGCGAAGGACAAGCCACTTTCACGTAAGGCGCGTTCGGCCAAACCCTTGGCGCGGTACCAGGTCCGGGTGCTGGTGGGATCTGCTCCGGCACCACTCACGTACACGTACCTGCCCACTCCGGCGCTCTTCGCCTCCGCGATCAGGTTCTCCGTCCCCTGGAAATCGTAGCGATAGAACGTGAGCCCTTTGCGGGGCAGCTCCATCGGGAAGTTGGGAAAGGCGACTGCCCCGACAACCACATCGGCGCCGTCGAGCGAACCGCTCAACGACTCGGGGTCGGTGACGTCGCCTCGAACGGCCCCCGCCCCGGCGAGCTCCTGGACTTTGTCGGCGGCGGCCGGGTTCCGTGTAAGGACCGTTACGTCATGTTCGGAATCGAGAAGTGCCCGAGTGATGTGGCGTCCGACAAAGCCGGTGCCGCCCGCCACGACGATCTTCACGCGAGCAGCGCATCGACGTAAGACTTCGGATCGAACGGCTCGAGGTCGTCCACTCCCTCTCCGATGCCGATGAGCTTGATGGGTATCCCGAGGGTGCTCTCGATCGTGAGTGCGATGCCACCTTTGGCGGTGCCGTCGAGCTTAGTGAGAACGATCCCCGTCACCCCCGCCGCCTCAGCAAACTCACGCGCTTGTGTCAGGCCGTTCTGTCCCGAGGTGGCGTCGATGACGAGCAACGCCTCGTTCACGTCACCTTCCTTCTCGAGAACCCTTCTAACCTTCCCGAGCTCATCCATCAGCGGGGTCTTGGTATGCAACCGGCCGGCCGTGTCCACGATCAATACGTCCAAGCCGCGGGCGCGCGCGTGCTGGCGGGCGTCGAACGCCACCGCCCCGGGATCGGCTCCCGGCTGGTGTTTGACCACACCGGCCCCGGCGCGCTCGGCCCATACCGCAAGCTGTTCGTCGGCTGCGGCGCGGAAGGTATCGGCGGCTGCAAGGGAAACGGTGTGTCCGCGTTCTGTGAGGTCGGATGCGAGCTTGCCGATCGTCGTCGTCTTGCCCGTCCCGTTCACTCCCACGACGAGCCACACGGTTGGACCTTCCGGCGCGAACGACAGAGCCCGGTCGCGCTCGTGGTCGAAGAGCGAAACGATCTCCTCGGCCAGCAACCCTTTGACTTCGGCCGCATCCGTGATCTTTCGCTCGCGCGCCTTGGCGCGCAGGTCTTCGGTGATCCGGGTAGCGGTCTCGACCCCGACGTCGGCCTGGATCAAAACGGCTTCGATGTCGTCCCAGGTCTCGTCGTCGGGAGCGCGTCCAAGGACGTCGGCCAATCGGTCGCTTAGGAAACGGCGGCTCTTCGCCAGCCGGTCGCGAAGGCTCGGCCTTGCGGGGGCCTCCGCTTCGACCTGCACGGCTTCGATCTTCCACGGGAGCCTCTTCGAGCTCCACCTCGGTGGGTTCGGCGGCGGGCTCGGGTTCTTTCGGAGGTGCGTAAGCGTCGCGGCGCGGCTTGCGGCGTAGAGCGATTACGGCCAGGGTGACGACGAGGAGCAGGCCGAGAACTATGAGGAGCTCGGGAACGATCCCTTCAGGCATCGGCCCAGGCTAAAGCAGCCGTCGGCCGATGGTGGACTAGAAGCGTCCTAGAGGGTGACCTCTTCCATCCTCTTGGCTACGACGCGGGATACGCCCTCGGTGTTCATCGAGACGCCGTACATGACGTCGGCGGCCTCCATCGTTCGCTTCTGATGCGTGACGATCAGGACCTGGGCTCGCTCTTCGAGCTCCGCCACGAGCCCGAGGAAACGATTGAGGTTGATGTCGTCCAAAGCGGCCTCGACCTCGTCGAGCAGATAGAAGGGTGAGGGCCGCGCCCGGAATATCGAGAACAAGAAGGCGAGAGCGACCAGCGACCGCTCTCCACCCGAAAGAAGCGACAGCTTGCGCACGTTCTTGCTGGCGGGCTTGGCCTCGACCTCGATGCCGGTGGTCAGGAGGTCGCCGGGATCCGTCAGGGTGAGTCGTCCGATCCCTCCGGGGAACAGTCTTTGGAAGACCCCCTCGAACTCTCGCGCCACGTCTTCGTAGGCGGTGCCGAACACTTCGATGATCGTTTCATCGACCTCGCGGATGATCTTCATCAGGTCGCGCTTCGAGCTCTTGAGGTCTTCGATCTGGTCGATCAAGAATCTCTCGCGTTCGGCAAGCTCCGCGAACTCGTCGGCAGCGTGAGGGTTGACGGGGCCGAGACTGCGCATCTGGCGCTCCAAGCGGTCTGCCCTGGCGCGGGCCTGCTCCTCTTCTTCGTCCTCGCCGAATGACTGGAACTCGAGCAGCTCGGGGACGGTCAGTCCCCAATCGTCCATGGCGCGCTCCCCCATCGCCTGGGTCCGCGCTCTCAACTCTGCGCGGCGCACCTCTGCATCGCTTCTCTTCCGAGAGACCTGCTCTAGTCGCTCCTCCAGCTCCCGTTCGCGCTCCCTCAGAGTGATGACCTTCCTATCGGCGAGCACGGCGCTCTCGCGAACGTTCTCGGCGCGCTGCTCCGCTTCGCGCGCCCAGGTTGTTCCCCGACTAGCGTTGTCGGCTGCCACGCGGGCGACGTCGAGGGCGCGTAGCCGAGCTTGCTGGAGCCCTGCGCGAACCTCTGCCAAGCCTTCCAGAGCCTTCTGAGCATCTGCGATGCCCGCATCGGCCTCCTCGACGCGCAGTTGAGCCGCCAGAACGCGTTCTTCCGCGGCCCGGGACTCGAGCTCCGCATCCGACGATGTGCGTTGGGCATTTTCGTAGCCGGCCCTTTTCTCAGAGCTCTCTCGCTCGAGCGCGGTGCGGTTGGCGGTTCGTTGCTCCAACTCGGCTCGGCGGGCGGGAAGGGCGGCCCGAACCTCGCCCGCGGCCTGCTCGGCGGTGGCGAGCGAATCCCTCACGCGTGCAAGTTCCTCGTCGAGCGCCGCCAGCTCGATCTCGTGAGCTTCACGAGTCCGCTGAGCGGCCGCCAGGCGCTCGGCCGCGCCCGACATCAGAGCGTCGAGACGGCGAAGCTCCTCGTCGTGGCGCGCAACCTCCACCCAGACGCCCTCGACGGAGGCCTCCGCCCGTATCACCAAGGTGCGAGCGTCGTCCTCGGTTACGCGCGCAAGCTCTGCCGCGTCCTTAGCTTGCGCGATCAGGGGCGCCAGCCGGGAGCGTGCTTCGGCGATGTCCCCGAGAAGGGTTTCGACTTCGGTCAGTGTTTCAACGCGCGCCCGGGCGGCGGCATGCCCCGAACCCCGCGAAGCGAGTGACTCTCTCAACGCGTCGGCCTTCTCTCGTTCCTCTTCGAGGCGCGTTTCCGCGGCGGCGGAGGTCTGCGTTGCACGGTCGAGCTCGGCTTCGAGAGCCTCGATCTCCCTGGTCGCGACCTCTATGGATCGAGCGTCCTGAGACAGACCTTGGCCGGCGATCTCGCGTCTTTCGAGAGCTGCCTGGACCCGGGCTTCGAAAGCTCCGACCGAGGCTCTTCCCGCGGCTTCCGTCCCCTCTGCTCGAACCAGATCCTGCGCGGCTTGCGTTTCGTGAGCTCGCGCCTCGCCCACCGTTCGTTCGGCCGCTTCCAGTGAACTCTTGGCTTCGTCGCGTGCCCCGCGGGCCGCTTCGAGTGTTTGCGACGCCCTAGTCGCGCCGGCGGTAAGGACCTCGAGCTCGCGGCTCCAGCGCGATCGCTCGTCGCCCAGCAGACGGATGCGCTCCCGGTAGCTCTCTTCGGTCTCTGCGGAGAGCCGGGCCGCGATCAGCTCTGCTCGCTCGCGGGCCAGTCGCCCTATGCCCCCCAAGCGATCCGCAGCCCGGCCTATCGAATTGGCGACGGTCTGGGCGCGGTCGGCGGCGGCGGCAAGCTCGGTGCGATCGGTCGCCGCCGTCTCCGAAAGTGCTCGGACGTTCGCCAGCTCGTCGCTCAACAAGCGGGCCTTGTGTGCCTCGGCCTCGGGATCGTGCACCGCTTCCTGCCGGGCCAGCCGGTTCAGTTCGGTCGCAGCAAGCTTCTGGCGCAGACCCTGGTGCTCGGCCATCAGCTCCGAGAAAGCGGCAGCGGCCTTCGCTTGACGCTTGAGCGGCCGGATAGCGCGGGTCAGTTCCAGAAGCACATCGTTCAAGCGAAGGAGGTTGTCATCGACGCGCTCGAGCTTGCGCAGGGAACGATCTTTGCGCCGTCGGAACTTACCGACCTGAGCGGCCTCCTCGATGAAGGCGCGTCGATCCTCCGGGCGCGACTGCAGGATCTGATCGAGCTGGCCCTGCCCCACCACCGTGTGCAAGCTGCGGCCCATTCCCGTGTCGGACATCAGCTCGAGGATGTCGAGAAGTCTGCACGGGGCACCGTTGATGCGGTACTCGGACGCGCCCGATCGATCTGTCGAACGGCTGATGCTGACCTCGGTGATGTCGAGCGGGAGGACCTTGGAGGAATTGTCGAGAGTGAGCTCGACCTCGGCGACGCCCAATCTCGGCCGCACGGATGAGCCCGCGAAGATCACGTCCTCCATCGACGCTCCTCGCAACGAGGTCGGCGCCTGCGATCCCAGAACCCACGAGAGGGCGTCCGCGATGTTGGACTTACCCGAGCCGTTGGGGCCGACGATCACGTTCACGCCTTGGTCGAACTCCAAGACCGTGGGCTCCGCGAACGACTTGAACCCCGCGAGCCGCAGGGCTTTGACAAACATCAGGTCACGCTAGCAGCGGCCGGCGGCCATCTGATGGATTAGCAAGCAGGCGAGTCCCTTTACTTGACCTTGAAGGCCTTCTCGTTCTTGGGAGGCTCGCGATCGACCTGGACGCCGGAGACCTGGGCCCCGTTCGGCCCGGACCGGCATAGGCCGACGACCCTGTAGACCTCGTCGCGAGGCCCCTCGAGCACGGCCTCGATGCGCCCGTCCCCCAGGGCCTTCACCCATCCCGTCACACCCTGTTCGTTCGCTTTCTCCGCAACCGCGTCCTTGAAAGCCTGGGTATCAAGGGTGCCCTGTACGAAGACGTGAACGCGAGTCCTATCCTCCACGCTTCATCCTCCTAAACAGCATCATGTCTGACATTGGGGGCATAGGAACGTGCTGCTGCCGTTGAAGGTCTCCGCGACGATCGCGCTGCGACAACGCCGGCAGGGCTCGCCTTTACGGTCGTAGACCTTCAGCTCGAGTTGGTAGGCCCCCGGGTTTCCCTGAAGGTCGTGCCACGGATGGTCGCCCCACGTCGTTCCGCGGGCTCGCACCGCGTCTTGCAGCGTTTCGACCAAGCTCCGATAGAGACGCCGCACGTCCTGCGACGAGAGCTTGTTCGACTCGCGGTCGTATCGCAGGCCGGCGGTGAACAGGACTTCGTCGGAATAGATCTCGCCGAGCCCGCAGATGAACGCGTTGTCCAGGAGAACGGCCTTCATGGGTTCGCTTCGATCCTCGAGCTGGACCGAGAACGACGTCCACGTCATGGGATCGTTCGCCAGCGGATCGATGGTGCCGGGCGCCTGCAACGATCCGTCCTGCTCGAGCTCCTCCTTGGGGGCGATGTACACCTCGCTGGTCATCTTTGGATCCACGATCCGTAGCTGTCCACCGATCGTGAAGCCGATGACGATGTGAGTGTGAGACGCGAGCTCGCCCGACGCGCTGGTCTTGGTCAGTTGGGCGTGGGGGCCGAGCTCGATCACCATCACGTGGCCTGTATCGAGGTTGAAGAGCAGCTTCCGCCCAGAGCGCTCGACCGAGTCCACCTTGGCCCCGGTGAGAAGGTCCTGCAACTCTTTCCTGCGACCGTGACGTTTGACGATCTTCATCGCGTTGGAGCCGGGGCGTACTTCCACGTCTTTGATGCGCCTATTGACGACCTCTCGCTCGAGGTCACGCTTGATGACCTCGATCTCAGGAAGCGCGGGCATCGGAGGCCACCTCACTCTCGTCCACGTGATCAAGCTCGAGCCGTTCCAGCGCCTCGCGGGCCGCGTGCTGCTCGGCTTCCTTCTTGCTGCGGCCCGACCCCGCTCCGAACAGCTCGCCTTCGATGTACACGTGAGCCATGAACCGCTTGTCGTGGTCGGGTCCCGAGGACGCCACGCGATAGGTGGGGCGTTCACTCCACCTCCGCACGACCATCTCCTGGAGAACGGTTTTCGCATCGTGCGCCGAACCGGAGCTGAGGGTCTCCTCCATCAGCTCGCCGAAGACCCTCTCGAGCGCCTCGCGCACTACGTCCATGCCTTGGCCGAGGTAAACGGCACCTATCAGCGCTTCGAGGGTGTCGGCCAAGAGCGAATCCTTGTCACGCCCGCCCGAAGCCTCTTCTCCCTTGCCCAGCTTGATGTGGTCGCCCACGCCGATGCGGCGAGCGACTCGGGCAAGGGCGTGGGTGTTGACGAGCGAAGCACGAAGGCGAGCGAGGTCTCCCTCGGCCACATCCGGCAGGGTCCTGTAGATGAGATCGGTCACTATGGCCCCAAGGATCGTGTCACCAAGGAACTCGAGTCGTTCGTTGTGCTCGATCGGCTCAGGGCGCTCGAAAGCGAACGAGCGATGGGTCAATGCCAGCTCGTATAGGGGTCCGCCGTCGTCCGGGACGCCCAATGCCTCGAGGCTATTCAGTCTCGACAACCTGACGGCCCGCGTAGAACCCGCAATTGGCGCAGACCCGGTGCGGCAGCTTCGGCTGCCTGCACTGCGGGCACGACGAATACGTGGGTGCCTCCACGCGCCAGTGCGCTCTGCGCATCCTCATCTTCGACCGCGTCTTCCGACGCTTGGGTACTGCCATCGTTCCTCCTATCCCTCCATACGCTCGCGCAGTGCGGCGAGCGGGGCCCAGCGAGGATCGGGCTCCTCCTCGCCGCAGCCACAAGCTCCATCATTCAGATCACGCCCGCAGTGGGCACAGATGCCCTTGCACGCGTCGTCGCATACGGGATTCAGTGGCAGTGACAGCGCGATCGCGTCGCGCAACATGGGCTCGAGGTGGACCTCGCTATCCGTAACCCTGTAGGAGTCTTCCTCTGCTTGGTCGTGTCCGGGGGCGTAGAACAGCTCGCACACGTCGAGCTCCACGCTCGCATGGAAACCTTTCAGGCACCGCGCGCACTCGAGGTCCGCGCGAGCGTCCGTCCTGCCCGTCACCAGGATGCCCTCGATCACGGACTCGGCCCTCCCGTCCAGGGTTACGGGGGCCGAGCTCAGGCTTGCCAGAGTTGTGGATACGTCGGGTAACTCACCGGTGAGACGGATGTCGCGGGTAACGCCCGGCCGGCCGAGAAGGTCGGCGACGGAGAGGATGAAAGCTTGCACGCGGCGGCCTCGTTGGTCGTCGGGACGAACGGGAGCTGGCCGTACCAAGGCCGCTCGCCGGATCGCGATGATATCAGAGAGCCGTCTTTTTCCAGATATTGCTAGTTAGCCAACGACCCTACAAGCCCGCGTCGACCTGAGGTGCCGGCGTCAACGGCTGACTGACGTCGAAGGGCCCGCTAGTCGCTCCCCCATTGGCAGGCGCGTCGGACGCAGCCTCGTCCTTCTTCCCGCGCAGTTGCCCCCGGCCCTTGGCCACGGTCCCCAGGGTCTTGTTCAGCAGGATCTCGAAGCCGGCCAGCTTCTGGTCGATGTAGTCCTCGGCCTCGTGGCGGATCTGCGCGGCCTTCTCTTTGGCTTCGTCGGCGAGGCGCTCGGCCTCGCGCTCAGCCGCGTGCACGATCTCGGTGCGCGAGAGCAATCGATCGCGTTGCTCGCGCGCCTCACTCACGATCCGCTCGGCCTCCTTGCGCGCCCGCGCGACCATCTCTTCCTTGTCGCGGGTCATCCATCTCGCCTGGCGGATCTCGTCCGGCACTTCCTGTTTCAGCTGTGCCAGCAGCTCGAGGAACTCCTCGCGGTTGATCACGGCACTCGAAGAGAACGGAACGGGCTTGGCCTCTTCAACGAGCACCTGCAATTCGTCTATCCGTGCGATCAGATCCATCTCACCTCCAGGTCAGGCCCCGATTTTCGCGTTTTCGGCCGTCCCGCGCCACTAGGCTTTGAATCGCTCCGCCAGCGCCTTGGCGACCACGGGCGGCACGAGACCCTCGATAGAACCCCCGAATTTGGCCACCTCTTTGACCAGACTCGAGGACAGGAAGGCCCAATTGGCCTTGGCCGTAACGAAAACGGTGTCGAGCTCAGGGGCCAGGGCGGTGTTCATCTGCGCCATCTGGAGCTCGTACTCGAAATCCGATACCGCTCGGAGCCCCTTCACCACGACTTGGACCCCGCGCTGCCTGGCGAAATCTACCAGAAGCCCGTCGAACGACGTGATCTCGACGCCCTCGAGGTGAGCCAGCGAGTCCCGCAACAGGTCGCTCCGCTCCTGGAGGGAGAACAGAGGCTGCTTGGAGGGGTTGGCGATTACCGCCACGAGGACACCGTCGAAATAGTGGAGAGCCCGCTCAACCACGTCGATGTGCCCATTGGTCGGCGGGTCGAACGACCCGGGGCACAGCGCTATCGCCATCTTGGGACCTGCCCGCCCTAGTCCTCTTCTTCGTGGGTGAAGACGTAGATGTGGCTCTGGCCGTAGCTGCGATCCCACGCCAGAGATAGGCCGAGCGGCTTGAGCCGGCGCTCACGATTGGGCCTGTGGACAACGACCCGCCCGTCGTCACCGAGGAAACCATTCATCACGATGGCCTCGAGGTCGGACTGAACCTCGGATACGGCCATGTTGTACGGAGGATCGACGAAGATCAGGTCCATCCTCTCCGTGGCCGGCCGGTCCAGGACCGACTTGACGTCGCCCCAGTGCACGTTCGCCTTCTTGGAGAACTTCGTCGCCTCGATGTTCTCCTCGAGCTTGACGATCGCATCTCGGGCGCTCTCGACGAACATTGCTCGCTTGGCGCCCCGCGAGATCGCCTCGAGCCCGAGGGAGCCGGAGCCGGCGTAGAGGTCGAGAACGTTAAGTCCCTTCACGTCCTCCAGAGCGCTGAACAGCGACTCCTTCATCATGTCCGTCATCGGCCGGGTGCCCGAGACGGGCGTCTTCAACCTGCGGCCCTTGGCCGCCCCTGCGATAACCCTCATCCCTAAAGGTTAACCAATTAGAGCAAGGTGTTCATCCGGAGGGAACTCACCCTGATTGAACGACCTCGAGAGCCTGGGGCGGGAACCGGTCGCGCATCTCCCTGGCGAGCTCCTCGTGGTCCCACGCTCGCAGCTCGGGATCCTCATCGAGGATCCGTACCGCGATGTCGCGGGCGGCCTTCACCTCTTGCATATGTTCGAGGACGCGCGCCATCTTCAACTCCGGCATCCCCGACTGGCGCGCCCCGAAGAGCTGCCCTTCACCTCTCTGTCCGAGATCGGTCATCGCCAGCTTGAATCCATCTTGGGTTGCGACAACCGCGTGGAGGCGTTCGGAGGCCAGTGCGATCGCGGCATCGTCCGTCTTGCCGAGATCAAGGTTTGTTGCAAGGACGCAATACGAGTCGTGCGCGCCGCGGCCGATGCGGCCCCTGAGTTGATGAAGTTGGGCGAGGCCGAAACGCTCAGCGTCCTCGATCAGCATCACCGTCGCGTTGGGGATGTCGACCCCAACCTCGATCACCGTTGTCGCGACAAGCACATGCGTTATCCCGTCCCGGAAGGCCGTCATCGCAGCTTCTTTGTCGTCGCTCTTCATATCGCCGTGCACCAGGCCAACTTTGAGGTCGGGGAAGACATCGCTTGCCAAGCGCGCGGCCTCGGCCTTGGCGCTCCGAAGTTCAACTCGATCGGAGTCGTCCCGGAGCGCATACACGATGAACGCTTGCCGGCCCGACGCAACCTCGTGGCGGATGAGCTCGTAGGCCTCTTCCCGAGCCGCGTCACCGAGGGCGATCGAGGTGCCGATCGGTCGCCGGCCCTTGGGAAGCTCGTCCAGCACGGAAAGGTCGAGATCCCCATAGATGCTCACGGCCAGCGTGCGAGGGATGGGGGTGGCGGTCATCACGAGGATGTCGGGTTCTCCTCGCGCTCCCTTGTCGCGCAGGCTCCGCCGTTGATGCACGCCGAACCGATGCTGTTCGTCCACGACTGCGACTCCGAGCCGAGCGAACTCGACGCCTTCTTGGATGAGCGCGTGAGTGCCGACGAGGAGGTCGACTTCGCCTGCGGCCACCTCGGCAAGGATGGTCCGCCGCCGGGCGGCAGGAGTCGAGCCTGTGAGCAAACGCACCACCGGCCTACGCGACGTTCCTGCGAAAAGGTTGCGCGCCTCGCCGGGTCCGAACGCTCTGTCGAGTAGCTCGGAGATCGTCAAGTGATGCTGCTCTGCAAGCACCTCGGTCGGAGCCATGAACGCGGCCTGGCTCCCGCTTCCGATCGCGATGAGACATCCATAGAGCGCCACAACCGTCTTACCCGAACCGACCTCGCCTTCCAATAGCCGATGCATTGGATAGGTCTGTGCCAGGTCCGAAGCAACCTCCTCGCAAGCTGTTCTTTGAGCACCGGTCAACGAGAACGGCAAGGCGTCCACGAAGCTCTCGGCGAGAGAGTCGGGTTCCGGTCGCTCGTGTGCGATCCCCTGCACCGTGCGTTCGAGGAGCCTCTTCCTGTACACCAGACCTAGCTGCAGGGTGAAGACCTCGTCGAAGACGAGCCGGCGTCGCGCCTTTTCCACATCACTCCGGTCTTCGGGGAAGTGGATCGAGCGAACGGCGTCGGAGCGATTCATCAGATTGAGCTCGCGCGCTATCTCTTCGGGAACCGGATCGGCGATCGGGCCCACCTCTTTCAGCGCGTCCCACATGAACCTGCGCAGGGCATCGCTGGAGAGATCTGCCGTTGCGGGATAGATGGGGATGATGCGACCGACGTTGAAGGGCTCCTTGCCCGACCTGACGATCTCGAAGCGCGGTTGCGTCATCTGCAACTTGCCTCGGAAGGTGCCCAGGCTCCCGTAGAAGAACGCCTCGACACCCTCGCTCAAGGCGCGCGCGACCCAAGTTTGGTTGAACCAGGTGACCTCGATCGCGCCGGTCTCGTCTCGGATGCGCCCCTTGACCATGATGCGCTTGGTCTTCGCTCCAGGCTTGCGGGGCTTGTTCAGCGGGATCGATCTGATGGAGTCGACCCGTGCATGGATGGTGACCTCGCCGCTCCCCTCGCCCCCCTCTTGGGCCAGCTCCCGGATCGTGCGGAGCTTGGTGCGATCGATGTGCCTGCGGGGATAGTGCTGCAGGAGGTCCTGGACGCTCTCGATCCCGAGCTTGGCCAGCAGCTCGGCCCTCTTGGGAGTGGTCCCGAGGCTCTGCCGACGCCGGAGCGGAGCGAAGAGCTCGAGACCCTTCGCGCGGGGTTTAAGGGTTTCCGACACCAGCCGAGGTTAGAGCCCGGGAGGGACGGTTCCGTGCATTTGGTAACCTGCAGGCCTAATGGCCTCTGTATGTGATGTCTGTGGAAAGACGCCCGGATTCGGGAACAACATCTCGCACTCCCATCGCCGCAGCCGGCGGCGCTTCAACGCGAACGTCCAGCGCGTGCGCGTCGTCGTCAAAGGGACGACCAAGCGCATGAACGTCTGCACCCGCTGCATCAAGGCCAACAAGGTCTCACGCGCCGGCTGATCCCGTTAGCAAGGCGACCGTAGCGGGTAACAACAGGGCGTGGCGATCGTGATCAATATTCCTCAACAGATCAAGCTCCGGGTCGAGCGTGCCCGCGCTCGCTTCGGCTTGGTGGATATCGCGATCCGAGTGTTCAAGCGCTATTCCGAAGACGAAGGGGGGCCGAGCGCCGCGGCGCTCACCTACTTCACCTTCTTCTCCATCTTCCCCATGCTCTTATTCGGCGCTGCGCTGCTCGGTTGGGTCTCAGCGAACAATCCTGAGCTGCAACAGCAGGTGCTCGAGGCCGGGGTGGACGCCTTCCCGATGATCAGCGAGGTACTGGAGCCCGAGGGGCTCGAGTTCATTCAGAACCAGGCAAGCGGATTCGCCATCACAGGTGTCGTGCTCGCGCTGTATGCCGGCTCGGGGGGGATCGGCGCTCTGCAGCACGCCCTCAACAAGATCTATCGAGTGAAGAAGGAGCCGGGGTTCGTGCCCAAGCGTCTGAAGTCGCTGATGTGGCTGGGCATCCTCGGCGTCGGCGCCGTCCTGACCGTTGGGTCCGTCGTGCTCTTTCAATACGCCGGTGCATTCTTCGAGTCGTTGGGAGGCTCCGAGAGCATCTTCACCGGGGTGGCGGGTCACTTGGTGGGATTCGGAGTTGGACTCCTGCTGTTCGCGACGGCGTATCGATTCTTGCCCGCAGTCAAGCTCGGCTGGCGCGATGTCCTTCCGGGTGCGATCGCGGCGGCGATCGGTCTAGAGGTACTCAAAGAATTCGGAGCAACCTACTTGGCGGGTGGAGCCGACTCCCGCGAGGCGACGTTCGGCGTGTTCGCGGCGGCGGCGGGGCTCCTGGTCGCCTCCTACCTGCTTTGTCAGCTGATACTTCTTTGTGCCGAGATCAACGCCGTCCTTGCAGAACGTCGAGCCGTCCGGCAATCTTCGCTGACGCGGGACTGAAAGGGGCAACAGTGGGAGACCCATACACGGAACAGGACAACAAGGTGCCGCCGATCAATCCGAACGGAAGGTCGGCGGGCCAGCTGATGAAGGAGATCACCGAAGACCTTTCGACTCTCTTCCGCAAGGAGATTGAGCTCGCCAAACAGGAAGTCAGTAAGTCGGTAAGCGCCAAGCTTCAGGGGGCCGCGATCATCGCCATCGCTGCTGCGATGGGTTTCTTCGCCCTCATTTTCGTTCAGCTCGCTCTCCGAGACGGATTGGACCGCTTGATCGGCAATGGGACCTGGACCTGGCTCGCGGACCTGATCACGGCCGCCATCCTGTTGCTGATCGGCGTGGTGGGAGCGTTGGTCGCCCGCAAGAAGCTCTCTACGCCGATCTCGACCGAGCTCACCAAGAAGACGGTCAAGGACGACATCGAGTGGGCGAAGTCGATAGGTAAGCGCTAGAAGGCCGGGGAGGGTCGTATCCTGACCTCTCCATTTCGAGGCACAGGAAGGTCACACGCATGGGTCAGAACCCACAACACACTGTCACCGAGATCGAGGAAACCAGAGAAGAGCTCGCCCGCAAGGTGGACGAGCTGGTCGACCGGGCCAAGATCGAGGCCGGCGAGCTCGGTCGCAAGCTGGCCATAGGAGCGGCCGCAGTAGCGGGTCTGCTGGTACTCGGCTGGATCGCCAAACGCCGCGTCCGACGCTGATGTCGATCACTGAGAGCGACAACTCGGAGGCCGCCTCAGAGCCTCGATCCTTCCCTTACGTCGTCGGTTTCTCGGGGACGGTGGCCGCTGCATGGCGCCTTCATCGGGGCTCGATCGGTTCCTTGTGGCCGCTGTTCGCGATCGTTTGGACGATCATCCTGGCTCTTCGACTATCGAATCCCGCGGAAGGAAGCGCCGCCTTGACTGCGGTTCGGGTATTTGCCGCATGGGTCGTGCTCCCGACCATCCTCGGGACCGTCGCCTTTGGCGTGGCCACCTACAAGTTGGCGGGAGCGGCCGCAGGTGTCGACGTCGGGGTCGGTCGCGCCCTGAGACTGGTGAGAGACCGGATGTCGGCTTTCCTTATGGCGGGCCTCATGGCCGGCCTGGTCAGCACTTTGTTGGTGATCACCTTCGGGAATCTGTGGGTGATGCTGGAGACGATGCTGTGGGGACCACCCTTCTTGCTTCAAGCTCTCGTATTCGAGGAGAAGAGAGCCGGTCCCGCTTGGAAGAGGGCCAAGCAACATCTCGCCGGTCAGTGGGGCCGCGTCGTGCTCGCCCTCGTGTGTATCGCCCTAGGCGTCGGCTTTCTGATCCTGGCGATCCCCAACGCTGCTCTCATCGCGGTTCAAAGCGCTCCTCGGGCCACGGAGCTCGTCGTATACGGAGCGATTGCGACGATCTTCGGGGCTCTGGTAGTTCCTTTCTTGGCCGCTGTCGAGCTTGTGCTTTACGGCGACCTTCGCGCTCGCAAGGAAGAGCTCGATGCGGAGGGTTTCCGGCAAGAGGTCAGCCGCGCCATCCAGGATTGACCGGTCCGAAGCCTCGTCCGATCCTGAGCGATCTCCGGATCGCGTTCGAGACGAAATCCTTCGCGTAGCGCACGGCGTCCAGGAGGTCGTCTCCGTGCGCTAAGCGCGCGGTGATCGCGGCCGACAGGGCGCACCCGGTCCCATGCGTGTCGTTCGTGTCGTAGCGAGGACCGGTCAGCTCGATCACTTCCTCGCCGTCGCAGAACACGTCGACGGCATCGCCGGGCAGGTGCCCTCCCTTGACGAGCACGGAACCAGGGCCCAAGTCCAGCAAGGCCCGTGCCGCCTCGCGCATCTCGGTAAGGGTGGCAACCTCTCGGCCGAGCAGGCCACTCGCCTCGTGCAAGTTGGGAGTGATGATCGTTGCCTGGGGGAGGAGGTGTTCCTTCATAGTGCCCACCGCGTCCGCGGCCAACAGGTGGTCACCGTGCTTCGACACGAACACGGGATCGACCACGAGATTCGTGATCTGGTGGGCTTCGACGGCTTTCGCTACTGCTTCGATGATCGGCGCGGACGACAACATGCCGGTCTTGGCCGCGTCGACCCCGATGTCACCCGCGACCGCGTCGACCTGAGCGATGACGAAGTCAGGAGGGACCTCGTGCACGCCGGTCACCGCGACCGTGTTCTGGGCGGTCAGCGCGGTTAGCGCGCTCATCCCGTGACAGCCAAGGGCGAAGAACACCTTGAGGTCCGCTTGTATCCCGGCCCCCCCACCGGAGTCGGATCCCGCGATCGTCAGGGCGCGTGGGAGGTCGGTTACCGGCTGCGCAGGTGATCCCAACCTTCGGCCCTCCATCCATCTAGATCTTGGTCACCTATCGATCGACCTTCCCCAACGATCGTGCCGATCCGTGTCAGCTCCGTGCCGGTGGCGCGAACAGCCCGGATCGCATCGTCTACCTTCGCGGACGGCAGCGTGCACAGCAGCTCGAAATCCTCGCCGCCCACGATCGCGAGCCTCAGTACGCTCTCATCGCGCGAGAGCGCAGGGTCTAACGGGATGAGCTCGGTCTCGACGCGGCAGCCAACCCGGCTGGCGTCGCATAGGTGACCCAGGTCGACCGCGAGGCCGTCGGATATGTCGATCATCGAAGTCACTCCGATCTCCGCCAGGGTCGCGCCTTCCTCGATGCGGGCAGCCGGTCGAAGGTGGCGTAAGTGCAGCGCCTCGGGAGGCTCGGTCCCGGCTCTCAGCATCTCCAGCGCCGCGGCCGATCCCCCAAGCGCCCCGGTTACGCAGATGACGTCGTCGACGGCCGCACCGCTCCTGAGGATCGGGTCATTCACCGCTCCTAGCAGCGCGATGCCCACGCTCAGCCGATCGCCTTCGCTGATGTCTCCGCCCGCAACGCGTACCTCCCAACGTGCCGCGGCTGCGAGCAGCCCCTCCAGCAAGTCATCGACGAACGCGACGGTGACGCCTCTTGGAACCACCAGCGTTGCAAGGGCATGACGCGGCCGCCCGCCCATCGCCGCGATGTCCGAGACGTTGACGGCAACGATCTTCCATCCGAGGTCGGCGCCCGAGGCATACGAGAGATCGAAATCGATGCCTTCGACCATCACATCGGTGGTGAACAGCGCGGTCTTGGCGGGAGCCCCGATCACGGCGGCGTCGTCCCCGGCCCATATCTCCCCGGCAGGCGCGGGACCGATCCGTTGCGCGATGCGCGCAATCAGCGCCCGCTCTCCTAGGTCGGATACGGTGAGCGATGTTGATTCCGAGGACGCGGGGGAAGTCATGGCCGTACTAAACACGATAGAGCTGACCGGGGTCTCCGCCGACGGCTGGGGCGATGCTGCGCATCAAGCGATAACGGAGGCCTCACGCACGATCCGCCAGATCCGCAAGATGGACGTGTTGTCGACATCGGCGCTGGTCGAGGACGGAACGGTAACCGAGTACCACACGGAGGTCCGGATCTTCTTCGAGGTCGAACGCAGCTAACTACTATTCGGCGACCGGGCCGGCTCGCGCGACCTCAGGCGGAACGGAATCGGCGAAGCGCTCGAAGTTCTTGACGAACATCCGCGCGAGCTCCCGGGCGCGCTCGTCGTACTCGTCCTTGTCGGCCCAAGTCGACTTGGGATCCAGAACCTCGGGTGGGATGCCCGGGCAAGAGACCGGCACGGCAAGGTTGAAGATCGGATGCACCCGGGTCTCGACATCATCGAGCTCGCCGGACGAAGCAGCTTTGACCATCGCTCTCGTGTGATCGATGTCCATCCGCTTGCCGACTCCGAAAGGCCCGCCGGTCCAACCGGTGTTCACCAGGAAGACACGGGCGCCGTGCTTTGCGATGCGCTCGCCCAACATTCCGGCGTAGACGCCGGGAGGTAGCGGGAGGAAGGGCGATCCGAAGCAGGTCGAGAAGGTCGCTTGCGGTTCGCTTCCCAATCCGGCCTCGGTGCCGGCCAACTTGGCGGTGAACCCGGAGAGGAAGTGATACATCGCGCTCTCGGGATCGAGCTTTGCGATCGGCGGCAGAACGCCGAAAGCATCGGCCGTGAGGAACACGATCGTGGCCGCATGCCCGGCCCGTCCCTCAGGGACGAAATCGGGAATGAAGTCCAGCGGATATGCGGCACGGGTGTTCTCGGTGATCGAATCGTCGTCGAAATCGACAGCGCGCGTTGTCTCGTCCATGACCGCGTTCTCAACGACGGCTCCGAAGCGAAGCGCGCTCCAGATCTGAGGCTCCTTGGTGGGCGACAGCTTGATGCACTTCGCGTAGCAACCGCCCTCGAAATTGAACACCCCGTTATCCGACCAAGCGTGCTCGTCGTCGCCGATCAGCCGCCTCTCGGGATCGGCCGATAGCGTCGTCTTCCCGGTCCCCGACAGGCCGAAGAAGAGGGCGACATCTCCATCACCGCCGACGTTCGCGGAACAGTGCATGGGCAAGATCTTGCGTGACGGATAGACGTAGTTCCCGGCGCTGAAGAGCGACTTCTTCATCTCGCCGGCGTAGTGGGTGCCGACGATCAGGATGCGCTTCCGCTCCAGGTCGAGGCCGACGAAGGCTTCGGAATTCGTTCCATCTCTCTCGGGCACGGCTTCGAAGCTCGGCGCGGACACGACTATGAACTCGGGTTCGAAGCCCTCGAGCTCCTGGGGATCAAGCCTTCGGAACAGTTGGTGGGCGAAGAGCGCGTGCCACGCGAACTCTGCGATCACTCTGAGCTTGATGCTGTGTTGAGGGTCGGCGCCGATATATCCGTCGACCACGTACAGCTCACGACCTTCGAGGTGATCCACCGCTCGATCCATCAACGCATCGAAGGCATCCGGCTCGAAAGGCAGGTTCACCTGGCCCCAATCGACCTTGTCCTTCGATTCACCATGAGAAACCACGAACCTGTCCTTTGGAGACCGGCCCGTACGAGGCGTCGTCTTCGTAACCAGAACCCCCGAGTCGGCAAGCCGTCCCTCGCCGAGTGTTACGGCGCGCTCAATGAGTTCAGGAGCGCTCAGATTCCTATGAAGCCGTCCGGCTTTGATGCCGAGCGATTCGGGCATGGCGACTTGTTTCTCCTTGCTGGTCCGCTGAGGGAAACCATATCTTTTCAGAGTGGTCGTCTAGGCCCCTGCTAGACTTCCCGCTCCCTAGGGGACACACCAAGGAGGGTGATTTAGTGGCTGACGTGCAGGCCTACATCTTGATCCAGACCGAAGTTGGTAAGGCAGCACAGGTGGCCAAGGAGGTGCGCGACATCGATGGGGTCGACGCCGCCGAGGATGTCACCGGTCCCTACGATGTGATCGTGCGCGCCAGCGCGGGCAACGTCGACGACCTCGGCAAGCTGGTCGTGGCCAAGATTCAATCGGTCGAAGGGATCACGAGGACGCTCACATGCCCGGTGGTGCATCTCTGACACCCGGCACCTCCCCGGGCGAATCAGCCCGCGGCCTTAATACCCGCGCCGTTCACCCACCCGATCCTCCGAGGCAATCCGGCGTTCCGATCGTCCCCGAGATCGAGCTCGCTTCCACGTACGCGTTCTCGGACGCGGAGGACTTCGCTAAGGCCTCTCAGGAGAAGGTTGGCGCGGGCTACGTCTATACGCGTTGGGCCAACCGGACCGTCGATCGTTTCGAAGCGGCCGTCGCCGATCTCGAGGGAGCTGCGACGGCGGAAGCCTTCGCTACCGGGATGGCCGCTATCTCGACAACGCTTCTGGCGCTCACGACCCAAGGGGATCGCATAGTCGCCGCGCGTCAGCTGTATGGGGGGACCCACTCGTTGATCACAAACCTCCTCCCCCGCTATGGCATCACGGCGGACACGTTCGATGTCTGGGATCACGACGGGATCGCTAGCGCTGTCGAAGGCGCGGTGCTTCTCTATTGCGAGACGATAGGGAATCCGCGCATCCGTGTTGCCGATCTCGCGAGGCTGTCGGCGATCGCGCACGGGGCCGGGATCCCCCTCGTGGTGGACAGCACCTTTGCGTCGCCGGCTTTGTGCCGGCCGATCGAGTTCGGCGCAGATGTGGTCGTGCATTCGGCTACGAAGTTCCTGGGAGGGCATCACGATCTGATGGGCGGGATCGTGTGCGCGGAGCCGCGGCTCATCGAGAAGATCGCAGGGCTGGCCCGGGAGCTGGGACCAACGTTGGCTCCGTTCAATGCGTGGCTGGCCTTGCGCGGCATCTCGACCCTGCCCCTTCGCGTGGCTCGCTCATCCGAATCCGCCCACTCCCTCGCATCCTTCTTGGCAGGAAGCGACGACATCGACGGCGTCAGTTACCCGGGGCTCGACGGCGATCCGTCGAAGGAGCTGTGTGACTCGATGCTCAAAGGGCAAGGTGGCGGCACCCTGGCCTTCGAGGTTGCAGGCGGCCGAGATCGGGCGCAGAGGTTCCAGGACGAGCTCCGGCTGATCGCGCCCGCAGCTTCCTTGGGTGGGACCCACTCGCTGATCGTTCATGCAGCCAGCGTGACCCACACCCAACTCTCCTCCGAGCAGCTCGAAGCTGCGGGGATATCGGAGGGGTTCTGCAGGCTATCTGTGGGTCTGGAAGATGCGAGCGACCTCATCGCCGACATCGAGGGCGCGCTCGAACGCTCCTAGTTGTCCGTCTGCACCAAGAAATCGTCGAGGCCGTGGAACTCGGCGCGGATCTCGCGCGACAGCAGGTCCTTCACGACTTCATCCGCGGAGTAGCCGTTGTGGCAGATGTTCACGACGTTCTCCGTGATGGGCATCCATACGCCGCGTTCGTGTCCGAGCTCCCAGATCGGTTTGCAGCTTTTTACCCCCTCGGCAACCATGTTCATCGAGCCGATGATGTCGTCGATCGGACGGCCCTTGCCCAGTTCGATCCCAACCGAGTGATTGCGTGATTGAGGGCTTGCACATGTTGCAACCAGATCTCCCACGCCTGCAAGCCCCAGGAAGGTCAGCGGCTCCGCTCCGAAGCTGACGGAGAAACGAGCCATCTCCGCCAGGCCGCGCGTCATGACAGTCGCCTTGGTGTTGTCGCCGAACCCCAGGCCGTCGGCCATGCCGGCAGCGATCGCCAGCACGTTCTTGAAAGCCCCGCCTATCTCGCACCCCGCGACATCCTGGTTCACGTAGCAGCGGAACGTGGCGGCCGAAAAGATGTCCTGCAATCGCATAGCAGTGGATTCGTCGCTGCAAGCGATGGTCGACGCGGCGGGAAAACCTCTCAGAACCTCCTTCGCCAGGTTCGGTCCGGTGAGAACGGCGATGTTGCCCTCGGGGAGATCGGGCATCTCCTCTCGCATCACCTCGGACATGCGCTTGCGGGTGTCGATCTCCAGTCCCTTGGTCAAAGAGACATAGACGGGACCGGTCCCGGCGATCGCGGCGACGTCTTTGAGGACCGCCCTGAAGCCATGGGAAGGCACGCCCATGACGACCACGTCGACGTCGTCGAGGGCCTCTTCCATCTCGTGCGTCGCGCGCAGCTCTTCGGGCAACTCCAGATCTGGGAGGTATTCGGGGTTCTCGTGATAGAGGTTGATCGTTTCGGCGAGCTCTGATCGGCGAGCCCAGAGAAGTGTCTCGCTCTCTTTCTTGGCGCAGACAAGTGATGCGACCGCGGTCCCCCACGACCCGGCGCCGATCACGGCGACCTTCATGCGGCGGGTCGTTTAGGACGCCGGCGGTCTGCAATGATCGGGCGCAGCCCAGCGAGCAACATGGCGATGCGCTCCATGACCTCGGCGCCCACACGCTTCCAGTCGTCGGGTGAGTCGGGATCTCCGGAGACCGCCATCGGCGGCCCCAAGCGCATCATCACGTCTTGGCGCGGCCGCCACCGCTTCGCGTAACCCTTGGGCCAGATGTTCTGTGTTCCCCAGATCGCGCCCGGTATGACGGGTGCATTCGTCCTGAGCGCCAGCCGGGCGAGCCCAGACTTCGCCTCCATCGGATGGAGCTCGGGGTCGGTCGTGATCGTCCCTTCCGGGAACACGACAAGGGTCTCCCCGGCGTCGAGCGCGGCCAGAGCCTGATCGAGTGCCATCGGAGCGTTAGCGGTTCCTCGATGCACCGGGATCTGTTTCGCGCCGCGCAGGATCCATGCGATGCGCTTGTCGTCGAAGAGCTCGGCCTTGGCGAGGAAGCGGGGGCGACGATCGGCCTCGTTGACTACGTACGCGGCGATGATCGGATCCAAATAGGAGATGTGATTGAAAGCGATGATCGCCGGACCCGTCTTGGGGATGTAGTGCACACCTTCCACGTGCCGCTTGAACCACGTCACACAGAAGGGAAAAAGTATCGCCTTCGCCACGTAGTAGGTCGGCTCCAGAGCTCCCCCTCTTGTCTGCGGCAGCTCAACGCATCGCGCTGAGCGCAACTATCATACGCGCCTTGTGAAAGGCGACCATCTGGTGCTCGCGCAGATCTCCGACATCCACTGCGGCCATCCGCTCTTCGATGCCGAGTTGATGGAACATGCGATCGAGGAGATCCTCGACCTCCGCCCCGATCTCGTCGTGGTTGCCGGGGACCTCACGTCGGAGGGCTACGCCCCTGAGTTCCGGCAAGCGAAGCGCTATCTCGACAAGCTTCACCCTCTCGAGATGCTCGTCATTCCCGGGAACCACGACCTGAAGAACGTCGGCTTCCTGCACTTCCGAGACGCATTCGGCCGATCGGAACGTGTAGTGCGTCTTCCTTTCCGCACTCAGGACGGCGGACCTCCGACGAGATACGCGACCGTGGTTGCGGTCAACAGCTCCAAACCCGACCTGGCCGAGGGCGAGGTGGGACACACCAAGTACGAGTGGATCCGGCAGGCCTACGAGTGGCCCGATGACTACAGGATCTTCGTCCTCCATCACCACCTCGTCTCCGTGCCGGGGACGGGGAGGGAAAGGAACATCGTGTGGGACGCGGGGGACGTCCTGGCGCTGCTGAGTGAGCTACGCGTCAACCTCGTTCTGTGTGGGCACAAACACGTGCCCAACGTGTGGCAGCTCGGCGAGATGCTGCTTGTCAACTCGGGCACGGCTTCGAGCCATCGAGTGCGCGGGTATACGCGGCCCTCCTACAACGTCATCGAGATCTCGACCGATCGAGTTCGAGTGGTGCAGCGATATCCGAGTCTTGGCGAGATCGTTGCCGCGAACTTCGACCGTGCCGAACGAACACTCACTCTGAATCCACAGTTGGCCGGGATGTTCAACCGAGGGGCGTGGAACCTATGAAGAACAGGATGGAGGGCTGGTCGTGATCGCACGGGTTTTCGATAGCGCGGTCGAACCGGACGACCTGGAAAGCATCAAGCAGATGTTCAGGGAGAAGGTGAGGCCGGCCTTCGAAGGATTCGCCGGATGCCGCGACATCCGGATGGAGATCGGGATCGACGAACACTCCCGCGACCTGATCGACGTGGCGGTGATCTCGAACTGGGAATCGGTGAGCGCTCTCGAGGCCGCCGTCGCGACCTCGGAATACGAGGTGGTGATGCGGGACTTCAGACCCTTCTTCCAGCAGACGCCGCTCGTCCGGCAGTTCGAGATCGTCGACTAAACGGTCTGACCCTCCTCCGCCCTCGCTGCTGCGAGCGCCTGTTCGGTAGGCCAGCGCGCGGCCGCGTGCGGATCGAACGGCTTGATCCGCTCTCGCTGTTTGCGCGAGAGCCGATCCATAACGTTCAGCGCGTCGGGTTCCTCTTCGGCGTTCCGGAGCTCCAACACGTTCGCGGCAACCGCCCGATCGAGGAGGTCCTGACCTGCAGCCGTGCGGGCCAAGATCATGGTCCATCCCTCCATCCCTAAGCCCCCACACGACAGATCGGCGTGCTCCGCGGCGAAGTCGGGACAGTGATGGCACCACTGATTCGCGAATGGCCTGGCTTCCTTCAAGGGGATCTCGATGTCGCGCTCGTCATTCAGCGTCACGATGACCTTGCCCTTGACGTTCACCTTTGTGACGTCGGCAAGCGGGATTCCCATCTCTTGCTCGACCTTGCCGACCATGAAGGCGTCGTAGTCGAAGGTCTCGGTGCACATCAGCCCGATCACGTACTTGACCGGCCGCACCCAGCGCTTGATGCCTTCTGCCGCAAGCTGACGAACAGCGGTGGATTCACATGAGACGCCCACGACTGCGACGCTCTTGCACTTGGCAGCAGCTGCTTGCTTCAAGCCGAGAGGTGTCGCGCAGTAGGTGTAACGCGATCCGGCCGCCGCGAGGAGCTCCTCGGTAGAGCGAACGAGCTTCGGCTCGTCCATCCAGGCGACGTCCTCGGAGGGTGAGGCCACCACCGCCCCGTCGAGCTCGCCGGTGTCCAACCCCCAGGCGAGCAGCGCGGTCACGGCTCCCCCGTCCTGCCCTTTGTCCAGGAAGGGGGCATAGGTGGCTCGCGCGAGAGTTTTCGAAAGGTAGGTGCCCTCGGGCCGGTCTTCCGGACGGCGCCCGATCCCGAGCAGCTTCTCCTCGATGATGTCCAGCGAGGGGCCTAGACGGAGACAGGCCATGGCGCATAGAGAGCAGCCCTCTTCTCCGTGGTAGCAGTTGTCGAAGGGCGACCGGGCGTCCGTCTGAGTGGGGTCGAAGTCGCGCAGCTCGAGGACCTTATGGGGACAGGCCACGATGCACGCCGAGCACCCGCAGCAGATCTCGGTCGCGACGATCTCCTCGTAGAGATGCTTCCAGTGCTTGCGATCGCTCTCCATACCGGGCTCCATGTCGGGCCGTACCTTAACTTCGCACGGCTACGCTCCCGGTATGGAAGCTGGGCTCGTACCGGTGAAGCGGTTGGACAAGGCCAAGAGCAGGTTGTCCCCGGCCTATTCGGACGAGCAGAGGCGCGCCGTTGCCCGAGCCTTGTTCGAGGATGCCCTGGACCTGTGCGACAGCGTCGATTTCCTGCAGTGGTG
This sequence comes from uncultured Actinomycetes bacterium, assembly GCA_963786155.1. GTDB lineage: Bacteria > Actinomycetota > CADDZG01 > CADDZG01 > WHSQ01 > CAWAXW01. The sequence goes on along the minus strand of CAWAXW010000006.1, from coordinate 1,454,670 downwards.
GTTCGTGAGCGACGACGATGAGGTGCGAGCCGAGGCCGAAGCGCGTGGGTTCTCTTCCATCGAAGACTCCGGCGCGGGACTCAATGCCGCGCTGGCGGTTGCGGTCGAACGACTATCGGTAGCTCAGGTCGATTCGGTGACCGTAATCCCAAGCGACATCCCGCTTGCCTGGAAGGGCGATATGCAAGACCTCGTCGACACCGGCGCGACCTCCGACATGGTCGTCGTCCCTGCGGAAGGAGATGGGGGGACCAACGGCCTCTACCTGAGTCCCCCGACGATCGCCCCTCCCCGATTCGGCAAGAGCAGCTTGGCCGCGCATCTGGCGGAGGCGGAGCGACTCGGAGTGCGTTGCGCGATCCTCAATCTGCCGCGCCTCGCGCTGGACATCGACACGCCCGAGGATGTCGAGACGTTGCTGGCTAAACCGCGGCCGGGCAGCTCGCGCGCGGTCGACCTGTTACGGACGTGGAAGACCGAGGACGATTAGTCGTGCGGTTCGGCCGCCGCGGCCTCTGCTCGCTCGATCGCTACCCGCTCGGCTCGTCCGGCCAACTCCTCTAAGCGCGCCGGCGTCGGTAACCTCACCCCGCCCGGGCCGCCGAGATAGAAGGCGCCGCCCAGCAGGGCGAACCCCAAGACCGACAAGACCAGGGTCTGGGCGACCGACGGTTGCCGTGGCGGGCTGATGTCCCCTCCCCGGCGCGCGTCGTCGAAGCCACGGGCGAATCCACGGCTGTAGCCGGCGTAGAACAGGAGCCCGGCGGCGAAGAGGACGAGCACGATCTGCACGAACCGGATGGTTCGTCGCTGCCGGGTGGGGGCAACCGGCCCTCGAGCGGTACCGCCCCCCATGGAACGCTTCATCGCGGCACGATAACCGCGAGCCGTACATGCAAAAAGCCCCGGGAGGTCCCGGGGCTTTCGTCACGTTGAATGCTTTGTGCTACTTGACGTACGCCTTGAAGCCTGCACCCGGCTTGAACGCGGGGACCTTGGAAGCCTTCACCTTGATCTCTTCACCTGTGCGCGGGTTGCGCGTGGTGCGCGCCGAACGCTGCCGCCGCTCGAACGTGCCGAAACCTGGGATGGTGACCTTCTCGCCCTTCTTAACCTGCTTCTGTACCGAATCGATGAAAGACTCGACAACACCGGAGACAACCCTCTTGCTCTCGCCGCTGTCCTTAGCGATCGAATCGATCAGTTCGGACTTGTTCAAAGTGGAACCTCCTCCGCTTCCGTCAGCATTTCGCCGACACCTTATCAATCAGACCCATGAGGCTATGGTGGGTCGTCGCTTCTTAGGGCCCGCCGGGGAACGGTTGCGCTGCCGCAGATGCCCCGACGGGGATGGAACCTATACCTACCAGGCGAAGCCATGTCGTCGGCATGCTGTCACCCAGGACGACGGTCACCTCGCGGGCATCAACTCTGACCTCGACGCGAGTATCGAGACCTCGCCGCTGCAGGTAGCCAAAGGCGGCCTGTTCCGCTGCTGAGACGTCCAATGTCGGCGGACCTCGTCCATCTCGGTAGTAGGCCTCAACATCGACCGACGCCGCCGCGGCCAGCGCGCTGCCGTCGGCTGCATTTTGTAGGGATCGTCGAAGCAGCCACGCTCGTGTCCCGTCGACCGCAAGCCCGGAGACCGCGAAACAAACGAGAGCAAGGCCGATGATCAAGACGGTTACCTGACCGCGCTCGTTCCGTTGTCCCATGTTCACGGACGGCTTCGGTAGAGGTCGATCGTCGCCGTGTGACTTGCCCTGACCCAGACGGATGGACCCGCGACTTTCCCGATCAGCGGCGCTTGAAGGACCGTTACCGGAATCTCGACCTCGATCTCAACCGACCCCCCTCGCTCGAACGCGGAGGTCGCATCCCAACTGACGCGAGCATCCGACGGATCGAGCCCGTGATTGATGAAAGCCTCGTGCACAGCGCGATCGATCGCGCGCCCCGCGGCCGACGCGTCCGTTTGGCGAGCGGCCTCGAAACCTGCTTCACGGGCCGCAGCGGTCGCGGCTAGAGCGTTTCTCTGGAGATCGGCAAGCACTCCCAGGCCCCAGATGAGTGGGACCAATAGGAGCAGCCCAATGAGGATGGTTTCGACGAGCGCTGCACCTGCTTCCCGGCACGGTCTGTCCTTCATGGCGCGGCAGGCCTGGTCGTGGACGCCGTCACCACAACCGGGAATGGGATCGACAGCGGTCCCATGGCCCTCAACGTCCCTGCGACGCGTACTTCCACCCTTGTTCCAGTGGAATCGTCGGACGGCACGACCGAAACGCGTAGGTCCCGGACAAGGCCCCCCGTCGAACGTGTGACCGTGGCGCGCGCGATGGCCGCCGCGTCCTCCGGCTCTCGCCCGAACTCGATCGCGGCTCGAGCGCCTTCGTGAGCCGAAGACACGATGACGTTCCGCCCGTACAGCATGAGCGCAACCTGCACGACCCCCAAGACCAACAGCATCAGGAGGGTTATCGCGAATATGGACTCGACGGTCGCGTTGCCGTCTTGAGATTTCAGCAGCCGATGCCGCCGCACACGGTGGAAAGTGCGCTCGACACGATGGAAACCAGCTGATCGCGCGCCACACCCCAGATCGCGACTACCAAGGCGCTCGTCATAAGCATGATGAGGACCCATCCAGGGACGTCTCCGGCTTCCTCGCGAGCCGTCGAAAAGAAAACCGCCGCCAGTCTTCTCATATCTCTCCTTTCACGGAACCAACAGATCCAACGACACGAGCCCGGGGAACAACGCGAATACGACAACCGTGGGAAGGATCAGAAAGACCACCGGAACCAACATCAGGACTTCGCGCTTGCCCCCGATCTCGAGCAAACGTCTGCGACGAGACTCCCTGGAGTCGTCGGCTTGGGCTCTCAAGACATCCGCGAGAGGCGTCCCCCGCTCCAGCGCGGTGATGAGCGCGTCGACCAATCGACCGATCGAAGGCAGTGGCAGTCTGGCGCTCAAGCGCTCGAGCGATTCATCCACGGGCACCCCGGCTCGGATGTCGCCGGCCACCTTCGCGAACTCTGCACCGATGCCTCGGGGCAAGGCGTTCGATATACGCAGCACTGCGGCCGGGATGGACTCCCCCGCCAGGATGGACAGGGTCAAGAGATCGATCGCTACGGGCAACTCCTCCTCGATCCTGGCCTGCTGGGTCCTGATCTGGCGTCCGAGCCACCAATCTCGGGCCAAGAAGCCGGTCGCGAACGAGATGAGGCTCAACACCGCCACGGCCCCCGGTTGAAACCCAACCGAGGAAGCCAGCAGCAGGATCCAGAGCCCGGCGGTGGCCGCGGCCCCCCACGTCACTTGTTCCAGGCGGAACTCGGGACGACCACCTCCGAACGATGCATCCGCCAGCCGGTTCCCGAGAGCGCCCTCAGGCCGTCCAAGCGACCTCATCAGGTCGTCGAAGGCCCTCCCGGCCTCGCCGAAACGTGAGCGCCTTCTCCGTACGGGGAAACGCCCTGGAGCACCGTCGACGTAAGGCTCGACGCGAACACTCAGGTCGCGCCGCATGGCGGCCGCCAGGCCCGACACGAACAGAGCCAGTCCCAACGCAGCGCCGAAGACCACGACCGTGGTCACCGGCCCAGCCTTCTTTCCTCCGGAAGCCGGGCCGCCCGGAGCATCAGGCGATAGCCGAGGATCGTAGTCACAGCCCCGGCGGCAATCACGAGTGACCCGGATGCGGAGTTGTACGCCTTCGCGGCTTCGGGCCGAGTCGACATCAGCAGGAGCACTATCCAAGGGGCTGCGGCCGCGACGCGGGCAGCAGTCACCGCCCACGACCACCGGGCTTCGATCTCCTTTCGGGTTCTCAGGTCGTCACGGACGAAATCTCCAAGCGCGCGGCAGAACGCGCACAAGCTCGGTTCCGCCGACTTGATGAGCCATCGCCAAGACCACCCCACTCGGTCGGCCACAGGATCGTCGAGCTCATCGGTGAGCCGCTCGAGCGCCGTCTGAAAGCTTCCACTCGCACGATACGAAGCTCGGAAACTTGCGAACGCTGGTAAGAGAACCGCGGGTCCGCGATCGGCGATGCCCATGCACGCCTCCGGCAAAGAGACCCCAGATCGGACGGCGGAGATCAAGGTGGCGATGGCATCGGGCCATGCTTCTCGCAGTCGCCGGCGAGCAATGCGCGTATTGCGTCTCGCCATAGCCATAGGAACAGAGGCCGCCGCGACTCCGCCGACTGCTCCGGCCAGTAGGGATCCGGTGACACCGGTCGCTAGGAGGCCGGCCAACACGAAGGCTCCTGTGGATGAGACGACGATGCGGAATGCCTTCGGAGCGGTTGTCCTGATCCTAGGCGCGCGAATCGATCGGCGAGTGTTGGGTTCTTAACTTGCGAGGGGGAGCCGAGCCCCTTGTAGATCAACAACACTCCGAGCGCCGCCACGAGGCTCACAACCGCCTTCACGCCAGAAGGGCCTTCAGGTCGATGCCCGCGGCTCCAAATCGATCGGCGCCCGGCGGGGGGTGACCCGTCCAAACCAGCCGGTCGCCCTCCCGGTCCCACAGCGAAACGGTCTCTATCCGATCACCTTCTGTACGGCCCGTGACGCCAAGGACTTGTTGCGTGCGCCTCGCGCCGCGATAGCTGGATAGATGCACTATCAGGTCAACGCACGCAGCAACGGTCGGCGCGACGAACGAATAGCTGACGTTCTCTCCCGCCAACAGCGGGAGGGTGGTCAGCTTCGTCAAGGCTTCGAGCGCGCTGTTGGCATGGATCGACGTCATCCCGGGAAGCCCCGAATTCAAAGCCACCAAGAGATCGAAGGCCTCCTCGCGGCGCACCTCCCCGACGATGATCCTGTCGGGTCGCATCCGCAAGGCTTCCACTATCAGTCGCCTCAGGTCGATCTTGCCCTTGCCTTCGAGGTTCGACTGGCGAGTCTGAAGAGATACGACGTCGGGGACGGGGATCTGCAACTCGAACACTTCCTCACAGGAGATGACCCGCTGTCCCCCGGGGATGGCGGCCGAGAGGCAGTTCAACATCGTCGTCTTACCGCTCTGCGTTCCCCCGGAGACGACGATGTTCAGGCCGGCCCTGACCGACGCTTCCAGGAAGGCTGCGGTTCGTCGATCGAGCGACCCGAGGCGCACCAACTCGTCGAGACGGTTCGCCTTCACAACGAATTTCCTGATGTTCACAGCCCAGTGCTTCTGCGTGATGTCGGGGATCGCGACGTGTAAACGTGAGCCATCCATCAGCATTGCGTCGACGAAGGGACTCGAGAGATCCAATCTCCGGCCACTTGCTCGCAACATTCGCTCGACGACGTCTCTGATCTCGCGTTCGCCGACGACGATGTTCGTGAGTTGGTGTCGCCCGTTGCGGGCACAGAAGACGCGGCCCGGTCCGTTGATCCAGATCTCTTCTACGTCGGGGTCGTCCAACAACGGCTGAAGCGGGCCATATCCGACGACCCGATCGAGAACCGCTTTACGCAGTGAGCCGCGGTCGGGATCCGAGGGAGATTCGTCGCTTCGGTTCGACGTTCGTACGAATCGACGACCTCGTCCACGAGCTCCCCCACGCTCGTCCACCCATCCTGAACTGGGTCGACACCGCGGCTGCGAACGAGCTCCCGGACCTCGTCCTCGATGAGAGGCAGGACCTGATCTCTCATCGAGTGACAAGCCTGCTCAGGAAGCCGCGAGGAGCCACCCGCGCCCCGATGGCTGCTGCGACATCTCGGGTCGCGGATGCAAACTTCGATCGAGGTTCCAGAACCGACAGAGGGCGGCCCTTCATCGTCGCTTGTGCCATCTCGCGCGGTGCGTCGGGAAGGAAGGCCGTGACCCTCTTGCCGGTATGGCGATGGATTATGTCCGCGACATCGCGTTCCACGCCGGGGTGACATCGGTTTGCAAGGACAACGATTCGTTCGGGTGGGACCAGTTCCTTCAGTTCCTGATAACCCCACAGGAAACTCTTGAGACCGACGGGATCCGCGTGGAGCACTGCGACGACGTGATCGGCTTCCATGACGGATGCCCGCGCTATCGCGTTTCGTCCGTCCCCTCCGGAGAAGCCCAGCTCTTCGTCCGCCTCGAGGCAGAAACCAACGTCGCAGATCGACGTCTGAAACAGATGACGAGAGGACGAAAGAAGCTCGTTCCAGCCGAACGTCGAGACCTCGGTCCAGAGCTCGGCGCGAGGCAGACCCGGGATGACGACCGGTCCCTCCCGCTCCACGCGCCTCAGTTCATGGACCACTGCCGTCTCGTCGAACGATCCCTTGGCAGCGCTTTGTGCCGCCCACACGATCGACGGAACCTCCTCCGTGATGGCCAAGAGCTGCACGATGTCGCCGCCATATGGGTCGCCGTCGATCAGAAGGACCCGACCCTCATGCTGCGAAGCGGCACAGGCATAGGCCAGCTCGATCGCCACCGTCGTTCGTCCCGGAGAGCCCTTGGGGCCCCAAACCGCCGTCAGGGAGCCCCCTCCGCGGGACTTCACTTGTTTCTCGACCGGTTCGGGGAGCGTTGTAGACAGCTCGACGATCTCGTCGATGGGGGCAGGACCCGGGAGAACGGTTGCACCGAGTGCCCGGAGCCTGTCGGCGTCATCCAGGTGCCTTGCGACACCCACGAAGCGAACCCCGTGACTCGCGATCTCCTCGCCGCAACGCGCGTCCAGCCAATTGGGGGCCCCGAAGGCGACGATCGCCTCGATGCCGGCCCCCTCCATGATCGCGACGAGCTCGACGTGGTCCACACATCTCATGACGAGCTCGATGTCGCTTCGACCCGCGAAGGCGGCCGCGGCCGCAGCCTCGATGTCGCCGTCCCCGGCAACAGTTGCGATCCGGGTCGCCCGGATCACAGATCGTCCAGCGAGGTGGTGGAGCCGGCCTTGCCGCCGAGGGACCCATCCACCCGTGCAACGTCGATCTCGCCTGCCCTGAGAGCCAACGTGAGCTCCCCTGCGACCGCCTGGGGAACGCGAACGGTGATCCCGGTGACCCCGCCTTCGCCCGCCACGAGACCTCCGGCGGTGACTATCTCCAGGACCTGCACGCTTTCTGCAACGAGGGTCGTGCGGGCGCGGGCATCTCCCGCATTGAGGGTCACGTAGATATCGACGACGTCGCCCGGCGCGAAGGCCGCTCCCGCAGCGTGCTCGGGGGTCACGGGCACGGTGAGAGCTCGTGCGTCCGATCCGACCGGAGAATCCGAGATCCATCCGAGGGGCACGAGCTCTCCGGCCAGCAGGGGTCTGGTCAGTACGCCCCCGGCCAGCGTCTTGCTCCCCGCGGCGTAGGTCGAGGCCACCTCACCCGGGAGTCTCACATCGACGATTTCGAGGTCACCGGGTCCCAGCACGGTGTCGGCCGGGAGGTCGGAGCTTGCCGCCCAGATGGGAACGGTCGTCCGCTCCCGTTGGATCAGGATCTGGCCCGCAGCAAACGAGACACAGAACAGCAGCAGCCCCAGAAGGGTGCGAGCGTTCAGCCATGAAGGGGCGACGACCCTGGTCGCCCGAGGGACATCCATCACTGTCCCACCGAGGCCATAGAGTTTTGCAATCCAGCGTTTCGTAGGTAAACAGGAGTAACATGGCCCATATGGACGAGGAACCGCGCTTCATGACCCTCGAGGGGGTCTCCGAATACCTCAATGTGAGCGTCCCCCAGGTCTACGCGCTCGTTCGGAACGGCGACCTCCCCGCAGTCAAGATCGGCGGGCGAGGTGTATGGCGCGTCGATCGTGGCGAGCTCGAGGCCTACATCGCGAGGCTCCACGAGGAGACTAAACAGTGGGCCAAGGATCACCCGCTCAACCCCCGTGCGATTCGAGAGTAACGGCGCGGATCGAATCTGATCCAATCAGGACCTGGATCTCCCCGTGCCCCAAGGCGATGTGATCTCTGGCTGCCCGGATCAAGGCGCCCCTTTGCTCTGATGAGCCGGTGACGACACGCACTGCGCGGCGCGCTCGGGCCCATGTCCTGAGAACCTCCAGAAGCCTTTGATCCAGCCGTTTCGGAGGGTTCCCCGACTCGTCTATGAGTAGTTGGCAGGCGCTCAGAGGGATGACCCCGGTGGGTGCCTCGAACCCGACGTAGTCCAGTCCGATAGTGGTGACGGGAAACTCCAAACCGCCGGGTAGGGCCGCCCTGACGGATCCGGCGCGAGTCAGGAAGTCCACCAGAGGCCGATCCTGTTCGAAGCTGAAGGCCAGGTCCGCGATCGCGATCCGTTCTTCTCGCTCGAGACGCGCGTCGAACGCGGCCTCGACCGATCGCAACACGCGGTCTCCATCGCTTCCCATCCCGCCGCAGATTTCTAGGGGGCGGGAACCAACTCCTTCCTGATTGACCCCAAGTATTTTCGCGAACCGGTTGACTTCAGACATACGTAGACATATACCATCGTAATTGAACATAGGTAAACGGATGCAAACGGAGGGATTAAGGATGAACCAAGCAGCGCTCAATGGATTCGGCGATTCCCTTACCGGCCCGGCGGCCGCGGCTTCGGCCTTGGCCGCGCTGGGTCTCGCGAGTCGGGTGCGGATCAGAGTTCGGCGACGACCGCGACGCTTCAACTCTCTGACGGCTCGACTGGCCACCGTTCTGGGCTGCGTCGCGGCTCTGCACGGCGCCCCGGCCTCCGCCGCCTCCTTCTCGAGCTCAGGCGCTTCGCTCATCCCCCAGGGCGAAGACGCCTCCCCTCCTCCGTGGGCTGGGAACGACGGTTCGCCCCCTCTCCGTTCCGTCATCCCAGCCCCCGGCGGCTCGATGCGGACGCACCCGGTCGTTCACGGCCCGGTTTCATCCCATGGGGCCGTGACTCCCCTGTTCCCTCGAGCCAAGCAAGAGGGGAAGACGGACCCTCGGCAGGGGTCCAGGGGCAAGCCGGATCCAAGAGAGCAGGACATAACCCCACGAGAGCGTGAACGGCGGGAGTCGATGAGCCGCCATCCAGCGGGCTCCGGGTTACTGCCCCGCTGCGGGAAGGACTACGTCGTGCGTTCCGGCGACACGCTGTGGGAGATCGCAGCCCGCGCGTTATCGACCGAAGATGAGCGCCGCATCGCGCGCTATTGGCCCTCGATACACCGAGTAAATCGCAACATCATCGGAGTCGACCCGAGCGTTATCCACCCGGGTCAGAGGCTCGTTCTCCCGAACGAGTGCGGTGACTCCCGATGATGCACTTGCCGGTCGCCGCCCGATGGGCACCTGGGAGCGTGGTCTTGGGTCAGCAGGCGGCGACCCGCAAGTGAACCCCCGGATGAAGAATCTCGCCCTCTCCGGCGGAGCCGCAGTGATCCTGGCCTACCTCGCGTGGAACGCGATCCTCCCGTCGAAGATCGCATCACCGGAGCCAAACGTTGCTCCCTCCGTCGCATCGTCGCCGGCTCCAAGCGTTTCTCCTGCGGGAACCGTCGAAGCAACGGCTGTAGATGCGGGGGTCGACCCGACTCGCATCTACGCGGTCGGGTTGAGTGAACTGCAGGGCCTATCCCCCGACACGCCACCCGGATCGACTATCGACATCTGGGTAGCTTGGGATCCTCCGATAACAAAGGGCCCAAGAGTTCAGAGACTTCTGTCCGGAGTGACGCTCGAGAAGATCATCGAAGGGGCAACCCCGGAAGCGCCGGTGACGGCCCTCCTAAGAATCGCCGACGCCCAATCCTCCGACATGATCTTCGGGGACAGATACGGAACCCTCAGCGTAACGACGCACAACTACTAGAGGAGGTTTCGTCACTCAATTGCGCATATCGCAGTCAAGTGACCAAACCTCATCGTCGGAGCGACCCGCAACAGAAAAAGGGCGGCCCAGTGGGCCCCCCTTGCTCTTTGAGCTCTGGACAGTGTGCCTGCCGAAAGAGACCAGTGAACTTCAACTAGGAGTAGATCTCCTAACGAGATGCTCCTTAGAAAGGAGGTGATCCAGCCGCACCTTCCGGTACGGCTACCTTGTTACGACTTCACCCCAATCGCCGATCCCACCTTCGACAGCTCCCTCCCTTGCGGGTTGGGCCACTGGCTTCGGGTGTTACCGACTTTCGTGGTGTGACGGGCGGTGTGTACAAGGCCCGGGAACGTATTCACCGCAGCATTGCTGATCTGCGATTACTAGCGACTCCGACTTCACGAGGTCGAGTTGCAGACCTCGATCCGAACCAGGCGCGCTTTTTTGGGATTCGCTCCCCCTTACGGGATCGCAGCCCTCTGTAGCGCGCAATGTAGCATGTGTGCAGCCCTGGACATAAGGGCCATGCTGACTTGACGTCATCCCCACCTTCCTCCGAGTTGTCCCCGGCAGTCCCTCTAGAGTCCCCGGCATTACCCGCTGGCAACTAAAGGCAGGGGTTGCGCTCGTTGCGGCACTTAAGCCAACACCTCACGGCACGAGCTGACGACAGCCATGCAGCACCTGTGCTAGCCCCTTACGGACACGGGCTTTCACCCGCTTTAACTAGCATGTCAAGCCCAGGTAAGGTTCTTCGCGTTGCATCGAATTAAGCCACATGCTCCGCCGCTTGTGCGGGCCCCCGTCAATTCCTTTGAGTTTTAGCCTTGCGGCCGTACTCCCCAGGCGGAGTGCTTAATGCGTTAGCTGCGGCACGGAGAGGGTTGAAGGCCTCCCCACACCTAGCACTCAACGTTTACGGCTGGGACTACCAGGGTATCTAATCCTGTTCGCTCCCCCAGCTTTCGCGCCTCAGCGTCAGGACAGGCCCAGAAAGCTGCCTTCGCCATCGGTGTTCCTCCTGATATCTGCGCATTTCACCGCTACACCAGGAATTCCACTTTCCCCTACCTGCCTCTAGCCGATCCGTATCGAATGGCGTCTCAGGGTTGAGCCCTGAGCTTTCACACCCGACGTGAACGGCCGCCTACGCGCTCTTTACGCCCAATAAATCCGGACAACGCTTGCCCCCTACGTATTACCGCGGCTGCTGGCACGTAGTTGGCCGGGGCTTCTTCTGCAGGTACCGTCACCGTAAGGCTTCGTCCCTGCTGAAAGAGGTTTACAACCCGAAAGCCTTCATCCCTCACGCGGCGTCGCTGCGTCAGGCTTTCGCCCATTGTGCAAGATTCCCTACTGCTGCCTCCCGTAGGAGTCTGGGCCGTGTCTCAGTCCCAGTGTGGCTGGTCGCGCTCTCACGCCAGCTATGCGTCATCGCCTTGGTAGGCCGTTACCCCACCAACAAGCTGATACACCGCGGGCCGATCCCGAACCGAAAAACTTTGCCTGTTCCAACATGCGTTGGTGCAGGGTCATCCGGTATTAGCAACGGTTTCCCGTTGTTATCCCAGAGTTCGGGGCACGTTACCCACGTGTTACTCACCCGTTCGCCGCTTTCAGGGCCGGTGGTTACCCACCAACCTTTCGTCGCTCGACTTGCATGTATTAAGCACGCCGCCAGCGTTCGTCCTGAGCCAGGATCAAACTCTCCGTAGAGAATTCCGAATCCTCTAACAGCGGCAAGCGCAGTTCGCGCCGACCGCTCAAGGATTCGAAAGTTTGAAACATGTGCATCTGGCGAACACTTCTGTGCTCTTTGTGGCAACTCGATTAAGAGCCACCACGTGGCTCAAAAGCGTTTGCCGGATTTATTCGTGTACTTCGTCAAAGAAATTCTTCGACGAGGTTCCGCTGGTCTCCGATCCACCTCTGAAGTCAATCCAGAAGTTTCTCGGCAGGCACACTGTTCAGTTCTCAAAGAGCGTCGGACCAAAAGAAAAAACCGGTCCCATAACGAGAACCGGCAAGCAACCCTAGCGACCTGGGTCTTACGGCTCAGGTGCCTATAGCCACTCTCCTGTTCTCTGCCGGGCTGCCGCCCCACAGAAGTGCAGACGGCGAGCATGACAACGTTCTTGCCCAAGTGGGCTCCGGTAGCGTAACCCCCCCGTGGGCCAGGGTCAAACCACCATGGGGTAATTTGTCCGTACCCGGCCGGCAATGATGTTCACTCCGGGCGGCTCGTGGGCAAGATAAGAGATCGGAACCTGATCGCAAGCCAAGCTTTGAGGGGGTAATCCAATGGATTCAACGCGTACGAGGGCCATCGCACTGCTCGTGCCGGTAGCGGTCCTGGCGGCGTCCATCGCCGTGCTCAACTGGGGACTGCCTACTATCTCGCCGGCCGAGGCCAGCACTGAATGTACGGGTGGGGGTGGTGGCTCGCCGAGCCCCTCGGCCTCGTCCAGCGCCTCGCCGAGCCCATCGCAGAGCGACGATGGCAACCCGCTTCCATCGCTGCCGATCCCGACGGGCAGCAGCTCGAGCTCGGCCAGTCCCTCCGGGTCGAGCAGCCCGAGCAAGTCGCCCAGCAGCTCCGGGTCGCCCAGCAGCTCCGCGTCCGCTTCGGGCGCTCCCCGGGTCCAGGGTGACCCGGTGAAGTGCAAGAGCGAGATCACGCTTACTTACAAGGGCGGGGCCTCCGAGTTCCGCGGGAAGGTCAAGTCCGACGAGAAGGCCTGCGTCACGGGCCGCACCGTCTTCCTATACAAGGACAAGAAGAAGGACGCTCAGGTCGGGGACACCATCACGACCAACAAGGGTGCCTACTCCTTTAGGGCCGTCAAGAAGGATGTGAAGGGTGACACCTTCTACACGAAGGTCGGCAAAGAGACCCGTGCCACAGAAGAGGGCGAGTTCAGCTGCGGCAAGGCGAAGTCCAAGAGCGTCACCCCGTAAGACGAACGAAGCGGCGTTTGCCGACCTGCAGGACCACATCCTGTAGGTCGGCGGCGTCGGCTACTTCCTCCTCCACGCTGCGCCCGTCGATCTTCACTCCTCCCTGAGAGATAAGCCGTCGAGCTTCGCCACGCGACGCTGTCAGACCAAGTTCGGCGATCACGCACGGAAGTTGCACACGGCCCCCCTCCACGCACCCTGCGGGTAGCGCGGCGGAGGCCATGTCCTCCGGGACCCGATGCTCCTTGAACAGGCGGTCGAAGTCGGCCTCGGCCCGTCCCGCTGAATCGGCGCTGTGATAGATCTCGACGACTGCCCTCGCCACGGTTCTCTTGGCCTTACCGGCGCCGGGCCCGCCCGCGGATGCAGCGGCTTCCAGGGCCACGATGCGCTCGTCGTCCAGATCCGTCGTCAACCGCGCGTAGCGGCCGACTAGTCGATCCGGGATGCTCATCAGCTTCCCGAACATCTCCTCCGGGGCCTCGCGTATCGCGATGTAGTTGCCGAGCGACTGCGACATCTTCTGCACACCGTCGAGGCCTTCCAATAGCGGCATCGTCAGCGCGACCTGCGGTGGTTGGTCGAAGGTTCTCTGCAGGTCGCGGCCGGCAAGCAGATTGAAGAGTTGGTCGGTGCCTCCCAGCTCGACGTCGGCCCGAACCGCGACCGAGTCGTAGGCCTGGGCGATCGGATACATGAACTCCATGATCGAGATCGGCCGGTTGCCGGCATACCGCGTCGCGAAGTCGTCCCGCTCGAGCATCTGCGCCACCGTGAAGCGTGACGTCAGCTTGAGGACGTCTCCGAGGTCCAGAGGCTCGAGCCACTCCGAGTTGTAGCGGACCTCGAGGTTGTCCTCCGACAGGATGTCGAGCAAGGCCTCGAGGCATTTCTCCGCGTTCGCCTGGACCTCTTCCTTGGAGAGCTGCGGTCTCGTCTCGGATTTGCCCGAGGGGTCCCCGATGCGAGCCGTGAAATCGCCCACGATCAGCACCGCCGTATGGCCCTCGTCCTGGAACGCCCTGAGCTTGCGCAGCGGGACGGCCCAACCGAGGGTGACGTCTCGCGCCGTGGGGTCGAGGCCAAGCTTCACTCTCAGAGGCCTGCCGGCGCCGAGGCGATCGGCAAGCTCCTCGACCCGCACCACGTGCTCGGCGCGGGCCGTCAGTCGCTCTAGCTGCTCTTTTAGTGGATCGCCGGCTCCCATCGCTGCCAGATGGTACGCCCCGGTGCCCGGTAGAATGTGGCCCTCGATGTTTCTCAAACCCCGCAAGGCCCTACCCATCGTTCTTCTCGCGCTTGGAGCCCTTCTGAGTGCCTCATGCGCGCAGCTCCGGGATCTGCCCCGCTTGAAGGCGGCCGACCTCGAGCACAAGCTGGCCCAGTCCTCCATGGTCTTCGCCGGCGACGGCTCCTTGATCACGACCCTTCACGGGGAAGAGAACAGGACGCTGATCACCAACCTCGAACGCATCCCGAAGCACGTTCAGAGGGCAGTAATCGCGATCGAGGACGAACGTTTCTATGAGCACGACGGGGTCGACCTGAGGGCCATCATCCGCGCCGCGGTCGCGAACGTGAGCGCCGGCGAGATCGAAGAGGGTGGGTCGACCATCACGCAGCAGTACGTCAAGAACGTGATCATCGCTCCCGGCGGCCAGGCTGCGAAGACCTACGAGCGCAAGCTGCGGGAGGCCGCGTTCAGCGCGCCAGCTCGAGGAGAGGCTATCCAAGGACGAGATCCTGCTCAGGTATCTCAACACCGTGTACTTCGGCAACGGCGCGTACGGCGTGCAAGCGGCGGCCAAGACCTACTTCGGGAAAGCCGTAGACCAGCTCACCTTGAAGGAGGGCGCTCTCATCGCCGCCGTGATCCGGGCCCCTTCGGTCTACGACCCGTTCAACTCCCGCAAGGCCGCGCTGGAACGCCGGAACCTTGTACTCGCTCAGATGGCCGACCTGGGATGGGCCCCTAAGGCCAAGACGGACCGCGCGCAGCAACAAGACCTGGGGCTTCATCGGACGGGGGGCCAGGCTCGTTATCCGGCCCCGTACTTCCTCGATTACGTGCAGCGCCAGATCATCTACGGGGACGAGAGCTTCGACAAGGTCGGCAAGACCCTCGGGGAGCGGACCAAGGCTCTGTTCCGCGGGGGCTTGCGGATCCACACTACGGTCGACCTCGCGATGCAGGAGGCTGCGGAGGACGCGGTTGAGCAGATACTTCAGTATCCCGACGATCCGCACGCCGCCCTGGTCGCGATCGAGCCCAGCACCGGACATGTCAAAGCCATGGTCGGAGGACGGGACTGGTTCGCGGCCCCCAAGGAGGACCCCTACGCAAAACTGAACCTCGCCATCCTGGCGGAGCCGGGGCTTGGACGCGTGCGCGACGACTCGGGCGACGGTTTCGAGAAGAAGGCTCCGGGGACGGGCAGACAAGCGGGGTCGGCGTTCAAACCTTTTGCCCTTGCCGCTGCGGTCGATGAGGGAACCTCACTTTCGAATGCGTACAAGGCCGACGCCTGTATGGACCTTCCTCAGCCTGGGGTCACCGAGCCGTGGCACGTCTGCAACTACTCGGAGAGCGGCTTCGGCAACTCATACTCGCTGCTCGAGGCCACGGTCTTCAGCGTCAACGTCGTCTACGCCCAACTGATCCTGGACGTCGGCCCAGAGGATGTAGTCGAGCTCGCCGAGGAGTTGGGGATCACCACCCCGCTGCTGCCCGTTCCCTCTGCGGTGCTGGGCGCGAACGAGGTCAACGCACTGGGGATGGCGTCCGCCTACGGCACGCTCGCGGCGCAGGGCGAGCACAACCCCCCTATGGCGATCACGAGGATCACGAACGCTCGCGGGAAGGTCCTGTATAGCAGCGGAACCGACGACGACTACAAGTCCTCGAATCCGATCGAAGAGGGGGTCGCCTACATCACGACCACCGCGCTGCAGCAGGTCATCGAGAGAGGGACCGCAGCGCGCTACGGCGGGATCGGACGCCCCGCCGCCGGGAAGACCGGCACCGCCCAGGAGTACAGGGACGCGTGGTTCGCCGGCTACACGCCGGACCTGGTGGCAGCAGTGTGGGTGGGCTACCCCGAGGGGCAGATCGAGATGAAACCCAGCTGTGGGTCCACGACGTTGTGTCGTCCTACTCGCATCTTGGTCACCGGCGGGTCGTGGCCCACCCAGATCTGGCAGGCGTTCATGCTGCGCGCCTTGTCGGGCATCACGGCCACCGCGTTCGAGGTGCCCGACATCGGGTTGGTTACGGTCACGATCGACTCTCGCGTGGACGATTGTCTGGCCGGACCGTTCACTCCCGACGAGTTTTCGGTGGAAGCGACATTCGTGAAGGGCACCCAGCCCAAAGAGACGTGCAGGGTCTCCGAGGAGGACGAAGAAGGCGGTGTGCTCGTCCCGGACGTCTTCGGGTTTCCCGTGGACGACGCCGTGCGGATACTCGAGGACGCGGGCTTCGGCGTCCAGCAGGTGGATACGCCATCGACCACATACCCACCGGGCCGCGTCATCGGCCAAGACCCCGAGGGTGGCTCACGCGCTCCCGGAGGAGCAACGGTCACGATCAACGTCTCCGTCTCCGGGCAACAGAGCAATGCCTCGGAGGTTCCGAACGTTCTCGGGATGCCGCGATCGGATGCCGAGAGGATCCTCGCCGAGAGTGGCTTCAACGCGCAGGTCATCATCCAGGCTGAAGCCGACAAGGACGACGCCAAGGCCCGCAGCGGCCTGGTCTGGAAGCAGTCCCCCGCCGGCGGAACCGAAGCGCCTGCCGGTTCCACGGTGACTATCTGGGTGAACCCCTAGGGTCTTACGCGCAGGTCTGAGCGAACACGCGCGACGAGGACCGCAGATCCAGGGACTGGCCTGCAAGGCCTGCCCACCACTTCAGTGCGCCGGTGGCTCCATCCAAGACGATCACGTGGGCTCGCTTCTCTGCCGCCTTCGAAAGGATCACCTCGGCGCAACCGTCGCCGTCGAGATCGTGTCCCTCGACGCGAAGGACGCCCTCAGCGAATGCATCCTCGACAGCTTGGATCCGGGCGCGCCATAGGGGCTCCCCGGTGTCTCCGGTCACGGCCGAAACCGTGGCGCCCGCGCCATTCGGCCGGAACACAACCAGATCGGAGCCTTGACCGTCGATTGCGGCAGCCAGCGGGTGATGATCGGTGCCGCCTCCCGCGACGAGACGGCCCGAAGCTCCGTCGATGAACTGTCTGATGGCCGAGACTCCGGCTTGATAGTCGAATTCGTGGTTCACCAACGTGTCGTCCACGCCGTCACCACCGACATCCCCTGCGCTGTCGAGCCAGCTGTAGGTCGAGAAAGAGCAGACCGATTCGCCGCAGTGTGGGATCTCGTATGCGCTTCGGTGGGTCGCATCCCACAGTGTGTTGCCCTCCGAGGAGTACGCGTGCAGATCGAGCCCCACTGCCGAACCTCCGTGGACGATCGTGCGAACAACGACGTCGCGCCGTCCGTCGCCATCGAGATCGCCAGGGCTCGAAGGGAACGAGCCATCGCCCGTCCAGTGGTGGGCTCCGTCGTGGCCGTCGATCGTGTAGCGTGCCACGCTTGCGCCTGGTCGTCGTAGGTGGACACGAACAGATCGAGCCGGTCGTTGCCCAGGAAATCGCCGCTCGGCCAGATCCAAGCGAAGCCGCCATAGTCGAGACCTTCGGTGATCCACACGCGCTTGCCGTCCTTCCCCGAACGTGCCTCGAGGCCACCGGTGCCGTTCAATGCGGGAGCGTTGACCTTTGTGACAAAGACGTAGTCGGCCAGCCCGTCACCATCGAGATCGCCGGCAGCCGCCGGCCATACGTACCAGTTGACCGTTCTAACTGCGTCGGGATGGGTGACGACCTCACCGGTCGAGCCGTTGATCACGGAAGCGCTTGTCTCGATCAATTGTGCGCTCGCCGCAGGTGACTCGACGTCGGAGGTCGTCACCAACACCTCTGAAGCGCGACCGGGAAGCGCATCAAACAGATCGAAGGCAACCGGCACGTCCCGAGTGAACGTCGTTCCTCCGGAGTCGACGGTCGTGCCGGTGAAAGACCGGCGCCACAGGATCCTCCGGTCGAACCCTCCAGCGCACGGAAGCTGAGAGAGCTGTCCTCCACGGGTCCGACGTTGTCTCGGTAGGTGACGGCGAGGACGTCGTTCCCGGACTCGGAGCCCAAAGGCGTGACCACCGGAAGCAAGATCCCGTCGTCGATCTTTCGCTGCCACAGTTTCTCGCCGGTACCGGTGAAAGCGGTGATGACGCCCCATCCGTCGAGCGCATAGTCCCTATGGATGCCACCCGGCTCGTCGTCGACCGTCACCTTCACGAGTTCCTCCACTGCGATGACGTCGGAGAGGCCGTCGCCCGAGATGTCGTCCACGGCGAACGAGTAGGTGAAGAACTCGCCGCCGTCATAGTCGCTGGCTTGAATGTGATTGAGCAGGCGGGCGCCTCCGGGAAGTCCCGCGAACGAATCGAGCAGTGGAAGCGAGGCGGCGTGGGGCACCCACGGCCTCATGGATTGAGTTTGGGAGGCGGCCGCCGGCAGGGAGACGACCGTCGAGGCAATGGCGAGGACGAGCGCGACTCCGAGGCGAGCGATCACGTTCTAAGGGTTCGCCGGTCGCTGTCCCTTCCCTCCCGGTTCGCGGCGCGAGGCGTGGGGATGGCCGGGCACCACGAATCGCCACGGCAGGCGATCCCCTCGGCCGGGGGCCAGGCCCACTCGCACGGTCTGGGCGACCTCCTGGGCTCGGAAAGCGTCCGTCGCCTCGTCCTCTGCGCAGAAGAACTCCGATCCTCGGAGCAATGATGAGCCGTCGTGCTCGCGCGCGATGCCGAGAGCTTGAGCGAGTCGTGCCGGACCGGCGGCCAGCAGCCTGTTGTCGGCGATGCGCGGTCTCCGTCGCCTCATAGTCTCGATGCCTTGAACGGGCTCACCTGCTCTGAGCAGGACGGCTTGGCACACCCCGGGTTTCGCGCAGACGATATTGACGCACCAGTGCATCCCGTATGTGAAATAGACGTAGAGCCGGCCCGGCGGACCGAACATCGATGCGGTCCTGGGCGTGGGGCCCCTGTATCCATGCGACCCGGGATCGTCCTCGCCACGGTACGCCTCGGTCTCAACGATACGTACCGCAGTAGGTTCCCGGTCCCGTCGAATGAACAGACACCCGATCAGATCGCGCGCAACCTCCAAGGAGTCGCGCTCGTAGAACGATCTCGGCAGGCGCCGCACCAATCACTCCTAGTCTCGTTCGATCATGTGCGGAGCTCTCCGCCGACCGCGGCTTTCAACCGCTGGACGATCCGATCCCTCACCGCCTCGGCATCGTCGTCGGTCAATGTCCGCGAGGCATCCCGCAATTCCAGCGCATAGGCGAGACTCTTCTTCCCCGTTCCGATCTGGGGTCCACGGTAGACATCGAAGAGTCGCATCGAGGTCATCTCCGGCGCGCCACTCTCGAGGATCGCTTCGGCTATCCGGGCCGCGGGAGTGTCCTCATCCACGACGACGGCGAGATCGATGTAGATGCTGGGATAGCGAGGGAGCTCCTCGATGGCGGGGCGGCCGGACCGCTCCAACAGCGCGGGCAGGGAGAGCTCGAAAGCGACCGTGCCTTCCGGAACGTCGAAAGCCGCGCAGACGTCCGGATGCAGCTCGCCGAGCATGCCCATCCGGTGACCCTCGAACGAGAGTACGGCCCCCCTGGTCGGATGGAACGGCATCCCTTGGGACGGTTCGGCGTCCACCTCGGTCACGCTGAGAGATGCCGCCAGCGTCTGAACGATGCCTTTGGCCTCGAAGAAGCCCCACAGCCGCGGGGGGCCGAGCCAGGTATCCGGCGTGCGTTCACCGGCAACGACGGCTCCGAGAACGAGCCCTTCATTCGGAAGTGCGCTCTCCGAGGGTACATAAACACGCGCGATCTCGAACAGCGCGACGCCGGGGGCATGATGCGCGAAGTTGCGGGCGGCGGAGCGCAAGAGCCCCGGGATGAGAGTCGTCCTCATCGCGGTCGCCTCGTCGGAGACCGGATTGGCGAGCGCGACGGAGCGTCTCGCCGGGTGGTCGCCCGCCAGACCCATCAGGTCGAGCTCAGCATCCGATGCAAACGACGGCGTCCAGGCTTCGTGCAGCCCCAGGCCCGTCAATATCCGGCGCACCCTGCGCTCCCCGGCCTGGGCGGGGGTCAGGCCGCCGGCGCCACCGGGCGGGATGGTCGCAGGAAGCTTGTCGTATCCGTGGACCCGAGCTACTTCTTCGATGAGGTCTATCTCCCGCGTCACGTCGGGACGGAAGGTCGGAACCTTTGCTTCGATCGCGCCGCCAACCTCGGCAACATCCATCCCGAGATCACGCAGCACCTGCACCTGGTCTTCGGTATCGACCGTGATCCCGAGGATGCGTTCCGTTCGCGCGGGGCGAAGCCTTACGGTCTGCCGCTCAACGGGAGTCGGATAGCGGTCTACTGCTTCGCGCGCCGCCTCGGCTCCGGCGAGATCGACCATCAGTTGCGCCGCACGATCGGCCGCGGCAAGCGCACCGTTGGGGTCGGCGCCGCGCTCGAATCGAGCCGAGGCTTCAGTGCGTAAGGCGTGCCTCCGGCTCGATAACGCAACCGTCGCAGCATCGAAGTACGCGGATTCCAAGATCACGCTGGTGGTCGTCGCCGCGACCTCGGAGTCCTCGCCTCCCATCACACCGGCTATCGCAAGAGGCCGGCGCGGATCCGTGATGAGCAGGTCTTCGGGTGACATCCGTCGCTCGATCCCGTCGAGGGTCGTCAAAGGTTCGTTGGGGCGCGCCCGTCTGACGACGATCGTGCGCTGATCGATGAGCGAGCCATCGAATGCATGCAGCGGCTGGCCCGATTCGAGCATCACGTAGTTCGTCACGTCCACGACGTTGGAGATGGGACGGACGCCCGCGGCCAGCAGGCGCCGGGTCAGCCATTGGGGAGACGCTCCGATCGTGATGTTCTCCAGTGCTCGGGCCACGTACCTGGGACAACCGACTGGGTCTTCGATGTCGACTTCGACCTTGGGATCGATCTCAAGTCCCTTGAAGCTTGGATCGGGCGTGCGCAGCTCTTTCCCGGTGAGTGCCGCCACCTCGCGGGCGATGCCCACCATCGCCATGCAGTCGGGACGGTTGGGGGTCAGCTCCAGTTCGAGGATCGTGTCGTCCAGACCAAGGACCTCGCCGACGTCGCCGCCGATCTCGGCATCGCTCGGCAGCACGAGGATCCCGGAGTGATCCTTGGAGATGCCGAGCTCCGAGCCGGAGCACAGCATGCCTTGGCTCAGTTGGCCTCGCAGCTTGCGCTCGCCGATCTCGATCCCTCCGGGAAGCTTCGCGCCCGGGACCGCCAGTGGGACCCTGTCCCCCACCTCGAAGTTGTGTGCGCCGCAAACGATCCGGCGAACATCGCCGTCTCCCACGCTCGCCTCGACCAGAAGCAGTGTGTCCGCGTTGGGGTGCGGTTCGATCTGGGCGACCTCGGCAACCAAAACGCCCGAGACGCCTTCGCCCGGTCTCAGGATCGCCTCGACCTTCGTCCCACTCATGTCGAGCTTCTCCGCCAGCGCTTCCGGGGCTAGCGTCACGTCGACGTACTCGCTCAGCCAGCTCAGGCTCACCCTCATCGGGGACCTCCGAACTTGCTGAGAAGGCGCAGGTCGTTCTCCCACAGGGAGCGGATGTCGCCGAGTCCGTAGGCGAGGGAGGCGATGCGTTCGACGCCCATGCCGAAAGCGAAACCTGTGTACCGCTCCGGGTCGTAGCCGACCCATTCAAACAACGTCGGATCGACCATCCCGCAGCCGAGGATCTCGATCCAACCTTCGCCCTTGCACAGCCGGCAGCGCGGATCGTTCCCGCGACACAGGAAGCACTCGACATCCATCTCGGCGGAGGGCTCGGTGAACGGGAAGAAGTGAGGCCGGAAACGCACCTCCAGCTCTTCCCCGAACAAAGATCGTGCGAACAGCGCCAGGGTTCCCTTGAGATCGCCCAACGTGATGCCCTCGTCCACTGCGAGGCCTTCTATCTGAGTGAATCCTGCAAGGTGCGTCGCGTCCTCCGTCTCTCTCCGGTACACGCGCCCCGGACAAACGACGTACACGGGAGGTGGTTGCGTTTCCATCGTGCGGATCTGCACGGCCGATGTCTCGGTGCGCACGACGATGCCTGCGTCCTCGTCGACGAAGAAGGTGTCGGTCGAGGAACGAGCGGGATGGTGTTGCGGCATGTTCAGAGCGTCGAACAGATATTTACCAAGCTCTATCTCGGGGCCGTCCGCCACCTTGTATCCGAGACCGATGAAGATGTCGACGATGTCCCAGATGGTCCGCGTCAGAGGATGGATGGAGCCGGCGGGGAAGGACTCTCCCGGGAGCGTGACGTCGACCGCCTCTTCATCCCACCGCAGAGCGCGGGCCGCGGTCTCGAATTCCGCGCGCTTGGCCTCGAGGGTCTCTTCGAGGGCCCTTTGCACCTCGTTGGCCAGCCTGCCCAGCTCCTTGCGCTGGTCCTCGTCGACGCGGCCCGACCCTCCTCGCGCCGCCGACAGGGGCGCCTTGCGGCCGAGGGTCTTGATCCGGGCGTCTTCGAGGGCCTCGAGGTCGGAGGCGGCCGCGATCAGTTCGAGGCCACCGGCGCGGGCCTCCTCGAACCGAGTGCGTAGCTCGTCGCTACTCACTCTCGGCTCGTTCTGCGGTGGGCAGGGAAACGGTGAAGGTCGATCCCTTGTCGATCTCGCTCACGACCGCGACACGACCACCATGGACCTCGACCAGCTTGCGCGTTAGATAGAGACCCAGCCCGGTCCCCCGGGGGCCCGAGCGCTGACCCTTCGGGCCGGGCCCCGAGAAGACCTCGTCGAGGCGATCCTCGGATATCCCGACGCCCTCATCGCTGATCTCGATGTGAACCTCGCCGTCACTGCTGGAAGCCGAGACGCGGATCGCTCCGTCATCCGAGAAGCGGACCGCGTTCTCCAATAGGTTCGTCAGGACGTGGGCAAGCCTCTCCGGGTCACCCCAGGCGCTGAGTCCCGGCTCGATATCGATCGCTATCCGCTCCGAGCCCTCGAGCTCCTCGACGGCCTCGGCCGCCTTTCTTGCCACGTCGGCCAACGGAACATCGAATCGATTCATTTCGAAGCGGCCGGCTTCGAGCCGTGCGAGGTCCAGTAGCTCCGAGATGATCCGGCCCATCCGCTCGGCATCCGCGTGGATGGTGGCGACGAACTGCCTCCGCTGCTCGTCGGTGAAGCGGTCCCATCGCTTGATGAGGGTGGCCGAGAAGCCTTTGACGCTTGTCAGAGGCGAACGCAGCTCGTGGGCGATCTTGGAGATCAACTCCGCAAAAGAGACATCCTTCATTGTCGGCAGAGGATATGTCAGGCCCTGCGGCGCCTGGCTACTTCGAAAAGGGCGATCGATCCCGCGACGGCGGCGTTCAGGGACTCGACGGGGCCGGGCATATCGATCCGCACGCCAACGTCCACGATCGCCCGCCCTGCTTCGGTGAGTCCGCCGGCTTCGTTCCCGACAACCAGGGCCACCGGTTGGGCGAGCTCCGCGTCGTCGAGCCCCATCCCCGCCTCCGCCTCGAGTCCGAGGATCGTGAAACCCGCTTGCCCAAGCCGCTCCCCGACCGTCCCCAGGGAGGCGCTCCGGGCGATCCCTATGTGGAACAAGCTGCCGGCGGCCGCCCGGACGGTTTTCGGGTGATACGGATCGACCGAAGCCGCCGAGAAGACGACGGCCTGGGCCCCCGCGGCAACCGCCGTCCGTACGAGGGTCCCGGCGTTGCCGGGGTCGCGCACCTCGTCGAGTATCAGAACGAGGTCTCGAGCGGTGCCGAGCGGATCGTCCTCCGCGGGCATCCGGGCAACGGCCAGTAGTCCTTGGGGCGTTGTCGTGTCGGCGAGCGCGCGCATCACTCGCGGCTCGCACTCCGTCACGCGAGCGCCGGCTTCGGTTGCCCTTGCAGCCAAAGTCGGATCCGGGTGATCGGTCGAGACGAACAGGGTCTCGACGACCCCGGCGCGCAGGGCATCCTCGATCGCGCTCGGCCCTTCCACCAGGAAGGAGCGCGCCGCATCCCTGCCCGCCCGCCTCAGGAGCTTGCGCGCCGACTTGATGCGCGGGTTGTCGAGACTCCCGATTACTTCCTGGCTGTGGTTGTTCAGGATGCCTTTTCGAGCTGCTGCTTCGCGGCCTCACACAGCGAAGAGAATGTCTCCGGTTCGTTCGTCGCGAGCTCGGACAGGATCTTTCGGTCGAGCTCGATCTCGGCCAGGCGCAGGCCGGCGATGAGCCGGCTGTAGCTCAGTCCGTTCTGGCGTGCCCCCGCGTTGATGCGAGTGATCCAGAGACGTCGGAAATCACCCTTGCGCGCGCGCCGATCGCGGAACGCGTAGTTCCCGGAGTGCATGACCTGCTCGTGCGCGGCGCGCAGATGCTTCCCTCTGCTGTGGGTGTAACCCTTGGCTTGATCGAGGATCGCCCGCCGGCGCTTGCGACCGGCGACCCCTCTCTTCACACGTGCCATTAACCCTCCTCGATTTGCTAGCTGCCGAGCATCCGGCGGACCCGCTTCGAGTCGGCCTTGGACACCTCGGCTCCCCCGGCCTGGAGCCGGCGTTTGCGTTTGGACGACTTGTTCTCGAGCAAATGGGCGGCGAATGCGCGCCGGCGCCGGATCTTGCCGGTGGGAGAGACCTCGAACCTCTTGGCCGATCCCCTGTGCGACTTCATCTTCGGCATTCCTAGCCTCCTTCGGCTCTCGTTACTTTGATAGGCCGGGCGGGCGCTTCATCCTCGTCGGCTTCGGCTTCCGCTTCAGCCTCGGCCTCCACCTCGACCTCGACTTCGACTTCGGTGACCTCCGGTTGGGGAGGCCGGCGTCTCGGCTCGGGCGCCTTCTTGACCGTGATCGCTTCTTTCAGTGGATTGAGGACCATCGTCATGTTGCGTCCATCCAGCTTCGGTGGCGTCTCGATCTTGGCGATCTCCTCGACCTCATCCGCCAGCTTCCTCAACAGACGTTCGCCGTGTTCTGGGTGGAGAGTCTCCCGGCCCCGGAACATGATCGTGACCTTCACCTTGGCCCCCTGCTGCAGGAACCGAACCACGTGGCTCTTCTTCGTGCCGTAGTCGTGCTGGTCGATCTTCGGTCTCATCTTCATCTCTTTGACCACGACCAGCGACTGCTTCTTACGTGATTCCCGCTGCTTGACCGCTTGCTCGTACTTGTACTTCCCGTAGTCCATGATCCGGCACACCGGCGGATCGGCTTGGGGAGCGATCTCGACGAGGTCCAGATCCTGCTCGATGGCCAGATCGAGAGCTTCCTTCGTCTCCAGGATGCCTATCTGGGCTCCGTCGGCGCCCACCACCCGGACCCTGGGGATACGGATGCGGTCGTTGATCCTCAGTTCCTGCTGTGCGATACGTCTCTCCTTTTCGTGTCCTCTCTCCTCCTTCTAGTCGCGCAAAAGCCGATGACGCCAAGAAACGCGGACGTCATCGGCTTCCAGTGCTTGCCGATCCGCAATCGACCCCCGCGGCTCGGCGCCGGGCCTCGGCCCGTTGCATTCCGCCGGGAGGTGAGGGGCGG
Source organism: uncultured Actinomycetes bacterium (assembly GCA_963786155.1). GTDB lineage: Bacteria > Actinomycetota > CADDZG01 > CADDZG01 > WHSQ01 > CAWAXW01. The sequence goes on along the minus strand of CAWAXW010000006.1, from coordinate 1,429,292 downwards.
GTTGCTGCCCCTTCTTGGCGAGACTTCAGGCTAGGAAGTATAACGAGCGGTCGATGGAGGACGAAGAGCGGTCGGAGGAGTCCCAAGAGCGTCAGCGACCACGGGTCGTGGACAAGCGGGTCTCGTCGCGGTCCGACACGCCTGCCAAGGAGCGAGCGGCGAGCCCGCCGCCGCAGCCCGTGGAGCCCGTGGCGCCGGTGAGCCCTCCACTCGAACCCGATCCACCGGCGGCTCCGTTCGAGCAAGACGCAGGCGGGCCCGAGGTTTGGACCCCCGAGCAGGAAGAGGCCGCACGCCAGATCATGGAGGACTTCGCCATGCGCCCGGCCCTCGAGTGGGTCGCGAACGCGTCCGTGACGCTGGCAAACGTGGCGGGGGCCAAGCTCGATGCCGGCGACCCCGCCGGGGCCCAACTCGCGATCGACGCCCTCGCCGGGATGGTCGAGTCCCTCGGGCCGCGCCTCGGAGACCTCGAGCCGCCCCTTCGCCAAACCCTCGCCCAACTCCAGATGGAATACGTCCGAGTAACGACGGGCGGCCCGCCGGCCTAGTGGACGATCTTTCTTACCGGTAGCTCGACTATGTCTTCGGCTCCCAGCGACTTCAGTTGGGGGATCAGCGTGTTGATCGCGGCCTTCGGAACGATCGTTTCTAGAGCGAGGAAGCCCTCGGACGCGAGCTCGGAGACGGTCGGGGCTTTCATTGCCGGCAGGGCCGCTACGACCTGGTCGAGTTGATCCCGGTGCACGTTTAGCTTCACCAGTACCCGGCCGCGGGCGTCGATCGTGCCTTTTAGGAGCATCGTCAGTTCGTCTATCGCCTTGCGCTTCTCGGCGTCCTCGTAGCTCTTCTTGTTGGCGATCAGCTGAGTGCGGGACTCGAGAAGGACGTCGACTATCTCCATGCCGTTGCGGCGGAGGGTCGAGCCCGTCTCGGTCAGGTCGACTATGGCATCGACGATCTCGGGCACCTTTGCCTCGGTTGCTCCGTAGGACAGGAACACGCGAACAGGGATGCCCAGGCGGTCGAAGTACGCCTTCGTCAGATTTGGGAACTCGGTCGAGATCCGCGCGTCGGGTTTGATCTGATCGGCACCAGTTATGCCCGAGTCGCGGGGAACGGCAAGCACGATCTTCACGGGCAGGTCCGTCTGCTTGGAGTAGTTGAGCGTCGTTATCGGCTCGATGTCCGCACCCGTCTCCGCCACCCAGTCCTGCCCGGTGACCCCGAGGTCGAAGAAACCGTCCTCGACGTAGGTCGGGATCTCTTGGGGGCGGAGGATCGCGACCGCCTTGATGCGGGGGTCGTCGATCGCGCCTCGGTATTCACGGTCCGAAGTGCGGCGGACCTTGAGGTCGGCGTCTTCGAAGAGCTCGAGCGTGGCAGGCTCCAGCGATCCCTTCGGCAGGACGAGTTTGAGCACGACCTAGACCTCGGGGCGCGGCTTCGGGAGCGACGCGAACAGGTTCGCCATCTCGAGCGCGGCCGCAGCGGCCTCGAAGCCCTTGTTGCCGAGCTTGCCTCCGGCTCGTTCGGCTGCCTGCTGGGTGTCCTCGGTCGTCAGAACGCCGAAAGTGATCGGCACGCCGGTGGCAACGGAGGCTCCGCCGACCCCGTGGGCCGCGTGCCCCGCCACGTAGTCGAAGTGGGCGGTCTCACCCCGTATGACCGCTCCGACGCAGACGAGCGCGTCGAACTCGCCGGACGCGGCCAACCGTTGCGCGGCGGACGGAAGCTCGAAAGCTCCCGGCACCCACACCAGTGCTATGCCCTCCTCGGGGACGCCGTGGCGGCGTAGGCAATCCAGGGCGCCCTCGGCGAGCTGCTTGCTGATCGTCTCGTTGAACCGGGCCGCGATCACCGCGATCCGAAGATGGCGGCCCTCCAAGGATCCTTCGTAGCTCTGACTCATTTCTCGTCCTCCAGCAAATCGAACATGTGTCCAAGCTTGTCACGCTTGGTCTGCAGGTAGCGCAGGTTCTCGGGTGTTGCGTCTATCTCGAGGGGGACCCGCTCGACGATCTCGAGCCCGTAGCCTTCCAGCCCCGCTCTCTTCGTCGGGTTGTTGGTCAGCAGCCGCATGGTCGAGACGCCGAGGTCTCCGAGGATCTGGGCCCCGACGCCGTAGTCGCGGGCATCGGGCGAGAAGCCGAGTTCGACGTTCGCCTCGACCGTGTCCAGGCCCCCATCTTGCAGCGCATAGGCCTCCAGCTTGTGGCGCAATCCGATCCCCCGGCCCTCGTGTCCTCGGATGTAGACCACGACGCCCTCTCCGGCCTCCGCCACGCGTCGGAGGGCTTCCTGGAGTTGCGTGCCGCAGTCGCAGCGGGTGCTGCCCATCACATCTCCGGTGAAGCATTCGGAGTGGACACGCACCAGAACGTTCGCCTTGCCGGCGGGCTCGCCCCTCACGAAGGCGACGTGCATGCGGTCGTCGTGGCTCTCGTACGCGATCGCTCGGAAGTCTCCGAACGCCGTCGGGATCCGGGCTTCGGTGACACGGCGCACGAGCTTCTCCTTGCGGCGACGGAATGCGATCAGGTCCGCGATCGAGATGAGGCGAAGGCCGTGTTTGGCGGCGAACCGCTCGAGGTCGGGCAGACGAGCCATAGAGCCGTCCTCGTTGACGACCTCGCACACGACTCCCGCCGGATCGAGACCTGCGAGCCGTGCGAGATCCACGGAGGCTTCGGTGTGGCCCGTCCTCCGCAGCACGCCGCCCGGCGTGTAGCGCAGGGGGAAGATGTGGCCCGGCCGCGCGAGGTCGCCGGCCTTGGTGTCCGGTCTCACGAGCGCCTTGATCGTCTCGGTCCTGTCGGCCGCCGAGATTCCGGTCGTGGTCCCCTGACGCGCGTCCACGCTGATCGTGAACGTGGTCCCCATCGATTCTGAGTTCTCCGGTGCCATCAGCGGAAGGTTGAGCTGTGCGAGTCGCTCGCCCTCCATGGGGACGCAGATGATCCCGGATCCGTAGCGGACCATGAACGTGATGTGCTCGGCCGTCACCTTCTCGGCCGCGACGATGAGGTCGCCCTCGTTCTCGCGATCCTCGTCGTCGACCACGATCACCATCCGGCCCGCGGCGATGTCGGCTATCGCATCTTCGATCTTGTCGAAACCCATGCTTATTTCCTCTCCATCAGTCGTTCGACGTACTTCGCGATCACATCTACCTCCACGTTCAGCCTGGCGCCGGCGCGCAGGTCTCCCAACGTCGTTATCTGCAAGGTGTGAGGGATCGAACGCGACCTGAACGGTCGTGAGCCCAACGTCGGCCACGGTCAAGGAGACCCCGTCCAGCGTTATCGACCCCTTCTCCACGACATAGCGCATCAGCGAGTCGCTCAAGTGGAGCCAGGCGCGCCGCATCCCGTCCTCGTCCTGGATGCGGGTGACCTCGGCGATGCCGTCCACATGGCCTTGCACGAGATGGCCGCCGATCCGGTCCGTCATTCGGGCTGCGAGCTCGAGGTTCACCCGATCTCCGCGCTTCAGGGCTTCGAGAGTGGAACGAGCCAACGTCTCTTCCATGACATCGGTCTCGAAGCGCCGGCGGGTGGTGGAGGTAGCAGTTAGGCATACCCCGTTCACCGCGACCGACTCTCCGACGGAGAGCTCGCGAGCGATCGCGGGAGCCTCGATCTCGAGTCTCAACACGCCACCGGAGGTGCGCGCCCTGTGCACCCGGCCTTGCTCGACGATCAATCCTGTGAACATCAGCCGGGAGCCCTCAGGTATGTGAGAACCGCCGTCGAGCCTGTGCGGGCGACGTCTTCGAGGGACCACCGGGGCGCGTCGGTCATCGTCGAGATCCCGATGTCGCCGAGGGCGGGCCCGGCTCCCACCATCGCGTTGCCGACGTGAACGATCATCCGGTTCACGAGACCGTCCGCGAGGAGTGAAGTGGCGAGGGCCGCGCCGCCCTCGCACAAGACTTCCGTCATCTCGCGCTCGCCAAGGGCGGAGACCAAGGCCCGAAGATCTACTCCCCTGTCCGAGACGGGAAGCACCAGGACCTCGGCGCCCGCCTCCTTCCATGCGATCTGAACGTCGTGGGGCGCCTCGGAGGTCGTTGCGACGATCGTGTTGCCTCCGGGTCCGAAGGCCATCGCGTCGGCGGCAACACGGCCGCGCCCGTCCACGATCACGCGCGGGCTGGGGCATCTCGCCGTCCCCTCGGGCTGTGAGCCGAGGATCGTCGGCGTGCACGGTGCCGGCCCCCACGACGATCGCGTCGGAGGCCGCGCGCAAACCGTGCACCAGCTGCCGGGCATCGGGGTCGCTGATCCAGCGGCTCGATCCGTCGCGCGCCCCAAGCCGTCCGTCGATGGTCAGGGCCAGCTTCAGCGTCACGTAGGGCAGCCCGGTGGAGCGATGGTGCAGATAGGCCCGGTTCAAGTCCCGAGCTCGTTCTTCCAACACGCCGGCCTCGACCGTCACACCCTTGCTCCGAAGGAACTCGAGGCCACGACCGTCGACGCGCTTATCGGGATCGGAATGAGCGACCACGACGCGGCTTACGCCTGCTGCCACGATCGCCGGCGCGCAGGGTGGCATCCGGCCCTCGTGCATGCAGGGCTCGAGGTTGACGTAGAGAGTGGCTCCCGAAGCGTCGACGCCTTCGAGAGCGAGGGCTTCCGCATGAGGAGAACCTGCGCCCGTGTGGACGCCTTCCGCAAGGATCTCGCCATCGAGCACCAGCACCGCAGCGACCCGTGGATTGGGAGAGGTCCGGATCGGCCCGCGCGCGAGCTCGATGGCTCTTGCCATGTAGCGCTCGTCGGCTCCGGTCACATGCCCTCCTCGAGTCCGCTCCGGGGCATGCGCCGAACCGCCGCAAGCGAGAGCGCGCGGCGAACCGGCACCTCTTCTTCCATCCGGACTGTCACCGTCGGTCCCGGAATTCCACCGGGTCGGCCCGAAAGCTCGGGTTCGCGGACTGTTACCGCCGGTCGGGGATTGCACCCTGCCCCGAAGAGGCTCGTTCTCCTCAGATGTTACTAGAACGATTTAGGGCTCGAGGTCGCGGCGGCGGTCGACGGCGTAGGCGGAGCGGGGCTCGCGTTTGGCGAATTGCTTCATCTCCGTGGCGATCTCGGAGGCCTCCCAGTGGCTGTTGATCGGCCTCGAGGAGTTGCTGGCGATCCCGATCGAGACGGTCATCAGGCCGTAGCTATGGCTCTGTTTGCGGCGATCGGGGACCTCGATGAATCCCGCCTCGATGTCCTTGGGGTCATAGAGGCTCTGCACCTCGCGATCCCAGATCGCGATGATGTCTTTGGCCGCGGTCTCCGAGGAGGGAGGGTCGACGATCGCGATGAAGTCGTCGCCTCCCACATGGCCTACGAAGCTGTCCGGTTCTCCGTTCTGCTGCACCGAGTCGCTGACGCAGCGCGCTAGGAGCCGGATAGCACTGTCGCCTCGGAAGAAGCCGTAGTAGTCGTTGAAAGCCTTGAAGTTGTCGAGATCGATGTACATCAAGGCAAAGGGTTTGCCCGAGGTGGATCGGCGTGTGACTTCCTCGGTGACTTGCACGTTGCCCGGCAACTGCGTGAGCGGATTGATCGAGCGCATCTCGCGCGCCCGGCGGAGCGCCGACTTCACCCTCGCCACCAACTCGATCGGATCGAACGGCTTGATTATGTAGTCGTCTGCGCCCGCCGTGAGGCCGACGACCTTGTCTGCGGACAGCGACTTGGCCGTCAGCATGATCACAGAGATGTTCTTGGTGCGAGGGTCATCGCGGAGCCGCTGGCAGACTTCGAAGCCGTCGAGTTTCGGCATCATGACGTCGAGGAGAACGAGGTCGGGCAATAGCTTCAAGGCGTTGTCGAGCGCTTCCTGGCCGTTGGCCGCAACCACGACGTCGAAGCCCTCGAGCCTCAGATTGACCTCGACGAAGCGCAGGATGTCGGCGTCGTCGTCGGCGACCAGAACGAGTTCTCGTCCCGGCGTGCTCAATGTCGGCTCCCCTCTAGTTCGTCCAGACGTTCTCTCAAACCCCGCGCCGCCGCAGGCGGATCCACCCCATCGAACAAGGCGCTCCCGGCAACGAGGATCGACCCTCCGGCGGCTACAGACGTCTCGATGGTCGCTAGGTTTACCCCGCCATCGACTTCCACGTCCACATCGGCCTGGGCATCTTCGATCAGGCGCCGAGCTTCGGAGATCTTGGGAACGACCTCCTCGAGGAACTTCTGCCCGCCGAAGCCCGGTCTAACCGTCATGACGATCAAGACATCGAGATCGTCCAGATGCTCGCGCGCGACCTCCACGGGTACGTCCGGATGGATGGCGAGCCCGGCCCCCGCACCGAGCGAGCGGATGTTCGAGATCACTTCCCGTGTGTCGTCGACTACCTCGGGATGGAAGGAGATCCGATCGGCGCCCGCGGTCACGAAGTCCTCTGCGAACTCCAGGGGCTTTTCGATCATCAGGTGGACATGGATGGGCTGGTCGACCGCCTTCCGCACCGCAGCAACGGTCGAGGCTCCGAAGGTGATGTTGGGAACGTAGTGCCCGTCCATCACGTCGAGGTGGAACCAATCGACATGCGGAGCCACCGAGATGACCTCGTCGGCCATCCTGCCGAAATCGGCGGTGAGTATCGAGGGCGCTAGCTGCAACCGGTTCACTAGCCCACCCTCGCGCCCGGGGAGAGCCTGAGCCCCCGCGCCAGCTCGGTTCCACTCATCCGCTTCTTGCCGGCCATCTGCACCTCGGTCAGTTCGAGCGCTCCGTCACCTGCGCCGACGGTCAGTGAAGCACCAACGGTCACCTCTCCGGGCTGCAGGTTCCCGGCCGCCGGCTCCACGGCGTGGACCTTAAGCCGGGTCCCTTCGAGCTCGGTCCACGCTCCGGGGACGGGGTTGAGACCACGCACCAGGGCATCGATCGCGCTCACCTTCGCCGTCCAGTCGATACGGCCCTCGTCGGAGGTGATCTTCGGCGCGTAGGTGGCCGCGTCGTGGTCTTGGTCGGCTGGAACCAGCTCGCCCCGCTCGTACCCACGGAGGGTTGGTACCAAGAGAGCGGCCCCCATGAGCGCGAGCCTCTCCCCCACATCGCCCGCCGTGTCGCGTTCCCCGATGGGAGTCTCCTCTGTCGCCAATACGGGCCCCTCGTCCATGCCTTCGGTAAGGACCATGAAGCTCACCCCGGTGGTCCGGTCTCCGTTCATCACCGCGCGCTGAACGGGAGCTGCACCTCGGTACGCGGGGAGAAGCGAGAAGTGGACGTTCACGAACCCAAGTGGTGGCACGGCAAGCAGATCGACGGGGAGGATCTTGCCGTAAGCCACGACGACTGCGATATCGGGTGACAAGCTCGCGATCGACTCGATGAACTCGGGGGCTCGTGCCTTCGGCGGTTGGAGGACCTCCAAGCCGGCAGCCTGAGCGCGCTCCTTTACGGGTGACGCGGTGACGTCCATGCCGCGGCCGGCCGGCCTGTCGGGGTTCGTGACGACCCCGGCCACCTCGACGTCCGAGTCGAGAAGCGCATCCAAGCTCGGCACCGCCCAGGATGGCGTGCCGAAGAAGACGGTTCTCAGAGATCCGCCCCCGGATGGGTCTCCGCGGCGGGCCCGAGGCCCATGGCGAACTCCGTGAGCCTCCGCATGGCCTCACGGCGTTGACGTTTGGGAAGGTGGTCGATGAAGAGAACGCCGTTGAGGTCGATCCGTCTCGTGCTGGAAGACCCTCGCGAGGAGGGCAGTGGCATCTATCCGCAGCGGCTGCCCGTTGGCGTCCAGGCCCTCGATCGCGACCTCGGCCGGCCGCACCACCGGATAGCTGATCCCCGGCAAGGACAGGCAGCCTTCGTCGAACTCGGATTCCTCGGCCGAACGCTCGACGATCTTGGGATTGATCACCGCGCCGGCCTCGCCCTCCACCTCGTAGACGAAGATCCGTTCCAGCACGCCCACTTGAGGAGCCGCCAGGCCAACGCCCGGCGCATCCCGCATCGTTTCGAGCATGTCTCGGATGAAGATCGCGATGGACATCGGACACGTTCTCGACCTCGCCCGCGGTCTCGCGCAGGGCTGGGTCGCCGAACTGTCTGATGCGAAGCACTGCCATGGTTCTCCTTAGCGGGGGTCGACGTCGACACCGATGCTTACGCCGGAGGACGTCTGGGTCAGGATAACCCGCAGGTCACGGGCCAACTCGGTGGCGTTCGGACACTTGACCAAGAACTCGCGCTCTCGCGTTTGTTCTGCGGTCCGGCCCAGCCCGCCCGCGCGCGGGCCTCCACCTCGACTGGGCCCACGATGCGGGCTCGTCGACGCTCCGCAGCGTCGCGGATCTGCTCGATCGCTGCGTCTGCTTGGGGACCGCGGACTCGGATCCTGATCAGCTCGGCGAACGGTGGATAGGCGAGCTCGCGGCGCGCCTCGAGCTCATGGCGGAGGAAATAGTTGTAGTCGCCTCGCACGGTCGCCTGGATCGAGTGGTGCCCGGGGTCCGCGGTCTGAACGACGAGCCGGCCTCCACGATCGGCCGGACCCGCCCAGCCGGCCATCGCGCTCAGAGCCTCGAAGGCGCTCTCCGAAGCGTGGAAGTCGGCCCGATGGATCAAGGCGTCGGCATCCAGGATGCCGACGAGAGAAACGTCCGGCCGCACCGCGGGTTTCGTTCCTATCCAAGTCGTGACGTAGATGTCGGCATCTCTGCTCTGCGGCGAGGAGAACGTCTCTGGATCGACCCTTGCGACCGTCGCACGTGGGAAAGCGCGCTGCACCTGTTCTTCGACTCGCTGGCTCCCAGCTCCTACGAAGCGGAGCGGGCCATGACCACAGCGCGGGCATCGGTCGGGAGCAGGAAGGACATTCGCGCAATGGGGACACGTCGCGGCACCTCGGTTGCGGTCGAACGACATGGTGGTCTCGCAGCGCGGGCAGCGAACTGGGTTGTGGCACTCCGGGCACCAGAGGGCATGTGCGTAGCCGGCGCGCGGAACCAAGAGCGCGGTGCGTCCGCCTTCCTGAAGGGTCTGCCGGAGGCGTTCGTGCAGGAGGCGCGACACGGGACCGCCGGTCGGTACGGGGGCGGTCTCCACGATCGGCCGCGCTGCCCGCGCCACGCTTCGTGGGGGTTCGGCGAGGGAATAGCGGCCATCCGCTGCTGCCGAACCGGTCTCCAGGGTTGGAGTGGCACTTAGCAGCACACATACGGCTTCCTCGAGCCGCGCTCGCTCCACGGCCACGCGCTTCGCGTCGTACTTCGGGGCGCGGTCCTCTTTCAGGCTCTGATGATGCTCTTCGGTCAAGACGATGACGCGCAGACGCTGGAGGGGAACGAAGAGAGCAGCTCGCCCTCCGAGCACAACTCCCCCATCTCGTCCGGCTCGCAACCAGTTGCGTGCACGAGTGGCATCGTCGACATCCGACCCCACGAGCGCGACCTCGGGCCAACGCTCTTCGACCGCGGTGCGGACCGGATCCGAGAGCACGACCTCGGGCGTGACAACAAGCGCCGATCCCCCGCTGTCCAGCGCGGCGTTCACGAGCTCGAGCACCTCGGAAGCGGCGTCTGATTGGGGGGTCGGCCGCAGGCACCACGTGCCCGATCCCGACCCGATCGCCGCGAGCAATCGGTCGCCACCCTCGTAGCTTGGGAGCACCCGCGGAGCGCCGCCGACTCGCAAGGCCTCGGTGGGTTCCGCCTTGATTCGCACGCGGCTCGGAACGCTCCGAGCGAACGCCCGCCCGCGTGGAACGACGTACCGGATCGCGAGCCACTCGAAGAGCTCATTAAGAGGAGGCGGACAGACGGGAAGGTCCATGACGACAGCCGCGATCGCATCGATCGTGCGCTCCGGCGGTTCGAGCTGCAGCCCGGTCACGACCCCTCGCACCTTTCGCCCACCGAACGGGACCCGAACGAGTGAGCCGACGCTTACGCGCGCGCTGAGCTCGGGAGGGATCGAATAATGGAATGGCTTGTCGACCCGCCACGCGGGCACCAGCGGAACGACCGATGCGAAGAGCTGGACGGCGTTAGCTGCAGGCGCGCCGGAGGTCATCGGCGCGGTCTGTGCGCTCCCAGGTGAAGTCCTTGTCCGAGCGCCCGAAGTGTCCGTAGGCCGCGGTGTTCTGGTAGATGGGGCGACGGAGATTGAGATCGCGGATGATCGCAGCCGGACGAAGGTCGAAGACCTCCTTTATCCCGGCTTGGATCTTCTCCGGCGCGACCTGCTCGGTTCCGAACGTGTCGATCGAGATCGACAGAGGATGGGCCACGCCGATCGCGTACGCGACCTGGATCTCGAAGCGTTCGGCCAAGCCGGCCGCGACGACGTTCTTGGCCACGTTGCGCATCGCATACGCAGCCGATCGGTCGACCTTGGTGGGGTCCTTTCCCGAGAAAGCTCCCCCGCCGTGCCTGGCCATGCCGCCGTAGGTGTCGATGATGATCTTCCGTCCGGTTAGACCCGTGTCGGCGCGCGGTCCACCGACCTCGAAGATGCCCGTTGGGTTCACGAGGACTCGCAGGTTGTCCGTGTCGAGCTCCGGCGGCAGCAAGGGCTCAATGACGTGCTGCATCAGATCCGGCCGCAACAACGTTTCGATATCGACGTTCGGCTGGTGCTGCGCGGATACGACGATCGTTTCCAGGCTCACGGGTTTATAGCCGTCGTAGCCGATCGTCACCTGGGTCTTCCCATCCGGGCGCAGATATGGAAGAAGCCCGGCTTTGCGGGCTTCGGTGAGTCTCTGCGCCAGCCGGTGCGCGAGCCAGATCGGCATGGGCATGAGGTCTTCGTTCTCGCTGCATGCGAAGCCGAACATCATGCCCTGGTCTCCGGCCCCCTGGCTGTCTATCTCGTCGTCGTCGTCTTCCCCCGTCCGGGATTCGAGCGATTCGCTCACACCTGCATCGATGTCGGGGCTCTGTTCCTGGATCGCCACGGTCACTCCACATGTTGCGCCGTCGAATCCGATCCGGGAGCTCGTGTAGCCGACGTCGGTGACCGTTCGGCGGACGACGGCCGGTATGTCGATATACGTCGAGGTCGAGATCTCGCCGGCGACCACCACCCACCCGGTGGTGACCAATGTCTCGCAAGCGACCCGCCCGAACGGGTCGTCGGCCAGGATCTCGTCCAGGACGGCATCGGAGATCTCGATCCGCGAGCTTGTCCGGGTGCCCTTCCGTGACCGATTCAGACGTGAAGAGCCTCAGTGCGTTGGCCGGCATCGGCGCATCCTAATGCCCTGGTTATCCAGCCCGGAGCTCGGCGATGCGGTCGATCAGGGCTTCGGCCAGCGCCGATTTCGTCACCAGTCCCACGTCCACGACCTCGTCGCGGGTCGCGATCACGGCCCGGTTCGTTGGCACATGGAACCCGGAGTCGGGGCTCGATACGTCGTTCGCCACGATCATGTCGGCGCCCTTGGAGGCCAGCTTCTCGAGGGCTAGCTCGGCCAGCTTGTCGGGGTCAGGCTCGGTTTCGGCCGCGAAGCCGACGAGCAAGCCGCCGGGCTTGCGAAGCGACGGATCGTGGCCCAGCTCCGCAAGGATGTCGACCGTCGGGATGAGGTGCACCTCGGGGGGACCCTGGGCCTTCTTCAACTTATGGTCCGCGTGCTGGTCCGGTTGGAAGTCGGCCACGGCGGCAGCCTTGACGATCACGTCGGCGTCGCCCGCTATCGCGACGACCGCGTCGCGCATCTCGGCGGCGGTGCGGACCGAGATCGTCTCCACAGCCACGGGCTCGATCAACTGATGGGGCCCGGCGACGAGCGTCACCTTCGCCCCCCGGCGCGCGGCCGAAGCCGCGATCGAGAACCCCATCAACCCAGAGGAGCGGTTCCCGATGAAGCGCACCGGATCGATCGGTTCCTGGGTGCCACCGGCGGTGACGATCACGCGTACGCCGGCGAGCTGCTCCGACGAGGCCAGCAGGTCGTGCGCAGCGGCGACGATCGCAGCAGGCTCGGCCATCCGGCCGGGCCCGGTGTCGCCCGACATGAGCGCGCCGACCTCGGGGCCGACGAAATGCACACCACGGGCCTCGAGCGTGCGAACGTTCTCGAAGGTCGCGGGGTGATCCCACATCTCGGTGTGCATGGCCGGCGCCACCAGGGTCGGGCAACGAGCCATCAGGGCCGTTGCCGACATGAGGTCGTCGGCCACGCCCAGAGCCAGCTTCGCGAGGGAGTTAGCCGTCGCAGGGGCGATCAAGAACAGGTCGGCCCCCCGGGCAAGCTCGACATGCGGAGCGTGGGGGCCCTCCCCGAACAGCTCGGTCTGAACGGCCCGTCCCGTGATGCCGGCGAACGTCTGACGCCCCACGAAGCGCTCGGCCGAAGGGGTCATGACGACCTGGACGTCCGCCCCCTCGAGGGTCAGGGCGCGGGCGACCTCGACGACCTTGTAAGCGGCTATGCCCCCAGTGACACACAGGACGATGCGCCGGCCCTGGATGGGGGACACGAGATCTCTCCTATTTGATGCCGTCGGTGGTGCGTTCGTAGGAGACCGTTCCGTCGGCGATCTCCTCCAGCGCTATGGACAGCGACTTGGGGGCCCGGTCGGCCGCCATCGGGACCTGAGGCGCGGTGTACTCGGCCACGCCCTCGCCGAGCTGGCTGAAGTAGCTGTTGATCTGCCGGCTCCGCTTGGCGGAGAGGATCACGAGCGTGTACTTGGAATCGACGTCCTCCAGCAGGTTCTCGATCTTGGGCTCGATCACTTACTCACAACCTTTCCATGGGGTTTACATAAGATTTAAGCACGCGAGATTTAGGAATCGCTGAGTTCCAGTATACGGACCAACTCGTCCACGGCCCGACCGAGGTCGTCGTTGACCACGATGTGGTCGTACTCCCCCTTCATCTTGACCTCGTCGTAGGCGGCGGTAACCCGCTTCGAGATGGTCTCGAGGTCGTCGGTGCCCCTGTTCCGAAGCCTCACCTTCAGCTCCTCGAAGGAGGGGGGCTCTATGAAGACGAGCACCGCCCCTGGGTGGGTCCTCTTAACGGCCAGCGCTCCTTGTATGTCGAGCTCGAGTAGGACGTCACGGCCGGCCGTCAGTGCCTGCTCGATCGGGGCCCGCGGGGTGCCGTAATGGTAGCCGTGGACCTCGGCCGACTCGAGGAACTCACCCCGGTCGCGCATCCCGATGAATCGATCGACCGGGATGAAGTGGTAATCGATGCCCGCACGTTCGCCTGCGCGGGCGGGCCTCGTCGTCGCGGAGATGGAGAGGGAGAGGTCGCGATATCTCTTGATGAGCTCCTTCACGAGCGTGCCTTTGCCGGCCCCGGAGGGGCCGGACATCACGAAGAGCCTGCCGCCTTGTTGACCCACTCAGCGGTTCGCGAGCTCGCCGAGCAGGGCCTCCTTCTGCTTCGCGCCGAGGCCTCTCATCCGGCGTGACTCCGAGATGTCGAGGCGCTCCATCATCTTGCGGGCTCGCACCCGCCCCACGCCCGGTAGCGATTCGAGGACGGTGGAAACCTTCATCTTGCCGACGATGTCGTCGTCGGTGCGCCCGAGGAGATCCTTCAGGGTGATCCGATTGCTCTTCAGCTCTTCCTTGAGCTCCGCCCTCTTGCGCCGAGCGATCGCCGCCTTCTGGAGGGCCTGGCGGCGCTGCTCTTCGGTCAAAGGCGGTGGCAGAGGCACTAGAGGATCCTCTCTGTCTGCAGGGGGTTAGAAGCAGGGAGTATAGGCAATCTAGCGACTGAGCCTGCGGCTGCCCGGATCGGTGAGCGGCTCGGCGGTGGCGCACAAAGGACACTCGTCCGGGGCCCACGAGTTGGTCTCGAGGCGCAGCAGAGCCCTGAGAGGTGCACCGAGGTCGGGGATACGCGCGCGATCACTGCGATCGATCAAAGCCCCGATCCCCACGGGGGTCGCGCCCGCGGCGCGCACGAGTTTGACGACTTCGGCGGCCGACCCACCCGTCGTGACAACGTCCTCGACAACGAGCGTTCTCTCGCGTGAGCCCAGTTGGAAGCCCCGCCGGAACTCGAGGTGCCCGTCCACACGTTCCGCGAACACGACGCGTGCGTCGGCAGCCAGCGCGGTCGCGAACCCCAGCACGATCGCTCCTATGGCCGGGCTCGCCACGACGTCGAACGAGTCGGCGAAGCTGCGCGAGATGGCCTCGCCGAAGCGTTGGGTCAATCTGGGGTCTTCGAGGACGCGGAATTTCTGAACGAAAGCGTCGGAATGCCGCCCCGAGGACAGTGCGAAGTGGCCGCGCAGAAGGGCCCCGCGCTCCTCAAGAACTCCGATCAACTCGTTTGGGTTCACCCTTCGAGCTTCACCGCTCCCACGAGCTCGGACACACTCACGATGCCGTGGCGGCTCATGTATTCGGCGATGCCCGCCGTGACCTCAACGGTGGACAGCGGATCGATGAAGTTAGCCGTGCCGACAGCGACCGCGCTGGCGCCTGCGAGGATCAACTCGAGCGCGTCCTGCGCCGAGCCGACTCCTCCCTGTCCGATGATCGGCACGTGCGGATAAGCGCTATGGATCTCGTGGATCGCGCGCACCGCGATCGGGCGGATCGCGGGCCCGGAGAGGCCCCCGATGGTCCCGGCCAGCTTCGGGCGGCGCGTTTCCACGTCGATCGACATCCCGAACACGGTGTTGACCAGGGAGAGCCCGTCCGCCCCTGCCTCGAGAGCGGCGTCCGCGATCGCGGTTAGTGATGTGACGTTCGGAGACAGTTTGGGGAACAGGGGGATCCGCTTGATCGCGTCCGCGTACACCGGACACGACCGCAGCGGTCGACTCGACAGAGTGAGCGAACATGTTGTTGCGGTCCTCGAGGTTCGGGCAGGAGATGTTGACCTCGACCGCGGCAACGCCGCGGCCCCCAAGCCGGATCTTGTCGGCGACCCGTACGAACTCCTCGACCGTGTTCCCCGCGATGGACGCGACCACGGTCGCGCCTTTCTTGACGAGCCAGGGGAGGTCCTCTGCGACGAAGTGGTCGACGCCCTTGTTCTGGATCCCGATCGCATTGAGCATCCCGGACGGCGTCTCGCACATCCGAGGTGTGGATTTCCCCTTCCACGGCTGGAGCGTCATGGACTTGACGATGATCCCGCCGAGCTCGGACAGCTCGACGAAGGCCGATGCCTCGCGCCCGGCTCCGAAAGTGCCCGACGCCGCGAGAACCGGGGTGGCAAGCTCCAGCTTCCCCAGCTTCACGCTGAGGTCGACTACGGGCGGCGGCGGTTCCTCAGTTCCCGGGCGGAGCATGCTCTTCCTCGGTGTCGAACAGTTCCACTTGCCGGGTGGGTACGCCGGCGGGCGACAATTCTCCTTGATCGGTAGCAACGCTGGCGCGGGCTCCGTTCCACACGACGTTGGCGCCGTTGAACACCGGGCCCTCCGTGCAAGAGCGGGCGTACACGATCTCGTCCTCTGGTTCGTCGGGACGCGTTATCGCCTTGTCGGATGGGACTCTCAAGGGCATCACACATGTCATGCAGACACCGTAGCCACACGCCATCAACTCTTCGACCGCGGTCTGCACGGGCAGATCCCGGTCGACGCACATGGCCGATATCGCGGCAAGCATGCCGTGGGGACCGCAGGTGTAAACGACCTCGCTCTCGCACCGCTCGATCGTGTCCACGAGGACGTCCGTGACCCTTCCGCGGTCCCCCTGGGAACCATCTTCGGTCGCGATACGGCAAGTAGAGGCAACACGGCGAGCTTCGATGTGATTGAGCAGATGTGCCGCGCTGCGAGCGCCGAGGATCACGTCGACCCTGTGTCCCTCGTTGCGCAGCTCATCCGCAAGGAAGAACAATGGAGCAGCTCCGATACCTCCTCCAACCAGCAGGCAGTGAGCCCTCCGGTTGGGCATCGCGAAGCCCCGCCCGAGCGGTCCGATCACGTCTATCGAATGGTGGGCTCTGAGGGACGCGAGATAGGCGGTACCGGGGCCGCGGATGTCGAACACGATCTCCACCGTCGAAGCCCAGCCTCCGCGTTTGTGTACGCGGTAGACCGAGAACGGGCGCCTGAGGATGTAGCTGCGGTCGTCGCCGCACGAGATGTTCACGAACTGTCCCGGCTTCACCCTCTCGCCGATGTCGGGGGTGACTATCGTGAGCGAGTGGTAGTGCTCGCCGTACTTCTTGTGCGAAAGGACCTCGCCGGTGGTTACCAGCACTAGTCGCTGACCTCGGCGAGGTAGCTCTGGATCGACCGGACGTCGAACGCACCCGCGAGCATGGATTCGATCGCCTGCACCGCGGCAGCCATGCCGGCCATGGTGGTGATGCACGGGACGCCGGCCTCGATCGAGGCAGTACGGATGTAGTAGCCATCGGTGCGTGCGCCGCGACCGAACGGCGTGTTGAACACAAGCTCGAGGTCACCCGACGCGATCCGATCCACGATCGTGGGGACGTTGTCGGGATTCGCAGCCGAGACCTTCGGAACGACCTCGACCGCGACGCCGGCGCGGCGCAAGACGCGTGCCGTGCCTTCGGTGGCAACGAGTTGGAAGCCGAGGTCCACTAGACGCTTCGCCGGGAAGATCACTGCCCGCTTGTCCCGATTGGCGACCGAGATGAAGACGGTTCCCTTCGTCGGCAGCTTCACGCCGCCACCGCCTTCGGCTTTGGCGAAGGCGAGGCCGAAGGTCGGCGTCGATGCCCATGACCTCTCCGGTTGAACGCATCTCGGGGCCGAGCAGGATGTCGACTCCCGGGAACCGCTCGAAAGGCATGACGGCTTCCTTTACTGCGATGTGATCGATGCCTTCGTGTCCGACGGAGCGTCGAGGGACGAGCCCTGCCTCCCGAAGCTCCGAGAGCATTTGGCCGGCCATCACGCGCGCGGCAACCTTCGCGAGAGGCACGCCCGTTGCTTTCGAGATGAAAGGAACGGTCCGCGACGCCCGGGGGTTGGCTTCGAGCACGAAGACCTGTTCGTCCTTCACCGCGAACTGGATGTTGATCAAGCCTCGGACGTCGAGGGCTCGGGCAAGCGCGTCGGTCATGGAGAGCACGCTTTGGATCTGGTCGTCGCCCAACGAGAACGGAGGGATCGACGCAGGCCGAGTCACCCGAGTGGATACCGGCTTCCTCGATGTGCTCCAGGACGCCGCCCACGTACAGGTCGCGTCCGTCGAAGATCGCATCGCAATCGACCTCTATCGCGCCTTCGAGGAAACGGTCCACGAGGACGGGGTGCTCGGGGCTCACTTGGGCCGCGGTTGCCATGTAACGCTCGAGCGTGGACTCCTCGTAGACGATCTCCATCGCGCGGCCCCCCAGCACGTAAGAGGGCCGCACGAGAACCGGGTATCCGATCGTCGCTGCGATGGCGCGTGCTTCCTCAGTCGATCGAGCGAGCCCATTCGGAGGATGCGGGAGGGATAGATCGGCGAGCAGGGCGCCGAAACGTTCGCGGTCCTCGGCCCGGTCGATCGCGTCGGGAGATGTTCCGAGGATCGTCACGCCGGCTCTCTCCAGGGCACGGGCGAGGCGCAGCGGCGTCTGGCCGCCGAGCTGGACGAAGACACCCAAGGGACGTTCCCGATCGACGACATTCATCACGTCCTCGAACGTGAGTGGCTCGAAGTACAAGCGATCCGAGGTGTCGTAGTCGGTGGACACAGTCTCGGGGTTGCAATTGACCATGATCGTTTCGTAGCCCGCCTCGGAGAGTGCGAACGCCGCATGGACGCAGCAGTAGTCGAACTCGATCCCCTGACCGATCCGATTCGGACCGGAGCCCAACACCACGATCTTCGATCGCTCCGACTCGGCAACCTCGTCTTCGTCCTCGTAGGTCGAGTAGTAGTAGGGAGTCGACGCGTCGAACTCGGCCGCACAGGTGTCGACCGTCTTGTACGTGGGCACGACCCCGAGCTCGATCCGCCGAGCCCTGACGGCGAGAGGATCGGTGCCGGTGATCTCGCCGAGCTGCGCATCCGAGAACCCGAGCCTCTTCGCCTCGCGCAGCGACTCAGGGTCGAGAGCCCCGGACGACTCGAGCTCCGCGCGCGCTTCGGCCACCCGGCCGATCTGATCCACGAACCAGGGGTCGATCCGCGACAGACCGGCGACTTCTTCGACGCTCATCCCGCCATGCAGAGCCCTCTCGACGAGGTGAAGCCTTTCCTCGGTCGGGATCGTCACGCGTTCGCGCAACTCCTCGGGAGGGAGATCGAAGCCGGGACCGCCGAGACCCGAGAGCCCGGACTCGAGCGACCGATATCCCTTCTGCAGGGCCTCGACGAAGGTTCGGCCGATAGCCATGACCTCGCCGACGGATTTCATCTTCGTGGTGAGCCGGCGATCGGCTCCCGGGAACTTCTCGAAAGCCCAGCGGGGGATCTTCGCCACGACGTAGTCGATGGACGGCTCGAAGCTGGCCGGCGTCTTCTTGGTGATGTCGTTCTGGATCTCGTCGAGTGTGAACCCGACAGCGAGCTTGGCCGCGATCTTGGCTATCGGGAACCCCGTGGCTTTCGAGGCGAGGGCCGAGGAGCGAGATACGCGCGGATTCATCTCGATAACGACGCGCCTTCCGCTTGCGGGGTCGACGGCGAACTGGACGTTCGATCCGCCCGTCTCGACGCCGATGGCGCGCATGACCGCTGCCCCGTCGTCCCGCATCGCCTGGTATTCGACGTCGGTGAGGGTCATGGCCGGAGCGACCGTTACCGAGTCGCCTGTGTGGATGCCCATGGGATCCACGTTCTCGATCGAGCACACCACCACGACGTTGTCGTTGCGATCGCGCATCAGCTCGAGCTCGAATTCTTTCCATCCATAGATCGATTCCTCGATGAGGACCTCGCCGATGGTCGACAGGCGCAGACCTTCGCTCACGATGGTGCGCAACGCGGCGACGTCATCGACCAAGCCGGAACCTCCACCGCCGAGCGTGTAGGAGGGACGGATGACGACCGGATAGCCGATCGATTCGGCCGCCCTCTCGGCTTCGGCGATCGAGTAGGCGAAGGTCGAGCGCGGCAGATCGAGTCCGGCAGCCGCCATCGTCTCCTTGAAGAGCTTGCGGTCTTCGGCCCGCCTGATCGTTTCCGGGGTAGCCCCGATGAGCTCCACCCCCGAGGCTTCGAGGACGCCCGAGCGCGCCAGCTCCATGGCTACGTTCAATCCCGTCTGGCCACCGAGCGTCGGAAGACAGGCGTCCGGCTGCTCTTTCGAGATGATCTTCGCCACGAACTCCGGCGTGATCGGTTCGACGTAGGTCGCGTCGGCGAACTCGGGGTCCGTCATGATCGTGGCGGGATTCGAGTTCACGAGGATCACTCGGTAACCCTCGCCTCTCAGTACCTTGCAGGCCTGAACTCCGGAGTAGTCGAACTCGCACGCTTGACCGATGACGATCGGCCCAGAACCGATCACGAGGATCGACTTGAGATCACGTCTAGCGGGCACTAGTCGGCCTTCACTCTGGGTCGACGGCTTCCACGTAGCGCACGTCCGCCGGCGGCTCGTCGTAGCTCGTGATCTCGATGCGGTTACCGGCGGGGTCGCGGGTGTAGAAACGGTGTCGCCCCGGGATCGAGGCGGCTTGTTCTATGTGACACCCGAACCCACGAAGGCGTTCGATCATCGAGGAGTAGTCCTCGACCACGAGGGCGAAGTGTGCCTGGCGTGGGGGGTTGTGAGGATCCTGCATGAGATGGATCTCCTGCTCCCCCGCCTCGAACCACGCGCCTGCATGCTTCGTGCCTTCCGGGCGCTCGATCTCGCGCAGCCGCAGCGTGTCCCGGTACCAGGTCGCGACCTCCTCCAACAGCTCCTCGGGCGCGGTGATGCTGACGTGATCGACCCCGAGCACCAGCTCGGTGTCGGTGTCTGCTTCGGCGCTCAACGGCGGACCGCTCCCCTGGCTTCGGCCTTGCGCTTGTCGCGGGCGCGCTTGCGCCTCTGGCGATCCTTCTTCCACCGCACGGTCTTGCGGTCTCCTCTAGCCATGACTCACCTCCTGAGTCTTGAATTCCTCGATCAGCTCGACGAAACGTGCGAAGAGGTAGCGCGCGTCGTGGGGGCCGGGCCCTGCCTCCGGGTGGTACTGCACGCTGAACGCTACGCCCGGCACCGCCAGGCCCTCCACCGTGCCGTCGTTCAGGTTCACATGGGTCAATTCGGCAGCGGTCCCGTCGATCGAGCCCTGGTCCACTGCGAAGCCGTGATTCTGGCAGGTGATCTCTATGCGAGATCGGTTCGTCTCGGCCACAGGGTGATTGGAACCGCGATGCCCGAACGGGAGCTTGTAGGTCCGGGCCCCAAGCGCCAGGGCGAGGATCTGATGTCCCAGGCAGATCCCAAAGACCGGGATGCGGCCAAGCAGCGCTTTGACGGTCGTGGCGGCGTAGTCGACGGGTTCCGGGTCCCCCGGGCCGTTGGACAAAAAGACTCCCGAGTAGCCCCCGCTCAGCAACTCCTCCGCCGGCGTCGTGGCCGGGAGGACCGTCACGTCGAATCCCGTCGCTGCCAGGAGGTCGAGGATGTTCCGCTTGATCCCGAAGTCGAGGGCCGCGATCGGAAGGCGGCGCGCGGTCGTGCGCAGCAATAGAGCGGCGGTCGACGGAGATTCTTCGGCTCCCGCGGCGTAGCTCGTGGCGGCGCGAGCGGCGAGCTCGTCTTGTCCCCACCGATAAGCCTCGGGCGTCGTCACCTCTCGTACGAGATCTCGACCCACGTAACTCTGCGAAGAACGCGCGCGGTCGACGAGCTCGTTGGGGTCTAAGACCTCGCTGGACACCGCGCAACGCATCGCCCCTTCAGTGCGCAGCCGCCTCGTCAGCCGACGCGTGTCGACCTCGGCTATGCCGACGATGTTGTGCGTAACGAGGTAGGACTCGATGTCTCCCTCGGCGCGCCACGAGGAATGTCGTCGCGCTGGATCTCGGACTACGAATCCCGCGACCCAGGGGTGGATCGATTGGTCGTCGTGGGCATTCACCCCGGTGTTGCCGATCTGAGGAGAGGTCATGGTCACGATCTGCCCGTGATACGAGGGGTCCGTCAGGACCTCCTGGTATCCGGTCATCCCGGTGTTGAAGCACGCCTCGCCGGTCGTCGTGCCGGTTGCACCGAAGGCCGCTCCGCGCAGAACGGTGCCATCCTCGAGCGCGAGCAAGGCGGGATCCCTCTTCAAGAGAGCGCCCCCTCGAGCACCGCGCCGTCGCGGACGGTGAGACGGCCACGGAAGAACGTGTGCACCACCCGGCCGGTGAGCTCTCGCCCTCCGAAGGGCGTGTTCCGGGACTTCGAGTTGAAAGCGTCGGGATCCACTCGCCAGCGCGCGGTGGGGTCGAATACGACGAGGTTGGCAGGACGGCCCTCACTGATCGAGCCGTGGTCCTCGAGACCGAGGATGCGCGCCGGGTTCGCAGACATGCGAGCGATCAGCTCACCGAGGCCCAGACGCCCGGTCTCTACCAGTTCGGTCAGAACAAGACCAAGCGCGGTCTCAAGGCCGAGCATGCCGGGCGGCGCGTGGACGTATTCCTGATCCTTCTCTTCGAGAGCATGCGGGGCATGATCCGTTGCGATCGCATCGATCGTGCCGTCCACGATCCCTTCGATGACCGCAAGCCGATCCGCCTCGGTTCGCAACGGTGGGTTGACCTTCGCGTGCGGATCGTAGGAGGTGACGGCCTCGTCGGTGAGGCAGAGATGATGAGGGGTGACTTCGGCGGTGACATCGATGCCTTCAGCCTTCGCCCGCCGCACGATCTCGACGGTCCCCGCCGTCGACACGTGCAGAAGGTGCAACCGGCAGCCCGTCAAGCGAGCGAGCACAACATCGCGGGCGGCCATCAGCTCTTCCGCTTCGGCCGGGATGCCTTGCAGACCCAGCTCGGCAGATCGCACACCCTCGTTCATCTGGCCGCCGGCAGCGAGCGGAGCGTCTTCGCAGTGCTCCGCGTAGATCCCGTCGAACCCCGAGATGTATTCCATCGTGCGACGCACGAGCGACGCGTTCTGGAGGCCGTGACCGTCGTCGGTGAACAGACGAACCTCGGCGGCAGATCGCATCATCTCGCCGATGTCGGCCATGTCCTTGCCTGCCAGGTTCTTGCTGAGTGCACCTGACGGGATGACGTCCACGATGCCGGCGTCGCGGCCCGAGGCCCACACCTGCTCGACGATCGCGGCGTTGTCGGCGACGGGGTCGGTATTGGGCATCGCGCAAACGGCCGTGTAGCCGCCCGCTGCGGCCGCCCGTGATGCCGTCAGGACGGTCTCCTCGTCCTCGCGGCCGGGCTCTCGCAGATGGGTGTGCATGTCGACCAAGCCTGGAGCGATCACGCATCCACCAAGATCCATCACCTCGGCATCGCCGGGGTCCAACGAGGTCCCCACCTCGGCAACAAGTCCGTCGCGCACCATCACCTCGGCGGTCTCGTCGCGACTCGAGACGGGATCGACGATCCGCGCCCCCCGCAGCAACCAGCTACTCATGTGACTCCCCTCCGAGCATCAGGTAGAGAAGGCTCATCCTCACGGCCAGGCCGTTGGCGACCTGCTCCAGGATGATCGATCTCGGCGACTCCGATACCTCGGCAGAGATCTCGACGCCTCGGTTCATCGGACCCGGGTGCATGACGAGCGCGTGGGGCTTCATGCGCTCGATCCGGCGACCGTCCAAGCCCCACTGTGCGGCGTACTCACGAAGGCTGGGGAAGAGCTGCTCCGTGAGGCGCTCCTTCTGGACGCGAAGCAGGTAGCACACGTCCACTTCGGGGATCACTTCATCGAGGTCGTGGCAGACCTGCACGCCCAGCGACTCGGCATGAGGCGGCATCAATGTGGGTGGCCCCACGAGGGTCACGCGCGCGCCCATGGTGGTCAAGCCTTTGATGTTCGAGCGGGCAACGCGCGAATGAGCAACATCGCCCACGATCGCGACGGATAGCCCTTCGAGGTCTTTGAACTGCTCTCGCATCGAGTACAGATCGAGAAGAGCTTGGGTCGGGTGCTCGTGCTGACCGTCGCCTGCGTTGATCACGCTGGCGTGCACCCAGCCGGCGAGCTGGTGCGGCGCCCCTGACGCGGAGTGGCGGACGACGATCGCGTCGACGCCCATCGCCTCGAGCGTCCAGGCCGTGTCCTTGAACGACTCTCCTTTGGCAACGCTGGACTTGGTATCCGCCGAGAAGTTGATTACGTCTGCGGACAAACGCTTGGCTGCGAGCTCGAAAGAGATCCGAGTGCGAGTCGAGGCCTCGTAGAACAGATTGCAGACGGTTCTGCCTCGGAGGGTCGGCAACTTCTTGATGGGGCGGTCGGTGACCTGCCGCAAAGACGCAGCGGTGTCGAGGATGGTCGTGATGTCCCCGGCGTCGAGTTGCTCCATCGAGAGCAGGTGCTTGATCACGAGACCGGCCCGCCTAAAACGACCTCGTCGACGCCGTCGATCTCTTCGAGGTGGACCTTCACCATCTGGTCGTCCGACGTCGGGATGTTCTTGCCTATGTAATCGGGGCGGATCGGAAGTTCCCGGTGCCCCCTGTCGACCAGGACGGCCAGCCGGATGACCTTAGGGCGCCCCAGGTCCAGAAGCGCGTCGAATGCCGCTCTGATCGTCCGTCCCGTGTAGAGGACGTCGTCCACGAGCACCACGGTTCGACCGTCGATGTCGACGGGGATCGTCGTGGCCTCCAGACCACGGGGGCCGCGCAGCGCAACGTCATCTCGATAGAGGGTCACGTCGAGGGCTCCCGACGGCACGTTCACTTCTTCGAAGCCGGCGATGATGGTTGCGATCCGCTCGGCAAGCGGCGCTCCTCGCGTACGGATGCCGACGAGCACCAGATCGTCTGCACCTTTGTTCCGTTCGACTATCTCGTGCGAGATGCGCATCAGGACGCGCCGGACTTCGGTCGCATCCATGAGGCGGGCCGCCACCGGGAAATCGGGGGCGTGCAAAGTCAAGTGCCACTCCTTTCCGGTCTCTCTGGGCCGATTTAAAGGATGGTCAGTGAGGAGAGGCTACTACTCCTCGGCTTGGGATTCGACTATCCGCCCTAATAGCCCATTGATGAAGCGCCCCGAGTCGTCGGTCGAAAGGGATTTCGCGAGCTCGACCGCCTCGTTGATGGCGACGGCCACCGGGATGTCCTGGCCCCAGAGGAGCTCGAACAGGGCGATCCTGAGGAGGGTCCGGTCGACCACCGGCATGCGCTGGATATCCCAGCGGTCGGCGTACCGCACGATCAACTCGTCGATGTCGTCCTGGTGCTCCTGAACTCCCTCTATCAGTGCTCTCGCGTACCCCCGCGCTTCCGCTTCGTCAACCGGACCCAGCTCTCTCGACTCATCCGCGTCCTCGTCGGTGGCCTGGACCCATCCATCGACCACGCGCGCCTCCAGCACGTCGCTCGGCGAATGGTCACGGATCTCGGCCTCGTACAACACGTCGAGCGCGGCCCGACGCGCGGCGCGCCTGGTCTTCATCAACCCTTTTTTCATCTGCGGTCCGGCCAAGCCCGCCCCGTACTCACGCGCGCGATATGTACTCGCCGGACTCGGTGTTGACCTTTATCGACTCCCCTGTCTCGAGGAACAGGGGCACGTTGACGATCGCTCCCGTCTCGAGGGTCGCCGGCTTGAGCGCACCGGACACCCGGTCGCCCTTGGCGCCCGGCTCGGTCTCCGTGATCTGAAGGATCACGGTGTTCGGTAGGTCGGCACCGACCGGCGTGCCTTCATGGACCGGGACCAGGCAGACGGTCCCGTCCTTTAGGAACTTGACGGGGTCACCGATCAACTCGGGGTCGACGTGAACCTGCTCGTAGCTCTCGTTGTCCATGAAAACGAGGCCCGCCTCGTCCTTGTACAGGAACTGCATCTCGCGCTTGTCCAGAACCGCCAGGGTGACCTTCTCGTCGGCCCGGAAGGTGCGATCGAGAACCGACCCGGTCTTGACGCTCTTCAGCTTCGTCTTGACGAACGCGCCCCCCTTGCCGGGCTTGACGTGCTGGTAGTAGACGATCGTGAACAGGTCCCCGTCGATCTCCAGGGTCTGTCCGGGGCGCATGTCGTTCGTGGATATCAAAGCGACTCCTTCACAGTTCCAGCAATACGTCTTTCGGGGCGCCGGTGAGCACTTCCGCCCCGGTCTCCGTCACGAGAACACAGTCTTCGATCCTGATGCCCCCAACACCTACCTCGTACACGCCTGGCTCGACGGTAACCACGTCTCCTGTCCTCAACGTCTCCTGGCTCGTCGCGCTCGAGACGCGGAGCTTCGTGGATGTCGAGACCGACCCCATGGCCGAGGCCGTGACCGAAGCGCTCTGCCGGAACCTGCTTCTCCACCACGTTACGCGCCGCCGCGTCGACATCCGCCGCCGGCATGTCTGGGCGGATGGCCTCGGTGCCGGCTCGCTGGGCGCGCAGGACCAGATCGTAGACGCGCGCCTGCTCGTCGGTCGCCGAGCCCAGTACGACGGTGCGCGTCATGTCGGAGCAATAGCCCTCGACGCGGCAGCCGAAGTCCAACAGCACGAGGTCTCCCTTCTCGAACGCCCTCTCGCTTGGGGAGTGGTGGATGTGGGCCGACAGCGGCCCGGAGCCAACTATCGGTGGGAACGAGATGCCTTCAGCCCCCGCTCGGCGCAATTCGAACTCGAGCTCGAGCCCAAGGTCGCTCTCTACCGTTCCCGGACGGATCCGCTCGAGCGTTCTTGCGAAGACTTCGTCCCCTATGGCCACGGCCGACTTGATGAGAGCGACCTCGTCGGGATCCTTGGAGCGTCTGAGGTCCTCGACCAGCTCGACCGTCGGCACGAGCTCGACCCCTTCTAGTCGATTCGAAAGATCACGATGGGTCGCAACGGTCACGGTCCGCTCCTCGAAGCCGAGAGCCTTTGCCCTATGGGCGGAGAGGGCATCGGGCAAGACCTCGATCAACCGTTCGCGGTAGATCGAGGTCTCGGCGGCTGTGATCGTTGCCTCAGCGCGCGCTCGGTATCTGCGGTCGGAGAAGAAGGTGGCTCCATGCTCGGTCACCAAGAGTTGGCCATTCGTACCGCTGAAACCCGTGAGGTACGTGATGTTCGTCATGTCTGTGACCAGCAACCCATCGACGTGCGCGCCGGCGAGACGAGAAGCGACGCGCTCGACGCGACCTTCGTGATCCATCAGCTCTGTCGGGAACTCTCGTGGGCCTTCAAGAGGTGAAGCGCCGCGAGGTACGAGCCGGCACCGAAACCTGCAACCAGGCCGAGGGCCGCCTCCGCGGTCACCGATCTGGCCCGCCAGGGCTCGCGCGCATGGATATTGGAGAGGTGCACCTCGATAACGGGAAAGGGAACGGCTCGTATCGCGTCCGCGATCGCCCGGCTCGTGTGCGAGTACGCGGCGGGGTTCAGGATGGCGCCGTCCACATTGCCGATGCCCGAGTGGAGGAGCTCGATGATCTCTCCCTCGCGCGCGGTTTGGTGGATGTCGACTTCGATGCCCGCCTCTTTCGCCCCCAGCTCGATCGCTTCGTTGAGCTGCTCGAGGGTCTGCGAGCCGTAAACGGAGAGCTCGCGCGTTCCGAGGAGATTCAGATTCGGACCGTGGATCACAAGCACTTTCATGCGGCGACCTCTTTAATCGCCATCTCGATCGCCTCCTTGGGGGGTCGTATCCCAGGTTCCGCCCGCCCGAGTCCTGCTAGCAGAACGAATCTGAGACCGTGACGATATTTCTTATCGTGTGACCACGCCTCCTCGAGCGCGGGGAGATCGAGGCTCGCCTGCACGGGCAGACCCAGGTGGGACAGCGTCGTCCTGTGGAGATCCACGACGTCATCCTCTATCCGCCCCATGATCCTGGCGAGGTAGGCCGCGCAGGTCATGCCGATGGAGATCGCTTCGCCGTGCCGGATGCGCTCGTAGCCGATGGAATGCTCGATCGCATGCCCGAAGGTGTGCCCGTAGTTGAGGATCTCCCGCAGACCCTCCTCGCGCTCGTCTGACGACACGATCAGCGCCTTCACGCGCACCGAGCGCGTCACGATCTCGACCAGATGCTGAGGATCTCCCATCAGATCGTTCACCTCGCGATCCGAGAGCAGTTCGAACATCGAAGGGTCGGAGATGAACCCGTACTTGACGACCTCCGCAAGCCCGCTGCGGAACTCGGGCTCGGGGAGCGAATCCAGCAGGCGGACGTCGCACAAGACGGCGGCCGGCTGGTGGATCGCACCCACGAGGTTCTTTCCCTGCGGGAGGTTCACGCCGGTCTTGCCCCCGATGGCCGCGTCCACTTGAGCCAGGAGCGTGGTGGGGATGTGGACGACCGGCATACCGCGGTGGTAAGTCGCTGCTGCGAAACCGGCGACGTCACCGACGACGCCTCCCCCTACGGCGAACACGACGTCGCGCCGGTGAAGACCGGCCCCCGCCATCGACGCATACAGGTGCGCCACGGTCTCGACGGTCTTGGTCTTCTCCCCTGCCGGGATCCTCTCCATCTCCACCCGCAGCCCGCACTCTTTCAGCGCATCGACGACGCGCATGGCGATCGGCTCGATCTCGGTATGCGTGATCACCATCGCCGCCTCGGCCTCGGCAAGCACGGGAAGATCCCTCAAGCGGTCGAGGATGCCCGCGCCGATCACTACCTCGTAAGCAGCGCTGCTGGTAGTGACGGCAACCCGGCGAACTGCACTAGGCGTGACGTTCGGCCGAAGCTTCTCGGCTAACTCCGAAGCTATCTCTGCAGGTTCTCTGTCGGAGGTTTTGACGGTGAGCCGCGCCCGGCTTTCGTAGATGGGCCGCCGCTGCTCGAACAGAGCCTTCGGATCTGCGGCCCGGAGCAACGGGCGGCCCGGGTCTGCACCCGTCCGCCGCATGGCTTCCGTGTACGGCGTGTTCAGGTACACGACCTCGCTCCATTCGAGCTTCGCAGCCGTAACGGGGTCGGTGACAGCCCCTCCGCCCAGAGCGATCACGAAATCACCGGGTCTTTGGAGTAGCTCGAGCGCGACGTCGCGCTCGAGAGTCCTGAAGGCACCCTCTCCCTCGGCTTCGAAGAGGTCGGCGATGGACCGGCCCGCGCGGGCTTCGACGAGATCGTCGGTGTCGAAGAAAGGGAGCCCAAGACGGTCGGCGAGCAGCCTGCCCACGGTGGACTTGCCCGCACCCATGAAACCGATAAGCACGATCACTTGACTCTGCGCGCCAACCGTTCTTTGTAGGTGCTCAGCGCGGACTCGACGTCGGACAGCGTGTCGCCGCCGAACTTCTCGAGGACGGCATCGGCCAGCACGAGGGCCACGACCGCCTCGCACACGACGCCCGCCGCGGGCACGGCGCAGACGTCGGTTCTCTCCTGGAATGCTTCCGCCGGCTCGCCGGTGGCAAGGTCCAGGGTTCGCAGCCGTTTCTTCAACGTCGACAGCGGCTTCATCGCGGCCCTCATCCGGAGCGTGCCGCCGATCGTCATGCCGCCTTCCGTGCCACCTGCCCTGTCCGTCAGGCGGCCACCGTCGGCCTCGATCTCGTCATGGGCTTTCGAGCCACGACGCGCGGCGAGATCGAAGCCGTCGCCGAACTCCACTCCTTTGATGGCGGGAACCGCCATCAGCGCGCCGGCGAGACGGCCGTCGAGCTTCCGGTCCCAATGGACGTGAGAGCCGAGCCCGGTCGGCACACCGAATGCGATCACTTCCACGATCCCTCCGAGCGAGTCGCCCTCGGCTCCCGCGCTTTCGATCTCGGCGACCATCGCCTCGGTCGCGGCGGGGTCGAAACAGCGGACGGGAGATGCGTCGATGGCTTCGAGGTCGTCGGGCCCAGGCCCGGGGGCATCGTCGGCAACGGCCGCACTGCCGATCCGGGTCACGTGCGAGACGACGGTGATGCCGAGGTGACGCAGGAACGAGCGCGCCACGGTGGCGATCGCCACCCTTGCGGCCGTCTCGCGGGCGCTGGCTCGTTCGAGGACGTTGCGCGCGTCGTCGAAGTCGTACTTGAGCATCCCCGGGAGGTCGGCGTGGCCCGGCCGTGGGCGGGTGAGCTCCCGTCCTGCGGGCTCGCCCTCGACGGGCATGACGTGAGCCCACTTGTCCCATTCGCTGTTGTGGATGACGACCGAGATGGGGCTGCCGAGCGTCAGCCCGGCTCGCACGCCACCCATGATCTCGGGTCGCGTCCTTCTCGATCTTCATGCGGGGGCCACGGCCGTAACCGTGACGGCGCCGGGTCAGCTCGTCGGCGATGTCCTTGGCCGAGACGGGAACGCCTGCCGGCATGCCTTCAAGAACCGCGACCAAGCCGGGGCCGTGCGATTCACCTGCCGTCAGATAGCGAAGCGATCCCATATGCCAATCCTCGCAGGCCTTGTTTGCTTTGCGGTCCCGCCAAGCCGGCCCCGCTACTTGAGGATGGACTCGCCTTCGCAGAGCGTGAACTGGTCGTCGCCGAAGAGCATCGTGGCGCACTCGCCGGAGATGGACAGGACCTGGAAGTTGTCCGCGAAGCGGTCGCCTTCTCCGACCGTGTACACGGTGCCGTCGACTTCGACCTGGGCGCGTTGACTGCCACCGTCCTTGAAGATGTCGATCAACGCGACGGTGTGCCCGCCCACGCTGTTTCCGCCATCTCCGGGTTCGGGGGCGGTGCCCGGCGTGTCGCCGTCGATCGTCCCAGTATCGGTGCCGGTGTCGTCGCCTCCGATAGGAGTAACGCCCTCGACGTCTCCGCCCTCTCCTTCACCTTCGCCACCTCCGCCCGCCTTCCGAGACCAGTGGCTCGAAGGGGTCCTTCGGGGCGAACACTTCGAAGGTCTCCACGGGCCCCTTGTCGGGCTTGTCCGGAGCGTCGGTGGGTTCGACCTCCTCAGTCGGTGCCGGGGCGGGCGCCGCCGCCTGCTCTTCGTCGCCGCCCCCTCCGCTCAGGAACACGAAGTAGACGATTGCGAGCAGCACGACAGCCACCGCCCCGATCAGCAGGAGCTGGGTTCGATTGGTCCCTCCGCCCGTCGTTTCGGGGGCCGCTTGGAATTCCTCAGGTTGGGTTGCCATGCCTTACTCCTGTGGGCTCGGCGATGCTTCGGGGACTGCACCGGTGGCGGGGTCGACGGCGACTGCCGGCTGTGGCGGCAGCTCGAAGAAGATCCGAACTCCCGAGGTCATCTCGACACGGCCCGCCGCCTGGCCCTCGGTCGTTTCGGCGGAGCCCGCCAGCTGCAGGCTGTCCATCCGAACGGCTCGATCGAGATCGTACAAACGGCGGATGAAGTCTTGGATCGCGAAGTAGCCCCCGCGCGAACGGATCTGAACACCGACCTCGGCCAGGGCCGCTCCCTCCAACGGGGGCCTCGGGAGGGTCGGAGTTATCTGCAGGAACCCGACGCCGGATTGGTCGGCCGCTTCCTGCACCTGGAAGATGAAGTTGGCGACCTCGTCTTCCGGTGGGACCAGCTCTCGCACCTCGTCGAGCTGAGCTCGAAGCTCCGGAGCGTTCTCGGCCAGATCTTGCAGTCGATTCAAGGTGCTGGTCAGCTCCACCGTCTGGGTCTCGGCGGTATCTATCTCATCGTTCACGTCTGCGAGCCGGGCTTGCTGCGGCCGAAGGAAGAAGAAGTACCCGAGCAGCAGCACGACGACCACGCCGGCGATAGTCAAGATCAGGCGATTGCGGGGGGTCATGGCTCCACGCCCTCCTGGAATCGGTCGCTCTTAGCCTTGTTGTTCAGCTCGATCGTGCTGTTGAACGTGAAGACTGGTCGTCCACCGACAAGGTTGCCGCCGCTTGCGTCTCCCAGCCAGATCGCTTCGAATTCCCGAACGGTCGCGAGCCTGATCAGCCACTTGGCGACCCCGGGCATCGAGAGCGAGCTTCCGCTGAACGTGATGCGCCCGATCGCGAGCTCGGGGTTGATGCGCACCTCGGCCGTTTCGGTGCCGACCTGAGACGCGCCCTCTCCCGCCCCGAAGGACGCTGTCATGTTCGTGAGCCAGACCTCTCCCGGCACGACCATCGCCAGCTCGGTGAGGATCGATGGCCAGTCGATGTCGTCCGTCATCACGGTCGCCAGCGCCTGGCGCTTGGTCTGAACCTCTGCGGCCAGATCTGCGAACTCCTGGAGCTCCGCGATCTGGCTCTGGAGCTGGGCGTTCTGAGCTTGCACGCCGGCCAGCTCTTCCTCCGCGGTGTTGATCTGCCCACCCAGCATGAACCAGTAGAGGCCCAGCAAAACCAGGCCGACCACGCCCGCGCCAACGATGCCGGTCAGCGTTCGGCGCTGGCGCTGACGCTCACGATAGGACGCAGGAAGCAGCTCGATCCGGCGGATCACTTGGCCGTCACCCCCATCGCAAGCCCGACCGCGCATGCGGCAACCGGCTCGATCTGGCTGATCTGCTCGGGGGTGAGCCCAGACTTCGACATGTCGACGTCGGCGAACGGACTTGCACGACGCACCTGGACGCGGGACGTCTCCTCGAGACGAGCGGCCAGCGTGGGCGTAAGCGACCCACCTCCAGTGATGAGCATCGACGCGATCGGCTGGCTATCTTCTTGGGAGCTGTAGTAGTCGAGTGAACCTTGGATCTCCTGCACGAGGGTCGCGACCTGCCCCTGGATCACTCGCTGGACCTCGGGAGTGGCTCCACTGGACGTGAGGTCGAGCTTGATCGCCTCGGCTTCCTCGAACGACAGAGACACCTCGGAGGCGATGGCCTCGGTCAAGTCGTCGCCCCCAACGAGCAGGATGCGCACGAAGCGCGGCTCGCCGTTGTGATGGATCACAACGTTGCTGACGCCTGCACCCACATCGATGATGGCTTCGGCTCCGGCGAGACCCTCTTCTCCTCGCGCAGCCGGGCTGATGGCGCGGGCCACGGCGAACGGCACGAGGTCGACGGCGAGGGGCTCGACGCGCGCGCCCGAAACGGCGGTCAGAACGGACTCGACCATGTCGGACGCAGCGGCCACCAACAGCACCCGCATCATCCGCTCGCCGCCTTCGGTGACGTACTCATCGAGCATCTGGAAATCCAGCTCGGCCTCGTCGACCGGCATGGGGATGTGGTCCGCCGCTTGGAACCGCAGCGACGCGCGGAACTCTTTTTCCTCGAGATAGGGCATGTCCACCGCACGTACGAGAACGCGCTGGTTCGCAACCCCCACGACAGCGCGGCGAGGACGAAGCTTGGCGCGCTTCCAGAGTTGGGCGATGGCCTCCGAGACGGCTCCGTGATCGCGGATCTCCCCGTCGCCCACGGCTCCTTGAGGAAGCGCTACCTGGCCGAAGGAAGTCAGCGCCATGCCTTTCCTGCTGCTGACGATTTGCGCCGCGCGGACGGCGCTCGTGCCGATGTCGAGTCCGATCGTGGGGCCCGGCATCACTCATCACCATCGCTTCTCACCGCGCGGTCGTTGAGATAACGATCCAGGTCGCGGCGGCGGATCCGATAGTTCTTGCCCACCCGGATGGCACCGAGCTGGCCGGCCTTGATGAGCCGGTAAACGGTCATGTTCGAGACGCGCATGATCTCCGCGACCTCACCGACCGTTAGAAGAGGCTCGTCGTAGTCAGCCATTACCTCTGAAAGCCCTCCGGTTCGTTCAACTCTAGTAACAGTGCTTAACAGAACCCTGCAGAAAGCCTCTTCGTCCCCTGCCGCAAACCTCTTTAGAATCACACACAGGTAATTAACGGACGTAGACGGCAGTTAACAGAAGTAACAGCCGCCTAGCACCGGGCGCGAGGGTAGCCGATGCAGCAGGAAGGGGATTCGGGCCCTACGGGGCCGGGGAGAGGCCTTAGAGCTCGAGCCAGAGGGTGGTGCGGATGGAGGTCCCGATCGGTATCTCCAGCCCGTCGTACTCGATGTTCGGGTTGCCCGAGATGGACGAGGGCCCCTCCACCATCGAGCCCGCCGTCTCGCACGAGTGCTCGGCTATGAAGTTGCCTTCGACGTTTGGGTTCCCCGAGATGAGGAACTGCTCGCCGGCCATCGAGGTCCCGACCATGTGGGGATTACCGCTGATCTTGAGGTCCCGGCCGGCCACCATCAGCAGCGGGACGGCGGTGTCCTCGTAGTCCATCTGCGGGTTTCCGGAGATCTCTATGTCGCCCCCGACGCGGGGGCAGGTCCCGGAGGCCTCGGCGATGATCGTCACGCTCCAATCGGCGCCGCTAGAACCGGGGTTGCCCGAGACCTTCGCGCTGCCCTGGTAGAGGTAGTAGACGCCGTTGTAGACGGTGTTGCTCGCGAAGTCCCACTTCGCGCCCTGCGATCCGTCATCGCCCGACTTCTTCCACCCCCGGTACTCGCTGCCGCTGGCATCTGCCAGCAACGTGCCGTTGCAGGGTGTGCTGCTCCCGCTGGGCGCAAAGCCGCCGCCGTCGTTGTAGGCGGGACCGGTGCGCACCTGCCCGTTGGGACAAAGGTCGTACTCGGAGTAGTCGTAAAGGGACCTCGGATCCACCGTCGGGATCTCCTGGACCGGCATGCCGCCGCCGGTGTTGTCGTCGTCACCCGTGTCGAGGCTGCCCGAGCTCGACCACGAGTCGGTCGCGGACACATAACCCCCGAAGTCGCCGTTGCCACTGCTGGAGAAGTCATCGTTGGTATGGGCACTGCCGTAAGTCCCCGTGACATGCGGGTTTCCCGAGATGCTCAGGTCGCCACCCGTCAGGATCGCCGCGGCCGGGCTGATAGGGGCAAAGTCGTATTCGGCCCGAAGGACTCTGATCTTGTCGGCGTTCGACTTAGAGGGTACGTAACCCACCGAATAGATGACCGCCTCGTTCGAGGGGCGGAGGGCCACCCATTGCCCTTCGTTGGTGTTCACGAGCTTTGTGGGATCGCCCGACGCCTCCGCCGCGGCAGCGGCGATCACCCATTCCCGCTCCGCTTGCACGCTGGAGAACGACGCGGGCACGGTCTCTCCGGTGTGATAGCTACCGCTCGAGTCCCTGAGCTTGAAGAGCTGATGGTCGATGCCCGCATCGGCTACATGGAGAGCTTGCTCGTATCGGCGCTCGCTGCCTGCCCCCCGTAGACCGTTGATGCTCTGGGTGACGATCACCGTGGTAACGATCGCCATGATGCTCGAGATGCCGATCACCATGATCATCGCGATCCCGCGCTCGTCGCCGTGCAGCGTTCTGGCTCTACTGGTCATCCGCTCACCAAGCCATCCCATCGACAACTATCGCCTCTCTATCCAACACCATCCAATACCGGTTCACCCCCCTTTATCGACGGCCGAGGGCGCCTGCCTTAATACGTAGGTCTGCTTAGAGCTCGAGCCATAAAGTCGTTCGGATGGTGCTCCCCATGGGGATCTCGAACCCGTCGTAGGTGATCTCCGGGTTGCCCGACACGCTCGAGCCGGGCCCTATGGGGGACCCGCTCGTGTGGCAGGTGTCTTCGGCGATCAGATTGCCCTGAATGATGGGGTTGCCGGAGACCCCGAACTGCTCGTGGGCCAGCAACGCCCCTACCAAAGTGGGTCCCCCGCTAAGCTTGAGGTCCCTGCCCGCCACGAATTGGAGCGGCGAGGCAACGGAGTTGTAGGTGAAGGTGGGATTGCCGCTTATCTCGATGTCCCCGCCCTCGTGGGGGCAATCGGGCTCCGCCCCCGGGTTCCACCCCTCGGCGATGATCGTGACGGCCATTGGAGACGCGGGGGTCCCCGGATTGCCGGAGACCTTCGCGCTGCCTTGGTAGATGTAGTAGACGCCGTTGTACGCCGTGTTGCCGGAGTAGTCCCACTTGGCAAGCTCGCCCGCGGACGAGCCCGTCAGCTTCCACCCGCGCCAGTCCTGGCCGTCCGCGTCTCCGATGACGGCGCCCTCACAGGGGGTGTCGGTGGTGTTGGCCCCCGGGCCCTCCACGTACGAGGGGCCCGCCCGCACCAACCCGTCCGGGCACAGGTCGTACATGCTGAATCCATAGGCGTCCCTGGGCTCGATCTCCGGGATCTCTAGTGAGGGCCGGCCTCCGCCGGTGCTCGCGGGGTCGCCCACCGTGACGGAGCCCGAGGTCGAGTAGGAGTCGGTCGAAGAAACATGGCCGCTGAGAGTCGGGTTCCCGCTGATCGTCACATCGTCGTTGGCGTGCGCGCTCCCCGCCGTCCCGTCCACGTACGGGTTGCCCGAGATGGAGAGGTCCCCCCCCGTCAAGAGGGCCGCCACAGGGCTGAAGGGTGCGAAATCGTACTCCGCCCGAAGTACCCGGGTCTTGCGCGGATCTGCCTTAGAGGGAACGAAGCCGACCGAGTAGATGACCGCCTTATTGGACGGCCGCATCGACACCCACTCGCCTTCATTGGAGCGAACGAGCATGTCGGGATCGGCTAGGACCTGGGCGTCGGCGGCGGCCAGCACCCACTCTCTCTCGTCTTGGACGGTGGCAAAAGACGCCGGCAGGGTCTCACCGGTTGTGTGCGTACCCCCCGAACCCTTGAGCTTGAAGAGCTCGTGGTCGATCCCCGCGTCCGCCACGTGCAGGGCCTGTTCGTACAAACGCTCGAGCCCGGCCCCACGGAGGCCGCTGATGCTCTGCGTCACGATAATGAGAGTGACGATCACCAAGATGCTGGAGACACCGATCACGGTGATCATCGCTAGTCCTCGTTCGTCGTCGATCCGACGAATCGACCGCTTAGGGAGCAGTGGCATTACGGAGTCTCACCTCGGTGCGTACCTCCCGCTTGCCGGCAAGATTCCCCTGGCCCCGCGCCACTAACAAGATCTCTATCACCGTCGCATTGATCGGATCTACTGCGTTGTAAGAGAAGTTGGTCTCGGCCTCATCGAAGACGATGTTCCGGACCTGGATGACCGGAGAGCCGGGAGCCGCATCGGTGCTCCTAAGAAAGTCGGCCCTGCCGCTCCCGAGGTCGTCGATCGTCCAGTAGATCTTCTCGTTCAAGTCCTGCTGGTTGTCCCGGTCGTAGTCGACCCAGAGGTGGACGATCTTGTCGGTGGAATCCGAGTAGATGCGTCGCGCCTGGCGCACCTCGCGCTCGAATCGATCCATCGCGATCCGAAGAGAGGAGAGGCTGTCCGAGTCCTGCGTCGTGTAGTTCCGGCCTCGGTACACGGCGATCGCGCCGGCAGTTACGGCCATGGTGATTATCGCCGTGATGACCATCGCGACAAGTACCTCGGCGAGGCTCATGCCGCGCTCATCATTGTGCTGTCTCAGGAACCCCATCAGGGATTAGTCGGGGTCGGCAGGATGAGGCGAGACGGGAAGGCCGTCGTGTCATAGGCGAAGAGGCCCGCATCCCCGGATCCCGTCGTGTTGACCTCGACCTTCAGCTCGATCCACCTGTTGGCGGCCACCGATGTCCCCGTAAATGTGAGCGGGATCACGCTTTCGCGGTACGCGCAAGGCGCGGCTCCCCCGGGAGCCGGGATGTTGAGACTCGCCGATGCCATGGCCGTGCCAGTCGTCGTGTCATTCGATGCCTTGTGACGCACGTACACCTGGACGACCAGGGCCTTGTCACAGGCGAAGCCCTTGACCATGTTCCAGAGGCGGACCTCTCCCGCGCCGGTATAGGTCGACGCCGCGGAGACCTGGAAACGCCAGGCCGCCATCAGCTTGTTGTCGCTCTGCGTGTCCGAGATAGAGCTCTTGTCGAGGTAACGGCCGGAATCCGCATTGTGATGGTTGGTGGAGTAGCGGAACAGAGTCGCGGCAGTGGGGGCCGTCGAGTTCATCGTGAGATAGGAAACCGCGGTCGTGTTCGCCGTCGGCGGAGTTGGGTTGTTGTGGAGGTAGTACGTGAGCCCGGCCACACCTACCGTGACCCTGTCGGGAGATACCGCCGTTACGGTGCTGTCGGCTCCCGAGCGCGCCGTCACGGTGAAGTTGTAGTTGCCGGTGGCCGTACCGCCGGGGATCGCAACGACCACGAGGAACTCGAAGACCTCGTCGGTGGCCGTGTTACCCGTATCGACAACTCCCGACCCATTCGTGTCGGTCAGGAGAACATCAGTTCCTGCGTCGTAGGTGCCGATCGTGCCGGCATCGGCATAGATAGCGGTTGTCCAGCCGCCGGGGATCCCAGTGAGGATGATGTCGTAAGCATCGGTGATGCCTTCGTTCACCACGGTATGGGGGAAGACCGCGCTCTGACCGGCGGTCTGGGTCTTCGTCGTCAACGTCGTCGGCGACAGGGTGAAACCCGGCACGGGGAGCCCGCGCCTCGCCTGAGAAACGTTGGTAGAGGTCCTGAACGACTTCGTGCCGTTCGGCGTCGTCCACTCGACGACCGTCGAAACGCGTTTGTAGTCCTGTCCGGTGCTGCCCTGGGTATCGGCATCGACCCAGGTCACATAGCGGCTTACCGTGTAGGTCTTGCCTCCGACATCCTCGGTCGTCTGATGATCCGCGATCCCCGCGCCGCTCGCAACATTGACGATCGCCTCACAGGTCATGGGGCCCGTACTGTCTGGATCGAAATAATGAGTGCCCGGAACGGAGCCACAGGTCCCGGCACCGGTGATGCGAGTGTCGCCTGTCAGGTCGCTCGTCTGCATGTTCAGCTCGTCGTACTGGAGGTCCCTTGCGAGCTCGGTGAACTCGTTGCCGAGGGCCGTGCCCTGCTGGAAGAACTTGGTCGACCTGACGGCCCTGTAGCCGGAGATGGCAGTGGCGACGGACGCGCCGATCACGATGGCGGCGACGAACAGCGCGGCCATAGCCTCGATCAGCGAGAAGCCTTCCTCGCTGCGCGCTCTGAACATCCTGTATCTCAGCCCGGGGGCCGCCTTACGCATGGTTTCACGCCTCTTCCCTAGAGTCTCCATCTGTATCGGCCTGGAGGCCGCCTACCTTGATTGTCCGCCCGCTGACATCCCTAGTCGAGCATCCCGGCCGGACCCGGCCCCCCAGGCGCGAAGAGGGGGCCCGAAGGCCCCCTCCAACAGCTTTGCAGCTGGATGGATCAGCAGGCGGCTACGCTGCCCCCCACTTTCTGGGGTGAACCCACCGCGCTGGCGTACTTGTAACTCGTACCCGACAAGCTGGTGTGCGTGGCCGTGATGCAGTAGGCGGTAGCCGTCGCGGTTGTGAACACGAGGACTACGTCCTTGGTCGGACTGAAGCCCTGGTTCGTGATGACGGCGTCACACACTTGCGCCGCCGTGCAGTCTGCAGCAGCAAGACCAGCGTAGCTGCCGTTGTTCTCGGTCGCGTGGGACTCCGCCGCGGTCGCGGCGTTCTTGAGCGCCGATTCCATCTGGTCGATGTAGCCCTTCTCACGCTGCTTTAGGAAGACCGGGATCGCCACCGCAGCGAGGATGGCGACAATCAGGATGACGACCAGGAGCTCGATGAGCGTGAAGCCGCTCTCGTTCCGGCGCCGGTCGTGGAACCCTTTGAACATCCGACCCTCCTCCAGGATCTAACCGAGCGCCTTGCCGGCCCGGTGTGCTTGCTCCATCCGTTAATCGGACGGTTCGTGCCGAGACTTGAGCATTCAAGCTCCCAGGGGGGAATCCTAGGAGAGAAAGGGGGCCTAGGCCACCCCATACACGAAAGAGGGGGCCGCAAAGCGGCCCCCTCTCGTCTTGTGCTGGCTAGGTGATCTACGGGCAGGCGTCGTCGGTGTCGGCCTCCGGCGATCCCTTTGCGCTCATGTACTTGTAGCTGGTCCCGTGGCTGGCGTGATTGGCGCTGATGCAATAAGCACCGCTGCCCAGGTTGTCGAAGACCACCTCAACGTCCTTCGTCGGGGAGTATCCCTCAGCTCCGAATGCAACGCCGACGGCCCCCGCATCGAGCGCACCGGCGGCCGTGGTGATCGCACCGTCCGCGGGATAAGCGCCGTTGTTGGCCGTGGCGTAGGACTCCGCAGCGGTCGAGGCGTTCTTGAGCGCCGACTGCATCTGGTCGACGTAGCCCTTCTCACGCTGCTTAAGGAAGACCGGGATCGCTACCGCAGCGAGGATGGCGACGATCAGGATGACGACCAGCAGCTCGATAAGCGTGAAGCCGCTCTCATTCCGGCGCCGGTCGTGGAACCCTTTGAACATCCGCAATCCTCCAGGATCTAACCGAGCGCCTTGCCGGCCCGGTGTGCTTGCTCCATCCGTTAATCGGACGGAGTAGCTCGAGACTTGAGCTTTCGGGCTCGTGGTGAGCCTAGGGACAGGTGTCGTTGGTGTCGGCCTCCGGCGATCCCTTTGCGCTCATGTACTTGTAGCTGGTCCCGTGACTGGAGTGATTGGCGCTGATGCAATAGGCACCGCTGCCCAGGTTGTCGAAGATCACCTCAACGTCCTTCGTCGGGGAGTACCCCTCCGCTCCGAAGGCAACGCCGACGGCACCTGCATCGAGCGCACCGGCGGCCGTGGTGATCGCACCGTCCGCGGGGTAAGCGCCGTTGTTGGCCGTGGCGTAGGACTCTGCAGCGGTCGAGGCGTTCTTGAGCGCCGACTGCATCTGGTCGACGTAGCCCTTCTCACGCTGCTTGAGGAAGACCGGGATCGCTACCGCAGCGAGGATGGCGACGATCAGGATGACGACCAGCAGCTCGATGAGCGTGAAGCCACCTTCTTCTCTGCCCTTGCGCAACCTTTGGAGCATCGATTTCCTCCCTTGCCTCAACCGGAGCCGGAGTGGTCCGACCCCACCGTCCTACACCAAATCGGTGATATTGCCTGTCATCTTGACCAATCCCCCACTCGGGGCCACATCACGCCTTAGTAACGAGCTTGTTACTTGACCAGGTCGTAGATCTTGAACATCGGCATGTACAAGGCGATGATCATTGCACCGACCAAACCTCCCAAAACGGCAATCATGACCGGCTCGAGGAGGGACGTCAGGGCCTCGGTGGTCGCCTCGACATCGTCGTCGTAGAAGTCCGCGATCTTGTCCAGCATCTCGTCCAGGGCGCCCGTGTCCTCCCCTACCGCGATCATCTGGACGACCATGGGTGGGAAGACGTCGTGACGGGCCAGAGGAGCCGAGATCGACTCTCCGCTGCGGACGCTCTCCTTCACGTCCATCGCGGCCCGGGCAAGCACCTCATTCCCGGTCGTCTCTGCCACGATGTCGAGAGCCTGAAGCACCGGGACCCCGGCGCGGAGCAGCAACGACAGCGTGCGAGTGAACCGGGACACGGCCACCTTCTGGAACAACAGCCCGAACACCGGAACCTTGAGCTTTAGCTTGTCTGCCGCGAGCGCGAAGTCTCGGCTGGTCCGATGGAGTCTCTTGTAGCCGATACGAGCGGCTACAACAATGATGATGCCGAGCGGGACGAGTATCTTCGCTTGCTGGCTCAGCGCCAGCAGGATCTTGGTGGGCAGGGGCAACTCGCCGCCGAGATCCTCGAACATCGCGGCGAAGGTCGGCACGACGAAGATCAGCATCACGATCATGAGAAGGATCGCGATACCTCCAACGACGATCGGGTAGGTCATCGCCGACTTGATCTTCTGGCGCAGCTTGTAGTCGGCCTCCATCGTCTCGGCCAATCGGATCAACACGACATCGAGCTGTCCGCCCGTCTCTCCGGCTCGCACCATGGAGACGAACAGCTTGGTGAAGATCTTGGGGTGCTTCGACATCGCGGCCGAAAGGCTCGAGCCCTTCTCGACATCGTTGCGGACGTCGCCGATCGTGGTGGCCAACCGCGGCATTCTCGGTTTGCTCGGTGAGGATGTTGAGAGCGCGCAGCAGAGACAACCCGCTGTTGATCATGGTTGAGAACTGCCGGGCGAAGATCGCGATGTCCTTGAGCTTGACCTTCTCCGGGAATATCCGGATCTCCATCTTCATGGAGACCTTGGAGTCCTTGTCGATCTGGATGGGCGTCATGCCCTGGGAGCGCAAGCGCGACGCGACCGCGGCTTCTCCGTCCGCTTCCATCTTGCCCTGGACGACGCGGCCTTC
This sequence comes from uncultured Actinomycetes bacterium, assembly GCA_963786155.1. Taxonomy (GTDB): domain Bacteria; phylum Actinomycetota; class CADDZG01; order CADDZG01; family WHSQ01; genus CAWAXW01. Next base: position 1,388,448 of record CAWAXW010000006.1, on the reverse strand, counting down.
CTTCGTCCTGACGCGGTAAGCGAAAGTGTCGGCCATGTTTGTTACGCCCTTCCTGCGAGGCGGTTGAATTCCTCGACGCGGTGACACCGCTCGAGGGCCATCTCATACGTAACCGAGCCTTTGCGAACGAGCTCGGCGAGGTGTTGGTCCATCACCTGCATGCCGTACTTCCCACCGGCCTGCATCGTCGTGTAGATCTGGTGGGTCTTGCCCTCACGGATCAGGTTCTGGACGGCTGGGATAGCGACCAGCACTTCGACGGCAACCACTCGGCCCTTCCCACCAGAAACGGGAACAAGTTGCTGGGACACGATCCCGGCAAGCGTTCCGGCGAGCTGGATGCGGATCTGTTCCTGCTGATGTGGTGGGAAGACGTCGATGATCCTATCGACGGACTGGGGCGCATCTTGAGTGTGGAGCGTCGCGAAGACGAGGTGTCCGGTCTCGGCCGCCGTAAGCGCGGTTGAGATCGTCTCTAGGTCTCTCATCTCACCCACGAGGATGACGTCCGGGTCCTGGCGAAGCACATGCTTCAGAGCGTTGGCGAAGCCGTGGGTGTCCGTTCCGACCTCGCGCTGGTTAACGACCGACCTCTTGTGCTTGTGCAGGAACTCGATCGGGTCCTCGACGGTCATGATGTGCTCGGAACGGCCCTCATTGACCACGTCGAGGAGTGCGGCGAGCGTGGTCGACTTACCTGAACCCGTCACTCCTGTCACTAGAACGAGCCCGCGGCGAAGGTTGGCGAACTCGGCCACGCTGTGAGGGAGTCCCAGGGAATCGACGTTTTTGATCTCGTACGGGATCAGTCGCATGACGGATCCGAGAGAGTCCCTCTGCTGGAACACGTTTACGCGGAAGCGCGCGACGCCCGGAAGAGAGTACGAGACGTCGAGCTCGAGGTTCTCTTCGAATATCTCTCTCTGACGCTGCGTGAGCATCGAATAGATCAGCTCCTGGAGATCTTTCGGCAGGAGGCGCCTGTAACCCTTGAGCGGGCGAAGCTCGCCGAACACTCGGATCATGGGCGGGAGCCCGGCCGTCAGGTGCAAGTCGGAGCCTTGACCCTCGACCACTGCGTACAGGAACTCGGCGAGGCTCGGGTCTTTCTCCTCCTCCTCGGGAAGCACGTCCACGGGCTGCGCGGCGGGCGCCTCGATCAGCACGTCGGTTGGACCCAAGGCACCTACCTCCCCGGGAGGGGGCGGGGGCATGGAGCCGGCCCCCGGCGGGGGCGGCGGAGCGTCTCCGTAGGCGCGCTCGATGGCGAGTAGAAGGTCGTCCCGGTAGGCGGCCGCCGGCTTGACCTTCATCCCCGTCCGGCTGGCCACTTCGTCTACGGCCAGGTGATTACGGGGCTCGGCCATCGCCACCACTACGGTGCCGTTGGCGAGCGAGACCGGTATCAGAAGTTGACGGCGTGCAGTCTCCTCTGGGACGAGTGCCGTGGCATCCGGAGCGATCGACTGCTCGCGCAGATCGACGAAATCGATGCCGGTTTGCGCTGCCCGCGCTCGGACGAGGTCTCGTTCGGAGACGACGCCGCGTTCGACGAGGACCTTCCAAGCGGACTTCCCGGTCCGCGTCTCTTCTTCCGACGCCTTCGTCAGTTGTTCTTGGGTAACGAGTCCCTGTTCGAGCAGGACCTCTCCCAGTTGCTTACCAACTTGCACGTCGGCCTCCCAAAAGCCTCATTTGCTAAACGACTACTCTGAAGATCTCTTCGATCGAGGTGTGTCCCGCCATGACTTTGGTCATGCCGTCGACGCGCAGCGAGATCATCCCCTGACTGCGCGCGACCCGGCCGATCTCTTCCGACGATGCTCGCTCGACGCAAAGACGTTCGATCTCTTCGGTAACCGTCATCACCTCGTGTAGAGCCATACGGCCTTTGTATCCGGTGTTGCCGCAGCTCGTGCAACCGACCGCTCGAAAGAGCTTCGGCAGCTCTTGGCCCGGCTCCCATGGGAACCTCGCAGCTTCGAGCTCTTGTTCGGTGGGGACGTACGCCTCCTTGCACTTGCCACAGAGCTTGCGGGCGAGCCGCTGAGCCAGCACGGCGTCGGCCGCGGAAGCCACGAGGAAAGGCTCGATGCCCATCTCAGTGAGGCGGGTGATCGCGGAGGGCGCGTCGTTGGTGTGAAGGGTGGACAGGACGAGGTGTCCTGTCAGCGCCGACTCGACGGCGATCTGGGCGGTCTCGCGGTCACGGATCTCTCCGATGAGGACGATGTCTGGGTCCTGACGCAAGATCGAGCGCAGCGCGTTGGCGAAGGTCAGGCCGGCCTTGACGTTCACCTGAACCTGGTTGACCCCTCCGAGGCGGTACTCGACCGGATCCTCGGTCGTGACGATGTTGACTTCCGGCTTGTTGAGGATGTTGAGGGTCGCGTAGAGGGTCGTGGACTTACCCGAACCCGTCGGGCCCGTCACGAGGATCATTCCGTACGGCTTCGTGTACGACTGCTCGTAGCGAATGAAGTTCTCGGGCTGGAAGCCGAGGTCCTGCAGCTGCAACAGGATCGCGGACTTGTCCAGAAGACGCATCACGATCTTCTCGCCATGCACAGTCGGCAGCGTCGACACGCGGATGTCGACCTGCTTCCCTTGAACCACGATGCTGATGCGACCGTCTTGAGGCACTCGGCGCTCGGCGATGTTGATGTCGGCCATGATCTTGAGGCGGCTGGTCATGCCGGCCTGCACCGCCTTTGGCGGGTTCATCACTTCGTGGAGAACGCCGTCGATGCGGTACCGAACGCGTAGCCCGCGCTCTTCGGGCTCGATGTGGATGTCCGACGCGCGATCGTTGACGGCCTGCGAGATGAGTAGGTTGACGAGCTTGATGATCGGCGCGTCTTCGGCTCCTCCCGCTTCCGCGAGTTGGGCCTCGAGCGTGTCTTGTTCCGCCCCGGCCTCGAATGCTGCCTCTTCGACCAGCGTCTCGGCCATGCCATCCAGCCGGTAGTGGCGGCTGATCGCAGCGAGAACGTCGGCTTTGGTCGCAACGACCGTTTTGACATCGCGCTTGGTGAATGCACGGATGTCGTCGATGGCGACGACGTTCGCAGGGTCGGACATAGCGATGACAAGACGTCCGTCGTCCTCGAATCCGATCGGGATGCAAGTGTGTCGCCGGGCGGTTGCCTCCGACACGATCGCTACCGCGGACGGATCGATGTTCGTGTCGGCCAGGTCTACGAAGTCGAGGCCGATCTGCCCCGCGAGGATCGAGACCAAGCCGCCTTCGGAGACGAAACCGAGCTCGATCAGGATCCGGCCGAGTGAGCGGCCCTTCTGGGAAGCCTGGGCTCGGGCTTCGGCGAGCTGTTCCTCGGTTATGAGCCCGCGCGCAAGCAGCAGCTCATCGAGCTGTCCACCGGCGGGCTTCACGGAGGAACTCACGCTCATATCATCCCTTCCCCGGGCCATATTGTGGAAGCACCCCTAAGGCTTCCGGCCCCTAGACCTCTATATCGGCTCGCCGGAGGGCGTCTGAAGCCGCCGAAGCCCTTCTTTCGGAGATTTCAGCCTCCCCCATGGGCGGCCTGCGGCTCGGTGGAGTCCGCCCCAGTTTCGCTCTGCGGTCCCGCTTCGACTGAGGCCCCGTCTAGCCGTTTCATTACCCCGAACAGGATATTGAGCATCAGCTCCTTGACGCTCTCCCGGTCCCGCGGGTCGCAGGCCACGAGGTCGACCTCCTCGGGCAGCTCGAGGGCCTCGCGGACCCGTGCGAAGAAGGCCTGAGCATCGCCGGCTCCATCGAGGTGGCTCACACCCACCACATAGGGGACGTCGGCGTATTGGCGGAACGTCTCGAGGATGTGGGCCCCCTCCTCGATCGAGCGCTCGTCGTTCGCATTGACCAGCAGGATGAAGCCGATCATCCCCTCCGAGAGGATCTCCCACATCACTTCGAAGCGCCGTTGTCCGGGCGTACCGAAGATGAAGAGGCTGAGGTCCTCCGCGAAGCTGATCCGGCCGAAATCCATCGCCACGGTCGTGCGCTGCTTGATCGCCTTGGTGTCGTCGGAGACATCCCGTTCGGTCCCAACGACCGCGACCTCGCTGATCGTCTTGATGAGGGTGGTCTTCCCGGCCGCGAAGGGCCCGGTGACCACGATCTTCAGTGGCTTGGACCCCGATCCCGCTCCGGCCCGCTGGCGCCGGATGATCGTCGAGCGCGCCATCTAAAGTCCCTTTACTCCGTCTATGAGACGCGAGATCAGGCCTTTGTTGACCTGGTCGTCGTCTTCGACCCTCTGGCGGTCGGCCGGCGGGGTCTCTTGTGCTCCCTCCTCCGGGGGAGCTTCGGGGGTCGCTCGCCGAGAAGAGGGCTTCTTCTCGCCATCGTCGAACAGGCCGGCCAGCTCTCGCACGGCGGCCACCCGATCGACGGTCGGGGTTTCGGCCGGCTCGGTGGGCTCGGCGATCGCGGCGGGCGGTTGGGCGGGAGGCGACTCGTCCGGTGGCTCAACGGAGGGAGGCTCGTTCAGGTCCGCGAGATCGCTGAGGAACGGGTCGCCGTCGGGAGCCACGGTCGGGGGGCTCGGCTCGGCCGACTCCGCCACTTGAGGGGTCTCCGGCACCTCCGTGAGGAGCTCGTCGGGCCCGGGGGCGTCGAAGCTCTCGACGGGGTAGATCAGGGTCCTGGAACCATTCCGTGGGCGGCGCCTCGGCCGCGGCGACCGTCTCCACCGTTTCGTCGGCGGCCTCCGTTTGCGGCTCGGCGACCTCGGTCGCGGGCTCCGCCTCGACGACCGGCTCGAGCGGCTCGTACGTCTCGACCACTGCCTCCGGCTCCGGTTCGGGGGTTGCCTCGATCACCTCGGCCACGGGCTCTGGGGCGGACTGGAGCTCGACGATCGGCTCCTCCACCGCGGGGGCTACTGCGACCGCGACTTCTTCGGCTTCCTCCGTTCCGGGGTCAGTCACCTCGACCAGGCCCGCCGAAACGAGCCCGTGCATCGTCCGCATGGCGTTCATCTCGTCGAGCCCGACCATCTCGGCGATGTCCTCGAGGGTGCGAGACCCGTCCACCAGGACGAGCACCCGCCACTCCTGTGGGGTGATGTTGATCTCGAGCGCCCCTTCGGGGGGCTTGGGGGACATGCCGAGCGTCGCCCGCATCGAGGGGATCTTGCGGGTGAGCATCTCCCACTCGTCCAGGCGGCGCGAGGCCTCCATGATCAGGTTCTCGACGCTGACCGAGATCGGGATCTCGGCCTCCACCTCGACCCCCGACTCCCAGCCGAACTCCCCCAGCTCCCAGCGCAGCAGGTCGAAGACGGAATCCTCGATCTGTTGCCGGACGACGCTCTCGATCTGATCGATCGTCACTTCGCCGCTCTCGATCAGGACCTCGCCGAGGCGGCGTCCACTGCCCAGGGATTCGTCCAGGGCCTTGTTCAGGTGACTCTCCGTCAGGACGCCGGCGCGGACGAGCTTCTGTCCGATCGGGTCCTTCGACAGACTGGACTCTGCGAAATAGACGTCACCATCTTTGAAGAAGATGTCGCCGCTCCCCGCGCTGGCGTTGGACTCCGAGGCGACCCGTCTTCTTGGCGAGCGAGATGAGCCGGAAGACATCCGGGAGCGTGAAATCGTCGAGCGTGCCCTTGAGCATCCGTCCCCCTCTAGCGGTCTACTGCCAACCCGAAGTACCGGGTCTGCCGGCCGGCTCGTCGTCGCGCGGTTCTCCCTCGTCGGTTGAAGACTCCCCCGCGATGGTCACTGGGCTGATCTCTGCCTCCTGCGATGACTGTGCCCACGAGATCGCCTCTTCCGCCGGGGTTGAGCCCGGGTAAACGGGCTCGGGCGTGGGCTCGGGCGGAGCGGGATAAGTGACCGGGGCTTCGGGAGCTACCTGTTGGCTCAGCGGTGGGGCCTCCATTATCGACGCGATGCCGGCGGCCGCGCGGCGCATCTCGTAGAGGACCAGCCCGACCTTCGTGTCCTTGGTCGTGACGGCTACCAGAACCGCATTCGTCCCTGCAGACATGAGCACTACGTACCCCTGGGCGCCCTCTATGAAGACCTGCGCAAGGTCACCCTTCCCGAGGCCGGCGGCGGCGCGCTCGCCCAGGGTCAGAAGGGCCGCGCTCATGGCCGCCAGGCGGTCCTCCTCGACGTAGGGAGGCAAGGCCGAGGCCATGGGCAGACCGTCCGCGCTAACTACCGCTGCAGCCTCGGTTTCCGGGGAAACAGCCAGGAAATCGTCGAGAGCGGTTGCGAGCTGGTCGGCCTTCGTCATCGGTCCTCCTCGTGAGTGTGCGCGCGGGTTTCGGGTCGCGCCCGCACATGCAGCATTTCGGCACGCCAGACGCCCGGGTTGAGCCCACCCGGATCTAGTTCACACGAGCCTCTTTACGAAACTCCGCCCTCACGCCGACGGTGTCAAGAGGTATGGGGTGAATGTCCTCGAAGGCCTATAGCCCGGAGCGCTGCCGCCGACATCGCTTCTATCTGAGGGTCCTGGCCCGTCCAGATCCGGAACGAGGCTGCCGCCTGATGGACGAGCATCCCCAGGCCGCCCCAGGCATCGGCCCCTACGGCGCGCGCGCGCTCGGTGAAGGGTGTGACGGGCGGCTCATAGAGGAGATCGACGACGAACTGCCCTTCGTGGAATGCGAGGTCCGGCAGGAGTGCTTCTCCCGATGCTCCTACCGGCGTTGCGTTGACCACGACATCGGCTTCCGACCCGGCCTCGGCAGCCTCTTCCCAGGCCACCACAGATACGGCCGCGAGGGAAAGCTCCTGGAGGTCCGAGGCCGCTTCCGGACGCCGGGCAGCAACCGTGATCTCCTTCACGCCGAGGTCGCCGAGGGCTTTGACGACCGCCCGAGCGGCCCCCCCGGCCCCCAAGACCACGGCCCTGGTTCCGTTCACGTCGGCTCCTGCGTCGTCGAGCACGAGGTGGCGGAATCCATCGACGTCGGTGTTGTGTCCCACGAGAAGGTCCCCCACCCGTGTGACCGTGTTGACCGCGCCGACGACACGCGCGTCCCCGAGAGATCGTCGAGCTCCGGGATGATCGTGGACTTGTGAGGCATCGTCACGTTGGCTCCGATCCCACCGAGAGCTCGGAGCCCAGCCACCGCAGCGGGCAAGGAATCGGGGGCGACCGGCCACGCGAGGTAGACCCAGTCCAGACCCGACCTCCGGAACGCGGCGTTATGGATGACTGGGGAGAGCGTGTAGGTCAGCGGCCAGCCCATGACGCCCACCCAACGCGTGTGAGTTCCTAGACCTTTCAACAGTCGAGGGCCTGATACTCGGCCTTGTCGGCCAGGAACTGTTCGTAGGTCACGCTGAATGCATGGTGCCCTTCGCAATCCGACACGACGAAGAAGAACCAATCACCCGGCGGTGGGTTGAATGCAGCCTCCAGGGAGGCGGCTCCCGGCGCGCCGATGGGTGTCGGAGGCAGACCGGTGTACAGGCGGGTGTTGTACGGCGAGTCGATCGCAAGATCAGACGAGGTCAATACGGCTCGGTGCTCACCGAGCGCATAGAGCACGGTTGCATCGATCTCAAGCTTGTTGCCCGCATCCAGCCTGTTGTAGATCACACGGGCGATCTTGCCTCGATCCTCCGGCACACGAGCCTCCGCCTCCACCATCGACGCAACGATGACAGCTTCGTACGGCGTGACACCCAACTCGTCAAGCCCGGAGGGGTCGAGCTCGGCGATCTGTGACTCGAACTCGTCGACCAAGCGCTCGACGAACGTTTCGGCCGTTTCGGATTCGACGACCTGATAGGTGGAGGGGAACATCAGCCCTTCGAGAGTGTCTACGTTCCGGGGTTGGATCGAGGCCCGGATCGACCCGTTCGTAGCCACCCGCTTCACGTCGGCCGCCCGAAGATGTGTGTCCCGCTGGGCGATGCGTGCGAAGTCTTCGACCCATGACCCTTCGGGGAAAGTCACCGTGACGAAGTCCGATTCCGGCCCTTTTAGCAGGGCCAGCAGGGCATCCTGCGCGTTCAGGTTCTCTCGCAGCCGGTAGGTCCCGGCCTGGATTGCATCGCCTCCGCCGTCGAGATACGCGCGTATGCGCAATCCGAGCGCCGCCTTGATGACTCCGGCATCGGCCAGGATCTCCCCGATGGCCGAGATGTCGGAACCCTCGGGGATCTCCACTTCAACGCGGGGGCCGGGATCGCTCGCCCCGAGCACTCCGATCGAATTCAAGTAGATGTAGCCGGCGAGCACGGGGATGCCGAGCAAGAGCACAACAGTGGAGAGGGCGATGACGACCTTGCCCCGGCGAGTGAATCTCACTGTCCGGAATCCAGGTAGTCCTGCAACATCACCTGCGCGGCGACCGCGTCCTTCAACGCGTTCCGCGCCGCTCTCTTGCCTCCAGCCGCCTTAAGGGCCCGCTCGGCGATAACCGTCGTCAGTCGTTCGTCGAACTCGGAGACGGGAACGTCGAGCGCAGCGCGTAACCGGGTCAGGAAATCCTCCTGAACCCGGACCGCGGGTCCGGCCGCACCCGAAAGAGAAGTGGGCCGGCCGACGACGACGCGTGTCACTCCCATCTCGCCGACGATGTGACCGATACGCTCGACGGGGTCCATGCTCTTCGCGTCGATGACCTCGAGAGGACGCGCGAAGCGGGTTTCGAGGTCGGCAACGGCAATCCCAGTCCTGCGTGAGCCCGGGTCGATACCTAGGATCATCCTCCGGTGAGCGCGTCGCGGGCGGCGCGCGCTCGACCGCCTCGATGGCTTCCTGTAGACGATCCGCCTTCGGGCCTCCCGAGATGGCGAGCTCGGGCTTGCCCCCGCGCCTCCTCCGAGCAGGAGCGAACCCGCCGCCAACAGATCACGGGCCGAGATGCCGCGCGCGGCGACATCCTTCGTGACGGCCGCGACCAGGTTCGCCTTTCCTTCGCCCGCGGTGCCCAGAACGACCACGGCGGAACCGAGCACCGATTTCAGCTTTTGAGCCAGAGCGCGCAGGTCGTCGACGCCGATGTCCCTTCGGCCCACGACCAAACGTGTGCCGTCGACGTCCACCGCCTCCTCGGCGAGGGCGGTTGCATCGGCTTCGGCCGAGGTCTTTTGGACTTCAGCCAGCTTGCGTTCCATGTCCTTCTGGGTCGCGAGCAGGCGTTCGATCCGTTCCCCGACCTCGTCGGGGCCGACCTTGAGCAGCTCGGCGGCGCGTTGCAATTCGCCGGCCCGGTGCCGCAGGTAAGCGATCCCTTCCGCGCCCACGAGCGCTTCGACCCTGCGCAGATTGGCTCCGACCGATCCCTCCGAAGTGAGCACGGCCGCCCCGATGCTGCTCGTATGAGGCACGTGCGTCCCCCCGCACAGCTCCTTTGAGTACTCCCCCACCTCGACGACTCTCACGAAGTCTCCGTACTTCTCGCCGAATATCGCCATGGCCCCGATGGAGCGAGCGAAGTCGTAACTGGTCTCGTATGCCCGCACGCCGTCGTCGACCGACACCCGCGCCTGAAGCTCCTGAGAGATGTCACCGAGTTGATCGGGGGTCACGGCTTCGAAGTGACTGAAGTCGAAGCGCAGGCGCCCCGGCTCCACCAGTGAGCCCGCCTGGCGCGCGTGGTCTCCAAGCCGGTCTCTCAATATCCAATGGAGGATGTGGGTCGCGGTGTGAGCGCGCTCGGTGCCGCGTCTGAACTCGTGATCGACGACCGCCTCGACGTCGTCGCCGACGGCAAGCTCTCCGGAAACGACCCTGACCCTGTGTCCGATCAGGTCGGAGACGAGCTTCTGGGTGTCGAGGACCTCCGCCTCACCAGAGCGCGCCCTGATCCATCCTCGATCGCCGACCTGGCCCCCTCCTTCCGCGTACAGAGGAGTGCGATCCAGGACGACGAAGGCCTCGTCTCCTTCCTGCACCACTACAACGCCCTCCACTCCTTGGGCGATCGCCGATATCCGCGCATCCGCGCGCGGAGGTGCTCGTGCCCCACGAACTCGGTCGGCTCGATCTCAGTCCCGAGCGCATCGCGCGGCGGTAGCTCCGAAGCTGCGACCGCCCGGCGCGCTCCTCGAGCGCGCTCACGCTGCTCGGTCATCAGCTCGTCGTACCTGGCGCGGTCGAGGCCGAGGCCCGCGTCCTCCGCGATCTCGCCCGTCAGGTCGATGGGGAACCCAAAGGTGTCGTGAAGCTTGAACGCGACCTCGCCGGAGATCGACTTGCCACTGGCTTGCTTCTGCCGCTCGACCTCGGTCTCGAGCAAGGCGCTGCCCTGTCTCAAGGTCTGGTCGAAGCGTTCCTCCTCGCGCGCTGCGATATCGAGCGCGAGGTCTTTACGCTCGCGCAGCTCGGGATAGCCATCGCCCATGAGGTCCACCGCTCGCTCGATGAGGCCCCCCAGAACCGGTCCGGTGCGGCCGAGGAGCCGAGCGTGCCAGATGGCTCTGCGCATGATGCGTCGAAGGATGTAGCCGCGCTTCTCGTTCGAGGGAAGGACTCCGTCGGCGATCAGGAAGGTCAGGCCGCGGCCGTGATCGGCAAGGACGCGCAGCGCCTTGTCCGAGCGATCGTCCTTGCCGTAGGAGACCCCCGTCAGTTCCTGGGCGCGGTCGACCATCGCGCCGAGCAGATCGGTCTCGAATACCGAATCGACTTGCTGCAGGACGAGGGCTACCCGCTCGAGACCCGCCCCCGTGTCGATGTTCTTCTTGGGCAGCTCGGCCACGGGCTCGATGCTCGAGTTGCAGTCGTTCTGGATGAAGACGAGGTTCCAGATCTCGAGGTAGCGGTCCTCGTTGCCGATCGGGCCGTCGTCTGAGGCCGGACCGAACTCCTCTCCGAGGTCGACGTAGATCTCTGCGCAAGGACCACAAGGGCCCGCGGCGCCGGTCGACCAGAAGTTGTCCTCCTTACCCCGCCGCACGATGCGGTTCGGCCGGTACCCCAACGCCGTCGGCCCAGATCTCGTAGGCCTCGTCGTCGGTCGTGTAGACGGATACCCACAGGCGGCCGTCGTCGATCCCCCATCCCTCGGTCACGAGCTCCCACGCCAAGGGGCAGGCCTTCTCCTTGTAGTAGTCGCCGAAGCTGAAGTTGCCGAGCATCTCGAAGAACGTGAGGTGCCGGGCCGTCCTGCCGACCTCGTCGATGTCCTGCGTGCGGAAGCACTTCTGCACGGTCACGGCGCGCTGGCTGGGGGGTATCTCTTCTCCCAGGAAGTAGGGCTTGAACTGGACCATCCCTGCAACCGTGAGCAACAGCGTCGGGTCGTTGGGCACGAGGGAGGATGACGGCAGCCGCGCATGGCCGCGCTCATCGAAGAACGCGACGAAACGCTCCCGGATGCTCCCGCTATCCATGTCGACGATCGCTAGAGACCCGCGCCCGGGCCTCGCGACGTGTCGCGGGTCCGGTTGGCCTCCAGTCGCGAGTTGACCTTGTCGAGGATGCTGCCGGTCATCGCCCGAGGTGTGAGCCGAGCTTTCCTCGCCTCGATCCAGCGATCGACCTGTAGCGCCCCCGCCGCGCCCACGGCAACCCAGAACACAGACTTGATCATGCGCATGACCCTACCCTTCCGGTTCCAATGGCGGCTCCTGGAGTCGCTTCTCCACCCCGGTGATCGCCTCGTAGTACCTCTTCTCGCGCAGCTCGTCGGGCAGGTATTGCTGGTCGACGCGCCCTCCGTGGTCGTGGGGATAGAGGTATCCCTTTCCGGCTCCGATCGAGCGCGAGGCGGGCGAATGTGAGTCGCGCAGGTGGGCCGGGACGGCAAGAGGTCCTCCGGACTTCACGTCATCTTGTGCACGCCACAGAGCGACGGCCGACGCGTTCGACTTGGGAGCGAGAGCAAGATATGAGGCTGCCTGCGCCAGGTTCAGCGACGCTTCCGGGAGTCCCACGAACTCCAGAGCGTGGTGGGCCGCGACCGCCACCGACAGCGCGGTCGGGTCCGCATTACCCACATCCTCGCTTGCGAAGATCACCATCCGGCGGGCGATGTAGCGGGGATCCTCGCCGGCGTCGAGCATCCGTGCCATCCAGTACACGGCGGCGTCCGGCGACGATCCACGCATCGACTTGATGAACGCGGATATGACGTCGTAATGCCAATCCCCCGCCTTGTCGTACGGGAGCGCCCGGCGCTGCAAGGCTTCCTCCGCGAGAGTTAGGTCGATCTGCCCCGTGCCGGCCGCCATCGAGGAGGCGGCCTCCAATGCGTTCAAGGCGGCGCGCGCGTCACCGCCGGTGCCGGCGGCGATGTGGGTCAGGGCATCGTCGTCGGCCTTTAGATCTCAGCCCGGCCAGGCCACGTTTCTCGTCCGCGAGCGCCCTTCGCATGATGTCGAGGACGTCGTCGTCGGTGAGCGCCTCCAGCCGGAACAACAGGCTCCGGGACATGAGTGGCGAGTTCACCTCGAACGACGGGTTCTCCGTCGTTGCGCCGACGAGCACGATCCACCCGTTCTCGACCGCCGGCAGCAACGCGTCCTGTTGGGCCTTGTTGAAACGGTGGATCTCGTCGAGGAACAGAACCGTGCGGCGCCCCTGCTGACCCAAGCGGTCGCGACCCGCCTGGATCTGTTTGCGAACGTCGGCCACACCGGCCGTGACCGCGGACATCGGTTCGAAGTGCGCCTCGCTGGAACGTGCGATGACGAACGCGAGCGTCGTCTTCCCGGACCCGGCAGGCCCCCACAGGATGATGGACGAAAGGTCGCCGCTCTCGATCAGCGCTGCGCAGCGCTCGGCCCGGACCCAGCACATGTTGTTGACCCACGACCTCGTCGAGAGTGCGCGGCCGCATCCGGGCGGCAAGGGGTGCGAAGCGATCGAAGTTCTCCTCGAGCGCGTTCTCGAAGAGGTCCATCAGCTCAACCCTCCGGGGGCGGCGCCGTTGATTTCAGATGCAAGATCTTCAGCTGGGCCTCGTCTACCGTGGCCGGCGCGCCGGTCAGCGGGTCGTTGGCGCTCTGCGTCTTGGGGAAGGCGATCACTTCGCGGATGTTCTCCTCGCCCGCGGCGAGCGCCACGATGCGGTCGATGCCCGGCGCGATGCCCCCGTGAGGAGGAGGGCCGTACTTGAAAGCCCTGAGAAGGAACCCGAACTTGTTCTCGGCTTCGGCTTCATCGATCCCCAGTGCTGAGAACATCCGTTGTTGCAACTCCGCGTCGTGGATTCGGATGGAGCCGCTCGCGAGCTCCCACCCGTTCAGGACGATGTCGTATGCCTTCGACACGACCTTGCCCGGGTCGCTCTCCAGGTGCTCGAGCGTGTCGTCCACTACTCCCGTGAACGGATGATGGATGGGGTCCCAGCGCTTCTCTTCGTCGTTGTATTCGAACCATGGGAAGTCCACCACCCACGCGAACCTCCACGCGGCCGGATCGGAACGATCGAGCTCGGGTATCAGCGAATAGCGCTCGGCCAGGCGCGTGCGAAGGCCTCCGAGCACTTTCTGAACTATGCCGGGCCGAGCATCCGCGACGATCAGAATCAGGTCACCTGATTGGGCTCCCGCGGTCTTCACCAACGCGACGCGCTCTTCTTCGGAGAAGAACTTGTCGAGGGGTGATTTCAAGCCGTCATCGGTGACGCCCACCCACACGAGGCCGCCGGCGCCGAGCGCCTTCGCCTCGTCGACCAACCCATCGAGCTCTTTGCGAGGCACATCCGCTTTCCCCTCGACGGTGATCGATCCGATCGCGCCTTCTGCCCCGAGAACAGACGCGAACACCTTCACTTCGGTCGCGCTCGAAGACGTCGCGAAGGTCGACGAGCTCCATGCCGTATCTCAGGTCGGGCTTGTCCGTGCCGAATCGGGTCATCGAGTCGGCATAGGTAAGCCGGTCGAAAGTTGGGAGCTCGACGCCGAGAGTCTCTTGCCACACCTGGCGGAACATCCGTTCTGTCACATCGAGCACATCCTCGACGTCCACGAACGACATCTCGAGGTCGAGCTGCGTGAAGTCGGGTTGACGGTCGGCTCTCAGGTCCTCATCCCGGAAGCAGCGAACGATCTGGTAGTAGCGATCGAGCCCGCTGACCATGAAGAGCTGTTTGAACAACTGTGGGGACTGCGGGAGTGCGTAGAACTTGCCGGCGTGCAGTCGGGACGGCACAAGGAAGTCCCGGGCTCCCTCGGGCGTGGCCCGCGTCAGCATCGGGGTTTCGATCTCGATGAAACCCTCGTCGTCGAAGAACCGCCTGATGGCCGTCACGATCTGGGCGCGCAGCTTGATGTTGTCCCTCATCCGCTCGCGTCTCAGATCGAGGAACCGATACTTCAGGCGGAGGCTCTCGTCGGCCTCTTGGTACTCGTCTATCGGGAACGGAGGGGTCTCGGCGCGCGCCAGGATCTCGAGCGAAGCGGCCGCCACTTCGACCTCGCCGGTCGCAAGCTTCGGGTTCAGCGTGCCTTCGGGCCGGGCTCGTACGGTCCCTTCCACCCGGATGCAGAACTCGCTCCGCAGCTCTTGGGCCAGGGTGTGCAGGTCCTCGCCTGCGTTCGGGCTGAAGACCACTTGCACGAGTCCCGCGACGTCTCGAAGGTCGATAAACGTCACCCCGCCGTGATCGCGGCGGTTGTGTACCCACCCGCACAACGCCACCCGTTGCCCCGTGTGATCAGCGCGGATATCGCCGCACCGATGGGTGCGCATCACCGGCGGATCGCCTCCTCCAGGTCGCTGTACCCGACGCGCTTCTGTTCGCCGGCTTCGAGATCCTTGAGCGTCACTTCACCGGCGGCGAGCTCGTCGTCGCCCAGGATGGCAGCCCACCGCGCTCCCGATCGGGCCGCGTCCTTCATCTGGCCCTTCATGCCCCGGCCCATGTGATCGAGGTCGCAACCGATCCCGGAGGCACGGAGCGCGGTCGCCAGAACGAGAGCCTTCCTCTGTGCCTCCTCCCCCAGCGCGACGAAATAGACCTCCACGTCGGGCTCGCTCGCGCTCTCGTCAATCGAGGCCAACAGGATGCGGTCGACGCCGAGGGCGAAGCCGATCCCGGGCAGGGACGGACCTCCCAGCGACTCGGACAGGCCGTCGTAACGTCCTCCGCCACCGACCGCGTTCTGAGAGCCGAGCCCTCCTGCAACGAACTCGAACGCGGTTCGGGTGTAGTAGTCGAGGCCGCGTACGAGCCTCGGTTCGATCGTGTAGGTGATGCCGAGGTCATCGAGGAGGCTCCGAACCGATTCGAAGTGCTTGCGGCACGCGTCGCACAGATGATCCGTGATCGCCGGCGCATCCCGGAGCGTCTGAATGGTCTCGGCCTCCTTGGAATCGAAGGTCCGCAAGGGGTTCGTCGCGATCCGGTCGCGATCTACCGGCGCAAGGTCCTCTTTGCGCTCCTCGAGCCATCGCTTGAACGTGTCGAGGTAGCCGCTTCGACACGAAGCATCGAAGTGCCCGATCGAGTTGAGCAGAAGTGTGGGCTCGACCCCGCACGCTCGCAGGAACCTGATCCCGATCTCGATGACTTCCGCGTCCACACCGGCGGAGTCCGATCCGATCGCTTCGATGCCCACTTGGTAGAACTGCCTGTAGCGGCCCTTCTGAGGGCGCTCCTGCCGGAACATCGGGCCCGCGTAGCTCAGCTTCACCGGGAGCGGGCCGCGCTCGAAGCGGTGTTCGAGCACCGCCCGCATGGTCGGCGCCGTGCCCTCCGGCCGCAATGTGAGCGAGCGCCCGCCGAGGTCCTCGAACGAGTACATCTGCTTAGTCACGACGTCGCTGGTCCCGCCCACCCCCCTCTCGAAGACCTCCGTGTGCTCGAATGCCGGGGTTTCGATGGGGGCATAGCCGGCACGAGGGAACACTTCGTCCAAGGCGAGGTTCATCACCCGCCGCCAGCTCTTGCTCTCGGGAGGCAGGACGTCGTTGGTCCCCTTTGGTGCCCCCACCCGCCCCGCGAAAAGATTCGGATTCGAGGGACATCCAGGCATCCTAAGTGGAGGCCGACGTCCACTCGGCTGTGATAGATAAGCCCCCATGCCGTCAGCGTGTGCCGAAGAGCGATCCGAACTGGACGCGATCGCGCGCCGGCTCCGCCGTCACATCGTGACGTCGACCACGGAGGCAGGCTCCGGTCACCCCTCGACCTCTCTCTCGATGGTCGAGGCGATCACGGTGCTCTATTTCGGCGGCGTGCTCCGCATCGATCCCTCCAACCCACAAGATCCCGACCGCGATCGCTTCATCCTGAGCAAGGGGCACGGAGCTCCCGGGCTCTACGCGGTCCTCGCCGAGGCCGGGTTCTTCCCGGTCGACGAGCTGGCCACACTTCGCAAGTTGGGCTCTCGGCTGGAAGGGCATCCGAACATGTGCCGGGTTCCCGGCGTCGAGGCGTCCACCGGATCGCTCGGCCAGGGACTGTCTATCGGAGTGGGACATGCTCTTGCCGCCGGGATCGACGGGCGGGACTATCGCGTCTACGTCATGACCGGCGACGGCGAGACCGAGCAGGGGCAGATCTGGGAAGCGATCATGTATGCCGGCAACCACGGGGTCGACAACCTCACACTCATCCTCGACCACAACGGATACCAGCAGACGGGTGCCGTGGCCGACATCCAGCCGCTCGACCCCTTGACCGACAAGCTCTCGGCCTTCGGATGGGAGGCTCGTGAGATCGACGGGCACTCGCTCGACGAAGTTGCCGAAGCCTTCGCCTGGGCTCGCTCCGTGAAAGGTTCCCCCCAGGCAATCGTCGCCCGGACGGTCAAAGGCAAGGGCGTCTCCCTTCTCGAAGCCGAGCCCGGCAAATGGCACGGCAAGCCGCTCTCGCGAGCAGGCGGAGCAAGCCCTAGTCGAGATCGGCGCTTGATGTTCGGGATCACTCGCGTCGAATTCGAGAAAGGCCAGTCGACCAGGGCCGCGTTCGGAGACGCGCTCGGGGAGCTCGGCAAGGACGAGCGCATCGCCGTGGTGGACGGCGACGTCAACAACTCGACCTTCACGAACAAGTTCGCGGAGCGCTACCCCGAGAGGTTCTTCAACGTCGGCATCGCGGAATCGAACATGGTGGGGATAGCGGCGGGACTGGCCTCTTCCGGCAAGATCGCCGTTGCCTCGTCGTTCTCGACGTTCCTGATGTCCAATGCCTTCGACCAGATCCGCATGTCGATCGCGTTCCCCAACGTGAACGTCAAACTCGTCGGAAGTCATGCGGGCATCTCGATAGGTGAGGACGGTCCTTCACAGATGGCGATCGAGGATGTCGCGCTCGCATGCGCGCTACCGGGGTTCACGGTGATCGTTCCCGCCGACGGTCCCAGCGCCGCGATGGCGACACAGCGGATGATCGAGCGGGATGGTCCCACCTTCCTTCGATGCGGACGGCCGGATGTGCCGGTCATATATCCGGACGGCGCCGATTTCCATGTCGGCAGGGCCAACACCTTGCGCGAGGGCGACGACGTGACGCTCATCGCCAACGGGATCATGGTCGCGATGGCACTCGATGCCGCCGCTGCGCTCGCCGAAGACGGCGTGGAGGCCCGGGTGCTGGACATGCATACCGTCAAGCCCATCGATACGGAAGCGATCGAGCGCGCTGCAAACGAGACCGAGGCGGTCGTCGTCGCCGAAGAGCACCTGGCCTACGGAGGGCTGGGCTCGACCGTGGCGATGGTCCTAACGGACCACCGGCCCGTGCCGGTCACGTTCGTGAACCTGGGCGACACCTACGCCACGTCGGGAACTCCGGAAGAACTGCTGACCCAATACGGACTGACCCCGGGCGCCATCACCGACGCTGCCCGCCGCGCCCTGAAGGCCTAGAACGTCTTCTCGGAGTCGAGGAGGATCGTCACCGGTCCTTCATTGGTCAGCTCGACGTCCATCATCGCTCCGAACTCGCCGGTCGCACAGGTGATCCCAAGCGCCCGCACCTGATCGACGGTTCGGTCGTACAGCGCTTCGGCCGCGGGGCCCTGAGCGGCCTTGATGAACGACGGGCGGCGACCCTTGCGGGCATCGCCGTAGAGGGTGAACTGGGAGACGATCAGGGCCTCCCCCTCGATGTCCAGCAGCGAAAGATTCATCTTGTCGTCATCGTCGGAAAAGATCCGCAGATTGGCCACCTTGTCGGCGAGCCATGCCGTCTCGGACTCGCCATCCCCGGGCGAGATACCCAGCAATATCAACAGCCCGCGGCCGATGCTGCCCGTCTCCCGGCCGTCCACCGTCACGCGCGCCGACGAAACGCGCTGTATGACGGCCCTCATTGCAGAGCGGGAAGGACGGCTTGCGATCACTCGTCCGGCGATGGGCGCCGCCACCTGGCCTCCAACCCCACCCAGCTCGGCGACCACCGAAACGGCAAGGAGTGGCTCGTCGGAAGGAGCGAACGCCACGAACCATGCGTGGTTCTGGATCGCGCCCTCGATGGACACTTCGGCCGTCCCGGTCTTGCCCGCGACATTGGCTCCCGAGATGTTGGCGGCCGTGCCCGTGCCGCCGATGACGACCGCTCTCATCAACTCAGTCAACGTTGCCGCCGCTTCGGGGGACATGACCTTGGTCGGGTTCTTGGGTTCCAGGAGCGAGATGCGCGGTTCCATGCGCACCCCGTCGTTCGCAACCGTCGCCGGGAGCGTCGCCATCTGGAGTGGGGTCGCGAGGACCTGAGCCTGGCCGATCGATCCCCACATCAAGTCGCCCAGGTCTTCTGGGAAGGGGAACGATGAGTCCGCGGTGCCCAGTAGCGTGTCGTGCGGCCGGTTGAATCCGAATTTCTCCGCGTAGCGTGTCAGCTTCTTGGCTCCCAACTTCTCGGCGATCTGGGCGAACGCCGTGTTGACGCTGTTCTGTAGGGCGGTCGCGAAGCTGATCGTGCCGAACGTGCCCGATTCGAAGTTGCGCACGCCCTTGTATTCGGATGGACCCGTCACCTTCGTCGTTGCCGTCACTTCTCCCGAATCCAGCGCGGCGGCAGCCGTCATTACCTTCAAGGAGGAGCCGGGCGGGTACAGACCCGACAGGGCCCGGTTGAAGGGTTCGATGCCGTTCACCCCCACGTAGTTGTTGGGGTCGAAGGGGCTGCCGTCCATTACGGCGAGGATGTCGCCCGTCGAGGGTTGCAGGACGACGCCGCCTCCGGTTGTGGATCCATAGGCGCCCTGTGCCGCGCGCTGCACTTTCATGTCGAGCGTGGTCTTCACCGGGCGGCCACGGATCGCGGCTTGCCGGCCGAGCGTCCCCACGCGCTCGCCGTCATCGTCGACGAGCTTCAGCTTGGACGCCGGCGAGCCGGCGAGGCGCTCTTCGTAGGCCTCCTCGATCCCCGAAGCGCCTCGGAGATCGCCGAGCGCGTAAGCGAGCCCAGGGTCTTCCTTCAGGTCTTTCTTCGTCACCGACTCGATGTGCCCGATCACGCTCCCTGCCAGAGAACCGAAGGGGTAACTACGACTCTCCCCAGTGCCGACCGCGAGTTTCCTGCCCTTGCGGTCGAGGATGGGGCCTCGGCGAGGCCACTTGGTCACCAACTGCAAACCGGCTGCGTCCTCGTGGCCGGGCCACATGAGCGAGTCGTCCCAATCGACGAGCCATTCCTCGACCTCGTCGTCGAAGACCATGTCGAACTCACCAACCAGAGGATCGATCTCCTCGACGGCGGACGATTCGTAGACGATCTGGTAGTCGATCGTGGCCGTCGTGTCGTCGCCTTCCGGCACCGCTAGAGCGGCCGTCGTGGTTTGCGTGACGGCGATCTCCTCGATCGCCCCATCGCGCTGGATGCGCTCGAACAACCGGCTCAGTTGAGTCGCGGTCGTCGTCTGCACCGGGCCTTCGAACATCTCGACCATGGCGTCCGCATCTTGATCGCTCCAGGAGCCGAGGAATTCCTCAGCAGCGAGCACGGCCGCGGGCACCTCTTCTACGGCAGCCTGTGGGTCGTCACTCGGGGTGCAAGAAGCGACGAGCAGTGCCGTCGCGACGAAAAGGATGGTGATGCTCCGCCTAGATTCCACTCTGCTTACTGTGGCCGAGCTCCGGACGGGACTATGCGGTAGGCATCGAATACGGACTCGACCCGCCGGATGTTCTGCAACACGTGCCTCAGATGCCCGGCATCCGCCATCTCAAAGGTGAAGACGAACGCAGCGATGCCGTCGCGGCCGGTCTTTGAGCTGGAGGAGAGGATGAGCACGCCCTCGTCGGAGATGGCCGAGGTTATGTCTCTCAGCAGCCTTGTTCGGTCGAGGGCCTCGATCTGGATCGTCACGACGAACGTGCCGGCCTGGCGATCGTCCCACCAGACTTCGGCCATCCGGTCGCCTTCTGCGGTCTCGAGGGCCTTCGCGTTCGGACAATCCTTCCGGTGGACAGAAACGCCCCGACCCCTCGTCAGGAAGCCGACGATGGCATCGCCGGGCACGGGCGTGCAGCATCTCGCCAGACGGACGAGGAGGTCCTCGTGGCCTTCGACGATTACGCCCTTCCCGCGCGGCTTGCGCGTCCGCTTGGGGCGGACGACCGGCGTCTCAACCGCGTCTTCTGGCTTCAGAACACGAAGGGCGCGAGTGGCAACTGTCTGGGTGGAGAGCTTTCCCTCGCCCACCGCTACGTACAGTGAATCCAGGTCGGTCAGTCTCAACTCGTGCGCGATGTGCTCCAGCGTTCCGCTCTTAGTGATCTTTTCGATCGCCAGACCCTGTTTCCTGAACGCCGTGGCCAAGGCTTCCTTGCCTTGAACGAGGGCATCTTCACGGCGTTCGCGTGCGAACCATTGCCTGATCTTGTTGCGCGCTCGAGGCGTCTGCACCACCTGGAGCCAGTCCCGTGACGGTCCGGCGGGTCCCTTCGACGTGATGACTTCGACGGAGTCCCCGGAGGTGAGTTCGTGGCTCAGCGCGACCAGCCGCCCGTTAACCCTTCCTCCCACCGTGCGATGTCCTACCTCTGTGTGGATCGCGTAGGCGAAGTCCAGGGGCGTAGCTCCTCGAGGAAGCGCCACCACGTCACCCTTGGGGGTGAAGACGAAGACTTCATCCAGGTAGAGGTCGATCTTCAACGACTCCATGAACTCCTTCGGGTCGGAGGAGTCCTGCTGTGAATCCATCACCCGCCGGAGCCATGCGATCTCTTCCTCGGGGATCTTGCCGCTCTGTTGCTCTTTGTAGAGCCAGTGGGCGGCTATCCCGTACTCCGCGGCGCGATGCATCTCCTGGGTCCGGATCTGGATCTCCATCGGTCGGCCGCCGGGCGCCATAACGGTCGTGTGCAGTGACCGGTACATGTTGAACTTGGGCATTGCTATGTAGTCCTTGAACCGACCAGGGACCGGCGTGTAGAGCGTGTGGATCGCTCCCAGTGCGCCGTAGCAATCTTTCACCGTGTCGACCACGACCCGGATGCCCATGAGGTCGAAGATCTCGTCGAACTCCTTGCCGCGAAGCACCAGCTTCTCGTAGATCGAATAGAGGTGCTTGGGCCGGCCCGAGATCTCGGCCTTCAGCTTCACGTCGCGAAGCTTGGCGTTGAGCTCGTCCACGACCTCTTCCAGTTTCCGCTCACGTTCGGGCTGGCGCTGGCTGACGAGTGACTCGATCTCTTCGTACGGCTTCGGATGAAGGGTTTGGAAGGCAAGATCCTCGAGCTCCCACTTGATCGCGTACATGCCGAGACGATGCGCGAGCGGCGCATAGATATCGAGCGTCTCGCGCGCAATAAGCACACGCTTCTCGGGCCGCAAGGGACCGAGCGTTCGCATGTTGTGAAGCCGGTCTGCGATCTTGATGAGCAGCACCCTGATGTCGCGGGCCGTCGCGATCATCATCTTCCGGAGGTTCTCGGCCCTCGTCTGTTCCGCTGAGCGGTAACGGATCTTGTCGAGCTTCGTCACCCCGTCGATGAGCATCGCGACCTCATAACCCATCTCTTCCTCTACCTCGGCGAGTGTGAGCGAGGTGTCCTCGACCGCGTCGTGGAGCAAACCAGCAGCCACAGTCGTTGCGTCGAGCCCCAGCTGTGCAAGGACGGTGGCAACGCCCATCGGATGCGTGATGAAAGGATCGCCCGACTTCCGCACCTGTCCCTCGTGGCAGGCTTCCGCGATCTCCCAGGCGCGCTCGATCGCTCGTGTCGAAGCCTTTGGGCGACGGGTGCGCACCTCTTTGATCAAGCGCTCTAAATCGGTGCCGTCTCCGGTCCGCGACCGAACCTTCTTGAGGACGGCCTTGACCCCCCTTGCGGGAGCCTCAGGAGGAACGCGGTCGGTCTGTGGCGTTGAGCCCATACGTCATTATGCAGCGACTTGCCGGGCGACCTGTGCTAATCAGGCTTGGCTTGCCGCTCCTTCGTTGCGAACGAAGGTGATCAGGGACTTCTCTCCCGCGACGTCGGTCACCTTCCAACCGGCCGACAGCCAGGCCCTGCTGTGCAGCTTGCGGTCGTCGTTACGCCACCACGATGGGAACCGGGCGTTGGGAGGCAAGGTGGCCCCGATGACTTCCTCGAGCTCCGACATGGACATCTCGAGTCGTTCGACGTTGTCCGGTTGCCGGGCAAGGAAGGCGGCCAGCCTGATGTAGCGCAGCGATCGGCGCTCTCCACCATCATGAGCCGTACCTTCCTGAGCGGTCACGAGCCCAGCGTAGTTAGAGGTTTCGCGAAGCAACAGGGACTTTGCGCCCTTGGTTTCTCTCGTGCCGAAGAAAGTTGGAGTCCTAGCTAGCCACTCGTAGCCATTTGTAGCTAGTAACTGATGAGGCTGTAGACCTCGTAATTGCCCAGTCGCTCGCGTCCTCCGAGGAAGCCGAGCTCCATCAGCGTCGCGATGCCGGCTACCTTCCCCCCGCATCTTTCGGTCAGCGATGCCGTCGCCTCGGCGGTCCCTCCCGTTGCCAGGACGTCGTCGACGATCAGGATGCGGTCCCCCGAGTCGATCGCGTCACGATGGACCTCGAGGTGGTCGACGCCGTACTCCAGCTCGTATTCCTGGGACTCGACCTCCCACGGGAGCTTGCCCTTCTTCCGAACGGGGATCAGGCCGGCCGTGATCCGGTAGGCCAAGGGGGCGGCGACCATGAACCCTCGCGCCTCGATCCCGAGGACCTTGTCGATCTGATCGCGATCGAAGTGGTGCGCGATCGCGTCGATCGAATACGTGAAGGCCTTCGGATCGGCGAGCAACGGAGTGATGTCCTTGAAGACGATCCCGGGCTTGGGGAAATCCGGGATGTCGCGGATGTGTTCCTTGAGCCACTCGTGATTGGGCTGGTGGGTCATAGCTACCTCCGCTTGCGGCGTTTGACCTTCTTGCTTCCTGCTCTGGAGCGAGGGGCCGCACCTGGACTTGCAGAAGTCGGCTTCTTCGCTGCCACTGAAACCGCGGCGGGAGTGGCCTCCTCGCCCTCCTCCGCCGGGCCATCCGCCTCGGGTGCGGCGGCTGCAGCCTTACGGGCGTTGCGCAGAGCCTTCTCGCGAACGTTGCGATAGAGCGGCTCCCGCTCTTTCCACACCGACAGCACCGGGACTGGCGACGAAGATCGATGAGTAGGCGCCGACGAGTAGGCCCGACGAAGAGCGACAGTGCGAGGTCCTTCAGCGTCTCGGCACCGAGAAGGCCGGCACCCACAGCGAGCAATGCGCCGACCGGGAGGATGGTGGCCAGGGACGTGTTCAGCGAACGCATGAACACCTGGTTCAAAGAAAGGTTGGCGGCGTCCGCATAGGTCATGCGCCCCGTTGCCGCGAGAACGGTCGTGTTCTCTTCGAGCTTGTCGAACACGACGACCGTGTCGTACAGGGAATAACCCAGGATCGTCAGGATCGCGATCACGGTCGAGGGGGTGACTTCGAAGCCGATGAGCGAGTAAACGCCTGCCGTGATGATGAGGTCGTGGATGAGGGCGATCATCGACGCGATCGCCATCTTCCATTCGAACCGCCAGGAGATGAAGGCCACGATCACGACCAGGAAGATCAGGAGCGCACGCAGCGCCTTCCGGGTGATCTCGCCCCCCCACTTGCTCCCGATCTGCTGGCGGTCGGTCACTTCCCCGCCGACCGTGTCCTCGACCGCCGACTCGATCTCGACGGCCTCTTCCTCGCCGACCTCCTTGATCTGGACGATCACGCCACGGTCTGAGCCCTCGCCCTCCACCTGGATCTGGGCATCGACCCCGATGTCGTCGCGGACCGCAGAGATGACGTCGAGGTCCTCCACGTCGCCGAGGGGGCCGTCTTCTGCCACGGGCACCTTGATCTGGAGCCCTCCCTCGAACTCGATCCCGAAGTTGAGCCCCCTGACCGCGATCGACAGGAGACAGAGGGCGACGACCACACCCGAGATCGCGAACCACGTCCGGCGGCGGCCGATGAAATCGATCTTGGTGTCGCCGTGATAGAGCCGGGAGAGCAAACCCTTGCTCACGAGTCCACCTCCCCGAGAGCCCTGCGCAAGCTGAAGAAACCGGTCCCTGAGAACCGTTTCGTGCGCGCCAGTAGGTGGACCGCCGAACGCGTGTAGAAGTAGGCAACGAGCACATCGGCGATCGTCGCCAGACCAAGAGTTAGGGCGAAGCCCCGCACTGCCCCGACGGCGAGGAAGAACAGGATTATCGCCCCGGAGCCGGTTACGAAGTCTGCAACCAAGATCGTCTTGAACGATCGGCTCATTCCTCGCTCGACTGCGGCACGGACAGACTTCCCTGCCCTTACTTCGTCCTTCAGACGCTCGAACGCAACGATGTACGAGTCCGCGGTCACACCGATGGACACGATGATTCCGGCGACACCGGCGAGGGTCAGCGCGAGGCCGGCGGTTTCACTCAGCAACGTCATGATCGTGTAGATCAGGGAAGCGAAGATGGCGAGGCCGAGCCACACGATGAACCCAAGGGCTCGGTAGTACACGATCATGTAGAGCATCACGAGGAAGAGTCCCAGCAGCCCGGCCTGAAGTCCGGCGTTCAGCGAGTCGGTTCCGAGCGTCGGCGACACCTGATTGACCTCTTGTTGCTCGAGGGTGATGGGCAGGGACCCGTAGCGCAAGACGAGGGCCAGGTCCTTCGCCTCTTCCTCGCTCGTGGTGGGTGAGTCCGCGTCCGGGTTGCCCGGGGTGTCGATCACCGACTTCCCGTCGTCGATGCCGGTTCCGCACTCGACCCCGGACCCCCCCGCATCGGGAGCTTGCATCCCCGGGGCGGCCACGACCTCGCCGTCGAGCACGATGGCTATCCGGTCGTCTTTCCCCTCGTCTCGCTGGCATGCCTGGTCGCTGGTCAGCGTGGCCCAGTCTTCGGTGCCTTCCTCGTTCATCTCGATCTCGACGAACCAATCCACGCCCGTATTGGGATCGGGGGAGGCGTCCGCATTGGTGATCACGTCCCCGCTGACGGCGGCCGGAGAGAGCCGGTAGAGGATCGTTTCGTCTGTGGAGTCCGGATAGATGACTTCCTCGTCGTCGAGCTCGGGTCCAACCTCGGCGGTGGCCGTAACGGTCTGCTCTTTTCCGCCCCTCGGGGGCGGGATCGTCTCGAGCACCTCGCGGAAGGTCAGCTGCGCGGTCGTGCCGATCAGCTCGAGCGCGCGCTCTTCGTTCTCTACGCCGGGAAGTTGGACGAAGATGTTCTCTTCTCCGCGCGTCACCTCGGGCTCGGCCACTCCCAGCTCGTCGACTCGCTGCCGGATGACTTCGACCGTCTTATCCAGAACCCCCTCGTCGAGGTCTTCGCCCGTGGCCGAAAGGATGACGCTGATCCCGCCCTCGAGGTCGAGCCCCAAACGCGGTGCCTGCTCGGTCACGAGGACGTAGGTCAAGCCCCCGAAGGCGACGAACAGGGACAGGAAGAGATTGAACTTGTAGCGACCCGTCTTCATAAGAGCTTCGTCCCATTGATGTCGATCTTGAATTGACACTCGAGGTATTCGGCGGCGCGGCGGCACATCACCATGCGCGAGAGGAAGATCTCGAAGTACTCCATCAGGCCGGCAATCTCCGTATCCACCTTCAATTCGAGCGTCAGGGTACGCGCGTTGGTGTCGACGCGCAGGAAGGAGTGTTCCACGGCATGGTTCACCCGATCGTGGATGTCGAAGAGGTTGGGGTCCTTGACGCGTACGCGGCTGCGATGGACATCCGACTTGTCGGCCACGATCAGGGCGGCGCCGACGGGGTTCACGGGGTTGCCGAACTCTTCTTCGTGGTTGCCGATCCCGGCCAGGATCACGCCGATCTCGCCGTAGGTCATACCGATCTCACGAAGGAGGCTGTACGTGATCGCGGCCCCCGTCTGAGAGTGCATCGTCCTCGACACGAAGTTGCCCATGTCGTGCAGGTAGCCGGCGATGGCTCCGAGCTCTGCGAAACGATCGTCGAACTCGAGCCGGTGCAGGACGTTGTAGGCGATCTTCGCCACCAGACCGGCGTGGCGGAATCCATGTTCGGTGTAGCCAAGCTCGCCGAGATGCCGGTCGGCCAGCGAGATGAACGTCTTGACGCCGTCGTGCCCCTGGACGTCGTCCAGCGTGATCTCGCTCCGCGGTTGCGGCGGCGTCGAGCCGGCACCGGACCGGACCGGCTTCTTCGTCTCTTGGTCTCCGCGGACGACGCTCTCTATCGAAACGGCGTCACCCAGTCGGCCCGGGGCCGGAGCCGAGTCCTCCGGCGCCTCGGTTAAACCGTCGACCGGGTCGGTTGCTCCCTCCAACTATTCCTCCGCGGCGTCCACGGGGGCGTCGAGAGTCCTCCGTGACCCGATGGTGGATCGCCGACTTCACGAACTTGAGGGTTGTGCCCGGCGCCACCTCGAGCTCGATGTCGTCCTCCCCGATCGTCTTCACCGACCCATGGAGGCCGCCGATGGTCACGACCTCATCGCCGATGCCGAGGCTTTCGACCAGAGTCCTGTGCTGCTCGACACGGCGCTTCTGGGGCCGGATCAACATGAAATAGAAGATCCCGACCAGCAGTACGAGGAAGATCAAGCTAGAGATAGCCGACGACTCCAAGGAACCTCACGTCCTTCTTCATTAGGCCTAAACGCGAACGAAGCCGCAGGCAGCGGCTCACGGCTGCCTATCCTATAGCGCCCCGTGCTTAGGGAGCGTTAGGGGCTGAAGAGCGAGATGCCGGTGGGTGGCGGCTCGAGACCCAGGTGGCTGAACGCGGCCGGAGTGGCCACACGTCCTCGCGGAGTGCGCTGCATCAGACCGACCTGCATGAGGAACGGCTCACACACATCCTCGATCGTGTCCACTTCCTCGCCGACGGTTACGGCGAGAGTGCCGACGCCGACGGGGCCGCCGCCGAACTTCACGACCAGAGCGTGTAACAGGGCGCGATCGAGCTTGTCGAGCCCCGCTTCGTCCACCTTGAACACCTCGAGAGCCTTGCGGGCGACCTTGCGATCGATGCTTCCGTCGGCGCGCACCTCGGCGTAGTCCCTCACCCGTCGTAGCAGCCGGTTCGCGATCCGCGGCGTCCCGCGCGCCCGGCAGGCGATCTCGTCCGCGCCTCCGGAATCGACCTCCACACCGAGGATCCGGGCCGAGCGGACCACGATGGTCTCGAGATCGGCGCGCGGGTACAGGTCCAGCCGCTCGACGAGCTCGAAGCGACTGCGCATCGGTCCCGTGATCAAACCGGCCCTGGTGGTGGCCCCGACGAGCGTGAATCGGGGAAGGGACAGTCTGATCGACTGTGCGCTGGGGCCCTTGCCTATTACGAGGTCGAGCTGTCCGTCTTCCATCGCGGGATAGAGAAGCTCTTCGACCGTGCGCGGAAGCCGGTGCACCTCGTCGATGAACAACACGTCGCCGTCGGCAAGATTGGTGAGGATCGCCGCCAGGTCCCCCGCGCGCTCGAGGACGGGGCCGGAGGTCTGTCTCAAGTCACCCTCGAGCGCATGCGCGATCACGTGCGCGAGGGTCGTCTTGCCGAGGCCGGGGGGACCGCACAGCAGCAGGTGGCCCACTGGGTCGCCGCGACCGCGGGCCGCTTCGATGACGATCCCGAGGTGCTCTTTCAGCTCCGGCTGTCCGATGAACTCGTCGAGCGTCCGTGGACGCAGAGAGCCTTCGCTCTCGGAGTCCTCCGGGACGGTCGTCGGCACGAGGACCTCTTCCATCGTCACGCGAGGACCTTCAGAGCGGATCGGACGACTTCCTGCACACTCGCGTCCTCCTCGGAGATCTCCGCGAGCGCCACTCGGATCTCGCCCGACGAATATCCGAGGTTCTCGAGCGCGGATCGCGCTCGCGCGATTGCATCCGTCCCAACCGAGCCGTTGCTCTGAGGGAGCGCCAGCTTCTCTTTCAACTCCAGAAGGATCCTCTGGGCAGTCTTCTTGCCGATGCCCGGGACGGCCGCGAGCGACGTGACGTCTTCTGACACGAGGGCCGCGCGGAACTCGTCGGGTGACATCGCAGAGCAGAGAGCGAGCGCCACCTTCGGCCCCACTCCCCCCACGGTCAACAGCGCTTCGAACATCGTCTGTTCGCCTTCAGTCGTGAATGCGAATAGCAACAGGGCGTCTTCGCGCACCTGCAGATGGGTCCAGAGCCGGCAGCTCTCGCCGATACTGGGAAGCGCGACCCTCGTCGTCGTCGAGCACGCCAGCCGGTAACCCACACCGCCCACTTCCAGCAGGCAACCGTCCACAGTGAGCGCAGCAACGCGTCCTTCGAGTGACCCGATCATCTCGTCCGTACCTCCTCCAAGGCGCGCGTCAAACCGGCACGGGTCAGGTGGCAGATAGCGAGGGCGCAGGCATCGGCGGCGTCGGCCGGCTCGATCGCGACTCGTATCCCCAACAGGGAAGCCGCCATGGCCTGGACCTGCTTCTTGGTGGCCGAGCCGGTGCCGGTGACCGACTGTTTGACTTCGGGCGGGGTGTATTCGGATGCAGGAATGTCTCGTTGCCCGGCTGCCAGCAGCGCAACGCCGGCGGCCTGGCCGACGGCCATGGCAGTCCGGACATTGGCGTTGAAGAACAGGCGCTCGATAGCCAGGGCTTCAGGGTCGGTGTCGTCCATCAGCGCGGATAGGCCTTCGTGGAGATCGACCAATCGGGAAGCTTGAGGGTCGTCCCTTGAAGTCCTGATGACCCCCACCTTCACAGGGACCAACCGGCTGCCGGAGCGCTCGATCACCGCGTACCCCGTGGTGGCGATACCGGGGTCGATGCCCATCACCTTCACTTCCAACCGCCTCCCCGCATCGAGTGCGAACGTCTGTTCGCCAGCCTAGATGAGGGGGGTGACGGGAAGACGGTTTTCCGGCCGATGTCAGCTTGCCGGCGGGAGACCGAGCATCCCCTTGATCAGCCCGATCATCCTGCGGCTGCGGTAACGACGCCTGCTACGACTGCGGGACCGGCGGACGTCTTCGGCGAGCTGCAGCCTGCGCTCTTCGGCGAGCCCATCCAACAACCCTGGGTGCATGACGTCTCCCTCCTTCGGAGCTGTTCCGTAACTGTCTTGACAACTTTAGTGGTTACGCTCTAACCTGTCAAGTGTTTTCATCGGTTACGAGATAGGGTTGAGCACTGATGGGAGATCGACTTGCTCCAGGGCGGCTACGGCTGGTCCAGGATTTCGTCAATACCGCCGATCTCGAAGGCGGTGAGGAGGAGCTGGACTCCCCCGCGGCATTGGGTGCCTGGCTGGCGGAGCGCTCCCTGGTCGGGCATGACGTTCGCCTCGACCCCTCGGATCTCGAGCGCGCTAAGACCGTGCGCGAGGCCTTGCGCTCACTGCTCTTGGTAAACGGGGGTAGCGATCCCGATCCTCGGGCTCCCGAGACGCTCAACCACGAAGCGGCTGCAGCGCGGCTGGTGGTCGAGTTCGAAGGTGCCTCGTCCTCGAGGCTGGTGCCCGATGCATCGGGCATGGATCGTGCCGTCGGCGAGTTGCTGGGCGCGGTTCACACCGCGATGGCCGATGGAACCTGGCCGCGTCTCAAGGCATGTCTGCGCCACTCTTGTCGGTGGGCCTTCTACGACGGCTCGCGCAATCGCTCCGGAGCATGGTGCTCGATGGAAACCTGCGGCAACAGGACCAAGGCTGAGCTATACAGGCAGCGCCACAGCCACTGATCCCCGCTACAGGGCGGTTATCGGGATGCCTCCGGCGTCGCGCACGGCCTTCTCGCTTACTCCGGGGAGGTCGGCAACAGTCGTGTAGACGACTCCCTCGGGGTCGAGGGTGAGGGCGCGGGCGTCGTCGTCGGTTAGGTGCTCGATCAGGCTCTTGGATGCGAGGACTCGCCCGCCGCGGGCCGCGTCTTGGATCCGAGCGCACTCGTTCACCTCGTCGCCAAGAGCGGTCACTTCCAGCCGGCCGCCGGTCACGAGTTGGCCCATGTAGAGCCGGCCGCCCCAATGGACCCCCACGTTGATCACGCACGACACGACGTCGAATAGGCCGGTGTCCTCGGCAACTTCCTTGGCCGCCCGTCCCGCAGCCTCGGTCATCTCTCGCGCTGCGGCGATCGCCGCGGCAGCGGCCTGGGAGGGCGAACCCAGGTCGTCCGCTAGGAAGAACGCGCTGACTCCATCGCCGGCGTGCTTCCCGACGATCCCGGAGCGTTCGATGA
The DNA here is from genome assembly GCA_963786155.1 of uncultured Actinomycetes bacterium. Classification (GTDB taxonomy): domain Bacteria; phylum Actinomycetota; class CADDZG01; order CADDZG01; family WHSQ01; genus CAWAXW01. The sequence continues at coordinate 1,357,942 of CAWAXW010000006.1, read as the reverse complement.
TGACGCCGTCCATGGCCGTGGTGATCGCCCGGATCAGCCTGAAGTAAGCACTGCTGGGGAGCTTGCGTGAGAGCACGGAAGAGTCTTCGAGGTCAGCGAACAGCACGGCGGCTTGTCTGCGCCCCGGCTCGACCAAGCGCTCCATGCGTTCGAACATCCCTCGGTCTCCACGAGCGACTAGAGCGAGCACGCGGGCCGGGAGTGCAGAGCCGTAGATGGCGAGGTTCCCTACCGCCGATCCATCGTGGTCGTTGATCCGGAAGTACGCGTAGCTGACGTCGATGGTGGGCAGGTCACCCTGGGTGTAGTCAAGCTTCTCGACCGAGACCAGCGGAAGCTCAGTCGCCGGCTCCATGGCAAGCGCGAACTCCGGCAGCCGCTCGGTCAATTCCGGATGGAAATGAGAGTGCTCCGGCAAACCTCGCAGCACTTCCAGGAACTCGTGCCTGCCGGTGTCCGCCATCATCGTCGGGCCGAACCTCAGAAAGGCGCGGATCTGACTGTCCTCCGACGCGCTGGCCGTCCACGCCTCCGTGCAGTAAGCCTCGATCATGTGCCTTCCGATCCCGAGCTTGTCGGGATCGGCCTCACCCAGCAGCGTGGCTAGATCGTCCGACACCCATACAAGGGTCCAGCGCGCGTCGGTGAGGGCGCAGGCCCATCCGGTCTCGCCGAGCGCGAGCGATACCCGCGAGCCGCAGGATCCTCAGGAAGCGAGCGCGGCGAGGACATCGTCCGAGATATCGAAGTTGGCATAGACCTCTTGGACGTCGTCGAGCTCTTCGAGCGTGTCGATGAGGTTCAGGACCTTCTTTGCATCCGCCTCTTCAACCGGAACCGTCGACTTGGGCACATGGGTGAGCTCGGCCGATTCGATCTCGATGCCGGCCTCCTTCAGAGCATCCTCTACCGCCTTCAGATCGGCCGGGTCGGTGACGACCTCGATCGTGTCGCCTGAGGCGCGGACGTCCTCGGCCCCCGCATCAGCCGCTGCAAGGAATACGTCTTCCTCACCCGCGCTGCCCGCGTTGACTATCACCAAGCCCTTGGGCTCGAACATCCATGCGACGGCGCCGGGCTCGGCCATCTTGCCGCCGCGGCCGTTGAACGCGGCCCGAACGTCCTGCGAGGTGCGGTTGCGGTTGTTCGTCAGCGCGTGGACGAGGACGGCGACGCCACCCGGCGCATAGCCCTCGTACGCGGTCTCGTCGTAAGCCTCGCCCTGCAACTCGCCGGTCCCCCGCTTGATAGCGCGGTCGATGTTGTCGTTGGGGACGGACGTGCCCTTGGCTTTCTCCACCGCGGAGGCGAGCATGGGGTTCCCGTCGAGGTTGCCCCCCCCTTCCACGCGCGGCCACCTCGACCGCGCGCAGGAGCTTCGCCCATAGCTTGGCGCGCTGGGCATCGGCCGCGCCCTTCTTGCGCTTGATCGTCGCCCACTTCGAATGACCCGACATCAGTGCTCCACCATCTCGACGAACAACTCGTGTATGCGCGCGTCGCCTGAGACCTCCGGGTGGAAGCTCGACGCGAGCATGCTTCCCTGTCTTACCAGTACGGGAGCGCCGTCACAACGGGCCAGCACCTCGACGTCAGCCCCAACCGACTCCACCACAGGGGCCCGGATGAAGACCGCGTGGAACGGCTCGTCGAGTCCGGTCACATCAAGGTCGGTCTCGAAAGAGTCGACCTGGCGCCCGTAGGCGTTGCGCCTGACGCTCACATCGAGCATCCCAAGGCGATGCGGAGCATCCTCGTGGCCCACCACCTGCGCGGCCATGAGGATCATCCCGGCACAGGTTCCGTACAGCGGCATCCCCGCGGCAACGCGCTCCCTCAACGGGTCGAGAAGCGCGAACCGGTCGAGAAGCTTCCCGATAGTGGTGGACTCGCCGCCCGGAAGGATCAGCGCGTCGACGTCGGCGAGTTGACGCTCGTACTTGACCGCTATCGATAGCGCGCCGGCCCCCTCGAGGGCACTGGTGTGCTCGCGCACGTCGCCCTGAAGGGCGAGGACTCCGACCTTCACCATCCCCGGCGAGCGAGCCTTTCGGCCTCCGGGATGTCGGAGATCTCGATGCCGACCATCGCCTCGCCGAGCCCGCGGCTCACCTTGGCGATGATGTCCGGGTCTTCGAAGTAGGTAGTGGCTTCGACTATCGCCCGCGCCCGCACCGCGGGATCCCCGGACTTGAAGATCCCGGAGCCGACGAACACGCCGTCCGCGCCGAGCCGCATCATCAACGCGGCATCGGCAGGCGTGGCGAGCCCGCCTGCGGTGAACAGGACCACAGGGAACTTGCCGGTCTGAGCGATCTCGCGCACGAGCTCGAACGGAGCGCGCAGCTCCTTGGCCGCGCTCATCAGTTCCTCGCCCGACATAGTCGTCAGTCTGCGCATCTCGGAGGTGATGGCTCGCATGTGGCGCACGGCCTCGACCACGTTGCCGGTACCCGCTTCGCCTTTCGAGCGGATCATGGCAGCGCCTTCGCCGACGCGCCGGAGCCCCTCGCCCAGGTTCGTCGCCCCACACACGAACGGAACGTCGAAGTCCCACTTGTTGACGTGGTGGGCCTCGTCCGCGGGCGTGAGCACTTCGGACTCGTCGATGTAGTCGACGCCGAGGGACTGCAGGACCTGGGCTTCGACGAAGTGCCCGATGCGGCATTTCGCCATCACCGGGACGGAAACCGCCTCGACGATCTCGGCCACCTTCTCGGGATCGGCCATGCGCGCGACGCCGCCCTCGGCTCGGATGTCTGCCGGGACGCGCTCGAGCGCCATCACCGCAACGGCTCCAGCGTCCTCGGCGATCTTCGCCTGCTCCGCGTTGGTGACGTCCATGATGACGCCGCCCTTGAGCATGTCGGCAAGCCCGCGCTTGACGCGCAGCCCGCCCGTTTCCCTCTCGGCCATGATCGACTCCTTTAGGACTTCTCCAAAGCCCAGCCTAGAGGACGCGCACGGCGCATCGCGCCGTCCTAATACCCTCTCCCCCCCATGTCACAAGCGCCCCTGGGTCCCAATTACGCCAAGCTCTGGATCGCCTCGGCGGTCTCGAACCTGGGCGACGGCGTGCGCTGGACCGCGCTGCCGTTGCTGGCGGTGACGCTGACGCGCGACCCGGCGAAAGTTGCCGCGATCGATCTCGCCGCGTCCCTGCCGTGGTTCCTCTTTGCGCTCCCGGCGGGCGCGCTGGTGGATCGGCTGGATCGACGCGTCGTCATGGTGGTGGCGAACGTGTTCCGAGCCGGAGTGATGGTGGCGCTCGCGCTGATGGTCCTCGGCGAAGCGTCTTCCCTGTTCGTGCTCTACCTCCTCGCGTTCTGTCTGGGCGCGGCCGAGACGATGTTCGACAACGCGGCCCAGGCGATCATGCCGCGGCTCGTCGCCCGAGAGTCACTGGAGAAGGCGAACGGCCGGCTGTACGCCGTCGAGCTCATCGCCAATCAATTCGTCGGCCCGCCGGTCGGCGGCTTACTGTTCGCCGCGGTCGCAACGCTGCCTTTCTTCGTCGACGCGGCCTCGTTCGCGATCTCGGCGGGGTTGATCTTTCTGATCGCGGGGAGCTTCCGGTCCCCTCGTGACGCCACACAACCCTCAACGAATTTGCGGCAGGACATAGCCGAGGGATTGCGATGGCTGTGGGGCCACCGCCTGCTTCGGACTCTGGCGATCTTCTTGGGGTTGGAGAACATGATGAACACCGCGTGCTTCTCGATCTTCGTGTTGTTCGCGCTCGAGATCCTCGATCTGAGCGAGGCAGGATTCGGCTTGCTCCTGACCAGCCTTGCCCTGGGCAGCCTCGTCGGAAGCATGACCACGCCCAGGTTCGCCAAGGCTGTTGGGAGTGGGACGACCTTGTTCCTTTCCCTTGCTCTGACCGCGGTGACGTTCACCATCATCGGAACCACGGATGATCCCTACGTCGTTGGCGCGGCTTCTGCGGTCCAGGGTTGGGCCATCGTTGCGTGGAACGTGATCACAGTGTCGTTGCGTCAGGCGATCATTCCCGACAGGTTGCTGGGCCGCGTCAACAGCGTCTATCGCCTCCTTGGTTGGGGCACGATGCCGATCGGCGCGGTGATCGGTGGGTTGCTGGCCCGCGCCGCGGGCTTACGCGCGCCGTTCTTCCTGGCAGCCGCGGTCTATGGGTTACTGGCACTCGTCGCACTCAAAGTGCTGAGCAACGCGACCCTCGCCGAAGCGCGCACCGAGGCCGCTTAGGTGGCGATTCTGCTCGGTCTCGCGGCAGCGATCACGTACGGCGCCGCGGACTTCCTGGGCGGCTACATGACGCGCCGAACAAACGCTTTGACCGTCGTCTTCATCGGCCAACTGCTGGGCACCGGTTTGTTGGTCGTGGCCCTTCCCTTCTTCCTCGAAGGTGTTCCCGAAGCGGAGTGGCTCCTATGGGGCGTGGCCGCAGGGTTCGCGGGCGGAGGCGGAGTCATCTTCCTGTTCCGGGGTCTGGCGCGGGGCCGCATGAGCCTGATCGCGCCAGTGACGGGAGTTGAGGCCGCGGTCCTGCCGATGCTCTACGGGCTCCTGAACGGCGAGCGCCCATCGGGACTAGCGCTGGCGGGTGTCGTCATCGCGCTGATAGCCATAACCCTCGTGTCGCTCTCGCACGAAACCGAACCTGTAGATCCGACCGACGTCGGCCGGCGACGGCTACCCCCCGGACTCGTCGACGGCCTGATCGCCGGCTTCGGATTCTCGTTGTTCTTCATCTTCTTGAGCCAAACCGGCGACGAGGCGGGGCTCTGGCCTCTGGTCGGAGGTCGCTCGGCCTCGTTGGTGCTCGTCGGCGGCCTCGCTCTGATCACCAGACAAACGGTCAAGCCACCGCAAGGCACTTTGCCGGGCATCGCGGGATCGGGCTTCCTGGACGTCGGCGCCAACCTTTTCTATCTATTGGCGACGCGAAAAGGCCTGCTCTCGATAGTCGCCGTCCTGACATCGTTGTACCCCGCCGCGACGGTTGTGCTTGCGCGCATAGTCCTCGAGGAGAGGATGACTCCGGTGCAACTCGTTGGCTTGGCTTTCGCCGGCGGCGGCGTAGCCCTGATAGCCCTCGGTTAAGGCAAGCCTTTGGACTGGGAGCTTCTTTGCAAAATCACGTCCATATATGGACGCCAAGTTGCAAAGAAAGCACCGCGGAGCGCTTCTTTACGCGGCTGTGCCCAAATGTGGGCGCCGGCGCGCTGAGAAGGTGGCTAGAGGTCGGCTAGCTCGGCTATGCGCTCGGTGGTGGGGAGGTGGGTGGAACCTGTTGCTACGAACCACATCGGGGCGGTTCTGTCGGTGCAGGGCTCGGACTTCTCTATCGCCGTAGCGAGGGCGGGTGGGTAGCGCGTTAGGGCGACCGCTCGGATGTCGTCGGCTCGGCCTACCTGCGGGGTCAGGCGGCGCCCAAGCAGGACTGCGCAGGACAGGCCTTCGAGGTCGGTGGTCTTCAGTCTCAGCAGGCTGTGTGCGATGACGGCCTCGAGCTCCGTGCGCGTGAAGCTCGTGACCAATGATTCGGTGACGGCCAGGGCGCGTCCGTGCGCGCGGCACACGAGCGCGTTCGGTCCCTTTTCGGGGATCACCCATAGCTTTGGTGCATGCATCGAAAGGTCCGAGCTGAGTCCCTTGACGAGATTCGTCAGCCTCGGGTGTTCATTGGAGGCGAGACGGCGCGCGCCCAGCCGCCGCAGGGTGACCGGGCCCATGCGATCGATGGCGAACATCCCGGCCGCCGCGAGAACCACGAAGGCGACCAGCCCTATCCATGGGACGAAAAGCGCGGCGGCTCCCGAAACGAGCACTATCGGGATCGCGACTGCCACTAGCCACTTGTGACGGCCTGCATTCCTGGGATGGGTATCCGCGCCCCAAGCCTCGTCGACGCCGGGCGCTCTTTCGGAGGCGGCGCTCAATAGCCCGGGCCCGATGTGAGCGTCGTGACGAACTCCGTTTCGTATCTACCGAAGCTGCTCTCGGCCTCCAAGAATCCGTCGGTCTTGAGGATCGTTCGTCGCTCGGGATCGATCCACGCGGTGAGATCCGAGCTTCCTTCCAGGTCTCCGTGGAACGTGACGGCGGTCTCGATCCGAACGGCCTCGATGCCGGCAACCATCTCCCGGCCGACTATCGCGATCGAGTAATCACCGGCGACATCCCCCTTCCACGACCCCGACCAGCGCGCGCCGACCTGTGGCGGGAAACGCAGCGATTCGATCGGAGGCTTGGGCTTGTAGGAGTCCGAGTAATCGAATGCGCCAACATCGACCCGCGTGTAGAGCTCCGTGATGAACACGACATCGGGCGTAAACCTGTAGGTGGTTCGGGCAACTCGCGTGTTGGAGGTTCGAGCTTCGCTGTCGACTATGGCGGAGTCGGAGGTCCGCTCGCGGATCGAGATCTCGACGGGTTGTTCGTCCGGGAGCGGCTCGCGTTCACAACTCGCCTGACAGAACTCTTCGTATCCACTTTGCTCGTATACGTACCGCCCGGCGCGCGGGAACAGGGCGTTTCCCCCGCCGCCGCCCGCTTGGCCGGAGGCAGAAGAGCCTCCGCCGGCTCCCCCGCCCGCGCCCTCGCCACCCCCGGCTCCCGCGCCTTCGCCATCTCCTTCGCCGGCGGGGGTCGACCCGGCTCCCTTGTTGTCTTTGCCCTCGCCGTCGTTCTTCGGGCTCTTCTCTGGATCCTCCGCAACCGTTGCGTCCGCGGACGGCGCCACGCCGGCGCCGGTGACAGAGCCCTCGGGTTCCGCCGAGCTGCAAGCCCCCAGCAGTACGAGGCCGAGCAGGCAGGCGAGCGGTCTGGCTCTTCGGTTCATGACCTATTCGTACCTCAGTGCCTCGGTAACCGGGACACGGGCTGCCTCGTAGATCCCTTCCACGTTCGGCACCAGCCGGGCCCAGTCGTATATGGCGGCGGCCTTCGCTCCGAGCTTCGACATCCGCCCGGCCACTTCGTCGTCACGCAGCACGGAACGCAGCGCGTCCGCGAGGCGGCCGGGGTCACCGGGAGGGACCAGCAGCGCGGCCCCCGAACCCACGGCGCGGAATCCCGGAAGGTCGGAGCAGACGACAGGCGCCCCGGCCGCCATCGCCTCGACGAGAACGATCCCGAACGATTCCCCACCGAGAGCCGGCGCGCAGTAGACACCGCAGGACCGGAACAGATCCCGCTTCTGTTGTTCGTCGACCCTGCCCATGAAGGTGACGTCGAGCGCGAGACGTGTGGCGAGGGCACGGCACCGTCGCTCCTCGGGACCGGAACCCGCCACGATGAGGCGAGCGCCGCCGCGCAGACGCGTCATCGCCTGGAGCAGAGGTTCGAGACCCTTCCTGCGCTCGATCCTCCCGAGGAACAACACCGTTGGAGTCGAGCCGAGGATCGGTGCGAGATCCCTCGGAGAAGCTCGCGACGTCGATGCCGTTCGGAGTCAGCTTGTAGTCGCCGGGGAAGTAGCGCGCCACCAGAGCGCGCGCGGCATCAGACACAGCGGTTCGCACCGCCAGTTTCGCCACGGCGCGCCTTAGTGCAGGGCCCGCGACGTGATAGCCGAAACTGCGCTCGGCCGACGCGTGGAAGGTTCCGACAATGGGCCCCGGATGACTTCGAACCGCGAGCAATCCAATGCTCGGGATCAGCGGCTCGTGGACATGGACCACGTCGGGTTTGAGGTCATCGAGGGCCCTGCGAACCGCCGACGATGCGAGAGGGCCGAAGGCCACCGGAGCAACTGAGCCGTTGGCCGGGATGGGCACCGCGCGTCCGGCGACGACCACGTCGCCCGCATGAGGCGGACGCCCCCGAGCCGGTGCCACCACGGTGACCTCATGCCCCCGCGTTCTCAGCGCCGACGCCAGGCCGCGGACGTGACTCTGGACCCCGCCCGGACGGTCCCACGCATAGGGACACACGAGAGCGACCCTCACGCCGACTGCTTGTCCTTGATCCAGAACGGTTGGAACACGTGCCATTCCTCCGGGCGTTTGCGCACGCACTCCTCGAGCTTCTTGGCCGTGGCCCGTGTCAGCTCCACGACCGCATCCGGGCCGGGGTCCTCGGGGAGCTCGATGGGTTCGCTTATCTCGGCCACCCACCCCCGTCTGCCGTCGGGGAGAAAGATGCTGAAGACCCCGGCTACGAGCAGCGGCACCCCCGTCCGCAGCGCGATCGACGCTGCGCCCGCCGGCATGTGTGCCGCCTCGCCGAAGAATTCCACGATGGGACCCGTGCCTTTCAGATCCCGATCGCCGAGGATCGCAACTACGGCCCCCGCCTCCACCGATGCCGCGAGCTTGTCGGTGACCCCTTTCTCGGCCGGGAAGATCGTCATGCCAAGACGGGCGCGATGCGTTGCGAAGAAATCGAACATGCGGCGCGGTTTCAGGACTTCGGCGACGGTGTGCAACTGGTTACCGCGTGCGCCGACCCAGGCACCGGCCGCGTCCCAGTTGCCGAGGTGGCCTACCACGATGATCGCTCCCTTGCCTCGCGCCAAGACCTTGTCGATCTGATGCTGGGTATCCGATCGGAATCGGTCGAGGAAGAAGGCGCGGTCTTCGCGCACGAGCATGAAGGTTTCGAGCCAGTAGCGCGCATACGACCGATAGGCCTCGATCAAAAGCTTTTGCACCTCGCGCGAGTCCGGCGGCTTCCCAGTGATGCGGGACAGGTTGCGGGCGACCTGGCCCTTCTTCTTGGACACTCGTGCGCCGATGCTGCCGATCGCGAGTGCAAGTCCGTAGGCAACGCTCTCCGGTAACCAGCGCACAACCGCAGAGCCTGCGAGGTACGCGGTAATAGACGAGTTGGATCAATCGTCCCTCGCCCGGCGGACGAGCCATCTAAACGGCGCTGCCGCTAGATTTTTGCGGTCTGCCTTCGATGGGCACCCCGCCGTGGGCCTGCGCTCTGACGTGCCATAAACGCTGCCCTAGCGTTATCACCGAAAGCACGAGCAGAACCACCACGGCGATCGGAACGAGATCGAGGATCAGGCCCGAGACGATGATGATCAATCGCTCGCCGCGCTCCGCGATCCCCACGTTGCAGTCGAACCCAAGCCCTTCGGCGCGCGCCTTGATGTAGGAGACGAGGAACGAGGCCACCAGGGCACCGAGAGCGACGGCGGCCACCCACGGCTCGTCCCTCTCCGCGATGTCGGGGTGGACGCCGTAGAGCCAGGCGATAGGTATCAGGATGAGGGCGTCCGAGAGCCGGTCCGTGGTCGAGTCCAGCAAGGCTCCGAACTTGGTCGTCATGTTGCGAGCCTTCGCGACGGCCCCGTCGAATGCATCGAAGAATCCCGCGACGACACTCACGAGCCCCGCCGCCAGCAGGCGCCCGTCAACGATCAGGGCCGCGGCGCCGGCCTGGATGAGAACCCCAAGGAGTGTGATCGCATTGGGGCTGATCCTGGTGCGGCCCAGCCACCGGCCCACGGGCCTCATGAGCCCGTCCCAGCCGGCGCGCAACTTCGCATTGATCATGCAAAGGAGTCTAGGCGGGGTGGGCTTGGCCGGACCGCGGACTGAGTGGTGGGCTTGGTTACCATGGCGGCTCAAGCTTGCAGACACCAGGGGGTGCACGCGCGTGAAGAGCTATCCGACGGAGAACATCCGCAACCTCGTATTAGTGGGCCACGGAGGAGCCGGCAAGACCTCCGTGGCCGAAGCGATGCTCTATCTGTCGGGAGCAACCACCCGTCTGGGCAAGACCACAGAAGGCAACACCACAACGGACTTCGACGAAGAGGAGATCCGGCGAGGATCTCGATCTCGACGGGCCTTGCGCCGGTCGAATGGAAGGACCACAAGCTCAACGTCCTCGACGCCCCCGGCTATGCGGACTTCATCGGCGAGCTACGCGCCGCCATGCGAGTGGCCGACCTCGCGGTCTTCGTCGTATCTGCGGTTGAGGGCCTCGAGGTCCAGACACAGGTTGCGTGGAACTACGCAGACGAGCTCGGCCTGCCTCGCATCGTCTTCGTCAACAAGGTCGACCGGGAGAATGCTTCGTTCCGCTCGACGCTCGACCAGATGCGCGACGCGTTCGGGCTCGACATCGCCCCCATCGAACTGCCCCTGGGACGTGAGCACGACTTCCATGGAGTGATCGACGTTATCGACGCAGAGGCCGTCGGCTACGACTCCGCTGGGAAGTCCAGCGAGGAAGCGATTCCGGAGGATCGCAAGGCGCGCCTAGAGGAGGTTCGCACCGCGCTCCTCGATTCCGTAGCGGAAACCTCCGACGAGCTGCTGGAGCGTTACCTCGAGGGCGGCGAGATCACTAGGGACGAGATCGTGCACTCCGTGCACGATGGTCTTGCCCAGGCTTCGATGCACCCGGTGCTCGTGGGATCGGCCACGAAGTTGATCGGGATCGACCGGCTTATGGATGTGATCGTGACCGCAGGTCCTTCGCCTTTGGACCGCCCTCCGGTGGAATCGAACGACGGTGAGGCGCGCGAGGCGAAGCCCGACTCCCCCATGTCTGCGCTCGTGTTCAAGACCATGACCGACCCGTATGTCGGGCGAGTGAACTTCTTCCGGGTCTACTCCGGAGTCCTCAAGGGTGATGGTTCGCTCCACAACGCGACGAAGAAAGCGGACGAGCGAGTCGCCGGGGTGTTCACGATGCGCGGCAAGACCCAGGAGCCGCTCTCCGAGGTCGTCGCCGGAGACATCGGGGCCGTCGCCAAGCTCCACCACACCACGACCGGCGACACGATCGCCGACAAGTCGAACCCGATCGTGTTGACGACGATCGCGCCGCCCGAGCCTTTGCTCCCCAAGGCGATCCAGCCCAAGACCAAAGGGGACGAGGACAAGCTCATGATCGGATTGCAGAAGCTCATCGACGAAGACCCTTCGCTGCGACTCGAGCGCAATGACGAGACGCACCAGACGATCCTGTGGGGCATGGGCGACGCGCATCTCGACGTCGTGCAGCATCGTCTGAAGGGGAAATTCGGGGTCGAGGTCGAGGACGTCCCCTTCAAGGTCCCCTACCGGACCACCCTTCGGTCGAAGGCCGAGGCCATCGGCCGGCACGTCAAGCAGTCGGGCGGTCACGGCCAGTACGGGATCTGCAACGTCAGGGTCGAGCCGCTGGAGCGAGGCGCAGGTTTCGTCTTCGACGACAAGATCTTCGGGGGATCTATCCCCAACCAATGGATCCCCTCGGTCGAGAAGGGCGTGCGGGCAGCCATGGAAGACGGCGTCGGCACGGGCTTCAAGATGATCGACGTCAAGGTTGAGCTCTACGACGGCAAGTTCCACTCCGTGGACTCATCCGACATGGCGTTCCAGCTCGCGGGGGGCCAGGCAATGAAGGACGCGGTCGAGAAGGCGGGAGCCTCCGTCCTCGAGCCCGTCTGGTCCCTCGAGGTCATGGTTCCCGAAGGCTCCACCGGCGACGTCATGGGAGACCTGCAGAAGCGCCGCGGGATCCCGGAAGGGATCGATCCTGTCGGAGGCGGACGTCAGATCGTCAAGGCGAAGGTTCCTTTCGGCGAGGTGACCCACTACGCGACCGATCTTCGGTCGTTGACCGGGGGGACGGGCACGTTCGCCTGGAGCTTCAGTCACTACCAAGAGGTCCCGCACGATCTAGCCCAGAAGATCCTCGACCAGGCCAAGGCAGCGCGCGAGGAAGCCCATCACTGAACCCGGGGCGTTCATCGAAGGCGGACCGCAGAACAGACGCGTCGATCCGCGACGCCGCCGAGCTCGGCACCATCGTCGGTGTGTGGGCCCATCCGGACGACGAGAACTTCCTCGCCGGTGCGTTGATGGCCGCGGCCGTTCGCAACGGACAGCGCGTTGTGAACGTGACCGCCACCAGAGGCGAAGCCGGCTCGCTCGATCACGAACGCTGGCCGCCGGACACTTTGGCCGAGGTCCGCACTCGCGAGCTCACCGAATGCCTGGCGGTTCTGGGAGTCGACGACATCCGGTGGCTCGACTACCCCGACGGAGGTTGCGCCGGCATCTCCGATGAGGCCGCGGTCGCGAAGATCGCCGCGATCCTGGACGAGGTCGGGCCGAAGACCGTCCTTACGTTCCCCCTCCACGGTCTGACCGGGCACTCCGATCACGAGTGCGTGTCGCGCTGGACCAAACTCGCTTTCGAGCGTGCCGCGCAGCCGGGGGCGGCTCTCTACAACTACGAGTACACGCCGGAGTGGTACGAGAGGTTCGGGGTCTTCCTCGAGGAAGCGGGAGCCTTCATGAGCGACGACCGCCCTCCATCCGTGCCCCGCGCGGAGCTCGCTATCGATTTCCAGCTCTCGCCCGAGCTCACGGCCCTCAAGCTCACCTCGGCCAAGAAGCACGCCAGCCAGATCGGCCCGATGCTCGAGCTCCTGTCCGAGGGGCTGCTCGCAGAAGGCATGAAAGAGGAAACGTACGTGCTCGTCGACTCTCGCTAGCGAGAGGTTTCCGGCCTTCGGAACAAGAATGTATGAGGTGGAGCCCCCCGGACCGGGCCTCGGGGCTAAGGGCGAAGCCCGGCCGGGGGACATCTTCGATGCCGTCCTCCATCCCATGTACGCAGTTCCCGCGCAGGGGAACGCGCCCGGACACCGTTCGGGAGACATACCTACTACAAACCTAGTAGGAGGCTAGCCGAGCGGCCCTCGGGTGTCTAGCGGCCGAGATGCGGGCGGAGCTTGGCTGCGGTGTCCGCCAGGCTCTCGGGGAGAACCTTTGTCTCTCCCGTCACGGGCATGAAGTTCGTATCGCCTCCCCAGCGTGGGACTACGTGGACGTGGAGGTGGCCGGGGACTCCTGCTCCTGCGACTTCGCCGAGGTTCATGCCAACGTTAAAGCCGTGAGGCGACATCGCATCGGTCAGCGCGCGGACCGCGGCCTCGGTCGTGTCCATCAGTTCGTGGCGTTCGGCTGGATCGAGCGCGGATAGCCCGCCCACGTGGCGGTTCGGGGCGATCATCACGTGGCCTGAGTTGTAGGGGTAGGCGTTCAGGATCACGAACGTGCGCTCCCCCCGATGGAGCACGCCGGTCTTCTCGTCGTCATTCGCCTCGAGGGCGACACAGAACACGCATCCGTCGTCGGAAGTGGCGCCGGTCACATACTGCGAGCGCCACGGGCTCCACAGTCGCTCCACGTTAGAGCGAGGGCTCGACGCGCCGTTCGGCTATCTCGGCCGCGAGCTTGGCGGCCAGGTCGTCGACGCTCACCCCTCTGGTCTCCTCGCCGTTGCGCCGTCGTAGCGACACCGTGTTCGATGAGGCTTCGTCGTCGCCGACGACCAACATGTAGGGCACCTTGAGCAACTGCTGGTGGCGGATCTTGGCCCCCATCGTGTTGTCGGAGTCGTCCACGACCGCCCGGATTCCCAGGTCGCGGAGGCGACGGGCGACCTCGTTCGCGTAATCCGACGTGACGATCGGCGATCGGTATCAGCGCGGCTTGCTCGGGCGCCAACCAGGTGGGGAAGGCCCCGGCGAAGTGCTCGACCAGCACTCCGACGAAGCGCTCGACTGAACCGTAGAGGGCGCGATGGATCATGACCGGCCGCTGCCGTTCGCCGTGCTCGTCGACGTACTCGATCTCGAAGCGATCGGGGGTCTGGAAATCGATCTGGATCGTCGCCATCTGCCACAGGCGCCCGATCGCGTCGCGCACGTGGATGTCGATCTTGGGCCCGTAGAAGGTGCCTTCGCCTTCGGCGACCTTGTATTCGAGGCCGGCTCCGTCCAGCGCTTGGCGGATCGCATCCTCCGCCAGGGCCCACTGGTCGTCGGTGCCCACCGACTTGTCGGGCCGGGTCGAGAAGTGGACCTCGTCCGGGCCCAACCCCACTGTTTGCGTACAGGGTGCGGAAGAAGTCGACGACGCCGACCATCTCCTCGACAGCCTGGTCGGCCCGGCAGAAGATGTGGCTGTCGTCCTGCGTGAACCCTCGGCCGCGCAGCAGTCCGTGCAAGACCCCCGAGCGCTCGAACCGGTAGACCGCGCCGAGCTCGGACAACCTCACCGGCAGCTCTCGATACGAGCGGGTCTTGCTCCGGAACACGAGGACGTGGAACGGGCAGTTCATAGGCTTCACGTAGTAGTCGCCGCCCTCGGCCTCCATCGGCGGAAACATGTTCTCCGCGTAGTAGCCGAGGTGCCCGCTCGTCTCCCATAGATTCGACTTACCGATGTTCGGGGTGTAGACGGGCTGGTACTCGTACTTGAGATGCAGCGCTCGAGCGAGGTCTTCGAGCTCCTTGCGCACGATCGCACCGCTCGGATGCCACACCGCGAGGCCGGGCCCGACCTCCTCTGGCCACGAATACAGCTCGAGCTCCCGGCCCAGCTTGCGATGGTCACGTTTCTCGGCCTCATCGAGCTGATGCAGGTGGGTCTTCGAGCGCGTCCTTCGATTCCCACGCGGTGCCGTAGATCCGCTGGAGCATCGGCCTCTTCTCGTCGCCGCGCCAGTAGGCGCCGGCACTGCGCAGGAGCTTGAAGGCCTTGATCCGGCCGGTGCCCGGGATGTGGGGGCCGCGACAGAGGTCGGTGAACGCGGTTTCGCCCGAAGCCGGGTCGCGGTTGAGGTAGACCGAGATGACCTCGCCCTCGGCCCCCTGCTGCTCGAGCGCTTCCGCGCCTTCGCGCGACGCCTTCGATGATCTCGACCTTGTACGGCTGCTCGCCGAACAGCTTCAGCGCCTCGTCCCGTTCGAGCTCGACGCGTTCGAAGCGCTGGTTGGCTTTGACGATGGCCTTCATCTCGGCCTCGATGCGCTCGATGTCTTCGGGCGTGAAGGGGCGTTCGACGTCGAAGTCGTAATAGAAGCCGTTATCGATCGGCGGGCCGATCGCGTACTTGGTCCCGGGGAACAGTCTCAGTACCGCCTGTGCGAGCACGTGCGCGCATGAGTGACGAAGGACCTCTCGCCCCTCCTCGGTTGCCCCGGGGATGACGGTGACCTCATCGCCGGGCTGCGGGACGTAGCTGAGATCGCGCTGGCGACCGCCGACCACGAGCGCGACGGGGCCGGTACTTCGGCCTCCTTGGCCAGTGCGAAGCCGTCCTTGGTGCCGTCCGGAGCAATTGTCATCCCGAGAGGCTATCCGCCCAGGCGCGCTCGAATCGTCCTAGGCCCATGCCGATCGTCTTGCGCATGGCGTCCTCGACGTGGAATCGCTGAGTGCCGGCGGCGACGCGGCGGCGACCGAGCTCGAGGTAGAAGCGCACGAACCGGCGAAGGCCGAAGCGATCAACGAAGAAGCGAACCGCCGAGAGGCCCTCCTGATACGAACGGAAGATGCTGAAGGAGTCGCCGATCCTGAATTGGTCCTCCCGGGGAAGACGACGATCGAACAAGCCCGCCGCTATCTCCGACGACAGGAAGCTCAAGGCATCCGGGTCCGTGCTCCGACCGACGAGCTCTGCGAAGCCCTCCTCGACGAAGATGGGCACGAACGGGCCCGAGTGGCCCCGGGTCGCGACGTGCAGCAACTCGTGCGCCAGGATCGCCGCTGCCGATTCGTCGGTCCGGTCGGCCAGCGCCTCTTGATTGAAGATGATGCGGGGGGCCACGTATGAGAACCCCTTCTTGTCGCTCACGCTGGAGATCGCGAACGCGACGTAGCTCTCCGGCCCATACGTGATCTGCAGGATGCTCGCAAGCTCGGCCGAGTCCGCCGGGACCAGGACGACGACGTCACGGCTCCAGGGCAACTTCCAGGACTCCTCGACTCGCTCGAGTCCCGCGCGCCAGGGCGATGAAGCCCGCCGGCAATCTGGAGCAGCGCGGGCTGTCCCCTTCGCAGTCGTGGGTGATCAGCAGGAAGTTCTCCTCGCGACGTACCTCGAGGGGGCCGAAATCCCAGAGGTGCCGAGCGGAGCGAAGGCCCAGGTCGGACAGGTCCGTGTCGGCCGCTATCTTCCATCGGCCGTCGAACTTGACGAACGTGTAGTACATCGTTTCGACCGCCGCATCGGTGTCGTAGTCACGGAAGCGATATCGCTCGGTCGTGACCGGGATCGAGACCTCGGCCGCGCCGCGGTAGCTGCGGCGGTCGGAGGGCCTGACGAGGTCTCCGCTCTCCCACGAGGCGGCCAGCCTGTAGGACTCCAGGGGCGCGGTCTGCATCCAGTCGAACAGCGATTCCTGACGCTCGTAGAAGCCGGGCCGCGCATCGGCCACGCCGGCAAGGAAGGCGTCCTTGTCCCCAGCCATCACCGCGGCGGCCCGCTCGCGCAGGAGCGATCGGATCGCGGCTCGATCCTCGGCTTGCGTGGCTCCGCGCGCCGCGACAGGCGCATGGATCAGAGTGGGCGCGCTGAGAGTTAGAGCTAGCGCGAGAGCGAAACCTTTAACTCGCGTTCTTGTACACCTCGATGAAGCGCCCGTAGTTCTTGGCGATCAGCTCGGTCGCCGCGTCGCGCTCCATGCTGCCGCCCGCGAATCCCTTGACTGCGTCCGCCCAGATCGTGCGGCCGATCGCGAAGCCGATGTAGCCGGGGACTCCTGCGCCCTGCTTCAGCCAGTGGTCGACGGCAGCGTCGTCCGCGCCCGCGACCGAGCACCACACACGCCACCTCGTTCCGGCCCCCGCTCCGAACCTGTTGTGCTATGCGCTCGCAGTCCTCGCGCTTGTCGATGCCTTCGATCTTCCAGATGTCGGGCTCGACGCCCGCGTTCTGCAACTCGGTTATCGCTCCAAGCATCAGGTTGGGCCGGACCTCCTTGTCGTAGCGGTCCGCATCCCCGCCGACGGAGTCGAGCTGGCTCTGCTCGCCTGGCACCAACAGCTCGAACAGGAACTTGCGATCGTTGGCGTGGAGCCAGTCGGAGAGTTGCTTGAGGCGTCCGGTCTGGCGCTCGTTCATCCCCTTGTCGCCCTCGGGGTTGTAGCGCACCAGCACCTTGGAGAAGGCGGGATCAAAGTCCTCGATGTGCTTGGAGAACTCGTCGCCGTACTCGAAATCGAATTCGTCCTGCCCGCTCTTCTCGACCGGCATTGCGAAGAGGTAGCCCTCCTTCTGCGCCTCCCGGGCAACGTCGGTGCCGAACTCTTCGTCCACCAGCACCCCAGCGGCATCTCGTGGGGCCCCTTGATCCACGGCGCTCTTGTACCCCTCGAATATCAGCCGCTTGCCGTCACGCAGGCGGGCGAGCTCTTCCTCGCCGGGCGAGCCCGAGATGCCGAACTGCTTCTTGAACGAGCCTCTGTGATCGAAGGCCAGGATGTAGAGATCGCCGGTGTAGCCGAGAGCCATGGGATCCACCTTTCACTGCGTCGGGATCGGTTGGTCCCCCATGTTTCCATATGGGCGTGGAACCCTCCTCCCCCGACACCGTGGAGCTGGTCAAGAGGTTCCTGCGCGCCCAGAACCTCGAGCAGGTCGGCCGGACCGACGAAGCGATCGAGCACTACGAGACGGCTGTGCGGGAAGGCTTCGACTCGTCGGGCCCCTACGACCGCTTGATCGAGATCTATTCCAATCGGGCGCAGCACCGCGACGTGGTCAGGGTCGCGAGCGCGGCCCTCGAGTCCGTGCACACCTACCAGGACAAACGAAGCTGGTACGCGCGGATGAGAGACGCAGCCGAGGCCGCCGCGGCCAAGACCCCCGCGGCCCGGCCTCGGCCGGACCGCAAGACTTAATGTCGGCCCCGCGCTCCTCCGAATGACGCCCCTCGAGCGCGAGCTCCTGGACGACATCGCGCAGCGGGGGCCGATGCCATTCGCAGCCTTCATGTCCCGGGCTCTGTACGACCCCCGTCATGGCTACTACACGCGGGCTCATCCGAACGTTGGTTGGCGCGGCGACTACGTGACGTCTCCCGAGCTCGATCCGGTGTTCGCGCATCTCTGGGCGGGCGCGTTCGCCCAGGTCTGGGAGGGATGCGGCAGTCCCCCGAGGTTCGATGTAGTGGAAGTTGGGCCCGGCGAGGGGACGTTCGCCGACGCGCTGCTGGCTTCGGCACGCGGCCCGTTCGCGGACGCCCTGCAGGTCCATCTGGTGGAGAGATCGTCGAAGGCCCGGGAACGCCAGAGCGCGCGCTTGGGCGACAAGGTCGAGTGGCACGGCTCTTTGCCCGAAGTGCCGGAGATGGAAGCCGGGTGCCTGTTTGCGAACGAAGTGCTGGACAACCAGCCGGTGCATCTGGTCGAGATGCGCAACGGCGATCTCGCAGAGGTCTGCGTCGGAGCCGACGACGGCCGGTTGATCGAGGTCTTACTGCCGCTCGAAGCAGACGAACCGCGCGCCTTCCTGGAACGCCTTGGGGTCGAGCTCGACGAGGGTCAGCGCTTCGAGATCGCGCTTGCCTCCGAGTCGTTCATGCGCCACTGCGCCCGGGTCCTGGATACGGGCGCGATCGTCCTGGTCGATTACGGGCTCTCGGCCTCCGAGCTCGCCGAGCGCCCGGCCGGAACGATGCTGGCCTACTCCTCAGACGGGGTCGACGGCGAGGTTCTGGCGACACCGGGCGAGAGAGACATCACCGTTCACGTCAACTGGACGGCGATCGAGCAAGCCCTCACCCGTTCGGGCTGGGAGCCGCATCCACCACGTCCCCAACGAGAAATGCTCGCGCGGCTTGGCGCAAGCGAGTTCGACAATGCGTTCAAGTCAACCCACGAGAGCGCGCTCGAGTCGAGAGATGGTGCGACCGCTGTTGCTGCTTTGTCGCGCCGCCAAGCGATCGGCGCGTTGATGGACCCATCGGGTCTCGGGGCACTTGAGGTCTTGGTAGCGACGAGAGGGATTACTCCCCCGACTTGGATTCCGCCTCCAGAGCGATAATGACTTGGCGTTCCCAGCGGAGGGCGATCCGCTCCCCTCGCGCGCCGGGTGCGCAGTGGGCCAGCTCGTGCGCCAGCAAAGCCGACCAGAAATCTGAAAACGAAGGCACCCTGGCAACGAGGCCCCGCGCCTGGTACTCGTCCTGGCGGTCGAGATCGGCCCGGATGGCGTTGGGGAAGAACGTGATCACGCACGTGCGCGAGAGCAGGCCCGGCGCCCTGCGTACCTCCAGCCGGGCGTCGGCCAGGTGCCCGTCCTTGGGGATGCGACGAGCCCCGACATCCACGACGATCCGATCGAGAGCGCACGTCAGGGTCCGCCACACCTCAACGGACCTCAAGTCCTCAACCGAGACTGCGATCCGTGAGCGCGCCGATCCCGTGGCCACCACTCTCAGGTCGGGGCCGTCGGGGGTCGTGGCTGCCCGGAACCGCTTCTCGACCTGGGTCGATTCCAGAGGCGTTGCCGAAGGTTGGACCTCATCGGAGCAAGCAGTCCCCACGCAGGCGAGCACGGCAAAGAGGATGACGAACGCGAGCCGGCCGCGCATCTGCGTCATTCTCGGGAACTCACCTCGCTGCTAGTGCCGGGGATTGCCTTTCGGGGCACCTACATGAGTTCGGGCCCCGCTCCGCGGGCTCCTATCTAACCCAAAACCAAGGCACTAACGTCCGATTTGGCTGTGATCAGTAGCCCAGGGCGGGATCGACAAGCCCTTCCAACTTCTCGCCTGCTACGAATTTCGCGACGTTGCGCCGCACGAGCTCACGAAGTTCGGGCAGAGCCATGTCCCAGGTATTGGCAATGTGGGGAGTGATGATCGTGTTGTCCAAGCTCCAGAGCGGATGACCGTCGGGCAGAGGCTCTGGCTCCGTGACGTCGAGCGCGGCCCCGCCGATCCGCTCCTCGGTCAATGCGGCCACGAGGTCGTCGGTCACGATCAGGCCGCCGCGCGCCACGTTGACGATCCAGGCATCTCGCTTCATCAAGCGGAACATGGTCGCGTCGAAGATCCCTCGTGTTTGTTCGGTCAGCGCGGCGGTGACGATCACGAAGTCGGCTTCCGGCACCAATTCGGCCAACTCGTCTGAAGTGACAGTTCGCTCGGCCCCCGGGACATCGCGGCCCGAACGATTGACGGCTATCACGCGCATCTCGAAGGGACCGGCCATCTCTATGAAGCTGCGACCGATACCACCGGCACCAAAGACCAATGCGGTCGTTCCCTTCAGCCTCCGCTCAGGTGAACCCAGGCCGGGCGTTCGCCAAGTGTCGGCGTGAAGGTGTACATGCATCCGGCGCGCGGCTGCGAGGGTCAGCGCGAGCGCATGCTCACCGCAGGCAGGCCCGTAGGCCTCCTTTGCACAGGTCCAGGTGTGCGCATCATCCACTACCCCGGCCTCGAAGAAACTCTCTATCCCGGCAAAAGGCAGCTGGACCCACGTCGCGGGCGACGTGGACAGCGCTTCCTTGAGGCCCTCGGGATCTCCCGGATTGGTCCAGACGAGCGCGTCCGCATCTGCGCTCTCGACCGGACTGCCACCACCCTCTTCCACCGCGCGCTTGAGTCCATCCTCGGCGAAGGGCAGGATCCCGATCGAAGGTTTCGACATGCGGGCTGTTTAGTCGATCGGTGTAGTCGGTCCCGGACCTGCCGGGAAAACCCGTCGCCGGCCCGCTTCGTCGATCGCATCCGTCTTCATCGCTCGGCGGATCCGTCGGACGTCGCGCATCGGGACGATCGACATCGCCGCCCGCGCGTCCATCAGTTCCTGCACGTGCGACTCGATCCGATCCATCTCGTCCACGAGCCGACTGTAGCGGTCCTTCAGACGGCTCAGCTCGACCTCGAGCTCCATGATCCGCATGACACCGGCGAGATTGATCCCCTCATGGGTTAGCTCCTGGATCCGGCGCAGGTGCTCTATGTCCCGTTCGGAGTAACGACGGGTGTTCCCCGCCGTCCGTTGAGGGTTCAGCATCCCCTTGCGCTCGTAGACGCGAAGCGTCTGAGGGTGAACGCCCGCCAGTTCCGCCGCGACCGAGATGACATAGATGGCTTGATCTCTCTCGTTACCACTTCGTGCCATCTCAGCTCCCCTTTACGGCTGCGTCGGTCATGAACTCGTCGAGGTGGGTTCGTGGCGATCCGTCGTGGGCGTCCGCGAACTTCTCGAGTAGGTCCTTCTCCTGCCGGCTGAGCTTCTGGGGCACCTGCACGATGACCTTCACGAGCAGGTCCCCATCGCCCCCTTTGGGACGGGAAGCGCCGCGGCCCTTGACGCGCAGCGTCTTCCCGTTCGGGGTCCCGGCCGGGATCTTCACCTTGACCGAGCCGTCGAGCGTGGGCACGTCGATCTTCGAGCCCAGCGCGGCCTCGGTGAACGTCACGGGGAGATCGAGAAGCAGGTCGCCGTTCTTTCCCCGGGCAAAGACCGGATGTGGCTCGACGTGCACTACTACGTACAGGTCGCCGGGCTCGCCCTCGGGCACCTTCTGGCCGCGTCTCGCTACCTTGATACGGGCGCCGTCGCCGACGCCTGGAGGGATGCGTACCTTGCCACCGTGGGTCAACGTCACGGTTGTGCCGTTGATCGCCTCGTCGAAGCCGAGAGTGGTCTCCGTCTCCATGTCGGCGCCGCGCATCTTGGTACGGAATCCGAATAGGTCCTCGAAGTTGCCGCCAAACAGGTCGTTCAGGTCGCCGATGTTGACGCGGACATTGCCGCGGCCCCCATCGGGCCCGAACCCGTAGATCCGGTGACCGCCGGCCTCGACGAGCCTGCGGAACTCGTCGTACTCCCGGCGCTTCTCGTCGTTGACGAGGATCGACTGCGCTTCCGAGATCTCCTTGAATCGGTCCTCTGCTGCCTTGTCGCCCTTGTTCGCGTCGGGGTGGTATTTCTGCGCGAGCTTCCGATAGGCGCGTTTGATCTCGTCTTTCGACGCCTCCTTCGAGACGCCGAGCACCTTGTAGAAGTCCTTGTCGGCCCACTCGCGCTGCGACATGACTTACGCATCCATTTCTTGAGGTTGCGCGACGACGACCTCGACGGCGCGCAAGACGTGGTCCTTGAAGCGGTAGCCGGGGCGGTGCACCTTGAGCACGCTCTCGACCGTGGTTTCGTCGCTCGTCTGCATCGCGAGGGCGTGGTGGATCGTCGGGTCGAACGGGTCGCCCTCGTTCACGGCGATCTCTTCCAGGCCCTCGCTCATCAGCACTTCGAGCAGTTCCTTGTAGGCGATCTCGATGCCTTGGCCACCCTCGCCGTGCTCGAGCGCGAGCCGGAAGTGGTCGAGCACCGGGATCATCCGCTTGGCGTAGTCCCTGGAGGCGTACGCGATCTGCTCGTTGTGCTGGCGGATCAGCCGCTTCCGGTCGTTCTCGAGGTCGGCCTTCATCCGCTTGAGCTCGTCGAGCGAGATCTCGGGCACGACCTCGGCGAACCCGACCGTCTCTTCGTCCGGAGTCAGGGTGACAGGAGGAGTGGAACCTGCCTCCTCCTGCTTCCCTCGCTTGTCGGTGACTCGCAATCGCTCTTCCTCGGTC
This sequence comes from uncultured Actinomycetes bacterium, assembly GCA_963786155.1. Classification (GTDB taxonomy): domain Bacteria; phylum Actinomycetota; class CADDZG01; order CADDZG01; family WHSQ01; genus CAWAXW01. The sequence goes on along the minus strand of CAWAXW010000006.1, from coordinate 1,335,612 downwards.
ATGCAGACTTCTCTTCGCCCTCTTCCACGACCTCGGCGTCGACGACATCGTCGTCACCGGGAGCCGCTTGAGCCGGGCCTTGGTCGGGCGTGGTCTGGGTCCGCTGGTACAGGACCTCGGCGAATTTCTGCGACGCGGTGAGCAGGGCTTCGCTCGTCGACTTGATCGATCTCGACATCCGACCCCTTGAGCGCCTCGCGCGCGTCGTTCGAGCGCGTCCTCGACGAACTTGCGGTCGCCCTCATCGAGCTTCTCGCCGTGCTCCTTGAGTGTGCGCTCCGTCTGGTACACGACGCTGTCGGCCTGGTTGCGGGCCTCGGCTTCCTCGCGCTTCTTCCGGTCCTCGTCCGCGTGGGCTTCGGCGTCCTTGATCATCTGCTCGATGTCGGCGTCGGCGAGCTTGGTGCCGCCGGTGATCGTCATCGACTGTTCCTTGCCTGTTCCGAGGTCCTTCGCCGACACGTTGACGATTCCGTTCGCGTCGATGTCGAAAGTGACCTCGATCTGTGGCGTGCCTCGCAATGCCGCCGGGAGGTCCGTCAGCTGGAACTTTCCGAGGCTCTTGTTGCGAAAGGCCATGTCGGCTTCGCCCTGAAGCACGTGGATCTCGACGCTCGGCTGGTTGTCCTCCGCCGTCGTGAAGACCTCGGAGCGCTTGGTCGGGATGGTCGTGTTGCGCTCGATCAGTCGAGTGAAGATCGAGCCCTTGGTCTCGACGCCGAGACTGAGAGGGGTGACGTCTAGAAGTAGTACGTCCTTGACCTCACCCCTGAGGACGCCGGCCTGGATCGCTGCGCCGACCGCGACGACCTCGTCTGGGTTCACACCCTGGTGCGGGTCTTTGCCGCCGGTGAGGTCCTTCACGAGGTTGCGGACCATCGGCATACGGGTCGAGCCGCCGACCAGGATGACGTGGTCGATCTTGTCGACAGAGATGCCGGCGTCGCGCACAGCCTGGTTGAACGGACCCTTCGTCGCTTCGAGCAGGTCTTCGGTCATACGCTCGAACTCGCTGCGCGTCAGGTCGATCTCGAGGTGCAAGGGACCGGCCTCGGTCAGCGTGATGAACGGGAGGTTGATCGAGGTCGACTGCGTCGTCGACAGCTCCATCTTGGCCTTCTCGGCCGCCTCCTTGAGGCGCTGCATCGCCATCTTGTCGTTGCTCAGGTCGGTGCCGTGGTTGTCCTTGAACGTCTTGACCATGTGATCGATGACGCGCTGGTCCCAGTCGTCGCCACCGAGGTTGGTGTTGCCCGAGGTCGACTTGACCTCGAAGACGCCGTCGCCCAACTCGAGCAACGAGACGTCGAAAGTGCCGCCGCCCAGGTCGAACACGAGGATCGTCTGGTCGCCCTCGGTCTTGTCGAGCCCGTAAGCGAGGCTCGCCGCGGTCGGCTCGTTGATGAGACGGAGCACTTTGAGCCCCGCGATCTGGCCGGCCTCCTTGGTCGCCTCACGCTGCGCATCGTCGAAGTACGCGGGGACGGTGATGACCGCTTCGGTCACCGTGTCGCCGAGGTAGGACTCGGCGTCCGCCTTGAGCTTCATGAGGATGCGGGCGGACAGTTCCTGTGGGGTCCACGACTTGCCCCCGATGTCGACCTTGTGGTCGGTCCCCATCTGCCGCTTGATCGAGCGGATCGTGCGATCCGCATTCGTGATGGCCTGGCGCTTGGCCACTTCGCCCACCAGCACGTCCCCGTTCTTGGCGAACGCGACGACACTCGGGGTCGTCCTGCCCCCCTCGGCGTTGGCGATGACCCCCGGCTCGCCGCCCTCGAGAACGGCAACGACGGAGTTGGTGGTGCCCAGGTCGATCCCTACTGCCTTAGCCATGTTTCCTCCTTATGATGTATCCGTGGCTGATGAAAGTTGAACTCAGACCAGTATCAGATATGAGTGTAATACAGTCAACTTTGTTGAACGACCACCTATTCCCGGGAACCGAGCCGTGAGGGTCCTCTACGTGGGGCGAGATCTCAACGCCCGGGTGCGCCTGGAGGGGGCCGGAGCGGAGGTCACCGCTGTGGATCCCGCCCGGATGGACGTGGGCGACACGGCCGAGATCGACGTCGTGGTCATCGATCTCGACGAGCTCGGGGAGGTCTTCCCGGAGGGCCTATGGGCGGCGGGCCGGGTCATCGGGTTCTTCTCCCACGTCGACGCGACGAGAGCCGAGGCGGCCCAAGCGGTCGGGATCGAGGCCTACCCAAGAGGCCGTTTCTGGCGGGACCTGCCCCGGATCCTCGGGACCACCTCCTGACCTAGCGCAACTAGCGGCCCGCGGCGTAGGCCTGGGCCCCGCGGGGGCTGGCCGCGGCCTTGAGCACCTCGCCCTCTCTGGCCACCGCGCATACCCGGCCGAGCGCCCAGTCCCCCACTATCTCCAGCTCGTGGCCGCGGCGGCGAAGCTCATCGAGCACCGCGGTGCCGGCCCGCCCCTCTATCTGGACGACCTTGGGCCTCGATGCCCTCGGGAAGAACGAGCTCGGGAAATGCTCGCTGTGGAATGCCGGCGTATCGATCGCCGCCTGCAGGTCCATGCCGTGCTCCACGACGGCGAGATAAAAGAGAAGCGTCCATTGATCTTGGGCATCGCCGCCCGGTGTGCCGAAGCCGAGCCAGGGCTCACCGTCTCTGAAAGCGAGCGAGGGACTCAGCGTCGTACGCGGCCGTTTCCCCGGCGCGAGGGAATTCGGCAGGCCCTCCTCCAACCAGAACATCTGGGCGCGCGTCCCCAGCGGGAACCCGAGGCCGGGCACTGCCGGAGAGCTCTGCAGCCATCCTCCACTCGGAGTGGCCGCGACGATATTGCCGTGGCGATCGACCACGCAAACGTGGCAGGTGTCGCGCGCATGCTGCCTCGACGGTTCGCCTGTCCCGACGTGGTGTCCCCCCGACGCGAACTGCGGGAGTCGAGGCTCACTGCCGGCGACGCGGCCGGGATCCAGACCCTCCTGCGCAATCTCCCCGATCGAGGCGCGCCGCTCCGCCGCATAGTCACTGCTCAGTAAGTCCGCCAGCGGGACGTCTACGAAATCGGGATCGCCGTAGTAGGCCTCCCGGTCGGCGAAGGCGAGCTTGGCGCACTCGACGATCGTGTGGATCCAGTCCGCGGAGTTGTGGCCCATCGACCTCAGGTCGAAACCCTCCAAGAGCGCGAGCTGTTGGAGGAACACGGGCCCTTGGGTCCAGGGGCCCGGTTTGAAGACGGTGGTCTCTCGGAAGTCGCGCCGGACGGGGGCCTCGAAGGTGGGTCGCCAGCGCGCCAGGTCTTCCCCGGTCAGGAATGCTTTCTGGGACACGCCCATCGCGTCGGGTTGCTCGCGCCGACAGAAGTCGTCGATGGTTGCGGCGATCCGACCCTCGTAGAAGGCGCGCCGCGCTGCATCGACCTGTCCATCTTTCGTGCTTTGTTGCCCCGCGTCGACGGCGATCTCCTCATATCGATCCGCAAGGTCGGGGTTACGTAGCACTGGAGTATCCGCAGGCCACAGGGCAGCCGAGCTCGGCCAGTGCCGTTCGAACACGGGACGCATGTCCTTGATGGAGGACATGACTGCCGGCAGAGCGGGGAAGCCGTTGCGTGCATATCCGATCGCGTAGTGCAGGACCTGCTCCACCGAGGCGGTGCCGAAACGCTCGAGCAATGCCATCCACGCGCCGAACGCTCCCGGGACGCACGCGGCGAGCGTGCCCGTCCCCGGAACGAGGTCGTAGCCGAGCGACCGGTACGCCTCGACCGAGGCCGCGGCCGGTGCGACCCCCTGCCCGCACACGACGAAAACCTCGTCATCGCGCGCGCTGTACCCGATGATCGGCACTTCCCCACCGGGCCCATTGAGATGAGGCTCGACCACCTGAAGCACAAACCCGGCGATGACCACCGCGTCGAATGCGTTCCCCCCACCTTCCAACGCAGCCATCCCCGCGGCCGTCGCAAGCCAGTGAGTAGACGAGACCATCCCGAAGGTGCCCGTCAGCTCGGGTCGCGTGGTCGGGTTGGGCACTACGGCGACAGCACGACTGGGATGCTCACGAGGTGTAGAGGCTCGCCGTTCTCGGCCGATTCCTCGTAGACCTCGATGAAGGCGTTCTCGACTTCAGGGACGTCGAAGCGCACGTTGGCTACGTAATTCCCTCGGCACCCGGTTCCGCAGGTCGCTGTCGTGAAAGTGCTCGTCAGTTCGGTGCCGTCCTCGGTCACGATGCGGATCGAGACCGTCGCTTCGAACACGTTCGCGGTGCCGCTGATCCTTACCGGGCTCAGTACCGTGTCGCCTGGGAGAGGCTCGTCCACTGTGATCGGGGGAAGCTCGCTCGGTTCGGGTGTCGGCGTGGCCGCCGTCGGGATGTTCGTCTCGTTCGGTGGATCCGCAGTGACCTGTGGGTCGTCGCCGTCGCAGGCTCCCAAAGCCAGGATCAGGACGGTGACGGCGGCGATCGATCTCGTCGGGCTCATGGCGTTATGACGTAAGCGGCGCATGAATGGTTGCAGTCACATCCCCGCCCGTTTGCGCAACTGCTCCGGCTTCTTCAGGATTATTCGGCGCCCCTCCACCTCCAGGTACCCCCTTCGCTCGAAGGCGCGAAGGATCTGGTTGACGCTTTGCCGCGACCCACCGACCATCGCGGCGATGTCCGTTTGGGTGAGCTGGAGATCGAGGATGATGCCGTCGCTCAGTTCTCGGCCGCGGCTTTCCGCGAAGGTAAGGATCAGCTTGGCCACACGCCCATACAGATCGAGGAACACCAGGTCTGCGGTCTGTTCCGTCAAGCGGCGCACGAGCTTGCCCATCGTTCGCAGCAACGACTCCGTCAGTTGATGATTGTCTCTGAGGACCTCGAGGAAGACGGGCCGCGTAAGCACGATCAAAGAGGTCTTCTCGATCGCTTCGGCCGAGGCCGAGCGATGGCCCTCGTCCATCAGAGACAACTCGCCGAAGACGTCGGGAGGTCGGAGCGTTACGAGAAGCATCTCCTCGCCGTCATCCGACGTGACGAACACCTTCACCAGCCCGGCCGCAACCACGTAAAGGGCGTCGCCGGCCTCGCCCTCGCTGAAGATGGTCTCGCCCTTGCGAACCTCGCGCTCGCTGGCAGCATCGGCCAGATGCCCGAGCGCGACCGGCTCCAGTTCCTTGAATAGCTCGGTCTGGGCCAGTAGGTCCGTCGCGGTGGTCGTCCTGCCGTCTGTCACGGCTCGCAGTTAACCAACCGGCACGGCTCGAGACAACCTCCGTATATGGCAGAGAATCGCGAGATGTCCTCCCGTGCGGCGATGCTCGCTCTGGTGCTCGCAACGCTGGTCACGTCGTGCAGCGACACGCCCGAGGCCGGCCCCGTCGTCCGGCCGGGGGCGGAGGGCGCTGAGGTCGAGGTTGAGGTCGACCTCGAGCGCGTGGCGAGCGGTCTCCGGTCCCCTCTCGGTATCGCCCATCCTGGGGACGGGAGCGAGAGGCTCTTCGTCGTGGAGCAAGACGGGACGATCGCCATCGTTGACGACGGAGAGGTGCGGCCCGAGCCCTTCCTCGATGTATCGGGGCTGACCGAGGGCGGCGGGGAGCAGGGTCTGTTGGGTCTTGCCTTCCATCCCGAGTACGCGACGAACGGCCGCCTCTTCGTGAACTACACCGATCTCGAAGGTGACACCGTCATCGCCGAGTACGCGAGCGCGACCGAGACGACGGCCGATCCGGACTCGGCGCGCGTGTTGCTGACGATCGACCAACCCTTCGCCAACCACAACGGTGGCCACCTGGCGTTCGGGCCCGACGGATACCTCTATATCGGCATGGGCGACGGCGGCGGGGGCGGCGATCCCGAGGGCAACGGGCAGGATCTTGGCGAGTTGCTCGGGAAGATGCTTCGCATCGACGTGGACGGGGAGCCGCCCTACGAGATCCCTGAAGGCAACCCCTTCGAGGATGCGAGCGAGGGTTTGCCCGAGATCTGGGCATACGGTCTGCGCAATCCGTGGCGCTTCAGCTTCGATCGCTCGACGGGCGACCTTTGGATCGCGGACGTGGGCCAGAGCGACTTCGAGGAGATCAACCGCACTCCGGCGGGAGCCGGCGGCGGCCTCAACTACGGGTGGCCCATCATGGAGGGCGCGATGTGCTTCGATCCGCCCACGGATTGCGACACCGGGGACAGCGAGTTGCCGATCGCCGTTTACGACCACGACGAGGGATGCTCTGTCACCGGAGGGTTCGTGTATCGGGGCGAGGGCCATGCCAACCTCGAGGGGCTCTACATCTTCGGCGACTTCTGCTCGGGGAACATCTGGTCACTGGAAGCCGAGCGGGCGGACTCGCAAGAGCCGGCCCTGATGCTGCAGAGCGAGCTCTCGATCAGCTCCTTCGGGGAGGATGAGGAGGGCGAGTTGTACATGACCGATCTCGGTGGGGACTTGTGGAGGATCGTAAGTAAATGACTGCTCCCGAGACGCAGTACGCGCAGAGCGGCGAGATCTATGTCGCCTACCAGGTGACAGGCGATGGTCCGTTGGACGTCGTAATGGCTCCCGGATTCGTATCCCATGTCGAGCACGAGTGGGAAGAGCCTCGTGTCGCTCACTTCCTGGAGCGACTGAGTTCGTTCTGTCGCCTGATCCGGTTCGACAAGCGCGGGACCGGGATGTCGGATCGAGACTTCGGCTGCCCGTCGCTCGAGGAACGGATGGACGACGTCCGCGCAGTGATGGACGCGGTCAGGATCGAAAGGGCTGCCCTCCTCGGCTACTCGGAGGGCGCGGTCATGGCCGCGACTTTCGCGGCCATGTTCCCCGAGCGTGTCTCGTCACTCGTCATCTACGGGTCGATGGCGAAGTTCGAATGGGCCGAGGACTACCCGTGGGCCCTGACGCCCGATGTGATCGAGGTGATGAACGAGCTCATCGGCAAGGAGTGGGGACAGGGGGTGACGCTCCCCTATTGGGCGCCTTCGCTGGCCGGCGACGAACGCTTCAAGAAGTGGTGGGCAAGGCTGGAGCGCCAGGGCGGCAGTCCGGGGGCCGCCGCGAGCTATTGGCCATGAACCAGAAGATCGACATCCGTAAGGTACTGCCGAGCATCCACGTGCCGACGCTCGTGCTCCATCGCACCGGCGATCTCGTCGTGCCGATCGACGGGGGCCGCTACGTCGCCGAGCAGATCCCCGGCGCGAAGTTCGTCGAGTTGACCGGAGACGACCACGCCCCATTCGTAGGGGATGCCGACTCGGTCGTTGACGAGATCCAGGAGTTCTTCACCGGCGCACGCACTTCCGTCGAACACGACCGCATCCTTGCAACGGTCATGTTCACCGACATCGTCAGATCAACCGAGCTGGCAACAGAACTGGGCGACCACGCCTGGAAAGACTTGATCGCTTCGCACCACGACCGCGTCCGCCGCCAGCTGGATGCCCACCGAGGTCGGGAGATCGATACCGCGGGAGATGGCTTCCTGGCCTCGTTCGACGGACCGGCACGCGGATCAGGTGCCGCGGTCGCTGTTGTCAAAGCCCTCGACGAGCTCGGGATCACCATCAGGGCCGGACTTCACACCGGCGAGTGCGAGGTCATCGGCGAGAAGCTCGGAGGCCTGGCCGTGCACATCGGTGCACGCGTGATGTCCAAGGCCGCCGACGGCGAGGTTTACGTTTCCAGCACGGTCAAGGACCTCGTGGCCGGATCGGGGCTCGAGTTCGAGGACCAGGGAGAACAATCGCTCAAGGGGATACCAGGAGAGTGGAGGTTGTACTCCGTCGTTAAGTAACTCGAAGACAGGAGAGGACGTTGGCTACCTACAAGCTCAGCTACAACGACCAGAAGTCCGGCCCGAACGAAGAACAGATAACGGCCGACTACTTCCAAGAGAACGGCGACTGGACCGACTTCAAAACCCGCAGCGGCGGCGGAAGCGGTTCCCACATAACAACGGTCCGCATCCGAAGCTCCTACATAGACCGCATAGAGCTACTCCAAAGCTGATTCCTTTCTATCTGACCGCCGGTCTTCGTCGGTGAGCTAGAAAAGAAGATCAGGCAGCCGCAGAAGCGAGCGCTTTAATCACGTCCTCACGAATCTGCTCGGCCGCGAAGTGCACCTCATGCCAGGTGAAGTAGTGCAGGTCGTAGCCGGCTCGGCTCAGGGCGCGGTCGCGTTGCACGTCGTCTTTCCATCTGTGGGCCGGGTGCCACTTCACGCTGTGGCACTCGATTCCGACCTGGAAGTCTGGATAGGCGAAGTCGAGGAAGTAGTGACGAGCCCCGATGTCGACCCGATAGTCGGGGACAACCACATGAGTCTCGATCCTCTTGAGTATTCGCAGCATCCTCGCCTCGAACGTGCTCCGAAGCCGCTCGTCTCGCCCATCACGAGCCTCGATCAACTTTCGAAAGTTGGAGATTCCGCGGCGACCCGGTCCCTGTTCTCTTGTGAGCTCAGCGTGGAGCCGATCGAGCGTTGTCTTGCCGGAGCGCAAGGAATCATCCATAGCGCGCCCGACTTCGTCGATGGGTGATGCGGCGGCAAGATCGAGCAGGGTTCGCTCGGGCCACGTGACTCGGAAGCCCTGGATCGTTCGAAGACGCGGGATCCGGACCTTCGGGATCCGATGGAGCTTGATGCCCTTGCGAGCGCGGCCCGTTGTGGTGCTGAGTTCGATGGGACCCTCGTTGTAACCATCCAACTCGAGAAGTACCGCAGCCGAGCTGTGCGAGATGAACGCGTCCACGCCGACGCCGAGCTGAGCCGCCATCAACCGGCCTCGCCAAGTATCGGGGTAAGCAGCGATGCGGTACACGCCGTCGTAGATGCGAAGCCATGCCCCCATCTCGAGTCGCCGGTCGATAGCCCTCTCCGACATGCCGAGATCGAAAGCCTCGGCTCTGGTGATGATCCCGTAACGGGATCGAGCAAGGACCTCGCAAAGACGATCGGGTCGTGACATTGACCGAATCCAACCCGACGAGACCACATCGAGTTGTGTCCCGCGCCACTCTTTTCTAGCTCACCGCCGGTCTTCGTCGGTCAGCTAGAAAAGAACGCGGCGTCGATCGGATCGGTTAAGGGACGCGGATAGCTCGTGACTGGGTGGGCCAGCACTTAAGGGTCTCTCCTCCGTCGAAACGAATGGTTCTTCGGTGGGCCTCTGCTCGGTAACGACCCTCCGCGTCGTTGATGGTGATGGCCCAGGTCCGATCGCTCTTCGTGGTGGTTCTGCCGACGATGGGGCGGCGAGCTCGTTCGATCCTTCTCAGGATGATCCGGCGCCCCACATTGCACTCTTCTTCGTCGGAGAAAAGGTCACCTCGGAACGAGTTCACCGACGATTTGTAGCGGATTTCGATCTGCGGGTAGTAGCAGAGGAAGGGACAGTAGTTGTACTCCGTACCGTCGGAGCGGTACCAGCACCCGTAGTCCTCGGGATAGTCCCTTGAACCGTCGTCATCGTTGTCGATGCCGTCGTCGCAAGGTGGATCAACTCCCCGATCCTCCGTGGGATCGGTATCTGCCGAACACTCAGCATCCGACCCGTTGTCGATATCGCCATCATCGTCATTGTCGATCCCATCGGCGCACGCTGGAGGGGGCCGAGGATCGTGCTGATCGCATCCCCCATATGTCTCCCCGTTGAAGCACTGGTCAAATTCCCCCCCGCCGCTCAGAGCATCCCGGCCCGGGCCACCGTCAAGCCTGTCGTCGCCGCTCTCGCCTGCGAGAACATCATCTCCTTCGCCCCCCTCCAGCCTGTCGTGATCGCCCTCATAGCGATCGACGCAGATCGCGTCGCTCGGTGGAGCGTTATCGCTGCCGAACAGTTGGTCGTCCCCGGCGTTCCCCACTAAGAGGTCGGGGCCGGAACCTCCCCAGAAGAGGTTGTCGTCGCCATCACCGATCAACGTGTCCGCAGCCGAGTCCGCGCAGCCTGGTCGCGTTACATTCTCAATGGTGCCAAGGAGTATCTCGTCAGTCTCGTCCTTCCACGTGGCGTAGCCAGCAGAGAGGTCGACCACTAAACCGGCTTCCGAGTCCACGGGAAAGTTCAGCCAATCGGTACCCTCCCCGCCATCAATGAAGTCGCTGCCGGGACCACCTGAGATTCCGTCATCCCCTTCGAGCGCGCAGATCGTGTCGTTCCCGGCGCCTGCGGAGATTTCATCGCTCTGGGTGCTCCCGAGGATTACGTCGTCTCCGTCGGTTCCATTGGTGACACCTTCAGAGGCGGCGACGATCGTGACTTCCTTGCCGTTGCACGTGGGCATTTGCGCCGGGCTGGTGGCAGGAAGCAAGGACAGGATCAAGCCGGCGGTGGGTAAGACGGGAGTAAAGCGAGCCACCTGAAATCTCGTCCCCATGAACGGAACAACGAAATGAGTGGGGGGTGAGTTGCCCACATTCGCGTTCCTTTCTAGCTGACCGCCGGTCTTCGTCGGTGAGCTAGAAAAGAATGCGGAGACGATTGGGTGCCGTTTCCCCTATTAATGGTCGGCCGCCGGGCGGATGATGTTCTTTCATCTCTAATAGAAGGGACGAAGGATGGCGCCACGCAGTGGGCGGACCTTCCTCGTCCTCCTAACCCTGTTGAGCGCACAGCTTGTTCTCTCCCCGGGCCCGGCTGAAGCGGCTCCTACGTGTTTCGGGAAGAAAGCAACCCCCGGTATCCAACGAGGCTATGACCAGCAGTGGGACTACTGGATCGGCACCCCGAAGGCGGACGTCATCATCATTCCCGACTACAGGACCAAAGGAACGGATGGTGTGTGGGCCGACGGGTTGGGCGGCGACGACCTCATCTGTGGAGGTCTTCACCATTACTCACGGCACATCGGCGGTCTTCAGGAAGAGAGGCTCTTCGGATCCGCGGGCAACGATCGGATCAGACTGGACGATGACGAGGACTCCGCGGACGGCGGCGACGGCAACGACACCCTGATCGCGGGCAAGGGTGGCAGCAGCCTGATCGGGGGCAAGGGCGACGACAGGCTTGAGGGCGGGGCCGGTGAGGACGAGATGTATGGCGAAGCTGGCCGCCACGATACGAAGAGCGTGACCGGTGCCATCGCCGGCAAGGACGTTCTCCTGGGTGGTCCCGGCGATGACTACCTCGACGGCCAAGGCGGGGACGACGAGCTGGATGCGGGAACCGGCCGCGACGAGCTCTTGGGATCGCAGGGCAACGACATCCTGCGGTCCACCGCCGCGGACGGCCAGGGGGACACGGTTGACGGGTACGACGGCGACGACGTCCTCCTCGACGGCAGCGCCGGTTCGACCCTCACCGGTGGCAGGGGGCGTGACCAGATACACGGAGGCGATGGCGACGACGAGATCTTCGCCGATTGTGAGAGCGACTATGCATGCCAAGGAGGAGGAGCTCTACCAGACTTCATCGACGCGGGCCCCGGCAACGACGGGATCGACGCTGGACAGAACGAAATGGAAGGTGACGAGATCCACGCCGGCCCCGGCGACGACTTCGTTGAGGGCCATGGCCCATCGGCTCAGATCCTCGGAGAAGAAGGCGACGACGAGCTTTGGGGGAGCTTTTCAAGCGCGGTCGATGGGGGGCCGGGTCACGACTATCTGAGGCAATCACCTGAGTGCGTGGACGGCGAGCGTTTCGATGACTGCGACACGGTCATCGGAGGGGATTCGATCGACCTGAGGACGTGGACCCAAGAGGGAGACAAGACGGCCGACAACTTCCCCGACTGGGTCTTTCCTCCCTACACACCTCCGTTGGGGAACTGGGTACGGGCCGACCCAGATGAATACTTCACCCCTAGTTTCCTGCTCGGGCCCGACACGTACTCCACGGTGACCGTCAAAGGTTACGGGGGGTCTGAGTCCAAGGGCCCCGGCTACGCGGGGCTCGTGCTCGGCTACAACGCGCCGTCGGGAGGATCGAAAGGCTCATGCGGCGCGGGCCCATGCCAGCTCGACATGGTCCTGCTCGACTGGGGGACCGGAGACGAGACCAGCCCCAACGGGATGAGTCTTGTGCGAGTCAACGGCACGTTCAACCTGCGCGGCGAGGCCTCGTTGAACGACTCCTTCTGGATGCACGGTGACTCCGCGAGCTTCGACGTCCTCGCGACTCAGCCGAAAGTCGCAGCCCTGGAAGGTGGCTACGGCTTGTTCACGGTCATGTACTCCCCAACGAGAGTGCTCGTGACCGTGAGGAACTCGGCCTATAAGACCTCGACGGTCCTGGACGTGAGCGGCACGTTCCCGTCCGGACGCGTCGGCCTCTATCACAACGGACGATCGTCGACCTATTACGCAATCGCGACCTACCCATGATCGGCAGCGCTGTGGGCGGTACTGGGATCGAACCAGTGACCTCTCGCGTGTGAAGCGAGCGCTCTCCCGCTGAGCCAACCGCCCGGATGGGCGCCATCTTACGAGTTCCCGGAGATAGGCTTCTTCCACCAGATGGGAACCGTCTTACATCTTTCTCGGGGGAGGACATCGGAGACCCAAAGCGGTCGCTCTTCGCGCGCGCGTCGGGGGCGGGTCGCGCTGGTGCTCGGTGGTGGAGGTATCACGGGGGCCGCGTATCACCTCGGCGTGCTCAACGCTATGAATGCGATGAGCAAGGACGTTGGCGTCAACGACTTCGACATCTATGTCGGCACGTCGGCGGGAGCAGTGGTTGCGTCGTGTCTCGCCAACGGGATCACGCCCGAGGACCTCATCCGGGCGAACATCGGCCGCGAATCACCGATCCCTGGGATCCGCGCCGACGAGGTCATGATGCCGGATCGTCGCGGCATCATGCGGTCGATGGTGAGGTGGCCGCTGAGCGTGATGGGCGCGCTGCGCCGTTACGCGGGTCATCCGTTCAAGACGAGGTTGATCGACGGGCTAGGGGCGCTGGCCGAAGGCCTTCCGCCGGCGATCTACACCACCGATGGGACCGAGCAATACCTGCGTTCGCTGCTGGAGGAACCCGGACGCTCGAACCGGTTCGCCGACACCGAGCGGAAGCTGCTCATCACCGCGACGAACCTCGACACCGCTCAGCGCGTCGTCTTCGGCGAGGAAGACGGGCCGGATGTTCCCATCTCGGAGGCGGCGGCGGCCTCGACGGCCATCCCCCTCCTCTATGCGCCGCGGCAGATCGGAGACCGCACGTACCTGGATGGCGGGCTCAAGTCCACGACGAACATCGACATCGCCATCTCCCACGGGGCAAAGCTGGTCGTCTGTATCAACCCCCTAGTCCCCTACGTGCACGACATCCGTCATCTGCTGCCCACCGCCACCGGTTTGCCGTCACGGCACATCGCGCAGAAGGGTTTCCCGCACATCGCCGCGCAGACCTTCCGCATCATGGCGTCGGCCCAGCTCGACAAGGAGCTGGACCTGATCAGCCACGCCCATCCCGATGTCGACATCATCCTCGTCGAGCCTCGCCGCGACGACGAGCACCTCTTCGTCTTCAACCTCATGGACTACGGATCGCGCGAACGGATCGCCCGCCACGCCTTCGAGAGCGTCGCCATCGATCTCGTCACGCGCTTCCCCGACTACAAGAAGCTCCTTGGGCGCCACGGGATAAAGCTGAACCGCGACGCGCTCATCGAGCAGCTTCAGACGATCGTCGAGGGAGCCGAGCCGCGCTTCTTCGCCAGCTCGGGTGCTTCAGCCGGTGAGGGCTCTGCGCGAAGTGGAGACGCTCCTTCGTGACCTGAGGGCGGCGACCTCGCGGCGGCTCGCCGGACGAACCAGATCGCTCAAGTAGCCGCCGGTGTAGGAGCCGGGGGCCGCGGCCACTTGTTCGGGAGTCCCCGCCGCGACGACCTCTCCCCCGCCGGCTCCGCCCTCCGGTCCGAGATCGATGATGTGATCCGCCGTCTTTACGACCTCGAGGTTGTGCTCGATCACCACGACCGTGTTCCCCGCATCGACTAAGCGATGCAACACGCCGAGCAGCTTGCTCACGTCGTCGAAGTGCAAGCCGGTCGTGGGCTCGTCCAGGATGTACAGGGTCTTGCCTGTGGAACGCTTAGCCAATTCAGATGAGAGCTTCACGCGCTGAGCTTCGCCGCCGGACAGTGTTGGAGCAGGCTGGCCGAGCTTGATGTAACCGAGCCCCACGTCACGCAGCGTCGTCATGTGCCGAGCGATCGGAGGGATCGCAGAGAAGAACTCGCACGCTTCCTCGACGCTCATCTCGAGGACCTCGGAGACGTTCTTGCCCTTGTACTGAACCTGCAAGGTCTCCCGGTTGTAGCGCTTGCCCTTGCAGACCTCGCAGGGCACGTACACGTCGGGGAGGAAGTGCATCTCGATCTTGATCGTCCCGTCCCCCGAACATGCTTCACACCGGCCGCCGCGCACGTTGAAGCTGAAGCGGCCGGGCTGATAACCGCGCCGGCGGGCGTCGGGGGTTTTGGCGAAGAGTTTCCGTACGTGGTCGAAGACGCCTGTGTAGGTGGCCGGGTTGGAACGGGGCGTGCGGCCGATCGGACTCTGGTCTATGTCGATGACCTTGTCGACATTGGCGATCCCCGAGATCGAGCGGTGCTTCCCGGGCACCAGTCGCGCTTGCCGGTTGAGCTTCTGATGGACGGCCCGGTAGAGCACCTCGTTCACGAGCGTCGACTTCCCCGAGCCGGAAACGCCGGTGACCGTTACGAAACACCCCAGAGGGAACGCCACGTCGATGCTCTTCAGGTTGTGCTCACGCGCCCCCTTCACCACCAACTCGCCCTTGTCCGTGGGGCGACGGGTGGGCGGCACTGGTATCGACTTCCGTCCGGTCAGATAGTCGGCGGTTATCGAATCCTTCTGCTCGAGCAACTGCTCGCGAGGCGCCGGAGTAGACGATGGCCCCGCCGTGCTCGCCGGCCCCGGGCCCGATGTCCACGATGTGATCGGCCGAACGGATCGTGTCCTCGTCGTGCTCGACCACGATCAATGTGTTCCCCAGATCCCGCAATCGGACGAGCGTGTCGATCAAGCGCCGGTTGTCGCGCTGGTGGAGCCCGATCGACGGTTCGTCGAGCACGTAGAGAACGCCGACCAGTCCCGAACCGATCTGGGTGGCCAAACGGATGCGCTGCGCCTCACCGCCGGCGAGCGTCGCCGATCCACGCGACAGGGTCAGATAGTCCAATCCCACGTCGAGCAGGAATCCGAGTCGTGCGTGGATCTCCTTCAGCACGCGCTCGGCGATCGTGGTCTCACGATCGTCGAGCTCCAGCTTTCGAAGGAACTCGTCGACGTCGTTGATGCACAACGTAGCAGACCTCGAAGATGTTCTGGCCCCCGAGCGTCACCGCCAGCGATTCCGGTCGCAGCCGGGCCCCCTTGCACTTCGGGCACGGCACTTCCCTGAAGTACTGCTCGTAGCGGGACTGCGGCCCACTCGGACTCCGCTCCGTCGCGCCTGCGTTCGAGCCACGGGATGACTCCCTTCGAACACGGTCCAGTAAGAGCGCTGCCGGTTGTACCGGTTCCGGTACTGGACGTGGATCTCGGTGTCGTCGGCCCCGTAGAGGATCGATGTCCTGCGCGGTCTTGGACAGCTTCTTGAAAGGTACGTTCGTCTTGAACTTGAAGGCCTTGGAGGCGGAGTCGAGCAGCCGGTCGAAGTATTCGAGTGACCGCCCTGCCCACGGAGCGATCGCCCCTTCGTCCAGGGACAGGTCTGGGTTCGGGATCACCAGCTCGGCATCGACCTCGAGATGGGTGCCGAGCCCGTCGCAACGATCGCAAGCTCCGTAAGGAGAGTTGAACGAGAAGTTGCGCGGCGCCAGCTCGTCGAAGCTGATCCCGCAGTTCGTGCACGCGAAGTGCTGCGAGAACAGGATGTCCTCGGCGGAATCGTCGACGAGATCGATCGCGGCGATGCCTTCGGCGAGCTTCAAGGCCGTCTCGATCGAATCGGTGAGGCGGCTCTCGATCCCCTCCTTGATCACGAGGCGGTCGACGATCACGTCGATGTCGTGTTGGAAGTAGCGGTCGAGCCGGATCTTCTCGGACAGCTCGACGACCTTGCCGTCGACCCGGGCCCGGGCGAAGCCGCGCCGTGAGAGATCGTCGAACAGGGCCGAGAACTCGCCCTTCCGGCTCCGGACGATCGGGGCCAGCACCTGGAACTTCGTCCCCTCGGGAAGCCCGAGCACCTGGTCGACGATCTGCTCGGGGGTCTGGCGGGCGATCGGGGCGTCCGCAGTTGTGGCAATGCGGCCGGCCGATGCGCGCGTAGAGCAGGCGCAGGTAGTCGTAGATCTCGGTGATCGTTCCGACCGTCGAGCGGGGGCTCCGCGGCGCCGATTTCTGATCGATCGAGATCGCCGGAGACAGCCCCTCGATGAAGTCGACGTCGGGCTTGTCCATCTGGCCGAGGAACTGCCGAGCGTAGGAGGACAGCGACTCGACGTAGCGCCTCTGGCCCTCGGCGTAGATGGTGTCGAAGGCGAGGGAGGACTTGCCCGACCCGGAGATCCCGGTGAAGACGATGAGCGCGTCACGAGGGAGCTCGAGGCTCACGTTCTTCAGGTTGTGCTCACGGGCGCCCCGGATTACCAGCCGGCCCTCGAGCCGGCGCGGAGATGGAAGACGTCATCCCGTCGATGGTAAACGACGCGCTTGTGATTCAGCCCTGACCCGAGGTGGGCTCGGCCGGACCGCAGGGCAAAGCGCCCCCGTTAGGCTCGCTCCCCTATGGACCCCCTAGACCTCCGGGCCGAATTTCCCATCCTGGCCGAGCGTAACTACCTGATCTCGGCTTCCCTCGGCCCCCTCTCGAGGCGAGCACGGGCCGCCGCGGAGGAGCACCTCGACCTGTGGCAGCGCTTGGGACCCGAGGAGCTCTGGTTCGAGCACGCTTTCCCGAAGCTGCAGGAGTGCCGGCAAGCGTTTGCCGAGGTCATCGGGGCGGACGCGGACGAGGTCGCCATCGTCCCCTCCGTCTCGGCCGGGCTGTCACAGCTCGCGACCTGCGTCGACCTCGAGGGTCGAAAGGTCGTGCTTACCGACATGGACTTCCCCACCAACCACTACGTGTGGCGGGCGCAGGAGAAGCTGGGACTGAATCTCGACGTCGTCGATTCGCCCGACGGGGTGCGTATCGACCCCGCCGACATGATCGAGCGGATCGATCGCCACCACCGCGATCGTCAACGTGAACAGGGTCTTGTTCGAGTCGTCGTGGATCATCGAACTCGACCCGATCGTCGAGGCGGCACACAAAGTGGGGGCGTATGTGGTGGTCGACGACTTCCACGGAAGCGGGATCGTGCCGCTCGACGTACATGCGACTGGGATCGACTTCCTCGTGTCGGGGGCGCTGAAGTGGCTATGCGGGGGCCAGGGTATTTCGTTCCTCTATTGCCGGCGCGACCTGATCGAGTCGATGCATCCCACGGTCGTCGGTTGGTTCGGCGTGGAGGATCAGTTCGACTTCGACCGGACGGGCTTGCGGCTGCGACCCGATGCCCGGCGTTTCGAAGCGGGGACGTCGACGCTCCCCCAAGCGTGGACTGCCGCGGCCGGGATACGCCTCTGGCTCGAGGTCGGGATCTCCGAGATCCGCGACCGCAACCTCCAGCTCACCCAGATGATCATTGACGGAGCCGATGCTCTGGGTCTGGAAGTGCTGACCCCACGCACCCCCGAGCAGCGAGGCGGTCTCGTGCGCGTGCGCGTCCCGGGCGGCCGCACGGGGGCCGAGAAGGTCCTTCACGAGCTGTTCGCCAAGAACGTCGTGCTCGACCAAAGAGGAGACTGCTTGCGGATCTCGCCGCACTTCTTCAACACCGAGGAAGACATAGAGCGCTGCTTCATCGAGCTGAAGCGACTGATCCGTTCTTAGGGGACGTCCTTAGTCATCAGGTGGATGCGACCCTGGGATGAGTCCAGCCAGATGACCCGGCGTCCGTCACCGATCGCCGGATAGGACTGGTCACCCCTGTTCGTGGTCACCAGTTGCGGGGTTCCTCCCGTTGCCGGAACGATCATCACGTCGCGCGTTCTGCTGATAGCGCTTCTGCCCTTCCGCAGGCCCGGGCTCGGTGACGTAGACGACGTAGTCGTCGTTCGCCGACACGACGGGCGTGATGAAGAAACGAGCCTTCGGCGCCAGCGGATCATCGCGATCGAGGACGAGTATCCGCTCCGACGAGCCGAGCGCCGCTCGGTAGATCGAGGACCGAGCGCCCTTGCCTTCCATCCAATAGAGGAAGTTGTCGGAGACATCGGGTGCTCCGGAGAAGAACCAATTCTTCTTCGTCTTGATCGTGGCCAAGTCGCCGGTGACCACGTTCTGCATCTTCAGCATGGTCGGGTCCTCGAAGTCGAAGGTCGACCACACGACCCAGTCACCCGATACGACCGGAGTGGTGTTGTAGAGACCTCCAACCGAGACTTTGAACGGCTCCCCCCCGAGACGCATCGCCCAGATGGAGCTCAGATCCCTGTCCGGGTTGTATCGCTCCCACACGATCAAGTCGCCGTCGATCGCCGCGTTGTACTCCACATCCTTCGTGGTCGCGACGGGTACGACCGCACCTCCCAAGGTGGACGTGTAGACGTCTTGATCCTTGACGAAGAAGTGGTTCTTGGAGAACTCGAGCCGCGACCAGACGACTTGATTCCCCGATATGGCCGGCAGCCCGTCACCTTCTGTCGCAGCCAGCGGTCCACTGACGACCGTGGTGGGCTCGCTGCCGTCGATCGTGCCCGCCACGATGTGAGGCGAGCCTTCGAACAGGTCGTTGTCGTCGGCAAGGTCTCCGACGACGAAGCGATTCCCGTCGATGTCGGGCGCGGCGATGGGCGGTTCGAGGGTCGCGATGTCGGGCAAGAGGATGGTCCCATCGGTCGTGCCCTCGCCCGTGTCCCATCCATCGGTGATGCCCTGGGCCGCGAACGCTGCCAGTATGACGTTGAGCTCCTCAGGCGTTGCAGCCAACGTCGTTGCCGCGGAGGTCACGGCATCCCGGCCGTCGAGGAAGGTATCGAGCGGCGTGGTGAACTCGGCCAAAGCCTTGTAGACGATGGCGTCGGCCCTCTTCCCGCCGAGCTGCTCACGGATGGTCCAGAGCGCGCCTCCATAGATCGTCGAGTTCTCGTGAACCCCCGCGAGGTCCGTGTCGATGGGGAAGAAGATGTAGTCCTCGATCGTGCGGCCGTCGTTGAGGTTGCGAAGCGGGCAGGGAAAGAACTTGGGCGGAGGGCTCTCGCACAGATCCTCGCCGATGTGGCCGGCTTCCGGATGAGTCATGCTCGTCCCCGAGAACTCGACATCGATCGCGTTGCCGAAGTAATCCGAGTACGCCTCGTTCATCGCTCCTGATTGACCGATGTAGAGCAGGTTGCCGGTGCTCTCGGTCACCCCGTGCGTCAGCTCGTGGCCGACGACATCCATCTCGGAAGAGAACGAGCCCACCCTCTTTGCCGAGCAGTCGGCGTAACTCATCTGTTTGCCGTCCCACGACGCGTTGCAATCGCCGGCCGCTGCGGAATGCACGATCGACTTGAGGTCGCCACCCTGTCCATCGATGGAGTTACGCCCGAGGCGAAGGAAGTATTCGTAGACCTTTCCGGTATTCACGTGGGCGTCCACGGCCGCCTTGTCGCGGAAGAAACCGGTGGTAGTAGTGACGATGTTGTCGTCGACGGCGTTGACCCGTCTATTGATCTGAGCGTGAGTCGTGATCTCACCCCCCGCTCCGAACATGAGCCGGGTTTGGTCGCGCATCTCGAACGTCTGGCCGCGCTGGTACGCCTGGACATCGGTCCTTTCCCCCAAAGAGTTCTCGCCGGATGCCACGACCGGACCATCCCGGTGGAGGTTGTCGTAGTCGAGCAGCGTCCGCCCGCTGGTCGCGCTTATGAAGACCTCTCGCCGAAGCTGGGGAGCGCTTCTGCGGAGGGTGAAATGCCACGCCGGAGACCCACCAGCCTGGGCCAAGACGACCAGGCCGTGTGACTCGATCCTCGTCACGCGCAGACCGGACCAACGCCGCGCCAAGAGGGCGCGTGCATAGCGCTCACTGATGGATGGGTCCGCAACCTCATCGAGCTCGGAGAAGATGTGTCCGTTAGCCGATTCGACGGCATAGCCGCCTTGTTCCGCCTCGAGATGAACGAGGTATTGGGCCCCGAACACCGGGACGCCGTCGACCGTCTGCCCGAAACGGACGGTTCGCTGGGCCCCCGAGCCGATCACATCAAGCGTGACCAGCTCTCCGACGTCGATGGAGTAGGTGGGGGCGTGTGCGGCGAGGTGCCTCCGAGCCGCCTGAACCGGCCGCGTCGATCGGGCCGGCTCGCGGATTCCGGTGACGAACGAGGGAGTGGCGCTCGCGCCTCTCTTCTCGACCTCGAAGCGCGAGCCCTCGGCCGCAGAATCGCGCGGGAACCATAGGGATCGCTCCGAGGATCAGGGTTGCGACGGCCATCGCCGTCGTGGCTCGGGGCTGAATCACGCGACGATTAAACATCGCCGGGCGCGCCTAAAAAGGCTAACTGCCGATTTTGCTTAGGCCGCGAGAGCCTGCTCGGGCCGGGGCCGCCGAGCCAGTCTTGTCCCGCACACGCGGTGGAGAAGAACGGCCACGCCGATACAGATCACGACATCTCCGACACTGAAGACATTGTTGACGATCGGCCACGATTCGGGGATGGCGAATACGTCGCCCAGGAAAGCCACCTTGGCATCAGCGACCGAGGTCGAGTTGGCGAACTCGCCGGCGTGCTGCTCGATGCCGGCAGCCGCGAGCGCCTCTGGGCGGGCGGGCATCGACCCACCGTTCAGCACGATCGCCGTCAGGTTGCTCATGCCCCCCACTCCGATCAGCCACATCCCGGGCGTCGCACGGTTCACCCATAGGAACGCCGCAATCATCAGATAAGAGGACACGTGCACGAAGGGGTGCAGGGTTCCGAACCTATGAGGGAATACGCTGATGATGAGCACCTGAGCTCCAAGGGCGGCGACCAGCAGCCATCCCTTGAGGATCTTCAACTCGGCCAGCGCCCGCAGACTCCCGCCCAGCAAAGGGACGGAGATGACTGCGAGAACCAAGAAAGCGAGCAAGAACAAGAAAGCCTCCATCTGTTTGCGTGCCCTTCCAAGCCATCGGCAGTGAAGCCGAGGGTCTTAACGCCTGAACTACGTAGCCGGCTTGTCCGATTCGAGACAACCGAGCTCTCAAGGGAACGACTCTCCTGTCGATACA
Organism: uncultured Actinomycetes bacterium; assembly: GCA_963786155.1. Taxonomy (GTDB): domain Bacteria; phylum Actinomycetota; class CADDZG01; order CADDZG01; family WHSQ01; genus CAWAXW01. The sequence goes on along the minus strand of CAWAXW010000006.1, from coordinate 1,314,426 downwards.
CGGGGCATGCGCCTCCACCGGGGAGGCGGACGCATAGGAAGGAGCGACGGGATGATCAAGCTTCGAGCGTTCCGCGCCGCTGTTGTCCTTGCTTCGATCGCCGCCCTCATCGAGGTTCTGGGTGCCGGTCACAAGTGGGGCTAGTAGCTGCAAAACCCTAGTTATGGGTGTCGCGGATAGGCCGCGGCACCCCTCTAGGGGGTGTACCGCTCGTCGCTGATCTCTGGGAGTCCGGCATGGGAAGATCGACGCGTCCAACCAGTTCATCTTTATGTCGCCCTCGTAACGGGGGCCGGCATCGCTTTCCTCGTGCACACGCTCACAACGAGCGCGGGCTCCATCGACTTCTCCTCCCTCAGGTTCTGGGTCTTTACCACGTGCGTGATCGTCGGCGAGCTTCTCCCGATCCGGCTCCCACGTCGCACCGAGGTGCTCACGATCACCGTCTCGGGCACGTTCACGTTCGCGATCCTGCTGACGGAGGGGGTCGCTCCTGCTGCTATCGCCTTGCTTGCCGCAACGCTCATCGACGATGCCGTTCACGGAAAAGTGCTGTGGAAAACCACATTCAACGTGGGTCAGTACATGCTTTCGATCGCCGCCGGCGGAGCGGTGCTGGCATTGATGAGCAGTGGCGAGCTCATTCACGTCAGCGCCGAGAAGCTCCCGATCATCTTGCTCGCGGGGTTGACGATGTTCTCCGTGAACTGGGTGCTCACCGGGGTCGGCATCTCACTCGCCATGCACGTCCCGATCCACACTTACTTCCGGGACAACTTCGGGTTCCAGACCGCGAACGATGGCGTTCTGCTGGCGCTCTCTCCCGTCGTTGTCGCTTCGGCCGAGCACACACTGTTGGTCGTGCCCCTGCTGATCCTTCCGATCCTCGCCGTCTACAAGAGCGCCAACGTCTCATTGAAGAACCTCGAGCTGGCCCAGGACCTAAAGCAGCGGGCCGACGAGAACCACCACCAGGCTCTTCACGATGCCCTTACGCAACTCCCCAACCGGACCCTTTTCCAGGAGCGCGTTGCGCAGGCGATCCTCGCCGCCAGGCGAACCGGCGAGCACATCGCGGTGATGCTGATGGACCTCGACAGGTTCAAAGAGATCAACGATGCGCTTGGTCACCACAATGGGGATCAACTTCTCAAGCAGATCGGCGAGCGCCTGGCAAGCCGCGTGCTCAGGGAGAGCGACACCATCGCTCGGCTCGGTGGCGACGAGTTCGCCATCCTGCTCCCGGCTCTCGACGATCCCGCGAGCGCCGAGGAAGCGGTTCACCGCCTGCTCGGCTCGTTCGATGCGCCCTTCCCTCTCCAGGAGCTAACCCTGAGGATCGGAGCCAGCATCGGCATCGCTTTCTACCCCGAGCACGGGCAAGACTCCGAGACGCTCATGCGGCGCGCGGACGTCGCCATGTACGCGGCGAAGGAAGCCAACAGCGGCTACGAGACCTACGAGTTCGACCAAGACCAGAACACCCGCGACCGCCTCGCCCTCGTGGAGCAACTTCGTAAGGCGATCGGGACCGAGCAGCTCGCGCGTCTACTACCAGCCGAAGATCGACCTGAGCACCGGAGAGAACTTCGGAGTTGAAGCGTTGCTGCGCTGGGAGCATCCGGAGAACGGGCTTATGACGCCGGATCGCTTCATCCCGCTGGCAGAGCACACCGGCCTGATCCAACCCCTGACCCTGCAGGTCATCGAGGAGTCGATCAAGCAGGTAAAGGAGTGGCAGCGCGGTGGGCTCGACATCACGGTCGCCGTCAACCTGTCGGTTCGCAATCTGCTCGACATCGAGCTCCCCGGTCAGATCGACGAGATCCTGAAGCGCTGGGATGTCTCCGCACAGTCCCTCGAGCTCGAGGTGACCGAGAGCGGCATCATCGCCGACCCCGTGCGGGCAGCCTCCGTGTTGTCTGAGCTCAGCGGCATGGGCATCACGGTGGCGATCGACGACTTCGGAACCGGCTACTCGTCACTCTCCTACCTGAAACGGCTACCGGTCGACGAGATCAAGATCGATAAGTCATTCGTAATGAACATGCTGGCCGACGAGAACGACGCCGTCATCGTCCGCTCGACGATCGAGATGGGCCGCAACCTCGGCCTGAAGGTCGTCGCCGAGGGCGTAGAGACCGAGCAGAGCCTGCACGAGGTGACCGCTCTAGGAGCCGACGTGGCCCAGGGCTTCCACTTCGCCCGGCCCATGCCGCCGGAGGAGTTCCTCGAGTGGCGTCGTGCGGCATACCCGGTAGCCGAAACGGTCGCCGAGACCCTTGCGCCGCCCACCACCGCGCTGCCTCAGCTCGCCTAGCTCGCCCACCTACCCCTTCGCAGCCGCACTCCGAACACGATCGAGCGCCCCGCCAGCCAAGCGGTCGTTGCGCCGGCCAAGCCCGCGGTGCCCCAGTCCATGTCGAGGGCGACCAGCCCGCCACCCACGAAGACGACGGACGCAGCGACCGTCCCCGCTGCGAGCACACGCGTATCGGCCGCACCGATCAGGATCCCATCCAGGGTGAACGCGGCCGCGGCTAAGGGCTGAACGAGCGCGAGCCAACCGAACAGCGCGATGGTCGCCGCGATCACCTCTTCGTCGGAACTGAACAGCTTTGCCAGCGGAACTCGCCCGAGCCACACGAGTCCCAGCAGAGCGACGCCGAGAGCGGCTCCCCACGTCATCAACCGGCCTGCTATGGCGCGCGCCCCCGCCGGATCCGAAGCTCCGAGATTCCGGCCGACCAGTGCCTGAGCCGCGATCGCGACGGAGTCCAACGAGAGAGCTAGGAACGCGAACATCTGCATCGTGATCGTCCACGAGGCAAGGCGCACGGTGCCCATGCGCGCCGCGATCGCGGTCGTGGCCGTGAGGGCTCCCACGATGGCCCCAGACCTCACGACGAGGTCCGCGCCGACTCGCAACAGCGAGCGCATGACGGGACGGTCTATCCGCAGACGGAGAGAGGTCGCCCGCCGGCCCAGCACGACTACGAATGCCAGAGCGGCCCCCGTCTGTCCAATCACCGTCGACCACGCCGCTCCCTCGACACCCCACTCGAAGACGTAGATGAAGAGATAGTCCAGTGCCACGTTCACGACCGCCGCGATCACCACGATCGCCATCGGGGTCCGGGTGTCCTGCGCCCCGCGCAGCCATCCGTGCCCAACAGTGATCAGCAGCACCGGGATCGAGGCAAGGGCGCGGATCTGCAAGTAGGGCTCGGCCAGCGCCGCGACCTCACCCTCTCCGCCGAGGGCTCGCACTATCGGCTCCGCCCAGACCGTTCCGATGAGCGTCACCACGACGCCGAGCACGACGGCCAGCAAGATCGCCTGCCCCGCCATCTTCCCCGCCGCTTCCCGGTCGTTCGCTCCAACCGCACGCGCGACGGCAGGGGTCACTCCATAGGCAAGGAACGAGAAGAACCAGAACGATGCCGTGAAAGCAGCCGAGCCGATCGCGACGGCGGCCAGCTCCTCGGTCCCGAGATGCCCGACGAAAGCGGTATCGAACAACGAGTAGATCGGATCCGCCGCCAAGGACCCAAACGCCGGCACCGCAAGAGCAAGGATGGCCCGATCGTCAGGATGCCGCCCCAACCGAGCCGGCCGCTGGAACCGAGTCGATCTGCTCAGCCGACTTCTCGGAGCTCTCGGCGGAGGTCGTGGATCTCGTCTCGGATGCGGGCTGCGTACTCGAAGCGGAGGTCTTCTGCTGCTTGGTGCATCTCTTCTTCGAGTTGCATGATCAGGCGGCGGAGCTCGTCGGGGCTTCCGCCGAAGGTTTCGTTGCGGCGGCTCTTCGATTTGGTCGGGACGGTTTGGTCGGTCCCCCGGCGGCCCATGCCCATGATCAGGATGTCGTTTACGGCCTTGATGATCGATTGGGGGTTGATCCCCATCTCGGCGTTGTAGGCGAGCTGGATCTGGCGGCGTCGTTGGGTCTCGCTGATCGCCTTGCGCATCGACTCGGTGACCTCGTCGGCGTACATGATGACCTGGCCCTCGACGTGGCGGGCGGCGCGCCCGATCGTCTGGATCAGCGAGGTCTGCGAGCGCAGGTAGCCCTCCTTGTCGGCGTCGAGGATGGCGACAAGCGACACCTCGGGCAGGTCCAGGCCCTCCCGCAGGAGGTTGATCCCGACCAGAACGTCGAACTCGCCGAGCCTGAGATCGCGCAGGATCTCGATCCGCTCGACCGTGTCGATGTCTGAGTGCAGGTAGCGGACCCGCACGCCCGACTCGAGCAGGTAGTCGGTGAGGTCCTCCGCCATCTTCTTCGTTAGCGTCGTCACGAGCACGCGCTGCTCGGCCTCGGTGCGCTTGCGGATCTCCTCCATCAGGTCGTCGATCTGGCCCTTCGTGGGGCGCATCGATCACCTCGGGGTCGACCAGCCCCGTCGGGCGAACCAGTTGCTCGACCGGCTGAGGGGAGTTGCGCAACTCGAAGGGGCCAGGGGTCGCGCTCATGAAGACGATCTGAGGAACCGTGTCCAGGAACTCGTCGAAGCGCAGCGGGCGGTTGTCGAGCGCGCTGGGCAGCCGGAATCCGTGCTCCACCAAGGTCCGTTTGCGCGACATGTCGCCCTCGTACATGCCGTTGAGCTGCGGGACGGTGACGTGGCTCTCGTCGAAGACGACGAGGAAGTCCTTCGGGAAGTAGTCGATCAGCGTGTTCGGCTTCGTGCCGGGCTCGCGGCCCTCGATGTGGCGGGCGTAGTTCTCGATCCCATTGCAGAAGCCGACCTCGCGCATCATCTCGAGGTCGTATTCGGTACGCATCCGCAGTCGTTGGGCCTCGAGCAGCTTGTTCTCGCCCGTGAGCATCTGAAGCCGGTCGCCGAGCTCGGCCTCGATCTGGACGATGGCCCGCTCCATGTTCTCGCGCGAAGCCACGTAGTGGGAGCCCGGGTAGATGGTGACGTGGTCGAGCTCGCCGAGGATCTCGCCGGTCAGAGGATCGAGCCTGATGATGCGGTCGACCTCGTCGCCGAACAGCTCGACGCGGATCGCGTTCTCCTCGTAGGCCGGGAAGATCTCGATCGTGTCGCCGCGCGCCCGGAACTTGCCCCGCACGAAGTTCACGTCGTTGCGCTCGTATTGGATGTCGACCAGCTTCTGAAGGATGAAGTCGCGATCGGCCGTGCCACCGCGGGCGAGGTCGACGACCTGATTGAGGTACTCCTCGGGCGAGCCCAAGCCGAAGATCGACGAAACGCTCGCCACGATCAGCACGTCCTTGCGCTGAAGCAAAGCGCTCGTCGCCGAGTGGCGCAGGCGCTCGATCTCGTCGTTGATCGAGCTGTCCTTCTCTATATAGGTGTCGGAGCTGGGGACGTAGGCCTCGGGCTGGTAATAGTCGTAGTAGCTGACGAAGTACTCGACCGCGTTGTGCGGGAAGAACTGCTTGAACTCGTTGCAGAGCTGGGCCGCCAGGGACTTGTTCGGGGCGATGACGAGCGTGGGCTTCTGGATCCGCTCGACCGCCCAGGCGGCCGTCGCCGTCTTCCCGGTCCCGGTGGCCCCGAGCAGGGTCAGGAAGCGGCTTCCCGCCATGACCGCTTCGGAGAGCGCGTCGATGGCCGCCGGCTGGTCTCCGGAGGGCTCGAAATCGGCCACGACCTTGAACGGGGGCATCGAAAAGAGTCTAGGAGGACGGTGAGACAGGTCCACCCGGACGAAATCTTCCGGTTTGGAGGCGAAAATCGGGGGTCGATCTGGAAGATTTGGCGGTCGGAGCCCAGGTCGCGAAAAAATCTTCGTAGTCGGGTGTTAGCGGAGCGTAGCGGGGGCATAACACAACGTCGGGTCTCTGCGTTGTATCCACGGCACTCGGGCAAGGACAGGCGTCGGAGAAGCTACGGGAGGGGTTGGATGAAGCATCTCTCGGTTCGAACGGGACCGGCTCCAGCGTTCCGTTATGCGGTGGCTGCGACCTTCGCGGTGATCGTCGCCCCGGCCCTGTCGATCTACGCGGCCCTCTACCTGCTCGAGCCCGACCCGCCCGCCATGGCCACCACCCTCGCCAGCCTGGCCGTCGCCTGCCTGGCATCCACGATCGGGACCGCTCTCTGGATGCGGCGCCCCGAATCGGCCGAGACCTCTTTCGGGGAGCTCATGGTGTGGTCGTGGGTGCGTCGCCGTCGCGCCGACCGGGCGCTCGCCGAAGGTGCCGGGGTCCTCCACGCCCGGCCGGGGACCACGATGAGCCGGGAGCGGCAGCTGAAGGCCCTGCACGACGTCGCCGCGGCGCTCGAAGCCAAAGACCCCTACACCCTTGGTCACTCGAAGCGGGTCGCCCGCCAGTCCTACCGGACCGCTGTGGCGATGGGCATGACGGTCACCGATCTCGAAGACCTCCGCCTCGCTGCGGAGCTGCACGATGTGGGCAAGATCCAGGTCCCCGATCGCATCATCCGCAAGGAGACTGCTCTCTCGATCGAGGAACAGCTCACGATGCAGAGCCATGCGGTGGTTGGGGCCGGGATGGTCGCCGTTCTCGGGAACAACGTCGCAGACGCCATCCGCCATCACCACGAACGCTGGGACGGCCTCGGCTACCCGGACGGCCTCTCGGGTGAAGACATCCCCCTTCTCGCTCGGCTGATCGCGGTCGCAGACACCTATGACGCGATCACCTCGACCCGTCCCTACCGGGTGAAGTCCGATCGAAGAGCGGCGGTTCAGGTTCTGCGCGCCGAATCTGGGCGCCAATTGGATCCCCGCGTGGTCGAGGCGTTCATCACACAGCTCTCTGCCGCCGTGCCTGCGCTCGGCGCACTCGGATCCCTTGCCCCGAACCTTCGCCACTTCTTCGGTGAAGCAACTTTGGCGACGAAGCGTTTCGGCATCGCAAGCCTGTCTGGAGGAGTGGCGGCGGCAGGTGCAACGATGGCGATCGGGGGGGCCACCTTGGCTCCGCCCGCCACTATCGAGCACACACGCCAGGCGCCGGTGGCCGCGGTGGCGGAGTCCGGCGACTCGGGGATCGAAGACCGCGTCGCGGGAGTTCGATTCGAACGGCAACCGACGACCCAGAATCTGGCGGCAAAGGTCAGCTCACCGAAGAACCGCTCTACCGACCGGATCCTGGCTCCCGTTTCCGACGACCGGTCGAGAACGGATGGGAAGCGCGGCGGCGGTGACGTCGACGTATCGCAACAGTCGGGCGGGGCCACGAACAACGGGAACGGCTCGCACGGGCACGGGTCGAACACCCCGGACCGCAACGAACCCTCTTCTATCGTCGTCGAGGACGAAGGCAAGAATGAGGACGAGGAGCCGGGCCTCCCCGACGAAGAAGGAGACGAGGACGACGGCACCGGCGACGGCGACGATTCGGGAACCTCGAATCAGAGCTCGGCGAGCTCGAACAAGGACGAGGACAAGGACAAGTCCGACCCGGACAAGACCAAGGACGACAACCCAGACGACAACGACAACGGCTCCGGGAACGACGAGGACAACGATAAGAACGAGGACCAGCCCGACGAGGGCAAGTCCGACCCGGACAAGACCAAGGACGACAACCCAGACGACAACGACAACGGCTCCGGGAACGACAAGGACAAGAAACAGGGCTGACAGCCAAGCTGATCACCGCTCGACCAGGGCAACATCTCCTACGGCCTTACGCTGGACCCGTGAAGAAGAGCGAATCACGCTCGACGCCGGCTACAAGTGGTCTCGAGATCCTCGCCGAGTTCGAGCTTCCGAGCGTAGAGGGCAACGAACGTGAGGTCATGGACCGGGTGGCCGCGGCCGTGGCCGGACTCGGCATCCCTGGTCCCCGTTTCGAGAACCTGAAGACCGCGGTTGCAGAGGCCGCCATGAACGCAATCGAGCACGGGAACGAGGGCGATGCGACCCTAAGCGTGGGCGTACGCGTAATGGCGACATCAGGGGACGTTCGCGTCCTCATCACCGATCGCGGGGGCGGGGGCCGACAAGAGATGCCAGAGGTCGAGATGCCCGATCTCGATGGGAAGCTCGCCGGTCTGCAGAAGCCGCGCGGCTGGGGTCTGTTCCTCATCGAGAACATGGTCGACGAGATAAATGTGTCGAGCAACGATACAAACCACACGATTGAGCTCGTCCTTCACCTCAAAGGAAGGCAACACGATGGGAGCTAAGGAGGTCGTATGGCAGAGATGAGCGTCACGATGACCGCGAGAAAGGTCGGAGACAACGCCACCGTGATCGATATCAAGGGCGATGTCACCTCGGCGGCCGAGGGCGTCCTCATGAAGGCATACGACGAGGGCGGGGGCGATCGGGTCAAGACCATCGTGCTCAACTTCAGCGGTCTCGAGTACATGAACAGTGGTGGCATCGGGATGCTCGTCACGTTTTTGGTGCGCGCCAACCGGCAGAAGCAGCGCCTCATGGCGTGCGGGTTGAACGACCACTACCGGCAGATATTCGAGTTGACCCGGCTCGACGATGCGATCGGGATCCACGCCACCGAGGCCGATGCACTGAGCGCGGCCGGAGCCGCCTGAACGGCCTGGCCCGGCGCCTAGCCACTGCCCTCCATCCGTAATCGAGGAAATGAGGTGAAGGTCCCCGCCTAGCCTGCCGATGGCCTAAAGATGAGCTATCAGGGGGGTTCTCTCGTGGCAGGCACGCGAGGTGCAGGGGGGCCATCGCTCCGAGTCGCGCTCTTGGCGACCCTGGCCGTGGTCGCAGCCCCCGCGGCGGGCGCCTACAGCCTGCTCTGGACATACGATCCCGACCCCTCGGCGATGGCCGTCACGGCGGTCTCGCTGGTGCTTTCATGCTTCTTCTCCGCGGCCGGGACCAAGCTGTGGGCCCGCTCGCCCCAATCGTCCGAGACGTCCTTCGGGGATCTCATGCTGTGGTCGTGGGCGATCCGCCGGCGGGCCGAACGCACCCTTCTGACGGGCACGGGAAGGCTTGCCCATCCCTCGGTCAAAGCCATCAGCCGCGACGACCAAACCAGGATCCTGCGGGAGATCGCGACGGCGCTCGAGTCCAAGGACCCCTACACCTACGGCCACTCCCGCCGGGTGGCTAGATACGCGTATCGAACGGCGGTCGCCATGGGCGTGACGCTGAGCGACCTCGAGAACCTTCGCTTGGCTGCTGAGGTCCACGACGTCGGGAAGATCGCAGTTCCCGACGCGGTCATCCACAAGGCGGGACCTCTGACCCCTGCCGAGCGCCTCCTGATGCAGGAACACTCCGCCGCAGGAGCCGAGATGGTGGCGGCACTCGGTAACGAGAAGGTGACGCTGGCCGTCCGGCATCATCACGAGCGATGGGATGGGTTGGGTTACCCCGATCGACTCACGGGTTTGGACATCCCGCGCTTGGCCAGAATCATCGCGGTGGCCGACACCTTCGACGCGATCACATCGACCCGGTCGTACCGGCTCAAGTCGGACACGAAGAGAGCGTTGGACATCATCAAAGCGGAGTCGGGGCGACAATTCGACCCTCACGTCGTCGCATGTTTCTTAGAGCAGGTTCCGACGCCGATCCCTGCGTTGGCGTCCCTGGCCGCTCTCCTTCCCAATCTTCGGCGAGCCTTCCGGAACGGACTGCAGGTGGGCAAGCGAGTCGGGATCTCGAGCCTCGCCGGAGGAGTGGCCGTTACCGTCGTCGGCGTTGCTGCTTCGGTCGGCGCAGTGAGGATCCCAGAGCAGATCCGGCCACAGAGCACACTCGTGTCACACACCAAGCATCACTCCGACAAGCAAGCACGCCCCGCCCCCAAGCAAAACCGTCCGGAGGCGGACGAGAGCGGTAAGGGTGACCGGCCGCGCGGCGACCGTCCCAAGTTCCTAAAGGTCGGGGGCGCCGTCGGCGAGTACGCCCGCTCCTCCGACGGCGCGAAACCCGGCCCCTTTGCCGACGGGTCTCAAGCAGGCGACTCGGGCAGCGCGCAGGGCTCGAATGACGGATCCGGCCAAGGTGAATCGAATCCCCTCTCGGGCGACGGTGCTCATGACGGGGACACAGGCGAGAGCACGCGGAGCGAGGACGCCGGGGCCATCGGAAACGAGGAAGACCCCGGAACGACATCAGAAGATGACGCCGGGAGCTCGGACGCAGGCACCGGCGGCGAAGATGACTCCGGAGACGTTGGAGACGGCGCCGGAGCCGGCGACGGTGGCGGAGGTTCGGACGGAAATGGCGGTGGTGGCTCGGACAGTGGTGGCTTCACCGACATCAACGATCCGCCAGGCGACCCCGGCAAGGAGAACGACGACGGCGACCTAGGCGGCGGCACCGACGATGCAGGCGGCGGAAGTGGCGGAGGCGGAGGCGGGGACGCCGGTGGTGGCGATTCAGGTGGTGGTGGCGGCGATTCAGGTGGTGGTGGTGGCGATTCAGGTGGTGGTGGCGGCGGTTCCGGTGGCGGAGACTCCGACTCCTAGTCAACGCCTCGATTCAAGAGACGGGCGGGCGCCGATCGGCCCAGGGCCTGGCTTGCTCTAGCTGCGCCGAGACCCTGAGCAACGTCGCCTCGTCGGCCGGACCTCCTACGAGCTGCACGCCGATCGGGAGATCGTCCTCGTTCCAGTAGAGCGGGAGCGACACCGCCGGCAGGCCCGTGATGTTGGCGAGCGGCGTGAACGGGATGAACATCCCGGCGCGTATCAGCTGCATCCACGGATCCTCGTCCTCGTACATCCAGCCGATGGGAAGCGGCGGCATCCCGAGGGTTGGCATCAACAACAGGTCGAGATCCGACATGAATCGCACGACCGCACGCGTCAGCGCTTGGAGGGACAGCAGGGCCTTGATGTAGGTCTGGCTCGAGGTGGCCTCGGCGGCATCCATGAGGGCACGATTCACGGGCTCGATGAGCTCTGGATCGACGTCGGGGTGATACGCCGTCGTCGTTTGAACGACCTTGATGAAATCGCTGGAGATGTCGAACTCCGTCAACGCGTCCAGCGAGATCTCCCCGACCTCGTGCCCCAGTGAGCGCAGCAGCTCCGCAGCATCGTGGGCGGCCGCCTCACACGCGGGATCCACGGGGACGCCGGTCATCGCCGTCGTCGTCATCCCTATGCGCAACCGGCCGGGGTCGGCTCCTGCCTCTTGGACGAACGGCCGGCCCGGGGCGGGGGCCCAGTAGGGATCGCCCGGCTCGTATCCGGACATGGCATCGAGGAGCGCGGCCGCGTCCGCCACGCTGCGAGTGATCGGACCATCGGTCGAGAACCCGGCCCAGCCCTCACCGGAGTGGGGGCCGTGCGAGATACGCCCGCGCGCCGGTTTGATGCCGAAAAGGCCACAACACGATGCGGGGATACGGATGCTTCCTCCGCCGTCGCTCCCGTGAGCCACCGGCGCCATCCCCGACGCGACCGACACCGCCGCTCCCCCACTCGAACCTCCCGGGTTGCGAGAGAGATCCCACGGGTTATGGCAAACGCCGTTCAGGACCGATTGGGTGTCGGGGAACGTGCCGAACTCTGGAGCATTGGTCTTGCCGAGGACGATGAATCCAGCCTCTCTCAGCCGCCGAACGCTCGCCGCGTCCTGGTCCGGCACGTGGTCGGCGTAAGCGCGCGACGAGAAGGTCGTCTTGAGCCCCGCGGTCGGGGTGAGGTCCTTGATCGGTATCGGCACGCCGTGGAAAGGCGGCAGCTCCTCGCCCGACCCGACGGCCTTGGTCGCCGCTTCGGCCGTTTGGAGGGCCCGGTCGCCGTCGACGGTCACGAAGGCGTTGAGCTGATCGTCGAGCTTGTCGATCCGGCCGAGGTAGGTCTCCACCAGCTCCACCGGGGACACCTCGCGCTCGCGCACGAGTCGTGCCAGTTCGATAGCGGATGTGAATGCAAGCTCGGCCACGGGCCGAGAGCCTAGCGTCTTGTTTCTGTCGTAGCCCGATGCGAACATATGTTCGTGTCCCGGGAGGCGGTCATCCTGCATGCCGATGTCGACTCGTTCTACGCCTCGGTCGAGCAGCGGGACGATCCCCGCCTGCGAGGGCGGCCGGTCATCGTCGGACCCGGCATCGTGTTGGCGGCCAGCTACGAGGCCAAGGCCCGGGGGGTGCGCACCCCGATGCCGGTCTCCAGGGCGCTCAGGCTCTGCCCCGACGCGGTGGTCGTGTCCGCCCGGATGTCGGCCTATTCGGATGCCAGCAAGGCGCTGTTCGAGGTCTTCGACGACACTTCGGGACTCGTCGAGGGGCTGTCCATCGACGAGGCTTTCCTGGATGTCGGTGGTCTGAGGCGTATCTCGGGCTCCCCCATGGCTATCGCCACGCGCCTGCGAGCCGAGGTCCGGGAGCGCGTCGGGCTTCCGATCTCGGTTGGGGTTGCGAGGACGAAGTTCCTCGCCAAGGTCGCGAGCGCGGTGTCCAAGCCCGACGGTCTGCTCGAGGTGCCGCCGGACCACGAGCTGGACTTCCTCCATCCCCTCCCCGTCGAAGCCCTCTGGGGGGTTGGTGTCGTAACTGCGAGAGGACTGCACTCGAAAGGGATAACAACCGTGGCGCAGGTCGCCGCGATGACCGAGGCGGCCCTGGTGCAGATACTCGGCGTCGCCTCGGGCCGGCACATCCACGCGCTGGCCCACAACCGCGACCCGCGGCCCGTGCAGGTCGGCCGGCGACGGCGATCGATGGGCTCTCAACGGGCGCTCGGCCGCAGGCCCAAATCGGCGGCCTCCGTAGACGCGGTTCTGGTGGCGATCGTCGACCGGCTCTCCCGTCGGATGCGAGCGGCCCGGCGCGTCTGCCGCACGGTCATCTTGCGATTGCGATTCGACGATCTCTCACGTGCGACGAGATCCCACACCCTGCCCCAAGCCACGGGGCAGACTCAGACGATCCTCGCTGCTGTGAGAGAGCTTCTGGCCGCTGCGACACCTTTGATCGAGGCCCAGGGCATCACGCTGATCGGCGTGACCCTCACCAATCTGACAAACGACGCCGCCATCCAGCTCGCGCTACCGTTCGATCGCAGATGGGTCCCGGCCTTGGACGAAGCCCTGGACGATCTACGCGACCGATTCGGCTCGTCAGCGATCACGCGCGCAGTGCTGCTGGGACGCGACCAAGGTCATTCCGTGCCGTTGTTGCCGGACTGAGGTTGCCTCAGTCGGCCAGTGGGAGGGTGAAGTTGAACTTGGCCCCCCGGCCTCTTGCGGAGTCGACCCACAGGTTCCCGCCGTGGGCGTGGACGATGCCTCGGGTTATGTAGAGACCCAATCCGGTTCCCTTCTTCACCCATCCGGGCTTCTCGAGCATGGAGAACTTGTCGAAGACACGATCCTGGTCTTCGGGAGCGATCCCGATGCCTTCGTCGATCACCGTCACCTTGAGTGACTTCTTGCCGTCCACCTGAACCGCCTCTGCTGCGATGGTCACCGTGGTGTTCTCCGGCGAGTACCGGGTCGCGTTCGTGATCAGGTTGATAAGGACCTGACGCAGGCGATCTGGGTCGGCCCATACCTGAGGAAGGTCGTCGGGAACCTCGGAGATGAGCATGTGCTTCGCTCTCAGTGAAGTGTGCACCTCGAGGATCTGATCGAGGACCTCGTTGAAAGAGGTCTCCACGAAGTCGTAGCGCAACGTGCCGGCTTCCATCCGGGAGAGATCGAGGAGGTCGGAGACGAGGCGCGAGAGACGTGACGTCTCGCGCATCACCAGATTCAGGATGTGCTCCCGCTTCTCGTCCGTGAGCTTGTCGAACTGGTCGTGCAATACCTGGGTGAATCCCATGACGGTCGTCATCGGGCCCTTGAGCTCATGTGCCAACATCGAGACGAAGTCCGACTTGGTCTGATCGGTCTCGCGGAGCTTTTGCACCAGCGCTCGCTCGAGATCGCGCGCTCTGATGGATTCGACGATCGTCGCTATGCGGTTCGCCAACAACGCGGCGAAGCGAGTATCGGCCCTGTCGAAATGGCCTTTGGTCGCATTGACCGTCATCAGAACGCCCAGGGGGTCACCCGATGTGCGCAGCGGAACCACGAGTGCGGTCTCCATCTTCAGCATCTGTTGCAGGATGGGATTTACCCAGGCATCGTTTGGGGCGTCGTTCGAGATGAGCGGCGCGTCGGTGCGGAAGACGGTGCTCGCCAGGGACGGCTGCGCCAACGAGACCCGCAGGGATTCGATCTCCTCCGGCGGGATCCCGATGGCTTTCGGGTGCGCGATCAGTAGCTCCCCTTCGGGCTGATAGAGGAGTACGGCGACCTTCTCGCACTCGATGAGGTCGGCCACGATGCCGACCGAAGACGAGATGACGTGGTCCATGCTCTCCGAAGAGGTCATGACCCGGCTCATGCGATGCAGGCCCTCCAGCTCCTGCGACTGCCTGTGGAAGGCGGCACGGAGCTGGGAGTTCTCGAGTGCGAGCGCGCCCTGATCGGCAAGAACCGAAAGGCGTGCGAGGTCGTCCTCGGTGAAGCCGGACCGTTTGGAGTTGATGGCGGTCACCACGCCGAGGCGCTTGCCGCCGGTGCTCAACGGAGCTCCGACGATCTGGCGCGCGCCGAAAGCATCCGCGACGAGCGGGCTGGTGTCGGCGTCCGCGATGAGGTCGTTAACGATCTCGCCCCGGCCCGAGTGGAAGACCCTTCTGACCACGCTGGGCTCCGACATCGAGAGGCGCTGCGCTGGGCCGTCCTCCGTCGAGTAGATCGTCATCTGATCGCCGTCCTCGTCGTAGAGGAAGAGGACGGGACGATGGCAGGAGATCACCTCTCGCACTCCGCTCAGGATCTCGTGGATGACCAGGTCCTCGTCCACACTTCGGGGGGCGACGCTCGCGAGGCGATGCAGCGCCGGGATATCCAGACGCTCATCGAGAGGATGACGTCCCGGTGTGCCCGGGCCTCTGTCGCGGTCAGACATGCCTACATCTTCGAGAGGAGCGGGGGTAAGTCCTCTAAAGTCTCGATCCTGTCGAGATGATCGGCTTCCCTATAGAGGCCGGCTCGGTCCAGCAAAATGACCCTCATACCGACCGACTGAGCGGGTTCTACGTCGAGGGATAGGGAATCGCCCACGTGAATAGCGCGAGAAGCATCGACGCCGGCTCGCTGCAGGGCCAGTTCGTAGATGGCGGGGTCGGGTTTTTCCAGGCCTTCGATCCCCGAGATCACGGTCACATCGAAGAGGTGGCCCACTTTCTGCTCGATGAGAACGTCTTCGAGCCATTCCTCGAAATTGGATATCAATCCCAATTTGTAGCCCGAATCCGAGATCTTCCGGAGCGTGGGCAGCGCGTCGTCGAAAAGCCGGTAAGTGGCGACCGAGGAAAAGGTCTTGTAGAGGTCTTCCGCGAGACCGGCGGCGTCGATCTTCAGCTCGCCCAATAGCGTTTCGTAAAGGAAGGTCCAGAAACGACGCGAGGCTCCCGCGTCCAACGACGAGTATTCGACGTCACTGTCATGAGCAAGATCGATCAAGTGGGGAGCCAAGCGGCGCTGGATCTCCGCGATGTCGCCGGGATCGACGACGATCCCCCGCCGGCCGCAGACCTCCGCGAACAACTCGGGGAAAGACGGATGTGCTCTCAGCAGGGTCTCCCCCGCATCGAAGAAAACGAACTCGATCTGTTGGGGAACCCCGCCGGCAAGCCGGCTCACTGGTTCCCCCTTCCCCTCCTTCAAATGCTCTTCGACAGCTCGGCCCAGACGCGGTCGGCCTCGGACGCCAATGTTTCGAGGTCGCCGTCGTTGTGGACCACTATGTCGGCCGCCTCCGTCAGCTCGGCCGCCGAGGACTGAGCGGCGGAGCGCGCCCGGAAGTCTTCAACCGGCATCCCACGATCCCGGCCACGCGTTCCGCGCGCCTCTCGTCCGATGTGATCACCGCGATCAAGATGTCGACGCTGTCCTTGAGGCCTGTTTCGAGGATCAAGGCAGCGTCCAGGATGACGATTTCGTCTGTGCCGCGCAGTCTCTCGAGGTGGTCGGCTATCCCCTCGAATATGACCGGATGCACTATCGCGTTCAATGCGGCCAGCTTGCTCGGCTCCGAGAAGACGATCCCGGCGAGCC
The DNA here is from genome assembly GCA_963786155.1 of uncultured Actinomycetes bacterium. Classification (GTDB taxonomy): domain Bacteria; phylum Actinomycetota; class CADDZG01; order CADDZG01; family WHSQ01; genus CAWAXW01. The sequence continues at coordinate 1,298,424 of CAWAXW010000006.1, read as the reverse complement.
TCTTGCGGTCGACCTCCTGAGTGCCCGGAACGAGGATCTCGTCGCCGAACTGGCTCACCACGCTGTGCCACGCGGGCTGACCCGGCCTGAGCGCGTCCCGTCCCAACTGATCGGCGTCGATCACCTGGGCGCCGCGTTCGATGAGCAGCGCGGCAAAGGTGGATTTGCCAGAGCCGATGCCTCCGGTAAGTCCGGCGACCAACAAGGCAGTTAGACCTGGTTAGCTCTGGCCGCGCTCGCGCTTCAGGTCTTCGACGATGGACTCCAGAGATTCCTCTCGGGTGTCGTCCGGGTCGAGCTCCTCCGGGACCTTCTTGACCTCGTCGGACCCCAACACGGGCTCGCCTTCCGCCTCGATCTCGGCCTCGACCTTAGGAAGAGTCTCACCGGGAGCTGCCTCCGGGTCGGGCTCCTCCTGGTTGAGGCGGACGTCGATGTTCGGTTTGTCGGGCTCAGCCGCGGTCACGCCCTCGCGACCCTCGGGGGGCGTGTCCGTCGCCATCAATGCCGTTACCGCTGCTTCTTCTTTCTCCTCTGGAGGAGCGACCGCGGCCGCTACGTCGGGCGTCACTCCCGCTTCGGGGGCCGCGACCTCGGCGGTCACTTCCGGTGCGGATTCGGCGGCGGACAGCAACTCTTCTTCCGTCTCCGGCCGCAGCGAGGGATCCTCGGTGGGAACGCCGACTGCTTCCGACGCGGCTTCAACCGCGATCTCGGCGTCGGCTTCTCCTTCTTCGAGCTCCATGTCGGGACGTTCGGGCGCCGTCTCGACCCCGCGCTCGAGGCGGATCGCCTGCTTGCGCGACAGGCTGATGCGCCTGCGGTCGAGATCGATGTCGATGATCGTGACGGGGACCCGATCGTGGACCTTCACCTCATCTTCGGCTTTCTCGACGTGGTGCTCGGCCAGCTCCGAGATGTGGACGAGGCCTTCGATCGCGTCGTCCACCTCGACGAAGGCACCGAACGGCACGAGCTTGGTCACGCGGCCCTTCGATCACATCGCCAACTTCGTGCTGACGCGCGAACTGCCGCCACGGGTCTTCCTGGGTCGCCTTGAGCGAGAGCGACACGCGCTCGCGCTCGAGATCGACATCGAGGACCTCGACGTTGACCTCCTGGCCGACCTCGACGACCTCGCTCGGGTGGTCGACGTGCTTCCACGAGAGCTCGCTGACATGAACGAGCCCATCCACGCCCCCGAGATCCACGAAGGCGCCGAAGTTGACGATCGAGGACACCGTCCCGGTGCGCACCTCGCCCTTCTCGAGCGAGTTGAGGAAGTCGTGGCGCTGCTCCGCCTGGCTCTCCTCGAGGTACTTGCGGCGGGACAGCACGACGTTATTGCGGTTCTTGTCGAGCTCGATGATCCGGCATTCGAGCTCCTTGCCGACGTACGGCTGGAGGTCGCGCACCCGGCGCATCTCGACGAGCGACGCGGGAAGGAAGCCGCGCAATCCGATGTCGAGGATCAGGCCGCCCTTGACCACTTCGATGACGGGGCCCTTAACGACGCCGTCTTCAGCTTTGATCTGCTTCGATGCGTCCCCACGCTCGCTCGTACTGGGCGCGCTTCTTGGACAGGATGAGACGACCGTCGGCGTCCTCCTTCTGGAGAACGAGGGCCTCGATCTGGTCGCCGATCGATACGACCTGGTGGGGATCGACGTCGTTGCGGATCGACAGCTCCCGGATCGGGATGACGCCCTCGGACTTGTAGCCGATGTCCAGGAGCGTCTCGTCCTTGTCGATCTTGACGACCTCGCCGGTGACGATGTCGCCCTCGTCGAAGGGCTTGATCGTGGCCTCGATAGCCGCCATCAGCTCTTCTTGGGTTTCGCCGACGTCGTTCTCGACGATCACTCCACCGGCGAAGGTCTCGCCGGTCGTGGAGGGGGCGGTACGGGTGATGACGCCGCCTGCGCCATCGGGGATGGTCTCTTCCGTGGCCGAGGCTTGAGCAGCCTCGTCTTGCGTTTGACTCATAGGTTGGGGATCTCCTCCTGACAAAGATTCGCCCCCGTACGGGGGCCGTCGAAGTATATGTGCTGGTAGGAGGGCGCCTCAACCCGCACGACGCCAAAGCAAAGAGCCGCCTACCTGGAGGTAGGCAGCTCTCGGCTTGGGGTCCTACATTCGCCTCAGCGTTTCTTGGGTTTCTTCGCCTTCTTGTCGTCGTTCCCGTGGCCGTTGTCGTGGTCGTGGTCGTCGTCCTTGTCCTTGTCGTCCTTGTCCTTGTCTTTGTCGTGCCCCTTGCCCTTGCTCGGGTGGAGCTGGCCCCGGATGGCGCCGTTCGGGAACTCTGAGTTGTGGAGGTTGACGTAGTAGTCCTTGGGGTTCTTCTTGATGTTCTGGAGGAGGGCGGGGTCTAGGCCCTCGACGCAACCCTCTGCCTCGTTCCCCGCGGTGACGGTCTGGGAGAACAGTGTTACGGCAACAGGTCCGGCGACGGTAGCCGTGCCCGTGTGGATGTGGCCCGCGCTGGGCTGGGCGATGTTCTCCCACTTGACCTTGAAGCAGAGCCGATTCGCGCCCTTCTTGATCCGGATCTCGGCCTTGCCTTTACCTGGGAGTCCGTCCGCGCCCGGGCTGCCCTCTTCATCCCCGGGACCCGGCACTTCATTGGCACCGTTCAGGCGGGCCTGGCGCTTGGCACCTTTGGAATCGCCGTTGCCCGGATGAGCCGCTACTTCCAGAGCAGCTCCCGCAAGCAGCATCAGAGCCGCTACTACTGCGATCACTCGTTTGGTCATTCCATACCTCCTGGTCCTCAGTTACTTCGGCAGTGTCGGGCTAACGGTTTAAGCCCCCTGGGCGTTACGAGCCTCTTCGGCTAACGTCCTGTGCCGATGAGGGTCGCCTTCACGAATCGCGGTCAGTTGCTCTTGTTCGCCCTCTGCCTGGTGCCGGTGGGGCTCTGGTTCGCGGCCGCTCCCGTGGGTCCCCGCTTCGACGGGGCCAGCTTCTCGATGATCTCTCTTGGGGTTATCTGCGGCTTGGTCGGCTTGACGCTGTTCGCCCTTAACTTCGTGCTCGGGGTAAGGCTCAAGACGGTCGACCGGCTCTACGGCGGGCTCGACAAGATGTTCGCCTTCCACAGGCTCAATGGGCGCATCGCCTTCGTTCTTCTGGTCGCGGACGCAGCCCTCGTGATGGGAGGCCGCCTCGTTGCGACCATCCAGAGAGACGCCCCCTTCGTGTTCTCCGGCGAGATGCTCACGTTGGTGCTCGGCGGGGTGGGGCTGGGGGTCGGGCTCGTGGTGTTGGCACTCACGTTGTACGGACGCCTCAATCACGAGGTGTTCGTCTACGTCCACCGGGTATTCGGCCTTGCTTTCGTCCTCGGCGTGCTCCACGCGTTCCGGACGCCCGGCACGAAGGCTCTTTCGCAAGCGTTGACGTACTACTTGTTGGCGGTGACGGCCGTCGGTCTCGTTGCCTATCTCTACCGGACGTTCGGCGGCGGAGACCTCGTGCCTCGCTACGACTACAGGGTCGCGTCGGTTCGCCGCCTCGACCAATCGGTCACCGAGATCGCGATGATGCCGGCGGACCAAGCGCTCGAACACGCTCCCGGGCAGTTCCTGTTCGTGACCTTCTATTCGGACGCGATGCAGGAAGAGTTCCATCCGGTTTCGGTCACGCCCGAAGGAGCGTCCGCGGTCGTTGCGATCCGCACGGGAGCGCTCGGGAAGCAGGCCCATCCGTTTTCCATCGCGAGCGCGCCGCAGGACCCCCAGCTGAAGATCGCGGTAAAGGCGCTGGGCGACTTCACGCAGGCTGTGCGTCTACTCGAAGCGGGGGCCCGAGCGCGGCATCGAAGGGCCCTTCGGGCGCTTCACGTACCTGAACGTGGCCAACCGCAAACAGATCTGGATCGCGGGGCATCGGAATCACTCCGTTTCTGAGCATGGCGCGGAGCCTCGAGTCGGATGAGTACGAGATCGACTTCTATTACGCGATGGAGCGCGGCGATCAGGGGTATTTCCTGGAAGAGCTGAACGAGATAGCCGACCGCCGCCCGCGCCTGAGGATCATCCCGATCTCGAAGGACAAGCTCGGGTTCCTAACCGCCGACGACGTCGCCGCGGTGACGCCCGATCTTTCCGGCGTGGACATCCTGATCCGCTGGTCCCCCGCCGATGATGGAATCGCTCGTGTCCCAATTCGCGGCAAAGGGAGTGCCGGAGGACCGGATCCACTTCGAGCGCTTCGCCTTCGGCGGCGGATAGCGGTGCCCCACTTGCCTACGTATTTCCCGCAACTAGATGTTCCAGCCGCCCCGCTGTTGGAAAATGAGCGACGGCCCGAGCGCACCCCGATCTGAAGGACGACGCTCTTGTTCGTACTGATAGCGGCCGTGATCGTCGCTCTCCCATATCTGATGTACCGTGGCATCGTCTGGGCGGCCGCATCGATCGGCCGCGGCGTTGGGCGCGGGGCGGAAGTCGATCGTGTCCGGAGGTCATGGCGCGACCCCTGCTGCGTTCCACACGGACGGGTCTCGGTGCCGGGCTCCTTGTGGGGATGATCCTCGCCCTCTTCGAGGAGCAGGAGCTCGCTATCGCCGCACCATTCGTCGGCACGGCCGTCGGCGCGCTGACGCCGAGCGTGTCCGCCTACCTCCAGCGGGCTTACTCGGACCGTCGGGAGTGGGCAGACCGCGTCGGACACAGGCTGTTCGCGATCTTCTTCATCGCCTACACCCTGGCCGCCACCGTGTGGCTGATGGGTGGGCTGGCGGCCGGGATGGCGAAGATCCCGGCGATAAACGAGTTCTTCCAGGGTTGGGCCGACAACGCGACCTTCGGCTCCGATGTCGCGCGCAACATCGTCCACGCATCCGAGAGCTCCGGCCCGGGATGGGAGTTCGCGCTCGACTACACCTTCTCGGCCCTGAACCTGGGTCTCGGGATCTTTCCTGTTCTCCCGGGGGCCGGGCCATCGCGGGGCCCGGCTACTGGCGGTCGGAATGGTGGGAACCGCGGTTGCGTTCAATCTCCAGGGCCACATCGTGCGCGCCATCATCCCGGTCGAATTCCACGACCTCGTGAGCATCTACCACGACTACTTCATCCATCTCCTATCGGGCCTCGCCTACGTCTTCGCGTTGCTGGTGTTCCCCGACGGACGCATCCACGCGTGGACCTCGGGCCCGTATCTGACTTTCGTCGCGATCCTCTTCGGCACCCTTTCGCTCATCACCATCCAGGACCACACGGCAGGGCTCTTGACGCTGTTCGGCATCATGATCCCCCTGGCGGGAGCCGCTGCTCAGCTTGGTCGCTACCGCACCGCGAACGCGGAACAGCGACAACAGGCGAAGATCCTGTTCGTGGCCCTTGGCCTTGCGCTCATCGGAGCAGTGGTCTCGGTCGGCGTCACCATCGCAACGAGCGGGGATCCAGATCGCGTGCGTGCCACACGCATATATACGTTCTCGTCGCCCGGAACCGGGAGCTACTACTACTTCTGCGATCCCCACGTCACCGACATGATCGGAGTCCTGACGGTCACGGATCAGCCAGTCGGCCCCAACGCCGAAAACGTCAGGCTCTCGGTCAAGGACTACGAGTTCTCGAGCCCGGGCCTCGTCGTCCCGGCCAATAGCGATATCGAGCTGCGCTTCACGAATCGAGACCCCGACTACCACAACATGTCCATCTACCGGGATTTCGAGCGCACGGTACCGATCTTCATCGGAGAGACGTTCAATGGGAACGACATCGTCGTCGGGCTCTTCCGGGCCTTCCGCGTGTTGTTCGTGATCCTGCCTATCGCGCTTTTCGCTGCGATCTTGCGCTACCGCGTCTGGGACATCGACCGGTTGATCAACCGGGCCCTCGTCTACGGTCTCCTGACCGCGTTCCTCGGAGGCATCTATTTCCTCAGCGTCCTCGCGTTGGGAAGCCTTGCCGGGGAGCTCACCGAAGACAGCTCGCGCAATCCGCTCATCATCGTGGTTTCGACTCTCGCGGCGGTCGGTTTGGCCAGCCCGCTGCGTCGCAGATTCCAGAGTCTCATCGACCGGCTCTTTTATCGCGCCTCGTACGACCCGCGGGCGACCGTGGACGCCTTTTCCACAAAACTTCGAGACGAGTTGGACATCGACACGATCTCCGCGGAGATGGTTGGCGTAGTCCAGGACACGATGCAGCCCACGTACGTTTCCTTGTGGGTCTGCACCCTGACGCCGTCAGAAGATGAACGGGTCTCTTCATGAGCACCTCCCAGCCTGGGTTGTTAAGGCGCCTCACGAGACGAGCCCGCAAGGGAGGCGAAGAAGGCACTCCTGAGCAGCTCCGAGCTCGCAACCTGCCGGGGAGCGACGTGGTTCATATCGACGTGAACACCTCGGACCCCATCTATGCCCTGTTCCAGGAAGCCTCGGGGGCGGTCGACCTGGAGAGCCTGGAGCTCGACTCGCCACTAAAGAAGGAGATGGAGGCGGCCGGCATTCGCATGGTGGTGCCGCTGATCAGCCAGGGAGAGCTCGTGGGGCTTCTCAATCTCGGCACCCGTCGCAGCGAAGAAGACTATTCAGCGGAGGACCGCCGGTTCCTGAGCGACATCGCGAGCCACGCGGCCCCCGCGGTTCGCCTCGCCCAACTCATCGAACAGAGACAGCTCGAGATCCGCGATCGTGACCGCCTCGAGCAAGAGATGCGCCTCGCACAGCTCATCCAGCAGCAGTTCCTTCCCAAGGAACTGCCCGAGCTCGAGGGCTGGGAGCTCGGTGCCTTCTATCGGCCCGCGCGCGCCGTCGGAGGGGACTTCTACGACTTCGTCGATCTCCCCGAGGGGCGCATCGGTGTCATTGCCGGCGATGTCACGGACAAAGGGGTCCCCGCTGCGCTCGTCATGGCCACGACCCACAGCTTGCTGCGCAGTGAAGCCCGCCGATTGATCTCGCCGGGCGCGGTCCTGGCAAGAGCGAACGACGCCCTCCAGCGCGAGATCCCCGAGCGGATGTTCGTCACATGTCTCTACGGTGTGCTCGATCCGTCGACCGGCGAGTTCGTCTTTGCCAACGCAGGACACAACTTGCCGTTCGTCTCGACGGATCGCGGAGTCGTCGAATACCGGGCCACAGGGATGCCGCTCGGCCTCATGCCGGGGCTCTCTTACGAGGAGACGGTCGAGCATCTCGAGCCGGGTGACCTGATGCTCCTTCACAGCGACGGCCTTGCCGAGGCTCATTCGGAGGATCGGGAGATGTTCGGGTTCGCCGCGATCAAGGAGGTCCTGGCCGGCCGGCCCCACTGCCAAGATGTGATCGCCCAACTGCTCGCGGGCTTGGACCGTCATACCGGGGACCGATGGGATCAGGAGGACGACATCACGCTGGTGACCCTTCAGCGCACGGATGGGGGCCGGGCGCGGCGGCCCTCTCGCGCCGCTTTGGGTGACAGCGGGCCCCTTGAGCATGTCGCGACCTTCACCTTTCCCAGCGAGCCGGGAACCGAGCGTCCCGCCAGCGAGCAGGTGCTCGAATCCCTGGCCGGCATCTCCTTGGAGCCGAGCACCATGCAGCGCCTCAAGTCGGCGGTGGCCGAGGGAGTGATGAACGCGATCGAGCACGGGAACCAGTCCCGGCCGGAGCTTCCGGTCGAGATCCGGGTCGAGACGGCACCCGATCGGGTCGAGGTCCGGATCACCGACCAGGGTGGCGTGGCTCCAGATCTCGACAGGCCCGAGCCCAACATCGAGGCGAAGCTCGCGGGACTCGACACACCCAGGGGATGGGGCCTATTCCTCATGAAGAGGATGGCGGACCGCGTCGAGGTCGATACCCATGATGGGCGCAGCACGCTGACGCTCGTGTTCGCACGGGATCCGCAACGATCGTGAACGGATTCAGCGCGGAGGTCCGGCCGGGCGAGCCCAGGATCGTCGACCTGAGCGGCCAGCTCGACGGAGGGGCGGGAGATTCGCTTCTCTACGCATTCGAAGCCGTTTGCTCTGAAGCGGACGCAGTCGTTTTCAACTTCTCCGACGTCGACTACATCAATTCCGCAGGCATCGCCGCGATCGTCAACCTGCTGGCGCGGGCCCAGCGAGACCGCAAACGCGTCCTCGCCTACGGCGTGTCGGATCACTTCACCGAGATATTCACGATCACGCGCGTGGCCGAGATGATGCCGCTTTACAACAGCGAGCAGGAGGCGGCCGCGTCTGCGGTGGTGCCCGAAGGGGAGGGCGGAGAGGGTTGAAGGAAGAAGACGGCCTCGAGCGCGAGGCTGAGGAGACCGGCGAGCCGGTCGATGAGGCCGAGCAGACGATCTACCGCGATGCACACAACTGGGCCCGTTCCGGCCCCACGCTTTCGCTGGGCGAGCTCCCCGAGGATGCGATCAACCTGAACGTCGAAGGCCGGCGACTGGCCGGGCCGGTTCAGGGCTTCGGCCGCCTCTGGCAGAAGAGCTACACGGTCGGCATCGATCAGCCCGGCCTGACCCCAACGGAAGTCATCGCCGTGTGGAAGAAGGAGTTCGCATCGTTCTGGCCCAAGGGGAACCGCTACTTCGGTCCACTAACGGAGATCTCGCCGGGCGACGTCGCGCTCCTCAATCTCAGGAGCGGAGGCGGGTTCAAGCTTTCGACGGGCATCCTCGTCATGTACGCGGACGAAGAGGCCTTCACGTTCATGACCCCCGTCGGGCACCAGTTCGCCGGATGGATCACGTTCAGTGCCGAGGATGGACCCTCCGGCCCCCGGGCCACGGTCCAGCCGATGTTCCGAGCGGGTGATCCTCTCTTCGAACTGACGCTTCCGATCATGACGCGCATGGAGAACAAGTTCTGGACCCAGACCTTGCAGAACCTCGCGGCGCGTTTCGGGTCGGAAGCGGCCGCGGTCGAGATCGAGAGCGTGCTTCTCGACCGCAAGAGGCAATGGAACCGGTTCGGGAACATCAGATACAACTCGGGCGTGCGCTCCGTCCTCTACTTCGTGGCCACGCCGGTGCGTTGGGTCCGCAAGAAGTTCACGAAGCGACCCTGATCCCGCGCCGCCAATCGTTCGAGGGGCAGAAAGGCACAGAGGGCGACCATCTGGGGCCAGAAGAACAGGCCCATCATCGAGAACACGATCGCGTGGAAAACGAACGCGGTCACTACGTAGGCCCTCCCCCATCTGTCGCGCCTCAACATGAGTGGCGACCCCAGCTCGAAGGCAACTATCGCCCATTGGGTGCCGACGAGCACTGCGGGCATCCCTAGCAACGGGTCGGCGAGGAACGAGCCGCGCTGGACGATCGCACGCGCCAGGGTCGCGCCGTAGAGCCATTCGATACCGCCGAATCGGAACTTGGCAAAGGCCGCGAGCAGGTACGTCAGCACGGCCGCAATCTGCACCATGTGGATCGCCCATCCTGCTCGCCAGTCTTCTTCTCGGGCGCGATGCGAAACGGCTCCGGCCGTCGGCAGCACTGCCAGCGCGACGAGGAGAGCTAAGCGGTCGTGGTCCACCTTCCCGTAAGAGAAGGCGATCAACTGCCAGTAGAGATAGAAGAAGAAGGTGAGCCCGCCGACGAGCCGGGGCAGCTTCCCCGCCAATCCGGCGATGGCGAGAATGAGTAACGCCACGCCCACCGCGCGCGTGAGAGCTGGGGTGTGGGCCGGGAGGGACAAGATGCGGCCGAGCGCGAGCGGGCGGTACAGCTCGGAGGGAAGGTCGCCGTGCGTGAAGACCCACGGCCGCAGCCAAGCCAGGTCGAGGATCACGAAACCGTAGACGACCAATCTCAGCACGGCCACGCGCGCCACCGGCTCGGGCGCGAACAGCCAGGACCGCGCGCTCTCGATCAGTCGCGCCACGTGCCGATGACCGTGCGCTCGATCAAGTGCGGCCGGTGATCCCGAACCAAGTAGACGTCCTCGACCAACTGGAGCGTTGCAAGAGGCTCGTTGTCTGGGTTGAACTCTTCGTAGGCTCGCGCCAGATGCTCCAAAAGAGGCTCGGCATCCGAGCCGAAATGGCGGAGTTGCCCTGTCACCTCGGCGCGCCGGATGCCGAAGTCTCGGAACGGGATGCTCTCCGGTCGTTCACCCGCGGCGCCACCAACGAGATGCCGCTCGACGAAATCGTCGCCGTTGCCGACCGAGCCGGCGAACTGCGTCATCGGCGTGAACGGGAAGTGATCGGAATAGCCGAACAAGGTTGTTACGAACATGGCCGCCAGGAATGCGACCGTGGCGACGAGCCGCCCGCGCATCCCGGGCTCTATCAGGCTTTGGCCTCCGCCCACGTCCTCCCGGAAGACGAGTCGACTTCGAGCGGCACCTTCATGTCGTGGACACCCGTCATCGCTTTTTCGATGAGATCAGAGGCCTTCTCCGTTTCTTCCTCGGGAACCTCGAAGACGAGCTCGTCGTGGACGGTGAGGATCATGCGCGTGCCGGCACCCGCCTCGGCCAGGGCGCGGTCGACCTCGATCATGGCCAGCTTCATGATGTCGGCGGCGCTTCCCTGGATGGGCGCGTTCAGAGCCTGACGCTCGCCGATCGCGCGCACGCGGGGATTGCCGCTGCCGAGCTCGGGGAGATAGCGACGTCGCCCGAACATGGTCGTCGTGAAGCCGTCTGCGTACGCCTGGGTCACGATCGCGTCGAGGAAGCCTTTGACCCCCTCGAACTGCTCGTAGTAGGCGTCCATGACGGACTGGGCTTCGTCGACCGGCACGTTCAATCGCTCCGCGAGCCCGGGAGCCCCCATCCCGTACGAGAGCCCGTAGTTGATCATCTTGGCCGTCGAACGGTGCTTGGTCTTGAGGTCTTTCGGGTCCAAGCCGAAGACCCGCACCGCTGTTTCTGTGTGCACGTCTTTGTTCTCCGAGAACACCTCGAGCAGGATCGGGTCCTCGGAGAGATGGGCCATGACCCGCAGCTCGATCTGCGAGTAGTCCGCGCTCAGGAGCAAGTGGCCTTCCTCGGGGATGAACGCGCGCCGTATCTGCTTCCCGAGGTCGGTTCTGATGGGGATGTTCATGAGGTTGGGGTTGGTGCTGGCAAGCCGCCCCGTGGTCGTCGACACCTGGTCGAAGGTCGTGTGCACGCGGCCGTCGAAGGGATCCACAAGCGGCGGGATCGCGTCCACATAGGTGTTCTTGAGCTTCGCCAGCTCCCGGTAGTCGAGCAGCTTCTGGACGAATGGATGCTGGTCGACGAGCTGCTGCAGCGCCCTGGCGTCGGTGGAGAGACCCGTTTTGGTCCGGCGCGTGGTCTTGAGCCCGAGCTTTTCGTAAAGCAGGGTTCGGAGCTGCGGTGGCGAGCCGAGGTTGATGTGCTCGCCGGCAAGCTCGTAGCACTCGGTTTCCAACTCACCGATCCGCTTATCGAGATCGCGCGCCATCTCGTTGAGGTAGTCAAGGTCGACGCGCACCCCGATGCGTTCCATGTGCACCATGACGCTCACGAGTGGGTGCTCGATCCGATGGTAGAGGTCGGTCATGCCGAGTCGTTCCAGCTCGGGCTCGACTTTGTCGTGGATATCCCGGATGGCGAGCGCGCGCAGGCTCGCATCTTCGGCGGCCCCCATATCCAGCGAGTCGTCGAGCGCGAGCGCACCTTGCGTGGATTCCTCATCCGGCCGGTCGACCGGCTCGACGGCCTTCAGCTCGCGTCCCGTGTACTTACGGGCGATCTCCTCCAGCGGATATGCGGTCGCGGCCGGATCGAGCAGGTAGGACGCGATCTGCGTGTCCATCTCCAGCCCCTCGAGCTCGAGACCGATCGCGGCGAGGCTCAGGGCCGCCACCCGCGCTCCGTGCACGAGCTTTGGGATGTTCGGGTCTTCGAAGCTTGGGCCCAGGCCGACGCGCAGCTCTTCGAAGCTCACTCCGTGAGCCCCGACCGGCACGAACCCAACTTGGCCCTCCCCGAACGAGAAGGCGAGCGAATGAGGCCCGGCGCGCTCCCCAACCGGCACCACGTCGAGTGAGAAGCCGTCACTCAGCAGCTTCGCAAGCTCGGTTAGTCCGCCCGGCGAGTCGAACGCCCTCACCTCGAGCTCGAACGGAGTCCCTTCCCCCTCCGCCGCCTCGGGAAGGTCGGACATCAAACGCTCGAGCAGGGTGCGGAACTCGAGCGAGGTGAAGAGCTCGCGCACCTCGTCGAGATCCCAAGGACCCATCTTCAGGTCATCGAGCCCGACTTCCTCGAGCGGCACCTCTTGAAGGGTCGACAGCTTCTTGTTGATCGCCACCTGCTCGGCGTGGGCCGCGAGGTTCTGCGCCAGCTTGGGTGTCTGCTCGGACGCGTGCGCAACCGCTTCCTCTGCGCTCCCGTACTTCTGCACGAGCTTGGCCGCCGTTTTGGTCCCGACTCCGGGGACCCCCGGAAGGTTGTCGGAGTTATCGCCTTCCAGCGCCTTGAGATCCACGTACTTGGTGGGCGGAACCCCGTACCGTTCCTCAACCGCCTTGGCATCCATCTCCACGATGTCCGAGATGCCCCTGCGGTTGTAGAGAACGTGGATGTCGTCATCGACGAGCTGGAAGAAGTCACGATCGCCGGTCACGATGCGAACGTCGACCTCTTCGGCCGCGGCCCGCTTGGCGAGGTACGAGATGACGTCGTCGGCTTCGTGGCCGGCCAGCTCGTAGACCGGGATGTTCAGGACCTTGAGTACCTCGCGTATTAGCGGGAGCTGGGGGCCGAACGTCGACGGAGCCTCCGAGCGGTTCGACTTGTAGTCGGCGAACTCTGCGGTCCGCTGCAGCGGCGCGCCGACATCGAACGAGACCGAGATGTAGTCCGGGTGCTCGTCCTGCATCACCTTGATGAGCATCGCGGTGAACCCATAAACCGCGTTCGTATAGGTCCCATCGGAGGTCTGGAGATCCTCGGGGAGCGCATAGAAAGCCCGAAACGCGAGCGAATGCCCGTCCATAAGCAGCAGCTTGGGCCGTTTCGCCGACTTCTTCGCGGTCTTGGGAGGCATGCGTTTCCAGACTACAAGCCGCTCAACTCTGCATTCAGGTTCAATCGAGCGTCAGGGTGCCTTCCATATCCTCGTGGCCTGGGACGGCGCAGGTGTAGTCGTACTCCCCCGGCTCGGCTTCGAACGTGACCCTCGTTCCCTTGCCCGCGGCTAGTTCCGCGTTCACGTCGAGGTCGTCGATCGTGAACGTGTGGCGGAACTGATCCTTGTTGTCGATGTGGACGGTCACCGAGCCCGATTCGCCGGTCAGTTCCTCCGGCTCGAACTCGACGTCTTCGGCCACCACCACCAGGTCTCCCGATTGAGCCTCCTCGTCCTCACGAGACACCGTTGCGAAGGCCGAGACTGCGAAGAGGACGACGCACAGGCCCACGGCCGTGAGACCGATCGTGCGCGGCGCTTTGCTCGGCGGTGATTGCCTCCAGACAGGGATCCCGGCGATCACTCCGAGCACACCCGCGACCACGGTGAACCAGCCGAGCGAGAAGTCTCCGAGCGACTCCGGATGCACCAAGCTCGTGATGAAGAAAGGCGCAGAGAGCGCGATGTGCAGGAGGGAGACGATGCCGAGCATCAGCCCTGCTGCCTTCGTCTTCGTACTCAGCAGGTAAAGGCCCACGCCGAGAAGCACCGCGAACACGATCAGCGGCGGGATGACCTGCATCGTCACCACTTGCGTCACGATGATCAGCACGATCTGTGCGATCGAGGCGTTTCGCAGCAGCTTGACCCAGCCCGCACCGATCTGCCGAACTTCCGCCTCCGCCATGACCCCTCCTCGTCTAGCCCACGGATTCGCGGCTCGTAGTATCGACCAGATGACAGACGCAGCACCGGACCTGAGCAAGCTCAATCCCGCCTCGAAGGAGTACCTCGAGGCGATCTACGAGTTGGGCGAGGAAGGCCAGAAGATCCGCCAGGCTCGCATCGGCGAGCGCCTGGGGCTCGCCCCCGCGACGGTGTCCGAGGGCGTGAAGCGGCTGGTGGCCGAGGACTACGTCGAGATCCAGGGCGCCCATGACATCGAGCTGACCGAAACCGGTCGCACGATGGCCGAGACCCTCGTGCGCCGCCATCGACTGGCCGAGCGGATGCTCACCGACATCCTCGGCATCCCCTGGCACCAGTGTCACGAACAGGCGGAGGACTGGGAGAAGGTGATGACGCCCGAGGTCGAGCAAGCGATCCTCGACAAGCTCGACGGCGACACGACCTGCCCTCATGGGAACCCGATCCCCGGAACCTCGTCGGCCGTGCCTTGGTCGGACTTGGTCGCGGTCGCCGAGATGGAAGTCGGAGACGAAGGCCGTCTCACGCGCCTACTCGAAGACGTGGAGCTTGATCACGACGTCTTGAAGTTCCTCGAGGATCACAACCTCATGCCGGGACACGATCTGAATCTCGTCGAGGTCGCGCCGGACGGTACCCGCACGCTCGAAGTCGGTGGCTCGGGCCGCGTCGCGCTCGGGGCCCAAGCTCGCGGACAACCTGTGGGTCCTTCCCGTTTCGGCTTAGCAAGCCTTCTTCTTGCCGGGCGCGGGGAAGCACAGGTCTTTCCCGCTGCCGCCGAACAGGACGTCTAGGCCCGGCCCACCCCTGAGCGTGTCCTTGCCCTCCTGACCGCGGATGGTGTCCTTGCCGGTGCCTCCGAGCAAGCGATCGTTGCCCGCGCCGCCCTTGAGCACGTCGTTGCCCGGGCCGCCGATGATGCGATCGGTTCCGGTGGTGCTGCGGAGGTTGTCGTTGCCGGTGCCGCCGCGGATCACGTCGTTGCCGGCGCCGCAGAAGATGATGTCGTTGCCTCCACCGCCGTTACAGACATCGTTGCCGGGCCCGCCGATGATGATGTCGTCGCCCGGCGTGCCATTCAGGTTGTTGTTACCCGCGTTCCCGCAGATCGCCTGTCCCGTGCATCCCGGCAGCGGTGGTGGCGGGGGCGGAGGTGGCGGTCCGGTCGGGCTCGGCGAGGGGCTCGGAGACGGACTGGCTGAGGGGTCGGGCGGAGGTGGTGGTGGCGGAACGATCGAGCCCGAGGGGCTCGGGCTGGGGCTAGGGCTCGGGCTGGGGCTCGGCGAGGGTGAGGTCGACGGACTGGGCGAGGGCGCAGGTGCTCCTCCTCCGCCTCCACCGCCCCCGGCCGCGGCCGCCGTCGTGTCCGCGTCGTCTTGGTTGTTGCAGGAACAGTCGTCGACCTGGTCCGCGGTCACGCTCGCGGTGTTAGAGATCAGCCCCGCCATCGTCGGGTTGACCATGATCGTGATCTCGCGCGTATCGCCGACGCCCATGTTGGCGAACTGACAGGTGACCGTTCCGGCGACGTCGTTGCAGGTCCCGCCGCCGTCAGCCGTGGCGGATACGAAGGTCACCTCAGGCGGCAGGACGTCGGTGACGGTCACGTTGGTCGCGGGGGCGAGGCCGAAGTGGTCAAGATCGATGTCGTAGGCGAAGGGCGTGCCCACGGTCACGTTCGCAGGGGCGCTCTTTACCAGGGCGATGTCGGCAACGACGACCGCCTCCACGCACTCTGAGAACTCCGAGGTGTTCCCGCTGGGATCGGTGGCGGTCGCGGTGACGAAGATCACCGTCGTTAAAAGACACTCCGGGCAAGTCCTCCGGAAGGTCCGCAAACCCGTCCACATCGGTCGTGACCTGGAATGTCGTCACGAATCTCTGGCCCTCGCCGTTATCCGATGGGTCACAGGTGTCGTTTGCGTACAGGTCGACGTCGAAGATCGTATTGGGGGTCGAGTCCAGGAAGCCGCCGAGGAACGTGTCGTCCCCCGTGAGCACAACGAAGATCTCGGGGAAGTTCTGTTGATTGTTGGGGCCGGCGTCGGCATCGTCGGCATCGTTGCCGGTGACGCCGTCGTCGATCAGATCGATCCCCAGCCCGTCGTTTGAGTGGATCGAGTTGCCCCTGACCCGGTTCATTCCCGATGGGTCGATCATCGCGACGCCATCGCCGCCGTTGCCGGAGATCGTGTTCCCCTCGCCTGAGGTAGTGCTACCTACCGTGTTTGCGGAAGAGCCGTGGATGAATATTCCAGCCTGAAAGTTGCCGAGATCGCTCGTCCCGGCCGCGTCCGTTCCTATGTAGTTGCCCAGGACGGAGTTCTCCGAGGCGCCGATGAGCCATACGCCTGATTCGGGATTCGATCCCTAATCCGTCTCCGTTGGCGGAGATGACATTGCGCTCACCGGGTGTGTCGCCGCCCAGCACGTTGTGGTCCGAGCCGTTGGTAATCCGGACGCCCCGGTCCTTGTTTCCCAAGCCGACCGATCCGGTTGCATCGGTGCCGATGTAGTTGCCGGAGATTGTGTTGTTGTCCGAATTGGATACCTGGATGCCCTCGCTGCCGTTACCCGATATGACGTTGCGGGCGGCAGCCGTCGAGCCGCCGATCGTGTTGCCGTTCGACAATTCGAGCCTCACGCCGAAGAGCGAATTGCCGCCGATAACAGTGCCGGTGACATCCGTCCCTAGATAGTTGTTCCGGATGACGTTCCCGTTGTTGTTTACGACCTCGATCCCCGTATCGAAATCGTTGATGACGAAGCCTTCGAGAGTGCTGCCTCCTCCGCCGGGCCTGATCTCAAAACCTCGAGGAATGCCGGCGACGGCAGCGGTTCCGTCGAGCTCGATGCGGTCGGTGTCTGGGTCGGTGGCCCCGTCGATGCTCACGGGGTCCTCGATGATCGGCAGGCTGCTTCCCGAGGGCGCGATCGTGTGAGGGACCGCGCCTGGGATGTCGAATTCGATGACGTCGGCACCGGTCGTTGCGTTGGCCTGTTGGATGGCAGCCCGCAGGGTGCACTCGGGCGCTCCGCTCACCAGTCCGCCGGTATCGCAACCCGGATGGTCGGTGCTCGCGTCGATGCCGTCGCCGATCGAGTTCACGACGAGCGGGCCGAGCAGCTCGCACTGCGAGAACTCCGAGGTATTGCCGTTGGAATCGGTCGCAGTAGCGGTGATGAAGTCACCTTCGGGCAGGGTGAAGTCCGGAGGGAAGCCGCTCGAGAACTCCTCGTCGATCGGGGCGTCGCCGTTCACGTCGGTCGTGACGGTGCGCGAACCGATGAACGTCTGGCCCTCACCGAAGCCGGTGGGGTCACACGTGTCGTTGGCGAAGAAGTCGATCTCGTATGGCGTTGCAGAGGTGGCGTCGGTATCGAGGGTGCCGGTGATCGTCGTGCTCGCCCCGGTCGAGACGTCGGTCACCACCGGGAAGTTCTGCAGGTTGTTCGCGCCGCCGTCGGCGTCGTCGGTGTCGTTGCCGGTAACTCCGTCGTCGGGACCGAGGTCGATTCCGAGATCCCCGTTGGAGTGGATCGAGTTGCCGCGGATGCTCGAATCGGCGGCAACAACTAGGACCCCGTCGCCACCGTTGAACGCGATCAAGTTCTCTTGTCCCGGGGAGGTCCCGCCGATTGTCGTGTCGGGTCCGCCGACACGTATACCGCTGGTGTCGTTTTGGATCTGTTGGTTGCCGTCGGCGTCGGTGCCGATGTAGTTGCCTTGCACGACGTTGTTCGACGCACCTGTCATGAAAGCTCCGAATTGGTTGCCCGAGATTACGTTGCGATCGGCGGGCGTGTCTCCTCCGATGGTGCTGTCGGAGCTTTCGATGAGGAGACCCGAACCCGTGTTCCCGAGATCGGTCTCGCCGGTGATGTCGGTTCCTATGTAGTTCCCCGCGATCGTGTGGCCGGACCCTTCGAGGTGGATCCCGTGCTGCCCGAACCCGTTTACCGCAAGGCCCCCGACGAAGGAGTTCGTCGTGTTGATGTGGAGCCCGTCAAAGGCCCCGGCAACGTTTGTCCCGTCCAACTCGACCATCAACGTCGCCGAGGTCGAACTAGTCGCGGCAAGGGCCCCCGGCTCGGTATAGCCGTCGATCGTCACCGGGTTGGTGATGATCGGCAAGACAGATGCAGGCGCGATCGTGTGGGGGCCGGTGCCGGGGATGTCGAACTCGATGACGTCGGCTCCGGTCGTGCCGTTCGCCTGCTGGATCGCGGCCCGCAACGTGCACTCGGTACCTCCGACACCGAGACCGGTGTCGCAGGTCGGGTCGACAGTGTTGGCGTCGGAATCATCGTTGGTCGAGTTCACGATGAGGGGGCCGAAGAGCTCGCACTGGGAGAACTCCGAGGTGTTGCCGCTGGGGTCGGTGGCGGTCGCGGTGATGAACTCGCCTTCGGCGACCGTCGGCGTGAGGATGATCGAGAAGCCACCCGCAACGTCCCCGTTCCCATCCGTTGTGACGTCGTCCGAGCCAAGGTGGGTAGCGCCCTCGCCGAAGCCGGTTGGGTCGCACGAGGGGCTCGAGTAGAAGTCGAGGTCGAATGTCGTGTTCGGGGTCGAGTTGAGGGTTCCGGCGATCGTCGTGCTTGCAGAGGTCGAGACATCAGATAGGAAGGGATAGTTCTGTTGGTTGTTGGGGCCGCCGTCGCCGTCGTCTAGATCGTTGCCGGTGATTCCGTCGTCATTGAGGTCGATGCCAAGCTCATCGTTGGATCTGATCGAGTTGCCGCGGATGCTGTGGCCGTTTCCGGCGTCTGAAGCGATCCTGACTCCATCTCCCCCGTTGAACCAGATCTGGTTCCCGTCGCCTACCGAGCCAACCGTCGTGTTAGTTGCTGCATTACGGATCCAGACGCCGTATGACGTATTGGGCAACGGGTCGACGCCGTCGTCGTCGGTCCCGATCATGTTGCTCTTGATGACGTTCGAGTTGGACGTGGAGTCGTTGACCCGAACGCCCCCCTGGTTGTTCCCGGAGATGAGGTTGCCTTCTGCAGCGCTGGTACCGCCGACCGTCGTGCTGACTGCCTGATCCACCCGGACACCGTCGCCCGTGTTGCCCCGGTCGAGCTCCCCGGTGACGTCGGTGCCGATGTAGTTGCCCGAGATGACGTTGTTCGTGGGTAGCGGGATGTCGCCCAGATAGACGCCCTGCCCCCCGTTGCCAGAGATGACGTTCCGTTCCGCCGCGCTGTCTCCCCCAATTGTGTTGGTCGACGATTGGAGGATCGCGATCCCATCGAGCGCGTTGGGAACCGCGTCGGTGCCTTCATCGTCAAGACCGATGATGTTGCCCATCACCTCGGTGCCGGTCGTCGACGGCCCGAATATGCGGATCCCGTGTTGAGTGTTGTCGGAGATGACGTTGCCTGCTCCGGCTGTCGCTCCCCCGATGTCGTTGTTTGGAGCGTCTTGAAGGTTGACCCCATGGTTGTCGTTCCCGAGGGGGAAGGTTCCGTGGGTCTCGCCCTCGTCGTCCAGCCCGATGAAGTTGCCCCGGACCACGTTCCCAGCGGCGTTCACCCCCGAGTATCCTTACTCCATCGGTGCCGTTGTTCGAGATGATGTTGCGATCGGCCGGCGCCGTTCCTCCGATGGTGTTGTTCGGGACGTCGAAGATTTCTACGCCACTACCATTCTCGTGGTCGCCTGCGTCGCCGGGGTTTGTCCCGATGTAGTTCCCCGCGATCGTGTTGCCCCCGTTTGAGCGCAACAAGATGGCCTCGCCATTGGTGCAAGCCGGGGGAAGGGCGTCGCAGAATCTCAGAAAGACGAGGCCGCGGACCGTGCTGGTCCCCGCGGTGATGTCCAGGCCTGTGGCTACGCTGTAGTTCCCGTTCAGATTTATCTGAGGTGAAGCCGTCGTGCTCGATGTGGCCGGGTCGGCTTCGGGCTCAGTGTATCCGTCGATCGTCACTGGGTCGCTGATCGTCGGCAGCGCGGTGACGGGCGCGATCATGTGCGGGCCCGCGCCCGGGATCTCGAAGTGGATCTCCTCGGCTCCGGCGTTCGCGTTGGCCTGGTCGATTGCCGCCCTCAGAGTGCACTCTGGATCGAGGCCGACGTTGTCTCCGGTGTCGCAGATCGAATCGGCGGTGTCCGAGTCGACCTGGTCTTCGACCGAGTTCACGACGTGCGCCCCGACCTCGAAGGCCCCGATGTCGCACAGGAGACCGCCCGGGCCGGGAGCGTCGTAGGGACGGGTCACCCCGCGTTGGTCGGTTCCGGGGCAACCTGTGTTCGTGCCGGCATCGATCGCGGCGCTCCCGTGGCCCAGCGCGTGCGTTGTGGTCGGTCCGCCGTTGTACGCCAAGGGTCCGAGCAGGGGATTCCCAATGTTAGAGAAGGAACAGGTGGGGTTGACGCCGGAGCCCCCGAACTCGAGGTTGTTCCCTCCATCGGTGATTTCTGATCCCAGCGGCCCGAGACAGTTCTCGCCGTCGTTTTCGGCGACGATCGAGTTGGTCACCGTGAGGGTTCCACCACCCCCATTGCGGAGCCCGCCGCCGCCGCTGCCGGTCTGCGTGTTGTCCGTCACGGTTCCGTTCATCAGGGTGAAGATTCCCGTGCTGATGACTCCGCCACCTCTAAAAGCCGAGTTTCCTGAGATGGTTACGTTCGTCAAATCCATGGTGCCAGTGTTGTTGATGGCACCGCCGTTGTCGGCGCCGCTAGCATGGTTGGCGGAGAGAGTGGAGTCGGTGATCGTTACCGTTCCCGCGTTCAGTATGCCTGCACCATCCCCGCCGGCTCCGTCCCTAACCTCGATCTCGTTGAGCGACACGTCCGCACCTGCGGCGATATCGAAGACGCGAACGGTGCTGCCACCGGAGATGATCGCCCCGTTGCCGACGAAGCTCAGGCTGTTGCCTCCGTCGGCGCCGACGACGAGGGTCGCCGACAGCGTGTAGGTGCATCCCGCGTCGAGCGTGATCGTGTCGTCCTCGGTGTTGGTGTTGGCCTCGGCGACATCTAGCTCGAGCTGGGCTGCCGAGCATCCGGGAGTGAAGGACGCGGCGTCGGCCGGGAGAGTGCTCAGTAAGAGGAGGGAGCCACCGAGGGCCAGCGTGACGAGAACCGCTCCCCGGCGTTTCCTAGACGACCAACGAATCGGACCTGCGGTGGTATCGGCCTTGCGGCCCACGATCCTCCCAGCGCCCTGCCGGGTCTCACTCGCCGCTGGAAAGCCTTTCCGGTTAGCCGCCCCGGGTCAATACGTTTCCCAGGAATAATGGATGGACGTTGCTCAGGCGGCTCGGGGTGCGAAAACCAGCTCTATTCCGCCGGGGTCCTTGGTCGAGATCTCGCCTCCATCCCGGAAGTCGTGACCCACCTCCTCGAGCCGCGTCTTCACCGCCTCTACCTCGGTCGGAGCGGCCTCGAACACGACGCGATCGAGGCCGGCTCGGTCGGGCGATGCGGGCTTCTGGCCGCGCGAGCGCCATACGTTCGTGCCGAGGTGATGGTGATAGCCCTGGGCCGCGAGGAACGCGGCCTGGCTCCCGAGCCTCGCCATCAGGTCGAAGCCGAGGATGTCTCGGTAGAAGTCGACGGTCGTCGCGATGTCGGAGACCTGCAGATGGACGTGACCGATCGTCGTTCCCGGCGGTGCCTCCTTACCGGTCACATGTGCCGACATGGCTTCGTCGGCCAGCGCCTGGAGATCGACGGGCTCTGTGGCCAGCGCGACCAAGTCTCCTTCTCGCAGGGGCGGCGGCCATTCTTCTCGGGGACGGTCGCGGTAGATCTCGACGCCGTTGCCGTCGGGGTCGTCTATGTAGAGCGATTCGCTGACGAGATGGTCGCCCGCCCCTATCGCGAGTCCGGCATCGGCGAGCCGGATGAGGGCACGGCTCAGCTCCAAGCGACTCGGGAGCAGGATCGCCGTATGGAAGAGACCCGTGGCAAGAGGTTGCGCCGGGCCGGTGACGCCGTCTGATCGGAGGTGCAGCATGCCCTCGCCATCGGGGGCCGCTAACACAGCGGTATCGGCGCTCTTCTCGAGCACCTGGATCCCGACCACGCCCTCGTAGAAGGCCAATGACCGATCGATGTCCTGGACGCGGAGCTCGACGCGGGCGATCCGCTCGATGACTCGGCTCCAGGTTCCTTGGGCTTGAGTATCCATGGCTCTCCTCCTCCAGAGTCTCATGGCGAGAAACTTGCAGCGTCAACTAAATATTTCTGAGAATTTTCGGGAGGAGGGCCGAATTTGGCCGTTTCGCGTCGTACCCCGTGTCTATAGTCGAACGTATGTTCGACCAGTTGAAGAAGTAGAAGCGAGAGCTGAAAGAGCTCGTGGCCGGTATCGAGCCCGAGGTCATCGAGGCTCTGAGCGCCATCGAGCTTTTCGAGGACTTCGCCGAGATGGAACGGCTCTGCGCCGGCGCCAAGGCCCTCATGGCCGCCCGGGTCGCGGACTCGGGGGCGTGGCGTAAGGACGGATCGAAGTCCGCGGCCCACTTCGTGGCAAACAAGACAGGGACCTTCGTGGGCGATGCGATCAGGACGCTCGAGACCGCCGACCGGATCAGGGAGCTCCCCGCTTTAGAGGAGGCCGTCCGGGAGGGGAAACTTTCGGAGACCCAGACCGCTGCTATCGCATCCGCGGCCGCGGCAAGCCCCCAGGCGCAGGACGAGTTGATCGATCTGGCTCAGCGCGAGGGGATCAAGACACTCAAGGAGCGCTGCAAGGCGGTGGAGGCTGCGGCACGACCGGACGAGGACGAGCGCTATGCGCGCATCCATAAGCGCCGCCATCTCAGGCATTGGACCGACGATGACGGAGCCTTCCGGCTAAGTGCCTTGTTGACTCCGGATGCCGGGGCCAAGTTCCTCGCGGGATTGGAGCCCTTCAAGGTGGCGGCCTTCCAGGATGCTCGCAAGAAAGGACTCAAAGAGCCTTACGAGGCCTATGGGGCGGACGCCCTGGTGGCCATGGCGGCGCGCGCTCATGTGGGTGAGGGCGCGCCGGTCGGTCCGCCGGCAACGGTCAACGTGCGGGTCGATCTTGCCGCGCTCGACCGAGGTGAGACCACTGAAGGTGAGATCTGCGAGATCCCCGGCATCGGTCCGATCCCTGTATCGGTGGCGCGCTCGTTCTATACAGACGCGTTCGTTACCTCGATCCTCACGGACGGGACCGACATCAGGCGGGTCTCACACGTTGGAAGAAAACCGACGGCGCGTCAGAAATCGGCGCTCAAGGAGCGCTCAGGGATGCGCTGTTCGATCCAGGGCTGCGACGAGCCCGCCCGCCTGGAGGTCGATCACCTGGAGGGCTGGGCCAAGACTCGCAAGACCGAATTGGACGACCTCGATTTCAAATGCGACCACCACCACTACTTGAAGACCTACAAGGGGTGGCGCGAGGCAGGTGAACCGGGTGCGCGCCGACTGGAGCCGCCGCCGAAACGCGGAGGGCGATTACCGCCGTAGCGCGTTCGACAGGGCCGGCCCCTTCTCTCCGATTCGACTCGCCCGATGGGTCTGGGTGTGCACATCTGCTCTTTGCAGTCGCGCGAGGGCCCAGCCCAATGACGCCAGCCACACGATCGCGATGCCCAGCAGCAACACATACGCGATGTTCTGCAGCGCTGGCGAACCGCCGACTGCTTCGCGTTGCACGACCTCGTGGTCGGAAACGAAAGCGCGCTCCCCAGCCACTGCGGGGACCTCGGGCGCAGGTATCGCTCGGTCTTCGGGGAGGTACACGGGTAGAACCGTGAGCCAGCTATCGGAGTGCAGACGTAGCAGTGCCTTCCAGTCGCCGTAGACGGGAAGCGGCTCGGTCGTGCGGTAGGTGCCGGGCTCGATCTCCTCGAGCTCGACCTGGGGACTCATGCCTCGCTCCCACTCGAGGCCCTGCCATGCGAGGCCGTAGAACCACATCGGGTCGTCGGCGACATCGGGCGGGTCGAGCTTCGCCGTGACGAACACTTCGCGCTCGTCGGGCGTTCCCGCCTCGTCCAGGGTGATCGTTGCAGTGATGTCCGGCGGCGCGGATTTCGGCAATGGGATCACGAGGCAAGCGACGATCGTCGCCCCTGCCGCGGGTAGCAGCCAGCGTGGCATCTGGCGCGAGCCGCGGGCCTGAGCGCTCAGCGCGCGGCCGATGAATGTGCCGAGCACGGCTCCGGACACGGCGGCGGCGAGACCCAGGATCGCAGCCTCGGGCAGAAGCGCCGCGGGCCACGGAAGCGGCATCCACACCTGGCTCCACAGCCATTCGGCCGCCAACCCAACGGTCCCGATCCCGAGACCGCTCCACAATCCGAAGCGCGGGTGATCGTCGATGGGAACGCGGGTGGCCACGAACTCGACGACCAAGGCTTCGATCAGATAGAGCGGGAAGTGCAAGATCGATCTGCCGAGCACGGGGCCGATGATCAAGGTCAAACCGATGCGGATGAGCAGGAAGAACCCGACCGCGGCCAACGCTCCCCCGCGGCCCAGCTTCATGCGCGCGACCACCAGCCCGATGCTCGCGGCGAGCATGATCAGGACGGGGTGATACAGCAACCGGAACTGAGGGACGCTGAAGTCGAACTCGCCTTGCAGCGTCGAGAGACCGAGCAGCAATGCTCCGGCGATGCTCGCCTCTCGGAGCCAGACGAGGCGCGGCCCCCACCCTTGAGTCGGGCTCGGATCGAGTCGCGTCTCGCGGATCAGGATCCACAACGCTAGCGTCGTCAGCGACGCTCCCCCGACCATCTGGATGTGGGTCGGTCCCCACAACGTGACGTCTTGGCCGAACAACCTGTGCCAAACGTCATCGAGGGGGAAGCCGAGCAACGCGATAACTCCGCACACGAGGATGGCGACGCCTCCGAGCGGCGCGTGCCATCCCTCCCGTATGCGGATCGACGTCTTCGTCTGAGGACTTCCGATGACGACCGACACGAACCCCGCCACGGCGATGCCGATGAGACCGAACAGGATCAAGTAGTGCGACGGGTTGGCGAAGGGGCCCGGGTCACGTCCGTTGTCGATGTGGGTCGACACGTCCCAGTAGAAACCGAACACCGCCGTCAGCAACGAGATCGTGGTGATCGCGGCCGGCAATGCGGCCCACGGCGGCAACCCGGAAACGCGCTCGGCGAATCCGACAAGCCGCTTCGCTTGGGAGGTGCCTCCACTCCGGTAACGCCACGCGACGAGCACGAGCGTGACCAGCCCGATGAGCGCGGCGACCGAGGCGATCACAAGGTCCTCGAGCGGCGCGCCTCCTGCCGGCGCCTCACTCTGTGCGAGTACCGGTATGTGTCCTGCGATTGCCCGAATGCCCATGTCCATTACCTCCTGGATATGCCCGTAATCGAGCCTTACCCGGCTGGATTGAATGTTACACCATATGATGTTACACGCTTTGGTGTAAACTCCTGCCACGATGGCAGCGATGACCGAGACGGCACTGACGATCGACGAGGTGGCCCGGCGCACCGGCATGACCGTGCGCAACATCCGGGCACACCAGTCCCGAGGCCTCCTCCCCCCTCCTGCGGTCCGGGTCCGGACCGGCTACTACGGGACGGAGCACGTCGCCCGCCTGGAACTGATCAAGGAGATGCAGGCGGCGGGCTTCAACCTGGGGAGCATCAAGCGCATGCTGGAGGTCACTTCGGTCGGCGCCGGCGAGGAGCTTCTCCGCTTCGAACGCTTGCTCATGGCGCCGTGGGACGACGAGCAGCCTGAGGCCGTCGAGGCAGACGAACTTGCGCGACGGTTCGGCGGGGCAGACCCAAGCCTTATCCGCAAGGCCGAATCGCTCGGCATCTTGAGCGATCTCGGCGAAGGGCGCTACGAGATCACCAGTCCCGCGATCTTCCGGGCAGGCATCGAGATCGCGAACCTTGGGGTACCGGTCGAGCACGGGCTCGCGGTGGTCGAGAAGGTCCATCGCCACAGCAAGGGCGTCGCTCAGGAGTTCGTGCGGCTGTTCATCAACGACGTGTGGAAGCCGTTCCAAGAAGCCGGCTTCCCCGACGAGCGCCTGCCCGAGATCCGGAACGCGCTCGAACGCCTGCGCGCCCTCGCCCAGGACGTGCTCGTGGGCTCATTCCGCCTTCAGATGGGCGATGAGGTCGAGAAAGCCTTCGGGCGCGAGCTGGCACGGTCACCGAAGAAAGCTCGCAAGAAAAAAGCTCGCTAAGCAGAGGTTTCCGACAAGCCGCTCCCGAGGTCTTTGTCCATGATGAACAAGCCCTCGCCGGAGTCGCCTATCCGGCGCAAGGATTCGACTATCTGGGTCACGGCCTTCTCTTCTTCGACCTGCTCGGTCGCGAACCAGTCGAGCCAGGCTTGGGAGGCATAGTCCCCTTCCTTCTCGACGAGCTTGTAGAGGCCGTCGATCGCGCCGGTTACCGATCGCTCCTGCTCGAGGGCGGTCTCGAAGACGTCCAACGCCGACTTGTAATCCTGGCGAGGTTTCGGCAGCTCCCGCAGCTCGACCCGGGCGCCCCGATCGTGGATGAACGAGAAGAACTTGAGCGCATGAGTGAG
Source organism: uncultured Actinomycetes bacterium (assembly GCA_963786155.1). Lineage (GTDB taxonomy): Bacteria > Actinomycetota > CADDZG01 > CADDZG01 > WHSQ01 > CAWAXW01. The sequence continues at coordinate 1,272,175 of CAWAXW010000006.1, read as the reverse complement.
CTCCTCGGCCCATTGGGCGTGTAACCACGCGGCCATACCGGGCAGCGCGATCGACTCGCAGTAAGCGGACATCGAAAGGTACTCATAGGCGGACCTCAGCTCGGTTGCGAGCTGATCGTTGAGTGCGTCCTGCACCTTCTTAGTGAGCACGTGGCCTCACCTCCGCTCTCGATGGTAGCGCTCCGCTCCCAGGGTTCTGTGCCCATTTGCAACCGCGTGGCCCGGGGGTCTGATAGCGTCCCACCCACAGATGAGCAACGGCGCTCCGCGATGCGGGGCGCCTTTTTTGATGCCCCGCCGAAAGCGCGAAAGAGAGCTGCCATGTTCGCGAGCCAGGAGCGAGACGCCTGCGGGATCGGCTTCGTTGCCGACTCGAAAGGCCGTCCCTCGCGCGCCATCGTGGAGGCGGCGCTCGAGGCGCTTTGCCGGGTTCGTCACCGGGGGGCGGTAGCGGCCGACGCCCTCACTGGGGACGGCGCCGGGGTGCTGCTGCCGGTCCCCCGCTCACTCCTCGACCTGGACCCGGACATAAAGGAGAGGGTCGGAGTGGCGATGTGCTTCTTCGACCCGTCCGATCCGGGGCCGAGCCGAGCCATCGTCGAAGAAGCCTGCCGGGCCGAGGGGATCGATGTCCTGCGCTGGCGTCCCGTTCCGGTCGACCGCACGGCTCTCGGGGATCAAGCGAAGGCAAGTGAGCCGCTCATCGAACAAGCGGTGCTCGTCCGCCCGCTTGGAATCGACGAGGACGAGGCCGAGCACAGGGCGTTCAGGGCGAGGCGCCGTGTCGAGCGGATGATTCGCAACGGCTTGTACATCGCGTCGTTCTCATTCAGGACGGTCACTTACAAGGGGTTGGTTGCCGCCGACCAGCTCGCCTCGTACTTCCCCGACCTCGCCGACGATCGCTACGAGGGTTGGTTCAGCGTCTACCACCAGCGTTACTCGACCAACACGACCCCGACGTGGGAGCGGGCCCAGCCGTTCCGCTTCCTCGGTCACAACGGCGAGATCAACACGATCCGGGGAAACGTCGCTTTACTGCGCGCCCGCGAAGGACGGCTGGGCTCTGCGGACCTCGCTCCCGAAGAGCTGCTGAAGCCGGTGGTCGACGTCGAGAGCTCGGATTCCGGGATCCTCGATAGCGCTCTCGAGCTGCTCGTGCGCGGGGGCCGCGACTTGCGACACGCGAGCTCGATGCTCGTGCCGAGCGCGTGGGAGGAGGTCATGGACCTCGAGCCCGAGGTGCGGGACTTCTTCCGTTATCACGCTTGTCTGATCGAGCCGTGGGATGGTCCTGCCGGCGCTCGTGTTCGCAGACGGCGTCCGCGTCGGTGCATGCCTTGACCGCAATGGGCTCCGTCCTCTGCGCGTCGCGGTGTGCGACGACGGGCTCGTGGCCGTGGGCTCAGAGGCCGGCTCGGTTTCAACCCGCGGGCACGGCCGGGTCAGGAGATTGAAGATCGGACCCGGGCAATCCATCTCGGTCGATCCGGGCGAGGGTGGCGTGCTCGACGATGCGGCGGTCAAGAGCAGGCTGGCCAACCGCCGCCCCTACGGCGACTGGCTGCTCGAGCATCTCGTGGAGGCCGACCGTGGCGAGCCGATCAGCGAGTTCGGTGACGACGTGCTCGCTCGTCAGGTCGCGGCACGGCTATCAGAAGGAAGAGTTCACCGTGGTGATCCGTCCGATGGCGGTAGAGGGTTACGAGCCGACCTCCTCGATGGGCGACGACACGGCCCGCGCCCCGCTCGCTAGCTACGGCCGGCCGATCTTCAATTTCCTCAAGCAGCGCTTCGCCCAGGTCACGAACCCGCCGATCGACCATCTGCGCGAGCGCTACGTCATGTCGCTTCGCACGCGTCTCGGCCCCCGAGCGCCGCTCTTGAGCGAACGCCCCGAAGCGGCCGCTCTGCGCGAATACCCGTCCTTCCTGCTGTGGCCTTCGGCGTTGACCGAGCTCGAGTCGCTCGGCGCCGTCGTGCTCGATGCGACCTTCGAGCTGGTGGAAGGGCCCGATGGGCTAGAGGCCGGTTGCCGTGCTCTAGCCGACGCAGCCGCGTCGGCGGTCTCTGGCGGGGCCCCCTTCGTGATCGTGTCCCACTCGAACATCGGGCCGGACAGGGTGCCCATCCCCTCTCCGCTTGCCGCGGGGGCCGTGCACCATCGTTTGATCGAGTCGGGCCTGCGCTCGCAGACCAGCATCATCGTCGACGCCGACGACGTGCGGGAGACGCATCACGTCGCCTGCCTGCTCACGAACGGAGCCGACGCCGTGTGCCCGCGCCTCGCTCTCGAATCGATCACGGAACTTGCCAAGCGCGGGCGGCTAGGCGGCGACGTAGCCTTCGACGAGGGGCAGCGCCGGTTCTTCTCGGCGCTCGAGGACGGCCTGCTCAAGGTGATGTCGAAGATGGGCATCTCGACCCTCGACTCCTATCGTTCCGCACAGATCATCGAGGCGCTCGGACTCGGTCACGACGTGATCGAGCTGTGCTTCACCGGGCGTCGCGTCGATGCTCGGCGGGTTTTCTTTCGAGGAGCTGGGCGCAGACGCGCTCCTCCGCCACGACGCGGCCTACGGAGCCAAGCCCATCCTCGCGAACACCGGCTTCATCAAGCACAAGAAGGGCGGCGAGTACCACTCGATAAACCCCGGCGTCGTCGACTCGCTCCACGAAACGATCGGACTGAAGGAAGCTCCCGACGACGAGAAGGCCGCGGCACACCAACTGCAACGCGCGGTGAAAGGGGCGGACGGGGCTTACGAGCGTTTTGCTTCCCTCGTCAACGAGCGTCCGCCGGCAGAGCCGCGCGATCTGCTCGAGCTCGTCCCCGCCGCCGAGCCCATCCCGCTGGAGGATGTCGAGCCCGCCGCCGAGATAGCCAAGCGCTTCTCGACAGGGGCGATGAGCCACGGCGCCCTGTCGGCCGAGGCCCACGAGACTTTGTCGATCGCTCTGAACATGATCGGCGGGCAGGCAAACACCGGCGAGGGCGGCGAAGCGCCGGAGCGCTACCGCGATCACCGCAACTCGTCGATCAAGCAGATCGCCTCGGGTCGGTTCGGAGTGACTCCCGAGTACCTCGCGTTCGCGAACGAGCTCCAGATCAAGATGGCGCAGGGATCGAAGCCCGGCGAGGGCGGCCAGCTTCCCGGACAGAAGGTCTCGGTCGAGATCGCCCGGCTCCGTCACACCGTTCCCGGCGTCGCGCTCATCTCTCCCCCGCCGCACCACGACATCTATTCGATCGAGGACCTGGCCCAGCTGATCTTCGATCTCAAGCAAGCGAACCCTCGCGCCAAGGTCTCGGTGAAGCTCGTCGCTTCCGAGGGCGTCGGCACGATCGCGGCCGGAGTCGTGAAGGGGCTCTCCGACGTCGTGCACATCTCCGGAGGCGACGGCGGCACAGGGGCGTCCCCACTGTCATCCATCAAGAACGCGGGCATGCCGTGGGAGCTTGGGCTCGCGGAGACCCAGGCGGCCCTCGTTGCGAACGGTTTGCGAGGGCGCGCCCGGCTTCGGATCGACGGCGGCATAAAGACTGGGCGCGACGTCGTGATCGCCGCACTGATGGGGGCCGACGAAGTCTCCTTCGGTACCGCCGCGCTCGTCGCCGAAGGTTGCATCCTCGTGCGCACATGTCATCGCAACACTTGTCCCGTGGGGATCGCGACCCAGGACCCCGAATTGCGCAAGAAGTACGCCGGAACGCCCGAGATGGTCGCCCGTTATCTCATGCTCGTGGCCGAGGAGGCGCGGCTGTTGCTCTCCTCGCTCGGGCTGCGCAGCATCGACGAGGCGATCGGTCGTTCCGATCTACTTCGTCAGCGGAAGACCGGCGACCCGCGCTCGGACGCTCTCGATCTGACGCCGCTGCTGATCGACGCCGGCGATGCCGAGAGGAAGTTCACCGGCTCGGTCGAGTTGCAACGGCCGCGCTCGGGGCTCGGCGACAGGCTCTACACCGAAGCCATGGATGGCCTGCGAGAGGGACGGTCGGTCGCGGTGCACTTCCCCATCACCACGGCGGATCGAAGCGTCGGCGCCCGTCTCGCCGGGGCGCTCGAATACGAGCTCGGCGGAATGCCGGCCGGTACGCGCGTGAGCGCGAACTTCGAGGGAGAGGCGGGCCAAAGCTTCGGTGCGTTCCTCGCGGACGGGATCGAGCTGCGGTTGGTGGGTGAGGCCAACGACTATGTTTGCAAGAGCATGCACGGGGGCCGCGTGATAGTCCAACCGCCTGCGAACGACGCAGGCGATCCGTACCTGGTCGGGAACACGGTTCTCTACGGCGCCACGGGCGGTCAGCTATACATCGCCGGCCGCGCCGGTGAGCGCTTCGCAGTTCGCAACTCGGGCGCGGTGGCCGTCGTCGAGGGGACCGGAGACCATGCCTGCGAGTACATGACGGCAGGTGCGGTCGTGATCCTGGGCCCTGTCGGTCGCAACGTGGGGGCGGGGATGAGCGGGGGCGAGGCCTACGTCTACGACCCGGATGATCAACTCGGCTCGCGCCTCAACACCCAGCTAGTGGCGGCGTACGAGCCGACCGATGGCCAGCTCGAGTCCCTCAAGCGCATCGTGGAGCGTCACTCGGAATACACCGGCTCCGAGATCGCCCAAAGGATCCTCCAAGACTGGGAGACCCACGCCACCCACATGAAGCGCGTTGCACCGGTGGCCGAGGTCCAGCGCCTCGAAGCATTGTTCGAAGGCACCGAGGTCGCCGCCGTCTAGGGTGCCTCGACAGGCAACATTGAGGGGTGTTCTGACGGCGAAAAGACGGCGCCTCGCGGCGTTCTCAGTCGCGCACGCACTTCCAGTGCGCACGCTCCCTGCGGCCTTGCGACGCTTGCTTTTCACTCGCCAGAACACGCAAACGTCACCTGCCGAGGCACTACTTGTGGCAAGGTCGCGGCGTGCAGACCGACGTCGACGGCTCCACGCTGATCGAGATCCTCCGGGGCATGGTCCTCATCAGGACGTTCGACGAACGCGCCGTTTCGCTCCAGCGACAGGGGCGCATCGGTAACTACCCGTCTTCCTGGGGCGAGGAGGCAACACAGGTCGGCACTCTGCTTGCCTGCAACGAGCGGGACTGGCTCTTCCCCTCTTACCGCCAGCAAGCTCTGCCGATACTGCGCGGCGTCGCTCCCTCAACGATCCTCAAGTACCGACGCGGCATCGGTGGAGTCGAAGGCTTCTACAACCCGCGCGAACATCGATGTGCTCCGATCTCGATCCCGATCGGGACACATCTCCCCCACGCCGTCGGTTTGGGTTGGGCCGCGAGGCTGAAGGGCGACCCAGTATGCGCGATCGCCTGGTTCGGAGACGGCGCAACATCAGAAGGCGATTTCCACGAGGCGATGAACTTCGCCGCCGTCTTCAAGGCTCCTACGATCTTCTTCTGCACGAACAATCGCTGGGCGATCTCGACTCCTTTCGAGCGACAGACCGCTACGAAGACGGTCGCCGAAAAGGCCGCGGCTTACGGGATGCCCTCGGAAGAGATCGATGGGTTCGACGCGATCGCATGTTGGAAGGCGACCAGGAGAGCGCTCGACCGGGCGCGCGCGGGAGACGGCCCGACGCTCATCGAGGCCGCGACATACCGGATAGGACCTCACGCGACGGCAGACGACCCCTCGCTCTATCGCGACCAGGCCGAGGTCGAGCGCAACTGGAAGCCGCGCGAACCGATAGAGCGCCTGGCGGCAGCGCTCCGAGCCCGAGGCGAATTGTCGGCCGAGGCCGAGCGCGAGATCCACGCGGAGGCCAAGGAAGACGTCGATCGAGCCGTCCGAGAGATGGACGAGGCGGTCGAACCTCCGCCTTCGGTCATGTTCGAAACGACGTACGCGGGCGAACTGCCCTGGACGCTTCAGGATGCACTCGACGAGGTCGGGTCTTCTTAGTCCGTGGAACAACGATCTACCCTTTTGGCCGCTGTTCCCCTGGCGATAGCGATCTTCGTGTTCGGGGTGATCTACGGGAGCCTCGCGCGCCCCATCATGGGGGCCCAGGCAACCGTACTGAGCTCTCTCCTCATCTTCTCGGGGGCGGTCCAGTTCACGATCGTCGGGTTGCTGGCTGCGGGAGCCGGTCCCGGCGCGGTGCTCGCCGGCTCTCTCATGCTGAACGTCCGGAACCTAGTGCTCGGAGCGGTGTTGCGCACGCGCATCGACGCGAGCCCGGCCAAGCGTGCAGGTCTTGCCTGGTTCATGGTCGACGAGTCCGCCGGCTTAGCCCTCGCCCCCGGGGCCGACGCGGCGCGAACCCTCCTGACCGCCGGGATCACGTTCTACGTCTCGTGGCAGATCGGCACCGCCTTGGGGTTGTTCGGAGCCTCCGTCGAGGGGATCCGGTCCGCCGCGGCGGCGGTGTTCCCCGCTCTATTCATCGGCCTCACCGCCCTGTCGTGCACCTCGCGCTCACTGCTCGTGCGTGCAGTCGTAGCGGCATTCCTCGCCGCGGGCGCATCCCTCGCCTGGCCTGGGGGACGGGCGCTGATCGCCGTGCTCGTCGCGATCTTGGTGGCGCTACCGGGGAGGACTGAGTGAGCCTGGGCCTCATCATCACCATCGCCTTGCTTACGTTCGCGAGTCGTGCGCTCGCGCTCGTGTTCATGCCCGATCCATCACCGCGGCTCAGGTCTTTGCTCGATCGCATCCCGGCCCCACTCTTCGCATCGCTCGCCGCTATAGCGATGGTGCCCGACGGTGAGCTCGCCCCGCCCGAGACGCTGTTTGCGGCCGCGGGGGCCTTGCTCCTCACTCCCACGCGTTCCCTGTTGTGGGTGCTAGTCGGCGGGCTCGCCGGCTACTCGGTCGCGGTCCTGGTCGTCGGCTGAGCGAGCGCTCGGGCACGATCGAAAACCGCATCCAGCATCTCCTCCGTCAGTTTGCCGGTGAAGGTGTTCTGTTGGCTTGGGTGATAGGAGCCCAGCAACAGGTAACGGCCCAGGTCGGCCTCGGCGAGGTGGCCGAATCTTGGGGCCGGTCTAACTCGTTCTCCGGTCACCGCTGCGTGAGTCTGGAGGAAAGCGCTCCAGGCGAATGAGCCCAAAGCGATGACGACGCGCAAGGTCTTGAGTAACTCCAGCTCTCGCAACAGGTAGGGACGACAGGTGTCACGCTCCTGCGGAGTCGGCTTGTTTGCGGGAGGGGCACACCGGACCGCCGCGGCCACGTACGCACCGATCAGTTCCAGGCCGTCTCCCAGGTGGAGCGAGACCGGTTGATTGGCCCAGCCCGTTCGGTACATCGACGCGAAGAGCCAGTCGCCGGAGCGATCACCCGTGAAGACCCGTCCCGTGCGGTTACCTCCGTGCGCGGCCGGAGCGAGGCCGACGATCAACAGCGACGACTTGGGGTCGCCGAAGCCGGGGACGGGTCTGCCCCAATACTCCTGGTCGGCGAACGAGGCTCGCTTCTCGCGCGCGACCTTCTCGCGCCACTCGACCAGGCGAGGGCAGGCGCGACAACTAGTGATCTCCTCGTTCAGAGCCCGTAGGGCTGGCTTAGCTGCCGAGGTCCACGCCGATCACCCTCAGCCTCTTATCCAGCGAGTTCATCGCGAACGCGGTCAGCTCGGTGGGTCCATACGGCAGCGGGTCGAAGTAGCTCGCATCTCCCTCGGGAGGCTCGATAACGGACAACGACACCGGCAGGGCGTCCATCAACTTCGCCTTCACGACGTCCCCATAGTGCCCGTCTTTGGTGACCATCTCCTTGAGGAACCTCACGCCGAAGCCGACATGTCGGGACTCGTCCCGCGCGACCGCAGTGAAACCTTGACGGAAGCCGGGGAAGAGCCCTTCGGCGCGAGTGAAGTTGAGCAGGTAGCGCATCCCCGTGAGAGCCAGGGTGGCTTCGATGAGGATGTGGTACAGCGTTACGCCTTCCACAAGCCTGTCGAGATCTCCTGGACCCCGGCGGATGCGATCTGCGGCCTCCGGGAGCATCTCGAGAAGCAAGGTACGAAAACCCGAGTTGAGCCGGCCCGCTTGTCCCTCGAGCCTCGACTGCATGTCGTGGCCTTGCTCATCGAGTGCCTCGCTATAGAAGCGGTCGAAGAAGACCGTGTGCCGGGCCTCGTCCACCAACTGGGTAGACAGAAAGACCTGCTGCTCTTCGTGGGGCGCCGCATCGACGAACGGGACGATCGTCTCGGTCACTTGCTGCTCGCCGATGTAGAACGAAGCCAGGCCCCAGAGGAACGACCTCTTCAGTTCCGGGCTCAGTTCCTCGTCCCACTGCCGGCGATCCTCGGAGAAATCGATCGCGCCCGCCTCCCACTGTTGGCGCTCCCACCTGTAATAGAGGTCGCGGTAGTCGGGGGCCGGCGCGTCCATGATCGCCATCACGTCGTCGATCGCGACCTCGCCCAGTTCGTTTAGCTTTGCCGCCTCCGCCGCAGCAACACCGGCGGCTGTGGTCTTCAGCTCGGTGTCCATCGTCGGGATGCTACTTCGGAGGAAATAGGAGGGGGGAGGGGGGAACCAGTGAGCCGGCTTGCCGGCGAGGTTCCCCCAGCAAAAAGTGCGGGGTCTGGGAACGCTCGTGAACATGCTGGCCGTAGCCGGCGGCGGCCTCCTTGGCGTGTTCGCAGGACATCGCCTCCCCGACCAGATGAGACAAACGATCCTTCACGGCCTGGGTCTGGTCACCATCGCGGTCGCGGTCACAGGGCTCGACCCGCTCACTGACGACGACGCCGGTCTGCGTCGTTTCGTCATGTTGATCATCGCCATCTCAGTCGGGGGCGTCTTGGGCGAGTGGTGGCGGCTCGAAAACCGGCTAGAGAGCGCGGGTGAACGACTGCGCAAGCGATTCGGCGTGAAGGACGAGGGCCTGGCGGACGAAGGGCAGTCCTCCTTCGTCGAAGGCTTCGTGATCGCCTCGACCGTGTTCTGCATCGGCCCGCTGACGATCCTCGGCGCGATCGAAGACGGCCTGGGCATCAGCGTCCGGCTCCTCTCGATCAAGGCCGCCTTGGACGGAGTCGCCGCGATCGGTTTCGCGTCCGTCTACGGATGGGGAGTGCTCGCATCCTTGATCACCCTCGCGGTCTATCAAGGGGGGCTGACCCTCGCCGGCCGCGCTGGTCGAGCCGATCATGACTACCGAGGTTCTCGCGATGCTCGGCGCCGTCGGCAGCCTGCTCATACTCGCGATCGGCCTCCGCCTGCTCGAGATCGCGCGAGTAAGGATCGTCAATCTCCTGCCGGCCGTCATCATCGGCCCCCTCATCGGCGGCATCTACGCCGAGATATTCCTATAGGACGTGCGAGAGGAAGTCTTTGGTCCTAGCGTCCTGAGGATTGCTGAAGATGGAACGAGGGTTACCGTCCTCGACGATCCGGCCCTCGTCCATAAATAACAGACGGGTTCCTACCTCTCGAGCGAAGCCCATCTCGTGGGTGACGACCATCATCGTCATGCCCTCGTCGGCGAGGCGCCTCATTGTGTCGAGTACCTCCTTCACCAACTCGGGGTCGAGGGCAGAGGTCACCTCGTCGAAGAGCATCAACTTGGGCCTCATGGCGAGCGCTCGCGCGATGGCGACCCGCTGTTGTTGGCCTCCCGAGAGTTGAGAGGGGTAGGAGTCCGCCTTCTCCGCCAGGCCGACATGTTTCAGCTCCTGGCGAGCACGTTCCTCGGCTTCGTCCTCATCGACCTTCAAGACCTTGCGGAGCGCAAGCATGATGTTCCCGATAGCGGTCTTAGAGGGGAACAGGTTGTAGGCCTGGAAGACGATCCCGATATCCGTCCTCACCTTGTTGAGATTGGTCCGGATGTCGGTGATCTCCTGGTCTTGGAAGAAGACCTTCCCTTCAGTTGGTTCCTCCAAGATGTTGATGCAACGGAGAAGGGTCGACTTCCCCGAGCCCGAAGGCCCGATGACGACGACCACTTGCTCGGAATCGATGTCGAGGTCGATGCCCTTGAGGACATGGTTGTTGCCGAACCACTTGTGGATACCTTCGAGACGGACCAGATGACTCATCGTGCGGTCAAGCTCCGACTCCTACCAAACCGCTACGGAGCTTCTTCTCGAGGATGTTTACGATCCTGATCGCGGGAAGGGAGATCGCCAGGTATCCGATGGCAGTTCCTATGAGGTAAGTCGCGTTGAACGTGTTCTCGAGGCGGTTGTTGCCGACCGACATCAGATCGAACTGGCTTGCGGTAAGTCCCAGGACGATGATCAGAGAGGTGTCCTTGATCAATATCACGAACTCGTTCATCAACGGCGGGATCACCCGGCGGATCGCGAGGGGCAGAACCGCATAACGCATCGCCTGCATGTACGACATCCCGAGACTTCGCGCCGCCTCCAGTTGACCTCTCTCGACGGACTGTATGCCGGCGCGGAACACCTCGGCGGCGTATGCGCCCGCGTTCAGGCTCAACGCGATGATGCCTGCGGTGTAGGTGGGGATCGGCCGTTGGAGCCCGATCGGTAGAGCCACCCCGATGAAGATCAACTGCCACACCAGGGGAGTGCCCCGGAAGAAGTTGATGTAGACACGGGCGGGGGCCCTCACCACCGCCCTCTTGGAGATCGCGAAGACGGCGAGGATCAGGCCGAGGATGATCCCGAAGAACTCGCTCGTAAGGGCGAGGATCACGGTGTTCTTGGCTCCTCCCACAAAAGCCGAGAACGTGTCGTCGAGCACCTCGAAGTCCATGTAGTTGATCGCAAAGATCTCGACGTTGCCTTCGCTGAAGAGCAGCGCCATGCCGCCGAACAGGGTTGCTTGTGCGCCGAGTACCGCTCCACCGATCGCCTGCTCCCGGCTGATCTTCGTGGGCATCGCGCGATATCTGCCCCAACCCAGGGCCATCGCAACGATCCCGCAAATCACTGCGGTCATATTCACGCCCGTGAACTCGTTGCTCTTGAAGCCTCGGATCAGGTCCTCAACCGGAGTGAACCCCTGCATGGCCAAGACGATGATCGATCCGAGGAACGTCGCGGCGAGAGCGAAGGCACCGAGCCCGAGCACGGCGAGCGAGAACGGCGAGCTCTGACTGCGGATCCAAGAGAGATCGCGCTTTGGCGGTGAAGCTACTCCTACTGCTGCCAAAGCGCTCGCTTACTCGGTCGCGTAGCTAGGAAGCTCCTGCTCCGGGAAGTACTTCTTGAAGATCTCGGCATAGGTCCCATCGGCGAACATCTCTTCCAGGGCTGCATCGATCGCGTCCTTGAGCTCGGTGTTGTCCTTGCTGACCGCGATCGCGTACTCCTCGCCGGTCTCCACCTGCTGAACGACCTCCAGGTTGGGGAAGTTCGAGATGGCATCGAGCGATACCGGCAGATCGTTGAACACGGCATCGACCCCACCAGCTTGGAGCTGCTGGTACATCTGCGGAGCTTTGTTGAACTCGACCAGCTCTGCTCCGGTGAGGTTCTCCTGTGCATAGAAGGCGCCGGTCGTAGCCGCTTGGACGCCGACCCGTGCACCCTCGGGCAACTCTTCGACCGAGGTGACGTCCGACTTGGTCGTGTCCACGGCAAGCGACTGCAACGACGGGTAGTAGGGAACTGTGAAATCGATCAGGGCGGTGCGCTCCGCCACCGTTTCCGATGCCGGAGATCCTTCGGGCGCGTACCCGGTCACGGCGGCTACGACGATATCGAACCGGTTGTTCGCCTGCAGCTGCTGGAAGATCGTTCCGAAGTCGGTTGTGATCCAATCGTCGTCGCTGTTCTCGAGCTCCAGCCGCGACGCGACCTCTCTCACGACGTCCACATCGAAACCGGTAAGAGTGCCGTCCTCCTGGAATTCGAACGGCGGGTAAGGGATGTCGGAGCCGACGGTGAGGACGCCTTCTTTGATCGTGGTGAACTCGCCACCTGTGTCTTGCTGTCCATCATCGCCACCGGTATCGAGGTCGGGCTCTTCATCCTCGCCGCATGCGGCGACGGTGACCATCAATGCCAATAGCAACCCGACGAGCGTGAGCAGCCGCCTGTTCTTACTCATGTTCCCTCCTTGTGAACCGGCCTGCCTGAACCGGTGATTCGGCACTCTACTGTCCGATCAGATCCGCTGCGGGACCAATGGAGTCGAAGCGGCCCTGGGCGTCGCTCCACTCGTAGATCCAGATGTCCTGGGGCCCCCCGGCGAACTCGCCCGAGTCCCCCCACCTGTAGGTCTGGGCCAAGCCCGCGTGGCCCTCTTCGTCTCGGAAAGCCGCCACGAGGTGAGCGCGCACCGCCGCTATGTCCCCGGGCTCGCCCTCGTACTGGGCGAGCTTCTCGATTACGAAGCTCGTGACGTCGAAAATCTCGGTGGCGAGCGTGCCCGGGGCTCCCTTGCCGAACTCGGCCCTCATGCCGTCGACGAACTCCTGGGCAGCTTCGATCTTGAGGGGGTCGGCACAGGGACAAGTGACGAGAGCACCTTCTGCCGCAGGCCCCGCCAGCTCACCGAAGGACGGGTCCTTCGAACCGCTACCGCTCATGAACTGAGCCGTCACGCCGGCCTCTCGGAGCTGCCTTGCAAGCGGTCCGGCGTCGGCCGTGTAACCGCCGTAGTAAACGAGGTCCGGGTTAGCCGCTTTGACCTCGGCGACTACCCCGGCGTAGCTCACGCTCCCCAGATCGAGGACGAACGGTCCCACGGCCGCGGCGCCGAGCTCGGCGAGCACGACGTCGGCGAAGCCGCTCGAGTAGTCCTGCCCGTCGTGGACGACGGCGACCCTCTCGGCTTTGAGCGCACCACTGATGTAATCGGCCGCGACCTGGGCCTGGGTGTCGTCCGACGACACCGCTCCGAACCAGGTCCGGAAGCCTTGCTCCCCGATCGCGTCGTCCGTTCCCGTGCCCGACAGCGGGATCCCGGCATCGGCGAACAGAGCCCCGGCGGCGAGCACTTCCCCCGAGAAATAGGGGCAGGCGCAGAACACCAGGTTGTCGTTCCCAACCAATCCCTCTGCGACCTTCGGGGCTCGCGCAGCGTCTCCCCCCGTGTCTTTGCTGACTAAGACGAGCTCGCAAGCCGTCGAGCCGGCCTCGTTCGCCTGGTCGATCGCGTACTCGACGCCTTGTGCGATGGGAGTACCGAGGGCCGCCGCGTCTCCGGAGAGAGCACCCATCGTCCCGATGGTCCAAGTGCAGTCCCCGTCGGCGATGTCGTCGGCGGCCCCGCCTTCATCGTCCGAGCACGCGGCGGCGATGAGTATCAGTGCTCCGAATAGCGCGACGACAGCCGGCGACCTGCCGTACCTCAAGGCGTCACCGATCCTCGCTAAAGGGGATCGACGTGAACCATTCCTCGCGCAGGCCGTTCCAGCATGGATCCGTGTCCAACGGCTCGAACACGAGCAAGCCACCGCTTAAGCGCCAGGTGTAGACGGCCTCGACCTGCGGGCAGTTCGCATCGTTGAAGATCTCGATCCGATCGCCGGCCACCTCGAAGTGGCTCACACTGCGGAAGTCGCCGGCATCGCCATCGCCGGGGCCCTCGTGCACGACATGGAAGCGCCCTTGGGCGAGCGAGAAGCTCGTTGTTCCCGCCTCCACGCGATACGGAGCGCATCTCCGGCAGGCAACCGGCTTCCCTCCGGCGGCTTTGATAGTCACGGTCCTGAAGTACTCGCCGTCGATCGGAGTCGGCTCTTGGGGAGGTACCCGGCCGTTGTAGGGATAGGGCTCCTCCGGGTCCGACTTGAACAGGTCCGTGATCCCGTCGGCCTCATCCGCAGCCTCGTCCCTCGTGGGATCGTCCCCACCATCGGTGCAGCCGCCGAGGATCACCAGGCATGCCAAAGCGAGGATGAGGCAACGAGGGGTGAGTCGGCTGCCGGCGCGATCCCGGTCAAGCCAACTCGCCGAGGTAAGCCTCCTTCATCTTCGGGTCGTTCAGCAGGTTCGAGGCCTTGTCCGAGAGCACGATGTTGCCGGTCTGGATCACGTAAGCCCTGTCCGCGATCTCGAGCGCCATGTTGGCGTTCTGCTCGACCAGCAGGATCGTCATCCCCTCTTTGTTGATGTCCTTGATCGTGTCGAAGACCTGCTCGACCAGGATGGGGGCAAGGCCCATGGAAGGTTCGTCCATCAACAGCACCTTCGGAGCCGCCATGAGTGCTCTGCCCATCGCGAGCATCTGCTGCTCACCGCCGGAGAGGGTCCCAGCTTTCTGCGTCAACCGCTCGCGCAGCCGAGGGAACATCTCCAGGATGTGCTCCTTGTCCTTGGCGATGTTCTCGGTGTCATCACGCAAGTTCGCGCCGATCTCGATGTTCTCGCGCACGGACATCCGGGAGAAGAGCCGGCGGTTCTCCGGAACCATCGTTATCCCACCAGACACGATCTCCGTCGTTACGAGTCCGTCGATGCGCTTCCCGTCGAAGTGGATCTCTCCCTCATGTGGCTTGGCCATGCCGAGGATCGTGCGAAGAGTGGTCGTCTTGCCCGCTGCGTTCGACCCGAGCAGACAGACGATCTCGCCCTTCTTGATGTCCATCGATACGTCTTCCAGCACGCGCACGGGTCCGTAGCTCGTGCACACGCCCTTCAACGAAAGAAGAGCCTCGCCATCCTTCACGGCTGGAGCGGGAGTCGCGGCCGTCGTGGCTTCGGCGTCGCTCATGCGGATTTCTCGTGTCGCTTGCCGAGGTATGCCTCGATCACTCGCTCATTGCTGGAGACCTCTTTGTAGCTGCCCTCCGCGATCTTCTTTCCGTAGTCGAGGGCAAGTACGCGGTCCGACACGTTCTTCACCACCGGCATGTCGTGCTCGATCACGACGATCGCATAGCCACGTTCGTCGCGAAGGCGTCCGATGAGCGCAACCATCTCCTCCTTCTCCTTCGGAGTCATGCCCGCCACGGGTTCGTCCAGGAGAAGCAGTCGCGGATCGGTCGCCATCGCTCGGGCTATCTCCAGCCGTCGCCTATCGGCGTAGGAAAGCTCTCGTGCGAGCTGGTCCTCACGGAATCCGGTCAACCTGTTGCCGAAGAATGCCAGGCACTCGCGCGCGGTCTCCTCGATCTCTTTCTCTTCCTTCTTGGTCGACGGCGGCTGGACGATCGCTCCGAAGATGCCCGCGCGGGTCCGGCAATGCCGTCCCACCATCGCGTTCTCGAGCACGGTCATGTTGGAGAAGAGCCGGACCGCCTGGAACGTGCGGGAGATACCGATGGCCGTCACCTGGTTCGGCAGCAGGCCCACCAGGCTGTTTCCGCCGAAGATCATCGTCCCCTCGTCCGGCGTGTAGAAGCCGGTGACGATGTTGAACACAGTCGTCTTCCCGGCACCGTTGGGACCGATGACGCTGAGGATCTCGCCCTCGTCCGCGTAGAAGTCGACGCCGTCGACGGCTTTCACACCGCCGAAGTGTTTCAGCAAGCCTTTGACCTCGAGGATGCTCATGTTGCCTCCGCTCCGACGAGCTCCTCGTCGAGCTCTGCTTCGTGTAACTCCTCGGCCCGTCTTCGGTCGGGAAGCACGCCCTCGGGTTTCAGGATCATCAGCGTCATCAGGATCAGACCGTAGAACAGGAGCCGGAACTCTCCGAACTCACGCAAGACCTCGGGGATGCCCACGAGCACGAAGGCGCCGACGACGACGCCGGGGATACTGCCCATCCCACCGAGCACGATGACCGCGAGCACGTTGATCGAGACGAGCAACGTGAATGTGTTCGGATGCAAGGATCCGATCTTGGCGGCGAAAACCGCTCCGCCGAAGCTGGCGAGGGCGGCTCCGAGCCCGAAAGCCATCAACTTGACCTTGATGATGCTGATTCCCATCGCCTCAGCCACCGTTTCGTCCTCGCGCAACGCGTTCCAGGCGCGGCCGATTCGCGCATACTTCACCCTGTACGCGACGAATCCGACGACCAACACGCACGCAAGGATCAGGTAGTAGATCTTGTCCGGGTCTCGGATATCGGTTCCGAAGACCGACGCGGCCGGCGTGCCTCGCAGGCCCTGAGCCCCGCCGAGAACCGGGGCGGCCCAGTCGGAGATGACGACCACGCGGATGATCTCCCCGAAACCGAGCGTAACGATGGCTAAGTAGTCGCCGCGCAATCGAAGGACTGGAGCGCCGATCAGGATCCCCGCGATTGTCGTGATGACGATCGCAATGGGAAGAGCCACCCAGAAACTCAGCTCGGGCGAGAACTTCGGGGAGTCTGGTGAGGTCAGGACGCCGATCGAGTACGCGCCGATGGCAAAGAACGCCACGTAACCAAGGTCCAGCATCCCCGCGTACCCGACGACGATGTTCAGGCCCAGACCGAGAAGCACGTAGATGCCGACGACCCCGATGATCTCGCTCGGGAACCGCCCCACGATCTGCGGCAGAGCGATAAGCACGACCACCAGCAGGGCGATCGAGGCCTGCCTCCGCCAGGGCGGGGGTGTCGGCGGCTCCACGCCTTCCGCTATTAGCTCCGCGGCCAACTCCTTGCGGCCCTGGCGCCAATAGGCGACCGCGCCACCGAGGACGAAACACAGGATCGTCCCCAGGACCGTCAGGCCCCCGCTCTCGTAGAGCCAATCCGATCCGATGTCCAGGTTGACCTTCTCGAAAAGGTTGTCGTTGAACCCGAGGATCATCAAGCGGATCATCGGCTCCATCAAGGCGAAGAAAGCGACCGTCGCAACCCCCGCGATCACCGTTCGGCGATAGCGGAGTGACAGGAGATGCAGCGATGCTCCCAACGGGGCAAGGATCGCTCCACCGATGATGTAGATGAAGCCGGCGACGACCGGGCTCTTCTGGAAGGTCAAGATCTCCACGAGCCCTTCCCCGATCGCCACGAAGGTGTCGCGAACCTCGAACTTGTCGATGACGAGCAAGAAAGGCAGCATGACGGCGCCGCCGACGGCTCCGGTCAAGGCTGCGGTAGCTATCCGAGTGGCCGGGGGCGGCACTAAGGGAAGGCCCTCCGGCGTCTTGCGTGCACGAGCCACGATGTACCCGGCCCCCACCCCGATCACTATGTAAAGGACGTAACCGAGAGAGAGGATGTCGGTGATGAACTCTCGAGCGTCGAGGCGCTCGACCAATCCGATCGCGGCCACGTATATGCCGACGATCCCGGCAACGAGTCCAGTCCTAACAGCCCTGAGTCCGTACTCTTTAGTGAGCATCCGACCCACCTATACCTTCTCCGGCTCCGACGAGCCGAGCAGGCCCCCGGGCCGGAAGATGAGAACGAGCACCAAGATGCCGAACGCGATGACGTCCTGTAACTGGAAGAAGGACGGGATCTCGATCCCGGCCAAGAGCAGTGGGGGCGCAACAGCCTCGAGGACCCCCACCACGAGGCCTCCCAAAGCCGCGCCCGTAATGCTGCCGATCCCGCCGAGCACCGCCGCGGTGAATGCCTTGATGCCGGGGATGAACCCCATCTGGAAGCTCACCTGGCCGAAGTTCAAGGCCCAGAGCACGCCCGCTGCTCCGGCGAGCATCCCGCCGATCGCGAAGGTCCTCACGATCGTTTTGTCGACGTCGATACCCATGAGGCTGGCGATCTCCCTGTCCTCTCCCACCGCGCGCATGTGGCGCCCGGTCCTCGTCCTGTTGACCAGGTAGAAGAGCCCGCTGACGAGAAGAGCCGCGCCGATGACCGAAAGCAACTGGGTCTTGCCGATCGTGATCCCAAAGATGTCGACCTGGCCGTTGAGCCCGTCGGGCTTCGGGTACCCCCTCGTCGTCGGACCGAACAGACCACGGAAGGTGTACTGGATGAACAGAGATGCTCCGATCGCGGTGATCAGAGGCACGAGGCGGGGCGCTCCGCGCAAAGGCCGATACGCAACGCGTTCCAATAAGACCGCGACCCCTGTGGACATCGCGCCGGCGAACAGGATCAGTACCGGAACCGCGATCAAGGGCTTGTCGGTCAGGAACCCGGTCTCAGCCATGTCACGAGCCAGGAAGAACGAGGTGAAGGCTCCCACCATGAAGATCTCGCCGTGGGCGAAGTTGATGATGAAGAGGATCCCGTAAACAAGGGTGTACCCGAGAGCGATGAGAGCGTAGAGGCTCCCGGTGGAGACGCCGGCAACGATGAACGATTCCCACTGGTCCCCGGTGAACTTGTCACCCGAGATCGTTGCGTAGCTACCGGCAAGTACGGCGAACCCAAGGACGAAGCTGAGGCTGACGAGGACGATCTTGCGAACAGGCAGGCGGGCGCCGAGCGCCAGCTTTGGAGGTGCCCCGGAAGGCGGCGCCGAACGCTCCTTTTGCTCAGACATCTTGCTCAGGCATCGATTCGTGTCCCCCTAGGTACCCGCAATACCCCGGCCGACGAACTCGAGACGAAAGTAAACGGGCGGGCCTCCCGGCCCGCCCGTTTCAAAGCGTTTTGCTACTCCGACGACCTCCAGACGATTTCGAAGTCGCCGTTCTTCACCTGGCTAACCGACATCGACGCTCCGGGGTTGCAGTCCCCGTTCTCATCGCACGTCAGCTCGCCCACGATCCCGGCGTAGCCGGAGGTCGACGCGATCGCATCCTTGAGCGCGGTGCGCGGGATGAAGAGCGATCCACCATCCTCGATGGCAACCTGCTCGATCGCGTCGAGAACGATCGCGACGGCGTCGAACGAGTGCGCGTGGAAGACCGAAGTGGTCTCACCGAACTGGTCCTTGTAGGCAGGCAGGAACTCGTCGGCGTAGAAGTCGCCGGCGAATTCGAGGTCCGGACCCGACAAGTAAACGCCCTCGGCGTTGTCGGCACCTGCAGCCTCGATGTAGTCGGGGCTGAACATTCCGTCCGCGCCACCGAGCTCAACACCGTCGAGCTCTGCGGTCTGTCGTGCCTGAGAGGTGATCGCGCCACCCTCGGGGATGAACACCGGGAAGAACAGGAACTCAGGAGCGGTCCCTGCGATCTGGGTCAGCACCGGCTTCATGTCCTTCTGTCCGACCTGGACGGCTTCCTGGGCCGTGATCTCGCCACCCGACGCGGCGAACGCGTCGGCGAACGCCTGCTGCAGACCATCTGCGTACGTGCTTCCGTCGTGGATGGTTGCGGCCTTGGTGAGCCCAAGCTCCTCAGTGACGAAGCGCGCCGCTTCCGCACCCTGGATCAGGTCGTTGTGCGCGGTCCGGAAGTAGAACGGGTGGTGCTGCTCCGGATCGGCAAGGTCTGGCGATGTGTTGGACGGCGAGATGAGTACGACTCCCTCGTCACCCAGGATCGTATCGGCGACTCCGAGAGCCGCACTCGAGCAGCTCGTGCCGACGACGGCCACGATGCGCTCCACGTCTGCGACGAGGGCCTGAGCGCCCGCGGCGCCACCCTCAGCCGAACAGCCGTCGTCCTGGTGCTCGAACTCGATCGGATGGCCGAGGACCTCACCGGCCTCACCGTCGAAGGCTCCGTCAACGTAGTCGGCCCCGAGCACGGCGCCGTTCTGGCTGTCCTGACCGAGCTGGGCGTTCTCGCCGGAGATCACCAGCAAGGTCCCAAGCACGATCGGGTCGCCCTCGGCTACCTCTACGCAGCCGAACTCATCTTCTTCGCAAACCGCGGTCGGGTCGCCGCCATCGCCACCGCCCGCATCTGGTTCCTCCTCGTCGTCCCCGCAGGCTGCGGCGACGAGCATGAGCGCGCTAAGAAGCGCGATCAGGACGAGCCACTTGCTCTTCCTCATCCAGTTCCCCCTTACTTCCTCCCAGTGGTGGAGCCGGATTTGGCCCACCGCCCAACAGGCTTCAGCCCTGAAACGGGCGTAAAGCGGGCGTTAGTCTACCCACCGGCCGCCACAAATCCAATAGTTACGGGTTTCCCCCCTACTACTCAGGTGGCAGAAGGGGGGTCCAGGACCTCCTGGGCCACGTCTTTCATGGCCCTGCGCTCGTCCATGGCCCTCTTTTGGATGTGCCGGAAGGCCTCCGCCTCGCTCAGCCCCTGGGCGTCCATCAGGCGGCCCTTCGCCCTGTCGACCACCTTGCGGGTGTCGAGCTGATCGGCCAGATCGGCGGACTCCTTGCGGATCGCCGACATCTGGGTGTGGCGGGCGAGGGCGATCTCGATCGCCGGGAGAAGGTCGCTCTTCTGGAACGGCTTGACCAGATAGCCGATCGCCCCGGCGTCGGCCGCCCGCTGGACGAGATCTTTCTGCGAGAAGGCGGTGAGGATAAGGACCGCGGCAAGCCCCTCTTCGTTGATCCGCTCCGCCGCCGTCAGGCCGTCCATCCCCGGCATCTTGATGTCCATGATCACGAGGTCCGGGGACTTCTCCCGGGTCAGCCGGATGACCGCCTCGCCGTCGGAGGCCTCGCCCACGACGTCGAAGCCCTCTTCCTCGAGCATCTCTTTGAGGTCGAGGCGGATGATCGCCTCGTCCTCGGCGATGAGGATCTTCGGCGACGGGCCCCCGGCCGGCATCTCTACACCTGGCCGAGCATGCGATCGAGCAAGCGATCCTGCTCGGCCTGGAGCTCGGCGATCTCGTTCGTGACCCGGGCCCGTTCTTTCTCTAAGCGGTCGTGGTCGTCGCGGGCAATGCGGTAATCCCGATCCGCGAGCGGCGTCTCGGAGACGAGCATCCGCGTCTTCGCCTCCTCCAGCACGTCCATCTGGAAGAGGAGCTGCTCCTCGACGATCCGACGCTCGTCGCGCGCCTTGGAGAGGCGATCGTTCAGCTCGGAGAGGGTCTTCTGGATCCTCATGGGGCGAGAAGTATAGGTCCGCCCCCACGCTGCTGACGAGGGGACGGCCTCGGTGCCGGCGGTGGGATTCGAACCCACACGAGCCGAAGCCCAATGGATTTTGAATCCATCGCGTATGCCAGGTTTCGCCACGCCGGCTGGGCCGGTCAATCTATCCCTAGGATGCAGCCGTCCAAAGACCTCTAGTAGAAGGGGAACCGATGGCCGATCCGACTAAGGCGTTTATCAAGAAGAACTCGGAGTTGATTCCGGCGGGTGAGAGCGTTCTCGGGATCGTTATTGCCGAGCCCAAGGGCGGGGCTTGGCGACGGGGTATGCGGGCGGCCGGTGCGGTTACGGACGCGATCGCTACCGCGACGCAGCCGGGGAACGACGAAGGGGCCCAGGGGGAGGTCGCTCAGTGGCCCGATGCGCAGGCGTTCTGGGTAGTTCTCACGGATCAACAGCTTCACGCGTTCGGGGGCCGGATGGGTAGCACGCAGGTCGACCCCCACCCGGCTCATTACCCGTTGGATCGCGTTGCGAGTATCAAAGTCGAGAAGAAGCTGATGATCTCGAAGCTGGATATCTCATTCAAGGACGGCTCGTCGATCGAATTGGGCCTGGCCAAGCAGAAGATCGGCCCGTTCGTTGATGCGGCCGCTGCCAGATTCGGGGGCGGCAACTAGGTCGAATAAACGACCCCGGAGATTCAGGGGCGAGGCTTGCGGCCCTTCTGGATCCTTATCTGCTTCACGACGGCTCCCCCGGTCGTTCCGCGTTCTCTACTTGTCCCATATATCGGTGCGGGAGCGTCGGATTTGCAGACCAAGCTCGTAGTCAAAAGGGGTGGTTTTCGGCCTAGCCCGGCAAGGCGAGCGAGAACCTCTAGCCGGCCCAGTCCGTCATGTCAGGCCTGGTCCAGAGCGGCTCTGATGCCGGCAAGGAACTCGGCGGCTGCGGTGGGGCCTTGCTCCAGGATCCGGGCGACGATCGCGCTTCCTATTACGACGCCGTCGGCCACCTCTGCCGCCGCCAGGGCCTGCTCGGCATTGGACACGCCGATCCCGACGCAGACGGGGAGGTCGCTGGCGGCCCGGCAGGCGCCCACCACCGTGGCGGCTCGCTCCGATAGTGACGTCCGGACCCCGGTGACCCCGAGGGTCGAGACCGCATAGATGAACCCAGTGGCCGTGGCCGCGATGGCCTCGACCCGGTCCGGAGGAGAGGTGGGGGCGACCAGGGGGATCCAGGCCAGACCCGCCTCAGCTGCTGCTGCTCGCAGGCTGCCCGACTCCTCGACCGGGAGGTCGGGGACGATCAGCCCGGAGAAGCCCGACTTGGCGGCCCGGGCACAGAACTCGGCCTCCCCGAGATGGTGCACGGGGTTGTAGTAGGTCATGGCGACCCGCGGCACCTCGGCTGAAATCCCTCCGGCAAGGTCTAGGGCTTCGATGGGGCCGATCCCGGCGGCGATCGCGCGCTCCCCCGCGGCCGCGATCACCGGCCCGTCCATCAGCGGGTCGGAGTACGGGAGCCCGATCTCCATCACGTCCGCGAAAGGAGCAAGCGCGGTCGCTGCGGCCACGAATCCCTCGCGGTCGGGGATCCCTCCCATGACATAGGGGACGAGGAGCTTGCGGCCCGACGCGGTCACCGCCCGCAACGAGTTAAGCAATTCGGTCATGATTCCGCGATTACATCGGCCACGGTCGCGACATCCTTGTCGCCTCGGCCCGACAACGCGACGAGCAGCTCGCCGCCTCCGTTCCTGCGCAGCACGTATGCAAGCGCGTGCGCGGGTTCGAGCGCCGGGATGATCCCCTCGGTCTCGGCCAGCACGCCGAATGCCTTCAGCGCCTCTTCATCGGTAGCAGTTTCGTAGCGCGCTCGGCCCGTTCCCGCGAGCCACGCGTGTTCGGGCCCGACCCCCGGATAGTCGAGTCCGGCCGAGATCGAATGCGCGTCCGCGATAAGTCCCTCTTCGTCTTGCAGCACAAGTGTCCGCGCGCCGTGAAGAACCCCGGCCTCCCCCGCTGTGATCGATGCGCCGTGACGACGATCGAGGCCTTCGCCCGCCGCCTCGACGCCGACCAACGCAACCGACTCGTCGCGATAGAACGGGCGGAACAACCCCAGCGCGTTGGAACCTCCACCGACGCAGGCGATCACTTCGTCGGGAAGGCGGTCGGTGGCCGCGAGGAACTGCGCACGCGCCTCACGCCCGATCACGGACTGCAGGCTCGCGACTATCTCCGGGTATGGGTGCGGGCCCACCACCGAGCCGATCACGTAGTACGTGTCCTCGACGTTCGTGACCCAATCGCGCAGAGCTTCGTTGATCGCGTCCTTGAGCGTCGCCGAGCCCGCCTCGACCGGAACGACTTCGGCCCCGAGCATCTTCATCCTCACGACGTTGAGATGTTGGCGTCCGACATCGGTCGCGCCCATGTAGACGACGCATGGGAGCCCGAAGTAGGCCGCGGCGGTCGCTGTCGCAACACCGTGCTGGCCGGCTCCCGTCTCCGCGATGATCCGCCTCTTGCCCATCCGCCGGGCGAGGAGAAGCTGGCCCATCGTGTTGTTGATCTTGTGCGCGCCTGTGTGCGCGAGGTCCTCGCGCTTGAGCCACACCCGAGCCCCCACTCGCTCGGACAAACGAGCCGCTTCATAGAGCGGCGTGGGCCGCCCCACGACCGTTGTAAGCAAACCCTCGAGCTCGCTTTCGAACTCCGGGTCCAGACTCGCCGTCTCCCACGACCTCTCCAGTTCGATGAGCGCGCTCATCAAGGCCTCGGGCACGAACCGTCCTCCGAACTCCCCGAAGCGTCCTGCATCGTCCGGAACGTTCATCGGCCGAGCAGCTCGCGCAGGCGCTCGGCGGGATCCGCGGCAGTGACTAGTGTCTCTCCCACGAGTACGGAGTGCGCTCCTGCCGCGCCCAACGCAATCACTTCTTCGCGGCGGGTGACGCCCGACAGGGCCACGACCGTGCACCCCGACGGAACCTCGGGCGCGAGCTTCGCCGTGCGATCGGGATCGACTTCGAACGTGCCGAGGTCGCGGTGGTTGACGCCGATCAAGGTTGCCTCTGCGCCGAGCGCTCGCTCTAATTCGGGCTCGTCGTGGACCTCGACCAGAGCGTCCATTCCGAGGTCTTCGATCGCCTTCGTGAGCGCCCGGAGAGCGGCATCGTCCACGATCCGCACGATCACCAAGACGGCGTCGGCCCCTGCGGCGCGCGCCTCGAGCACCTGCAGCTCGTCGACGATGAAGTCCTTGCGCAGCACGGGCAAACCCGCGCCACGAGCCGCCGTCAGGTCTTCGAGCGACCCCTTGAAATGGTCGGGCTCGGTCAGCACGGATATCGCCGCCGCTCCTCCGGCGGCAAACACGCGAGACGTTGTAGCCGCGTCGAGATCGAGATCCAGAGGTCCCTTGAGAGGTGTCGCCCGCTTGATCTCGGCGATCACGGTCGTCTTGGGACCACGCAACGAGGCACCGAAGTCACGGGGTGGCTCGATACCGACCAGTTCCCGCTCGAGGTGAGCCGCGGCCCCCTGCAGCGCGGCCACGCGCGCGACCGTGGATCGCATGATCTCGTCCAGGAATGACATCGAAGCGACCCTAATGGTTGGCCAAGAAGGCGAGCAGCAACGGGCCCACTTCCTCGGCGTCGCCGGACAGGGCGGCCGCTGCGAAGCCGGCGCTCTCGAACACGTCCAGGCCGGGGGGCGAGCTGCCGGGAACCACCTTGATACCCATCTCGTCCGCGAGAGCCCTCAGGCGATCGCCAGGTCCCCCACCGATGATCGAGAGACCTTTGTCTTCCGACGGCGTGATGTAGACGATCTCGGGATCGACTTCGTCGTCCAGCAAGATCTGCAGCGAGTCGTCGTGACCCGAGGGCTCCTTCTTCCACGTCGTGCTCGGCTCCGAGAGCGGCGAAGTGGACCTCGTGCTCCGGGTCCGCGACTCGAAGAGCGCGGGCCACTTCGAGCAGCACGCCAACTTCCGCGCCGCCGGTCGCTTGGTTCGGCTCGGTGTCGTATGGAGCGGCAACGACCACCGAGGGCTCCTCGCCGCCCGGGCCGATCGCGACCACGTCCGTCGACTCGACGAGGTCTCTGACCGGCACCGCGTCGAGCCGCACCAGATACCCGGCCGACTGGAGGTGGCCAAGCACGTAGGTCGAGGCGATCTGCTCGGCCTGCGACCCGGGGGGCGCGGCCCCAGATCTTCGTCGAGCGATCGAGCGTGTGCTTCCACGGCTTGCACCTGCACGTCCGGGGGGCCGGAGGGGCTCGAGCGCGGCGCGGCCGTGGGGTTCCCGTCGCCGCCACAAGCGCCCAGGAACAGGCAGAGGATCGAGAGAATGAGGACGCGGCTGGTCATCCGCGTAGTATCAGCGCCATGAGTGACGAAGAACGACCCATCGCCTGGTTGGCTCTGGATAAAGGAACGCCCATCTTTTCGTCCGACGGGCAGGAGATCGGTCGGGTGACCGAGATCGTGGCCGACGAGGCAGAGGACATCTTCTCGGGCTTGGTAGTTCGTTCGGGGCTGATCGACATGACGCCTCAGTTGATCCCCGCGGACACGATCGAGAGCCTCACGAACAAAGCCGTACGACTCAATATCCCTGAGAAAGAGGCCCGCGCCCTACCAATCTACGAAGGCTGAGCGGCGGGAGCCGCGGCGACGACGGCCTTCAGCACGCCCTCTGCCTTGTTGCGCGTTTCTTGCGCCTCGTAGTCTGCGACCGAGTCGGCGACGACTCCAGCCCCGGCCTGAACGAAGGCGCGGCCTTGAGTCGCGACGATCGTTCGGATGGTTATGCACGTGTCCACGTTGCCCGAGAAATCGATATAGCCGACCACGCCACCGTAGGGGCCGCGGCGCGTGCGCTCGAGCGAATCGATGATCTGCATCGCGCGCACCTTGGGCGCGCCGGACAGCGTTCCGGCGGGAAAGCATGCGGTCAGGGCATCGAAAGCATCGAGGTCTTCCCGGAGCCTGCCGCTCACGCTCGAGACGATGTGCATCACATGCGAGTAGCGCTCGATGACCATTAGCTCGTCCACCGAGACCGTCCCGTAGCGCGCGACCCGGCCAACGTCGTTGCGAGCCAGGTCCACGAGCATCACGTGCTCCGCGACTTCCTTCTCGTCCTCGAGGAAGTCCCTTTCGATCGCGGCGTCCTCCTCTGGCGTCGCACCCCTGCGCCGGGTTCCCACGATAGGGCGGGTAACGACGTGGTCGCCGGTAACTCGCACCATGGGCTCGGGGGACGATCCGGCGATCTCGAAGGACTCGTGTCCATCGCCCTCACCGAAGCGCAGGAAGTACATATAAGGACTCGGGTTCAGGGTCCGAAGGATCCGGTAGGCACCGAAGGCCGAGCCCGAGATCGGAGCCTCGAACCGTCGCGACGGAACGACCTGGAAGATGTCCCCAGCGTAGATGTGCTCGCGACAGCGCTCGACCCAACGCCCGTACTCATCGTCGTCGACGCTCGGGAGGAACGAGACCGGTCTCCCGATGTCGGAATCGAGTGGCGGCGCCGCAACAGGAGCGGCAAGCCGCTCGATGAGCTCCTCGCATCTCTCGATCGCGTCGTCGTAAGCGGCATCGACGTCGCTCGGTCTCGCCACGTTCGTTATGACGACTGCGCGTTGGGTGAAGTGGTCGAACACGACGAACGTGCGCGTGAGCAATAGGGCGAGATCGGGTAACCCCAGGTCGTCGGGAGGGGCCTCCGGCAGGTGCTCGAGCTCGCGCACGCAGTCGTAGCCGATGTAGCCGACCGCGCCGCCATGCAAAGGCGGCAGTCCCTCCAAGCGCGGAGCGCGACATGCCTCCAGGAGCCGGCGCACGTAGGCGAGCGGCGGCTCACCCTCGTCTGGGGCAACCAGTGGGTCGCCCTGCGTCCACACCCTTCCGTCCTTGGCCTTGACGATCGCGAACGCGTCGCCGCCGAGGAACGAGTACCGCGCCCATCGCTCGCCTCCTTCGACGCTTTCGAGAAGGAAGCCGTTCGGTCCGGGATCGAGCCGCAGGAACGCCGCCACCGGCGTCTGGACGTCGGCGAGGACCTCGCGCCAAACGGGCACGATCGAGTGGTCGCGGATCAGCTCACGGAACTCCGGTCGACTAGGCCGGTATCCGATCACTCAGCACTAAAGGTGCGATAGAAGCACGAGGTCTCCCCCGTGTGGCAGGCCGGGCCGGCCGGATCCGCCAGAACGAGGAGCGCGTCCGAATCGCAGTCGTAGCGGATCTCGAGCACCTTCTGGACGTTGCCGGACGTCGCCCCCTTGTTCCAATACTCCTGACGGGAACGGCTCCAGAACCACGTCGTTCCCGAGTCCAGCGTCCGGCGCACCGCTTCCGCATCCGCATAGGCCAGCATCAGAACGTCTTTGGTCGCGCCGTCCTGCACGATCACGGGCAGCAATCCGTTGTCGTCGTATTTCAGGTCTTCGGGTTTCACACCGGTTCCAATGCGTAGGGGAAGGGTTCGGTGAAATGTTGGACGCCGGAGGCGGTCACGATCGACCGTGTCTTCAAGACGAACGCCGCCGACGCCCGAGACATACAGGCCGGGCTCGACTGCGATGACGTCGCCTTCGACCAGCGGATCCGATCTGCGTCCCATCCAGGGCCTCTCGTGTACGTCGAGCCCAACCCCGTGGCCGAGTGAATGGAAGAACCCATCCTTGAGCGGTTCGGGTCCTTCGTGATGTCTTTGGGTGGCGAACCCCTGATCGTGGAAGTGCTCCGCAACCTTTTCGTACGCGTCCGACGAACCCGGCTTGAGTGAATCGAATGCGAGTTCGAGGGCCGCGACACAGAGCTTGTGCAGTTGCTCGACCTCGGCCGACGCCGAACCGGGGACGAACGTCCGGGTCATGTCCGTATACGCGCCGCTGCGACGGTCCCGGGGGAAGCAGTCGATGATGCACGTGGCATCGGGAATGATGGGCCCCGAGCCCAGCTCGTGACCGCCGGCCCATGCGTCACCCGACTGCACGAGGATCTCTTCGCTCTCGGCCCCTTGGCTGAGCAACTCGGCGACCATCGCTTCTCGAACCCACTCGGCAGTGAGGATCTCACCGTCGAATCTCAGCCTGTTGTTCGAGGTCGGCTCTGCCTCTCGCAACATCCGACCCGCGGTAAGCATCGCCGTCTCGGCCGCGCGCTGCGCACGTTCGATCCCCTCTAGTTCCCAGGGAGCCTTCTTGCGCCTGCGTTCTGCCCACGCTTCCTCGTCGACGGTCACGTCGATGCCGGCGGCGCGTAGGTAGTCGGCCACGAGGACCCTGAAGGTCCCCGGGACTCGGACCTCTTCGCAACCAAGCTTCCTCAACGCACGCAGGACGATCTCGGGGCCGATCAGCGGCTCCGCCATCGACCCGTCCTTCACCAACTCATCCATACCGAGCTGCGACGTTGTCCAGACCTCGTCGATGACGTCTTCTCGTTTCGCGAGGATGGCCTCCTCGAGGATGCTCGTGATCGCGATCCGTTTGCCTTCGTGCTCGATGAACGCGACAGGATCCCCGATGGGCTCGGCTATCTCGTGGCGCAGCTCCCTGCTGCGGAGTGCATCGTCGTAAAGGAGCCAGGTCAATGGGTCCCCCTCTCTGACTGCGGCATCCTAACGGGCAGGTTTCGCGCTAGGAGCGCCTGCTTCGCGTCGGCGATCGAGAACGTTTGGAAATGGAAGACGGAAGCCGCAAGAGCAGCCTCCGCCGCGCCGCGTTCGGGATCGACGGCATCTGCAAGGTGATCGGGCGTGCCCGCCCCACCCGACGCGATGACGGGAACCGGCACTGCATCGGAAACTGCCCGCGTTAGCTCTAGGTCGTAGCCGTCGGTGGTCCCGTCTCTGTCCATGGATGTAAGCAGGATCTCTCCGGCACCCAGCTCGCAGACCATGCGCGCCCAGCGCACCGCATCGAGCCCCGTCGGTGTCCTGCCCCCATTGACGAAGACCTCCCACGATCTGTCGCCGCACGATTGCTCGAGGCTACGCGCGTCGATCGCGACGACGATCGCTTGAGCGCCGAACTCATCAGCGGCTTCCCTCACTATGTCCGGGCGTTGCACCGCCGCCGTGTTGATCGCAACCTTGTCGGCCCCGGCTCGCAGAAGCGCCGATACGTCCTCGACCGACCGCACGCCCCCGCCGACGGTCAACGGGATGAAAACCGTCTCGGCCGTGCGTGCCGCTACATCGAGGATGTGCCCGCGCTGCTCGAACGATGCGGTGATGTCCAAGAAGACGAGCTCGTCGGCGCCCTCATCGTCGTACCTGGCCGCAAGCTCGACCGGATCGCCGGCGTCCCTCAGGTCGAGGAACCGGACACCTTTGACCACCCGCCCCTTGTCGACGTCCAGGCACGGGACTATGCGCTTCGTGGGCATTAGCGCTGCTTACGGCTCTACGAGCGGGGGCTCGTCGCGACCGGCCGCGGCCTCGTCGGCCGCGAGCTTCGCGTCTTGAACCGAGAACTTGTGCTCGTAGAGGGCGCGGCCCACGATGGCACCCGTAACGCCCTCCGGGTAGAGGCGCGCGACGGTGCGCAGCTCGTCCAGGCTTGCGATGCCGCCCGATGCGATCACGGGCAGGGCTGTTTCGCGGGCAAGGCGCAAGGTTCCCTCGATGTCCGGCCCCTTCATGGTTCCGTCGCGGGTCACATCCGTGTAGATGAAGGAAGCGACGCCGGCATCTTCGAATTCCTTCACGGCATCCAGCAGGGGGATGCCGGACCCGACCGTCCACCCGTGCGACGAAAGCTCGCCGCCCCTCGCATCGAGCGACACCGCGATCTTCTCGCCGTATCGAGCGGCGGCCGATCTCAGCTGCGCTCGGATCCTCGAGCGCCACTGTGCCCAGCACCGCTCGGTTGGCGCCGGCGGCCAGGACTTCCTCGACATCGTCCAGCGTCCGCAGTCCTCCCCCTGCCTGAACCGGGCATGCGGCTAGCCGGACGACTTCGAGCACCAGGTCGCGGTTGGCAGGAACCCCGGTCCGCGCGCCGTCGAGGTCGACGATGTGAAGCCAACGAGCCCCAGCGCTGCAGAAACCGACGCGCGACCTTCACGGGGTCGTCTGAGTAGACGGTCTCGGTCCCGAACGCACCCTGCATCAACCGGACGCACTTGCCTTCCGAGATGTCGACCGCGGGGAAGACGGTGAAGCTCATGTGCGACCTTGCTGCGGATCCAGCCTCGAAGCAGATCGATGCCGGCGTCCGAGCTCTTCTCCGGGTGGAATTGCACCGCGGTCAACGCACCGACCGTTATCGATGCGGCGAAACGCTCGCCGTGCTCGCCCCAGCCGGACACGATCGAGTGATCCGTGGGATGTACCGCGTAGGAGTGGTCGAAGTAGTAGTACTCGTCACCCACCAGGCTCCATCCGATGTGCGGGACGCGCGTTCCCGTTCCCGTTCGGCAGCCGTCTGACGGCGCCGGCAAGGATGCCGAGGCCCGGTTGCGTACCCTCCTCGCTCGATTCGAAGAGCACCTGCATGCCGAGGCAGATCCCGAGGAACGGCCGCTCGCTCGCGATCCACGAACC
Source organism: uncultured Actinomycetes bacterium (assembly GCA_963786155.1). Taxonomy (GTDB): domain Bacteria; phylum Actinomycetota; class CADDZG01; order CADDZG01; family WHSQ01; genus CAWAXW01. The sequence goes on along the minus strand of CAWAXW010000006.1, from coordinate 1,241,950 downwards.
GACTACCTCATCCATGCCGGCTTCCGTCAGGTTGTTCATGCAGCGTCCGAAGATCCCCTGTCCCGGGATACAGAGGCCGTCGGCCGACTCGATGGCCGCGGCGTCGCTGGTCACATCCACGCGTCGCGCCGGCCGCCTCGAGGGCTTTGGCCACGCTGCGCAGGTTGCCCATCCCGTGATCGAGCACGCGCGACTTTCACAGCACGCCCTTCGTCGACGGCACGAGTCCCCGCCGCGGGGATCCAGCTCCACGGCTTGACCCAGAGCGCGGGCGACGGCTTTGAAGATGGCCTCGACGCCGTGGTGGGGGTCACGGTTCCGTTGCAAGGTGACGTGCAGCGTCAGTCCGGCGCTGCGGCACAAGGCCTGAAAGAACTCTTCGCGCGAGCCCAACGTCGAACTGCCCGATCGCCTCGACCGCGAGGTCGGCTTCGTACACGAGCAGGGGTCGCCCGGAGATGTCCAGAGCTGCCTGCGCGAGGGATTCCTCCATGGGAACCAGCGCGTCCCCATAGCGGCGGATGCCACGCTTGTCCCCCAGCGCCTCGGCCAGGGCCTCGCCCAGGACTATGCCGACGTCCTCGACGGTGTGGTGTGCGTCGATCTCGAGGTCGCCCGTTGCCTCGATGGTGAGACCTAAGCGGCCGTGACGACCGAGCTGATCCAGCATGTGGTCGAAGAAGGGGACGCCGGTCGACACCTTGACCTCTCCCCCATCGAGATCGAGCTCGACGCGGACCTTGGTCTCGGTTGTGGATCTGTCGACGGTGGCGCGCCTGCTCACGATGCCACTTCCTTCTTCGGTCCGGCCGAGCCCGCCCCGAGTACCTCCTCGATCGCGCCGAGGAACGCTTCTGTTTCCTCCGGCGTGCCCGCCGTAACTCGAAGGCAGTTCGCAAGTCCGTCTTGCGTTGCGTAATTACGGATCAACACGTCGCGATCCAGCAGACCCTGCCACACCGAGGCCGCATCGGGGACGCGGAAGAGGACGAAGTTCGCATCCGAAGGGAACGTCTCCACGCCGAGCTTGTCGAGAGCTTCGATGATCCGGTCGCGCTCGGTCACGATCGATCCGATCCGGCCGAGCGTCTCGTCTGCGTGCGCGATCGAGGCGAGCGCGACGGCTTGAGTGAGAGAGGAGAGGTTGTAGGGAAGCCGGACGCGGGCCAAGCCGTCGATCAGCCAGCCGGGACCCAGAAGGTAGCCCAAGCGGGCTCCGGCCAGCCGCCAAGCCTTCGACAGCGTCCTCGTCACGACAAGGTTCGAGTGGTCTCGCAACGCGCGGATGTTGCCCTTGGGATCGCCGGCGAACTCGATGTAGGCCTCGTCCACGACGATGATCCCGTCCGTCGCGTCGGCGAGCTTCGTGACTACTTCCGACCGAGTCACGTTGCCGCTGGGATTGTTCGGGCTGCACACGATCGTGATGTGCGGGCGCTCCCGTTGGATCGCGGCCACGGCTGCGTCGGGGTCGACCGAAAAGCTCTCATCGCGGCGGAGCCGAGACGACCTCCGTCCCGGTCATCTGGGGGATGAGGCGATGCAACGAGTACGACGGCTCGAAGGTCAGGGCTCGCCGGCCCGGCCCCCCGAACGCGAGGAACAGGTGCAGGAACACCTCGTTGCTGCCGTTGGCAAGCCAGGTCGACTCGGGAGACCAGCCTGCGTGCCCGGCGACCGCATTCACCAGTTCCGAGGCATCGTGCTCGGGATAGCGATTGAGCTCCAGAGCCCGCAATGCCCCGATAGCGGCATCCAGAACCGGCTGAGGAGGCGGATACGGAGATTCGTTCGTGTTCATGCGAAAACGCGCCGGAAGCTGTGGCGACTCGTATGGCGACACCTCCAGCAAGTCGTCCCGGATCTCGAGCGGCGGCCGCTCCATAGCTTTCACGCCTTCCCGTCGAGGCGAACCCGGACGGCGCGCGCGTGGGCGTGCAAGCCTTCGGCAGAGGCCAGCGCCTCGACGTGAGGAGCGAGACGCGTCAACGCGCTCTCTTCCATCCCGCAGATGTAGATCCGCTTCACGAAATCTTGAACGCCAAGTCCGGAAGCCCAACGCGCGCTTCCCCCGCTCGGCAAGACGTGATTCGTGCCCGCCACGTAGTCCCCCACCGACACCGGCGACATCCGGCCGACGAAGACCGCACCGGCGTTCCTCACTCGATCGAGCGCGTCCATCGCACCCGCCACTATCAATTCGAGGTGCTCCGGGGCGAAGGCATTAGCCGTGTCGATCGCATGTTCAAGATCGCGCACGAGCACCGCCCGGCCCCCCTCGGTCAAAGCGTTCTCAACGTCTTCGGGACGCTCGTGTGATGCGACCAAGAACTCCAGGGTCGCGTTCACACTTTGGATCAGCTCGGGCACCCACGTGATGAGAGCGTGCGTCCCGTGCGGGCCGTGCTCGGCCTGGGCGATGATGTCTGCGGCCAGCACGTCGGGGGCCGCGCTCCCATCTGCGATCACGGCGATCTCGGTCGGTCCGGCCTCGGAATCTGTCCCGATCCATCCCGCGACGGCTCGCTTGGCCAACGTCACGAAGGCGTTGCCGGGGCCCACCACTTTGTCCACCGGTCTGACCGTCTCTGTGCCGTAGGCGAAGGCCGCGATCGCCTGTGCGCCTCCCATCCGATAGACCTCGTCTACCCCCGCGATCGCACACGCCGCCAGGACGGCCTCAGACACCTCGCCCCCGCGATCGGGAGGTGAGCACAGTGCGATCCCTTCGACTCCCGCCACCCGGGCCGGGACCACGGCCATGATCACGCTCGAGGGATAGGCCGCCCTTCCTCCCGGTACATAGATGCCGACTCGCCGAAGGGGTCGGACTATCTCGCCGACGACCTCGTCTACCGACTCCTCCATCCACGAGGAGGGGGCCTGGCGCTCGCACGTCGAGCGGAGGCGCTCGGACATGACTTCGAGGGCATCGACGAGCTCGGGTGGGACCAGCTTGCGAGCCTTGTCGATCTCGGCAGGGTCCACCCTGATGCGATCTGCCGCTAGTGCAACCCCGTCGAAGCGCTCGGTCAGTTCAAGGAGGGCTTCGTCGCCCCGCATCCTCACGTGATCCACGAGCCCGCGCACGTCGGCCTCGAGGTTGCCCCCTGCGCTCAGCACCTTCGGGCGCGAGATGTGCACGGGCGCCATCTGGTCCCTGCCGTCGATCAGTTCGAGCATCGCGAGATGCTAGTGGCTATACGGGGCTGTCATGCCCGCAGCCCCGGCACACGACCGAGCCCATGGTGATCGACAGCCGGGTGCTGCCGCAGCGCTCGCACTTCTTGAGCGAGCCCGTCCACGCAGGATCCTCTTCCTGACAGTCGGGACACATCAGGATCTGCTCCTGTTGGATCACTCCCCGGGCCCAGGGCGAAGCGCCCTTGACGGGATCGATCTGGATCTTTCCGCAGCGCACGCAGGGCATCGGCCCACACTATGGGAGAGGCGGCTTCGGCGTGCCCTACGAGGTGAGGAGAGCCTTCGACCCGAGGAGCGCTTTGAGCTCGGCCGCCAGGCCGTTGCTCGAATCCACCCAGAACTCGCTGCCGAGTTTCAGGACCGTCGTCTTCGTGCCCCGCGCGAGGTGCAGGAACACTTGTTGGGAGCCGGGGTGGTTCACCAGCACTTCTTTGAGGCGACCGACGAAGCCGGGATCGCCGCACAGCTCCGCGGGCAGGCTGATCTCCAGAGGCCGGTCCTCGCTCAGGTTCGTCTCCCGCAGCTCCATGGCGATCATCTTGCAGGAGTCGTCGCGGGCGTCGAAGTCCACTCGCCCCTTTACCAGCAGGATCGCATCCTGCTGGATGACGTTGGCGAACTGCTCGTAGGTCTTTGCGAACACGACCACCTCGACCGCCATGCCGGAGAGATCTTCGAACTCGATCAGCAGCATGATGTCGCCGCGCCTCGTCACCTTCTTCTGAAGTCCCGAGACGAGTCCGCCGATCGTCACGACCTCGCCGGCCGGGCGCTGCCGCAGACCGGAGATCGGGCAATCGCACATGCGTGCGAGCAGACCCTCGACCCCGAGGAGCGGGTGGTCGGAGACGAATACACCGAGCATCTCTTTCTCGTTCGCGAGCAAGATTTTCTTGTGCTCTTCGGTCACCGGGATAGGAGTCTCGTGCGTCGACTCGCCGTCATCCGATCCGCCGGCCGACGCGAACAACGAGAACTGGCCGGCCTCCTCCTTCTTTCGCCTGTCCGTCACCTCTGCGCAGATGTACTCGAAGGTCTCCGCAAGGCCCTTGCGCGTGTGACCGAGGGATTCGAAGGCGCCCGCCCAGATCAGCGACTCGACCGTCTTCTTGTTGAGGCAGACGTAGTCCACCTTGCTGCAGAAGTCGTAGAAGGACTCGAACGCACCTTTGGCTCTGCGTGCCTCCACGATCTTCTCGACGACGCTGGTCCCCACGCCCCGCACGGCTGCAAGGCCGAAGCGGATCGAATCTCCAACGGGTGTGAAGTCCTGGTCGGACGAGTTCACGTCGGGAAGCAGCACCGGGATCTCCATCTTGCGAGCGACGTGGAGATAGAAGGGCTTCGCATCCTTGCTGTCCTTGACGCTCGTCAGAAGCGCCGCCATGTACTCGACCGGGTAATGAGCCTTCAGCCATGCGGTCTGGTACGCGATGTACGCGTAACAAGCTGAGTGGGCGCGGTTGAAGGAGTAGTCGGCGAACGGCTGGATCAAGCCCCACAAGCGGCGCGCTTCCTTCTCGGTGCTGCCCGCCGTGACGCACCCCTCGATGAACACCGGCTCCTCTGCGGCCATCAACGCTCGGTCCTTCTTGCCGATCGCCTTCCGGACCTTGTCCGCGTGCCCCGGGGTGTAGCCGGCCAGTCGCTGCAGCATCATCACGATCTGCTCTTGGTAGACGAGGATCCCGTAGGTCTCCTTCGTCAGGTCCTCGAGCGACGGATGGAGGTAGCTCACCTTCGACGAATCGTTCTTGCGCTCGATGTAGGCGGGGATCTGCTCCATGGGACCGGGCCTGTAGAGCGCGATCAGAGCCATGATGTGCTCGAAGCTCTCGGGCTTGAGCTGAACCAGCAACCTGCGCATCCCTTCCGATTCGAGTTGGAACACCCCGTCGGAATCGCCGCGCTGCAACATCTCGAACACCCTTGGATCGTCGAAGCTCAGGTGATCGACGTCGATCTCCTCGCCGCGGTTGGCCTTCACGTAGTCGCGCGTCAGGTCGATCACCGTGAGGTTTCGCAGCCCGAGGAAGTCCATCTTCAATAGGCCGAGCTCGGTCACGCCCTTCATGTCGAACTGGGTCACGGTCTCGCCGTGATCGCCACGCTTGAGCGGAACATGCTCGATCAGGGGGTCCCGCCCGATGACGACGCCCGCCGCGTGGATGCCGGCCGAACGCTTGAGGTTCTCGATCCCCAACGCCACGTCGATGATCTGCTTCGCCGCGTCTGAAGAGTCGTACGCGGCCCTCAGCTCCGCCGAGGTGTCGAGGGCGCTTTGGAGCCCTGAATCGCGGCCCATGATCAGAGCGGGATACATCTTGGTGAGGCGATCGCCTTCCTGGTAAGGGAAGCCCAGGACCCGAGCGGCGTCCTTGATCGCCTGCTTACCCTTGATCGTGCCGTAGGTGACGATCTGCGCCACGTGGTCGTCGCCGTACTTGTCGCTGACGTAACGGATCACGTCGCCCCGCCTGCGCTCGTCGAAGTCGATATCGATGTCGGGCATCTCGACCCGCTCCGGGTTCAGGAAACGCTCGAACATCAGGTCGTAGCGCAGCGGGTCGAGCTCGGTGATCCCAAGCGTGTAGCTGACGATCGAGCCGGCTGCGCTGCCGCGGCCGGGGCCGACACGGATCCCTTGCTCCTTGGCCCAGTTCACGAAGTCCTGCACGACGAGGAAGTAACCCTCGAATCCCATCTCGCCGATGACGCCGAGCTCGTATCTCGCGCGCTCGGTCACCTCCGGTGCCGGTGAGTCCCCGTAGCGCTCCCGGCAGCCCGTCATCACGAGCTGCTCGAGATGTGTCGTGAGCGTTTGGCCCGGCGGCACCTCGAAGCGCGGGAGCAACAAGTTGTCGAGCGAGATCTCGACGTTGCAGCGATCGGCCACTTCGAGGGTCGTCTCGCAGGCGCCCGGCCAGCGTTCGAAGACGGTCCGCATCTCCTCGGGGGTCTTCAGATAGAACTGATCGGAGTCGAACTTGAAACGGTTCGGGTCCGACAGCTCTGAACCGGTGTTGATGCACAACAACACCTCGTGCGGCTTCGCTTGCTCCTGGTGGGTGTAGTGCGAGTCGTTGGTGCACACCCAGGGGATCGACAGCTCTTTGCCGAGGCGCACGAGCTCGTCGTTCAACGGTTTCTGTTCGGGAAGGCCGTGATCCTGGAGCTCCAGGTAGAAGCGATCGCCGAAGAGCTCTCGGTACTGGGCGATCTTGGCGCGCGCCCCCTTGCCGTCGCCCGCGACGATGAGCTTGGGGATCTCCGCGGAGAGACACCCGGACAGACAGATGAGTCCGTCCGCGTACTCGCTGAGGATCTCCCAGTCCGATCGGGGGAAATAGTGAAGTCCCTCGAGCCAGGCGCGCGACGAGAGCTTGATCAGGTTCTTGTAGCCCTGGTCGGTCGCCGCCAGCAGGGTGAGGTGGTAGGTCTTGTCGCCGTTCTCGCGCTGAGGTGGCTTCTCCCGGCGATCGCCTGCGAACAGGTAGCCCTCCATCCCGAGGATCGGCTTCACGCCGTGGGAGCGGCCGGTCTTGTAGAACTCGAGGGCCCCGAACATCACCCCGTGGTCGGTGATCGCGCAGGCCGGCATCCCGGCGTTGGCGGCCGCCTCGAACATCTCCCCGATCCTGCTTGCTCCGTCGAGCATGGAGTACTCGGTATGAGCGTGGAGATGGACGAAGCTCAAGCGGGTCGACCTCCCAAAAATAGTCCCGGCGGTGGAATTACAAGGGTGTCGTTCCACCATAGATGGCGGTGCCGACACCTTCAAGGTCCGCAGGAGAAGTGGGCTGAGATTCGGGCATAAAGGCTGTTGATCGCAAGGCCCGGAGCTTGTTGATTAGCTGGGGATAGCCAGTTTCGCTAGCTCGAGAGCCCTAGTGAGGTCGGCCGGAAGATCGTCTTGGACCTCTACTAGGCGCTCGTCGTCGGGGTGGGGGAAGCTCAGCCGCACGGCATGGAGGAAGGGCCGGTCCAGGCCGAGTGCGCTCGCCTGCTCGGACGCTCCCCCGTAGGTCCTGTCGCCCAGGACCGGGTGGCCGAGGTGGGCGAGATGGACCCGGATCTGATGGGTGCGCCCCGTCTCGAGCGTCACCTCGACCAGGGCGAGCTTCTCGGTCGCATCCAGCACCCGGAAGTGAGTGACCGCGTGCCTGCCATCCGCAACGACGGCCATCTTCCGCCGGGCCGGGTGTCGTCCGATCGGCGCTTCGATGGTTCCGGAATCGGGCCGGGGCCGGCCTCTCACCAGAGCCAGGTAGACCCGGCCGACGCGGCGCTCTTTGAGTGCAGCCTGGAGGAAGGCGCGCGCAGGGTCGTCCTTGGCCACGAGGAGCAGCCCCGAGGTGTCCTTGTCCAATCTGTGGACGAGCCCCGGACGGTCGGGGTCTTCGGAGGCAAGCGGAACCCCGAGCGCGAGCAGTGCATTGACCAACGTCCCGCTCGGGTGGCCACCGGCCGGATGGGTCACGAGACCGGCGGGCTTGCTGATAACGAGCACACGGTCGTCGGAGTAGACGACGTCGAGCGGGATGTCCTCGGGACTCGGCGGAAGAGACTGCGCCTCCACGACGGACCCCTCAACCGCTTCGCCCGCCACGAGCCGATGGCCGGGGCGGACCACGCGGCCCCCTACCTTGACCTCTCCCGCACGCAGCGCCACTTGAGCCGCGCTCCGAGGCACGCCCCCGCGGCGGGCCACGACGACGTCGATCCGCTCGCCGGCGTCGGTCTCGTCGGCGATGAACTCGATCACGTCCGTTCGGGCTCCACCTGGGCTCGATCGGCGCGCACCGAAAGAAGAGCGATTAGGCCGACGCCGACGACGATCGCCGAGTCGGCCACGTTGAACACGGGCCAGACGTGCAGGTCGATGAAATCGACCACGCCCCCGCCGAGGTCACGAAGCACCCGGTCCGCGAGGTTGCCCAGCCCCCCTCCCAGGACGAGCCCGAACGGGATAGCCCAGCGGATGTCCGTCAGCTTGCGAGCCCACACCAATATGAGGATCGACACGCCCACCGTGGCGACGAGGAAGAGGAGCGGCGCTCCCCGCCCCAGCCCGAAGGCCCCTCCGGAGTTGTAGGTGAGCCGAAGCGTCAACACGCCCGCGATGAGGTCGATCGGCCCGTCCTCGAGCGAGTTCAACGCGAGCTGCTTCGTGAGTTGATCGAGCGCAAGCACCGCCGAGGCGGTGACGAGGATCCGGATGTAGAGAGACGAGACGGCGACGGCCACGCCGCTATCGTCGCGTGTCTATCTCGCTCGCTCTTCCCGGCGCTTGCAGTCCATGCACAGCGACGCGTGTGGCAGGGCCTTGAGCCGAGCGCCGTCGATGGGGTTGCCGCAACGCTCGCAGGTGCCGTAGGTGCCGTCGTCGATCCGGCCCATGGCGCGATCGATCTGCTCCATCAGGTCCTTGATGTTGTTCTGGATCGAGAGATCGCGTTCTCGCTCGAACGTCGCGCTGCCGGCATCGGCGAAGTCCTCGTCCAGACCCACTTCGCCCGAGAGGTCGCTCTGCGTCCCCTCGAAGGATTCGCGATCGAGCTCGGCGTACTGGCGCTCGAGGGCCCCGTACTCCTCTTTGAGCTGGGTCCGGATCCCTTGAGGATCTGGGCGTCGAGCTTCATCGGCCTGATCGGGCGCTTGGGTGGGGGTTTCGGCTTGGGCATCCGAGCGATGGGCTTGGGTCCTGCCGTTTTCTTCGGCGCAGCCGTTTTCTTGGGGGCGGTTGCCTTCTTGGCGGGGGCCTTCTTGACCGCGGTCTTCTTCGCGGTGGTCTTCTTGGCCACCGGCTTCTTCGCGGTGGTCTTCTTCTTGGCCACCGGCTTCTTCGCGGTGGTCTTCTTGGCCGCGGCCTTCCTTGGAGCCGCCTTCTTGGCGGTGGTCTTCTTGACCGCCTTGCGCGTGGCCTTTTTGGCCGGCTTGCGCGCGGTCTTCTTGGCGGCCGGCTTCTTGGCCGTGGACTTGCGTGACGTCGGCTTCTTAGCCGGGCTCATGGGCGCGGGAAGATAACACAAGGGTAACGAGAACGGGCATCGCAGCGCCTATCCTTCTCCGATGCCGGCCAGCTATCGCCCCGTAGATCCGCACGTCTCTATCCCGAAGCTCGAGGCCGGGATCCTCGAGCGGTGGGAGCGCGACCAGATCTTCGAGCGATCGATGAAGGCGCGTGAGGGCGCTGCGGAATGGGTCTTCTACGACGGGCCCCCCACCGCCAACAACAAGCCGCACATCGGGCACGTGGAGGCCAGGACCTTCAAGGACATCTTCTGTCGCTTCCAGACGATGAGGGGCCACTTCGTCCACCGGAAGGCCGGATGGGACTGCCACGGGCTCCCGGTCGAGATCGAGGTCGAGAAAGAGCTGGGGATCACCCAGAAGTCTGAGATCGAGGACCGGATCGGGATCGAGGCGTTCGTGGAGCGCTGCCGCGAGTCCGTGAAGCGCTACGTCGCGGACTGGGAGAGGCTCACCTCCCGGATCGGCTTCTGGATCGACCTCGATCAGGCCTACTGGACCATGACGCCCGACTACGTGGAAAGCGTCTGGGCGATCCTGCGGCAGATCTGGGACAAGGGCCTGCTGGAGGAGGACTTCAAGGTCGTCCCCTACTGCCCTCGATGCGAGACCGCGCTGAGCAACCACGAGCAGCACCAGCCGGGCGCCTACCAAACGGTCAGCGACCCGTCGGTCTACGTCCGCTTCCCCCTCGTGGACGATCCGGACACCGCCTTGCTGGTCTGGACGACGACGCCCTGGACGCTGCTTGCGAACATGGCGGCGGCCGTGGGCCCGGACATCGTCTACGCGGTGGTGGTGGACCCGGCAGCCCCGGCCAAGAAGCTCATAGTTGCCCGCGAGTTGGCCGACTCCCTGTTCGGCGAGGGGACCGTGATCGAGCGGGAGCTCCCCGGCCGCGACCTCCTGGACAAGCGCTACTCGCCGCCGTTCCCCTTCGTCGAGCCGGGGCCCAACGGTCACACGGTGAGGGCGGGCGATTTCGTCAGCACCGAGGAGGGCACCGGCATCGTCCACCTCGCGCCGTACGGCGAGGACGACATGGTCGTCGCCAAGCGCGACGGGCTCCCGATCTTGCAGGCCATCGATCCCACCGGTCACGTCATCGAGCAAGCGGGGGCCTTTGCCGGGCTGTGGTTCAAGGAGGCCGATCCCAGGGTCGTGGAGGACCTGGAGAACCGGGGTGTGTTGTTCCGGGCCGAGGTCTACGAGCACGCCTATCCCCACTGCTGGCGGTGCGGCACGCCACTCCTCTATTACGCGCGCAAGGACTGGTACATCCGCACCTCGCAGATCCGGGACCAACTCCAGACGAGCAACGAGGCGACCAACTGGCAGCCGCCGACGATCAAGTACGGGCGCTTCGGGGACTGGCTCGCCAACAACGTCGACTGGTCGCTATCCCGTGATCGGTACTGGGGGACTCCGCTTCCGGTCTGGAGATGCGAGGACGATCATCAAACGTGCGTCGGGTCGTTCGCGGAGCTGCGCGAGCTTTCCGGTCGAGAGCTCGAGGACTTCGACCCCCACCGTCCGCATGTAGACCTGATCAAGTTCCCTTGTCCTGAATGCGGCAAGGAAGCGACCCGCGTGCGCGCCGTCATCGACGCGTGGTTCGACTCAGGTTCGATGCCCTTCGCCCAGTGGCACTACCCCTTCGAGAACAAGGACATATTCGAGAAGCGGTTCCCCGCACATTTCATCACCGAAGCGATCGACCAAACGCGCGGGTGGTTCTACTCGTTGCTTGCCGTCGCCACCCTCATCGAGGGCGAGAACAGCTATCGGAACTGTGTCTGCCTCGGCCTCATCGTGGACGCCGAAGGGCGCAAGATGAGCAAGTCGATCGGCAACGTGATCGATCCGTGGACCGTGCTGGATGCCCAGGGCGCGGACCCGCTGCGCTGGTATCTCCTCACCGGCGGCACGCCCTGGTCGGCGCGGCGGATCTCGGTGGAGATCGTCCAAGAGACCTTGCGCAAGTCCCTTCTCACTCTGTGGAACACGTACTCGTTCTGGGTCACGTACGCGGCCCTCGAAGGCTTCGACCCCGACACGGCCGCCGAGAGCGCCAAGAGCAGCGAGCTCGATCGGTGGATCCTGGCCGAGCTCGACGACACGATCCGGATCGTCACCGACGGACTCGAGCAGTTCGATACGACGCTGGGCGGGAGGCGACTCGAACGCTTCGTCGACGATCTCTCGAACTGGTACGTCCGCCGGTCGCGCCGGCGCTTCTGGCGTTCGAAAGAGGACTCGGACACCAGCGCCGCTTTCCACACGCTGTGGGAGTGCCTCGTCACGGTCGCCAAGCTCAGCGCGCCCTTCATCCCATTCATCTCGGACGAGATCTATACGAACCTCACCGGCGAGGACTCCGTCCACCTCGCCGACTGGCCAAGCCCAGATGATTCCCGTCGCGACGACGATCTCCGCCTCCGGATGGGGCTCGCTCGTCGGATCGTGGGTCTCGGCCGCGCCGCGCGCACCGACGCCAAGGTGCGCGTTCGCCAGCCGCTGGCGCAGGCATACGTGGTCACTCCGCGGGACGACGCGGCCGGGCTGAACGAGGTGATCGACCTCATCAAGGAGGAGCTCAACGTGAAGTCGATCGTCCCGATGGAGAGCCTCGGGGCGCTCGTCTCCTACGAGGTCAAGCCGAACTTCCGGGCGCTCGGCCCCCGCTTCGGCTCCCGCGTGAAGGACCTCGCCGCTTCTCTGGCAAGAGCCGACGCGAGCTCCCTCGTTGCCGAGCTCGACTCGGGCGGGGTCGCGACCATCGACTTCGAAGGCGAGCGCGTGGAATTGAGCCGGGACGACCTCGACGTGCGCGTCGGTGAGCACGAGGAACAGACGCTCGTGCAGGACGGGCCCTACGCGGTTGCCTTGGACCTGCATCTAACGCCCGAGCTGGTCGCGGAAGGGATAGCGCGTGAGGTCGTGCGCGCCGTGCAGGACTTCCGCAAGACCAGTGGTCTCGCCGTGGAAGATCGGATCGAGCTGTGGATTACCGCCGACGAAAGCGACGCCGCGGAGGCCCTGTCGAAATACGAGGACTACATCGCGCAGGAGGTGCTGGCGACGTCGCTGCACTCCGCGGAAGAGCCGCCGGCAGATGTCACCGCGGGATCCATCGAGGTGGACGGTACAAAGATCGGCTTCGGCCTCCGCAAGGCCTAAGGCTTACAGGTACCGCAGGGCGAGTAGCCGCGGTGCGTTGCTAGGGCCCTGGTCATCCGCTCGGTCCCTTGCGAGCGCGCGTACCTGCAATCCGTGCGGTGGTACTTGCCCCGTCGCGGGATGGCGACGACATCCGTCTCACCGCGCGAAACGCCCGGCTTGATGGCCGCTTCGGCGAGGCGCGGTGTGGAGGGCGACGCAGGGGTCGATGGACGCCGGAAGGTGGCTCGACGTCCGGTGCCGAGACCGGGGCGTGACTCGGGAGCGGCGGTCTCGACTTCGTGCTCGGGTGCCTGCGGCGAGGCCATGCTCGGGCGGCCGGCTCGGAGCTGCGCGGCCGCGAGCGCGATGCCGGCGAGCGCGCTGAGCGCGATCGAACCCCAGATCAATCCGTTATTCGAAGCTCCCCAGCCGAGAACGAGCGTCACCCCGGAGGCCGCGATCAGTGCGGCGGAGGTTGCCACGAGAGCCGCCACGGATCACCTCTTCTTGCTGACGACGAGGTTGCGGCTCCGATAGTACGCAACCGCGAGCATCGCGGCCGAGGTCGCGCTGCCGCCGATCGATATCCAGATCATCGACGAGGTCGCCGTCAGCCAGCCGAGCACTAATGCGACGGTGGCGATCACGATGCCCAAAAGTGACCCCAGAAGAAGAAGGGTCACGGTTTTCTAGTGGTCGTCGCGAGTGAAGAGCCCGCGCATTCCCCTGCGATGGCCTGCCGGGGCCGTCTCGTCGACGCGGACGGTGGGGGCCGGCGCGCTCTCGGCTTGGTCGCGCGCGGGCGGCTCGGAGCGGTCCGGCTCGCCACGCAGCGCGGCAGCCGAAGCACCCGGAGCGCCTTCGGTCACGCGCACGTGCGGAGAACCCGAGGGAGCGGCCAAGGGAGCAGATTGTCTGGCAGCGGCCGGCGCAGGGGCCGATGGCGACTCGCGTTCTTCGAGCACGTCCAGGGTCCTCAGTTGCTGTTCGAGGAACGTCTTGAGCCGCTGTTTCAGATCGGCCTCGAAGGCCCGGAGCCGGTCGATGCTCGTCTCGAGCTCCTTGCGCCTCACGGTGAACTCTCGGTCGGCATCCAGGGTCTTGCGCCGGAGATCTACCTCCGCCGCGGCAAGGCGTTCCTTGACGTCCTCCTGGCTGCGGTGGGCGCGCTGCTCGGCCTCCGTCAATAGTTGCTCGGCCTTCGCCTTGGCCTTGGCGATCGCCTCTTCGGCCGCCTGCTGCGCGGTGACGAGCGTCTTCTTGAGCATCTCCTCGGTGTCGCGGCTGGTGGCGACCGTTTGTTCGAGCTCGGTGGAACGACCCCGAAGCGCCCTGTTCTCGCGCTGGAGGCGGTCGAGCGTCTCGGCGACCCGATCCAGGAACACGTCGACCTCTTCCTGGTTGTAGCCGCGCCACTGGTCGTGGAACTGTTTCTCGTGGACGTCCCGAGCCCCTAGATCCATCGCTGAAGTATCGCAGAACCTCGCACCGGCCCCGCGGGTTTCAACAGATGGACCTCGCGAGCGCAGCGAGTATCAAGAAGATGAAGATCGGAGAGAGATCGAGGCCTCCAACCGGAGGGACGTAGCGCCGGAAGAACCCCATCACCGGCTCGGTCAGGTCGTAGATCACCCGGATCGCCGGCGACAACGAGGACGGAGGCGACCACACCATCGTCACCCACGACAAGATGATCCTGATGAGCAAGATGAACCAGCACGCCTGGATGGCGTAGCAAAGGAACTCATTCAAGATGCGCTACGCCTGGTTGAAGAATCCGCGTTCCTCGAGGAAGCGCCGGCGCTCCTCGGCCGAGACCTGGACGCCCTGGGGGGTGATCAGGAAAACGCTTTCGGCTACCGGCTGCATCGAGCCGCCGAGCCCATAGGCCATGCCGCTGGCGAAGTCGACCAACCTGCGGGCCAATGCCCCCTCGGTCCCCTGCAGGTTCATCAGGACCGAGTAACCCTCCCGGAACTTGTCGCCGACCTCCTGCGCATCGTTGAAGGAGTTGGGGTGCACCAGGTGGAAGCGGGGGGCGCCTGGAGGCCGCTGCGCCGTACGGACCCCGACGCTGCCGGGCGCGGGCTCCTGTTGCTGGGCGGGGCGACGGCCGCCCCTGCGGGGCTCGGGCCGGGCCTCGTAGCCGTCCTCGTACCCGTAATCGTCATACTCCTCTTCCTCGGCCAGCCCGAGATAGACGAGTGTTTTCCTCCAGATGCCTGCCATGCCGGAAGGATATAGGGGTTTCAGGCCCTGGAGCCGAAAATCGCTTCGCCTATCCGAAGGATGGTCGCTCCCTCTTCGACGGCAACCTCGAAGTCGCGACTCATACCCATCGAGATCTGGTCGGCCCCGGGGTGCCGGGCCCGTAACGCGTCCGAGAGGGTCGCCATCTCTCGATAGAGGGGCCGCGAGTCCTCGGGATCGAGGGGGACGGGTGGGATCGTCATGATGCCTCTGAGAGACAGCCCGTCGAGGCCGGCCACCTCGTCGGCCAGGGCCGCCAGCCGGGGCGCTTCGACGCCCTGCTTGGCTTCGGACCGAGCCACGTTGACCTGGATCAAGATCTCCTGGGTCACCCCGAGATAGCGCGCCCGCCGGGCCACGCCCTCCGCGAGTGCGAAGCGATCGATCGAGTGGATCAGGCCGGCCGCGCCGGCGACATGTCTGACCTTGTTCGTCTGCAGATGGCCGATGAAGTGCCACCTAGCTCTCGAGCCGAGGGCGGCGATCTTCTCCTTCAGTTCTAGGGCTCGGTTCTCTCCTAGATCGGTCGCTCCGGCCTCGATGGCCTCTCGGATCACGTCCACCGGCCACGTCTTGGTCACGGCCACGACGATGGGATCGGAGTCGCGCCCCGCTCTACGCGATGCGGCGGACACCCGCTCTCGGACCTCGTTCAAACGGGTCTTGATGTCGCTCGACATCTGTCTCATACGAGCGCCGCGAACGATCCCTGCCGCCCCGTCGTGCCGTCTCGCCGGTAGGAATAGTGCACCTCGCTACACGACGTGCACTCGTCCGCATCGATAACTTCGGGAACTCCGGCACGACGAAGAGCGAAGGCGGCTGCGATCGGAGGATCGACCCGGTCGGGAGCTGCGATCGGGAGACCCGCCCCCTCGAACTCGGCGATGACCTCGGGGCCGACCTCGTAGCAGCAAGCTCTGATCGCCGGGCCCAGCCAGGCCGCACGCGGTTCCCCCACAGCATCGACGGCGGATTCGACGGCCCCTGCGACGAGCCCTCGCCAGCCCGCATGTGCGATCGCCAGGCCTTTGCTCCCCCACACGATCGCGGGTACACAGTCGGCCGTCAGTATCCCGATGACGTGGCCGCGCTTGCGAGTGATGAGGACGTCGGCCTCTCCGATCACGCCGTACGCCTCGCCGGTCGCTTCGAGCGCTCGAGCGCCGTGGACTTGGCGCGCCAAGACCAGCCGAGTGTCGTCGAATCCCGCTGCCTCTCCTGCCCGGCGACGGTTCTCCGCCACGAGGTCTGCGTCGTCCCCGACACGGGCGGCCAGGTTCAACGAGTCGAAGGGCGGCTTGCTTACCCCTCCCCTTCTGTCGGTGAAGGCGACCAGGACCCCGGCCTCGGCAGCTCCGGCGTCGGCGAGCACGTGCACGCCGTTCACCTCACGCGCCGTCAGCGAGAAGGAGCTCATCCGCGAAGTATCGCCCTCCGGGTGACCATCGAAGGCAGACGCAGGGCAGACGCAGAAGACGGGGCCCGCCCGGGGCCCCGTCTCCAGGGAAGTTTGCTAGCTGTTAGCTATTCGTTTCGCAGGAAGGATGGGATGTCGAGGTCGTCGTCGGCGTTGAAGACGAGTCGCTCGGGCTCGGAGTCCGAGAGCAGTGGCTCCGAGATCCCCGCCCCGATGCTCGAGAAGATCTGCTCCTCGGGCTTGACGAGCTCCTCGGCCTCACGCTGGCCCCAACGATCGAACCCGGCGGCGATGACCGTGACCCGCACCTCGTCGCCAAGGGTGTCGTCCACGACGGCGCCGAAGATGATGTTGGCGTCGGGGTGAGCCGCTTTGGAGATGATGCTTGCCGACTCGTTGACCTCCGCGAGTCCGAGATCGGAACCGCCCGCGATGTTGAGCAAAACGCCGCGTGCTCCGTCCATGGAAGCTTCGAGCAACGGAGAGCTGATGGCTGCGCGCGCCGCTTCGGCTGCGCGATTCTCGCCGCGCGCTTGTCCGATCCCCATCATCGAGGAGCCGGCGTCGGTCATGACCGCCTTAACGTCTGCGAAGTCGAGGTTGATCAGCCCAGGAGTGGTGATCAGGTCGGTGATGCCCTGCACTCCCTGGAGGAGTACCTCGTCCGCCATGCGGAAGCCTTCGAGAAGCGAAGTTTCGGCATCGCCTACCTCCAGCAAGCGGTCGTTCGGGATAACGATGAGCGTGTCGACCTTCTCCTTCAACCGCTCGATGCCACCCTCGGCCTTGACCGCGCGCTGGCGGCCTTCGAAGGTGAACGGGCGCGTCACCACACCGATGGTCAACGCCCCGAGCGACTTGGCCACCTCGGCCACGATCGGTGCGCCACCGGTCCCGGTGCCGCCGCCCTTACCGGCCGTGATGAAGACCATGTCGGCGCCCTTCAGCACCTCTTCGATCTCGTCGCGATGCTCCTCCGCGGCTTGCCTGCCGACCTCGGGGTTGGCCCCCGCGCCGAGACCTCGGGTCAGCTCGCGCCCGATGTCGAGCTTCACGTCCGCGTCGGACATGAGCAGCGCCTGGGCGTCGGTGTTGACCGCTATGAACTCCACACCCTTCAGCCCGACCTCGATCATGCGGTTAACCGCATTGACTCCGCCGCCGCCGATGCCGACGACCTTGATCACCGCTAGGTAGTTCTGGGGTCCCGTCGCCATTCTGCGGCCTCCTTTCGACCCGTATCCCGACCAACTTCTTGTCTCACCGTCAACTTCAGGGTTATAGTTATGTCAACCTGAGGTTATGGTTGAGCAATATAGCAGCCGAGGATTTCGCGTCAAGCCCCTGCCGTAAACGCGCGCTAAGGCGTGGGCGTGGGGCTCGGGATGCTTGATGTCGAGGCGGACGGCAGCGGGGTCGGCGTGGGTGAGACGAGCGCGTCGAGGGCGGGGACGGTCGCGACCGCGGGGCTCGTGGGCACACGCACATCGATGTAGCTCGGAGGACTCCCCTCTCTCCTCAGGCGTGTGAGGAGGTTCACGAGAACCCGATTCTTCGCGGCGAGCCGCTCGGCCGCGCCGTAGCGCACCTGGGTCCCGTCCTTCAAGGTGAGGCTGATCCTCTCGACGCTAGGAGCAAAGATCACCTGGAGCACGCGCCGCACCGGCGGGGCCAGGGAGCGGAAGACCCTCAGCGCGGCGCCGGTCTCCCTGCCTCGGAGTCGCTCGCCCGGCCGCACCTCGCCGATGCTCATACCGGCGATGATCGGCAACGCCGAACGACGCTCCCCTGCGGCCAGCACGCGACCCGTTCGATCGATCGTCCAGCGGGCGGCCCCAACCGACAGCACGACCGCGGGGGCGCGTTCGCTGACCTTCACTCGAATCGTGCCGGGAAGGATGCGGTCGATCTCGACCGTCCTGACCCACGGCAGCTTCTCGATGCGATCGGCGATCCCGCCCGTGGAAACGAGCAGCAAGTTCTGGCCCTCGACATCTGCCGCGTCGATCACATCGTCGACCTCTGTCTCGGCGGCACCCACAACGCGGACCTTCTTCACGTCCAGCAAGGGCGAGAAGAAAAGCCCCCAGACGAAAAGGGCCACGGTTCCCAGCGCGCTGAGCCTTACCAACAACGCGCGCTTGCGGGACCTCGCGGCCCCGCCGGCGCGCCTGCCCAACCGAGTTGGTTTCTCTTCTAGATCCATGGCTCATCATTGCGCGCGAAGCGGCCCACGAAGCGGATCTCTGGTTCCAGTACGACCCCGAAGGCATCCCCGACCCGGGCCCGTACGGCCGATACCAGATCGAACACATCTTGAGCGGTCGCGTCCTGGGAAGCGATGAAGAAGTTCGCATGGATGTCCGAAACCGAGGCGCCGCCAACCGAGAATCCCTTCAGACCCGCCGCTTCGACAAGCCGGCCCGCAGCGTCTCCGGGGGGGTTCTTGAAGACGCTCCCTGCGTTCTGGAGAGCTCCCGGCTGTGTGGCCGCCCGATGCTTTCGGAACTCTTCCATCCGTCGCCTGATCTCGACCTCGGAATCGGTCGTGAGCGAGAAGGACGCCTCCAACACCAGCTCGCCGTCGGCGAGGGACGTGTGGCGATAAGAGAGCTCGAGCTCTGCGGCCGGGCGCTCCATCACGGTCAACGCCTGGATATCGAAGATCCGGACTGCGGCCAGCGTGTCGCCCACGGCGCCACCGTGGGCGCCGGCGTTCATGCGAACCGCGCCGCCGACGGAGCCGGGGATCGACACCATGAACTCGAGACCGGCCAGTCCACGTCGAGCCGCCCAGTTGGGGAGCTGCGGCAGCGGCGTGGCGCCACCCGCCCGCACCTCGCCGGCAACTCGCCCCCCTCGGCACCAGGAGAACTCGTCTCCCAGATGGACCACCAAGCCGGGCCATCCCTCGTCGGAGACGACCAAGTTGGATCCGCGTCCCAACGCGAGCACCGGAGGCGGAGATGGGGACGCTCGCAGCGCCTCCGCGAGGGCCACGACGTCTTGTGAATCGATCGGCTCGACAAACAACGTCGCCGGACCGCCCAATCGATACGTTGTTAGCGGTGCCAAAGCGTGGTCGCGCACGACACGTCCGCGCACGGAAGCACGCAACTCCACAGTCAGAGCATCGATCACGAGCGCCCCCGGGGCGTCTGTCGAAGGCGGACCGGAGACTTCCTAAGTCTGGCGAGGATCTGATCGCCCACCCCGGTGATATCGCCGGCTCCCAACGTCAACAGAAGGTCGCCGGAGCGCGCGCTCGAGATCAAATAGTCGACCAGTTCCTCGCGATGAGGAAGGTACGCAACCGGCCGCCCCGGCCAGTTCGCGCAGACGGCATCGGCGATGAGCTTGCCGCTGATCCCCGGCACCGGCATCTCACCCGCGCCGTAGACGTCGGTGACGACCACGCGATCCGCCGGCTCGAACGCAGCTCCGAAGTCCCGCCAGAGAGCCGCCGTACGGGAGTAGCGATGCGGTTGGAACACGGCGACCACCCGGCGCCAGGGGCCCGGGCGCGTTGCCGCCAGCGTGGCCTTCACCTCGGTCGGGTGATGGGCGTAATCGTCGACGACCGTCACCTCGCGGGCGGTTCCAAGGAATTGGAAGCGACGTTCGACCCCTCTGAACGAAGAGAGTCCCGTCGCCACCTCATCGAGGCTGCAGCCTGCAGACAGACACGCCGCGGCCGCGGCGAGAGCATTCTCCACGTTGTGCGATCCCGGCACTCGGAGCACGACGGTGCGGCGTTCGGTCCCGCTCGACAACTCGAACGCCGTACCTCCGGCCTCGGGCGCGGGCTCGATCGCCATCACGTCTCCCCCACTACCGAACGTCATCACCTTCCGGCCCGAATCGCGGGCATGCGCCGTAAGCGCGTCGTCGTCGGCCGGGACGATCGCGGTCCCCTCCTCCTGCACTGCGTAGAGGAACCGGCGGAATCCGTCCGCGAGGCTCTCGAAGGTCCCCCAGTGGTCGAGGTGATCCGCTTCGAGGTTCGTGACCACCGCGATGTGCGGGTGGAGAAGAAGGAACGATCCATCGCTCTCGTCGGACTCTGCAACCGCAACGTCGTCCTTGCCCGAGCGGGCGTTGGTGCCGGCATCGTTGAGCCCGCCCCCGACCAGGTAGGTGGGATCGCGGCCTGCCGACAGCAGAGTTGAAACGATCATCGAGGTGGTGGTGGTCTTCCCATGCGTACCGGCGACGACGATCGGGCGACCGGTCCCGAGGACTGCAGCCAAGGCTTCCCCGCGACTCATTACACCGATGCCAAGAGCCCGGGCCCTCTCGAGCTCGGGGTTGGACGCGGCGATCGCGGACGAGGCAACCACCACCCCTGCTCCCTCCACGAGGTCGGCGCGGTGGCCGATGTGCACGGACGCGCCCATGGCTTCGAGGACGGTGGCGGCCTGCGACCGCTTGAGGTCACTCCCCGAGACCTCGTGCCCGCGTTCTAGCAAGACCTTCGCGATCGCCGACATGCCGGCGCCGCCGATCCCGATGAAGTGGATGCGCCCCTGGAAAAAGAGATTCATCCACCAACCTCCTCGAGGACCGCGGCCAAGGCCTCGGCTGCGTGGGGACGGGCCATCCGGCGAGCGGCCGCGGCGCGCGCGGCCAACTCGGCTGTGTCCCCGAGGACGGCATCGAGACGTGCGGCCAGGGTCTCGCCCGAAGCCTCTTCGTCCGGGAGGACGGCCGACGCTCCGGCGCGTTCCAAGGCGCGAGCTTGGAGCTCTTGCTGGCGATCGCGGTGGAATGGGTACGGGACGACGATCGAGGGCACCCCCGCGATGCACAACTCCGCCAGCGAGGTTGCTCCGCCTCGCGTCACCGCAAGGTCGGCAAGCGCGTATGCCTCGATCATCCTGTCGACGTATCTAACGCGTCGGTAGATCAACCCTCGTTTGTTTGATTCCTCAGTTGGCATCGAACTCGCATGCTCATCCCTCAAACCCGTTATGTGCAGGATCTGCCGGTCGCTGCGTTCTGCCCAGATGCTCGCCAGGCCGGCAGCGGCGTCGTTGATGCGCTTGGCACCGAGACTTCCTCCGAAGATGATCACGGTCCGGCGACCGGGGTCCATGTCGAAACGCTCGACCGCTCTGGTCTTCTCCACCTCACGGTCCATCTCGACCACGTCTCGCCCGACGGGGTTGCCCGTGAGCACGCCCTTGGGCCCTACGGCATCGAGCGTCTCTTCGAACGACACCGCAACCCGCTCTGCGAAGCGCTTGCCGACACGGTTGGAAAGCCCGAGGACGATGTTCTGCTCGTGCAGGACCACGGGGGTGCGCCTCGCAGCGATCGCCACGGGCAAGCTCACGTATCCGCCCATACCCACGACCACGGAAGGTCGTATGGCCTGCAGCAGAGCTCGCGCCTCGCGCACGGCGCCGAGGGCGCGCAGACCGGTGGGGACTATGGACAGAGGTTTGGACCGATCGAAGCCCCTGACGTCGATCGTGTTGAAGTCATGACCCGCGCGCTCGAAGAGGTCTCCTTCAACCCCTCCGCGTGCTCCGATGAAGACGACGTCTCCATCGAAGGCGGCGGCAAGGGCAAGCCCGGGGTTCACGTGCCCGGCCGTGCCGCCACAAGCGATCACAACTCTCATCTCGGTTTGGGGCGGCGCTCCCTCGAGTGTCGGGCGATGCTCACCAGGATCCCCATCGCGATGAGGGACACCACGAGCGACGATCCACCGAACGACACGAGTGGGAGAGGGACACCGGTTATGGGGAGAGACGCCGTCACGGCACCGATGTTCACGAGCGCCTGCACCGTGATCCAGATCGTGATCCCCGATGCGAGCAGCGTCCCGAACCGGTCGGGAGCGTTGCGCGCGATACGGATACCGAGATACGCGATGAAGGCGAACAGACCCAGGACGACGGACGTGCCGATGAGCCCAGTCTCCTCGCCGATGATCGCCACGATGAAGTCCGTATGCGCGTTCGGTATGTAGAGCCACTTCTGCCTGCTTGCGCCGATCCCGACGCCGAACCATCCTCCGGACCCCAACGCGAACATCGACTGGATGGCCTGATAACCGGTGTCGAGAGGGTCTGACCACGGGTTCAGGAACGAGAGCACGCGCTCGCGACGGTAGGGAGCGCTGAGAGCGGCGAAGCCCGCAAGGGCGCCACCGGCACCGCCGATGATCGTCACATAGCCCAACGGCGCGCCCGCAACGAACAGCATGCCGAGTGCAATGCTCCCCAGCAACAGCGTCGTGCCGAGGTCTGGCTGAGCGATGACGAGGACCGTAAGCCCACCGAGCGCCGGAACCAGCGGCAATGCAGTGTGTGTGAACTCCCGCAGGCTGGACTCCTTCTTACGAGAGAACACATCGGCCGCGAACAGAACGAGAGCCAGTTTCGCGAGCTCGGACGGTTGGAACGTGAAGGGCCCGGCCCCCAGCCACCTCGAGCTGCCTCCCGTCGTGATCCCTACGCCCGGGACCAAGACCGCCAGCAGCAGGATGAAGACCAGTGCGTAAGCCGGGTAACCAACGCCCTTGAGATGACGGTAATCGAGCCGCGAGAAGACGATGAAGCTTGCGCCTCCGATCGCCGCCCACAACAGCTGCTTCTTGAAGAAGAGATACGAGGACCCATAGTTGGCGAACGACGCAACGGAGCTTGCGGACAGGATCATCACGAGCCCCAGCCCCAACAGCGAACAGGTCGCGATGACGAGGAGAGTCGCGGGCTGCATACGGCGCCTCTCCTCTACAGCCCTGGAACGCGGCAGTGCGACCCTCTCACTCCTCGTCGCCATCGATCCTCCTTACCTCGCGCGCGAAGTCATCGCCACGCTCTTCATAGTTCTTGTACATGTCCAGGCTCGCACATCCGGGTGAGAGCAAGACGGATCCTCCGCGCCGCGCAAGCGCGTGCGCGAGGACCACTGCTTCATGCATCGAAGTCGCGATACGCGTCGGAACGAGACCAGAGAACACGTGCTCGATATCGGCCGCGGCCTCTCCCAGCGCGACGACCCCGATAACCGGAGGGACCGTCTGCGTCAGTTGGTGAAGGTCCATACCCTTGTTGCGACCTCCCGCGATGAGCACGACATCGGTCAGCCCACCGACCGCCGCGAGCGTCGCGTGAGGATTGGTCGCCTTGGAATCGTCGATGTAGGCCACGCCCTCGATCTCGGCGATCGTCTCGAGCCGGTGAGGAAGACCACGGAAGCGCTTGACGGCCCGCACCACCGCGTCGGGATCGGCTTCGTACGACAGGGCAGCCCCCGCTGCCGCACAAACGTCCTCAACCCCCGCGTCTCCGGGCAGCAAGATCTCGCTCGCGTCGAGCAACGTCGTCCCTCGCCACAGGATCTCTCCGCTCGCGCAACCGATCCCATCTTCGGGAGCGGTCACGTACGAGAAGGGCACGATCCGCGCTCTCGAACCCTCGGCGATGCTCATCGCCACGGGATCTTCGAGGTTCGGCACTAAGACGTCCTCGGGCAGCTGGTTCTCGGTGATGCGAGCCTTGTCGTCGCGGTAGGCAGCGAAGGTTCCGTGCCAGTCGGTGTGATCTTCGGCAACATTGAGCACGACGGCGATGTTCGGTCTGAACGTGTCGATGGTCGCGAGCTGGAAGCTCGAAAGCTCCGCAGCGATCACGCCGTCGGGCGACGATTCCAATGCAGCCTCGACCAGTGGCTTGCCGATGTTCCCAGCGGCGATGCACTCGTACCCCGACTCGGTCAGCATGGACGCCAACAGCGTGGTCGTCGTCGTCTTGCCGTTGGTTCCGGTGACACCGATGAAGTCGCAGGATGCGAGCCGGGCCGCTAGCTCCACTTCGCCGATCACTTCTATCCGGCGACTAGCCAAGGCCACCATCACCTCCGCCGACGGCTTGATGCCCGGGCTCACAACTGCCAGGTCCGCGTCCAGCCGCTCGAGGTCGTGGCCTCCGACCTCCACCTCCACCCCGGCGGCTGAGAGCTCTTCAGCACGTTCTCTTACCTCCGGCGAATCGGAGGCCTCGGTGACGCGAACCTTTGCGTCGAGCGAGGCCAGGACGCGCGCGGCTGCGTGTCCGCTCACTCCAAGTCCAACGACTAAGACGCGCTTGCCCGCGAAGCTCATCTCGTCCCGCCCTTGGAGAGCCAATCCGCATAGAAGAGGCCGATGCCGAAGGCCACCGACAGACCGGAGAGCACCCAGAACCGAACGATCACCGTGATCTCCGGCCATCCGGCCAGCTCGTAGTGGTGATGGATCGGCGCCATCAGGAACAACCGGCGCCCCGACCGTTTGAAGACCGCCACCTGTGCGACGACGGACAGGGTCTCGACGACATAGAGCCCTCCGAGGATCACGAGCAGGAGCTGAGTGTTGAGGAGGATCGCAAGGACCGCCATGGCTCCCCCAAGCATGATCGAGCCCGTGTCGCCCATGAAGATCTTCGCCGGCGCGGTGTTCCACCACAGAAAGCCGGCGCATGCACCGAACAGCGCGGCCGCGACCAGAGCAAGATCGAATGGATCCGTACCGCTGATCTGGACGTCGTAGAAGTCCTGATGACGGAATTGCCAGAACGCGACTATCACAAAGGCGGCGAACACCTGGGCGGCAGAGCCGACCGCAAGGCCGTCCATCCCGTCGGTGAGGTTCACTCCGTTCGAAGACGCAGCGATCATGATGAACACCCAGATGTAGAAGACGATGCCCAGGTTGATCGCAGTCGAGCGGAAGAAGGAGATGTCGGTTCCGATATCGACGACCTGCACTGCAACGATGCCGAAGATCCCCGCGATGAACAGCTGGCCCAGGAACTTGGCCCGGCTGCGCAGCCCGAGCGAGCGTGACTTGCGGATCTTGATGATGTCGTCGAGGAACCCGAGGGCGCCGAGGGCCACGATCGCGCCGATCGCCAGCAGTCCGCTATCGGTGAAGTCGTAGAACCGTCCCCGGCCTATGTGGGACAAGGTGTAGCCGAGCAGCGCTCCCGCGAGTATGACGAGGCCTCCCATCGTGGGCGTGCCCCTCTTCTCGTAGTGGGCCTTCGGCCCTTCCTCGCGGATCAACTGACCCCAGCCCTTGCGCCTGAAGGTCTTGATCGCCAGCGGCGTGCCGAGCAGGGAGACGACGAGGCCGACGATCGCGGCAACCATGATCGCGGTCATGTTTGCTTCTTGTCCCAGCCGAGCGTGGCAAGCTCTGCGCGCGCCACGATGCGGTCGTCGAACGGAATCGTCTTGTCGGCGAACTCTTGGCCGGTCTCGTGGCCTTTCCCCGCGATCACGACGACGTCGCCGGGACGAGCTCTTTCCAAAGCCTCCCTTATCGCCACGCGGCGGTCCGGCTCGACGACGTCGGGGCCATCGGGTCGCTCGGCGATGACGCCCTCGAGGATCGCGTCGATGATCGCTACGGGATCTTCGCTGCGAGGGTTGTCCGAGGTAACCACAACGACGTCCGCGTAGCGGGCGGCGACAGCCCCCATAAGGGGTCGTTTGCCTCGGTCACGATCTCCGCCACACCCGAAGAGTCCGACGACGCGGCCCCCGGTGTGCTCGGCCAGCCTGCGCGCCTCCCGCAGGACGTTGTCCAACGAGTCGGGCGTGTGGGCGTAGTCCACCACCACGCTGAAGGGCTGGCCCGCGTCCACGGATTCGAACCGGCCGGGAACGGTTCGGAGGTTCTCTATTCCGGCCGCAACGGCATCGGGGTCGATCCCGCAGGCGAGCCCGGTCGCGACCGCCGCCAGGCAGTTGGAGACGTTGAACAACCCCACCAAGCCGGTGGAGATAGGGATCCGCGAGCTCGGCAGCTCCGTGTGCTCGACGGCGACGACGAGGTCCGTGCGCGTGGTTCCGGCCGCGATCTTTTCGGCCCGGACCGCGGCGTCGGGGGCCACGCCGAACGAGATCGCCGGCACTCCCGATTCGTCCATCAGACGGCGGCCGTAGGGATCGTCGATATTGATCGTCGCGCGCGCACTGCGCTGCGGAGTG
Source organism: uncultured Actinomycetes bacterium (assembly GCA_963786155.1). Taxonomy (GTDB): domain Bacteria; phylum Actinomycetota; class CADDZG01; order CADDZG01; family WHSQ01; genus CAWAXW01. Next base: position 1,215,894 of record CAWAXW010000006.1, on the reverse strand, counting down.
AACAACTCCTTCTTGGCGGCGAAGTAATCCTCCATCCCCGTGTGGAAGTCGAGGTGGTCTTGGGAAAGGTTCGTGAAGGAAGCGACTTCGAAGTGGATCCCCTCCACTCTGTGAAGGGCGAGTGCATGCGAAGTCACTTCCATCGCAACAGCCTTCACCCCCTCGGCAACCATCTCGGCGAAGAGCCGGTGAAGGTCGAGCGATTCGGGCGTCGTGCGCACCCCCGGCCGGCGGTCGTCGCCTACGCGGGTCTCGATCGTTCCGATAAGACCCGTGCGATAGCGCCCGGCGCGAAGTATCGACTCGAGCAACATGGTCGTTGTCGTCTTTCCGTTCGTGCCCGTCACGCCGAGCAAGAGCAGTTCGGAAGCGGGGTTCCCCAAAAGGCGCGCCGACGCCAACCCCAACGCGCGCCGAGCATCGCTCACGACGATCTGCGGCACTGAGAGGTCGAGCGGCCTTTCCACCAGCAGGGCCGTCGCTCCTGCGGCCACGGCTTGGGGGGCATGCACGTGACCGTCGGTGACCAGGCCCGGGATGCAAGCGAAGAGGTCGCCCGAAACGACCCGGCGCGAGTCGTAAGCCAAGCCGCTCACGGTCGTGGTGGGGTCGCCGTCCACTCTTACGGCGAGCTCTCCCATCGCCGACACGATCTCCTGCAGCGTCACCGAAGAACCTATGGTCACCGCTCGACCCTAGTCGTGGGCGGGAGTCACTTCGGCCCCCGCCGCCTCGATCTCGCGTGCGGCTTTCTCGGCATCTCCGGTGGGCGCGACTCCGAGGTGGCGCAGGGCGAACTCCACGATCGTGCGAAAGGTCGGGGCCGCCGTCAGCCCACCCCAGATGGGACTGGGTTCGTCGAGGACGACGATCGCTACTACTTCGGGCTCGTGGGCGGGCGCGAAGCCCGCGAAGGATGCGGTGTAGGACGATCCGTACCCTCCACCCGGAAGAGGTTTCTGCGCGGTGCCGGTCTTACCGGCGACGGCATATCCGGGGATCATGGCGGCCGTGCCCGTCCCCCGTTTGACGACTCCTTGCAGGATGGACACCATCTGTCGCGCCACACGTTTGGAGATGACGCGGTGGCGTCCCGGTCGCGACGAAGGCACTATCCGATCGCGTTCGTCCATGGCTCCGTATAGGAGTTTCGGCTCCACCCACATCCCCTGGTTCGCGATCGCCGAATAGGCGCTGACCATCTGAAGCGCGGTCACGGCGATCCCTTGCCCGATGGGGATCGTCGCGATCGTGGAACCTGACCAATCGTCGCGATCGAGAACGATGCCGGGAGACTCACCGGGGAAATCGAGGCCCGTCTTCGATCCGAATCCATAGTCGCGGACGAACGCGTCCAGCTTCCGGCCTCCCAACTTCAATCCGATCTGGATCGTGCCGACGTTGCTGGACTGTTCGATGATCTCGGTCACCGACATCCGTTCGGTCGCGTGCGGATGCGAGTCGTGGAAGACGCGATCCGAATACGCATACTCGTCGGGCACCGTGAACATCGTGCGCGGCGTGACGACTCGCTCCTCGAGCACGCCGGAGGACGCGACGATCTTGTAAGCCGAACCCGGCTCGTAGACATCGGTGACCCCTCGGTTGCGCTGGGCATCGTCGGGGAACTCCCCAGCACGATTGGGATCGAAATCCGGGACGTTGGCGAGGGCCAGGATCTCCCCGGTGCCCGGGCGCATGATGACGGCGATCCCCGACGTGGCCCCGTAAGCGGTCACGGCTTCGGCCAGGGTGAGCTCGGTGAAGTACTGGATCTCTTTGTCGATCGTCAGGAATAGCGAGCGTCCCGGATCCGGCGCGCGGTAGCTCGAGTCGGTCTGGGGGAGCTCCTGACCCAGAACATCGCGTTCCTCGACGACCATTCCGGACTCCCCTTGAAGCAGATCGTCGTACTGAAGCTCCACTCCTGCCAGGCCGGCCCCATCGATATCTACGTGTCCGAGCAGATGGGAGGCCAAGCGGCCGTTGGGATAGAGCCTCTTCGGTTCCGGCTGCATGTAAACACCGGGCAGCGCCAACCTTCGGACCTTCCGCGCGATCTCCGGAGGCACCTGACGCGCGAGGTACTCGAACCGGCTGCCGTCCCAGGATCCTTGCAACTTGACCTGCAGCTCTTCGAGCGGTTCGTTCAGGATCGGAGCGAGTTGCTGCGCCGCCGTTGCGGCATCCTCGACGAGTTCCGGATCCGCGTAGACGGTCTGAAGATCGACGGTTATCGCCAGTGGTTCTCCGTTGCGATCGAAGATCGCACCCCGCCGCGCTCCCAACGTGATCTCGCTCGTGCGCTGATCGGTTGCAAGTTGCGCGTATGCAGGCGAGTTCACGATCTGTACGACGACCAGCCGGGTCCCCATGGCTCCGAAAGCGAGCATGAAGACCACGAAGAGGCCGATGAGCCTCCGGGGGGCCGCCGAGCGACGGATCTTCTTCCGATGTGAAGAAGGGGCCGCCCGCCCACGGGTCGACCCCCTTGTTTTCTGTGTGGGACGGACAGGCCTCGCCACTAAGGCCCGGCCCCCTCGACCAACCCCTCACCCAGCGAGGCGTCGCCCGACGCGAATCCCTCTCCGGGAGCCCCCCATGCGGGCCGGCTTCGAGCCTTGGTGGGGATGTCGACAACGATGTATCCAACGTCTATCGGGTCGACCATGCCCAGCTCGGTACGCGCGAGCCGTTCGATCCGGGCCGGGCTGGCGAGCCGCGCCGCCTCGAGTCGCAGCTCTTCTTGCAGGGCTTGCTCTTCCGCTATGTCTCGTTTGATCTCGGTGAGCTTGAACGCGGACTGTGCGAGGACGACCTGTTCCAACAGGATGCCGAAGACGAGCGCCACGGCGGCGATCGCTGCGGCTATCGCCCACGGCGCGGCCTTCCGGGCACCGGTACGCGTGACGAGGCCGCGGCGCCGAAGACGCGGGGTTCCGAGGATCTCCGCTCTCGCGCTCATGCTGCCTCAGCGTCCAGGCGGACCGCGGCGCGCAATCTTGCCGAGGCCGATCGCGGGTTCGTTTCCAACTCGTCCTGGGCGGGGCGCAGTGGCCGTTTGGTCAACGGGCGCATGCTGGCCGCTGCCCCGCAGACACACACCGGGAAGTCCGGGGGACAAACACACGAGCGCGCCGCGTCGGCGATGAACCTCTTGACGATGCGGTCCTCGAGCGAGTGATACGAGATGACGACGAGCCTGCCTCCCGGACTCAAGGCATCGTGAGCCGCTGGCAGAGCCTCCTCGAGCGCGTTCAGCTCTCCGTTAACCTCGATCCGGATCGCCTGAAACGTCCGGCGCGCCGGATGTCCACCAGTTCGGCGCGTCGCTGCGGGTATCGCCTCGACGACGATGGCCGCCAGCTCGTCGGTTGACCCGATCGGCCGCTTCGACTCGATCGAGCGTGCGATCCGCGCGGCGAATCGTTCTTCGCCGTAGCGCCTGATCACGCGAGTCAGTTCGGCCACCGGATAGGTGTTCACGACGAGGTCGGCTGTGAGGGCTTGTCCTCGATCCATTCGCATGTCGAGCGGCCCTGGGTTCCGGAAGCTGAAGCCACGATCCGCTTCGTCCAGTTGGGGTGAGGAAACACCAAGGTCGAATAGGACTCCGCGAACCTCCGCACCCCCGAGTCGTTCCAGTGCGGACGAGAGCCGCGCGAAATCTTCACGGACATACCGAACACGTTGCGCGTGCGGGGCGAGGTGGGCCCGACTCTCCTCCAGCGCTGCGGCGTCGCGGTCGATCCCGACGAGCTCGGCTCGAGGAGCGGCATCGAGGATCGCGCGGGCATGGCCGCCGCGTCCGAGGGTTGCGTCGACGACGACACCCCCATCAACGAGAGCCGGGACGAGGAGCTCGACGACTCGCTCGGCGAGGACAGGTTCATGTCGAAGAGGATCTCTTCCAGCCAGTTCGTTGCACCTCCGGCTCTGTCTCTCATCGGCCCAGCGCCCTGGTCGCGATGGCCACCATCCCGAGCACCCCGCCGACCGACGATCCGGCCAGCGCCAGAAGGATGACGCTCTGGCCGACCTCGCGAGCGAGCGCCCGCTTCTCTGCAGCCTTCACCAGCATCTCGCTCCTCCTGTCCTAGAAATCCAGCTTGCTTGCCAGGTCTTCGAGCTCGCCTTCTGCTTGCTCCCGCTCCCAGGCCGCCGGCTCCCAGACCTCTCCGTGGTCGAGCGAGCCGACGATCACGCACTCCCGTTCGATCCCGGCGTGCTCCCGGAGGCTCTGGGGGACGTTGACCCGCCCTTGCTTGTCCACCTGCTCGATCGAGGTGCCCGATCCCAGGAGGCGCCGGATCTTGCGGGATTCGGCCGCGCTGTTCCCTCCGGCGACGATGTCCGCGGCCACCTGCTGCCAGCGCTCCACCGAGAACATCGCTATGCATCCCTCGGGCCACTTCACGAGCACAACCTGCTCCCCCATGAACTCGTCTCGCATCCGGGACGGCACGATCAGGCGACCCTTCGCGTCTATCGAGTGCCTGAATTCCCCGTGGAATGACAACCCGTCTCCCCTGCGCTTCCCCTATAGGGGTGCTGAGCCGTCGGGAACGCCCTTGTTCCCCCACTTCCCTCCACTCAGCACCACTTCGTGGGCAAAGTAGACTCCCGAGGGAACGCGGTGTCAACATTTCCACCACCAATTACATTCTTGTAATTCGTTATGGGTGAAGTCTGTTGTTAAGAGTTGTTAACGATTGGGGCTTTCGCCCGACTCACCCCTCGCCGAGCTAGGCGGGCTGGGGCTGGCGATCTTTGCGGCGCGGGCGGCCCAGGTATTGCTCCCATTGCGGGTCGACCCGGTCCACCGCGACCACGATCCAGACGCTCTCATGGGGAGGCCGGGGGACGTGGCGCAGGCGCAGGCCCACGTCGGCCGGCGAGCGGTTCTCTTTACGGGAGTTGCACGGCCGGCACGCCGCCACCACGTTGTCCCAGGTGTGGCTGCCCCCCCGGCTCTTGGGGACGACGTGATCGACGTTCTCGGCCGGGCGGCCGCAGTACTGGCACTCGAAGTTGTCCCTGACCAGGACCGCTCGGCGCGACAGCGACGCCCGGGCCCGGAAAGGAACTTTTACGAAGTATTTGAGGCGGACGACCGAGGGGGCCGGGATCTCGAGTCGCTCGGAGTGGAAGACGACCCCATTGGAATGGACGACCTCGGCTTTGCCCTTCAGGGCGAGAACGAGCGCCCGCCGCACGGGAACCACGCACAGCGGCTGGTAGGTGGCGTTTAGTACGAGCGCCTTGGCCAACTTGCATGAAGTTTACGTCCCCCCGATGCCTTAGCCGCATATAAGGAGGAAACCGCGCCCCGGGCTAGCGCCCTCTCACGACCCCGATGCTCTGGCGGCCACTGAAGCCGAGGCGGTCGGCCGTCCTCTCCGTCAGGTCGAACTCGGCCGAGGAGTAAGGGCCTCGATCGATCACGGGCACGGTGACCCACCGGCCCCGATACAGGATTTTCACTTTGCTCCCACATGGGAGAGAGCGGTGCGCCACCCCAAGCGTCGAGGGGGTAAGCGTCCGCCCGCAGGCGGTCCGGTTCCCGTAGAAGCCGGGCCCGTACCAGGTGGCGAGCGTTGGATCGAACACCACTGCATGGTCTCGTTGTGCCCCCCGCAGGGCGTAGCGGTCGCCGGCCACGACGACCCTGATCCCGAGTTTGCCCACCTCGTTCGGCTTGAGCCTCGCGCGGCCGACGCCGTGGTGCAGGTCGAGTCGGCGCACCCGCCGCCACGTGCCGTTGCGACGGATCTGAAGGGTGGCCTTGCGATGCCCCGCGGGCCGGACCTTGGCGCGCACCCGGATGGTGCCTCCTTCCATCACGCGCTTGTGCCGAAGCTTGAGATCGACGCGCGACTCGACCCGAACTGTGACTCGCCTGCTGCTGTCTTTGACGCCGGTTGCCGGGTCCGAATACACGAGTTTGAAGCGCGCGCTCCTCTTTAGGTTCGGAACTTTGAAGCGCACGTTCCCGTTCGACCCCACGCGTCGGATCGCATGTTCGTACCAGCCGCCTGCCGGCCACCTGCGGTGGAGACTCACTTTCGCTCCTCGGGCCGCGCCATCGACGCTGCCCACGATCGAAGCGGTCCCGCCGAAATGCACGGACCACGGAGCTCGTTCCAACTTCACTTCCGGCGGGGCGGCCGAAGCCCCCGCCGTCGAGGGCATCACGAGCAGGGCGAGCAGCACAAGACCGGTCACCCCGCGCGCGGACGCGTGTATACGCGACATCGCGAACCTCCTTACTGAGGTCGACTCGGCTCGGGGTCGATGGGGAAAGATCGCCCCGCACACTGGCTGGCGGCCAGGCGCACCCCCGCGTCTCGGGGAGAGCCCTTAGGACCGAAGCACCATAGCAGCCTTGCTAGCTATAGCAAGCATTTCGGGGGGTCGAGCTACTTCTCCAGGGGGGCCTCTCGGTCGGCCAGGGGGAAGTGACAGGCGGCGAGCTGGCCCGGGCGGTGGGGCGTGAGCGCCGGCTCGTCCTCGCTGCACTTCGGGAACTGAGCGTGCGGGCAGCGGGGGTGGAAATTGCATCCGGAAGGCGGATCGATCGGCGAGGGCACGTCGCCCTCGAGCCTGATTCGCTTCTTGGCTGCGGCGAGATCGGGATCGGCGATTGGGATGGCGGACAGAAGCGCTCCCGTGTAGGGGTGCTTGGGGTATTTGTAGAGGACGTCCCCGGCCGCGACCTCGGCCACCTTGCCGAGATACATCACGACGACGCGGTTGCTCATATGTCTGACCACCGAGAGATCGTGCGCGATGAAGACGTAGGTCAGGCCGAGCTCGTCCTGAAGGTCCTTCAGGAGGTTGAGGATCTGGGCCTGGATCGAACATCGAGCACGCTCACCGGCTCGTCGCACACGATCAGCTTGGGCTTGAGGGCCAACGCGCGACCCACCCCTATGCGTTGGCGTTGTCCTCCGCTGAATTCGTGGGGATAGCGGTTGTAGTGCTCGGGGTTCAGCCCGACGAGCTCCATGATCTGTTGCACCTCGGGCCTGATCTTGTCGTCCGGCACCGTCTTGTGGATGCGGAAAGGGTCTCCGATGATCGACCCGACGGTCTTGCGCGGATTCAACGACGCATACGGGTCCTGGAAGATCATCTGCATCTCGCGCCTATAGGGCTGCATCTCGCGGCGACTGAGGGATGTGATGTCGTCACCGTCGAACAGCACCTTGCCCTCGGTAACGTCGAAGAGCTTCATGATCAAACGCGCAGTCGTCGACTTCCCACAGCCCGTTTCTCCCACGATGCCGACGGTCTCTCGAGGGTAGACCTCGAGATCGATGCCGTCGACGGCATGGACCTGGCCGACCTTCTTCTGGAAGATGATGCCCTGAGTTATTGGGAAGTGCTTCTTGACCCCGATCAGTTGGACCAACGGCTTGCCCTTGTCGACCGGCGGCTCACGGCGGACGGTATTGAGATCCGTGACGTTCATGCCTTCACCGCCACCTCCGTCCGGAAGATCTCCTTCTTCTGTTCCAACGTCAACAAGCACGCATCCTGGTGCTCTGCGTCGCGCGGTTCGAGATCCGGTCTTTGTTTGTCGCAGGCCTCGAACCTGTGTGGACAGCGCGGGTGGAAGGGACATCCCGGCGGAACGAAGATCAAGGACGGGGGCGCGCCGCTTATCGGGCGGAGCCGATCCAAGTCGTCCTCCATCCGGCTGATGGATTGGAGGAGTCCCCAGGTATAGGGGTGGCGGGCGTCGTAGTAGATGTGTCGAGCCGTTCCCCTCTCGACGACCCTCCCCGCGTACATCACCTGGATGTGATCGCAGTGCTCGGCCACCACGCCCAGGTCGTGAGTGATCAGGATGACCGCAGCGTTGAATTCACGCTTGAGGTCGTCGATCAGGTCCAGGATCTGGGCCTGCACGGTGACGTCGAGAGCCGTCGTCGGCTCGTCCGCGATCAATAAGGCCGGGTTCAAGGCCAGCGACATCGCGATCATCGCCCTCTGTCGCATCCCGCCGGAATACTCGTGCGGGTATTGCCGGGCGCGCTCGTCCGGCTTGGGGATTCCCACCCTCCGGAGCATCTCGATCGACTGCTGGAAGGCCGCCGCCTTCGAGACGTCGCGATGGGCTCGGATCGCCTCGGCGATCTGGTCGCCGACCTTGTACATGGGGTGCATCGATGTCATCGGGTCCTGGAAGACCATCCCGATCGCGTTCCCGCGAAGGTCACGCATCTTCTCAGCCGAGACCTTCAGCAGGTCCTCGCCACGAAAGATGATCTCTCCCTCGACCTGAGCGTTCTTCTTGTTGATCAAGCCCATCACCGTCAGGAAGCCGACGCTCTTGCCGGAACCCGATTCGCCGACCACGCCGAGCGTCTCGCCCGGCGCCACGGAGAACGAGATCCCATCGACCGCCTTCACGATGCCGTCGATCGTCGGGAAGTGGACCTTGAGGTCGCGGACCTCGAGCAGGGGCTCCGTCACGCGTATCTGACGCGCGGGTCGAGATATGCGTAGATGATGTCCACAACCAAGCTCATCATCGTCACGAAGATCGCGGCGAACGAAGTCACCGCGAGGATCGCCGGCAAGTCGCCGTCGAACACCGAACTGACCGCGTAGGCGCCAAGCCCCGGAAGATTGAACACCCTCTCCGTGATGATGGCTCCCCCGAGCAACAAACCGAAGTCGAGTCCGAACATGGTCACCACCGGCGTGAGGCTCGCGCGCAGCGCGTGTTTGCGTACGACCTTCTTTTCAGACAAGCCCTTGGCTCTCGCGGTCCGGATGAAGTCCTCCCCCATCGTTTCCAGGAGGTTCCCTCGCACCATGCGGGCATAGAACGCCGCGAACAGCAGCATCAGAACGCCCCACGGCATGATGAAGTGCTGGAACCAGAGCGACGGGTCCTCGGTGATGGGGACGTAGCCGGTGCCGGGCAAGATCTTGAGTTTGTTCCAGAAGATGAACAACGTCACCAGCCCCAGCCAGAAGACCGGAGCGCTCACGCCGAATAAAGCGAAGCCCATCGCGGCGCGGTCCACCATCGTCCCCCGCTTGAGCGCCGACACGATCCCGATCGAGATGCCCAACGCGAGCCACATGATCGCGGCCCCCACAGCAAGTTGAAACGTGACCACCGCCCTCTCGAAGACCTCGTCCTTGACGGGAGCGCGTGTGTTGTAGGAGAAGCCGAGGCCCGGCCATCCGTATTCATCGCCGAGGAACAGCCGTTTGACGTACATCCCGTACTGAACGGGCCACGGCTTGTCGAGACCGAGTTGCTCCTCTGCCTCGGCGATCAATTCGGGCGTCGGGCTCTTGCCGGCGAATGCGACCGCCGGGTCGGTCGGCGGCATGATGAAGAAGATCAGGAACGTGATCAGGGTGATGACGAGCAGGACGACCACCGACCACAACAACCTTCTGACCACGTACCGACCCATCGATGCCTCGCTAGCCCTAGAGGGAGGGGGGCAAAGCCCCCCTCCCAACCGATTCCTTTCTGTTACTCCCGGTCCACAGCGATGTGCGCGTAGGCCGGCTCACCCGAGAACTGATCGAACCCGTACTGGGTGATGTTGTCGCTGATGATGTCGTTGTTGTTGGCCCACAGGTATGGCACCCACGGGACCACTTCCTCCATCAACTTCGCATCGAGCGCGATCCAGCAGTCGGTGCGCTCCTGGTCCGCTAGCTCGTTGCAAGCGTTGATGTCGTCCTCGATATCGGGGATCCCCTCGAGGACTCCCTCGGCCCCAACCTCGGCCGCGAGATCGGGCGTGAGACCCACCAGGGAGTAGTTGATGTTGCCCTCGGGGATGATGCTGCCTCCATCGAACAGGACCATGAACGTCGACGGGTCTGCGTAGTCCTTACCCCACCCTGCATTCAGGGCGATCGGGATGTTGCGCTTCACCGTCTGGATCGTGGTGTACGCGGTGCTCGACTCGAGCGGTCGCGGTTCGACCTCGATCCCAATCTTGCTCAAGGAGTCCACGACGACGACTTCCGAGTCCGTCCAGGGTGGCACGTTGCGGTTGATCATGATCAAGCCGCTGCACTCGGGGGCATCGCAAACGCCGTCGCTGTCAGTGTCGTACTTCGACTGGCTCATCTCTTCCTTGGCGGCGGCTTCGTCGCCCGAGAAACCTTCGCTCGGGTAGGGGTCGTACTCCTCCGCCGATGGGGTCCCCCCCGTCATCTCGGGCGGAAGGATGTGGGTCGCGATCGCTCCTGAGGCGTCGCCCCCCCAGGCTTTGTGGATGCCTTCCTTGTCCATCACGAGGTTGACGGCCTTCCGGACGTGGATGTCGTCGAACGGGGGCTGCGTCAGGTTCATCGTGAGGTACCACGTGCGGTCTCCACCGTTGGACTGGAGCTGGTCTTGCAGCTCGCTGTCACGTGAGAACTTCGCGATCGTCTTCGGAGTCGGGTTGTCCGGCGAGATGTCGATCTCACCCGCCTCGATGCGGTTGAAGATGTCGTCGACGTTCGTGTTGACGGCAAGCTCCATCCGGTCGAACAGCGCCTCACGGGACTCGGGGCTGTCGGTCGCCGGATCGTAGTCCGGGTTACGGACGAAGATCATGACCTTGTTGGGGTCATAGCCCGAGATCGGCTCGAGCGTGTCGCAGCTCGAAGCGTCGAGCTCGTCGCTGCCTTCGAGCATGTACGGACCCGAAGCGATGACGTAGCGGCCGTACTCGCCCGCCTTGTTGAAGCAACCCGCGACCTCTTCCGGCATCGGAGACGTTGCCGGCATGGCCAACCGGTACAGGAAGTCACCGGTGGGCTGGGCCAGGGTGAAGACGATCGTCTTGTCGTCGGGCGTCTCGATGCCCGAGATCGGCTTCGGCTTCTTCGCCACTGCGAAGCCCTCGATCACATCGGTGTAATAGAAGGCGTACTGGGCCGCGACGGACTCGGTCGCCATCCGCTGGAATGCGTAAGCGACGTCCTGCGAGGTGATCTCGCGGCTGAGCGGCGGCCCGAACTTGACCCCGTCCTTGAGCGTGAACGTGTACGTGAGGCCGTCCTCGCTGATCTCCGGAAGATCGGTCGCGAGGTCGGGCACGAGCACGTTCCCCTCTGCACCGGCAACGTGGTTGTACGTCACCAGCGTGCGGGTCAGGAGGTTGCTGTAGAGACCCCAAGCAACACCCAGATATTCGCCGCTGGGATCGAATGCACTGGTGAAGCCGAAGTCGGCCGTCTCGGCGAGAAGCGTCCCTCCGGTTAGATCCGACGATTCCTCGGTCGTGTCCTCTGCGCTGGGCTCTTCCTCGTCGTCGCCCCCACACGCCGCGGCGATCAACGACATACATAGAAGCAGTGCCAGAAATGCCAGGCTCTTGCGTTTCTTCAAATCCGTTCTCCTCTCAACTAGTCCTCCCTCCCAATGTTGCATAACGTGTTGTCCTGTAGCCCTCCCTTCAACGTCCCGTTCGAGGGTCGAGCGCGTCCCTAAGGCCGTCGCCGACCAAGTTGAATGCCAAGGTCGTAAAGAACAGGAATAAGCCGGGGAAGAGCATCAGCCACCATGCCACCTCGAAGATGCCCGCGGCATCCGAAAGCATGCGCCCCCACGAGGGGATCGTCTGAGGGAGCCCGAGTCCGAGGAACGACAGCGTCGCCTCGAAGAGGATGTTGTTCGGGATGATCAACGTCGCATACACGATGATCGGAGCGAGGAGGTTCGGAAGCACATCTCGCAACATGATCCACCTGTTGCTCGCTCCCAGCGAGTGGCTCGACTCGATGAACTCACGCTGTCTCAGAGACAAAGTGTTGCCTCGAACGATCCTGGCGATGTAGGGCCACGAGAAGAGGGCGATCACGAAGATTACGAGCGACATGCCCGGCTTGACCAAGCCGTTTAGACATCCCTCGGCCGTCGTCGAACAAGCTGCGGTGATCCCGATCGCGAACAGGAGTAAAGGCATCCCCAGGATGATGTCGACGACGCGCGAGATCACCGTGTCGATGCGTCCTCCGAAGTAGCCCGCCGTCATGCCCAACAACACGCCTATGCCCACCGCGACGCTGGTTGCGACGACCGCTATGAGGATCGAGGTGCGGATCCCATAAAGGACACGGACGAAGAGATCCCGCCCGGCGGTGTCCGCGCCGAACCAATAGTCCCCGTCGGGACCGCTCGGAAGCCCGAACTCGTCGGTCTTCTCGCTTGCAAGGCTGCGGTCGTTGGGGCCGCGATGTTGGATCGCGTTCGTGGCGATCGGGGCGATGGTGCCGACCACTATCAGGAGGACGATGAAGCCGAGCCCGAAGACCGCGGCCCGATCCTGCTTGAAGCGCAGCCAGAAGAGCTGCCAGGGGGTGCGACCTTGGATCTGTTGGCCGGAAACGACTTCCGCGTCAGGCAGTGGTTGCTGTACGACTACCTCGGACGCGACCTGACTCATATTCCCCCGGGTTTTCTACTACAGCTGTCGTCGGAAAGTCTATTGCCGGTCAGTTGACTACGCAACGGCGGGCCCGTCAGCTCCCCTGTTCCTCTCGGAGGTAGTCCACGTAGCGATGGAAAGCGAGGTGATCGGAGGTGCACTCGACGGTCTCGCCGTCCTTGCGCAGCTTCACCGTATCGCTGGGCCCCCCCGCTGCGTCCGGATCGGAGATGATCTCGCTCACTTCCCATCCCTCGTCCACCAGGCTCCGTAGCCGCTCCAGCTCCGGGTCGTCTCCCCAGCCTGCCATCAACACCCCTTTCGTGTGGTTTTAGTTAAGGAGGCTGCTAACCTCGTGTTCCGTGATGGAACAAACCTTCTCTGAGTTCCAAACCTCATTCGAACGCATCGCATCGAATATCGAGCGGACGATACAGGGCAAGGCGGAAGTCGTCAGGCTCGCGCTCGTCGCCCTGGTCGCCGAGGGCCACGTTCTCCTCGAAGACGTCCCGGGGGTCGGCAAGACCATGCTGGCCAAGTCCATCGCCCGATCGGTGGGGGCCACCTGGAGAAGGGTCCAGTTCACCCCCGACCTGCTCCCATCGGACATAACCGGGGTGAACGTGTGGGACCGCCAGACCGGCCAGTTCGAGTTCAAGCCCGGGGCGGTCTTCGCAAACATCTGCCTGGGAGACGAGATCAACAGGGCCTCCCCCAAGACGCAGTCCGCACTGCTCGAATGCATGGAGGAACGCCAGGTCTCGGTCGACGGGACGACCCATCGCCTCGATGAGCCCTTCATGGTGATCGCAACCCAGAACCCCATCGAGCACGAAGGGACCTATCCCCTGCCGGAGTCGCAGCTCGATCGCTTCATGATGAGGCTGTCGGTCGGCTACCCGAGTCGCAACTCTGAGCTCGAGATACTGGAGACGCATGGAGAGTCTTCGCCGTTCCAGGACCTCCATCCCGTAGTCGACGCATCGGATGTCATGCGGCTGGTGAAGATGGCACGCCAGGTCCACGTGGCCCCCGCGCTGAAGCGCTACATCGTCGATCTCGTCGAGTCCACGCGGATCACCCCGACGTCTATCTGGGGGGCAGCCCGCGCGCTTCGCTCTTCCTGTTGAAGGCGACGCGGGCCCACGCGGCGAGCAGGAGCCGCGACTACGTCGTGCCGGATGACATCAAGGATCTCGCCGTACCCGTCCTCGCACACCGCCTCCTGCTGTCGCCCGAGGCCCAGATGCGGGGCGCAGGCACTGAGGACGTGGTCGAAGCCCTGCTGGACCGGCTCCCGATCCCCGCGCGCGAGCAAGCTTAGGCAAACACCCAGACGCCGATGCCCACGCCGCGCGGTTGGTTCGTGCTCGGGCTTGCAATCGGGCTCTGGGTTGTGGGCAGGGTCTTCGGTACGGAAGAGATAGAGCAGATCGCTCTCGCGCTCATCGGGTTGGTAGGGCTGGCCGTTGGGATCGTGCGCTTCGGCAAGCACTCCCTGGCGGTGACGCGCCGGATCTCCCCCGAGCGTCCGAGCGCGGGCCAGAACGTCACCGTCACCCTCAATGTGAGCAACACGGGGAGCGGGTCCGCCCCCTTGGTCTTGCTCGAGGACGAGCTTCCGCCGCGGCCTGAGCGGGGCGCCGCGGTTCGCCGTCAGGGGTATCGAAGCACGCGGCCGGCGCGAGGTGTCCCTCTCGCTCACGGCCGTCAGACGAGGCCGTTACACGGTCGGACCGCTGAACATGTCGTTCCTCGATCCATTCGGTCTGGCGCGCGTGCGCACTCGACTTGCCGAGCAGACCTCGTTCATCGTCCATCCCAGGATGGAGCCGCTCTCGCTGCCGCGCGACCAGGGGGAAAGAAGGTCGGTTGCGACCTCGGCCCTTCGCCAACCCACGGTCGCCCAAGGGGAAGAGTTCTTCACGCTCCGGGAGTACTCGGAGGGAGACGACCTCAGGAAGATCCATTGGTCGTCCACGGCCAAGCGCGGGCGGTACATGATCCGCCAGGAGGAGACGCCGTGGCACACGCGCGCCACGCTGCTCCTTGATGATCGTGCTTGCGCCTACGAGGAAAGGGTCGAAGCCCCCGCCTTCGAGCGCGCGGTGGAGGCGATGGCCTCTTTGGTCGATCTCTACCACCGGGCCGGCTTCGGCTTCAGGGTCATCGGAGCCCACAACGCAGGGATCCCCTCGGGGCGCGGGAGCGATCACATGGCTCGATGCCTCGACTTACTCGCAACCGTTCCACTCGACGACGACGCGGCCGGGCCGGACGAAGACGAGGCTTTGGCTCTCAGACTTATGGAGATCGAGCGAGGGGCAACCGCCGAGGCGTCGCTCATCGTCGTCACCGGCTTGTTGGATGCCTCCGAAGCCGTGGCTCTGACCAGATGCCGGCGCCGCTTCAGGCAAGTGACCGCCATCCAATTCCCTCCGCATCGGTATGGGAGCCTGGGAACGAAAGCAAGATGGGGCGGCGAGCAACGGCTCGTGGAGGTCGTCCACCTGCTCGAACGGGCCGGGGTCAGGGTCATGGCCCTGGGTCCCGACGATCCCCTGTCCTCGGGGTGGTCCAGCCGCAACAACCGACCCGGGATGGAGAGGGCATGGGCTCCGAAGCCCGAGCTCGTCTAGCGCTCTTCGGGCTGCTCTTCGCCACGCTGCTGGCCTTCGGCCAGCTCTTCGCCGAGAGCACTTACTCGGAGCCGGCGGTGTTCGGGATGCTCCTGGCACTTGCGATCACGGTCGGCGGCCGGAGGCTCGGTCTTTCCAGTCTGGTGACGGCGCTGATCTCGATGTTCGCGTTGGTCTGGTTCCTTTGCGTGGTGTTCGAGTCCACACACCTGTTCTTCGGACTTCCCTCGCTCGAGGCCATCGAGAGGATCGGCCGGTCATTGGAGCGAGCGGCCACCCAAAGCAACGTCGATTTCGCACCGGTCCCCGTGCGGGCCGGCTACGTGATCCTGACCGTCGCCGCGATGTGGATAGTCACGACCTTCGCGGAGCTTGCAACCTTTCGCTGGCGCCGTCCCGTCCTAGCGACACTCCCGGCTCTAGCGCTGTTCTGTTTCCTGCTCGTCGTGGGCAGCGGATCGGGATCGTGGTTCTTGGTCACGATCTTCCTCAGCGCGATGTTGGCGTTCTGGGGTCTCGAGTCGAGCCACCGGTTGAGGTCCTGGGGCCGGTGGGTCGAGGCGTTCGGCGAGTCCGAGAAGGCCGGTGACCCAATCATGGCGCGCGTGGGCAGAAGGATGGGGGTTTCGTGCGTCGCCGTCGCTTTGGTCGCACCTCTGATGCTCCCGGCCATCGACAAGGGGTTGCTGTCTTGGCGCAATTCCATTGGCAACGGCGGAGGGTCGGGGGGCGGAGGTCGCATCGACCTTCTCGTGGATATCCGGCCGAAGCTATTGGAGCAGAGCGACACGAGATTGTTCCGGGTGCGCGCCGCGGATTCAACTTATTGGCGCCTTGCTTCACTCGCACAGTTCGACGGCAATGTCTGGTCGCCCGGCTTCGACGGGGAATTCTCCCAGACGACCGAGGGCGCGGTCGCGGTCTCGCATCGCATCCCGGTCGATGAGGGGGCCGAAGTACTGGAGCAGAGGTTCACCATCCTCGAGCTCGGCGGCGATTCCCTGCCGGCCGCGATCACGCCGGTTGAAGTGGGCATGGAGGACCAAGAGGGCCGGAGCCTCGACGATGTAACGAGCCACACTGCAACGGGCGAGCTGCGCTTAGATGCCGACCTCGTTCCAGGGCTCGGCTACCAGGTGACGTCGGTCATGCCCGCGCTCTCGTTCGAAGAGCTCGAGGACGCTCCCATCGGGGAGCTCGAAGACCGTCTCTACAGTGAGCTCCCGGCGACCTCGATCGCTCCTCTCGCCGACATCGCACAGAGGTGGACGCGCACTGCGACCACTCCCTTCACCAAGCTCGTCGCCATCCAGGACAAGTTGAGATCGGACTTCCAGTACTCCCAAAGCCCCGAGCTGGTGCAGTCGAGCGCCTCCAGCGACTACCTCCTCACATTCCTGCAGGAGACGAGGACCGGCTACTGCCAGCAGTTCGCCGCTTCGTTCGCGGCCCTTGCCCGGTCGCTGGGCTACCCGTCCCGGGTGAGTGTCGGTTTCCTGCCGGGAAGCCCCGACCCGAACGACCCGGAGAACTTCTTGGTGCGCGGCACCGATGCCCACGCCTGGCCGGAGGTCTACTTCCGAGACCACGGGTGGGTTGCCTTCGAGCCGACTCCGCGGGCGGGGGCGGCGTCGGCCAGCGCCCCCCTCTACACCGAGCAGGGGTTGGACAGTCCCATCGGTTTCGGCGCCTTCAACGGCGACCCACAGAGCGGGCAAGCCAACAGAGAATTGAATCTCAACGACTTCGGCGAGGACCCACGGACCCAGCGCGAGGGAGGGATCGGCGAGGGGGCGGCCGCCGGCAACGATCCGCGCCGGGCGCGCGGTCTCTGGTTCGAAACGTTCAGGGATCTCCTCGCGATCGTCGGCCTCATCGCCGCAACCGTCCTCGTGCTCGTTCCCGTTCTGAAAGAGCTGCGCATCCGCCGCAGGTACCGGCGCGCGCGCGATCCCGTGCGGGTTGCCGAGGCTGCTTTCACGACCTTCGAACGAGAGGCGGCGGAGCTTGCTTCGCCTCGGCGCCCCGCGGAGTCGGCCTCGGCGTTCGCCCGAAGATTGGGAGGGTCCCATGCCGTCCCCGCCGATCGAGCCACGCGGCTTGCCGGGATCTATGAGGCCGCGGAGTACTCGCTCGAGGGGATCTCGGAGGGACAGGCCAACGAGGCCCGCTCGCTCGCGACCGAGCTCAGATCCCGTCTGTGGAAAAGGGCGAGCTGGTACGAGAAGGTCCGCAGGCTGTTCTCGCCTCGGTCGCTCGCTACCTGAAAGCGCTGGCTACCTGATAGCTCGGAGCCTTCGACGCGCCTCGGGCTGCAGCTCCTGTTCCAGGTCTGACTCCAGCGTCCTCAGAGCCCTGATGAACTCGTCACGGTCGTAGAGGTACTGCGTAACGCGGGCGTCGACGCTGCGGGCGATGTCGTCGATGGCGAGGAAGAACGCCATCTGGCCTTCCCTCAGCGCGTCCAGTACCTCGCCATCGTTGCGACAGATCTTGAAGATGCTGGTTCCGTCGGTCACGAGCTTGATCTCCGACAGATGCTCGTCCAGCCCCGCCTTCTTGCGAAGGAACTCGATCGCGCGCCTAACCCTTTGCAGGCTCATCCCACCATCCAGCAACGAACGGATCACGCGGAGCGCGACCACGTCACGGAACGCATAGAGACGCCGGACCCCGGGACGGCCTCCCGTTGCCTGAACCCCCGGTTTCACGAGACCGATGCGGTCCCAGTACCTCAGCTGATGTGCCGTGCAACCACTGAAACGCGATGCCTGCTCTGCGGTGAAACCCTCCATGAAAGCGCGCGAACCTCCCCCAAGATCGACCAGAAACAAGATTGATGCCCAGCTCTACAAAGATTCAACGGAATGTCGCGGAGGCTTCTTCTGCCGCGACATCCCCGATTAACTGACCAGAGGCGAATCTAGCGCGCGCTGAGCGCGCGCGACAACCCCTGAGGCAAGTTCGAGCAAATATTTTTCGAACGGCGCTTAGATGCGCTTGTATCGATCGCGCAAACGCTTCTCCCACCGAGCCAACATCCCGGTCAGCCGGTCCTTCGGCCCCGGTTCGTCGCGATGCAGAAGAAGCCTTCGTATACCCCCTACGAGAACGACGATCCCGCCCACCATCGCAGCGAACGCAGCGACCCCGACCAGCAGTGAGCCCGTTACGAAGAACGCCACCAGCATCACGAGCCCCACGACGAACAGGACTATCCCGAGCCTCACGTTCCTGCCGGCGGTCGACTTGGACGATTCGAGATCGTTCCCGAACGCGGGGTCGTCAGATCTGAGCTGCTGCTCGATCTCTTGGAGGATCTGCTGTTCTCGGTCTGACAACGGCACTGTAAGGACGATTATAGGTAGGGCGGAACGATTGAACGAGATACTTGGTCGCGGAGCAGGCTCGGCTGGGCCGCTGACTTCATGTTACTGAAGTGAGACTTGTGCGGCTTGTGCCGGACTAGTCGAGTAGAGCCGCCGGGGTCACCGCGCTCTCGCCGAAGCGCGCGCGGTATGTCGTCCACGGCTTGGCTCGCCTCGTGCCAGCGGCGGGCCGGGGCCGGGGAGAGGCTCATCTGTCTCTGTGGCGGGCCGGGAGCGATCCCGCTCGCGGTCACACCCAAGAGCCGGATGCGAACCCGGTCGGTTTTCAGCTTGAGGTAGAGCTCCCGGGCGACCTCGTAGATCTCGCCGGTCGTGTCGAGCTCTTCGGTCAGCGTCCGGGACCGCGTGATCGTCTTGAAGTTGGAGAAGCGGACCTTGAGCGTGATGGTCCTTCCGCACAGGCCCCTCTCGCGCAAGCGCGTGGCGGTCCGATCGCTCAGCCGGAGGATCTCCTTCAAGATTGCCGGGTAGGAATCCAGATCCTGGTCGAAGGTCGATTCCGAGCCGACCGACTTGGCGGGCTCATGAGGCTCGACCGGGCGGTCGTCGTGACCCTGGGCCAGAGCATGGAGATGGGCTCCCAGCGCATCCCCGACAGCCCGCTCGAGGGTCCGGCGCGAAAGGCGAGCCACATCCGCCACCGTGCGAAGGCCCAAGCGGCGCAGTATCTCGCCGGTCTGCGGGCCGACCCCCCAGAGGGCGGTGATCGGGAGGGGATGCAAGAAGGACTCGATCTCTTCCGGTCGCACGACGAGGAGGCCGTCGGGCTTGCCCTGGGTCGAAGCGGTCTTGGCCAGGAACTTGTTCGGCGCAACCCCGACGGTGCATCGGATCCCGAGGGTTCCCACCTTCTTCTTGATCTCCGCCGCGATCGCTTCGGGTGTGCCGAACAGCTTCGCCGAGCCGGACACGTCGAGGAACGCCTCGTCCAAAGAGAGCGGTTCCACCAGGGGGGTGAAGGACTCGAACACCCGCCTGATCCGAGCGGAGTAATCGAGATAGGCATCGAAGTCGTTGGGCAGGAACACCGCCTGAGGGCAGAGCCGCCGGGCCGTCACCGTGGGCATGGCCGAGTGCACGCCGAATGCCCTCGCCTCGTATGACGCGGAGGTGACCACTCCCCGGCCCCCGACCCCTCCGACGATCACCGCATGCCCGGCGAGCGAGGGGTCCTTGACCACCTCGACCGAGGCATAGAACGCGTCCATGTCCACGTGCAGGATCGGAGTCTGGGTCACACCTCAGTCTGTCATCATGGCGCCGTGGAATATCGGCGGCTCGGCCGGACCGGGGTCAAGGTAAGCGCCCATTGCCTGGGGGCCATGATGTTCGGCTCGTGGGGCAACACCGACACCGACGAATGCGTTCGCATCATCCACGCCGCCCTGGATGGTGGGGTGAATTTCATCGACACGGCCGACGTCTATTCCGCCGGCGAATCCGAGGAGATCGTCGGCCGCGCCCTGAAGGGCAAGCGAGACGAGGTCGTCCTGGCCACAAAGGTCCACGGTCCGATGGGCCGGAGCATCAACGAGCGCGGCAACTCGCGCCTCTGGATCATGCGCGAAGTCGAGAACAGCCTCCGCCGCTTGGGTACCGATCACATCGACCTGTACCAGATCCACCGGCCCGACCCTCGGATAGAGATCGAGGAGACGCTGGGCGCCCTCGACGATCTCGTCCACCAGGGCAAGGTCCGCTACGTCGGCTCTTCGACCTTCCCGAGCTGGCAGCTCGTCGAGGCCCACTGGACGAGCGAGCGACGGAACCTGGTGCGCTTCGTTTGCGAGCAGCCTCCGTACTCGTTGTTCGTGCGTCACGTGGAAGAAGAGCTGTTCCCCGTGACGCAGCGATACGGCATGGGCGTCATCGTGTGGAGTCCCCTGGCGGGAGGCTGGTTGAGCGGCAAGTACCGCCGGGACGTCGAGGCGCCCTCGGACTCACGAGCGGTGCGCTTCGCCGAGCGCGGGAGCCCGGTTGCGGCTCGCTACGACCTCTCGCTACCCCAGAACCAGCGCAAGCTAGATCTCGTGGACGAGCTGACGGTCATCGCAGACAAGGCTGGGGTGTCGTTGGTGCATCTCGCGATGGCGTTCACGCTCGCCCATCCGGCGGTGACGTCGGCGATCATCGGGCCCCGCACGATGGAACAGCTTGAGGACTTGCTCGCGGGGGCCGAGGTGACGCTCGACGAGTCGACCCTCGACGCGCTCGACGAGCTCTTGCCCCCGGGCACGACCCTGTCGGATGCGGACCGCGGCTGGCAGGCCCCCTGGATGAAGCCGGAGGCCCGCCGCCGCGGGACGGGCTAGGCCGTACCGCCGAACAGATGGGACGGGCTAGCCCCTCGTGCGGACCGTCTCGTCCTCGGACCGACCGGCGCTGTAGCCCTTCTTCTGCTTGGGCCATACAGCTCGGAACTCAGCCTGTTTGAAATTGGCCTTCTGCCTGAACACCTCGCTGCAAGAGCGATCGAACTTCTTCGTTGCGACAGTCACGAACTTCCGTCCCTTGTGCCTCTTCAATTCGATCGTTGTGCCTGCGGGGTTGAGTCCGCTGCGACATGCCCGCATCGTGATCGTGAAGGTGACCCTTCCTCCCCGAGGAGGCCGGCTGGGAGTCGTCTTCATCCGGACGAAGGGACGCTTGTCCTGCGCGTTACCGCCACCCTGGCCGGGCTCTTCCCCGCCACCACCGCCACCGCCGCCGGGCTGGGGCTTGATCTCCGGGCCGGTGTAACGAAGGATGTCGATCCCCCGCACGTAATCGACCGCGTAGACCAGGTTGTCTTTGGGATTCTCAGTGACCCAGTAAGCGGCCGAAGTGGAGCCGCTGAACGGAAGGAAGTAACCCGGGTCGGTGAGCTTCCCTTTGGGGCTCACGTTCAGGAACCGGGTTCCATGCTCGTAGTAGCCGACGGCCAGGAGCCCGCCGTTATCGAAGGTCGGGTGCTCCTCGAACCAGTGCGCCGAGCAGCCCAAGCCGTTGGCCGGCGGGTTGCCGTCGGTGAAGGTCCCGTTCTGGACCGCGTAATGGTCGACGAGCTTCATAGTCTGGGTCTTCTCCCAACCCGTGGTGTCGTAGGTGAGGATCGGCCCGTTCGCCTCGGGGTCGCAGCGTGGGTTGACGTTCTCCTCACCCTGCATGATCAGCCAACGGTCATTGCCCTGGTTGGGCCAGACACCCGAGTGGAAGAGGTAGCCGGCGTTGTTGGGGTGCTCGCCCCGAGCGACCACCTTGGGATGGGCGGGGTCACGCACGTCGAGGATCTGCAACGGGTCGTCGATCGGCGACACGATGACGAAGCCGTTCTTGAACTCCCTGACGTCGTGCGCCCCGGAGGGGCCGATGCCGGTCTGCTTGTGCCAGCTGTTCTCGGCCGTCCTTTCGGCGACGAACTTCGGGTTGGCGGGGTCCCGCAGGTCCACGATGGTGCCGTCCGAGCCGTATGCAAAGGTGCACTTGAGGATGCACGACGTCGTGTGGTCGCCGGCGCCCGCCAAGGAGGCGATCTCTACGATGTTGGTCTTGTCCTCGATGTCGTAGACATGCAGCGCATCCATCGGCAGGGACTCCGAGAACAACAGGAAGCTCTGCTTCGGGTCGACCCCCACGTCCTCGTTCTCGAACATGAACCCGACGGGGAGCACAGCCGTTTGGACCGGGTTGAGTGGATCGGAGATGTCGTAGATCGAGATGTTCTTCCAGCTCGTCAGATACATGTACTGGCCGAATATCGACACGCCGGTCGAGGTCGACTGATCGAAGGGCACGAAGCCCACATACTCGACGTTGTCTGAGGTGAACCCGCCCTGAGACGGCCCCTGGGCGGTGGCCGGCACCGAACCCACCGCGACCATCGCCAAGGGAACGAGCAGGCTCATCACCAAGATCACTGCCAAACGCTTCATCCGGACTCCTTTCATGGGTGTTCATGCTCTGGTTGACCGCCGGGAACTACTTTTCGGGAGAAAGTGGCGGTGATCGTGCCGGTACTCGTGAAACCCCAGTTGTGGTTGGCACAGGCGCCGGAGTAGACCCGGACAAGAAGCGGCTCCCGGCCGGTCACGGGCAACGATCCCGAGACCGTGCACATGTCCTCCTCGACGTCGCCCTGGGAGGCGAAGGCGATCACGTTGCGCCCCGAGGCGTCGTCGATATCGAGTCGCACCGAACGGTCCCCGGGGCGAGGATGGAAGACCATCGGCTCCGGTTCGGGCGCCAGCCCGAGGTAGGGATCCGGATCGTGATAGGTGCGGGCGCCGTAAGTCGTCTCGTAGCTCTGGGTCTGGACCCGGGGGTGCTCCGCTTCGACTTCGGATCGGGCAGCAGCAGGAAGTGCGGCACCCACAAGCAGAACGAGCACGATTGGCCCCAACATTCGCATACCTATCAATTCGCCATGAATGGGACTACACCTGTAGTGCTAACGCCCGGAGCTCCCGCCGCTCGAGTGCCACAAACGGGTGGGAGCCTTGTCGGCCGAGCCCGGGGCCAGGGCGCTCTCCACCTGTCGTCGCCTCTGGGCCGCGACAGCCTTGTCGATCGGAACTCCCTTGGCTCGCTCTGCTGCGATCTCGGCGAGGTCGAAAACCTCCTCGGCGACGACCGTGATGCCGACCGCGTTGGGATCGGTCTGCCTGGTGAGAGAGGCTCCTCCCCTCATCCGGACCTCGCCGTGGACGAGATGGAGCCACGAGCTGAATACCGTTCGGGCGCAGCGTGGTTGGGCTCGCTCGAAGATCGTGATGTCGATGGGCCCGGTCAGGTCATCGAG
Source organism: uncultured Actinomycetes bacterium (assembly GCA_963786155.1). Classification (GTDB taxonomy): domain Bacteria; phylum Actinomycetota; class CADDZG01; order CADDZG01; family WHSQ01; genus CAWAXW01. Next base: position 1,192,685 of record CAWAXW010000006.1, on the reverse strand, counting down.
CGTGACGAAGATGATGCGCTGGCCCGAGCGGATCGCCGGCGTCTGGCTCGCGACCTTGACCCCGGCGACCCACACGTGCGAGCGGCTTCGAAGCGAGCCGAGCGAGGTCGCCGGCGTGCACCCAAGCTCGGCCAGCAGGGGGCTGTACAGCTCCATCACGTGACGGCGAGCATCGATCCCGGTGGTGGCGAGCTCGGCCTCCACTTCTTCCATGGATGTGTAGGGCGGGAGCTCGCCCAGGTTCTCCGCGATGGGCTCGTCGAAGCTGATACTCATCTGCGCGCCGGCCTTCACCTTGGGCTGGGTCACGAGATCCGCGACCCGCCACACCAGCTCGCGCCGCGACCGGGTCCCGGCGAGTGCGTCGAGCGCGCCGACATGGACCAGGTGCTCGAGCACGGGTTGGCTCAGCTCCGTGCGTCGCCACAGGTCTTCGAGCGACGTGAATAAGGTCTCGGCGCGCGCGGTCAGGATCGAGTCGATCTCGGCCTCCGAGATGTCGCGCACCTCGCTGAACGCAAGCCGGACCCCCAGACCGTCGGGAGTGTGCTCGGCTCGATAGACCTTGTCGGAGGCGTTGACGTCGAGCGGCAGGATCAGGATCCCGAACTGACGGGCATCGGCCACGATCAGCCGCCTCGGGTACATGCCGGGGTCGTGGGTGAGCACGCCGGCGTAGAACTCGGCCGGGAAGTGCGCCTTGAGGTAGCTCGACAGGTAGGTCGGGAGCGCGAACGCGGCCGCGTGAGATTTGCAGAACCCGAAGCTGGCGAACGCGAACACTTCATTCCACAAGGCCTCGGCCTGGGTTTGGGTGAAACCGTTGGCGACGGTTCGGGTCTTGAACCAGGTCTCGGCGTCGAGGTCCACGGGATGCCTGGGCTTGTCGCTAGGGTCATCCGGAAGCGCAGGTCTGTCCGAATCGAGGTGGCGGCGCACAAAGTCGGCGTCATCGAGGCTGCAGCCGGTCGCGGCCGCGATCACTCGGATCACCTGTTCGTGGAAGACGACGATGCCGTTGGTCTCCCTCAGCGCGGCCTCGAGGCGCGGGTGGGGATAGCGCAATTCCTGGAAACCGTGGCGGCGGTCGAGGTAGGGCGAGATCATGTCGGACTTGACCGGGCCCGGCCGGAACAGCGAGATCTCGACGACGAGATCCTCGAAAGTGCTCGGCTGGAGCCGGGCGAGCAGCTCGCGCTGGCCGGGCGACTCGATCTGGAAGCACCCCAACGTGCGCGAGGTCCGGATCAGCTCGAACGTCGGCTCGTCGTCGTGCGGGAGTGAGTCGAGGTCGATCCGCTCGCCGCGCACCCGCTCGATCTCGTCGCAGGTGTGAGTGATCGTCGAGAACATCCTCACTCCAAGCACGTCGAGCTTGACCAGGCCCAACTCCTCGACGTCGTCCTTGTCGGCCTGCAGCATGCGAAAGCCGTGGAAGGACTCCTGCATCGGGACGCGATCGGCAAGGTCGGCCGAAGACAGCACGACCCCCGACGGGTGCAGGGCGAGGTGGCGCGGGAACCCGTCGATCGCGAGACACAGCTCGAAGAGCCGCTCGAGCTGGCCCGCGTCGAGGTTGCTGTTTGCCAGCTCTGGCAGGCGTTCGATCGCCTGGGGGATGCTCGCCGCGCTCACGCGCGGGAAGGCCTTGGCGACGAGGTCGATCTCATCGGGGGGCAGCCCCAGTGCCTTGCCCACCTCGCGGATCGCCATGCGAGCCCGGAACGTATCCACCATGCAGCAGACCGCCGTCTGGTCGTCGCCGTAGGTGGCGAGGATGTGATCGAGCACGTCCTCGCGCCGGTGGCTCTCGACGTCGACGTCGATATCGGGCATCTCCTCGCGTCGCGTGTTCATGAACCGCTCGAACAGCAGGTCGTAGCGGACGGGGTCGACGTCGGAGATCCCGAGTGCGTAGCAGACCAACGAGCCGGCCGCGCTTCCCCGGCAGGCGCAGCGGATACCCATCGCCCGGATCGCATCGACGATGTCGGCGACCAGCATGAAGAATGCTGCAAAGCCGAGACGAAAGATCATGTTGAGCTCGTGCTGGAGCCGGTCCTCGACGGCCGCGGTCACGACGGGGTAGCGCCGTGCGACTCCATCCCAACAGCGCTGCGCGAGCAAGCTCGTCGCGGTGGCACCTTCAGGCAGGGGGACGTCCGGGAAATGGAACGTGCCGAGGTCGAGGTCGAACTCGCACGCTTCGGCGATGCGCATGGTCTCGTCGGCGGCCTCGGGCGCGTCGGCGAAGAGCTCCCTCATCGCCGCGGGCGATTTGAAGCCGTACTCGGAGTTCTCCCGCAGGGCGTGGGTCTTCGACAACGGCACGATGTCGTGGATCGAGTGCAGCAACTCGTGGGTCACCGCATCGACCGGGTCGGCATAGTGAACATCGTTGGTGGCGACGGCGCGGATGCCGGTCTCGTGCGCGATCCCCAGGAGCCGGTCACGCAATGCGCGATGGCCGTAGCCCCGGTGATCGAAGACCTCGATCCGGTAGCCGTCCCCGATCAGGTCGCGCTGGCGGCGGGCCGCCGCGATCGCCTCGGGCATGGCGCCGGCGGCCGCGAGCCGGGCGATCTCGCCCCGAGCGCATCCCGACAACACGAACAGCCCCTCCGCTCGCTCGACCACTTTTGAGAACGTGGCCGCAGGATGCCCGCGCTCGTTAGCTAGATGTGCATCCGTGATCAGCCGGCAGAGGTTGCCGTAGCCGGTCGCATCTTTGGCGATCGCCGTCAGGTGATGGCCGTCGGCGAGCGTCAGCTCAGCTCCATAGATCGGCTTGATCCCCACCGCCCTACAGGCGCGCGCGAACCTCACGGCCCCCAACAACGAGTCGTGATCGGTCATCGCCACCGCCTCGAAGCCGCGCTCCGCGGCGAGGTGAGGAAGGTGATCGGCCGGGATAGCACCATCGAGCAACGACCATGTCGTATGGCAATGAAGATGAACGAAGCCGCGTTTGCTCTGCGGTCCGGCCAAGCCCGCCCCGTTCCCTAGTCCCAAATCCGGGCCAGCTTCCAGTCGTTGTTTGCTCCGCGGTAGACGTCGTAGACCGCGCCGATGTGCGGCATGAAACCGTCGGGGTCGAGGTCGCCGGTGGCCATCGCGCCGGCCGGGCGCGCCAGCACCCGGTGGTACTCACGATCGCTTCGTGCGCCTGAGGAGGACCACTCCCCCGTCTGGCGCCACGAGTCGAGGCGCAGGTCGATCTCGTAGGTCCTCCCGCGCCACCGAAACCCAACGGGCGCGCCGGCCTCGATCGGATCCGCAACAACCTCGATCGGCTCGTCGTAGCGCTTGGTCATCGCCCTGTCACTCGGTTCGGCCCCGCTCAGGCGGATGCCATGTGTGGAACGAAAAGGGGCCCAATCGATCCGTCCAAGCGCAGGACAGACCCATCGGGCCCCGTTCTTCTCGCTCGCTCCGACGAGGGGGCGGAGGGCCGGGGAACCTTCCGCCGAGTGGCCGGGGAGAACCGTCTCCTCGGAGTCGAACGTGTGTTCGATAGTAGGGCTTCCCTCATCCCGAGTCAAGTCCCTTGTGGCTCCGACGAAGGCGGCGCGATGCTTCCCGAGGCGTTCCCTCAAGAAGGAGGCGGAGCATGTCAAACCACGAGCATCCCAATCTCACCCGTGCTCGTACCGGCTACGAGGCTTTCGGCAAGGGCGATCTAGATGCCGTCAAGGAACTCTTCGCCGACGACATCGTGTGGCACGCGACCGTCGCGGGGCCTCTCAACGGCGACTACAAGGGTGTCGACGAGGTGCTGGGGTTCTTCGGCAAGCTCATGCAGGAGACGGGCGGCACCTTCAAGCAAGAGATCCACGATCTCCTCGCCAACGACGAGCACGGCGTCGGGATCGTCAGCGTGTCCGCCGAGCGCAACGGCAAGCGACTGGACGGGGCACGCTCCGTCCATGTGTTCCACATGAAGGACGGCAAGATGACCGAGTTCTGGGTGGCGCCGCTGGACGGCGACGCACTCGCGGAATTCTGGGCCTAGAGGGGAACCGTTTGACAGTGGCGACCGGAAGCCGTCGCCGACGGCTGCAGGGAGTCAGTCAAATGTTGCCCTAGATAACGTCGAGGTACTTGATCCCGGCCCCCGTGTTGTAGAGGACGACGGGGCCTTCTAGCTCGCCGGTCGCCGCCAGTTGCTTGGCGGCGGCAAGGGTCGCGGCCCCCTCGGGGCATGCGAGGACGCCTTCGGTTCTGGCCAGCAGCCGCAGCGCGCTCCGCATCTCTTCTTCGGTGACGGTCACCATCGTGCCGCCGGAGGCCCGCACCACCTTCAACACGAGCGCGCCCTCCGAGGGGGCCGGAACGCGCAGCCCCGAGGCCATCGTGCGCGGTTCAGATGGCCACGGTTCGACATCGTCTTTCCCATCGTGGAACGCGCGCGCGATCGGAGCGCAGTCGGCCGGCTGGACCCCGACGAGGCGAGGAGGATCCCCTTCCATCGCGCCGACGGCACTTAGCTCCTCTGCCGCCTTTGCCGCGGCAACGGCTGCCACTCCCCCGCCGACCGGCAGCACGATCGTGCGCGGGAAGGCCCCCAACGCTTCGAACACCTCGAGCCACGCGGTCTTCTTGCCTTCGACGCGATATGGCTCGGCGAACGTGGCCGCCAGGAACGCTCCGGACTCGTTTGCGATCTCCTTGGCGCGCGCTCCGGCATCGGCGAGCGTGCCCGGCACCAGCTCGAGAGAGGCCCCGGCGATCTCGACCTCGGTTCTATGAGAGACGGGCGCGCTCTCGGCCATGACGACGGTCAGGTCGAGGCCGGCCGCGGCTGCGTACAGGGCCCACGCCGCACCTGCATTGCCCGCGCTGGCCATGACCGCCTTCGTAACCCCCAGCTCCGCCGCGCGCGCGACGCCGACTGCCGCTCCCCTCGCCTTGAATGTGCCCGTCGGCAGGATCCCGTCGTCCTTCAGGTAGGTGGGCGGGGCGGGCGGGCCCCAATGTTCATCCAGGTGCTTCATCCGCGACAGCGGAGTGATCGGCACCTGCAGAGCGCCTGCGTCCTCAACCGGAAGGAGCTCCCGATAGCGGGCGATGCTCGCGGGCCGTTCCGGCCACGCTTTCGTGTCCACCGACGAGAGGTCGTAGCGAACCAGCAAGGTTCCCCCACAGCTACATCTGTTGTTCACCTCGGAGGCCGAGTGGTTCAGACCGCAGCGCGCGCATTCCAGATGAGTCGCCGGCATGGGGGCAGGTTACTCAGCCGATAGCGCGCCTCGTCGCTCGGGGGTCCCGACGACCAGGTTGATCAGGGCCCCGAGCGCGACGCCGAGGCCTCCACCTCCAACCACATCCATCGGGAGGTGAGCGCCCACGTAGACGCGGCCTACGCAGACCAAGGCAGCCAGCGTCCAGACCAACGCCCGCAGCCATCCATGGACGTAAGGGTGGATCACGGTGGCTGCCGCAAACGCGACCGCGGCATGGCCGGACACGAACCCGAATCCGCTATCGGACGAGCCCGCCCGGATCGCGACGTCGTCGAGGAAGACCGCGGGGCGGTGGCGCGAGACGAGGTCCTTGACGACCCGGGCCGCGTAGAGCTTGGCCGCGACCAAGAGGGCGAGGGCGAGGGCCAACCGCCACCGCCAAAAGATCAGAGCGCCCAACGCGAGAGCCGGGAGGACCAGCAAGTTCCCGAGTTGCATGAACGGATACACCGGCCAAGAAAAGAGCCCGGGAAGACCGTTCACGAACTCGAAGACCCGCAACTCGAACCAGCCGACCTTGTCGCCCTCGATCTGGAAACTCATCGCGAGTAGGACGGCCATGCCGATGGCTGCCCACGCGACCCACACAAGGTCATGTTTGTAACGGGTATTCGCGCTGGTTAGGACCGTTTGTCTCCTTTAAGTGCGTAGACGGCTACACCCATCGCATCTTGAATCAAGTGAACATCTAGGGGAAGCGGGTTGGTTTGGGACGACAGGCCAAGCGCATGAGCGCGGGGAAGACTCCGCGCGCTCTTTTCGGTGGCAATCATCGGTGCGGTCTTCTTCTACGCGCTGCCGAAGATGGCCGACTTCTCCGAGGTCTGGGCGGTCTTCAGGGCCATGACCTGGCTCGAGGTCACCACACTGGTCGGAGCCGCCGCCTGGAACATCTTCACCTACTGGTTCGTGATGATCGCGTCGCTGCCAGGTTCGAATATCTGGCAAGCGATGAAGGTCAACCTGATGTCGACGGCGGTCACCAACACGCTGCCGGGAGGAAGCGCTATCGGGATCGCGGTCACTTACAGCCTCTACTCGTCGTACGGCTTCTCGGGAACCGAGGTCGGACTTTCAATCGTCGTCTCGGGCCTGTGGAACAACTTCGTAAAGCTGGGTATGCCCGTCGTCGCCCTCGCGCTGCTTGCGCTGACGCAGTCCGTAGGAGGAGGACTCGTCACTGCAGCGATCGTGGGGGTGGGAGTGCTCGCGGGGGCGATCGCTCTGTTCGCGTTGTCCCTGAAGAGCGAGCGTTTCGCACGCCGGTTGGGCGAGCGCATGGGTCGCATCGTCTCGGGGGCTCTTCGGATCGTCCGCAAGCCCGCCGTCACCGGGTGGGGCGACGGGCTCGTGCGTTTCCGCGAGAGCGCCATCGCGCTGCTACGAAAGCGCTGGCTATTCCTTACGGCCGCGACCGTCGTCAGCCACCTGTCGCTATTCCTGGTGCTGCTTCTATGCCTGCGCCACGTGGGTGTGTCTTCGGCCCAGGTCACCACGATCGAGGCCCTCGCGGCGTTCGCATTCATCAGGTTGATATCCGCCATCCCGATCACTCCGGGCGGGCTGGGTGTCGTGGAGTTGGGAATGTCTGCGTCCCTCGTTGCTGCTGGAGGAAACGAGCCGGCGGTCGTGGCGGCCGTGCTCCTCTACCGTCTCCTCACGTACGTGTTGCCGATCCCATTCGGACTCGTCGCCTACATCCGCTGGAGGAGCGGAAAAACCGCGGCGAGCAGTCGATCGCCGAGGGGCGCCCGACCCTGAGGGCCGAGGAAGGGACTTGAACGCCTGGATCCTAGGCATAGCCGTCGTGGCTCTCGTGGCACCGGGTTGTTCATCGGACGAGGGCACCCCCGCTGCACGCGAAGCCGACGTGAAGATCGGGGCCTATCCCTTCGCAGAAAGTCTGGTGCTCGCGCACGTGTACGAGTTGACTCTGGAGCGCGCCGGATTCACCGCCGAGGTCGTGTCCGACGTGGCTTCGCGTGAGTACATGATTCCTGCGCTGGAACAAGGTGTAGTTGACGTCGCTCCGGAATATCAGGGCACGCTTCTTCGCTTCCTATCCCCCGAGCAAGCGCTGGCGGTCGACCAGGATGAGGTTCTCGCGAACGCCCTTGCCGACCGCGATCTCGTCGCGACCGAACCGGCCCCTGCTCAGAACCGAAACGAGTTCGTCGTGACTTCGGCGACGGCTTCCCGGTACGGGCTCGAACGGATCAGCGATCTCGCCGAGGTGGCCGAGGACCTCACCCTCGGTGGTCCACCGGAGTGTCCGACTCGTCCGCTGTGCCTTCAAGGGCTCGAGAACGCGTACGGCCTCGAGTTCGAGTCGTTTCAGGCGCTGGACGCGGGGGGGCCGCTGACCCTGGCGGCCCTCCATTCGGGTGAGATCGACGTCGGGCTCCTGTTCACGACAGACCCCAACCTCTTCGACGCCCGTCTCGTCGTCCTGGAAGACGATCGGCGTCTACAGCCCGCCGATCACATCTTCGCGGTGGCGAGTGACGCGGCTATCGACGAGGTCGGCGGCGAAATGCTCGACCTTCTGGGAGAAGCGACCTCGGAGCTCACCGTCGAGGACCTCCGGGATCTCAACGAGCTCGTCGCAGAGGAAACCCACAGCCCTCGTCAAGCGGCCGAGCGTTGGGTCGCGGGAGTTGCCGACTGATGGCAACTCCCAAGACGTCCTTAGCCGGTCCGGAGCACCCGGAGAGGAAGCACCGACGCCCATCGGGAGAGAGACCTCCCCTTCCCAAGCATCTGAACAAGAGCGGCAAATGGCTTTTGATCGCCGTCGGCTGTCTGTTCGCACTCATGATCAGCGTGGCCATCTTCGGCACGATCGGGCCGGGGCTCGACAACATCGAGGGCGCCTTCCTCCTTGAGCTCTCTGAGATTCGGACTCCATGGCTGACCGACCTGATGGAAGCCTTCGCGGCTCTCGGCTCGGACTGGACGCTGGCAGTCATCCAATGGGCGACCCTCATCACGCTCATCGCGTTCAAGAGGTTCCGTCACCTGTTCGTCTACCTCGGAACGCTCTTGACCGTTTTCGTAGTAACCGACTGGATCGCCAACACTTTCACAGCGTGCGCGCCCGTTCGAGGTCGAGATCATCGGCCACTGGGACGGGATGGCCCTTCCATCGCGACCCGTCGCAGCCTTCGCGGTGACCCTTCTTGGCGTTGCCTACACGATCACGCCGCCCGGACTCCCACGCTCGATCGCGAAGTGGACGACATGGATCGGGATAGCACTGCTGTCTCTGAGCAGGATGTACCTCGGGCTCGACCATCCTCTCGACTTGGTGATGGGAGCGACGCTGGGCATCACGATCCCGGTCATCGCCTACCGCACGTTCACGCCGAACGAGATCTTTCCCGTGACTTACCGCAAGGCCAAGGGCGCGCACCTCGATATCGGGGGCCTTCGTGGAGAGGCGATCCGGACGGCTCTGCAGGAGCAACTTGGTCTGGCCGTGAAGTCCATGAAGCCGTTCGGCCTCGCGGGCTCGGGAGGATCCACGCCCATCCTCATGACCCTGGACGAACCTGGGGACCCCAAGCTGTTCGCGAAGCTCTACGCCGTCAATCACCTGCGCGCCGATCGCTGGTACAAGCTCGGCCGCACCCTCCTCTACGGCCGCCTCGAGGACGAGGCCTCGTTCAACACCGTCACTCGCCTCGTCCAATACGAGGACTACATGTTGAGAGTCATGCGGGACGCCGGGCTTCCCACCGCCACTCCATATGGCTTCGTCGTGATCACTCCCGAGCGCGAGTACCTGATCGTCACCGAGTTCTTCGAGGGCTGCAAGGAGATCCTCGACGCGGAGGTCGACGACGAGGTCATCGACTCGGCGCTAAGGGTCGTTCGCAGCCTCTGGGACGCAGGGCTCGCTCATCGCGACATCAAGCCGTCCAACCTTCTCGTGGGCGATGGCAAAGTCTTTCTCATCGACCTCGCATTCGGTCAGGTGAGGCCGTCGCCTTGGCGCGAAGCCGTCGATCTGGCGAACATGATGATCGTGCTCGCGCTCCGCTCTGACCCCGACACGATCTACAAGCGGGCCTTGCGTTACTTCACTCCCGACGAGATCGGCGAGGCCTTCGCCGCGACCAGAGGCGTGACGATGCCAAGCCAGTCGCGCGGGATGTTGAGGAAGGACGGCCGCGACATCGTGGCCCGTTTCCGGCAGCTGGCGCCCAAGTGTCGGCCGATCTCGATCCAGCGCTGGAGCTGGCGGCGATTGGGGTTGACGGCGATGGTCCTTCTAACGTTCTTTCTCGTAAGCCAGGCCGTTTTCGGCAACCTGAGGGGCCTCGGCTTGTTCGGCGCACCCCGAGTGAGCCACGTCTACGCCCATGTCGATCGCGCACCCGAATGCCGGGCGTTCTACCGGGATGTCTTGATCCTGCTGTCACAGTCCGTGCCGAGCGCGGAGCTCCTGCCTTGCCTGGAGACGCTCCCGCAGGGCTGGTTCATGAAGACCTTCACGGTCCGTGACGGCATCGCAGAGATGTGGATCGAATCGGATCGCGCTCCGGACAGGCCCGTGAAGATGGTGTTCACCGAGAGCTGCGATCACGCTGGGGCCACAGAGGTTCCGTCAGACGAGGTCGGCGCGACCAGGCACGAGGAGATCGAAGAGTTGAGCGACTCTTACGTCGGCAGGCGCTACTACACGTTCCCAGGGGGGTGCGTGGTCTATCACTTCGACCTCGAGGGCGAGGGCCGGACCGTCCTGGCGGAAGAAGCCGCCTCGGCCTTGAGCTTCCTGTCGAGAGACGAGTTCGCGGCGGAGGAGTACGAAGAGACCGGCAACAGGATCTGAAGCCGCCGGGAGCTAGCCCACGAGGCCGAGGGCGGAGCGAGCCAGGGGGCTCATCTTCTCGGGAGTCCAGGGCGGGTACATGACCAGCTCGGTCGTGACCTCCCCGATGCCTTCGATGTACTGGGTCGCGCCTTTGATCTGCTCGTCGATCATGGGGCCAATCGGGCAGCCCATGGTGGTCAGCGTGAAGTCGACCTTGACGTTGTTGGTTTCGTCCACGTCGACCTCGTAGACGAGGCCGAGGTTCCAGATGTCGATGCCCAGTTCGGGATCGTCGACCGTCTTGAGGGCCTCGATCACCTGTTCCTTGATCGTCTGGTCTTCTTCTGCACCCATATCCTCTTCATGCTAAACGTGCGGGGTGCTGTGGGATTCCCCCACGAAGTCCTCTCCGGCCCGGATGATCTGCTCGATGCCCTCGCGGATCGCCCGGCGCTTATCGGGGCCGTACCAGATTGAGCTCATGTGGCGGAAAGCACGAGCCTGGGCCCGGCGGAAGAGCTCGTCCTTACTGATCGCCGGTGCTTCGAGTAACTGAGCCGCTGCCTGTGCCATCCCAACCCCCCTGCCGAAAGAGTGTTGCTCTTACCCGAGCATCGACTCCATCGGGCTTGACTTGAATACGTAAGCAAGGCGGTTGGCCTAAGTAATTTGGGCAGGAGTGCTTGCTACTGTTCTATTCCCAGCAATCTCGCGGCGTTGTTGTAGAGCACATCGCGCTCCTTGTCGCCGAGGCCCATCTCGTCGAACTCGGCCAGGATTCGCCCCGGGTCGAGCATCGGATAGTCGCTCCCCCACACGAACCGATCGGACAGGCGGCCGCGAGCGTCGCGCTTGACCTCCTCCGGGATGTACTTGGGGCGCCAGCCGGAGAGGTCCACCCACACGTTGGTCTTGTGCATCGCGCTGGCGAGCACCTCGAGATGCCAGGGGTAGCCGAAGTGAGCCATGACAACCGTCAAGTCCGGATGGCGGGCCGCGACCATGTCCATGAGCATCGGGCGGCCGTAGTCGTAGGCGATCCCCGAGCCGCCCGGCACTCCCGCCCCCAACCCCGTCTGTCCGACGTGCACGACGATCGGGAGCGAGTGCTCCTCGCACTTCTCCCATAGAGGCGTGTACTGGGGCTCGTTCGGATAGAAGGCCTGGACCTGCGGGTGGATCTTGAGCCCCCGCAGGCCGAGCTCGCTAACCGCTCGCTCCAGCTCGTCGACATGATCGGGCTTGTGCGGGTCGACGCTCGCGAAGCCGATGAACTGCTCCGGATAAGCGGTGCAGATCTCTGCGACCTTGTCGTTCGTCAGCGGCGGCATGCCGCTCGCGGTCTCGGCGTCCCATGCCAGCAGCACCCCGAGGAGATCCCAGTCCGCGTACTCCTGAGCCATCTGCTCGACGGTCCGCACCCTCACCTCGCTGCGGAAGTAGCGCGCGGTCGCTTCGAGCATCGGGCCGATCGACCCCTCGAGCCATTCCGGGATCGATGCATGAACGTGGAAGTCGATGGCGCGCGGCAAGGGTTACCTCCCTAGAGGAAGAAGAACGAGATCGCCATGATCAAGTAGGCGGCCAGGAGCTGGACCCCCTCGAACCAGTTGGAGCGCCCGTCAAGCGCGATGAAGGCGAGGATCGCGGCCGAGAACCCGACGGCTGCGATCTCGAAACCGGTGAAGATCAGATCCATCGGATCGCCGACGGCCAAGGACAGGAAAACCAGTGCGGGGGCGACGAACAATGCGATCTGAACCGACGAGCCGATCGCGATCTCGATCGAGATATCCATCTTGTCCTTGGCCGCCAGGAAGATGGCGGACGAATGCTCGGCCGCGTTTCCGACGAGCGGCACGATGATGAGCCCGACGAACAACTCCGACAACCCGAGCTCCTCGACGGTGTGGTCCAACGCCCCAACCAGGAACTCGCTCATCAGTGCTACAAGAACGGTCGCGCCGCCGAGCGTGGCCAGTGCCCGACGCAACGACCACTTCGGCTCCTCATTGTGGCCCGCGCTGATGAATAGCGACTTGTGCGTCTTGAGAGCGAATATGAGGCTGGCGGCGTACGTCAGGATCAGGATGATCGAAACGCCGATCGAGATCGCCTCGGTCCGAAAGCCGGTGGCCTCCGGCGTGAACGCGAACAGTGCCGGCATCATCAAAGCCACGACCGCGATCACGAGCGATGCCGAGTGCAGCTGCGCGGTCGCGACGTTGAAGTTCTGCTGGATGCGTTTCCAACCTCCTACGACGAACGAGAGCCCCAGCACGAGCAGCACGTTGCCGATGATCGAACCGGTTATCGATGCCTTCACGATGTCGAACTGACCTTCCAGGATGAGGAAGAAGGCGATGATCAGCTCGGCGGCGTTCCCGAACGTCGCGTTGAGAAGTCCTCCGAGCTGCGATCCCGCACGGGTCGCGAGCTCCTCGGTGGCGTGGCCCATGAGGCTGGCCGCCGGCAAGATCGCGAGGGCGGAGACGACGAAGATCGCGATCTCGTTGGCGTGGGTGAGCTCGAGAAAGATCGCAATAGGCACGAGGATGAGGAGCCATTCCATCCGCGGGCGAAGGGACATGGGTTGGGAGATTACAGGGGGAACTCGTCCAACATCCCGCGCAAGCGTTTAACCGCGGCGACGGGATCGGGCGCTTGCGTTATCGCCCGCACCACCACGATCCGCCGGGCTCCGGCCTGGAGCACCGCGGGGAGCGTTTCCTCAGACATCGCGCCTGTGACGAAGAACGGGATCTTCAAGGTCTCGGCCGCGTAGCGAACCGGCCCAAGACCCGTCCCCGGACGCTCCGGCTTTGTAGGTGTGGCGTGCACCGGGCCGACGGCGAGATAGTTGACCTGAGCCCGGGTCTCGATCTCGGTCTCGATGTCGGCAACCGAGTGCGTCGAGCGCCCGACGATCGCTCGTCGACCGATCACTCGACGCGCCGCCTTGACCGGCAGATCGTTACGCCCGAGATGAACGCCGTCTGCCTTCAGGGCCAGGGCGACATCGGGCCGATCGTTGACGATGAACGGGATACCGGCCTCTTTGCAGGCGCGGCCGAGCGGTTCACCGACCCAGATGACGTCGTTGGCCTCGAGATCCTTCTCCCGCAGTTGGATGATGTCGACCCCGGCCTCCACGAGCTCCGGGACCATGTCGACGAGATATCCGGCAGCCAAACGCCCGGTGGAAACGAGATAGAGCCGCGCATCGGCCAGCGCCACGCTCACAAGGCCACCGCTGTCGCTCCCCCATCGCCTTCGTCGGCTTCCGGGAGGCCTCCATATTCGTCCTCGTAACGCTTCATGCGGGCCGCGATCTTCCGAAAGATCACCGGCGCCCTCATCAGAGCGGCCCCCACAAAGGCATACGGCATCACATCCCACACGACCTCGTACCAACGCTTGTCCATCAGGCTTGCCGATGCGATCCATGCCGCCATCAGGACGCCGAGCACGATCGCGAGCACGCGGGGCGAGCGTTGTGACGCGGCCCCCTCGATCCGCACACGCATCGCCCGCACCGCGCGCCGACCGTGACGGCTCCGAAGCCTGTGATACGTCTGCCGTGCGGGATAGAAGCGACCCATGCCTTCGATGACGGCCCAAGCCAAGGCCGCCACAAGCGCAGCGATGATCGCGGTGGTCGTCACTAGGACGAGCGTATTGCGCCGGGGCCCCCTACGAGTAAGGCCCCCGGCGAACCGGGGGCCCTCGTTAGCAAGTCGTTCTGAAGCTCTAGCTCTTGGGGAGCTTCACGCCCTTGCCGGCCATGTAGCTGAAGGTTGAGTCGACACCCGCGTACTCAGGTCCCGCATACATGCAGACGATCGCCTTCACCGTGCCCACGGGCACCTTGCCCGACTCGCCACCCGCAGCGCGGGTCTGGAAGTCGACCGACACGGGGGTGCCGCCGTTAACGGGGTCGTTCGGCGTCTCCTCCGGTCCGGGGAAGGTCGAGTACATGAACAGGTCGAGGTCGACGGTCCCCTGGCCACCTGCAGCTTCGAGGACGAAGGGCTTGTTCCATGTCGCCTTGTCGACGTCGAAAGCGAAACCCACAACTCCGTTCACCTGGTTCTGGCTGGCCGTGTAGGTGCGCCGCGTGGCCCCGCCCCAACAACCTGCGAAAGTGCCCTGGACGAAGGGTGCAGGGAGTGAGATAGCGCCCTCAACGTGCTGGTGGCCGGCTCCGCCGGCTGTTGCCGGCTGCACGAGCGCTACTACGAGCAACCCGGCGACTGCGATGACGCTGAGCTTCTTCATGGCATAGCCCCTCTTTGATAGACGAGTTCTTAGAGAGGGGGTTCTCCGGTTCCGGCGGCATTCCTGTCGCCTAGACGACCACCCGGGGCAGGGGGCCGGTGTCTTCCTCGTCGGGGGCGGTGCCCCAGCCGGTGAAAGTCGTGGTCACGTCGGGCTCGGGAAGGGTGGCAGTAGCGAGCCCCGACACCGTGCGGTAGAAGTCGTCGGGCCTAGGGACTCTGTCGATGCACGACAGCGCCTGGTCCTGACCGGCCGACTCGATGATGAGGTCGCCGTATCCGAACATCCGGCCCCCGATCGTCCGCCGGTAGGTCATGTCGGTCACCTTGGCCAGGGGCATGGTGGCCACCTTGCGGGTCAGCACACCCGAGATCTCGAGGAAGCGGCGGTCGGTGACGACCACCCGATCGACGCTCCATTGCCACAGCTTCCAGACAAATCGGACAACGAAGCAGACGGCGATCACGCCGAGGAAATCGTCGAAGAAATCTCCGCCGGAGCCGGGGCTCATGATCAGGCCGATCGAGGAGGCGGCCACGAGCACGGCGAGGGCGGCGGTCCCGGGCCCGGCCAGGACTATGGGATGACGGCGGACCTCGATAACCGCGCGCTCGTCCTCGGCGAGGTAGCGCATGCGGCGGGCGTGGACGACCATTGCTCTAGACGAGCGACTGCATGAAGCGGACGAAGGCCGTGCCGGCCGCGCTAAAGAGCTCCTGCGCGTTCTCCCCGGTCTCCTTGACCAGGTCCGCGGCCTCCTGGGGCTGCTGGATCACGAAGAACCCGAGCATGCCCAGTAACAAATACCACATGAGCTTCTTTAGATTCACCAGGCATCAATAGTACACAGAAACAACAACAGTCAACAAGCTTTATCAGCTACCCCACCACTCGAGCCACAGGCGGCGGGAGGTCCTCAGGTGCTCCCTCTCCCGGGAAAAGACCTCCAGGGTCACGGTCGAGTCGTAGCCGGCCTCCTTCAGCAGCCGGATGGCGCTCCGCCAGTCGACCAGGCCCGCCCCCAGGGGGAGGTGGAGGTCGTCGGCCCCGCCCCGGTTGTCCGATACGTGGACGTGGACTAAGCGGTCCGAGAACGCCTCGAGCAGGGACCTCGTTCGGTTCCCCTGGCCCCCTCCCAGGCGGAGGTTGGCGTGGCCGACGTCCAGATGGAATCTCGCCTCGGGCACGGCGTCGAAGATCGCCTTGAGGTCCTCGACGCCCGAGAAGAGCCGGTCCAGGTTCTCGACCATGACCGTTATGTCGCGTGCCGCGGCGTCCACCACGAGGTCCCCGATCGCCGCCGCGTTCGCCTTGCGGACCTGCTCGATCGAGGTCAGCGGGACCTTCTGGTCGGGGTGGACGTTGACGAGCGTCACGCCGGCATCGGCGAAGACGTCCAGTCCCCTTCTATAAAGGTCGCGGGCCGCGACCCTGAGCTCCGGGAAGATCGAGGCGATCGGCAGGTACCAGGCGGTGTGGCCGACGAGGCCGAGACCGAGGTCGCCGCAGAGGCGCCCGATCTCCTTGCCGTCGACGTTCCAGGCGGCGGGTGGCTCGATCGTGAGGTCGACGAAATCGAAGCCCTCTTCGTGGATCCGGTGGATCTCCTTGAGGACCGAGCGACCCGGGAAGTTCATTGCACCAACGAGCACGCGCGCAGTTTGCCACCTATCCTCGGTAGCGATGAGAGCTGCCTTTTTCGATCTGGACAAGACGCTGATCCCGGGCTCGAGCCTGTTCCTGCTGGCGAAAGGGCTCCACGACAGGGACATGTTCCGGGTTCGGGACCTGCTGCGCTTCGGTCTGGGCCAGGCCATGTTCAGGCTACGCGGCGAGAACACCCGAGACATGGACAGGGGGCGCGAGTCGACGCTGGCGTTCGTCGCCGGCCGGCCCTCGGAGGAACTGGTCGAATGGGGTCAAGAGATCG
The DNA here is from genome assembly GCA_963786155.1 of uncultured Actinomycetes bacterium. Taxonomy (GTDB): domain Bacteria; phylum Actinomycetota; class CADDZG01; order CADDZG01; family WHSQ01; genus CAWAXW01. The sequence goes on along the minus strand of CAWAXW010000006.1, from coordinate 1,176,418 downwards.
CGGCGGAACGCATCCTCCCCCTCGTCTACTCGGACATCGTGAAGGTGATCGACGAGCACGGCGACCGAGGTGATCTCACCTTCCTGGTAACTGCAGCCCCCATAGAGCTTGCGGGCACGATCGCCGAGGCTCTCGACATGACCGGGGCGATCGCCACGGTCTCGGAGATAGACGACCAGGGCTACTACACCGGCAGGTTGGTCGGCGAGATCATGCACGGCGACGCGAAGGCCAAGGCGGTGGCGGAGCTCGCCGCCGAGCGGCATCTGGACCTGGTGGACTGCGCCGCGTACTCGGATTCGATCAACGACCTCCCCCTGCTCGAGTCCGTCGGGCGGCCTCACGCCGTCAACCCGGACCACGAGCTCCGTCGGATCGCCCTCCAGCGAGGGTGGCCGATCCACGAGCTCCGCACCAGGAGAAGGGCCGTCCTCATCGGGATCCCGGCAGGGGTGGGAGGAGCCACGCTGCTCGGAACCGGCATCGCCCTGGGCATGTGGCTGGAACGCCGCCGCCGCAGCAACGCCTGGATCGACTGGACCCAGCGCAACCTGGACCGCCTCCGCCGCTGAGGGGACGCCTGGCCCCGTTACCCCGCCACCAGCCGGGGCGTATTTCAGGGCAGGAACGCGACTGCGGATGGTGAAGATGAACGGTATGCGGCGAATCTGCGCGGCTCTTGTCGCGCTCCTTATAGGTGCAGGCCTGGCGAGCCCAGCGGCCGGGGCGGCCCAGCCCGATCTCGCGGGCACGACCACCGTCAGGGGCAACTCCACGACCGTCATGGACGTGATCGTGCGCGAGGACGTAACGATTCCCAAGCGGTCGTTCGACAATCCCGCCATCACGATCCGTTCGAGGGGTCGCTTCGCCGGCGTCGTCCTCAAGAGCTTGACCGGCGGCGCCGAGCTCATCTCCTACAACGTTGCGACTTGTGAGGCTCCGCCCTGTGCAAGTCCGTCTCTCAACTACACCTACGTCACGGACGCTCGCCGGAGTCCAACTCGGAACCGAGCCTTGCTTCCCGCCGGTTACTACCGCCTGTTCCTTCTCGCCGACGGCACTCCCACCGAGGTGACGATGGACCTGAAGGGCCTGACGGGACGAACGACGTTGCGACCCAAGGCGGAGGCCGACTACACGCTCGGCCCCCTCGAGACCCAGATCGACAACGCCTCGAGCAATGTGAACGCCGGGACCGCCTCGCACAGCTTCGAGAATCCGGGCATCTCTTTGGTAGCCCTAGCCGTCGAGGCCGATCAGGAAGTCGCGGCCAGCTACAGCACGTGCCTGTCCGAAGAGTCCGCGTCCGAGGAACCGGTGCACGTCGGTTCCTGTCATGGGTCGGTCGCGAATCTGGGCGAGGAGACGAGCGACAGGTATTCGATGGTCGTCGGCATGGGACTCGTGGATGCCGCTGACTGGTCGCACCAGGTCAGCTACCAACTCGCCGGGGTGGTCAGCAGCGCCCATGCGCTCGAGTTCTCCCTCGACTACGGAAGCGGCTTCCGCAGCGCCGTCAGCTACACCTCGATCTACCGCGACTAGCGCTCCCCCTCGTTAAGGTCGGGCAATGGCCGATCGCATCTCCGACCTGTTCGGCGTGCCCCCCGAGGAGTTCATCAGCGCCCGCAACGAGCTCGCGCGCACCCTCAAAGAACAAGGCATCGCCGAAGAGGCCGACCGCGTCGCCAAAATGCGCAAGCCATCGATCGTTCTATGGGCGCTCAACCAGTTATCGCGCCGCTATCCGGAGGATGTCGCGGCTCTGCGCGAGGCGGGAGCGACGCTGCGCACCGGGCTCTCGAGTGGCGACCGAACCGAAGTGCAGGCCGGCACCCAAGCGCGCAAGAGCGCGGTGGCGAGATTGCTCGACCGGGCGCGCACCGTCCTCGCCGAGCACGATCACCAGGCGAGCCCGGCCACGATCGAGCGCATCTCGAGAAGCCTCTACAACGCCGCGGTGGACGAGGATGCCGCTCCCCTGCTCGAACGAGGTGAGCTGACCGCTGAGGTCGAAGCCTCGGCCGGCGGCCTAAGCGATCTGGGTTTCGGAGCGGATACGTGGCCGGACGACAAGCCCTCGCCCTCCGCCAAGGAACAGAAAGCGCGCGCCAAGGCCGACCAGCTCGAGCAACTGGCCGCGGAAGCCGAGGAGCACGCAGTCCAGCTCGAGAAGGAGGCCGATGCGCTGGAACGTAGCTCGGCTCGCGCTCGATCCGAGGCGACCCGGGCGCGCACGTCCGCCGACAAGGCCAGAGCCAGAGCCGACCGGGTTTGACCTACTCGGCCAGCAGCTTGTGAGCCAGGACGACTTCAACCAGTCCGATGGAAGCGCCGACAACCGCCCCGATGGCGCCGCTGACGACGAATGCGGCCAGAAGGGGTCGCTCGGCGTCTATGAAGTGGAAGCTGTGGAGGGCGATGACCTCGACCGTGACCGGCAGCGTTACCAGCAAGAAGACCAGCCAGAAATGGGGTCGGACGAGCGAAAGGCAACGATGAAACGAGGCTCGCAATCCCCCGCCTTCGATATTGATAACAGGGCCGATGAGACACCAGATCGTGAAGATGACCAACCCGGGGACAACTGCTAAGGCCATCCCGATCGACACGGCTCCCAAGAACGCCGCGTCCGCCACCAACAAGCGACCCCACGGGAGCGTCGCGAACGTGGAGAGCAGGGCCGGTTTCTCGTGCCCGTGGAGATGATGGCCGACTAAGCGGTCCAGCATCCCGGCGAAGAGCACGAGCGCAGCGCTGTTGATGCTCACCGGGCCGGCCAGCAGTGAGATCAGGACCGTCTCGCCCCGCTCTTCGATCAGATCGTGGATCAAGAGATCGGCAAGGGTGTCCGCTATAGCAGCGACGCCGAATATCGCAACGGCAAGACCCACCACAAGGCGAGTGTGGGTCCGATAGACCTCGAGGGCATCTCTCAGAACCGCGCGTGCACGAAGAGTGCGTTCCACCCAGGGATTGTCGCCCAATCTCGAGGCGCCCTTCCGCCTGCGAGTAGACCGTGCTTCAATCCTTCCTAGAAGACCCCTAAGAAGAAGCGGGAGGTGGCCATATGCAGGGCTGGTGGTTGTGGTCGGGCATGGCGATCCTCTATCTCGTGCTGCTGTTCACCGTCTGCATGGTCACCTTCCGGAAGGGCCACACCCTCCTCGGGATCCTGGGATTCTTCCTCCCCTTCCTGTGGTTCGTCGGCGCGATCCAGGCGCCCACTCCAGATAGCCGCTACGCCAGGGAAGGGCGTATGTGAGCAGTAAGCCCCCTGTGGGGGGCGGCGTCAGAGCGACAGAGCGTCAGGCCGGGGCGGGCCTCGTCCTGCTCACTCTGGCCAGCGGGCAATTCTTGATGACGCTCGACAGCTCGGTGATGAACGTTTCGATCGCCAGCGTCGCCGAGGACGTCGGCACCACCATCACGGGGATACAGACTGCCATCACCCTTTACACGTTGGTCATGGCCACGATGATGATCACGGGCGGAAAGATCGGGAGCAGGATCGGCCGACGCCGCGCTTTCTCGATCGGATGCGTCATCTACGGGGCAGGATCGCTGACGACCTCGCTCGCCCCGAACCTTGCAGTGCTCATCCTCGGCTGGTCGATCCTCGAAGGGCTGGGCGCGGCCCTGATCATGCCGGCGATCGTCACGCTCGTGGCGTCGAACTTCCCACCTGAGGGCCGTACTCGTGCCTACGGCCTGATCGCGTCGGCCGGGGCCATGGCCGTAGCAGCGGGGCCACTGATCGGCGGGTTCGTCACGACCTACTTCTCGTGGCGCTGGGTCTTTGCCGGAGAGGTCGTGATCGTGATCGCCATCCTTGCTGTGGCCCGCCGGATCGCGGACGCGCCTACCGAGCAAAGTGCGCCGCTCGACAAGATCGGAGTGGTCTTGTCGGCCAGCGGGTTGGGCCTGTTTGTCTTCGGGGTCCTGAAGTCGGGGGAATGGGGATGGGTTCGGCCGGGGCCTGAAGGACCGGCCTGGTTGGGACTCTCTCCGACTATCTGGCTGCTGCTGGGAGGCCTAGTTGTTCTTAGGGCATTCCTAACGTGGGAGGCCGGCCTTCTCGCGCGAGGCAAGGACCCCCTGATCCGGCCCGCCATGTTGAAGAACGTCCAGCTCCTAGGCGGGCTGACGATGTTCTTCTTCCAATACATGATCCAAGCGGGACTCTTTTTCACGGTTCCGCTTTTCCTCTCGGTCGTGCTCGGGCTGTCGGCGTTGGAAACCGGGGCACGCCTACTCCCTCTCTCTATAACTTTGCTACTAGCGGCCGCAGGGATCCCGAGATGGCTCCCGGGCGCGTCTCCGCGAAGGGTCGTTCGATCGGGGCTCGTCGCGTTGGCGGCGGGAACGATCTCATTGATCGCGGCGATCGAGGGGGGCGTCGGGCCGGAGGTCGTCACGGTGCCGATGCTGCTGGCCGGGCTCGGCGTTGGAGCGCTTGCATCTCAGCTCGGTGCGATCACCGTTTCGGCCCTGCCCGATGAAGCAAGCTCGGAGGTTGGGGGGCTCCAGAACACGGTGACCAACCTGGGTGCGTCATTGGGCACCGCGTTGGCAGGCTCGATCCTCATCGCTATCCTCACCACGTCGTTCCTTCAAGGCATCGCGGAGAACCCGGCGGTGCCCGCAAGCGTCACGTCACGTGCGGAGGTGGAACTGGCAGGAGGCATAGCGTTCGTATCCGATGCGGACCTTAACGAGGCCCTAAAGGAGGCGGACGTCGACCCCGATGTCGCTACGGCAGTCCTCGATGAGAACACTTCTGCGCGCCTCGAAGCACTACGGACCAGCCTCTCGGTTTTGGCGATCTTGGCCGTCGTCGCCCTGTTCTTCACGGGACGCGTCCCGGAAAGCCCCACGACCTCACGAAAGGTGGAAGCGTGATGGCAACTGCATGGCATGCGTTGGCAGCAGATGCCGTAGGCAAAGAGCTGGGGGTCGAGTTATCTCGCGGACTCACCCAGTCCGAGGCCGGTGAGCGGCTCAAGACCCACGGACACAACCAGCTCGCGGGCCAGAAGAAGGAGTCGTTCCTTCAGGCCTTCGTGAGGCAGTACCGCGATTTCATGCAGATCATCCTGCTGGCGGCCGCGGTGCTGAACATGGCCGTCACTCAGGATGTGGGCACCTCGGTCGTACTCGCCGGGCTAACAGTGTTCAACGCGATCGTTGGCCTTCGTCAGGAGTCCAAGGCCGAAGAGAGCGTCAAGGCGCTGGCGAACATGCTGAAGACCGTGGCCCGGGTTCGCCGCGATGGCCAGGCGGTCGAGATCGATGCCCAAGAGCTGGTGCCGGGCGACGTGGTGCTGGTGGAGGCCGGCAACCGCATCCCGGCGGACGGCCGCATCTGTGTGGCGGCCACACTCGAGATCGAAGAAGCAGCTCTAACCGGCGAGAGCCTTCCGTCGAGCAAACAGGCCGAGGCGGTCCCCGCAGAGGATGCGCCGCTCGGCGACCGGACGTGTATGGCATATATGAACACTTCCGTCACCCGCGGACGCGGCGAGATCATCGTCACGTCGACGGGGATGGGCACCGAGATCGGAAAGATCGCAGGTCTTCTGGCAAGTACGGAATCTCTGAAGACGCCGCTGCAAAGACAGCTCGACGCACTATCAAAGATCATCGCAATGATCGCCGGCATCGCTCTCGTGTTCGTGGTTCTGCTGGGGCTTGCAAGAGGCCAGTCCTTCGACGAGCTCTTCATCACAGGGGTGGCGCTGGCGGTCGCGGCGATCCCGACCGGCCTGCCGGCGGTCGTCACCGCCCTTCTGTCCATCGGCACGAGAGAGATCGCGCGGCGGAACGCGATCGTGAAGCGACTGCCCGCGGTCGAGACGTTGGGCTCGACGTCTGCGATCTGCTCCGACAAGACCGGCACGCTCACGCTGAACAAGATGACGGCCCGCGAGCTCGCGATCCCCGGTCAGAACCGCTTTACCGTCACGGGGGAGGGCTATTCGACCGAGGGCGAGATCAAGCATGTCGGCGGCGAGCGCCTAGATCTCGATCCCTACGTCCTTCCGATGATCCTGTGCGCCGACGCGGTCCTCGACGGCGACAGCCTTATCGGTGACCCGACCGAGGGGGCCTTGATCGTTCTCGGCGCCAAGGGCGGGCTGGATATCGAGGAGACCCGCCGGACCTACCCCCGGGTTGCGGAGGTTCCCTTCGACTCCGAGTACAAATTCATGGCCACCTTCCACGAGATGAAAGGGGCTTCTGGGGAACCCGTCGTGCGCTGCTACGTGAAGGGTGCCCCCGACGTGCTCATCTCGAAGGGCGCGACCTACAGGACACCCGATGGAGCGCTGCTCCCCATCACCGACGAGAACCGTTCCCTCGCTACCGATGCGAACGACCGCATGGCCGGGGGTGGGCAACGCGTCATGGTCGTGGCGCAGCGCGATTTCGATCCCGGTTCTTTCGACCCCCAGGGGGACCTGATCAACCTGGTCGAGGACCTGACCCTCTTAGCGATGGCCGGGATCGTCGATCCCCGCGCGCGGAAGCCAAGGCTGCGATCGCCGAGTGCAAGCACGCCGGGATCGAGGTGCGGATGATCACAGGGGACCACGCGACCACCGCTGCGGCGATCGCCGGTGAGCTCGGGATCGAGGGGGAAGCCGTCACAGGAGCCGAATTCTCCGCGATGAGCGACGACGAGTTGCTCAGGCGTCTTCCCAATATCGGCGTCGTGGCTCGGGTTGCACCCGAGGACAAGATCCGGCTGGTTCGCATGCTGCAGCAGAAGGGTCACATCGTCTCGATGACCGGAGACGGGGTGAACGACGCCCCGGCCCTGAAGGCCGCCAACATCGGTGTGGCGATGGGAATAACCGGAACGGAGGTTTCGAAAGAAGCCGCCGTCATGATCCTGACCGACGACAACTTCGCCACGATCGTCGGCGCGGTCGAGTACGGCCGGTCGCTCTACGACAATCTGCTGAAGTACCTCCGTTTCCAGATGTCGACGCTCGTTGCGTACATCGCGGTATTCCTGGGGGCCGGCATCTTCAGCATCGCCAACGGCGTTCCGCTGAATCCCCTGCAGATCCTGTGGCTGAACATGGTCGTCGACATCCCCATCGCGGTCGCTCTCGGGTTCGACGAACCCACGAGTGGGCTCATGGACCGAAAGCCACGGCCTTTGTCGGCTCCGGTTCTCTCGAAACAGAACTGGATCCGGCTGGTCGCGCAGGGCATGCTGATGTCGATCGGTGCGCTTGCGGCGTATCTGATCATGGAGTCGGAGGGCCCGGTTGTGGCCTCGACGGCGCTGTTGACGACCCTGTCGCTCTTCCATCTCGTCGCAGGACTTCTCGCCCGCGACCAACGCAACACCGTCTTCGACAGGGCCGCCTTCCCGGGGCCTGTTCAAGTCAAGCGCTATGGGATCGCCCTCGTGCTGACGGTCGCCGTAACCGGAATCGACTTCCTGAATAGGCTGATCGGCACCACATCGCTCACGCTCTCCGAGTGGGGGATCTGCATCGGGATCGCCTCCAGTCTCGTGGTGTTGGAAGAGCTGATCAAGTTCTTCATCCGGCGCAAATAGGAGAGGATGGGCCTATGGGGTTCAACCTGCGCAATCGGAGCTTCGTCAAAGAGCTCGACTTCACGCCAAAGGAGCTGATGTTCCTACTTCAGCTCTCCGCAGATCTCAAGGCCGCAAAGTACGGGGGATATGAGAGACCACATCTCACCGGCAAGAACATCGCATTGATCTTCGAGAAGGCGTCTACTCGTACGCGCACTGCATTCGAGGTCGCCGCGCACGACCAGGGGGCTCATGTCACCAACTTGGATTCAATCGGCTCTCAGATCGGCCACAAGGAATCGGTGAAGGACACCGCTCGAGTTCTCGGCCGCACTTTCGACGGCATCGAGTACCGGGGATTCGACCAGGACACGGTCGAGACCCTTGCCGAATATGCAGGCGTTCCCGTGTGGAATGGTCTGACGAACGAGTTCCATCCAACCCAGATCCTTGCCGACGTCCTCACGATGACGGAGCACAGCGACAAGCGCTTGCGCGAGATCGCTTTCTGCTACCTGGGCGATGCGCGCTTCAACATGGGTAATTCGCTGATGGTCGCTGGTGCGAAGTTCGGAATGGACGTACGGATCTGCGCCCCCGAAAGTCTGTGGCCGCAAGACGACTTGGTAATGACCTGCAGGGCCATCGCGGAGGACACCGGCGCGCGACTTACGCTCACTTCAGACGTAGATGAAGGCGTGAGCGGAGTCGACTACCTCTACACGGACGTTTGGGTTTCCATGGGCGAGCCGGCGGAAGTCTGGGCCGAGCGCATCGAACTCCTCAGGCCTTACCAGGTGAACCAGGACGTCGTGAAGCGCACCGCGAACCCCAACGTCAAGTTCCTCCACTGCCTGCCGGCCTTTCACAATCGGGAGACCAAGGTTGGCGAGGAGATCTACGAAAAGTTCGGGCTCGATGCCTTGGAGGTCACTGAGGACGTCTTCGAATCCGGGCACTCGATCGTCTTCGACCAGGCCGAAAACCGTATGCACACGATCAAGGCCGTGATGGTCGCGACCTTGGGAGAGTGAGATGAAGAAGACGCCTGCCAAAGGAACGAGCCAGAAGGAGCGGATCCGCACCAAGCTGGTCGTCAAACCCGGAACGCCCGCGAATCTGTCCAAACGAGACACGGGGTGGAAGGGCGGAGCGGCCTACGAGGGTCTCTCCGAGCAAAAGCTGAAGACCGAAGCGAAGAAGCTGCTGGAGCGCGGGACGCATGAGCTGTCCACTGCGCAGAAGCTGCTATGGGCAGATGACACATACTCACTACTCGTAGTGTTCCAGGCGATCGACGCGGCCGGCAAAGACTCGACCATCAAGCACGTGATGTCGGGGGTCAACCCGCAAGGAGTGCAGGTCGTTTCCTTCAAGCAGCCTTCGGAAGAGGATCTCGACCACACGTTTCTGTGGCGCATCACCAAGGCTCTCCCGGAGAGAGGGAGGATCGGCATCTTCAACCGATCCCACTACGAAGAGGTAGTCGCGCTGCGCGTGCATCCGGAATGGTTGGAGAAACAGAAGCTCCCCCCCGGCCCGCGGGGGAAGAAGTTCTGGGACGCCCGCTACGAAGACATCAACGTCTGGGAACGGCATCTCGATCGGAACGGCACCAAGGTCGTCAAGTTCTTCCTGCACGTTTCGAAGCAAGAGCAGAAGAACCGATTCATGGCGAGGCTGGACAATCCCGACAAGAACTGGAAGTTCAGCGCCGCGGACGTTGCCGAACGAGCGCTTTGGGACAACTACATGGAGATGTACGACAAGGCGATCACCGCGACATCTACCGAGTGGGCTCCTTGGTACGTCATCCCCGCCGATCACAAACCGGTGATGCAGGCCATGGTCTCGAGGATCCTCGTCGACACGATCGACTCGCTCGGACTGAGCTATCCAGTGGTTTCGGCCAAGGCCAAGGCCGCCAACGCGGAGGCCCGCCGAAAGCTCGAGGCAGAAAAGGACTCGTAGCCCGGGTCAGCTCTGATCGGTGCGCTTGCCGTCGGGTCCGATGAGGCCCATCAGCTCGAGCAGGCCGTGGCGCGGTGGGTTGAAGATGTCCATCTCCACACAGGTGGTGTCGTAGGTCCGCGCCCCATGCGGCACGTTCGGCGGGATCAACACGGCGTCGCCGCGCTTCACGATCTGCTTCTGTCCGCCGACCTCGAACTCGAACTCACCTTCCAGCACGATTGAGATCTGCTCCTCGTCATGCCAATGGACAGGAGCTTCGACGTTCGGCTCGAAGTAGACGAAGTTGGCCATGAGCTGGTCCCCGAGCACCGGCTGGAAGCGAAGTCCCGGCACGACCTCGATCGGGTCCTGGCCATCCCACTTGAAGAAGCGCCCCTCGCCTTCGGGCCGTGCTCCCTGCTGTTGTGCGAAGTACCGTTGGCTCTGCTCGCTCATGTATTCATTCCTTTCTGTCCATTCCGAGCGACTGTAGCGTGACCAGGAGGTACTGAACCGTGGCTGATCGAGCGCAGCACGTGGTGCTGTTCAAGTTCGCCGAGCCGTTGACGGCCGATGAGGAAACGTGGATGTTCGCCGGGGTGCGCGAGTGGCCCGATGCGATCCCAGGCTTCACGGGCCTTCGCATAGGCAAAGACGTGACGGGACGCTCGGCCGGCTACGACTACTTGTTGTTGACGGAGTTCGAATCCGAGGATGCTCACCAGGCCTACTACTCACATCCCACGCACGTCGCGTTCGCCGAATGGATCGGCGCCCACAACGCGGACGTCATCCGGGTGGATTACCCGCTGAACGACGCGACGCTCGTCGTGTGACCCGTACCTACTTGCGGCGGCGAATACCTTGTGGTTCTATGCATTGAGCTTCCAGCTATGGGGGGAAACGTGCATATCGACAAGGATCTGGTTGCGGCCTCGGCTACGCCGCTCGTCCTCGCGATCCTGGCAAAGGAAGAGAGCTACGGCTACGCGATCCTGAAGCGGGTGCGCGAGCTTTCCGGCGGTGAGCTCGAATGGACCGACGGGATGCTCTATCCCCTGCTGCATCGGCTCAGCCGGGTCGGATACGTGACGACGGAGTGGCGCACGCCTCGCGGAGAGCGTCGTCGCAGGTATTACGCGATCACCGATGGGGGGCGAGTCGCGCTCGCGGAGCAGCGGAAACAGTGGGCGACCGTGACGCGTGCGTTGGATGACGTCTGGCGAGGCTCGGCCAGGCTCGCAACGGCCCTCGACAAGGCATGATCGTGGATGACGTCGAGACGCAGATCGCCGAGTGGCGGGCCTACGTTGCGAAGGCGCCCGCGGTCGACGGCCGCGACGTCGATGAGCTAGAGGGTCATCTCCGCGACCAGATCACCGAGTTGGACGCGGCGGGGCTCACAGCCGATGAAGCGTTCCTCGTCGCGGTGAAACGGATGGGCGACCTCGACACCCTCGCCCGGGAGTTCGCACGCGAACACAGCGGGCGATTATGGAAACAGCTTGTCCTGAGGGACGAGGACGAGCCGGCGCGCTTATCCAGCAGGTGGTTCGAAGCATTCGCCTTCGCTCTTGCTGCGGCCGTCGCGATGCAGATCGCATGGCTCGCCGCCGGCTTCCCCGAAGAGGAAGCAGACTGGTTCTACCGGAGCTTCAGTCTGTTGGTGTTGCCTTTCCTTGTCGGATACTTCGCCCGTCGAAGGAAGCTCGCTGCCCGGCAGTGGGCGCTGGCGGCCGCGCCGTTCCTCGTCGCCGCCCTCGTGGTGAACCTCTACCCGTACTCTTCCGATTCCGCCACCGAACTCCTCGTTGCTGCGCACCTTCCCATCGCGCTGTGGTTCGCGGTCGCGTACCCGTACATGGGCGGCACGCTCCGATCCCACGAGCGGCGAATGGACTTCGTCCGTTTCACCGGCGAATGGATCATCTACTACGTGCTCATCGCACTCGGTGGCGGCGTGTTGATCGGGCTGACTGCGCTGATCCTCGAGCCGGTCGGGACCGGCCTTGCCGAAACGGTGATCGAGTTGGTGCTGCCGTCGGGCGCAGCGGGTGCCGTGATCGTGGCGGCGTGGCTCGTGGAGTCCAAGCAGCATGTCGTGGAGAACATGGCGCCGGTGCTCACCATGGTGTTCACTCCGCTCTTCGCCGTGATGCTGGTAGTTGCCGCTGCCGCCTATGCCGTGTCCGGCACGGCCAACGCATTCGACCGCGAGTTGCTCGGCGTGTTCGACGCGCTTTTGGTGGTCGTGCTGGGGCTCGTCCTCTACGGGATGTCGGCGAGGGAGCCGTCCCGCCCGGCAGGCCTGATGGACCGCGTGCAACTTCTCGCGATCGTGAGCGCCCTCGTGCTCGACGTGTTGGTCCTATGGGCGATGGTGGCCCGGATCGGCGATCTCGGATTCACTCCGAACCGCGCGGCTGCGCTCGGCCTCAACCTCGTGCTGCTCGTGAACCTGGCCGGGACAGCCTGGCTGTCAACGCAGTTCCTCGGGCGAAAGATCGCCTTCCACCAACTCGAGCGCTGGCAGACCTCCTACCTGCCCGTCTTCGCCCTCTGGACAGCGGCCGTCGTCGTCGTCTTTCCCCCACTCTTTGCCTTCAAGTGACGACTTGTTAAGGGTCGGTCAGGAGCGCTTTTCGTAGCTGAGGTCGAAGTCCTTCTCGTAGGTGGTTCCGTCGTGTGAGATCTCCCAGGTGCCGGTGATCATTCGGCCGTCATCGCTGAAGGTTCCTTCGTATCGCTGCTTGAAATCCAGTGGCGAGAAGTCGGCCGACTCACGCCATAGCTTCCACACTCCCCCGGACAGGGTCATCTGGTACAGGCGCGCCACGCCTCTCGAGTCGAAGTAGTGCTGAACGAATCCATCTCGATCGGCGGCCAAGCCGATGATCGCCACCCCGTCCGGCGCCTCGGGTACCGGCACCTCCCATCGCTCGATCAGGAACCGTTCCCCGGGCATCCATTCAAAGGTCACGGACCCATCAGGCGCGTCCGCGAACCCCGCCTTGATCGTCCAGTCACCTACCAACGCGTCCAGTGAGCTCAGGTTCGTCAACTCGACTTCTTGCCTCCCTTGAGGAATTGCGCGGATTAGTCGATCGTCCGATCGACGATGCTACGGCGCCTGACGCGGATATCGGGCGTCGTCCGGAGTTCCGGGATGTCGCCGGAGCCGCTCAGGCGGCGGCTGTAAACACGGGCGAGAGGAGACGCGGAGACCCCGTGCAGTATCACGGACATAAGGATCGTCCACGTCGCTATCTGCACGATGCCATCGGCGACGACGCCGGCTCCATGGAGCGCTTCCACAGCAATGAGTGTGAACACTACGGAGGCGAGACCTCGTGGCCCGAACCATCCAATGAAAGCCACGGTGTCGCGGCGGAGTCCTAAACCGACCAGCGCGAGCGCCACCGGCACCATCCTCACGAGGGAGAGGCTGGCGACGGCGTAGACGATAGCGCGAGGCTCGATATTTCCGGTGAGAACGGGGCCCACTAACAAACTTCCGAACACAGTCCACACAAAGAAGGACCCGAAAAGGCCCACCGTCTCGGTCGACTCGATCGGTTTCTCCATCTGCGCGCGGGTTGCGGCTCCGAAAAGGAGGCCGGCGGCGAACGCGGAGACGAATCCGTTGCCCCCGATCACCACCGCTCCCTCGTAGGCCAAGAGGGCAAGCGCAAGAACCACCAATTGCTCGGAAACGTCCGATGTCCACTTCAATCTTCGAGCGGCAACCATCAACTTGCCCCCACCGAACCCGACCACGATTGCGGCGACCACGGCAAGGCCGATCTCCTTCAAGGACTCCGCAAGCCAATCGCCTGAACCGACCGCCTCCTCGGAGAGCACAAAGAGAAGGAACAACGTGACGAATGGCGCGACGATTCCGTCGTTCAGGCCGCTTTCTACGTTGAGGGTCCTGCGCACCCGCGCCGGGACAATCTTGTTCATCACAACCGCCAGTCCAAGAGCCGCGTCGGTTGGCGCCAAGATCGACGCGATCAATGCTGCAACCGCCCAACCAGCCGCGGGAACAAAGCCCTCGCCACGACCGTCCCGAGGGCGATCGTGAGAAGTAGCCCTACCGTGAGAAGGCGGGTCGGCAGCTTCTCGTCCCTCTCCAAATCTCGGAGCCGCACGGTCGCTGCGTCGGCAAAAAGCAAGAGTCCCAACGTCAGCTCCGTGACCACGAGCATCGTTTCGCTCCGGAGGTGAAGAGGAAGGAGGTCGGCACCACTCGAGCCCAGCAGCACACCAGCAACGACGAAGAACATGGCCGACGAGATCAGCCAGCGCTCCAAGCGCTCGGCCATTAGGCCGTAAAAGACGAAAAGCACGAGCAGGACCGTGGGCCCGGCGAGCGTTTGGCCGGTTTCAGTCAACAGAAGAATGACTTGGCGGCCTCGATGTCCTCCACCACGATGAGCACGTTGTCCATCCGCACGATCGTCATATCCCGCAGAATACGGTCCTTCCTAGTCCGTTGACCGATCTGGAATGGAGGGCATAGTGCCGCTACTCCGAGTACACAATCTTTCGATCTCTCTCGATGGATTCGCTGCCGGTTCAAACCAGGGGCGGGACAACCCTCTCGGCGAAGGTGGCGAGGAGCTGCACGAGTGGATCTTCACCACGCGTCACTGGCGCGAGATGGTCGGCGAGTCGGGGGGCGAAGAAGGAGTGAGTAACGACTTCATGATCGCCGGCAACGACAACATCGGCGCGACCATTATGGGTCGCAACATGTTCGGTCCGATACGCGGTGAATGGGGCGACGAGGACTGGACGGGTTGGTGGGGAGACGAACCGCCCTATCACCACGACGTGTTTGTCTTGACCCACTTTCCGCGGGGCGACATCCGGATGGAAGGTGGCACCACGTTCCGCTTCGTGACAGATGGGATCGAGTCGGCACTGCAACGTGCCTTCGAAGCAGCTGAAGGCAGAGATGTCCGGCTCGGAGGAGGAGCCTCGACCGTTCAACAGTACCTGCGCGCTGGACTTATCGACCGCCTGCACGTGGCTATCACTCCAGTGGTTCTGGGCGCAGGAGAGCGCCTTTTCGAAAACATGAACAGCGCACTAACCGCCTACCACTGCACGGAGTTCCTAGGCACCGACGGCGTCACGCATGCGGTGCTGACGAGATAGACGCCTCCCGCGCTGATGACCGACTGCGTGGCGCTAGGGGTTGCAGTCGACGAGCGTATCGCCGTCCGGCCCCGGTCCCTTGCAGGTGTCGGTGCCGGACCCACCATTGAGATCGTCCACGCTCCCGTCATTTGGAGGGCCTCTCAAGGTATCGCGCCCGGCATCACCGCTCAGGATGTCGGTGCCCGGGCCGCCGTACATGAAGTCGGGGCCGGTGCCGCCGTTCAGGCGATCGTCTCCTGCGCCACCTTTCAAGGTGTCGTTGCCCACGCCAGCGCTGCCGGTCAGGGTGTCGTTGCCCTTGCCGCCGTACAGGAGGTCGTGCCCACCGCTGCCCGTCAGGGTGTCGTGGCCACGGTTCCCGATCAGGTTGTCCTTCCCGCGGCCACCGGTCATGGTGTCGTTCCCGCCATCGCCGTCGATCGTGTCGTCGAACGCCGAGCCGGTGACAGTGTCGTTGCCGCCCTTGCTATTGATCTCCTTGCCGGGCTTCGCTCCGCTGCAATCGATCGTGTCGTTCCCGTTGGTTCCGGTCACGCTCGTATTTGTTTGCGTCACGCCGGGGCCAACGACGCAGTCGACTGCGGCTTGGGCGGCGGGCATGCCTGTGAACATGATCACGATGCTGGCGAAGACCCCAATATAGATTCGGTGGTGATGACGTTGGCGCATGATTCCTCCTCTTGGAGGAGAGCGCCCCATTTGGGCACACCCCAATTAAGACCTACCCATAACTACCAGTTAGCAACACTCGCTGAGGATGACCCAGGCCTGTAGTTCCGCTTCTGTCTTACGGTAAGCGTAGGGGCTAGGAGTGCCTCAACAGCTCTGCCAACTCCTTTGCATTGCGTTGTGCGCAATCTCTGTATCAGTTGTCTAGATCGGGATAAGCGCTGTGCTTGGTGAACCCCTAGGCGCAGATGAGCTGAGCGGAAAGGCAATTTAGCGGGACTATCTCGAACCCGTTTGCGGACGGCCCTGTCGAGTCCCCTTCAGCAGCTTGCGATGGTTACGTATAGCCGGTCAGTCAAAAGGGGAGTCCACTGATTCCACCGTGCTCGCTGCGGCCGGCTGCCCGTCTGGGCTACCGAAGGCGACGAGGGGGCACGGAATGTCGAGCCAGCGGCGGACGAGCAGAGCACTCGGGATCTACATGGCTATGGCCATCCTTACCTCGACAGCCTGGGTGAGCATGCCTCAGGCGAAGGCGTCAACAGCAAGTGACGCCCTGACGGTGACTGCAGAATGGTTCGCGCCAAACGGCTCTAGGCCTGACGGGCAAGAGATCACCATGAGCGGGAACGCACCCGCTTCCGCTACATGTCCCTCGACCCAGGCCTGCCACGCGCTCAAGGCGACCTTGCTGTCGATCAGCACCCCTTGCCCTGCGACATGGGATTCCTCACAAGGTTCCGTAACTCCGAACATGTCCATCGATGACAGATCGGGCCAGATGGCCCCATCCACGGTCCCCGCTGGGCCGTACTCCAGACGCTTCTCCCTTTTTCGTGGCAGTTACCCGCAGATCGACGAACCTTCGCAGTACCAGCTGTGCGGCTATCTGGTCGACTCCTCGACACCCGCGGGATCGACAGTCGGGGCGGCCAGTACCCCTTTGGATAGTCCCACCGTTTGTCCGAGCAGCGACTTCTCTATCGACGACGCCCAGCAGACGGTCCCGTTCTGGTACCACGAGTTCGACAACGGCTCGGACACCGAGTGGGACGGTCGCGGCACGATGCACGTGACTGTGCCTGGCGCCGGCGCTGTGACCGTCATTCAGGACGGGTCCTCCAACACCAGAGGCATCACCAGGCAATTCGACGAGGCGGGGACCCACGGGATCGACCTGCACGATTCGCTCCTGCCCGACACATGGGAAAAGCTCTACGAGTCGCAACAATCGGAGACCTCGCACTACACCGTGACCTTCCGCCCGACCGTCTCAGAAACGTGTCTCAGGGACGATCAGACATTCGGCGAACCGTCCGTTGGTAGCCAAAAGACGACGATCGACTGGGTACCGGCTAAAGAGCCGTTTGGGCGAGTCTTCGGCTGTGACTGGACGGCTGAACTCGTTTGTCACGAGAGAACCCTGACTATCAAGGTCACGAAAAAGGCCTGGTCGGGCACCTTGACTGAGCCTGACGGTGCAACGCATTGTCGGACCAAATATGAGCAAGAGGCGAAACTCTACAAACTGATCAAAGGCAAGGAGAGGTGGCTCGGGTCGGCTAGCCTTCGCGATGGCAAGTTCGCCACGGGAGCTTTGTCAGACACGTTCAAGAAACACCTCAGAGCAGGGGGCACGTTCTGGGCCGAGGTCCGCGCAATGTATGTCCTCGAAAACAACGAAGAGTTCTCTAAGGACGACTACATCTGCGGGGCCACCAGATCTCCGCAGATCAAGGTTTAGTAGCTGCCTATAAGTACTAGCGTTTGCGCCGGTTCTTAGATGGCATCTCTTCTCCTAGAAGGTCGCTTACTGAAGCAATAAGTCGAGAGTGATCAGGACGCCTCGCTGCTCACACTTCTCTTGGCCTTCCGTGAACAGCGCCTGGCCCCGCACGTCTTCATAGGAACCGGTACCCCCCGTCACGGCCCCGGGAGATCCATCGCCTTCTAGCTCGGAGAAGCGCGTGCCGAAAGTGAGGGTGATCTTGCCATCGGGCAGCAGTAGCGCGTTTTCTGCGATATCGAATCCGTCATCCTTCTCTAACTTGATGAGCGTGAACCTGGCGAGCCTCATTCCGGCGCTCTCGCAGGTGTCGGGGTCGAGTAGGGGGTCCTTCGAAACACCGAAGTCCCCAGGGGTGCCCAACCCGGCTTTGCCCACGTCGATGCGCTTCTCGAATCCAGTCTTGTTGGGGTCAAACAGCAAGATCGTCACCCTCTCAGGTGGCTGTTGCGAAGATGCCTGCATTGAAGCCACCGCGCCGAACCCGACAAGTACCAATACCGAAATCCCCAGGAGTCTTGCCTTGGTCATAGCGCCTCCTCAACCTCTAGAAGTTCAGCTAATTCACGCGCGTTCTGTTGCGCATAGCTCCTGTAACAGTTGTCTAGATCCGGATAAGCGCTGTACTAGATCGCGTTTTCGCAGGTCGCTGTTGAGCGGGCAGCGATATCTATCGGGACTATCCAGCGAACCGAATCAGGGGCTATCTCTTCACCTTCACGGGAGCTGAGAAGGCCTGAGAACACCAATAGTCATCAGAAGGGGAACGAGATTTGTCCAGCCAGGCTCTGAAGGTGCCGTGTCGCCCCGCCCTAGCCGCCACAGCTACGCTGAGCTTCTTCGAGTAGGCACCGTTTTCCACCCCAGTTATGAGGCCGAGGGTCTGCCACGTGCCATCCGACTGCTTCTTCTGGAGAAAGACATAGGCCAGTTCATCGGGCCGGCCGGAGCACAGGGTGCCGCCGGCGGGCTCCACGATCTTTCCTGAGTAAACGTTCTTCTTCACATTGATGGAGAGCGTCAGCTGCCGCTCGTAACAGGTGAGCTGGACCGTGAAGCTGCAATCGACCACAGGCGCGGGGTCATTCGCGGGCAGCCACTCGAGCGACGTGGTGCAAGTTGAATCAGCCCCTCCGCCGGCGGGTGTGAACGTCGCCTCGTACTCCACGACGGTCGGCTCCGTCTTGCCAAAGGGAGCCTGCAGGTCCAGTCCGTGCGTCCCCGCGCTGTCGAATTCACCGGAGCCTGCGCGTTCCCTCCCCCGGTAGTCCTGGTAGACCGACACCGCCCCTGGACCGCTGATGGTGACGTGCATCACGCCGAACCCACCTCCCCAAACGTTGATGGGGATGGTCTGCTCCACGGCAACCGAAAAGTCGGTGCTCGAACAATCTGCCGACGACTGGGACGCACCCGCCTGTTGGGTGTTTGTCCACACCAAGGCAGCAAACATCGCCACCACCACGAAAACCTGAACAGCCCTCTGCACGTGCGCTTGATCCGCCACCGCACACCCCCGCCTGAATCAGACGCCACAAATGCAGCGCCGGTCGCCCCACGAACGACTAGTGCGAGAACACCACCTTCGCCTACAGCCGGGCCATACGTAAAAAGGGCAACTCTCCGAAAAGGCACATCCCAGCTATTGGAAACATCCCGCGATCGGTGCAGCGGACTAAGGGCTCCCTAGGAGCTCCGCTAACTCCTTCGCGTTTTGTTGGGCGTAATCCCGGTAGCAGTTGTTCATGAGGACGTGGGTCTGTTTGGCTTCGTCGGCTAGCGCGGCTAGCTTGGGGGCCCAGGTTTTCAGCTCGTCTTTTGAATACAGGTATTTGAAGCGCTTCTGGACGCTGCCCGACTCCCAGTCTTCCGCGTTGTGGCCGTGGAAGCGCATCACTGCTAGATCTGCCGTGGCGGCGACTCTCGGTGGGATCGAGCTCACAAAGCCTTGGGGCATGTCTACGCATACGTACGGAAGGCCGTGGGCTTCGAGGAAGTCGAGGGTCTCGGCTTGGTTGGGCTCGCTCATCCACGTCTTGTTGCGGAACTCGACGCAGATCTGGTCGGGGGCCGCCCGCTTCGCGCATTCGAGGATGTAGTTCTTGTTGGCCTTGCCGATCGTGAACCAGGGTGGGAACTGGAACAGCAGCGCACCGAGCTTGCCGGCAGCGCGCAACGGCGCGAGAGCCGACAGGAACCGATCCCACATCTCGTCCACGTCCTTGGCCGGCAAGTCCTTCATGTAGACACTCTTCTTGTCGTCCGCAGGTCGTAGCTCCTCAGGCAGCGCCTTGGGCTTAGTCGGGTGCTGTGTCAGAAGCGAGAACGCTTTGATGTTGAAGACGAACTCTGGCGGCGTGCGCTCGACCCACAGCTCTGAGTTCCGTTCGCTCGGCGGGAAGTAGTAGGTGCTGTCGACCTCGACGAGCGGGAACTGGGTGGCGTAGTGACGCAGCCGCTTCTCCGGGTTAGATGCTCCGGGCGGATACCAACCCGATTCGAGCAGCGACTTATCAGACCACGACGCAGTACCTATGAGGATCTCGCCCATAGCCCGCCATGTTCGCGCACCGAGGTTATGGGTAGGGAGGAATCGAGGCGCCCTCTGAAGAAAGGGCTCTGCAGGAGGTAGTTATGGAATTTGGTCTTCTCATATTGCGACTTCTCGTTGGGCTCACGATCGCCGGGCACGGGGCTCAGAAGCTGTTCGGGTGGTTCGGCGGGTATGGGCTCGAAGGTACGGGCGGATGGCTGGAGTCGCTCGGTTTCAAGCCGGGCAAGGCGCACGCAACCCTAACGGGGCTCAGCGAGTTCGGCGGTGGGCTTCTGATCGCGCTCGGTCTTCTGACCCCTCTGGGAGCCGCCGCGATCGTCGGAGTGATGATCGTTGCTATCGCTACCGTTCATTGGGAGAAGGGTTTCTTCAACACAGCCGGTGGATACGAGCTCAACCTCCTGCTCATTGGGGCCGCGACCGCGGTGACCCTGACGGGACCCGGCCGGATCTCGATCGACAACATGATCGGCTGGGACCTCGCGGGGAGCATTTGGGGAAGCGCCGCGCTCACGGCTGGAGCGCTTACGGCGATTCTCGTCCTAGCGGTACGACGGCCGCTCGCCGCGGAGCCCGAGTCGGACCTACGAGTTGAAAGCGCGCCAACAGTCTCGCTCACCGACAAGAAAGACCCCGCCGAGCGCCGGATGCTTACCCGCTAAATTTCTGGCATGCCCTCGAAGGTCGTCGAGGGATCTGCGTAGAGTCGGCGCGGGATCCGGCCCGCTCGGAATGCGAGTCTGCCGGCCTCCACTGCCTTGCGCATCGCCTCGGCCATGGCCGCGGGCTTCTGGGCTCGCGTCACCGAACTGGCGAGCAGGACTCCGTCGCATCCGAGCTCCATCGCGATCGCCGCATCGGAAGCCGTGCCGACGCCGGCGTCGAGGATCACGGGGACCCCAGCTTGGTCGACGATCAACTTGATGTTGTAGGGATTGCGGATCCCCATGCCGCTTCCGATCGGCGATCCGAGCGGCATCACCGCCGCGCAGCCGAGATCTTCGAGCCGTCGCGCCAACACCGGATCGTCGTTCGTGTAGGCGAGCACCACGAAGCCTTCGTCGACCAAGGTCTCGGTCGCGTCGACGAGCTCGACGGCATCGGGCAAGAGAGTCTTGTCGTCGCCGATCACCTCGAGCTTTATCCAAGGCGTGTCGAATGCCTCGCGAGCGAGCCGCGCGGTTTGGACAGCATCGCGGGCTGTGAAACATCCCGCGGTATTGGGCAGGAGCCTGCACCCCACCCGTTCGAGCACTTCCAGCAACGAGCCACTGGTGGCGGGATCGATGCGCCTCAAGGCAAGAGTCGCCATCTCTGCCCCCGAAGCCACGAGCGCCGATTCGAGCGCATCGAGACTCGCCGCTCCCCCAGTCCCGATGATCAGGCGGGAGGTGAATTCATCAGTGGCGATTACGAGAGGGTCTTCCACTGCTATCCCCCTTGGACCGCGCCCAATATCTCTACGCGGTCTGCTTCTTGCAGATGTGTAGACGTCCACTCGCTGCGCGGAACGATCTCGCCGTTGATGGAGATCGCGACGCCCAGACGCTTGCCCTCGGTGAGTTGGTCCACCGTCGAATCTTCCGCCAGATCGCGCTCGTTGCCGTTCACCGAGACTTTCACCCGCCCACGCGCTCCTCGGCCTCGAAGCGCAGGGGCGAGAACGGCCTCAGGTAATCGGGGGGGCGCCCGGAGGAGACCAGCTCCGCCACCGCATCCGCGGTGATGGGGGCCAACAGGATGCCGTTGCGGAAGTGTCCGGTGGCCAGCACCAAGCGGTCGATGCCCGCCGTTCCGATCATGGGGGCGTTGTCGGGGGTCGCGGGCCTGAAACCTGCGCGCGCCCCCATGAAGTCGAGCTCGGCGATGTCCGGCAACAGCTCGGCCCCCGCTTGCAACAGATCGTGGACCGCGCCCGCCGTCACGGTCGCGTCGAATCCTCGCTCCTCCATCGTCGCTCCGAGGACCATTCGGCCGTCCGAGCGCGGAAGGATGTAGACGTCGAGGCCCCTGACGTTGCGATCGCACGGCAACCGATCGGGTGGGCCCGCCAGATGAACGAGCTGTCCCTTGACCGGCCGGATGGCGCGCTTGATCCGTGGGTCCAATCCCTCGATCGACGGAGTCCAAGACCCGGCAGCCACCACCAGATGGCCACAGGAGATGCTGCCGGAGTCCAGCTCCGCCCCGACGACGCCCTCTCGGTCGGTCGAGATGCCACGCACGCTTTCCCGCAGGCTCCGCACCCCGGCCCTTTCGCACGCTCGTTGTAGCGCTCCGATCATCATCGGCGGGTCGACCTGATGATCGCCCGGTACGAAGATGCCTCCTCGGACGCCGGGAGCGAGGCCCGGCTCGAGATCCCGCACCTCTCGGCTCCGCAGCCGCTGGACCGCCAAGCCCAGCGAGGCTTGATAACGGAACAACTCCTCGAGAGCCCTGTTGTCGTCGGCATCGCGCGCGACGACGACGGTGCCGGTGGTTCGGAATCCCGCCGGAGCTCCGGCCGAGTCTTCTAGCTTCGCGATGAAGTCCGGAAACATGCGAGCGGAAGCGAGGTTCAGCTCGAGCAACGGCTCTTCGCCGTAGTGGGCTTCGGTGACGGGAGCCAGCAGCCCGGCTGCAACGACCGACGCGCCCGACTCGGGCCGCGGATCTGCGACGACCACCTCCAAGCCCTCTTGGGCGAGTCGCCAGGCACAGGACAGACCGATCGCGCCCGCGCCCGCGATGACGACGTCCGGATTCCTCATGGGCTCAGGCTAATCCGGGGTGGGACTAGGAAGAAGCCGAGCCGGAGGAAAGACGGCTCATGGCCGAGTCCTCGTCCAGCTCCAGCTTCTTGGTGAGGTGGACGATCGTCCCGTCCTTCGCCTCGCCTTCGAAATCGATGACGTCGACCACGGCACTCATCAGCGAGATGCCGCGCCCGGATTCGCCCTCCGGCGATGCGACCCGAGCCGACGTCGCCCGATGGTCGAATCCAGCGCCCGAATCCACAACTCGGATATGACAGGTCTCTTCGGTGAGATTGACATTCACTTCGTACTCACTCGTTCCCGTAGCGTGTTTGAGCACGTTCGTGCACGCTTCCGTCACCGCGACCTCAAGATCGCTTATGCAGTCTTCTCTGATCCCAAGGTCCTGAAGAGCGGTTCGGCATATCCGCCGCACGATCGGCACGCTTTCCGCCTCGCGCGGGAGGGAGAGTGAGAGGGAGACTTCCATGATGGTGTCGTACCCATCGGGCTACCGAGGGAAACGGTTGCGCTCAGGCCGTGGTCAGCACCTTAGCGAAGGCAACCAGGGCAACCTCGACGTCCTCTTCGGTCACGTCGCGATGAGTCACGAGCCTGATCACGTGATCGGCCGCGCCTAACGTCACGATCCCTTCATTCCGGAGAGTGTCGGCCACCTCTGGGCCACGTTTCCCGAACGGGAGCAGGTTCAGATACACCATGTTCGTCTCCACGGCCGACAGATCGACGGCCTCCGGATGGAGCTCGTTCAGGCCCTCCGCCAGGCGCCGAGCCTTGACGTGATCTTCGGCCAAGCGATCGATCCCCGACTCGAGGGCAACCCGAGCCGCGGACGCGATCACACCAACCTGACGCATCCCACCACCGAGTCGCTTGCGCAGCTTCCGAGCATGCGCGATGACTTCTCCGTCACCCACGACCATCGAGCCGATCGGCGCGCCCAGACCCTTGGAGAAGCAGAAGGTGACGGTGTCGGCGCACTCCGCCCATTCCTTCGCGGCCACGCCGGTTGCGGCTTGTGCGTTGAACAGCCTGGCTCCATCGAGGTGCACGGCGACGTCTCGCTCGCGGCAGACCTTTGAGATCGCTCGTGCATCGTCGAGTGGGAAGACGCGCCCTCCTCCAGCGTTGTGCGTGTTCTCGATCGCGACGACCGCAGAGTGAGGGTTGTGCTCGCTTCCCTTTCGCAACGTCGCTGCAACCGCATCGGCTTGGATCACCCCGCGGTCTCCCGGCAACGTGCGCGCGACGAGGCCCAGGTGCGCTGCAACCGAACCGCCTTCGTAGTGAAGGAAGTGGGCGTTCGCCTCGCACACGACCTCGTCGCCGGGTCGCGAGAGCGAGCCGAGAGCCACCTGATTGCCCATCGAGCCGGTCGGGACGAACAGACCGGCCTCTTTGCCGAGCAATGAGGCCGCGAACTCCTGCAATGAGTTGACGGTGGGATCGTCGCCGAAGACATCGTCGCCGACCTCGGCCTCCGCCATCGCCTTGCGCATCTCCGGAGTCGGCCGCGTGACCGTGTCCGAACGGAGATCGATCAATCCCTGATACATCAGCCGAAGAAGACCTCGGCCGTCTGGTACAGCTCGGGGTCGAGGGTCTTGAGCTCCCCGACGGCCTCTTCCAACGGCACCCGGACGATCTTGGTTCCCCGGAGAGCGACCATCTTGCCGTAGTCCTCTTCGTGCACCGCATCGATCGCATGCGATCCCGAACCTCGTTGCAAGCACTCGGTCGAAAGCCGTTGGGGTGCCGCCTCGCTGGATGTGGCCGAGGATCGTTACGCGCGTTTCGTAACCGGTTCGCCGCTCGATCTCGTGCTCGAGGGCAACTCCGATCCCACCGAGTCGTACATGGCCGAATGCGTCGGTCTGCTCTTCTTGGACGGATTCCTGGCCTTCGGCCACCTTGGCGCCTTCGGCAACGACGACGATCGAGAAGGAATGACCGCGTTGATGCCGATGGCGTATGTGTTCGCACACCTCGTCGATGTCGAAGGGGTTCTCGGGCACGAGGATCGCGTCGGCTCCACCGGCTATTCCCGAATAGGTCGCGATCCATCCCGCATTGCGTCCCATGACCTCGAGCACGATCACTCGGTTGTGTGACTCTGCGGTGGTGTGGAGCCGGTCGATCGCATCGGTGCATATCTGCACCGCGGTATTGAAGCCGAACGTGAAGTCGGTTGCGCTTAGATCGTTGTCGATAGTCTTAGGTACCCCGACGACGTTGATACCCTCGGTCGTGAGCTTCGCGGCAACGCCCAGCGTGTCCTCGCCGCCCACCGCGATGAGGCACTCGATGTGCTCGGCTTCTAGGCTCTCCTTGACCCGCTCGACTCCCTCTTCCTCTTTGAAGGGATTCGTGCGCGAGGACCCGAGTATCGTTCCCCCACGATGGAGGATGCCCGAGGTGTTGTCGGGGGTCAGATGGCGTCCGTTGTTGTCGAGCACGCCGCGCCATCCGTCCTTGAAACCGACGATCGCGTGCCCGTATTGATTCACGCCCTTGCGCACGACGGCCCGGATCACCGCGTTGAGACCGGGACAATCGCCCCCGCCGGTGAGGATCCCGATCCGAGCCACGCTTCCCTCCCTCTCAGTGGACCTGCCCGAGTAAGCCTAGCCGTCGAGGCTGGTCAATGAGCCGGCTCAATGCGAACCTCTCGCGAACCGACACAGGGGAGGTGAGTCGAACACGCTCTTCTTGCAGGCGCGCTCTGATCCCGCTGGTCGCCGTGGCCGCGGGCTCGCTCGTGATGCCCTCGACTGCGGGGGCGACAGACCTCGACGAGCTGCGCAAGCGCGCCCAGCAGATCGGCGACGAAGTGAGCACGATCGAAGGCGAGCTGGACTCGTTGAGAACAAGGAAGGCCGAGCTCGAGGACGAGATCGTTCGATCCAGCCAGGAGCTGGGCGCGCTCGAGCTCGCTCAGAACCAAGCCGAGGACCGCTACGACGAGGCACTGGCCACATACGTCGCCCGGGCGGTCGAGGCCTACAAGGCAGGCCCCAGCCGTGCCACCGAGATGCTCGTCGCCGCGCAAGACCTCACCGACCTCATGACCTTGGACGAGGTGAGCGAGCGCGTCGCCGAGCTGGATGCCGCGGCCTTGGAAGAGCTCGTTGCCAACCGGCAAGAGCTGGAGGTCGCGCAGGAGGTCGTCGACGAGCGAAAGCAGAAGCTTCTTTCGGTTCACGCCGAGGTGAGCGAACTGGAATCCGCCACGTCGCGCGCCTTGAGCTCACGTCGCCGGCGGCTCGCGGAGATGAACACGCGCATCGCCGAGCTCGAAGCCGAAGCGCGCCGCCAAGCCGCGCTGGCCGCCGTCCCCTCCGAGGCCCTCCTCCAGTTGCTGTCGCCGTCCGGCCCGGCACGCGGCATCCCCAAGGGCTTCGTGGGAACGGGCGTGAGCTTCTCGGGCATCGCCTCCTGGTATGGGCCGGGCTTCGAAGGAAACTCGACCGCCAGCGGTGACGTCTTCGACCCGGACCTGTTCACGGCGGCCAGCAAGGAACTGCCCTTCGGCACCTGGCTCTTCGTGAGCTACAACGGCTCCGGCGTGGTCGTTCTGGTGAACGATCGAGGGCCCTATATCGACGACCGCGTATTGGACCTCAGCCAAGCGGCCGCGGAGTCCATCGGGCTCTCTGGCATCGGCTGGGTCGACGCCGAGATTCTTCTCAAGACAAGGGACTGACCCCACGTAGAGTTGCCGGATGCCGGAACTCGTTCTGAGCATCGACGCGGGAACGACCGGGATCACCGTGCTCGTCATCGATCCCGAGGGCCGTGTGCGCGGTCGCGCCTACTCCGAGTTCACACAGCACTTCCCCCATCCGGGTTGGGTGGAGCACGACGCGGAGGAGATCTGGGATACGACCGTCCGGGTCATGACCTCGGCGCTCGCCGACGCAACGGTGAAACCGGCGGATGTGGCCGCGATCGGCATCACGAATCAGCGAGAGACGACGGTCCTGTGGGATCGGTTCCGCGGGAACCCCGTCGCACCCGCGATCGTGTGGCAGTGCCGCCGGAGCGCGGCGATATGCGAGCGCTTGAAAGCCGACGGTCTCGAACCCGAGATCCGCGGCCGGACCGGGCTCGTGCTCGATCCGTACTTCTCCGCCACCAAGATCATGTGGTACCTCGAGAACGTCGAGGACTCCGCGATCGAGCCGATAGCGGCGAGCTCGCGTTCGGAACGATCGATTCGTGGTTGCTGTGGAGGCTGACGGCCGGGGAGTCGCACGCAACCGAGCCATCGAACGCGTCGCGCACCATGCTGTACTCCCTGGCAGAGCGGGAGTGGGACCCCTGGATCCTCGAGAAACTGAAGATCCCTTCGTCGCTGTTGCCCGAAGTCCGGCCGTCCAGCGGACGCTTCGGGGTGACCGCGCGAGGCATCCTGGGAGACGCCGAGTCCCGATCTCGGGAATCGCCGGCGATCAGCAGGCGGCGTTGTTCGGCCAAGCCTGCTTCGACACCGGGATGGCCAAGAACACCTACGGCACCGGGTCGTTCGTGCTACTTAACACCGGCGCCGACGTTCCGGCCTCCGAGCACGGACTCCTGTCGACTGCAGCGTGGGACATCGGCGACGGAGTTCGGTTCGCGCTCGAGGGCAGCATCTTCATCACGGGGGCGGCGGTGCAGTGGATGCGTGATGGGCTCGGAATCATCTCGGAGGCCTCGGAGACCGGACCACTGGCCGAGTCGGTTCGGGATACCGACGGCACCTATCTCGTGCCGGCCTTCGTCGGCTTGGGAGCGCCTCATTGGGATCCCTACGCGCGCGGGGCATATCTCGGGATAACGCGCGGCACGACCAAGGCCCACCTCGCCCGTGCTGCCGTCGAAGCGATGGCGTATCAGACTCGCGACGTGGTCGAGGCGATGGTCGCCGACACGGGCGTCGGGCTCGCGGAGCTGCGCGTCGACGGAGGGGCCAGCGCCATGGACCTGCTATGTCGCATCCAGGCCGACCAACTCGGAGTCGTCGTCCGCCGCCCGGCCATGCTCGAAACGACCGCGCTCGGGGCCGCCTATCTCGCCGGCCTCGCCGAAGGGGTGTGGGACTCGCTCGACGACGTCTCGAGCCACTGGAAGGCGGCGGCCGAATTCGAGCCCTCCGCCGACAGGACGCGCGCGGACGAGCTCTATGCGGGCTGGAAGAAGGCGGTCGAGCGCTCGAAGGGCTGGGCCAAGAGCTAGCCGGCCATTACCTCTTCGGATAGCACTATGTCGTCCACGATGCGCTCGGACTCGGGGATCGGCTCGGATGGTGTCTTGGATGCGTACTCGTCGCGGTATTCCTGGCCGGACAGTTGCATGATCTCGAACACGATTTCGTCGGTCATCGCGCGCAAAGCCATGCGGTTTCGCTCCTGTCCCGCGTAGCGGGAGAAGTCGATCGGCTTGCCGAAGCGCACCCTGACGGGGACGCGGCCGCGCAGGCGTGGGAACTTCGCATCCTTCGGCATGACGTTCTCCGTCCCGACCAACCCGCACGGGATGACCTGGACACCCGCTTGCAACGTCAACCGCGAAACTCCTGTGCGTCCGCGATAGAGGTAGCCGTCGGGTGAGCGTGTGCCTTCGGGGTAGATGCCGAGGAGGTTCCCATCGCGCAACGTCTTGAGGCCGGCCTTGAGCGCGGTCTCCGACTTCGCTCCCCCCTCGCGCTCGATCGGGATCTGCCCGGCCATACGGAAGAACCACGCCGTCTTCCATGACTTGAAGTAGTCGGCCTTGGCGAGATACGTGACCTTGCGGCGATTCACGACGAGTGGGATGAAGAACGAGTCCAGGAAGCTCAGGTGGTTGGCCGCGATGACGGCCGCCCCCTTCTTGGGCACGTTTTCGAGGCCCTCTACGCGGATGCGATAGATGACTCTGAGCAATGGCTTGAGAACGGCCTTGAAGACCCAATAGAACAAAGTGAGAACCCTCCCAGCTACTTCCCCCACCACGGATGGTAGACAATCCTCGCAAGTTTGGACAGTCTCCATTCCGCATCGGTTACAGGGGCGTTAACAATGGGTGAATCGCAGATCATCGAGGGAGCCGAGGAATTCGAGCTCGGCGAGGGCCCCGTGGGGGCCCTTCTCATGCACGGCTTCCAGGGCAGCCCCCAGGGAATGAGGGGCCTGGGCGAGTACCTATCCGAGCGCGGGATCGCGGTTCTCGCCCCCAGGCTGCCCGGGCATGGCAGTACCTGGCAGGACTTGAACACCCGGACGGCCGAGGAGTGGCTGGGGACGTTCGAGGATGGGATCGAGCGGCTCTCAGAGGGCCGGGACGAGATCTTCCTGGTGGGACTGTCCTTCGGAGCCGCCCTTTGTCTCGACTACGCCGCACGCCACCCTCGCAAGGTCGCCGGGGTCGTATCGCTGGCCGGCTGGGTCTACACGAACGACCCATTGCGGCTGGTGGCACCCATCGCATCGCGTTTGATCGGGTCGCTTCCGGCCAAGACCAACGACATAGCCGAGCCGGGCCAGCGGGAGATCGCGACCGATCGTCTACCTGCGAAAGCCGGATACCTCGCCTATAAGTTCGCCTGCAAGCGAGCCCGTCGTGCGCTCCCCCAGGTGACCTCGCCGATCCTGGTGATGGCGGGCCGCGAGGACCACACCATCCCAACTCGCAGCTCGCAGTTCATCTTCGACGAGGTGGCTTCGGTGGACAAGGAGCTCGTCTGGCTCGATCGCTCGTACCACGTCATCACGCTCGACTATGACCGGCAGCAGGTTTTCGAGCGTACCCACGAGTTCATCGTCAAGCACTCGAATGCCCTCTGAGAACGTAACCATAGAGGGGCACATCATCGAGTCCCTCATCCTTCCGCGGTGTTGGACGAGATCATCGAGCTCGGCGCGAGCTACGAGATGGTCACGCTCGACATCGGGATAAAGCACGAAGACACCTCTTTCGCTCGGATCAAAGTCACGACGGATACCGAAGAGGAGTTGACGCGCGTCATCGAGCGCCTGCGTCAGCATGGGGCCAACCCCGAGACCGTCGAGGATGCGGACCTAGTGGAGGCCGACACAGACGGCGCTTTCCCGCCCGGCTTCTATTCGAGCACGAACCTGGAGACCGAGGTTCGCATCGACGGCAAGTGGTTCCCGGTCCGGCACCCCGAGATGGATTGCGGCATCACCATCGAGGGAACCGAGGCGCGCACCGTGGCCATGATTGACGTGCGTGCGGGGATGCGGATCGTGATGCAGGGACTGGGGATCCGCGTTCAGCCCCTCGAAAGGCCTCGGGGCAAGGATGAGCCGACATTCGAGTTCATGGCCTCTGATATCTCGAGCGAGAAGCCAAAGGGCCTCCTCGTCGAGCAGGTCGCGAACCAGATGCGCTCGGTAAAGGAGCAGGGCAAGAGGATCCTGTGGGTCGCAGGACCGGCAGTCGTGCACACCGGTTCGGCCCCCGATCTATCCGCGTCTGATCCGGGCCGGTTATGTGGACGCGCTCTTCGCAGGCAACGGGGTCGCCGCGCACGACATCGAGTCCAACATGTTCGGGACCTCGCTGGGCGTCTATCTCGCCGAGGGCATCCCCGCCGAACACGGTCACGAACATCACATCCGAGCCATCAACGAGTTGCGCCGGCAAGGATCGTTCAAAGCCGCGATCGAGGCCGGCGTGTTCAACGACGGGATCGTGTACCACCTCGTAAAGCAGAAGTGCGGCTACCTATTCGGCGGCAGCGTGCGGGACGACGGTCCGTTGCCCGAGGTTGTTTCCGACATGCTCGAGGTGCAAAGACAACTGCGGGAGCTCATTTGGGGGCAGGGTGGCGACGATCTCGTCGGCTACTGCATCGTCGTCGGCACGATGTTGCACGGGATCGCCACCGGGAACTGCCTCCCCGCATCGGTGCCGCTCGTGTGCGTCGACATCAACCAGGCGACCGTGACGAAGCTCATGGACCGGGGCTCGTTCCAGTCGCTGGGGATCATCACCGACGTCGGCTTGTTCATCCGGGCTCTCGCCGAGAAGCTCGCGCCCGGCGAGCTACCCCACGGCTAGGGTCTACCGATGTCGAAGGCCCGGAAACTCACGAAACGTGGCGTAGAGCGCCGGGAGCAGGTCATGGAGGCCGCCCTGAGACTGTTCGCCGACCAGGGCTACCACCGGACGACGGTCGGCGACGTGTGTGACGAGCTCGGCGTCGGAAAGGGCGTCTTCTACTGGTACTTCGAATCGAAAGAAGCCCTTTTCGACGAGCTTCTCCGCTCCGCTCTGTTGAGCCTGCGCCGCTCGCAACAGTCCGCTATCGAGGGCGTCACCGACCCGGTCGAAAGGATCGAGAAGGGCATCCGAGCTTCGATCCAATTCTTTAGTCAAGAACCCGGGATCCTCTCCCTCATCCGGATAGCCCCTCGCTACGAAGAGTTCGCTCATCTCGTCGAGAAGGGACAGGAGATCGTGGTGGCCGATACGGCCACACATATCAAGGATGGAATGGCGGCCGGAGAGATCAGACATGGTGACGCGGAGCTGATGGCGCACGGGATCCTGGGCGCGCTGTTCCACTTCGTCGAGACCTATTACGGAACCGACGGCGGATGGAGCGACCGTCCCCAGCTTGCCGATGAAGCGGTCACTTTCTGTCTGCGGGGACTGCTCAAATAATCAGTTGCGGCTCGGGGCTGTCGTGTTAGCGTTCACGGCGCTGTCGTGCGTGAAGGAAGCAGGGAAGGGTCCTGCGGCGTTCGTCGGTGGAGCAGAAAGGAAACGGAAGTGGCTGAAGGCACCGTGAAGTGGTTCAGTAACGACAAGGGCTACGGTTTCATCTCGCAGTCCAGCGGCGAAGACGTGTTCGTTCACTACACCGCTATTCAGACCGAGGGATACAAGTCCCTAGAAGAAGGCCAGGCGGTTCAGTTCGAGATAACCGACGGACCAAAGGGAAAGCAGGCGAGCAACGTAACGATTGCCTAGCGAGGAACGACTAAGCAAACCGATACGGCCCCCGAAGATCGGGGGCCGTTTCCTTTATGCGGGGGCCTTCTCCAGAACCTTGCGGATGCCTTTGAGCGCCTGACGGATGCGTTGCTCGTTCTCGACGAGCGCGAATCTGATGTGGCCGTCGCCGGCCTTGCCGAAGCCCACGCCCGGCGACACGGCGACCTTCGCCTCGGCTATGCACAGCTTCGCGAACTCCAGTGAGCCCATCTCCCGGAACGGCTCGGGGATGGGGGCCCACGCGAACATCGTCGCGGGGGGCCTGTCCATCTGCCATCCGATCCGTTCGAGCCCGTCGCACAGGACGTCCCTGCGGCTCCGGTAGATCTCGCGGATCTGCTTCGGTACTTCCGTGCACTCGTTGAGGGCGATGATCCCGGCGATCTGGATCGGCTGGAAGACCCCGTAGTCGAGATACGACTTGAGCTTTGTCAGCGCGCCGATCGATCTCGGGGTTCCCCACGCAGAACGCGAGTCTCCATCCCGGCATCGAGTACGACTTGGACATCGAGAAGAACTCGACCCCAACCTCCTTCGCGCCGGGCACTTGCAGAAGCGATGGTGCCCTCTCCTCGTCGAACACGAGGTCGGCGTACGCCAGGTCGTGCACGATCATCACGTCGCGGGTGCGCGCGAAGTCCACGAGCTGCTCGAAGAAGTCGAGCCTCGCGAAAGCCGTCGTCGGATTGTGCGGGAAGGAGCAGAGCACGACCCTCGGCTTCGGCTCCGAGCTCTCGTACGCGCTGACCAGGTCCGCGAAGAAGTCGGAGTCGATCGAGAGCGGAACGGTGATCACGTTCGCCCCCGACAGGATCATGGCGTAGGTGTGGATGGGATAGGTCGGCTCGGGGACTAGTACCGAATCGCCGGGGCCCAGCAGGACCCAAGCGAGGTGGGAGAGACCTTCCTTGGCGCCGATAGTGGCGATCGCCTCGGTCTCGGGATCGAGCTCGATCCCCCACCCTCGCTCGTAGAGGTCGCAGATCGCTCGACGGAGCTTCGGGATGCCCTTCGACGCGCTGTAACGATGGTTGCGCGGGTTGTCCGCCGCTTCTTTGAGCTTCTCTACGACCGCTTCCGGAGTCGGGATATCGGGATTCCCCATCCCGAGATCGATGATGTCCTCCCCCGCCCGCCGAGCCTGGATCTTCATGTCGTTGACGATCGAGAACACATAAGGCGGGAACCGAGTGATGCGCCTGAATTCCATGGGGTGAACCTATAGCAGTCCGCATGCACTAGATTCGACTCGCCAGTAACACCGATCAGGAGGGGAAATGACGAAACTCAGAATGCTGTTTGGCGCGAGCGGTTTGCTCGCGGCCTTGTTAATAGGAACCTTGGTCGCTCCGGCGACCTCGCAAGTTGAACCTCAGAGGGTCACGCTCACGTTCTTCGATCCACGCCCGACCGAGCACGCCAAGAGCATCGACGAGAAGCCAAAAGGCTTCTCCCCCGGCGACTGGGAAGTGGCGCGAGAGAAGCAGCTCGATCCCGAGACCTGCGAGGCGGCCGGGCAGCTGATCCTGCAGTTCACATTCGTCGAGCAAACCGGCAAGGAAGACGGCTGGGCCCGGTTCAACGGCGACTTCGTCCTCGATGATGGAAAGATCTCGTTCCAGTCCGCAGGGAAGTTCTCAGACTTCGAGAGCGAGGCCGGTTTCACGTTCTCCATCACCGGTGGCACCGGCGCGTACAAAGACGCCACGGGCCAGGGCTCAGTGAGCGAAGGCGGAACCCTCTGCGACAAGAAGGGCGACACGGTCACGCTCGACCTGTTACTCCAGCACTAGCCGCTCAGTCGTTCGGGTCGTCTAGGTCTGTGGTGTTGCCGTCGAGGCGCTTGAAGTTGCCGAAGACCAAGCTTCCGTCGTTGGAGGCAACTTCGAGCGCCACGGCTGCGCCGTTTCCTAGGCCTCTGATGCGGGCGGAGCGTTTGTCGTCGTAACCGAGGGCTTCTGCGCTTAGCCAGCGGATCGTTCCTCCGTGGCTCACGATCACGACCTCGCCTTCGGGATGGGCTTCGACCACTTCCTTCAAGCCTGCGAGCGAACGATCGCGCACCTGCTGCGGCGATTCGCCGCCGGGCCGCGTGGTGTAGTGGCGCGCCGGGCCCCAGAGTTCCGGCCAGCGCTCTTTGATCTCGTGGACGGGCAGCCCTTCCCACTCGCCTTGATCGATCTCGCGGAACGCAGGTTTGATCTCAACGGTCAGGCCGTGAGCTTCGGCGATCGGGCGTGCCGTGTCGACAGCTCGGGCTAAGTCGCTGGCATACACGGCAACGATCGGGAAGTGAGCCAGCTCTTGCGCAGCGGCGATCGCCTGTTTGTGGCCTTCCTGGTTGAGAGGGATGTCGGCTTGGCCCTGCGCCCGCTTGGTGCGGTTCCACTCGGTGGCACCGTGACGCACGAAGTAGACGGTGGTCATCTTTAGGGACTAAACCGTCGGAGCCTCAGGGCGTTGCTCACGACGCTCACCGACGAGAAGGCCATGGCGGCCGCCGCGATCATCGGGTCCAGGACCCCGGCCACCGCAAGCGGGATCGCGGCGATGTTGTAAGCGAATGCCCAGAACAGGTTCTGTTTGATCGTGCGCAGGGTCCGCTGCGACAGCTCGATGGCCGCGGGCACTAAGCGAGGGTCTCCACTCACCAGGGTTATGTCGGCCGCTTCGATCGCGACATCGGCGCCCGTCCCGATCGCCACTCCCAGGTCCGCCTTGGCGAGCGCCGGTGCATCGTTTATCCCGTCTCCGACCATGGCCACGTTGCGGCCATCGGCTTGCAGATTCTCTATCTTGGCCGCTTTCTCGTCGGGCCGGACCTCGGCGATCACTTCATCGATCCCGACTTGGCTCGCGATCACCTCGGCTGTCGTGCGGTTGTCACCCGTCAGTAGAACCGTCTTCATGTCGAGTGCGCCAAGGCGGGCGACCGCTTCGCGAGAGCCGGGCTTCAAGGTGTCGCTTACAGCCAGCACCCCCGCGGGGGAACCATCCAGACCCACGACGACAACCGTCTTGCCCTCACTCTCCAGCTCCTTGATCGCCACCTCGAGCTCGGCGTCCACCTCGCCGGCGAAACCCGGCCGGCCCACGACCACTGAACGGCCGTCGACCGTGCCGCTAGCCCCGAAGCCCGCTTCCGACTGGAAGCCTTCGACGTCGAGGAGCTCTATCCCGCGCTCGCCTGCCCCGTTCACGATGGCCCGGGCGATCGGGTGCTCAGACTTCGTTTCGACCGAAGCTGCGAGCGCCAGCACGCGGTCGTCGTCGTCGGCACGAACATCGACCAGGGTCATCTCGCCTCGCGTGAGCGTCCCCGTCTTGTCGAGGACGACGGTGTCTATACGCCCCGAGCGCTCGAGCACGTCACCGCCCTTGATGACGATGCCCATCTGGGCTCCGCGTCCGGTACCGACCATGACCGCCGCGGGAGTGGCTAGTCCCATAGCGCAGGGGCAAGCGATGATCAGCACGGCCACCGCGTTGATGAGTGAGGTCTCGAGCGTGTGGCCGGTCACCATCCAGCCCGCGAACGTGAGGGCCGCGATCGCGAGAACGATCGGAACGAAGATGGACGAGACGCGGTCCGCCAGGTGCTCGATCGGGGCTTTTCGGGTCTGGGCTTCCTCGACCAGGCGAGCTATCTGGGACAGAGCCGTATCTGAGCCGACCCTGCGCGCCTCCATGAGGAACGAGCCCGAGGTGTTGATGGTGGCGCCGAACACCTCGTCGCCGGGGCCCACGTCCACGGGTACCGACTCGCCGGTCAGCATCGAGGCGTCGACCGACGAGGTCCCCTCAGTCACCACGCCGTCCGTCGGGATCTTCTCGCCGGGACGAACACGGATCGCATCGCCAAGAAATATCTCCTGGATCGGGACACGTTGCTCGCGACCCATTCGCACTACTGTCGCGTCCTTGGCGCCCAGGCCCATGAGCTTTCTCAGCGCCGAAGACGCTCGGCTCTTGGAGCGGTGCTCGAAATACTTCCCCAACGACAGGAACGTGATGATCACACCCGCGGTCTCGAAGTAGACATGCGCGTGAGCGCCGTGCCGAAGCAGCGCATAGATCGAGTAGCCGTACGCCGCCAGCGTCCCCAACGCGACCAGCGTGTCCATGTTTGCCGCCCCGCGGCGCGCATTGGCGATCGCGCTTCGCAGGAACGGGTACGCGGCAACGAACTGGACCGGGGTGATCAACGCAAGTTGCAGCCACTTGGACCAGGCCGTGTCTTCGGGTCCGAACATGCTCAGGGCGACGACCGGCACCGTCAGAACGGCCGCGAGGGCGAACCGCAGGAACGCCTTCCTGCTGTACTCGTCCTCCCTGCTCACTTCGATCCCGTGGTCGTGTCCGGCGTGATCGTGGTGTCCCGGCTCGACGCGTGGCTTGAGGCCGTAGCCGATCCGATCGATCGCGACGGCGAGCGCCTGAGGATCGGTCTCGGGCCCGTGGCGGACCGAGGCCCGTTCCAGAGCGAGGTTCACGACCGCCTCCTCGACGCCGGGCTGCTCTCCCAGGGTCTTCTCGACGCGGCGCGCGCAAGAGGCGCACGTCATCCCTTCGACCTCGAAGATCGATTCCCGTGTCGCGGCCATTGACCCGAGTATACCCCCTGGGGGTATCAGGAGGACCCGAGCAGTGGCCTCACGCGCTCGGCCAGCAGCTCGTAGGAGCCGACGACCCCCGCATCTAGGAGCGAGCAGATCAGATGGGTCGCGCCCGCACTCAGGAGCTCATTCAAGGCCCGAGCCACGGTCTCGGGGCCTCCGACAAGAGCATCGTCGGGAGCGTTGGCCTTCGCCCGGGCCGACTCGTCATCGGGCCCCAGGACCACGGTCCCGGCCCAGGTGAGCTCCACGCGGCGGCTTCCCGCGGCATCCTCCACGATCCGCGCCCGTCGTTCGAAGGCCTTCGTGTCGCCGCCCCAGCAATTCCAGCCGTCGGCGCTCCGACCCGCGATCGAGCGGACCTCGCGGCCGAGGCC
Source organism: uncultured Actinomycetes bacterium (assembly GCA_963786155.1). Taxonomy (GTDB): domain Bacteria; phylum Actinomycetota; class CADDZG01; order CADDZG01; family WHSQ01; genus CAWAXW01. Next base: position 1,139,992 of record CAWAXW010000006.1, on the reverse strand, counting down.
CCCCACCCACACCGGTGACGGGCTCTGGACCACCGGGCCGGCCGGGAGCACTAACGGCGACGTGCCGGAGTCGGCGTGGCCGAGCTCGGCCCGAAGAGTTTGAACAGTCGTCTCTAGTTGCTCGTAGCGCGTGGCCCCTTCGTAGAACGGGATGTCGTAGGCATCGTTCTCGGACCGGTTGAGGGCGTCCCCGCTCCCGACTCCGAAGGTCAATCGTCCAGGAACGATCGCCGCCAAGGAGCGGGCCATTGCCGCGAGGACCAGAGGCTTGCGCAGCGAAGCTCGCAGCACCAGGGTGCCGACTCCGATCCGCTCGGTCGCTAATGCCGCAGACGTGAGCGCGCTCCAGCACTCGAGGATCGGCCGCTCGCGCTCCCCGCTCAGCGGCCACAGATGATCGAACACCCAGATGGAGTCGAGACCGCAATCCTCCGCGCGCTTAGCCGCGCCGAGGAAACGATACGGGTCACTGGTGAACTGCGGAAGCGTTACCCCCAGCTTCATGCGGTATTGACCATCAGGTAGCGAACGAGGAACTCGGATACGCCCGCGGTTAGCAGGGCCACGTAGTACAAGCCGGTTGCCGACTGGATCGAGCGGATGCGTACGCACCGGCGAGCCATCCACACGACGCCCGCGGTGAATGCGAGCAAGACCACCCAAGTGATGAAGAACACCAAGCCGAAGTCTTCGCCGAAACCGGGCAGTCCAAGAACGGCTCCTTGTGTCTGAGCCTCGGTCAGCTTCGGCGCTGCCGCGATCCCGAGCGCGCCCGACAACCCTGCAGCAACCAGCCCCAGCGTCGTCAGGCGAGCGAGAGCCCAAGGCTTCAGTCCGGGTTGGTTGAGATACCAGTGTCCGAGCAACATCCCATTCGTAACCGCTCCGACCAGCAATGCCCCCGAGATGAGCTGGAGGGCGGCGAACCACTGGGCCCAATCGCTCAGCAGCCCGGCGGTCTCGATCAGCAGGAGCACGCCGACGCCGGCAGCGAGGCCGCCCGTGACCGCTCCGACCCGTTCGCTTCGGAGGTATTGCGAGACGAGATACGCGATCGCCGCACCTACCAACGCTATCGAGAGCGCGCTCCCGGCGGCCGACGCGTCTTCGATGGAGTTGCGTTCCGCCAGTAGTCCGAGCCCGGCCAGGACGAGCGCGGTCCAGGCAACGATCCGGAAATGCCCGCGCTTGACCACCGACCACGACTGCGTCCAGGCGGCCCCGCCGATCAGCCCAACCGCCCACTCGTAGAGCACCAGCGCCACGACGGCACCAGCCTGGGTCATAGGTGCTCCCTAACGGCTAGAGAAGGGGCGCTTCAGCCAGCGAGGGAGGAACGATGACGCGATGTCGAGGATGTTTCGCACGATCTCGAGCACATCTTCGTCGCCGTCCCAGTGCTCGCGGACGATCGAATCGTCCACGCGATTGAGGATCTGGTCCAAGGCGAAGGCTGCGATCACGAGGTCGTCGAGTTGCCCGATGCCCGGAATGACGTCCGGGATGAAATCGATCGGCGATACCAAATATCCGGCGAGGAAGATGAGCGCGGCCTTACTGCGCGCGGGCACTCGCGGGTCACGCATCAGCCGGAACACGAGCTTGACGAGCCGAGGCGCGAGCAGCGCGTATTCCTTGAGAGCCGTTGCCTGGCTCTCAGTGGGCTCGCCTGGTATGGGAGTCATGTCGGTGCTAGCCATCCATCGCCGCCAGGGCTAAAGAGGCAGCGCCCATGAATCCCGCATCCCCCTCGAGGCTCGTCACTTCCAGTCTCATGGGTCGCCGGCGCTGCGCCGAGGTCATCTTCGCCAACTGGTCACGAGCGGGTCCAAGGAACGGCTCGCGGCTGCGAACAAGGCTCCCACCCAGCACGATCGCCTCGGGGTCGAAGACGTTTGCGATATTGGACAGACCGACGCCCAAAGCTGTTCCCGCGCTCCGCATGAGATCGCGTGCGAGCTCGTCCATCTCGAGCGCCGCCCGGGCGACGTGAAGTGCGGTGATCGGTTCGCCTTCCTCCGCAAAGGATGCGATCGAGGTTGTCGCTCCTTCCTCGATGGCAAGCGTCGCCATCCGGGCAAGCGCGGTCCCGGAGGCGAACTGCTCGAGGCATCCGCGCAGACCACAGGGACACGGCGGTCCTTCTGGATCTACGACCGTGTGGCCGAACTCTGCGCCGGCACCCGTCGCGCCTCTGAGCAGACGTCCGTCGCTCACGAAGCCGCTGCCCACGCCGGTGCCGAGCGTCAGCATCGCCACGTGCTGAAGGCCTCGAACCGCTCCGAAGCTGACTTCCCCCCAGACGGCAGCGTTCGCGTCGTTCTCGACCACAGCCGGAAGCGAAAAGCGCGCACGCACGACCTCTGCGATCCGAGGGTCGTCGTAAACGAGGTTCGGCGAGAAGGTGACGGTCCCCGCGGCAGCATCGATGAAGCCGGCCGCTCCAACTCCGATCGCCTCGACCTGCACGCTCATCTCGCTCGCGCTCCTCAGCAGATCTTCGATCGTTGCGATGATCGACTTGGTCCCCGCAGTCGCGTCGGTCCGGCGTTCCGCACGGATCGCGACTTCACCCGAGGCGTTCACGACCCCGCCCTTGGCGGTCGTGCCCCCGATGTCGATACCTATCGCGGCGCGATCAGCCAATGTCGATCCTGCGAACGCGCGCATCATCTTGAGTGACTGGTCGCGGGCCCGGCTTGGCTTCCTGAGCCGCGCCGATCACGCCCTCCGCCTCCTCCAGGAGGATGCCGACGGCAGCGATCAACTCGCGCGCGGCCCCCGCAAGATGGTCGAGGACCTCTGGGCGCGTCTGACGCACCACCGCGATCGTTGCGCATATCGGACAGTACGCACAGTCTGCCGAATGGTCATGCCGATTCTTCTCAGCGAACAGGTCGCTGTACCGAGCCGCTCGTTCGTCTGCCGAGTCGCTCATCTCACTGAGTCCTCCGCCGATTGTTGCCCTCGGCACAAATGCCTCACTAGTCGCGGATGACCGCGATCGTCGAGACGATCTCTCATTTCACCCCTGTCGCGATCTTCGAGAACACGATCTCGATCTTCTCCTCTTCGAGCCTTGCCGAAGTCAGCTCACGAGCCGCGAGCGACTTGGGAAGGAGAAGCGTACGACGATAGGGGCCCACTCGGAGGAACAGCTCTTCGCCCTTCTGCGACAGCTCCAGCTCGTCACGCTCCGCGAAAGGAAGGGAGATCGTCATGACCTGATCGGTGCCGCGGCGCTCGATCGAGATCGGATCGCCTTCGAAGAGAATCTCTTGTGGGAGCGTGTCGCCGTAGAGCTCGGCCCCCAGTCGCTCGAGCGCTTCCGGACCGATCACCTCGTGGTCTCTGAGCTCGGACTTCAGGATCGGCACCGGTGAAAACGCATCGTCGATTGTGGCCATGTGTTCGGCCTGCAGCTCCTTCCACCGTGCGAAGTATCCATCCGTCACCGCGTCGGGAAGCAGCCGGTTCGCTATGACGGCGTCGACGCGATAGCCGAAGAGATTCAGATACGTGTACGTGCGCTGCGCTTCGGCGATGACCATCTTCTCGGGATTCACAACGAGTCGCACGGATGTGACGCTCGGATCGGTGAGCACCTTCCGCACGCCGTCGAGCTTGTCGTAGAAGCGGTGCACGGCGGTGTAGACACCTTCGGTCGGAAGCGGGAAGTTCGTCATGCGCTTCGCCACCGGTCGCAAGGCGCCCACAACCCGCCGCTCGACGGGGAAGATCCGCTCCATGTACCAGCGGATGATGTCCGGAAGGCTCAGCAGTCGCAGGGTCTCGCCCGTGGGAGCGCAATCGACGACGAGCGCGTCGTAGGAATCGGAATCGTGATGACGCTTCACGTCCGCCAGAGCGAACAGCTCGTCCAGCCCCGGAAGGACGGTCAGCTCCTCGGCCTCGATCTCGTGCAGACCCGCCCAGCGCAGAACGGCGACGGCGTGCTCCTGGATCTCGCTCCAGTTGTCCTCCAGCCTTCTCTGCGCATCGAGCTGCTCGGCCCACAAGCCGGTGGCGACCTCGGTGGGCTCCGGCCCGAGCTCGACCCCGAGGGCGTCCCCGATCGAGTGAGCAGGGTCCGTAGACATCAAAAGGGTCTTGTGCCCCCCGGCCGCGATGCGCAGGGCAGTGGCCGTGGCGATCGTCGTCTTGCCAACGCCGCCCTTACCCGTAAAGAGAATGACTCGCATGACCCGAGGGTAGCCGCCCCTTTATCCGGTCGATTCCACGCGTTTCTTGAGTGCGTCGAGGGCTGCGTTCTTTAGTTGGCGTTCGCCTTGGCGGCGGAGGATGCCGGGGACCGGGAAGCCCGGGTCTAGCTCGAGCTCGTAGCGGACCTCGGTTACGTCCTCGAATTCGTCCAGCGTGTAAGAGCCCTTTAATGCCTTGACATCGCCCTCGATCAGTTCCCAGGAAAAACTCTCGGGATATTCCGAGTAGTCGTAGCCCAGCGTGTAACGCACGGTGCGGATCCTGGCATCGACCTCCCACCAGACCTCGGTCGGCCTGCCTTCGTCGTCGGTCGCGCGTACCTCGATGCTCTTGATCTCGGAGTTCCACTCCGGGTACCGAGCGAAGTCCGTCGCCACAGCGAAGACGTCGTCGGCCGATGCCTCGATGTCGATCGACTCTCTGACCTGGAATGCCATGTCGTCACTTGCCTCCGTTGTGTGGCCACGCTCGCTGCGTGGCGCGGAAATACCCGACGTTGATGCAGCGCGTCCGTCCGATCATCAATGACGAAACCAACGGCTGATGCACGTGTCCGAAGTACGCCCGGCGAGGCTGCACGTCCTCGATGTATGTGAGCAAGTCCTCGCTCCCCCGTTCGCTCTTGCCGGCGAGCGTGTCGAAGCAGAGCTCGGGAACCGCGGGTGGGATGTGAGAGCACAGAACGTCACACTCCCCGAGGTCGGCGACCTTCGTCTTCATCTCTTCCTCTGAGATCTCCCCCGCCACGTGCAGAGGCGTGGGCAAAGCCCCGCCGACGAACCCGAAGCGCTCCCCTTCCAGCACGACGACCTCGCCATCGGGAAGAGCCACGCCTGGATGCTCGGCCGCCAACCGTTCGATCAGCGGAGGTTGGTCGACGTTGCCAAGGATCAAGTAGGTGGGATCGGGAAGCGCGGCGAAGACCTCGGTGTAAGCGGCCGTGACACGCACTCCGATCTCCCGCCGGATCTCGTCCTCGCGACCCCGAGATCGCTCTCGCATGACGCGGCCGGCTTCTTCGATGTCGCCGCGGGTCCGAAGGTCGACTACCTCTTTCACGGCCTCGACGGAGAAGACCTCCGTGAGGATCCCCGTCATGTTCGTGTAGTCGATGAAATTGATGAGATCGCCCAATAGAAGGAGCGTCGCTCCCTCGGGCACTGCCTTGCGCAATGCGTCCCCCGCGCCGTGAAGGTCGGAGACGACGTAGATAGCCACGGAGGCATGCTACTTACCCTCGGCTTTGGACCCGAATGCTCAGCACTATGAACATCAGCACCATCAAGGCCATGAGGCCCATCACGACCCAGGTGAAGTAGCGGGGCTTGAGGATCGACCCGCCCCTTTTGGCCGCCGGCCTCCATGTAGGCATCGTGAGCCGTGACGAACCAGACGGCGAAGGCAAGGAGCAGGAAAAGAGCGGGGATCAATAGATTGCCGCCCCGGGGGGCCTCCTGGACGATCGAGATGACCACCACCGCGCCCAGCCAGATCGCGACCACGGCCCGCGCTATCGCCTGGCCCCACATACCGAGGTAAGCGTGCCCGGCCCCCGGCAGCAGTAAGGACAAGAGCGCCGCCGTTCCCGGGTCCCGTTGAGGACGTTCGGGGGCCGGCGGAGCGAGCGTGCGCGCAAGAGTGGCTCCGCAAGCCGAGCAGTAAGGCTGTTCCAGGGGATTCTCCGTCTCGCACACCTCGCAAGCCCAGAGCACCCCGGTCTCGGTCACCCGGAAGGCGCCCCGCACCGTCCCCACCGCCTCCTTGGGGATCGGTTTCGTCAGGACGGGGGTGGCGCCGTTGCCGGCTGGTGAGGTCTCTGTTCCCACCGGAGGTGCCCAGTCCCCCGTCGGGGCCGGCTGGCTGGTGTCGAGGGGGTCGTAGGGCAGCGCGCCTTCAGTGACTGGCTCGGGAGCGGGCTCAGGATCGGGAGCAGGCTCAGGATCGGGCTCGGCGGGTCGGAACCGCAGCAGGCATTGCCCGCACCAGTCCGCCTCGAGCGGGTTGAGCGCATCGCAGTTCGGGCACCGGATCTTCTCGGCCATCGCCTAAGGCTATTGCGACGTGGGGGCGAAGGTCAGGACTTAGCCCCCGTAAGTGTGCTCGGGGCCGGGATAAGTGCCATCTGCTACCTCAGTGGCGAACGTCTGGGCAGCGAGTGTTATCTGCTCGCCAAGGTTCGCGTAGCGCTTGACGAAGCGGGGCAGCTTGCCGGGCGTGATGCCGAGGAAGTCGTGGAACACGAGCACTTGTCCGTCGGTGTCCGGCCCGGCTCCGATCCCGATCGTCGGGACCTGCAGGCTGGCCGTTACCTCCTTGGCCACCGAGGCCGGAACGGCTTCGAGAACGACCGCGAACACGCCGGCCGCTTCGAGGTCCTTGGCCTCCCTAACTATGCGATGTGCCGCTTCGTCCGACCGCCCCTGGACGCGATACCCACCGAACTGGTTGACCGACTGCGGGGTGAGACCGAGGTGGCCCATCACGGGGATCCCGGAATCGGTGAGGCGGTGCACGAGATCGAGCACCCGGCCCCCGCCCTCGAGCTTCACGGCGTTGGCTCCCGCCTCCTTGAGGAAGCGACCCGCGTTCGCGAACCCTTCCTCCGGCGAGCCCTGGTAGCTCATGAACGGCATGTCGCCGATCACGAAGGCATTCGTGGCGCCGCGGCGCACGGCGGAGGTGTGATGGATCATCTGATCCATGGTCACGGGCAAGGTCGAGTCGTGGCCGAGCACGACCATTCCCAGGGTGTCCCCCACCAGCAGCAGGGGGATCCCCGCCTCGTCGAGCAGACGCGCCGAGAGGGCGTCATAGGCGGTGAGCATCACGAAGCGTTCCCCGCGCTCTTTGAAGGCGCGGACGTCGTTGATCGTTACTGGCACTGTCGCCTCCTTACGTAGGTAGTCGCAGTGCCATCAAGTCTACGCCTGCGCAGAGCCCCTTACCAATCGCCGGATGAACCCGAGACCCATGACCGGGAACACCATCCACAGCCACGGCGCCGAGCGGGTGCCGGCCGAAGCTCGGCCGCTGGGGTTCTTGCCGTAGGCGTCTTCCTCGGAGGGTTGGCCGTTGCCGCTCGCATCGATCGCGAGGTCGTAGGTGAGCTTGCGTGCCTTGCTGTTGACCAGCCAGTACGTGAGCCACATGGGGTCCTTCGGCATCCATCCCATACCGCGGTCCGAGCGCAGGTCGTCGGTCAACGATTGCGACGCGGCGCTCGCTGCGTTGCAGCACGAAGCCGCTCTTATCACCGGGTGCCGGCAACATCGCCGGCTCGTCGTCGGTAAGTAGGTACACGTCGGCGGTGATCAGCTGCTTCCCCTTCTTGCCGAGGGCCAGGATGCGCAGCGGCACCCACGGATTGTCCGTGGGGATCCGGAGATGGATGGGAACGCCGTCGCCCTTCTTGAGCTTCTTCTTCTTGGCGCTCTTCGGGATGAAGCGCGCGGCCATGAAGAACTTGCTGCGCTGCGAGTAGAAATGCAGCACCTCGGGTGCATCGGGCGACAGGCCGAAGCCCTCTTTCTCGGCCCAGCGGCCCACGGCCTTCGATCCGCCCTTGAGGATCGTTATCAGGAGACCGCCGATCTTGGTCTCGTAGACCTCTTCGGCATCTTTGCCCCCGCCATCTTCTGCGCCGACCGGTTGGGGCGGCGGCGGCTGGGTCTCCTTCTCGAGACGCTGCAGGGTCCATTTGCCGCCGCGCGTCACCTTCTTCGGCTTGCCCGGCAGAGGCACGATCGAGCCGAACTTCGCGCCGCCGCCCTTGAACTCGAACGACGTTATGTAGTGCTCGACGCCGTTGTGGTAACCGGCGAGGGTCGAGGTCCGCAACAGGTTCACCGAGCCGTTCGGCGCGACGAGGCCACCACAAGCGAACGCCGGCGCGGCCGCCGCCAGCCCGACCAGTGTTGCTATCGCCGCTGCCGCAGCTCGTCTCATGTCAGTCCCCCTTACTTACGCAGTGGCGCCTTGGCTCCGGCGGCCGGCGGCGACTCCTTCTCGTACATGTCCTCGATGACGTCGGCGTAGATCTCGTTGATCTTCTTGCGCTTGACCTTCATGGTCGGCGTGATCTCGTTCTCTTCCTGCAGGAAGTCACGCTCGAGCACCCGGAACTTCTTGATGCCCTCGACCTTGGCGAGGCTTGTTGTTGACCTCGTTGATAGCGCCCTCGATCTCCTTGAGGGTGCGCTCGTGGTTGGCGATCTCGGCGATGTCGCCGTCGATGCCCGTGCTCCTTGCGCCCACCCGGGGCCTTCTCCTCGTCGAGCGTTATCAGTGCGCTCAGGAACGGGCGACGGTCGCCGATCACGACGACCTGGCTGATCAGGGCGTGCGCGCTGCTTCAGCTTGTTCTCGATCTCCTGCGGGGCGATGTTCTTTCCGCCGGCCGTGATGATCAGGTCCTTCTTGCGGTCGGTGATCTTGAGGTAGTTGTGCTCGTCGAACTCACCGACGTCGCCCGAGTGCAGCCAGCCGTCCTCGTCGATCGTCTCACGTGGTGGCCTCTTCGTTCTTGTAGTAGCCCGTCATGACGTTGCCGCCGCGCGCGAGGATCTCGCCGTCCTCGGCGATCTTGACCTCGAGGCCCGGGAGCGGTGTGCCGACGGTGCCGATCTTGATCGCGTCCGGCGGGTTCCACGACGTTGGCCCGTTGTCCTCGGACTGCCCGTAGCCCTCGGTGATCTTGATGCCGATCGAGTGGAAGAACCAGATGAGGTCGGGCGCTGAGCGGCGCGGCCGCCGAGAGGGCCAGCTCACACTCGTCGAGGCCGAAGCGCTCGCGGATCTTGTGCAGCACGAGCTTGTCGAGGGCCGCGTGCTGCAGCTTCAATCCCGAGCGGGACCTTGGCGTCGGCCATCTTGCCGCCCGCGCGCGACGGCCTCCTGCTCGAGCTTCGTGACTTCACGCCCGCAGCTCGATCGCCTTCTTGCCAGCTTCTTCTTGCGGCCTCGGACTTGTCCTTGGGCGGCGGGCCGCCTCGCCTGCACTCCTGCGTAGAACTTCTCCCACACCCGCGGAACGCCGAAGAAGTAAGTCGGCTTGCACGCCTGCAGGTCGGGCAGCAGCGTGTCGATCGACTCCGCGAACCACGTCGTCGTGCCGTAATAGATCTCAGCAGGTGGCTGATCATCCGCTCGGCGATGTGCGAGAGCGGGAGGTATGACAGACAGCGCTTGTCGTCCATGGCCGCGTCCGTCGGCCGTGCGCCGGCTGCAAGCGGGATGTGCTGCTCGGAGTGCGTAGCAGTCCACCAGATGTTCGAGTGCGTCAGCATGACGCCCTTCGGGTTGCCGGTCGTGCCCGACGTGTAGACGAACGTCGCGAGGTCCTCCGGCTTGACGGACTTCACGGCCTCGTCGAAGCGCTTGTCGTCGACCGCATCGCCGGCAGACAAGAAGTCGTCCCACGTCATGACCAAGTTGGGATCGGCATCCCCCTTGTAGCCATCGAAGACCACGACCTTCTCGAGCTTCGGCAGCTGCTCGCGGACCTTCAGCACCTTCTCGAGCTGATCGGTGTTCTCCACCACCACCACTTTGGAATCCGAGTCGTCGATCACGTGGCGCACCTGGTCGGGCGAGTTCGTGACGTAGATCGGCGCCGTCGCTGCGCCGACGGACAAGCATCCGATGTCGGCGATGTGCCACTCCGGGCGGTTTCCCGACAGCAGAGCCATCTTGTCGCCGTTGGCGAGGCCCAAGGCGAGCAGACCTTTGCCGGTCATGCGAACGCTGCGTCCATAGTCGCCCCAGGTGATGTCCCTCCAGCTCTCGCCCGCTTGTGCCTTGAGCGCGACAGCATCGGGATGATTGCGGACGCGCTCGTGGAACCGCTCGACGATGGTCTGGGCCATGGTGGTGCCCCCCTTAGCAGTCAGTTTGTGTGGATACCTTGAGTCTAGGGCCGTTCTGGGCTCTCTTCCAAAGCCGCGTGGATGCGGTCCGGTATCGGCGGGTGGGTGTAGAGCAGCGAAACGACCCATCCGGGCGGGTCCAGGTCGGCGAGATTGGCGAAAGCCAGGCGTCGGAACGCGGCAACGGCCCCCTGGGAGTCGTTCGTCAGCGAGATCGAGATGCGGTCCGCATGAGCTTCGAAGCGCCTCGAAACGGCATTCTCGATGGGGGTCGCGATCAGGGTGGCGATGGTCGCGAACAACAGGATCAGCGGCAGCCCTCGTGGATCGGCGATGCCGGAAGCGTTCGCCCAGGCCCACACCCCCGGCCGGCTGGCCAGCCAGGCCAGTGCCGCGAACCCCACGAGCAACCCGATGGACGCGAGCGCCACCCCCTTGAGGACGTGGCCTTGCTGCTCATGGCCCAGCTCGTGAGCGACCACGAAATCGAGCTCCTCGGGGGCCGCTCGTTCCAGGAGGTTGTCGTAGAGCACCACCCGCTTGCTGTCGCCGAGACCCGCCACGTAAGCGTTCTCGACGGTAGTCCTCCGACTGGCGTCGCTCACCAGAACCTTGTCGACCTCGAGCCCCGCCTTGTCTGCGAGCTGTTCCACCCGCGCTACCACGGCCGCGTCTTCGACCGGCTCGAAACGGTTGAACAACGGCGCCACGACAACCGGCCAGATGTAGGCGAACACCAGGGACAGCAACGTGAACACGATCCAAGCCCAGATCCACCAGAATCGACCGGCCAATCTGACGAGACCGTAGAAGGCCAACGCACTGACCGCGGCCACAACCCCACCGACGAGCAGCCCTCGACCGCGGTCCGACACCCAGCCCCCGATGTCTTGCGTGGATAGCCCCCATGCCTGCTCGATCACGTAGCCACGCACGAACGCAAGCGGGGTCGCGGCAAGTGTCATGACGAACGCAACGCCCAGCGCGACGACCAGCACAATCACCGGCCAACCCCCCGGAAGCGACAACCGATCGACGAACCGCGCCACCGGGCCGCGAGCAAGAACGACGAGAACGGCGATCTCGAGGATCGTCGCGATGATGAAGGTGGCATACCCCGCCCGCCTGTAAGCGTCGTGGCGCTCTACCTGCTCGTCACTGAAGCGATCCTCGAGCGCAGGATCCGTCGCGCCCGGGTCAGGCTCGGCATTCCGCAACTCGGCAGGCGCCCGCGACACCAACGCGAGGGCAAGAGCCGCCACGACCGACATGACCACGATCACCAGGACCGAACGCATCAGTCCGACCGTACATGGGGCTTAGCCGGCGGCCACCTCGTCCCCATCCCTCCGGCGGAACTTGAGCACCGGGATCAGCCCCACGTCTGAGAGAGCCTTCAGCGGTGGATCGAGATCGGATTCGATGTCCACCGCTACATCGGGTGGGTGCAGCAGGGCAGTAACCAAGCAGTCGTCGCACTGATCCGTCTGATACATGGCGCACTCGGTGCAATCGATCCTCATGGCATTCCTCCTAAGCGTGGCTGAACTCGCCCGGCCAACGCTAGAGAGAGGCTGAGACACTTTTCGCGGACCCCTCGCTCGGCGTCGACTCAGCTACTTGCGGGCCAGGGCTAGGAACTGAGGGGAGGTTGCCACCGTGGCCTTCAGGGCTCTGACTCGGCCTTGTAGCTCCTTGTCGTTGGTTACCACTATCACCGGGCGGGGCGGGAGCTTTTCGATCAGCGCCACGAGGTGGTCGTCGGCTATCTCTCCGTTACGGGAGTACTCGACCTTGACCGGTGAGCGTTTCCTCGAGCCCGATGTCCTCGGGATATTCGAGCCGTCGAAGACGATCGTCGTCTCGATGCTGAACTTGCGAGCCAGGCCCGTGGCCAGATCGAACAGGCGGTCCCTCTGCGCCTCGAGAGTCAGGTCGCCGAAGCCCGCCTTGTGTTTGGTCACGTTGTAGCCGTCGATAAGCAATAACACCGCCTTGGTGCCCAGCCACTCGGCAAGGGTCTTGGGGTCGTCTTCGAGCCGGCCCAGGGGGACGGGAAGAAATGACCTGGCCTTGGGCTCCTTGAGCTGGGCCTTGGTCGGTCGAGTCGTCTTCTTACCTGTTGCGGGCTTCTGTTTGCGGGCCTCGGCGAGTTGGGCCCGGAGCTCCCGCAATTCGACGCGGTGGCGTTGCTTGAGCTCGTCTCTTTCGGACCGGGCCTTGTCGAGGTCTCTTCTCGCCTTACGGCGATCGCGGGCGCCGTCATCCGTTGCCTTGCTCAGCTTGGCTTTCGCGTCCTGCAGCTCGGCGATCCGGCGTTCCAGTTCGGTCTGCGAAGCTTGCAATTGACGCTCGAGGTCAGCGGTTTGTCGCTCGGCTACCTGGGCGCGATCGCGAGCTCGGTCGCGTTCTTCACGGGCCTTGGTGGTGCACGCTCGTTCCCTCTCCACCTGCGCCTGCCCACCATCGGACTTGGGCGCGGAGGCCGCGCGCTCTTTCCGCCGCGACGCCAAGAGTTCTTCCCACCCGGCGGGGCGTTCGAGAAACGTCTTGAGTTTGGCCAGGTCCGCCTTCGTCAACTTCTTGGGGCCGCCGTCCTCGAGCCATTGCCCGACGAGAGCCCGCTCTGCCTCGTCCTCGAAAGCCTTCAGGAGCTCGTCGAGATGGCGCGCCAACAAGGTCTGGTCCCGCAGATTGCGCAGGGGTCGTAACGCATGCGGCAGATCCGTCGGCGTGGAAGCCCGGAGGTAAGCACCGAGCCCCCGGACCACCGCGGCCGCGGCCTCGGGACCGAGCGTCACTCAGGGCCTCTTCATCCGATCGCCCCCTGCGCGCGCAGCTCCGCCAACGCCGACTCTTCGACGCCGATCTCACCTAAGACGAGATCGGTGTGCTCTCCCAAGCGCGGGGGCGGCAGGCGATCGATTGCCGAGGGCGCACCGGCCAGCTTTATGGGGTTGCCGACGTATCGGAAACTCTCGCCGCCGGGGAGCTCGGTCTCGACGACCATGTCGCGGGCGACGACCTGCTCGTCCGTGAACGACTCGGCGAAGTCTTTGATGGGCGAGACGCACGACGTCGATCGACCCGAACGTCTCCATCCATTCGGCCCTCGTCTTCTGCGCGAACGGTCTTCTCGAGATCGGCGATGACCTCGTCGCGCCGGTCCCCATCGCGAACCCGTCGGCCAAGAGGTCGTCACGTCCCAACGCGGAGCAGAGCGCGGTCCAGAACTGGGGCTCGAGCGCGCCGACGGCCAGCCAGCCATCCGCCGCCGGATAGACCCGGTAGCAGGGATACGCGCCGTTGAGATGCATCCGGCTCACCGCGCGGAACGGCGCCCGTCCCGAAGAACTCGGCTGCGTGGATCGAGAGCCACGACACCACTCCGTCCATCATCGAGATGTCGCAGAAGTCCCCCTCGGCCGGTGGCCTCCCTTCGGTGCAGCGCCGCGAGTATCGCGATCACCGCCGCCATCGCACCTCCGCCGAGATCCCCGACCTGCACCCCAGGGAGCTCCGGCCTGCTCCTCGCCGGTGATCCCGAGCGCGCCGGCGTAGCCGATGTAGTTCACGTCGTGGCCGGCGGTCTGAGCGCGCGGCCCGTCCTGTCCGTAACCGCGTGATCGCGCAGTAGATGAGACGCTCGTTCCGTGCGCTCAGCGCCTCCCACCCCGCCCCAAGCCGGTCCATGACGCCGGGACGGAACGACTCGATCACGATGTCGAAGCGCTCGGCGAGGTCGAGGAACAGATCACGGCCCCGTTCGTGCTTCAGGTTGATCGCAATCGAACGCTTGTTGCGGTTGAGGGCAATGTGTCCGGTCGAGAACTCGCCCACCAGCGGCGGAGTCCACCGGATGTAGTCGCCCTTACCCGGCTCCTCCACCTTGACGACGTCCGCGCCGAGATCGGCAAGCAACAGGGTCGCGTAGCCGCCGGGCAGGAGGCGGGTGAGATCGAGGACCCGGAGATCCGCGAGCGGGCTCTTCATATCCGATCGCCATCAACGGCGGCAGGCTCGATCTCTACGTCCTCGGAAGCGCACCACCGACAGACAACGCGTTCGACGTCGCTTGCCAGCACCTCTTCCTCTTCCACGGTCTTCTCACCGCCGAGCGAGAAGTGCTGGAACTGCCTCACCCTCTTGGTTTCGAATACGTCGAATCGTGTCTTGTTGCCACAGGACCGGCAGACGTATCGATTCACTTGTGGCGGCAGTTGAAAGCGAACACGACGGTGTCGTCCCCGATCGTCCCGAACTTCTTCGCCCCCTCGTACATCGAGCGAGCGATCTTCTCGGAGTCCCCCAAGGCCGCCTCCGCCATCAGCGACTCGCGAACCCTGTCCCGTCCGTAGAGCTCGCCGGCAACGTCGCGCGCCTCGATGAGACCGTCGGTGTAAACGATGAGCACATCCTCGTCCTCGAGAGTGAACTCCTCGGAGCCGAAGAGCTCGTCTTCGAACACGCCGATGATGGTCCCCTGCGCCTCGATCTCTTCCACCTGTCCGGTACCGCCGCGATAGATGAGCGGAGGCGGGTGGCCTCCCAGCGAAACCTTGCAGCGACGCGCTTCGGGGTCGTACAGCGCGTATACGCAGGTCGTGAAGCGGTCCTCTCCGAATCCTTGAACCAGCGCGTTGTTGAGGTGGTAGAGCACCGAGGACGGCGTTGAGTCGCGTGTTGCGAATGCGCGCAGCATGTATTTCGCCATAGCCGTCAGCGCGGCAGCCTCGGCCCCCTTACCCGAGACGTCCCCCACGACCAGGGCGACATGGCCGCTCGGCAGCTCGAACACATCGTAGAAATCGCCGCCGATATCGGCCTCGCTGCTGGCCGCTTCGTAAACGGCGCCGAACTCACAGGTCGAGAGCTCCGTCGCCTCGGTGGAGAGCAAGGCCTCCTGCAAGCTTCGAGCGACCCGGCGTTGGCGTTCGAAGCGTTGCGCGTTCTCGATCGCCGTCGAGCCCTGGGTCGCGAGCACGTCCAGCGCGTCCGCTTCCTCGATGCCCAGCTCGAACGTGCGCGAGAACAGCAGCAGGATGACGCCGAGAACCGGTTGCTCCGTCCCTGGGATGACTACGGCGAAAGCCGCCGGGGGTGCGTCGGGCATCTCCACCAGCTCGGGAAGTCTGGCAACCATCACGTTGCGGCCGGCCAGGACCTCGTTCCACGGCGGTCGGCCGAGATCGATGCGAGCCAACGCGTCGGCCAGACCGGGGTCCACTTCATACGCGCCGGCTGCGATCAACGATCGATGTTCGGAGTCCAGGAAGCAGACCATCGATGAGTCGGCGGAGACCAACAGGGCCGCCCCCCTTGCTATCTCCTGGGTAACCGAGCTCAGCCTCAGCTGCGAACCACCGACCTTCAAACCGAAGCTGCGGAGGGTCTGGAGGAGGTTGAAGCGACGAGCGTTAGCGAGGGCGACCGCGATCTGGCGAGCCACTCCCCGCGCGAGCGCCATCTCCTTCGCGCTGAACGCGCGCGGCGACGAGAACTCGACACCCAGGCCCCCGAAGTCCTCCCCCCAGCGGAGAAGGGGGATCCCGATGTAGGCACCCAACTTGCGCCTCTCGACGTCGGCATCCGAGATCCGCTCGTCGAGTCGAGCGTCGGACACCAGAAGCGGCGCGCGCTGGGTGAGCGCCGCCGACATCAGCGGGAGCCCCTCGGGGACGGCGGCAAGCTCCTCCATAAGGCTCAGAGCCGACTCCGAGTAGCCGTGCGTCGCATGCAGTTGGAAGAGCCCGCTGTTCCTGTCCCAAGTGGCCGCGAAACACCGGTCGGCGCCGAAGATCTCGGGGATTATCCGGACGGCCTTCTCGAGCGTCTCGGCCACGGTTCTGACCTCGGCGAGCGCGGAAGCCACCCCGAGGAGGACGTGCATGATCTCGGCGTCATCGCGAAGCGATTCGATGGTCGCCTCGAGCTCCTCGAGGCGCTTCTCCCTCTCGTCCGCGATCTGAGGGTCGCCTTGAATGCCCATGGGCGGCTCACTCTAAAGCCGCTCTCCTTCGTTCCGGGTCCGGCCGAGCTAACCGGGCCGTGCTTGAGTTATCGAACGTATGTTCGTATGTTGTCTCGATGCTGGTACAGCGATCGTTCGAGGACCTGGGCACGGCCCTCTCGGAGGTCACGTTCTGCGTGCTCGACCTAGAGACCACCGGAGGCTCGCCGGCAACGTGCGCGATCACGGAGGTGGGGGCCCTCAAGGTCTGCCGAGGCGAGGTCATCGGAACGCTTCAGACGCTGGTGGACCCGGGCCAGCCGGTCCCGGCTTTCATCCGGCTCCTGACCGGGTTGTCAGAGGAGCAGCTCGAAGGCGCGCCTTCGATAGAGCAGGTACTCCCCTCGCTTCTCGAGTTCGTCGGCGATTCGGTGATCGTCGCCCACAACGCCCGTTTCGACATCGGATTCATCAACGCCGCGCTTAGGCGAGGCGACTACCCCTTGCTCTCGAACAGGGTGATCGACACGGCGCAACTCGCTCGCAAGGTTCTGTCGGGCGAAGTGCGCGATCGTCGCCTGGCGACGCTCGCACGACATCTGCGCTGCGCGCACGAACCCTGCCATCGAGCGTTCGCCGACGTGCTCGCTACGACAGACGTCCTTCACGCGCTCATCGAGCGAGTAAGCGGTTTCGGAGTCGTCACGCTGGAGGATCTGCTCGCAGTTTCGAGCGCCCGCTTGGATGGGACTTTCACCAAGATCCGGTTCGCCGACTCACTCCCCCGAGCCATGGGCGTCTATCGCTTCATCGGAGCCGGAGGGGCGACGCTCTATGTGGGCAAAGCCTCGGATCTGCGCCGGCGCGTCCGGTCGTACTTCTACGGCGATCCCCGGCACAGGGTGCGGAACCTGCTGCGCGAGACCCAGGACGTCGTGGTCGAGGAGCACGCCACCCTTCTCGAGGCCGAAGTGGCCGAAGCGCGAGCCATCGCGGCCGAGATGCCTCCGTACAACCGAGCGGGCAAACGGATCGGGACCTGGCATGTGCGTGTCGGCGTGCGCGACAAGGTTCCTCGCGTGAGCACGGCCCGTTCGCCTCGTGATGACGGCGCCCTCTACCTCGGGCCTCTGTCATCGATGAAAGCCGCACGCAGACTCATCGACGCGCTCCGAGACGCCACGCGTCTGCATCGCTGCACGGATCCGAGGCGCTGCCGCGAGTGTCCCTTTGCAACGATCGGATCCTGCAGTGGTCCGGACCGGAGGAAACTGGTTGCAGAGATACGCACGATCGTCGCCGGCGCCCTGCAGGACCCGGATCGACTCGCGCGACCGATCGCGACGCGCATGGCGAGGTTGGCTCACGAGGAGCGCTACGAAGAAGCGGCTGAGGTACGGGACCGAGGGGCGCTGCTCGAGCGCACCCTGAGCCGGGCCTTGCAAGCGGGAGCGCTGATCAGAGCGGGCGACGTCGTCGTCGCCCTCGGAGAACGCGCACTGCTTATCCGTGCCGGCATCCTGGTCGCCGCAGTAAACGGCATCACGAGCTGCGCTGAGCGGCTGCGTTTGACCGCGATCGAGCCACAATCCGTGAACCCGAAAGAGCCCTGGCTGATCGCGTCGTGGCTCGACAAACATGCAGCCGAGGCGACCTTGCTACACGCCGAGGACCCCTGGGTCTTGCCGGCCGCCGCCCGTCCTGGAAACCGTTTCGTAGGAACCGTCTGAGCTCGTCTCGACTATCCGGCGTTCGATTCCTCGATCAGGCCGTCCAGCGCCTCCGTAGCGCGACCGGAAACAAGCGCGGCGTCGGCCAGCGAGATCCCTTCTTCCATGTTCGCGGCGGTTCCGTAGGCAAGCAGGCCGGCGGCCGCGTTGAGCACGACTATGTCGCGCCGGGCGCCCACCTCGCCTCCGAGGACTGACCGGATGGCGGACGCATTCTCGTCCGCCGTGCCACCGGCGAGAGCTTCCGGCGCGGACGGTTCCAGGCCGAGGGCGCTCGGGTCGAGGGTCCACTCGCGGACCTCGCCGTCGACCAGCTCGACGACGTGAGACGGCCCCGAGGTCGCAAGCTCGTCGAGACCCCCATGGCCGTGGAAACCGACCACGTGGGTCGAGCCCAATCTGCTCAGGGTCTCGACCATCAGCGGGAGCATGCGCGGGTCCGCTACGCCGAGCGCTTGGCGCGTCGCTCCGGCCGGGTTCGTGAGGGGGCCGAGGAAGTTGAAGACCGTCGCGATGCCGAGCTCGCGTCGCGGGATGGCCGCGTGTCGCATCGCCGGATGGAAGACGGGCGCAAAACAGAAACCGATCCCCGCAACTTCGATGCAGCGTGCGACCCCCGCCGGCGGCAGGTCGATCCGCACGCCCAGCGCCTCGAGCACGTCTGCCGATCCGCACCGGGACGATGCTGCCCGGTTCCCATGCTTGGCTACGCGCGCGCCGGCCCCGGCGCAGACGAGGGCCGCGGCGGTCGACACGTTGAAGGTGCCTCCGCGATCGCCTCCGGTTCCGCACGTGTCGAGCACCTCGGAGACGACATCGACTTTCTCCGACAGCTCACGCATGGTGCGGACGAGGCCGATGATCTCGTCGGCGACCTCACCTTTGGCTCTCAGGGCAACGACGAATCCGGCGATCTGTGCCGGGGTCGCGGCCCCCTCGAGGATCTCCTCCATCGCCCCCGCGGCCTCCGCCTCGGTGAGATCGCCTCCAGACATGAGCCGGGCGAGCAACGGCGGCCACGCGAAACCTTCCGGCACCGTCACTCCCCCAGGATGCGGGCGAACGCGTGCGCGTATGCGGCCGCGCCCAGGGCGAGCTCGTCGAGGTCGATCGACTCGGCGGCCGTGTGTGCGAGTCCGATCTCGCCGGGCCCCAGAACGACGACCTCGGCCCCCGCGCCGGCGAGGAAACGAGCGTCCGAAGCTCCTCTGAAGCCGGCCAGCTCGGCGGGTCGATCCGGTCGCCTCGGCCACGCCGGCGGACACCTCGGTGACGATCATCGAGTCGGCTGCGACCTCGAAGGGCATCGAATAGAAGAGGAGCTCGAGCTCGGCGTCGATCTCCGGGAACGTCTCTCGAGCACGGTCGATGGCCGCGCGCACTGAGGCTTCCACGTCTTCTGGTTCCTCACCGGGGATAGTGCGCCGATCGATCTCGATCTCACAATGCGCGGGGACGATGTTCGTCTTGACGCCGCCGCGGATCGTTCCCACGTTGATGCTCGGCCCCCCAAGGACATCGTGCGAGACGTCCGGAAGCGTGTTCTCGAGGTGGCCGACGATCTCGGCCATGTGGCGGATCGCACTCTCGCCGCGCTCCGGCGCGGAGCCGTGCGCGGCCTTGCCTTTCGTCGTCAGGCGGTACCAACAAGCCCCCCGTTGCGCCCGAACGACACGCAGCGAGGTGGGCTCGCCGACGATCGCGAACTCCGGCCCGAGCACGCCGGTCTCGACCAGCCAACCGGCCCCCTGGAAGCCCATCGTCTCCTCGTCGGCCACGAGTGCAAGCTCGAGGGTGCCCCGCGGCTCCCATCCGGACTCCTTGAGAACCGCCGTCGCCTCGAGGGCGGCGGCGATGGGGCCCTTGGCGTCCGACGAACCCCGGCCGTACATCCGGTTCCCGCTGATGGATGCCCCGTAGGGATCGACCGACCACAGAGCCGGGTCGCCGGCCGGCACCACATCGACGTGCGAGCAGTAGGTGAGGGTCGGTCCGTCGCCGCCCCGCCACCGCGCCAGCACGCTGGGACGGGCCGGCTGGGCCTCGAGCAGCTCGACCTCGAGCCCCAGATCCCGGCAGAAGCCGGCGGTCAGCTCGGCCGCCTTCAACTCTTCGCCGGGGGGGTTCTCGGACGGCGTACGTACGAGCTCCACCAGGCGTTCGACGAGGCGCTCCCTGTCGACGGCATCTCGAAGCGGGGCCTCGTTCCCGCCCCCCGAGCCGATCCTCTGAGACACTGTTAGCGATGACCCCCTATCAGTTGTTCCTGCTCGCCGTGATGGTGCTGTGGCCGCTGGTGATCATCGGCATCCTGTGGTTCATGAGCCGGCTGGAGAAATACGTCAACCGGAGCGAGGCCGACACCCCCGAGGAAGCCGGACTCGAACCGGTCGGCGGCGCTCCCGTCGATCGGGAGGTCCGGATCGTGCTCGGCGACCGGGTCATCGGCGAGCCGGAACGCCCCGCCGGATCTCACGGGTAGACGGCCGGTTCGGGCCCGCCGTCCGGCGAGCCCTCCGCGATGCATTCGATCTCAACCCGGGCTCCCCTGGGAAGCGCCGCGACACCGATGGTCGACCGAGCCGGCGGGTCCCCACCGAAGAAGCGGCCATAAGCCTCGTTGAACTCGGGGAAGTCCCCCATATCGGTCAGGAACGCCGTGACCTTCACGGTGTGGGCGATGTCCGTCCCCGCTGCGTCGAGCACGGCCGCAAGGCTTTCGAGGCAGCGGGTCGTCTGGTCGGCGATAGACCCCTCGATCAATTCGCCCGTGGAAGGGTCCATCGGGATCTGCCCGGAACAGAAGACGAGACCGCTCGACGAGATGGCCTGGGAGTATGGACCGGCCGCCGCAGGAGCATTGGTCGTATTGACGACGAGCTTGGCCAAGCGGGCCTCCTTGCGAGGTGCGTGAAGGGCGGGCAACATCAACTGGGAAGCGCACGATAACGATTCGGAGAGGTGAGTGCGAGCAGAGAGCGACCCTCGAGAGCTGCTGAGGACCTTCTACGACGTCAGCCTGCGCATCAGCCGGGAGCGCGACATCGAGGGGGTCCTTGCAGGCATCGTGGAGCATGCGATCGAACTGACGGGCTCCCCCGCCGGAGCGGCCGTCAGCCTCACCTCCGAGGGGACCGTCGAGACCGTCGTCAGCCGAGGCGTCGCCCGCGAAGAGATCGACGAGCTATTGAAGGCCACACCCCTGCCCGGCCCAGATTCCGATCGCTACTTCGGCGTTGCGATCGAAGCTTCCGGGCGGACAGGCGGCGCGATCTTCCTGCGGCGCCGGGAGGCCGGGGAGCCCTTCACCGACATGGACGAGGAGTTGGTGCAGGCCGTTGCCGCTCTTGCCGGTGTTGCCATCGAGAACGCCCGGCTTCTCGAAGCCGAAAGGGGTCGAGCCGAGCGCAGCCATCTCCTGCGAGCGATCTCTTCCAAGGTGCGCGCGTCCCTTCGGGTGGACGAGGTGCTCGCGGCAACGGTCGAGGCGTTGGGACACGACGCCGGAGTCGACCGATGCTTCATCCGGCTGACGTTGACCTCCTTCGAACCGACGCTCGGCCCGATAGTCGTGGAATGGGATGCGCCCGGCATCGGCAAGCTCGCCACGGAACCGGAGCGTCAGTACTCGGTCTCTTCATTGGCCGCTCGGTCGCGATCGACTCAATGGAGCGCCGACATCGTCACCGACGAGCGTTTACTCGACGCGGAGTTGCCCAGCACGGGTGAGGGCGGCGAGCCGTTGCGCGCCCGGGCCGCGCTCTCCACGCCGCTCGAGTGGGGTCAGACCCTGTTGGGCGTCGTTACCTTCCATTACGAGCGGCCACATCTGTGGACCGAATCGGACGTCGCGCTGATCGAAGCCGCGGCCCGCGAGGTGTCCATCGCGATCCAACACGCGAACGAATATGCGGATGCTCTCGAAACCGCTGAGAAGCTGCGGGAGCTCGACCGGATGCGCACCGACTTCGTCTCCATGGTTTCGCACGAGCTGCGATCGCCGATGACCGTCGTGGCCGGGATAGCGGAGATCCTCGACAAGCGCGAAGACCGGCTCACCGAAGCCCAGCGCAGAGAGTTCATCGACACGCTCGGCCGCGAAGCGCGCCGGCTGGCCCGGCTCGTTTCCGAAGCACTCGACCTCGAATCCATCGATCGCGGACGGCTCGTGCTGCAGTTGGCGCCCGTAGACGTAGGTGAGCTGGCTCAGGAGTCGATCTCCGACGGCGGAGTCGCCGATCGCACCGAGACGACGATCGAAGACGGCGACCTCGTGATCGATGCGGACCGCGACCGCGTCAAGCAGGTGCTGCTCAACCTCCTGTCGAACGCCGCGAAGTTCTCCGAGGAGGACTCGCCGATCACCGTGATCGTGCGCCCCCAAGGGGCGTCGATCTTGGTGGCCGTCAGGGATAGGGGGCCGGGCATCAAGCCGGAGGATCGCGATCGGCTGTTCCAACGTTTCACCAGGTTGGTGGCAACCAGCGGCGCAAAGCCCGGGTCGGGCCTCGGCCTCTATCTATCCAAGAAGATCGTGGAGCAACACCGCGGCGACATGTGGGTCGAGAGCGAGCCGGGGCAAGGAGCAACATTCTGGTTCCGCTTGCCGCGCGCGGCAGAGCGCTCTTAGTCGGACAGCGTCAGGATCAGGTTCTCGATCACTCGATCGATCGGGTCGCCCTTCAACAGGTAGCCACAAGCTCCGGCTTGGAGCATGCCGGCGACCGCAGCGTCCTCACCCGAGGAAGTGAAAGCCAACACACGTATGTCGGGCCACCGTTGCACGATCTCTTGGGTTGCCTCGAAGCCGTCCATGCGGGGCATGTTCGTGTCCATGACCACGACATCGGGCTCCAGCGACCCGGCCGCAACAACGGCATCGAATCCATCCGAGGCTTCCCCCACGATCTCGAACTCGGGCCGCATCTCGAGTGCGGTGCGGAACACGGTACGGATCGCCTCGTGATCGTCCACGAGCAGAACCCTCACTCGAACGCTCCCTTCCGAACCCCGGTGGTCCCACCATTATCGGACCTGAGCCCGGGCCCCTGAACACCTGAACGAGTGAAGTCGTTAGGGGTAACGGGGGGGTTGAAGGTGGGCCCCCGCCTTGCGGCGGGGGCCCGTGTTCCGAGTGGGCCTGTAAGCCGGATCCTGTGCCGCCTCCGAAGAAACGGCGGTGACCATCCATCTATGCGGCCTACCCGGGGGTGCTTCTGCTCGAAGCGGACGGGCAGCCCGTGCCCCCTGCTTGGCCTTGCTCCGGACGGGGTTTGCCTAGCCGGACCGGTCGCCCGGCCCGCTGGTGAGCTCTTACCTCACCTTTCCACCCTTACCTCGGCTCCGAAAAGCTGAGGCGGTCTGTTTCTGTGGCACTTTCCACGGGTCGCCCCGCCTGGGATTTCCCCAGCGTCCTGCCCTGAGGAGTCCGGACTTTCCTCAGCCATTTGCATGGCCGCGGTCACCCGGCCCACTCATCCATCATTATGTCCTGCGGTCTGGCCCAGCCCACCCCGCTATGCGACGGTAAACACCAGGTGCTCGCACGGGCCCAACCTCACGTCGTCGCCGACCTCGCGCGCCAGGGCTCTGATCGGCCCGCCGTGGGTGAAAACAAGGTGGTCTCCATCATCGAGGTCGGCGATGAACGCATGGAGCCGGGCCCTCAGCTCTGCCACCGACTCACCGCGTGGGGCCCTGAACGGATCGAACGCGAGCATCGCGGCGCGCACGTCGCCGTCGAGGTCGGCCCATGTGAGGCCCTCGATCGCGCCGAAGTCCAGCTCGCGCAGTCGGTCGTCCACCCGCGGCTCCCCGAAAGCGAGAGCTGCCGTGCCGCTCGCTCTGACGAGGTCGGAGCTCCACACGCCAGTCCACTCTCGCTCGGCCAGCAGCGCCCGTAAGGACCCGGCCTGGGCCCGCCCGGCCTCGTTCAGCTCGACATCTGTCACCCCGTTGAGTCGACCCTGGTCGAGCCAGTCGGTCCGCGCGTGGCGATACAGCCAAAGCCGGGTCATGCCCACCAGGCGACCTCACTCCAGCCGTTGAATACCAGCGCGGCCCCCAAGCCGAGCACGAGACACTCCCCCACTTGCTCGATCGCGCCGAAGACGTCGCCGGTGACGCCACCGATCTTCGCCGTCGACCAGCGACTGACGATCACCGCTCCGAGCTCGACGAGCACCGCTGCTACCAGAACCCACACCCCGATAGCGAGCGCTCCGATTGCCAGCGCTCCCGTCAAGGCCGCGCCGACCTGTCGAGCATTGACGGAGCGTGCATATGCAGCCCCCAAGCCCTCACCTCCAACGATCGGTGCGCTGAGCATCGTCGCCACCGCACCCGAACGGGCGATAGCGTGCGCGGCGACGAGGATCGCAAACCCGTCCGCGGCCCCCAGGGTCGCGAGGCAAGCGACGCGCAGCAATAGGTCGAGCGCGATCGCGATGACGCCAAACGTTCCCTGCCGCGGATCCTTGAGGATCCTCAGTGCATCATCTGCATCGCGTCCCCCGCCCAACGCGTCGAAGGTGTCGCCCAGCCCGTCCTCGTGGAAGCCACCCGTGAGCGCGGCCGAGAGTGCGATCGCGATGGTGGCCGCAACCACCGGCGGCAGGATCTCGATCGCCCCCGCATATGCAGCACCCGAGACGACCCCGATGAGAGCGCCCACTACCGGGAACCAGGGCACGGACCGAGCGATGTCGACCCTGTCCTGCCGCATCGGTACGCGCGTCAGGAACGTCACCGCTCCGGAGAATCCGCTCAGCCGATCCCCCACTCTTCGAAGGTCGCAACCTCGACCACGGACGCGGCCGCGAGGCGGATCAGCGGCACGGCCGCCAGCGCGCCGCTTCCTTCGCCCAAACGAAGCCCCAGCTCGAGAAGTGGCTCCAGCCCGAGCTTCTCGAGCAGCAGACGATGCCCCGGCTCCGATGAGCAGTGGCCGGCGATGCAATCGATCGAGCGCGCCGGGGTGAGCGACGGCGAGCGGCGCGACGGCCGCCGTCACCACGAACCCGTCGAGCACCACCGGGATAGATCGCAACCGAGCTTCGACCGCGGCTCCGGCGAGCGCCGCGAGCTCCGCCCCTCCCACTCGCCGCAGGATCTCCAACGGTTGACCGCCCTCTGAGCGCTGGCGAGCGGCCTTGACCGCTTCGATCTTGCGAGACAACCCCTCGTCGTCCACTCCCGTGCCCCGCCCGACCCAATCTTGGGCTCGCATCCCGAAGAGCGTCGCCGCTACCGCAGCCGCGGCAGTCGTGTTGCCGATGCCCATCTCTCCCAGCACGAGTAGATCTGGATCGAAGGAATCCAGCGCCGCACGTCCGGCCTCGAAGCAAGATGCGAATCGTTCGGGGCTCAACGCATCGGAGGTCGAGATGTCTCCGGTCGGGTCCCCCACCCCCACGTCGACGACCGACAAGGTCGCTCCAAGAGCGCGCGCCATCACCGCTGCGGTGGCCACGCCGCCTTCGAGCGCTTTCAACATCTCGGCGGTGATGCTCTGCGGGTAGGCACTCACACCCTGTGCAGCCACGCCGTGATCTGCGAGGAACACGATGACCGCAGGGCTCGCAGCCGAAGGTTTTTCGGTGCCTTGCCACGACGCCAGCCAAGCCGCGATCTCATCCAGGCGGGCCAAGGCACCCGCGGGTCGGAGCACACGCTCGGCGCGAGCCGTTACCGATGCCCGCACGCTGTCGTTGGGCGGCGGGAGTCGCTCGAGTAGATCGGAGATGCTCATCCGATGCCTCCCGGTACCTCCAGGCGGATGGCGCGACCCGCAACCACTAAGAAGGCCTCCTCCGCGGCCTCGCTCCAGATCGCGTTGACCCGGCCGAGGATGTCTCGGAAGCGCCGTCCGAGCTCGGAGCTGGGATGCACACCCATACCCACTTCGTTCGTGACCACGAACGTCGCCCCGTCGTGTGCTGCAGCGACCTTAGCCACGGTTCCCGCTAGCCCATCTATGGCATCGTCGGCGAGGCCGTCGAGGACGAGGTTGCTGACCCACAGCGTGAGGCAATCAACGATCACGGTGTCGGCCTGGTTGATCCCTGCCAAAGCCGCCGCGAGGTCACGCGGTTCCTCGGTGGTCGTCCACTCATCCGGCCGGTCGGCGCGGTGACGAGCGATCCTGGCTTTCATGTCGTCGTCGAGCGCCTCGGCCGTGGCGATGAAGGTCACCGGCGAACCCGTACCCGCGGCGAGCCGCGCCGCCAGGGAGGACTTTCCGGCGCGCGCTCCCCCGACCAACAGGGTCATCCCCATCAGAGGTCGATCCCCCTCTTCGCCGGCACGCCCTGGTCGAAGGCGTGCTTGATGTTCTTCATCTCTGTGACCGTGTCGGCAATCTCGATGATCTCCTTCGGAGCGTCGCGGCCCGTGATGATGACGTTTACCTTCTCGGCCCTCTGTTTCAGCGCAGTCAGGATCTCGCCCAGTTCGATCCAGCCGTAGTTGACGGCATACGTGATCTCGTCGAGGACGACGAGCTCGTACTCGCCGGAGGCAAGCCTGTCGGTCGCGATGTGCCACGCTTCTCGCGCCCGTGCCTCGGTCTCGTCCATGTCCTTGGAGTTCCATGTGAAACCGTCGCCCGTCGTCCACCAGTCGACGCCTAAGCGGCGGCCGACTTCCTCCTCTCCCACCTTCCATTTCCCGGACTTGATGAACTGGATGACGGAGACGTTCCAGCCGCGCGCAACGGCGCGGATCATCGTGCCGAAGGCGGCAGTGCTCTTGCCCTTGCCGTTGCCGGTGTTGACGAGAAGGAGCGAGCTCACCCTCCGGATCGGTTGCTTTCTGGGAGCCTTTGCCGGCGGGCTAGCGCTCAAGGACGGCCTCCTGGGCCTGAGGACGTGTCGGGACGACGATCAGGCCCGATTCGGTGGCCAGCACCTTGACCGCAGCGCCATAGTGACGCTCGATGAGGTCGGAGCGAAGGACGTCCTCGGCCGTCCCCCGTGCTACCGCTTCACCCCGGTCGAGGAGAACGAACCTCTGCGAGTACTGCCCGGCGAGCGTCAGATCGTGCATCGTCGACAACACGGTCAGCCCGACGCTAGTCCGAAGTCGGTCCACCAGCTCCAGCACCTGCTGTTGATGGCCGACGTCGAGCTCACTCGTGGGTTCGTCCAACAGCAGCACCGGCGCCTCTTGCGCCAAAGCCCGAGCGAGCACAACGCGCTGCGCCTCGCCGCCGCTGAGAGTAGCGACGTCTCGGTCACGGAGACTCTCCAGGTCGAGGCGGTCCAGCGCGATCTGCACCGCGACCAGGTCCGCCTCTTTCTCGGTGGAGAAATAGCCGATGTAGGGGTTGCGTCCCATCAGCACGTAGTCGGTAACGGTCGTTCCCTCCGGCATCAGTGGCCGTTGGGGAACGTAGGCGACGGCTTGGGCGATCGACCTCCGATCCGCTTGTCCGACAGTGAGTGAACCGATGCATATATCGCCCTCGAACGGAACCAACCCTGCGATCGCCCTCAGCACGGTCGTCTTGCCGGCGCCGTTCGGTCCGATCAAAGTGAGCCAGGAGCCGGGTTCGACATCGACATCGAAAGAACGGAGAACGAACGTCGCGTCGTAGGAGACCGACACCCCGGAAACCGAAACCGAGTTCAAGCCGTCCTCCCGCTCCTGCGCAACACGATGAGAAAGAAAGGAGCACCAAGGAACGCTGTGATGACACCGATCGGTATCTCCGCCGGCGCGATTACCGTGCGACCCACGAGGTCCGCGAGGATCACGAAAGCGGCCCCAAGAAGGATCGAAAGCGGCACGACCACGCGGTAGCTCGTCCCGGCCAGCAGACGCACGGTGTGAGGCACGATCACTCCTACGAATCCGATCAGTCCGCTTACCGAGACCGCGGCGGCAGTGCCGAGAGACGCAGCGATCACGATCAGCAGCCGCACCCGCCTCGTGTTGACACCGAGGCTGGTCGCCTCCTCGTCACCGACGCTGAGCATGTCCAGCAAGCGGCGGTGCAGAACGATGACAAGAGCGCCGGCCACCACATAGGGAAGGATGAGGGTGACATCGCCCCAGCTTGCGGTCGTTAAGCGGCCCAATATCCAGCTGTAGACCTGCCGGACGGTGTCGTCCTCCCTTTGTTGGATGTACGTCTGGATCGCCGTGAGAAAAGACGCGGTTGCCACCCCGGCGAGGATGAGCGTCGCGGTCGTTCTCGCTCTCGTGCCGGCGCGGCCAAGCACATACGTCATGGACACCCCGACGAGCGCGCCCAGGAAGGCGAAGACCGGAAGGGGGTCCACCGCCCACTCGCTGGCGGTCGGGCCAACCGCGATGATGATCGTTGCGCCCAACCCGGCCCCCGCGGCGACCCCGAGGAGATAGGGGTCGGCCAACGGATTGCGGAAGACACCCTGGTAGGCAGCCCCCGCCAGCGCGAGCATGGCGCCCACCAGGCCCGCCAGGACGACCCGCGGAACCCGAAGCTGCCACAGGATCGCGCTCTGCTGCTCCGTAAGGCCCGAATCCACCTCGACGAATGGCAGCCGATCCACCAGATCCTTGATCGCCGCCACGGGATCCAGCGAGACCGGTCCGACCAGAACGGCAAGGACCAGCGCCACCAACAAGGTGCCCACTGCAGCTAGCAGCCATCCCGCCCTGAGTCCTGCGGGCCGTAAAGCAGTTCCCACTAGCTCACGGAGTCTTCTCGAGGATCGCATCCACGACGATCTCCAGGAACTCGACTACGCGCGGCCCCCAGCGCGAGGACACGTCGTCGCCGACATCGAAGACCGCACCTTGCTCGATGGCCGCGATCTGATCCCAGCCCGGTCGCTTGCTCACTTTCTCGCGTGTCTGACCGCAACATTCGGAGTCCGCCAGGAAGACGAAATCGGGGTTGGCCTCGATGATGTATTCGGCCGAGAGCTGCGGATACCCGGTGCCGGCCTTCTTGGCTTCGTCCGCGATGTTCTCGAGCCCTGCGAGCCCGTACACCTGTCCGATGAACGTTTCCGACGTGACGCTGAAGTAGGTGTTATCGAGCTCGTGGTAGTAGGTCGGGGGGTCAGACGTTTCCGGCACGGTTGCGACGATCTCATCGATCCGCGTCTTCATCGTCGCGACTTCCTCAGCAGCCTCTTCGACATGGCCGGTTGCCGTTCCCACCTGCTCGAGCTGTGCGTAGGTATCGTCGAGGTCGACCGCGGCCGGCTGGACAAGGAGCGGGATGCCGACGTCCGCGAGGGATTCGAGCGACGCCTCGCTCGAGGCCACCACCAGATCGGGTTCGTAGCCGACGATCGCTTCGACGTTCGGCTCAAAGCCGGACAGGTCGGTGGTCGGTACCTCTGGCGGGTAGTCCGACTGATCGTCGACCGCTACAACTTGCTCACCAGCGCCGACAGCGAACAGCATCTCGGTCGCGGTCGGAGACAAGGAAACGATCGCGTCGGGCTGCTCCTCGATAGTGACCGGACCGGCGGCCGTATCGATCGTTACGGGGAAGGCTTCAGCCGTAGCCGACGACTCCGGCGCGGCTACCGGCTCCTCCTCATCGGATCCGCACGCGGCGAACAGCATTCCTGTGGCGATCGCGAGACAGAGGAGGCGTCTCCAAGGACGCTTAAGAACTCCGCTCATCAGCGCTCCTTCCCCGGGTTTCCGCGCCCGGTCTCGAGTAGAGCGACGCGCCTCACCGAAGTTCCTGGCTTACGAAGCGGTGTTCGATGCTTCGATCACAGTTGCGGGACAGCCCCGGATTCGCACCGGACTTCCTTCGCCGAAGGCACGGCGTATCTGCCTGTCAACGGTCGAGGGCACTCTACTGCCAGCTTGCTACGGTCGGAGATAGCCGTCGGCCATGAAGCGCTTCATGCGGTCGCCTTTGCCGAGCTCGAAGGCGACGTAGAACCAGGCGAGGATCGCAAGGCCCACGAGCTCGCCGACCCAGGTCGCCAGATGGTCGAGGGGATGGACGAAGAGGTCCCACGAGTACGGCTCTGCGGGAGTGGTTGGGAAGTCCGTTCCGAACGTGGGCCACAGGAACGTGCGAGGCGCCTGCCACATCGCATCGGCAACGAGGTGCGTGAGCCATCCGACCGCCAGCCCGAACACCGCCAGGCGAGTCTCCCCCTTAGTGGTGAGGAGGACGACCACCGCCACGACGATGACCGAAAGAATGGTGTGGGAAAACGAGCGGGAGGGAAGATCGGTGACGAGCGTCAGGATCCCGTCGATGACATCCGGGAGCACCGCCCCTAGAAGGATGAAGCGGTAGTCGATCCGCCTCCGGCCGAGCGTCACGTAGACGAGCAGCATCGCGATGCCGAGGTGCCAGAGAATCACTCGTCGGAGTCGAAGCCCAATTGCATCTCACGCTCGGATTCGAGATACGCCCTCCCTGCAGCCGCCTCATCCATCGCTCGGTTGGCCAAGCGGTCGGCCTCGGCGTTCTTCTCCCGCCGTACGTGGTGCAACGTTGCCTTGTCGAACTTCCTGAGCAAGACCTCCGCCTTGATCGCGAGCGGGCGCAGCGCCTCGTTCTTGATCTTCCACTCGCCCCTCACCTGCGACGCGACCAACTCGGAATCCACGTAAGCATCGATCTCGGTGACCCCGCTTTCGAGCGCGAGCTCCAGGCCCTTGATCAACGCCTTGTACTCGGCCACGTTGTTCGTCGTCTCACCGATGCTCTCCGCGTGCTCGAGCACAAGCTCGCCGTCCAGGTCCTGAAGGAAGATGCCGATACCTGCCGGGCCGGGATTGCCGCGCGCGCCTCCGTCGGTGTTGAGCTTGGCTTTCAAGTTCAGGAGACGATGAGGATGCGTCTGCAGTTGTCGCAACGCTGCAGACCGCCCTCGTTCCGCACCCGCTCGGCCTCGACCGCGGGGAGCTTCGTATGACAGCCCTGACATGTGCCCCCAACGAGAGCGGCAGCCCCGACCCCACCCTTCTGGGCCCGGATCTGCTCGTAGAGCGCCAACAGGTCCTCCGGGATGATGGTTGCGATCTCGGTGCGCTTCTTACCGTGGGCATCGAGTTGTCCGACGATGTCGCCGGCGAGCGACCCGACGGTCTTGGTCAGTACCTCGGCTTCGCTCTGTGTTGACTCGCGCTCGTTGGTGATCCTGTCGCGCGTCTCCGTTGCCGAGTCGCGCTGCACCATGACCTCGAGCAGATCGTCCTCGAAGCCGGACCGTTTGCGCTTGAGACTGTCCACCTCGGCCTGAAGCGCCGCAAGCTCCTTCGGGTTGGACACGCTCCCCGCGAACAATCGTTTCTCCTCGCGCTCGATCTTCTGGCCGAGGATGCCGATCTCGCCCTCCATACGGTCCTGCTCGCGCGCGATCTCGTCCAGCTGTTTCTGGGCTATCTCGAGGTCGGCCGACAGTTCCTGCAACTGAGCGTTGCGCTCCGCCAGCCTCTGGGCCTCCGGCAGAGTCTCCATGTCGTGATTGAGCTTGGAGATCGCGCTGTCCTCGCCTTGCAACTCGAGGAGCCGGCGCAGCGAGTCGTTGTCGGCTTGAACAGGCATCAGACTCAGGGTAACCCGGGGTTAACCTCACTCACTTATGAACGAAACTCGGCGCGCATTCCTGGACACCGCCGAGGTCGCTCGATCCATCCTCGCCTCCCCACAGGTAGCGAGCGTTTGGGACGGCCCCAGCGCCCTCGCAGAGTTCTCCGTGCGCGGGCTCGCCGGCCACCTCCATCGCGGAGCCTCGTCGGTCCTGGCCTACCTCGACCGCGGCGACCCCGGGCCGTCCGACGTGATTGGAGCCGCCCAGTACTACGCGGCTGCCGTGGCGACTCCCGACATCAACTCCGATCTGCACGTCGCCGTGCGTGAGCGTGGGGAAGCCGAAGCCGAAGGCGGTCACGAACACCTGGTGGCGCGCTACGACGCGGTCGTCTCAACCTTGAGAGATCGGCTGAGCCAGGAACCCGATTCGAGACTGGTCCGAGTCTTCCAGGACCTCGTCCTCACCTTGGACGACTACCTCGTTACCCGCCTCATCGAGCTGACCGTACACACCGACGACCTAGCCGTAAGCGTCGCCCTGCCGACCCCCGCGATGCCGCCCCACGCGCTCGAGCTATCGATCACGACACTGGTCGCGGTCGCGCGCCTCCGCCACGGCGACCTGGATGTACTGAGAGGTCTGACCCGCCGCGAACGTGACGATCTCGAAGCCCTGAGGGTGCTCTAGCCATGGAGATCTGGCCTGGGCGGGCTCACCCTCTCGGAGCGAGATGGGATGGCGAGGGAACCAACTTCGCCGTCTTCTCCGAGAACGCGACCGCAGTGTGGCTCTGCTTGTTCGATGACGGGGGCAAAGAGCACCGCCTCGAGTTGAGGCGCGGGACGGCGTTCGTGTGGCATGGCTACGTGCCCCACGTCAGGCCGGGGACGCGCTATGCGTTCCGGGTGGATGGACCCTTCGAGCCCGGCGCGGGGCATCGATTCAATCCGAACAAGCTGTTGCTCGATCCGTACGCCAGGGCGATAACCGGAGACATCGACTGGGGTGAAGAGGTCTTCGGCTATCGCTTCGACGATCCGGCGGCCGATCTATCGCACAACGACGGCGACTCTGCCTCGCGCATGCCGCGCTCGGTCGTGGTCGACGAGAGCTTCGATTGGGGCGGAGATCGACCCGTCCACCGGCCGTGGAATCAAACCGTCATCTACGAAGCTCACGTCAAAGGCTTCACCATCCGCCATGAGGGGATCCCGGAAGACATCAGGGGGACTTATGCCGGATTGGCGCACCCCGCGGCGATCGAACATCTGCAGCTTCTGGGAGTGACCGCCATCGAGCTGATGCCCGTGCACCAGTTCGTCCATCCCCAGTTCCTTCTCGACAAAGGTCTGCGGAACTACTGGGGATACGACTCGATCGGGTACTTCGCCCCCTACTCCGGCTATTCGGCCGCGGGGACCGATGGTGGGCAGGTGCGCGAGTTCAAGGAGATGGTCAAGGCGATGCACTCCGCGGGCATCGAGGTGATCCTCGACGTCGTCTACAACCACACCGGCGAGGGCAATCATCTCGGCGGCACGCTCTGTTTCCGCGGGCTGGATAACGCCTCCTATTACCGCCTCGTCGA
This sequence comes from uncultured Actinomycetes bacterium, assembly GCA_963786155.1. Taxonomy (GTDB): domain Bacteria; phylum Actinomycetota; class CADDZG01; order CADDZG01; family WHSQ01; genus CAWAXW01. Next base: position 1,107,128 of record CAWAXW010000006.1, on the reverse strand, counting down.
GGGGAACGCCCGCTATTACATGGACTTCACGGGGACAGGGAACACGTTGAACGTCCGCCATCCGCAGGTGCTCAAACTGATCATGGACAGCCTTCGCTATTGGGCCCTAGAGATGCACGTCGATGGGTTCCGATTCGATCTGGCGTCCGCCCTGGCGCGCGAGCTGCACGACGTCGATCGATTGAGCGCCTTCTTCGACATCATCCACCAGGACCCCGTCCTGTCGACCTTGAAGATGATCGCCGAGCCATGGGACGTGGGCGACGGCGGGTACCAAGTGGGCAACTTCCCACCGGGGTGGTCTGAGTGGAACGGCAAGTATCGCGACACGGTGCGCGACTACTGGCGAGGTGAGCCTGCCCGGCTTCCAGAGTTCGCCGTGCGTTTCACCGGGAGCGCCGACCTTTACCGGGACGATGGGCGCAGCCCCTTCGCCAGCATCAACTTTGTGACCGCGCACGACGGTTTCACTTTGCCGGACCTGGTCTCGTACAACGACAAGCACAACGAAGCGAACGGCGAGGACGGCCGTGACGGCGAGAGCAACAACCGCTCCTGGAACCATGGAGCCGAGGGCGAGACCGACGATCCCGAGATCAACGCCCTCAGGGAACGTCAGAAGCGCAACTTCCTCACCACCTTGGCGCTATCCCAAGGAACGCCGATGATGCTCGGCGGCGACGAGATCGGGCGCACCCAACGCGGCAACAACAATGCCTACTGCCAGGACAACGAGATGTCCTGGTTCGATTGGACGCTCAGGGACGAGAACCTGGCTTTGCTCGGTTTCGCCCGGCGGGTCATGCAGTACGGGCGTGAGCACCCGGTCTTCCACCGGCGCGGCGTGGTTCGAGGGCCGCACCATCTTCGGGTCGGGTTGCAAGGACATCGCGTGGTTCAACCCCGACGGCGGGGAGATGACCGAGGCGGAGTGGAACGAAGGATTCGCCAAGTCCATCGGGATCTTCCTGAACGGCGAGGAGATAACGGACGTCGGTCCCCACGGCGAAAGGATCGTCGACGACAGCTTCTTGGTCCTGTTCAACGCACACTCGGACGTCGTCCACTTCGTGCTCCCGGAACCACGCTGGGGCGAGGAATGGGCCGTCGACCTGGACACCAACGAGCCGGCGCTCGACGAAGGAGCCCGAACCCACAAAGCGGGATCGGATGTGGCCGTGACCGGGCGGTCGGTCGCGGTCCTCAGACGTGTCACTTAGCTTCCACGCGACCTATCGCGTTCAGCTCCACCGGGGGTTCACGTTCGACGACGCGACCTCAGCCCTCGGCTATCTGAAGGATCTCGGCATCAGCCACCTCTATTGCTCTCCCTATCTGCAGGCGCGCTCCGGCAGCACGCACGGATATGACGTCGTCGACCACTCGCAGATCAATCTGGAGTTGGGAGGGCAAGAGGGTCATGCCCGCTTGTGCGACCGCCTGGACGAGCTCGGCATGGGTCACATCCTCGACATCGTCCCGAACCACATGGCGATCACCGAGCGGGCGAGCAGATGGTGGTGGGACGTCCTGAAAGCGCGGACAGGACAGCTCGTTCGCGCCCTTCTTCGACATCGACTGGCACCCGCCCGAGCAGAAGCTGCGGGCCACGATCCTGCTCCCGGTGTTGGGCGATCATTACGGACGAACCCTTGAGTCCGGTGAGATAAAGCTCGCCGACGCGGGCGGTGAGGTCGTGGTTCGTTACTACGACCACGTTGCTCCGATCGCGCCCGACACCATTGCCGACACCGATCCGGCCACGATCGCCCGGCTCAATAACGATCCGGACGAGCTCCACGAGCTGCTCGAGCGCCAGCACTACAGACTCGCGATGTGGACAACGGCGGGTCACGAGCTCAACTACAGACGCTTCTTCGCGATAAACGAGCTTGCCGCATTGCGTATGGACAACGAGGCGGCGTTCGATGCCGTGCACGAACTGCCGCTTCGACTCGTTGCCGAGGGACGGTTGGCCGGCCTGCGTGTCGATCACATCGACGGTCTGCGCGAGCCTGCTGCATACCTGGAGCGACTGCGTGGCAAGGCCCCCGATACGTTTTTGGTTGTCGAGAAGATCCTCGAGCCGAACGAACAACTCCGTGGATGGCCCATCGAGGGCACGACGGGCTACGACTTCCTCCAGCAGGTCGCGGGCATCTTCATCGACCCGACGGGCGAGAAGCACCTAACGGACTTCTATGCCGGAATCGCCGGGAACAACGAAACGATCGAGGAGCTCAAGAGAGCCAAGAAGCTCCTGCTCATGGACACGGAGTTGGATGCCGACGTCGAACGCCTGACGGAGCTGTTCGTCGCGATCTGCGAGAACCACCGCCGTTATCGAGACTACGCGCGCGTCGAGCTACGTCGCGCGCTGCGGGAGACGATCGCGGCCTTCCCGGTCTATCGCACCTACGTCGATGCCACTCGCCGGGAGGTCACTGCCCAGGACGAGGCGATAGTTGGTGAGGCCTCGGATTTGGCGGCGAGCCACTGCCCCGATCTCGATCCCGAGCTGTTCACCTTCTTGGCCGACGTTCTCCTCTTGCGGGTGGAAGGTGCGGACGCGGACAGGCTCGCGGCCAGGTTCCAGCAGTTGACCGGGGCGGTGATGGCCAAGGGCATCGAGGACACGCTCTTCTACAGCTACAACCGTTTCGTCGCGCTGAACGAGGTGGGCGGCGATCCGGGTCGGTTCGGCATCTCCCCCGAGGAGCTCCACGCCGCGAACACCGACCGGCAACGACGGTGGCCGCGCACTCTCAATACGACATCGACGCACGACACGAAGCGAGGCGAAGACGTCCGGGCGCGCCTAGCGCTGCTGTCGGAGACCGCAGACGTGTGGACGGCGACCGTCACGCGGTGGGCTGCGATGTCGGCTCGCTATCGGACCGAAGACATGCCCGACGAGAACATGGAATACCTGATCTACCAAACGCTCGTTGGTGCCTGGCCCGTCGAGCTCGACCGGATGCTGGCGTACGTCGAGAAGGCGGCGCGCGAGGCCAAGGAGCACACGAACTGGGCCCAGCCCGATCCCGATTACGAGGCGGCGCTCGCTTCTTTCGTCACGTGCCTGTACGCGGACGAGGCATTCATGATCGACCTCGAGGCAACCGTGCGCCCACTCGTGCGGGCGGGTCGGATCAACTCGCTCGGACAACTGCTCCTCAGGATGACGTCGCCCGGCGTCCCGGACGTCTACCAGGGGACGGAGCTGTGGGATCTCAGCCTCGTCGATCCCGACAATCGCCGGCCGGTCGACTACGAGGCGCGCCGGGCCATGCTCAGGCGCGTCAACGAAATGAACGCTGCCGATGTCTGGGCCGAGCCCGACGCGGGCGCACCGAAGCTCCTGCTGCTGCAGCGCGCGCTCGCATTGCGCGACCGCAGACCCGATGCCTTCGGTCCCCAGGGGTCGTACGAACCTCTCTCTGCAGTGGGCGATCGCGCCGATAACGCGTTCTGCTACATACGGGGTGGACAGATCGTTGTCGTCTGCCCTCGCTTGGTGGCGTCGTTGGGGGGCGACTGGGGCGACACGACGATCGACTTGCCCGGCGGGGCCTGGCGCGACGTCTTGACGGGGGCCGCGCGCCAAGGACGGGCCCGGCTCGCGGACCTTCTCGATGATTTCCCCGTCGCCTTGCTCGAGCTCGAAGGAGCTTGATGCGCTTCGAGGTATGGGCGCCGGCGGCCACACGCGTGGGGTTGGTGCTTGGGCAGGATCGGATCACGATGACGGCAGGCGAGGGCGGCTGGTGGCACGTAGACACCGACGCACCGCCCGGAGCGGATTACACGTTCTCGCTCGACGGTGGAGAGCCCCGCCCCGACCCTCGATCCCCGTGGCAACCACAGGGGGTCCATGGCCCCTCGCGACTCGTTGACCACGAGTCCTTTAACTGGAGCGATTCGCACTGGAGCACTCCCGCCTTGCGCGAGACGATCGTCTACGAGCTCCACGTCGGCACCTTCACGCCGGAAGGGACGTTCGAAGCCATCACGCAGAAGCTGGACCACCTGATCGCCCTCGGGGTCACTGCGATCGAGCTGATGCCCGTCAACCAGTTCCCCGGCGAGCGGGGCTGGGGATACGACGGGGTCGATCTCTACGCCGCGCACGAGGCATATGGCGGACCCGAGGCTCTCAAGCGACTCGTCGACGAGTGCCACCGCCGCGGCCTCGCGGTGATCGCGGACGTCGTCTACAACCACCTCGGGCCTTCCGGCAACTACCTGCGGGAGTACGGGCCCTATTTCACTGATCGCTATTCGACCCCGTGGGGAGATGCCGTCAACTTCGACGGTAGCGGCAGCGACGAGGTGCGAGCTTTCTTCATCGACAACGCAGTGATGTGGCTGCGCGACTACCACTTCGACGGCCTCAGGATCGATGCGATCCACGCCATCCTGGACACGTCGGCAACTCATTTCTTGGAGCAGCTCGCGGACGCAACCGCCGGACTCGTACCACCGCGTTATCGGATCGCAGAAAGTGACCTGAACGATCCCCGGGTCGTATACGACAGCCGGCGCGGAGGGTTTGGGCTCGATGCCCAATGGAGCGACGACTTCCATCATGCGCTCCATGCCGCGCTGACGGGCGAACGCGATGGCTACTACGAGGATTTCGGCGCGCTATCCGACATCGCGACCGCGCTTCGGCAGGCGTTCGTCTATGCGGGCAGACACTCGAAGCACCGGGGACGAACCCACGGCCGTCTGCCTCAGGGCGTGGAAGGTCATCGATTCCTGGGGTTTCTCCAGAATCACGATCAGGTCGGCAACCGAGCACTCGGCGAGCGCACCAGTCATCTGTTGAGCACCGGCTTACTGAAGGTTGGGGCCGCGTTGGCGCTCACGTCTCCGTTCGTTCCCATGCTGTTCCAGGGCGAGGAGTGGGGTGCTTCGACTCCTTTCCTGTACTTCACCGACCACGACGACCCGGAGCTGGGCCGAGCGGTGAGCGACGGCCGGCGGAGCGAGTTCGCAGCTTTCGGCTGGGACCCGGAGGAGATCCCGGACCCGCAGGACCCCACCACCTTCATGCGGTCGAAGCTGAACTGGGCCGAGGTCGACGAGGAGCCCCACGCGGGATTGCTCGAGTGGCATCGGAGGCTCATCTCGCTGCGCAAAGAGGTGCCTGCGCTCACCGACGGAGACCTCGGGGCCGTTCGAGTCGCGTTCGACGAAGACGACCGACGGCTCGTTCTCGAGCGGGGCCCGGTGACGGTTGCCTGCAACCTCGCCCCGGAACCGAAGCGGGTACCCGTAGACGCCGGCCGGACGGGTGACCTACTCCTTTACTCCGCCGATGAGCCCAAGGCGGATCCCGGCGAGATCGAGCTCCCCGGCGAAAGCGTCGCGATCTTCGTGGCAGGTTGACTAGATGGACCCGCAGGCATTTGAGGAGCTCGTAGCCGATGCCCTCGACTCGTTGCCGGAAGAGATCGCCCGGATGATGGACAACGTGGACGTCGTCGTGGAGAACGAGCCGCCCCCGGAGGCCTTCGCAAACGTACCGCCGGGCAACGACGTACTCGGCCTGTACCACGGCATCCCACTAACGGAGCGAGGCACGTACTACGACCGGGTGCTGCCCGACAAGATCTCGATCTACCAAGGCCCTATCACCAGGATGGCTAGAACCCCTAATGGCATCCGCGAGCAGGTCCGGCGCACCGTGATCCACGAGATCGCGCACCACTTCGGCATCGACGACGAGAGGCTCCACGAGCTCGGCTGGAGTTAGCGCGACTCCCACCCCACGCGACTGCGGCGGTAAACCGGGATCACGAACCAAAGAACACTGAATAGCACCGCGACTACCCCGGTAACGAGGATCGAGAACGTTCCGCCATAGATCATGTTCGTGATCAGGAACACGGCTGAGATGACGGCGACCGCCAGAAAGACGATCCCGATCAAGGCAAAGACGTTGGAAATGACGACGAGCCTCTCCTTGTCCTTGGCGCGGAACTCGATCCTGTGGAAGGCGCTGGGGGCGATCAGGAAAGCGGACGCGGCCGCAGCGCCGAGCAGAGAGATGAAGTACGCCGATTTCTGTGTCTGCGAGATCGTGGCGAATTTGCTCGTGAACGGCACGGTCAACAGGAATGCGAAAAGAACCTGGACGCCCGGCAAGGCGACGCGCAGTTCGTTGAGAAGTTCGATCAGCTCGCGGTCTTGCCGCGATTGGCTATCCCCCATTACCTCTCCCCGTGTTGGCCGGTTAGGCCCAGGTGATCAGTCCCATCTCCATGGGAACGGTCAGGTCGTCGTGGGAGGGAACTACCCGGACCGTGAACCCGTATAACCCGGCATCGTCCGTTTCGAAGGCGATCGAATAGATGGACAGGCCGTCGCTCTGCCCGTCGAGCGACATCTGCACCAGGTCTGGGTCCATCAACTCGCCGTTGGCGCCGACGCTTCCGTGCACCAGTTGAACCGCGACGTCCGAAGGTTCTAGGCGGCCTAGGGACAACGTGGCGGTGACGGAACGCTTATCCCCCACCTCAGCCGGCGTCGTGTCACCCTCGACGTTCAACACGGCGACGTCAGTCCAGTGGGAGCGCACGACCTCCTTCCACCGAGCAAGCTCGCGCGCACGCTCGTGCCCTGCCCCGTGCATCTGCTTGCCGAGCGCGGCGGAGGGCTCGTAGAGGAGCTCTACGTAGTCCCGCACCATGCGGTCGGCCCCGACGAACGCACCCAGTGAGCTCAGGGAGAACTTCATCTTCTCCACCCATCGCCTCGGTACCGGTCCTTCGGAGCGGTCGTAGAAGCGTGGTCCGATCTCTCGCTCGAGGAGGTCGTACAGCGCGTTGGCATCTATCCGGTCCTGGTAGTCGGCGTCGCCAAACGCCTCGCGCGAGCCGATCACCCAGCCGTTCCGGCCGTCGTAGCACTCGTCCCACCATCCGTCGAGGACCGAGCAGTTGAGTCCGCCGTTCAATGCTGCCTTCATTCCGCTCGTCCCACATGCCTCCAAGGGCCTGCGTGGGTTGTTCAACCACACATCCGCTCCCTGACAGAGAACGCGAGCAACTTCCATGTCGTAGTCCTCTACGAATGCGAAACGAGTGCGCACCTCGGAATCGGCTGCGAAATGGATCAGTTGCCGGATCATGTCCTTACCCCCGTCGTCCGAGGGATGCGCCTTGCCGGCCATGACGATCTGAATGGGACGCTCGCTCGAAGTCAACAGCCGCTTGAGTCTGTCGGAGTCGGTGAGCATCAGGGTCGCTCGCTTGTACTGAGCGAACCGACGGGCGAACCCGATCGTGAGTATCCCGGGGTCGAAGACATCTTCGGTCCAAGCGGTTTCGGCGGCGGAGGCGCCTCGCGCGATGAGTTGCTCCCGGAGCCTCGACCGGACGAAATACACGAGGCGCTCTCGAGCGCGCTCGCGGGCTCGCCACAACTCGGCGTCGGCGACCTCTGAGATCCGGTCCCACCTGGCTCCTCCAGACTCCGCCCAGCCCGGAGCAAGTTTGCGATTCAAGAGCTCGGCCATCTCGGGCCCGACCCAGGTTGGCGTGTGGACGCCGTTCGTTATCGAGATTATGGGCGTCTCGTCGACGGGGACCGCCGGCCACAAGCCCGAGAAGATCGACCTCGATACCTCTCCGTGGAGCTTGGAGACTGCATTGGCGCGCCCCGTCAGGCGGAAAGCCATCAGAGCCATGTTGAAGGTCGAGGGAGCAGGCTCTTCGACTTCGACCTCCGCCTCGGTATCCACGCGCCCGATGCTCATCAGCTCGTCGAAGGTGATCCCACACTCCTTGGCAAAGGTCGTGAAGTACCGCTCCATCAGCTCGGAGTCGTAAACGTCGATGCCGGCGGGGACCGGGGTATGGGTTGTGAAGATCGTTGTGGCACGAACCGCCTCGAGGGCCTGGGTGAACGTCATGTCGTCGCCGGTCACCAGCTGACGGATCCGCTCGAGCCCGAGGAAACCCGCGTGCCCCTCGTTCATGTGGAAGACGTCGGGCTCGTAGCCGGCGGCTTGTAAGGCACGCAAGCCGCCCACCCCGAGGACGATCTCCTGACGCAGACGATGCTCGCTGACACCGGCATAGAGCCGGTCGGTCACCATCCGTTCGTCCATATCGTTCTCGTCGATGTCGCAGTCCATCAAGAGCAGATCGACGCGCCCAACCTGCGCCCACCACATCTGCGCTGCGCACGGCGTACCCTCGAGATCGACCCAGATCTTCAGAGGCGAGCCATCGTCGGCAAGCATCAGCGACAGCGGCATACCGTGGGGGTCGAGGGCCGGGTAGCGCTCCTCCTGCCACCCGTCGGCATTCAACTGCTGGCGGAAATATCCCTGCCGATAGAGCAACCCGACGGCAACCATCGGCACGCCGAGATCACTGGCCGCTTTCAAGTGATCTCCGGCAAGCACGCCGAGGCCCCCGGAGTACGTGGGCAATGCCTCGCTGACGCCGAACTCGGGCGAAAAGTAAGCCACCAGCTTCTGGAGCTGGGATTCGGTCTTGTGGGTTTGGAACCAGCGAGGTTCGTCCAGATACCGCTCGAGGTCTTCCTGGATGGTGGCGAGCAGGGCCAAGAAGGGCCCATCCTCGGCGAGCTCCTCGAGCCGCTCCCGTTCGACGAGGCCGAGCATCCGAACCGGATCGTGCTCCGCCTCCTCCCAGGCCTCGGGATCGACCCATTGGAAGAGATCCACGGCCCGGGGGTTCCAGCTCCAGCGCAGGTTCGTTGCGATCGAACGCAATACCCCCAATGGCTCGGGCAACGAGGCCCGGACGGCGAAAGATCGAAGTGCTCTCATGGGCGATAAGGGTAAGGGGTCTGCCCGGTGCCAAGAAGTATCGAATGTGTAACAGTTCAAGCAAAGGGTGCGGGGGGTCGGCCAAGGCCCGTAGCCTGTCGTTGACGACTCGGCCGCCGGGCAGGGCTGATGAGTTCAGGAGGTCAAGGCGCGGTGGCACACCCATCTTTCGACCTCAACCATGAGAAGGAGTCGTCCAAGCCACGGATCCTGCTCGTGGACGACGACGCCTCCCTCGTCGAATCGACAACCATCGCCCTCCGAGAAGACGCTTATGAGGTCCAGAGCGCAGGCGACGGCGACGACGCCATCGAGCTGATCCGCGCGAGCGGCTTCGACCTGGTCATCCTCGACCTCGTGCTCCCTTCCAGGAACGGTTTCGATGTCTGCAAGGAAGTCCGGCACGACAGCGACGTACCCATACTCATGTTGAGCGGGCGCACCGACACGACAGACATAGTCATGGGCCTCGAAGCCGGAGCCGATGACTACCTTCGTAAGCCGTTCGAGTTGGCCGAGCTGAGGGCCCGGATCCGCTCGCTCTTAAGGCGCAGCAATGCCCCGTCAGCTCCCGGCATCATCCGGGTGGGTGCGCTCGAGATAAATGCACTCGCCTATACCGTCAAGAAGAATGGGCAGGACGTGCGGCTGTCGAGCATGGAGTTCAAGCTCCTCCTGGAGTTGGTGCGTCACAGGGGCCAGGTCCTGAGCCGGGATGCATTACTGAGACTCGTTTGGGACTACGACTACCTCGGCGACTCCCGCGTCGTCGACATGGCGGTGATGAGGCTGCGCTTCAAGGTCGAGGATGATCCCTCCGACCCGGATCTGATCCATACGGTCCGTGGGATCGGATACCGCTTGGAAGGTTAGGCAGGCACTACAAAGGGCAGGTCCGAATAGTGGCGGGCGGCGGAATATTTGAGGGCGGGCGGCAGTGGCACGAGCTCGCGAATCGCGCCGCGGCGATCCTCAGCGAAGTCGAGCTCATGGAGGACTCCATCACGGAGTCCGGTCACCAGGTATACGCCCTCCTGGGCACGGACTCCAAGCGATTGAGGAAGCTAGTCGACCAGCTCAAGTTGGCCTGGGACCTGCAAGGGGGGAAGGTGCGACCGAGGCCCGAACCGACCGAGCTGGCGCCTCTCATTCAGGCCGCGGCGAAGCGAGCCGGGGACATCGCGCCCCCGACGGAGTCGATCCCAACCGAGACTGTCATGCTTGATCGCTCCAGGGTTGCGGGGGCATTGATGGAGTTGATGGACAACGCTCGCGTGCACGGGGGCGGTTCCTATCGCGTCGAGTGTGGATCCTCGGCCGATCGCATCCACCTGGCGGTCGTCGACGAAGGAACGGGCCCTGACGGCGTCGACTTGGATCGGGCTTTCGACCCATGGGTCAAACGCGAGGGAAGTCCCGGTGCCGGACTCGGTCTCTGGCTCGCGCGCGCCCAGATCGAGCTGCTTGGAGGATCGGTCGGCATCGACTCGTCTCCAACGGGCGGATCCACCGCGACCATCGTTTTCCCGGTTTTCCTCCCCTGACGGGGGGAGCGCCCTCCCCCGATATCACTCTCAGTAACTGAATCGTTACTTTTGGGTGACTCCTAGGTTGCCTTACTCGGGTATCCCTACACAACAGGGCAATCGGCACCAACTTGGAGGTAGGCGGCATGCGGCTTCTTCCCCGCATCGTGCTCGCCGTGACGGCGGCCATCGCGATGCTTTCAGGCCAGGCACGAGCGACCGAGACGGTTGAGGCCGAGTCCCGGCGCGACGGCCACATCCTGTGGGTGGAAGTAGCTACCCCGGGCTCCGAAGAAAAACTCCAGTATCAAGTCTATTCGCCCGGCAAGGGCAATGACCCGCACGGTGGTTTGTGGCAGAAGTGCACCTTCTCGGACACGAGCGCCGCCACTTACCGATGTGGGTTGGATGTCGGACAGGGATCGGCCGCCGCGCGGAAGGACGGGCGATGGCTCGCCCGCGCCGTCATCGGCGGCGTGGTTGAGGATCGAGTGAGGTTCAGCACGTGAGCCGCGCTCGGCGGGCGGCCGATCCTCCGACCCTTCTGCAGGCATCGGCGTAGTGATGGACCGGCGCTTGGCCCTGCTTGCCCTTCACGAGCTGGCGCAGGACGCCCCTCCCCCTCAGCCGGAGAACAAACCGCGCACGGCCCCAGTGGACGACATACGCGTTGTCATCGATCTGGAGTCACCCGAGCTAGAGGCGGAGATGAGGGCGAGATGACGGAGATCAGGACGACGGTTGCCATCCTTGTTGTCCTTCTTCTGGGCGCGCCCGCGGCCATGTCGCAACTGCTCCAAGCTGAGGATGCCCACTCCAGCAACCTAAGGAAGAGCGCCGGTTCGCTCATTCGTTCGGACGAAGGGCCGCTTCCCGCCACGCATCTGGCCTTCCAGAAGAAGCTCATTTTCGCCGGTTCGGCAGAGGGTCTCGCGATATTCAGACGGCAAGCAGATGGTTCGCTGCGGCAGCTCGGCTTCTTCGATTGCGCGTGGGGTGGCGGCGACGTCTCGGTGTGGAAGAGATTCGCGATCGTTTCTGTCACTTCAACGACGGCAGGGACTTCCTCCGCGTGCACGGCCCCTCCGACCGCGGGCCTACGCATCGTCAACGTGAAAAAGCCTGCGCGCCCCCGACAGATCGGGAGGGTAGACCTCCCGTGCGGATCGTGTTCCCACACTTTGCTCCCCCGCAAGAACAAGCTCTTTGTCTTCGTTATCCCGTTCGCAGGCACTGGTTGCGCGAGAGCCGAAATGGCACAGATCACGGTCGTTCGGATACCTCTTCGTCGGCCGGGTCGAGCGAAAGCGATCGGCTCGATCCCGATCGCTCCTGCTAACTCGTGCGCCGAACTTGTCGTCTACCCCGACGCGAAGCTGATGGCGACCGCGTGCGGCTCCACCTCTCTACTCTGGCAGCTCTCACGCAGCTTGCTGAAGCCGAAACTTCTCTCCGAAGTCGATCACGCCGAGATCCAGTCCCACACGTCTGTGGCCTTCACGTGGGACGCCAAGCTGCTATTGGTCGGCGACGTTCCCTACGCAGGCAGTAGACCCATCGACTCGTGCACGGGAGATCCTCGAGCACGCTGGGGGCGCTCTGGGTCTTCGACATTGCAGATCGAACGCAACCGCAGGTTCGGGGCCACCAGGCACTACCGCGCCGACCTTCGTACAACACCCTCTCGGAGCTGAGCCGGGTGCGGTGTGGCACCCACAGCATCACCACCATCCCGACTAAGCAGCCGCGCAGGCGACTAGCGGTCGTGTCTTACCTAGCCGGGGGTCTCGCCGTTGTCGACGTTGGCAATCCAGACACACCGAAGGAAGCCGGCTTCTACGTGGACACCGTCGGTTCGGAAGATCCGGATCTGTGGGCAGCGACTTGGTTCAACGGCAGGATCCACACCACCGAACGTGACTCACTTCACGGTGTGGGCTCGTTCGTTCTCGACAAGTCCACGCTCGGGGCGGTGCGCTCCTTCCGCAAACGGCACAACCCGGGAACCATGCTGCGGGACTTCGATTGTGGTGCTTTGGCTAGGGGTTGGGGCTGCTCGGGGTCAAGGTTCCAGAGACGAGCTCACTGAAGTGGCCGGCTGATGCGCAAGACCGCGACGCTTCTCTTCTGCGACCTGGTGGACTCGACCGCGTTGGGCGAGGCCCTCGAAGGCGAAGCCACGCGGCACCTGATGGATCGCTACTTCGCCGCTATGAGCGCGGCGATCGAGCGACATGGCGGAACCGTCGAGAAGTTCATCGGCGATGCGATCATGGCCGCATTCGGCGTTCCCCTACTCCACGAAGACGATCCCCTGAGGGCCGTTCGCGCCGCGGTCGAGATGCGAAGCGCTCTTGAGGAGATCGGCCACGAAGTGATGACACTGTGGGGGGTGGGATTCTCGGCACGTATCGGCATCAACAGCGGTGAGGTGCTGGTGAGGGACGCAGCCGAATCGCATGGCTTCGCCTCGGGGGATGCCGTCAACGTTGCGGCCCGGCTGGAGCAGAACGCTCGAGCCAACCAGATCCTCATCGGGGAAAGCACCTATCGGCAGGTGCGCGACGCAGTGACGGTGGCGGGACCCTTCGCGTTCGACCTGAAGGGCAAGGGCGAACCGGTGCGGGCCTACGAGCTGCTGGAGGTAATGCCGGAAGTGGCAGGCCTCAAGCGCCGGCTCGACACACCGCTGGTAGGGCGAGGGCGCGAGCTCGACGATCTCACCCGCGCGTTCGATGACTGTGTGAGATCCCGGACCTCGCGCCTGACTACCGTCCTCGGTGGTCCGGGCCTGGGCAAGTCGCGCCTCGCGGACAGCTTCACCGACTCCCTCGGAGAGAGGGCTCTCGTCTTGCAAGGCGCGTGCCCATCCTACGGAGACGGCATCACGTACCTTCCCCTTGCGAGGGCGGTGCGCCGCGCCGCAGGATCGACGCGTTCCGACGGAGCCGACGTGGCATCGGCCAAGCTGAGCCGAGCGATGTCGGGCGCTTCCGAAGAGGCGGACGGCGGCGTGATCAACCGGCTCCTTTCGGTACTCGACGTGAGCGACGAGCCGATCCCGACGAACGAGGTCTTCTGGGCCGCCCGCAATTTCATGGAAGCTCTGGCACAACAGACCCCAGTGGTCCTTCTGTTCGACGACATCCACTGGGCGGAATCGACGCTGTTGGACCTCATCGAATACCTCTCGCGGTTCAGTACCGATGTCCCGGTCTTCCTCCTTTGTCTTGCGCGACCTTCGGCCCTAGACGACCGTCCGGGCTGGGCGCGCGCCTCCGAGCTGATAACTCTCGAACCCCTTGGCGAGCACGAGATCGATGCTCTGATAGAGGAGCTCGTACCGGGGGCCGCCCTGGACGCATCCTTCCGTAGAAAGATCGTCGACGTGGCCGACGGCCACCCTCTCTACGTCGAAGAGTTGGTTCGGACCCTCATCGACGACGAGCTCTTGGTCCACGACGGAGAGGGCTGGCAACTCAAGGCAGAGGCCGTCGAGCTCGTCGTACCCCCAACCATCCATGCCCTCGTGTCGGCTCGCATCGACAAGCTGACCTCCGAACAGCGAAGCATCCTGGAGGCTTCGGCCGTCATCGGCAGGACCTTCTGGCTGGGGGCGGTGGACGATCTCTGCGATAGCCCTGCGCAAGGCACGATCGGCCTCCTTCACGAGTTGGTCGCGAAGGACCTGGTAGTCCCCGATATCAGTGGGCTCCCCGGTCAGGATGCCTTCTCATTCACGCACTCGATGGTGTGCGACGTCACCTATCTCGGCATCACGAAGACGCGCCGGGCGGAGCTGCATCATGCGTTCGCACTCTGGCTCGAGCGGTGGGGCACGAGGCTGGCCACCGGATCCGAGCTCATGGCCTATCACTTGGAGCAGGCACATCACCTCCGGCGCGAGGTCGGCATCGGAGACGAACTGACCGCCGAGCTTGCGCGCAAAGCATCGGAGCTCCTATCCGAACAGGCTAAGGAAAGATTCGATTGTGGCGACCTGCCGGCCGCGGCCAACTGCTTCGACCGCGCTGCTCGACTTCTTCCCCTCGACGATCCCCGGCGGGTGGACCTCCTGGCCAATCACATGGTCGTCCTTCTCGAAACGGGCGAAGTCGAGGAGGCGGAACGGACGCTCCATAAGCTCAGGGTGACAGCGGCGCGCTGCGGGGACGCGAGAAGCGCAGCTGTATGCACCCTCCAAGACCTGACCCTTCGATCCTTAGATGACTTCACCTACTGGAAGAAGGGCGCGCTGGACGAGCTCCAAGAGCTCGACACTACGTTCGAGGACCTCGGCGACCACGTCTTGCTCAGCCGAACCCACCAACTGATCGCAGAGGTGCATTGGGACGATCATCAGAACGAGGGCACTCAGAGTGCCCTAGAGATCGCCCTCGAGCATGCCAAAGCAGCAGAGGATCGATACTCGGAGGGACGCATACTTGCGTGGCTTGCGACCTCCTTGTTCTGGGGGCCGGTGCCGGTAAAGGAAGCCATCCCTCGCTGTCTCGAGATCGCAAGCTCCGCCCACGACGACCTCCTTGTCCAGGCCCGCGTGATGCAAAGCGTCGCCGGACTAACCGCAATGAACGGAGACATCACATCCGCTCGCCGGATGATCGAGCAGAGTCGCCGCGCGCAGCGCGAGCTGGGTCAGGGACTCAATCTCGCCACGAGCACCCAGTTCGCCGGCTTGCTCGAGTTGATGGCGAACGACCCCGAGGCAGCGGTGGACGAATTCCGCTCCGGACTGGAATCGCTCAGTGAGATGGGAGCCACCTCGTACCTCGCGACCCAGGCGGCTCTCTTGGCTCGCGCCCTCTACGCCGCCGATCGATGGGACGAGGCCATGAACCTGTCCGAGATGAGCGAGGAGATCGGTAGGGACGACCGCGCCCTGCTGGCCGAGTGGGGCCCGACACGAGCGAGAGTTCTCGCGCGGCGGGGTGATCTCGATGAAGCGTGTCGGATCGCGGTCGCCGCCGCCGGGGTTGCCCTCCAGGGCGACGACGTTTTCTCCACCGGCAACAGCCTCACGGCGATGACCGAGGTGCTGTTGATGGCGGGTCGTGACGAGGCCGCAGCGGCCGCTGCGAGGCATGCATACGAGACCTACCGCCACAAGCAGATCGAACCGTGGGCACGGAAGCTCGCCCCACTCGCCGATGCGCTTGGGTCTCGTAGCACCGCCGAGACGCCTGCGGATCTCTCGGAGTTCCCGAAGCTAGTCGTTCGTCTCGGGGCGAAAAGAGACTCGGTGGGAGCCGCGTGAACATGGATGTCGCGGTGCGACCAAATGGGCGCTGGAGCGAGCTCAGGTTCCGGCTCGTGCCGACTGGAGGAGGACTATCCCTCGAGGCGTGGAGGAGCCGTCACCACGCCCTGACGATCCTCCTGTGGCTGCACATCCCGGCCCTTGCGCTGTTCGGGCTCTTCAGGGCGACGCCGCTCATCCATCTGTCGGGGGAGCTCATCGCCTTGGCGGGCTTGGCCGCGCTCGCAACCTTCCCCGGCTTCTCGTCAACCCTTCGTTCGATATTCGCGACCGTCGGCTTGACGACCTGCTCCGCCCTGCTGGTGCACTTTTCTGGGGGCGTCATAGAGGCGCACTTCCATTTCTTCATTGTCGTCCCCCTGATTGCCCTGTACCAGGATTGGCGCCCGTTCCTGGTCGCGGTCGCTTATGTCGTCTTGCATCACGGGTTCGTCGGAACGATCGCGCCGCAGGACGTCTACAACCATCCCGCCGCGATTGCCGATCCCTTGCGGTGGGCCGGGATCCATGGCCTATTCGTTCTCGGGGAAGGCATCGCATGCATCGCGGCATGGCGCATCACCGAGCGCAGCACGGCGGTCGCCGATCTGTTCGCAGAAAAGCTCGGTGGCGCTCGGAGCCAGGTGCGAGCACTTGCCTCGATCGTCGAGAGCCATATCGACCCGATCATCGGGTGCAAGCCGGATGGGACGATCACGAGTTGGAACACGGCAGCACAGAGACTCATGGGATGGGACGAGGCCGCCGTTATCGGTCGCGGGCTCACGTTTCTCGTGGATGACGGGGATGCCGCCGATCTCGAGCCGATCCTGATTGAGGTCGCTCGAGGGGTCCCGCACGAGCACATACTCACGAAAGTCTGCGCTCAGGATGGAACGTCGATCGACGTCGCGTTCGACTCTCTCGCCCATCGAAGGCGGAGACGAGGCCACTGGATTTGCAGTCTTCATCAAGGACATCCGTCATAGGAAAAAGAACGAGGAACAGAGACGAGTTCTCGAAGAGCGGGTGCGGCAGATCCAGAAGATGCAAGCCGTCGGCCAGTTGGCGGGTGGGGTCGCGCACGACTTCAACAACCTCCTCTCGGTGATCCAGAACTTCACCAGATTCGTCCTCGATGACCTCCCCTCAGATCACAGAGGGCCGCGAGGACCTCGAGGAGGTTCTCGCCGCGGCGCGGAGAGGTGGCAACCTCACCCGTCAGCTGCTCACGTTCTCCCGGAAGGACGTGATCCAGCCGGAGGTCGTCTGCGTGAACGACGTGATCGGGGGCCTCGAGAAACTCTTTCGTCGCACGCTCCGGGAAAGCACCGAACTGTCGTTCGTCATGGAGGCCGACCTCTTCAATACCAAGGCTGATGTGGGACAACTCGAGCAGGTGTTGCTGAACCTCGCGATCAACGCCAAGGATGCGATGCCTTCGGGAGGGCTCCTGCGCATCGAGACCCAGAATCTGATTCTCGGCGAGGACGCCCCCTTGCATCCAGAATTGCCACCCGGTCCCTACGTGAAGATCAACGTGTCCGATACCGGCGTCGGCATCCCGAAGCAGATCCAGACGCGCATCTTCGAACCGTTCTTCACGACCAAACCGAAGACGCAAGGAACCGGATTGGGACTGGCGACTTGTTACGGGATCGTCAAGCATGCTGGAGGTCACATCAGCGTCTACTCCGAGCCCGGCCACGGGGCAAGCTTCTCTATCTATCTCCCCGCCTCAGATGTGGCGGCGAGCGACCCAAGGCTCGAGCAAACGACCGAAGAAGGCTACGACGGCGCAGGTACGACGATCCTTCTGGTCGAGGACGAGGAGCCGGTGCGTCGCATCTGCGCCCGGATCCTGCAGCGCGCAGGCTATGACGTGCTTGTCGCGGCTTCACCCACAGAGGCCATCGAGGCCGCCGGCAACGGTCGGACGATCGACCTCCTTGTCAGCGACGTGATCATGCCGGGGTTGTCCGGGAGAGAGTTGAGCCAACGATTGGGGCTTCCCACCCTCTTCATGTCCGGCTACACGGATCGGATCGTGAGTGAGCAAGGTGTGCTCCACGACGGCGAGCATTTCATCCAGAAACCGTTTACCGCGCAGAGTTTCCTGCACAAGGTCGGCAGAGTGGTCGAGAAGCTAGCGCTCGATCGGCAGAGCGGGCCGGTACACTGACGGGGCAACACACGATTCCACTCCCGCCGGAGGCTGCGGTGCCTAAGGCCGATCCTCAGATCAACGACTTCACCGACATCCACCGGGCAACAGAGGCGTTGGAAAGAGCACGTGCTGAGACGGCCCGCATCCTCTCGGCGGCGAGCGAGGGGCTCATCGGCGTCAAGGCCTCGGGCGAGATCTCGTTCGCGAATCCGGCTGCGGTCGCGCTCCTCGGAACCACGGCCGACGAGATACTAGGACGCGATCTCCATGTGGTTGTGCGTCCTGCGACCGAGCACGGCGCTCCTCTGCCGCGCGCCGAGTGGGAAACGCTGGTGTGCGGGTCCGGGAGCAAACAGGCCGTTCGCAACGAGCTGTTTACGCGTCGCGACGGGTCGGTGTTCCCAGTCGAATACGCGAGCTCCCCTATCGTGGAGAGTGACGAGCAGGTCGGCGCCGTCGTCTCGTTCCGAGACGTCACCGAGGAGCGGCTGATCAAGTCGGAGCTGGTCCAGTCCGTATCCCTGCTAAGGGCAGCGTTGGAAGCGACCGCAGACGGGATCCTGGTCATCGACCTCGAGGGCAAGATCGTCAGGCAAAGCAGGCGGTTCGAGGAGATGTGGGGACTGCCCTTCGACGAGGTGTACCCGGGCGTCGCAGAGCTCAGAGATGCAATGGCGAAGAAGCTGGCAGCCCTGTTGGCCAACGCATCGCTCGATGTCCTCGACGACTTCATCATCCCCACGTCTCAAGAGCGCTTCGAGATACTCCACCTCGACAACGGCCGCATCTTCGAAGCGTGGCGATATCCACAGCTCGTGTCGAGTAGGACTGTCGGCTCGGTGTTCAGCTTCCGTGATGTGACAGAGCGTGAACGCACTCAGGAGATGCTCATCCAGAGCCAAGCGCAACTTTCCGAAGCGCACCGGATCGCGGGGATCGGTCGGTGGGATTGGCACATCGCCTCGGACAGCGTCACCTGGTCGGATGAGCTCTACCAGATCTTCGGAGTGCCGTCAGATGTTCCGATCTCTTACCAGGTCGTTCTCGACAGGATCCACACGGACGATCGCGAGCGCATGGATCTCGCAGTGCGCCGAGCGGTCGAGAAACGCCGTTCCTACATCCTCGACGTGCGGATAGTTCGTTCCGATGGGGAGGAACGAATGATCCAGGCGCGAGGGCGCGCGGTGGTAGGGACGGACGGAGAGGTCGAGCGGCTGATGGGCGTCTGCCAGGACACCACCTCGTCCCACGAAGTCGAGGGCGCGAGGAGAGATCTCGAAACGCAGCTACGACGATCGCAGAAGCTCGAAGCCGTGGGCCGATTGGCCGGATCGGTGGCACACGACTTCAACAATCTCCTATCCATAATCCTCGACTCCGCCCGCTTCATCGAGGAGCGAGCAGAGGGTCACGAGGTATCGCACGAAGCCCACAAGATCCTGCAAGCCGGCGACCGGGCCGGGTCGCTCGTCAGGAGACTGCTCACCCTCGGACGCAAGGCGTCGTCCGTGGCACGGGTGTTCGATCCCAATCTCGTGGTCGACGACATCCTCGAGCTCGCTAGGAGAGGCTTGGGCGAGCACATAGAGGTCCAGGCAGAGCTGACTCGTGACATCAGTCCCATCAAGCTCGACCCAAGCGACCTCGAGCATGTGCTCATAAATCTGATCGTGAACGTGCGCGATGCGATGCCCAATGGAGGACTTCTGTTGATCCGCACTTCGATGGTCGACGAGAACAGCTCGGTGCAGATAACGGTGGGCGACACGGGGATTGGAATGGCGGCGGGCGTTGTGGAGCACATCTTCGAGCCCTTCTTCAGCACCAAGTGGGAAACGGGCGCGACCGGACTTGGACTACCGACCGTCGGGAGCATCGTTCACGAGGCCGGGGGTCGTGTGGATGTCCATTCGGAGCCCGGCGTCGGCACGCGGTTCGACATCGTGTTCCCCGCCTCGATGGAGCCGTTGACTCCTCCCGAGGAGCGTCCCGTGAGCTCTGGCCAAGCCCCATCCGGCAGAACGGTGTTGGTAGCCGAGGACGAAGAGGGCGTGCTCGCTCTCATCGAAAGAGCACTTACGGATCAGGGCTATGAAGTCCTCACCACGAGGTCTGCCTCTCAGGCCCTTGAGACGCTCGGGGGTCATGAAGGAAAGATCGACTTGCTGATCACCGACGTGATCATGCCCCAAGTATCGGGCCCTCAACTCGTTACGCGCGCGTGGGAGCTCGGCCACGACCTGAGGGTTCTGTACATCACCGGCTATAGCTGGGACTCGCTGGATCTGCCTCGCATCCTCGCCGAGGGAGATGCCTATCTCGAGAAGCCCTTCGGAGGGCAGGAAGTCCGAGATGCAGTAGCCCAGATCCTGAGCGAACCTGCCGACTGAGGGTTGGGCCTCCCAACTGGGTAATAGATTGACGACAAAGTCCGACTCCCGGCTCTTGGAGGGCTCTGAAAACGTGAAGCGATACCTATCGAGAGGTCACGTCGTCATCGAAGGCGTTCGGCCCGCGATCGACTGCGGGCGGTTCCGTCCCAAAGCGGTTGTCGGAGACGACTTCGAGGTCTCCGCCGACATCTTCCGTGACGGACCCGATGTGGTGCGAGCCGCACTCCGTTTCCGAGGACCGTCGGCCACGCGCTGGTCCGAGGTCCGCATGAACCATCTGGGAAACGATCGCTGGGAGGGCCGATTCTCGCCCAACGAGATCGGCCGCTGGCGCTATTCGATAGAAGCGTGGACGGACCTATTCGCCACCTGGAGACGCGACCTCATCAAGCGGCTGGAGGCCGGTCAGGACGTGAGCACCGAGCTCGAGGAGGGGGCCCAGCTCCTCGCCGCGAGCCGCAAGCGAGTCCCCGGCACCGATCGAGCCGCGATCGACGCCGCGATCGAGGCGCTACGCGGCCCTAAGGGACAGGAAGAAGGGCGAGATGCCCGCGTGACCGCGGCCCTCGACGAGGAGGTCTTCGACCTCATGGCGGCCCACGGGGAACGCCATGGAGTAGAGACCATGAAGCCCCCGTTCGAGCTGACGTGCGATCGGGAGCGCGCTCGTTTCTCGGCCTGGTACGAGCTGTTCCCTCGATCGACCGGATCCGAGGGGCTTCACGGAACCCTCGATACCGCGACGGTGGCGCTCGCCCGCGTTGCCGATCTGGGGTTCGACGTCGTATATCTGCCGCCGATCCACCCCATCGGTTCGACCGATCGCAAGGGCCGCAACAACACTCTTGACCCCGGTCCCGATGACGTTGGTGTCCCATGGGCGATCGGTTCCGAGCACGGCGGACACACGGCCGTGCATCCTGATCTTGGGACGATCGACGACTTCGACATGTTCGTGAAGGAGGCAGACCGCCTCGGACTCGAAGTCGCCCTCGACTTCGCGATCCAGGCGTCCCCCGACCATCCCTGGGTCAAAGCGCATCCCGACTGGTTCCTGCACCGACCCGATGGGTCCATCAGGTACGCCGAGAACCCGCCGAAGAAGTATCAGGACGTCTACCCGATCAACTTCGACACCAACGCTCGCGAAGGTCTCTGGAAAGAGCTCAAAGGGATAGTCGATTTCTGGATCGCGCACGGCGTCAAGATCTTCCGGGTCGACAACCCGCATACGAAGCCGTTCGCGTTCTGGGAATGGCTGATCGGAGAGGTCCAGACGGACCATCCCGATGTCATCTTCTTGGCCGAGGCCTTCACGCGACCCAAGGTGATGAAGCAACTCGCGAAGCTTGGCTTCACCCAGTCCTATACCTACTTCACATGGCGCAACACCAAGCCGGAGCTGGCCGAATACTTCACCGAGTTGACACAGACGGCGATGGCCGACTACTTCAGACCCAACTTCTTCACGAACACGCCGGACATCCTGCACGAGTTCCTCCAGGTCGGCGGCCCCCCGGCCTTCAAGATCCGTCTCGTCCTGGCTGCTCTGTCGTCACCCAGCTACGGCATCTACTCGGGTTACGAGCTCTTCGAGAACGAGCCGGTGTCCGCGGGCAGTGAGGAGTACCTGCATTCGGAGAAGTACGAGTTGCGATCGCGAGATTTCGATCGGCAGCCCAACCTGAACGCCTACATCAAACGGATCAACGAGATTCGAGGTGCCTTCCCGGTCTGCCGGGAGCTCGCCAACCTGCGAGTGCACAACGTCGACAAGGATCGGGTCATCGCCTTCTCCAAGACCTCGCCCGGCGAGGAATCGCTCCTCGTCGTCGTTAACCTCAACCCCTTCCATTGGGAGGAGGCGACGGTCGACCTAGACCTGTCGGTGTTTGGCTTGGACGAGTTCAGGCCCTTCGAGGTCCACGACCTCATCAGCCGAGAGACCTTCGTCTGGCGCGGCCCCCGCAACTACGTACGGCTGGACCCACGCGAGGAATCGGCACACGTATTCCACATCAGAGGCCAGCAGGGCTAACGTTTAGTTCATGACAGCTCTGCATAGGAATCCGCTCTGGTACAGGACCGCGGTCTTCTATGAGATGTACGTGCGGAGCTTCTACGACTCGAACGCGGACGGATACGGCGACTTCAGAGGCCTGATCGACAAGCTCGACTACCTGCAGTGGCTGGGGATCGACTGCATCTGGCTGTTGCCCTTCTACCAATCACCGCTGCGGGACGGCGGCTACGACATCTCCGACTTCTATTCGATTCTGCCCGAGTACGGCAACCTCAACGATTTCCTCGAGTTCATGGAAGCTGCACACGAGCGAGACATCCGAGTCATCGCAGACTTCGTTGTGAACCACACCTCGGATCAGCACCCCTGGTTCCAGGAGTCGCGCGTCCCCGGATCGCCGAAGCGTGATTGGTACGTGTGGTCCGACACCGACAAGAAGTACTCGGATGCCAGGATCATCTTCATAGACAGCGAGAAGTCCAACTGGACCTGGGACGACGAGGCGGGGGCGTTCTATTGGCATCGGTTCTTCTCGCACCAGCCGGACCTCAACTTCGACAACAAAGAGGTCCAGGAGCAGTTGCTTGCCGCCTTGAGGTTCTGGCTCGATCTAGGGCTAGACGGCTTCAGGCTCGATGCAGTCCCCTACCTGTTCGAACGCGAGGGCACGAACTGCGAGAACCTCGAGGAAACCCACGATTTCCTGAAGCGACTGCGATCGGACATCGACTCTCAGTACGAGAACGTCGTCCTTCTCGCCGAAGCGAACCAGTGGCCCTCGGATGTCGTTCAGTACTTCGGCGAAGAGGGAGACGAGTGCCACATGTGCTTCCACTTCCCGCTGATGCCTCGGATGTTCATGGCCGCGTGCCGGCAGGTCCGCTACCCGGTCGCGGAAGATCCTCAGCCAGACACCTGATATCCCCGCGAACTGCCAGTGGGGCATATTCCTGCGGAATCATGACGAGCTGACGCTCGAGATGGTCACCGACGAAGAGCGTGACTACATGTATGCCGAGTACGCGAAAGATCCACGGATGAAGCTCAATCTGGGCATCCGCAGGCGTCTGGCTCCCCTTCTTGAGAACTCGAGGGAACAGATGGAGCTGTTCCACGCGATGCTCTTCTCGCTCCCGGGCACGCCCATCGTCTACTACGGTGACGAGATCGGCATGGGCGACAACATCTACCTCGGCGACCGGGATGGGGTGCGAACCCCGATGCAGTGGACCGGCGATCGCAACGCAGGATTCTCGCGGGCGGACTTCGCGCAGCTTTACCTCCCGCCGCTGCTCGACCCGGTCCACGGCTACCAGGCGACCAACGTCGAGGCGGAGCAGCGCAACCCCCATTCGTTCCTGCACTGGTTCCGGCGCCTGCTCGCCGTACGTAAGCAGCATCCGGTATTCGGGCTCGGCTCCTTCGAAGTGCTCAACCCCGACAACCCCGCGATATTCGCCTACATCCGAAAGCACGAGGACGACGTCGTACTCTGTGTCAACAACCTCGCCGGACGTGCCCAGGCCGCCGAGTTAGACCTCTCGGCGCATGCGGGTATGTATCCCGTCGAGCTTCTCGGGAGGGAACGTTTCCCCCGCATCGGCGAGCTGCCGTATCTACTCACGTTCGGGGCGCATTCCTTCTACTGGTTCCAGCTGATGAGCGAGGAGGAGTAGTTCGTAGTGATCGACACCGATCGGATCGCACAGGACCTGCCGGAGAAACGATGGTTCGGTGGCAAGGGCCGGGCGATAGATGCTGTCGAGGCCGTCGATCACGCGCGCCTGCCCGATGACGAGGGCACGCTGTTGCTCGCGATAGTGCGAGTGCACTTCAAAGATGGTGGCGAGCATCTCTACACGATCCCTCTCATCGAGGACTCGGAGGGGCATCGGGACGCGCTCGAAGATCCCCAGCAACTCGAAGTCATCGGCGATCTGATGGCGCACGGCCAGGCAGTCCGAGGCGAGAACGGGGTGTTCCGATTCTCCGGCCCGAGCTTGGATCCGCTCGCGCCTCCGGGCCATGAGGTACGCGTGCTTAGCGCCGAGCAGTCGAACTCTTCCATCGTCTTCGACGAGCACATGATCCTGAAGTTATTCCGAAAGGTCGAGTTCGGCGCGAACCCGGATATCGAGATCACCCGGCTCTTGACCAATGAGGGCTTCGAGAACATCCCGCCTCACTTCGGCGAGGTCTCTTACGAAGCCGCGGCCGAAGAGGATGAGGAACCGGCACGGATCGACCTCGCTCTCGCGCAAGGATTCGTCACCGAAGCCGAAGAGGGATGGTCTTCGATCCTCCGGCATCTGCGGACGATCTACGACGCGGCCGAGGACACCGACGACATCGAGGCGGCGATCAAGGAGCGAGCGGGAGACGCATTCGACGTCATCGCGGATCTCGGAAGTGTCACGGCATCCCTGCACGTGCTGCTGTCCCGGGAGGATCTCGAAGAGGAAACGGCCCCGGAACCGTTCGACCTCGCCGAGCTGAAGGAATGGACGGAGTCAATACGCGCCGCAGCGGACAACCTGGCTCGTCGTGGCGTCGATGACCTGACGAGCATGCGCGAACGCATCGACGAGCGACTGGATGCTCTTGCCGGTATCGACCATCTCGGTCTGCGCATCAGGGTCCACGGTGACTATCACCTGGGCCAGGTTCTTCGCCATTGGGGCCAGTGGTTGATCCTCGACTTCGAAGGCGAGCCTGCCCGGCCGCTCGTCGAGAGAAGGGCGAAGCAATCCGCTCTAAAGGATGTCGCCGGCATGCTCCGCAGCTTCGGTTATGCCACGAACGCGGTGCTGTTCGAGCGCGCTGCCCCGTCCGACGCCTCATGGGAGCTCTTACAGCAGTGGGCCGAGACGTGGGAAGAGATGGCCCGCGACGCGTTCCTCACTGCCTACCTCGCAGGATCACACGAGGGCACCTTCCTGCCGTCCGATCGCGACGATCTGCAAACGCTGCTCGATGTCTTCGAGATCGACAAGGCCCTCTATGAGATCGGCTACGAGCTGGGTCACCGCCCCGACTGGGTCCATATCCCCATAAGCGGGATCGCCCGGCTTATCGAACGAAGTGAGGCAACGCTATGAAGGCTCATCCCAAGAGGGACGACATCGAGCGGTTGATCGTGGGCCGCACGGCCGATCCACATGCGCTGCTCGGTCAGCATCCTTTGGAGGGCCGCGGGGTGGGCTTGGCCGGACCGCAGAGCAGCAGGTCTGTGGTCATCCGCGCGTGGAGGCCTCAGGCTCAGACCGTTTCCTGTTTGTCCGACGGCGTCATCGTCGCCAAGCTCGAGCAAGTGCACCCCGCGGGCCTCTTCGAAGCCACGCTGGACGCGCCCCTGGACTCCTACGAATTCGAAGTCACCTACGGCGACGGCCAGAGCTACGCAGTCGCCGACTCCTACGCGTTCCTGCCGACGCTCGGAGAGCTGGACGTCCACCTGATCGGCGAGGGCAGCCACCGGCGGCTGTACGAAACCCTCGGAAGCCACGTGCGGACCGTGGACGGCGTCGAAGGCGTGGCGTTCGCGGTGTGGGCGCCCAGCGCTGAGGGGGTCCGTGTCGTGGGCGATTTCAACGGCTGGGACGCCAACCTCAACCCGATGCGCGTCGTGGGATCGTCGGGAGTTTGGGAGCTCTTCGTTCCCGGCGCGGGGGACGGATGCTTCTACAAGTTCGACATCACCACCCCCGACGGCAGCCGGGTGCTTAAAACCGACCCCTTTGCATTCGCCACCGAGGTCCCGCCCGGCACCGCCGCTCGCGTGTTCACTCCCCAGTACGAGTTCCAGGATGCGGACTGGGTCGACAAACGTGAAGGTACGGATCATTGGTCATCGCCGATGTCGGTGTACGAATTGCATCTGGGTTCGTGGCGTAAAGGAGCGGACGGGGCTGCCCTGTCGTATCGGGAGGCCGGCACTGCTCTCGCGGCCTACTGCAAAGAGATGGGCTTCACGCACGTCGAGTTCCTCCCTCTCGCCGAGCACCCTTTCGGCGGATCGTGGGGCTACCAGGTGAGCCACTACTTCGCTCCCACGGCGCGCTTCGGCGATCCCGACGACCTGCGAGCTCTGATCGACGCGTTGCACGCCGAAGGGATCGGAGTGCTCGTGGACTGGGTTCCCGCGCACTTCCCCAAGGACGAGTGGGCCCTCGCCCGCTTCGACGGGACGGCCTTGTACGAGCATCTCGATCCCCGCCTTGGCGAGCACCCCGATTGGGGCACATACGTCTTCAACTTCGGGCGGAACGAGGTGCGCAACTTCCTCATCAGCAATGCTTTGTTCTGGATCGACGAGTTCCACGTGGACGGTCTCAGGGTCGATGCCGTGGCGTCAATGCTCTACCTCGACTACAGCCGTGAAGAAGGCGAGTGGGTTCCGAACCGCTTCGGCGGGAACGAGAACATCGAGGCGATCGAGTTCCTGCGCGAGCTCAACTCGGTGATCCACGAAGAGCATCCGGGCGTGCTGATGATCGCCGAGGAGTCGACGGCATGGAGCGGGGTCAGCCGCCCCGTCCACCTTGGGGGCCTGGGCTTCGACTTCAAGTGGAACATGGGATGGATGCACGACACGTTGAAGTACTTCTCGAAGGACCCGATCCACCGACGGTTCCATCACAACAATCTGACGTTCAGCCTCATCTATGCCTACAGCGAGAACTTCGCCCTCCCGCTGAGTCACGACGAAGTCGTCCACGGCAAGGGCTCGCTGATCAACAAGATGCCCGGGGATCGCTGGCAACAGCGCGCAAACCTCAGGTCCCTATACGGATACATGTGGGCCCATCCAGGCAAGAAGCTGTTGTTCATGGGTGGAGAGCTGGGTCAGGATCACGAGTGGAACCACGACGACGAGCTCGAATGGTTCCTGCTCGAGTCCGAGGCACATGCCGGCATCTCGAGGTTGGTCGCGGACCTCAACCGCGTATACACATCCACCCCCGCCCTCTGGGAGAAAGACCACTCGCCAGAAGGGTTCTCCTGGATCGACGCGAACGACGCGGACAACAACGTGCTGTCCTTCTTCAGATCCGATGAGGACCAGGGCCGGCATGTCGTCTGCGTTTGCAACCTCTCCCCCATCGTGCGAGGGGGGTTCAGGATCGGCTTGCCGGCGCTCGCCGACTACACCGAGGTCGTCAACACCGATGCAGCGGCCTACGGGGGCTCGAACGTGGGCAACATGGGCGTGGTCAAGGCCGAGCCCATCCCCTGGCACGGCCTGGAGCAGTCGGCCATGATCACGCTGCCGCCCCTCGCGGTCCTGTGGCTGTCGACATAATCATCAGCTACCGATGACGAAGATCGTCGTTCACGGCCATTTCTATCAGCCCCCTCGCGAGAACCCTGGGACCGGCGAGATCGATCTCCAAGCGAGCGCGGCCCCCTTCCACGACTGGAACGAGCGGGTTCATGCCGAGTGCTACCGGCCGAACGTGTACGCCGCGATCGTCACCTCCGAGGGCGAACGAGTGGTCAACAACTTCGAACGGATGTCCTTCAACATCGGTCCAACCCTTTTCGCGTGGTTGGAGCGCAGGCACCCCTTGACCTATCGCGGCATCCGCGAAGCGGATGTCGCATCACGGAACAGGCTGGGGCACGGGAATGCGATCGCCCAGTCGTTCCACCACACGATCCTCCCGCTGTCGCCTTTGCGGGACGTGCGCACGGAGGTTCGGTGGGGACTAGCAGACTTCCGTCATCGCTTCCAACGCGAGGCGGAGGGCTTGTGGTTGCCGGAGACCGCGGTGAACGCCGACGTGCTCAGCGTGCTCATCGAGGAGGACGTCAAGTTCACGATCCTGGCCCCCGGCCAAGCGGAATCCTTCAGGGAGCCCGGCGGGCCGTGGGTCGAGACGATCGATGAGCCGATCGATACTCACTCGCCCTACCGGTTCGAGCACCCGGACGGGTCGGGTCGCTCGATAGCCCTCTTCTTCTACGACGGCGACCTGTCTCACGCGATCGCCTTCGGCAACGCCGTGTCCTCCGCCGAGCGGCTGATGTCTCTGTTCCATCAACGCGCTCGAGGTAACCGGCCTTGCTCACGTTGCCACGGACGGTGAGACGTACGGCCATCATCAGAAGTTCGGGGAGATCGGACTCGCCTATGGGCTCTTCGTCGAGGCGCCGGAGCATGGCCTCGAGATCACCAACTACGCGGCATTCCTGGACGAGAATCCGCCCGAGCTCGAAGTGCGGCTGGCCAAGGGGCGGGCGAGCTCGTGGTCGTGCGCCCACGGCGTGGGTCGGTGGAACGATGACTGCGGCTGCGTGACCGGCGGCGAGGAAGGCTGGAACCAAGCGTGGCGGGCCCCCCTTCGTTCTGCTCTGGAAGTGCTGAGGGAGGCTTCGGTCGAGATCTACGACCGCCTGGGGAGCGCGAGCTTGCGCGATCCGTGGGCGGCGCGGGACGCGTACGTCGAAGTCGTCATCGGACGCAGGAGCCTCGAGGACTTCCTATGGGAGCACTCCTCGGGCCCGACCGGCCCTGAAGAGACGCAGCGACTCGGCACGCTGTTGGAGCTCCAGCGATACACGCTCGCCTTGTTCACGAGCTGCGCCTGGTTCTTCGCAGACATCGGTGGCATCGAGACGGTACAGATCCTGCGCTATGCCGGACGGGTCGTGGAACTGATGAGGACGCTGGAGCAACCGGTCCCCGACCAAGCATTCATGAGCGCGCTCGAGCAAGCCAAGAGCAACGAACCGGAGAAGGGAACCGGGGCCGACATCTTCTCGGCCTTGAGCCGGTAGAGGAGAGCCGGCTTACTTGCCGGTATATCTAAGGATGTCGAGACCGCGGTTGTAGTCGGCCGCGTAGAGGATCTCGTCGGTGATCCAGTAGGTGGCCGAGGTCGACCCCGCGTGGGGCACGAAGTACCCGGCTTCCTCGATCTGACCCTTCGAAGTGATGTTGAACAACCGGGTGCCATGCTCGTACCACGCCATCGACACGAGCCCACCGTTCTTGTAGTCCGGGTGGGTCGTGAACCAATGGGTGCAGAAGAGGTTCGCCGCGGCGTTGCCCTCGGTGGGCACCCCGTTGGTCACCCTGTATTCGTCGATCATCTCGAACGTGTGGTTCTTGCGCCACTTCGTTGCGTCGAAGGTCATGAACTGACCGTCGCCCTCGTCATCGCAGGCAGGGCCGGAGGTCTCGCCGCCGACGAGGATGAACTTGTCCTTCATCGCGTGGGGCCACAGGTTCGAGTGGATGAAGCGGCCGTCTTTGGTGACCATGGTAGCCATGATCTTGGGCTTGGCCGGGTTCTTGCGCGCATCGAACAAGTACATCGGTTGAGACGACGTGAGCACGATCCCGGGAGCGACCTCGGTGACGTCGTGGGTCGACTTCGCCTTGGCCACGTCCTGCCAGTTGCCGGCGATCTTGGGAGTAGTCGGGTCGGTGAGGTTGACGATGACTCCTTCGGAGCCGTAAGCCCACTTGCAGTCGAGCACGCAGCTGATCGTGTGCTCGTCGGCGCCCTCGACCTGGCCGATGACGGCCGGGTTCGTCTTGTCCTCGACATCGATCACGTCGAGTCCGCCCCCGTTACCCACGAGGAGGACCTCGCCGTTCGTCTCGGGGTCTTCTTCGGGGAAGTAGAACTGCCCGGGCGGGATGAGCGGAAGGAAGCCGACCCGCACGGGCTCGAGCGGATCGGAGACGTCGTAGATCGTCAGGTCACGTTCCGTCGTTATGTAGAAGTACTTGCCCTCGAGCGCCGCCCCGGCCGTATCCGCATGCAGCGGGATCGTCTCCAGGTATTCGATGTTGTCCGAAGAGAACCCACCCGCGCTGGGCCCAGCCTGAGCAGGAGCAAGCAGCCCCCCAACGAGCAATGCCGCGCCAAGGACGAGAACGAATTTCCTCATGCCTCGAGGGTTCTCCACCCCCACCCCCACTCCTGCGCCGGGCGTTAGGGCTTGCCGGTGAAGCGCAGGATGTCTATGCCTCGGCTGTAGTCGACTGCGTAGACGATCTCGTCGGTCAGCCAGTACGAGGCTGAGGTCGAGCCGCCGTTAGGGACGAAGTAGCCCACCTCACTGATCTTGCCCTTAGGCGAGACGTCGACGAAGCGGGTCCCGTGCTCGTAGCTTCCGAGGGCCAGAAGACCACCGTTGTCGAAAGTGGGGTGCTCCTGGAACCAGTGAGCGGAGCAGCCGAGGCCGTTCACGGCGGGGCTGCCGTCCGAGTAGGTCCCGCTCTTGAGCTGGAAGCGATCGATGAGCTGGAACGTGCCGGTCTTCTTCCACTTAGAGGCGTCCCACGTCATGAAGCCACCGTTGTCGTCGTCGCACCGGCCTGTGGCGTTGGTCTCGCTCGAGAACATGACGAAGTCGTCGGTGCCGTTGTTCGGCCAGCGGTTGCTGTGGATGCCGCCGGTGACCTTGTCGCTGTCGCCGAGGGCGACGAGCTTGGGCTTGGCGGGGTTCTTGCGGCCGTCGAGCAGCATGATCGGCCGGGAGGATGTAAGGACCATTCCCGGAGCGACCTCGTTGACGTCGTGGGCGCTGGCGGCCGGGCGGTCCTTGCCCTTCTCGTCGAGGCTCCAATCCCCGACCTGCTTCGGGGCCGAGGGGTCACTGAGGTCGATGATCATGCCGTTCGAGTTGTAGAGGAACTTGCAGTCGAGGATGCAATCGGTCGTGTGAGAGCCGAGCCCAGGAGTGCGTGACAGCAGGACGGGGTTCGTCTTGTCTTCCATGTCGTAGACGAACAGGTCGGCCACAGGTAGCTGCTGGGCGAAGATCAGGAGCTTCCCGTTCGTCGCCACGTCCTCGTTCTCGAAGCGGAAGCCTGTCCCTTGATCCGCCGAGTCCTCGGCGAACAGGGTCTTGGAGAGCATCACGGGGTTGATCGGGTCAGAGACGTCATAGATCGTGAAGTCCTTCCACGAAGTGACGTACATGTAATCGTCGATGACGCGCATCCCGGTAGCGGTGCCCTCTTCGAGCGGCACGTGCTTGATGAACTCGACGTTGTCCGAGTTGAAGCCGTCGGCCGGGCCCGCCTGGGCCCCCGCCGAAAGACCGGCGAGAAGTAGGACGCTCCCGATCAGTGCCGTCAGACGCTTCACGTGACCCCTCCTTGGATTGGTTAGCTCATAGGGATATTTCGCCCAAGGCGACCCGAAAACCTCCCTGGACCCAGGAATGGCGAAGGGCCCGCTCAAGTGGCGGGCCCTTCTAAAGCGCTGCTTGAAGAGGGATTACTTGCCGCTGAAGCGCAGCACGTCGAAGCCTCTCTGGTAGTCGATGGCGTACACGATCTCGTCGTTGACCCAGTAGGCCGCCGAGGTGCCGCCCCCGGTGGGAAGGAACCAGCCGATCTCGCTGATCTTGCCCTTGGAACTGACCTCGAGGAAACGGGTGCCATGGTTGTAGAAGCCGCCGGCTACGAGACCGCCGTTGTTCCAGTCCGGGTGAGTCTCGAACCAGTGAGACGAGCAGCCGAACGGACCGTTCATGGCGGGGTTGCCGTTGGTCGGCCCGCCGCCCTCGACCCCGTTCTTCATCCGGAAGGTGTCGACGAGCTTGAAGCTGTGGTTCTTCTTCCAGTTGGTGGTGTCGTGCGTCGAGAGCCCGGCGCTGTTGTCGTCACAAACGGAGTCGACGCCGCCGACCCATGTCTCGCCGGTCGAGAGCGCCCAGCGGTCCTTAGCGCCGCGGGGCCACTGGTTGCTGTGAACGAACCCCGTCATCGTCTCGCTTACCGCCAGGACCTTCGGGTGCAGCGGATCCTTGCGGGCGTCGAGGAACATCATGGGATTCGTGGAAGTGAGGACGAGGCCCGGAGCAACTTCCGTGATGTCGTGACCGTTGTTCCCGGCCGGAGTGCCCTCCCCCCAGGTCTCCTTAGCCAACACCGGCTTGGCCGGGTCGCTGAGGTTCACGATCGTTCCGTCGGAGCCGTAGGACCACTTGCAATTCAGGATGCAGCTCGTGGTGTGGTCACCGGCATTCGGGACGGTCGCCAGCGGGACCGGGTTGCTCTTGTCTTCGATGTCGTAGATGTGGAGGGTGTCGCCCGGAAGCTCCTCCGAGAACAGCATGATCTTGCCGTTCGTGGCGACGTTCTCGTTCTCGAACTTGAAGCCGAAGGGAACCGTGGAGAGCCGGACGGGATTCGTCGGCTCGCTGACGTCGTAGATCGAGAAAGTCTTCCAACTGGTGACGACGAGGTACTTGTCGTGGTCGAAGAGCATCGCGCCTGTGGCGGTACCCACCTCGAATGGGACGAATGTCACATGTTCGACGTTGTCCGACGAGATGCCGCCTGCGCTGGGACCTGCGATAGCGCCCGGAACCATGCCGGCGATGAGGCCGGTCATGGCTAGTGCCGCCACGAGCTTCTTCACTGTGATTCCTCCTATGAGTGGTCGCTAGGAGGGGGGTTCGACGCCAGGGGGGCCGGTCCTTCACGCCCCGCAGGCGGGCCGCTAGCGGCGGCGGACGGTGGCGAGCCTGTAGCTCGTCCGTCTGGTCAGCACGAAGGCCGCGGCCAGCGAGGCCATAACAGCTCCCGCGGCGAAGGTGAAGGCCGGCGGGACGGCAGGCTCCTGATGGCGGACCGCGCTCATCTTGAGCCCCTCCTCCTCCTCGGCAAGCTCCGCCGCGGCCTGGTGGAACGAGTGGACCATCGCGAGTTGGGGCTGCTGCTCCTCCTGGCGTGCCGCCGCGGCCTGGGCGTGGAATTGCGCCTGGAACTGCGGATTGGCCGTGGTCGCCCCGGGTGGGGGCGGCGGGGCCGGCGGGATGATCGCCGCCAGGATGAATGGGATCGGGGCTATGAACGCGACCACCGCCGGGGCCGCGTCGAACTTGGGCTTTTCCGTGCACTTCACGCGGGCGAGTGAGGTTCCCACCGTAGATCCGTCCTTGATCGCCTCGAGATCGACGTCGAAGGTCTTCCCCGCCTCTGCCGGCGTGCACTTGTAGGTGACCGAGAAGGTGAGCGTCGTTTTCAGCTGGTCGATGATCTGCTGGCTCGGAGGCGTCACTTTGTCGACGACCGGCGAGTCGGTCCCGACCTCGAGCGAGACATCCGAACGGGACCGGATGCTGTTGACGAGGTTGACGATCGCAGGCACGAGGTTCTGGCCGTCGTCGAGGTTGCGCTGAGTCATCTGGCACACGAGAGGCTCCCCCTCGTGAAGTTCGGCCTCGCCGTCGCCGTTGCAGTCGAGCCCGCCCTTTGGGGCAACGGCCCCGGTATCCAGCGAGACCTGTCGGAGGTCCAGGTAGGGGTCCTCGGTGATCGAGATGCCCACGTGATAGATGTCGCGCGCGTTCAAAGCATCCTTGACCTCGTCGAACGAGGGGATATCCGGTCTGTCCAGATCTCCCGGGAGCTCGGACTTGCCCGAGGTCTCCGTACCGAAGGGTTCGTCGGTCGCGACGAACACGACCTTCAAGGTCCCAACCGACCAGTCGGGGTCCTCGTTGGGCGGTACGTCGTTGGCAGGGCCGGGCGGGTAGACCTCCTGACCGTGTCCGGTCGCCACTTGGAACAGCGCACCCAGGTGCGAATCGAAGGTCCCACCGCCGTCGGCCTGGAGGTTCTGCAAGGCCGTGCGCATCTCGTCGGCCGAGGCGCCGAGGTCGAGCACCTTGCGATAGGGGAAGTTGGGCTCGGGCCCCGGGGTGGGGGTCTTGCGGAAGACGGGGTACGAGCGGAACTCGCCGAGCCCGAACTCGACCGCTACGCCGGTGTCACTGAATCCGTTGACGATGTGGCCGAGCGATTCCGCCATAGCCCGGATCGTGTTCTCCTGGCTGTCCGAGGTGTCCGCGAGGAAGAACATCTCCAGGGGGACCTTGCGTCCCGGGAGCGTGAGCTCGTAGTCGACGGTTGCGGATTCCCTGAGATCGAGCTTCAGCAACCGGCGGTTCGGGGTCAGCTTCTCGGTGCCCTCGGCCAACGCCTCTGGGGGATTCAGCAGCGGGACGCCCGAGAGGATCTCGTCGAGGTCGCCCGTGTAATCGCCGGGGTCGAGATCGCCTCCGCCGAAGACGGCTAGCTGCCTGGCGGTCCGGCCCACGATCACCGAGCTCGGTCCCCTGCCCTCTCGAAGATCGGTCAGTCCCGCGACGGGGGCACGAACATCGATCCATTGGGTGGACGGAGCGTGGTACGCCCAGACCTTTCCTCCGGCGCTGATGAGGATGTCGAGGGGGCCGGGGCCGTGGGCCATGGAAGTGACTTGGGCCGAGGGTGGGTTCCTCTTCAGGAACGCGACCCCGTTATCCGTCGAGAGCCTGAAGATCTGGTCGTCCTGGTCGTAGGCCATGATGCGCCCGGCTTGATGCACGTCTGCCGGGCCGGAGGGACCACCGGCGAAATCGGTGACGGCGCCAAAGCTCTGACCGCCGTCGGTCGAGCGGAAGAACCCGGCCGCGGCCGACGCCCATAGGTTGGCCGGGTTGCCCGGGTCGACCTCGAGCCCGGTGAGGTTGGACCCAGGAGACAAACCCGCAGGACCGGAGCGAGGGGTCCACGAGGCGCCTCCGTCGCTGCTGACCAGCAATGGATCGACGGCTCCCGCGACGTCGATCCCGAGATAGACCGTGTTGGGCGCGCTCGGGGCGCCGGCTACGAAGTCCGGCTTCCCCACGGGTGGAAGGCCCGTATCCCCAGGTGCCCAAGAGCCGTCGCCGCCGACGACGATGTGGGGCCGGGATGCAACCGGCGTCGACTCCTCGACCACCAGGACATAACGCCCGTTCGCCAGGGGCTCGACGATCGTGATCCTGGCCGTGGCGGCCGTATAGGGGTACTGGGGCGTGGCCGACTCGGGGACGGCGAACACCTCGCGCCACGAGCAGCCTCCGTCGTCCGACCGCATCGCGACCCGCCCGTTCGTCACCAGGAGGGTGTGGGCCGAACCCAGATCGAAGCCGTGATCGACGATCGCTTGCTCACCCTCGGTGAAGGTGGGCCCCTGGATCGTTTTCCAGAGGCCCGAGGTCCTGACCCGGTCGGGGCACTCCTGCGCGGAGGCGGGGGCCGGAAGGAGCGCGCCGAGCAGGACCGCCACGAGCAGGGCGATCGGGAGGGCTCGCATCGGACTAGATCGGATAGAACGCGCGCGCATGAAAATCCTCACTACAACGGTAGTTCTCCATGCCGGAGAACACCCCTGTCTACGCAAAAACCCTGCTAAAGGCACGCCCCCAGGGATACGATTCCTTGGCTATGGAAGACGATACGCCCACCTCGGTCTATCCGGACAGCGACTTGCGCCAATCCGGCCGCATGATCGATCTCGAGATGCTGGCCGAGCATGCCGACCGCATCTACCTTCACCGCTTCCTCGACCGGATCCGGTCGATCCGGGGTGAAATGGGCAAGTACATGTTCCTCAGGGCCGGCGACGAGACCGCCATCCAGGCCGCAGAGGACGGTAGCTGGGAGCTCTTGGACAAGGTCACCCTGGTCGAGGGCGTCCCCGACGACACCGACGACTGAGGTTCTCCCGCCCGTAACCGCTCCTGCGGGCTACCGCAGGGTTAAGGAATCGGGAACTTCATGTGAAACCCCGGGGCGTGAAAGGGCTGCGCGGCAAGGCGGCCGTAGACTCGAGTAGCTGTGAGCGATCCCTGTCCCCTCCCCCGATGAACCAGCCCGATCGCGCCCTCTTCGGGCTGGAAGACAAGCAACAGTTCGCCGAGGAGATCCTCGAGCGGATGGCCGAGGGCGTTCTCCTCCTCGACGAGCAGCTGCGGCCCGTCGTCGCCAACTCGGCCGCTCGAACCCTTCTCGGCCTGGCCTCGGTCCATCTGCCGGCGCGTCTTCCGACCGAAGAAGCATCGTCGATCGCCCGGCGCTCATTGGCACAAGAGGAGACCGTGGAAGAACTAGTGACCCTGTTCTTCCCCGCCCGCACGAGCCTGAGGGTGCATGCGGCGCCCCTCGCCGATCGGAGCGGGGTGGTTCTCGTCCTCCAAGACGTGACCGAGGAGCTGCGCGCCCAGCAGATCCGGCGGGAGTTCGTGAGCCACGCCTCCCACGAGCTGAAGAGCCCGGTGGCGTCGCTCCAAGCCCTCGCCGAAGCCCTCCGCAAGGCATTGCACGACGATCCCGTTACCGCGGAGCGTTTCGCCGATCGCCTCGTATCGGAGACCGAGCGCCTCGCGCGCCTGGTGCGCGACCTGCTCGACCTGTCGCGCCTCGAAGAGGCTGCCCGCGTACCGGATGCCCCCACCGACCTGTCGGAGATCGCATGCCGGGAAGCCGCTCGCGGCATGCTGCGGCACAAGCCAAGGGACTCGATTTCGTCGGTGAGGTGTCGGAGGACATCTGGGTAAAGGGCGACGCACAGCAGCTGGGATTGATGATCAGGAATCTCCTCGACAACGCGATCCGGTACACGCCCGAGGGCTGCAAAGTGTGGCTCACGGTCGCCTACGAAGGCCACGACGCGATCATCGTCGTGGGCGACAACGGAATGGGTATCCCCCTCGATGCCCAGCCGCGCATCTTCGAGAGGTTCTTTAGAGTTGATCGCGCCAGGTCCCGAGAACGGGGAGGAACGGGCCTCGGGCTCGCCATCGTCAAGCATGTCCTCGAGTTACACGGGGGCCGCATCGACCTCGAGAGTGAGTTGGGGCACGGCTCCGTGTTCACCGCCCGGATCGAGGCCTTGATGCCCCCAAGGCGTGATGAGCTCACCGTCGTCAAGGAGGAAACCTAGGTGTCCAAGGTGCTTCTGATCGAGGATGAAGAGGACCTCGGAGCTGCGCTCGAGTACCAACTCCAGCGTGAAGGCTACGAGGTCGAGCGAGCAACGGACGGGCTCGCCGGTCTCGACAAATTCAAATCGCGCGGGGCAGACCTCGTGCTGCTCGACCTCATGCTTCCGGGCATGCAAGGCGAAGACGTCTGTAAGGAGATCCGGCGCTCCTCAGGTGTGCCGATCGTGATGCTCACCGCGCGCGACCAAGAGCTGGACAAAGTGCTTGGCCTCGAGCTCGGAGCCGACGACTACGTGACCAAGCCGTTCAGCACTCGCGAGCTCGTCGCTCGCATCAAAGCCGTGCTCCGGCGAAGCAACGGGAACGGCCTGAGAGATGTGGATGCGGCGCTCGAAGGTGGCGGGATCCGACTGGATCCCGAGCGGTTCGAAGTGACGGTGCGCGGTGCCCCGGTACATCTCACGCGCAAGGAGTTCGAGGTGCTCGAGCTCCTCATGGACAACGCAGGTCGCGTAATCACCCGCGAGAGCCTCATCGATCAGGTCTGGGGCTCGGACTACTTCGGAGATACCAGGACGCTCGACGTGCACGTCAAGAGATTGCGCACCAAATGCGAGCCCGACCCTCGCAACCCCCAGCACATCATCACGGTGAGGGGTCTCGGCTACAAGTTCGTCCCCTAGGCGATGGTGAGGGGGCTCTCCGCAGAGAACCCCCCTCACCATTCCCTTCCTTGTCTTACTAGCTCTTACTTGATCTTCACCTTCGGCGATGTGTCAGCCTTGCAGGAGATGGTCGCACCGCTCTTCTTAACCTTCTTCGCGGCGACCTTCGCATAGTAAGAACCGGGCGATGCGTTCTTGTTGAGCGCCCACTTCCCCTTGTTGTCGGTCTTGTCGCTCCCGACCTTCTTGTCGTTCCCGGAAGTGACCTTGAACACCGACACCGAACGTCCCGGCTTGCATGCTGCGTTGCCGGTCTTGACCGCACCTGCGAACCCATCGTCACCGGCCTGGATGGAGACGTTGGTCGTAACCGGTGGTGGGGGTGGTGGTGGTGGAGGTGGCGGTGGAGGTGGCGGAGGTGGAGGTGGAGGCGGCGGTGGTGGCGGCGGGGGGCCCGGCGGAGGTGGCGGTGGTGGCGGGCCGGGCGGTGGGGGCGGGGGCGGAGGCGGCGGAGTCCCAGAAGGACCACCGGTCACGTTC
This sequence comes from uncultured Actinomycetes bacterium, assembly GCA_963786155.1. Taxonomy (GTDB): domain Bacteria; phylum Actinomycetota; class CADDZG01; order CADDZG01; family WHSQ01; genus CAWAXW01. The sequence continues at coordinate 1,069,021 of CAWAXW010000006.1, read as the reverse complement.
ACGGTTACGAGCCCAACGTCCGTTCCGCCGTTGGCGGCACCGAGGTCGAAGATCTCGTATTCGAAAGTGTCCGTGTAGCTCCCGGGCGTCTGACCTGCATAGAAGCGGCAGGTCCCCTCCGGCAGACACTCCACCGTGCCTCCCTGGAAGGATTGGGTTCGGCGCGTAACGACCTCGGGCGTCTCACCGTCCGGGTCTGTGTCGTTCGCCAGGACGTTGACCGTGGCTTCCTGGCCGTACTGAGCGTTGAGCGTGTCGTCGGTTGCTTTTGGCGGCGCGGCGTCGGCAACGTTGAAAGCGATCAGCGTCCCCACCACCACAGCCGTCGCGGTGGCAACCGACCACCCTCGGGCAGTGAGCATGTGTCTCCTCCTGGATCGGTGGTTGGGGTTCACGGGGATGTCGTCACCCGGCACTTGCTCTCACCGGCGACGCCCCCACCGATCGGGCCCACAGGAAGCGGAACGAGACCGGCCGCACCCAGAATGTCGGTGATCTCATCGCCGAAGTTCTTATTGGTAGACGGGTTCACCGAATGCGACGTGTTCGGCTTGCAGATCCAGCCCGAGCTCTCGCCGACATAGTCACGCGTGGGGTTGGGGGCGTTCCGACCCGCGGTGACCGCGTTGCGATAGACGTTGTAGAGGAGACGGTTGTATGGGAACGACCCATCGGCAATCGTTTCCTTGGTCGGCTGCACGCCATCGACGCCACCGAGCCTGCACCCCTGGCCACCGGTCACCTGGAATCGACCGAACGAGTAGGGGATGATCGCGTTGGCGCGGTCGGCCTCTTTGACAAGGGCACAGTTGTTTTCGAAAACCACGCGACTCGACCTCTGGTCGGCCGGGATGCAGTTCTCGGAGTTCGCGGTGCTGCTGAGGAAGCTGTCCCATGTTGCTCGGGTTCCCGATCCCGCTTGAGCCGTGTAAACGATGATCGGCGCGTTCGCTCCCCCCACCTGGCTCCAGTTGTTGATCGTGCAGTCCAGATAGATCCCGCGCAGCTGCTGCTGGGTCAGGCTCGTGACGTTGGCTGCGGGGCCCGTTGGGGACACGGCCCACGAGAGAGCGTCGCGAGCGAATGCCACGAACCGAAGGCCCTGGCAGTCGGTGGTGCGGGGCGTCCGGGATGAGCGCGCGTAGTCGATGAGCGATACGTTCGTCAGGCCACGCTGACAGAGCTGTGAGATGCCGTTGCTCGAACCGACGGGGTACATGGAAACAGCGACATCATGGTCGTAGTTCTCCGTCGTAAGCGTCGTCGAGATGTCCGCGCGCGCGCATGTGTGGTTCAGCACCGCAGGCTGACCGGCGACGGCCTCGGAGAAGCAACCGGGGGTCTGGTTGTAAGCCTGGTCGAGCTCGAGCATGACCGAATAGGTCGTGTCGGAGCCGCTGCCGATGATGAGATCGGCCCGCTTGTTCTGATCTAACTGTCCGGTCTGGGCACCCACGGGCGCAACTAGCCCTATCAGCAGCCCCATCGCGCACAGCATGTAAGGCAGCGCTTTGAGGGATCTCCTCAGCATCAAGCAACCTCCTCGGCTTCCACGCCGCGAGCGCCTTGCTCTCGGCCCTTCCACAGCCGTTTTAAAGAGGTTGCATGGCGCGTGTGCTTCGATGGCGTGAACCCGGAGTGAACGTCACGAGAACACTCGCGTCATCAATCTTGTCCCGGTATCTCGGCGGGCTCGATCTGGAGGGCGCCCTTCATGCTGGGTCGATGACCGTTGTGGTACGTGATGCTCACCGATGCATCCGGTCTGTAGACCCATGTACCACCTGGTGGGATGGCGCCGGAGCTCACGTCGGTGTTGTCGAACTCCACCGATTGCGGTTCGTTCGTCGTGTTCGTCCAAGTGATGTCGCGCTCTACGAGCGCAACCAATAACTCTGGGCGGAACCCTGACTTCGTGATCTCAACTCGGTCGCCGACATCGAATACCGGGTCCAGCTCCGAACGGCTGGGCAGTGTTTCCGGCGTGGGCTGGGAGGTCGGTGTCGCGTCCTCCGAGTTGCATGCGACCACCACGAAAGCGACCACGACCAGGCCGCAAACCGCCCGCCTCACAATGTGGCTGGCAGAAGCCGGTCCACGTTCTCGAACAGCAGCACCATCAGGGCGAGGAGGACTGGAGTCCCGATGATGTAGGTCGCCCAGGCCGACCAGCGCCGGTACAACAACCACACGCCGAGCCCAGCGATGAGGGAAAGCTGTAGCCAGATCAAGACGAAAGTGGTCGCGCGCGAATCGCCGGTCAGTCCGTTCTCCTCGTTTCCCACTGTTGTAGGAGGTGCAGCTAGAGCGAGGACGGGGTCCCCTTCGAGTGCCGCGGTGACGGACAAGCGTTCCTTCCCGAGATACTCGGGATGGGAGGTCACGAGCGTCAGCCGATTATCGGTCGTTGGGCCGATCGTGTCCGACTCCCCCGCCTCGACGATCTCGCTCCCCGCAACCTCGTACTCGAACCGGCCCTGTGGGGTGGTGATGAAGATCTCGTCTCCTTCTTCGAGTCGATCGAGGTCCCCGAAAGGTGCGCCGAAAGTTGTCCTACGACCGGCGACCACCGCGTTGCCCGGTTGCCCGGGCATCGGCGAGTTCCTCAGGTGCCCCGGCCCGTGTTGCAACTCACCCGATGTCGTGCCTTCGACGACGACCTTCTCCAGACCCAATTCAGGGATCTCGAGGAGAGCGACCGGGGCTCCAGCGGCAGGGAGCCCCTCGGTCGCTCCGGATGCCACGACAAGCTTGAAGTCATCCAGAAGAAGCCTTTGACTACGGGCTTCGCTGAGACTCGAACCGAACAGCTCGTACGCGATGAACAGCACGACGACCAAGCCGAAGATGGTCGCGGCTCGCGCGATGGTGCCGAGAAGCGTTGCCTTCGACGGGATCACAACCGGCATGACCTTGGTCTGCAAAGCAGGCGCTGTCGCCACGCCGCCGAAACGCGCTTCCCTATCGCCCGCTATCTCAAGCCTTCTGTAAAGGTCCATGGCGAGGACCTCGTACCGCTGGCGTTGTCCGACGACGCGCTCCTTGAGACCGTCAACCTGAGCCATGCTCTCCATCTTCAGGAGCAGGCTTTCGAGGGATGAGGAAAGCGTCGTCAGAAGCAGACGCTCCTCGCCCGCGATCGACCGGGTCGTCGTAGCCCCGATCCTCTCTTCCATCGCATCCATCGCGACATCGATGCGAGTGGCGAGTTGCTCAGCGTCGAGCGCTGACTCGACTTGGGTGAGCTGGATCACTTCCTCGGTGGACTTCACGGGCGCCGCCTCGCCCTCAACCGGCCCCATCCCCATACGGCGGGACCGGCGAGGAGCGCGACTATCCCCACTAGGGCGATCCCCGGAAGTAGCAACTGATACCTGCTCTTCGCGGAACTCTGCAGCTTCGATGTATTCGCCCTCGACCTCCTCGGCCAAGTCTTCGGGCGACGTCTCCGCGCTCGATGCACTGCCTCCGCCCGCAGACAAGCCGCCTGCGGCCGAAAGCGCTCCTACACCCGAAGCTCCGGCGATCGTTCCCGCCGTCGTTGCTCCCGCAGTGCCCGCCGCCGGTCCCGGCGCCGTTCCGGGAACGGAGGTGCTCCCCACAGCGCCTTCGATTAGCGAGGCGACATCGCGGGTCTGGCTCGCCAAAGCCCGCGGTATGGGCAAGTAGCCCGGAGGTAGATCGCTTTGTCCTTGTCCGACTGCGTAACCTAGGAACTCCTTGAACAGTCTGGCCTGCTCCAGGTCGATCTTGTTCGTAGGAACGACCATGTAGTTAAGCGTGGGGATCGGATACGCCTCTGGATCGGTCGTGGCGTAGTCCGCTCCCAGGAGGGTGCCTCCTTCGCCCGGCTTCATGTGACCGAGGGCCGCCGAGATGCTCTCATCGTTCGGTGTGACGAACTCACCGGCGGCGTTCTGGACCGCGACCATGGCCAGGCCGTACTGCATGGCATAGCTCATGTCCATCCAGCCGATGTGGCCATAGACGGAGGTGTCTTGCTCTGTCGCCGGCCGAGCCACTTCTTGCGCGACGCCGGGGGCGCCCGTGCGGAGATCGACCGCGCCGGTCGAGGGATAAACCGTTTTCGGGCCGCCGCCGTAGACGTCGCCACCTGCCTCATACGCCCCTGGGGCAAGAGCACCGAAGAACGACGTCACCATCCAAGTCGCGTGGGAGTTGTCGGCCCGGCCCACGGGACGGACCTGAGGAGGGAACTTGTATCCAGGATTGAGCTCCTGGATCCGGGGGTCGTTCCAGTTGGCGATCTGCCCCGTGAAGATCTCGGCCAGGAGCCCGGGGGTCAATCGCAGATCGGTGATCTGCTCTCCCGACTGCCTGTCGAACAGCCTGTAGCCGAATACGAGCGCGCTGGTCGCCAGCGGGGCGTAGGCGAACTTCCGGCCCTGCTTCTCGAGCTTCGCCAGTTCTTCGGCTTCGAAGGGCAGCCCCGTGATCGCGTAGTCGCTGAGCTTGACGACGAAGTCGCGTAGACCGTCCACGGAGTTCTTGAGCGTGTACTGAACCGGCTGCGTGTACGGCTCCCGACATACCGTCGCAGACCAGGTCAGCATCGCGCGCTGGACCGCCGACGCGCCCGAGCCACTGATCACTGCGCCCTCAGGGTCGGGACAGGAGCTCGGGGGGAACGCGAACTCCATCCTCGTGAGAACAGACGATTTCACATCATCGGCGTCGGGCATGACCGCGATCCCGCACGGATCCTGGCTCGTGCAATGGAAATCGCGGCCCGGGTATTCGCCTTCTCTTACCTGGTAGTAGATGGCGCCACTACCCCTCTCGTCACTCACGCCGTTGGCGAGTTGCTCGGAGCAGTCCGCCAGGTTCTTCGGAGATGCCGTGCACTGCCTTATGTATACGAGCCCACTGGGCTCGAATCCCGACCACTGGACCTGGATGAACTGCTCGTTGACCAGGTCCTTGGCCGGCGTGAGCGTGACCTTCTTGTCCGCTGCTCCCACGCTCGGCGTCACGAGCGCGAGCGATACCACCAAGAGACTCAGCGCGATAGCGATAGGGGCGCGCGACTCGTCGGTGTGTTTGTTGCTTCCGCATGAGGGGTCAGTCTAGGACCGCGACCTGTCGCACACGCCCGGACACGCTCAACATTCTTGTTGAGGTCAGGTTCTGTTCGCATCGAGTTCATGTTGCGCTCGCAAGGTTGGCCGGTCCCCCAAGGGACGAACGGAATCGACGTCGATCGGGAGGACAGCCACGGCCACCGCCGAAGCGACCGCCGACCTCGGGGGCCGCGACCCTCAAGATCCCCGGCCCGTCGCGATCAGCCGCACCAAGGGCGACCGCTTCTACCGGTTGCTCGCCGTCGCAGCCGGCCTTACGACCCTTGCGATCCTCTTCCTGATCGGGCTCTTCCTCTTCATGCGGGCCTTGCCCGCGCTGCGCGAGGAGGGGTTGTCTTTCCTGACCGCGTTCGAATGGGTGGACGCGGTCGAAGGCAGCGATCCCGTGTTCGGCATCGGGGCGATCATGTTCGGTACCTTCGTGATAGCGGTAATCGCCCTCGCGATCGCGGTACCGATCTCGATCATGGCGGCTCTCTTCATCACGCAGTACGCGCCCAAGCGTCTGCGCAAGACGCTGACCGCCTTGGTGGACCTGCTCGCAGCGATACCCAGCCTCATCTACGGCATCTGGGGCCTCTTCTTCCTACAGCCACAACTGGTCGGTCTCAGCAGGTGGCTCTCCGACCACCTCGGCTTCATCCCGATATTCGACGTCGAGAGGCCGGTCTTCACCTCATCCGCATTCATCGCCGGCACGATCGTTTCGTTGATGGTCATCCCGATCATCACGTCGGTCGTCCGCGAGGTCTTCTCGCAGGCTCCGCCATCGGAGAAGGAGGGCGCACTGGCTCTGGGAGCGACGCGTTGGGGGATGATCCGGACGGTCGTCCTACCCTTCGGACGGGGAGGGATCATCGGGGGCGCGATGCTCGGCCTCGGTCGAGCGCTGGGAGAGACGATCGCCGTCGCGATCATCATCAGCCCGATATTCGTAGTGACTCCCAAGATCCTCGAGTCGGGGGGCAACTCGGTGGCGAGCCACATCGCCTTGCGGTTCGGCGACGCTACCGAGATCGGGTTAAGCGCTCTTATGGCCGCCGGCCTCGCTCTCTTCTTCGTGACTCTGATCGTCAACATGCTGGCCTCGATGATCGTGTCTAGATCGCGATCCGGCGCGGGGGTCGAGTATCGAGCATCGCGGCCCCCGTCTCGTCCCCACCCGCCGAGCAGAAGCCCTCAGCCGCCGACACCCCGCGCCGAACGCGCACGTGGCGCGTCGAGGACACCGGGATCCTTCTCGGGTGCTTGGCATCGGCCGTATCTCTCGTGTGGCTCGTCTACTACCGCCTCACTCCCCTGAGCGGCGTACTCGGCTTCACCCTGTGCACGTTCTTCGTCTTCGCGATCATCTACTGGGCGGTCGAGCGGGAGCTCGAGGGCCCTCTCGCGGCAAAGGATCGCGTCGCGGCGGTCGTGATCTCGGCCGGCTCCTTCATGGTGCTCGTTCCCCTCGTTCTGATCGTCGTCTATGTCGTCATCAAAGGCTTGAAGGCTCTCACTCCCAACTTCTTCACCGAGACGCTCGAGTTCACGGGGCCGCTCGACTCGGCCGAGTCCGGCGGGGCGCTGCACGCGATCATCGGAACACTCGAGCAGGTTGCGATAGCGATGCTGATCTCGGTGCCCCTCGGGGTCATGACTGCCGTCTTCCTCAACGAGGTGCGCGGACCTCTCAGACGCCCGGTGCGTCTGTTCGTCGACGCGATGAGCGGGGTGCCGTCGATCGTTGCCGGTCTGTTCATCTTCGCCATCTGGCTGGTGCAGTTCGGTAACAGGTTCTCCGGGTTCGCAGCCGGGCTCGCACTTTCGGTCTTGATGCTGCCATCGGTGACGCGCACGTCCGAGGAGGTACTCCGGTTGGTGCCCGGTGGCTTGCGCGAGGCTTCCCTCGCGCTGGGTTCTCCGGAATGGCGCACCACGTGGGGTGTCGTGCTGCCCACGGCCCGCGCGGGGCTCGTGACCGCGGTCATCCTCGGCGTCGCTCGCGCGGTTGGAGAGACGGCTCCGCTGATCATGACTTCCTTCGGTGCGCGGGTCTTCAACGCCAACCCCTTCAGCGCGCCGCAAGAGAGCCTTCCGTTGTTCGTCTACAACGAGATCCGCAGTCCCCAGCAAGCCCAGATTGACCGGGCGTGGACCGGAGCGCTCGTCCTCATCGTGGTCGTGCTCGTGCTCTTCACCCTTGCCCGCCTCATCGGCGGGAGGAGCGGCATCAAGGCGACTCGGCGGTCCCGCACCGTGAGCAGCGTTTGGAGAAAGGGAGAGGATGCAGACCTCGGCTAAGACCTCCGAGCCATCTTCCGGTCAGATCACATCGTCCAACGGCAACGGCTTGCGCGCCGCGAGCTTGCACGCACGGCAGATCAGCGCCTGGTTCGGGACGAACAAGGTGCTCGAGGGAGTAACTCTCGACATGCCGGCCGAGACCGTCACCGCGTTGATCGGACCTTCAGGTTGCGGCAAATCCACGTTCATACGCATCTTGAATCGGATGCATGAGCTCATCCCCAGCGCGCAGATGGCCGGCGAGGTGCTTCTCAACGGCAACGATATCTACGGCACCGGCGAGAAGGTGACCGAGACTCGTAAACGGATCGGCATGGTCTTCCAGAAACCCAATCCATTCCCGGCGATGACCATCTACGACAACGTGCTGTCGGGGCTCAAGCTCACGGGCACGAAGGTAAGTAACAAGGACGGGCTCGTGGAGGAGAGCTTGAGTCGCGGCAGGCCTGTGGAGAGAAGTAAAGAATCGCCTGAAGGATGCCGGCGGCGCCCTTTCGGGAGGTCAGCAACAGCGCCTCTGCATCGCCCGCTCGCTGGCCGTGCGGCCACAGGTCCTTCTGATGGACGAACCCTGCTCTGCGCTAGATCCGACATCGACCCGCGTCATCGAAGACACGATCGGCCACATCGCTCGCGACGTAACGGTCGTGATTGTGACGCACAACATGCAGCAAGCTCAGCGGGTCTCTCAGCAATGCGCCTTCTTCCTCGCCGCCGAGAACGAGCCCGGGTACATCGTCGAGCACGGCCCCACGGAGAAGATCTTCAACACACCACAAGACCCACGCACGAACGACTACGTAAACGGAAGGTTCGGGTAGAGATGGCGAAACGTCTACGGATACTCGTTCTCATGTCGCTGGCATTCGTGCTCCTGCCACCGGGAATGCAGCCCCTCAACGCTGCCGGACCCACAGTTTCGGGTGCGGGCTCGACGTGGAGCCAGATCGCGATCGAGCAATGGCGTTCCGACGTCGCGCGGTTCGGGATTTCGATCAACTACCAGGGCGTCGGTTCGAGTGCCGGGCGCCAGTTCTACATGATCGACCAGGTCGACTTCGCAGCATCCGAGATCCCGTTCCAACCGGACGAGCTCGCCAAGCTGCGTTCCAAGGGCAAGACGTTCCAGTACGTCCCATCCGTCGCCGGCGGGACCTCGATGATGTACAACCTGCGCGACGCGACCGGACAGGTCGTCACCAACCTCAAGCTCGACTCCAGAACCGCTGCCCAGATCTTCACCGGGGGCATCGACAACTGGAGCGATTCCTCCATCTCCAAGCTCAATCCGGGTCTCCGGCTGCCGGATATGCCCATCATCCCCGTCATCCGCTCCGACGGCTCCGGCACCTCGGCACAGTTCTCTGCCTACTTCGACGGGGTCGAGGAGGCCATCTGGGATAGTTTCGCGCGCGAGCAAGAGATCCCGCCTGAGCCCACATCGTTCTGGCCCAACTTCCCTGGGAGCGTTGCCCAGCGCGGGTCCGACGGCGTCGCAAACTATGTCGCGAACGATTCGACCGGAGTGGGTTCGATCGGCTATGTCGAAGCTGGATACGCGGTGCAGCGAGGCCGCCCCGTGGCCGCCGTGAAGAACGCGGCGGGGAACTTCGCTTTGCCGACGGCTCGCAACGTTGCCATCGCACTCACTAAGGCGACTTTGAATGCGGATCAGACCCAGAACCTGTCGGCGGTCTATCGGCACTCAGACCCAAGCGCCTACCCCATCTCGAGCTACAGCTACTTCATCACCGAGACCAAGGGCTTCGACCCCGCCAAGGGCAAGGTCCTCGGCGAGTTCCTCCTGTACGCGGCTTGTGACGGTCAACAGCAGGCTGAGGTCCTGGGCTACTCGCCGCTACCACCGAATCTCGTAGAGGTCGTCTTCAACGGCGTGCGCCGGATCCCCGGGGCCCCCGCGCCGCCACCCATAAGCGAGTGCAACAACCCCACGATCGCGGCGGGCAGCGCCGTGGCCGCAACCGAAGGCGGAGGCATGACGGCATCCGCAGGGGCCGAGGTAACTACGGAAGGGGCGGCGGCGTCCGGCACATCGGAGAGCGGTAAGAGCGGAAAGAAGTCGAAGGTCGGCGACACGCCAGTCGCCGAGGCAACCGCCGACGCCCAGGGTGATGCCTCCGAAGCCGAGCTGCCGAGCGCCCGCGACCTAGAGCTGGCCTACGAGGCCGTCAACGACATCGAGCCCGTGTCCGCTACGCCATTCCTCATCGCGGCCGGGGTCACGCTGGCCCTCGTGTTCGTTCCCCTCTTCGGTCGAAGACTGATACCGCGCCTGAAACGAAAGGCGAGTGATTAGGCGACCGGCCTGTTCCGGCTCTGTCGGGCTTCGTTCACTTCTTCGATGATCTCGTGCTCGAGCTCGGGGTGAGAGGCATCCGTGAACTCACGGAAAACGCCGGTGACGAGGAACGAGATCTGCTCGCCGATGTCCACGGCGTGATCGCCGAAACGCTCCAGGTAGCGAGCCACCAGGATGAGGTTGCTTGCCCATTCGAAGCTCGACTCGTCGTCGACGTAGGCCTTGAGATCGGTCAGCATGCCCCGATTCAATCGGTCGAGCGCCTCGTCCTTCACGGGTAGTTGCTCCGCCAGGTCGACGCTTCGCTGGGCGAATGCGGAGAGCGCCAGGTCCAACATCTCGGCCGCACGGCCGCCCATCTCGCCCAAGCGGGACAGCATCGGGGAGTCCGACGGATACGGGTCTCGATTGAGCGCGAACTTCGCGATGTTCACGCAGAGGTCGCCCATACGCTCGATATGCATGTTCGAGTGAAGGATCGCGCTGACGAGTCTCAGATCGCTGGCAACGGGGGCCTGCAGCGCAAGCAGGTTCAGGATGCGCATCTCCGTCGCGAGATAGACGTCGTCGATCCGATCGTCGTCGGCGATCACCTTGCGGGCAAGGTCTCCGCTACGACTTGCCACCGCCTCCATGACCCGCTGGAGCTGTTGCTTGACGAGACTGCCCTCTGCCAAGAGCCCGCCCTCGGCGGTCTGCAACTCCTCGAAGAAATTGATACGCACAGTCAAACCAGCTCTCCCCACTCCCCTTTGCTCGAGGCTTCTCTAGCCTATCTTCGCGTGTTAAGCCAACGCGAACTTTGCGAGAACACGAGGCGATACCTCGGTTTTCCTTGCCTACCCATAGCTCGCTCTGAATACACTCCTCGCGATGCCTCGGCTCCTGCTTATCGAAGATGAAGAAGGTTTTGCCGAAGCGCTCTCCTATCAGCTCAAAAGGGCCGGGTACGAGGTCGAGTGGGCCAACGACGGAGCGATCGGGATCGAGCGCTTCAAGACGACGGGTGCGGATCTCGTTCTTTTGGATCTGATGCTGCCGAGCATCGCCGGCGAAGAAGTTTGCAAGGCGATCCGCCGCAGCTCGAACGTCCCAATCATCATGCTGACGGCTAAGGACGCCGAGCTCGACCGCGTCCTGGGTCTTGAACTGGGCGCCGACGACTACGTCACCAAGCCGTTCAGCACGCACGAGCTACTCGCTCGGATCAAGGCCGTGCTGCGGCGCACTTCTTCGATGCCCGAATCGACCGACGGCGTTCTGGAGATCGCGGGATCCGGCTCGACGCGGGGAGATTCGAGGTCACCGTACGCGGTCACATGGTCCACCTTCCCCGCAAGGAGTTCGAGCTGTTAGAGATGCTGATGGAGAACGCCGGCAGGGTCTTGAGCAGAGAATCGCTGATCGACAGGATCTGGGGGCCCGACTACTTCGGCGACTCCCGCACCCTCGACGTGCACATCAAGCGGCTGCGCGCCAAATGTGAGATCAAGCCTCACGAGCCGTTCCACATCGTGACGATCAGGGGGCTGGGCTACAAGTTCGTGCCCTAAGGGCCTATCTCTTTGGAGAGCGACTCCGGGTTGCCGGTAAGCATGTAGCGCAGGCGTTCGCCGATCATGACCGAATGGTCCGCGATGCGCTCCAGAGCGCGGCCCGCCGATAGAGCCGTGATCGCCAGCGGCACCGCGTCGGGCCCCTCTAGGTGCATCACTTCTTGCATCAGCGAGGCGTAGTGGGAGTCCATCGCGTCATCGCGCTTCTCAAGCGAACGAGCCAACCGAAGGTCGTTGGTGGAGAACGCGCGGTAGGCGCCGCTGAAAAGCTTGCGCGCCTCCTCCGCCATCTTTCGCAAGGTCTCGAATATCGGAGGATGGGCGGCGAGTCGCGGCTGGTCGGGAGCCAATTTCACTATGCGAAGACACAGATCGCCCGTCCGCTCCAGGTCGCTCAGGATGCGAAGGATCGACACGATCAGCCGAAGGTCCGAGGCGACCGGAGCCTGCCTCACGAGCACTTCGTAACAGCGCTCCGACAATGAGACCAGCATCTCGTCGATCTCGTCGTCTCCGCGCACGACTTCCTCGGCCAGTTCCCGATCGCCCGTCGACAGCACGTTGGTGGAACGTTGAAGGGCCTCGTCGACCTTGAGGGCCATGACCTCGACCTGCAATTTCAGCTGCTCGAGCTCGGCGTCGAACCCCGACCTCGCGCCCGAGGCTGGAGCTTCGAAACCGCCGCCGCTAACCGAAGCGTCCCGTGACGTAGTTCTCAGTCCTCTCGTCGTTCGGGTTGGTGAAGATCTGATCCGTCCGGTCGTATTCAACGAGGAGCCCGGTTCGGCGATCCTGCGTCTCGTGCACCTCGGCGGTGAAGAAAGCCGTCATATCGCTGACGCGCGCGGCCTGCTGCATGTTGTGGGTCACGATCACGATCGAGTAATCGTCCTTGAGATTCTGCATGAGATCTTCGATGCGGCCCGTGGCGATGGGATCTAGCGCCGAACACGGTTCGTCCATGAGGATCACGTCCGGCGAGACCGCGATGCAGCGCGCGATGCAAAGACGCTGCTGCTGACCTCCGGAGAGAGACATCGCGGATTCCTTGAGCCTGTCCTTGACCTCGTCCCATAACGCAGCCTTGGTCAAGGTCTGCTCGACCAGATCGTCCATGTCGCCCTTGTAGCCGGCGATCTTCGGGCCGAAGGCGATGTTGTCGTAGATCGACTTGGGGAAAGGGTTCGGCTTCTGGAACACCATGCCGACGCGCCTGCGGACCTCGACCGGGTCGACCTTGGCCTCGTAGAGATCGACGCCGTGATAGAGGATCTTGCCTTCGATGCGAGCGCCTTCGATCAGGTCGTTCATCCTGTTGAAGCAGCGCAACACGGTCGTCTTCCCACATCCAGAAGGCCCGATCAGAGCCGTGATGTTGTTCTTGTAGATCGACATCGTGACGTCTCGCACCGCGCGGAACTGTGAATAGAAGACGGAGAGCTCGCTGACGTCGAAGACCACTTCGAGCTCCTCGAGAGGAGCTTGCTCCCGGTGAGCTCCGACCTCAACCTCGACCATTGGGGGGGCCTCCTCGTGCCCTACGTCCACCATCGTTCCCCGCTCCACGACATCACCACTTCCTCTCATAACGGTTCCGCAAGAGTATGGCCGCCGCGTTGGCGACAAGGATAACGACGAGCAAGACGATGATGGCTGCCGCGGTGTTCGCCCGAAAGCCCACATTGGGCTGACGTGACCAAGCGAAGATAATCGTCGGAAGCGATGTGAAATCGCCCTGGAGGCGCTCGGTGAAGGTCGCATCTGCCGGGAGCGCCAAGAAGCCGGTAACGGCGCCCACCAGGATCAAGGGCGCTGTTTCACCCAGTGCCCGAGATATGGCCAGGACCGTACCCGTCAGAATGCCGGGCGCGGCATAGGGCAGGACGTGGCTTCGGATCACTTCCCACCTGGTCGCTCCAACTCCGTAACCCGCCTCGCGGATGCTCGCCGGAACGGCTCGCAGTGCCTCCGCCGTAGTGATGATGACGATGGGAAGTACGAGGATCGCGAGTGTCACTCCTCCGGAGATGACGCTCGTTCCGCCGGTTACATCGGCCAGCACCTTCACGAAGATCGTCAGGCCGAGGATCCCATAGACGATTGACGGCACTCCGGCGAGGTTGCGGATGTTCACATTGATGAAGCGCGTCACGCGATTGTCTTTGGCGTATTCCTCCAGGTAGATCGCGGCCCCCACGCCGAGTGGGAACGCGATAGCCACCACGAACCCCATCAGGAATAGCGAGCCCACGATCCCCTGCCACACGCCGGCTTGTTCGGGTAGCGACGAGAGATTGCTCTGGACGAAGTCAGCACCCCGTGTGGTCAACACCTCCGACCCCTTGTTGAACACGTCCATGAGCAACGTGACAAGGATCGCCAGGGCGATGACGAGGGTGAGCAGAAGGGCTGCTTCGAAGAGCCGGCTGCCGAGGTCGACCTTCCTGCCGCTGATCGACCGTCGAACGATATCCGTGGGAGTCAGTCGCTCTGCTCGCGAGGCCATCAGTACTTCTGTCTCACTTTGCGAACGACTCGTTCGCTGAGGAGGTTGAGGAGCAGGGTGAACAGGAAGAGCAGCAAGCCTACGAAGAAGAGGCTTTGGAACGTCCCGTCGGTCCCCTTGACCTGATCGCTACCCGTTGCAAGAGCCGTCATAGCCGCCGTCATCGTCTGACCCGGTTGCGTCGGGTCGAGGCTGAAGGCAGACCCGCCCGTGCCGCCTCCTGCGATGGCAACAACCATCGTCTCGCCGATCGCACGGGAGACCCCCAGGATGAGGGCCGCCATGATCCCCGAGATCGCGGCGGGGAAAACCACGCGCAGAGACGTTGTTCGCTTGCGAGCCCCGAGACCGGCGGACGCCTCACGCAGCGACATCGGCACCGCGCGCAATGAATCTTCGGCAACCGACGCGACCAACGGCGTGACCAGGATGCCGACGCCGATGCCGGCTGCCATCAGGTTGAACCCCGTGGCTCCGTCGAACAAGCTCTGGACGATCTCCGGGCTTATCCACGTTAAGGCGAAGAACCCCAATACGACGCTCGGGATCCCGGCGAGGATCTCGACGATCGGCTTGAGGATCCGGCGTGTGCGGGGCTTGGCATACTCCGAGAGGTACATCGCGGCACCCAATCCCAGTGGGGCAGCGACGATCATCCCGATAAACGTGACGATCAAGCTTCCGACGACGATCGTGCGCACATCGAACTTCCCTTGGCGCGGGAACCACCCGCTCTCCCACAACGCGCTGAGCTCGACCGAAGAGAGGAACGTCCACGCTTCGGAGAGCAGCACAACGACGATCGTGACGCTGATGACGATCGAGAGAGCGGCCGCGCTGAAGAAGAAGCTGCGGATGATCTTCTCTTTGCGGTGTCGAGCTCGATTCCCGCCAAGATCGGCAAGCTGAAGGCTGGTGCTGCTCACGGGCAGATCACTTGCGCATCCTAGCCATGCCGAGAGGTCGGGAACAGGGGGTTATCACCCCTCGCGAGTGCCCGTTTCCCTCGCCTCCCATGCTTCCGTGCTCGTCTGGATGTCCGCCTCGTCGAGGTCGACGTAGCCGACCTCGGACACCGAAGCCAGCCCCTCCGAGGACAGGTAGTAGTCGACGAAGGCAGCCAATTCAGGCTTCTCCTCGGCATTCGCGGCATTCACGTAGATGTAGAGGAAGCGTGAGATGGGGTATTCGGCGCTCTTGATCGTCTCTTCGGTTGGAGCGACGCATCCATCCCCGCCGTCGACTTCGAGCGCCTTCACCGTCCCCTCGTTCTGAACGTAGAAGGCATAACCCACCCACCCCAAGGACGTTGCGCTCGAGGAGACGCCTTCGATGATCACGTTGTCGTTCGGCGAAGCCTGGTAGTCGGGCCGGACGAAGGGGCCGTCCTCTGACTGCTTGCGCTCTTCCACAGCGATGTCCTCGAGCACCAGCTCGGCGAACGAGTCGTAGGTCCCCGACTCCTCGCCCGGCGCGGTGACGGTGAGAGGCGCATCGGGATAGTCGCCCGAGCCGCCCACCTCCTTGCCCAGCGCATTGGCGTCGGACCAGTTCTCGAAGCCCTCGGACTCGGGGCCCAGCAGGGCGTAGAGGTCCGGATAGGACAGGCACGTGACCGCATCGTTCTCAGGCGAGGTCAGCACGGCGATGCCGTCGATGCCCACCTTGATCTCGATGAACTCGATCCCGTTCTTCTCGCACAGGGGGATCTCTTCCTCGGCATCGATCGGCCTCGAGGCGTCTGAGATGTCGGTGTCGCCTTCGCAGAAGAGAGCGAACCCGTCACCGGTGCCGGGTCCGTCGACCGAGACGCCGACGTTGGGGTTGGCCGACCTGAACTTCTCCGCGACGCGCGCGCTGATGGGCTCGACCGTCGATGAGCCCGAGACGGCGATCTCGCCGGAGAGGTCCTCCGAGGTCTCACTGCCGGCCTCGGCGTCCTCTTCGTCATCACCCCCGCCACAGGCCCCTGCAAACAGAGCGAACACGAGTGCCACGAGAAGCAGCCGCAGCACCTTGCGATCCAGAAGTCCAGTCAACACGGTTCCTCCTAGTCGTAGACGGCCTCAGGGGCCACCTGCTCGAGCCGCGCGGACGCTAGCAATGGTGTGTGGCGGGCAGCCGTCCACTTAATGAACAGAATGTGAACAACGACCCTCTGGCCCCGCTCCCTACATAGTTCGCGGGTCGGCCGCGGGTGGTTCATCTGCCCGCAACACGGCCTCGCTATGTTGGTCCACGGTCAGGGCTGGCGAAGCGATCTCCCCCGGGTTCCGCTTTCGCCGGTGGGACCGCAAGGTCCCTGCAATCTCCGAGAGGGGGCCCTCCCCCGGCCCCCTCTCACTCTTTATTTGTGACGCGGGTGCCTTCCCAGCGCAGAGGGGCTACGGTTAACTCTCACGATGCAGATCGATCATGACGTGCGCGACCGCCTACTGAACCGGGAGCTGTCGTGGGTCGATTTCAACCAGCGCGTCCTAAGCCTGGCTGAGGACCCCGCCGCCCCATTGCTGGAACGCGCCAAGTTCTTGGCCATCTTCGCCGGCAACCTCGACGAGTTCTACATGGTCAGGGTCGCGGGTCTGAAGCAACAGCAGGCAGCGGGCCTCTCCTCCCGGTCTTCGGATGGCATGACCCCCGCCGAGCAGCTCGCCGCGATCGCGGCGAAGGTGGAGCCACTCGTCCGCCGGCATGCCCAGCTGTTCGCGGACGACATCATGCCCGCCCTGGCCAAGGAAGAGGTCGAGATCCTGCGCTACCGGGAGCTCGATGAGTCGTTACGTGACGAGTTCGACGAGCTGTTCCGCCAGCGGATCTTCCCCGTGCTCACTCCTTTGGCCGTGGACCCCGCCCACCCCTTCCCGTACATCTCCAACCTCTCGCTGAACCTTGCGGTTCTGGTCAAGGACCGCGGCGATGGCCGCACCCACTTCGCCAGGGTGAAGGTGCCCGCCCTCCTCAGTCGGTTCGTTGCTTCCGCCAGAGCGGAAGGCGTGTTCGTTCCCTTGGAGGACGTGATCGCGGCCAACCTCGGGAAGCTTTTCCGCGGCATGGAGATCGTGGAGCATCACGCTTTCCGGGTGACCCGCAACGCGGATCTCGACATCGACGATGACGGCGCCGAGGATCTGCTCGAGGCGCTGGAGGCCGAACTAGCCAAACGCCGGTTCAGCCCCGCCGTGCGACTCGAGATCGAGTCGTCGATGCCTCCCGACTTGCTCGAGCGGCTGATGCGAGAGCTTCAAGTCGGCGATCCCGACGTCCATTCGGTCGAAGGGCCTCTCGATCTAACGGGTCTCTGGGGACTGCACTCGATCGATCGTCCAGATCTGAAGGACGAACCCTTCCACCCCGCGACCCATCCCGCATTCCACACTCCCGAGGAATCGACCCCGAGGGACATCTTCTCGATCCTCAAGGAACAGGACGTGCTCGTCCATCATCCCTACGAATCCTTCCGGGCGAGCGTTCAGCGTTTCATCGAGGAGGCTGCCGACGATCCGAACGTGCTCGCCATCAAACAGACGCTCTATCGAACCTCCGGCGAGAGCCCGATAGTCGACGCGTTGATCGACGCGGCGGAGTCCGGCAAACAGGTCGTGGTGATCATCGAGATCAAGGCTCGGTTCGACGAACGTGCCAACATCAACTGGGCCAGGACGCTCGAGCGCGCGGGCTGCCACGTCATGTACGGGATGGTCGGCCTTAAGACCCACTGCAAACTCGCGCTGGTCGTGCGCCAGGAAGGCGATCGCCTTCAGCGCTACGTACATGTGGGAACCGGCAATTACAACCCAAAGACCGCTCGCCTCTATGAGGACATGGGGATGCTCACGGCGGATCCAGACATCGGGGCGGACGTCAGCGAGGTCTTCAACCTGCTTACCGGCTATTCGCGCGGCCCGAAATACCGTCGCCTCATGGTCGCGCCGCTCCATGTGCGACGTCAGATCCTGGAGCTGATCGCCCGCGAAGCCGAGACAAGCACTCCGGAAACACCCGGTCACATAATCATGAAGCTGAACGCGCTCGTGGACGAAAAGGTCATCGATGCCCTCTACGACGCGTCGATGCAAGGGGTGAAGATCGACCTCATCGTCCGTGGGATCTGTGCTCTTCGCCCGGGGGTTCCGGGTTTGAGCCCGACGATCAGAGTTCGAAGCATCCTCGGCCGTTTCCTGGAGCACTCGCGCGTTTTCTATTTCCGCAACGGGGCCAGCCCGCAGATCTACATCGGCAGCGCGGACATGATGCATCGCAATCTGGATCGCCGAGTCGAGGTCTTGGCGGGGGTCGGATCCGAACAGATAAAGGCCGAGCTGCGAGCGTTCTTGGAGCTGGCTCTATCCGATAACTATTCCGCCTGGAATCTCCAGCAGGATGGGAGCTGGCTCCGCGAAACGCCTCCCGAGGAAGGTCCCGTGATCGACCTTCAACAGGAGTTGATGAAGCGGGCTCGCACTAATGCGTGAGTTGGAGCTCAAGTTCGCCGTCCACGCGTCATTCTTCGTGGATTCCTCGACTCTCGAGGGGGCCGGGGTTGCTCGAGGAGAACAGCTTTCGCTGCTCGATCTTCGCGCGACCTATTACGACTCCCCCGATCTGAGGTTGGCCCGCAACGGGGTGACACTCAGGTACAGGCGGGGGGACGAAGAAGGCGATGGTTGGCACCTCAAGCTGCCGGTCGGAGATCACGACGCCACCCTGCGCGACGAGCTGCATTTCGAGGGACCGCCGGGGAAGGTCCCGGACGCCGTGCGTGAGCTAGTCACCGCATACGTCCGCTCCGCACCGATGGGCCCGGTCGCAACTCTGAGGACGCGCCGGAATCGATGGTCGCTAATCGACGCCGGCGACCGAGAGCTGGCAGTTCTCTACGACGACGAGGTCTCGGTGCTCGAGAGCCGGAGGGTAGTGGCGCGATTCCGTGAGCTCGAGCTGGAGGCGAGCGCAGCCGATCGTCAAGCGCTCGAACGGATCGCGGAGGACCTCAGGAAGGCCGGGGCGCTGGGCGCGGAGGCGATCCCTAAAGTCGTGCGAGCCCTTGGTCCCCAGGCGACGTCGGCGCCCGATGTAGGTCCGGGCCGTCAAGTTGCTCCATCCGAGGCCGCTGCCGTCGCGATCAAAGAAGCCACCGCCAGCTCGGTTCATCGTCTGCTCACAAACGACGCGCGGGCCCGGCTCGGCGAGGTGGAAGGCGTCCATCAGATGCGGGTAGCTACTCGCAGGTTGCGAAGCGACCTGCGAACGTACGGTCACCTGGTCGACGCGCCGTGGGCCGCGGATCTACGCGAAGAGCTTCGCTGGCTTGGCGGTGTCCTCGGGGACGTGCGGGATCATGATGTGCTGCTTCATCGTCTCCACGTTCACGCTTCCGACCTCGAAGACGAGCTCAAGCCGCTGTGGCGCATCCTGGAAGCACGTCACGATGCGGCACGCCAGCAGCTCCTCTCGGCCCTCCGAGGCGATCGTTACCGGTCGCTGCTGGATCGGTTGGTCGAGGCCGCACGGACTCCCGCTCTGACGACGGCTGCCGCAGCGACGAGTGAGGAAACCCTTCCTTCTCTGGTTGCCGCCACCTGGAAGAAGCTCGCCAACGAGGCACGTGCCGCGGGTCCCGACACTCCAGACGACGACCTGCACGGAATCCGGATCCGGGCGAAGCGAACTCGCTATGCGGCCGAGGCAGTGGCTCCCGCTCTGGGATCCAGGGGCGAGGAGGCAACGAAGTTCGCCAAGCTGGTGACCCGTGTGCAAGACGTCCTCGGCGAGCACCAGGACGCGATCATCGCCGGGGAGACCATCAAGGACATAGCCGCCGAGGTATCGGAGGACGCCGCCTTCAGCCTGGCCGCGGGCCAGCTCGTCGAGCGGGAAAGACGCGCTGCGCTGGACGCCCGCGCTATGTTCCCCGAGGTATGGCGAAAACTCGACCGGAAAAAGCATCGGAGCTGGATGCAGGCTTGAGCGACAGAACAATCCGTGCGGCGGGCGGCGTCGTTTGGCGGAAAGCCGGTCAACTCAAGAGCGGCGAGCCGGAGATCGAGGTCGCGGTGATCCACCGTCCTCGCTATTCCGATTGGAGCATCCCGAAAGGCAAACTCGCTCCGGGCGAGTCCGAGGTCGAGGGTGCCCTGCGTGAGGTCTTCGAAGAGACCGGCTTCCGCGTGCACCTCGGGCGTCCGCTCGGAGAAGTGAGATACATGAAGACGTCGGGAGGCTCGACCCGTCCGAAGGTGGTCCGCTACTGGGCCATGGAAGCTGATGGCGGGGCTTTCACCCCCAACCGCGAGGTCGACGAGCTGAAGTGGCTCTCTCTGGCCGAGGCCCAAGAGCTACTCACCCACGATCACGACCGGGAACTCCTCGAACGTTTCGCCCGGGGGCCGGTCGCGGGTGGTTGCGTGCTATTGGTGCGGCACTCGAGGGCGGGGGAAGCCGAGAAGTGGCAGGGCGACGACCGCCAGCGCCCCCTCGACGAGATCGGCTGGCAACAATCGGAGAGCTTGGTGCGCCTGCTGTCGCGGTTTCCCGTGGAGGAGATCGTGTCGGCCGATTTCCTGCGGTGCCAGCAATCGGTCGAGCCCTTCGCAGAAGCCGTTGGGATACCGATCCACTTCGAGCAGGTCTTCTCCGAGCTCGACTTCCCCGGCCGCGAGGACGAGGCCGTCAAGCTGATGAGGACGTACGGTGAGACCGGCGACGCGACGGTCGTCTGCAGCCAGGGTGATGTCATCCCCGAGCTCCTGCGACGCTTGGCCGAGGAGGATCACATAGACCTGCCGAAAGACTTCCAATACAAGAAGGGCAGCGTCTGGGCACTGAGCTTCGACGGCGACCGCCTGCTGAGCGCGGAGTACTTCCCTCCCCCTCTGACGGCCACCCCGGCCGCCCCCACCAACCAGTCGTAAGAGAAGAGGCGGAGCCTTCCGGCCCCGCCTCCCGTTGTCCTAAGGCCGCGTCGCCTCAGTCGTCGTCGTCGTCATCGTCGTCCTCGTCATCCTCGTCATCCTCGAGTCCCCACAGGAGCAAGAGTTGGCCGTCTTCGATCTGTTGGGCCGCGTTCTGCGGGGTTGTGGGCGGGTGCGCCTGAACGTCGAACAACCAGATGTCACGTCCATCCCCGTCGTCATCATCGTCGTCGTCGCCACCGTCTCCGAAGACGTTCGCCGCGTCGATGATGCCGCTGGTCTCCCAGATCCCGGCCCCCACTGCGGCGGGGTTGTATTGACCCGGCGGATCGAGCTCTGCAACTCGGTATTTCGACCGCCAGTCGATACTCGGCGTGCCTCCACCGATCGTGAATCGCCAGATGCTGCCGTCCCGCCCCTGTGATGCCATCCATTGGCGGCTCTGGGCCGTGCCGTCCTCGTTGATCATGAGGTACTGCTCGGAGGTATCGATGTTGTCCGGGCTCACTGCGATGTCCTGTCCGGCCGCTGTAACCAGGTCGGCGTTGTAGACGACGGTAAGCGAGGCAGGGCCGGTGGACGGGTCGCCCGAAGCAAGGTCGAGCTCGTAGAGACGTCCGAGCTTGTTGATGGAGTCGTTCCCACCCGTCGTGGCCCAGAAGAACCCGTTCGAGTTGGTCTTGTTGAAGGCCCCGTCCTCCGGACGGATGAACGTCATGGCGTTGTTCGCGTCCGCCTGTGCCTCCAACGCCACTTCGCTTTGGTCGCCGCCGCCCTGGATCTTGACCCAGTGACCGGTGATCGTGCCCTCTTTGAACGTGGCCTCACCGTTCCGGCTCGAGTCGTTCGACCGGAAGAAGAAGAGGTCGCCACCCACGAGCCCATTGCGTTCGAGGGCGGAGGAGCTTCGCCGGTTCTTCGTTCCGACGTACATCCATAGCTGATTGTCGGGGGTTGCCGGCCCGTCCTCCATGTTCATGATGACGGTCTTGCTCCCCGTATCGGGCTTGACGACCGCGTTCTCCCAAGCCATGTGGCCGAGGTCGGGGAGGACGTGCGCCTCGTCGTTGAAGAACGCAACCGCCGATCCGCCCTTGCTGGGATCAAAGGTTGGCGTCGCGAAAGCCGTGGAAGTCTGGTTGGCCTCCTCGCCCGCGAGATAGATGTAGCGATCGAATCCATCACGGGAACCCGCCAGCGTGCCGGAACAGAGGCGGCCGAACGGCGGCGTCGCATTGCCTTCCTCGGCGGCAGGACCTACCAACAAGTCACGAGTGAAGACCGAAGCGTAGGCGCGCGCTCCGGCGACCGGGTCGCCGTCCTCGTCAAGTATCCAGCGAGACACAAAAGAGCCGCGGTACCGCGGCCCTCCGACGAGGGGCTCCGATATCGTCGACGACGTGAACTCGTGGTTCATGAAGAGCGTGGCCGAGTCGCTGCCCCACCGGCGCTCGAGGTCGCGTATCCCGTCGTTGCTGTGGGCCCCGAGACCATCCGGGATGCCGACCATCTGGTACTGCCTGGCCGAGTCGTTGAGCCACGGCACCCTGTCACCCACGGTAAAGAGGGCTTTGGTCTGATAGTCGGGTACGAGTGGCACCGTGTAGCGCTTCGCCGCCGTGGCTGCGCCTGCACCAGATGCCGACAGCGCAAGGCCGGCGAGCGCGAGCGCGCCTATGAAACGTCTTGATCTCACTGCAACCTCCCTATTTGCCCGAGCGGAATCTCCGCCGCGATCCGCGCCGATCTGCCCATCGGCGATGCCAGACGCTAGAGGCCGCAAGTGAATCGAGGGTTACGGCCGGCTTAAGGCAACGAGTCAACTCCTGGAAGGTTTGTGTTGTTCAGCGGGGATCAGGATGCTTGGGCCAGCAACACGTCGGCGATGCCCTGAACCCGCCAGTCGATGTCGTCGCGGATCCTCCGAACCTCTTCGAGGTCCTTGCCGGAAGGGTCGTCGATCTTCCAATCCATGTAGAGCTTGCCGGAGTAGAGAGGGCAAGCATCGCCACACCCCATCGTGACCACAACATCCGCTTCCCGAACGTCGTCTGGATCGATGGGCTTCGGCACGCGCTCTGACAGGTCGAGTCCGATCTCGGCCATGGCGGTCTGTACGTTCTCTTGGATAACGGCAGCCGGCGCGCTCCCCCGGATCGAGCCTCGATCCGGCCGCGGGACCGCAGGGCGAGGAACGCCTCGGCCATCTGCGATCGCCCGGCGTTGTGAACGCATACGAAGAGGACAAGAGGAGGTGACCTCATACCGGGCCTTCCGCCTCGGACACCGTGTTGGTGCCGGCGTCCACCTTCCATGACGCCGCGTGAGCCTGGGTCGCAGCGGGGTCCGTCCGATCCGAGATGTAGTACCAATCGGTCTGGAGCCGTTCCGGAGTGGCGTCGACCACGCTGTACCCGTGCGAGTCGAGCTCGACGTACTTGACGTACGGGTTGTCGGCCATGATTCCAGCCTCGAGGAGCACCGACGTTTCTCGAGATGGGGAGCCAGTGATCTCATCGAGGTTGTCCGACGTTATCGACGGACCGACCATCTCGACTGCAACCGGGGGAGTAGCCGGATAGGTCGTCGAATCGATCGGGACCTCGTTGGCCCACGAGGTGTGGATGTCGCCGGTTAGGAAAACGATGTTCTGCACCCCGGCTTCCGAGACGTGACCCAGGAGCTCGTCGCGATCGGCGCGATAGCCGTCCCACGCATCCACGTTGAAAGGTACGCCCTCGCCGTTCTCCCATGGAGTGATCATCAATTGATTGCCCACGATCCGCCATTGCGCCTGCGGTTTCGTCAGACCCTTCTTCAGCCACGCCATCTGCGCCTCGCCCGTGATCGTGCGCTCGGGATCGTCCTTAGCCGGATCGGCCTGGTTGGGAGGCTGCTCGCTTCGGTATTGGCGAGTGTCGAGCATGTGCAGATCCGCGAGCTTGCCGAGATTGAGGTTCCTGTAGATCCTGGTTCTGTCTTTCGTCGGCTTGGGCAACCGGATCGGCATCCACTCGAAGTAGGCGCGGTACGCGCGGTTACGACGCTTCAGGAACTCGCCTTCAGTCTCCGCCTGATGGTTCTCGGCCCCCTCTGACCATGTGTCGTTCGTAACCTCGTGGTCGTCCCATGCAGTGATGAACGGATGCATCGCATGGCACGCCTGCAGGTCGGCGTCCGTGCGGTACAGCGCGTAGCGGCGACGGTAGTCCTCGAGACTGACGATCTCGTGTTCGGGATCGTGCTCTCTGCCGATCTCCGGACCGGGGCCGTACGCTCCTACCCCGTACTCGTAGATGTAGTCGCCCATGTGCAGCACGAACTCGAGGTCCTCTCGCTCGGCTAGGTAGCGATACGCGCTGAAGAAGCCGCCTTCGTAGTTCGCGCACGATGCGAGGCCGAACCGAAGGTTGGCGTTCTCATCGGTCGCGCGGGCAGCGGTCCGAGCTCGTCCGACAGGAGAGAGCTCTCCCGCATATCGAAAACGGTAGAAGTAGGTCGTGGCGGGCGCCAAACTCGTGACGTCGACCTTGACCGTGTGGTCGTTGCGCCGCAGCGATTCGGCGGTGCCCTTCTCGACCACCTTTCGGAACTGAGGGTCGGCTGCCACTTGCCATTCAACATCCATGCGCTTCGGCCCGACGCGTGATCCGGGAGTTGCTTCGGCGGTGGGGGTCACTCGCGTCCAGATAACGACACCACCCGCCGCCGGGTCCCCTGACGCAACACCATGGGAGAAATGCGTTTCCAAACTCTGCGAGAAGACGACCGGTGTGTGCGCAGCCAGGAGCAAGCCGACCGAAGCCGATGTCGAAACCTTGAGGAAGTCCCTCCGGTCCATTTCCTTGACCTACCGCTGGGACCGGTTAACAGACGTTACGTGGAGGTGAACCTTCACAACTGTAGATAACGCTGTGGACAACTTGCGGACCTCCTATTGATTCTTGGTTCGCGCGTACAGCCACGCGGCCAGACGCCGGGTCCAACCTCTCTTCATGCTTCCGCTGTTTCCTTTTGGCAAGCCGAGCAGACGAGCATCAGGTTGTTGGGGTGGTCGATCCCCCACTGCGTGCCGCTCTCGTAGCCTGGTCCATTGGGGAAGGATCGATCGAGCTCCAGCTCGACGAACGCTTCCTGGGGGTCGGACCACGCGGACCCGCAGCGAGCACAAAGGACGAGCCCGAGTTGGTTGTGCTGCTCGATGACGAATGCTGCCTTCACTCCGTTGAGCCATGTCTCTCGGGTCTCCGAGCGCTCCAGACCATCCTGGGCTGGGCTTATGGGCAGAGGCCAGGACATCGAACCCCCTCACCTGGGCGTTTATCGCGTTCAGGCTAGAGGCGCGATGCTGCACGCGCGCGTTATCCGCGCGAAGTTCAGATGAACTTCGCGCGTACTCGAGTGGGCTACTCGGGCGTGAGCGTGCCGCTCATCGCTTCGCCGTGGACCGCGCAGGACCACGTGGTCTCCGTGTCCGGCATGGTGAAGGTCGCGGTTCCCGTGCCTGCCGATTCGACGGTCCCGGTATCGGCGAGTCCATCGATCGTGAACGTATGGGGGTTGTCGCCGACGTTCGTCAGCTCGACGGTGACCTCGGCCCCCGCTGGCGCCGACAAGGTATCGGGCTCGTAAAGGTTGTCCTGAGCGGAGATCGCGAGAGTTGTCGCTTCGCCGCCGCCCGCGTCTTCCTCGGCCTCTTCCGTCTCGGCCGCGGGCTCTTCGGGCTCCTCGTCGTCCGAGCAGGCTGCAAATGCCAGAACCGCCACTGCCATGAGAGTCATCAGCCGGAACCAAAACGAGCTCTTGCGCATGCCTTCTCCCCTCTCAAGCCGTTTATAGAACTACGAATCCGGTGCGAGACTTGGATGTATGCGGACTCGCTCGATCGTTGCACTGCTTTGCCTGGTCGTCGGGTGCAGTCAGGCTGAGGTCGTCGCCGACCCCGCCCCAAGTACACAGCCTCAGGAACTCGAATGGAAGGATCTAGCCCCTCTGCCTACCGCTCGGACCGAGGTAGCCGGGGCTGCGCTGGACGGAAAGATCTACATCACCGGCGGGTTCGCAGACGGTTCGGGGACCGTGGCTACGGTCGAGATCTACGACCCCGTCGCGGGTACCTGGAGCTCCGGGCCCGACATGCCGCTGGCCGTCAATCACGGCATGGCGGCGGCCGGCGGCGGGCGGATGTACATGCTCGGGGGATACCGGGGGCCGGGGCTGGAGAGCCCCACCGACCGGGTGTTCACCCTGAATGGTGATCAGTGGGACGAGCTGCCCAGCATGCCGGAGCCTCGGGCGGCCGGGGGTGCGGCGTTCGTTAAAGGGAAGCTCTACGTCGCGGCGGGCGTTGGCCCCAACGGCAACGCGACCACCGCGTTCGTCTTCAACCCGAAGACCGAGAAGTGGAAGACGCTGCCCGGTTTCGAGGAGGCGCGACAACATCTCGGCGTGGCGGGAACGCGAGGGCGCGTGTACGTGGTGGCCGGACGTCATCACGGGTTCGACACGAACGTCGCTTCGGTCGACCGTTTCAACGTCGACAAGAAGACGTGGCGGTCGATCGACGATCTGCCGACCGCGCGCGGGGGCCTGGCCGCGACCGACGCCCTCGGCTTCATCGTCGCGGCCGGCGGCGAGGGCAACGAGGGGACGTTCGACGAGGTGGAAGCGCTCGACGTCAACGACCAGAAATGGCAGAAGCTCCCGAACTTGCCCACTGCCCGCCACGGGCTTGCCGTCGTCGCCCTCGGCTCGGTCGTATATGTGATCGGCGGCGGTCCGGAGCCGGGCTTGACGTTCTCGGACGCAAACGAAGCGATCGATCTTGCGCCGCTGCGCGACTAGGGCCTTGGCCGGCGCGCTTATGTGCGCTCTGCTCGTCGGTTCCCTCGTAGGTCCCGGTGGCGCGCAGCCGCAGGAACGCCTCCGATTCTTCGTAGCGTGGTCACCTGAGAATCTTTCGCCCCGCGTCGAGCGGGCGCTTGACCGGATGAAGGGGGTCCGGGCGACGAGCGTCCGGATGGGCATGGAATGGATGAGGGAGTCGCGGGGACCAGGTGGGCGCGTCATCGATCGCGCGCCGGGCTCGTACGCGTTCCCACTCGAGGTCGGCTACATCGATCACCGGGAGTTCGCTCGCTTCGTCGACGAAGAGGCCCGCCCTCTCGTCCTGGCGCTCGGCCGGAACGAGGTCCTGATCCCCGAGTCGTCGTTGCTGATGCGGGAAGTGGGTGTCGGACTGCGCATGCGCTGGGAGGGCCGCACCATGCGCGTTGCCGGCGTCATAAACGACCACTCCACCTTGAGTTACGAGGCAATCGTAAGGAAGCCGGTGCCAGAAGTCTCCGACGGGACGCTCAGAACGGTGCTCATCGAAGCTGAAGCCTCTGTAGACCGCGGCGATATACGGAGTGCCATCGCCAAGGTCGTCCCCAACGATCATCACTTCCGCCTCCGCAGCGATAGGGGTGGCGAGTTCCTGCGCTACGCGCAGGGGCTGCGCCCCCAACTCTTCCTCAAGCGTTTCTTCGGCGAGTTCTCGGCTCGCCGGTTGGGCGATGGGCGGTTGACCCTCAACGGGGGCTGGACGTCCCGCAACATCAGATCCGACTCTGTTCCGATCCTCGGGGGCGTCACGTGCCACCGCAAGCTGTTTCCCCAACTCCGAGGGGCTCTTCGTGAGGTGAAGCGGAAAGGGCTATCGCATACCGTGCGGCCGGGCGAGTACGCGGGCTGCTCCAGCGCGCGCTTCACGACAATGCATCCCGGCATCCGGATCTCACGGCACACCTTCGGCGCAGCCCTCGACATCAACGTGAACGGCAATGGTTTCGGGGAGCGCCCGCATCAAGACCCACGCCTCGTGAAGATCATGGAGAAGTGGGGTTTCCTCTGGGGCGGCACCTGGATGGTCCCCGACGGGATGCACTTCGAGTTCTACGAGAAGCCGTAGCGGCCGACCTCTACTTGGCGGTGAGCTTGAAGACGTCGAAGCCCCGGTGCTCGTCGTTGCTGAACACGTAGTTGGGGTTCTTGTAGAACTTCGATGACCAGGTGATGCCTTCGTCCGGCAGGAACCAGGCGATCTCCCTGACGCCGTTGCCCTGGTCCCCCACCGTCACGCCTTGCATGTTCGAGATGTCGAGGACGCGGGTGCCTGCGGTGTACCAGGAGATGGCGATCTGCTTGCCGTCGGGCGAGAAGTTGAAGACGTGTGACGTGCAAGCGCCGGGCAAGTCGCCGTCGCGGGCCGTAACGAACTCGCCCGGTTCGTAGGCGCCTGCGAGCACCGCGATGGGCTGCTCCTCGGTTCCCTGCAACTCGTAGAAGTAGAGCGCGCCCCCCGGGCATGCGTACGTGGATCCCCCGTTCGCCTCATCGCCCAGCACGATGTACTTCTCGTCCGGCGTGAACTTGGCGTCGTGGGTCAGGTAGCACCCCGGGCACTGGCCGGCGAAAAGGAGCACCGGGTTCTCCGGGTCGCTCGTGTCGAGGATGTCGAAATGAGTGCGAGCGGCGGTCACAGCCCGTGAGCCGCTCTTGTTGAACGAGATGTCATGCGGGCTGTGCGGAATGCTGGCGAAGTCGTTCACCTTCACCGGCTTGGCCGGGTTCTTGATCGACCAGATCTCGATGTTGGCGTTCGTGCGCTCGGAGTCAGAGTTATAGATGTAGGGCTTGGTTGGATGCGCGGTGATGTTGTGCGAGCCGAGCGCGATCTCGGCGAAGCCGATTGGCTGTGGCTTGTAAGGGTTGGAGATGTCCACCGTCATGAATCCCGCTTTGCCTACCGCCAGGCAGGCATCGGGACCACCGACACTGTCGGCCCCCATGATCAAGGTCTTCTGGTCGTGGCTGATCTGGATGTCCGACTGATAGAGCGAGCAGTTCAGCGTCGCCTTCAGCACCGGCTTCTCGGGGTTGGTGATGTCGATAACCCGCATCGCGCCGTGCTCGGCGCCACCGACGCCGGGGGCCGCGCCGACGAAGGCAAGATCCCGGCCCTTGTAGGTCATGAACTCCATGTCGGTCCCGCCCTCGTAAGGGATGTTGGCGACGAGCTTCATGCCCTCGCCCTCCCCCGTAAGAGGCGCCCGCTTAGGACTCCCGGTGGCGATCCCACCCGCGAGCAGCGCTCCGACGACTCCGAGAGCCATGGACCTGGCGATGATCTTCATGACCGGAGGGTTCTCCGCTTCCGCCCAGCCCTCCTGCCTAGGAGCACCTAGTTGGAGGCGGCCTCGAGTGATTCGGTGGCTTCTAGCCAGGCGGCTTCTAGTTGTTCGGTTCGTTTGCGGGCTCGGTCGTAGCGGCGGCTTAGTTCTGCTATGTCGGCGCCTTCGGAGTAGCTCTTGGAGTCGCCGAGGACCTCGGCCATCTCGGTTAGCTCGGCCGAGAGCGTCTCGAGCTCTCCTTCTATCTTGCGGATGCGGTCGCGGAGGTCCTTGGTCTTGGCGCGGGTTTCCGCTTGCAGGCGGCGACGTTCTTTGCCGCGCGTGGGCGTGTCTTCGGTGGGCTCGGGTGGTTGGTCGGCGGCCGACTCCTGCGGCGCTCGTTCACGGCGGGCGAGATAGAAGTCGTAGTCGCCGTCGTAGATCGTGACGTGGCCCCCGACGACCTCGATGATTCGATTGGCGACGTTGCGGATCAGGTGGCGGTCGTGCGTGATCAGGACGATCGCTCCTTCGTACTCGGTGAGCGCGTCCTCGAGAACGTCGCGGCTCCACATGTCGAGGTGGTTCGTCGGCTCGTCCAAGCACAGGACGTTGACGGGCGAGACGAGCAGCTTCGCGAGGGCCAATCGGGTTCGCTCCCCGCCCGACAGCACCCCAACCGGCTTCTCGGCCTCGTCGCCGGAGAACAGGAACCGGCCCAGCAGATTGCGAGCGTCACCGTGACTCCCGGAGGGATCGCGCTCTCGAGCTCCTTCAGCACGGTGTTCGTCGGTCAGAGCCTCGATCTGATGCTGGGCGAAGTAACCGAGCGCGACGTTGTGGCCGAGCTTGCGCGCCCGTCCTGAGGCTCGAGGACGCCGGCAAGCAGCTTCAAGAGCGTCGTCTTGCCGGCGCCGTTCGGGCCCACAAGCGCGACTTCGCTGATCGCGCTCGATCGCGACATCCAGCGCTTCGTACACGGGCGTCTTCTCGTAGCCGAACCGGACATCCTCCAGTTCCACGACGACCCGTCCGGCGCGAGGGGGCGTCGGGAAGGCCAGGCTCATCTTCTTGGGTCCCCGGCTCGGCGCGGTCGCGACATCGCCGCTCCTCTCGAGAGCCTTGATCCGGCTCTGGACCTGCTTGGCCTTGCTCGCCTTGTAGCGGAAACGGTCGATGAACGCCTGCGTCGAGGCCGCCTTGCGCGCCCGGTTGCGAGCCGCGGCCTCTACCTGTTCGGCCGCCAGCGCGCGCTGATGGATGAAGTCGGCATAGTCCCCCGTGTAGGAAACGAGCCGGCGGTCGTCTATCTCGACGACTTTCGTCGCGAGCGCGTTGATGAAGTCGCGGTCGTGGCTGATCAGCAACACGGCTCCGTCGTAGGCACCGAGGAAACGCTCGAGCCACTCGACCGACTCGACATCGAGGTGGTTCGTCGGCTCGTCGAGCATCAGCACGTCGGGCGAGGCCAGCAAGAGCTTCGCCAGCGCGATACGCATCAGCCACCCACCCGAGAACGTTTCGGTGCGCTTGTCGAACTCGGTGTCCTTGAACCCGAGCCCGCCGAGAATCTTCTTGGCATCGGCTTCCAGCGAATAGCCGCCGAGGTGGCTGAATCGGTCCTGCAGCCGCCCGTACTCAGCCACGAGCCGGTCGCGATCGGGGCCCGGCTCGCACTCCGCGATCTCGTGGGCGAGCACCTCGAGCCGGTGGCCGGCAGCCGTGACCTCCGAGCCGACGGAGACGACCTCGTCGAGCAGCGAGCGCCCGCGCAGGTCATCGGTCTCCTGGCGCAAGAATCCGACGACCGCATCTTTCGCGAGGCGGATCTCCCCGTCGTCCGGGCTCTGTTCGCCGGCGATCATCTCGAACAGGGTCGTCTTGCCGGTGCCGTTCGGTCCTACGACCGCGACGCGGTCGCGCGCCCAGACCTGAAGGTCGGCGCCACGAAAGAGATCGCGCGCGCCGAAAGATTTCCAGAGGCCGGTGACAGTGATCACGCCCCCAGCTTAGGGGGCGTGATCGAAGACTTAGTCGGTTACTTGACCGTGTATGAGAGGGTCTGGACGGCGGAGTCGATCATCGACTGCGGAGTCAACGACCTCTCCTGGTACTGCGGGACCCAGCAGATCACGCAGCCGGTCGTGGCACGTCCACCCCCGCCGCCTGCGATGACGGTTCCCTTCTTGGCCCCGAGGGTCTTCATGTCGATGACCCACGAAGCCGTGGCCGTGGCGGGATCGAAGACTGCGTCGTAGTAGGCGATGGTGTCGCACATCGCCCAGTTGATGCCCGTCGTGACGAACCCGCACTCCTCGAGGCGAGCCACCCCTTGGTAGACCTGTCCGACGCGTTCCTCGCCGACGGGGTCCTGCCCCATCGCCGAAGCGACGACGTCCGGCTCGCCCACGTCCAGACTCTTGATCGTCATCTCGTACTGGACGGTGTCGACCCCGATCCCCCAGATCAGGCGGAACTTCTCTCCGGGCGGACCGGTCGGAGGCATAGACGCGTGAGTGACGGTGAATTTGAGTGAGTCTTTGCCCTCTTTGACGATCTCGCCTTTGATCAGGTCGAAACCCGCCTCGGCCGCGCCTGGGTGCGGCCCAGCCGCGTTGTTCCCAGCATCGCCTGCGGGGTCTTCGAACACCTGGGTCGCCTTGGGAGCCGCCTTCGCTCCGGCCGGACCGACCGCCGCGAACACGAGCAACCCCGCTACCAGCACGCCTACAACCGATTTCATCTCAGCCTCCTAGTGCGTTAGTTCCTCCTGGATGATTCGGCGGAATCCCGCTGTGTCCTGCCGCCCCAGGAGGCCCGGAGCGCCGGGAACCCTGGGGCGCTCACAGGTGTAATGGGGTGAAAGGAACAGTGGAGGGCCGACCACTGGACGAAGAGCAGGGGCTCATCGAGCGAGCTCGCAACGGCGAGCTCGATGCGTTCGATGAGCTCGTCAGGAGGTACCAGGACATCGCGTTTCGAACCGCGTTCGTTGTCACGCGCTCGGCGGCGGAAGCAGAGGATGCCGCCCAGAGCGCATTCATCAAGGCCCACGCGTCGATGCATCGCTTCCGCGAAGGCGCGCCTTTCCGTCCGTGGCTGCTCAAGATCGTCACTAATGAGGCGCTCAACGCACGCCGGTCTGCCGGAAGGCGAGCCGGGCTCGAGCTCCGTCTGGCGAGCGACCGTCGCCGCGATGCGGCCCCATCGCCGGAGGCGGCGGTCCTCGCCGGCGAGCCTCGCCGGGCTTTGCTCGATGCGCTCAACAAGCTCGACGACAAGGACAGGCTCGTCATCGCCCTCCGCTATCTCTTCGAGCTTTCCGAAGCGGAAACTGCGGAGACGCTCGGCATCCGCCGCGGCACGGTCAAATCCCGCTTGTCGCGCGCCTTGGGGCGCTTGCGCGACCTCCTGCCCGGGGAGGTGACCGAATGAGCGTCGGAGCGACCGACCTGGAGATGCGGCTGCGTGCCCTCGCGACAGAGATCGACTACCCCGATACTCCCGACCTGGTCGCCGTTGTGCGAAGCGGGATAGCCGAGGCGCCCCGCCGGATCGTCCGGCCGCGGCCATGGCCTGCGATCGCGATCGGCGTCGCCGCCCTTCTGGTTGCAGGAGTCATCGTGATCCCGCCGCGCGGGAGGCCGTGGCCGACTTCCTCGGGGTCGGGGGGATCGAGATAAAGGTGAAGCGGGACACGAGGGACCTTCCATCACCTTCGGGCGACCTCGATCTCGGCACGCCGGTGACGTTGCTGGAAGCCGAGCTCAGCGTCCCCTTCGAGTTGCGCACTCCCGTTGCTCTCGGCGAACCCGACGGCGTCTACATCGCCGATTTCCCCCAAGCCGACGTCGTGACATTCGTCTACGGCGAGCCCGACGAACCCGAGCTCCTGCTGAGCCAGTTCCTAGCCGAGGTCGACATCGGCCTCGTCGACAAGCAGGTGCAGATGGGGATACCGATCGAGCCGGTCACCATCGACGGCGAGCCGGGCTATTGGGTCGGCGGGGAGCACAATCTGCTGTTCACGTCCCCCGAAGGAGACGTCTACGAAAGCGAGTCGCGCCTCGCCGGCAACACGCTCGTCTGGACCAGCGAGGGCATCACCTTCAGGCTCGAGGGCGAGCTGACCAAGGCGGAGGCCCTGGAGATCGCTCGCTCGCTGTAGAGGGAACCGACTCCGGGTGGCCGGTGTAAAGGGGTGGAGACCGGACGACAAAGGAGAGGTTCATGCTTCGTCGTATCGCCGTAGTCGCGGCCATGTTCGCCGCCCTGCTCCTCCCACAAGCCGCCGTTGCCGGTGGAGGTGGGCACGCGTGTTTCGGCCCCCATGGGGAGGTCGCCTTTTCCGATGAGCAGGCGACCACTGTTGTATTGAAGGACAACTGTTTCGTCGCCAACGTGGTTCGGGTGAACGCCGGCGACACCGTGACCTGGCGCAGCAAGGACCGGTTTCCCCACACCGTCAGTGGGGTGGCCAACGTCTTCGGTACTTTCGGCGAGCTCCGCTACAACGACGAGGTGAGCTACCGCTTCGACGAGGAAGGGACGTTCCCCTACTTCTGCGCCTATCACCCAGGAATGGTCGGAGCCGTTGTGGTTGGAGACGGATTCGGCAGTGGAGGCGCGGCTGCTGGTGCGATCGCACCGGTGGCCCCGGATGCCGAACCCGTCTCCGGAACAACCGCGCCAGAGACGGATGAGGGCTCGGCGGTCCCGCTCTATCTGGCGGTCGGGCTCGCGGTCTTGATCGGGCTCGGAGGGATCGCGTCGTTCTTCAGGACACGCAAGCGAGCCGAACCCGCACCACAGCTCTAAACACGAACTCCTCCGGGAACCTCGCGTCGCAAGGCGCGGGGTTCTTCGTAATATCGGAGCCATGGACCACGTCATCGTCAGGAAGCTCGAGCATCTTCAGGGATCGCCTAAGTCGCCGGCCTTGGGCTACGCCGTCGAAACGCGGGACCGACCGGGGCCGGCGCACAAGCAGGGTGCCTTCCCCGGCGATCGCGTGTGGGTCCAGTTGCATGGTGGCTTAATGGTGGCGAAGGCGCGCATCGAGCTGTGCTGGATCGGCGAGTTCTCGGCGATCAACGAGATCAGGGCCCGGACTCGCGGTTCCACGCTCCACTCGGTGGTCGACTTCTGGAAAGGCCGCCCGAAGTTCGGTTATGCAGCCGTTGCAAGCCTCGTGACCGAGACCTGGATCGAGCCCTTCTGGGCCGGGCCTCGGACCTACGGCTACGAGTGGGTCGTGCTCGAGAACGAGAAGAAACAAGCGTCGTGGACGCAGCCAAAAGACCCCCGCGCGGAGGCGCCGACCTGGTCGAGAAGTTCAAAGGCTGGCGAGGGTGAGTCTCCAGATCCCGACCCTGGCCGACGTGCGCAGAGCCCGCACCCAGATCGCGCCTTACCTGCAACCGACTGCGCTTCACAGCTACCCGGTGCTCGACGAGGCGCTCGGGACGACGACGCTCGTGAAGCACGAGAACCATCAGCCGACCGGCGCCTTCAAGGTGCGCGGCGGCGTGAACCTGATGTCACAGCTCGGTGAGGAAGAACGCTCCCGCGGTGTGATCGGCGCATCAACCGGCAACCACGGCCAATCGGTCGCCTACGCGGCCAAGCTCTTCGATGTGCCGGCCATCATCTGCGCGCCCGAGGGCGCCAATCCCGTGAAGGTGGCCTCGATGGAGGCCATGGGCGCAACGGTGATCCAACAGGGCCGCGATTTCGATGCCGCGCGCGAGCACTGCGAGACGATGGCCGAGGAGAAGGGCTACCGATACGTCCACAGCGGCAACGAGCCGCTACTGATAGCCGGGGTCGGGACCGCCACCCTCGAGATCCTGGAGGAGGCACCCGACATAGAGGTGATCCTGGTGCCGATAGGCGGCGGGAGCGGAGCCGCCGGTGCCTGCATCGCAGCCAAGTCCACGAACGAAGACATCAAAGTCATCGGCGTCCAGTCCGACGCGGCACCGGCCGCCTACAAGACCTGGAAGGCACGCTCGCTCCAGGTGGACGAGATGAACACGTTCGCCGAGGGACTCGCCACCCGCTCGGCCTTCGAATTGCCCCAGCGCATCATGTGGGCCCTGCTCGACGACTTCGTGCTCGTGTCGGACGACGACCTTCGGGCCGCCATGGTGATGATGATCGAGAAGACGAAGAACCTCGTCGAAGCCGCGGGCGCGTCCCCCCTTGCCGCCGCCCTCCGCTACCCCGACTTGATCAAGAACAAGAAGACCGTACTGATGTGCACCGGAGGCAACGTAAGCCCAGCCCAACTCCGGGACGTACTGTCCCGCAGCGCCTAAGGGCGCAGCCGCTTCACTCTTTGGGGAATGGGGGGGCTACGTCGGGGTCGTAGCGGACGGGCTCGTGGGGATGTGGGTGGGTGTGGGGTTCGGCGTGCGTGTTGACGTAGTTCGGTGGGGGGCGTTCGCCGTAGGAGGGTTCGTGGTGGAGTCCCGCCTCTCCTTCGTCGTCCAAGGGGCCGCCTCCGGTGTTGAGCGTGTTCGTCTTCACGAGGGCGGCCATGTCGACGCCTAGTTCGTCGGGGACAAGACTCCGCGCCACCGACCATTTGTAGCCGCCGTTCGATCTCTCGCTTAGATCAAGCTCTACCGGTTCCATGGGGGTTCCTTGCGGATCGAGCAGCAGACGGACAATGGGGTGCGCCAGCAGGTCGTCGTGGTTTCGCTCGACAATCCCGACTTCGCCGCTCGCCAGCTCGACGAGAGACCCGATCGGATAGAGACCCAGCAGCCGCGCGAACGCTCGCACGACGCGCGGGTCGTAGCCCGTCCCCGAGCTCGCCTGAAGGATGTTGAGAGCCTGACGGCGATCCTCCGCCTGGCGGTAGGGCCTCTTGGTAGTGACCGCATCAAAAGAGTCCGCGACCGCCACGATGCGGGCCGGGAGCGAAGGCCTCGGCCTGCCGGAGAGTGCCGGATAGCCGCTGAGGTCGAACGCCGAGTGATGCTCGAGGATGATGCTCGCCGCGGGGTGGAACAACTCGCGCGTTGTGACGAACATCATCCCGGCCCCCTCGACGGGGTGACGCTGGATCATCCGCCAGCCTTCTTCGGACAGTGGTCCCGCGTGTTGGAGGATCTCCTTCGGAACCTTCACCTTGCCCACGTCGTGCAACAACCCGCCG
Source organism: uncultured Actinomycetes bacterium (assembly GCA_963786155.1). Classification (GTDB taxonomy): domain Bacteria; phylum Actinomycetota; class CADDZG01; order CADDZG01; family WHSQ01; genus CAWAXW01. The sequence continues at coordinate 1,033,019 of CAWAXW010000006.1, read as the reverse complement.
ATGCCGAGCAGGATCACCTGATCGCGGTGCAGTCCGATCGCCCATCCCATCGCGATCGACAGCAAGCAGACATTCATCATGTGGTAGTAGGTGTAGTCGTCGTATGACTTCACGGTCGACACCAGCAGCGCCTGTCGAGGGTCCTGCGCGACCTCGTCGGCGAGCTGTTCGACGATCGCTCGCGTGGCATCGAGGTCGACCTCGCGTCCGGCTGCGATACGAGCCGACTCCTGTCTCACCAGCTCGATTCCAGATGCGTAAGTCAGCAGCATCTCGGAGATCTGCCTCTCCCTCTCGTCCTGGCGGCCGAGCATGGGGCGGACGCGGTTAACGGCTATGCCTGGAAGTTGGATGTTCGGCGGCTCTTCCTTCAACAAGATCCTGACCAGGGCATCGATATCGCTCTCGGCGATCCCGGAGAAGAACTCGACGGCCTCGACCTCGGCCGTCTCGCAAGCCTTGATCAAACGAGAGAGCGTGAGTGATTCACGCGCGAGAAGTGCCGAGCCGAGATAGAAGCTGTGCCGGGTGATGAACAAGACCGGCGGTTCTTCCATCTCGTAGATGAGGTCGTTGACGTGCTCGACCGTTTCATGCACGGCCTCGCCTCGGCTCGGATGGTTGCCCGGGTACAGCGCGTATGTCTGAAGCGCCGAGCCGAGCGACGCCAGTACCCGGCGAACATGGTCGATCGCTCGTCCGCTCGGAGTGTTCAACGTTCCCCCTTCATCGACCGTGCCCGCTCTTTGGCCAAACGGCGCAGGGAACGCGGGAGCCTCGGTCTCGAATTGAACGAGGCCAGGCGCTGGAGTTGCTGGAAGGCATCGCTCGAGGGTTGCCGGCCAAGCTCGTCGATCGCTCGCCTTCGCAGATCAAGATCCTTAGAGGTGCGAGCGACATCGCCGAGGGCCGCCATGGCCGTTCTGTTCTTGATGCCCCCCAAAGTGCTGACTGCTAGATGCCGCACGCTCGCGTCGGGATCGGCTCAAAAGCCGCCGGAGATGGCGGGAGACATCCGGTCCGGCGGCAACGACAAGCCCGCGGATGGCTTCTCGCCGTACGGCGGGATGGTCGTGCTTGGCAGCCTTCTCGAAATCGGCCAAGAACTCACCTCCGGCCCCGGACTGACGCAGGATCACGACCGCGTTGCGAACCACGTACCACCGGGGGTCGCTCAATCGCGCCACGATCACCGGCTTGTACTCCTTCGCCATGTCGGAGATGGCGCTAACAAGTGCGGCCCGGCGGCTTCGATCCTGCTCCTCGGCGAGCAGATCCATCATCGCCTCGACCCCTGCGGGACCGAACGCGGCCAGGAGCGGGGTGAATGCCTGGTTGTGACTCGAGCCGACGAGATCGGAAAGAAGCGAGATGTCGAGCACTCTTCGTCGATACGTCAAGAAGAGCTGCTCTCGTTCCGGATCGAGCGCCGCGATCCGGATGCGGGCATGCTCGGCGGCGTTCACCAAGCGAGCGGCACGATCGTACTCCCGCGCGGAAAGCGCGTCCCTCGCCTCTTGGGCCCACACGTCAAGGACCTGCTCGAGACGCTCCATATCGTCGTCGAGGGCAAGGTAATCCTGGAACGTTGCCTCTCCCATATCCATGAGTTGATCGAAAGTCGTGGGGAAGTCGCTTTTGATGGATCCGGAGTCCTCTTGCTCGGTATCGCGCAGACGCTGGGCCATGATGTCGGAAACCGTCTCCATGACCGTTTCGCGCTGAGCTTGGTCATCCTCGGACGCGACGCCGAGTTCACCAGCAACCTCGCCCACGTCCTTTGTTGGAGCGTTCGCACCGGCCCCGGCAAGGATCGTGCCCGATTCCTGTTGCCCCATGACGATCGCCTGCGTTAGGTCCACGAGGTCCCGTTGACGGAAGCCCGAGGCCACTAGGTTGCTTGCGACCCCAAGTGCCTCTTCGCCCTCGGAGGACATGTCGGCGATCGTGCGAGCCAGGTCGGCATCGGTCATGGTGTTGATGATCCGCTCGGCTACCGGCTCATCGTCCATCCGATCCATCAACTGCGAGGCCAAGGCCTTGCGCGTGTCCCGGGGAAGACGTTCAACCAGACCCTGCATGCGCCGGTAGAGCTCGGGATCGTCCGTGAACTCCGAGGGAAGTGCGGCAACCAGCCCGCGGAAGCGACTGTAGAGGGCACTGGCTTCCTCGAGAGGGTCGCCTCCGGCTTCGACGTCCTCACCCCGTTCGAGCACGTCCCAGAACTCGGCCTGTTCTTCGGTGAGCCGGTCGCCGAGCGCGGTCTCGACCGGCATCAACTCGACCTTGCCGAGAGCGATCGACACGACGCGAGCGTCGCGCAGGGACTCCTCTACTTGTTGAGGCGACTCGATCTCGTCGCGCCTCGTCACGAGGATGTCGTAGAACGCGGCCAGCTCATACGGCTCGGGTGCCGCGCGCACTCTCAGGATGTTCATCCGCCGCTCGTAGCAGGCGAGCGCCAAACGAACGAGCGAATCGTCGGCCGGGAGCGGGCCGTCCGATGTGAAGAAGCGATCACCCTGTATCTCGACAACCACGGTTCCGGTAACGAGCGCCTCTTCGGCGGCCGCGCGCACGCGTTCCACGGCCGCAAGGAAGGCGGGCTGCTCCCAGTCGCCGGGATAAAGCCGGTAGGAGGCCAGCCCGTTGCTGACCTGCCTCAGGAGGCCGGCGACCGCAAGCTGGCGGGTGCCTGCGTCGAACTCTTCTTCGACACGGGGGTCCGGGTCGACCACCGATTCCTCCTGTTGTCGTGGGAGCTACCTACTGTATCGGCAGGCCCCTTAGCGCAGTCGGCACGTGGGGCGAGGGTATCCCCGGGTACCTAGACCATATCTGCCGTCTTTTCTCGTCTATTATCTTGGATATGCACGAGTATCGTATGGGAGAGGCCGCACAGCTCCTCGGCGTGAGCGTCGACACGCTGAGACGCTGGGCGGATTCGGGTCGCGTCTCGACGAGACGGACCGAAGGAGGTCAGAGACTCGTGCCGGGGGCCGAGCTGGCCCGAGTCGCCCCGACGCTGCGCGAGGCGGCCGAGCCGGAGACCGTGAGCGCGCGATCGGCGCGCAACCGTTTCACCGGGATCGTTACGAAAGTCGTCAAAGACAAGGTGATGGCCCACGTGGAGTTGCAAGCGGGGCCCTTCCGGGTCGTTTCGTTGATGTCGCGCGAAGCTGCAGATGAGCTCCAACTCGAGCCCGGGGTGATGGCCGTCGCGAGCGTGAAAGCAACCAACGTCGTCGTCGAGATTCCCGCAGAGCCGTGACGCGCCGGCTCATCGGCCCCTTAATAGCTCTTCTTCTCCTTGGTCTTGCGTGCGGGAACGAGAGCGACGCCGCAAGTGGGAGCCCCGAGGGATCGACCGTGTTCGCGGCCGCCTCTCTCACGGACGCGTTCGAAGCGATCGCAGACGAGTTCACAACAAGGACGGGGACCCGGGTCGTGCTGAACTTTGCCGCGTCGTCCGACCTCGCCACGCAGATCGAGCAGGGCGCCCCGGCCGACGTCTTTGCATCCGCCGACGAGGCAAACATGACCAGGCTGCAAGATGCCGAGCTCGTCCGAGGCGAGCCGGAAGTCTTTGCGACCAACGCCCTCGAGATAACGGTCGAGCCGGGCAACCCGATGGGGATCGAAGCCTTGGACGATCTGGCGGACGACGATCTGGTGCTCGTCCTCTGCGCGCCCGAGGTGCCGTGCGGGTCCTACGCACGTGACGCGCTCCGGAAGGCCGGCCTCGATCCCGAGGTCGACTCGAATGAAGCCGATGTCAAAGCAGTCTTGACTCGGGTGTCGCTGGGCGAGGCCGATGCCGGTCTCGTCTACGCAACCGACGTGATCGCGGCCGGTGATGCAGTCGAGGGGGTCCCGATACCTCCCGAGCAGAACGTGATCGCCAGCTATCCGATCGCACATACCAGCTCCAGCTCGGCGGCAGATGCCTTCATCGAGCTGGTGCTTTCGCCCACCGGCGCTCGGATACTCGCCGAGCATGGTTTCACCACTCCTTGACACGAGCCTCCTCCCCGCGCCGAAGGGCGCCGCTGATCGTAGTGATACTCGCCTCAGTGGCTGCCGCTTTTCTCGTGCTTCCACTTGCGGGACTGCTCGCCGAGGCACCGTGGGGGTCGTTGGGCGAGGCTCTGACATCCCCAACGACACTCACCACTCTCAGGCTTTCGTTGACTACCGCGAGCATCGCCGCGTTGCTCACGGTCGTCTTCGGTGTGCCGCTCGCGTGGGTCCTCGCCCGCAGCACCTTCCCCGGTAGGAAGGTCTTGCGAGCGCTGGCGCTCCTGCCGATCCTGCTTCCTCCCGTCGTCGGCGGCGTTGCATTGTTGCTCGCTCTCGGGAGGCGGGGGCTGGTCGGCGGTCCCCTCTACGACGCATTCGGATGGCAGCTGCCGTTCAGCACGATCGGGACCATCATCGCCCAGTTCTTCGTCGCGCTTCCGTTCATGATCCTCACCACCGAGGCCGCGTTCCGATCCCTCGAGCCGGGCTATGAAGAAGCAGCCTCGACACTCGGGGCGGGACCGTGGTTCACGTTCCGAAGGGTGACGATCCCCCTGATCGCCCCCACGCTCGCGGCCGGAACGCTGCTTGCCTGGACCCGGGCCCTGGGCGAGTTCGGAGCAACGATCGCATTCGCCGGTAACGTCGAAGGAGTTACGCGGACGATCCCTCTGGCCGTCTTCATCGAGCTCCAGAGGAATCCGGAGGGCGCGATCCTCCTCAGCCTCCTGCTCGTCGGTCTCTCGCTCACAGTCCTGATTGCGATGCGCGATCGCTGGTGGCCGGCGGCATGAAGCTCATGGCATCGGTGGAGTCGAGGCTCGGTGAGTTCGATCTGAAGGTCGAGCTGAGCGCCACCGGCGCGGGTATCACGGCCGTCGTCGGACCGAACGGGGCGGGCAAGACGACATTGCTGCGAACCCTGGCCGGGCTCATCGAACCGGTGGCCGGCACGATCCAAATAAATGGCATCGCGATCGATCGCCTCGGCCCCCACGAGCGCGACATCGGTTTCGTCTTCCAGGACCGCTTCCTCTTCCCGCACCTGAGCGTGCTCGACAATGTCGCATTCGGCTTGTGGGCCAAGGGCAGCTCGCGGAGCCGGGCGCGCGCGACAACGAGGCCACTCCTCCCCCGCCTCGGCTTGGAACCTCTGGCTTCACGCCGTCCCCGAGAGCTCTCGGCGGGCCAAGCCCAGCGCGTAGCCCTGGCGCGCGCACTGATCATCGAACCCCGGCTCCTGTTACTGGACGAACCGTTCTCCGCGCTAGATGCGACGGCCCGCCCCGAGGCCCGCCGGTACCTAGTCGCTCAGCTCGAGAGCTACCAAGGACTCGTCTTGATGGTCACGCACGACCCGATCGAGGCGCTCGAGATGGCGAACGAGTTGATCGTCATCGAGGACGGCCGAGTAGTTCAGACCGGATCCCCGGCGGAGGTCAGAGCGAACCCGCTCTCCGACTACGTCGCGGCATTCCTCGGTTGATCCTCAGACCTGGGGGCGGTGGCGCTCGATGATGGATTTGAGATCCAGGCCCGCAGGCAGCGTCCCGTAGGCGCGGCCCCCGACCCCCGTCAACCTAGAGGTCAGATATGCGTCGGCGACGTTCGGGTCGCCGTGCCGGAGCAAGAGTGATGCCTGGAGCCCGATCGCGAGCCTTTCGACTATGCGCCGGGCACGTAGCTCGATGTCCTCGGGGGAAGACAGCTCCCTGGACAGGTCGTCCATGTATGAGTCAAGGCGGGCATCTCCACGCGCGAGTGCGATCTCCGCGAAGAAGGCCTCCAGCGATTCGGGATTGCGAGCGAGGGCGCGCAGGACGTCGAGGCAATTGACGTTGCCGGAGCCTTCCCAGATCGAGTTGAGCGGTGCCTCCCGGTAGAGGCGGGGCATCCCCGACTCCTCCACGTAGCCGTTGCCTCCGAGGACCTCGAGGGCCTCTCCCACGTGGCCGGGGGCGCTCTTGCAGATCCAGTACTTGCACACGGCCGTCGCCAGACGCTTGAACAGGACCTGCTGGGGATCGTCCGACTCGTCGAACGAGCGGGCGAGGCGCATCGCGGCGATCGTTGCGGCCTCCGACTCGATACAGAGATCTGCAAGGACGTTCTGCATCAGCGGCTGATCGATCAAGAGCTTGCCGAAGGCCGAGCGGTGAGCTGCGTGATGGGTGGCATGCGAGACCGCGGTCCGCATCAGGGCGGTGGACCCCAGAACGCAGTCGAGTCGGGTGTGGTTGACCATCTCGATGATCGTCCGCACGCCGCGGCCCGGCTCGCCAACCATCCGGCCCCAGGTGCGGTCGAATTCGACCTCGCTGGAGGCGTTGCTGCGATTCCCGAGCTTGTCCTTCAGTCTTTGGATGAAGAAACGGTTGCGCACACCGTCGGGAAGGATGCGCGGAACCAGGAAACAAGAGACGCCCTCATCGGTCTGCGCGAGCACCAGGAAGACATCACACATCGGGGCGGAGCAGAACCACTTGTGCCCGGTCAACGAGTACTCGCCGCCCGGTCCCCCACCGTTGATCGCTTCGGCCCGAGTGCTGTTCGCCGCGAACGTCGGAGCCGCCCTGCTTCTCGGTCATGGCCATGCCGCACAGGGCGCCGGGCTTCTCGGACGCCGCTACCAGACGAGGGTCGTACTTCGTGGAGATTAGTCGTGGCACCCATTCCGCGGCGAGGTCTTCCTGGACTCGCAGCGCCGGCACGGCCGCGTACGTCATCGAGATCGGGCAGCCGACTCCCGAGTCGGATTCGCTGGCGCCGATCATCATCGCGGCGCGGGCTACGTGCGCTCCGGGTTGGGGTTCGCTCCAGGGGAGCGAGTGCACTGCGTGGGCCACGGACATACCGAGAAGCTTGTGCCAGGCGGGATGGAACTCGACCTCGTCGATCCTGTTCCCGTAGCGATCGTGCGTCCTAAGGACGGGCGGATGCTCGTTCGCAAGGCGGCCCCACTCGATCCCCTCGTCGCCGGCGGTCGCTCCCATGGCCGTGACGCGTTCTTCCGCCCACCCTGCTCCCTCGCGGTGCAGCGCCTCGACTAGAGGGGTGTTCTCGGAGAAGACGTTGTAGGGCGCGAGGGGTGGAGCTTGATTGAAGACTTCATGAGTCGGCATCGACCTACTCTAGCGGGAGCCCGTTATCTCCACGGCGTGGTTCCAAGTGCCGCGGTTCTGCCACGGGATGCTGGGGGCCGATCCGCGCCGGAAGCCTCGAAGATGATCATGTCCGCGGCCTTGGTCCACTTCGACACGTCGGCCCCTTGCGCTGCCACGAGCTGCGTAACCGCCGCATCGAACGTCCCCCGGATCGTCTGGGCGCACGTCTCTGTTGCGTCGGTATCGATGTTGTCGCAGTAATCCCGGGCAGCTTCCGGACCACCCGGCGTGATCGAGTGGTACAGCGGAGTGAACAAGCCGCTGTAGTAACCGCCACCTTGGGTGCCGGGCCTCGTCAGGCGCGGAAGCTGGATGAACGTGTAGTTCCCGTCAAGCTCGTCGTCGAAGACGGCCTTGATCGTTAGCTCGTACCAAAGGTCGTGGAGCGCGATCGCGGGACCGAAGTCCGTCAGGCCGTCCCGGTTCAGGTCGACACGGTGGGCACCCCCCGCGACCCACGCTTGATAGGCGGTGCGCGCATCGGCCCCTGCCCCTGTGACGCCTTCGGTAAAGGAGAGGAACTCGTCGCCGAGATAGACCCCGTTGCCGTCCTGGGTCGCCGCGATGCGAGCGACGTCGACCAGGTCGGACAGCGTGGCCTTCTTGCCCCCCTCTACGAGCGCCTCCATCTTCGAGGTCAGAAGGTGCCCGCGCTGACCCGCGCCCCAGAAGGACTCGTCGCCGTTGTTCCATCCCGTCGAAGGCTTCCCGTTCCAGTTGGCGAGCCAACCTTGCGCCGGATCGATCACCTTCGGGAGGTCCTCGAAGGGAACGGTCCCCTTCCACTCCCATTTCCCGGTGCCCCACACGGGCAGCTTCGGATCGACGCCCTTGGCCCGCAACGGGTAGCGGCCGACGTGGAAGGCCGCGATGTGCTCGTGGTCCGCATAGATGACGTTGAACGACATGCTGGCTTCCGCCAGCGATGCCTGGACCTCTTCGATCGAGTCGGTGGCGCTCGCCCCGAGCCGTGAAAGGGCAACCGCCGCGGCCCATTCATTCATCCAGAAGCTGCGTTCCCGAACCAGCGCGACCGGCTTCCCCTTCACCGTCGAGCGTTCGAACACCGGGCCGTGGACGGTTCGATAGATCGTCAACTTCGTGTCTTCTGTGCTGCCGCCGCTGGCGCGTGAGCTAATGGTCTCGACGCGCGAGGTCATCTTCTTGCACTTGCCCTTGAAGGTGTAGTGCTTCGCGTTGGCCTTTACCTTCTTCCCATTCGGGTCACAGAGCTTCTCGACGCGCAGGTCGACCCCGTCGGAGAACCCGGTCGTCAGAGACCACGCATGATCGATGCTCCTCCCCAGTGCCGGGAACAGAGATACGCCCGGCACGGCGGGGCCGCGTACGTCCAGGGTCGGGGAATGCAGATCCAACTCCCAGAAGAAGGACGGGACGTCGTATCCGACCTGGGGAGCTCCGTAGAGAAGCGGGTTCCCGGTTTGAGATTCCGCCGCCGAGACCGCTAAGAAATTGGACTTCGGCGAGTGGGGTGCGATGCGTCCCAGAACGCGTTGCTGGCTGCGTTCGCGCCGCGCGATCTTGCCAAACAGCTCCGTCGCGTTGTCGGGGATGGCGACGGCCTTCGGGTTCACCGGCCCGAGGTCTTGCGAAGGGAACGCGCCCGAAGCGGCCGGCACCGTCACCGGAGATTCTGGGTCGTTTGTCCAGACCAAGTCGCGGAACACGCCTTCTCCGACCTCGGCCCCGAGGCGCTTTTTCAGATCCTGTAGTAGCGCTGCGTTGCGAAGCTCCGTCCCCGCGGTCTCGCCGAAGTCGCGCAGCTGTAAGACCCCGATTGCGATGCTGTCCGTGATCTGCCAATCCTCGAGCTCGACCTGCCGGAAGATGTACTCGGGCGGTTGTCCGATGGTGCCGGCGCGCACGTCGGCGATGTACTTGTTGATGCCGTCCGTGTATGCCTCGAGGCCCGCCTGCACTTGCGCGCCCGCGGCTCCGTACTTGTTGTCGAGGTCGTCGAAGATCTTCTGCCGCTCTGCCTCGCTGTAGTTCTCCGTGCGCCATCCGATGTCGTAGTTGAGATAGACGTCGTCGGTGCCCTCGCCCAGGATCGCGCTGACCTCGCCACGCGCGGCGTGGCGGATGATGTCCATCTGCCACATGCGGTCTTCGGCCGTGGCGAAGCCCGCTGCGAAGATCGCCGCCTGGTCGGTCGTCCCGTAGATGTGAGGAATCCCCAGCGAGTCGCGATAGATGGTCGCCCCTTCGACAGGGCTGTACTCGCGCTCGATCGTCCCCGTTGGGCCGAACTGCAGCGGGTGGAAGTACGTCTCCAGCTCTTTCTCGGTTACGTCATCGTCCTCGACCAGGTTCCTGTAGGGGTCGACCTGGTCGGTCGAATGGACGCTCGAAGCGAGACCCGATTGCCCGGGTGCGAAGATCCGAACCCGCGAACGTGATCGATGACCTGAGGCGGCGCTCCACCGGCCGGCGCGGCGATGGTTGCGAACAGCGCAGTGACAAAAGCAAGCAACAGGAAACGACGCATCGATGCGCCTCCTCTCCAGGATTTAGGTCCTTGCAACATACCGGGGCGTGGACGCTATGGGGAGTCCGCGATCCGGACCAATCCCCCAAGTACTCCCACATAGGCACTGCCGTCGGGGCCGAGGCTCACCGGCGCGTAGTTGTTGTTGAAGCCGAGGCCGGTGCCGGCGAGCTGCGAGTAGACCGTGACGCCGGTTCGGATATCGATCGCGGTCAGGTACCAGGCGTCGACCTGATCGTCCCGGGGCGGTTTCGTGTAGGTGTACAGGAGTCCGGACTCTAGAGAAGCTTTGGGGACCACCGAGGGCGCGACCTCGCCGCTCTCCCAGGCAGTGGAGCATCCTTTGCGCTTGGAGAAGACGACTCGCGCCAGTCCCGGTGTCGTCGTGGCGCCGTCCATGACCGATGTCGGCCCCGCGTACCCGTAGTTGTTCTCGACGATCAAGGATCGCCCGACCGCGACCAACGAGTTGTCGGTTGCGCCCGCGTCGGGGTCGAACACAGGCTCCTGACAGACCTTCCTGCCTTTGGATCGAGCCTTCCGCTTGTAGACGACCACGTGCATATAGGGGTCCGCGTTGTCGGTGATGGCCACGAATCGCTTCTTGATAAGGGTCGGTGTCGTTCCAGATCCTTGCGTCACCTGGCCCGGCTTGACGCGGTTGCCTCTGTCGTATTCCTTGCGCCAGGTGATGAAGGGTTGGCCGTCGGGTTCTCGATCGAACCGGTAGAGGGCGTGGTCCGAGGCGACGAACACTCCCCCGGTCTCGTCGACCGCGAACGAATTGGCGATCACCTCGTCCTCGAGCCTCAGCGAATGCACCTCGCCGTCGCGCTGGTCCACGGTCCCCACCAGTCCACCTGTGGTCACGAACCAGATGTAGCTCTTCCAATCCGGCAAGGCGGACACGATCGCTTCGTCCGGCTGAACGTGTTGGGTGAGGTCGTAGGTGTTCGTGTGGATGAACGAGAAGCGCTGAGACTCGCGGGCGATCGTCACCGTCCAGATCTCGCGCGTAGACGTCGGGATGATTGCCCGATCCTTGTGGTCCAGGTAGAAGTAGCCGCCGCCGGCGAAGTCGTTGAACGGCGTGGTGCCGGTGCCGGTCGGCGTACGAGGGGGCAGGTCGAGCATCGCCTTGGTCGCGAGCGTCTCGGGATCCATCATGACCAAACGCGGGTGGTCGGCGCCGACGCAGATGCTGACTATCCGACCGCCTGCGTCGAACGTCAGCGATGCGCAATCGGCGAAGTGAGCGGTCGAGCTCGATACCGGCTCGATGCCGAGCGGCCCCGCCCACTTGTACGAGTCGGTCATGTAAGCGTCGTTGTGGATGTTGCTTGTCCCATTGCGGGCCATGTACTTGTGCTGCGGGATCCTGAAGGACTTCACGGGATTGGGCGTCGCCGGCACTCCCTCGAATTCGGTCACCGCGGCCCGCTCCTGGGGGTTCTCGGGTATCGGCTGAGCCGGGATGTCCTGCGCGAGAGCGGGCACCGACACGGCAGCAAGCGCTAGCACTGCAACGATCCCCCGGCGAGCCCCCGTCCACATCCTTGGAATCCTGCCACCCTCATGACGCTTGAGTAATACCCTTCCGCGCGTGGACGTCCTTCGCACGCCAGAAGAACGCTTCGAGGGCTTGCCCGACTTCGCATTCGAGCCGAAGTACCTCGAAGTCCCTTCTGATGACGGGGGTGAGCTACGCGTCGGCTTCCTCGATGAGGGGCCGCTCGACGGTGAGACGGTGCTCTTGCTCCACGGCGAGCCTTCGTGGAGCTTCCTCTACCGGAAGATGATCCCGGTTCTCGTTGATGCCGGGTTGCGTGCGGTGGCGCCGGACCTGGTCGGTTTCGGCCGCTCGGACAAGCCCGTTGATCGCAACGACTACACCTACCAGCGTCATGTCGATTGGATGACGTCGTTCGTCGAGCAGGCCGGCCTCAGGGACATAACGCTGTTCGGGCAGGACTGGGGTGGCCTCATCGGACTGCGGTTGGTGGCCGGTGACCCCGACCTCTACGCTCGCGTCGTTGCGTCGAACACGTTCTTGCCCACCGGCGACTTCGATCTGGGCGAAGCGTTCTTCGCTTGGCGAAAGTACTCGCAAGAGGCCGACGTCTTCCCTGTGGGGAGGATCGTCGCCGGAGGGTGCGCGACGACACCGGGGGACGAGATCGTCGCGGCCTACGACGCGCCTTATCCCGATGAGTCGTACAAGGCTGGAGCGCGCCAGTTCCCCACCCTCGTTCCCGCATCGCCCGACGATCCGGCCGCCGCACCAAACCGGGCCGCGTGGGAAGTGCTCGGAAAGTACGACAAGCCCCTCCTGACGGCATTCGGCGACTCGGACCCGATCACGCGAGGAGCGGACCGCGTTCTGCAGAACCTGATCCCGGGAGCCGAGGGCCAACCCCACACGACGATCGCCGGCGGAGGCCACTTCATCCAGGAAGACAAGGGTGACGAGCTCGCCCGAGTGATGGTGGACTTCATCAAGGCGACCTAACAAGATGGAAATCCTTCTTGACATATCGAACAGACGTTCGATAGAGTGAATCCTGAGAGAGGGAATGGACAACCGTAAAGGACCACATGTCGGCCTCTCCTCCCGCGCTCGCACCCCTGAGACTCAACGGTTGCAGCGACGCGGAAGCGCTCGAAGACTTTGATTCGGACCACGCGTTGGAATGCCGGGCGCAGCGCAACAACCTCCTGCGTATAGCTCGCCTCGACAAGCGCGAGGTGTGGCGGCGCGACGGGTGTCGCGACATGACCGAATGGGTCTCCATGCGCCTAGACGTCAACGGGTGGAAGGCCCGGCGCATCGTCAAGGCCGCTCATGCTCTGGAGAGATTGCCGGGGCTGTCCGAGGCGTTTGCAACCGCACGGCTCTGCTACGACAAGGTCTTGGAGCTCGCCCGCTTCGTGACCCCCGAGAACGAGGAGCGATGGATCAAGTGGGCGATCAAGGTCAAGCTCACGACCGTCAGGGATCGCGCCGACGTCGAGATCAAGCCCGACAAAGAGGAGACCAAAGAGAAGGACCGCTCTCGGTCGCTGGGTTGGGAATGGAACGAAGACAAGTCTGTGCTGCACCACTGGGGAAGCCTGCCCAAGCTCGAGGGCAAGGTCCTTATCGACGTCATTGACGGGCTCGCCAAGGAGATCCCGGCCTCGCCCGACGACGTGACCTTGTTCGACGATCCCGAATCCACGATCGATGCGCGGCGAGCAGATGCTCTGATGATGCTGGTCTCGGGCGGGGTTCAAGGCAAGAGCGCGCGTCCGAAGGTCGTGCTCCACGCAGAGCTCGATGCATTGCTCGAGGATTCCAAGGGCTGCGAGCTCGAGGGGGTCGGGGTCATCCATCCCGACATCGCCCGCAGACTGTTGTGTGACTGCACGCTCGAGTTCAACGTCTACTCCAAGGACGGCAAGGCGCTCGGGATCGGCGCTGCCGGCCATGACCCGCCCCGCTGGTTGCGCCGGATCGTGCTGAGGCGGGACAAGGGCTGCATGTACCCGGGGTGCTCGATGACCCACTTCGTACAGGTCAACCACATCGAGTTCGAGACCGATGAGAACCCAACCGACTACAACAAGCTCATTACCCTGTGCCACTTCCACCACAAGCTCGTGCACGAATACGGCTGGAGGGTCAGGCTCGGAGAGATCCCCGGGACCGCTGACTGGTTCAGACCGGATGGGTCGCGCCTCCGGACGGGGCCCGCTCCGCCCAGGCAAGTCCGAGATCCGAACATATTGGTTGCCTGAGTCGTTAGTCGACGAGGTCGCGCAGGGAGAAGCCGGGGACTACTTCGAAGTCGTCTTCTTCGGACGCGTCGGAAACGGGCCCCCGTTCGAGCGCTGTTTGCAGTGCGGCCTCGGCTAGGGACAGGATCCCGGTTTCGACTCCGGTGCCGGCGAGCCATGCGCCGTCACCCTTGGGCTGTGATCCTGCGGTTGGCAGAAGGCCGTCACCGAAGCGACGGGATGCGACGAGCATGTCGTAGCGGCCCAGGCGCCGATGCTTGAAGCGGTTCAACAACTTGGGGATCCTTAGCTCGGCCCGCTCGAGCCAGCCCACCAAGAGCCGCATCGGGTTGTGCGCCTTCTTCCCACCGGCTTCGTACAGACCGAAGTGGACATGTGGTGGCGTGGTCCGGGCATTGCCCGTGTTGCCGCAGTAGCCGATCACGTCGCCTCGGGCGACCCGGTCGCCGTTCTCGAGCTCGCGGTTCCAATCATCTAGGTGCGCGTAATAGAAGTAGGTGCCGTTGCCCCGGAACAACCGGGCGATCGTGCCGCCGAGACCTTGGCGAGCGAACTGCACCCTGCCACCCTCGGCCGCGAGAACCGGATCGCCGTAGTCACAGAAGACGTCTTGGCCTTGGTGGCTACGGACGGTCGGTCCCGGTCCGAAACGGGGAGCTCCCCATGTGTCCAGCCACGCGGCTTGGCCCCCGATGATGAAGGGAGCGAACACCTTCCTCACCGCTTTGTCGTGCGGCATGCCGAGCGACTCCAGCATCGCCGCCGCCGCGACCAGGTCTCGGGTGTCGAACCTGCCCTCGAAGCTCGAAGCGATCGAAGGGAGATCGATGGACACGTCTTCGAGCTCATCGGGCTTCGCGCCGTGCTCGCACTTCGCGTTGCAACGCTTGTCGTCAGGTTTTGGATCGTCCGGCCCCTCGTCATCACGATCGCCTGGTTGCGGCGAACCGTGGTCCTTGTCGCCTCCACCGTTCCCATCGTGCGTCGGATCCGGCTCGGGCTTGGGATCATCGGTGGGGCTAGGGCTCGGCGATGGTGAAGGTTGCTTCTCGACTGGCTCGACCCAGCTTCCTTGCGGATGGGCCAACGGTGCCGGTCTCTCGACACCCGTCAGCTCGTTGGTCTCGGTGTTGACGCCGACGTAGGTGAAGGTCTCGGCGTTGGGCGTCCCCGGTTCCAGCACAGCTTCTCCCCCCGCGAGACGGAAGGACGTGACCTCTTCGAGAGCGAGCGCCTCACCTGCTGCCGGTGAACTCTCCGTGACCTCGGCGAGCGTGTAGGAGCCCTTCTCGTTCTGCTGGGGCTTGTCCTGCGCGAGGACGTGCGCGCTCTGGCCCGCCGCGAACAACGTCGCGAGCAGGGCGAGCGCCGTGAGCCTCTTCAACGAGATCGCCTTGCTGATGTTCAACACCTCACTATGTACTCGGAACCTGGAACGTCAATATGAACAAGCCGGTAATCCGTAATGAACGCACATCTCGCTGGCTAGGTTGCCCATTACCCAGGTGATCCGTCCGTTACGTACAGTTCAGGCATGAAAAGTCTGTTCCTGATGCGTCATGCGAAATCGAGCTGGGCTACTCCCGGCCTGGCGGACAGCGCCCGGCCCCTCAACGACCGAGGTCGAGCGGCCGGAGGCTTGCTGGCCGATCTGGTCGTCCGAGAGAAGATCAGCCCGGACGCGATCCTGTGCTCTCCCGCCTTGCGCGCCCGCCAAACCGTAGAGCTCGTCTTCCCGGATGCGGGTGAATCGGTGCGCTTCGTCGAGGAGATCTACGGCGCGGGGCCGCTCGATGTACTTGCGTTGCTCCAGCGACTAGAGCCCGAGGTCAACTCGGTCCTGATCGTCGGCCACAATCCGACGATGCAGAAGGTCGTGTTGATGATGTCGGATCAGCAGGAGGGTCCCTACGAGAAGGTCGCCACGAAGTTCCCGACCGGCGCCCTCGCGCGACTCGACTCGGAACTGGAGTGGGACCATCTCGAGCCCGGCTCGATGAGATTGATCTCGCTCTTCTTGCCGAGGGAGCTCGGATGAAGACCGCCGTCGTCGATCGCCACGGCGCCAAGGTCGAAACGATCGTTCAGCGCGCTGCGGTCCAGCACCGGCGAACGATCGCACATCGACAAGGGAGGGGTCCACCATGTGGTGCCGCTTCCGGGCGACACCCGTTTCGCGTCTCGTCCTATCTACGTCTCGTCGTTGAACGAGATCATCGAGATCGACCCGGTTGCCCGCACTTGTGTCGCGGAGCCCGGCGTCACCTTCGAGGAGATCGTTCGCAGAACATTGCGGGTCGGGCTGCTTCCGAAGGTCGTTCCCGAGCTGAAGGGCATCACCCTCGGAGGCGCGGTGTCCGGCTGCTCCATCGAGTCGATGTCTTATCGGTACGGCGGGTTCCACGATTCTTGCCTCGAGTACGAGGTGATCACCGGCGACGGCAGGATCCTCGCTTGCTCGCGCGAGGAGGATCCGTTCGTCTTCGGGATGATGCACGGCTCCTATGGGACCTTGGGCATCCTCAGCAAGTTGACCTTCTCGCTCGTCGAGGCGGCGCCGTTCGTGCACATGACTTACCGGCGCGTCGAGGACCCCGCGGACTTCTTCGATGACCTGCGTAGCGTTTGCGACTCCGGTGAGTTCGACTTCGTCGATGCGATCGCGCACGGCCCCCGCGAGTTCGTGCTCTGTCTGGGCCGGTTCGAGGAGCAGGCGCCGTACACGAGCAGCTATACCGGGACCGAGATCTTCTATCGCAGCACTCGCATGCGAGGCGAAGATCACCTCAGCACGTTCGACTACTGCTTCCGGTACGACACCGAAGCCCACTGGCTCACCGACACGATCCCGCCGCTTACCTGGCGACCCGTGCGGAGAGCGATCGGTCGCTGGTTCCTCGGCTCGACGAATCTGATCAGGTGGTCTCGCCGGCTCGCCCCGGTGCTCCGGTTCAAGAAGAGGCCCGACGTCGTCGTCGACGTCTTCATCCCGAGCCGGCGCTTCCTCGACTTCAACGCTTGGTACGAGCGCGAGATCGCCTTCTATCCCCTATGGCTGATCCCCTACCGCACGCCGGAGCGCTATCCCTGGCTGGACGACGCTTACCACGATCGCATCGGCGACGACCTCTTCGTCGACTGCGCCGTCTATGGGGCGCGCAACAACAGCAAGGACGTCGACCTCTCTAAGGTGCTGGAGGACGCGACCTTCGAGCACGATGGGATCAAGACCTTGATCTCACGCAATCACTACGATGCCGGCCGCTTCTGGACGATCTACAACCGGTCGAACTACGAGGCCGCCAAACAGGCACTCGACCCCGGCGGCACCTTCCCCGGGCTCTTCGAGAAGCTCCACCGGGTGGAATAGCTGCGCAGGGACGCTAGTTTCTGACTAGGGATAGCAAAGGAGGGTGCTCGTGGGCACTGAGAAAGCCACATTCGGGGCGGGCTGCTTCTGGGGGGTCGAAGCCGATTTCCGCAAGTTAGAGGGCGTCACCAATACTGCGGTCGGTTACATGGGCGGCAAGCTCGACCGGCCGACCTACGAGGACGTGTGCTCGGATCGCACCGGTCACGCCGAGGTCGTCGAGGTCGAGTTCGATCCGGACCAGATCAAATACGAGAGGCTCCTGGAGGTGTTCTGGAAAGGGCACGATCCGACCCAGCTGAACCGACAGGGACCCGATCGCGGGACGCAGTACCGCTCGGCGATCTTCTTCCACAACCCCGAACAAGAGCTGGCGGCGAAGGAGTCGAAGGAGCAGGAGCAGGCTAACCACCGCAAGGCCGTCGTCACCGAGATCACGCCGGCGGCTACGTTCTGGGTCGCCGAGGACTACCACCAGCGCTATCTCGAGAAGCGCGGCCTCGCAAGCTGCACGATCCGCTTGCAGGAGGCCGGCACTTCCTCGATTTAGGAGTCGAGCAACGCCTCGCCCTCGAGCTCGATCCGCACTTTCTTGCCGACCATGCCTCCCACCTCGAGAGCCATGTTCCAGTTGACGTCGAAGTCCTGGCGCACGATCTCGGTCCAGGCGGAGAAACCGCCTCGCGGGGCACCCGACTGAGGGTCGGGCAGCTCGCCGTTGAACTCGGCCTCGAGCACGACCGGCTTCGTGATGTCCCGGATCGTCAGGTCCCCGTGGATCCGATAGCTCCCGTAGCCCAGCTCCTCGAACCTTGTGCTGACGAAGCGGAGGTGTGGGAACCTCTCGACGTCGAGGAAGTCCCCCGACTTGAGGTGCTTGTCCCTGAAGTCGTTGCCGGTGTCGATCGAGGCCGCCTCGATGGTCGCCTCCGCGGAGGACGCCTCGAGCGACTCCCCGATCACGATCTTGGCCTCGAACTTGTCGAACTGACCCCGGACCTTGGCCAAGCCCAGATGCCGGCCGACGAAACCCACCGAGGTGTGGTTGGGATCGAGGCTCCAGGTTCCCGCCGTGGGCCTCGTTGTGAGTTGCTCTGCTGCTGTAGCCATTCCTGCCCCTTTCTGCTCTGCGGTCCGGCCGAGGCCGCCCCGCCCTGCTCTGGATGGCTTCCTTGGTTGCCATCTCAATAGTTGATGACAGAACTTTATAGCACAACAGTTGCCTTGTCAACTACTTGGCCGTAGAATCGTGCCTATGACAACCGAACCCCAGCAGGAGCGCCTGAACGCCTTGGTCAACCTGCTCCAGGTCCACAGCGTCGTGGTCTCCGAGATGGAGCGCCGGCTTCAAGAGGCGGCCGGCCTCTCGCTCGCGGAGCACGAGCTGCTGGTGCGCGTGGCGACCGCCCCCGACGACCAGCGGCGGATGCTCGAGCTGGCCGACCTCCTGCTCGTCAGCAAGAGCGGAGCCACCCGGTTGGTGGACCGGCTCGTGGGCCGGGGACTCCTCGAGCGCAAGACATGCGAGTCGGACCGGCGAGTCACCTACGCGGCATTGACGCCTGATGGGCGAAAGCTGCTTCGTGAGGTCGAGCCCACGTTCTTCGCGGCGGTCGAGAGCGCCTTCGCCGAGCACCTGAACGACGAGGAGGTCGCCGGTCTGAGGGCCGCCTTGCGCAAGCTGTTGATCGCCCACGGCGAATGGACCGACGCGCGCTGCACGGCCCCCCTGCTGGAGATCGAAGAGGTAGCGAGCTAGCCCAGGTCCAGCTTCTCGAGCGCGTATAGATAGGACTCGCTGAAGGTCGGGAACTGCGCGACCGTATCGAGCAACGTCGCGATGCCGATGCGGGCTTTGATCGCGAGGGCGGCCTGATGGATCCACTCCCCCGCTAGCGGCGCCACAGCCCATGCGCCGATCAACTCTTTGCGGTCTCTCTCCGCCAGTAGTCCCATCCGGCCGCGCGGGTCCCGCTCGTAAGTCCAGGGACGGGCAATGGTCTCGGGCAGCTCGACCGTCGCTTGCGCGAAGTCCAGGCCTGCGGCGCGCGCTTGTTGACTCGTCATGCCGACCGCCGCGATCTCGGGATCGGAGAAAACGACCCGAGGGATTGCGCGCAGATCGGCCGTAACCTTCTTGCCGGCGATGTCCGCCGCCGCGATGCGCCCGTGGTACTTGGCAATGTGGGTGAAGGGCATCACTCCGGTGACGTCGCCAAGGGCCCAGATCCCATCTGCCACACGGCAGGAGCCATCGACGCGAACACCTCCCTTGTTGGTGAGGTGCTCGTCCAGTCCCAGTCCCTCGGCCCGCGGCCTTCGTCCGGTCGCCGCCACGATCACGTCGACCGTCAGAGGGTCGCCCTCGTCGAGCTCGACGCGCGCCTTGCTCCCGTCTGCCACCGCCCGGCGCATCTCCGCCCCAGTGCGAACTGCGATCCCATCCTCCTCGAGGAATTTCCTGATCGTCCGGGAGACCTCTGGGTCCTCGCGCGGGATCAACCTGTCCGTACGCTGCAGCAGTGTCACCTCGCATCCGAAGCGAGCGAGGAATTGGCCCAACTCGATGCCGACCGGTCCTCCGCCCACTACCAACGCGGAGCCGGGGATCTCCTTGAGGTTGGTGGTTTCACGATTGGTCCACACGCTGACCGAGTCGAGGCCTTCGACCTCGGGCACGATCGGATCGGAGCCCGTTGCCACGATGATGCGGTCGGTCTCTAGCATCCTGCCGTCGACCTCGACACGGCCCGGCCCCGTCACGGTCCCGGATCCCTTGATCACCGTCGCCCCTTGCTCTTCGTAGCCTTTGACCTGGGCAACGTCGTCGAGGTTGCGCACGAGGTAGTCGCGATAGTCGCGGAGGTCGGCCCAATCGAGATCGGGAGTGGCGATACCCGGCGCGCGCTGGGCCTGGGTGCGGACCTCGCCCGGCCTAACCAGCGTCTTGGAAGGCATGCACGCCCAGTAGGCGCACTCGCCGCCGATCAACTCTCGCTCGACAACGGCGATGTCCATCCCGGCTTGGAGAAGACGGGTAGCGAGCACTTCGCCGCCTGGACCCATCCCGACCACCACCGCATCGAACCTCTCGCCGGCCACCCCGTGACGCTACCAACCTCATCTCAAGAGAAAGGCGGGCACCGATCAGTCCAGGAATCGCCTGAGCGCGCTGCGTGCTGCGTAGTAGCCGCACATTCCGTGTACTGCCGGGCCGGGGGGTGTCGAGGCGGAGCAGAGGTAGATGCTCTTGTCGGGGGTCCGGTAAGGGTTCCACCGAGGGACCGGTCTGAACAGTGTCTGCCACAGGGTTTGGACGCCGGCGCCGATGTGGCCTCCGATGTTGTTCGCGTTGTGGGCTTCGACCTGGGCGGGCGACATCGTTGCTCGGCCGATGACCAAGTCGCGGAAGCCGGGGGCGAAGCGTTCGATCTGTGACTCGATCGCCTCGGTCATGTCCACGTCGCACCCTTGGGGCACGTGGCAATAGGCCCACGCCGTTTGCTTGCCGGCCGGTGCCCGCGTGGGGTCGAACGCGCTTTGCTGGGCGAGCAGCACGAACGGGCTCGTGGGGACGTGGCCCGCTGCGATCTCTCGTTCGCCCGCGGCGATCTCGTCGAGCCCGCCGCCGACGTGGACGGTTCCCGCGCCCGCGCAACCTTCGGCCTTCCAAGGGATGGGCCCATCGAGCGCCCAATCCACCTTGAAGACGCCGGGCCCAGTGCGGAAGCGCGTCAACGCTCGGCGGTAGCGCCCCGGCAGCCGATCCCCCGCGATCCGAACGAGAGACGAGGGAGCGACGTCGAATAGGTACGCACGCGCCGGAGGGAGTCCGGCCATCGTCTTCACCTCGGTGTCCGTGGTTATGACTCCCCCGAGGCTCACCAGATGCGCGCCCAGAGCGTCGGATATCGACTGCGAGCCTCCTTCGGCCGCCGGCCAGCCGATCGAGTGTGCGAGCGCTTGCAACGCGAGTCCGAAAGCAGCTGTGGGGACCGTCTCGAGCGGCATCGTCGCGTGGGCCGAAGAGCCTCCGAACACGGCTCGAGCTGCGGTCGTCTCGAAACGCGTCTTTGCGAGCCCGCTGGCGGAGCGGAGCCCGGCGACCAGGCCGACCCGCGCCAGCACGATCGGGTGAGCCGGTGGCCGGTACGAGTCCAGGATCGCATCAACGAAACGAACGCCCATCCGAGCGAAGGGGCCGAACAGGCGCTTGTAGGCGCGCGCATCGGAGCCCAGGCCTTCCGCGGTGCGCTCCACCGAGCGATGCACGATCACCGCGCTCCCATCATCCAGGGGATGAGCGAGCGGTACCTCGGGATGGACCCAGCGGAGCCCATGCTCTTCGAGGTTGAGCGTGCGGAAGAACGGGGAGGCAGCCCCCACCGGATGGATCGCCGAGCACACATCGTGCTTGAAACCCGGCAGGGTCAACTCAGCCGTGCGGGCACCGCCCCCGATCGTGGGTTGCGCTTCGAGCACAAGGACAGAGCGGCCGGCGCGGGCAATCGTCACCGCTGCCGCGAGGCCGTTTGGGCCCGAGCCGATGACGACCGCGTCGTAGCGATCGCTCATGTTTCGCCTATTGGTCGGGTTTCCAGCGACGCAGTTCCTCGCGCGCTATGACCATCTTGTGGACCTCGTCTGCGCCGTCGACTATGTGAAGCGTTCGTGCGTGCGCGTACATCGAGGCGAGCGGGAAGTCGTCCGATACCCCGGCCCCCCCATGCACCTGTATCGCCCGGTCGATAACCCAGGTGGCGAGCTCGGCTGCGGCTACTTTGATCGCAGAGATCTCGGTGCGGGCGGCCTGCGCCCCGACGTTGTCCATCATCCATGCGGCCTTCAGCACGAGCAGGCGTGCCTGCTCAATACGCACCCTCGCCTCGGCGATCCAATCTCGGATCACGCCTTGCTTGGACAGAGGGACGCCGAACGCCACTCGCGAGTGAGCGCGCTTGCACATCATCTCGAGCGCGCGCTCGGCCATGCCGATCGCACGCATGCAGTGATGGATGCGACCCGGCCCGAGGCGCGCCTGGCCGATCATGAAGCCGCCGCCCTCCTCGCCCAGGAGGTTCGTCGCGGGGACTCGCACGTCTTTGAACTCGATCTCGCAGTGACCATGCCCCGCGTCGTAACCGAACACCGGAAGCGTTCGCTTGACGTTGACGCCGGGCGTGTCCATGGGGATCAGAACGAGCGAATGCTGCATGTAACGCTCGGCCTGCGCGTTCGAGAGTCCGAGGAACAGGATGATCTTGCAGCGCGGGTCCGCCGCGCCCGATGTCCACCACTTGCTGCCGTTGATCACGTAGTCGTCGCCGTCTCGCTCGATGGTGCTTGCAAGGTTCGTGGGGTCGGAGCTGGCGACGCCCGGCTCGGTCATGCCGAAGCAAGAGCGGATCTCGCCCTCGAGCAACGGTTCGAGCCATTCCTTCTTCTGTTCCTCGGTGCCGAACTGAGCCAGGATCTCCATGTTCCCGGTGTCGGGAGCGGCGCAGTTCGTCGCCTCCGGGGCGATCTGACTGCGGCCCATGATCTCGGCAAGCGGGGCGTACTCGAGGTTCGTCAGCCCGGCCCCGTGCCGCTCGTCGGGCAGGAACAGGTTCCACAGGCCGCGCGACCGAGCTTCCTTCTTGAGCTGCTCCATGACCGGGGGCAGGGCGTGGACGTCCTCGGCCCCCATCATCTGCTCGACGTAGACCCGCTCGTTCGGGTAGATGTGTTCGTCCATGAACTCCAGGAGCCGCTCGCGGAGCTCCTGCACCTTGGGGCTGAACTCGAAGTCCACGTATCCTCCTCAGCAGAACTTTTCGGACACCATAAGCCGCAGGGAGAGGAGTGGTTATGCCGGTTGAGATGACGGTGAAAGAGCTGGAAGAGGCGGGCGAGGTCGATCTGGGGGCCGGGCCGTGGCGCCGCGTCGAGCAGAAAGAGATCGACCTGTTCGCCGATGCGACCGACGACCACCAGTGGATCCACATCGACCAGGAGATGGCCAAGCAGGGTCCCTTCGGAACGACGGTCGCTCACGGCTACCTGTCGCTGTCGCTGCTCTCCGCGATGCTCCCCGAGATCATCCGGATCACCGACGCCCGCATGGGCATCAACTACGGCACCGACAAGGTGCGCTTCACGGCCCCCGTCCCGTCCGGCTCAGAAGTCAGGCTCAAGGGACGGTTGGTGAAGAGCGAGCGCAAGGGCGACGGAGTGCTGTGGAAGGTAGCCGTCGAGATGGAGATAAAGGACTCTCCCAAGCCCGCCTTCGTAGCCGAAGCCCTCTACATCGTTTACTAGACGTCTACAGGGTCGCCAGTTCGTCCGAGGGGTCCGGGGCGCCCGCGGGCGCGAAGACCTTCGCGTTGCGGAGGTCTACGAAGACTCGGTCGCCGTTGGCTACCTTCTCGAGTTGTTCGTTCGGTACCTGGGCTGTCAGGACCTGGCCGTCCGGAAGGGTTAGGTGCACCTTGGATATCCAGCCGAGGTCGTTCACTCGGTCGACTGTCGCCGAGGTGCGGTAGCCGTTGTCCGAGATCGCTCGAGACGAGGATGTCGTGCGGTCGCACGTATGCGTGGGCCGCGGCGCCGTCGGGCAGATCTGACGCTCCTTCGAGCTGCTGCTCGCCGAACTGCACTCGCCCTGAGATCACGAGGCCCTTGATCACGTTGGCGGCCCCCACGAAGCTCGCCACGAATGGCGTCGCCGGTTCGTTGTAGATCTCCTGCGAGGTGCCGGTCTGCTCGATGCGGCCCTCATGCATCACGATGACCTGATTGGCTAGCTCGAGCGCCTCTTCCTGGTCGTGGGTGACGAGAAGTGAGGTGATGTGCAGCTCGCGATGGATCTCGTCTAGCCAGCGCCGAAGCTCCTGGCGCACGCGAGCATCGAGTGCGCCGAAGGGCTCGTCGAGCAGCAACACTTTAGGGCGCGGGGCTAAGGCGCGAGCGAGCGCGACGCGCTGGCGCTGCCCTCCCGACAGTTGCTCGGGATACCGCTCGGCGAACGGAGACAGCTGCACGAGATCGAGGAGCTCGTCGACTCGCTTTCGCTGTTCGTCTTTGGGTTCCTTGCGCACGGAGAGTCCGAACGCGACGTTGTCGCGCACGGTCATGTGCCGGAACAGGGCGTAGTGCTGGAACACCATCCCGATGCGGCGCTCCTGCACGCTGCTCGCGGTCTGCTCTTCGCCGGCGATCCATAGCCGGCCCTCGGTTGGGCGCTCTAGCCCGGCGATCATCCGCAGGACCGTGCTCTTGCCCGAGCCGCTCGGCCCGAGCAGTGCCGTTATGGCGCCTTCTTCGGCTTTGAAGCTCACGTCCCGTACGGCCTCGAAGGAGCCGAATCGTTTCGTCAGATGCTCGGCAACGATGGCGGACTGCTTGCTCATGTCTCCCTCTTCTCGTGAAGTCGTTTGACGAACTCGATGATCACCAGCATCAGGATCGAGACCGCCGCCAGTGAGAGCGCAACCAGGAAGCCCGCGGGCTCTTGGCGCTCTTCTAGCGCGCGCAGGATGAACAGGGTCGATGTCTCAGTCTGGCCCTGGATCGCACCACTCACGATCAGCACGGCGCCGATCTCTCCCAGGGATCGAGCCGTCGACAGAGCGATCCCGTACAGGAGCCCCCAGCGGATGTTCGGGAGAGTCACCCGCCGGAACGATTGCCAGGGCGAAGCTCCGAGCGTCGCGGCCGCCTCCTCCTCGTTGGTGCCGAGCTCTTTCAGGATCGGCGCGACCTCCCTGATGACGAAAGGAACGCAGATGAAGATCGTCACGACGATCATCGAGGGAAGGGCGAATATGAACTGGATGCCTTGCTCGGCGAAGAACGGTTCGAACCACCCGCCCCGACCGAACAGGAGCACGGCAGCGAGTCCCACGATCACCGGAGACACGGCCAGTGGGAGGTCGACGAGGGCGTTCATGAAGGATCGGCCGATGAAACGATCGCGCGTGAGGACCCACGCCACGATCACTCCGAAGATCCCGGTGACGATCACCGTGATGATCGTGATGATGATGGTGAGCCAATAAGCGTGGCGGACGTCCGGGAGCGACATGGTGGCCGTGACGTTCGTCCAACCTTCTGCGATCACGCGCCAGACGATGGCGATCGTCGGCGCCAGGACCAGGATCCCGATGTAGAGGAAAGCGACGGCGATTAGAGCCGCGCGCACCCAGCGCTTGCCCCCTCCTACTGTGGCGACGTCGGGTGAAGCCAGGCTCATCTAGACCACCCCCTTGCGTCCCAAGAGGCGCTCGGTGATGAGCACCAGGACGAATGCGAGGGCGAACAGGATCGTCGCGACCGCGGCTGCGTCGGCGTTCCGGAACTGCTGGGTCAGCTGGAAGATGAACACCGGCGCGGTGAGGGTCTCACCGGTGAGGTTCCCGGCGATCGATCACGACCGCCCCAAACTCTCCGAGGGCGCGGGCGAAAGCGAGCAGGCTGCCCGCGGCGATCGAGTGCCTCAGAGCCGGGAGGACGACTCGTCTGAAAGTCGTCCAGCCCCCCGCTCCGAGGACATGCGCAGCCTCTTCCTCCGCGGGATCGAGCTCCGAGAGCACGGGTTGCACGGTCCTGACAACGAACGGCAGAGTCACGAACAGCAGCGCTAAGAGGATCCCCAGCGGAGCGAATGCGACCTGGATACCGATCCCGTCGAGCCACTGCCCCACCGGTGAGCTCGGTCCGTACAACGCGACGAGCATCACGCCGGTCACCAGCGTTGGTATCGCAAAGGGAACATCCACGATCGCGCTCAACAGCGAGCGCCCGGGGAAGGGATAGCGAACGAGCACGTACGCGATCAGCGTTCCGAAGACGGCGTTGAGCACCGCCGTCAATGCGGCCATCGTGAGCGTCAGCTTCAACGCGTCGATCGCGCCGGGGCTCGTCGAGCGCGCTGCGTAAGGCCGCGACCCCATCGGAGAAACCGTGGCTAACGACCGCCACGAGCGGCAGAACAACAACGAGGCCCAGGTAGGCCGCCGCCAGACCACGCAAACCGAAACGGCCGGGGGCAATACCGGCTCGGACTCTGGTCAAGAGAGTGCGTGGGGCGACGGCCACCTGAGACATGTTGGCTTCGCTACCCCTGCGCCTCGGCGAACGCCTCGGTGAAGGCGCCGCCCTCTTCGAACAGCTTGTTGAGCTCGGCCCAGCCGCCGAAGTCCTCGACGGTCCACAGGTCCTCGATCGCTGGGAATCCTTCTCCGCCCTTCTGGGCCTCGGCGGGATCGGTCGAACGCAGGAAGCCGACGGTCGTGTAGAGCTCTTTGACCTCCGGCGTGTGGAGGAAGTCGACGAAGGCCTCGGCGACCTCACGCACGCAATGCTTGTCGACGTTCTCGTCGACGACCGCTACGGGGTTCTCGATCAGAACCGTCGAGGGCGGGATGACCATCTCGTCTTCGAGGCCTGCCTCCTGCGCGGTCAGGATCTCGTTCTCGTACGTGATGGCGACCGTGCCGTTGCCGGCTTCGAAGTTCTTGATCGAGTCGCGCGCGGTCTTGTCCATCACGGTGACGTTGCCGAAGATCCCCGCGAGCAGGTCGGTGGCAGCCGCCTCATCGCCCTCCGTACCGCCCGCGTGCCCCCGCATCGCGGCGCCGTAGGCCGCGACCACGTTCCAGCGTGCGCCTCCGCTCGAAGCCGGGTCGGGCGTGAGCACCTCGGCCCCTTCGGCGGCGAGGTCATCGAAGTCCTCGATTCCGTCGGGGTTGCCCGGACGGACATCGAAGACGACCACCGAGCTCGAGACCATTCCGCCGTCGTCCTTGGCGGTCCAGTCGTGCGTGATCAGACCGGCATCGGCGATCACGTCGACATCCGGCGCAAGCGACAGTGCGACGACATCGGCCTCGAAGCCGTTGATCACGTTCTGGGACTGCGTGGTGGACCCGCCGTAGGACTCCGTGAAGATGACCGCCTGGTCGTCGTGCTCTTCTTTCCACTTAGCCTGGAAGGCCGGGATGATCTTTCCGTAGACCTCTCGCGGCGTGCTGTACGCGGCGAAAGAGATGGTCGGCGTCTCGGGTGTCGTGCACTCCCCGTCGGCGGTCGCCGCCCCAGCCTCACCATCGTCTCCGCCACCGCAGGCGGCACCCAACACGGCAACGGCTGCGAGAGCCGCTCCGACTCGTATGCGTAATCCGAACGCGTTCAACTTTGCTCCTTTCGAACGGGGGACGAAGATCAGGTCTCCGGGCCGTCCGGTCGACCTCGCTCCGACGGCGATCGCCGCCGAGCGAGTGACATCGAGTGACTAGGTGAACTTCACCTTCGTCGAGGTCTCGATGCCCACTACCTGGCCCTGATGGATCTTCACGAGAACGGATCCGAACTCGATCTCCTTCAGGGCCCGAGCTATCGTTTCCAGCACGGGCTCCTCGCCCGTGCCGACTACACCGTTTGAGGCGTCGGTTCGTACCGTTGCCTCGTCTTCTTTGCTTGCCATGGTGCGACACTCTGCCAGGAGTGCTATAGGAGTGTCAAATACCCTGGTCAGGGGCGGCAACCCCCGCACAGGCCGTAGATCTCGGCGACGTGGGTCACTTCGGCGAAGCCGTGGGCCCGGGCCTGGCGCGAGGCCCAGTCCTCGATCTCGGCTCCGGTGATCTCGATCGAGAGGCCGCACCTGCGACAGACCAGATGGTGATGGTGCTCGTCGCTTCCGCACAGCCTGTAGAGGTCCTCACCGGCGAGGTGCAGAACATCGAGCTCACCCGCGGTAGCGAGGGCCTGGAGGTTGCGATAGACGGTCGCGAGCCCCACGCGGTGGCCGGCTGCGGCGAGGTCGGCGTGCAGGTCCTGGGCCGTGCGAAAGCCCGACGCGTGGCGCAAGGTTTCCACGATCGCGGCGCGCTGACGCGTGGAGCGCACGCCGGCGGCCTTCTCTTTCCGAGCCTCTTCCGCGGTCACGATCTCGCTCCTCTCGTTCGAAGCATCTGGCCCGTGCGACCCAGGATGAACGCTGCGATGGCCGTCAAGATGATCGTGGCGCCGGGGGCCGCGTCGGCATAGAACGCGACTATCAATCCGACGATGCTCACGGCAAGGCCCACGAGCGAGGAAGCAACAACCGTCCCTCGGAAGCTACGCGAGAACTGTTGTGCTGCAGCGACAGGTAGGACCAGCATCGCTGAAACGAGCAGGATCCCCACAACTCGCATCGTCACGGCGATCGTGACGGCGGCGGTCACCGCAACCAGCAGGTTGTAAGCGCGCACTCGCAGACCGGATGCCCGCGCGACGTCCTCGTCGAAGCTGACCGCGAACAGCTCTTTGTGCAGAAGGATCGTCAGCGCAAGCACGGAGATGCTCGCAAGCGCGATCACGATGAGCTCACTGCCGTCGACGAGCAGCAACGATCCAAAGAGATAAGGGAGAAGCGCGGCGCCGGACGTATCGCCGAGCGAGATGAGCAGAACCCCCATGGCGATCCCGCCGTAGAAGACCAGAGCGAGGGCAACGTCGCCGGCCGTCCGGCCCCGTTCCCTAAGTAATTCGATGACGACTGCACCGATAACGGCCGCAACAAGCGCGGTCGCCACCGGGAAGACTCCGGCGATCAACCCCGCAGCGACGCCGGTGAATGCGACGTGGCCGATGCCGTCTCCCATCAGCGACAGACGCCGCTGCACCAGAAAGACGCCGATGCTGGGGGCCGCAAGGCCCACCAGCGCGGCCCGCGAGCAGGGCTCGCTGCATGAAGTCGAAGCAGGTGAATTCGAGTCCCAGGCTCGAGCAGGCGAAGTCGAACACGTCAATACCGCCGTGTCGCTCGATCGAGGGCTGAATCGGCGACGACCTGATGCTCGTGGTGGACGTCGGCATGGATGTGATGCGGCAGATGGGGCCCCTCGTAAACGACGCGGCCCCCCTCCAGAACCACCTCGCGTGCGATCAGCTCCTCCATCGCACCCAAGCTGTGGGCTACCAGCAGCACCGCGCACCCACGCTCGTTGATCCGACGAAGCGTTGCCGCCAATCGTTCCTGGTGATCTAGATCGACCGCAGCCACCGGCTCGTCAAGCAGGAGCGCCTCGGGCTCGCCCGCCAGCGCACGGCCCAGCAACGCTCGTTGCTGCTGGCCGCCGGAGAGCTCGCCGATCGGAGTGTGCATGCGCTCGGACAGGTCTACCTCCTCGATCGCTTGCAGGGCCGCGGCGCGATCCACACGAGAGTAGGGACGCAACCTCCGGGAGCGCGCGATCCTGCCCGAGAGCACCACCTCCAGAACGGATGCGGGAGTAGCTGGAGCCGCCGCCAAACGCTGCGGCACATAGCCCACCCGCCACCACTCACGGAACGCCGAGAGCGGGCGCTCGAAGATCCGCAGATCGCCGTCTTGAAGAGGGACGAGGCCCAACAGAGCGCGCACCAGAGTCGACTTTCCCGAGCCGTTCGCGCCCAGAAGCGCGAGGAACTCTCCCGGCCGAAGAGTGAGGTCCACGTCTTCCAACGCGACGATCGCGCCGAGCGTCACTGTCGCAGAACGCAGCTCGAAAGGAGCGCTCACGTGCAACCCAACCCGGCCTGGAGGGCTTCGAGGTTTGCTCGCATGACACTCAGGTAGTCGCCCGAGTCGGGTTCGCTCTCCAATGGGTCGAGCTCGGCGGTCGTTACGCCGGCCTCGGCGGCGAGGGTCTCGGCCACTTCGGGCGACACGAGCGTCTCGAAGAAGATCGTTGTGATCCCCTCGTCCTCGACGAAGCGAGTCAGTTCGGCGAGTCTCTGCGGAGACGGCTCTCCTTCGGGGTCGATGCCGGCGATGCCTATCTGCTCGAGCCCGTAAGCATCGGCGAGATAGCCGAACGCCTCGTGGCTCGTTACGAGCGAATCTTGCTCGCACTCGGCAAGCCCGGTCTCGAAGTCCGCGTCCAGTCTGGTGAGCTCGCGCGTCAGCGCGACGGCATTGTCGTCGTAGGCATTCGCGCTCTCCGGATCGACCTCCGCCAACGCAGTGGCGACCTCTCTAGCAACGGCCGTCAAGCGCGAGGGGGCCAGCCAGATATGGGGATCCTCTGCAAGGAGGTCATCCTGGAGCGAGAGGACTTCGATCGCGGGGGCGTCGGTGTCTTCGACCGCCTCCTCGACCGCCGGTTGGAACCCCTCACCGACGTAGACGATCAGGTCCGCGGACGCGAGCTCGCGGATGTCCCCCGAGCCGAGCTCGAGATCGTGGGGCTCGGCCCCCGGCGCCGTCAGGTTGGTCACCTGGACGCCGTCCCCGCCCACTTCCGATGCGACCCAAGCCAGAGGGTAAAAGGCCGCAACCACCTGGGGCCCCGATCCGTCCGCTACTCCTCCGTCCCCCCCACAGGAGAGCCCGGCGATGGCAAGGGCAACGCCCGCGGCCGCCCTCCAAACCCTCACCACGTCCTCCTCTAAGGTTTATGAGAATCATTTGCATTATAGGACTCTCACCGGAGAGCTTCGACCTCGGACCGCACCGGGCACGAGGCGAGGTGGTCGTTCACGACCCCGATGGCCTGAAGTGACGAGTACATGGTCGTGGGCCCGACGAAGCGGAAACCCGCTCGCTTCAGGGTCTTGGCCAAGGCCTTGGCTTCTTCGGTGAAGGAGGGCACGTCGGTCCAGGAGCTCGGGGCCCTTTCGTGATCCGGTCGCGCGGCCCATACCAACCGTTCGAGTGGTGAATCGGAATCTCTCAGTGCGACCGTTGCGCGGCCGTTCGCGACAGTGGCCTCGATCTTTGCTCGGTTCCGGATGATGGAGGCGTCCTGGAGCAACCTCTCCACATCGCGTTCGTCCATCTCGGCGATCGCATCGGCATCGAAGGAATGGAAGGCGCGTCTGATGGCGTCTCGCTTTCCCAGAACGATGCGCCACGAGATCCCGCTCTGGAACGACTCGAGGCAGATGCGCTCGAGCACGCCGCGTTCGCTACGATCCGGCCTTCCCCATTCTTCGTCGTGGTACCGCTCGTAGACGGGATCACCGTCTCCGAAGCAGCGCATTAATCAGGGAGCGGGCCGGTCATGTCTTCGGGACGTACCCATTTGTCGAAGTCGGTCTCGCTCACGTAGCCCAGCTCCGACAGCGACCTCCTTCAGCGACTTGTCCTCTCTGTACGCCGTGAGCGCGATCTCGGCGGCCTTCTCGTAGCCGATGTGCGGGTTCAGGGCGGTGACGAGCATCAGCGACTCTCGAAGATGCTTGTCGATCATCTTCCCGTTGGGCTCGATGCCGACCGCGCACTGATCGTTGAACGCACGGCACGCATCGGCCAGAAGCGATGCCGACTCGAGCACGTTGTGGAGCATGACGGGCTTGTAGACGTTCAGCTGGAACGCGCCCTGCGAGCCGGCGAACGCGACCGTCGCGTCGTTCCCGAAGACCTGAGTGCACACCATCGTCATCGCCTCGGACTGTGTCGGGTTGATCTTGCCGGGCATGATCGAGGATCCGGGCTCGTTCTCGGGGATCTTCAGCTCGGCGATCCCCGCCGGGGGCCCATCGCGTAGTAGCGGACGTCGTTGGCGACCTTGAACAGCACGACGGCCAGTGTCCGCAGCGACGCAGCTGACTCGAACCATCCCGTCGTGAGCCGACAGCGCGGCGAACTTGTTCTCGGCCGGACGGAATGGCTTGCCGGTCTCCTCGGCGAGCTTCGCTGCAACGACGTCCCCGAAACGAGGCATGCGCGTTCAGTCCCGGTCCCGACCGCCGTGCCCCCGATCGCCAGCTCGTACAATCCGGGAGGGCGCCCTTGATCGCATCGACCGCCTGGTCGAGCTGCGCGACCCACCCGGAGAACACCTGCGAGAGACGTACCGGGCGTCGCGTCCTGGAGATGGGTGCGCCCGACCATGACGACGTCGTCGAAGGACTCGCCCTTCGCGTCGAAGCGTGTCCCGCAAGCATCTTGACGGCCGGGAGCAGGACGTCCTCGATCTCCTCGACCGCCGCGATGTGCATCGCGGTCGGGAACGTGTCGTTCGAAGACTGACCTTTGTTGACGTCGTCGTTGGGATGAACCGGGTCCTTCGACCCGACCTCGCCCCCGGCGATCTGGATCGCTCGGTTGGCGATGACCTCGTTGGCGTTCATGTTCGATTGGGTGCCGGAGCCCGTCTGCCACACGACCAGGGGGAACTCGTCGTCGAGTTTGCCCGTCGATGACGTCGTCGGCTGCCTGCGCGATCAGATCGACCTTTCGTGCGGCAGCTGACCCAGCTCGCCGTTGGCGAGGGCCGCCGCCTTCTTCAATAGCCCGAAGGCACGGATGACTCGGCGGCCCCAAACGAAACGGTCCCGCCCGATCGGGAAGTTCTCGATCGAGCGCTGCGTCTGGGCCCCCCACAGCCGATCCGCGGGCACCCGCACCTCGCCGAGGCTGTCCTTGTCCATCCGGTACTCCTCTGCCATCACATAAGGTTAAGCGCTGGGGGACCTAGGCCCGGGGGGCAAACAATGAGACCAGTGCGCCGAGCGACTGCTGCTGTGGTGGTGGCGACGATGGGGATGCTCCCTCTAGCGGCCAGTGCCCAAGGCACTGCCCCCGTCCAGCCCTATGGCACCAACGATGGCGGCGGCTCGGTGCTGAACGTGCTTCCGCCGGGCCAGGGTCGTTACATGAACGGGCCGGAGTTGGTGCAGGCGCAGACGACAGGTACACAACCGCCGCACAACACCGATCAGATCCCGCTCTACGACTCACTCGTCCAGGGGACGCCGGGCATGACGGCCGACAAGCTCACGGACTACTTCAAGGATGCGACGTTCGGCGTCAAGCCCGACGATATCGACAGTGAGTACTCCCCGCGCGAGGGCGTCGTCGTTCTTCGCGACATCGCGTTCGGCGTCCCTCACGTGTACGGGACGACGAGGGGCGACGTCATGTTCGGGGCCGGATACGTGTCGGCCGAAGACCGGCTCTTCATGATGGACACGCTGCGTCACGTCGGCCGCGGGCGCTCGTCCGAGTTCCTGGGCGCCAGTGAAGCGAACCTCGCCATGGATCGAGCTGCGTACGCCACCGCCGGCTACACCGAAGAAGAGCTGCAGGCGATGATCGATCGTGTCGTCGAGCTCGACCCCGTGCGCGGCGCAATAGCGTTACAGGACGTCATCGACTACACGGCAGGCGTCAACCAGTACATCGACGAGGCGCGCATGGACCCGAGCAAGCTTCCGGGCGAGTACGAGGCGTTGCAGGTGACGCCGGATGACTGGATGCCAACGGACACGGTCGCGGTCGCATCGTTGATCGGATCGCAGCTCGGGGTCGGCGGAGGTGGAGAGCTCGGCAACGCCGCCTTCTTCAACGCGCTGGTAGCGCAGGGCTTCGGCAAGAAGAAGGCGATGAAGATCTTCAAGGACCTTCGGGTTCCCAACGATCCCGAGGCGCCGATGACGACCGAGAAGCGCTTCCCCTGCAACGCCGAGCTCGGGAAGGTCAAGCCGAAGTCGATGGCGCTGCCCGATCGTCCCGACGACGCCGCGGAGCAGATGCGCCGGCGGACGACCTCGCTCGGATACCTGGACGGACCGTTCGGCCAGATCCCTCTGGCGTTCCCATCGGCGATGAGCAATGCCGTCCTCGTCGGAGCCGAGCACTCGGTCAGCGGTCGCCCGCTCGCAGTGATGGGGCCGCAGGTCGCCTATTGGTCGCCCGAGATCCTCATGGAGCTCGATCTCCACGGGCCCGGCATCGACGCGCGCGGCGTCGGCTTCCCGGGGATCTCCCAGTACGTCTTGCTGGGACGCGGCCAGGACTACGCGTGGAGCGCGACCTCGGCCGGCGGCGACCAGGTCGACACCTTCGCCGAGAAGCTCTGCGACCCCGAAGGCGGAGAGGTCGCCGCGGACAGCACCTTCTACATGCAGAAGGGCAAGTGCGTCGAGATGTACTCGCGGACCGACCCATGGACCGCGAAGCCCAGCGCCGGCGGGATCCCCGGAGAGCCGAGCCAGGAAAGCGTCGTCGTCAAGATGACGACACAGCGAACCGACGACGGCATCGTCCAGGCGCGCGCGACGGTCGAGGTAAGCCGGTTGCATTCGTCGCGAAGAGAGCCTCTTTCGGTGCCGAGGTCGACTCCGCCCTCACCTACGTGGAGATCCAGGACGGTCCAAGATCGATGGGCCGAAGGACTTCCAGAGGGCGTTCGGGCGCTTCGCGTTCACGTTCAACTGGCTCTACGTCGACCCGGACGACATCGCGTTCCAGCTCGGCGGCTATCACCCGATCCGGGCCAGCACACGAACCCAGATCTCCCCGTGTGGGGCAAGGCGAAGTGGGAGTGGCGCGGGATGCTCTCATTCAAGAAGACGCCGAAGGACATCAGCCCTTCCACGGGGTACCTCGTCTCGTGGAACAACAAGCAGGCGCCTCGGTTCACTTCGAACGACGCGAACTGGGGTTACGGCTCGATCTACCGGAGCCAGATGCTGTCCGACCCAGTTGCGGACGCGCTGGAGAAAGGCGAGAAGCTCTCGCTCGTCGATCTCGTCGACATCATGGGCGTCGCTGCGACAACCGACCTGCGCGGCTATCGGGTTTTGCCATACATGCTCGACGTCATCGGTAAGGACAAGGACGCACAGGTCCAGACGGTCCTCGACCTCTTGAAGGCATGGGTGAAAGACGGGGCCCAACGAGAGGCACCGGAGCCCGGCGGCGAGTACACCCACGCCGCGGCGATCGCGGTGATGGACGCGTGGTGGGCCAAGGCGATCGAGGCAATCTTCAAGCCGACCCTGAAGGACGCCTTCGCGGCCATCCCGATGGGCTTCGACAACGAGCCCGGCCCCCTCGGAAGCGCGTACCAGGGCGGCTTCTACGGGCAGGTTGAGAAGGACCTGCGCACGGTTCTCGACGAACGCGTCAAGGGCAAGTTCTCGCGCGTCTATTGCGGCAAGGGCAAGCTCAAGGCGTGTCGCAACGCGCTCTTGGCGAGCCTGAGGGCCGCGATCGAGGAGGTCGTAGCCGCGTCGGGCGAAGACCCTGCCGCATGGGATGCGGGTGAAGAGGACGACCTGATCCAGTTCACCGCGGTCGGGGTTCAGGGACAGGACCCGATGCAGTGGCAGAACCGGCCCACCTTCCAGCAGGTATTGGAGTTCCGCCCGCTCGACTAGATGCCGGGGACCACGAACACCTTGTGCCAACCGGTCGCGCCGACGGTCTCGAGGTGGCCCTGCGGATAGTGCTCGCGGAGCTGGAGCTTGTGGACCTCCCAGACGGTGCGGCCCATGAAGATCGCGAACGGCGGAGTCCCCTGCCAGGTCTTCAATTCCTTCGGAGGGATCGCGCCGACGTTCGCATACGAGCCTGAGAACAGGGCAAGGCGGTCCGGCCACATGTATGAGTCTCCCCACACGTAGTAACGCAACGATGGCCCAGCCGAAAGGAAGAACGCGCCGAGCTCGGGATGCTCCTCTATGTAACGGCCCGTATCGCCGATATCGTCGCCTTTCCTTTCGCCTCGATCCATGAAGTCGTTGGCGATCGCGAGGTTCCACCCGCCGATCACGACCACCACGATGCAGGCCACCGCCGCGGTTGCGAAGCCCACGGCTTTGGCGTCATCACGCTTAATGAGTCCGGCGATCAACGCGGCCACTCCTCTGATTGCCTCGGCTACAAAGTAAGCAACGAACGGAAGCGTTATCAGAAGCCGCGGGTAGTTGGGTGCCTTGTTGATCAGGAAGGCATATGCGAGCCACAGCGTAAGGAACCCCGCCACGGCCACTAGTGGCCACGGTTCCGAGCGACCTCGTATCAGCCGGACGATCGCCGTCCCCACGCCGATCCATAACAGTCCCCCTGTCAACGGATCGACGAAGCCGTGCCCTTCGTTCGGGTACGCAAAGGCATGGTCGTGGATCGTATTGTTGAAGGTACTGAGTCCCCACGCGACGTTTGTCTTGTAGCCCTCTGCGATCGTGTCCGCCGCCACCCATTCCTTCTGTATCTGCCGGGACTCGGGGAAGATCATTAGCGCCAACCGCTGCTGCTCGTTGAACTCGGGTGGAGCCTTGAGCCCGGCGATGACCACGGGTGAGGCCATCAGGGCGAATCCGAGAGTGGCGACCGCGCCCGCACGGACGATCTTCTTGAAACCCAATCTCTTATGGAAGAACACCGCCAGGCTTACGAGCGCGACCATCCAAAGCGCGAACACGGCCCGGCCCGGGAAGTAGACGTAGAAGCCGAGACCGGCCACGACTCCCCCGGTGAACGTTGCCAGCAATCGGTCCCTTCGGAGACCCCATAGAAGGAGACCGAGCGCTACGACCTCGACGAGCAGTGCAGTGTTCTCGCGCATCGCCATGCGGCTGAGCATGAACAAGGAATGGTTGAGCCCGAGGATCAATGTCGCCACGATCGCCCATCGCCGAGGGAGCAGCTGACGGAGGAAGA
This sequence comes from uncultured Actinomycetes bacterium, assembly GCA_963786155.1. Lineage (GTDB taxonomy): Bacteria > Actinomycetota > CADDZG01 > CADDZG01 > WHSQ01 > CAWAXW01. The sequence continues at coordinate 996,777 of CAWAXW010000006.1, read as the reverse complement.
AGTACGCAGCGCCGATGGCGAGAAGACCGATGGAGGCGTGCAGGAGGCGGACGTGGAAGAGGTCGATCCCCCCTATCGCCTGCCCGAGCTTGCCGAGGCCCACGAACAGGAGCGCCGGGTGCCCGAGGTAGCCGGTGACTCCGAGTAGATCCATATCGGGAGTATTCGCGTACTCCTGCATCCTCGAGGCGATAACGACCTCGTCGGAGTTGACTTGGATGGGCCAGTCGTAGAGGGCGATGAGGTAGATCGGCGCGCAGACGAGCATGACGCCCCCCGCTGCGGCGAAATCTAGGAGCCATTCACGCCGCGGGCGTCCCACTCGCGGTTGCATGAAAGTGAGAGAGAGCGTGATGAGGCTGGCACACCACAGCAGGAACATCCGCCGTGTGCTTCCGTCATTGTTGTAGGTGGCGATCGACGCGATCCCCAAAGCCACTCCGGCTGATCCGAGGATGGGACGCGAGTAACGATCAAGGAATCGGTAGAAGGCCGCAGCAAAAGATCGGGGCTCGGGTAGCTCTTCTGGGGCCTCGCCCGCAGCCGGTGCGAGGACTGGCTCCTGCTCGATCTTCTCTTCGGTCGACACGTCATTCATTGTCGACCACGGCAGAAGTAGGCGACGCGGGGGCCGTGTGGCCCCCCGCCACCCGCTTAGCCCGCGCAGTCGATCCTGAGGATCTCCTTGCCGAGCACAGTGACGCCCCCACAACACTGACCGGGGTTGTCGTGACAGACGACCGCAGATGCGGGCGGGGCCATGAACCCCAGGCTCCCGAGCGCGATCCCAGTCACGACCAACAGCGTCCTCAACTTCTTCATCCGGGTCTCCCTTCAGCCCTGTCCGGACCAGTAGTTGTTCGAGACGGGCGGACCCGGTTCCTCCCGGGGATGAGATTAGGGACTAGTTACCAAAGATAGGCAATTAGGTGGATTGTTCTGCTCTGGCTCCTCCCCTAAATTCTTCCACTAGTAAGGACCAAGAGGGGGCGGAGAAAATGCCGGAGACCCATCGGTTTAGTCGCGTCGCGGCCATCTCGGTCGCAACAGCGCTCATCTCGGGGCTTGTATTGCAACCCACTCCGGCCTCGGGACAGGTCACCGACGGCAAGATCATCTTCGCCGCGTTCGGCGTGGACAGCGACCATGCTGAGGTCTTCAGCGTCAATCCGGACGGGTCGGATCTGGACTCCCTGAACCCCATCGCCCAAGACCCCCACATCGCCGATCCCGAGTTGAGCCCGGATCAGACCAAGATCGTCTTCGCACAGCGGGACACCGGCGGTATCAGGAAGATCTGGGTGATGGACGCGGACGGAACCGACGAGGTCCAGATCTCCACGAGTACCCGGATCGAGTTCAACCCCACCTGGTCACCGGACGGATCGAGGATCGCCTTCATCAGCATGGATCCCGCGTCCCCGTTCGAGAGCCACTTGATGACGATGGATCCGGACGGCACCGACATAGAAACGATCACTCCGGCAACATCGCCGAGCTACAGAGATCCTGCCTGGTCTCCCGACGGAACCACGATCGTGTTCAGCGATAACGGTTTTCTGTTCACGATCGATACCAATCCTGCGACGACGGACGCGCCCGAAGAGTTAATACCTACGGCATCCGACTTCTACTTCGAGCCAACCTGGTCCCCCAACGGTGCCGAGATTGCCTACGTTCGACAAACATCACCGGGCGACCCCGGCCGTATCCACGTGATCCCGAGCGCCGGAGGGTCAGAGACCGAGCTCACCGACGGAACCGCAGGCTCGGATCACGCGCCGGTGTACTCGCCGACCGGGACGAGGATCGCTTTCCAGAGGCGAACCCTCCCCATCACGAGCGCCGACGGCCCCCTCATGATCATGGACGCCGACGGTACGGATGAGGCTGCAGTGCCGGGGATGACCAGTGGTTTCCGCCCCGACTGGGGCACTGGTGGAGGGCCACCACCCCCGCCGCCACCACCCCCGCCGCCGCCACCGCCGCCTCCACCTCCGCCAGGACCCGGGCCGGGTCCCGCGCCGACAGAGCCTCCGCTGGACACCGTGCTTACGGCGAAGCCGGGCGCGACGACGTTCCGCGCTCTCTCTTTCTCGTACAGGACGGAAACGATCGACGCCAGCTTCCAGTGCAAGCTCGGCGGCCCGGGCGCATCGTCGCAGGATGTCCACGACTGGGTTTCGTGTCCCTCGCAGGGGTGGCCATCCCACACCGATGGGACGAAGACCTACTCCGTATCGGGGGATTTCGGCCAGGACTACGAATTCCAAGTTCGTGCGACCAAGGGTGGTCAAGTCGATCCCACCCCCGCGATATGGAACGGCAAGGTCTTCAATTACGTCGACACGCGTATCGATGCGGCCCCACCGGCGCTCATGACATCCAACCAGGCGTCGTTCACCTACCACACGACCCCGGAGGACGCGGCGAGAACGACGTTCGAATGCACGCTGCTGGATCTCACCCGAGGGAGAACCCCGGTCGCCCCGACCGGTCCGTGCCAACCCACGGGTATCAGTTATTCCAACCTCGAGCTGGGGGTCTACCGCTTCGAGGTTTTGGCTACGGTCGCCGGGAGGAAAGACGAATTTCCCGCGCTTCACTGGTTCGAGGTGACTCCCATCTCCTGTCCGGCGCCTCGGCAGGTTCCGGCTCCCCCCGGACGGGGCCAGTTGGCCTTGACCTCCTTCTCCAGCCCTCCCGGACAGCGCCACGTTCAAACGATCAACTTCCCAAGCGCATCCAGGGGCGAGTTCTCCAACTCGTTCGAAGGCTCCAGCGGAGACCAGAAGGGAGCGGAATGGTCGCCGGATGGGAACCTGCTCGCATACACGGCCAAGGGGAGAGAGCAAAACAGCGCGATCTTCATTGAGAGCTCGAGCGGCGACGGCGACCCGCGCCAGATCACCCTCAACGCGTCATTCTTCGACACCGATCCCACCTGGTCGTCCGACGGCTCGCAGATCGCGTTCATCCGTAGCGGGAACACGGGCGATCACTTCCTTTACCGGATGAGAAGCGACGGGACGTGCCCGGCCCTGATCGCGAAGGTCGGCAACTCCGCAAAACAGCCCTCGTGGGATCCCAACGGCAGGCGGATCGTGTTCGTCGAGGACGACGACCTCTGGTCGATCATGCCCGACGGGCGCGGACTCCAGCGCCTGACGAACTCTCCCGGCATCAGGGAGATCTCCCCCGACTACGGGCCCGACGGCAAGATCGTCTACGAGCGCCAGGAGGGCTTCGGGGCAAGGATCTGGCACATCGATGCGACGGGACTCAACAACGCGCCCCTCACGGACGGATCGCGGGTCGATCAAGACCCGTCGTATTCGCCCGATGGACGCGTCATCGCGTTCAGGAGCGGCAGCGGCGGCGATGGGGTTTGGATCATGCGTTATGAGGGCAGCGGCCAGAATCCGCTCAACATCCTCATCAGCGGTCTTACATGGGTCGATTGGGGAGTGAGGATCGGCCCGGAGAAGCCTCCCGACACGACGATCGACGGGCGCACGGCGCCTCCGTTCGCCCACGTGGCGCCCTGGAACCATTCCTACGTGAGGTTCGACTTCACGTCCGACAAACCTGGCAGCACGTTCGAGTGCAAGCTCGACAACGAAGAGTTCCAGCCGTGCCCCGGTGGCTCAAAGTACTACCCACGGGTAACCGACGGACGGCATGTCTTCTACGTGCGTGCGGTCGATCTGCCGCGGCGTAGCCGACCCATCGCCGGCGGAGTGGCCCTTCCTGGTCGACGACAACCAGCCGCCCAATACCGCGATCAGGTCCGGTCCGGCCGAAGGTTCTCTGCACCACGTCGACACCGTGACCTTCGAGTACTCGTCGAACAAGCTCGATTCCACGTTCACCTGCACGCTTGACGGTCGCGCGCGGACCTGTACGGGACGCAACGATCGCGACGCTACCTTCGGGAGAGTCACGTTCTCCGGATTGGATAACGGCCAGCACACGTTCTCGATCTTCGCCAAGGATCGGAACGGGACCGCCGACTCGAGTCCCGAAATCGTCCGGTTCAACGTCGACGTGCCCAGATGCCAGTCGGAACCGTTGCGGTTCGGATTTGGCGTCGAGCTGAAAGCGGATTGCTTCCTGCGCCAGCCAAACGGCACCTACACGGCGACCGGAGGCGTTTCGTTCAACGGCATCCGGATCGAAGCGCCCAAGATCACGTTCGATCCCAAGACGTTCGGGCTCACGGCGCTGGGCAACGGCGGCCAGGACATCCTGGCAAAGGTCGGCGACATCACGCTCTATAAGTTCAACGCCCTGAACTGGAACCTCCAGCTCGATTCCTTCCCCTTGAAGTTGCCGAACGTTGCGCAGGGGCAGTTGATGCTCGCCGGTCTTCCGATCACGGGTGACTTCCGCGTCGAGAAACAGGACTTCGGAGTCGTACTGCATACGACCATCAAGCTCCCGGCTCTGTTCGGGGGCATAACCGGGGCGGTCGACTTCGCCGCCACGAACGCCGGCGGCCTGAGCCTCGGCGGTCTGAGGATCGACGTCGACGAAGTGAAGATCGGCGACGTCCTCCACGTCGGTCCGATGTATCTCGAGTACATCGCGTCCGAGGACCTCTGGAGGGGCGGGGGCACTGCCAAGCTCCCGGCGATCAACATCGGAGCTTCGGGAGAAGTAGCAGTGTCTCGCGGTTCGCTGCCGCGCCGCCTCCTTCGAGGCCAATCTGGGCAGCGGCGTCCCCGTGGGTCCGGTCTTCGTCACCGATCTGGGGATCAGCTTCGAGACCGATCCCGACTTCAAGCTCGGCGGCCGGCTGGGCTTGAGCTTCGGCCCGCGGGTCCTAGAGCAACGAGTTCTCTCGATCGACTCCGACTTCTCGTACACGAACTCGAATCCAGGGTTGTTCGAGCTGAACGCTGTCCTGAAGGTGCTTCAACTCCAATTGGCCGAAGCCAACGTCAAGATCTACACGGATTTCGAGGTCTTCTTCCATGCCGAGATGGGCTGGTGCTACTCGGAAGCCTACGGGTTCAGCCATCGGTGCCCCGATGCGGCGGCGATCAGGGAAGGTCGGGGAAGCTCTCAGCAGGTCGCGCTCAAGGCGAGCGTCGACGGGTGGAACATTCCTAACAAGAACTTCGGAATCGAGGGCAAGGGGGGACTCTGGGTCTGGGACAAGGCGCGCGTCGACGCCACGGTCCGTGTCACGAGCCTGGGAGCCGCTGCATGCTTCAACATCGGCCCGTTCGAACCCGGCTTCAGGTACACGTGGGTGGCGCCACCATGGCAGTTGTTCGGCGACAGTCAGTTCGAGCCCGGCGGCTGCGACATGAGCAAGTGGATAGCGAAAGGACTGGTCAGGGCCGTGCCCGGCCAGCCGATGCTGTTCGCCAGGGAGACTTATCGCGCGGTTGCCTCGACTATGGCCCAGACCTACCCGGTCACCTCCGACCAGCGGGCGCTCGCGATCGCCCTCAAAGGCGACGGGGCGCCGCCGGAGGTCGTGCTGACTGGACCCCAGGGCGAGCGCTTCGAGACCGCGGCCAATCCATCACTCGACGGATTGACCGACCGCTACTTCATCTTCCGTAACCCGGACGACTTCACCACCTACATCGTCGTGACCAACCCGAGCCCGGGCGACTGGAAGCTCGAGCTCAAGCCGGGTTCTGCCCCGTTGCTCGAGACCAGCTCCGCCGAGGGACTGCCCGAGCCCAAGGTTCAGGCCACCGTGACGGGCACCGGGACGCAGAGGACCCTTTCGTGGAGCGGGGTGCAGCAGATCCCCGGCCAGACGGTCACGTTCGTGGCGCGTCACAACGACTCGACGGAGGTGCTGGGGATCGCCGATGCTCCTCAAGGCTCGTTGACGTTCAGGCCGGCCCTCGGCCCGGCAGGCAAACGAACGGTGTTTGCGCTAGTGGAACAGGATGGGCTGTTGCGTGAAGAGGTCGAGGTTGCAAGCTTCGACGCTCCGCCGCCCCCGGCCATTCCGAAGCCGTCGAAGCTCAAGGTGAAGAGGGTGGAAGGTGGCATCGAGGCGAGCTGGGGCAAGGTGACCCGAGTGGGCGTGAAACGCTACGAAGTCGTGGTCGATGCCGGCGACGGCCGCAGGTTGTTCGCCGCAACCGAGCCGGGTCAAACTTCTGCTCGGTTCGATCTTCATCCACCTACGGTGCCGTCGTGAACGTGCGCGCCGTGGACGAGATCGATCGCATCGGGCCACCGGCAACTGCACGGATCGCGCCGGCCCCTGGAGTAACGAACGGTTCCAACTCGATCGCCTTGGATGCACAGAAGAACGGCAGCGCCCTCAGCTTCGGCGGGGTGTTGTCTCCTTCGAGCCCGGGAGCGAACGTCACGGTCACCCTTCTCAAGAAGAATGGTGCGGTCTACGAAAGGGTCAACAGGATCAGCGTGCGCGTCCGCACCGAGAAGGGGGCACCGACGTCCTCATTCGGTGGGTCGTTCGTGAGCCCAGGCCGGGGGAAGTGCCGCATCCGCGCCTACTTCTCGGGGGGGCCGAGTGGGTTGCCGGTCGCGATGTCCCGGAACGTGCGCTGCTGAGCGAAGTCTAGAGAGGCTTCAGCTCGAAATGTGCGGTGACAGTGTCGCCCCCGCCTGCGGGCGAGGCTCCGGTGCCGAAGCTGTGAAGAAGGATGTAGGCCGTGCCCTTGGGCACGATCCCCGTCTCGTCCACGTTCGTGCTGTTCCAAGCCATCGTTATGGCGCACGACTCGTCGGCCAGATAGATGTCGAGATCGTGTCCGGTGGTGCTGCCCGAGCCGAAAGCCGAGATGGCCGAGTCGATACCCTGGTAGTCCGCAGGGACCTCGAACACGTAGGCGTCGACTCCGTTGGAGCCGGGGATCGCACAGGTATTGATGAACTCCTGCGCGGTCACCGACAGCAGGGTTCCCGAAGTTCCGTAGAAGGCCGCATGGCCCGCCGCGATGCTGACTTCCTCGCTCGTGTAGGGCTTGGGGCCCTTCTTCTTCTTGGCAGCGCTCGCAGGCGAAGCGGCGATAGCCGCAAGGCAGAGGATCAGCAGGAAGACCGTCAGTTTTCTCATAGGGGTGGGGTTCTCCCGCCGAAGCGGGTCTCCTGCAAGCGGTTCAGGCTCGGTTGAGGAAGAACGGGCTGGCGTACGCCACCCCGTTCCCGAAGCCCTTCCAAGCGTCGTCCGCTCGGCCGTCCGCGGCCTCCGCCGGGTCGCTCACGCGGAGCACCACCCACGAAGTGTTGGCAAAGGCGTCGCCCGGGAGCGTGAAAGAGATCGCCGGCTCGGAGTCGGTTGGAACCACGACATCGACGGATGCGAGGACCTCGGGCATACCGGTGCCGGAGCCCAGAACCTGCACGTTGAGGGGCTTGCCCCACCATTCCGGCCCCCGGTCGATGTCCATCTGGAAGGTGATGGCCTCGCCGTCGTAGGGGAACTCGCTGCCCATGCGGTGCCCGTTCGCGGCGGCGTCGAGCCTCAGGCCCCGCAAACGAGTGGAGAAGAACCGCCGGGCGAGCATCGCCTCTTTGACCGCGTCCCGGGTGAGTGACGTTACCCACAGCCCCGTGCGTCCCTTCCCGTCCGGATAGCCCCAAACGGGTTCGTGCTCGTCGGTTACGCCGAGGAGTCCCACCTTCCAGCCCTGGTTGAGACAGTCGTTGATCGGAGACGCCTCTCCGAAGTCGGTGCCTTCGAAGAGATAGTCGTCGCGTCGGTTGAAGACTTCGAGCGACACAATGCGATCCTTCAACTGCGGCTCGAACTTGAAGTAGCCGAAGCGGCCCGGCTCGCGGCCGGGATGATTGAAACCGGCGATGCCGTCGAGTCCGCCGGGAAGCACCGGATCGCTTGGAGACGTGTTGAGCCAGCGGTAGAACAACGACATGTTGCTTCCTCTAGTCGGAAGCGTGCGGGTGATCGTGTCGAGCGGCGTGGTCAAGCCCGCCGGCATCCGGCCATCAGACTCAGAGTGCATGAAGTATCCGGCCCCTTCGCCGGCAGTCCCGCCACCGGTGTGCAATGGGTCGATCCACCGCTCGGAGAACCAGACGTTCATGTGCCCGAGCGTGGGGCTGGACCATTCGAATCCTCGGATGGCGGTGAATGCACCGTCTTCTTGAGCAGCATCGGCAAGTTGCTTTGTGCGCTGCCACTCCGCTTCGTCGACGCCCATGACGTCACCGCATTGCGAACAGGCTTCGAGGCCCTGCACATCCGTTGTTCCCAGAGTCGTGTGGTCGGTCAGCGCAGCGATGTCGAGACCCGCCGCGCGCATCGAGGCGAAGGCCAGCGCGGGGTCTCCGGCGCCGTCGGATTGAAGGGTGTGGTTGTGCAGGTCGGCATGGGCGAGCCAGGTTCCCGGGAACAGCCGAGAGGCACGCGCGGTCGAGAACTCGGCCGAGGGGCCGAGAACCGAAGCCAGCAAGCCACTCGGGCGCGCCACGAGCAAGGCTCCGGCCGCAGCCCCTGCCTTGATGAAATCTCGTCTCGAGAACGCCACAGCCAACCTCCGTGCTTGCCTTGCCCGTTGGAAGGACGGTTCGGCGCCTTGGGGGGGTCTCCTGCCCTAGAGGGGGAACGTTTGCGCGACGTTCAACTGGCCGCCCGGCCCCCGGCTTCCTCGACCTCCGCCACCAGTCCTCGAAGGCCGTTCCAGGCGAGGTTCACGAGGTGGGCGGCCACCACTTCCCGCTTGGGTTTGCCGACCTCTTGCCACCACTGCCCGACCAGCACGACCATCCCGACGAGGGCACGGGAGTAGATCGGCGAGAGCTTGGGGTCGAAGCCGCGCTGCTCGAACTCGTTCTCGAGGATGTACTCGACCTGGCCGGCGATGTCGCCGATGACGCTCGCCAGGCTCCCCTTGCCGCCCTCGATCGGGGCGTCACGTAGCAAGACCTTGAACCCGTCGGGCTCTTCCTCGATATAGGTGAGAAGCGCGAGAGCGGCCTGCTCGAGCAATACCCGGGGGTTGTCTCCCTCGAGGGCTTCGGTTATCGACTCGACGAGGTTCCTCACTTCGCGATCCACGACAACCGCGTAGAGGCCTTCCTTGCCGCCGAAGTGCTCGTAGACGACCGGCTTGGTGATCTTCGCGCGCTTGGCGATCTCTTCGATCGATGCGGCCTCATAGCCGACACCGGCAAACACCGAGCGGCCGATGTCCAGCAACTGGGCGCGGCGCTGCTGGCCGGTCATCCGCACCCGGCGCCCCCTTGTGTCCGCCACCGCGGGAGCTTTCAGTTCGTCTTGGCGATTAGCTGTTTCTCGCTTACGCGACGGACGTTTCGCGCCATGCCGATCTTCTCGAGGAACGCGATGAGTCCTCCACTGATGTCGACCTGGCCTTTGTCGACGCCGTGGATCGCCGCGGACGGGAAGGCGTGGTGATTGTTGTGCCACGACTCGCCCAGCGAGACGATCGCCAGCAGCCAGTTGTTGGTGGAGTGGTCGTCGCCCTCGAAGGGGCGCTTGCCGTAGAAGTGGCAGATCGAGTTGATGCTCCACGTCACGTGGTGAAGCAAGAAGATCCTGACGAGCGAGCCCCAGAGGAAAGCGCTCAGCGCGCCGGCGAGCGTGCCGGTCAACGCGAACCCGACCAGCGGAGGCAGTGCGAACGTCAGCACCATCCACAACGGGAAGAACCTGTCGATCCGACGGATCATCGGATCCTTCACCAGATCGGGGGCCCACCTGCGGGCGGACGAGGTCTCGTCCGAGAACAGCCAGCCCATGTGCGCGTGCCACAGACCCTTGACGACGCCGCGAACGCCCGGACCGTCCTCGAGATGCGGCGAGTGCGGGTCGCCTTCCTGGTCGGGGAAAGCGTGGTGACGGCGGTGGTCGGCAACCCACTTGATCACGGGTCCCTGCACGGCGAACGATCCCGCGATGGCGAACAGACCTCGCATGAAGCGGTTGGTCTCGAAGCTTTGATGGGTGAAGTAGCGATGGAACCCGATCGTGATCCCAAACCCCGCGAACAGATAGAAGGAGAGCGCGATCCCAGCGTCGGTGGCGCTGAGCCCGTGTCCCCACAGGAGCGTCACCGCCGCGATGAAGCCGATGAACGGCACGACCGTGACGAACAGCGTGAGCCGGCGCTGCAACTTGGCGAGGCGAGGATCGAGCTTCCTCACGCCCGGGATGGGCTGCGCCCCTCCTACCTCTTGGACGGCCTGAGCCATGGGGAGAACCTCCTGTTTTCGGACGAGCTGGTTACGGGTTGGTAGCCTACGGTGACGTAACTTACTACACCGTAACCCGATTTGTCCAGTACTTAGGGCGGGGGGCCCGTGATTGACTCGGCCGATGGCTCCTGAGCTGCCCATCGAGTTCTTCGCCACCCGCTCTGCCTGGGCCAAGTGGCTGTCCAAGAACCACAGAATCGCCCCCGGCGTGCGGGTCAAGTTCGCCAAGAAGGCCTCGGGCATCGAGTCCGTCACCTACCAGGAAGCCGTCGAGGTTGCGCTCTGCTTCGGGTGGATCGATGGCAAGGTCAACAGGCTCGACGACTCCTACTACCTCCAGCGATTCACTCCTCGCAGGCCGCGCAGCAACTGGTCGAAGATCAACCGCGACAAGGCCACGGCTCTCATCAAGGCCGGGAAGATGAAGCCCGCGGGCCTTGCCGAGGTGGAGCGCGCCAAAGCGGACGGGCGGTGGGAGGCGGAGCCCTACCCCTGAGCCCCGCTCGCTGCGTGTACCTCATCCGTGACGGTCACGGGCTCGATCTGTACCGGCACCGCGTTGAGGACCGCGTTGCCGGAAAGCGGGTCGATGATCGCTTCGTCGGTCAGGTCGTTCATCGAGACGCCGGCGTTGGCCTCCGCTACCGACATGCGCACTCCCTTGCGCCCGTGGCCCCAGCCGTGGGGCAGGCTCACGACGCCGGGCATCATCTCGTCGCTCAACTCGACCGGGACCTCGACCTCGCCCACGCGTGACCTGACTCGGGCATTCGAGCCTTCGGCCAGGCCCAGTCGTGCGGCGTCGTCCGGATGCACGATCAAGGTGCACTTGTTGCTGCCCTTCATCATCGTTGGGACGTTGTGCATCCAGGAGTTGTTGGAGCGCAGCTGGCGTCGGCCGATCAGGACGAGCTCGCCGGTGGGCGTATCGAGGCGGGCGCGCAGACGTTGAACGTCCTCCACGATCTCGGGTGGCGCCAGCTCGACTTTGGCCGAGGGAGTCCTTAGCGCGTTCGGGAGGCGCGACGTGAGGGGGCCGAAGTCGATTCCGTGCGGGTTCTCTTCCAGAGCGCGCGAGCGTGAGGCCGTCGGGCTTCTCCCCGAAACGGTCCCCGTACGGGCCCGAGCGGAGGCGGAAGTCGAGGATCTGCTGGATCGGCTCGTATTTCTCGACGCCGCGATAGACATCTTCGGGGTCGCGGCCCTCGAGCGGCCCGCCGGGGGCCACCGCCTTCTGCACGAGGAAGTCGAGAGCGAGCTTCGGAACCACTGCGGCGTCTCCAGTAGCGCTCTGCCCACTGGCTACAAGAGCGATGCGCGACAGGATCTCCCACTCGTCGGGACAGTCGGTCGCGACCGAGGGCGGGCTGTAGTTGGCGACGTTGCGGACGGACAGGCCGTAGAAAGCGAAGTCGTAATGGTGGCGTGACATCAACGGCGGGGGCGGGAGTATGACGTCGGCGAAACGGGTCGTCTCGTTGACGTAGGGATCCACGGCCACCATGAATTCGAGTTGATCCAGCGCATTGGCAAGGCGACTCCCGTTGGGAGTCGACAGCACCGGGTTGCCGGCGATCGTGATCAGCGCCTTCACCTGACCGTCGCCCGGCGTCTCGATCTCGTCTGCCAGCGTGGCGACGGGCAACTGGCCGAAAGCCTCGGAGTACCCCTTCACGCGACTCGAGAACCGGCCGATGCTCCATCCTCGCCCGCCCGGCTTTGCAGGGTCGGGCCCGCCGTGGGCAGGCAGCGGGAACATCCGACCGCCGGGGCTGTCGAGGTTCCCGGTGATCACGTTGATCACGTCGCTGGCCCACGAAGTGATGGTTCCGAACTCAGCCTGGTGCGCTCCGACGCGGTCGTACACGCTGCCCGATTTCGCGCTCGCCAACTCGCGGGCGATCCGTCGGGTCACCTCGGCCGGTATCCCGGTGCGAGACGCGACGGCCTCCGGCGAGAACGGCTCCGCACGGCGCGCGCTTCCTCGAGACCCGCGACGTGCGGCGCAAGGGAGCCCAGATCGACGAGGTCCTCGGCGAACAGCGTGTTGACGATGCCCAGCAGGAAGAAAGCGTCGGTCCCGGGTCGGATGAACACATGCTCGTCCGCTCCGGCAGCCGTTTCGGTTCGCCTGGGATCGACCACCACGACCTTGCCCCCACGCTTGCTTATCGCCTCGAGCCGGCCGCGGAAGTCGGGGGCCGTCGCGAGGCTTCCGTTGGAGACCCACGGATTGGCTCCGAGCACGACGAGATACTCGGTGCGATCGATGTCGGGGACCGGGATGAGGGTCGGACTGCCGAACATCAATCCACAGGACACATGCTTGGGGATCTGGTCGACGCTCGCGGCGGTGTAGAAGTTCTCGCTGCTGAGCGCCCTGACCAAGACCGGGATCATCACCGTCGCCGAGAGACTGTGAACGGTGGGATTGCCTGCGTACATCGCGACCGAGTTCCGCCCATAGCGTTCGAAGATCGGAGCGAGCCCGCTCTCGAGCGCGGCGAAGGCATCGTCCCAGCTCGCCTCGCGCAGCTCGCCACCGTCCCGAACCAGAGGGCGGCGCAGCTGATCGGGATCCTCGTCGAGATGCTTCACCGCGGTCGCCTTGGGGCAGATGAAACCGTGGCTGAAGACGTCTTCCCGGTCGCCGCGGATGCTTTCGATGCCGCCGCCGTTCATGGTGATAGCCAGCCCGCAGGTCGCTTCGCATAGCGGACAGGTTCGGAAATGAGTGGTCGCCACAGCACCCTCCCTAGACCGAAGCGGGGTTGCGTCGAGCCTAACTCCCTCTACGCCCGGCGTCGCTGCTCGATCGCCTCGATCAACTCCTGAGTGCCGTAGCCGCCGTCGTAGCGCTCGCCGTTGATGAAGAAGGTGGGAGTACTGGTAACTCCCCGCTCCACCCCTTCCTCACGTTCGGCATTCACGCTCTCGGCGTGTCGTGGGTCGAGCAGGTCGTTCATGAATCGGTCAACATCCAGCCCAACAGCGAGAGCATGCCGCCTGAGATCGTCGTAATCGAGAGAGTGCTGGTGCTCGAAAAGGTGATCGTGCATCTCCCAGAATCGCCCCTGTGCGCCTGCGGCCTCCGCTGCTACGGCTGCCCTCACCGAATAGGGATGCACCTCATCGCGGGCGAAGTGCCGGAAGACCAGGCGTGCGTCGAGTTCATCAAGCCTGTCCCGCAATGCCTCCAATTGGAAATGGGCGCGCCCGCAGTGGGGGCATTCGAACTCGGCGTACTCGACGATCGTGACTCCAGCTTCCACGGGACCGAGCGCTCGCTCTTTCGACACTTGCAAGTCCGGTGGTGCATCTCGTAACGCGGCCATCAAGCCTCCCCACGTTGGGACCGATCGTTTCAGGTCACAACCGCCGAGGACGCGATGGCATTCCGATGTCTGATGCATTGAGTGAATGAGTTGTCGATGACTGGGTACATCTTGCAAGCCACGTTCCCAACCCAGGAGGTTTCAGATGGCGGACCTGACGAATCTCGAAGAGAAGCTGGCCGAGGTCATCGGTCTTGCACAGGCTGCACAGGCCGCGACCGACAAGGTCATCAAGCTCGATGGACCCGAGTCTGTGAAGGATGTGCTCGAGAGGATGAACGAGGAAGCTGCCGAAACCGAGCAGCGAGGTACCGCGATCGCCGACTCGATCGACGGGAAGAAGACGGCGATCCTCGAGAAAGCGCGCGAGACGAAGTCAAAGGGCTCGGACATGCTCTCGACCTACATCGACGAGGAGGCCGATGCCCTCGACGGGTTCGAGTTCCTGACCATGGCCGAAGCCGGGGAGGTCGGGCACTGGAAGGTCCTGCAACAGATGGCCGATCAAGCGGGCCGCAAGGACGTCATCGAGCTCGTCCAGTGGGCCCTCCCCATCCAGGAGCGCCACTTTTCAGACGTTAATGAGATCTCCCTGAAGCTGGCGTCGGATGAGGACCCGAACGAGACGAGTTAGGTCTTCATCGATTCGGTGCGCGGATCGGGAAGGGGCGTCAGCTCCTTCTCGAGCTGCGCCCGCAGATGTTCGTAGTTCGGCGGAAGCGCGAGCTTCTCTCCAAGTGACTCGATCGGTTCATCGACCGCGAACCCGGGACCGACCGTAGCGATCTCGAAGAGCACCCCGGACGGTTCGCGGAAGTAAATGGACTTGAAATAGAAGCGGTCGATAACAGGAGTGGGGTTCGCGCCCGCCTCTTCCACCCTCTGGCGCCAGGCTTCGTGATCCTCGGTGGGTGAGGCCCACGCGATGTGATGGACCGTGCCGGCACCCTGCAATCCTCGCCCCGCGGGGGCCTGGTCGTAGATCCAAGTCGAGCCTCGGTCCGAGCCGCGCGCTTCGTAGGCACTGTCACCCGAGCGATCGAAGTTCAACGCGTCGACGAGAAGCCCGTCGCTCCTAGATGGGTCCGCGGTAAACGCGCGTGCGGAGTCGAAGCCGGAGATCGCATGCTCCTCGGGGACCTCGGGGTGTTTGGCGCGCAACGGTTCGTCGGTCGTGTCCACGACCGCAAGCTCGAGATCGAGCCCCTCCGGATCGGTGAACCGCAAACGCCCGTCTTCGCGAGCGCTGTCTACGCCGTGCTTGGCCAGCCGACGCTCCCAGAAGTCGAGGGCCTCCTCGGATGCCACCCGCCAGACAATCCGATGGACCATGCCGGCCCCCGCGCGTCCCGGCGCCGCGCCCGGATACTCGAAGAAGGTTATGTCGGAGCCGGCACCACCTTCCTCGTCCGCGTAGAAGAGGTGGTAGATGTTCGGGACATCCTGATTGACAGACTTCTTGACCAGACGCAACCCCAGCGTGCCCGCATAGAACCGCACGTTGCCGGGGGCGTCGCCGGTGATCGCGGTGATGTGATGGATGCCCTCGAGCTTCATCGTTCCTCCTAACCCAGCTTGGCGTAGCCCTGCTTCACGTCGTGGACGTGATGGATGGGGTCGTGGATCAGGTAGCGAGCGAACGTTTCTATCGTGAACCTGGCGCCATCACTGCGGTTCCCGGTGCGCTCCCACTGCGAGGTCTCGATGGAATCAAACCGATCCGTCAACCGACGGGCCGCCGCCTCGATATCGGTGGCCACGCTTTCCGGGTCCTGCTCCGAGTAGCGGCCTTCGATGGAAGCCTCGTCCTGATCCCAGTTCGGATAGCTCGGATCGTCTTGCTCGAGCATCATGATCAGCCTCTCATCGTAGAGGCCGAACACATCTCGCACGTGGCACGCGTACTCGAGGGCCGACCAGCGGTCGTCGGAAGGCCGCTCGTTCACCATCGGGTCGTTTAGCAAGCTGCGCCACGAAGCGGCGTTGTCACGGATCATCTCCCCGACCTGCTCCCGCGGGAAGGTTGTGACGTCGAAACCGCACTCGGGACACGTTCGCTCCAGCACGAACGTCCAATCCTTCGTGTCCGGCACGATGGTCATGTGGGATTTGTACCAGCCTGCGGCAGCGTCCTGAGCACCTTCCCCGGGTTCATGATGCCGTGGGGGTCGAGGGCTTGCTTGATCGCTCTCATAACCGACACTGCTTCGCCCATCTCCTTCTCCAGGGAGTCGATCTTCCCGAGCCCGATACCGTGCTCCCCCGTGCAGGTTCCGTCCATGGCGAGAGCGCGATCGACCAACCTCTCGTTGACCCACCCGGCCGTTTTCAGTTCGTCTGCATCATCGGGGTCGACCAGAAGCATCAGATGGAAATTGCCGTCGCCCACGTGTCCGACTGTGGTCGCCGCCACCAGTGGTGTGCTCTCAATGTCGCGCTTGCTCTCGATGATGCAGTCGCCGAGCCGGGAGATGGGTACGCACACATCCGTAACGATCGCTCTAGAGCCGGGCCGCAGCGCGAGTGCCGAGTAGTAGTGGTCGTGGCGAGCGCGCCAGAGGCGGACTCGCTCTCGCTCGTCGAGAGCAGCCCGAAAACCGGTGGCGCCGTTCTCCTTCGCGATCGCCTCGACGTTCTGCGCATCCTCGGAGACACCAGCGTAGGAGCCGTGGAATTCGAAGAAGAGGGTCGGGGCCACCTCGTAATCGAGTCCGGAGTGCGCATTGACCGCGCCCATCGCTGCTTCGTCGAGAAACTCCGCGCACGCGACCGGTATCCCCATCTGAAGCGTCGTCACCACAGCAGAAACCGCACCCTCGATCGTCTGGAAGCTCGCGATCGCAGCCGATATGGCTTCCGGGATCCCATACGCTCGCAGGGTCACTTCCGTGATGACGCCAAGCGTGCCCTCGGACCCGACGAACAATCTCGTGAGGTCGTATCCCGCAGAGGTCTTTCGGGCGCGGCGACCTGTCCGGATGACCTGTCCACCGGGCAGCACGACCCGCAGCGATAGAACGTTCTCTTTCATGGCCCCGTACCGAACGGTGGTCGTGCCGGATGCGCCCGTCGAGGCCATGCCGCCCAAGGTTGCATCCGCGCCGGGGTCCACCGGGAAGAAAAGCCCGTCGCGTCGCAATCGTTCGTCCAACTGCCTGCGAGTGACCCCGGCCTGGACGGTGACGTCGAGGTCACTCACGTTCACGGAAACGATCTCGTTCATATGGCTGAAATCCATACTCAAGCCGCCGGAGGGAGCCAGCACGTGCCCCTCCAGGGAAGTTCCCGCACCGAAGGGGATGACCGGGATCCGATGCTCGGAGCAGACGCGCAGGATCCGCGCCACTTCCTCTTCGGTCTCGGGGAAGGCAACGGCATCGGGCGAGGCCGCGGGAAGAGCGGATTCATCCGTCCCATGCTGCTCTCGGACCGCTTCGCTCGTAACGAGCCGATCGCCCAATATCGCCCCAAGCTCTTCTCGCATGCGCAAACGCTACCCGCCTCTATGCCGCAGGTTCTGCTATCGGCTCCTGAGCTAGTTGCGCCGATGTGATGTGGTCCGCCGGTTCGTTCAAAGACCGCAACTTCCCGAGGATGGGAAGCGCCAGCGCTGTGGTCAGGCCTCCGATCACGAAACCAGCCGGGATCGAGCGCTCCTGCGAGAGGTATCCGAGCCCCATTTGGCCACCGACGCTGCCGAGGCTGCCGACCAGTGAATCGAATGACACCAACGTGGCTCGCTCGGACGACGGGATCGAGTGATGCAGGTAGGACTGGCGAACCGGTTGCAGCAGGCCGCCGGCAATCGCTCCGACCAAGAAGATGGGAACAGTCACCCAGAACAGCTGAACCGCACCCGTCAACACCATGGTCAGGGTCGTCACCCCGGAAGCGCCGAGAAGGATCGTTGTGCGCCGGCGACCCGGTTTGGCCAAACGACCGACGAGAGTGTTGCCTGCGATGCCGGCAAGAGCGAACAGCGCCGCGATCACTCCCGACAGCCACACCGCGTCCTTGCCGTAGAGCTCGAGGAAATACGGCTGCCACGCGTACCAGGCCCACGAGAAGAACCCGAAGGCTATGAACGAGTCCATGACGAGCAGTCTGACGGCCGGCGTTCGCCATCCATAGGTCAGGCCGGCCCGGGCGACCTTTTTCATCTCAGCGCCTATGCCATGCACACGCATCGTCCTCGGCGTGAACCCGAGATCGTGCATCGTGCGGAATCCCACGGTGAAGGCCATCATGACGAGCACGGCGCGCGCGATGTACGGCAACGACAGGTCGATCTGACCGAGGATTCCTCCCCCGATCGTCCCGATGATCATCGCGACGCTGGAAACCATCGAGGCGCGCGCGAAGACGTTGTCCAACTCTCCCTTGTAGCCGGTGGCCCCCAGTGCATCGACCAGCCAAGCCTCGACGGCTCCCGAATAGAACGTGTAGCCCAACCCGAGGATGATCCCGGCGAGAGAGAAGAGCAGTAGACCGCCGTCGATCGCGGCGACGCCCACATAGGCAAGGGTGCCGATAGCAAGCGTTATCTCGGACAGAAGGAACGAAGCGCGCCGGCCTCTCGTGTCGGCGACGACGCCGGTGGGGATCTCGAACAATGCCATCGCGGCGGTGAACACGGCATTTGCGACGAACACCTCGAAGATCGACAGCCCCGCTTCGAGCAGGAACAAGGTGTTGATCCCCCAGATCAACGAAGCGGACAGCGTGAACAGGCCACTGATGACCAGATAGCTGCGGATCACGCGGTCGGGGGTCATTCTGTTGGGTCAACCACCTCCCCCGCGAGGTGATTCCTGTTGCTGAGTGCTGTCCTAGGTTGGGCTAGGCCCCTCGCTCCGAGACGGCGAGAAGGTTGCCTTCCGAGTCCTTGAACCAGGCGCCCCGGATCCCGCCGACTTCGACGATCCCGTCGACGCTCCTGAACCCTGGGAAGTCGTACTCCTCGAACACCACGCCGTTCTCGCGCAACGAGCTCACGGCCGGATCTAGCTCGTCGACCTCGAAACCCAGCTGGGTGTGGTCACCGGAAGCCTTGCCCGTGCTCGGGAACAACAAGAACCTGCTCTCCCCCACTTGGTAGTGGGCCTCTTGCTCGTTCTCGTCCACCGGCTTGAGACCCAGCTTGTCGGCATAGAAGGACTTGGCTCTATCGAAATCCTGGGCCGGTATCGCCGCCGTTGCGCTGTTCGGTTTGAACATGGCTCCTCCTCTGACCGCGTCCATCGGATCCGGTTAACACGTTAGCTTCAATCGTTGTCGAGCGCAGTGCCCGTCAGCGCGGTCGCTAGTCGCTGCAAAGCTCCCTGCAGTCCGGACTCCTTGGCCATTTCGAACAACGACATGTCGGGCTCTTTTCGGGGGCGTGTCAGGTCAACTTTCGGGATGGGTAAGTCGGTGGGGATGGTGACGACCTGGACGGCTTTTCTTACGTAGTCGAGCTCCCGGCGCACCTTGCCGAGCGCCACGCCTTCGGTTGGGGACTCGGCTGCTTCGATGATCGCGTCGAGGCTCCCATAGCGCGCCACGAGCGAGCTCGCGATCTTCTCCCCTATCCCCCGAACGCCTGGGAGCCCGTCGGACGGGTCGCCGCGCAGCACTGCGAAGTCACGGTAAGCGCGGCCCGGGATGCCGTACCGCTCTTCGATGTAGCTCTCGGTTACTTCATCCATCTGACTCACGCCCCGCTTTGGATACAGGACACGCACCTTTGGGTCACGCACGAGCTGGAAGAGGTCGCGGTCCCCAGAGACGATGTCGACCGGACCGGGCGCACGCTCGGCGAGCGTTCCGATCACGTCTTCGGCCTCGGCCCCGTCGCATCCAACGACCGGGATTCCTGCTCCCTCGAGCAACTCGAACAGCACCGGCATCTGCGGCGCAAGCCGGTCCTCGGCCTCTTCCTCCGCGCTGCCGGGCTCGGCTCTCATCGACTTGTAGGAGTCGATCAGTTCGACCCGCCACTCCGGTCGCCAATCCTCGTCCGTTGCACAGCAGAGGTAGTCGGGATCGCGGTCGCCAACGAGCCGCGCCAGCATGTTGAGGAACCCATGGGCGGCGTTGATGGGGGTACCGTCCGGGGTCGTGACGCTATCGGGGGTCGAGAACAGCGCCCTATAAATGAGGCTCGATGCGTCGACTAGAAGCGTTGATCCGGCTGGCACCGCCCGAGGCTAACGCCCGAAGTGCCTTGTTTAGCCTAGGCACCACCCATAGGCTTTTCTAGCGGCAGCCCGACCTAGGAGGAGCGCTAATGATCCGTCGACTCGCAGTAGGCCTGGGGATCGCGCTGGTCGCCACAATGACGTTCGCTCCGAGCGTGAACAGCGCGGAGCTATGGGACGGAAAGTGGACGACGGAGAACCAGTTCGGCAAGCCCAAGCTCAATCTCGAGGAGAAGAAGGGCGAGATCACGGGCACCTATACGGATGACGGTGGCGCGACCAAAGGCTCGATCTGGGGCGACGTCAGCGACAACGGCAAGGTCTGGACGGGCAGATTCAAGGAGAAAGGCGACGGGGACAAAGGGAAGTTCAGGGTCGAACTACTCGGCACCCAGGTCGACTTCGAGGGTTGGTTCAAGTCGTGTGAAGCCTGGTACAACTGCAGCGAGAAGTACACGTGGACGGGGCACCACAACTAATAGAGTGAGCTCAAGCGATGAGCTCGTGCAGCCACCTCGACCAGATCCGAGACATCACCCCGATGTCCGATGGATGCGTCGGATGCCTCGAGATCGGAGACGAGTGGGTCCACCTTCGTCTGTGCATGAGTTGCGGTTACGTCGGGTGCTGCGATTCCTCTAAGAACCAGCACGCATCCGGGCACGCACACACAGCGGAGCACCCGATCGTGCAGTCATACGAGCCCGGCGAAGACTGGAATTGGTGCTACGTCGACGAGATCGCGTTCCTGACCCGGGACGAGCCTCACTTCAGCCACCCAGACGCCGACACCGAAACGATCAAGAAGAGGATCTGACCCGATCATCGGAAGTGGTCATCGCGGAGAGTTAGACCGTGATGACGACTTTTCCTCGGGGGTGGCCCTGCTCGAGGTAGCGGATCGCGTCGGCTGCTTCGATCAGGGGATAGGTCCGGTCGATGACGGGGGTGACCTTGCCCGCTTCGATCAGGTCCTTGAACGCCAGCAAGTCCTTCTTGTTCTCATTCGAGACGAAAGCGGTCAGTCTCTGACCAACGAACAGCGACAAGAGTGGAGCCCGAAGGACGCCGCGGAAGAAGCCTCCGGTCCAGGGGCCGCCGCCATCGCCTCCTACGATCACCAACGTGCCCTTCGGAGTC
Source organism: uncultured Actinomycetes bacterium (assembly GCA_963786155.1). GTDB lineage: Bacteria > Actinomycetota > CADDZG01 > CADDZG01 > WHSQ01 > CAWAXW01. The sequence goes on along the minus strand of CAWAXW010000006.1, from coordinate 975,944 downwards.
AGAGCCTTGCGGAGGAGTGGGAGTGACCGGCGACCGGCGGTGTCGATGATCAGATCCCAGCGACGTGTGCCGTCCGCGAACTCCTCCCGGGTGTAGTCGATCACCTCGTCGGCCCCGATCGAACGGACGAGGTCGATCTTCGAAGTGCTGCAGACACCAGTGACGTGCGCGCCGAATGCTTTTGCGATCTGCACGGCGAACGTGCCGACACCACCGGCGGCGCCAATGATCAGCACCTTCTGTCCCGGCTGCACCTTCCCCTTGTCGCGCAGGGCGTGAAGAGCGGTGAGGCCGGAGATCGGGACCGCGGCAGCTTCCTCGAATGAAAGCCGGGCCGGCTTGGGCACGAACTTCTCCGCCGGACCGACGGCGAGCTCGGCGAAGGAGCCTTCGGCCACTCCCATCACTTCGTCGCCGGGCTTGAGGTCAGTCACAGTTTCCCCAACGGCTGCGACCGTCCCCGCGACGTCCATGCCACGTACCGGCAGCTTCGGCTTGCCGAAACCGAGCATCAGGCGAGCGAAGTAGGGCTGCCCGGTCATGAAGTGCCACACGTCCGGACCACAACCCGCAGCGTGCACGCGGACGAGCACGTCATCCTTGCCGGCTACTGGTTCCTCGATGTCCCGCAACTCGAGCACGTCGGCCGATCCGTAACGGTCCTGAACTATCGCCCTCATTCGCCTCTCCATACTGGTCTCGACGGCGTGGGAAGCTTACGGGCATGACTGCTCGGATCCCACCTACGACGCCGGGCGATCGGGATGAGCGCACGGAAGAGCTGATGTCCGTGATGATGCGGCGGCCCGACGGGACGGAGATGAACATCTTCGCCACACTCGCCCATCATCCGAAGCTGTTGAAGAGATGGGCGGCGTTCGGGGGCACTCTGCTGTTCGGAGGAGAGCTCCCGCCGCGCGATCGCGAGCTGCTCATTCTTCGGACTGCCTTGCACACCAGCGCTGAATACGAATGGGGGCAGCACGTCGGCATCGGACTCATGGCCGGACTTACCGAGGAGGAGATCGAGCGTCTCCACTCCGATGGGGGCTCCGAGGCCTGGTCGGACACCGACACGGCGCTCCTGGCGGCGGCCGACGAGCTCCATGCGGACTCGGTTATCTCGGATGCGACCTGGAAGGCGCTCGCCGATTCTTACGACTACAAGCAACTGATCGAGATCTGCATGGTCGTGGGCCAGTACCACATGGTCGCGTTCACGCTCAATTCCTTGGGGATCGAACCCGAGCCCGGCCTCCCGGAGTTCCCGGAGTAGCTACATTCCAATCTTGGCGCTTTGACCACCGTCTACCGGGAGCACGGCGCCGGTGATGAACGAAGCTTCGTCGGAAGCGAGGAAGAGAGCCGCGTTCGCAACGTCCCACGCCGTCCCTTGCTGTTGCCTCAAGGGCACAGTCGCGGCGCGGAGCTGCGCGTATTCGTCTCGCGAGAGATTGAGGGCAGGAGCCACCGCATCCACTCCCATAGGGGTATCGATAAACCCGGGCATGATGCCGTTGACGCGTATCCCATGGTGAGCATTAGTCACGGCGAGCGAGTGGACGAGGGCGTTAACGCCGGCCTTGGATATCTTGTAGGCCGTGATGTGTCCTGCTGCGGCCACCGCGGCGATCGACGAGACGCACACGATGGCCCCGCTCCCCTGCTTGCGCATCAGCGGGACGATCTCCTTACACGTCCTCCACATCGCTTTGAGGTTGACGTCGAAGATGCGATCCCACGATTCTTCGGTGAGCTTCGTAGGAGTGTTGTCGCCCAGCCCGATACCAACGTTGTTGTGCAGGATGTCGACGCGGCCCAGTGCTGCGATCGCCTGTTCGGCTATCCGAGCGGGTCCTTCGGGGGTCGAGATATCGACGACTGCAACCTCTGCCCTGCCCCCAGCCTCGAGAACCATCGATTGCGTCTCCTTGACCGACGCGTCATCGCGATCGACGAGGAGCAGATGGGCGCCCTCCTCGGCGAAACGCACCGCAGTTGCGCGCCCATTGCCCATGGTCGCTCCGGGCGTTTGGCCGGCCCCGACGATGACGGCAGACTTGCCACCGAGCCGGGGGCCGCTCGGCCGAGGGTCGACAGTTTCCATTCCGCGACCCTAGCTAGCCCTCCATGTTCTTGCTGACGACCTCCATGGTCTTTTCGAGGTCTCCGGTCGGGCTGAACTCGACCACCTCGGTCCCCGCGTGCAGATGCGGAAGGTGGCCCGGGGGCGCGTAGTAAGCCTCGCCGGCTTCGATCGTCTCTTCCGAGCCGTCCGCGTAGCGATACGTCAGCTTGCCTTTGAGCACGACTCCCCAGTGGGGGCACTGGCACCGATCGTCCGGCAGGCCCTTGAACAACGGAGCCAGATCCGCGTCGGCCGTGTAGGTCTCGAAACCGACGGTGTAACCGTCGACTTCACCGAAAGCACCTTCGTAGCCTTCCATCGTGAAAGCGTCGGGCGCGGCGCTTTTGGAAATCTTCATGGTTGTTCCTCCCGGTTCTCTTGTGTGAATGGAGTGGGTTATGCCTGCTCTACGCCCTCGTACACGTCGGGGGGATTCGCGGTCGGTAGTGCTCCGATCTGGTTCAGGATCGTGAAGAGGTCGCAGTACTGGGTGATCTCGACGATCTTGCCGTCCTCGACCCGGAGCAGGTCCCAGGCCGCGAACCTGACCGGGCTCCCGCTGGCCGGCATGCCGGCGAACTCCTCTTTGTGCGTGCCGTCATAGCTGACCCACGCGCTGACCAGATCCCCCTCGCAGACCAGATGCTTCACGTTCGCGTGCAGATCAGGGAAGGAATTCACGAAGCTACCGATGGAGCCTTTGAGCTGTTCGAGGTCTGCGCCGGCTCCCCCATGACCTTTCAACCCGGCCGAACAGATCTCATCCAGGGCCGAGGGACTCCAGTCGTTCATGACCTCGTAGAACTTCTGAGCCACCGCCCTCGGGTCATCGCTCATGCCAACTCCTTTCCTTGTCCCAATTCTTCCTAGGGCAGCGTCGCGCCGGGGGCCTCCGGAAGCATGGGGAGGTCTCCCTATTTCAATGCGGGTTCCTGTGGCAGGTGGATCGAGAAGGCCGCGGCCTCGGTCCGGCTGCGAAGCCCCAACTTGGACAGGATGTTGCTGACGTGGTGCCCGGCCGTTTTGACGCTTATGAAGAGACGTTCGGCGATCTCGCCGTTGGAGAATCCCTGGGCGACGAGGCGCAATACCTCTCGTTCCCGTTTGGTCAGAAGGTCGAGGTTCTTGGGCCCGGTCCGTCCCCGCACTCCGAGCTCTCGCAGGAATGCTGCCGCCGCATCGGCATCGGGGACGGCGCCGAGCCTGTCCAACGACGCAAGCGCGGAGCGAGCCTCGGAGATCGCCACCGGTTTGTTCGACTCGACCAGGCTCCGGGCCAATTCCATCCGTGCCCGGCACGCGCCGAGGGCCATGGACGCCTCACTAAGTCTGAGCGCAGCAGTCCTGAGGACGGATTCTGCAACTGCATCGCGCCGAGCCCGTAAGAGCTTTCCTTCGGAGAACAGAGCTTCCGCTGCGTGTCGCTTACTACCCGTCAGCGACGCTACCTCGTGAATCGCCTTCACCACGGTCGCGGCGGGGTCCAGGTCCTCGGCCGAGATATACGCGTCGGCGAGGACGATTTGAAGCGGTTGCGCACTCACTGTGACGTCGCCCAACTCCTCGATCCTTCGCTCCAAGCGAGCGATGGCCCCCTGGGGATCGCCTAGCGCCAGATCGAGTACAGCAAGGGGGCGAACGGCTTCCGGAAGGTCTTCATATGGTTCGAGGAGAGCTCGAGCCTCCTCGAATCGACCTTGAAGCACTCTGAGCTCTGCGAGTTGGGTTACCGGGTGCACACAACGCGATTGGAGTCCGCCGGCCTCCAAGTCGACGATCGCTTGTTGCAGTTCGCTCTCGGCTTCGTCCAATCGCCCGGTAACCAGATACATGCCCCCACAGCACGAAGCGCAGAACGCCGACAGGTTCCCGTACGCAGTACTCAAACCGAGTCCTTCGAGGGGGCCGAGTCGTCCTTGAAGCGTGTTGATAGCGGCGGACCATTGCGCGAACCGATCGGAGTCGCCGAGAAGTTCGCTCGCCTCCATCAAACAGCAATAGGCCTCGGCAGCATATTGCGCGTCCGTGGTCTCGAGGCCTGTGGCCGCGGCCATTGACTCGTCCAAGTGGCTAACGCCCGACTCGACATCTCCCGTTGCAACCTCGATCAATCCCATCCGCGCCAGCGAAATGACTTCGAGATCAGGATCACGGTATTTGCGAGCAGTGGCGAGGGCTTGCCTGCCAAGAGCGACGGCCTCAGAAGCCTGCAACGAGGCCTCGGCCTGAGCCAGAGCGATCCATCCCTTGGCCGAGGAAGAGTCGAGCTCAGTCGCCAGCGTCTGCGCGCGTGCCAACCAGCCATCGGCAGCGGCGTCGTTGCGGAAGAGCATGCGAAGCTCTCGCGCCAGCCATACGGCGACACGCGCGGCGTCATCGAGCTTCTCTGCCCGGCGGTAGGACCCGTACGCGGCCGTGCGGGCCTCGATCGCCCCAGGAACGTCCTTCATCCACCAAAGCGTGCGACCCAGGGCATCGATCAATTCTGGAGAGGGATCTTCCTTTATGGCCGCCTCGAATCGCCTTCGCGCGATCTCCCAGTCCCCCGCCTCAAGGGCCGTCCAGCCAGACTGCGTCGAGTCGTCCATCGCTACATCATCCGGCCGACATCCCGGTGCGGCAACAGCCTTGCGCCCCCCGGCGCCTGCCATCAGACTGGAGATTCACAGGCTGGGTGGAGCAACCGCCCACTCGACGTTCAAGAAGGGCTCGGCATGGTCATCGGTAGCCACGAACTCGAGGGCCTGACTCAGCAGCTGCTGGAATCCGCGCCCGATGCGGTAGTTATCGTCGACACAGAGGGTGCGATCCAGCTCGTCAACGGCCAGACCGAACGCCTCTTCGGATACGACCGAGCGGAGCTTCTCGGGCAGCCGATCGAGATCCTCGTGCCCGACAGGATCAAGAGCATCCACCCCAGCCATCGAGCCGGGTATTTCGCGGATCCCGATGCACGACCCATGGGCGCCGGGATGGAACTGACGGCGCGCAGGAAAGACGGAACGGAATTTCCGGTCGACATCTCGCTTTCATCACTCGAAACAGCTAGCGGTTTGCTCGTATCGGCATCGGTTCGAGACATCACGGACCGTAAGGCCGCGGAAGACGCTCAGGCCCAGCTCGCCGCGATCGTTCAATCGACGAACGACGCGATCGTCGGAAAGTCCGTAAAGGGCTTGATCACGAGTTGGAACCCCGCAGCGCAGGATCTATTCGGATGGTCGGCGGACGAAGTCATCGGTGGAGGACCCGATTTCTTTATCCCATCGGATCGTCGAAACGAGGAGCAGATCATCGTCGACCAGGCGCTGGCCGGCGCAAGACTAAAGACCTACGAAACTGAACGGCTCACTAAAGACGGGCCCAGGTTGCAGGTCTCGCTGAGTATCTCGCCGATCCACAACTCGCGCAACGAGATCGTGGGCGTATCGGCGATCTATAGAGACATCACTTCGATCAAGCGAGCGGAAGCCAAGTTCCAGAGCCTCCTCGAAGCTACGCCCGACGCGATCGTGGGCGTCGACGAACGAGGCCTCATCAAGCTTGTTAATGCGCGGGCCGAGGATTTGTTCGGTTACACCTCGGAAGAGATGGTCGGCCAACTCATCGAGTTACTCGTCCCCGATCGAGTGAAGGAGGTCCATCCCTCTCACCGTATGGGGTACTTCGCGCAAGCCTCGACGCGTCCGATGGGGGCCGGATTGGAGCTGACCGCGCGAAGGAAGGACGGAACCGAGATCCCCGTCGATATCGCGCTGTCCTCATTTGAAACGGAGGATGGCCTCATCGTCTCGGCCGCGGTCAGAGACATCACTGACCGGATCCGCACCGCCCAGGAAAGGGAGCAGCTCGAGGCTCAGTTCCGCGCTACCAAGATGGAAAGCATCGGGCAGCTCGCCGGAGGGATAGCGCACGATTTCAACAACCTGCTCGCCGGCATCATGAGTTACGCGCGGCTCATTCAGGACTCCATAAAGATGCAGCAGGCGGGTAAGTCCAAAGAGCCCGATCCGCTCGGGTCGTTGCTCGAGGACGCCAAGAAGATCACGACCGCCACCGAACGTGCGGCAGCGTTGGTACAGCAACTCCTTCTCTTTGGCAGAAAGGATGCAACCCAACGAGAGATCGTTCAGATGAACCTGGTAGTGAAGGGTTTGGAGGACATGCTTCGCCGAACCATCGGCGAGCACATGGCTCTCGAGGTCAATCTGACTAAGCCCCTGCCGATGGTCAACATCGACACGACGCATCTAGAGCAGGTTCTGATGAACCTGGTTGTTAATGCCCGCGATGCGATGCCCGAGGGCGGGAAGATAAGCATCAAGTCATCCGAGGTCGACCTGACAGAGGAAGACGAGCCCTGCGCCAAGGGGGAGCTCGAGCCCGGGCACTACGTGTGTCTCTCCGTGTCCGATACAGGGACGGGCATACCCCCAGAGGTGAAGGAACGTATCTTCGAGCCCTACTTCTCGACGAAGCCCAAGGGGAAGGGAACGGGGCTGGGCCTCGCGACGGTGTACGGGATCGTGACCCAGATGCAAGGGACGATCTCGATCGAGTCCGAGATGGGGAAGGGAACCACCTTCCTGATCTACCTCCCTCCCGGCGAGACAGTCGTAGAGGCCCCCGTTGAAGAGAAGGAAGAGGAATCGGTAGAGATCGTGGGCGGCGAGACGGTTCTGCTCGTGGAAGACGAAGAGATCGTCCGAGATCCGGCCAGCAAATTCCTTACCTACAACGGATACAACGTGCTCATTGCGGAGGATGCAGCACGGGCACTCGAGATCTTCGCCGAGCACCAGGACGAGATCGATCTGCTGCTTACCGATGTCGTCATGCCCGGCATGAACGGACGGCAGCTGGCCGAAGAGGTGCTCCGGGAGCGGCCGGGCATCGGAGTCGTCTTCATGTCGGGTTACTCCAACGACGTGATCGCGCACCAGGGAGCCCTTGACGGCGACGTGATCCTCGTCCAGAAGCCATTCACTCCCGAGGTCCTGCTCGCGAAGGTGCGTGAGGGTCTGGATGGAGCCAAGAGTGACGACGTAAGCCTCGGCAAGTGAAGACGGCCTCGATCCTGCTCGTAGACGATGAGGAATTCATCACCGACAGCCTGTCGCGGGTGCTCCAGATGCATGGCTACCGGTGCGAGACCGCAGACAGCGCGGAATCTGCCCGGGAGAAACTGCGTGGGGATCTCTTCGACCTGATCCTCTGCGACATCCAGATGCCCGGTGAATCGGGGCTAGACCTCTTGAGGCAGGTAGCAGCAGAGCTCCCTCACACGGCAACGGTGATGGTTACGGGTGTGGACGACACCGAGGTCGCGGAGCAAGCACTGGAGCTCGGAGCCTACGGCTACGTGATCAAGCCATTCAGCGCCAACGAGATCTTGATCAACGTCATGAATGCTTTGAGAAGGAGCGAGCTCGAAGCCAGACACCGACTCGAGAGTCACGAGCTGGAATCGAAGCTGATCGAACGCGAATCCGCATTGCGGCAAGCTCTTTCCCAACTTGACGGCCGTAATCCGGAAAAGGGTCTTCCCTGGAAGGAAACAGTCGATCGTCTGAGCAAAGCGTTGGCGCTTCGGGACGAAGAGACAGCCAGGCACATCGAGCGAGTAGGCCTATACGCGGAGTTGCTCGCCGAGAAGGTCGGGGAGCTACCGTGGCCGGCCGCAGCCATCAAACACGCCGCCATGCTGCACGACGCAGGGAAGATCGGCATCCCAGATTCGATCCTGCTAAAGCGTGGCGGATTGACGGATAACGAACGGAAGACCCTCGAGCGCCACACGGAGTTGGGCTATCAACTCCTGCAGGAGTGGGATGCGCCGCTCCTCGATATGGCTGCGAACATCGCCTTCACCCATCACGAGCACTGGGATGGCGCGGGATATCCACGTCGCCTTCGAGGAGGTGAGATCCCGATCGAGGGCAGGATCACGGCCATCGCGGATACATTCGACATGCTGACGACCGCTCGGGCCAACAGGCCGGCGCACCACGTCGACGAGGTCCTGTCGATGTTGGAAGACGCGAAGGGCAGGCACTTCGATCCAGCCTTGATCGATCTCATGATCGAAGCACGCGATGAGCTTCTCCAGATTCGCGAGGAGCATCCTGATGACGTGCTAGATACCAGCGATCTGATCCGGGTTCTTCTGGTCGAGGATCAGGATCTGCTGGCCGACTCGATGATGAGACTCCTTGACGGAACGGAGGGGATCGAGGTCCTCGGCAGAGCGCGGTCGGTCGAAGACGGATCTCATCTCGCCGAAAAGAAGAATCCGGACGTCGTTCTTACGGACTGGAACCTGGAGGACGGAACCGCACAGGAGATGATCCAGAAGATCCGAAAGACCAACCCCGACGCGAAGGTGGTCGTACTAACCGGGATGCCCGACGAAGCGGTGCTGGCGGCTGCAGTTCAGGCCGGCTGCTCGGCCGTGCTCAACAAGAACAGGCCCTTCGAAGACATCGTCGACAGCATCCGCGCCGCTCGTGCGGGGGAGGTCACCATTCCTCTCGCTCGCTTGCAATCCGTCCTGGCGAGACTCAGCCCAGAGGAGTCGACCTCGCGTGAATTGACCGAGAAGGAGAGCGAGGTACTAACCCTTCTCGCCCAGGGTTTCTCAGACGAAGCGATCGCCGAACGGCTCGCCCTGAGCTTGGACACAGTCCGAGAGAACGTTCAGAACATCCTCGTCAAGACAGGAACGAACACCAAGATGGACGCCGTGGCAACTGCGATCAGTGAAGGGCTGCTCGAACCTCGTCGCGCGTCCTTCAACTGAGCTCTCTCAAGCCTCCTGGCCCCAATCGAGGGTCAAGATCTCAACCGGTTCCGAAAAGCCCTTTAGGTGCATCCTTCTCGACTCTTGCACTTCGATCTCTTCCAGACCTTCGATCGTCGCTCGACTGGTCATGATCTGCCCGCCGGTCGCCAAGCTCCCGATGCGCGCCGCCTCGTGTACGCCTCTTCCTTTGTAGCCACCTTCGTCACTCGTCGCTTCTGCGCTGTGTAAGCCGATCCTTACCTGCGGGGCAAAGCCATGTGACTTCCTCTGGTCGGCAAGCCGGCGCTGGATCGTGACCGCGCAGGCAACCGCGCTTTGCTGATCGCCAAAGGCGACGAAGAATCCATCCCCCGCGTGATCAACCTCTTCACCGTTGTGCGCGGCGAAGCATTCCCGAAGAGCAAGATCGTGCCATCGGACCAGGTCGGTCCAGTGTTCGTCTCCCAACAATTCGACGAACTTGGTTGAATCCACGATGTCCGTGAACATGAAGGTCTTCATCACACGGATCGGCTTCGAAGGCGCTGCACCGCGCTCGGCGCGTTCGAGGATCTCACTGCAAGCCTGCTCCAACTCATGGAAGCGCTCCCGCTGCATGTCGATCCAGGGCCCGTCCTGGCCGGGCAAGAAGGGCCGGCCGACGATCTTCATCGCTGCGCTTACTACTCGCTGGGCCTTTGAAACGTCGCCCCGATCGACCGCCTCTTCCGCTTCGCTGATCCTGTCGACGGCTGCTTTCGCGTCCAACCAGACATCGCCCAGTTGCACCGTGTATCCGCCACCGCCCGATCCGATGATCTCTCGACCCTTGACGCCGGATTTGTCGAGCAATCCGTGGAGGCCGGCTACGAGGCCCTCGATCTCGCTCTCCCAATCGGGGGGTCTCCCCTCAGACCAGAGAACCTTCGCCAACTCTTCCATCGAGAGGAGGCGATCCCTCTCCAGCATGAAATAGGCGAAAGCCAGTATGGCTCGACGTTCCGCGAAATCTCTTTCCTCGATCACGGTTTCGATACCCTCGATGGCTACGGGGCCGAGCAGATAGACAAGCGCCATCACCTAACGATAGACGGCCTCCCCCGATTCGAACTTGGTGACTAAAGGGATTCGGAGACGGGGGCCGGACCCAGGCTGTGTCCGGTGCCGGGGCCGTCCTGGTATGTCATCCAGGGCACCGACTGCTGACGATCGACGCCATCCTTCGACCAGTCGCAGACACCGTCGGGGAAGACCGCCTTGAGCCGGTCCCACTGGAGATCGAGGAACGGAACCGGGCCGTAGGCCGGATCGGTGCGATCCAGCGGCTTTAGGTGACACTTGATGTTGTCGTGTGTCGTCGGCTCGCCGGCCACGATCCGCGGGGCGCCGTAGTAGGGCCAGAGGATGTCGCAGGTCGACTTCTCGGTGATGGACTCGTCTCCGACGAAGCACTGGTCCTCGGCCTCGGCTGGACGGTTGGTCACGATCTTCTCCTCGAGGCTGAGCTCGGAGTCATCCGCCTCGACGGCCGTGAGCCACTGGTCCATCACATCGAAGACAGGCGCCGGCGAACCACCCCGCCACACGACATGGTTGTCGGCCTGGCCGTTGGACTGCTCCATCCGGTCCTTCAACGCGAACGAGTGGTGCATCGTGTGGATCAGCAGAGGATCGACGTTGCCCGTGCCGCGCTGGTCGATCATGGCGACCTGATCCAGGTAAGCGCCGTCGTTGATCCTGCCCGCTTCGTAGGCGATGGCGGATGCGGTGGGAGCCGACTCGGAGCGCTCCGGGGTCAGATTGAAGTCGATGTCGAACCCGCCGACCTTCTCGTTCAGATCGACGAACTGCTCGGTCGTGATGAGCCCGTCCTGGAGGGCGTTCAACCCGTACTGAACTCCGATGTTGTCATAGAGGGGGTTGGCGAATCCGCGTCCTGCGGCCTCCTCCTGAGGCGTCCAGACCTCGCGCGGACGAAGTCCCCAAACGTTCTGCTCGAAATCGTCGTACTTGCCGCGCGCTCCCCCGGGGTTGGTCTCCGGGTCGTAAGCCTGGTCGGCCGGGACGCCGGCCCCGTCGCGCGGGTTCTCGACGGCCGAGAAGAACGCCTCCCATCCCGCGCACGTGCCAACCGATGATCCGCTTCCCGTCACCGCTGCCATCGCGGCGGCGTTCCACTGTGACTTGCCCGTGAAGTAGTGGAACAGCAGGTGACAGTCGAAGACCTCCATCCCGGTCGTCACCGTGTCGGCGAAGTTGGCGCCCTCGGTTATCCCCTGCAGCAGTCCCGGGTACGAGTTCGCAACCATGTTCTGTCCGATCGAGCCACCGGAGGAGCCGGTGCCGAACGTGTAGCGGATCTCGCCGTAGTTGTCGACGATGTACTCCTTCAGCATCATCACCGTCTCGGCGGAGAGCACCGTGTTGCAGTTGTTGGCCAGGACGTTGAGCGACGAGGTCGCGACCATGAAGCCGCGAGACAGAGCATTGGTGTTCTGAACGTTCTGGGCGCTCGACTGCGAGTAAGAAGTTCCGCAGCTCGCCCCGAAGGGGTAGTAGAGCTTGTGGTTCCAGCCGGGCTGACTCTCCCACGGCGCCCACGGCTGTGCCGGGTCGAAGAGGACGGCGAGACGGTAGATCCCGCGGTTCTGAGTACCCGTCTCCTGTTTGACGATGTACGGAACGGTGTTGCCCTGATCTGTCGTGATCGTGGCTACATCAGTGGGTGGGTTATCGGGGTCGTACGCGGCGAGAGCCGTGGCGCCTTCGGCCATGTAGAAGAACTCGATCTTGGTCGGCGCGCTGCACTGCTCGTCGGTCGGCTCGCCCAATCCGTTCGCGGCAGTAGTGCACACCCACGGCTGGAGCTGGGGGCCGGAGAAGACCGGGCCCTGGATCGGGTGGTTGGTGATCGTGAGACGCGCTCCCTCGCCCGTGGGCGTCGTCGCCGTCAGGACGTTGTCCCCCTCGATCAATCCGGTCACGACGCCCAGGAACCGACCGTTAGGGCGCGTGTCAAAGGCGGCGCTGATGTCGCCGCCGTTCAGTCCCACGGTGAGGGTCTCGGGGTCCACTGCCTCGGTCGTGATCTCCACGAGCGCATCGCCCCCGGAAACGAGGTCGGCGCGGTTCGATAAGACCGCGATCGAGATGCCGGGATCGGCCGCCGCCTCCCCGACGAGAGGCAATGAGCCGGCCAGAATGGCCAGGCAGGCGATCAGAGGACGGATGCGGAGCCGGGTCATGGGGCTGCCTTTCGGTTGGGTGGCAAGTAGGAGGAATGCACCCTATTTCTTACTTGTATGACTACTTGCACCCTTTGTCCGAAAGTGAGAAAACCGGGGGCATATCCGGTGTTCCTGAAATAAGACATTGAGTCGGCTCTGAGAGATAAGGATTACGAGGTGCGCATCTCCAGGCTGGTCGTCGCCCTTGTCTTCGGGGCGTGCCCTTTCTTGCCCGCCTGTGGGGACTCTCCCTCAGAAGACCAGACGGGTACGCGGGCTCCACGGCCCGCCCCCGAGATCGTGCTCACTGCGGAGGAGGAAGAGGTCTGGGCCCCCCGACCCCCAGACCGATCGGAGATCCCGGTGCTCCTCTACCACGGGATTGGGCCCGAGAGCGGTCACTCCGATGATGAGGACGCCTCTTACGGGATCGGTTTCGATGACTTCGCCAAGCAGATGACGCTGATCGAGCACGCCGGCTACCAGACCATCGACCTCACGACGTTTCGAGGCTTCGTGAATGGCGACCCGGTCAAGCTGCCCCCGAGGCCGCTCCTGCTCACTTTCGACGATGCCCGATTGGATTCGTGGACCGGTGGCGACGGCATCCTGGAGAAGCTCGGGTTCAATGCAGTCATGTTCGTGGACGTCGGCCGCGTCGAGGATGGCAACCCTGAGTACCTAACTTGGGATGAACTCAAGCGCTTGCAGACGAGCGACCGATGGGATCCTCCAGCTCCACTCGGGTCGCGGCCACCGATTCATCCAGTACGGCACCGGCGCGGACGATGTCGGCCCCTACTACGCCTATGAGCACCTGGGCGAGAACTTCGACGGCTGGCAGCAGCGGGTGCGCTCCGACCTCGAGTGGGGCCATGAAAGGCTCGCAGACGAGATCACGAGCTACCGACCGTTGGCATTCGCTCCCCCGTACGGCAACTATGGCCAGGACGGCACCAACAATCCGCTGATACCCGATGACCTGCTCGCGTGGTTGACCGAACGCTACGGCGCGGTCTTCACCCAGGATCGCAACGCCCTCGCCCGCGAGGGCAGCGAGCAGCCGCTGGGTCGCATCCAGGTCACGCGCAACCTGACCGGCGGCGCGCTCCACGCCAAGTTGATCTCGGGAGACCCCTAGAGCGCCGCCCGATTCACGATCGGCTGGTAGGGCCTGCACGGCTGGTTGCGCAAGCTCGGGCACGGCGGCAGCTCCGTCGGTGCCTGCACGCCCGGGATCACCGGGAGCACGAGCTTCGACGGCTGCGACGGAGAGAACGCGATCGAGACGTCCGACGTTCCGTCCGGCACCGACTCGCTGAACGACCACACGGGCTGCGCGCCGTTCGGTCCGGCGATCGTCACGCGGATGCGCGACCCGGCGCGGTACACATGGCCTTGGTAGTAGAGCGGGATCGCGACCTTCGTCGAAGCTGTCGGCCGGCATCGGCGCGGCGTCGGCCGCGAGGAAGCTCGGGATCGGGTTGAGCAACGTGCTCGGGCGCTTGAACATGTTGTTGGAATCGGTCGAGAGCTTGCGGATGCTCGCGCGCATGTAGCCGTTCTGCACGAACGTCTCGTTCCCGTCGGGACGGACCTCGCTGATCGTTGCCTGGAGGTCGACGTCGGGGGTCGACGACTCGCACCCAGGCGTAGACGGCGCCGGCGCCGACGACGGTGGTGTCGGTCGGCAGAGGCTCCGAGACGTACGAGACGGCCGTGCCCGTCCGGGTTCTGCTCCCAGTTCCAATCCCACTGCGACGCGTTGCCCCACAGACCGCCGCCGCCCGTTCCGCCCGCGTAGTTGGTGAGGGGAAGCGCGTTCGCGTCCGAGGTGTAGCTGGTCGACGCTCGCGGTCTTCGGAAGCTTGTCGGACAGCGTGCCGTCCGGCTCCGAAGTACCAGGTCCGGGCGGCGGTGCCCGGGATCGGCCACGAGTCGAAGGAGCGCTCGAAGGCCGGGTAGGGATTGCCCGGGATCTTGCTGGCCGGTCGGCGAGGTCCCGGCGCCGTTCTCGAACAGGACCCGGATCATCGGCAAGTCCTCGAAGGCCGCGAGCGCAAGGTCGTAGGTCGGCATCGCCTGGATCGGATCCGGCGGCAGCGTGACGACGCTGTCTTGCGGAAGTCCCATCGCCAGCTGGTAGATCGACCGGAGCCGCCGCGCGGGTGGGCGCTTGCTTGACGATCGGTGCCTCGCTCGGCGACGTACAGCTGGAGGAAGTCGTACCAGCGGTTGTAGGTCTCCGGGTCGAGTGAGTCGATGTGGGCGCCGTTCGTGAACGTGAACCACTTCTTGTCCGTCCCGGTGAACTTGCGAGACGAGCTCCGGGCAGTGGCCGCCGGTCTGCTCGTCCTGCCACTGGCAGACGAGGAACGTCGGCACGTTGATCTTGTCGACGAACGTCACGGGGTCGAGCGGATCGGCGACCTCGGGAACGTAGTGAGTGTTGGCGTCGATCTTCGCTGCCAGGTCTGCGGCCTCGGGGTGCAGCGCCTGGTTCTCGGCACAGGTCGTGTCGCCGTCCTGGATCCGGTCCCAGGCGTATCCGCTGGCCCTGCTCGGGGCCGGCGGCCTGTGCTTCCCTCTGACGCTCCGCGGCCCAGGCGGCGGCGAAGCCGGTGTTGAGGTTGCCGCCGGGATAGAGCGTCGTCGCAGTTGCGTCGAGGACCGACAGCGGAGAGATCGCCGCGAGCGACGGCGGCTGGAGCTGCGCGGTGAACAGCTGGCTGATACCGCCGTAGGAGATCCCCATCATGCCGACCTTGTTGCCCTTGACCCACGGCTGGTTGGCGATCGTCTCGACGATGTCGTAGCCGTCGAGGCTCTGCAGCGGCTCGAAGAAGTCGAAGGCGCCGCCCGAGCAACCGGTCCCGCGCATCTGGATGTCGACGACGGCGAAGCCCATCGCGTTCGCGAGGACGGCGATGCCGCTCTGCGGGCCATCGGGCTTGGCGTACGCGTAGCCCGAGTACTCGATCAGCGTCGGGTACGGCGGAAGGAACGGGGCGCCGTGGCCATCCGGTAGCGGCCCCGGATGCTTGGGAACGGGGAGGGTGGCGGGGCTCGTCGGCAGGTGCACGCGTGAGGGCGAGCTTCGTCCCGTCGCGGGTGGTCAGGTACGGTAGCCGCTGGCTCGGGATCGATTGGTTGTAGATGCTCGGGTCCCACGGCGCCGGATCGTCGTTGTGCACCACGAGCGGGTCCGACTGGACCCCCTCGGACTCCACGCGGTATCCCTCGCCCGGCGGAACCTCGCGGAACAGGAGCCCGCCGAGCGAGTTGACGGTCTGCGTTTTCAGGGGCTCGCCTGCGGGGCCGAGGAGAGACGCCTGCGCGCCGGGCGTGAGGCCGGTGACGTAGACCTGCTCGACGCTGCCGACCGCGTTGACGCTGGACGTTGCTGCCGCGGCGGTGACGCTCGTGCCCGCAAAGGAGCTGATGAGGAGCCCGGCGGTCACAACGATCGCGCCTGCTCGCCTGCGTCCCGCCGAAGTGCTCGTTGCCCGAGTGATACCTAGCATCTGCCGCCACCTTCCTAAATCCTTGGACCTGAAAATCGGCTTCTTATAGAGCGCGCGCTAAGGCTCCAGCGAAGCCGGGCTTTGGTTGCTCTGTTCGACGGCATCCCTAGGTCTCCTTCACCCGAGGTGGCCGGACTTAGGGTCCGACATATGGAGCTGAGCGACTGGGACCGCGCCTGCCTATCGGGGGCCAAAGGCGAGGGCCTGGCGCTCGCGATGAAGCTCCTGGTCAAGATGGGAGAGATCTCGGGAGCGCCTCGGATGCTCGACGTCTCTTCCGCTCACATCGACGGCGGGCTCTATCACGGACAGGCGGGTCTCGACTTCGCGGCTCGCCTCGCAAGTTCGGGCGGGAAGGTCCGGATCCCGACGACGCTCAATGTGTCGAGCCTGGATCTGATCCATCCCGATCTCTATCGAGGAGATCGGGAGACCGCCGCAGCTGCGCGGCGACTGATGGACCAGTACGTCGAGATGGGCTGCCGTCAGACCTGGACGTGCGCGCCGTACCAGCTGCGGGATCGCCCCGCATTGGGCGAGCACATCGCGTGGGCCGAGTCGAACGCGATCGTGTTCGCGAACTCGGTGCTCGGAGCGCGAACCGATAGGTACGGAGACTTTCTCGATATCTCGGCGGCCCTGACGGGCCGCGTACCCGAGGCCGGCCTCCACCTGAGGGACGAGCGCGCGGCGACGATCGTCTTCGACGTGCGTCGGCTGCCCGAGCGCATCAGGTCGAGCGCGTTGTTCTTCCCCGTGCTGGGGCATCTGGTGGGACGCGTGGCCGGGAGTCGCGTCCCGGCGATCGAAGGTCTCACGGCAGCTTCCGAGGACGAACTGAAGGCCTTTGGGGCGGCCGCCGCTTCATCCGGCGCGGTCGCGCTCTTCCACGCGATCGGTATCACTCCGGAAGCACCCTCCAAAGACGACGCGCTTCAGGGCAAGGACACGGAGCTCCACGCCGTGACCGAAGAGGAAATGACGGGAGCTCTGCGCGAACTGTCGACTGCGCAGGAAGGAGCGATCGACGCGATCAGCGTCGGCACACCTCACATGTCGGTCGCCGAGCTAGAGAGGCTCGCCGATCTCTTCGGCGATCGTGGAGTAGCCGAAGACGTTGTCTTCTACGCGTCGACTGGGCGGGATGTGCTTCGTGCGATCGAGGAGCGTGGTCTCGCCGCTCGCCTCACCGGGGCCGGCGTGCGATTCGTCACGGACACATGCACCTACATCACTCCGATACTGCACCGCGACGTGCGTGTCGTCATGACCGATTCAGCGAAGTGGGCGTATTACGCGCCCGGGAATCTCGGCGTCGAAGTCGTCTTCGCGTCCATATCCACTTGCGTCGAAACCGCCGTCGCGGGCGAGCGATTGAATAGCCATGACATCTGGGATTGAAGGACGTGTCCTGAATGGCGGCAGCGCGACCGGCCTCGTCCTGCGCGCCGAACAACCGCTGAGCTTCTGGGGAGGGATCGACGCCGAGAGCGGCGCGATCATCGACCGGCGACATCCTCAAGCCGGCGCGATCGTTACCGGCCGCGTGTTGGTCATGCCATCCGGCCGTGGCTCGAGCTCATCGAGCAGCGTCCTAGCGGAGGCCATCCGTCTGGGGACCGCGCCCGCCGCGATCGTGATGAAAACGGCCGACGGGATCGTGGCCCTCGGCGCGCTCGTCGCGTTCGAGCTCTACGGAGTCTCGATCCCCGTGCTGGTGGTCCCTCCCGAGCCGTTCGATTCGATCCCCGACGGCGTCGAAGCACGAATCACAGCATCCGCAGGCAGAGGATCGATCGAGATAGACCCGAGCGCCCTCACGAACTAGAGTCATATCCGGATGTATGCGTTTCGCACGCGCACCTCGTCGAGCACACGGCGCTTCTTAGGAGTAGCCCTGCTCGCCGCCGCCGTGCTCGCCTCGGGATGTTCCGAATCCGCGGATGGCGTCGAGGCCGCCCAAAGACGAGTGACGAACGCACAGGATGCGCTTGCCGATACGGAAACCGCTCTCAAAGAAGCCGGCGCCGCTTTCTGTGCCGAGGCTGCTGAGTACATCACCGCGATAGACCGATACGGCAAGGGCTTCGACGACAAGGCCGCGACCGTCGGCGATATCGAGACACTGGGAGCCGACCTGGGACGACCGAGAGACACCACGGTCGACGCCGCTCATGCGGTCCTCGACGCCCACGACGCCGTGAACGCTGCGAACGCAGAGCTCATCGAGGCGCGCAAGGCCCTTGCGGAGGCCAAAGACTCGGGGAAAAAGGTGAAGCCCGCGCCCTCGTCCGAGCCGTCGGTCCCGGAGGCGTCGGTCGATCGTGTGAAAACAGCCGAGGAGGACCTCGAGGCCGTTTCGAGAGGCATCACGGATCAGACGCCGCTCTCGGAAGCAACCGAAGAGTTCAACTCGGCCGCGTTCGCTCTCGAGGTCGCTTGGATCAACCTGTTCGCCGATGCCGGCTGTCTCGCCGACGAGGACGCCGCCGAAGCGGCGGCCGCTCTGCGCGGGTACACCGTCGCGCTCCAAACGGAGCTGAAGACGGCCGGTTACCTCGCTGGAGAGGTCGACGGCGTCTACGGCCCCGAGACCGTGGCCGCGGTCGAGGCTCTCCAGGCCGACGCAGGCTTGCGGGTCACGGGCCTGGTCGATCTCGCTACGAGGGCTGCCTTGGATGACGCCCTGGCCGGAAAGGGCCAGGCCACTGCCGCCGGCGAACTGGTCGCTGCCAGCTCCATCCAGACTGCACTGAAACTGGCCGGCTACTGGCCCGGCGCGATCGACGGAGAGTGGACTCCCGAGCTCGAAGAGGCGCTCAAGCAGTTCCAGAAGGACCTCGGCATCGAGGCAACCGGAGCGGTAGACGCGGCGACGCTAGCCGCGCTCGAAGAGTTGCTGGTCACGATCCAGACACCCCCCGCTGAGCCCACGAGCTCCCCATAGTCGAGCTGAGGCCGGACCCTAAGGCTAGGGACTAGAGAACACCCCATAGGTCGTCTCGCGCGCCTGGCGGTCGTAGGCGAAGAACTCGTCGGTGTCTGCTCGGTCGGGCGCCTCTGCATTGCCTAAGAGGATCTCGAGAGCAAGCTCCATCGCCGGCCGATCCACCGCCCCGTAACCGATATGGACGTACTCGGGATACTCATCCGGAACCTGGCTCCATGCGATTGGTGTCGCGCTGTAGAGGCCGGTGCCGTCGACCGCATCGCACGGTGGACCGTCTTCGAACTGCGCTTCGGGCCGCTCGGTCGCGCTCACCAGAACGAGACGCTTCCACTCCTCGAGAGTGAACTCACCATCCGCGAGCGGGCCCGCCTTCACCAGACCCTTCGGCCCACGGGCAACGACGCCATCCTCGACCCCGGTGCTCGTATCGCCGAGGATCTCGCGCGCCTTCAGGAGCTCATACACAGCGCCACCGGCGACGAATGGGGTGGCCGACGACGTCCCGCTACCCACCTTCTCGTCCGACTTATCGATCGAGTCGTTGTGAGCCGCCCAGCAGTTGCACGAGTCGGACACGACATGCCCGGGGAAACCCGGCCAGACATTGACGAAGCCCGAGTCGACACCCCCGACCATGATCGCCGACGGGGTGAGGTGCGGGCTCAGTAGCGTCGGATGGCCGAGAGCCCCACCACGGAATGCTGCACCGTTCCCCGATGCCCAGAACGCCAGATGCTTCTGGGCCGTCTCTTCGACCGCTCGAACAAGTTCGGGGCCCGCGGTCACCATGGTCGAGCCGGTCGGCTCCCATGCAGGCACGAAAGGACCCCACGAGTTCGACTGCGCGTCGATCCAGTTGGCGTTGTCGGCGGCCCAATTGATCGAATCCAGTGCGTCCTGCGTCTCGGTCACGCTCGCCGAGAACTGGATGCCGACGATCCGGCACTCCTTGCAGGCTCCGTATTCGAAAGAGCCGGCTCGAGACGCCGTCATCGTGCCGTGGCCGTTGATGTCCAGGATGGAACCGCCGCCCGAAAGCAGGCAGGGGTCGCCATTCTTCTCCTGGAAGGTGATGCCACCGATGATCTTGGTGCCGGGGAACCAGTACAGCTTCCCGGGCTCGACCTTCTTCCACACCCTCTCGCAGTCGGCCTTGAGGGCCTCCGGGAGGTTTGCAGCGTCGAATGTCAGCCTCAGCGCCTCAGCATCCTTCGGGAACCCGGGTATGTAGGTCGAGGGATGCTTCTGCGCCAGCGGCGACTTGTCCCTGAAGGTCAGGTGGTAGGGGTTGATGCCGGTGTCGATGACGGCGACGACCGCGTGCGCGGCCCCCTTCCGCGGCGGCTTTGCCGGCGCACCGGGCTTTGCGACGGCGAAGGTCTGAGCCGTCGAGACGAGGGCCACCGCTCCGACTAAGGCCAGCGCGGCGCGCAGGCGTGAAGGCTTGAGATCATCCCTTGAAGCCGGGTACGACCATGGTCGTGCCGGAATCGAAGATCATCTGCGAGTACGTGGCTCCGCTCGTCCAGCTGATCGTCAGGGTCAGATCGGAGACGTTGGCTCCCTGAAGGCTCGCCTCGGGCTGAAGCTCGTAGTGGAGCGGGGTGCTCTCAAGCGATGTCGCGGCCGTGATCGCTTGGGTCGCCGAAGCGATGTCCGTCGACTCCCCCTTGATCGTGCCCCTCAGATCGACCTCGAATTCGGCTGCAGCGCTGACGACCTGGGAGAGAACGAAGTCGACCGTTATCGGCTTTGTCGCATCAAGCGTGAACGGACCCTCCACCGCTCCCCCAAACGCGTACGTGTCGCCGAGGCCTGGAAAGAAGAGGGCACAAGACGCATCATTCGGGGTCGATTCCAGGGCGAGATAGCCGCTACCGGCGCAGTCGCCAAACCAGTTCATGTAATAGGTGAGCTCGATCGGAGCCGAGCCAGAGGGCTTCTTCTTGTTCTTCTTCGCTTGCACGGGGCTCGAGATCAGCCCGGCGAGGGCTACCACGAGGGCAACAGCGGTGATCTTGCGCAGCATCCGTCCTCCTTGTGCTTGCCTTTCTAGAGGATTCGATGCCGAGCCCGGCTCTCCTTTTCTCCGGGCGGGTTACGGGTTCAGCAGGCCGGAGGGCCGCTCCCCACTCGGTCCAGCCCGGCAACCTGCGCGTCCGTCAGGGCAGTGCGATAGATCCTGATCCTGGCGACCGCGCCTGGGGAATCCTCACTGGTTCCGGTTCCGTTGTCGCGGAAGAAGCGGAGGGTGTCGTTCGTGACGGCGCCATGGCCGCCTGCGCTGTCGTTGAACTCCATGTACTTCGTGCCGTTGACGTAACCCTTGAAGATCCCCGATGAGCTTCGGGACGCGACGACCTGGACGTAGGTATTCGGCTTAATGGGGGTGACCGACGTATCCCCCGCACTGGTGCCGTAGAAGTAGATGTATCCACTGAAGTTGTACAGCCCGTTTTCGGTGGTGGCATTCTTGAAATCGAGGATCCTGCGATAGTCGTTCGTCACCTGGAGCCGGAACAGCATCACGATCGTGTACTCGCCGGGAGCCGTCACTTGTGAGAACGGGTTCAGCTGGAGGCCGGCGCCGGCGGGCCACGTGAACACCGGGCGCGAGCTCCCATCCACCGTCTCGGTCGCAAAGCTCGTCCCGGTCCCCAATGCGGACAGAGCGGGAGCGCCACAAGCGCCGTCGAGGTTGTTCTGGAACGAGTACTCGGCCTCCAGAACGCCGCCGGGTATCGGGCTCGAGCTGGGCGATGGGCTCGGTGTGGGTGACGGGGTCGGCGTGGGCGTCGTAGTCGGCGTGGGTGAGGTGCTGGGCGAAGGTGACGGGTTGGGGCTGGGAGAGGGGGTCGTCGAGGGTGAAGGGTTCGGGCTGGGAGAGGGACCCGGCTCCCCTGACGCGCTCTCGAGACCGAAGGTCAGCGTCGCGTCTCTTTGGACCGCGTCGGGGTGGCGGGCCACAGCGAGATCCAAGTTCTTGCCGAACGAGTCGCGAAGGCTCTCGTTCCCCTGACGGACGGTGAGCTCCATCTCCCCAGGGGCGGGACTAGTGCAGCTGTAACGGGGAGCGGAGGCGGGACGACCTTGCCTCCCCGCGAGTCCGACCTTGGTGATCTTCCCGAAACGGCCCTGTACGCCGAGCACGAGGCGCTCGACGTGGCACCCACTCTGTTCGGCAGCGGCGCTGGCAGCGAGTTGAGTCTGTTCAAAATCGTCATTGTTATGGCTATTGAGGGGGGTCCTTCCGGGGGTGGGGGGGCCCTGCCGGCTGAGTTCCGCTAGGAGAAAGATGACCAACTCTCGGCAGAAGATAAGTGTCTTGTCATACCCTTCTAGCCCCTTGAACTTCTCCTGCACCCTCGGAAGTTGTAAGAACGTCTTGATCGACATTTGGGAGAATCTGTCGCCCACGGTGATGGCAGCAGATACCACTTTCTCCTCGATGTCGATGTCGATAGCGTCAGGCCCCCAGAAGATGCAAGCCACGAGTTGATCACCCGCCCGCCTCTTTATCTCTTTTACCTGTTCACTTATGTCGGCTTCAGCCAGGAAGGTGTTCTTGTTGTTGTCGCCACTCGAGTTCCTCCCCGAGACCTTTGCCTCCCCGCCGAGGGGAGCTAGGGGGCCGATCCCAGCGATGGCTTTGCTCTTGCCCGGGGCGGGCTCGGAAGCCGTTACCGGCTCGGGTTTTGGAGGACAGTCCGGATTCGGACTAGGACTAGGACTCGGCGCCTGCGCGTTCGGGCTGATCGTCTGCTTGCATTGGGTTGGGGTTGTTCCGGGCTCGCCGTAGATCTCAATCTTGTACGAGCCCATTGCTGAGTCGCCTTCGATCTCCGCATCGCGGAACCAGAGGCGCCCGCTTGCCGGCGCCGTGAACGTCCACTCATAACGGTGGGTCTGCCCGTCGAAAGGAGGAGGGGGAGGATCCTTCAAACTGCCGTCGTCTGCCCGCCTGCCCGGAAGATTCGTTTTGAAGGATTCGTCGGGGGGATTGGCCCCGATCGCGTGCTCCATGTAAGTCCCCTCGCAGCCCTGCCCACAACTGTTGCTGGGGTCTCGCGTCGAGCCGAAGAAGTAGACGGCGTCCATGTAGATCGTTTCGGAGGCCCCACCGGAGCTGCGCGAGTACGTCGCCGTTCCGGTGAGAACCAGTTTGTAGGCCTGGCCCTGGACGAGGTCGAAATTGGTCCTGACCGCATTGCTGTTGCCCGCAGTGATGTTGAGCGTGGCCAACAGCTCCGGCGCGGCCCCGGCGCTGCCGACGCTCAGCGAGCCGATCAGCAGCGCGACCACCACTGCGCTCCCGCCGCGCCGGACGCCGACGCGACGACTGGATTTCATGTCCGCTCCCCCTCTGGCTCGCGGGAGGTCTCGAGGCCCACTGCCTCTACTCCAGCCAATACCTGAGCAAAACGAACGGCAATACGTACTAACGCCTACCCCTCATCCAGTTGCCAGCTAGGGTTGCGCTCATGGGCATGACGATCGGAATCTTCGTCTTCGACGGGGCGGAAGAGCTCGATTGGGTCGGCCCGTACGAAGTGCTCGGGTCATGGGCCCAGCTGTGGCCTCAGGACGAGGTCCGCGTCGTGACGTTTTCGATGACGGGTGACCCGGTGCGGTGTGCCAAGGGGCTGCGCGTCACCCCGGATCACAGTTGGGATGACGCCCCAGCGCTCGACGTGCTCGTATATCCGGGAGGGATGGGGACTCGACCTCATATCGAGGACGAGCATGTGCTGTCGTGGGTCCGAAAGATGGCGAGCCAGGACACCCTCATGACCAGCGTCTGTACCGGAGCGCTGGTCTATGCCGCGGCAGGCCTTTTGGATGGGCGCCCCGCAACGACTTATTGGGCCGCCCTCGAACTCCTAGGGTCCCTCGGCAAGGGCATCGAGCTGCGACCCGACGACCGCTTCGTCGACGACGGCGACGTCGTCACCGCAGCCGGGGTGTCGGCGGGGATCGACATGGCCCTTCATCTCGTAGCTCGACTCCATTCCGTCGAGCGCGCCCGTGAGGTGCGGCGAGCGATCCAATACGACCCACAGCCACCTGTCTGACCGCGCAAAAGGACCCCGGGTCCGACCCGGGGTCCAAAGATCAGGCGGTTCTGACTAGCAGTAGATGAGTGGGCTGCCCGTGAGCTTCTCCCAGACATCGTTGACCTTGCCGCCGCAGTCACAGCTTCCGTCGGGTTGCTCGTTGCATACGACCGCGTTGGCGGGCTGAGGGCTCACCACCAACAACATTGAGGTCGCGAAGACCGTAGCTATAAGGACGCTCAGACGCTTCAAAAGACTCCTCCCTTCCGAATACAAGCTGAGCCCTCATTCGCCGCCCGGCCCCCCAACACCTTCCTAGTCGACGATCTCCTTCGATGGCGCCGGAGGGCTCGGCATCTCGACGACCGTCGTGGCGTACGCGCTCGGTCGCCAGAGGGCATCCAGCGCCGTGACGCCGATGCAATGCGTCCCCGGCGCGAGAGGGAGTGAGTACGTCTGGATGCTTCCCACCGCGCCATCCCACTGCTTCGGCGTGTACCAGACGGGCTGCTCGAGCGAGTAGTCGGTCATCTCCGAACAGTCGGGCTCGCCGAGCGAGACTTCGAATCCTTCAGCGCGGAACCGTCCAGCGAGGACCGGAGGTATATCGGCGGCTTCAGGTCGTCTGAACTCGATCTCTACCGTGCCTTGTGATCCGTTCCCCGAGGGAGGCTCGACCGACACGATCTGAAGATCGCTTGGAGGGGTCATGGCCGGATACATCTCGCAGTTCGCGGGCTTGCGTACCGGCTTTACCTTGCCGCCATAGCGACGAACCGCGCCTCGGACGTCGCTGGGTTCGATCAGCCGGCAGCGATACATCCAGTCCTTCGGCGGCTGCGCACACTGAGACGTCGAGAAATTCAACACATCTTGCATGAGCGAGCATCCGTCGTACTCGTGACCGAAGCCGATGACGTGGCCGAATTCGTGGGCCGCGACCCGGGCCATCGAGAACCGGTCACACCCGAACCTCGATGGATCGGAGACGGGAAGATTCACGTGGCCGACGTACTCCTCTGCGCGATCGTCTCCCGGGGGATACGTGTAGTAGCCGACGGTGGCTCGGCCCGTTCCGCAGGGCTGTTCGCGTAGATGTTGCACGATAACGAGGGCGCGCGAGCGGGGCACCCGAACGAAGCGGATCTTCGCGCCACTCGTGTTCCACTCGGCGATCGCGTGGCGCACTGCGGAGGGGTTTCCGCTCGAAGCGTCGTAGTAATAGGGGATCCGGCCGCGCGGCCATTTGGGACCCTCGAACTCGGAGGCGTCCGACGGAATGGCAAGCGCTACCAACAACGCCAATACCGCGACGGTCGACGATGCAGCGCCAGCCTTGTGCCGTCTTGCAGCCATAAGGTGACGCTGAAGCAGCGTGGGCGACCCGTAAATAGGCAATTCGGGCTATTTGCTTCAGGATCGGGCGTCAGCCGAGCCCACCGGCGATCGCACGGGCCTGGGGCGAGGCTTTCAACCTCAACATCGCGATCAGGCCGAGCAGGGGGCCGGGCGCGAGGAACGCGAAGGCCCATCGCCATCCGAACGCTTCCTCGAAGACCGGGATGAGCCAGATCGTGGCGACCGTCAACGTGAAGCCGACCGCGAGCTGGAGGGTCAGCGCCGTCCCGACGTAGGCCTGGTCGGCGAGCTCGGTCACGATCGTCGAGAACTGGGCCGAGTCGGCCACGACCGAGAAACCCCACACCAAACCGAGGATCATCACGAGCAGCGGAGGCCCGTCGAAGAAGAGCCCGATCGACAGAGCACATATCCCCGAAACGGCCATCATCAATGTCGTCGTCCGCGTTCGACCCCACCTGTCGCCCAACAGGCCTCCGACGTAACACCCGACCGCCCCCATCGCTATCACCGCGAACGTCACGAGCGGCGCCGCGCTCCTGGAATCCCGCCCCGCCGTCTCGAGCTCGGCGCTGTAGAAGACCACGAACCAAGCCCACATCGCGTACAGCTCCCACATGTGGCCGAAATAGCCGATCGACGCGAGCCTCACCCCTCGATTGGCGAACGCCTTGCCCGTTTGGCGAGGGTCGAAGCGAGCGCGGGAGAACGGATACGGGCCCTCGCGCACGAAGACCAGCGCCACCAGGCTGCCCGCGATCGTCAGAACCGACGTGACGACGACGACCGTCTTCCATCCCACGCCGCCGAGTCCGTTGACGAGATGCGGAGCGGCCGACCCGATCGTGAGAGCTCCGACCATCAGTCCGAGGGCGGTGCCGCGCGATCGCTGCGTCCATGTCGCCATGATCTTGAGAGCCGGCGGATATACCCCGGCGAGGAAGAACCCGGTAAGGGCGCGCATCGGGATGGCGAGCGCGGGACCGTCCGCAGCGATAAGCCCGAGGTTCGCGAGCGCGGCCCCTGCGGCTCCGGCAACGAGGACGGATCGGGCAGGGAACACGTCGGACAGGTTCAAGACGCTGGAAAGCAGGGCGCCGGCTACGAATCCGAGCTGCACCGAGATCGTGAGCCATGCCGCCACCGAAGTCGATAGGCCCCACTCGGCCCGCAGCTGCGGAATCACCGCAGAGGCAGAGAACCACGTCGTCATGCCGAGGATCAACGTGAGGCCGAGCGCAACCAACGCCCCCCTCGAACCCCGCTCCACACCCATGCCCATAGTTTGACCCGCGCCATACTTTGGAGATGAGGGATTCCAAGAAGCGCGAGCTCCTGGCTCACCTGGCAGAGGAGATCCAAGCCGAGATGGAGCGTCTCGGTCTTTGGCTGTCGTCACCACCGTCTGAGGAAACTGTCCTTGCCGGGGGCGCCTTCGGCCAGGGCGCGGTCAGCTTCGAGACGTGGCTGCAGGTCGTGTTCGTTCGGCGATTGAGACAAGCGTCGGCTGGGGAATTTCCGCTCCCAAAAGAGAGCTCGGTAGGCGTCATTGCTGCCAGGGAGTGGGACGGACAAGAGCGCTCCGATCTGCTGCGCCTGATCGGACGGGTCGATCAGCTATTTAGAACATGAACTCTCCTGAACGGCCGCGCCGACACCACCGGCGACAATGAGGGCAATGGTGCGTGGTTCCGAGGAAACCGTCGCGTTCCGGCTCTGGCCGCCGCTCGCGATCGGCGCGCCCCTACTCATCGGCTGGCTGGCCACGCGGCTCTGGAGTGACCCGGTTGACCTCGGCGGGTGGCGGGTTCCGCTCGGCTGGACGCTGGTGCTGTTGTTCGTCGGCTGGAACGGCTGGTCATTGTGGCTGTTCCGCCGGCACGAGACCGGGCTACTGCCGGGGCAAGCAACGCACACGCTGATCGAAGAGGGGCCGTACCGCCTCTCCCGCAACCCGTTGTATGTCGGCCTGCTCGCGTTCTACATCGGGCTGGCGTTGCTGGCACCCACGTTCTGGGGGCTCGGGCTGTTCCCGGCCGCGGTGCTACTCATCCTCTGGGGCGCGATCCACCCCGAGGAGCGGTTCCTGCACGAGCGGTTCGGTGCGCCGTACGACGACTACACGCGGCGGGTGCGTCGCTGGCTCTGAGCACTGACCTGCGGATTCGCGAAGTGGGCGGTACTGGGATCGAACCAGTGACCCCTGCGTTGTAAGCGCAGTGCTCTCCCGCTGAGCTAACCGCCCAAGGTCCTCAAGGGTAGTGCCTTGATCGGCCAGGTAGCCAATTCTTTTCTAGCTAACCGTCGAAGACCGGCGGTCAGCTAGAAAAGAATGGCCTAGTGCAGCGGAGGTCGGCGAGGATTGATCTTGCTAGGCGCTCGTCGGTTTCGATCGAGTCGAGCATCAGGGCGATGACATCGCGGTGCGTCGACTGCAGCTCGGCTTCGGTTAGTTCGTGATCGGCCGGTTCGTAGATGCGGCCGGTGGCTCGGCCCCGGATCGTGCGCCCCATGAGACCAACCTACAGGGGTGCCGCCTGCTCAGTGGCGCTTCTTGGCGGCTTTCTGTGAGCCCGGCTTGACCGAGTAGGTCTGGCCGTCTACCTCGACCTCGGCTTCGGCCTGCGGAGGGGTGAAGTCGACGCAGGGGAAGCGCTCCCGGCACGATGACGGGGACTGCAACCCGGTGGCGAAGCGGCCCCTTACCTCGTGGCCCTGGATCCGGCCCTTCAGCTCCTGGCTTATGCGAGCACCATCGGTTCCAACCTCGTGGTCGGTCTCGCCAACCTCGAATCCGTCCTCGCCGACACCGACGGAATGACCCCCGGCACCACCCGGCTTATTCGCGTGGCTCGCCGGTTGCGCGGCCGCGGCCTCGCTCGGGCCTCGCGTGATCGATGTTCCCGAAGGTGCCGCGGCGAGCTTCATCGATATCGGCTCGGAGGCGGTGGAAAGATCGAACATCCCGAAACCCTCGGGCAACGCGATCCCGACCCCGCGGCCCACCGGGCCGGCGGTCACCATCCCGCCGACGATTCCGACCGCGCACAGGAAGCAAACACCGGCGGACGTCATCGCCTGGAAGCCTTCGCCGAGTCCCGTTCGACTTGGGAGGAGGTGAAGTCGTCGCATCAGGCGACGCGCACCTAACCCGGTAACCGTGGCGAAGCCGGAAGCGTGCTCGAGGATCGTGCGGAGCCGGCGCCGGGCTCGCATGCGCACCATCTTGGTCGCGGTGGAGGACGACTCCTCCGGCCTTTGGTATCCGATCTCGGCGAGCAGGGTCTGTCGCTGCAGATCGGTGAGCTGGTCCAGGGCTCGCTGGACCCTCTTCAGCTCGATCCGGGCGAGCGCCGCACGCTCGATGTCGTCCTCGACCAGACGCTCGGCCGGGAGGGGGCGCTGCTCGGCCCGGGCCTGGGCCCGGATCTGGTCGCGGATCAGGTTGATGGCGATTGTCAGGGCGAAGGGCCACGGGGACCGCTCGGGGTCCAGTGTGTGCCAGTTACGGAAGAGGCGGAGGCCCGTCTCCTGGATGATGTCCTCGCGCAACGAGTCGGGGATCCGCCTGCGGGCAAGCGTGCTCTTGAGCCGCTTCGATATCTCCGGCCATTCGGTCTCGAAGGTCCCGAACGTGGTGGTGCTCACTGCTTCCTCCTGGTCTCCCCCGTCGTGGGCGGATAGCCGCCGCTCTGTGCCCATAGATACGGCCTAAGCATTTCGAGGTAACGGGTCTAGAACCCTTCCATCCAGGGGTTGGCCTCTTTGGTCCAGAAAGGGCGTCCAGTTGGTCCTCGCCCGTTACCTTCCGAGCCACACCTCGGTATTCGCGGCCGTCAGATCGATGCAGACGACGCGGAGGACTCATGCGAACTGCACCGGCAAGGTCTATACCGAGAGGGCGCCGCTCATGCGACTCCTTGAGCGAGTGAACGGTCAGATACAGGTCGTCGCGGTTGACGACCAGCCCACCTATGTCCACGGACTCCGTGTCTTGATCGACACCCTTGCCGAGGACGTCGAGGTCACCGCGGTCGCCACCACTCCCGAGGAGGGGTTCCAGCGGGTTGCCGAGCACCTTCCGGACATCGTGCTGCTGGATGTGCGGATGCCGCACGGTGGTGGATTGAGTCTCGCCCGCCGGATCCGCGATCGCTTCCCCGCGATGAAGATCGCGATGCTCTCCGCTTACGACGATCCGTCGCTCGTCCATGAGGCGCTCTCGATCGGCGTCAACGCCTACCTGTCCAAAGAGGCGGAGCCCGAGGAGCTCGTGTCCGCGGTCCGCGCGGTTCAGGCCGGCGACGTCGTTCTTGCGAGGTTCGCTGCGTCGGCTATATCCGGGCGGCCGCAGGCTCGCGGAGTCCCCCTCACCGACCTCGAGCTCAATGTCTTGCAGCTGCTCAGCGAAGGTGCCCCGCACGTGCAGATCGCGCGCCGCTTGGCGATGAGCTCCTCGACGCTCAAGCGCCAGATCCTTCAGATCCAGCGAAAGCTCGGCGTCACCAACCGCATCCAAGCGATCGTCGCGGCCGTTCGCAGGGGGATCGTCTGATGTCCAAAAGGTTCTCGAACGGTGGCCCAAATTGCTCGCTGCTTCGAACTCGAAGGACCACCTTGTCCGGCACACAGGTCATTCCGAGCGAAGTCCGTTGCTCAGTCGTCGTGGGCGTCATATGTAGCGAACGAGGTGCCATCTGCAGGCGCGCCGTCCGGTGCATGGACGCCGTCGTCTAGATAGGAGGTAGGGGGATGTTGTACCAAGTCAGCACCGTCACTCGTCGCGGTCTCGCGGTTGTCCTCAGCATGCTGGTCATCGCCGGGGGCCTCGTGGCTACCGCCACTCACTCGCTCGGACAGGTCGGCGGCGCGCCAAAGATCGCGCTGCTAAACCCCTCGTCCTTCTCGACGGCGGGAGAGCGAGGAATCATCGTGTCCGACGCCCTTCCTGACGATGGGCCCAACTGCTGCCAGGCCGCCGACGGCGCTTACCGGCTGAGCGCGTGGACGGCCAATGCACCACCGGGCTCGAACGTGTTCTTCTCGGTGAGCCAGAGAGCGATCGAGCTCGAGATCAACGCAACGTCCCAGACGAACGCCAACACTTGGGTCGCGGACTGGGATATCCCCGAGACGTTCCTGGATGGGCCGGCTACCGTGCGCGCTTACCTGGTCTTGAACGAGCAGGCGGTGGCGGTGGCCGAGCAGGCGGTCACGATCATGAAGATCCAGGAGAATGTCGATCTCACCTATCCGGTTGCCGGCGGATCCTTCGGCACCTTCGCACCACTCGCCGGCGCGCTTCCCGAAGCAGCCGCTGCCCAGCGCAAGAAGCCTGTGGGCGTCGTTGATGCCCTCTACACGCTCACGCCCGAGATCAGCTACGTCCGCACGTTCTACTCGACATCCGCCCCCGGCTCGGCTCCTCAGTGGAAGGTCTGCGGCACCGAAACCATAGGTACCGCCGCGCCGGCCAACGGCGTCAGATGCACCTTGAGCGATCCCATCGAGCAGACACAGATAACTGCGGTGGCCGCCGTGGCCAACGACTCGCCCGACGAATACGACAACAGGTTCAACCAGTCGGGAGATGCCATCTCGGTCGGCTCGGCTTACGCACAACAGTTAACGAAGTTCGTGCGAGTGAACGAGACCTTCGAGAGGGTCCAGCGAGAGCCGAGCTCCGGCAGGTTCTACTGCAGCACCGCCGAGGTCGTGCAATTGACCGATCAGTTCGAGCGACAGATCGCGGGTGCGAACATCGACGTGCACGCGACCGGGCCGTCGGACTCACTGAAGTTCGACACGTTCGCGATATTGACGAAGAATCAGGTCCCCGATCGCAACAATCACGCTACCGAAGCTGGATTCGACTGCACGGGTCAGCGGACGGCCGAGCCGACGTCACCTCCTGGCAACGCCAACCCGGACGAGCAGGGGGAGCACCCTCGTTTCGGTGCAGCCGATCGCAAGCACGTCGAATCCCTCGGAGGCGGAACGAGCGATACGGGGACGTGGAGCTTCCGCATGAACTCCGATCAGGCCGGCATCACCGAGTTCACGGTCTGGGTGGACGAGGCCGATGACGGTTGTGTGGTGAACGACGATGCCTTCACATCGGGTGAGCTCAATGTCTCCGGCGGCATCGGGTGGGCCGAGGACGTCATCTCGGTGACACCGCACCCGACCGAGAACGCGGTCCCCTGCTCACCCGTCGATCCAAGCCCGGAGCCTTCCCCCACCCCAACCCCGACCGAGGAGCCCCCCTCGGGTGATCGGTCGGTCTCGCTAGGAGCGACCCGCCGCTCGGGCCGCGTGAAGCTCTCGGGCACGATCGAATCCGAGCGGGCGGCCTGTGCGCGCAACCAACGGGTGGTCATTCGGGTGCGCGGCAAGAACGGGAAGTTCAGCAAGCTGCGAGCGGTGATCTCAAATGGGAGCGGTCGCTTCAGCACGTCCGTCAGCTCGAAGCCCAAGCGCTACCGGGCGGTCACGCCCAAGAGCGGGGTATGCGGGCGTGCCGTGTCCAACACAGTCAGGGTCCGCAGGGCCTGATCTGGTGCCCGGGCGGACGTAGGGTCGCAGCCCACGTCCGCCGGGCCCTGCGGGGAGGGCCCAAACGCGAGGTTAGGCTCGAAGCGAACTTCACCCACGACTCCAAGGAGGTCGCTCGTGCCTTACTCGCTGCCGGACCTGCCCTATCACTACTCCGCCCTAGAGCCCCACGTCGATGCGAAGACGATGGAGATCCACCACACCAAGCACCATCAGACCTATGTCGACAAGCTGAACGCCGCGATCGAGGGCACCGGCCTGGACGACAAGTACCCCAACGTGGACGACCTCCTTCGCAACTTCAGCTCGGTCCCCGAGGACAAGAAGAAGATGGTGCGCAACCACGGCGGGGGCCACTCGAACCACACGATCTTCTGGAACATCATGGGTTCTGGCGGCGGGGGCGAGCCCTCGGGAGCCGTGGCCGACGCCCTCAAGGACACGTTCGGCTCCTTCAAGGAGTTCCGCGACAAGTTCTCGGGCGAGGCGACGAACCACTTTGGGTCGGGCTGGGCGTGGCTCGTCTCCAAGAGCGGGAAGCTCGAGGTCGTCACGTGCGCGAACCAGGACTCGCCCCTCATGGACGGAGCCGAGCCGATCTTCGGCATCGACGTCTGGGAGCACGCCTACTACCTCAAGTACCAGAACAAGAGGCCGGACTACATCGAGGCGTGGTGGAACACCCTCAACTGGGACGCTATCAACGAGCGTCTGAGCGCCGCGGGCTGAGCTAGAACCCTGACTTCCTCATCATGAAGAAAGCGCTGATCACCGGGATCACCGGGCAGGACGGCTCGTACCTTTCCGAGTTGCTGCTCGAGAAGGGCTACGAGGTCCATGGGATCGTGCGGCGCTCGTCGAGCTTCAACACGCAACGACTCGACGACATCTACCGCGACCCGCACGAGAGCGGCGTCCACTTCTTCATGCACTACGGCGACCTGTCGGACACGAGCTCGCTGGCCAACCTGATCCGCGAGCTCCAGCCCGACGAGGTCTATCACCTGGGGGCCCAGAGCCACGTCAAGGTCAGCTTTCGAGATCCCCGAGTACACGTCGGACGCGACGGGCATGGGAACGGTCCGGCTCCTCGAAGCGATCCGCTCATCGGGGGTCGACACGCGCTTCTACCAAGCGTCGTCGTCGGAGATGTTCGGATCGGCCCCTCCCCCGCAGAACGAGGCGACCCCGTTCCATCCTCGTAGCCCTTACGGAGTTGCGAAAGTCTTCTCGTACTGGATGACCGTCAACTATCGCGAGGCGTACGGCATGTATGCCACGAACGGAATCCTGTTCAACCACGAGTCCCCGCGCCGTGGCGAGACCTTCGTCACTCGCAAGATCACCCGGGCGATCGCCCGGATCAAAGCCGGGATGCAGGACAAGCTGTACCTGGGGAACCTGGACGCGAAGCGAGACTGGGGCTACGCGAAGGAATACGTCGAGGCGATGTGGCTCATCCTGCAGCAAGACACTCCCGAGGACTTCGTCATCGCCACGGGCGAGACGCACGTCGGTACGGGAGTTCGTGGAGCTCGGCTTCGGCCATGCGGGCCTCGACTGGGAGAAGCACGTCGAGATCGACCCCAAGTACCTGAGGCCGAGCGAGGTCGACTATCTCTGGGGCGATCCTCGAAAGCCAAAGCCAAGCTCGGCTGGGAGCCGAAGACCAAATTCGAAGACCTCGTCCGCCTCATGGTCGACGCAGACATAGCCCAACTAGAAGACGAACGAGCAGGCCGCCTAATACGGATGGACCGCGACTCCTGATCTAAGGAGTGCAGGACTTCCCACTGGTCGGGATGCAGGTCAGCTCGAGGCTAGAAGCCATATCTACGGAGTCGTAGAGCGCACGAGCGACGAACGGCGGAAAGACGGATTCGTCACCGACATCCATGAAATTGGGCGACACCTGCACGATCACATTGTTCGTTGCGGTGAAGTCGACGCCTTTGATGACCGCTTCAACGGTTCCCGGGCCGGGAGGGAGGTCGACGATGACCTCGCCGGCAGGTTCCGGGTAGTCAGTTGTCCCAGCGGCGGTCGAAGTGCACATGGAGCTCAAGATGTCGGGCCACACACGAACGTGGATCTGGCCTGGGGTTCCAACTGTGTGGAGAGTCAGCTTGACGTCGCCAACAACACGACCCACTAGTTTCCCGGACCAGTTCGGAAACAAGTTGTTGCCCGCACACATGTGGTTGGGCGTTGCCACGCCGTTGGTGATCTGCTTGGACTTGGGCTCGGTTGCCGTCGGCTCGATGGTGTCCATCGGCAGCATCACGTCGTTGACGGCACTCATGCTGTCGTTCTCACCCACGGCGGTGACTCCGTGGAGATAGAAGGTCGTCTTTACCGGTTTGGCCTTCTTCTTGGCCTGAGCCGGAAGAGCAAGCCCGGCGGCCAGGAGCCCGCCGACGATCGCCACTGCAACGAGCTTCTTCATATCTCCCTCACTATCTGGTCGGCACGGTGATGAAGGACGCGGGATTCTCCATCTCCACGTAGGTGTTGGTTGTTACTCCGCGTATCGTTGTGTCGAAGCTCAGACCCGTAAGGGTTTGTCCGTCGAGTTTCTTTGATGGCTTGAGCTTGAACTCGACGACCACCGTCCCGGCGCCCGCGGCCTCGAACGGAACGTTGGCTTCGCCGAGGGTCACGCCGCCTTTCTTTGTGAGTCCGGTCACCTTGACCTCGAGGCTGGCATTGACCGCGCCGGTCGAACCCAACGCGATCTCACCTGTGACTGGCTTTGACCCATCGAGCACGAGGGGAAGACCATTGCTGGCCGGCCACGAACGAGTCAGCGCGCCTTGGCCTGACGCGACCAACACTTCCTGGGCGGGCTGGAAGACGTACCAGCAACTTGTGTCGCCGGGCGTGTCCTCGGTGCTCATGTGTACGAGACCGTCACAACCTCCGGCGCCGTCGTCGTCCCAGTGAAGGTAGAAGTTGACGGGACCGCCCGAAGCCTTCTTGGCCTGCGCGGGAGCAACGATCGCCAACGCGACCAAGCTCACCCCTAGAACCGCACCCAGCAGCTTCTTCATGGCTCCTCCTAACTACGTTGTTGGGGAGGTAGTTAGGCATCAGAGGGCCGGTCTCCTGCAAAACGAAAGGGGGCCGGGGCTTACGCCCGGCCCCCTTAGATAGTCGTTCGGTTCGACTAAGGCAGGTTGGAGAACTCGGCGGTTACCGTTCCTGTCGTGCCTACTCCCGTCGGGCAGACTGCGTCGCCCCAAGCCCAGATGAAGATCGTCATCTCGTAGCCGGCGAGGATGGGAAGAGGCTCGTCGCCCGTCGTTCCACAGAACGTGCCGTGGTTCGTCTCTATCGTGTTCGTCGTGTCGCCGGGCTCGGTGTCCTGAGCCACGCTGAAAGCGGTTGGCGTCCCGGACTGATCCGTGAGCGTGATCGTGACGAAGTTCTCTTCCGAGCCCACGGCGAAGTTGCCACAGCTGCCAAGAGCGGGCGAGCAGCCAACGCCTTGACTCGCGACACCGAATCCAGGGAACTGGTAAACGGCCTCGACGGTGCGAACTACCTTCTTGGGCTTCTTCTTCTTGGCGGCCTCAGCCGGAGCAAGCATGGCGCCGGCCAGGAGGCCGATAACGATTGCAACGACGATGATCTTCTTCATCTCTTCCCCCTGTGTTTGGGATGGCTAAGAGAGGGTTTCTCCAGTGCTCCGCCCGGTCCTGCAACAGACGAAAAAGGGCCGGGCTTTCGCCCGGCCCTTTGGATCGTCGTTCGATTCAACTAAGGCATGTTCGAGAACGTGACCACGATCGTTCCGGAAGTGACGACCGACGGGCCGCTTGCGTCCGAGCAAACACCCGGGTAGAGGCTGATCGCAACGAGGCCGCCGGGGGTCTCGAGAGGCACCGCTTCTGCGTGGGCTCCGCAGAACTGCCCATATCCGTCCTGAAGGCCGTCACCGTCGTTGTCGTTCTGCGAGATGAACCCACCTGCGTTCTGCCCTGAGGCATCCTTGACTTCGATCTTGATGTAGGTCTCCTCGGCAGCCGACGCGACCGACTGACAGGTGAAGACGGGTTGGCCGTTGAAACAAGCCCCACCAGTGGCCGCAGGAGTTGCGACCCCGGCGTTACCGCCTGTGTAAGGAATCTCCACGACGCGCTCGATGCGCACGGGAGCGGCTGGAACCGGTGGCTTCTTCTTCTTCTTTCCGGCCTCGGCCGGTGCGACCATCGCGCCGGCCAGGAGGCCGATCACGACTGCCGAAATTACGAGCTTCTTCATCTCTTCCTCCCGCTTTGTTGGGATGGTCTGAAGAGGTGATTCGCTGGCCACACACTTAGTCCTGCCAACGAAAAGGGGCCGGACTTTCGCCCGGCCCCCAACAATTCTGTGATGCGTTAGGGCATGTTCGAGAGCGTGAACTTGATGTCGCCGCCCAGAGCAAGTGCGGGGGTGCCGTCTTCGCACGTGCCCGACGAGATGAACACTCGGATCTCGAGTCCGGCGTTGATGGAGATCGCCTTCTCGTCAGCGCGGCCGCATAGCGTCCCGACGGGGTTGTTTCCTCCGTCGCCATCCAGGTCCTGCTGGATCTCGATTACTACCGGCTGCCCGGACATGTCTGTGGCTTCGGCCTTGATAAACAGGTCATCGGTACCCGTGGGTATCGGACCGCCGCCGATGTTCTCGCCGGTAAGACCACCAAGTTGGAAGAGTCCGACACAGGGTCCGACGCAGGTGTAGTCAAAATCGACAACCCGCTCGATCCGGACCGGCTCGGCGGGTGCCGGAGCTGGCTTCTTCTTCTTCTTTGCGTCCGCGGGCATCACCATTGCGCCGGCCAAGAGGCCGATCACGATTGCAAGCACGATGAGCTTCTTCATGTCTTCTCCCTGTTGTTGGGATGGTCAAGATGATGGTTCGCCCATGCACCCGACCTGTCCTGCGAGGTTGGACTTAGTCGGCCCGGTGGACTAAATCTCCTCGTCGGTTGTCACGTTTATGCCGTTTCGTGACAAAAGTGCTGCGGTAACGCCGTCACCAGCGGTGAGATTTCTGGTGAAGGTTCCGTCGTAGATCGCGCCTCGGCCGCAGGAGGGGCTTCTTGCTTTGAGGATCGCGGAGGTGGCTCCGGCGGTTTGGGCTGCGGCTAGGGCTCGTTCGGCTCCCCTTACGTACTGCTCGGTTACGTCCTCGCCCGACTTGGTCACTACTCGGGCGCGGCCGTCGAGGACGTCGGCTCCGTCGCCTCCGACAATCTCGGCCGGCGGGCGAGGGGTGGGGAGGCCGCCGTCGGCCTCGGGGCAGACCAGGATCGCCCGGCCGTCGGCCACCAGGCGGGCCACCTCGTCGGCGAGCTCGGAGCTGCCGTCGAAGCGGCAGGCCCGGCCGGCCAGGCAAGCTGAGATCGAACACCGGCCCTTGGGAGGTCTGCTCGCTTTGTACCATTTGGAGAGAAACCATAGGGCCCCGGGAACGTATATAGGGGTGGAATACAACGCCTGTTCAGGGTGTTTTTGTTCGTGAAGCACAAGTAAAAGGGCCCTTCCCCTAGGGAAGGGATTCCCGTAGCATGTGGAGAACAGTTCGACAGCAACAAAGAAAGGCCGTACACGCCTCGCTGAGGACGGATTCGGCGCCCGGCCCTGCCGCTTACTGCGGCAACTCTCTTCGGAGAAATACGCCGGCCGATCCCCCCAGAGGGCAGCGACTGCTCGTTGTCCGCGTCGGTCTGCCGATATAGCTCGAAACCAGAAAGGTTGATGCGCCCATGAGTGAGGCCACGCGGCCCTACGAAGGCCGAGAGGACGCCGCCCACGAAGATCTCGTGCGCCAGTACCTCCGCGAGATCGGTCAGTACTCGCTGCTGACCGATGTGCAGGAGGTCGAGCTGGCGCAGGCGATCGAAGAGGGCGAGAAGGCTCTCGAGAAACTGAATAAAGGGCGCAAGCTGACGCCGAAGCAGCGCACCGACCTGGAGCGCGCCGTCCGCACGGGCCGCATCGCCAAGCGCAAGTTCATCCAGTCGAACCTCCGCCTCGTGGTGTCAATCGCCAAGAAGTACTCGGCGGCCGGCCTCCCGCTGCTCGACCTCATCCAGGAAGGGAACCTGGGCCTGATGCGAGCCGTCGAGAAGTTCGACTGGCAGCGAGGCTTCAAGTTCTCGACCTACGCCACCTGGTGGATCCGTCAGGCCATCACCCGGGCGATCGCCGACAAGGCTCGGACGATCCGCATCCCGGTCCACATGGTCGAGACGCTCTACCGCGTCCGCAAGGTCCAGAGCGAGCTGCTCGAGAAGTTCGGCCGCGAGCCCACGATCGAGGAGATCGCGGAGCAGGCCGACCTCACACCCGACAAGGTCCGCGAGGCCTTCCGGGTCCTGCCCGAGCCCGTGTCTCTGCACGAGCCCGTGGGTGACGAGGACGCCGAGCTCGGCGACTTCATCGAAGACGAGGATGTCGAGGGCCCGTTCCAGGCCGCCGCTGTCGCTCTGCGCCAAGAGGACCTGTGGGGCATGCTCGGCTCACTCTCAGATCGCGAGCGCAAGGTTCTAGCGCTGCGCTTCGGTCTCGTCACGGGCGAGCCGCGGACGCTCGAAGAGGTGGGCCGCGAGTTCAACCTCACCCGCGAGCGCATCCGCCAGATCGAGGCCAAGGCTCTGTCGAAGCTTCGCCACCCGAGCACTCCCGGCAAGCTCCGGGACATGGTGACCATCTAGAGTTCACGGGATGGTCAATACGATCGTCCTCGGCGTCTGCGATATCCACCGCATCCCCGAGACCGCGCAGGCGGTCGCGGATCTTCCCGCCGTGTCCGAGGTCTACTCGGTGGC
This sequence comes from uncultured Actinomycetes bacterium, assembly GCA_963786155.1. Classification (GTDB taxonomy): domain Bacteria; phylum Actinomycetota; class CADDZG01; order CADDZG01; family WHSQ01; genus CAWAXW01. The sequence continues at coordinate 937,549 of CAWAXW010000006.1, read as the reverse complement.
GGGCGATTTCGATCTCGTGATCATGGTGCGCACGCGCACGCACGACGAGCTGGCCGAGGTCGTCAGCGAGCAGATCGCCAAGGTCGACGGGATCGAGCGCACCCAAACCCTGGTCGCGTTCAAGGTCTTCTCGCGACACGATGTCGAAGCCCTGTTCTCTGTGGGGATGGAAAACGCCGACTAGGCCGACCATGGCCACGATAGTTGCGCACTTCCACGAGATCGGCCTGAAGGGCCGCAACCGGCACTACTTCGAAGAGGTGCTCGTCCGAAACCTCAAGCGCGCCCTACGCGGGACTGGCTACGAGCGGGTCAGGCGCGGTTTCGGGCGCGTCGTTATCGACTTCAAGCCCGAGGCGAACATCGAAGCCGCAGTCGAGAGAGCGGCTCGCGTCTTCGGAATCGCATACCTCGGAGTCGGCCAACGTGTGGAGCCCGAACTGGCAGACATCGAGCGCGTTGGACTCGAGCTGATGCTCGCGGAACCGTTCGAGTCGTTCGCGGTGAGGGCGCGTCGCACGCACTCGACGATCGGGATCAACTCGGGCGAGATCAATGTCGCGATCGGACAGGCGATCAAGGACGCTTCCGGAGCGCGCGTGGACCTGTCCCATCCCGAGGCGACGTTGTGGATCGAGCTCTTTGCCGGAACCGGGGTCGCCTATCGCCGAAGAGTGCGAGGACATGGAGGTCTGCCGGTCGGCGTGTCGGGCAAGATGTTGGCCCTGCTGTCCGGAGGGATCGACTCACCGGTCGCGGTGTGGCGGATGATGAAGCGCGGGGCCGAGGTCGAGCTGCTCCACTTCCACGGGCAGCCGTTCACCGATCCCTCTTCGATCCGCCAGGCGAGCGAGCTGGCCGAGATCCTCACCGGCTACCACCTGCACACAACGATGCACCTGGTGCCGCTAGCAGATGCCCAGCGCGAGATCGTGACCCACGCGCCGTCGGATCTGCGCGTCGTCCTCTACCGCCGAACGATGATGCGCATCGCCACCGAGCTGGCCCGGGAGGTCGGCGCGAAGGCGCTCGTGACCGGGGACTCTCTGGGCCAAGTGGCATCGCAGACCCTCGAGAACCTGAGCGTGGTCGAGGAAGCGGTCGAGGGCATCCCGGTCTTCCGCCCCCTCATCGGCATGGACAAGCAGGAGATCATCGACGAGGCCATCTCACTCGGCACCTACGACATTTCGACCCGCAGCTACCAGGATTGCTGCGTGCTCTTCGAGCCCCGCTCTCCCGCTACCAAGGCGCGCCTACAGGACGTGGTCGCCGCCGAAGCCGAGCTCGATATGGACGCGCTCGTCGGCAAGGCCCTCGCGGGGGCCGAAACGCGCGTGTTCGAGCTGCCGGGGATCGCCGAGATCTTGTTGCGCAGGGTGGCGCCGGCGCTCTTGAAGGCGTCGATCAGCCCGTTCACTCGTTCGGCTCGTGACGGCGAGCCGAACGCCTTCACGCTGGCTCGGTAAAGGCTTTTGGTCGCGTCGTCGTAGGGGTACCACCAGGCTCGCTTCATCGGGAGCTGCGAACGCTGGACATACACGGGCACGGTGAACTCTCGGAGGCCCAGCTCGCCGTTAAGTCGGCCGAAGCCCGACTCCCCCACCCCACCCCACGTGCCCCAGACCGACGCGGGGTTCTCACCGTGCTGGTTGATGCTGATGTTGCCGGCGCGCAGCTTCGACGCGATCTTGTCGCCCGTCGACGTGCTCTTGGTCCATACCGACGCCGTCAGGTTCGGCGCTTCCTCGTTAGCTCTGCGGACCGCTTCGTCCTCGTCCCGGACCTGCACGATCGTGACGATCGGTCCGAACGACTCGTTCCTCAGAACGTCCATCTCTTCGTTGACGTTCTCGAGGATCGTCGGTGCGTACCAGAGGGACCCGTCTTTGTTCTTCGTGCCCGCATCCGGCCCGCCGGCGAGGAGCGTCGCCCCCTTTTTCACTGCGTCCTGCACCTGCTTGGAGACGATGTCGAGCTGCGGCTTGAAGGTCAGGGATCCGATCTCTTCGCCTTGTTGGACCTTGCCGAGCTTCGTCAGGAGACGATCCTTGAACTCGTCGGCTACGGCATCGGTGACGTAGACGCGCTCGATCGAGCAGCAAGTTTGGCCGGCGTTGAAGAACGAGCCCCACAGGATGCCGGACGAGGTCAGGTCGAGATCGGCGTCGCTGCACACGATCGCCGCGTCCTTGCCGCCGAACTCCATGACGACCGGGGTGAGGTGCTTGGCGGCCGCTTCGCAGATCTTCCGCCCGGTGGGTGGTGAGCCGATGAACGAGATCTTGTCGCAGGGCGCGTCCACCAGCGCGGCCCCCAGGTCCCCTCCACCCTGAATGACGGTGGCTACACCTGAGGGCAGAGGCTCGAGGATCTCGTCGGATCAATTCGCCACAACCCGGGGTGACCTCCGATGGCTTGACCACGACGGCGTTGCCCGCGAATAGTGCAGGCGCGAACGCAAGGAAGCAGTTCGTGATCGGGTAGTTCCACGGGGTGATCGCGCCGACCACGCCGAAGGGCCTGAACTCGATCCGCGACACGGCGCCGGCCAGGAGCTTCGGAATGACCGGGGCGCAAGAACGCCGATCCGGCGATCCTTGAGCGCCTTGGCCGCGATCTTCTCGTAACCCAGCAGCATGATGATCGCGGGCATGACGTCGTGGGCCAATGCCTCCGTCCTCGGCTTGCCGCACTCCGCCGCGACCGTCTCGACGATCTGGTCCGAAAGCTCGTAGATCCGGTGGCGGACCTGGCGCATCATACGAGCGCGGCCCTCAGGCGAGATCGCGGCCCATTCGGGGGCGACCTTGCGAGCGTTGGCGACGATCTGGGCGACCTCGGCCGGGTCGGTCGTAGCGATCTCATTCATCACCTTGCCGGTGCGCGGATTGAAGGACTTCAGCGCGGGCGGGGACTTTTTGGTAGCCCGACTCCTGGTGCTCTTGGCTCTGGTCTTGGGCTCGGCCATGGTGTTCCCCCTAGGTGCCGCCGGTGAATGGTGGCATCAAGGTTACTTCGTCCCCTTCGTCCACCGATTCGTCGATGTCCCTGCGCTCGCCGTTGACCAAGGCGGTCTTCACGAGCGCCCGGGGGGCGCCGAGGGCGTCGGCGAGGCTCCCGATCGTCGCTCCCTCCGCCACCTCAAGGTCGACGCGGTTCCCCTCGGACCCCGGCGGAAGGTGCTCGCGCATCGCGCCGAAACAGACCACCGTGACCTTCATGCCCCACAAGATAGAGCGCCGCCCCGGGAAGGTGAGGCGGCGCTCTGGGTACTGCTAATGCTTGGTCTGGTTCTACCTTTCGATCGGAACTCCGACGAGGCTTCCGTACTCGGTCCACGAACCGTCGTAGTTGCGGACCTTCTCGAAGCCGAGCAGCTCCGTGAGCACGAACCACGAGTGCGACGAGCGCTCGCCGATCCGGCAGTAGGTCACGACCTCCTTGTCCTGCGTGATGCCCTCGGCCGCGTAGAGCTTCTCGAGCTCGTCCGCCGACTTGAAGGTGCCGTCCTCGTTCACGGTCTTCGACCACGTGATGTTGCTCGCGCCCGGGATGTGGCCCGGCACCTGGGCCTGCTCCTGCGGAAGGTGCGGTGGTGCCAGCAGCTCGCCGCGGAACTCCTCCGGCGAGCGCACATCGACCCACGCGCCGCTCGGCCTTGGCCCGCTCGAGAACCTCGTCGCGGAAGATGCGGATCTCGGGCTGCTCCGCGCCGATGTTGAAGGTGGCCGGCGAGCGGCTCGGGCACGTCCTGCGTTCAGGAGCCGGCTCTCGAGCTCCCACTTCTTGCGCCCGCCGTTCAGCAGCTTCACGTTGTCGACGCCGCGCTACTTGAAGAGCCAGTAGGCGTAGGCGGCGAACCAGTTGTTGTTGCCGCTGTAGAGAACGATCGTCTGGTCGGTCGAGATGCCCTTCTCGCCGAGCAGCTGCGCCAGCTGCTCGGAGGAGATGAACTCGCGCCGCGGGAGGTCGTGCAGCTCGTTCTCCCAGTCGATCGAGATCGCGCTCGGGATGTGGCCCTTCTCGTAGGCCGTCGTGTCCTCGTCGACCTCGACGATCGCGACCGATGTCGTCTTCGAGGTGCTGCTCGAGCCACTCGGTGTCGACCAGCACCTCCGGGTTTGCGTAATCAGCCACTCTTGCCTCCTCCATTCTCGCTTCGTTTGCTTCCAACAGCTCTCGTATGCGGTTCAGTTGGGCGCTCGCATCGGCGAGCATGCGCTCGAGGATCCGGATCTCGACCTCGAGCTCGTCGCCCGGTCTTGGGCTGCCGCTCGGCCGGCATCTCGACGCCGGCCTCCGCAGCGAGCCGGCCTCGCCCTCCCAGGTGAAGTACACCTTGGCGGGTCGGCCCTTGGTCCGCCGGCGGGTCTCGGTGGCGAGGAATCCCGCCTCGACCATCAGGTCCAGGTGGGCCCGGGCCACGTTCGGGTGGATCGTGAAGTCGTCGGCGATCTCCTTGACCGTCTTGGGGCCGGTCCGGAGCAGCATCGACAGGATCGCCGCCCGCGTAGGCAGCGAAAGGACCTTCGCGGTCCTGGTGGCGGAGTCGTCGCCGAGAGCCATGCCCACTTGCTACCAGAGTTTAGAAGTTTTATCAAGTTGCAATAGTGCTAAGTCGCCTAGGCCCCCCTCGAGTGTGTGAGGAGGTACGCCAGAGGTACCTAGTCACTCACTCGGCGACTGTGACCGCTCTCTTCCAGGGCTTCGAGGAGGGTGTTCCAGCCGAGGAGGGCGCATTTGATGCGGACCGGGTACTTCACGACGCCCTTCAGGGAGATGAGGTCGCCGAGGCTGTCCTGGTCGCCTTCTTCTTCGCCCGCCATCATGGCCTTGATCGAGCGGGCCACGTCGGCGGCTTCTTTCGAGCCCAGGCCCTTGATCTTCTCGGTCATCATCGAGGCGCTGGCCTGGCTGATCGAACAGCCCTTGCCCTCGAAGGCGATCCCGTTGACGTCGTCGCCCTCGAACTTGACGTAGAGCTCGATCTCGTCGCCGCACAGCGGGTTGTTGCGCTCGAGCGCAACGTCGTGGGGATCGAGCCGGCCCTTGTTCCGGGGGGCTCGATAGTGGTCGAGGATCACTTCCTTGTAGAGCTCGTCGAGGCTCAGGCGAACCACCCTTTCGCTTGGTCGAGTGCGCCCACAAGAGCGTCCACGTCGTCACGATCGTTGTACACGTAGAACGAGGCGCGGGCGGTGGCGGGTACGTCCAGCCTACGCATCAGCGGCTGGGCGCAGTGATGGCCCGCCCTGACGCAGATCCCCTCCTGGTCGACGATCGTCGCGAGGTCGTGCGGATGCACCTCGGGGACGTTGAACGAGACGACGCCGCCCCGCTCCTGCACGTCGGTGGGACCGTAAACGACCGCCCCCGCCTCGAGCAGTCGTTCGAGCGCGTAGGCGGTGATCTCCATCTCGTGCTTGTGGACCTCGTCCATGCCGAGCGCCTCGAGGTATTCGATCGCCGCGCCCATGCCAACCACCTGGGCGATGTTCGGGGTGCCGGCCTCGAACTTGTAGGGGACCTCGTTCCAGGTCGCCCTGTCGGCCCACACCTCGCGGATCATCTCTCCCCCGCCCAGGAACGGCGGCATCTCCTCGAGGAGCTCCATCCGTCCGTACAGTGCCCCGGCCCCCGTGGGACCCAGCATCTTGTGAGCCGAGATCGCGAGGAAGTCGGCGTCCAGCTCGGTGACGTCGAACGATATGTGCGGCGCGGCCTGCGCGGCGTCGATCATCATCACGGCGCCGACCGCGTGGGCCGCGTCGCTTATCCGGCGGACCGGGATGATCGAGCCGAGGACGTTCGACATCAGCGTGACCGCCACGAGCTTCGTTCGAGGAGTGATGAACTCATCAAGGCGGTCGAGGTCGAGGTGATGGTCGTCGGTGATCGGGAGATGGCGAAGCGTCGCGCCGGTCTCCTGGCAGAGGAGCTGCCACGGGATCAGGTTGCTGTGATGCTCCAGCTCCGTAACGAGGATCTCGTCGCCCTCGTGCACGTTGGCGCGCGCCCACGAATAGCGAACGAGGTTTATCGACTCCGTCGCGCCGCGGGTGAAGACGATGTTGCGCGAGCTGGGGGCCTTGATGAAACGAGCCACCGCGTCGCGCGCCGACTCGTAGGCGACCGTCGCCCGTTCGGCAAGCTCGTAGACGCCGCGGTGGACATTGGCGTTCTCGGTCTCGTAGAAACGAACCATCCGGTCGACGACGGAACGAGGCTTCTGCGAAGTCGCCGCCGAATCGAGATAGACGAGCCGCTTGCCGTGCACGGTCGTCTCGAGGATCGGGAAGTCCTTGCGGATCACTTCAACGTCGAGAGGCATCTTCTTAGACCCTAGCCTTTTCCTGCTGTTCCACTTCGGCGATCTCGCTCTCGGACAGGCCCAGCTCTTTCGCCAGTTCTTTCGCCATCCCCGCATAGCCTTCGGCCTCGAGCTGGGTGGAAAGCTCGTACCCGCCCGCCTTCACGATTCGGCCGCTTAGCAGAACATGTACGACGTCCGGCGTGATGTAGTTCAGCAGTCGCTGGTAGTGCGTGATCAACACGATCCCGACGTCAGGCCCGGCGAGCTTGTTGACCCCGGCCGACACGTGCTTGAGCGCATCGATGTCGAGCCCCGAGTCCGTCTCGTCCATGATCGCGAGCTCGGGCTGGAGCACCGCCATCTGCAGGATCTCGTTGCGCTTCTTCTCGCCGCCCGAGAAACCTTGATTGACGTAGCGATCGACGAGCTCGCTCGGGATCTCGAGAAGATCGATCTTCTCCTGCAGGAACATCCGGAACTTCATCGCCGACTTCTCGTCGTCCGGGTGCGTCGCGTTGTATGCGGTGCGCAGGAAGTTCACGACGGACACGCCGGGCACCTCGGTCGGGTACTGGAATGCGAGGAAGACCCCCGCCTTCGCCCGTTCGTCGGCGGCCAGCTCGGTTATATCCGAGCCCTTGTAGAGGACCTTGCCCTGGGTAATCTCGTAGCCCGGGCGGCCTGTCAACACGTACGCGAGCGTGGACTTGCCCGAACCGTTGGGGCCCATGATGGCGTGGATCTCGCCCTTGTCCACGGTCAGGTTGAGGCCGCGCGAGGATCTCGCGGCCCTCGACCTCGACGTGGAGGTCCTCGATATGCAGCAGCTTGTCACTCATATTTGTCATCATCCTCTCTCGGGTCCGACCAGCACGAGGTCGCCCTCGATCTTCACTTCGTAGGTCGCGACGGGGCGGGTTGCCGGCAAGATGCGAACCTCGCCGGTAGCCACGTTGAAGCGCGAGCCATGGAGCGGGCACTCGACCTCGAGCTCGTCGGGCTCGAACTCGCCTTCGGTCAGGTAGGTCTCTTCGTGGGTGCAGTAGTCGTTGACGGCGTACACGTTGTCGCCTCGGCGGTAGAGGCCAATCGGTTCGCCGTGGGCCACCACCTGGATCATCCCGCCGTCCGGGATGTCGTCGAGCTTCGCAACGGTCTCATACTCGGCCACTTGCAACCTCGAGCTTCTTCTCGCCCTCCACCTTGGCGGCGATCGACTGCGCCAGCTCTTCCCTGACCGACTCGACCCGGATCCGGTCGAGAACATCGCCGAAGAAGCCGAAGACAACGAGGCGCTGCGCGGTGACGCGGTCGATGCCCCGGCTCATCAGATAGAAGAGGTGCTCCTCCTCGACCGGTGAGACGGTGGCTCCGTGGGTGCAACGGACCTCGTTGGCTTCGATCTCGAGTTGCGGGATCGAGCGGGCGATCGCTTCCTCGGACAACACGAGGTTGCGGTTCGCCTGGTACGCGTCGGTGCCCTGCGCGCCGACCGAGACCTTGATCAGCCCGGAGTACTCCGAGCGGGAATTCTCTTTGAGCGCGCCCTTGTAGAGGAGGTCGGATGTCGCGTTGGGTGCGTCGTGATACTGCAATGTCCGCTGCGCGAAGTGCTGCTGGGCATCTGCGAAATAGAGCCCGAGCATCTCGGAGAACGAGCCCGCGCCTTGGAGCACCGACTCGACCTGCGTTCGGGCGAAGGCGCCCCCGAGGTTGACGGCGAGGCTCCTCACGGTCGTGTCTCTTTGCGCCGCTGAAGCGCTGCGTCTGGAAATGTTGGACGTTGCGACCCCACTCCTGTAACGAGATGTAGTTGACGAGCGAGCCGGGCCGAGCGTCGATCTCGACCACGCTCGAACACAGCGCGGCGTCATCCGCATCCTCGGACCGGAAGCGGTCTACGAATGTCACGCTCGCCTGCGCCTCGACCACGATCGTCGTGTGCGGGAACGTGGATCCACCCCCAGCGACTCTGCGGACAACCTCGATGGGGATGTCGACCTCGACGGCCTTGGGCACGTACAGCAACAGGTCGTCGGAGTGGAACGCGCCGTGCAGCGCGGTGAACTTGTGCTCGTCCACAGGGACCTCGGTGAAGAAGTGCTCCCGGAGCAATTCGGTGTGGTCGTGGGCCGCAGTCGCGAAGTCGACGAGCACCACTCCCTTGGCGGCCAGGTGGGCCGGCAGCTCGGGCACGCTGGCGCTCGGCGTGGGAGCCGCGAACTGCTCGAAGTCGAAGCGGCGGACATTGGTGTAGCGCCACTCCTCGGACTTGGGGTCCGGGAGGTCGAGCTTCTCGAAGACGTCGTAGGCGTGGAGCCGGCGCTCGGTCAGCCAGCCGGGCTCGCCGGAGGCGGCGGCCAGGCGTTCGACGGCTTCTTTGGTCAGTTGAAGAGGCATCCCGTGGAGGCTCACCTTCCTAGTCCCGTTCCCGTAGCCGAGGGTCCTCGGCCGGTCTTCCGGGAGGCTTGTGAAAGCTTTCACGATCCTAACAGTTAGGGTCGCCTAACCCAAGCCGGCCAGAGGTGTTTACCCTGCTCACAATGCATAAACGCATCCGGGAGGCCGCACCTTCCACCACCGTTCTGGGATTCCTGGCCATCGCCGCCGCGGCGGCCTTGTGGGCCGTGGCAGCGGTCGCGGCCAGAGACCTCTTCGACCGCGGCCTCGACCCGATCGAGCTGACCGCCTCTCGTTCGTGGATCGCGGTGCTGGGGCTGGGCGTGCTCGCGTGGGGGTCCAAGGCGCCCGCTCCCGAGCGGGGGAAGCCGCTCGTCGCGATAGCCCTGGGACTCTCGATAGCGCTCGTCAACACCACCTATTACCTGGCGATCGACCGTCTGCCGGTGGCCATCGCGATCGTTCTGCAGTACACGGCCCCCGCTCTGGTAGTCGCGTGGACGGCCATCGGCGCCCGCAGGCGACCGGCCCCGGAGGTGTTGGGGGCGGTTGTGGCATCGGCCTTCGGCATCGTGCTCGTGTCCGAGCTGATCGGCGCCGACGTCGGCTCGATTGACGGGCTGGGCATCCTGCTCGGCCTGGCCTCGGCGGTCTTGTTCGCGGGCTACACGGTGCTCAGCGAGAGCGCGGGTTCGGTCTACGGAGTCCAGGGCGCGTTGTTCCGCGGTTTCGTCGCAGCGAGTGTCTTCTGGGTCATCGTCTTCGCCTTCAGGGGATGGCCCGCGGGACTGTTCGAGCCCGAGAACATCCCCGGCGTGTTGTTCGTCGGCATCGGCGGAACGCTCGCGCCCTTCCTCCTGTACCTCTGGGGCGTGCAGCAGGTCAAAGCCGAGCGCGCCTCGATCGCCGCAACGCTCGAGCCGGTCTTGGCCGCGATCGTCGCGTGGATATGGCTGAGCCAGGAGCTCTCCGGCATCCAGATCATCGGCGGCGTGCTTGTCGTCGCCTCGGTGCTGGCGCTCCAGATCAGAAGGCAGGAGAGCCGAGCCCCCGAACCCTGATCGGTTCGGTCAGCCGTCTGCGAGGTCGGCGAGGCGTTCGCCTATCAGGGGAGCGAACTTGAAGCCGTGGCCGCTGCACGGGGAACCCACGACTATCCGGCCGTGACGTTCGAGGATGAACTGCTCGTCGGAAGTGTTCGTGTACAGGCAGGTCTCCGCGAAGTGGGGTTTCGGTTCGGCGTCCGGGAAGTGCTCTCGCACCCACGCCGAAGCCTGGTCGACGAGTCCTTGATCTACGCCCCCCTCGTCGTCGGGGTGGACCGTCGGGCCGGCCCCGTGGAGCCCCGCTTTGATGCCCTGCCCGGGGCTCGGAAGCGCGTAGATCGTGGGAGATCCCCAATCGCATATCGGGGGGAACTCGACATGGGGGAAATCGAAGAAGGCGATGGACTCACGCGAGACGCGGACCGAAAGGTCGATCCCGACCTGGGCGAGCAAGTCGCGAGCCCAGCCCCCCGCGGTCACGATCGCTACATCGGCCGTCACGACCGCCGCGTCGGTGGTCACCTCGACGCGATCGCCCAAGTCTTCGAGGACCACTGCTTGCGTGCGTTCGTGCATCGTGGCCCCCGAGCGGATGGCCGACGCGACGAGCGTCTCGATGGCCCGCGCTGCAGCAAAGAACCCGCCCTGAGGTTGGAACAACACTTGCTCATCGGGCGAGAACGAGAGGTTGGGCCACCGCTTGCTCGCGGCCGAGCCCTCCAGCATCTCGAATTCGGCGGAGCATCGAGCGAGGGCATCGGCATTGCGTTCGATCCCGCTGCCGATGTCGAAGCCTCCGGTGAAAGTCACGAGAGTCTCGCCCGATTCCGACTCGAGCTCGCGCCACAACTCGAGCGATTGCTGCGCCATCGCAACGAACTCCGGCTCGCGATAGGAGAAACGGAAGATGCGCGTCGCTCCGTGACTCGACCCCCGGTTGTGGCCGACGAAGAACTGTTCGAGAAGAAGCACCTTGCGGCCACGGCGCGCAAGCGCTCGCGCGGTCGCCGTCCCCATGACACCAGCCCCAATGACGACCGCGTCGTAGTTCAACTCTTCAGAGCCTCCGACGCGGCCGCAGCGACTACGAGGTCTTCGAAGGCGACGCCCACCGACTTGAAGACGGTTATGTCGTCTGGGTGGGTGCGCACCGGTGCCCCCCTTGCAACGTCGGATAGCTCCGCAACGATGGCATCGGGTGCTATCGCACCGCTGCCCAGGGGAATGAGAAGGTCGCCGGCCTCGGCCAGGGCCGCGGCTCTCGTCTCAACGACGATCCGGGCCCGGGTGATCGTTGCATCGTCCAACTCGCGCATGTCAGGACGATATGCGCCAACTGCATTGACGTGCACACCGGCCTTCAGGTCGTTCCCGTCGAAAACCGGCGTCGAGCTGGTGGTGCACGTGCAGACAATGTCGGCCTCGGTGACCGCGCGTGGCGATACCGCCTCGGCCACCACCCCCTTGGCGCGTGCCAGCTCTGCCAGCGCTTCGGCGGAGGATGCCGTGCGCGATGCCACCAGAACTCGCTCGATGTCCCTGACCGCCAGCATCGCATCGAGGTGACCCTTAGCCTGAGCGCCCGCCCCGAAGATCATCAAAGTGCGCGAGTCGCCGCGCGCCAGATGGCGGGTGGCCACACCCGACACCGCTGCGGTCCTGATCACGGTCAGCTCGGCTCCGTCGATGGACAGAACAGGGGCAAGCGTTTTCGCATCGAAGAGCTCGTAGACCGCATGGACGAATGGGAGGCCGGCATCGGGGTTGGCCGGGTTCAGGGTGACTAGCTTCACGCCGACGCCTTGCGGCCCCCAGGCCGGCATCAGCAATAGATCTCCGCCGTCCATTTGGAGATGTTGCCGTTGCGGCGCGGCCGGCAACTCCCCCGCGAACGCGGCGTCGAGAGCATCGATCGCCGCTTCGATCGACAGGGCGTTGCGTAGCTCTTGGGCTCCGATCACCGCATGCGCCCGTCGTTCTTTTCTACCTGACCGACGAAGACCGGCGGTGAGCTAGAAAAGAAACCGAATGTTGGACGTTCATGCGCCCCGAAGTTACTTGACGTCGAAGCGATTGGCGTTGCGTCCCGGCTCGAACGTCGTCTCGGTCTGCGAGGTGCAGTTCGAACAGGTTGCCCTCGAGTACAGGTGATAGAAGCGTGTCTTCGCTTTCTTCTTATTGCTCAGTTGGAACGAGCCGGTGAAGTCGTAGACCCAATCCTCTCCGCCCTCTGCCGCGACGAACACCTTCGTCGCGCAGGGTCCACCCAGGAAGGCCGAGCCGTCCCACCACTGGCACTTCCCGCTCTTGTTGGTCTTGCGCAGCGCGATCTCGACCGAGAGGTCGCCGCCATCAGCCTCCGCAGTGCCCTCGAAGTGCTCGAGGCGAGCCTTACCGAACGAGCCCTTGTCCGTTGGGAACGAGATCGTGGAGCTCGGAGGCCCCGCCGGCCCCGGGCTAGGACTCCCGCTAGGCGACGGGCTGGGGCTTGTGGAGCCACTCGGGCTGGGGCTGGGACTCGTCGATCCACCGCCGGTCTGCCCCGCGTTGTTCTTAGGCGTAGGTGCTCCCGTCTTCATGTCGTTCGCGCTGTTGTCGGTGTCGTCTGCGCTGTCGACCTGATTCGGATTGGACCCCTTGTCGGTCTTCCGTTGCAGTGACTGATCGGCCGGTATGGCTCCGGCAAAAGGTGTGCCCGCGCCGGTCGCACCGCCGCTGTAGCTGCCCCACGAGACACAGTCCGGCGCCCCGGTGAAACACACCTTGCCTCCGGCAGCCTGGATCGGAGCATGAGTCATGCGCAGATCCGCCGTCAGCCCAAAGTGAGCCTCGGCTTCCGCGGTCGCGACAAGGATGGTTGCGTATTGCTGCCCGTTCGACACCGAGCCGGCGAATGTGAACGTCCCCACCTTGGCTCCGCTCGGGTCGAACACCTCGACAGACTGTCCGCCCACCTGAGTCTGGAAGCCCGAGTACATCGTTAGCTCGATGAACTGAACCTTGTCCGGCCCGCCAGCGTAGACCTCGCCGATTGCCACCAGGTGAAAGCTCGCGGTGGCCGGTCCCGCCTTCGCGATGAGGACGCCGCCGATCAGAGCAAGCGCCAGTACGACGCGGAGCAAGGTCGTTCGCTTCATGGTCTCCCCTCCCAGAATGGCTGCCCTGATGGTCGCGGAACCTCGACCCTATTTACATGGGGTTGGGGAGAAAAGGTTTGGGCCCCTTAGCCTACGGAGCCTTCCATCTGGAGCTCGACCAGGCGCTGGAGCTCGACGGCGTACTCCATCGGCAGCTCCTTGGTGATCGGCTCGATGAAGCCGCGCACGATCATCTGCATCGCCTCGGCCTCGGAGAGGCCTCGGCTCATCAGATAGAAGAGCTGCTCGTCGGACACCTTGGAGACGGTCGCTTCGTGACTGACCGCGGCAGATTCTTCCTCGATCTCCATATACGGATAGGTGTCGCTGCGACTCTTCTCGTCGAGGATCGAGCGCGTCACAGACCACGTGGCTCTTGGAGTGCACCGCGCCCTCTTCGATCCGAATGAGCCCGCGATACCCGGCCCGGCCTCCGTCCTTGCTGATCGACTTCGAAGTGATCGCGCTGGATGTGTTGGGGGCCGCGTGGATCGCCTTACCGCCTGCATCCTGATGCTGCCCATCGCCGGCGTACGCGATCGAGAGAACCTCACCCCGCGCATGTTCCCCAAGCAGATAGATGCTCGGGTACTTCATAGTGACCTTGGATCCGAGGTTGCCGTCGACCCATTCCATGATGGCGCCTTCGTAGGCCGCGGCTCTCTTCGTCACCAGGTTGTAGACGTTGTTGGACCAGTTCTGGATGGTCGTGTAGCGCGCCCGGCCGTGCGGTTTGACGATGATCTCGACCACCGCGGAGTGAAGAGAGTCGGACGTGTAGACCGGAGCCGAGCAACCTTCGACGTAGTGCACGTAGCTGTTCTCGTCGACGATGATCAGCGTCCGCTCGAACTGACCCATGTTCTCTTGGTTGATGCGGAAGTAAGCCTGGAGCGGGATCTCGACCTCGGTGTTGGGCGGCACGTAGATGAACGAACCACCACTCCAACATGCGGAGTTGAGCGCGGAGAACTTGTTGTCCGCCGCCGGGATGATTGTTCCGAAGTACTTCTTGACGACATCCTCGTGCTCGCGCAGCGCGGTATCCATGTCGGTGAAGACGATGCCGCGGTCCTCGAGCTCGGCCTTGGTCTTGTGGTAAACCGACTCGCTTTCATACTGGGCACTGACTCCGCCGAGGTAGTTCTTCTCGGCTTCGGGGATGCCGAGCTTGTCCCACGTGGCCTTGATGTCTTCGGGCATGTCTTCCCACGACTTCACCTGGTTCGTCGGCTTGATGTAGTAGTAGATGTCGTCGAAGTCGATGCCCGAGAGGTCGGCGCCCCAGGTCGGCATCGGCTTGCGATAGAAGACGTCGAGGGCCTTGTGGCGGAACTTCCGCATCCAGTCGGGCTCGCCCTTGCGGTCGCTCATCATGTCGATGACGTCGTGGGAAAGGCCCTTCTGGGGGACTTCGGTGTAGGCGACGTCGTCGTGCCAGCCGTACTTGTAGGCGCCCTTGATCTCGCGGACCTGGGCGTTCTCCTCTTGGACCTTGATGTCGTCGGCTTCGGTAGCCACTAGGGGCCGCCTCCTCACATTGATGTTAGGCAAGCCTAACCGGGCCTATCCGTGGCAACAACCTGGGCCTAGGTAGTGTTCCCCGCCATGGCCGAGATAGCAGTTCGCCCACCCTCACCCCGGCGCCGGGCATTCGTGATCGTTGCCGCCATCTGCGGCATCGCGCTCGGCTTGGCGGGCTTCGCCTTCATCAGCTTGGCCGGCTCGTGGTTCGGGGCCGGGGGCCGCGAGGAGCACAAGGTCCACGACCTGGGCTGGGGTGTCCTAGGGGGCATCATCATCTCTCTCCCCCTGCTTCTTCAGACCCGGTCTCCCGAGCGCAAGGTCGCCCTGATGCAAGCCACCGTCGTCTCGGTAGTGGTGCTGACCGTAATCACAACGCTTTCGCAGGGCTTCTCTCCCCTCGCCCTCATCATCGCCGTCCTCACCGCCATCCTCGTGTGGCTCCACCCCGCCCGCAGCGAGTTCCTGAGTCCGGGCCGGGGCGTCAGCCCACTGTTGGCGGGACTCTCCCTCCTGGCTTTGATCCCAGCAGTCATGTATGCGGCCGACCAGGTCGAGATCCAGAAACTCGATCAGGCCGGCAAGCACTGGGACGAAGGCCATTGGGCGACCATGGCGGCGATGGCTATCGCCCTCCCGTTGTGCGGCCTCGTGGCCGCTTATCGGGCCTCGGGTTGGCGCATCTTGGGATTCCTTGTTGGGGGCGGCGGGATCCTCTTCGGCCTCTCTTCCGTGGTTTTCGAGAATCAAGCGTCGAGCGTCGGAAGCAAGTGGGGGGCCGCCGCGATCATCGCGGGAGCCGTCTTCATCCTTGCCACAGAAGCGGAATACCGCCGGAATCCAGGTAGTACTCCGATGGCCGCCCCTGAGTAGTCTCGGTCGTCCTGGGAGCGGCGAACGAAGGGAGTCGATATGCACGTGCTTCGCATCGAACACTCGGTGGACGACTACGACGAGTGGAAGAAGGTGTTCGACTCGGATCCCCTCGGGCGGAAGCAGTCGGGCGTAGTGCGCTATCGGGTGCTGCGGGCCGGCGACGATCCGAACCTGGTGATGATCGACCTCGAGTTCGCAAGTTCCGATGAGGCCGAGCGCATGCATGCCGCACTCCGCGAGCTATGGGGACGAGTCGACGTCATGAGGAATCCGCAAGCACGCGCTGCAGAGATCGTGGAGAGCCAGGAGCTCTAGCGACGCTTCCAGCCGTTGTCGGTGCGCTCCCAGGAATCGGCGAGCGCTAAACCGGCCGGCTCGGTGGTTGCCTCGGTCTCGACTTCTTCGAGGGCGTCGACCGGGGCGTGGATCTGGGCGAAGTGCAAGTGGCTCGGAAGCTTCTTGGCCGCGGCCCCGGCCCCCGGAGCGATGGTCATCAGCGCCATCACGAAGATGCTGAGTAACAGCGAGCGGCGGTGCATGGAGCCTCCCCATTCGGCAGCTGGGCCGCCTCCCGAGGGAGACCCCTGGCTTTGCGCCCCCGCCTCGCGGCGGGTTTGCCCTTTCGTGGGAGGTCACGCCTCCCCTGTCCCTTTTGTTATCGGCCGGGGAGAGCCGTCTCTTAGCGCGAGTTAGTTAGAGAAGTGGGGCGGTTTGGAGGGTGAGGCTGGTGAGGCCCAGGGCCTGACGGGCCTGCTCGACCTGCGGAGCGAGGCGCGTGATGCCCATCGTTCCCGAGTCGATCGCTTGGGTACCGATGCTGGCCAGGTGGAGGCCGGTGGTCACGGCAACACCGATCGCACGCCCGTCCTCGGAGATGACGCCGCTGCCGGAATCGCCGAACGTGACGAGGCCGGCCGCATAGACGTGGTCCGGATCGGGCAAGCCGAAGGCGACCGCGCTGCGGGCCGGGAGCGTCTCGCCGGTGCCGATCCCGTTACCGAAGTGGTGCAGCAAGGTCCGGGCATTGGTGAGATCGGAGTTCGTGCCGGTCGGGCCCCCGAAGTGGCACATCTGGGCGCTCGCTTCGACGCCCGGGTCCAGTCGGATCAAGGAGAAGTCCTTGGGGTCCTCCAGGATGGCATAGGCGTACTCGCCCACCCGCTGGCCGTCGGCATCGAAGACCTCGGGGCCGGTCCCGGCCGCCCAAGTTGTCTCGCCGGAGTCCAGGATGCAGTGCCCCGCCGACCCCATGTAGCGGTTGCCGTCGGAGCCGAGGAACAGGAAGTTGAACGAGCATCCTCCGCCAACGCTCGAAAGGGAGGCTCCGGGGCGGACGCCGGGGCAAGGGGCGCGGCCGACGGGCGTGGCGTTCGCGGTCTCGACGCTTATCAGCGAGCAGTCGACGCCGCCGAGCGTCCAATCGGCTTCGGCCAGCCCGGCGCTTGCGGGAACGATGAAGCTGGCGCTCAACAAGAGTCCCAGCATCCCAACGGCCGACGAACGGATACCCAGTCGCATTCGCTACCTCCTGTTTAGCTCGCCCAGGGAGGAGGTTCCCTTACTTGGTTCCCTTCAAACAGAGCGAGGGGTACTTTCTTTCACCGGTGCCGATTGGGGTTGGACGGGGGCTCTCGCGAGGTCGACGTCGGCGTCGTCGGTCTGTTCGCCTTCGTGGAATCCGGGTCCCTGTGACAGCACCGTGAAGGTCTCGGCATGCGCGTATCCATGGTCTTTGCCCGCCGCCGCCGTCCATTCCCGCACCCACCCCGCGATCCCCTCGGCCCGGTCCCCCACCTGGCTCACGTGACACATCAACGCCTCGATCTTGCGATCGATGGCCGAGGAGATGTCCACGGCGGTCGAGCCCGGGGACGGGCCCGCGATCCAGACCTCGCGCAGCCCGCGCCACGGCTCGAGGCCCTCGTCCAGCAGTTCCGGGAAGTGTCCGGGGGTCGTGCCGGCCGTCATGCTCACGTCGAGCGAGGCCTGCCCCACGGCGCGGTGGTCGGGGTGATTGATGAACTGATCGATCACGGGTGTTGGATCGAGAACCAGGAATCGGTGCGGTTTGAACCTGCGGAACACGCGGGCGATGTCCCTCCGAAGATCGAGCGTGTATTCGACGTACCCGTCGCGGTAGTCGAGCCACACGATCTCTCGGGCCCCGATCACCTCCGCGGCTCGTTCACTCTCTTCTCGTCGGATAGCGGCAAGCCGCTCTCCCGCCAGCTCTCGATCCTGCGTGCCCGTCGATCCGTCGGTGACGATGCAATAGGTCACCTCGGCGCCGCGGTCGGCCCAGGTCGCGAGCGTGCCCGAACATCCGAACTCGATGTCGTCTGGATGCGCCGACACCGCGAGCGCGCGGAAAGCGGGGGCCGCGCTCACGTCGTGTGGAGGATCAGAACGTCCGTCGGCGCGTGGTGCGAGACCCGGTTCGGGACGTTCCCCAGCATCAATCGCTTGGCGCCGGCCATCCCGACGCTGCCCACGACGATCAGGTCGTACGAGCCCTCTTCCGCGGTCTTGATCAGCGCGTCCGCGGGCGAGCCCTCGACCGCGATCGCTTCCGCGTCCACGCCTTGGCTCGCGGCATGATCGCGCGCGCGGTCCAACACGTCCTCAGCCTGCGATGCTCCCGCGATCCTCCAGCGGAACTCGGCGGGGGTCTCTTTCTCGGAACTCCCCGCCCCCCACTGCTGAACGGGGTCGTTCGGGTCGCCTCGAAGCCTGCGCATCTCCTGCTCGGTCGGCGGTTCGTACGCAGTCAGGATCGTCGTCTTCGCCCCGAGCTTGCTCGCCAATGCACCCGCCGCGTCAACCGCGCGCGTGGCCGTCGGAGAACCATCGGTGCCGACCAGGATCTTCGAGTACTGGACGACATCCTTCGGCGGCGGGTCGGTCTTGACGATCAGGACGTCGCCGGGAGAGTGATGCGACACCTTGTTGGGCACGCTGCCGAGCAGGAAGCGTCGCGCGCCGCTCATGCCGACGCTGCCGACCGCGAGGAGGTCGCCGCCCGCGCGTTGGAACTCCGCGATCAGGACGTCGGCGGGGGGGCCGGGCGTAACGACGGGTTCCGCACCATGCTTCTCGGCGAGGGTCTTGAGCCGCCCTTCGGAGTCTTCGCCCGCGTGAACGAGCACGAGCTTCGCTCCCAACTTGCCGGCCAACACCGAAGCTCGCTCGATCGCGATGGCGGCTGTATCCGAGAAGTCCGTGCCGGCGACGACGCACCTATACACGGGGACCACCTTCGGGGATCTTGCGAACCGCAAGGGTGCAGCGCGCGACGGCAACGGCTTTGCCGTCTTCTCCCACGAGGTCGATCCCCCACACCTGGACCGTCCGGCCTTTCCGGATCGGCCGTGCGGTGGCAGTCACTACGCCGGAGGACTTTGCCCGGAGATGCGTGATGTTCAAGTCGACTCCGACCGTGTACTCGGTCTCCTGATCGCAGTTGAGATAAGAGCCGATCGAGGCCGCGCTCTCTGCCATCACGGCCGAAGCACCCCCGTGAAGCAAACCGAAGGGCTGGTGGACGAGCGGGCCGACATCCATCTCGAGCACGACGAGGTCGGGCGTCGTCTCGACGAACCGGATCCCCAACGTTTCGTGGATGGTGCCCTTGTCGGTCAGCCTCTCTGCGGCCATGCGCAGGAGGATAACCGCGGCGTCAGGCCGCCTTGTGGGTGCGCTTGTCGGCGTACATGGCCTGGTCGGCGGCGCCGAGGAGCTCCTCGCCGGTGACCCCATCCTCGCCGAACAACGCCGCTCCGACGCTGACCGCGACCCGATATCCGGGGACACCTCGCAGAGGGCGGTCGGCGAGGATCTCGCGGACGCGGTTGGCGACGATCTGGGCCCCTGGCCGCGTCGCATCCCGGAGCAAGATGACGAACTCGTCGCCGCCATAGCGAGCGACGCAGTCGGTAGCCCGAACCACTCCTTCGAGCACGCGTGCCACCGACTGGATCGCTGCCGAGCCCGCCTGGTGGCCGTGACGATCGTTCAGCTTTTTCAGATCGTCGACATCGACCACGAGCACGCCAAATGGAGCGGCTCCCGCGCAGAGCAGCTCCAGTTCCTCATAGAAACAAGTGATGTTCGAGACCTTCGTGAGCGGGTCGATCCGGGTCTGTCTCCGAAGGCTCGACTGAACCGAGTAGTGCGCCTCGGCAAAGGCGCCCAGGAATCCGGCGGTCATGCCGTAGAGGGCAAAGCGCGAGGACAGGATCGACACGGTCACCGGCACCTCCAGCTCGCCCATGAGAGCCGACGCGTTCAAGGCGCACAGCATCGAGGCGATGAGGGCGACGGTCATTCCCTCCTTGAGGCCCCCGGCGGTCGCGGCGATCATCACCGGCACGATGAACATCCAGTCGGTGTCGATCCCCAGGGTCGAGGGGACCAGCGCCAGGAGGGATGCGAGAACCAGCATGATCCCAATCGCCCCCCAGCGGACCGACCGCCGCTCGAGGACCATGCTGAGCCGATCGGTGATGAGCGCGGTGATTCTGCGCTGATCGACCTCGGAAGCTCCTAAGGCGCGGGCGGCCATCTTCGTCCCTCTCCAGGCGGCGTTCTAGTCCTAACTGGTCCTTATGGACTAGTCATCGGCACGCCGGGGAGAAGCTTTACGGCCTTCGCGCTCCTAGGGAAGCGGATTCGGGATCAAGCTCGAGGTTGCGAGCGGGACCCCGGCGAGCGCCAGGATGCGGTTGATGTTGGTCCCGGCGATGTAGGCGGGAAGGTAGTTCGTTCCGACGACCAGGTGAGTGAGGTTGCCCACCGCCTGGCCCGTGGCCGCCCGGACCCCAGAGCCCGAGTCTCCCGGCGTGGCGGCGCCGTCCCAGCCGTAGCCGCTCGCCTCGCTGCCGGCCCCTCCCGTCCATGTGATCACTCCCGCGCGAGGGGTTCCGCCTGTTCCCACTCCCGCTCCGTGGCCCGTGTGCACGATCGCGTCGCCGAATGCCGGGCTCTTTGTCCCCGTCGGGCCGGCGACCACGGACATCGAAGGGTTCACGTACTGAACCATCTCGGGATAGATCTCGATCAGGGCGAAGTCGTCACCGATGCCGTTGTTTGTGCTGCTGACGATCGATCCGATGTTCATGAGCACGCCCGGAGCGGCCACGAGGGTGACTTCTTGACCGGCCGATCCACAGTGCCCCGCCGTTCCGATGTAGGCGGGACCAGTGTCGGGATTGCCGAACACAAAGTTGGTCGTGCACCACGACGGGAAGAGGATCCAAGCACCAGGTCGGATCCCCGTGAACGCCAGCGACGTCTCCAGTTCGACGCCTGCGGGGATCGGCACGCCCTCGCCGTCGGCGCGGGCCTTGATGACCTTGTCGTGCAGCGCGTCGGTGTACCAGCCGGGAGTCTCGGCCTTCAGCTCGAGCGCGTAGCCACCGTCCGGCAGCGGGATCGCACCCTCCGGCATCGCACGACCGAGGATCGGGGAAGCCTGCGCGGCTCCAACGAGAAGAGAGAGAACGAGGGCGGAAGTTGCACCAATGGCGAAGGCTCGCAGCCGCATCGGCGTCTCCTTGCGATCGGGCGAAGCACAAAGCCTTCGCTTGGGTCGTTCCGAGTCGCTCTTACCCCGGAACGAACCGCCCTAATCGCGCGAAGTGTGAGAACTCACTCCAAACCGACGTCCATCGGGAAGACCGCCCGCACGTCGACCTTGCTTACTTCGGCGAACGGGGTCTGACCCAGCAGGCGGCCGTCGAAGCTGGTGATGCGCGCGTCGGTTATCGGAAAGAAGCTGCGGCTGTCGCGCATGAGCGACTCCCACGCGTCGGAGAACCGGCTTATCTCCGGGACGACGTGGACGCTGCCTTCGATCTGGTACTGGTCTAGCAGTAAGACGACCCCGATAGGGATGAGCTCGACCTTGTGAGCTTTCCGATCGGATCTGGCGGATGCCATCGCGCTCTGCGCCACCGTGGGCGCGGCCAACAACGTCTGGATCTTGGCAACCAGCGCCGAAGCCGCGAATGGCTTGCTCAGGTACTCGCAGGAGAACGACCTGGCGCGCTCGATCGTCTCGGGCTCGAGGATGCCGGTCAGCACGATGATCGGCACGCGAGCCAAGCGCGGGTCCTTCCGAATGCGCTCGATCAACGACCAGCCGTCGGATCCCGGGAGCTTGATGTCGATGACCGCGGCCTCGGGCACGGAGTTGCGAAGCTGCTCCCATGCCCCCTCGACCTCGGAGGCGAATACCCCCTCTAGGCCCGCTCCCTCGAGGTGATATCGGACGACGGCAGCTACCGAGGCATCATCTTCGACGAGCAGGACTCTGGGCATGGGGCAACATTATGACGGGCATCGGGAACGCGTGGGGGTTCGGCTAGGTTCTCCAGGATGGACCAAGGAGGCATTCGATGACGGAGAAGATCATGAAAAGCGAGGCCGAGTGGCGGGCGGAGCTCGATCCCGAGAGCTATCACGTGCTGCGCGAGAAGGGCACCGAGCGGCCGTTCACCGGCAAGTACGTCCACAATCACGAGGACGGGACCTATCGCTGCGGCGCCTGTGGGGCGGAGCTGTTCAGCTCGGGCACGAAGTTCGACTCGGGCTCGGGGTGGCCGAGCTTCACCGAGCCGATGAACACCGAGAACGTCGAGCTGAAGCGGGACAAGAGCCTCGGGATGACCCGGACCGAGGTGCTGTGCGCCAGGTGCGGCTCCCATCTCGGCCACGTCTTCGACGACGGGCCCCATCCGACCGGACAGAGGTTCTGCATCAACTCCTGCTCCCTCGACTTCGAGGCAAGCGAAGGCGCTTAGTTAGAACGGCGTCCAGGGGTGGTCGCCGCCGCTTGCGGGCGATGGCTCGCCTTGCGGCGTGACGAGATAGTCGGGGGCCGGATGCGGCGGGTCCCTACGGGCCAGCGCATCCTCGAAGCATCCCGCCAGCTTTTCGGACTTGCGCGCCTCGACCTCGTCCGCGGCCTCGGCGAACTCGGGCATCACCTCGCGGGCGAACAACTCCAGTGACTCGCAGATGTGGTCGTGGCGGTTGCGACCGGCTTGGGACACGAAGATGACTTGGTCGACGCCCGCTTCTTCGTAGCGCCGGACGAGATCGGCTATCTGCTTGGGGGTTCCGACCGCTCCCCGCATCGAGCCGAGCGCTCCCTCCATGACTTTCATCGGAAGGTCCTCTCCTTCGGCCTTGATCAGCTCGCGCGCGAACCCGAAGTCTTTCCGGTGTTGCTCGAACTCGGCGTAGACGTTCGTGGCGGCGGGGCGATGCTGGCCGAAAACGTAATAGTGCGCGAGCGAGTAGCCGAAGAAGTGGGCCCCGTCGATCCCCCGGTCGATCGCGGTCTCCTCGTCGCCATGACACATGAGCGGCAGCGTGACGGCGATGTTGGCGTTGACGTTGAACCCGGCTGGGACGCACTCTTCCGAGGCGATCGTCGAGTAGTACGCGTCGACCCACTGCTTAGCGTCCTCCGGCTCGGCAAACGAGAAGGCCAACGCACCGAGTCCCTTGCGCGCCGCCAGCAGGATGGTCTCGCGCTGGCTGCACGCCGCCCACAACGGCGGGTGCGGCTTCTGGCGAGGTTTGGGGACGACGTTGCGCGGTGGGACGCGCACGTACTTGCCGTCGTAACCCGCGAACGGCGATTCCACGAACATGCGCGTGATCGCGTCGAGTGCCTCGTCCCACTGCTCGCGTTTGGTCGGTCGATCGACGCCGAAGCCGCCCAGCTCCATCTGCGAGCTGCCTTCCCCCGTCCCGAAATCGACGCGGCCCTCAGACAAGAGGATCCAGCGTCGCGATTCGCTCTGCGATGCGAGCGGGGTGGTTGAACGGCGGAGGGAGTTGGACGATGCCGTGGCCCAGACGGATGCGCTTCGTGCGCTGACTGACCGCTCCCAGGAACACCTCGGGCGCGCTCGAGTGTGAGTACTCCTCGAGGAAATGGTGCTCGACCTCCCACACGTGATCGAACCCCACCTTGTCGGCGAGCTCGATCTGATCGAGCGCATCGCGGAGGAGGTCGCCTTCGGAATCGTCGTTCCAGGGACGAGGCAGTTGGTGCTCGTAGAAGAGCCCGAACCTCACGGCGTCACCACGATCCGCACGGGATCCCCTTCCTTACGAGCGAGGCGATCGACGCCCTCGGCCACCTCGGCCAGCGGGATCATGTCGCTTATCGAGCCCGAGAGGTCGAGCCGCCCGCGCGCCAGAAGACGGACGAGTGTGTCGAGATCGTCTTTCGAGTAGCCGAGATGCCCGAGCACCGAGTGGTTCTGGAACCCGAACACCACGCTCGGTCCGAGCTGCAAGGGCTCGAGCGACAAGCCGACCATGACGGCGCGACCTCCACGACCGAGACACGAGACCGCTTGGTCGAGCACCGCGTTCGAGCCGACCAGGTCCACGGCCATATCGAGACCCAACCCCGACGTCAGGGCTTGGATCTCGCTCCGCACGTCGTCGGTCGTCGGATCCAGTGCCACGTCGGCACCGACCCGCACGGCGCGCTCGCGCGCGCTGGCAAGAGGATCCACCGCAACCACGACGGCCGCGCCGGCCAGCCGGGCGATCTGCACCGCGTGTGTGCCGAGTCCGCCTATCCCCCAGAGCCCGACGCTCTCGCCTGGCTTCAACCCACCCCGTTGGATGAGAGCCGCCCATGGCGTCGACACCGCGTCGGCAAGGATCGCCGCTTGCTCCAGCGGGATCCCGTCGGGGACCGGAGACAGCGCATAGAAGGGGACCATGACGTACTCGGCCCAGGCACCGTCGTACGAGAACCCCATGACTTCAGGTCGAAGGCATTGATTGAAGCGGCCCGACCTGCAGTTGGCACAGGAGCCGCAGAACCTTCCCGCCATCAGGCAAACGCGATCCCCTACATCCCACCCCTGCACCAGCGACCCGACCGCGGCCACGGTCCCGGCGGCTTCGTGACCGGGCGTCAGCTCGGGGAGCATCGCCGGCAAGCTCCCGTCGAGCAGGTGCACGTCGGAGAGGCAGATCCCGCAGGCCGCGACCTTGACGAGGACGTCGGTCGGGCCAAGCTCGGGCACGGCCACCGCTCGCACTTGGAGCTCGCGGTTGGAGCCGGTGAACCTCGCCGCCATCATGCTGTCGCTCACGATGCTGTACTCACGATGCTTTTGCTCACGCTGGCATCATCCTCCAGCCGTCCGTGCGGCATCTCCGAAGATGCCTTTGGCCATCGTGGACGACTCCGCCTCCGCCCGTTGTGTGAACACGTCCTCGTACACGGTCCTGACCGCGGCGTCATCGGGGGCCGCGAGAAGAGCGGTCTGCGCCAGGTTGCCTGCCAGCCTGAGGTCACCGGCTCGGGCGAGCTCAGCAGCTCGTTGCGCCAGCACGTTCGCACCCCCGGCGAGCGAGGCCAACTCGGCCGCGAGGTCCTCCGCGGGGGCGGGTTTCAGAGTGGCGGGGTCGCCGTCGTACCAGCCCGCGTACTGCCGCCAGATATTGCGGACTATGAACTCGGGCTCGTCGTAGACCGGCTTGAGGTACGGCTTGTCGAGCAAAGCCTCCGGAGCCCGCACCGTATGGATCACTTCGTCGAGCGTCGCCCCTTCATTGATGAGCTCCAGGGACTGAGCGAGAAGAGATTCGAGCAGCTCGGCAGCATCCGTCAAGGCCGTGCGCACGCGATCCGCCCCGACGATCGGGAAGCCATGGCCGGGCAGCATGACTTCGGCATCGAGCTCCGCCATCTCATGCAGTGCCTCCGCCCACGACTGGGCGAATCGCTGCACCTTCTGCGGATTGCCCGCGTTCGGGCATGCCCAGATGAAGAGGTCGCCGCAACACAACACTTCCCTCGAGGGCACCCACACCCAGGTGTGGTCGTCGGTTTCGCCCGCGGCGTGGTGGAGCTCGAAGGTCTCGTCCCCGAAACTCAGATCCAGCCACTCTCGGTAAGTCTCGTCGGGAAAGCGATAGTCGGTGGGCCACGTCACGTCCGTCCCGAATTGGCGGGAGTTGATCACGCCGTTGTATCCGGCGGTCAGGACGTAGCGTTCGAACCTCGCGACGACTCCCTCATGGGCAACGACGCGGACGGGGCCCTCCTCTTCGAAGGGGCCGAGTCCAAAAACATGATCGATGTGGCCGTGCGTGAAGATGGCGGTGTCGACCCGCTCGTCGCTCCATGCCCGGATCCGCTCATGCACGCTGTCGGCGAAGACCGCGCTTCCGGTATCGACCAGCACGAGACCCGCGGTGGTCGAGAACGCGGTCACGTTCGCGAACGAAGGCACGAACGCCACTCCCTCGGCGACTTCGACGAGATCTCCGGACAGGATCAGAGGGTGATGGTCGACGATGTCGGACTCACCGCGCCACAACGAATCGGCAAGCTCCAGGACGTTCATGGACACGGATGCTATTTGCCTTCTTCGAACTCGTCCTTGATCGCCAGCACCTCGGACATCTCCTCGAGGAATAGGTCCAGGATGCTGGGGTCGAAGTCCGTCCCGCGGCCCTCTTTCAGGATGTTGATCGATTCGACCACCCCGTAGGCCTTGCGATAGACCCGCTTGGTCGAGATCGCATCGAAGACGTCGGCGACGGCGGCGATCCGGCCTTCGATCGGTATGGCCTCGCCCTTCAATCCGTTGGGGTAGCCGGAGCCGTCGAAACGCTCGTGGTGGGTGAGCGCGATCTGGGTTGCTTGATCGAGCAGGTCGGAACGGGAGCCCGAGAGCAATCGCGCGCCGATCGTCGTGTGCCCCTTCATGATCTCGAACTCTTCTTCGGTGAGCTTGCCTGGCTTGAGAAGGATGCTGTCGGGGATACCGATCTTGCCGACGTCGTGCATCACGCTCGCCAGCCTGAGCAGCTCGGCCGCTTCGGTCGTCATGCCCATCGCGGCGCCGATGACGGCGCAGTAGCGGCTCATCCTCTGGACGTGCTGGCCCGTTTCGTCATCGCGCAGCTCGCCCGCCATCGCGAGACGCTGGATCGTCTCCTCTCGTGACTCGCGCAGGTCCCTCTCAGCGATCTCGAGCTTGGTGACGACGCCCCATAGCTCTTGCGTGCGCTCTCTGACCGTCTCCTTCAATTCGGTTTGGTACTCGCGCTGCCTCATCTCCAGGCGACGGCGCTGGAGCGCGTTGAGCACGTTGATCGGGATCTCGTTCGGTCCATAGGGTTTGACGATGTAGCCGTAGGCACCGAGATCCAAGGCGACGCGCGCCAACTCCGCATCGTCCTCCCCGGTAACCATGATGGTTGCGGTGTCCGGGTATGCGTCGGCGATGTGGCGCACGAGCTCCAGGCCCGTTCCGCCGGGCATGTTCATGTCGGTGAGGACGAGCGCGAACTCCTGCTTCCTGAGCATCTCCCGCGCCTCGACCGTGTCGGCCGCGGTTTCGGCCGGGTATTGAAAGCGCTCCAATATGCGCGCGAGCATCCTCCTGGCACCGACATCGTCGTCGACGACCAGGATCCTCTCGAAGTTTCGGTCTGCCGTGATTGCCTCCCTGCCCTCAAGATTCATCTGGATCGGACCCCGAATTAGTCATCCAGGACAGTTGTTGCACTCTTGTTACACGCCCGGCAACAAGGCCCGCGTGGCCGAACCTCGTACGCTTCTCCGATGCTGGAAGAGCTGACGGGCCGAACCACGGAGATGATCGGGTCCTTGAAGCGGCTGGTTGAAGCCGAGTCATATTCCCAGGACCTCCCTGGGATCGCCCATTGCGCCGGAGTAGTTGAAGAAATCGGCCTGTCGCTTCTTGGAGCACAGCCCGAGCGAGTAAGTATCGACGGCAGGGTCCACCTCCGTTGGACGTTCGGCGAGCCCCGCGTGCTGATCCTTGGCCACTTCGACACGGTATGGCCTCCGGGCACCATCCAAAGGCTGCCCTTCTCGGTCGAGGGAGACGTCGCGCGGGGGCCCGGGACCTTCGACATGAAGGCCGGGATCGTCCAAGCCCTTTACGCGGTGGCCGCGCTCGAGGAGCGAGACGGCGTCGGGATCCTGCTGACGTCCGACGAAGAGATCGGGTCTATCACTTCGCGCGAGCTCATCGAGTCGAGCGCTCGCGCCTCCCAGGCCGTCTTGGTCCTCGAGCCCAGCAAGTCAGGAAGCCTCAAGACGGCTCGTGCCGGGGTCGCCGTCTACGAAGTGACCGCTCATGGGCGCGCGGCCCATGTCGGGCTGGATCCGGACAAGGGCATCAATGCGCTCACCGAGCTCGCCCATCACGTGCTCGCCATAGCCGAACTGTCGGACGCGACCGAGGCGACGACGGTGATCCCGACATTGGCGCGCGCCGGCTCCTCGAGCAACACGTTTCCCGCGGAGGCTTCGATGACCGTCGACGTGCGAGCGTTCTCGGATGGCGAATTCGCGCGCGTGGACCGAGCCTTGTCCGATCTAGCGCCGAAGGTCCCCATGGCGCGTGTGACCGTGACCGGTGGGCTGAATCGGCCTCCGTTCCCCCGGTCGGCCTCGGAGGATCTTTTCGTTGCCGCCACGAAGATCGCCGCCGAGCTCGGCTTCGGGGATCTCGGCGAGGCACGGGTGGCCGGAGGGTCGGACGGCAACTTCACGGCCGGCGTGGGGCGTCCTACGCTCGACGGGCTCGGCCCGGTCGGCAACGGAGCTCACGCGGATCACGAACACATCTGGATACCCGCGATGCCCGAACGCGCCGCCCTGGTCGCCCGCTTGATCGAACAGCTGCGATGAGAGAACAGGCGAGGTGAGCGCACTCGCGGACGCGTCCGCCGAGGCGCAACGGGTCGCCGCCGACGCGGCCGCCCGCGCAGGCGTGCGAGTAGCCGACCTCGACGATGTTGCCGAGCTGGAGCGCGCCTGCGAGCTATTCGATCTCGTGTGGGGGGCAGGCACACCTGGAGCCCCGTCCATCCTTCCCACCAACCTCGCCCGGGCGCTGTCGCACAGCGGGAACTTCCTGGCCGCTGCCTACAGCGGGGCGGACATGGTCGGGGCGGCCTTCGGATTCCTCGCCACCGCGGGACCCGGCTTGCACCTTCATTCCCATCTGCTTGCGGTCGACCCTCAGGTGAGAACAACGGGCATCGGCGTCGCTCTCAAGCAACATCAGCGTTCGTGGGCGCTGGCCCGAGGGCTCGAGATCGTTCGCTGGACCTACGATCCACTCGTCGCTCGCAACGGCTTCATCAACCTCTGCAAGCTGGGCACAAAGGTCGTGGGATTCCACTCGAACTTCTACGGCGCGATGCGTGACGGCATCAACGAAGGAGATGAAAGCGACCGGCTGGTCGTGGAGTGGGATCTCGTGAACCCACGGACGATCGAGATGCCCGAGGACGCCGTCCAGGACCTGCGCGCCCGAGGTCTGGCGATCCTGGAGGAGGACGAGCAGGGACTTCCGATCATGAGAGATAGCGCGGGTCAAGTCGTCCTGTGCAAAGTGCCGCGAGACATTGTCGAGCTACGCAGGGCCAACGCGGACGGCGCTGCGTCATGGCGTCAGGCGGCGCGGCAGACTCTGGGCGTAGCGATTTCCGACGGTTATTCGGTAACGGGGCTAAGTAGATCTGGCTGGTATCGACTGGAGCGCTAGCCGACGATCGCGCGGCGCAGGCGGAAGATCGCAAGACTCAGAAAAGCGATCGCGAACAAGGCCAGCACGCCGAGCTGGAGGGTTATGTCGGCGATGCCGCCGTCGTGATGGGTCAGCTCGGTGAAGCCCTCGACGGCCCATGCATGTGGCGTGATGTGAGCCACCTTCTGCATCGTGTCGGAGAAGATCTCGAGCGGGACCATGCACCCACCGAGGGCCGCCACCACCAAGCCGAACGGCACCAGCGCGTTCGCCTGTGACTCGTTCGAGAGCGTCGCGCCGGCGAACATCGCCGCGCCGGCGCTGACGAGGCCGAACATCACCACGAGAGCCGAAGCGGCGACCGGGTCTCCCCAATCGACGCCGAACAGAAGAGCTCCGGCCCCCACGATGAACAAGCCTTGAACCATCGCGAGGCTGAAGCGGCCCAGCGTCTCGCCGAGCAGGATCTGGCCCGCGCTGGTCGGGGTCGCCATCATCCGGCGCGTGACGCCCAGATTCCGCGACTGGACCAGCTGGACTGCGCCTCCCAGGGTGTTGACGAACATGAACAGCACGAGCTGAGTGGTTGCTCCGTCGTCGAATGATCCGACCTCCGCCGTGTCCGATGTGCCCAGGAGATCGGTCTTCACCTCGATGGGCGGCAAAAGCTCGATGACGCCTTCTGCGATCTCGGTGGCCTCCTCCGGCGGGATGTCCGCGGCGTCGCTCGCGAGACGAACGGCGCGCACAACGGCGCCCACCCGCGCTACAGCCGCTTCGACCGTCTCCGCCAGCGCGGATGTGACGTCACCAGACTTGGCGGCCAGGGACACGGTCACCGTCTCGCCGCCGGCCAGGCTCGCTCCGAAATCCTGCGGCACCACGACCGCTGCCTCGACCTGCCCGCGGGCCGCGGCATCGAAGGCCTTCTCGGCCTCCTCATAGTCGACGACCTCGATCTCTTCTCCATCCATGAGCTCGACTAAGCGGCTTGCCGCTTCGTCACTCTCGTCGTGGACGACCCCGAGTCGTGGCGAGAAGCCGCTGCCGAAAACCGCCCCCAACATCACGATGATGATGATCGGGAACACGAAGATGAAGAACATGCCGATCGGATCGCGCGAGAGGCGCTTGAGGTTGATCAGGCCGATCGCGAGGATCTTCATCTCGTCCCCACGAGCTTGTTTGCCCGCATGAGTGCGATCGTTCCGGTAACCAACCCGAACGCGATCAGCGCGAGCGCGGGCAGGGCGACGGCCGAGACAGATTGTCCGCCACTGAGCTCTCCGAACCCGCGCATCAGCCACGCATGTGGGGTCAAGAGACTCAGCTTCGTCAAAAGGGCGGGCCCCTGCGAGAGCGGGAAGAACGTCCCGCCGACCATTCCAAGCGTCACCCCGATGATCGCTCCGTAGCCGGCTGCCTGCTCGTCGGTCCTCGCCAGGGTCGTCACGAGGGATTGCACGCCGATGGCCGCGAACACACCGCATGCGATCAGCACCGCTATCCCCGCCGGGTTCCCCCACGTTGCGTCCATCAGGAACGTCGTCGCGACGATCATGACGGTCATGCTGAGAGCGCTCACCATGAAGGAGAACAGGGCCTTGGACGCGACCACTTGCCCCCGGCTCACCGGTGCGGCGAGGAGGCGTGCGAGCGTTCCCTCGCGACGTTCGCGCAACAGGCTGACCGCTCCGAACTGAGAAGTGAAGAACAGGAAGAACACCGTCATGCCCGCGGCAAAGAACGTCTTGTCCTCGAAAGTCTTGGCCCCGAGCGGGTCATCGTCCACGAGGATCGGCGACTCGGTCTCGGCCGCCTGCTGCGCAAGCTCCTCGAGGGCGGCCTGCCCGCTGAATAAGGTCACCTCCCCCGGGCCGGCGCGCGCCGCGGCAACCGTGGCTATCGCGACGCGCTGCGATTGGACTTCGCTTGCGAACCCGCGCGCTATCGCTTCGGCGATGTCGACGGCTATCGGCGAGTCCGGATCCCCAAGCACCTCGATGGTCGCGGCCTCCCCGGCGGTGGTGTCTTCCGAGAGTGACTCGGGCAGCACGAACGCGGCTGCGACCTCGCCGTCGCGGACCAGCTCACGAGCCCGCTCGGCCGACTCCAGCTCCCGAACGGTGATGCTGCCGCTCTCCACGTCGGCCATCACGCCGGCGAACGCCTCGGAGATCTGTCCGTTGTCCAGATCGACGAACGCGTAGTTCGCGTCGAACGAATCTTCGTCGGCCTCCCCCAGGACCGCGCCGAGGACAAACGACAGCGCGAGCGGGGCAACCAGGCCCAGGATGATGGCGGAGCGGTCCCTGATGCTGCGCAACAGGTCCTTGGCCGCCATGACCCCGACCTTGCGCACGACCGCTAGTCCCTGAGCGCCTTGCCGGTCAGTTTGAGAAAGACCGCTTCGAGGTCCGGCTCGATGACCTCGACTCCGCCCACGGACGCTCCGGCATCGGACGCGGTGCCGAGAACAGTGGTGAGGTTGGCGCGCGCGTCGGCCACGATCAGGTCGAGCCCGCCCTCGCGCAAACTTGCATCGTCAACGGCAGGCAGCGCCGCGAGAGCCCGGGCAACGGCTTGGAGATCGCCCGTCGCCGACAGCGCGATGCGGTCCTTCTCGCCCAGCAACGCGACTAGCTCACGCCGGGTGCCCTCGGCGCGGATGACGCCCTCGTCGATGATCCCCACGCGGTCGCAGAGACGCTCGGCCTCCTCCATGTAGTGCGTCGTGTAGAGCACGGCCATGCCCTGCGACGAAAGCCGTTCGACGCTGTCGAGGATCGCGTTACGGCTCTGGGGGTCGACGCCGACCGTCGGCTCGTCGAGGACGAGCAAGCGCGGTTCATGGAGCAGGCCGATGCCGATGTTGAGCCTTCGCTTCATGCCGCCCGAGAACTTGTCGGTGCGCTCGTCGGCTCGGTCGGCCAGGCCCGTCACGTCGAGGATGGCGGCGACGCGCTCGCCACGCGCTGTTGATTCCAGCTCGTAGAGCTTGGCGAAGAACGCGAGGTTCTCGCGCGCGGTGAGGTCGGGGTAGATCGCGAGATCCTGGGGGACGTAGCCGATCGCTTTCTTGGTGTCGGTCGCGTTGATCTCCATGGGCTTGCCTGCAACCTGGATCTCTCCCCCATCCGGCTCGAGCAAGCCGCAAACCATGGATATGGTCGTGGTCTTGCCGGCGCCGTTGGGACCCAGGAGACCGTAGGTCTCGCCGGCTCCGATCTCGAAGCCCACGCCGTCCACCGCGATGCGCTCGCCGTAGCTCTTTCGTAGCCCCGAGCAGCGCAGCAGCTTGCTGTCCGAGGCAGTCACTTCGCTTCCACCAACACCGAGCGATCCAGCGCATTAAGTGATCGCTGGCCGCTCAGCGCCATGGTCAGGTCGAGCTCGGCCAGCAAAGCTCGCAAGACCTGTTCGACCCCGTCGCGGCCTCCGACGGCCAGCCCCCACACGTAAGGACGGCCGATCAGCACGGCGCGCGCTCCCAGTGCGATCGCCTTGAAGATGTCGGCGCCGGTCCGGATGCCGCTGTCGAACAGCACCGGGAAGTCTGGTCCGACCGCGTCTACCACTCCCGGCAGCGCGTCGAGCGACGCGACCGCGCCGTCGACCTGGCGGCCGCCGTGGTTCGAAACGATCACGCCGTTCATCCCCGCGTCGACCGCGGCCCGGGCATCGTCGGGATGGGTGATGCCTTTGAGCAAGATCGGCAAGCTCGTGTTCGCGCGCAGATGCGCGAGCTTGGCCCAGGTCGTGCTTGGATTCCGAGTAGACGCTCACCCACCTCAGCACGGCCGACGTCGGGTCTTCCTCGGCCGACTTCTCGAGCCCGGCCAAGAAAACCGGGTCGGTGAAGTAGTTCGCAGTCCCGATGCCCTGCAGGAATGGCAGATACGCGTGCTGGAGGTCGCGCGGCCGCCACGCGAGCAGCATCGTGTCGAGCGTCACGACGATCGCCGAGTAGCCGGCGTCTTCGGCTCGCTTCATGAACGAGACGGCTAAGTCGGGATCGTTGGGCCAGTAGAGCTGGAACCAGCGCGCGCCGTCCCCGTTCGCGGCCGCCACCGCCTCGATCGGGTTGGAGGCCGCGGTGCTGAGGATCATCGGCAAGCCGACCGCGGCCGCCGCTTGGGCCGTCGCAAGCTCGCCTTGCTCATGGACGATCGACTGGACGCCTATCGGCGCGGTGAAGACGGGAGCCGGATGGCGCTTGCCGAATAGCTCGACGGAGAGATCTCGCTCGCCCACGTCCCGCAGCATGCGGGTGGCGATCCGCCACCTCTTGAAGGCTTCGACGTTCTCCCGGGCGGTGTCCTCGGAACCGGCCGACCCGGCGACGTAGCCGAAAGCTTCTGGCAGCAACGTCTCTTTGGCCGCGGCCATCAGGTCGTCGTAACGCAGGGGGAACCTTGGCTTGGTTCCCCCAAGCCCACCGAGGTAGATCTCGTTCTGGTAGTCGGCAAACCCCATGTGCCCGGCACTCTAGTCTGGCGTCTCGGTTGCAACAACGCGGAGGGCATCTTGGAGACCAACAACACCGCGGCGCGAGCCGAGGCCGCCACGAAGATCTACGGCAGCGGCGATGCAGCCGTACACGCACTCGACGGCGCGACGGTCGGCTTCGAGCGGGGCCGCTACTCGGCGATCATGGGTCCGTCCGGCTCCGGCAAGTCCACGTTGTTGCACTGTCTGGCGGGGCTCGACCGGCTTACGAGCGGGACCGTCTACATCGGCGACGTCGCGCTCGGCTCTCTCGACGAACAGAAGCTCACGTTGCTACGCCGCGACAAGGTGGGCTTCGTCTTCCAGGCGTTCAATCTCGTCCCGACGCTGAACGCTCTCGAGAACGTGACGCTTCCGCTGACGCTCGCGGGCCGCGATGCCGACGGGAAGTGGCTCGACACCGTGATCGACACCTTCGGTCTGCGCGATCGCCTCACGCACCGGCCATCGGAGCTGTCCGGGGGCCAACAACAACGTGTCGCGGCGGCGCGAGCGCTCGTGGCGAAGCCAGAGATCGTGTTCGCAGACGAACCGACGGGTAACCTCGACTCGAAGGCCGAAGCGGAGCTGCTCGGATTCATGAGCCGAGCGGTCAAAGAGTTCGGCCAGACCATCGTCATGGTCACCCACGACCCCATCGCTGCAAGCTACGCCGACCACGTTGTCTTCCTCGCAGACGGCAAGATCGTCGACGAGATGCCCGCCCCGACGGTAGACCGCGTGCTCGATCGCATGAAAACCCTGGAGCAGTAATGCTCAAGGTCACCCTCAAGGGGTTGCTGGCGCACAAGCTCCGGATGTCGCTCACGGCGCTCGCCGTCGTGCTCGGCGTCGGGTTCATCGGGGGCACGTACGTGCTGACCGACACGATGAACGCGACTTTCAGTGACCTGTTCGAGGACGTGACCTCGGGCGTCGACGTCTACGTTCGAGCCAAGAGCGCGTTCTCCGGGCCCGAAGGCGAAGACCGCGCCCGATCCCCGCCGGCACCATCGAAGACGTCGCGGAAGTAGAGGGCGTGGCATCGGCCGAGGGCAGCGTCGCCGGCTATGCCCAGTTCGTCGACAAAGAAGGTGAAGCGGTCGCACCCACTGGACCCCCGACGCTGGGCGTGTCCTGGAGCAACAACCCCGACAGCCCACTGCAACTAGCCGAGGGCGAGCCGCCGATTGGGCCCACCGACGTGGTGATGGATGCCGGCACGGCCGACAAACATGACTTCTCGGTCGGCGACGAGGTCACCATCTTGCTCACCGGGCCCCCTCGAGAGTTCACGATCACCGGCATAGCGCGCTTCGGTGAGGCCGACAACCTGGCCGGCGCCACGCTAGCCGCGTTCGACCTGGCAACGGCGCAGGAAGTCCTGGACAAAGAAGGCGAGTTCGACGCGATCGAGATCGTGGCAAGCGACGCCACTTCCGAGAGCGCTCTCGCCCGGAGAGTGAACGAGGTGCTGCCGGAAGGCTTCGAGGCAGTCACCGGGGCCACCGTCGCCGACGAGCAGGCCGAGTCACTGCAAGAGGGCCTCGGCTTCTTCAACACCGCGTTGCTCGTGTTCGCCGGCGTGGCCTTGTTCGTCGGCGCGTTCATCATCTTCAACACGTTC
Organism: uncultured Actinomycetes bacterium; assembly: GCA_963786155.1. Lineage (GTDB taxonomy): Bacteria > Actinomycetota > CADDZG01 > CADDZG01 > WHSQ01 > CAWAXW01. The sequence continues at coordinate 902,579 of CAWAXW010000006.1, read as the reverse complement.
TCGATCGTCGTCGCCCAGCGCACGCGCGAGTTCGCGCTCCTTCGGGCGATGGGTGCGACCGGGCGCCAAGTGTTGGTCTCCGTGCTGATCGAGGCGCTCGTTGTGGGGTTCGTTGCGTCGCTCGTCGGGTTGGTGTTCGGGATCCTCATCGCGATCGGACTGCAGGGCTTGTTGTCCGCCTTCGGCCTGGACCTGCCGTCAAGCTCGCTGAAGATCCTCCCCGGACGATCGTCGTCGGGCTGATCGTCGGCACCCTCACGACGATCGTCGCTTCGGTGATGCCCGCGCGCAGAGCGGCGCGGATCGCTCCCATCGAGGCCCTTCGGGAAGCCGCGCATGAAACGGGAACCACGTCGCGTCGCCGCATCATCGGCGGAGCCCTGGTGACGGCCCTGGGTATGGCAGCCCTCGGGTTGGGCCTCGTCGGCGATGTCGAGCAACCCGTTGCGCTGGTCGGCGCCGGAGCCTTCGCCGTCTTGCTCGGCGTCGCGATATTGAGCCCGTTGTTCGCGGGCCCGCTGGCACGGTGGCTCGGGCTGGCACCGGCCAAGATCTTCGGGACGCCCGGCAAGCTGGCCCGGGAGAACGCCGCTCGCAACCCACGTCGCACGGCAGCGACCGCAGCGGCGCTCATGATCGGCCTCGCGCTGGCGGGTTTCACCTCGATCTTCGGATCTTCGGTGAAGGCGACGATCAACTCGATCTTCGATGAGTCGCTTCAGGCCGACTTCACCATCTACAGCGCGACGTTCGGCCCACCGGTCGGGTTTTCGCCCAATGTCGCTATCGAAGCCGCCGAAGTCGACGGCGTGGCCCTCACCTCCCCCGTTCGATATGGGTTCTGGCGCTACGAGAAAGCGACGAAGGACCTGGCGGCGGTCGATCCTTCCACCTACGGCGAGCTCGTGAGCCTGGGCGAAGGCGGAGAGCAGTTGGCTGGTCTCGGCACGAACGAAGTCTTGATCCAGGAAGACACCGCAGCCGACCTCGGCGTCGGCCCCGGCGACGAGCTCGCGATGGAGTTCGCTTCTTCGGGAGTGCAGCAGATCGAAGTAGCCGGGACGTACGAGTCCGGCGACGTCACCGGCGACATAATCATCTCGCTCGACACCTGGCCGCTCCACTTCAATCAGAAGCTCGACGATGCCGTCTTCCTGAAGCTGGCCGAGGGCGCCGACCCAGACAGCGTGCGGGCGGACATCCAAGAGATCGTCGCGGGATACCCCAACATCGAGCTGCAGGACCAAACCGAGTTCAAAGAAGCCCAGTCCGGCCAGATCGACCAGCTCCTCGGCCTGATAACCGCGCTCCTGGCCCTCGCTTTGTTCATCGCCGTCCTGGGGATCACGAACACGCTCGCTCTCTCGGTATTCGAGAGAACGCACGAGATCGGCCTCTTGCGAGCGGTCGGCATGACTCGTCGACAAACTCGCCGGATGATCCGGTGGGAGTCGGTGATCATCGCCGTGATCGGCGGTCTGATGGGCATGGCCGTCGGGATCTTCTTCGGCTGGAGTTTCGTCCGAGCGCTCGCCGACGAGGGCATCACCGATTTCGCCATCCCCGGTGGCCAGCTAGTCGGCTACGTGGTAGCTGCCGGATTCGCCGGCGTGCTCGCTGCGATCCCTCCCGCTCGGCGCGCGGCCAGGCTCAACGTGCTGGAAGCGATCGCTACCGAGTAACGGCTAGTGAGTGACGGGTGCGCGCCGGGCCGTGAGGGGCAGCGCGCTATAGATCCGCAAGGCTTTCTCGAGCTCGAGCTCGGGCTGCGAGCCGTTCTCGACGACCCCCAGCCACCACAGACCAACGAGATCGAGGATCCGGCGCGCCTCGCCGTCGAGACGAAGCTCCAGCCCGACCCCCCGCTCCCGGCACAGCGAGACGGTATCGACCAGTGCGCTGATCCCAGCGGCACCGATCGAGGTGATCGCGATCGTGTCGATGGCGAGCCGGTCGGGCGATTTCTCGAGACATATGGAAACGGCCTCCCGGACCTGCTCGGCCGCGGCGGTCCCCAGGTCGCCTCCGACGAGGATGGCGGGCGAGCCTTCGTGGGTGATCGAGACGACAGAAAGGCCGGTCGATGACCGGCCGGCCTTGTCGTGTAAGCCCCATCCTTTTCGCAGCCGCAAAGCGCAGAACCCCTACCCACGGGGGCCCCGGCCAAACCGCTCCGTGAAGGGTTGGCCCCCTCGGCGGCGAACTTTCCCGCCATGAGAAAACTCTTGGCCGCCGCGCTCGCCTGCACGCTTTTGACCGTCCTCGCCCCTACATCCCACAGCGATACCACTGCGCTTGCCTTGGTTCGGGTCCGGGTGGACTCCGCGGATCAGGCCGCAGAACTTTTTCGCGTTTCGACGAGACCCACAACCACTCGGACGGCGAGATCGAGTTGCTGCTCTGGCCCGGGGATCGGATCGAGCTCGACGCACTCGGGTTCGATTACGAGGTAGTTACCGAGAACGTTTATGCCAGGGACCTAGCGCTTGCCCAGGACCTGGCTCTTGCGCGTGGCCCCCAGACGCTCATCGAGCTGCCGGGCCCCGACCGCACCGACTACCGCCGGTTGGCCGACTACAACGCCGAGATGGCCGAGCTGGCCGACAAGAACAAGGGCCTCGTGAAGCTGTTCGAGATGCAGCGCCCGACGCTCGAGGGCCGCACTGTCTTCGGCATCGAGATCGCGGCCAACGTCAAAGACTCCGACGGCCGGCCCATCTATTACATCGACGGCGTTCACCATGCGCGGGAGTGGCCCGCGGCCGAGTACACGATGATCTTCGCCCACCACCTCGTCGAGAGCTTCGGCAAGGACGCACGCGTAACGGCCCTGCTCAAGAAGGCCCGCGTGATCGTCGTGCCGATCGTGAACGTCGACGGCTTCGACTACTCGCGTGAGTCGGTGCTCTCGGCGCACCAGACGCTGGCGAACAACACGGAAGAGACAGGCGCCGGCAACGGCTTCGAGGGCTACTGGCGCAAGAACCGGCGCTCGCTCACCGGGGCCACGGTCCCCGTCGCCAACAAGAACCCCGACGCCTTCGGCGTCGACCCCAACCGGAACTACTCGTACCTGTGGGGCGACAACCAGGGCGGCTCGTCCGGCAGCCAGGTCGACCAGACCTACCGCGGCGAGGCTCCGTTCTCCGAGCCCGAGACACTCAACGTGCGCGACATCATCCTGGGCCGTCCGGTCACCGGCGTCATCACCAACCACACGTACCAGGGCTCGGTCCTGCGGGCCGGGGGCGGCGACGCGCCCGAGGACGACATCCTCCTGCGCATCGGCGACGAGATGGCGAAGATCCTCGGCTACAACAACGCGCCGACCGTCGGCTACCCAACGACCGGCACGACCGACGACTGGGCCTACGCAGCCATCGGTTCCCTCGGCTTCACGATCGAGCACGGCATCATCGGCTTCCACCCGCCTTACGCCGACGAGGTCGGAACCTTCTGGAAAGAGCACATGGAAGCCTTCATGGTCATGCTCGAAACCTCCGCCGACCCCAAGTACCACTCAGTAATCACCGGCAAGGTCACCGGGGGCCGAACAGAGCTTGTCCTCAAGAAGCGCTTCAAGACCCCGCTGTCGGAAGGCAACCCAACCGGCGAGAGCCACGTAGTCGAGAAGGTCAACATCCCCTTCACCACGAACAAGGACGGCTCCTTCGAGCTACACGTCGGCCCCGAGCACGCGTCCTTACGTGAAGGGCTCGGAGAGCTATCAGCTGGTCTTTGGATCAAAGGCATGCGAGTTCCGGAGCATCTCGGTGGAAGTGGATCGAGGGGAACGGGTCGACGTGGGAACCATCAAGCAGCCCAAGGCGCAGATCTGCGCCAGCATTTCGGTCGACTTTGAAGGCGGCGGGCTCCCACCCCAGAGGTAGCCGACTCAGTTCGCACTCGCATTCGCTATTCGTTTTTCAAGGTTCGGGTGGCTTGTGTTTGCCGTTCCTGCGATCCCGTTCGGTCTTGACCGTGTGACAAGGCCAACATCGGGGTTTCGTGTTGGGTTTGGAAGTTGGGCCCCCGGCCGCATACGGCTCGACGTGATCGAACTCGGTATGGAATCGATTGCCGCAGTCGACGCACTTGACCCCGTCGAAATCGGGTGGCTCGCCCAGCTCTAAGGCGATCGCAACCTCGACGGGGATGTGGCGGGTCCATCGCTTGAAGTTGCGCAGGTCCTTGCCGTCGAACACAACCGCGTTCAGAAAGGCAACTTCCGCGATCTCGCGAGCCTTCTGCGATGAGATGGGACCCACACCCGGGATCTTGCACACTTCGCCTTCGCGCACGTCGGTCCACCCGCGCTTGGCGACCTCGTGGTCGACCAACACGACGAGCTCGGGACGCTTGGCCCGGCCCTTGCCCTCACCCGCCAACATCGCGGCATACGCATCGGCGAGATGACGCTCGAACAGCTCCTGGCTACCGTTCTTCTTGGCCTCCCGGGCGAGACGCTGGGCATCGGCCTCGGCCCGAGCCACGAGGGGGTCCCGATATGCGGCTCGAACTCGAGATGGATGTGGGTCATCCCCCGCTCGTCCGAATAGCTGCGGGCGGCGCGCGCTTCGTGCTGGCGCTCGGCTAGCCCTCGGTGCTGTTCGGCTTCGAGCCTGGCCTTGCGTGCCTTCTCTTTGAGGACGTGGAACGGCTCCTTGCGAGCCACCTCGACGAGGCTCTCGGCACTTCCGGGAGCGGACTCCTCGGCCTTGGCGATCTCGGTCGCCTGGTCTAAGGAGATGTCTCCGTGCTTGAGGGCTTCGCTCAGGGTCGGCGACCCTTTGAGAATCTTCCCGGTGGCTACGGTCTCCTTGGCCTTCCCGATCGAGGTCCCCGCCGCTCTAGCCAACCCGGCAGCGTCGTCGAGCTCTTGGGCCAGGGCCGCGATCCCGAAGTCCGCGAGCCTCCGAGCGCGCAGGTATTCGCCTAGCAACTGGCGCTTGTCGGGACCTCTTAGGAGCTCGGGCTCAAGACCGGCATTCGCCTTTTCGAGTCCCTCGACCACGTCGGTGATTCGAGTGGTTGGCATCCGTATATCCAAGCAGGGGGGTACGACGCGAAACTCTTGAAAAACGCCATTCTGGGCCCTTGTGCGAAAAAGAATTCAGAATTTTCGGAACCAGGAAGGCGGCTTGGGACCTGGCTGCCGGTGCAGGTCCTCCTTCGGACCGCCACGGCTCAGCCTCGGTCGCCGGCCCCAGGGGCTGAGCTCGAGGAAATGCATCTCGGGATAGGGAGGGCCCAGCGCTGAGAAGTACTGCATCCACGAGGCGAAGGTGTTCATCTCGTTGTAGTGGTCGGGGTGCACCTCGCCGACCCGATACCTCAATCTCGACGGAGCGACTATCGACTCCCCGACGCACAAGCGGCGCCCGTCCCGAATGAGGTCTGTCGCCGCCCTTATCAGGCGCCCGGCGATCCGGTCTCGAAGTCCGACCACAGCTAGCTCCGGATGACCGAAACTGGCGCTCAAACCGATCGAGTAGGCCCATGATCGACTGGGAGTGTCCGCCTCAACAGCCACGATCGAACACCCGTACTTCTCGATGTGACCGAACGTCCTGAAGTGAATCTCGTCCTCACTGAAACCATCACATATAAGGCACATGAGGGCATCTTGGCAGTGGGGTGAGACAACAAAATGACCTAACAGCTCGTTACTGCGTGGAGGCGCCAGGCCCCCTCGATTCCCTTCAGGGAGTGTTCGCCTCGGTCTTCGAACTCGATGCCGGAACCCGCTACCAGTGGCGGGACCGCGCTCGACACGACGACGTCTCCGCCGCCGGCCAAAGAAGACACCCGGGCCGCGATGTGCACCGCTATGCCCCCGACGTCGTCACCTCGCATGTCGACCTCCCCGGTGTGGAGCCCCGCCCTCGTCTGCAGACCGAGATGTGACAGCGGTCGCGCAGGCGGCAGGCGCAGCGGATAGCTCGGGCCGGGCCGTCGAACGTCGCCAGCAGACCGTCGCCCACCGTCTTGACCAACTTGCCCTGGAAGCGCTCGAGCTCGGCGCGGCCCGCTTCGTCGTGGCGATCGAGCAGCTCCTTCCAGCGGGCGTCGCCCAGCTCGGCGGCCTTCTTGGAGGAGTCGACGATGTCCGTGAGCAGGATCGTCGCGAGCACGCGATCGGTCTCGCGGTGAGGTCGCTCGCCCGTCAGGAACTCGGCTACCTCATCCTCGACGGCCTGCCAGTCCCCGAGGAAAGGGATGTGATCGGTGCCGGGCAACTCGACGTACTTGGCGCCGGGGATCTTCTCGGCTAGGTAGCGACCGTTGGCCACGGGCACGACCTCGTCGCCGACCCGGTGCAGGATCAGGGTCGGCACTCTGATCGTCGGCAGCACGTGGCGCACGTCGGTGCGGGCGAGAACGCCGTAGGCATCGCGCAGTGCGTCCCGCGAGACGGAGTTCCGCTGCCACCTCGCCACCCACTGCGCGAACTCCATATCCGTTGCGGTCGATGGGTTGACCCCGAGGGCTGCGTACTCGGTGCCCCAGAGCTGCAGGATCACCTCGATCTGCGCTTCTCGCTCTTCGATGGTCGGCGCCCACGGGTAGTCGTCTTGTCTCACCGTCGTGGCGAACGATCCGTAGAGGATCATCGCCGTCACCCTGTCCGGATGCGTTGCGGCATACATCGCGCACAGCGACCCAGCTTCGTTGAGCCCGAATAGCGCGGCTCGATCGATGCCCGCGTCGTCGAGAACGGCATGGAGGTCGTCCATGCCCTCTTCCAAAGTAGCGAGACCGCCCAAGCGGTCGGAAACTCCCGAACCGCGGCGGTCGTAGGCGACGACACGAGCAGACTCTGCGAATTTCTCGAGTGCCCTGCCGATCGGTGGATACGTCTCGAGCAGGTCGATGTTCGAAGACCAGATCGGAACGAGGACGACGGTTTGAGGACCGTCGCCGAAGACTCGATAACCGATCTGGATGTCGCCGTTCTTGGCGAAGCGCGTCTCGCCCTGGCTCCCCGTCACGGGGTCATCCTCTCTCAAGCTCCAGAGAAGATGACCCCGTGCCCGGGTGAGTTAGATCGAGCGGCGCCGCCGGAGAGAGACCAGGCCGAGCGCGGGGATGAGCGCGAACAGGGTGACAAGACCCGCACCCGGGATCTCCGGAGCGGGAACCTTGCCCAGGCCCTCCGCGTCGTGCTCGAGCGAGTTCTCGATGATGAACAACCCCGAGTAGCTGAGTGCGTAGTCCTTGAGCCCGTAGCGGTGGTCGTTGATCTCAGTCGGCATCGGGAGACCGCCGCCGAGGATGCGGATCACGCCGTCGCCGAGCTCGAGCTCGCCCACCGAGGTCTGGGTGCCGGCATCGCTGCTGCCGGAGTTGTTGCCCGTCGTGCCGACGGTGTGCCCGCCCGCGCCTTCCCACGCGGTCCTCGTCACGATCGACATGGGCGAAGCGTTGTTGCCGATCCCGTAGCCGACGAGCGTGGCCTCGGCCAGCTGCCGAGCGTTGCCGCGCAGCCCTTCCACCAGATGGTGGTCGCCGTCGACGATGTTCGCGTACGGCTGGTAGACCGTGATGTCCGCCACGGCGGCGGGGTCAACGACGCCGAGCTCGCCGAGCAGGTGGAGGGCCCGGTCCGTGAGCACGAGGTTGCCGCCGCGCTCGACCCATGCCTTCAGGTTCGTGAAGTAGGCGCCCGTGTCGTAGTCGCCTGGCCGGCGCGATGACGTCGGCGATGACGAGCGAGTCGACCTGGTCGAGGTAAGCCGGGTCGGCCGCGATCGTCTCGGCCGTCAGCCTGTTGAATCCACCCGGCACGTACTTGCTCTCGTCCTCGAAGAAGCCGAGGTTCGTCGCCGCGTACGGCTTCTGCTCAACGGGCTTCCCGTTCTGGCCGATGCCGCTTCCGTTCGGGCCCGGCAGCTTGCCGGCGCCGTTCCCGTCCTTGTCGGTGACGATCTCGGGGTTGTAGAGGTAGCCGACGCGGCCCCCGCCGGTGTTGATCTTGAAGTCGGCGAAGTCCTCACGCTCGGTCATCGCGTATGCCAGCGCCGTGCTGATGATCGCCGCGCCCGGCGTTGATGAAGTTCTCCATCATCGGGTAGTTCCAGGGCCGGCTGTGTGCGCGGGTGTCGGCGTGGTTGAACGCGATCTCGTAGTCCATGCCGGTGACGCCGAGCTCGGTCGCCATGTAGTCGCCGAGGAACCCGGTGTCGGTGTAGCCGAGCGTGTCCCAGACCGTGCCCCAGCGAGCGGGCTTGGTCGGGATTGTGTTGGCCGGGAAGCCGTAGTCCTCGATGCCCTCGCCGGCGTCGCCGCCGGTGGCCTCCTCGATCATGTTCTGGAGTCCGTCGTAGAGGGTGTCGTCGATCGTCGACTTCGTGCGCTCGGCGATCGCCATCAGGCGGCGGTGCTTCACCGAGTCGAACTCGCCGGCCGGGTACATGATGTCCACGAACGCACGCGACTGCGTCTCGCCGTGGATGTCGGCGCCGTAGGCGATCTGTCCGCCGATGCCCGCGTCCGCGACCTCGTGCATGAGCCTGTGGCCGTACTTCACCTCGCTCTCCCACAAGGGGTTGCGCGACGAGTTGATGTAGCCGACGGTCGGCATCTGGCGGTTCAGGTCGGTGCCCATGCCCAGTTGCCGCGCGTGTAGAGGCCCGGGCGTCGGGCGCGAAGTGGTCGCCGCTGCACCCACCCGTCGACGTTGAAGTCCATGAAGTAGACGGCCTCCTTGGCGAGCACGTCCTTGACCTCGTAGCTGTGGAACTCGGGCTGCTCGCCCGGTCGTGGACTCGTAGCCTTCGACGCCGTCGGAGATCGTGCCGCCGTTCTCGCGCGCGCACTGGCAAGGTCCTCGATCGCGCGCAAGCCACCCTCGAGTCCGCCCCGCTCGTCGCCGTGGACCGAGAGCGAATAGAAGAGGGTCTCCTTGCCCTCGTCGGGAACCTCGTGGTCGGTGAGCTTGACGACCCAGATGTCGTAGCCGTCGCCCGAGTCGTCGTCCGCGTGCGAGCGGTCTTGTCGGTCCCGCCTCGAGACTGCGTCCTCGTCCTCGTAGTAGTCGGCCAGGTTGAAGACCGAGATCCAGCGGGGGTAGAGCTGGGCCAGGTACTCGATCCCGTGCTGGTACTCGCTGAAGCCCGTGGCCGGGTCCGGCAGAGTACTGGACGTAGTCGACGGCGTTCTCGGCCTCGGGGAACACTGCGGCCCCCGCACACCTCGAGAGCGCGGGCCCGCCCTCATAGCCGTCGGTGCAGACGGGCGTCGCCTGGGCTCCGGGGGCGACCCCCAGGACCGAGACGACCAGGGCCAGGACCAGGACGATACGGGCGCGTCGAAATGCCACGGGGCAGCCTCCCAATAGTTGTCGTTGTCGGGAGGTTCTTCGGAATGGAGGCTCACCCTCTGTGCAGATGCACAAAGTGGCCCAAAAGGGTCAGGCCCCCGGTTTGACCACCATGTCCACGACGATCAGGAGCAGGGCGATCATCTCGATCCGGCTTATGGCCAGCAGGCGGGTCAGGCGGGCCTTGAACTCGGGATCCTCGGGCCCCTTGGTGGCCACGATCTCGCCCAGCTTGCCCCCCTCAGGGCCCAAGTAGAGCGCACCCGTAAGGGCCGAGGCGACGATCATCACGATCCCGATGATGATCCAGGGGTCGCCGAACCCCCAGGCCGGCTCCTCGACGATCATCAGGATGCCCATCAGCAACACGATCACCGAAGCCGGGGTGAAGACCCTGGTGCCGACGAACTCGGCATCCTTGCCGAACTTGCCCAGCCGGTCCCAGTCCTGGGCCGAGAGCATTCGCCGAGCCAGGATCTGAAGCGTGACTGCGCCCCCAACCCAAGTCACGGCGAACAGCAGGTGAACCGTCTTCAAGCCCTCGTAATAGCTCACGGCGCTCCTCCCCTAGCCCTCGGTTGTCGGCCAGCCGCCTACTTACCCACTCCCCGCCCCGGGAGTCAACGCCTCACGGATGGAATCCGCGGTCTCGGCGATCTCGTCCGGATCCCCTGGAGTCGGGACCCACGGAAGCCTGATGTCGTCGGCGGTGTAGCGAGGGATGACGTGGAAGTGAACGTGGAACACAGTTTGGAAGGCCACGGCCCCGTTCGCCTGGAGGACGTTGAGCCCATCCGGCTCGAGCGCGGACTTGAGCGCGTGGGCCGCGGTCACTACCGAGGCCATGACCGCGCTCGCGTCGTCGGCCTCGAGCTCCCAGATCGTGGCCGCATGGGTGCGCGGGATGACGAGGAGATGTCCAGCGCGTGGCCGGGTTGATGTCCATGAATGTGACGGTCGTCGCGTCGGCGGCGACGACCTGGGCGGGGGCTTCACCCGAAGCGATGGAGCAGAAGATGCAATCTGGTGCGGAGCTCACGCTACGAGTTCTAACACCCTGCCGTCCTGCGCGACGGCGTAGGCCTGCGGCACCACGGTCACGTGGTACTTACGGGCCAAGTCGGGACGCTCGCTGACGTCGACCAGGACAGGCGCCCGCCCCTCTTGGGTGAGACGCTTGTGCAACTCGACACAGCCCGTGCACAGTGGATGCGTGAACTGCACGACGACATCCTTGTTGTGGTTTACGCCGAGCTCACCCAGGTCGATGCGTTCGACCCCGCCGGGCTTGATGCCCCGAAGCCGAGCACCGACTCGATAGAGCTCGCAACCAACGCACAGCCCCGTCACTGCTGCGAGCGTCGCGAGTCCAGCGACCAGACCTCCTGCGATGTTGCCCGCAACGGTCGCACCCAGCGCATGCGCAAGGGTCGCCGACCAGAGCACGATCGAGCCGAGGATGTTCGCGAAGCGCGGAGGCCGGGAATCTTCGATAGGCCCCTCACCGATGCGCGGCTGCACCACCTCGAAGTAGAAGACACAAGGAAGGCAGTACTGCCGACCGAACAACAGCCCCACGGTTAGCTGAAGGGCAAGGACGCCGAACAACACCCACCATCCCGTGAGCAACGCAACGATGCTCAGAAGCGCAACGGTCGCCTGGTTGAACCGAGGCGCGCGGGCATCGATCACGTCGATCTGACGATAGGGATCCACGGTGCGGGAGCTGGACGCCGCCAAGCTGTATCGCCTCCCGAGTCAAGGGGTTTGCACTATAACTACGGGAGAAACGATAGCACCTACATGTTGTTGCGTTTGCTGGCGTAGAGGCGGATCAGGGATACGGAGCCTTCCACCGCCGAGAGAGCTTCCTGGGCATCCGCGAATGCGAACGCGGCCGTGTACATGGGGGCCAGGGGATGGGCGGCCACTTCGATCGGCTCGCAGGAAGACACGGTCTCGCCGGCCGCACAAGAATCGGCGTCGGCACCGCCGTCGAGTGTGTCCGAGCCCGCTCCACCATCGAGGACGTCTCCCCCGGCGGCGCCCTGCAGACCGTCGTCGCCCCCTCCGCCCAGCAGGAGGTTGGCCAAGGCGTCGCCGCGTAGCTCGTCGTTGAAACCGGACCCGTAGAGCCCCTCGAAAGTCGCGAGGGTGTCCGCTCCGTCGCCGGTGGTGCTTCCCGTATCGAGGCCTCCCTCGATCGCTCCGATCGCGCTCAAGAAGTAAGCGATGTCGAAGCCGGCTCCCCCCGTCAGGTTGTCGTCGCCGGCGAGCCCGGCCAGGTGGTTGTCGCTCGAGTCCCCGGTCAGCCGATCGGCGTGCGCGGAGCCGGTGACTCCCTCGAGTCCCACGAGCTTGTCCGAGCCCTCACCGGTCGCCGTGCCTGTAGACAGGTCGGCCGTGACGGCCTCGGCGGCTTCGGCGAAGGTCGCGACGTCCCCGGTTCCCGCCCCGCCGTCGATCTCGTCGTCGCCCGCCCCTCCGCTCAACAGATCGAAGTCGCCGGCGAGTCCTCTTAAGGCATCCTTGCCCTCGCTACCGGCTATCAGGTCGTTGCCCGACGTTCCCGTGATCACGTCCGCGTAGTCGGAGCCGTATAGGGCTTCCATGCCCGTGAACGTGTCTCGTTCGTCTTCGACGAAATCGCCGTTTGCGAGATAGAAGCCTTCCTTGACTATGCGCGCTTCCATGTCGGCGTGGATAGGTCGCGCGGAGAAGAAGTAGCTCAGCGTGTCGAAGCCCTCGCCCCCGTCCAGCCGTATGTCGGCATCGGACTCCGCGTAGATCGAGTCGTTGCCAAGACCGGCCTGAACGTCGTCTTCTCCCCGCTCGGCGAGGATGTGGTCGTCGCCATCGCTGCCGACCAGGATGTCGTTGTGGTCGGACCCGCGCAGGACGTTGATGTTCGTGAGGAGGTCCTCGCCCTGCCCGGTGACTTCGCCGGTGGCGAGGTTCGCGGTCACCGCGGTTGCCGATAGCCAGTAGCTCGCGCTGTTGAACTCACCCTCGCCGCCGTCGATGATGTCGTTGCCGGCGTCACCGGCTATGAAATCGATCCCGCCGTTACCGAAGATCTGATCGTCGCCGCCTTCCGCGAACAGGTAGTTCTCCCCGTCATCGCCGCGCAAGATGTCATCCGCCTGCGAGCCGTAGACGATCTCGAAGCCGGGCATCTTCTCGACGAGCTTGCCGGACTTCATCGTGCCCTTGGCCAGGTCGATGACCACCTTCTTCGTGAAGTCCGAGAAGTCGGCGTCGTCGAGTCCCTCGCCGCCGGAATACCGGTCCGTTCCCGAGCCCCCGAAGACGCCGTCCTCGCCGGCCGCCCCCAGCAGAACGTCGTTGCCCGGCCCCCCGATCATGTAGTCGCCACCCTCGCCCCCACAGATGGTGTCGTTGCCACCCTTGCCGTCGATCTGATCGTCGCCCCCACCGCCGACGATCACGTCGTCCTTGGGGGTCCCCCTGAAGATCTCGGTCTGGTCGCTGAGCACGACGGTGGCCTTCTTGCCGTCGCAAGTGACCGCGGCCTCCGCGCCGCCGACCGGCCAGACCGTCGCGGCCGCAACGAGAAGGGTCGCGAGGACAGGGCCGAGCTTGCGAGAGGGCATTGCCGCAGCTTCGCGCACCCCGGCGGGCTCGTACACCTACTCGGGGCAGGATTAAGCTCTCGACCGGAGAACCTGGAGGATTCCCCCCAAATCCCTATGGAGAGGCTTATTTCATGACGACCCCGACAGAGGCGAAGGAGCTGGGAGTCCAATTCCCACTGCGAGATGGCCGGCGAAGCACTCAATCGACAGGCCGGGCCGTGTTCGCCGACGCCGCCCGCTACACGGACGCCGACCTGACGGAGAAGATCGAAGCCAGCAAGGATTGGCGCAAGACCTACATCGACCGGGTCACCGACCTGGTCCGCCGCGGGGCCCAGAACCCCAAGGATGCGCTGCGCATAGCGGCCGACGGACTCGATTCCTTGCACAAGAGCTTCGTCTTCGAGCGAGATGACTCGACGGTCCCGCTCGCCGATGCCCTATCCGGCCCCACCGGGGCGGCCTTTGAAACAGAAGTCATCCAGGGTCGCGGCGAAGCTCGAGGGCTCGAGATCCCACTCGGCAAGAAGCGTCTCGAAGGTGACGAACTACTGCGCCAGCTCGACCGGTGGGAGGCTGCGGGCACGATCGAGCCGTCTTGCGCCGAAGCCATCAGAACCGTGGCTCAGAACCCCGATTGGCTCGATCTGAGCGACCAGCGCTTCGCGCTCCTGGGAGCCGCCAGCGAGATGGGTCCCCTCGCGTCGCTCACCGGCTGGGGAGCCGACGTCATCGCCCTCGACCTCCCCGCCCCGAGGGTTTGGGAGCGCATCGTCGAGACCGCGCTGCGCGGCCGCGGGCGCGTGTTCGCGCCGATCCGCCCGGAGGCCGACAAGCATCTCGACGTCATCGAGAAGGCGGGCGCCGACCTGATCACCGAGACGCCCCAGATCAGGGATTGGCTGGCGACATTCGACGACTACACGCTCGGCAACTACGTCTACGCGGACGGCGGCACCTTCGTCCGTTTGGCCGCAGCGGTCGACGCTCTCGTCGCCGATCTCCTGGACCGCAAGAAGGCCACCTCGATCGCTTATCTGGCAACCCCGACCGATGTCTTCGCAGTTCCGATGGACGTGGTCGAGGGGGCGAAGAGACGCCGGCAGAAGTCACGGCTCCGTCCCCTTATCGGCGTAACCAGCGTTCTCTCGTTGCGCAAGTTGTGCGACGTCAACTACCGCGACCTAACGACATCGGAGGACGGAAAGGCGTGGGGCATCGTGGACTGCCTAGTGCCCCAGCAAGGTCCGAACTATGCGCTCGCCAAGACGCTGCAAAGATGGCGCGCCTCGCTTCTGCGTGAGGGCGGGACGCGAGTGTCTGCGAACGTCGCCCCGGCTACTCGAACCCGTTCGGTCGTAAAGAACCGCATCCTCGCGGCCGCCTACCGAGGCGCGCCGACATTCGGCGTCGACATCTTCGAGCCCGCAACCAGCAGCGCGCTCATGGCCACTCTTCTGGTCCACGATCTTCGACGCGATGGTGCCGCCGGAGACCCGAACCGCGAGCTCGCGCATCCCTACGACCTGTTCGTCGAGGGGGCCGCACACGGCGGCCTTTGGAGACTGTCCTACGAACCCCGCTCGATACTCCCGCTAGCCGTGGTACTGGGACTGACCAAGCAGCACTAGTTCGTCCGCTGCGCCACAAGAAAATCGGCTGCTCAGGATGAGCGCTCGCGCCTCCGGCGGATCGCGATGAGCGAGAAGCCCACTAGAGGAATGCCGAACCACGCCGCCGTTCGGCTCGACGATGTGCGTTTGCTCGACGCTCGCCGCGAAGATGTGAGTTCCCCACTCCAATCGGGGTCGAAGTCGCGGCCGGGGGAATTGGTGATGTTGGTCCCGGTCGACCCCGCGACCGCATTGATGACGAAGATCTCGGCGTTGCCCCCGAACTGTTTGACATAGGCGAGCCTGCCGCCGTCCGGCGACCAGGTTGGGTCGGTCTCAAGCTCGGGGTCAGTCGTGATCTGGGTGCGCGTCGAGGTGGCAACGTCCATCACGAAGATGTCGGCGTTGCCGCTCAGCTCACCGTCGTAGGCGATCTTCGTGCCGTCGGGCGAGAACGCGGGGTTGTGGTCCGATCGAACCGTCACCCCACCACTCTCTTGACTGACGTTGATCGGGGAACCTACCGGATCGCCGTCGGCATCGATATTGACCACGAATATGTCTCGGTCGGGTCCGTCGTCGCTCGTGAACACGACCTTGGTCCCATCGGGAGAGAAGTTGGGGTTGAAATCCTGGACCGTGTTGTCCGTCAACTTCTTGGGACTGCCGACGGTCGACGGCGTCGCGTAATAGATCTCGTAGTCGCCGTCCCGGGTGCTCGCCCACACGAACGCGCCGTCGAACGCGCCCAGTTTGAAGACGGGATGGATGTCTTGGCTTGGGTGCAAGACCAGGTCCGACGAAGTACCGCTTCCATCCGATGGTCGTTTGACGATCTCGGTCTGGGGAGGGCTGGCGGACGGGTCGAAGAAGTTGAAGATGATCTCAAGGCCGTTTGCCGACCAATCCGGGTATCCGAGCTCGGTTCCCGCGAAGTCCGGGCTCACGTGCTTCACGTCGGTTCCATCCGGACGCATCGTCCGTATCTGGAGAACGCCCCCTATATCGCTGGCGAACGCGATCCGGCTCGAGGTGGGCGGCGGCGGGCTCGATGACGGACTGGGCGATGGGCTAGGCGACGCGCTCGGTGAGGCGCTGGGAGACGCGGATGGCGATCCGCTCGGGGACGCGGAAACCGATGCGCTCGGGGACGGACTGGGCGATTGAGTGGGCGACGCGCTGGGTGATGCGGTTGCCGTTGGCGTTGGGCTGGGCGACGGACTGGCCGCCACGTCGTCGTTCGTGATGAGGCCCTTGGCCTTGAAACGTCCTAGACCGACCCCCACGGTTGGGTTCGACAACTGCACATAGAACGATTCGTTCGTTTCCGCCACCAAGTCTCCGACGACCGGCACGTCGATCCTCTTCGACCTCTCGCCGGGCGAGAAGGTCAGCAGCTGAGCGACCTGCGCGGTGTAGTCGCTCCCTGCCGTAGCCGAACCGTCCCTAGTATCGAATTGGACCGTTACCGTCTGAGTGCTGATCACAGGCAGTACGACTTCGAACGAGAAGGTTTCGCAGCACGTGTTGCCCTCGGGCTTCGTAACATTGAAGATCGAGAGATTGGCCTTCAATTCACCCCAGTCGGGCCCGCGTTCGTTGTTGTTAGGAGTGTTCGTGATCCGCTCGCGGTCGGTCCCGTCCGGGTTGATCATCGAGATGTCACCGGGATCCACGAAGCCACCGGCGGTTTCGACGAAGACGATCTTTTTTCCGTCGGGGGACCACTCGGGTTCTGACTCCGGGATCGGCGTCTGGGTGAGTCGTCTCTTGTTGCCTCCGCCCAGATCCATCGTCCACAGGTCGAGCGTTTCGCTCGCTCCTCGCGCTCGGGATGAATAGACGATCTTGGTTCCATCGGGTGAGATCGCCGGATCGCTCGACACTTCGGTCGCATCGGTGAGCGTGATCGGCGTTGAAGAGCCCGTGGCCAGGAACTTGAGCACGGTTGGTGGCCCCAAGCTCTCGTAGACGATGCCGTCCGGAACCCAGATCGGGTCGCGGCTAGGACTCCCTGCCGCGGCAAGGCGGGTTGTGACCCCGGTCGTCAGGTCCCGGGAGTAGATGTGCGCCCCACCACCTCCGGACCGAGGGTCGGCGTCGAAGAGCAGCCTCGTCCCGGAGCTCGATGGGCTACCGATGCTCTTCATGACCGTTTGCCCCCCGGTCTGGGCACGACCACGCCGCGCGCCTACGGTGGGGAGGTCGGATGCGAGAAGGGTGATATCGCCGCCAGGCTCCCCAGAGCCCTCGCAGATCGCATCCCCGTTGTGGCATTCGAAATAGAAGCCGCTTCCGGACGACGCGATCTCGGGATTGAGCTCGCGCTCGGGCCCGGTGCTGAGTTGCAACTGGGCCTTTCCGTTCGGGGCTATGAAATAGAGGTCCGAATCCGAGCTCAGCATGATTAATCCCGGAAGGCCCGGACGGTCTATGAGGGCATAGATCAGCGGGATCAGGGCGTCCGGGTTCCCCGGCGGACCGCCCGGTCCCGACTTCCCCGGGGTGCAACAGGTGAACAGGATCACGGCGCTGACCAAGAAGGCCAAGAGCTTGTTCATCGTCCTCGCACCACGATCTTGCCGGTCGCGTTTATCCGCGCCAGATGAGAGACCATGTCGATCATCGAGTAGCCCTTCTTCCTGGGCTTGGTGAAGGCGAGCGTGTACGGGGCGACCGAGTTGGCGATCCCCCTGCCTCTCACTCCCGAGCTTTCGAGGTCCGAGGCGCTCGTGACCCGGCCGTCGCCCGCCAAGTTCGGCACTCCGTCGGGCACGTCGAGCTCGAGTTGGTCGAAGCTGGCGCAATACGGAGGACTGGAGGACGTTGGTTCCCCATCCGGATGCGGTGGTTGGTCGGCGGTCGGATCGGGTGAGTCGCCGTCTAGGTCGCACGTTATGACGGGAAAGGAAGCGGCAAGCTTCCGGCCTCGCGCCATCGGGAAAGTGACCGTGTGTGCCGAGTAACGGTTCTTGGTGAACAACCACCTGACCTGTTCACCGGGCTTGATGGTGAGTATCGGCGGGTACATCCTGCGGAGCGACACCGTCGGCGTCTCGACGCCGGCCCATGCCGACCAGGTCGTTACGCCTCCGATCTTCCTTTTGGTCTTCTTGGCGCTGTAGGTCTTGTGAAGTGAGGCGGCTTTTCTCGAATCCAACCCGAAGAGCCGCGCCGACTCCTTATCGAGCTCGGTCTGATCGGACGCGGGCATCGAAGCCGGAACGACCTCGATGCGCATCCTCATGCCGGGGTGCAGAACGTCGACGACATCGAAAGCAACCCCCGGGTCGGCGTCGACCGCCACGCTGAAGCTGAGCTGTGTGGTCTCCGAACCGCCGGCCGTCGGGAACACCGCGAGGCCGGAATGAAGGACTCCCGAGATCGGGTTCGGGTTCGAGCCGTCGAATGAACATGCATCTTGGGTGGGCCACCCGCACGGCAGTGACGGCGACAGGAGCCGCAGATTGATCTTGTACGACGCGACACCGTCGTCGGGATCTGACTCGAAGAGCGAGAAAGGCTTGTCGATGCCACCTGCATAGTCCCTGAGCCAGTTTGACGCGTTCACACCCGCGGGGAGGAGCGAAACACCGTGGAACGACTCGGTCGAGAAATGGACTACGTCACCCTGATGAACTTGCAGGCCGGCCGGATAGAAGCGCAGCGACTCGCTCGAGTTGTCGTTCGGATCGAAGAAACGTCCGACCTCAACATTGAAGGTTGTGGCCGCACTGGCCGGCGGAAATGTTTGGACCCCCGCCCCCAGCAACGCGACGACGAGCACGATCGCCTTCCGCCTGACCGGCAAGGCTTATCCCCTGTCCTAGAAGTTAAGGCCATCGTCTTACCGTTGGACGTTGTGCGTAACCGGGTTCAGCAAGATTCGCATTGCGCAAAACGCCACTATTCCCGCCTTTTGCTTCGGATCTAGTCGACCAAGCGGCCCCTCCTACCCGGGGCACAAATCCGTCGGGGCCTAACCGGGGCGTGATTGGTTTTAGGGATGGCGACCCGATCGGGCTCGGCTCTTAGTAACGCGACCGTTGTTCGGATCGTCGCGGTCGTTGCGGCGTCCGGGCTGCTTCTCCTGGCTATCTACCAAGTGCGAGAGGTGATCCTGCTTGCACTCGTGGCGTTGTTCTTCGCGATCGGATTGGACCCGGCGGTGCGAAGGCTCGACTCTTGGGGTTTCAGTCGCGGAGCCGCGATCTCTACGATCTTCGGCGTCGCGCTGCTCACGGTGGTGGTCTTCTTGATCCTCTTCATCCCTCCCATGGTCCGGCAGATAGTCGACTTTGCCCGTGATCTGCCGGAGCTCGTTCAGGAGTTCGCGGAAGACAACCCGCGTATCCAGGAATGGGTCGACGAGAACGACATCTCGACCAAGCTCGAGAGCGCCGTCTCCAACATCCCGAGCGTGATCGGCAGCTCGTTCGGGAGCGTCCTCGGGATCGCCGGCTCGGTCGCGTCCGGCATCTTCAACCTGTTGACGGTGTCCATCCTCACCATCTACTTCTCGTCGAGCCTGCTCGACATCCACAAGGGAACGTTGAAGCTCATCCCCAAAAGCAACAGAGAGAAGGTCTCACCGCTCCTCGACACGGTGCTGGAGAAGATAGGTGGCTACATCGCCGGGCAGGTCGCGGTCGCCGTGATCGCGGGACTGGTAGCCGGGATATTCCTGACCATCGTCAAAGTGCCTTTCTCCGTTGCCCTCGGTCTATTCGTGGCATTCGCCGCGCTCATTCCGATGGTGGGCGCCACTCTGGGGGCCGTCCCCGCAACCGCGGTCGCTTTCTTCGGGTCGGTGCCGAAAGGGCTGATCGTGTTGGGCTTCTTCCTCCTCTACCAACAACTCGAGAACGTCGTGATCGCGCCACGCATCATGACGAAAGCGGTCGATATCTCCCCCGCCGCAGTGCTGCTGTCGGCATTGATCGGGGGAACGCTCCTCGGCTTCGTCGGAGCGCTCATGGCCATACCGGTAGCGGCTTCCATAAAGGTCGTGTTCCAGGAAGTCGTCCAGCCGTTGACCGAGCAGGCCTAGGGCGGAGGCGGGGGCGGTCTGTCGGTAACGAGATCGCCGGGCCGAACGCCTTCTTCGTTGCCGATGGCGGCGAGCAGCTGCCCCACGATCGCCTGAGCGTTGCCGAGCGAGCTCTCGATAGCCTCCGCGGCCCTCTCGGTCATTCCCATCTCGAGCGCCA
The DNA here is from genome assembly GCA_963786155.1 of uncultured Actinomycetes bacterium. Classification (GTDB taxonomy): domain Bacteria; phylum Actinomycetota; class CADDZG01; order CADDZG01; family WHSQ01; genus CAWAXW01. Next base: position 882,838 of record CAWAXW010000006.1, on the reverse strand, counting down.
TCTTGGCGACCGCGAGTCCCTGGACCACGAGATCGTTGAGCTCGAGCGCCTGATGCTGGAGTCCTTCGGCTTGTTGCAAACGCTGGCTCCGCTCCTCGGCCAATCGCCGCTCGGACACGTCACGCACGATCGCGAGGGCAAAGCGTGAGCCGTCCTCATCGGTGTCCTCGATCGGCGTAAGAGTCAGCTCGATCGGAATCTTCGAGCCATCCTTGTGCTCGCCCACGAGCTCGACCGCAGAATGGGCTCCGATCAAGGACCCCGTGCCGGTCCTCTGGTAGCGAGCCAGACCATCACGATGCTGATCGCGCAGCATCTCCGGAACCAGCTGGTGGAGCGGCATCTCGAGCGCTTCGACCTCCGAGTAGCCGAAGACCCTTTCGGCGGCGGCATTCCACAGAACGATGCGTTCCGTCCGGGCATTCGCCACGATCACGGCGTCGCTCACGAATCTGAATAGACGCCCGATCCCAAAGTGACCCGGTTCGAATCGAGCAGCGTCCGGCATGAGGTGATTCTGCCTTACGTTGACGGCTACTAGGGTTGGAGGAACGTGGAGGATCTCGACCTAACTCGCATAGTCAACTTGCACGAGTTGGAGGAATACGCCCGCGCACGGTTGGAGCCGGGGGCCTATGACTACTTCCGCGGTGGCGCGGCGGATGAGGTCACCCTTAGAGAAAACATCGTGGCTTTCTCCCGATATCGGCTTCGTCCCCGCGTGCTCTCTCTTAGCGGAGACATCGATCCGGCGTCGAGCTTCTTGGGTACGCCCGTTGCGATGCCAGTTGGGATCGCCCCCAACGCATTGCAGAAACTCGCTCACCCCGAGGGTGAAGCCGCCACGGCCCGCGCCGCGGCTGAAGCGGGCCTGATCCAATGCGTTTCCACGTTGTCCAGCTGTTCACTCGAGGAGATCGCCTCGGCGACGGCGGCCCCGAAATGGTTCCAGCTCTATATCCACAGGGACAGGAACATGGCCGAGGAGTTGATCGCCCGTGCCACCGGGGCCGGATACCAGGCCATCGTGCTGACCGTCGACCTGGTGGTCCCCGGCTACCGGGATGGAGAGCTCCGCAATCTTTTCGTCCCTCCGGAAGGTGCCGGAGCGGGCAACTTCCCATCCGGGACGGACCCGTTACTGGAACAGATGCATGCCCAGTTCGATCCGACCATCGGGTGGGACGACATCGCCTGGCTCCGGGAACGATCCGATCTCCCTATCGTCGTCAAGGGGATCCTCACCGCCGAAGATGCGGCCCTGGCGGTTGAGAACGGCGCATCGGGGGTGTGGGTCTCCAACCACGGCGGGCGGCAGCTCGATCAGTCGATCGCGGCGATCGACGCCCTCGACGAGATCGTCCAAGTGGTTGGGGGCCGGGCAGAGGTCTATCTCGATTCGGGCGTGCGGCGCGGGACCCACGTCGCGCTGGCCCTCGCCCTTGGAGCGCGCGGCGTGTTCATCGGGCGTCCCTATCTCTGGGGACTCGCCGCGGCCGGACAAGAAGGTGTGGCGCGCGTTCTCGAGATACTGCGCACGGAGGTCGTCAACGCGATGGCCCTGCTCGGGGTATCGAGGGTGGAGCAGCTATCGCGCGCTCACGTGGCCTAGCCTCGCCCGCCCTGAGTGTGTCGAGGATCACACCCGGCCGCCTTTACTCCTTGGGTCCCGTACTACAGGCTGAAGGGAGCTCGAGCGAAGGATCGCGATGAAGTCTTCCCGCATCTGGATCGGCATTGGTATCGCCACACTCTTAGGGGCGGGAGCGGCCGCCGTCTGGAATCTCTCCAGCGGCGAAGAACCTGCGCCCCGTGAATTGGCGAGCTCCAAGAGCTTCAAGCCGCCCGCAAGCCAATTGAAGGGACTGGTCCGCCGGCCGGCAGGTCCCTGCGGCCTGCTCTACGAGGTAGAAGCCTCCGGACCAAACCTCTGCACTCACGGACCAGACGCCCCACCCGAGGATCTCGATCCCAGCAGCAGCCGTCCGCTCGAGTCGCCACGCGAGGAAACGAACGAGATCCTGGCGGGACTTCCCGAAAACATCCCGGTCGTTCCCTCCGGCCAGTTCCCTTGTTATGGCGACGGAATCAGTGGTCCGCGCGTTCAAGCGATCTACACGGTCGCGTCGGACCGCCAGGACAAGTTCGCGGTCACGGCTCCCTACATCCCCGCTTGGGCACTCAGAGTGGAAACCGTCATTTCCATGACCGCCGCCGCCACCGGCGGGGTCCGGCACATCCGCTTCGTCACAGACGATGAATGCAAGCTCGTGGTGGACAAGGTGGAACTCTCCGCCACCGGCGATGACACTTTCGTTAACACGATCAACGAGCTCAAGGCACTCGGCTATAACCGCACCGATCGGAAGTACATGATTTGGGCTGATGCCGATGTCTACTGCGGCATCGGATCGGCTTACTGGGATGACAGACCAGACGTGCTAACCAACTACAGCAGCAAGTATCCGGGATATGCGCGCGTCGACGGAACGGTGGGCGGCGATGGGTATGTAACCGGCTGCTGGGGAGCAGCGGAGACCCATGAATTGATGCACGCGCTCGGAGCCGTCCAAAAAACGGCGCCTCATAACGGAGGCAACAGCTCTCACTGCTTCGACGAGTCCGACACGATGTGCTACGACGACGGCTACACCGGGCCTATGAAGAAGATCTGCAATTATGGCGAGGACGAATTCGTAACCCTCGACTGCAACAAGGACGACTACTTCAACACGAACCCGCCGTCCGGCAGCTACCTGGCTCTCCATTGGAATACGGCGAAGAGCATCTACTTGACCTCAGAGACGCCTTCCAACGCAGTTGAAAAGGTGACCGCGACCGGCGAGGCGTGCACGATCATCGGGACCGAGGGGAACGATCGCATCACGGGCACCAAGGGGCCCGACGTCATCTGTGGACTGGGAGGAGATGACACGGTACTGCCGGACAGCGGTGCGGACGTTGTAGACGGAGGGCTGGGTAGCGACACGCTCTCCTACGCGGGGACGTCGGACGACCTAACGCTCGATCTCCAAGAGAGCGTTCAGGGCGAGACGACTAAGGGCTCGGCCACGGACTCATCTGGCAACAGCGACCTGATCCTCAACTTCGAGCACGCCGTCGGCGGGTTTGGCTCGGACGAGATCCACGGCTCCGAGGCCGCTAACCGGTTGAGGGGTGGGATCGGTCAGGACGTCCTTTACGGCGACGGAGGTGACGACCGCCTAGTCGGCAAGAGCGGGACGGACACCGGGTACGGGGGGCCGGGGAACGACTTAATCGACCTTGGAACGGGTCAGGGCGACCGCGCCTACGGTGCCACCGGCAGCGATAAGTGCCTCCTCGGAACCCCCAAGCATCAACGTGCCTTCAAGTGCGAATCCTGAGTGTCTGATCCAGTCACTCACATTCAGATGGGTTGAGGCTTCGTCATCACCGCGCGGAAAACTCTCATGAAGTTCTCGCCGAGGATCTTCTTGATGTCGTCGTCGGAGAAACCCCTTTCGACCAGAGCATCGGTCACGAGAGGGAGATCGCTGCTGCTGCCTGCGTGCCCGTGGATAACGGACTTCACATCAAGGCCTTCCATGATGATCTGCTCGTTCGGCCACAGCGCATCGGCGAGCTCTTTCATGAAATCGGGGCCGAGCCCGACGTGGTCGATGCCCGCCACCGAGGCGACGTGCTCGATGTGATCGACGAGGCGGTCGACGCCCGGCACCTCGTCGTGGACGAACAAAGGGAAGAAATTAGCCCCGATCACGCCGTCGAGAGCTGCGATCGCCTTCAGCTGGTCGTCGGGGATGTTGCGATGATGATCCCTGAGGGAGCGCGCGTTCGAGTGTGATGCGACGAGAGGCCGCGTCGCGATCTCGAGGACGTGCGCTGTCGAGGCCTGCGAGAGATGGGATACGTCGACAACCATGCCCATGGTTTCCATCCGTCCCACGGCCTCGACGCCGGCGCGCGTGAGCCTGCTCCCGGTGGCCTCTTCCGCGCTTCCCTCAGCCAGCATCGTCCGCCCGAAGTGGGTGAACGATGCCATCCGAACGCCGAGCTTGAAGTAGACATCGAACAGCTCGAGATCGGTGCCGATCTGCTCGCAGCCTTCCAATGCCAGCACGAGCGCGATCTTGCCCTCGGCCACCGCCTTGTCGATCTCCACGCCGTCCACGCACAACGCGAGGTCGCTGGAGTTCTTGGCGACCTCTTCGTGGAGGTACTCGATCATCAGGAGCGAGCGACGAAGCGCCCCCTCCGGCCGATAGGCGTCATCGACGAAGATCGGCATCACCTGGACGTCGACGCCACCTCGGCGCAGCTCCGGGATCCCATGCTCGGCCATGTAGTCGGTGCGGCCGAGCTCCCTATGGTGAGTGACAAGCATGATCAGGTCGTTGTGGCAGTCGACGACCACCGCGCTCTCGTGAAGCCGGCTCAAGCGACCTCACCACGAAGGAAGACCGACCGGAGCAGGTCGTCGCGACCCTTCAGGTCTTCCGATGGTCCGGAGAACCGGATCTCACCGCGCTCGATGAAGTAGGCGCGGCTCGCGACGCTCGAGAGCGAGGTCGACGTGCTGGTCGACGATCACGACCGCGACCCCGTCGTCGTTGAAGCGCCTGATGATCTCGATCAGCTCCTCGACGACCTTCGGGGCCAGGCCCAGCGACAGCTCGTCGATCAGCAACAGCTTCGGGTCCATGACGAACGACTTGGCCAGCGTCAGCATCTGCTGTTGGCCACCGGACATGCTCCCGGCGACCTGACGGCGCCTCTCGGCGAGCATCGGGAAGAACTCGAGGACCTTGTCGATCATCTCCTTGCGCCGAGCTTTGTCCTTGCCGTAGAGGAAGCCGCCGATCTCGAGGTTCTCGTAGACGGTCATGCCGGGGAACACTCCGCGGCCCCCGGGCATCTGCACGATGCCCTTCTTGACGATGTCGGCGGGGTTCGATCCGAGGAGTGACTCGTCCTTGAAATCCACCTCGCCAGACTTCGGTTCGAGCACGCCCGAGATCACTCGCAGGATCGTCGTCTTGCCGGCGCCGTTCGTGCCGAGAAGAGCGACGATCTCGCCATCCCCCACCTCAGGTCGATGCCGAAGAGGACCTGGATCGGCCCGTAGAACGCGTGGATCTCCTTCAGCTCAAGCAACGGTCTCCCTCCTCGTTCGGCCGAGGTAGGACTCGAGGACCTGATCGTTGTGCACGACTTCGTCCGGGGTGCCCTCGGCGATGATCTTGCCGAAGTCGAGCGCGTAGATCCGCTCGGATGTACCGAGAAGCAGACCCATGTCGTGCTCGATCAGAAGGATCGCGCACCCAGTTCGTCCCGGATGCGCTTGAGCATCGGCCCGAGTGCCTCGACCTCCTTCTGCTGGATGCCGGAGGCCGGCTCGTCGAGCAGCAGCACCTTCGGCTGGAGCGACAGCACGCACGCGAGCTCGAGGAACCGAGTCGTTCCGTACGAGAGCTCCGTCGGTTTGGAGTCACGCCACGGACGAAGGTTCACCTGCTCGAGGATCTTCTCGACGCGCTCGCGCGCCTCCTTCTCGTCCCGGCGCCACGACGGCAGCCGCAGCATCGCCGCGAACGAGCCGCTGGACAGGTGGCGGTGCTGGGCGACCAGCAGGTTCTCGTAGACGGTGAGGTTGCGGAACAGCTTGACGTGCTGGAACGTTCGCCCGATGCCCGCCGCGACGCGCTCGTAGGGAAGCAGATGCTGGATCTCTTCCTCCTGGAAGAGGATCCGTCCGTGGTCGGGCTTGAGGAACCCGGAGATCACGTTGAACAGGGTCGTCTTGCCGGCTCCGTTCGGCCCGAGAAGGCCGACGATCTCGCCCGGCTCGATCGCGATGTCGACCTCGTCGAGCGCGGTGACGCCGCCGAACCTCATCGTGACGTCGCGCGTCCGCAGGAGTGCCATCAGCAGGCGTTCACGAAGAAGACAGCGCCGGCGACGTTGAGGCCGACGGTAAGCAGGATGATCCCGATGCCGAGCGCCGGCTTGTAGCGGACGAGCCCACCCATGATCTGGCCGACCTGGACGAGGCCGCCGGGCCGATACAACAGGAACAGGATGAGAACCGCGGCCGTGTAGATGCCGAAGAAGGCGTAGAAGCACTCGGCCCCCGCGAACACCTGCTGTTGGATCACGAGGGTGATTGCGCCGAAGAACGCGCCGAAGGCCCGGTCGATCCCTCCGATCACAACCAGCGTCAAGAGCAGGATCGAGGTCGCCTCGGCGTGGGGCGACTGGAACGCCGACGGCGTGACGCTTGTCAGAAGGAGCGCCAGGAATGCGCCCCCGATTCCGGCGACCATCCCGGAGATGGTGAACGCGGCGAGCTTCGTCTTGTAGACGTTGATCCCGATGGCCTGGGCCTCGAGCTCGTTGTCCTTGACGGCGAGCATCGCCCGCCCCATCCGCGACGTGCGCAGCCCTTCGATCATCCACACCAGCGCGAGGACGACGACAAGGCACAGGATGTAGAAGGCCTTGTCGGTGGTGAAATCGATCGGCCCAGGAACGTCGGTCTTTCGACCAGCCAACCGCTCTGGCCCCCGGTCACGCGGTCCCATTTGAAGAGCGTCTCGCCCAGGGCGTTCGCAAACGTCAGCGTGGCGATGGCGAGGTAGAGGCCCTTGAGCCGCACCGACGAGATCCCCACAAGGACCGAGATCGGAACCGTCGCGAGGGCCGCGAACAGGAGCGCGAGCCAGAACGGCCACCCCCACGAGGCCATCGCGAGCCCGGTGAAGATCGCGCCGATGCCGGCGAACGAGTAAGGCATCACGGAGATGAGCCCCGCGTAGCCGGTGACGATCACCACCGACAACCCGATCATGGCGTAGACGGCGCCGTACTGCCCGACGAAGAACCCGAAGTCGCCGAACGGGATGGGTAACAGCGCGATCGCACGAGCCCGGCGAGGCCCAGGATCCGGCCTCCCGTCAGCCATCGGCGACGCGGCTCGGTGGCCTCCTCGGTCTCCGGAGTCGCCTCCGGCGCGAGGACTTCGGCGGAAGCAACCTCGACTTGCGTTTCCACGCTCATGCCTCGAGAGCCTCGAGCTCCTGCTTCGAAGCGAAGAAGCGCTCGGTGCGAAGGAGCAACAGCACCACGATCAGCAACGCCGCCACGACCCCTCGAAGCTCCGACCACGGATGCGGAGCGAGCACGAGCAACTCGCGCGACAGCCCGAAGATGAATCCGCCGACCAGCGCCATCGGCAGGTGCACGAGCCCGCCGACCAAGGCCGCCCCGAAGGCCGGGATCAGGAGCGTGCCGAGCGGAGTCGTGTCGAACGTGGAGATGAGTCCGCCCTGCTCGCCCGCGACGTGAGGGAGGACCATGAGCAGGGCCAGCCCCGCCAGCGCCGAACCGATGCCCCACGCGATCGACGAGTACTTCACGTCGTCGATCCCCGCCAGCATCGCGGCCTCCCGGTTCTGGGCGACCGCGCGCAGGGCCCGTCCGGTGCGAGAGAGCCGGAACCAGAACAAGAAGCCGATCGCGATAGCGACCGCCACCGCGAGCGTGAACAGCTCGGAGCTCCGAACCGTGATGCCGAAGATCTGCATGTCCTTGGCGGGCAGCCACCCGGGCAACTTCGTGAAGTCCTGGAAGCCGAGGACCAAGCTCCCGATGGACGAGTACAGCTGGGCTATGCCGAGCGTGATCAGGATGACGATGATCTGATTGCTGCGGGGCACCTTCCGGAAAACGAGCCTGTATGCGAGAACCCCGGCCACGATGCTGGTGGGAAGCGCGATCGCGAACGCGATGGCCGTCGGGAACCCGGCCCCCGTCAACAAGGCATAGGCGATCACCGCCAGCAACCCGATCGCCCAGTGAGCGAAGTTCATGATCCCCGTCGTCCGGTAGATCAACACGAGCCCGAGGGCCAGCAGCCCGAAGACGGCCCCCGACGCGAGTCCGAAGGTAGCTACTTCGACGATCGGCTGAGCGGCGAGGGTCATGTCTTGACGAACGCCCGGTACATCCAGTCGATGAACCGGAACGGTTGCACGCGCGTGAGCTTGCGGCCCCACGCGTAGCGCTGCAACCAACGCGACATCAATAGGAACCAACAGAATCCGCCGAGGATGACGATCAGCGCGACGGCCCCGATCCCCGTCGCCTTCTCGAAGATGAGGACCTGGCTCGGATCCTCGAGCGCGATCGGTTGCTGACCCTCCGTTTGTGGGGTCGGCCCGATCGTCCCGCTCGTGCCGAGATCGAGCCCGCTCGACGTGCTCGAGTCCGAGAAGTCGAGGCCGCCTCCACTCGAGGTCGTCCCGCCCGAGCCGCCGCCGTTGTCGGTCTCGATCGGTTCGTCAGTCGCGTGCAGTGGAGGTTCAACGAGACCCATGCTCATGACGAGCTCGGCCCCGCCGAAGAACGCGGCTTGCTCCTCGCTCCCGAAATGGAGCCCAGGGGCGACGATGGTCAGCTTCGAGCCATCCCCGGGCGCGTCGACGAAGGGCGCCGCCATGCCGACCGAGAATCCTGGAGCCGTGATCCTGTCTCCAGGCGGCAACGACACCGGTTGCCCGCCGAGCTTCGCGCCCGATGCCGTCGATACGACGGACCACTTCAGACCTTTCGGGGTCCCGTCCGTAGAGAACGTCGCGTGGCTGACGACCGAATCCACTTTGAACGCGCCGTCACCGAAGTTGAGCCCCTCCACCATGGAGTACATAGAGCCCGACACTTTGTCTGCCGTCTCTTTCATCTGGACGATGGAGAGCGCTCGCTCGGCGTTGGCTCCGTAACCGCCGGCGCCGAAGTTGCACTCCGGGCCGACGCACTCGGACAGGTGATAGGTGTCGGGGCCTTTTCCCGAACGCGACATGAAGTGCTCGTAGGTGTCCTCGCTCTCCGAGGTGTTCCAGAAGCAGCGTTCTTCGTAGTTCGCCTTGTTGTTGCTGAAGCCTTCGCTTTCGGTGTGCGCCTCCGGTTCGCTTCGTCCGCTGAGGTCCGTGAACATCACGGACGCGAAACCACCCGCCTCGCGGAGGCCGAAGATGTGACTCTGCTTGGCGTATGAGACATACCTGTTCAGCCTGACGGGACTCGATTGAGGCGGAGGTTCCTGGCCCTCACCTATCCCTGCACCGCCGGTCGTCGGCTCGACCTCCTTCGGAGCCTTCGGAATCGGCGCCTTGCCCCTCGCGCCGATCGCGATCGACTTGGGACAGTTCGGCTTGTGGTTGTAGCCCTGGCACTGGTAGGGGTCCTCTTCAGGGTTGCACTTCGGTACTGCCTCGATGACTTCTTTCCGAAGAGACACCTTGAAGGCATAGGCGCGCGCTTCCTTGACGGAATAGGACAACTGTTCCTTGGCGCCCGCAGGAGGCGCGGCCACCGGCTGCACGGCAAGGAGCAGCGCCAAACCAACGCCCGCGAGCGCCGACCCTTTTGCTCTGCGGTCCGGCCAAGCCCGCCCCGCTCTCATATCCGCGTCAGCTCCTCGGGCACTCGCACCTGATCCAAAGTGACGAAGTTGCCCGTGACGTCGTCGAAGTAAGGCCCGTTGCTATCTCCCGTGTATCTGATGATCCAGACACTCTTTGCCCCGTAGTGATCGTCCTCGCTCATCGTGATCACCGGGCCGATCCCCGAGCTCCAGTTGTTCAATGAGCTCACGGTTTCCCGGAAGGCTTCGCGCGACAGATCGGGCCCGGTCATGGTCAACCACAGCGCGATCCCACTCGTGATCGCCGTTGGTCCGTAGGTGAGAATGTCCTCGGGCTCGTTCGGCACGTAGTTGTCATGGAAGTCGTTGAAGTTCTGGACCGACGGATACTCCTTGGGATCGGCCCAGGGGACGCACGGCAATGAAGCGCAGTTCGTCAGCATCCCCTCGCAGGCGTCACCGCAAAGATCGGCCAGACTCGTGATCCAGCAGGAAAGACCGGTGCAGTCCCACTGGACGTTGTTATCGGCTCCTCGCCAGCCCTGGCTCTTGGCCTCGAGAGCGCCGAACGTCGCGTTGAGCGCATCGAGCGCGATCACCGCGTCGGGCGACTGCCCTGCGCCATAGCAGGTTCGTATGCGCGTTATCTCCGAGCGCATCCCGCTCGAAGCTTCCTGCGCCTTCTTGAGGACGATGCACTCTTCGGGGATCGGATGCTTGAAGTGAGCCGCCACACGCCTTACGACCTTGACGAGGGTGTCCTTGACGCTGGGGTCGGCGATAACGGCCAGTCGCTGACGCTTGAGCTTGGTGAACAGGTAGCCCGTCTCGATCCCCGCCGCCACGTACGGGTTGATCCCCGGCGAGTAGTTCCACGGCGCGGCTGACGCTCCCCATTCCGAGAAGTTGCACCAGATCGCGGGCACGCCCTTCGAGTTCTGATACTGAGTGCCGGGTCCCATCAGGTTGGACTGCAGGTAGCAGTCGCGGATGAGGAACACTTTCTCCACGTCGATGAGCCTGCGGACGCCCGCAAGCGCTTCCTCGGGAGTGTTGTTCTGCAACGAGTAGACCTCGAGCTCGAGCTTCCGTCCGAACACGCCGGGCCGGTCGCCACAGCCCCACGTCAGGGGATAGGGACCGGGGAGCTTGTCGATGGAATTGATGCGGTCGACCGCTAGCTTCATCACGCGCGCGGTCTGCTCGCCGAGAGGGCGGAGCGCTCCGGTGAGAGGGACGATCGTCCCGAGCTTGATCGATTCAGCCGTGAAGCCCTGGTCGGGATCGGAAGTCGTCGCGCAAGGGACGCCCCCGCCACCCGGCCCCGAGGTGCCGTTGCCGGACGAGCCTCCCGAGCCGCCGGCTCCCGAGGAGCCGAGATCGACGGCGTTGGAACCGCCTCGTGCGAGCGTTCGACCCGAGCTAGACGAGCCCTCCGCTCCGTCGACGGTCGCGCCGGCCAGCGCAGCATCGCCAGTTCGTTCCTCAACGAGGACGGCATGCCCGTTACAAGCAACAAGGAAGCAAGCGAGCACTGCCCCCACGATGCGCTTCCACTTGAGCGGTCCCCTCATGCCCCCAACCCCTTTCTTACGTCAAGCTCCCGGAGCACGCCGGCCACGATCCCGAGGCCCAGCGCCACCGACCCGGCGACGAGGCACCACGCGCCCCATCCCAGGCCGGCATGGAAAGTCAGGAAATCCACCGCCCCGGAACGAGCGGCGTCGGCCATCGCAGCGGCTTGACGATCGATGAGCTGGAGTCTCCAGATCGAGATGCCGATAACGGCGCCCGCTGCGACGATCGAGAAGATCTTGGCCACGAGACTGCGGGTGAGCCATGCGGCCGAGGAGACGAGCACCACGCACCCGAGCAAAGCCAGCAACAGGCCCCAGTCGTAGGTGTGACCCATGACGACCTCGACCTCTTCCTCGGCGAGGCCCTCGCTCACGACTTGCGACGCTCTCACCCACGCGCCGACGCCGCCCAGGGCGGTCAGGGCGCCTCCGATTGCGATCAGCGAGGGGGCGAGCTTGCGAGAGAACGTCTTGTAGCCGGTTGGGGACTCGGCCACGGGCGTCGGAGACTCGGAGGCCTCGGCCCCCCCGTCACCGGCGCGCTCAGGGCGCGCAGCCCGGATCCTGCCCAGCAAGCCCGGCCGGGCGTCCTTCCCCGGCTCGGCCGCCGCTTCAGCCAACTTTCCCCCCAGAATTGTTCGGTAGCTGATTCTTCTGCCCTAGGGGTGCCTTCCCCTCCTATCTATTTCCATGCTCCCCGTCCTGTTTCTCGCGGTCCTCCTCCGGTGGCCTTCGCCTGCGCTCACGCTCGAGCTCCCGGCGCCTGTTCCCGAGCCGGCCCGCGAGCCACCCGATCGCCCCACCCAAGGCAAAGGTGAGAAGGAGTGTCCACACCAGGGGCATCGTCATCTCCCCGAAGACGAGCGAGACCTCGACCGACTGGCGATTCTTGACTGCGAACACGATCGCCAACAACCCCAACACCCCCAGCAGCCACAACTTAATGCTGCGGCCGAGCGAGCGGTCGTCCCGCACCCGTTCGTCGCGGCCATCGTCCCGGTCGTCCCGGGGATCGGAACTCCACCTAGCCCCCGGCCGCCTCGGCGAGCTGAGCTCGCAGCGCCTTGCGGTCGATCTTTCCGACCGGCGTCAGCGGGATGGCAGGCACGATGTGCACCTTGCGGGGGTACTTGTACTTGCCGATCCGCTCGCGGGCGAACTCGATCAGGTCATCGGGCGTCGCCTGTCCACCCGGCATGAGTTGCACGAAGGCGACGACTTCCTCCCCGTAGGTCTCGTGCGGCTCACCGACGACGCCGGCGATGGCGACGTCGGGATGCTCGGCCAACACGTCCTCGAGGTCGCGCGGGTAGACGTTGAAGCCGCCCCTGATGATCAGGTCCTTCTTGCGGTCGACGACCCAAAGGAAGCCTTGGTCGTCGAGCCGGCCCATGTCTCCGGTGTAGAGCCATCCGTCTCGCACGGCGTGGGCCGTCGTGTCCGCGGCCTTCCAGTACCCCATCATGATCATCGGGGAGCGAGCCGTGATCTCACCGATCTCGCCGGGAGGCACTTCCTTGCCCTCGTCGTCGACGATCTTCACCTCGGTATCGGGCAAAGGCCTGCCGACCGAGCCGTGCACGATCTCGTCCGGCGGCATCGCCGAGATGATCGCGGTGGACTCTGTCAGCCCGTATCCCTCGCGGACCTTGACGCCGGGCACACGTCGCTCGAGCGATCGCATCACTTCGAGGGCTAGGGGCGAAGCCCCGGAGGCCACGTATCGCAAGGAGCTGAGGTCGTAGTCCTCGAGCGGCATAGCCATGAGCATCTGGATCATCGAGGGGACGAGCGCGGAGATCTGGATCCCGTGCTGTTGGACGAGCTCGAGCCAGCCCGTCGGGTCGAACCAGCGCATCAACACTCCGACTCCGGGCTCGGTCGAATGGAGTCCGACGACCGTGACGAGCAATCCGTAGGAGTGCGACAGCGGCAGCGGGGTCAGGCCACGGGTGATGCCTGGGACATGAGACGCCTCTTGCAGGCTGGAGCCGGCATGCCAGAGGTTGTAGTGCGACAGCATCACGCCCTTGGCGCGGCCTGTCGTCCCGCCCGTGTACATAAGGGCCGCCATGTCCTCGTCGGCGCGATGACTATCTCACCGGCGCTAGCTTCCTCCAGTGAGGTCAATGGAACGATCCCGTCCTCTTCCGGCCCCGTGGAGAGGATCCACTTGAGGGTGTCGACGCCCTGCGCCGCCAGCTTCACGTTGGGCAGGAACTCCGGGCTCGTGATCACGGCACGAGCTTCGGAGTCCCGCAGGATGTGCGCGAGCTCGTCGGTGGACAGAAGGAAGATCGCCGGGGTGATCGCCGCGCCCGCGCGCCAGAGGGCGGAATAGCAGATGCCCACTTCCGGTGTGTTCGACATCATCACGACGACGCGGTCCCCCGGCTCGATGCCAAGCTCGATGAACCCGGAAGCCATCCTCCGAACGCGCTCGATGAGCTCGCCGGAGCGATACCAGGTCTCCTCGAACCACAAGGACTCGTAGTCGCCGTGTCGCTCGAACGAGCTTTCGCCGAGCATCGCCAGGTTGTGGTCCCCCATCATTCCCCCTTGGGTCTCGATCCGTAGTCCTCGAATGGATCATCTCGTTCCCGTACCGCCTCGCGGAAGCCGATCTCGGAAGCTCTGTTCACGAAGTCCAGTCCCTCTTGCGTGTGTCGTGCGATCCCGTCGAACAATGTCCCCAGCGTGCGAGTGGAGTGCATGCCGGCGTTCTCGGCCACCTGATTGCACAGAAGCTTCAGCATCACCAGTTGATTGATAGGCAGGCGAGCCATGCGCTTGGCGAGAGCGGCGGCGTGCGTCTGCAACGCATCGTCGTCCACGGCCTCGAGGATCAAACCGATGTCCGCGGCCTCGGGGGCCGGGATCTGGTCGCCGGTCAGGAGATAACGCTTCGCCTTCTCGAGGCCGATCCGATAAACCCACATCGCGGTCGTCGGCGTCCCCCACACGCGCGGGCGGATACCCGAAGATCGCCGACCTGCCGGCGACGATGAGATCGGCACAAAGCGCCATGTCGGTTCCTCCGCCGATGCACCATCCCTGGACCGCGGCGACCGTCGGCTTCGGCGAGTACCAGAGCTTCATGTATGCATCCACGAACTTCGACATCTGGAGGTAGTCCTCGACCGAGTCCCACGCCCGTTCGCGTTTGGATTCCCCGGCCTGCATCTCCACGGCCCAGTCGAGCCCGTATCCGGCGCAGAAGGCCGGACCCTCGGCTCGCACGAGGATGACCCGGACGTCGTCGTCCTCGTTGGCTTCATCTATTGCCACGGCCAACTCCTTGGCCATGGTCGGCGTGATCGTGTTGTACTCCGCCGCCCGTGCGAAGACGATCGAGCGAACGCCTTCGTCTGTCTCGGTCCTAATCGCCTGGAACATGGGGGCCGAGCCTACCCAGTGCCCCGCGGCGCTACCCTGACGGCTCCTTAACGATCGGAGAAGACATCGAGGGGCAGGCCTTCGGGCCCGAGGATCAAAGGCGCATGGCCACCGACCTCTTCAACTACGTCTGGGCGCTGCTCGAAAAGAGCTCACGGACCCCCGAAGAGGACGACGAGATGATCCATGCCGCCCACACGTCGAGATACCTATGGGGCATCGTGGGGCGCCCCGAGAACTGGATCCGGGGTGAATGGCAGTGCTCGCGCGTCTACGCCGTGTTGGGACGTGGCGAGGCAGCCCTGCATCATGCGAGCCGGTGCCGTGAGCTTTGCGACCAGCACCGGATAGGCGACTTCGACCTTGCTTTCGCTTACGAGGCGCTCGCCCGCGCCCACCGCGTCAACGGCGACGCTCCTGCGTACGAACGCTTCAAGAAGCTCGCTCGCAAGGCCGCCGCCTTCATAACGGACCCCAAGAACCGAGCCGCGTTCGATGGCGACCTCGCCACGCTTTAAAAGGAACGTTCGACAGTGGCGACCGAAAGCCCCCATAGGGGGCTGCAGGGAGTCAGTCGAATGTTCCTTTAAAGCCGCTCTGGCTCTAGCCGCGGCGATCATCGTCACGGCGTTCGTGCAACCCGCGAGGCCATCGACGGCCTCACGAGCGACTGCACAGGACGCGATCGACGAGATGACCCTGAAGCAGAAGGTCGGCCAACTCGTGATGTTCTCGGTGGGAGGACTGAAGCTCTCCCCCACCGAGCGAAGAGTCATCCGGAAGCATCATCTCGGCGGAGTGATCCTGTTCGCCCAGAACTACCGCGATGAACAACAACTGCGCGCTCTGACGACTCAGATCCAGAAGGCCGTCGAAGACGATGACTTGTCCATCGGCGCGCTGATCGCAGCCGATCAGGAAGGTGGGATCGTCAAGCGCTTCCCCGACATGCCGCCATGGAAGTCGGCGCCCAACATGGGAGAGTCACCGAAGTCCACCGCCTACCGGCAGGGCGGTGCCACGGGATGGGCCCTTCATTCCGCAGGTGTGAACGTTGACTTCGCCCCCGTCGCCGACCTCGACCTTCCGCCGGAGCACGTTATGCGTTCTCGGAGCTTCGGCTCTCGGCACGCGTCCGTCGGCCAACGCGTCCTCGCCTTCAGTCGCGGTCTGCAGAGCCGGAACGTCGCGGCGACAGCCAAGCACTTCCCTGGCATCGGCGGGGCCGACATCAATTCCGACGACGGGCGCGCCTATGTGATGAGAACGAAATGGCAGCTCCACAACATCGACGCTGCGCCGTTCCTCGAAGCGATCGATGGCGGCGTTCGGATGGTGATGATGTCCCACGCGATCTATCCGAAAGATGGCGGCCGCCGGCCTGCTTCACTCAATCGCTACATCGCTAACAAGCGCCTTCGCAATGAGCTCGGGTTCACCGGCGTGAGCATCAGCGACGCACTGGGTGAGGTCGCCTGGAAGTTCGGCGGTGACACCCCCCGAGCGTGCGTAGCCACCATCCGAGCCGGCGTCGACATAGCCCTACTCGCAGACGACGCCCACGTCGCCCGTCGGTGCGCGGCCGCGATCAGAGCCGCGGTGAAGGCCGGCGACATCCCCGAAGCCCGCATCGACACGGCCGTAGCGCGAGTGCTGGAGCTGAAAGCCTGGCTCGGCCTCGCGCCGAGTGTGTGATGAATCGCGCTGGGCGCGACTCACCACACACTCAGCCTGGAGGCTAGTAGCCGAGGTCTATGTAGTCGGCGACGTTGTCTTGGGTCACGGTTGAGGCGGGGAGCTGGATGTAGCTCGGGACCTCGGGCTCGACGAGCTCTTCGAAGCCTTCGCCGTGCGCGATGAGACGGGCGATACGGATCGCGGATGCGGACATGGATGGGTTGTAGAGGAACGTCGCGCGGTATAGACCGCCCTCTTGGATCTGCTCCATCGCATCCGTCGAGCCACCGGCGCCGGTTACGAACATCTCGTCCTCACGGCCTGCGTTCTCGATGGCGGAGACCACGCCCATGGCCATGTCGTCGTCGTGGGTGTACACGCCGTCGATCTGATCCTCGGACTGAAGGATCGCCTCCATGACCTCGAGGCCCTTGTCGGGCAGGAAGTCGGCGGGCTGGGTGGCAACGATCTCGATGCCTCCATCGCATTGCTCGATGGCGTCCGCGAAGCCCTGGGTGCGAAGGTCGGTTACGGAGATACCGGCGATGCCCTGGATCTCGACCACCTTGCCCTGGCAATCCAGCTCCTGTGCGAAGTAGTCACCGGCAGCCTTGCCGATCCCGTAGTTGTCGCCGCCGATCCAGGTTCGGTAGGCGGATGGGCTCGCGAACTCGCGGTCGAGGTTGACTACGGGTACGCCGGCGTCCATCGCTGCTTGCGCGGCGGGAGTAAGGGCGTCGCCCTCGTGCGGCAGGATCACCAACACGTCGGGGTCCTGACTCAGCAGGGTCTCCACCTGAGACGCCTGCGCGGCGGAGTCGTTCGTCCCCTCCGTAAGGATCAGTTCGACGTCGTCGAACTTCTCCGCCTCGGCGCGCGCGTTCTCGGTGATCGCGGCCAGCCAGCCGTGGTCGGCGCCGGGAGCGCTGAAGGCGATCTTTACCGTTCCGCCGCCCGAGCTCTCTTCTTCGGTCTCGGCAGCTTCCTGGTCACCTTCGGCTTCGTCGCCACCGTCGTCGTCGTTCGAACACGCACCGAGCGTCAGCGCGGCGATAAGTAACAAGATCAGTAATGACTTGAGGTTCTTCATCCAGCTCTCCCTTTCGATTCGTTGCCAGGACTTGTGGGGGCTTAAGCCTCCCTTCGTTGTGCCATCACCGCGATAAGGACGATCACCCCCCTTACGATCAGCTGGTACTCAGTTTGGATGTTGAGCAGATTTAGAAGGTTGAAGATGAGGGCGAACGTCATCACGCCGAGGAACGTGCCGAGGATCGTGGCCCTTCCACCTGCGAGGCTGGTCCCGCCGATCACGACCGCCGCGATCGCATCGAGCTCATAGAGAGTCCCGGCAACCGGCGATGCGCTTCCCAATCGCCCACTCAATAGAACCGCTGAAATCCCTGCACAGAGGCCACTCAGCAGATAGACGCTAAAGATCGTGCGGTTGACGCGGATCCCGGCGATGCGGGCCGCCTCGCGATTGCCGCCTGTTGCCACGACGTATCGGCCGTACGTCGTTCTGTTGAGCAGGAACCAACCAACGACGGTGACGACGATGAACACGACCACGGGAGCCGGGATACCCAGTACCTTCCCGTTGCCGAAGAACCGAACTTCGTCGATCCCTATGAAGATTGGCGTCTTCTCGCTCATCCGGAGGGCGAGCCCTCTGGCGATCGTCAACATCGCAAGGGTCGCCACGAAGGGAGGCACGCGGCCGAGAGTGACCACCAGGCCATTAGCCGTGCCGAGGAGCATGCCGAATAGCAGCGCTCCGCCGATGAAGACCAACCAACTGCTTTCAGCTCCCAACACCCCGCCGGCTATGCCCGCGGCTGCGACCATGGAGCCGACAGATAGGTCGATCCCGCTGGACGCGATGACGAATGTCATCCCGATGGCGAGAACACCCACGACGCTTGCTTGCGTCATGACCGTGAAGAAGTTGCTCGACGTGAGGAAGGCGTCGGGCTTCGCTATCGCCCCGGCGATGATCAGCACGATCACCACGCCCACGAGCGCGTACTCCTGCAGCTTGCCCCGCCGCTGCTGCCGATCCTTTAGCTGAACATCCACCGACGGGGCTTCACTCATGATGCCTCCGTCAGGAGCGGGGCCGATTCGGATCTCACGACGAGGTTGAGGATCTCTTCTTCCGTTAGTTCGCTGCCGGGCGCTTCGTGCACCACGTGTCCATCGCGCAGGACCAGGATCCGATCGCAGAACCCGAGGAGCTCGGGGAACTCCGACGACACCATCACGATCCCCAAGCCTTCCGCCGCGAGATCGCTGATGACCTTGTAGATCTCGGCTTTCGCCCCTACGTCGACACCACGGGTCGGCTCGTCCAGGAACAGCACCTTGCACGATCGGAGCAGCCAGCGCGCGAGCACCACCTTCTGTTGGTTCCCTCCTGACAACTCGCGCACGAGGCGGTCGACGGCCCCCTTCTGGGCACCGATCGAGTCGAGGTGTTCGAGAGCGGCCTTGCGCTCCGCGCGCAGGTCGAGCAGGGGGCCGCGCTTGAAGCGCTTCAGGTCGGCGACGCTTACGTTCTTTGCCGACGTCCACTCCATCAGAAGGGCTTGGGACTTGCGGTCACCCGGCGCGAAACCGAGACCCTGCGCCATCGCCAAGTCGGGACGACCTCCGCCCAACTCCTCGTGCAGCAGACGGACGCTGCCCGAATCCGCCTTCTCGAGGCCATAGATCGCCGCGCAGCAACTCGCTGCGGCCAGAACCTACGAGGCCGGCCAGGCCGAGTATCTCGCCGGCGTGGAGATCGAAGCTAACGTCGAACACGTGCGGCGCGACGCGCAGGTCGCGTACCTCGAGAACGACCTCCTCCTTGATCGGCGACCTCTCGGGGAACATGTGATCCAGGCGACGACCAACCATGGCGCGCACTAGTTCGCCGGGGGGCGTCTCCGCCGGCACGCCCGACAGCACTGTCGCGCCGTCCTTGAGAACGGTCACTCGATCCGCTATCCGGGCAACTTCGTCGAGCCGGTGCGAGATGTAGATGACTCCGACGCCTTCCGCTTTCAGGCGATCGACGACTTCGAACAGCGACTCGATCTCGTTGTCGTCGAGCACGGCGGAGGGCTCGTCCATGATCAACAGCCGAACGCGACGCGACAGGGCTCGGGCTATCGAAACGATCTGTTGGGCCGCCGGCGACAAGCGGTCGACGCGCACACGGGGGTCGATGTTCTCGTGGCCGAGACGCTCGAGCACGGATCGCGTCTCGTCGATCATCTTCTTGGCGTCGAGAAGCGGGCCCTTCCTGAACTCGTGCCCGAGCCACACGTTGGCCGCAACGGTCAGGTCGGTGACGAGGTCGAGCTCCTGATAGATCGTCGCGATCCCCATTGAGAGTGCGGCCCCCGTATTCGCCTTCGGCAACGGGTCGCCGTCGAGAAGGATCTCGCCCGAGGTGAGCTCGACCAACCCGGAGACGCACTTGATGAGCGTGGATTTGCCCGCGCCGTTCTGGCCCAGCAGACAGTGGACCTCGCCGGGGAGAACGTCGAAGTCGACGCCGCTTAGCGCCACGATCCCGGGATAGTGCTTCGTCAGCCCCTTGACCGATAGCAGCGGCGTCCTGACGTCGGTCTCTTGGGTGCTCACGCCGTCGACTCCTGCGGTGAGGCGGCGCCAATGGCCGCGTCGACGGAGTCCGGCGAGAAGACATGCTCGATGGCCATCACGGCCGCGCCCACGACTCCGGCGCGGTCGTCAAGCTCGCTTCGAACGATCCGAAGGTGCCGCGTAGCAAGCGGTAAGGAGCGTTGATAGACGGTCTCGCGGATACCGGCGAATAGTTGCTCGTGCGCGTGCGAGACATCGCCGCCGATGACGATCACCGCGGGGTTGAAGAGATTCGTGGCCGCCGCAAGGACCTCACCAAGCAATCGACCGGCTTGGCGAACGAGCCGGACGGCCAGTGGGTTGCCCTCCCGCACCAGCCTCACGACGTCGCGACTGTTCTTCGCATCTGTCCCCGCCTCGCTCAAGCGCCGAGCCAGTGCCGCTCCCCCGGCAATCGCCTCCAGGCAACCGATGTTGCCGCACGAACACACGGACTCTTCGTCGTCGACCACGCGTATGTGCCCGATGTCGCCGGCCGCGCCCTGTGCGCCGCGATGGATCGCTTTACCCAGAACGATGCCGCAACCGATGCCGGTACCTACCTTTATGTAGATCAGGTGGTCCGCTTCTCGCCAAGTCGCCCAGTGCTCGCCCAACGCCATGATGTTCACGTCGTTGTCTACCAAGACTGGGACCTCGAGGGCAGCGAATCTCTCGGGGATCGAATAGCCATCCCACCCCGGCATGATCGGAGGGCTTACCGGGCGGCCGGTTGCGAACTCGACCGGGCCGGGGACGCCGATACCCATCCCCCGGATGTCTCGACGCGTACGCCCGGCACTGATGAGCAAGGCATCGAGTTTCTCCTCGAGCCAGTCCAGCACCGGGACCGGCCCCTCCGCGATGTCGATCTCACCGGCGAACTCGGCCAGAACATCGCCCAGCAGGTCGGTCACGGCGATCCGAGAATGGGTGGCGCCCAGGTCGGCCGCGACGATCACGCCCGCCTTGCGATTGAACGAGAGGACGCCGGGCCGGCGGCCACCGGTGGAAGACCCGTCCGCCTCTTCCGTCACCAGATCGCTGGAGATGAGGGCATCCACCCTCTGAGCCACCGTCGATCGGGCCAGGCCGGTCAACTCGGCGAGATCCGCCCTGGTTACGGTTCCTCCGTCACGGATCAGGCGCAGCATCCGGCCGGGCGTGGGAGTGCCTCGGCCAGAACCACGGTTTACTGCCACGTCACAGACTTAAGCATGAGGGTTTCCGACATGTCAACGCCATAAGTCGGGCAAGTTACTACGGTATCCACCAATCTTTTGCTTGTGGAGTGAAAGAAGTCTGTCTTAGGATGCCTCTATGCCCTCACCTTTGAGAGCGGCCGTGGCCGGCACCGGCTTCATCGGCCGGGTCCACGCCCGCTCCGCCCGCCTGGCCGGAGCGACCCTCATCGGCGTCGCCGCTTCTACCCCAGAGCGGGGCGCCGCGGCCGCCGAGGCCCTGGGGGCCGGAAGATCGTTCGCCGACGCCGAGGAGCTCGTGGAGTCGCCGGACGTGGACGTGGTCCATATCTGCACCCCCAACCACTTGCACGCACCTCTCGCGCTGGCGGCGCTCAAGGCGGGCAAACACGTGATCTGCGAGAAGCCCTTGGCCGTCGATACCGAGGGGGCCCAGGAGCTCGTCAACGCGGCCGAGGCCGCAGGAACGGTCGCGACCGTTCCGTTCGTGTACCGGTATTACGCGACCGTTCGAGAAGCCAAGGCCAGGGTCGAGGCCGGAGCCATCGGCTCTATCAACCTGATCCACGGGACCTACCTACAGGACTGGTTGTTGTCGCCCGAGGACGGCAACTGGCGCGTCGATGCCGAACTTGGCGGCGCGTCTCGGACGTTCGCCGACATCGGCTCACACTGGTGCGACCTCATCGAGTTCGTGAGCGGCCACAGGGTGACGCAGGTCACGGCCCAGTTGCTGACCGCCATCCCCGAGCGCAGCACCGGCGAGCACCAAGACGCATTCGCTAGTGCGAGCTCATCCTCGCCGCGCGTGCAGGTGTCAACGGAGGATGCGGCCACGATGATGTTTCGTACCGACGGCGGCGCGCTCGGCACGTTGATCGTGAGTCAGATCTCTGCAGGTCGGAAGAATCGTCTGTGGTTCGAGATCGATGGTAGCGAGGCCGCCCTCTCCTTCGATCAAGAGAATCCCGAGACGCTTTGGCTCGGGGGCAAGGAGGGGGCGACAGCATTGACGAGAGCGCCCGAGGTCCTATCCCCCGCTGCCGCGAGCTACGCGACGCTGCCGGCCGGGCATCCGTTGGGCTATCACGATTGCTTCGACACGTTCGTCGCGGAGACCTACGCCGCGATACGCGGGCAGGCTCCTGCGGGGCTCCCCTCGTTCGACGACGGGTTGCGTGCCGCTCGCATCACCGAAGCAGTGCTCGGATCGGCGCGCGAGGGACGACCAGTGGAGGTGAAGGGATGAAGCTCGGCTTCTTGACGGCGTGTCTGCCCAACAACTCGCTCGAGGACATCGCAACCTGGGCCGCGGACGCCGGCTACGAAGCTCTCGAGGTCGCAGCGTGGCCCGCGTTGGGTGACAGGCCGTTCACCGCTACCCACCTCAAGGCGGAGACGTTCACCGAGAGCGAGGCCGAGAGCGTACGCGCCCTCTTCGAGAACAAGAGCCTCGAACTCTCGTCCCTGTCCTTCTACGACAACAACTTGCATCCCGATCCCTCCGAGCGCAAGGCGATCAACGAGCACGTCCTTGCGTGCATCGACGCGGCCGCGCTCGTCGGGTCCCCAACGGTCGGAACGTTCGTCGGCCGAGACCCCTCAAAGAGCGTGGCGGAGAACCTCGCCGAGGCGGGAGAAGTCTTCAAGCCTCTCGTCGAGCGCGCGAACGAGAAGGGCGTGAAGCTCATCATCGAGAACTGCGTGATGGAGGGGTGGCATCCGGATGGCTACCCGGGCAACCTCGCCTACTCGCCAGAGCTCTGGGAGTGGATGTTCTCGATCGGGCTGTACCTCAACTACGACCCGAGCCATCTTCTGTGGATGGGCATCGATCCCGTGACCGCCGTGAAGCCCTACCTCGATCGCATCCCCCACGCGCAGGCCAAGGACATCCAGCTCTTCGCCGACAAGCGCAACCACTACGGATGGCCCGGCAAGGCCGTGAGCCGCGACGATCCGTGGGACGTCGGCTGGTGGCGCTACCGCGTTCCGGGTCTCGGCGAAGTGGATTGGGTGCGTCTGATCGATGCGATGTACGAGGGTGGATTCGACGGCGTCCTATCCGTCGAGCACGAAGACCCGGTGTGGGGCGGCGACGAGGCCAAGGTGAAGGTGGGCCTCGAGATCGCCCACAAGACGCTTCGCCCTCTGATCATCCAGTAGCGCCCGCCCAGGAATATCGTCGAGCACATGTTCACTCGCCGCGAGCTCCTGAAGGTCGGCGCGATCGCCGGTGGCGCCTCGCTCTTGAACTCATCGCGAGCGATCACCCTCCTAAGCGAGTTTGCCCAGGTCGAGGCGTTCTCGGTTCCACTTCCGATCCCCCCGGTGTTGAAGCCGGTCCGGCGCAAAGGGGGCCGCGACTACTACGAGATAACGATGCGCCAAACCAACGTTGGGATCCTTCCGGGCAAACGGACGCGGGTGTGGGTATACAACGGTCACTTCCCAGGTCCGACGATCAAAGTCCGACGGGGCCGTCCGGTCGTCGTGCGTCAGATAAACAAGCTGAAGGTGGATACGACGATTCATCTCCACGGGGGGCATGTGAGCCCGGCCAACGACGGACACCCGATGGACCTGATCGCCCCGGGAAAGCACAAGGACTACCACTACCCCAACAAGCAACTGTCCTCGACGCTCTGGTACCACGATCACACCCACCACCACACGTCTCGCAACGTCTACATGGGGTTAGCGGGCCTCTACTTGATCGAGGACGAGGCCGAGAACGAGTTGAACCTCCCGAAGGGCAAGTACGACATCCCCTTGATGATCCAGGACCGAAGTTTCAAGAGCGACGGCTCGCTCAAGTTCGACAACGATCACACGAACGTGTTGGGAGATACGTTTCTGGTCAACGGAAAGCCGCTCCCCTACTTAAAGGTCGCGAACCGCAAGTACAGGTTCCGAATCCTCAACGCGTCCAACAGCCGCGGCTACACCCTTGCCCTCGACTCTTTGCGACCTTTCTCTCAGATCGCATCGGACGGGGGCCTATTGGCCGCCCCCGTCATGGCTCCGACGATCCCTTTGTGGCCGGCGGAGCGAGCCGAAGTCGTCATCGACTTCTCCGCGTACCAAGTCGGGACGAGCGTCGTACTCCAAGACCTGATCGATCCCCCCAACCCTCTCGAGGCCCGGCCGATCATGCGCTTCGACATCGCGCGAGAAGAATCGGATCCAAGCTCACTGCCCTCTACCCTGCGCACGATCGATGCCGTCGGAGAGGGCACGAAGGAACGCGAGTTCCAGTTGAGCCTCGACCCGGAGACCACAAAGTGGGTCATCAACGGTAAGTCGTTCGGTCACCATCGCATCGACGCGCGGCCGAAGCTCGGAGATACCGAAACGTGGGTCTTCAACAACCTCTCAGACCAAACTCACCCGATGCACGTCCATCTGGTCATGTTCCAGATCATCGATCGCGATGGGGTCCCTCCCTCCGCCGGCGAAGCGGGATGGAAAGACACCGTCAGGGTCGACAGCGGAGAGGTAGTACGAGTCGCGATGAAGTTCGCCGACCACACCGGCCGCTACGTCTTCCACTGCCACAACCTGGCACACGAAGACCACGACATGATGGCCCAGATGAAGGTCGTGCGTTAACCGCCGATAGCCACCACTTCTGCCGTCGATTGGGCTCTGTTGTTCGGATAGATGAGCAGCAGATCCTGGAGCGGTGAAGCACCACTCCTCTGAACGGTCATCGTCGAGCATTCTTGGGCGAAGAAGCCCCCGCACACGAGCGGGTCCACCAAAACCGGTGGATCGGTGGGGGCGAACGTGGCCGGATAGGTGCCGGTGGCTTCGTCCAGGGCGCCGGCGCCGTCGCACTGCGGGACTTCGTAGCTCTTGTCGCACACGGTCACCCCGTAGCTGAAGGCGGTCCCGGTCTGCACTCCGATATCGGTGGCGTCCACAACGAGCCCAAAGACGTTTGTGTTGTAGAGGTCGTAATCCTGGCTGTAGACCGCATCGCACCCTTCGGTCAGCGCGTCCGGTTTCGAGAGGTCGAACACGCAGACCATCGATGCTTGTTTCTCGATCAGATAGTCGGCCTTCAGCTCCGGGTCGGCGAAAACGCCGTCCGCGCCGGAATCGACTGCGATCCTGATATCGATCGGATCAGTCGTGCTGTGGAGGCCCTGGGTCCGGACCGCGAACTCGATCGGTTCCGTGGGCTCGACATCCGTTGTGAAGAATTGCGTGTAGGTCGCCTCCAGCAGCGGATCGGTACCCGAAGGGATGCCTTCGGGCCCATCACCGAGCCCGGCCCCGGTGAAGCTACGCGCTCCGACATGCGTGATGTCCTCGGCCCCCCGGCTATCGATCTCGTCCTCGACCCCGAGCAGGTAGGCATCTGCCTGGGTAAGTCCGGCGGCCGGCGCGCTCGACGATCTGGAAGGAGTCGGAGCCCGAGGCAAGATCGAGCGCCGTCTTACTTGCGGAAACGTCCGACGAAGGCACCGGAACCACATGCCAGGGGACTCCGAGAGCATCGTCCGCATCGCCGGGCCCCGTTTCGCGCACCGTGACGACGCCATCGACGTTCGCATGGAAGGCAACCCAGCCCAGTTCCTGTTCAGCAGCATCGATCTTGGTCGGATCCAGTTTCAGCCGAAGTCGCAGCTTTTGTGTCTTGCCCGGCCCAAGTTCGATCGGGATCTCATCCGCAAATGCGCCATCCGACGTGGCAACGCGCACGTCGGCGACTTTCGCCGCGTAGTCGGAGTAGCGGATATTGGCTGCAACTTCGTACGTGCGCACCTTCTTGCTGAAGTTCTGGAGCTTGAAGGTTCCGTGGAGAGTCTCGGCCCCCGTTGCGTAGCGCGCGCCGAAGGAGATGCTCGGGGGCCATGCGACCATCCGGGTCGTTGCGCTGTGGAACGCGCGGATGCGGCCGGCACCCATGACCGTGGCAGATACGGGAGCCCCTCCGACCGAGTCGGACAGTGCGCGGGTCGCCTGATTCATGATCAGGGCCTTGATCTTCATCGGCGAGAAGCCCGGATGCAGCTCCGTCAGCAGAGCCGCTACCCCGGCCACCATCGGGGTCGCCATCGAAGTGCCCGAGATAGTCAGGTCACCTTTGCCACTACCGGCCAGCACAGACGTGATGTTGAAACCGGGCGCACTCACATCGGGTTTCAGGGATTCGGTAAGGGTCGCGGGTCCCTCGGACGAGAAGTCGGAGATCCGATCCTGGAACGCGGGGAAGACGGCTTCCTCCAGCGGGACCGAGACCTGAAGGCCTCCCGTGTCGTAAGTGTCGGGTGCCCCGGGGCTGTCGGCATCGGCCAGCACCTGCCCGTCCGCAGTTCCAACCATCACCGCGGGGATCGTGATCTCGTCCACGAACGTCCCGGGACCCAGCGCGAAGGGCAGGTCGCCGAAGCCCGACCACAGCACGACGCCCACCGCTCCGGCCTCTTGGGCGCGGAACACCTTCTCGGAGCCGTCGCAGTCCCCGGCCCCCGTCGACCCTTTGTAGACGAACGCGATCTTCCCGGCGAACGGCGTTCCCGGCGGAGTCGAGTCGCACAAGTAGCGATCCTCCGGGACCGGCGTCGCTCCGAAGGTCGTGGTCTGCACCGATCGGACATCGACAACGTCACCCGACAGAGCTGATGAAAGAGCCGCCGACCATTCTTGGTGCACCGCCAATCCGTCATTCGGCAATGAAGAGGTCTGCGGAGCCGTCACGCTCAACTTGAGAGCCCTGAACTCGTCGATCGATGCAGCCACTGAGATCGCATCGGGCGCGACGCCTGGAGCGCCGGTGATGTACGCGGCGCCGCCCGACGGTTGATTGCCTGCGTTCCCAGAGGCGGCCACGACCACGACGCCGGCGGCGACCGCTCGCTCGACGAGGACGAGCTCGGGTGTCAAGACCGTTCCGTAGTCGGAGCCGAGCGACATGTTGATGACGTCGACTGCATCCTTGATACTGCCGTCGCCGTTCGGATCGACCGCCCGCTCCATGGCGGCGGCCACGACGTCGCCGGTCGTCGAGCCCAGCGCGAACACTTTGAGCGCGTGGATCTTGGCCTTCGGCGCCACGCCGGGACCGATCTTCTTCCCGACTCCGATCCCACAGCAGATCCCGGAAACATGCGATCCGTGTCCTTCCATGTCGAGCGGATCGGGGTCCGGCCTTGGGATGTCGTTGCTCGTGTCACCCTCGGTAGGGTCGGGTTCGTAGTCCTCCCCCACGAAGTCCCAGCCGGCAACCACCTTGCCGGTGGGGAAGGTGCCGGGCTCGATATGAAGCGGATCGTTGTTCGCGTACGCAGCTTCCGTGCCCGGCCCCCCGAAGTCCGCATGGGTGTAGTCGAGCCCGGTGTCGATGACTGCGACGGTCGTCCCCTTCCCCTCTGCGCCGAGCTTCTTCCAGACCTTCGTAGCGCCGACGAATGGGACCGCCGTAGATGTGGCCGGATGGATGATCGATGCGGCATCTACCGACGCCACTTCGGGTCGTGCCGCCAGCGTGGCCGCTGCGACCGGGCTCATCTGTGCCGAGAATCCATTCAGCAGTGTTCCGTAACGGAAGACGACGCGGCCACCGAGGGCTTCAACGGCGCGGAGCGTCGCTTCCTGCGACGCACGAGCAAGCGTGTAGGCACGTCTTTGAGTCGTAGCAGACGCGTCCACTGCCTCTTGAGAGACCGACGGGGCCCGCATCTGAACTATGTATCTGTGGGAAGCGCTCTTAGTGCTCGTGCGTTCGCCGGGCGACCCCGCGCTCGTAGCCCCCATAGATGCAAGCAACGCGACAACGAGCAAGGACGCGACGCGCTTCTTCAAGACCCGACCTCCTCAACGGCTAGGTCGAGAGTCTGGCATACGTCCGGAGATACGGCGGTGCCGCCAG
Source organism: uncultured Actinomycetes bacterium (assembly GCA_963786155.1). Classification (GTDB taxonomy): domain Bacteria; phylum Actinomycetota; class CADDZG01; order CADDZG01; family WHSQ01; genus CAWAXW01. Next base: position 855,049 of record CAWAXW010000006.1, on the reverse strand, counting down.
CCTTATGGCTCGACGGTCGCAGCCAGGGACGGTGCCTGCTGGCTGGTCGCGTACATGTTCTCGCCGTAGACCTGCAACACGGTGCAATGAGGGACGTTTTCGAGCACCACCTGTTCCGAGATCCCCGCGATCGCATCGGAGCCGTTCCAACCCCATGGAGAGGTGACGCTCAAGTCGTAGTCATCGCTTGGTGACGCCCAGGAAAGGTCGAACGTGACCTTTGCTTTGGGCGCGCCGGACTTGGAGAGGTCGAGCACGTAAGTCTGTTCGCCCCATCCGAGTCCACCCGCGAGTCCCGCGCTCGGCATCGTCATGCTGTGACCCTCCTCGGTGAGCCGCTTCGGCTCCTCCGATGTCTGCCAGTTCGGACCGGGGCGTGCGGGATCTTTGGGGACCGGACAGGCTTCCGTCGCCGGCGCGGTTGCAGCCGGTGGCACGAGAGGAGACGGCGGGATCGCGGGATCGGCGGCGAGGCAACCAGCGTCGGGCCGGATCTTGCTCACCCAACCGATCGCGTCCACTAGTGACTTCTGAAATACCGGCCAGTCCCACGAGTCGTTGCCGTGACCGAGGTTGGTGAAGAACACGCGGTTGCGGTCGCGGAACGTCTTGGCCCACGCCATCGGCTGTCGGTGCTCGTAGGGGGTCAACCCTTCCTGGATGGCTTTGGTCTCGGTCTTCTCGTCGATCGAGTACAGGACCTTCACGCCGGGGATCCGGCGCGGGCTGGCCCGCCACCTATAGAGCTCGTCACTGAACTTGAACGAGCCCTTCTTGCCGTACTTCTTCTTGAACGTCTTGTTGGCCGAGTGCTTCTTGTTCTCGAGGATGAAGCGGACCTTGGGGTCGCCGGCGTTGTGAGGATGCGAGTCGAACTGGGCGCCGAGGAGCTCCGCATAATCGGCCCAGCCGTAGTTGCCGTCGGCCGACGCATGGATGCCCATCCAGCCGCCGCCACACGACAACCATTTGAAGAACTCGGTCTTCTGATCGGCGGTGAACGGAGACTTGCCGGTCGAGCTGTTGAACAGAACGATGTCGGTGGTCGCGAGCTTGTCGGCATTTATGTCTGCCGGGTTCAGAGTGGTCTCGACCGTGAACTTGCCGGTCTCTTCGGCAAGGGCCGTCAGGACATCGTTGCTGTGCTCGATGACCGGATGCCGGAAGCCGAAGGTCGCGTGATAGACGAGCACGTGCGGGACCTCGGCCTGAGCAACGGGCTTGGCCGATCCGGGAAAGCCCACCAGAGCAACCGAGATAACAGTCAGAAGAAGCAGCACACGACGCATAACGTCCCCTCGCTCACCCGCCCTGGGGCACGGCGGGAATTAGGTTGGTCCCCAAACTAATTATTCGTCCCGGAGGGCGATTCTCCTCCCCGGCCGAATAGCGGCTTAGCGGGCGCCGGGGAGGCCTCGGCACCCTCGCCAACCCGACTTCTCGAAGGCAGCCTTGTCGCAGTACACCGCCCGCGGGTAGTAGACGCCCATGATCTTAGTTGGATCCTCGCCCTCGGGGATGTTCTGCACAGCCTCGTCGAAGCCTCGGCTCGGCAACATGTGCCGGTAGATGATCGTCGCCTCGTAGAAGGGCCCTCCCCAGGGCAGCCAGGTGACTTCCGACTTTGCGTTCGCGTTCGAGGGTCGGTCGGCCGGGTCGGAGATGACGAAGGTGAAGTAGCCGTCGCGCCCGACTTCGGTCTGGAAGTCCGCCGCGCACGCCACTACCCGTTGGCTCAAGGTGTGGTTCTGACACATCGACCAATACCGGAGCTCGGAAGGCGGGCGCAAGGACTCGCCCTTCCTCGTGTCGGGGAACGACGGGGCCTTAGCTCGGATCACCACGATGTCGCCCATCGACCGAGTGATGCGGGCGGTCATGTACGCGTTCTGTTCGTTCGAAAGGAAGCCACCTTGCGTCTTCGGCTCCTCGCCCGTTACCGGGTTCGGCGGCACGTTGTCATACACGGGACGGTCGACCCCGTAGAACCGATTGAATCTCGGCTTCTTCTCGTCGTTAGGACGCGGCGGGAGGCGTGGGATGTCGTCGGGGTAGCTCGAGTCCCTGATCGCCTGATTCACGGTCCCATCGGAGGGAGCGGTGAAGACTTGGCAGTCTTCGAAACCGACTACCTCTGTTCCATCGGCGGTCTCGTAGGAGATCGTCGGCAGCGGCACGCCACCCAAACCATCCTTGGGATCGTCGGGGACATAGGTGCGATAGATGAGCGCGCTCGTCGGGTTAGGCAGGCCCTCCCCGGTCGCTCCGGCGTAGATCGTGTTGGGGGCCGGGTCCTGCGGCTCGGCGGTGAACTCGACGAAGACGGTGTAGGTGCCGGCACCTTTCGAGCTCACCGACGATGCGAAGGGATTCGCACTTCCCTTGTCGGGAACTATCTCGTAGTCCGCGAGGGAATCGATCGGTCGCTGAGCCTGGTCATATACGTGCAACGAGAAGTAACGCGCTTCGGGGTAGGCGCCGCGGATCGCGATCCTTGTGCTCGGGACCTGCATCAACTGCGCCAACCAATAGTTCGCCTCGGTATCGGGATATGCGGCGTTGATGAAGTCGTCGTCGGCGTTCGACCCCCAACTGCATGCGGGCGTCGGCACGGCGTCTGCGTTAGCGGTCGACACCGGATGGACGGCGGACGCCAGAACGCCCGCGACACACGCGAGGGTCAGCAACCTGTTGAACCGAACCTTCATCTGGAACCTCCTTCGGATTCGAGCGTTCGTTGCTCGGCCTCCGGCGATCCGGTCAACCTCTATCCAAAGGTTCGCCACCGCCCCTCCCTCACCCTCCTATTGCACCCTTACAAGAGTGTCGAAGAGATTTTGTGCCCTCGGACCGACGCCACGTAGGTTTGGCGGATGGGGCAGTTCCATTTCACGCCGGACGACTACCTGGACCTCATGCACTCCGAGGTGCCGGCGTATGAAGAACTCCAGGAGCGCGTTGCCGCGGCCACGGAGGGTCTGGCCGTCGAGCGGATCCTCGAGCTGGGAACGGGCACCGGGGAGACCTCCCGACGGGTGCTCGCGCTCCATCCGGCGGCATCCCTGATCGGCATCGACGTAAGCGAGCCGATGCTCCGAGTCGCCGCCGAAACCCTTCCGCCCGGACGCGTGGACGAGCTGATGGTGCGGAGTATCGAAGACGAGCTTCCGCCGGGTCCCTTCGATCTGGTCGTGTCCGCGCTGGCCGTTCACCACCTCGACGGTCCCGGCAAGGCCCATCTCTTCCGGCGCGTGGCAGGAGTGCTTCATCGTGGGGGCCGGTTCGTGATGGGCGACGTCGTCGTTCCTCCCGATCCCGCCGACGCGATCACTCCCTTGTCGCCCGACTATGACCTGCCCTCCAAGACAGAGGAGCTGCTCAAGTGGCTGCTGGAGGCCGGTTTCGAACCTCACGTCATTTGGGAGCACAGAGATCTCACGATCATCAGCGCCGACCTTTAGTGGTTACAGGTCGCCGGTGTAGCGCAGGATGTCGATGCCGCGTTCGTAGTCGACGGAGTAGACAATCTCGTCGGTGACCCAATACGCGGCCGAAGTCGACCCGCGCCACGGAAGGAAGTAACCGGCCTCGGAGACCTTGCCCTTGTCACTAACCTCGAGGAACCGTGTGCCATGGTCGTAGAATCCGACCGCGACGATGCCCCCGTTGTGGAAGTCGGGGTGCTCCTGGAACCAATGCGGCGAACAGCCGAGCGGAGCGCTTACACCGGGACGACCGTCGGTCCAAGTTCCGTTCGTGATGTACCACTCGTCGAGGACCCTGAAGTTCTTGGTCTGTTGCCAATCCGACGCGTCCCAGACTGTGAAGGCGCCGACGCCCGCCTCACAACGTGGCGTCCCGTTCGTTTCGAATGAGCTCATCATGAAGCGGTCCTTGCCACCGCGCGGCCACACGATCGAGTGCTCGCGCTTGTCGAGGTTCGTCCCGTAGGCCAGCGCCTTCGGTCGCAGCGGATCCTTGCGAGCGTCGACGAACGCGATCGGCATCGACGCGGTGATCACGCGGCCCGGAGTGACCTCGGTTACGTCGTGCACCTTGTCGAACTTGAGCTTGGCGTTCCAGTGGCCCAGTTCCTTGGGCTTTGTCGGGTCGCGTAGATCGACAAGAGTCGCCCCGCTGGATGCACCCTCGGGCCCCACGAAGTCGTAGGTCCCATACGAGTACTTGCAATCGAGGATGCACGTCGCGGTGTGCGAGCCGGCTCCCTGGAGCACCGCGATCTCCGTCGGATTCGTCTTGTCCTCGACGTCCCACACATGCAGAGAGTCATTCGGAACCTGCTCGGCGAACAGCATGATCTCGCCGTTCGTAGAGACATTCTCGTTCTCGAACTTGAAACCGAACGTCGTCTGCGACAGCTGCTCGGGCTCGAGTGGGTTCGAGATGTCGTAGATCGAAAAGCTCTTCCACGAGGTCACATAGAGGTAGTCGCCGACGACCTTGGCCCCCGTTGCCGTACCGACCTCGAAGGGTACGAACGCGATGTGCTCGACGTTGTCGGAAGTGACACCGTAGGTACCCGGGCCCGCGCTCGCCCCGCCAGAAGCGGCGATGACGAACAGGGCGGCGACGGTTGCGAGTGCCCTCTTCATCGAAGCTTCGGACCTCCCACGAGGCGGCCGACCACGGCCTCGCCCCGGACCCCGATGTTCTCGAAGGTCGGAATGCACTCGCCGGGCTTGAAGCACGCGTCCACGAATGCGACCCAGGGGGTCCCGTCGGGCGCGATGGTCACATCGAAGAAGTCGCCGAGCGTGTGACAACGGAGCGCGCCGCACTCACCGATCTGCAGTGGGTGGTTGGGCGAGTTCGCCGTTCCCGTGTAGAAGACGGGGTCTTTGGCGAGGGCGTCCGTGGTCATCGTGATGTACGCGTTCCAGCGCCACTTCGCTTCTTTCTTGCCGGGCGTGTCGGACCCTACGTACGTGATCGCGATCTTGCCGTCATCGCCTATGTCGAGGGCTGGGAGTCTGGAACGCTTGAGACCCGGTGGGCCGATCATCAAAGGCTTCTCCCACGATTCGCCTAGATCATGAGAGATCACTAGATAAGGCAACCCATCCGCAGCGATCCATGTGTAATAGAGGTTGCCCTTCGAGTCGGCTGCAACGCCGGCTTCGTGTGCGAGGCCCCCGTTGTTCGCAACCTGGACCGCGTCCCACGTCAGACCCTCGTCCTTGCTGATGGAGACGAACGGCTGCCCGCACCATACGCGTGGCAGATAGACCGTCCCGTCAGGTCCGACGAACCCGTGACCGACTGCCCCGTCGCAGTACGTGTCCGTCTGCTCCTCGCGCGGAGGGATCGGGGTTATGTAGGCGGGCTCTCCCGTCGGGAGCCACGTCATGCCGCCGTCGAGTGATCGGCCGCATGTCGTTGCCGTGGAGGTGCCGGACAGGGCGACGAGATTGATCGCGCAGTAATAGACCATGTTCTCGTAACCTGAGGGCTGATCGCCATCCTCGGGCGCCGGGCCTGTGAAGATGTTCTGGTGATCGAAGTGACCACAGATCGCAGTCGTCGTCCACGCCTCGCCCGCGTCGTCGGAGAACGAGACCGGCTGGCACGTCACGTCGGGTGGGATGTTGTTGGTAAAGACACGGTCGGTGTCCTTGTCCAGGTACATCACCGGGTCGAGGCTGATCGGCTGCGCGGGAGCGCCGCCCGGGAGCGTGGGCGACACGATCTCCCACGTGTCGCCCTCATTGGTCGAACGCATGACCTGGGGTTCGAGACTCGCGTTTCGTGCCTGATAGAAGATCCGGCCCTTGGAGTCCACACCTAACGAAGGCTCCCACCCGTTGTGGCCGAGCCGGTAGAACCGTCCGTCGGGAGCTGCTGCGACGATGTCCCTATCGGTGATCTCGACACCGCCTGCGTGATGGGCAACGGCGCGACCCCCCGAAAGCTTCTGCCCGTTCCCGTTCTTCCTTACCGGGAACCCGTCCTCGCCTTGCAGCATCGCGAGTGGATCACCTACCGACCGCAGTAGTCCGTGGTCGTGCCCTGCGTCACGGTGGCGCTTGACCGTTGGCGTCGTCGCCGCCTGCGCCACAACGCTCGTCGCCGCCAGTGACAGTACGAGCGCGAGCGCGATCTGCTTGATCACTCCCATGCCGTTCACCCCCCGAAGCTGAGGTCGCCTTTGACGACCGGTATCTGGATGGACCCGGCAAGTCCTTCGCCGGTAGTGATGGTCAATAGAGTCCCTTTGGTCTGGTCGTCCCATTCATCCTCTTAAGGGAGGATTCAACACTCAGGGGGGACATCCCTCTCGTGGTTAGGGAGAAAAGCGGGGCCGGTTTTCGTCGGACGCGCCAAGTATCGGCGGCTAGCTCCCCTCGGACGGCTCGAAAAACGACTCGGGCGCCGGAGTGGGGCTCAGGACGGTGATCGTGCTCTGTCCCTTGCCCTCGGCCAGCTCGATGGGGAAGTTGAGGGGACCCGGCAGGCGGTTCCATCCGCTTCCGCTGCTCACCACCACGCGCAGATGCGCTCCCTGGGGAACGACCTCGTCCAGCGGTTGGGCGTCGAACTTCACGACCATCTCCTCGCCGGGGGTGACCTGCTGAGGATCGACCTTGCCGCTCGCGAAGCGGAGATCGACCTGTCCCCACCCGAGGCGTTGCATCCCGTCGTCGGTGAGCGCATACAGATAAACGGACAGCTGGCCGCCCGGCCCCTGCGGGACGACTGTCAGTTTGATCCGGGGCAGCCCCGAGATGCGGAACTCGTCGGCGAAATGGTCGGTCTCGAAGTACGTGCACGTGCCGGTGCACGCGGCGTTCTCGATCGGCGACGACGTCGAGTACCCGAGCTGTGTATGGAATGGATCGGTCGCGACGGTCTCGCTGTCGGTTTCCTTGGAGGGTTTCGTGGACAGCGTGTGACCGGGGTTCATCGAGAACGTGATGGATCGGCCTTGGGGCCAATCCATCGCACGCCGCCACCTATCCGTGCCGTCTTGGACTTCAACCATCGGCACGGGTGGAGCGCTCGTGTCACCTTTCAGCTCGCGATCGAACCAGTCGAGAAGATAGTCCGCCCAGTCCATCCGGTTCTCTCCGCTGTACGGCCACGCATGACCCCACTGCCCGAGCAGATATTTGACGGGGACACCACGCTTCTCCAGGTCCCAGATCCAGGGGAACTGCTGTCCGGGGTTGACGTTCCAATCCTGCAGGCCTTGAACGAGGTACACGCTTCCCCTGTAGTTCTCGAGGATGTCGTCTCGATAGCGCCGCTCCTCCCAATACCCGAAGGGGTCGAGGCCGCCCACGGTGCTGGAATAGAGGGCTGCCGCGGTCCCCACCGCGTATTCAGGACAAGCCGTGACCTCCGCGGTGTGTTGCGGGCTACGGCCCGGTGCGTAGAAGCCTGCGCTCTCGAGGTAGTAGATGGAGCTGAGGACGGCTGGGCCGCGCCAGTCGACTCGTCCGCCGCCGTGCATCAACTCGTAGAGGTCGGGCACGCCCGAGATCGGGACGATGGTCTTGAGGTGTTCGTTACCGAACGACGCCGCTTCCCATTGCGTTGCCCCGTCGTAGGACAGTCCGATCATCCCGACCGAGCCGTTGCTCCACTCCTGTGTGCCGAGCCATGTGACGGCCTGGTCGAGATCGAATCTCTCGCCCGAGCCCATGAGGTTCATGCACCCGCCCGAGTCGGCCGTGCCTCGGATCGCGATCGACGCGACCGCGTAGCCATGAGGGACGAAGTTCTCGGTAAGGAACGGCCTACACGCGCGCTGATCGAGCGTTTGCATCGGGTGGAAGTACGACGAGGCGTTGGCGATCACCGGCACCTGTGTGCCGGCAGGCACCTTCGGTCGCACGAGCCCTATCTGAATCGTGACCCCATCGAGCTTGCTCTCGAGCTCGACGACCTCTTGCTCACCGATCTCGTAGGGCCCCGTCTCCGAGACCTTCGCATAGCTACCGGAGTAGTCGCCCTCCGATTGGAAGCTGCACGGCAATGCTTGCTGCGCGGAGGCTGGCGAGGCAGCGATCGAGCCGCTGAAGATGAGGGCAAGGATCGCCGCACCTGCCGCACCCCTGAGTCGCATCAGGCTTCGAACGCCCATCCGCCCCATCGATCGCCTCCCTCCCACAATGCGTGATTCTCAGGTGGTCTCTTCTTCAAAGGAGGCGTCGCCTCCTTTGTAGGCCCCCCGAGGAATAGGCCTGGGCAGGTTCTTCCGGCTCAGGGGGCGAATCCTTCATGTGTGGAGGCGCACGACGCCGTGCGCCCTGGCACTAGGGGGACTCAATGAACCGCCGTCGTTCGATCGCCGCCATCCTCGGAGCGGTGCTGGTTGTGGGGGCAAGCTCGATGCAGGCGGGCGCTGCAGCCAAGCCTCACATCGAGGACCCGCTCGGCGACGCCAACTTCGTCAACGATCAGGGCACCGGAGATGGTTCTGTGGGGGACTTCAATCAGGCAGATGCCGGCACGGTCAGCGATTTCACGGCGATCACGTTCAGCAACGATTCCAAGAATCTTTACGTGATGGTTTCGACCGAAGCCGCTCCCCCGGCGGCGACAGCGGTCGGCTTCCGCGTTCGGGTGAATCCCGATGGAGCCGCCGGCGCCTACTGCATCCTGATCGAGGCCTTCTATCCCGGCGCCAATAACACCCTCACTGCACCCGTTGGTCACTTGATAGACACGTGCGCGGGTGGCGAGGCGATTCCAATCGAAGTGCTCGGCACGCAACTCGTCGTCCCACGCAGCGCGAGCGAGGCCTTCGCAAAGGGGGCAACGTTGACCGCGCCGCAGGCGCAGAGCTTCCAGTACTCGGGGGCCTACCCGACAGGAGTGATCGGGCCCTACATCGACACAACCAAGGTCGGCACCGACTTCAAGTTCAAGAAGTAGGGAGCTAGAGGTCTTTCTCTAGCTCGGCCACTTGCTGAAGTTGGGATAGGCGTTCTTCGAACGTCCATGCCATCGGCGAGATCAGGAGGGTGTCTACGCCTGCGTCGCGGTACAGCTTCAGGCGGGCTTTGACGTGATCTCGGGGGCCGCACAGGGTTACGGCATCTATCAGCTCAGCGGGTAAGGCATTTGCTGCTTCCTCTTTGCGTCCGCTGAGGTAGAGCTCTTGGACCTCCTCGGCAGCTTCCTCGAAGCCGTAGCGACGCACCATCTGGTTGTAGAAGTTGCGCTCACGCGATCCCATCCCGCCCACGTACAAAGCTAGGAGTGGCCTCATCATGTCGCGGGCGCCGTCGATGTTGTCGCTGATGAGCACGCTCACCGCCGGGGAGATCGCCACGTCCTCGAGAGTCTTGCCCGCGCGCGCGGCCCCCTTCGCGAGGTCGGCGGTCAGGGACTCAACGTGTTCCGGAGAGAACAAAGCCGGTAGCCAACCGTCCGCAATCTCGCCGGTCAGGGCTACATTGCGGGGACCGTTGGCGGCCAAGAAGATCGGGATGCGTTCCTGGACGGGCGCGATCGTCAGCTTCAGCGGCTTCCCGATGCCATCCGGCACCGGCAGCTTGATCGTCTCGCCGTCGTATTCGATGCGCTCCCGCGCAAGCATCTTGCGCACGACCTCCACGTACTCACGCGTTCGTACGAGCGGGCGATCGAAGCGTTGGCCGTGCCATCCTTCGGCAACCTGGGGACCGGACAGGCCGAGGCCGAGGATGAGACGTCCGTCGCTCAACTGGTCCAGGGTCGCCGCTGTCATCGCAGTCATCGCCGGACTGCGTCCCGGCATCTGGAAGATGCCTGCGCCCAGCTTGATCGTGGTGGTCTGTCCCGCGAGCCAACCGAGGATCGTCGCTGCGTCGGACCCATACGCCTCGGCGCTCCAGACCGAGTCGTAGCCCAAGCGTTCGGCCTCCTGCACCAGACGGAGTTGCTCCTCCGAGGTGAGGCCCAGGCCCCAATATCCGATCGCCAATCCCAGCTTCATGACGCCAGGATAGAGGTCAGCGCGCTTGCAGGGCGTCCATGCCCACGGTTATGGCGAGGATCAGGCGGCGGTCCAGCGTCCGCTGGGGGTCGCCGCTGAAATCGATCGTGTAGAGGTCGCCGATCCGCCACCATCGACGCCTGTTGTGACCGAGTATCTGCTCGCCCCGAAGGAATATGAAGTCGTACGGGATCGGCAACCAGTCCGAGAAACCACCGATGAATGGGACCAATCCAACGACCCGGCGGAACAGAGCGATGAAGATGTTCTGCTCCGTCGCGATTGCGGCCTCGGCGCCGGCCGAGTCGTAGATCTTGTACGTCGAACGCAGCAGACTCTTGCCGAAAACCTTCTGGATCTCTCCGAGCTTTGTTCCGTCCGCGGCCGTCACGTCGTATCGGGCGCGGGGGTCGAAGCGCTGGCGCGCCTTGATCCGCATGAGCTCTTCCGACTGGCTCTCATTGGTATAGAAGCGGATGTCTTCCTTGAACTTGAATGCCTTCTGTTTGACGAAACAGAAGGGTGGTCCCGCCGTCCCGTCCGCTTGAGGCAAGGAGAACTCGTACTCGTTGACGACGAACCGGAACCGCTGACGCAGGATGAAGCGATCGTGCTCGTTGGGATCGACGAACGCTGCGATGCTCATTAGCTAACCAGCGTTCGGTTAGAACTCGTAGCGGTAATAGGTCCCGTCCTCTGTCGAGGCATCGTGGCATCCCTCGCACTTGAGGTCCGAAGTCACGTTCCAGAAGATCTTCTTACCGAGCTTGCCCCAATGCTTCTTATCGAACGTCACTGTGAGGACATTGCCTTCGGGCCGCTTGGGCGTGGGCGTAGCGATGACCGGCGCGGGAGCGCCCTTGGAGGTGTCCTCGATCTGCGCGAAGAGCTCTCCGTCTTTGTAGTCAACGATCAGAAGGCGGCGGGGCTCCGTGGCTTGTTTGCGAGTGAGCCCGACTCCGATGAGACTGCTCTGCCCCTTGAGCACATGGCCCTTCCAGTTCTCGAAGGTCTTGATGGTGACCGTGAACTTCCCGTTCTGGTACTGGAAGCCCAGACCCTTCAGGTCGAGTTTTCCTTCGGCGTCGTCCGCATCGGAGTAGTACGTGGAAGGACTGGGATGTGCGACTTGTGCCGGAACCACGATCCCTACCAGAGCGAGACTCAAGCAGATAGCAAGCGATCTCATAAGGGATGCCCCTCTCTCGAACTTGTCGGATCGAGTCTTCAGTGTTCCACAACTCCAATTACAGACGGTCGAGCTCCCTCGCCTCGAAGTGGCGGTCGACTCGAAAGGGGTTGTCGGCGGGCGCGACCCGGCCGAGCATCACGTCGACGAGGTGTCTGCTGCCCGCCGGGCTCCCCATGATCCCGTGACCGGAATAGCCGGTGTTCACGAACAGTCCGTCGACGCCGGCGGGACCCAGCAACGGGCGGTGGTCCGGCGTGTTCGTGTACTGCCCCGACTGCAACATCCAGTTCACGCTGCCGGATTCCCACACGTCGTTCCAGAACGGAACGATGCGCCCGGCCGATGCCGGGCTGTCGGGAGACAACAACTGGAACGCGAACTCCGGATCGCCCGGGACTCGGTCGGTCGGAGGGCTTGGAGGAGTAGAGGGATCGGTGAACAGGATGTAGGCGCCGTTCAAAGCGGGTCGCCAGTGAGTGCCCGTGTCGTCGTCGATCGTCATCGGCGCTTCTCGAGGTACGGCCGGTACGTCGGGAAGCACGAGCTTGTGGCGCGTGACGGTTTCGATGGGCAGGTCCACGCCGACGCTCGTGCTCAACTCGCCCGACAACGGGCCGCACGCGATCACTGCTCGCTCGCAGGAAATGACACCGGCCGAGGTCTCGACACCCACGAGCCGGTCGCCGCGCGATCGGAATCCCGTTACCGCGGTTCCCACCATCACAGAAGCCCCGGAGCCGGCCGCAAGCCCGAACGTCAATCGTTTTGGATCGAGGAAACCGTCCCCCGCACGGAAGCGCGCCTGCACCACGTTCTCTCCGACATAGGGAAAACGACGTCTGACTTCGGCTGTTTCGAGGATCTCGATGTCCGTCTGGCCCCACCCGTGTTGATTCTCGACGAGATCCCGTTGCCATGACGCTCGGCCGTCGTCGGTCGTTGCGAAGAGGTAGCCCTGCTGTCTGACGCCCAAGTCGTACGTGTCTTGCCCGGTGACGTCCTGGAAGTTCAGGAAGAGCTCCACGGATTCGCGCACCAGCTCGAGCTCCTCGAGGTTGTCGAACTGCAGGCGAAACGCACCGGTGGAGGCAGGAGTGGTGAGCGTGCAGAGGGCGGGCCTGCTCTCGATCAGCACCGTGCTGAGACCGGCACGGGTCGCGAAGAACGCCGTCGCGGCCCCCACCACTCCCCCACCGATCACTACCAGATCGGCCGTGCGCGGTAGCGAGTCCAGGTACACGATCTGCTTCACGGAGCTAGCATCTCAGGATGAGCGACGCTGAGGGACTCGACCACCGGAGGACCGCGTGGTTGGAGGGCGGCACTAAAGCCAAGATGGGCCACGCGGCACTCACGACTGAGCGACTGCTCTTCTTCGACATCAAGTTCGAGGGCGCCGGAGCTGGGGCTCTTGGGGCGATGATCGGCGGCAAGTTGCAGAAGCGACACGAAGAAGGTGGCCCCCTGGTGAACATCGCTCTGTCCGAGATCACCGCCCTATCTCATGAGCGCAAGCTCATGGGAAAGGACAGGATCCGTATCACGACAGGCGCGGACGAGTATCTGTTCAGCGACGGATGGAAGGCATGGAGCCCGCTCCTGCGCGACACCCTGACGAGCAAGTACGGACGCCGCGTCGTTGAAGAGTCCCCCGACGTCTGGAGAGTGAACCCCGCTTAAGTGCGGGGCACAGCGCGGAATACCTCTTCTCTCTCGCCGGTTTTAAGCAGAGAGAGCAAAGGAGGTACCGATGCACCCGCAGCTCACGAACGCCATCGCCAGGTCTCATGTAGAAGACCTCCGGCTGGAGGCAGCGGCAGATCGGATGGCCGCTTGCATGCGTGGGATCCGCATGGAAAAAGCTCGGTCCTGGCTCACATCTTTGACCCCGGCGAGGTTTCATAGGGCAGAGCAGCCCTGCGTGGAGTGCTGAACCGAACCCGCCGCACTGAGAGGACGGTTTGACCAGCGCCGAATCGACCCTGCGCGAACCGATAGCACCGAAGGCCGAGACCGGGCAACACGCCGGGCTCGGCCTCGACGCGTTCTCCCCCCTCGATTGGGGATTGCTCGCGTCCTGCGCACTTATGTGGGGTTCGTCATTCCTGTTGATCGAAGAGGGCCTGGAGTCGCTGGAGCCCGCGCTCATCTCACTCATACGTCTTGTGTTCGGGATGGGGACGCTCGTTTGGATCCGGGCAGCGCGAGCGCCGATCGATCGCAGTGCATGGCGTTCGATCATCCCGCTCGGCTTCTTGTGGATGGCCGCGCCGTTCATCCTCTTCCCGGTAGCGCAACAATGGATCGACTCTTCGCTCGCCGGGATGATCAACGGAGGGGTGCCGATCTTCGCCGCGATCGTCGCGGCCATCATCGTCAAGCAGCTCCCACGACCTCGCCAGATGCTCGGGATCGTCGTCGGATTCGGCGGCGTCGTTGCCGTTAGCTGGCCCGCAATTCAAGGCGCCCGCTCGAGCGCGCTCGGGGTGGCTCTGGTGCTTGTAGCAACCGCCTCATACGGCATCGCTTTGAACATCGCCGCTCCCCTGCAACGGCGTTACGGTTCACTCCCCGTCCTGTTGCGGGTACAGGCGGTTGCCCTCGTCATGGTGTTGATCCCCGGCCTGTTGGCCATCCCGAATTCGTCATTCAAGTGGTCGAGCATGCTTGCGATGGTCCCGCTCGGTTGTCTGGGGACCGGCTTGGCCTTCCTGGCGATGACCACGCTCGTGGGCCGCGTTGGCCCCGCTCGGGGGTCGATAGCCGTCTACTTCGTCCCGGTCGTCGCGATCGTGCTGGGAGCTCTCATCCTCGACGAGTCGATCGCTGCGATCTCGTTGGTTGGAACCGCACTCGCACTCGTGGGAGCCTGGCTGGTAAGCAGAAAGGTCCAAGCTCCGAAGACCTTGGACCCTTCCTAGATCGCTGCTAGAGCGCTGCGGAACTAGCCTTGGCGGGCGCCTGCTTTCCTGTATTGGCGGGTCGATAGCGGGATGAAGACGGCGAGGACGACCACCACCCAGATCATCGAGTAGGCGACCGGGTTCGCCAGCGACCACACCTCGGGTTCCGGCGCCGTTCCCGTGTTCCCGAATGCCTCACGGACGGCCTGGCACACAGCAGATACCGGATTCCACTCCGCAAAGGTCTGCAGCACGGGCGGCAAGGCTTCCGCAGACACGAAGGCGTTGGAGACGAATGTGAGCGGGAAGATGAACATGAAGGAAACGTTGTTCACGATCTCGACGCTCGCCACCTTGAGCCCGACGTAGGCCATGATCCACGACATCGCATAGGCGAATACGAGCAGGATGAGAAAGCCCCCGATCGCTTCGATCACCCCCGTGTGGATCCTCCAACCCACGACGAGACCGGTCATCGACATCACGAAGATGGACGCCGAGTTGTTCACGATGTCGCTGCCCGTGCGTCCCGTGAGCACGGCCGAGCGAGCCATCGGAAGCGACCTGAACCGGTCGATGATCCCCTTGGTCATGTCTTCGGCCAGTCCCGCGCCGGTGTACGTAGAACCGAAGAGGACGGTCTGGACGAAGATGCCCGCGATCAGGAACTCGCGGTAGTCGACGCCCGGTATCTCGATCGAACTACCGAACACGTACGCGAAGAGCACCACGAACATGATCGGAGAGATGAGGGTCCAGACCAGGAGCTCCGGCAACCGCTTGATCTTGATGACGTTGCGCTTGGCGACAACGGCGCCGTCGGCCAGTGCGAAAGCGAGTCGTCTCATCGAACCGCCTCCTTCTCACGCTCTTCGCTACGTCCGGGCTTGGCACCGGCTTCGTCCTCGTCGGCCGACACTTCCTCGGCCGTGTGACCGGTGAGCGAAAGGAACACGTCGTCGAGCGTTGGGCGTCTCAGCCCTACATCGACGACCGTGATGTTTGCGTCTGCGAGGCGGACCAGAACCTGGCGGAGCATGTCCGCGCCCCCGGTGACCGGGGCCGTGAGCTTGCGGGTCTGCTGGTCGACCTGGACCTCTCCGACGGCCAACCCGGCGAGCATCGTCTGAGCCGGTTGAACGTCATCTGCAGTTGCGAGAACGAGCTCGATCCGCTCTCCTCCGAGCTGCGTCTTCAGCTCGTCCGATGAACCCTCCGCGATCTTGCGCCCCCGATCGATGACGACGATGTTCTCGGCGAGCCGCTCGGCCTCTTCCATGTATTGAGTCGTGAGCAGCACCGTGGATCCGCGTCGGACGATGTCCTGGATCGTCACCCACATCTGCGCGCGGCTGCGCGGATCGAGACCGGTGGTCGGCTCGTCCAGGAATATGACATCGGGCTCTGCAACGAGGGCCGCCGCCAGATCGAGGCGTCTGCGCATGCCGCCCGAGTAGGTCTTCGCAGGGCGGTCGGCAGCCTCGTCGAGATCGAAATGGTCCAACAGCTCGCGCGCCCGAGCCCGAGACTTGGCGCGACCCAGGTGATACAGGCGTCCCACCATCTCGAGGTTCTCGTAACCGGTCAGGTGCTCGTCGACGGCCGCGGTCTGGCCGGATAGGCCGATCCGCTCACGTACCTGGTGCTCGTGCGTTCGGACGTCCAGCCCGGCGACCTCGACCTCACCCTCATCGGGCTCGAGCAAGGTCGTGAGGATCCGGACCGCGGTCGTTTTCCCGGCGCCGTTCGGCCCGAGAAGACCCAGGACGGTTCCTTTCGGCACTGTCAGATCGAGACCGTCCAGGGCGACCACGTCTCCGTATCGCTTGGTCAAGCCCTTCGTTCGGATCATGTCGGTCACTGCCTCACCTCTCCTTCGGTCGCACTCATCTCGGATTCTCTCGCGCCGGGAAGCGACTCATGACGCCTGCGCCTCACGTCCGGATCAGAGACTTTTCAAGCTAAGACGAGGGTGGGACGGAAAACTCATCGCTTTTCAACCGCTTAGTTCCTCGCCCTCTTCCCGTCGTAGGGTTGTGCAGATGAGCGAGGTGGCGGAAGCGGGGCAAGCGGCCGACGCAACCCTTTCGCAGGGTGACCTGCAGCTCAGGCTGGAAGGGCACCGGGTCGAGCTGACCGCATACTCGTACCGGATGCTCGGTTCGGCTTTCGAGGCCGAAGACGCCGTTCAGGAGACCCTGCTGCGGGCGTGGCGCAGCTACGACAGCTTCGAGGGCCGCGCTGCCCTGCGCTCCTGGCTCTATCGGATCGCGACGAACGTCTGTCTCGACATGCTGAACGGCAAGGAACGGCGCACGCGCCCGATGGATCTCGGGCCCGCCCAATCCGCGGACACGACTTTGCCTGCTCCACTTCCGGAGGTCACCTGGGTCGAGCCGATACCGGACGAGCGGGTCGTGCCCGTCGACGGCGACCCGGCAGAGGTAGCTGAGATGCGCGAGACGATCCGCCTCGCGTTCGTCACGGCCCTGCAACGCCTTCCCGCACGCCAGCGAGCGGTCCTCATCCTGCGCGAGGTCCTGCGGTGGAAGGCGACTGAGGTAGCCGAGTTGCTGGAGACCTCCGTGCAGTCGGTCAACAGCGCGCTTCAGAGGGCCCGCGCCGCGCTCGAGGAAGGAAAGGTGTCCGAGTCCGATCGCGTCGAGCCGATGGACGAAGACCAGAAGGTGCTCTTGAGCCGCTACGTCGATGCGTTCGAGCGCTACGACATGGATTCGCTCACGTCGCTCCTGAAAGAAGACGTCACCTGGAACATGCCGCCGTTCGACCTGTGGCTCCAGACGCACGAGGACGTGGTCAAGTGGTGTCTCGGTCAGGGGATCGGGTGCCGCGGCTCCCGCTTGATCCCGACGGTAGCCAACGGCTCGCCGGCCTTCGCCCAGTACAAGCCCTCTCCAGAGGGCGGACTAGAGCCGTGGTCGCTTCAGGTGCTCGAGATCTCAGACGGGACCATCGCCGGAATCACGTTCTTCCTCGACACGCCGCATCTCTTCCCCCTCTTCGGGCTGCCGCCGAGACTCGACGGGTAGGACCTCACCCAGCCCCAAGAAGGCCAACAGTTCGCACAGCTCGGCAGGTGGATCGAGAAGCCGGAGCCTGCACCCGACCCGAAGAGCCCCCAACTGAAGCCGAGCCAGCGCATCCACGGTCTCGAGATCCGAGGCGAGCGCGCTCGCATCGCAGAGAACCGTGGTCGCGGTCGGCGGATCCTCCATCGAGGCCATATGAACAAGACCGGGGGGCGACCCGAAACTAATCGGGCAGTGGTTTGCGGTAGTTCGTGTAGCGCAGGACCTCTTGCATCCCGCACCGTTCGTAGAGGCGGCGTACGGCCGGCGCGCGCTCGCTGCTTACGGTGAGGCCGACGCGGCTTATGCCGCGGTCCCAATAGAGCTGGAAGGTGGTCTTTACGAGTAACTCCCCCAAACCACGGTTGCGCGCTTCCGGGATCGTGCTGAGGTTCTGGATCCAGCCGAGATCGGGATAGCCGGCGTTCTGGCTGAAAGCCACGATGCGGTCGCCCTCCGTTGCGACCAGCCACAACTCTGCATCGAAGTCGGCTTCCTCGAAAACGTTGCTCCAGCGCTCGAAGCCGGGATCGCGGAAACGCGGATACTGCGTCCATGCTGCGACCTCGGCCTCGTAAATCGCTCGCTCATCTTTGCCGGGCAAGAAGCGGCGCAGTGTTATGCCCTCGGGGACGGGCGGTGGTTCGGGTCGTTCGCTCAACATGATCTCCATGCGCGCGTAGTGATGCGACTCCTCGTAGCCGTGCCTCCTTAGTAGCTCGTGTCCCGCGGCGTTGCGGCTCGTCACGTTCTGGCGGATATTGCCGTCGGGGCTATCGCCGCGGTCTGCCGCACGCCGTTCGACGGCACCAACGAAGAGGCTCCCGAGCCCCGTTCCTCGCGCCGCAGGATGCACGAACACTTCAGCCTCGCCCTCCATGACGACCGCGTAGCCCACGATCTCCCCGCCATCCTCGGCGACGAACGAATCCAGGACCGGATCGAAAGCCGGTTCCTTCCAGCGCCACAGCACATCGGCCTCGTCGCTGTCGGGGTGACCGACATCGGCCTCGTCAACCGCGAGGTAGAGGGCGAGCAGATCGGCAGCATCAGCCTCAACGGCGGGGCGAAGCCTTGCTTGTCTTGACACGACCGAGGCTTTCTGTCGGAGGCTCAGAAAGTGTGGTGGACGGCTTCGATGTTGTTGCCGTCGAGGTCGCGCACGAAGCCGCCGTAGTAGCCGGGGTGGTACTCGGGCCAGACGCGGGGCTCATGGAGCACTTCGACCCCTTCTGCTCGTGCCGCTTCGACGAAAGCGTCGACCTGTTCGCGGGTCTTCGCCCGAAAGCAGATGTGGATATCGGTGTGCGCCGCGCCGGCGTCGGCGACGGGTCCCAACCAAAAGAAGGGGAACTCGGCGCCAAGGCCATGCACGTCCCCGAAGCTCATGATCGTCCGGAAGCCCAGGGGTTCGAGGACCCGTTCGTAGAACGCCCTGCTGGCCGCGGGGTCGCCACATTGGATGGACATGTGGTCGAGCATGCCCGCAACGTAGCAGGTTGCCCCACGCCGAGCGCTTACGAGTTAGTCCTTTCGGACGCGGCCGAACGAGTAGAGCTCAGACGATAGGGAACCGCCGACACGACGACAGACGGCTCGAAGAGGAAGACCCCTTTGAGAGTCAATGCCGTCTGGGTGTGGAGGAACCGGTGCCACCATCGGGCCTCGACAAACTCTGGGATGACCAGCGTCACGAAGGTTCGAGGTCTCTCCTCGAGGATCGCCCGGACGTAGGCCTGCAGCGGCCGGGCGATCTGACGGTAGGGCGACTCGAGCACCTGCAGCGGCACGCGGATCTCCCACTCTTGCCAATCGCGCAACACACCATCTGACTCTGCCTTCTCCACCTCAACGTGCACGGCTCGGAGCTCATCGGCCTGAAGCGACAAGCCATATCTGACGGCGCGGGCCGTCGCGTTGTGGACGCCGGAGACGAGTACGACCGCCACGTGCCTCCATTCGGAGACGAGCTGGCGAGGCACCGGCGCGCCCACCGGTTCCAGCTCTTCATAGCCGGTGTGCGCGGTGACGTTAGTGACCACGACGTCTTTCTCTCTGACCAAGGCGGCTTTGATGCGCTGGACGCGGAGGTTGTGCAGAACATGCGTCCAACCGGCCCGGGTAACCGTCTCTGGGATGAGCACATTGATGAGGTTGTGCTGGTCATCGGTGGATTGCGCTTGGATCTCGCGCACGTAGTTGCGGACCTCGGTGCGGATGTCCTTGCGCCGCACGCGTCCGTCGATGATCTCATCTAGATGCCCCCAGCTCTCTTTCAGGTAATCGACCGAGGTTCCGGGCGGCGCGGCATGGAAGAGCCGGATCTCCCTCGGAAACAGGCGACGGGCATATGCGACCGCATAGTTGTCCTCAGGTCCCGGTCGCGCCACGGGGATGATCACGCTCTGAGTGGGGAGGTCGTGAATGGACACCTTGCGGGCCGGATCGCGCAAGGCAGCGAAGGTTTCCTTGTAGTGGTGGTTCACTTTCAGTAGCCCGGCCAGCATCACGGGGATCGCGATGAGAATGATGTAGGCGCCGTCCGCGAACTTCGTTGCGGCGATGATCAGGGTCATGACCGCCGTGACCACGGCGCCAAACCCATTGATCGCCAGGCCCTTGCGCCAGCCGGGTTCTTTGTGCTTGATGTGGTGCCTGGCCATGCCCGCCTGCGAGAACGTGAAGGAGGTAAACACGCCGATGGCATATAGAGGGATGAGTCGGGTAACGCTCGCGTCGAAGACCCACACGAGCAATGCCGAGAACCCGGCGAGCACGACGATGCCGTTGGAGAACACGAGACGATCGCCGTAGCGCGTGAGTTGGCGGGGCAGGAAGTGGTCACCCGCGTGGAAGCTGGCGAGTCTCGGGAAGTCTGCGAAGCTCGTGTTTGCTGCGAGGACGAGGATCAGCATCGTCCCTACCTGAAGTGCGATGAACAGGGTTTGACCGAGCCCCCCTTCGCCGAACACCGCCCGGGCAATCTGGGCGATGACCGTGACCTTCTCGTGAGGGTCGGGTACGACCTCGAGATGCGACGCCATCACCGACAGCCCCAGGAACATTGCTCCGAGCAACCCGCCCATCCACATCAGGGTGGTGATCGCGTTCTTCCACTCCGGTGGCCGGAACGCCGGCACGCCGTTCGAGATCGCCTCCACGCCGGTAACGGCAGCGCCCCCGGACGCGAACGCGCGCAGGACAAGGAACACGAGGGCGACACCTGCGAAGTTCTTCTCGTCCGGAACCGGGAACTGCGACGCATTGACCGGCAACGAGCCCGATAACAGCCTGAAGAAGCCGACGCCCAAGAGTGCGAACATCATGATGAGGAAGAAGTAGGTGGGGGCGGCAAACAAGCGCCCAGATTCCTTGACCCCACGCAGGTTGCCCAGCGTCAGGATCGCGATGAAGGCCACTGCTATCGCCACGCGATAGGGATGCAGACCATCGAACACAGACGTTAGGGCCGCGGTGCCTGCTGAGACCGATACAGAAACGGTCAGGATGTAGTCGGTGAGAAGGGCGGTCCCTGCTACCTGCGCGGGTAGTACCCCGAAGTTGTCGCGGGTGACGAGATACGCGCCACCGGCTTGCGGATAAGCACGGATCGTCTGGCGATACGAGAAAAGTAGTACGGCCAGTACACCGAGCATCGCGATCGTGATCGGAACGACGCGCGCGAAAGCAGCAGCTCCGAACCCC
Source organism: uncultured Actinomycetes bacterium (assembly GCA_963786155.1). Taxonomy (GTDB): domain Bacteria; phylum Actinomycetota; class CADDZG01; order CADDZG01; family WHSQ01; genus CAWAXW01. The sequence continues at coordinate 834,217 of CAWAXW010000006.1, read as the reverse complement.
GCATAGAGCAAGACACGGAGGATCTCTTCCGTTGCATAGGCGGAAGACGAAAGGTTGTCGCTCGCGAACACCGCCAAGGCGGTTGGTTTGCCCAGCCGTTCGTGGGCGAGCCGGTCGGTTGGAAGCGGAGTGCCGACGAGGCGACGTTTTATCCCCGCGATGGCGTGGGGTCTCTCGGGCCGCCGGGGGGGCGGCTGCAGAGATGGAGGTGGGGTTGCGGTTCGTGCCATGCAACTACCGTGCTCAAGATGGCATCAGCAAAGGCTCAAGAACGGCGGGGCGGCCCTAAAGATGTTCTAAATGTTCCGTGCCTTCCTCGGAACGCCTTCCTTACGGCTTCCGCCGGAGGGAGACTTGTGAGAGATGACTGGTCGATTGCTCTCGCCCTCGGCATCACGAGTGCGTGTCATCGGCATGGCGCTTATTGCTCCGGCCATCGCCGTCGCGCTCGCACGCGTCTTCGGGCCAGAAAACCTCGCCGCAGCTACGGCGCTCTGCCTTCTGGCAGTGGTCATCGCCGCCGCGGTAGCCGGCCGGACGAGCGGCATCCTTGCATCGATCGTTGCCTTCCTCGGCCTCAACTTTTTCTTCACCGAACCACACCACACCTTCGCGGTGAGCGACCCTTCCGATCTGGTTGCTCTTGTGGCCTTCCTCATCAGCGCGGGGATCGTCGGGACGCTTCTTAGTCGCGCGCTTGAAGAACGCGCCCGAGCGGAGCGACGCGCATTGGAGGCACAGCTCCTGAGCCAGACCGCAGCTCGCCTGATCGTTAGCGACGCATTCGATTCGATCCTCGAGCAGCTTGCCGGTCGTCTAGTCGAACTGTTCTCGCTGGCGTCCTGCGAGATCTCTACCGACCAGGGAGTTGGGAAGGCGACGGGATCGACGCAGACCGTCTCGGGCCCGTCGGTGACCATCCCGCTGACGACTCCAACCGGTCCGGTCGGCTCGCTGATCGCGACACGAACCGCGGAATCTCCGCTGTTCTCGTCCGACGAAGTTGAGCTACTGCAAACACTGGCGAGCCAAACGGCCCTAGCCGTCGAACGCGCCGCTCTCGATGACCGGGTGCGTGCTGTACGTCTCGAAGCGGAAGCAAGCGCGCTACGTGCGGCTCTGTTCTCCTCGGTGACACACGATCTGAAGACACCGCTCGCTTCGATCAAGGCGAGTGCCGGCGGCCTCCTGGCTGAAGAGGTGGAGTACACCGACGAACAGCGGGACGAGATGGCTCGGACCATCATCGAGGAGAGCGATCACCTGAACCAGATCGTCGGCAACCTCTTGGATCTCGCTCGGATGAGGGTCGGCGCCTTGGTGCCCTCGAAGAAGCCTGTCTACATCGAGGATGTCGTAGCCGCGGTATTGAGACGCTTGCGGCGCTCGCTCGAAGCTTTTGTTCTCGATCTCAAGTTCCGAGACAACTTGCCGGCCGTTGTGGCGGACCCCGTTCAGCTCGAGCAGGTACTCACCAACCTTCTCGAAAACTCGGCTCGGTTTTCCCCTCACGGAACGACGATCCAAATCTCGGCTGCAGTTTGGCAATCGACGCTGCAGGTCCGAGTAAGCGACCAGGGCGCGGGGATCGCCCGGGAGGATCGAGAGCGGGTCTTCCATGAATTCTTCAGCCGTGCCGAAGGCCCCGCGCAGAAGGGGACTGGTCTGGGTCTTGCTATCGCGAGAGCGATCATCGAGGGCCACGGCGGGAGGATCTGGGCCACGGACGCGCCCGGCGGCGGCGCCACCATCGTCTTCGAGCTGCCGCTCTCGCTAAGCGGGGTGCCTCCTCAAACCTCGGACCCGAACCTCGTCGCGAAATGACCACGATCCTCGTTGTTGACGACGAACCCCAGATCCTGCGGGCTCTGAAGACGACACTCGAAGCGAGTAACTACAGTGTGGCTCCCGCGCGTTCGGGCGATGAAGGCCTGGCCCTTGCGGCAGCAAGGGAGCCACAGCTAGTCGTTCTTGATCTTGGACTTCCGGACATCGACGGAACGGAGGTCATCCGCCGTCTGAGAACTTGGACGGACGTGCCGATCATCGTTCTTTCTGTGAGGGCCGACCAGAGCGACAAGATTGAGGCCCTAGATGCCGGCGCGGACGATTACGTTACGAAGCCCTTTGATACCGAGGAACTCTTGGCGCGCATCCGGGCGACACTTCGAAGGGGCAGCAACGGACAGAACGAGGCGCCGGCGACGTTGACCTTCGGCGCTCTGGAGATCGACCTGGCTAAGCAACTGGTCCGGCTGGAAGGCGAGATGGTCCATCTGACCCGGACGGAGTATGCGCTTCTCGAGGCCATGGTGACCCATCCGGGGAAGCTCCTGACACATCAATGGTTGCTCCGACAAGTCTGGGGACAGGGCTACGCGACAGAGAGTCACTATCTGCACGTCTACGTCCGACAGCTTCGTCAAAAGCTGCGGGAAGACGGAGCACGACCGATCTATATCGTCACCGAGCCGGGAGTCGGTTATAGATGGGTAGCGTGAGTCATTCCTTTGCGCTCAATAAGAGGCAGGCCCCCGCTACCCCGGCAAGCAAGGAACCAACCAATACGCCGATCTTGGCCGAATCCATCAAGGCCTGGTCGCTGAAGGCAAGACCGGCGATGAACAGCGCAACCGTGAAGCCGATGCCGGCGACCGCCGCGCCTCCGATGAGGTGTCGCCACGTCATGTCTTCCGGTAGTGCCCCGATCCGTAGTCGCACGGCCAGCCAGGACATCCCCGTGATCCCTAACAGCTTGCCGAGCACGAGACCTATGACGATGCCCAGCGTCACCCGTGATCCAAGAGCCTCTCCGATGTCGCCCAGATACACGCCCACGTTGGCCAAGGCAAAGATCGGGATGATCAAGAAGCTTGTCCACGGATGCAGTCGGCGCTCCAGCCGTTCCGCCACCGAGCTAGGAGGCTTCGCCGGAGTCAAGAGGCCCAACGCAACTCCGGCCAGCGTGGGGGTCAACTCACCTGAGTAGAAGACGGCTATCACCAATATGGCACCGATGTCATCTGCAACGGCGAGCGTGAGGACGAACACCTTCAATCCTGGGGGCACGCGCGGGCCGAGGAGTGCCAGGACGCCGACGGCGAAAGCGATGTCGGTCGCCATAGGGATCGCCCAACCCTGGGTCTCGCCTCCCAGGTTCACGATCAGATAGAAGAGGGCGGGAACAACCATCCCTCCGATCGCGGCCAGGATGGGCAACATCGCCTTGCTGCGTTCCCGCAGCTCTCCTGCAACGAGCTCGCGCTTGATCTCCAGTCCGACAACGAAGAAGAAGATCGTCATCAAGCCGTCGTTGACCCAGTGCCGGAGGATCCTCAGAGAAGACCTCTGTCTGCCACAGGTCCTCGTAACTCTCGCTCAAAGGTGAATTGGCCCAGACAAGAGCGACGATCGTGGCGACTAGGAGAAGCGCGCCGCCGGCTGCCTCTGTTCTAAGGAATTCTCTGACGGGCCGGGCAAGCAATCTGGGGATCTCCTCCGGTCGCGTTTTGCCAATGCCGACCAGACTTCCCGGCGCACCTGAGGTGAACCCTAGAGCAAGCGGCGCCTCGGGCGAAAAGCCCTTCTTCCTTTCGGTTTCCGGTGTTGTGCGATAGGTACTTCACGTGGATGAGAAGCCACTTAGCCCCAGGCTGCCCGATGGGGTCGACGACAGCGACTACCGAAGGATCCGAGGGCTCATGCGCTTCTCGGTACTGAGCGTATGGAGAGCCGGGCATGAGGTGATCGCAGGTATGGACCCATGGGACGTCGTCGACGAGGCGTGGACCTCTATGGCGCACAACAGCTTCCAGAGCAAAGGTCCCTTCCTGCCCCATGCCCTGACCGTCGCCAGGAACAAGGCGGTCGATGCCGTACGCCGCGCCGAGGCCAAGCGCAGCCATCGGTCGTTGGAGGCTCCCCTTCGATCCGGACCTGATGCGACGGAATCGGTCGCGCTCGGGGACAAGCTCGCCGACTCCTCAGGCGCGGACGACGAGTATTTCCGCAAAGTCGATCACGTTGCCGCCATACAAAAGCTGGCCCTCGCCGAGGAGGCCATATCCGCGAACGACGTCCTGACGAAACTCGAGAGAGAGGTGTTCGTAGCGGTACGTGTGGACGGAAAGAGCCGGGCGGCGGTTGGGCGCGAGCTTGACCCGCCGCTGACCGGACAGCGCGTTGGTCAGATAACCGCGCAGGCGTTCATAAAGATCCAGGCGTACGTGAAGAAGAATGAAGCCGAGAGAGAGGGAGGTGAGGCAGATGGCAGAGACTAGCGATCGGATAGAGGAGGCCTTAGCGGCGTACCTCGATCATCTCGAGATGGGCGGACCACAACCTGACACGAGCCATCTGTCCTCCTCCGAGTTGCAGCAGCTGCAGGAGCTGATCGACGCGCTCGAGCTCACCGAGGGCGTCGCCTTCGGCCGCGGTGGCAGCGAGCCCACCGGGCGCGCCGAAGCCGAGACCCAACTCCTGACGCATCTCCGCGGCGAGCTTCCGGCTGATGTGCGGATCGAGCGGGACGCGACCGCCTTCATCACGCACATTGGTGGGATCGAGATCGTCGAGCACCTGCTCGTCGGGACGTTCGGCGGACGAGTGAAGGTATGGCTCCTCGATGCCGAGCGGGCGCAGGTGATCGAGGAGAACGACGATTCGCTCAACGATCTCAATCGCGCCTTCCGGGCTCTATCCGACACCGCCGCGATCGCGCTCGTCGCCGGTGACCTGACCTGCCTCGTCGTCCAGCCGCAGGACTGCGCGCCGCGCATCCAGGTGCCGAGCGGAGCTCTGGTCGCCCGTCGCTACAGGCGCTCGATCCACCCGGTCGGCGAAGCCATCTCTTCGTTCCTCGACGAGCTCATCCCCTACTGGGATCCGATCCCAGTGTTCGATCCAGACACCGGTTTGCACATCGATACCTCCGACATCGGTGACGAGTTCGCGAAGACGGCGATCGCCAGGCAGCGCGCCAGTGGCGAGCGGGCGCGCAAGGGGAACCCGAAGAAGGAAGCCTTGCTGGCTCTGGGGGAAGAAGAATCCGCCGCGCTGATGAGCTTGACGAATGGTCTGTTGGAGGGAAGCGTCGGCCCGGGCGAGGTTGCCGAACGCCTCGAGAGATTGGCTCGAGAGCGATGATCCTCCGGCTGCAACTCAGCAACTGGCGCGCATACGAGGACCTCGACCTCGAACTGGGCCCAGGCGCGACCTTCGTCGTAGCTTCGAACGGCATCGGCAAGACCTCGCTCATCATGGGCGCCGCTTGGGGGCTGTTCGGCGACGCTTCCAAGGTCAACGCGGTCGACGAGATCCGAGGCGATGCCGACGGCGCCACGGTCGGGCTCGTGCTGCGGCTCCCATCCGGGACCGACGTCGAGATCACGAGATCGATCAATCGCAAAGGGAAAGTCAAGCTGGAGGCCAAGCTTCCGGATCAGACGCTCACCACCCAGGACGAGCTCGACGCGCTCTTGCTGTCGGAGTTCGGGGCCGAATCGCACGTGCTCGCCCAACTGACGATCATGATCCACGGTGGCGCCGTCGAGACCTTCCAGGGAGAGTTCGACCTCCAGGATCACCTCGCCGAAGTCTTCGGGGTCACTCCCCTATTCGAAGGGGCTCGGAACGCGAAGGCGGTGGCGGACAAGGCGGCAAGCTCGCTCCGAAAGATGAAGGCGAGCCAACGCTCCGAGAAGCGAGATCGGGATCAACTGGTCGCGGAGCTGCAATCGGTGATCGACCGACTGGGCGCGGCCAACGAAACTCGGGATTCCGCGGTGGAGGCCCTGAACGAGGCGACTGAGCTTGTCCGCATCGCGGATGAATGGAACCGCTTCCAGAGTGGGATGAGCGAGCGGACGGCCAAGCTCGGATCCTTTGCCCTCGACGCAACCTCATTGCTGCAACGTGACGTAACGGCAGAGGACGTGATCGACGCCCTCGCGGAGAAGGAACGCAAGCTGCAGGAATCGATCGCAGCCGCGGATGGGGCCGCGGCCTCCGCGCGCGGGAAGACCGAACTGATCACCGCCGCCATCTCCGACCTCAAGGATGCCGATGCGGTTTGCCCCACGTGCCTGCGGCCCTTGGCCGAACACGAAGCCAATCGCGCCGAAGAGCAACACTCTCGCCACATCCAGGAGCTCGAAGCGGAGATGGCTGAGGCCCAAGCCAAGGCCGATGAGGACCGAGCGGCGTTGAACGATGTCCGGACGCTGTTCGATCAAGTGCGCACTCTCCCGGTCCCACTCGAGCCCGATTCGGCCGCCCCAGACTCGGACCTCGAGACTGCCCGGGCCGCGCTGCACCAGAAGCAGGAGGAAGTGCAGGAGCTCGACAAACAACTCGGCGAGTTGGCCGCCACAGGAGGAACGCTCCAGAAGGCTCTGGAGGAGCTAGACGAAAACGAAGAGCTGGCGCGCGAGCTCGAAGCTCTCTATCGCGAGGAAGGGATCGGGCTCGCGGCCTACGAGGCATTGATGGAAACGGGGAACGCGATCACGACCCGCTACATCGAGCCGCTCGCCAACGAAGTGGAAGCTCGCTGGAAGCGCATGTTCGGTGCAGGTGGCTTGAGCCTGAGCCCGGAGGGCCGGATCACGCGCGAGATCGGTGCTCGCAAACTCGAGTTCGGGTCATTGAGCGGCGGCGAGAAGGTGTGGGCGTTGCTCCTAACCCGGCTGCTCATCGCCGGCGCCTCGACGCGCGCACCTTTCATCTGGCTCGACGAACCCCTCGAACATCTCGATCCGAGACTGCGCAAGGTCGTCGCCGGGACGCTCGCCAAGGCTTCATCGGGGGCCGGGTTGCGTCAGGTGATCGTGACCACGTACGAGAGCGAGCTGGCGCGCCAGTTGATGGAAGACGTGCCCTCAGCCTCACTCATCTACGTAACCGCGACCGGCTAGCGCTTTCGGTTTTCGACTCCTCTCGATAACTCACCGACAACCGCAGCGCGAGTGGAGGTGAGTTTGTGATCTCACTGGATCAGGAACTTCAGCTAGAAGAGCACCGGGCGGAGCTAACTGCGCACTGCTGCCGGATGTTGGCCTCGACTCACGAAGCCGAGGACGCGGTGCAGGAGACGTTCCTGCGGGCCTGGCGGGGATTCGACTCCTTCGAGGGCCGCGCCGCCCTTCGAACATGGCTCTATCGCATAGCGACCAACGTCTGCCTCGACATGCTCAGGAGCGGACAGCGACGCCCCATCTTGCTCGAGGCTCCACCCGATGAACCCTCGCCCGAGCGCACCGACGATCCGGCCGATCTCGTTGAGGCGCGCGAGTCGGTCCGCCTTGCCCTCGTTGCCGCACGGCGATCGCTGCCTCTACGTCAACAGGAGGTCTTATTGCTGCGGGAAGTCATGCAGTGGACCGCCGCCGAAACCGCCCAACGTCTTCAGACGTCGGTTCCGTCGGTCAACGAGCGCGCTCCAACGGGCTCGAACGACCCTCGGAAAGAACCACAGCTCCGCAGAGCTCGTCTCGATCGGGGGTCAAGCGGCATGAGCACGATCCTTGGGATCTGGGCCCACCCCGACGACGAAGTGTTCGTTTCCGGCGGCCTCATGGCGGATGCGGTCCGGCGCGGCGATCGAGTCGTCTGCCTCCACATGACGCGGGGCGAGGGCGGATTGAACCTCCAGCGTCCGTGTTCTCCAGAGACCCTGGGACGCATCCGCGAGCGAGAGCTTCAGGCCTCGCTTGCGCATTTGGGCGTGACCGAGCAGCGCTTCTTCGGCTACCCGGATGGCGGCCTGGCTGGCGTGCGCAAAGTTGAAGCGGTCGCGCGGATCCACGACGCGCTGGCCGAGATCCAACCAGATGAGATCCTCACCTTCGGCCCCGATGGCTTCACCGGACACCCCGACCACGTGATCCTGTCGGAATGGGTTACTACGGCCATGCGGTTGTGGAACAAGCCCCGAGCTCGCCTCTATCACGCGGCCGTCTCACGCCACTGGACCGACAGCTTTGCGCCGCGGCTGAATGAGTTCGATTTCTTCTGGTCCGGCCATCCGATCGCATGCGACCGTCACGACATCGCGATCCAGCTCGACGACGAACTCCTCTCGGCAAAGGTCGACGCTTTGCGAGAGCACGCGAGCCAGATGACGCCGCTCTTCGATTCCTATGGTGACGAGTTCATGCGTGCGATGGGGGCCACGGAGCACTTCGTCCTCGGCCCCCGTCCCGCTTTCCGGGCCCGGGTGCTCCAGGACCTGCGCTGCGGTTAGCGGCTCTCGCCGGGGCCGAGCACGCCGAGGTTCGTGCCGATCTCGACGAGCGCGTTCTGGATCTGGTCTCCGGTGCAGCGCCCGGTGCTGAGCGACTCCTCGTAGTTCGTCATCTCGAGCGAAGGCTGGGCGATCCCGACGGCGTTCGCACCACGTATGTCGTACTGCTCAGCCGGGATGATGTAGCCGATGTGGTCGTTGGCCATGCCGAAGACCATCACGTTGCGGGCCCGAGACATGTAGTCCTTCGTCGTGAGGCTGATCGAGGCGAAGATCTCGCCCGGAGCCTGCATCATCACGACCGCGTCGCCGCGGTCTCCCGGGCACGAACCCGGGCTCGCCCTGAGCCGATGCCCGGTGTCCCGATCCGAACTCCGCCGACCGGCGACAGAACGCTGATGGGGCTCGGCCGACGCACAGCTCGGCGTGTTCGAACGGTTCTTCTGCTGGACGCTCTGCGACGGCTCCGGTTGCGTGGGGGCCGGGGATCGTCGAGTCCCGCATGAACACGCCGGCCTTGTTCAGCGCAACGAGAGAGGCGTTGTCGGCCGGGATCGTGAGGATCCGCTGCTCGGCGACGATCTCGTTCGACCGAAGCGTGTAGGCAGATTGTTGGGCGGACTCGTAGACGAGCTCGGCGAGGCCGTAGCCGATCCCCTGACGGCCGAAGCTCTCGCTTGACCGTCTGGTCGCCGAGCCCGCCGGGCATGAACACCGTGTTACCGCCCCAGAGCTGACCCATGCGTTCCGCCAGGTGACCGATGAAACCGCTGTGCATGTCGGCGTTGCCGGCGGTGACCGTCGGGTGCACCGAGAAGTTGACGAGGGTAGCGATCGTCTCGCCCGGGGCTTCGCTGAGTCGTCCGTATCGTCGTCATCGTCACCGTCGTCGTCGGCCGTGGGTAGGGCGACGCCGCGCAACCACGTGAGCTCCGCATCCGGGACCGCGCGGGTGACGATGCGACGGTCGATGTTGAATGCCTTGGCTGGGATGGCTCCGGTCTGAAGCTCGGCCGGCTGCATCGAGCCGACCGCACCACGGATCGCGTCCTTGATCTGGTCCCTGTACGTACTCGTAGTACCAGGACGGGCCACGAGCGGTCGTGTCCGCGCTGGCGTGCGTGTGCGTGGAGGAGATCACGAAGTTCTCGACGGGGATACCGAGTTCCTCGGACAGATCCGCAGTGATCGCGCGGGTTCCGCATGTGTCCTGCGGCGTCGGAGAGCTGGGGTCGTCGGGACAGATGGAGGGGTCGTAGCCCTAGAACCAAGAAACCGTGTCGAGTACGACGAACGCCAAAGTGTCTTCGCCGTTCCCGATGGCGATAGCCCGGGCGTGGACGCCGAGATCGGAGGCCTCGTCGACGCCGGTCGCCCATACGCGATCGAAGGTCCGCAGGCACGACGGGTCGGCGTTCGGAAGGTATTCGTAGCCGATGGGCCCGCAGTCGTAACCGTTGCCGTGGGCGTTCCATTGCCCACCTTCGGAAACGGGGACCGGAGCGATCGACTCGTTGTGCGACCCGACGAGGAAGACTCCTTCGGGGAGCCGCGTCCCATCGACCGACACTTCTTGGGTCGAGACGCGCGCCTTGTTCTGGCGGTGCAACCTCTTGGAGCGCTTCTCGAGCGAGCGCTCGACGGGTGCCGTGGAGTCGTTCACCGGAACCAAGCCGGCCGTCGCCCAAGCCACGCCCAGCACGAGGACACCGGTCATGAGTCCGGACAGGATGGAAAGAAGTGGTCTACGCATGCTTGCCCTGATTCGCCGCCATATGAACTCTTCCTGCAGGCGGCTCGAAGACGCTTAAAACTCTTAGATCGCGAGAAGACCTCGGTGTTAGGTTCGAGCCGCCCTGTAGTCACGGCAAGGAGGCCATGGATGACGGAGCGCACCAAGTTCGAAACGGGCGAGTTCAGCTGGGCAGAGCTGTCGACCTCGGACCCCGTTAAGGCGAAAGAGTTCTACTCGGGCCTATTCGGGTGGGAGATCGACGATCAGGATCTGCCTGAAGGCATGGGCACCTACACGAACTTCCGCGTTGGCGGCAAAGCCGTGGCCGGTGGCTCCAAGCAGAGAGACGAGGAAGCCAGTGGTGGCGTCCCGCCGCATTGGAACCTCTACATCGCCGTCGACGACTGCGACATCTACACGAAGAAGGCCGAGGCGGCAGGCGGCACCATCGTCATGCAGCCCTTCGACGTGATGGAGTTGGGCCGCATGTCGGTCATCGCAGATCCGACCGGCGGCATGGTGGGCCTGTGGCAGGCCATGACGATGCCGGGGGCCCAGCTCACGAACGAGCCCGGGACGCTCGAGTGGTGCGAGCTCATGACAAACGACGTCGAGAAGGCGAAGGCCTTCTACACGGAGGTCCTCGATCTCGACTCCGAGGTCGTTCCGATGCCGGATTCGCCTCCCTACACGCTGCTCAAGCTCAACGACAAGCCGGTCTCCGGCCTCATGAGCCCGCCCACCGAAGGGATGCCGAGCTTCTGGACGGCTTACTTCAACGTCACCGACTGCGCGGCGACCGAAGCCAAGGCCAAGGACCTGGGCGCGAACGTCATGATGCCGACGACCGAGATCCCGGGCGTGGGCACGCTCGCCTGGTTCACGGACCCGCAGGGAGCGACATTCGCGGTTCTGCAGCCCGACCCGAACGCCCAGCAGTAACCGCTCTGTCAACAAGAAAGCCCCGGGGTTCGCCCCGGGGCTTTCTCTATCTCCGGCGACCTAGGCCTGGTTGTAGGCCTCCTCGAGGGCCGCGATGTCGATCTTCTTCATCTGAAGCATCGCCTTCATCACGCTGGTGGCTTTCGCAGGATCCTCGTCTTGCAGCAGCTCGACCAGGCGGGTGGGGCTGATCTGCCACGAGACGCCGTACTTGTCCTTCACCCATCCGCACGGGCCTTCTTCGCCGCCCTCGGCGGTGAGCTTCTCCCAGTACTCGTCCACCTCGTCCTGCGATTCGCAGTTCACGAGCAGCGAGATGGCTTCGTTGAACTTGAAGTCGGGACCCCCGTTGAGCGCGACGAAGTCCTGCCCGTGGATCTTGAACTCGACGGTGAGGACCAGGCCGGCCTCACGTGGCCCCGCCTCGCCGTAATAGGAGATGTCGACGATCTCGGAGTCCTTGAAGATGGAGGTGTAGTAGTTCGCAGCCTCCTCGGCCTCGGTGTCGAACCACAGGTTCGGGACGATCTTCTGCATCGATCTCCTCCTCATCCGATCTTGCTCCGTCGAAGGATAAGACGACGCCCGAAGCAGGAACTCATCGGTCCCCGACCCATTCCGGCTTTACCCTCACTCTCACGTCGCGGACTGGGAGGCTTGTGGTGGATATGAGGTTGGAACTCTTATTGGTGCCGGTAACGGATGTGGACCGGGCCAAGGCCTTCTACACGGACAAGGCCGGGTTCAAGCTCGATGTCGACACCCAGCCCGCTCCCGGCTTTCGCATCGTGCAGATGACGCCACCCGGCTCGGCATGCTCGATAACGATCGGCACGGGACTCGAGCTCGCCGAGCCAGGCACTATGAAGGGCATGCACCTGGTCGTGGCCGATATCGAGGAGGCCCGGGCCGAACTCGTCGGCCGAGGCGTTGAGGTCAGCGAGATCACTCACTTCGAGGCGAGCGGGCGAGTGCCCGGTCCCCACCCCGAGCGCGCCGACTTCGGCTCCTACGCCGACTTCGCCGACCCCGACGGCAACACGTGGGTCCTCCAAGAAGTGGGCCACGGCTCGTAGACCGAACCCCATCACCTCTTTCACCCAGGCGCGATGCTGGGCTTCCATGACCGCCCAGATCCACGATCGGATCCAGTGGCAAGGCGAGGACTATCTGCTCGTCGGCGTGAGTGGCGAGCCGCTCTTCGACCCCACTGAGTACGGGCTTGTATGTCAACCCACTACCACGGCGAACTGGCGAGGATGGGCCGCGCGTTATGCGATCCGTGGCGACCTACTGATGTTGTTGGAGTTGCACGACGTGGGTTTGGCGGCCGTGCAACACGACGACCCTCCGATGATCGAGGGCGTGAGGCCCGAGCGTGACGGTTACAAGTTCACGTATCCGGAATTGAACCTCTCGATCGCCTTCACCGGTCGCTTGCTTATCGCGCGTGGATTCATCCAATCGCTCTATCGCCACATGGGCTTCCACCCGGCATGGAAGTTCGAGGAGTCGTGGGAGTTCGATCTCGACCAAGGCCACGTGACGAAGTCGAATGACACATCCGAGGAGATGGCCGAGCTCCGGAAGAAGATCAGGAAAGGCAAGGTGGCCGACCCCGACGACGTAACTCGGCCCGGCTGGATCGCGAGGACTTTCACTCTGGAGTTTAGGCGGAGCAAGGGCGACTAACACGAGGGCGGTACCTACTGCTTGCGGGCGGTGACCAATAGGTACTCCCAGTCCATCGAGCCGCCACCTTGCTCGTGCTCTTCGGCCAGGTCCAGCAGCGCGCGGTCCAATGCGGCGACGCGCTCGGGCTCGCTTGCTATCGACTTGTACACGGCGATCGTGGGGCCGTAGTAGGCCTTGAAGAACTCGAGGAACTCCTCGGGACTTGCGAAGCGATCCACTTTCAACTGCTGCCTCCGCATCTCGAGATCGGTGACGCCGTCGCCGAATAGCTTTGCGACGTGCTCTTCGTTGCCCCACAGCGGAGGCGGCTGCGCTCCAGGCGGAGGCGGTGGTGCGTACGGCTTCATCGTTGCGAACATCCGGCCGATGAAGCCCTCCGGCGTCCAGTTGATCAGGCCGATCGTGCCTCCGGGCTTGCAGACACGCACGAGCTCGTCGGCGCTCTCCTGGTGATGCGGGGCGAACATCACACCCACGCACGAGAGCACGGTGTCGAACTCTGCATCGGCGAACGGAAGCGCTTCGGCGTCGGCCTCTCGCCATTCGATCTCCACACCCTCGTTCGCCGCGTCCTTGCGTCCGACGTCAAAAAGCTCGGGGGTCAGGTCGGAGGCGACAACGTGGGCTCCCGTTTTCGCCGCCGGGATCGCGGCGTTGCCGGAGCCTGCTGCAACATCCAGGACCCGATCTCCCTGCTTCACGCCGGCCGCTTCGACCAACTCGGGTCCAAATGACGGGATCACCTCTGCCGCAACCGTTGTGTAGTCCCCCATCGCCCACATCGCACGGTGCTTGACCTTGATGTCGACTTCGCCCTGGCTTGCCGATCCCTCCATGGTCATCCATCCTCCTTCGCGACGGTCAGCTGAATACTCGCGCCGTCACGGCCCGGGGGGAATGGGCGCATGCGAGGACGAACTCAGGCCGCGGAGAGAACCTCCCGGAGCTTGGCTGCGAACGCCTCGGGATCCCCGGTTTGGCCGTACTCGCCGCCGAGGAACCCGCCGTGGTGGCTGGGGAAAGTGACCGGAGTGAGCCCCAACCTCTCGGCGACGGCCACGGCGGCGCGCTGGGTCATCTCGCCTTCGGACTCGGCCCCAGCGCCGATGACTATGTGCGTCGAGGCAGCACGTAACGCATCGAAGTCGAACTGATAGTGGGTTCCCCCGATCATGTTCTGTCCTAGCAGCACATCGTTGCGGGTGCCGTCGTCCTCTGTCGGCAGCCCGAACATCGCCGGGTCCGGAGCGGGCTGGTCGGTGTAGTCGGCGGGGATCGGGCCCTTCACCGTCACGATCGCGATGAACTTAGCCATCGCCGGACCGAACCCGCTGCGCTGGTACGTCTCGTGGATGTCCCGACACGCGGCAAGCGCCTCCTCGCGATCGGGCAGCACCTGGATGGCGGGCGGCTCGTGCGCGACGAGGATCCGTACCTGCTCGGGGTGCTGCGCAACCAACGCGAGGCAGTTCACGGCACCGCCGCTGCTGGCGAAGATGTCGACGGGCCCGGCATCTAGGGCCGTGATCAGCCGATGCAGGTCGTCCGCGTGGAGGTCGGGCGTGGATTCGGTAGCGCCATCGGTGCGCTCGCTGCGCTCCGAGCCTCGAGGATCGTAAGTAAGGATCGTGCGATCGGTGAAATGCCCGGCCAGCGTGGCGAATCCAGCGGCGGCCATCGGATTGCCCGCCAGCAGCAGGACCGGTTCGGTACTGGAGCTGCTCCGGACGTCGTAGTGCAACACAGCACCCGGCACATCCAGCTTGTGGGTCTTCGCCTCGGTCATGATGCCTCCTCATGGAGTCACTCGAGTCTGCCTTTACGGGGATTAAGACCGCGTTTCTATCAAGAACTCATCGCGCCAAGCGGAAGGAGAATGTGACCGACCACAGAGGGCAGAATCAAGTAAGAATGGTTCAGGAGGTGTGATGCCTGAGCAGGGCTCGTCCGGCAGGAGCGTTCTGATCGTGGATAACGATTCGGAGATCCGGGAGTTGCTGAAGCGGTTCCTCGAACCCGCAGGCTACGAAGTCGTGGGCGAGGCGATCAACGGTGAAGAAGCGATCGTGAAGGCATCTGAGCTCCAACCCGACTTCGTCTTGTTGGACTACGACATGCCCATCATGACCGGCGAAGCTGCAGCCGGACGGATCAGAGACGTCGTCCCTTCCGCACGGATCGTCGCGGTGTCCGGCTCGGTGACATCCAAGCCGGAGTGGTCGGATGCGTTCCTGAATAAGACCGGGCTCGCGATGGTGAGCGAGCTCCTCGACATCATCGACTAGGCAGTGAGCGTGATCGACTGGCTGCTCGACGGCGACCCCACTATCTGCTGGCAAACGCTACGCGACCTCGGGAACGCGTCCCCCGAAGATGTCACGGTCGAGCGGGCCCGGGTCGAGCATGAGGGTTGGGGCGCGCGCCTCCTCGCGCTCGAGGGGCCCGATGGGCTCTGGGAGGGTGGCGCATACAACCCCGCGTCCTACACCGGCGACGAGCCCGGGCAGCCGTGGACGGCCACGATGCACACACTGCAAACCCTCAAGATTCTCGGCTTGGACCCGGCATCGGAGTCCGCCCGCCGCGCGGTCGCGCTCGTCGAGAAGAACGGGCGTTGGGAACACGCGGGGCAACGGTATTTCGACGGTGAGGTCGAGCCGTGCATCAACGGACGGACTATCGAGAGCGGGGCATACTTCGGAGTGGATGTCGCGCCGATCGTCGAACGGATACTCGGCGAACGGCTAGATGACGGCGGATGGAACTGCGAGGCAGAGAACGGTTCCGTGCGTTCCTCCATCCACACGACGATCAACGTGCTCGACGGGTTGCTCGAGTTCGAGCGAGCGACCGGCGGGTCCGAAGACGTGAGAGCGGCCCGGCGGAACGGTGAGGAGTACTTGCTCGAGCGCAAACTCTTCCGCCGCAAGAGCACCGGCGAGGTCGTTGACACCGAATATCTCGACTTCGCGTTCCCCTACTACTGGCGCTACGACGTCCTACGCGCGCTCGACTACTTCCGCCGGTCGGACGCCGATCATGATCCCCGGATGGCAGAGGCCGTGGAGGTCGTGCGTTCGAAGCGGCAGCCCGACGGTCGCTGGCTGCTCGACCGCATCCACCCCGGTCGTGTTCACTTCGACATCGAGGACACGGGTTCTCCCAGCCGCTGGAACACGCTGCGCGCACTCCGGGTGCTCAATTGGTGGGACGGCGCGCTCGCCTAGCGACTGATTCTCAACAGCAAGGGGCAAGTGGAACCCTCGCGCGAATCTGCGAGGATGCGGGCTGCATCAGCGAAGGAAAGGGGTTGTGATGTTCGTAAGGATCAGCACCATCGAGGCCGAGCCGAGCAGGATCGATGACGGGATCGCCATCATCAATGAGAGGGTGCTCCCCACGCTGAAGGGAATCGATGGGTTCAGTGCGGCGAACTTCATGGCCGACCGGGCTACCGGCAAGCTGGTGGGGATCGTGTTCTGGGACAGTCAGCAGGCGATGGAAGCCAGCGCAGACGTGCTGAACCCGATTCGCACGTCGGTGGCCGATGCCATGGGCGGCAAGATCACCTCAGTCGAATCCTTTGAGCTTGTAGCCCAGAGCTGGTAACCGTTGGCCGAGGAGATCGGTGATGTCCTCCGGCCGTGCTGGGCCCCCTCGCTATTCAGGAAGGCCGCGGGGCTGGAAGAAATCGCTTGCGGTGGGAGTCGTCGTGTCGAACTCGAGCGTCCCGAGCGACTCTCCGTAGCGAAGCTCGACCGGGAAGAACGGGAGCGTTGGGAAATGGTCGGCGTGGCCTTGGTCCAGGATGAGTACCAGCTGCTCTCCATCGTGCAGGACCGCGTCGAGCGGTTGCAACGGCAGCTGCAGCTTCATCTCCTCGCCGGGCGTGACCTCCTCGGGTGCTCCGCCCTTGTCGTCGGGGAAACGCAGATCGCTTGCTCCCCAACCCAGGAGATGCCAAACGCCGTCTTTATCGACACGCATCGCGTAGGCAGCGACGAAACCACCGGGGCCGGTAGGCGTGACGCGCAAGTTGAGCTCGGGGATCCCGACGAGCCTGACATCGTCACCCTCGATGGTGCGCGTGAACATCGCACAGTCGGCGCAGTAGTGATCGATCGGCGCGTCGTTGAAGACGAATGTGTTGTCGGTGATCACGTAGAAGTACCGGTTGCGAGTGCCGGGACCCATCACCGCCGTTGCCTCGCCCTGACTAGGTGCGGACGTGAGCGTGTCGTCTGCAGAGAGATACAACTTCTCGCGCGTGGTGTCCGTCGGGGGCCAGGCCGTCTCGGTCCGCCACTTCAGATCGGAATCCTGCACCTCGACCTTCGCGCCCAGGTCCGCCGACTCATCGTCCTTGAGCCAGCGGTCCCACCACTCCAGAAGGATGTCCGCGTAGTCGCCGCGCGGGCCCACGTCGTGGCCGCCGTCGGGGAACGTGTGATCCCACTGCCCCAACATCTGCTCGACGTAGGCGCCCCGCTTCGCAAGCTTGTTGATGAACGGCCACTGGTGATCGGGAGACACGTTCCAGTCCTGAAGGCCCTGCACGAGCAGCACGGAGCCTCGGTAATTCTTCAGGATCTCGTCGTCGGTGTTGCGCGCCTCCCAGTAACCGAAACTGTCTTGCTCGCCAGTGAAGTAGCTCTCGAACGTCGCGCCAAGGGCCTCTTCCGTGCTGTCACACATCCAAGCGTTCGCCCAACGGTCCGCATCGCGGCCCCCGGCCGGGCTCGCTTGGCCCTGCCCGTAGTAGTGGTAGTAGCCGGCAACGAAGAACCACCATCGCCAGTCGTTGTGGCCCCGGTCGTAGACGAAGTTGTAGATGTCGTGGATGCCGCTGACGGGGACGATGGTCTTCAGGTGCGGATTGCCGGTCGACGCGACCTCCCACGGGGTCGAGCCGTCGTAAGAGGCGCCGGTCATGCCGACGTTGCCGTTGCTCCACTCTTGGCTGCCGAGCCACGTCACCGCCTGGTCGAGATCGGACCGCTCCTTCGGGCCCATGAGGTCGGCGCACGAGTCGGTCCCACCGGCTCCCCGAGTCGGAACGAATGCGATCGTGTATCCGTGCTGGACGAAGTTCTGCACGAGGAAGTCATTGCAAGTGAGGATGTCGACGTCTCTGAGGTCCGCTAGGAAGTACGGGCTTGCTACGAGGATCACCGGTGCCCGGTAGCCGGCCGGTGCATCGGGGCGCACGACGCCGACCTGGATGACCGAGCCGTCGACCTCGCTCTCCAGCTCGACGACTTCGGCCGTGCCGATCTCATAGGGGCCCGGCCGGCTGACCTCCGAGGACCCGGCGTTGCCGCTGCACGAGATGAGGGACTGGGCCCCGACGGGGATCGAGTAAGCGCTAGAAATCAAGCATGCCGCGAGCAGAACCACAGCGATGCGCTTCACCCGAATCTCCGACCTCCTCCTCGACCGCGGCCCACTCGTCCAGAGGAAGTCTTCTAGGCCCAGGCGACGACTCCCTCTGTGGGGCGGACAAATCTGGAGGGGCCGTTGGTCGGCTACGACGAATTATGAGTCCGCGGGGCTCGGTCCCCAGTCGGGGGTCAGATCCCTTGGGCCCGAGCCCAGACTGACACGATTGGAGCCGTCCGCGTCGGCTCGGTACAACCGGGCCTCGTAGTAGTACACGACCGCCCCGCCGTCGGGTGCCCAGCTTGGATTCCACGCACCGAAGCCCTGAGTCGCATCTATTAGCTGGCGCTGCTTGGTGCCGCCGATACGTTGCATGACTATGTCTGCCGGGAGGTTGGAGCCGGGCCAATATTCGCCTACCAGTAGGTTCCCATTGGGCGACCAGTCTGGGTCCGTGAGCTCGGGGCCTATCACTCGAGGGTCCCCTCCTCTCGCCGCCACGACGCATAGTTCATTCCCGCACGTGAACGCTAACGACTTGCCGTTTGGAGACCAAGTTGGCCCCGGTCCCCCTTCCCCATAGGGAGGAGCAACGGCCTTGAGCTCACCGGAGACAAGTAACTCGCGGGTCCCCGTCGCCAGGTCCGCCACGTAGAGATCAGTCCCCTGCGCGTACGCGACTCGGCGGCCATTGGGTGCCCATGCGAGCTTGCCACAGCTTTCCACGCCCGGACAGAGGCCCAGGTCCCTTTGGTTGGTCCCGTCCGCGTCCATAACCCAGATGTCTTGCGGCGCGCCGGAGCCGTTCACCATTGCGACATAAGCGATGTGATTGCCGTCGGGAGACCAGCTTGGCCAGAACTCGAGGGCTTCGACCGTCGTGGTCAGCCTGACCTGGTTGTTGCCGTCCGGATCCATGACCCAGATATCACTCTCGTCGATCGCGCGAGAGACCGGTCCGCTGTTGGCCTTGGCCCAAGCGATCCTTCCAGGCCCCGGAGCGATTTGAGGGACCCCGCCGGGGGATCCTTCCTCGTTGCCCGACGCGTTTGGGTCGTCGGCGGGAAGGAGGGCCTTGAGTTTCCTTCGATCGCGCGCACTGATCGCCACGCCTGCTGTGTGCGTTGGGCCCTGGCCTTTCTCTCCGATCTCAGTACCGACCTCATCGGACTGCAATTCGGCGTCGGTGATCGCATCGGGCTCCGGTTCGGAGTCGGTTACCGCATCGACAACCGAGTCTGCTACCGAATCGGCTGCGTCGGCGGCATCTGCCACCGCCTGAGGGATCCCTCCGTCGCGACCGATCTGGATCGAGGCAAGGAGAGCCACCGCGGCCACCAACGCCACGCCCTTGCGCCAGTCGAATCGCTCGCGCGACGCGGCCCTCACGCGCGATAACTCCGGGAAGAAGTTGGGTGCCCATACCTCACGCTCTGCCTTGCGACGCGGGATGCGAGCGACTAGCGGACGTACGTGGGAGTACTTGATCGCGCTTAGCTTGCGGCCCAAGCCGAGCTCGAGCTCCGCGACGAACTCGCCACATGTCAGGTATCGGTCGTCGGGATGCTTGGACATAGCCTTGAACACGACATCGTTCATTCCCCCCGGAAGGTCGCGTCGCGTATCGGTCAACAACGGCGGGTCTTCGTGGATGTGCGCCCAGACAGCCGCAACTTCGTTCTCTCGCTCGAACGGGACCGACCCCGTAAGGCATTCATAGACCACACACCCAAGCGCGTAGACGTCGGCGCGGCCGTCGGCCGGGACGCCTTCGATGAGTTCCGGAGCCATATAAGCGACGCTGCCGAACACCTGACCGGTACGACTAGCGGACGTCTCCGACGCGACGGGGCGAACCAACCCGAAGTCGGTTAGATAGACGCGATCCGTGCCCGCGGGAGTCTCCCGTGGGATGACGAGGATGTTCTGCGGCTTGACGTCGCGGTGCACCATCCCCGATTCGTGCGCGGCATCGAGAGCACCGGCTGCTTGCCGGAAGATGGACAGCACCCTCTTTGGATCAAGTCGGCCTTCCTGCTGGATAAGGTCCTTGAGGTCGGCGCCCTCGATGAGTTCCATCGCGATGAACAGCTCGCCGTCTGCCACGCCCGATTCGAACACCGGGACGATGTTGGGGTGTATGAGGTTGGGAGCCGCCTCGGCCTCGCGGATGAAGCGATCGCGGAACGTCGGATTATCGGCGAGGTCGGGCGCCATCAGCTTCAAGGCCACGACCTCGCCGCCGACGACGTGCCGGGCTCGGAAAACGACCCCCATCCCGCCGCGTCCGATCTGGGCTTCCAGGACGTAGTCGCCGAGTCGCTGCCCTACGCGCCGATCCGACCCCACCTCACGTCCTCCATGAGATCTGCAGGCGGGGATCGGGCAGGTAGGCGCAGTACGTGCCCGTTCGTATCGTCGTGCGGAGGTGCTCGCCGAGAGGCCCGTGATTCTCGTCGATCCTCTTGAGGGCGTCTTTGACAGACTTCGTGATGTTCACGCGCGCTTTCTCCGCTTGAGATGCAGCTTTCCTATCGCGGCCCCCGAGACCGACGCCTGCGGCGAGTTGCGCCACCAGGGCATCCATCTCCTCTTGAGCGCGCGCCGCTCTCTCGGGGTCGTTGAAGGCCTCCGCTTCTTCGAGTTCCTCTCGAAGGTCTTCGAGCCTGCGTTTGTACGCCGACTTGGCGGCGGCATCGAGTACGTCTCCCGCATCTCCAAGACCCTCGGCCGTCAGATCATCCTGAGCGCCGGCGCGCTTGCTCGAGGTGGGGAGTGCCCCTTCTACGGTCGCGGCGAGATCGAGCACATGCACCTCGCGACCCGGGACCTTGAGTAGCTGCGCGATGTAACGAAGACCCTTGATGTCTTTGAGGCGAGTCTCGCTACCTGCGTAGCCGATCGTCCAGTAGTCGCCCTCCCTGATGAAAAAGCCCTCAGAGATCCCTGTCTCTGCCGTCCCTTCTGAGGGCTGTGCGGTAGATCGCGCGTTTGCGAGGCCCGCGCGGATCTTCTCGATCTGAATGCCATCGGCGCCGGCTGCTTCCGAAACCTTCAAGGCTCTTTGGTAAAGCCGGACCGCTTCCTCGTAAGCGTGTTGGGACATCGCGCGTTCGGCTGCTTGAGTCGCGTAACGCATCGTCTTGTCGGCATCACCGGCTTGGGCGGACTTGAACCAATGGTGCGCGAGCTCGGGCAACCTAGATTCGAGCTGAGCGGCGTACGACTCTTCTAAGGTTTCCGCGATCGTGCGATGGAGCCGCATCCGCTTGGCGGCGGTTAGGTCCTCGTAGAGTGTTTCGCGGATCAGGATATGGGTGAATGCGTAGCGGCCGAGGGCACTGGTCTCCGAGATCACCTGCGCGGCAACGGCTTGGGTCAATATCTCGAGCAAAGCTTCCATCTCGATATCCACGACCCGCTGCAGCAATGTGAGGTCGAACTCGCGGCCGATCACCGACGCTACCGACAACAGTTCCGCCACCTCGTCGCCAAGTCCTTCGAGGCGACTGCGGATGATGCCGCGAGCTCCCTCCGGAACTCGGAATCCCACGGAGTAATCGGGACGGTGGATATCTCCTTTCGTCGTGAGCATGCGGATCGCCTCGTCGATGAACAAGGGATTGCCTTCGCTGGCCTCATGTATGGCCAGAGCGATCGCGTCCGATGGTGGCTTGCCAGAGGAACTCTCGTAGAGCTGTCTCACCGCGTCGACATCAAGACCACGTAAGGACAGCTGCCGGCCCTCGCGGCCGATCTCGGACAGGATGCGTTCATGGTCCGGTCTTCCTCTGCCGGCCACCTCTTCATACGTGACGGCTACGAGCAGATGCGTGTTGCGGTCTTGCCGCGCAAGGAACTGCAGCATCATCAACGACGATTCATCGGCGGCGTGCAAGTCCTCGAGGACGAGCATCGTCGGCTGACTATCGGCAGTGCTGCGGATGAAAGAGGTAACCGAGTCGAAGAACGCGAAGCGGTATTCCGGCGAGGCCGCATGTGGTGGGGCAACCGCTCCCAGCCGGTCGGCGACCTGAGGTACCAAGTGGGCGATCTCGCTCGCCCCCACGGTCGCACTCAACTCTGAGTCATCCAGGTCCTCGCAGAGGCTGGCGAAGCACCTGGATCCACGGCCAGTACGAAGGTGCGTCGACGGCCTCCCAGCATCGTCCCGAAAGGACGCGGAAACCTCGAGAGCGAGCCAGCGACGTGACTTCCTCGACGAGGCGGCTCTTGCCCATCCCCGCTTCTCCGGTTATGAGAAACAGGCCCGCTCGCCCTGCGATCGCTTCCTCTAACCCTGTCCGGAGCGCGGCGAACTCTGCGTCTCTTCCCACAAGAATCGGGTTGTTAGTCGCCGGCAGTGCTTCGTTCACGGGTTCCGACCCCTCCGCCTCGTCCAGGTCCCCGAATCGAGCAGTGCCCATTGTGCTCCTCATGTGCTGTGGAGGCGTGGGGACCGGTCCCACGATCGTGGCCCCATTTCCCACGCCTGTCGAGCAGCAGATGGATTACCTAACTTCGGAGGCGCCATGAGGGATTGGTTGGGTCGGAGACGGGCGTCGCAAGACCACCCGGGCCTGAGGCAGGTCGACAGGCTGTTGGCGGGACGCCCGGACGAGCTCGAGGTCCCGATCTCGGGCCTGCCGGGTCGGGTGGGCGAGTTGTTCTCCCTTTATGAGGACCTCTTCGAGCTAAGGGACTACCGGGTCAAGACGGTGGATCGACGCCTCGACGACCTCTGGATAGCCCGGATCGAACGAGCAAGAAGCTGAATCAAAGAGTGTGGGTACACAAAGTGTGTTGATCTGTGTAGGGTAGCAGAGTGAGTAGCCGCCGCCTCAATGTCTCGCTCGATGAGCAGCACGCCGAGAAGCTTGCCCGCCTGGCGGATCGGGCACGCGTCGCCGATGGGACGCTCGCCCGCTCGCTCTTGTCCGCAGCGATCGACGACGCCGACCCCGATGCCAGTTCGATCACCGAGGTACTCGAGGGGATCCCGGGCCTCCCCGAGCGGCTTGCGAAAGCCGATACAGAGGTGGAGGCCGGCAAAGTCACCGAGCTAGAAGAGCTGTAGGCGTCGATGGCTCGGGTCGTCGTGACCCATGCCGCGGAGCGCGATCTACACGACTTGATCCGAACTCATCGCTTGCCTGAGAACACGATCGAGCGCGTCAAACGCTCGATCCGCCCTCTGGCGGAGTTCCCCGAGCTTGGTGCGGAGCTCGGTGGTGCCTTCGCACCACGGCGCTTCCTCCTCGGACCTTGGCGGTGGATGATCGTGATCTACAGGTTCTATCGGGAGAGCGACGTTGTTGCGATCCTCGCAATCGTTGATGGGAGGACGAGCACGTCGCCGGCCGCCCATCGTTGATTACGAGGATGGCCCCCAGTCGGGCATCAGATCCCTCTCGCCCGAGGTCAACTTGACACGATCGGTGCCGTCGCGTTCGACGCGGTACAACGACGTCTCGTCCGTGTAGACGATCGCTTCGCCGTCGGGGGCCCAGCTCGGAAACCTAAGCACTCCCGAATGCTCGCTCGCCCTTGTCAACCAGCGCCGGTCGTTACCGTCGAGACGATGGATGACCAAGTCGGTTGCCCGTTCCGAGGAGTCGGGCCAATCTTCGCCCACCAACAGATCTCCGCCGGGCGACCAGTCCGGATCCCCGAGCGCAGGTCCTATCACTCGGGGTTCCCCTCCATCCGCGCCGACGACACAGAGATCGTCCCCGCACTCGAACGCGAGCGACTTGCCGTCCGGTGACCACGTGGGACCAGATCCCCTTCCATCTAGAGCTGGATTGGGCTCCCTGATCTGACCAGCGACGAGTAGCTCACGCGTTCCCCTCGCTAGGTCAGTAACCCAGAGATCGGTCCCCTGCCCGTAGGCAACGCGGCGTCCGTCTGGAGACCAAGCGAGCTTGCCGCACCTGCCGACCCCGGGGCAGAGGCCGAGGTCTGTCTTGTTGCTTCCGTCGGCGTCCATGACCCAGAGGTCCTGGGTGGTGGGGTTGGGCGGTCGCACTATGACATAGGCGATATAGGTCCCGTCGGGTGACCAGCTCGGCCACAACTCCAAGGTGTCCGGGTTAGCGGTCAGCCGGTTGTGGTTGCTGCCGTCGGGATCCATGACCCAGAGATCCGTCGAGTAAATGCCGGCGGTAACGTCTCCCTTCGCCCATGCGATCTTTCCGGAGCCCGGAGCGGTCTCGGGGATGCCACCCGAAGACCCCTTGTCTCTGCTCCCCATCGTCGGGTCGCCGCCGGCAAGCAGGGCCTTGAGCTTCTTCCGGTCGGACGGGGCGATACTTTCGTCGCCCTTCCCGGCGCGTGGTGCATCCTGCTCCGTCCCGGCGATCTTGCTACCGATGGTTTCGGGTTCACGTTCGGGGTCGATCACCGCTGCGACGACCGAGTCGGCAACCGAATCTGCGGCACCGGCAACGTCGGCCACTGCCTGAGGGATCCCTCCATCGCGGCCAACCTGGATCGTCGAAAGGAGCGCCACCAGAGTGAGCAGGGCCGCGGCTTTGCGCCAATCGAAGCGTTCACGGGTAGCAGCCCGCACGCGGGAGAGCTCGGGGAAGAAGTTGGGGGCCCATACCTCGCGCTCGGTCTTGCGACGCGGGATGCGGGCGACGAGTGGACGTACATGCTTGTGTCTCAAGGCGCTGAGCTTTCGCTCAAGACCAAGTTCGAGCTCCGCGATGAATTCGCCACAGGTGAGGAAGCGATCGTCCGGGTGTTTCGCCATCGCCTTCAATACGACGTCGTTCAACCCGCCCGGGTAGATCGCGGCGTGTGTCGGTGAGCATCGGCGGATCCTCGTGGATGTGCGCCCACACTGCCGCCACTTCATTGTCGCGTTCGAATGGAACGTTCCCTGTGAGGCACTCGTAAAGCACGCACCCGAGCGCGTAGACATCAGCGCGCCCATCCGCGGGGATGCCTTCGATGAGCTCGGGAGCCATGTAGGCGACGCTGCCGAACACCTGACCGGTTCGGCTGGCAGAAGTTTCTGAGGACAGCGGTCGCACCAACCCGAAGTCGGTGAGATAGACGCGATCGACATCCTGCGGTGTCTCGCGCGGAACGACGAGGATGTTCTGCGGCTTGACGTCGCGATGCACCATTCCCGACTCGTGAGCAGCGTCCAGAGCGCTCGCAGCTTGTCGGAAGATCGACAGCACGCGCTTGGGGTCGAGCCTGCCCTCTTGCTGGATCAGACCCTTGAGATCGGTGCCCTGGATGAGCTCCATCGCGATGAAGAGCTCTCCGTCCGCCTCACCGGACTCGAACACCGGGACGATGTTGGGATGACCTAGGTGCGGACCTGCCTCGGCCTCTCGGATGAAGCGCTCCCGGAAGTCGGCGTTGTCGGCGAGGTCGGGCGCCATGAGCTTCAAGGCAACGACTGCATCGGTGGCCGTGTTCCGAGCGCGGAAGACCACGCCCATACCCCCGCGCCCGACCTGCTCCTCGAGGACGTAGTCCCCAAAACGTTGTCCAAGGCGGCGGTCGGAAGCGCCCGTCACGACCGCATTCTCCTGGTCTGCGGTGCTTGGTCCACGGCTCCTGACCCCTCCACCTCGTCCCGCTCCCCGGGCTGAGCAGTGCCCATTGTGCCTCTCATGTCCCTTTTGGGGCGTGGGAACCGGGCCCACGATCGTGGCTCTCCTTCCCACGCCCCTCGATCAATAGCGGTTCCTTAGCAAGGAGATTTCGATGAAGCGGTTCCTGATCATGTTCATGGTCCTCGGTCTAACAGCCGGGTCGGTGGCGACGGCCGAAGCCAAGGGAAAGAAGGCCGCGCGGGTCGAACGCACCGTCGAGGGGAACTATGCCGCCGTTTCCGAGCCGTTCAACGAGTGCAACGCGGGCAGAGGTTCGTTTGCGTGCGTGGTCGTCGACGTCCGTCCGACGGAAGCCTTCTTTTCCGCCAAAGTCACGGATGCTCACGGCCAACCCGTGTACGTCCAAGTGGTTACAGAGGGCGGCATGACAGTCGGAACCTTCTGCGGTGAGACGACCCGACCAGTTCCCTTCGAACACGCAGGTTCCAGACTCGAGTTCCTTATCGAGCCAGCGCCTCACTTCTTCTCGCACTGGGGTGTTGGCTGGCTGGGCCCGCTGGATTGCCCCTACAGGTTCAAGACTTCTGGGTCGATCAGCGCCACGCTCTCGAACCTTCCCTAGTCGACTCGGGCCACGATCGTGGCCCTCTTTCCCACGCCTGTCGATCAACAGCGGTTCCTAAGAAGGAGATTTCGATGAAACGGTTCTTGATCATGTTCATGGTCCTCGGACTCATAGCCGGTTCGATGGGTGGCGCCGAGGCCAAGAAGACGGAGGGGCGGATCGCCAAGCTCACCGCTTCGGACGGGACGGCCGCGGACTTCTTCGGTGTCGCCGTAGCGGTGTCCGGAGACACCGCGGTGATAGGCGCTCCGCAGAATGCCGCCGGCAGCCCAGTTCAGGGTGCGGCCTATGTGTTCACCCGGTCGGGAGGAACCTGGACCGAGCAGGCGAAGCTAGTTCCCTCGGACGGAGCCGCCGCGGACCGATTCGGCCAAGCGGTGGCCGTGGACGGTGACACGGTGGTGGTCGGCTCCTTCTGGCGTGACGTCGGTGCCAACGCCGATCAGGGCTCTGCCTACGTCTTCACCCGGTCCGGAGGAACCTGGAGCGAACAGGCCAAGTTGACCGCGTCGGACGGACGCGTCGCCGACCAATTCGGCTTCTCGGTCGCGGTGTCCGGCGACACCGCGCTCATCGGGGCCGCCCCGCAGACAACGATCGACGCCAACCCAAACCAGGGGGCCGCCTACCTGTTCACCCGAGCCGGAGGAACGTGGACCGAGCAGGCCAAGCTGACCGCCTCAGACGCCAGCAACGACTCTGATTTCGGCCTTCGGGTCGCGCTATCGGGCGACACCGCGCTGGTTGGGGCCGCGGGGGATGATGTCGGCGCCAACTCTAATCAGGGCTCGGCCTACGTGTTCACCCGATCCGAAGGAACCTGGACCGAGCAGGCGAAGCTGACCGCATCGGACGGCGCCGACGACGACGGATTCGGCTTCTGGGTATCGGTTTACGACGACACCGCGGCTGTGGGTGCCTACTACGATGACGCGGGCGACAGCGTCGACCAGGGCTCCGCCTATGTGTTCACCCGGGCCGGCCAAACCTGGACCGAGCAGGCAAAGCTCACCGCGTCGGACGGGGCCGCGGGCGATCAGTTCGCCCGTTCGGTGGCAGTGTCCGGGGACACGATCGTGGCGGGTGCGCAGATGGACGACATCGACGGCAGGGATGGCCAGGGTTCCGCTTACGTGTTCACTCGCAGCGGCGCGACCTGGTCTGAGCAGGCAAAGCTCGTCGCCCAAGATGGAGCCGCGGGCGACACCTTCGGTGTCTCGGTCGGTCTGTCCGGCGACAACGTCATCGTCGGGTCCGGGTTCGCGCAAGTTGGTGCCAACCCCAAACAGGGTGCCGCCTATGCATACGTAACCGGCGACTCCACCCCACCGACCATCAGCAAGGTTGCCGATGCGCCGGACCCTTTCACGCCAACCGCCGACAACAAGCGGTTCACGACGATCGCGTTCACCCTTTCGGAGAGCGCCTCGGTGGACCTCACGATCTTCAACCGCGACGGCCGGCCCGTTCGGACTCTCTTGAAGGGTGAATCTCTCCCCGGTGATCGGCATTCGGTGAGATGGAATGGGCGCAACGACGATCGCCGAGTAGTGAAGCCAGGCAAGTACGAGTACCGGATCAAAGCCGTCGATGCCGCCGGCAACAAGAGCTCGGTGGTCAAAGGGAAGGTGGTCGTCCGATGAGGAGATTCTTGATCTTGTTCATGGTCCTCGGACTTGCAGTTGGTTCCGCTACTACGGCTGAGGCCAAGAAGGCAGAGCGCAAGCGTGTCGAGCGCACGGTGGAGGCGAGCTACGCACCCCCATTCGTAGCGCCGGTCACCGGCTGCCAGTCGTTGTTGGGTCCGTTCGCCTGCCTGATCATCGAGACCCGTCCGACGGAAGCCTTCTTCACCGCGAAGGTGACGGACGCTCACGGGCAACCCGTGTATTTCGAGGTAAGTGGTGGCGGACAGAACTTTCGAGGCTTCTGCGGCGAGACGCCCGGACCCATCTCATTCGAGCCGGGTGACTCGCTCGAGTTCGACATCGGTCTTCCCCGCTGGGGGGTCCAGGTGGACTGTCCGGCCAGCTCAATCAAAACGACTGGGACGATCAGCGTCAGGCTCTCGAACGGTCCATGAAGCAGTCTGAGCCGCGGCCGATCTCGCTGTTACCAGATCTCGCAGAACGAGAACAGACCTTCGGTGTACTTGTTGCTCTGGCCGATCTGGCAGATCGCCACACAGGGGTCTGGAAGGTTCGGATCCCCCTGGCAGTTTGCACTCGCCGGGCCGGCCGGCCCGACAATGAAGAACGTGGACATCAATGTCCCGACCAGAAACAGACGTGCTTTCTTCATGTTTCCCCCTACCCATTGGTCCACGTGCTTGCCGGGGGAGCTATTCGGCAAGAGCGGCGTCAATCCCTGCCGCTCGAGCCTGCACTCAAAGATACGCAGAAGTGCCTAGTCAGAATTGGTATGAATTTCCTTTCTCGGCCGTCATCATCTTCATGCTTCACAAAATCCAGCTGAGGAGTGGAGATGCGCCTCTACGCGCGATGGTTCCAGCTCGGTATCCCTGGGCTCGCTAGTGCTGTGTTTCCTGCCGTATGAAGCGCGCCATACGCGTTGCTGTTAGCACGTGCCTGCTGGCCGCAGCGCTCGTAGCCGCGCCGAGCCGACCGGCGAGCGGCACCCCACCCGGACTCGACGGCGACATCGCGATCGTGTGGCAGAACGATGGCAAGGGTGAGTACCGGATAGAGACCCTCAATCCCAACGAAGTCAGCCCGTCACTGAACTCGGTCGAGCTCGGGGTCGTCACGCAAGGAGATGGTTCGATCATCCATCCCTCGTGGTCGCCCGATGGTCGCATCGCCTACTCGCATATCGATACCGACGATGCCAAGCGTCGCCCGCGTCTTCACACCATCGCTTCGAGTGGCGGCAACGAGACCATGCTCGAGAGCACGAGCAACGGCGATGTCGAGCCCGCCTGGTCACCCGATGGCTCCCGCATAGCTTTCACGAGCAGTGTGGGCGGAGGCTCCGCACCGTGCACGAACGGGAGCCGCGCCGGTTCCCGGATCGCCTACCTCAGCGGAACCGACATCCACTCGCTGGTGCCGCCCTCGGCTCAGGTTCCGACCGGCAGCGGCGTCAAGAAGCTCACGAGCACGGAGTCGACCGAAGGCGCTCCGAGATGGCGACCAGATGGGCTGCACATCGGATTCACGCGGACCGACAACAACCAACTGAATTTCAGGGAGATAGCCGCGGTCGGCGGCGACGACCGTGATGTCAGTCCGGCTCAAGATACGGGCGCGTTCGCTTATCACCCCACCGAGAACAAGGTGGTGATAACCAAGTTGATCGGCGGCGACACCGAGATCTTCGTTCTCGATCTCGGTACTAAGGCGCTCAAGCAGGTGACCAACAACGACTTCACGGACGGAACTCCCGAATGGTCGTGTGATGGAGCGCACATCCTCTTCTCGTCAGTGCGCGAGGACCAGTTCGACATCTTCAAGATCAACCCCGATGGAACGGGGGAGGTCAACCTCACCAATACCGAATGGGACGAGATCAACCCGGTGTATTCGCCCGATGGGACGAAGATCGCCTACAGCAGCGCGGAGCACGGCGACCTCGACATCATGGTCATGAACGCGAACGGCTCCAACGCGTCGAACCCGCTGCATCTCACGACCAACATTTCTAACGACCAGCACCCCAGCTGGTCTCCAGACGGGACGTCGATCGTCTTCGAGGCCCGACGCAACGACAACCTTGACCTCTATACGGTTTCTGCGAGTACGCCGGACGCAGAGGCACGGGTTACCAGCGCGCCCGGTGACGACTATGTGCCCGATTGGGGACCTCCCGGGCCTACGACGAAGATCTACACGGTCAAGCCCGATGGGACCGACGTGCAACCGGTCACCTTGGCGATCGACGGAGGCAACCCCGCGTGGTCTCCAGACGGATCCCGGCTCGTCTTCTCCGACAGGGGCGACCTGTTCACGATCCAGCCCGACGGGCGGGGGCTTGCCCAGCTCACTGCCGACTCGACCCAACCGGGCACCGATATCGAGCCGAGCTATTCCCCCAACGGCCAGAAGATGGCCTTCGTCGTCGTTGACTCTCAGGGGAGATCGAGCCTCTACACGGTCAACATCAACGGCGGGACGGGGCTCGCCAAGCTGACCGACGGCCCGAGCGATCGCTCCCCCGTGTGGTCGCCGAGCGGCACTCGTATCGCGTTCATCCGTGGCGGTCAGCTCTTCACCATCGGTGCCGATGGAAGCGGTCTGAAACAGCTCACGGACTACGCGCCGGACCGGCTCGTCGTCCCCGACTGGAGCCGCGAAGGAGCCCCGGACACGATCATCACGGAGAAGCCGGGCGAGGCCGTTGGAACGCGAGAGGCGACCTTCCGGTTCGCTTCGAACCGATATCCGGTCTCATTCGAGTGCCGGCTCTCGACCAATGTCGACTATGCCGGAAAGCACGATTACAAGGATTGCGGTTCGATGGCCAACGCGTCCGCGAACCAGCCGATCGTGAGCTACGGCGATCTGAAGTCCGGCCACTACGACTTCTACGTTCGAGCGAAGAACGAGCGTGGAACCGACCCGAGCCCCGCCCATCACCGCTTCGAAGTCTTCCCTCCCGAGCTCGTAGTAGGGAAGCTGGGGGCGGGGTTCGGAACGGTGAAGAGCTCGCCGAAAGGCATCGATTGCAAGCCTCAGTTCGATGAGTGTCGCGGGGATCTCCGAGGCAACGTCAAACTTACGGCTTCGGTCGGCCGGGGTTCGGTGTTCAGAGGCTGGAGCGGAGCCTGCAGCGGGACGTCGAAGACCTGCGAGGTGACGGTCGGAGGCAAACCGGTGTTTGCCAACGCCCGATTCGAGCCCGACCCCGCGGGACCGCCACCCTGCGACGGGAACGAGACAAACCACAGCGTCGGCCCTTGGAGGATCTCCGGTTGCTTCAAGAACAAGAGCGGCGGCCTCGTGAGCATCCAGCCGATACTCGTCAACGGCTTGTACCTGGATCCCGGTGGCGGCGAGGTCACGTTGTTCAAGGACAACCGACAGCTGATCACCTCGGGCGATGCCGCTCTCTTCGCCACCATCAGCTCGACCGGAACCCCGCCTGACCCCCTCGTTCTGCTCCGGGACAAGATCAACCTCGACCTCAACACCCCCGAGCTGCTTATGTCGACCGGACGAGAAGATCTGTTCGGAATGAAGGTGGGGGCGGCCGCGCTTTTCCAGCCGAACGCCAACGGAGCCTTGATCACGATCCCCGCCATGCTTCCGGACATGTTCGGGGGTGAGGGCTCGTTCGTGACGATGGAGTCTCAATTGTCAGGAGGGATCCCGGCGACGTCGATGCGGACCGATCCCTTCGACGTCGCCCTCGCGGGGTTCTTCGCCGTTAAGGGCGCGCGATTGGCATACTCGGGCGCGGGCAGGACCTGGCGGGCTAGTGGCGACGTCATCTCGTCCAGTGCGACCGGGAGCCTTGGAGGCACGGTCGGCCTCACCGACGGCCAGGTGTCATTCGGGAACATGACGCTGACCAACCTGTCCATCGCCGGGTTGTTCGAGCTTCCCGGCCTGAACATGACCTCCTCCAACGGCAAGACATGGAGCATGGGCGGCGTTGTGCCGACGGGAGGGGCGGCTCGCCGCGTCGCGGCAGACGATCGGTAGCGACTGCTGGAACTTCCAGAGGAGCACCAGCACCTTCACCTTCCTGGGCAGGAGCACCGGCATCCCCTCCTCGTCCACGATCACGATCCCGCAGTGCACCCTCTTCGGAGGCACGACGGTGGTCACCAACCTGCAGATCACGTTGGCGGCTTTCCCGACCTACCAGGTCAGTGGAACCGTCGCCGGAACGAACGGCTCTGGGAGCTTCAACGGCCAGCTCCAACTGAACCTCCTCGGCAACCTGGTGAGCGCTGGGGTAACCATCACGAATCTCGTGATCCCGAACATGTTCTCGCTTTCCACCGTCCAACTGAACTGGCAGAAAGACGCGGCCGGCCAGGACCAGTGGACCGGCGTCGCGACCCTGACCCAGGGGGGCCCAACCTTGACCTGGGACTTCCGGCTAAGGGGAGGGCAGCTCACCTCGGCGCGTATCGCCGGAGCAAACATCCCGCTGTTCGAGCTGCGGAACACGTTGACAAACACATCCCAACCTTTGCTTGATCTGACGTCGTTCCAGATGGATTACATACCTTCACTTCGTCAGTTCGACATAACAGGGAACGTCAGGGTTCTCCTAGCTCAGGTATCGCCGATCCGCGGCACGCTCGTGTTGAACAACCAGAACCGTCCCAACTTCGGTCGTATCCAGATCGACAGCGCGACCCTCATCAACTACATAAAGGTGAACGACCTCGATATCGCCTTCGTCGGCTCTACCGCGAATTGGCGAGGGAAGGTCGACGTCGAGCTTCCGGGCCTCATCGAAGTGAACGACGCGACGATTGCATTCGACGGGGTTCAGTTGGAGGAGCTATCCGCCGAGGTCAAGCTCGGCCAGCCGGTGATCCCGATCGCGCTTCTTCCCGGCAGTGCGATCTACAGGGTCAAGTTCGGGATGGATCGGAATCCGCCCTCGCTCACCGGTGGCTTGGGCGCCCAGTGGGGACCGACGCTCTTCGGCTTGCGTCCTGCGACCGCCGATGGTGATGTCACCCTGCGATTCCCCAACAATGCTCAGACTCCGGGCTTCAGGGTGGCCGGGGATGTCGCCGTAATGAATATCCCTCTCGGCGATGCGTATGTCGACTACAGCGTGCCGGCCAGCATCGACGTGCAGGGATGCCTCGGGACCTGCGCGAACGGCTTCAAGTTCGGTATTGCAGAGGTGACCGGTCGGGTGCGCGGCCAGGTCCGCTCAAGCCCTCTCGCCTTCCAGATCGAGGGCCAGGTAGGTGCGGCCCTCAACCTTCCGACGCCGAGCTTCCTATGCAACGGGTGCAACACCATCCGCGTCGGTCTCGCTGCGAAGGCGATCTTGTCCGATATCGGAGTGGCCGTGTGCGGCCAGATCCAAGGCTGGTCTGCGGGCTGGGCCGCCGGCATGGGATTCAAGTGGAAGGAAGGTCCGCAGGCCTTCGTGGGCTGTGATCTCAGTGGGTATGCCTCGATCGGTGGTGCGCGGCAGGCTGGCATCGAGGGCGAGTGCTACCGCCCAGGACACCACGCAGCTTCAGATTCAAGTGCCCCCGGGCGAGCCGGTGCATGCCTTCAGGTTCGAGGGCACCCAGGCCCCACCGCTGATCACGGTTACGAGACCCAACGGTCAGTCGATCAAGCTCGGCCCCGACACGCTCGGTCAACACGACGACTACCTGTTCGTGGTCGATGACGATACGAACGAGACGATCCTGTTGGTGGACAAGCCGGCCGCAGGTACCTGGATCGTGTCCCTGCAGAACGGTTCCTCACCGCTCAAGTCCGCTTCCTCGGCGAAGGGGCTGGACCAACCCGAGGTCTCGGCCTCGGTGAATGGGACCGGCGCGACGAGATCCCTTAACTGGAACCTGAAGGCCGTG
The DNA here is from genome assembly GCA_963786155.1 of uncultured Actinomycetes bacterium. Lineage (GTDB taxonomy): Bacteria > Actinomycetota > CADDZG01 > CADDZG01 > WHSQ01 > CAWAXW01. Next base: position 800,500 of record CAWAXW010000006.1, on the reverse strand, counting down.
CCGGGCCAGGTCGTTCGCTTCGTCGAGAACGCGGGCGACACGTCTGCGGTGATCCTCGAGACGAGCGAGGCCTCGGGCTCCTTCGAGTTCAAGCCGGCCGTCGGAGTGGCCGGCGAGCGCACGATAGTTGCGGAGATCGTCCAGGATGGGCTTCCTCGGGATTCCATACAGGTCGCTACTTACGAGGCCCCCGCCCGCCTTGGGTTGTTCGTCGAGACCCAGGGCGATGGCCAAGGCACGGTTACCAGCGATCCCGCGGGCATCAGCTGCGGAGACGTCTGCGAGATGGAGGTCGGGTCGCAAACGATCACTCTGACCGCTGTGCCCCAAGCCGGATCGCGCTTCATCTCGTGGGCCGGGGAATGTGCGGGAAGCCAGCCGACCTGCACCTTCATGGCGTCGACCACGAGCGGCGTCATCGCGACCTTCGAGAAGCTCCTTCCGCCGAAGATCAAGAACTTCGCGCCCGCCAAGGCGCGGCCGGGATCGACGCTGACGATCAACGGAACCCACCTCGATCGCGTTCGCACCGTGAAGATCGGATCGAAGTCGATAACCGTCTTCTCCTCTGTGACGGACGATCAGATCACGGTCGTGATTCCCGACGGCACCAAGACCGGGTTCGTGTCGGTCATCAGCCCGGAGGGCACCGCGAAGTCAAAGAAAAAGCTCGTAATCACCAAGCCGGCCAGACCACCGACCTAGCCGCCAAAATCTCGTGGGGGCGGCAGGACTCGAACCTGCGACCAACGGATTATGAGTCCGCCGCTCTGACCAACTGAGCTACGCCCCCGTCACCCCATTCTGCTACGGGAAGACGCCCCCCGGAGGCAGGCTTGGCAGGAGGTTGGGTCATCGCCGAAACTCGACTGTTCCAGCCGGAGGAATCTGGTCAATCACCGCCGAAAGCATGGCTAAGCCAAACGCGACAAGGGAGGTAGCCGGGCTGAAGCCGAATCGATTCCATCTGCCCGCCCTCGCGTGTGTGGCGCTACTGATCGCTGCCGCTTGCGGTCAGAAACCGGGCGTGGCCACCAGTGGATCTGCGCTCCCCGAAGGGGCGACGGTCAACGCACAAGGTCAGATCGTCGACGCGGAAGGAAACGTGATCGGTAATGCCGGTGACCTTTCCGGTTCCGGCGACCTCGGCTCGAGCGCCGTCGGAGGCGGCACCACGGGTGAGACGGCGGGTGTCCCGACCACGAGCGGAACGACCGGAGAAGGCACGTCCGAAGGAGGCACAACCGAAGGTGGCGCTTCGGGTGGAGCGGCCGCAGGCGGAGCAACGTCGACCGGAGTGACGAACGATCTCATCAAGATCGGCGCGCACGCACCATTGACCGGCGCAGCCCCAGTTCCTTCCGCTTCGGCGCAGCAGGGCTCCAAGCTTCTATGGGAGTGGATGAAGCAGAACAAACAGATCGATCCACGGCCGAAACGTCGAGGCGATCCTTAAGAACGACAACTACAACCCGAGCCAGGCCGTCGCGGTGTGCAAAGAGATGGTCGAGAAGGACAACGTCTTTCTGTTGTCGGGTCTCGCCGGCGCCGACCAGATCCAGGCCTGCGCGCGTTACGCAGCTTCCGTAGGAGTGCCGTTCATCTCCGCTGGAGTCACGGAGGCCGGACTAACGGGGCTCTACAACTACTTCACGACGTGGATGACCTATCCCGATCAGGGCCCTCTACTCGCCGAGATGATGGTCACAAGGCTGGGGGCGCGAGATGAGAAGAACGGAATGATTCGGTTCGACACTCCGAACTTCCAGGACGGGCACGATGCTTTCACCGCAGCAATGGAAAAGCGGGGGGCAACCCTCGACTACGACCGCGCTGTTAGCAAGAACGCCGGTCAGTCTGAGGCACAAGTGATCGTCCAGGAGATGAATACGCTCGGTATCGAGAACGTGTTCGCGATGGCCGCACCAGTGTGGTTTCTCCAGGTGCTGAAAGCCGCCGACTCGCAGGGCTACAACCCGCAATGGGTCGGGATCGGATTGTTCATGACGATCGACACGGTCGCACGGACGGGCTGCCCGAATCTCGACAAAGGCTTGTGGTTCTCACCAATGCCGGCGTGGGTGGACCGCAACAAATACGACACCGAGTACGACAAGGCGATGGAGGCGGTCTACGGAGGCCAAGGCGACGACTTGGTATGGCTGGGATGGAGCGTGGCCAAGCAGATCCGCGGTCTGCTCGAGAACGCCGGAGCCAACCTGACCAGGGAAGGCTTCATCGCCGCCACCGAGAAGGTTCGCAACCTGAAGACGCCGGCGATGCCGCTGTTGAACTTCTCGCCGGATGACCATTTCGGGGCGGACCAGATGCACCTATCCGAGGCGCGCTGCTCGGATTCACGCTGGCACACGGTCGAGTCTTTCGTTCAAGCCCCTAAAACGTGAGGTCCTAAGGGCATCAATTAGAGTCCGGCGCGATGGCCGGCGAGGACTTGCGACCTGAACTCGAGGAACTGCTCAAGCGACGAGCGGCGATGGGCGACCTTGCTCGTCCCGATGCCGTCGAACGCCGGCGGGCCAAGGGCCGGCGCACGGCGCGCGAGAACGTCGAGGACCTCTGTGACAAGGGAACGTTCGTTGAATATGGGGGCCTCGCTCTCGCCGCTCAGCGGAGTCGCCGATCGCTCGATGACCTCATCACGAACACGCCGGCCGACGGACTGATCGGTGGCATCGGCCACGTCGACGGGCATCCGTGCGCGGTCTTGTCCTACGACTACACGGTGCTCGCCGGGACGCAGGGGGCTGTCAACCATCGCAAGAAGGATCGCTTGTTCGATGTCATCGAACGTCTGCGCCTGCCGGTAGTCCTGTTCGCGGAAGGCGGAGGTGGCCGGCCCGGGGATACCGACGTGCCAACGGTCTCAGGCCTCGACACGATGGCGTTCGCGCTGTTCGCACGCCTCAGCGGACTCGTACCGTCGATCGGGATCGCGTCGGGCTACTGCTTCGCGGGGAATGCCGCACTGCTGGGATGTTGCGACCTAATTGTCGCGACGCGCGACGCAAACATCGGCATGGGAGGGCCGGCGATGATCGAAGCCGGAGGTCTGGGGACACACGCTCCCGACGAGATCGGGCCCGCCCCGATGCACGCATCAAGGGGAGTCGTCGATGTCCTCGTCGAGGACGAACCGGAGGCCGTGCAGGTAGCGAAACGCCTGCTGTCCTGCTTCACAGGCTCGATCGAAGGTGGGGATGCTTCCGACCAGACGGTGTTGCGCGGGCTCGTGCCCGAACACCGTCGTACCGCGTACAACCCTCGCCCCATCATCGAGACGCTCGCGGACTCCGGACACCGTCACCGAGCTCCGACCCGAGTTCGGCCGGACGATCGTGACCACACTGGCCCGGATCGAGGGTAGACCGGTGGGGATCCTCGCCAACGACCCGCGCCGCTTGGGCGGGGCGATCGACAGCGACGGAGCCGACAAGGCCGCGCGCTTCATGGCTCTGTGCGATGCGTACGACCTGCCGATCGTTTCGCTCTGCGACACGCCGGGCTTCATGGTCGGTCCCGCCGCCGAAGAGACCGCGCAGGTTCGCCACTTCGCGCGCATGTTCGTGACGGGCGCCAGCGTCACGGTGCCGTGGATCACGGTGGTCCTGCGCAAGGGGTACGGGCTCGGCGCCCAGGCGATGGCCGGCGGCTCGTTCCACGCCCCGTTGCTCACCGTGTCGTGGCCCACCGGCGAGTTCGGAGGCATGAATCTCGAAGGCGCGATACGGCTCGGGTTCCGGAAGGAACTCGAAGCCATAGAAGACGAGGCCGATCGCGATGCGGCGTTCCAAGCGTTCGTGGCGGAGGCGTACGAGCGCGGCAAGGCGCTGAACCTCGCCTCTCACTTCGAGATCGACGACGTGATCGACCCCGCCGAAACCAGAGCGACGATCGCGGAAGTCCTGCGGGCCGCTCCCCTACCCGTAGCTCGCACGGGAAAGAAACGGCCGTTGATAGATCCCTGGTGAGCAGTTGATGCGTGAACACGCGGTGGTGATCGCAGGAGGCGGCCCGACCGGGATGATGTTGGCGGGCGAGCTGGCGTTGGCGGGGATCGATGTCGTCGTCGTCGAACGACGCACGACTCAGGTTGTCGACGGATCGCGCGGCGGGGGTCTTCACTCGCGCACGATCGAGGTGCTCGATCAGCGTGGTATCGCTCAACGATTCCTAGACGCCGGATACACCGTCCCCGCACTGGGGTTCGCCGGGACAGCGTTGGACATCAGCGACTTCCCCACCCGCCACAACTACGTGCTCGCGCTGTGGCAGAGCCACTTCGAGCCCATCCTGGCCGGCTGGGTCGAGGAGCTCGCGGTTCCGATACTCCGTGGACAGGAGGTGGTGGGCTTCGCCCAGGACGACACCGGCGTCGATGTCGAAGTGTCCGGGGGCGACTCGCTGCGAGCGGAGTATCTCGTCGGTTGTGACGGAGGACGCAGCTTGATCCGCAAGACAGCCGGAATCGACTTCGTCGGGCTGGAGCCCTCGACCAGCTGGATGATCGCCGAGGTCGAGATGGACGAGCAACCTGAGTTCGGCTTCCGGCACGACGACGCCGGTACCCATGCGCTCGGTCAGGCCGGAGACGGGAAGTCCGTCGGGGTGGTCATCATGGAACGACGACTCGAACGAGACCCGGAACCGAGCATGGACGACCTTCGCGATGCACTCGTCGGCGTGTACGGGACGGACTACGGGCTTCGCAGCGCTAGCCGGATCTCCCGGTTCACCGACATGACGCGAGAAGCAGCCTCGTACCGCGATCGCCGCGTGCTGCTGGCCGGCGATGCCGCACACGTGCATCCCCCGCAGGGCGGCCAGGGTCTCCAAACCGGCGTGCAGGATGCTGTGAACCTGGGATGGAAGCTGGCCCAGGTGGTCAACAAGACGTCACCCGAGAGCCTCCTGGACACCTACCACGCGGAACGGCATCCGGTCGGTGCCCGGGTATTGCACAACACCAAGGTGCAGGTCGCGCTCGGCAGCCCCGGCGACCGACACAAGGCTCTTCGCGACACGATGACCGAACTGCTCGGCATGGAAGAGCCGCGCCGACGGATGGCCGCGAACGTCTCCGGTCTCGACATCCACTACGACCTCGGAGAGGGGCACCCGCTCCTAGGGAGGCGCGTGCCCGACCTCGATCTGCAAACCGCGGACGGCCCGACCCGCGTGTCCACGCTGCTGCACGAGGCCCGGCCCGTGCTCCTCAACCTCGGCGAACTCAGAGGTTTCGACATCTCTCCGTGGGCCGGTCGAGTCCGGATGGTCGACGCTAAGGTCGATGGCGTTTGGGAGCTCCCGGTCCTCGGAGTGATCGCTCCGCCCCCGGCCGTGTTGATCCGACCCGACGGGCATGTCGCCTGGGCAGGAGACCTCACCGACAGAGAACTACCTCGAGCTCTTGCGACCTGGTTCGGAGAGGCAAACCCGGCTTAGAACCCCAGCTTGGTTCTTCTCGCGCTCGCTATGCCGCGTCTCGGTTCCGAGGTGTTAGAGCCATCCGACGAAGCTGAGCGTCGGAAACCACTTCTTCGAGCAGGGGGAATATCTCTCGCTCCTCGAAGCGGATGTGCGCCTCGAGAGCCTCGGCCAATCCAAGTGCAGTTGATCCGCGCACCCTGCCTTCGCCAACCTCGATGGCGAGTTGCGCGACCAGCGCATGGATCTGAATGTGCTCTGTGACGGCCCGGGAGACAAGTTTCGACGCTCGCTGATCTCCGATCGCTAGCGGGAAGACGATCTCCTCCTCCTCCCGAAAGTGATTGAGGGTGTCCTCCCTAAAGAAGGCGAGGAATTCCTTAGATTGTTGGAGGACGTCCTTAGCCTCTCCTCCGGCTGCCATTCGGAGGTTTCGCATTTGGGCAAGCGCATGGTGGTGGTCGTGCGTTAGCGGGATCAGACTGTCATGGCGTCGTGACATCAGGTTCCTTCCTCTTGCTTGGGTTGTTAAACAGAGAGAGGCGCCCCCTCCCGGGTGCGCCTCTCTGTTCGCTTTCCCGACACCGCAGTGCCGGTTAACTCTGAATCCGCGCCTTGCGAGCGTGCCGGAAGCCGAGTGCCACCAGCACCGAGAGGAACAGTCCGGCGATGACTGCGCCGATTCCAGCCCACATCGTGATCTGGCCAACCGTCCACCAGCCGTAAGCGTTCAGCAGGATCGCCTTGAGGGTCTCGCCCTTGAAGAGTGTGTCCGCCTTGCCTTGAAGCTCTGCTGCCACCTTGGGATCGAGGCCTTCCGCACGAGCTGCAGAACTGGTCTCCGCGTAAGTCGCTCCCTCGTTTACTTCCGTTAGGTGACCACCGATATAGCGGGAGAACGCTTCCGCCTCGATTCCGGTGTCGACTTTCTGACCCGCGTAGGCGGTCAGGCCTCCGGCCTTGTCGAAGTCGCTCATGGCCTCTGCCGGCGGAAAGGTGATGTTCTGCGGCTCGAGGCGGTCGCGGACGTTGCTCAGCGCGAATGATCCGCCGTAGATCGCCGCGGCGCCCAGCCCTAACAGTGCAATCGCCACGATGGCTCCGGCCCAGCTGATCAGTCGGTCAAGCAGCCTGCGGTCCATGTGCTGTGCTGTTACTTCTGCTTTGGCGGTGGAGCCTGCCAGGGGGATCCGGGGTGCTACCGCTGTATGTGCCATGTGTCCTCCTTGTTGGACGTTCCTGTTGTTCTAAGGATGCGTGATTAGCGGTGGAGGACCCAGTGCCAAGTGGCCCCCTCTGAGGGGGCCATCTGAGTGTCGCCTGAGGGCTAGATGTCGGTTTGAGGCCGCTCTGCGCGAGCCGTGGCGATATATGCCGCCGCCTCCGCTCGACGGGCAACGTCGAGCTTTCCCAGGATGGTTGAAACGTAGTTCTTCACGGTCTTGTCAGAAAGGTGGATCCTCGCAGCGATCTCCCGGTTGGTCAGCCCTTCCCCGATCATGCCGAGTATGCGTTCTTCCTGGGGCGACAGCCGGGCTAGCTTGGGGTCCTTGTCGTCGAATTTCGCCCTCCGAAGGCGTTCCAACACACGTTGTGTTACCTCCGGGTCCAATAGAGACTTCCCGGCGCCGACATTGCGGATGGCTTCGATCAAGTCGTTGCCCCTGATCTGTTTGAGAACGAAGCCCGCGGCTCCCGCCATGATCGAATTGAACAGAGCCTCATCATCGGAGAACGAAGTCAGCATGATGACCTGTGCACCTGGCCGCTCGTCGCGGATGGCGCGACAAGCCTCGACCCCCGATCCTCCGGGCATTCGAACATCCATGACGACGACATCGGGGCGGTGCTTGGCGGCGAGGGTCACAGCGTGGGGGCCGTTATCGGCTTCGGCTACGACCTCGATGTCCGCCTCAGCTTCGATCAGGGAACGCAAACCTTGACGCACGATCTCGTGATCGTCGACCAGCATCACCTTCAAGGTTTCGGCCACCCTCAACTCTTTTCCAAAAGGACCGACAACGTATGCACCGTGCCCCTGGGGGAGCGCTCCGAGATGAGGAATCGGCCGCCGATGTGCTTGGCGCGTTCTTCGATATTGGTGAGACCGTCGCCCCGCTTGACCGTCGCCGGGTCAAAGCCGATACCGTCATCCTCGATCATCAGCACGATGGTGTGTCCCCCCTTAACCGTGCACACCACCGAAACCTGAGTTGCTCGGGCATGACGGGCGATATTCGACAAGATCCCGCGTGCTATCTGCATGAGGTCTCCTCTTGCTGCTTCAGGAATCATCTCGAGAGCGGTCTCGGAGAGTCGCACGCTAGTCTCCGCGAGTGCGTTGACTTCGAGATCCTTAACCAGCTCTTCGATCCCCCTTTTTAGTCCTAGTTCCTCGACCTTCTTGGGTTGCAGAGCGAAGATGTAGGAGCGCACATCCCGGACCACGTCGTCGAGCGTGACGATCGCTTCATCCATCCGCTTCTTCGTTCCATCTGGGTCACGCTCTAACAGCGTTATCGCACCCTGGATCGACAACCCCACCGAATAGATCGACTGGATGACTCCATCGTGCAGATCCTTGGAGATGCGATCTCGCTCCTCGAGGATTGCGAGGCTCTCTCCGCGGGTTCTCAATGCATCGACCAATCTCGCATTGTCGATAGCTACCCCGGCTTGAGCGGCCAGAGACAGCGCTATGCGCTCATCATCCGTCGTGAAGTCCTCGGGCCCTTGCTTCTCGGTTAGGTAAAGCCGCCCGAATATCCGATCTCGCACGACGATCGGAACGCCGAGGAACGAGTGCATCGGAGGATGGTTGGGAGGAAAGCCATATGACCGAGGATGGTCGGAGATCTCCCGCAATCTGAGAGGTTTTCCTTCTTCGATCAGGGCACCGAGCACCCCTCTTCCGATGGGAAGGTCGCCGATAGTGTCGGCCAGAGGCTTGTCGATACCCGAGTAGACGAAACGGGCCAGCTCTCCATGATCGCCCAGAACGCCCACGGCACCGAAGCGAGCGCCGATGACTTCTCGGGAGATATCGGCGATGCGTTGCAGCAAGCCGTCGAGATCCAACTCGGAGGCTAGGGCCATCCCCGCCTCGACGAGCGACATCACGCGGCGGTCAGGCGAGGGACTCATGCACATCACTCTAAGAGTGCTGCCCCTGATCCGTCACTCACTCAACCCAGTCGACTTGGAACGCGTCATTCCTCCCTTTCTTTCGGGCCACTCGGCGCTGCAAAGCCTCAACCAACTACGTTGCCGAGAATGGTACCGATCACATAAGCGATAGCTGCAGCCGATCCACCCATCACCAGGGTCTCCGAACCAGATAACCACCATCGTTGCCCAACGAACTTGCTCTTGAGAGCGCCGACCACGAAGAACGCGACCCCGGTCATTAGGGAGCTCAGTAGGAAGGGTTGTTCGATCACAGATGGGAACACTGCATCGAGGATGACCGCAAACAATGGAATGAAGCCAACAATGACGAATGCTAGGAACGTCGCGCCAGCCGCTCGCAAAGGTTCCTCTGGAGCCGTGCTGTAGCCGCGTTCCTCGAGCATCATGGTATCGACCCAGACCCTTGGATTGTCGGTAATGACTTCGACGACACGGTCCAGGTGTTCGCCGGAGAACCCCTTCAGGGCGAAGATCTGCTTTATCTCCTCTCGTTTTCCCTCTGGGATCTCCAGTATCTGGCGCTCCTCGTCGACCCTCGCCAGTGCTCGCTGTTGCATCTCCGCGCGCGTTGCTGCGAAGTTGCTAACGGCCATGCTGAACCCGTCGGCGATCAGATTTGCGACCCCAAGGATGATTACAACTGTTGCAGATAGGCCTGCGCCGGCGACACCTGCGACCACGGCAAACGTCGTTACAGCTCCGTCTATGCCCCCATAGATGAAATCGCGCAGATGAGTCCGTCCCTGAGGGTGCGAGAGTCTCTCCCTTATCGCTCCAGGGCTGTGCGACTCGACATTCAGAGTGCTGACCATCGTAGGCACACCTTTCAGCACACTTAGCCGATGAAATATTCAGACGCTCCGCTGAAAGCCTCTTCGATGCTTAGGTAGGCGTCCGCCCGATGAGCCGGGAAGCGAGAAGGTCGAAATGGCTTCAAGCGCTCGGCTTCCGTCCCGTGAACGATCTCTTGGGTAACGAAATGAGCTAAGGCCGGAGCGGTAGTCACCCCACTATGACCCGTCGCGACGTACACGGAAGGACAACCCGGTAGGCGACCCACGATAGGCATACCGTCTCGAGGCATCGGGCGCCATTCGACAGTGAAGTGATCCAACTGGGTCGTCTCGAGCGCCGGGAACGACCTCTGGGCTTGACGAAACAGCGACAGCGCGTGCTCTAGCGTTGGGTTCTTGGCGACCTCATCCTGCGCGCGTTCTCCAATAAGCACTCGCCCGTCACGCATTTGTCGAAGATGCACGGACAAGCCGCTCTGCGGATAAACGTAAACAGTGCCCTCAAGTAAGGGCTCGATCGGCTTGGTCACCGACAACAGACCCGGACTGGGATCCATCGGTATCTCCCACCCGAGCCGCTCGAGCATCGCGGTGGTTTCAGAACCGGTCGCGACAACAACGGTCGACGCTTCGACCCGGTCGCCCCCAACGCGCACGGTGATACCTAACTCTTCGACAATGAGGCTGGCTCGGCCGACGAGGAACGTTCCCCCGCTGTCGGTAAACGCGCCTCGCAACACATCGATAGCGCGGTGAGGATCCGCCTGACCGTCGTTTGGCGCAAAGCACGCAGCACCGACACTTCTAGCCTTGCTGGCGGGCTCGCGTCTGGTGACCTCCTCAGCGGAAATGGGACGGACCGGGTACCCACGACTAGTTGCACGCTCGATCAAAGATGTGAGATGTCTGCCCGCCTGCGCTGACTCGGCCCACCGGAGCTCACCGGGGAAACGAATCCCTAGGTCATCGCCGAAAACCTTCCCCAATTCGCGCCACGCGATCATCCCGTGAGTTTTAAGGAGATACGCATCGCGCTGTGGCTCATCGAGAGCACTAAGCGATGCGAAAGAGAATGCAGAGGCACCTTGAGGTTCGACGTCTCGCTCAACCAGGATCGTCGGCGCGTCGGCTTTTTGGAGTTCATAGGCGATCGCCGTTCCGACGATGCCTCCCCCGATAACGACGATAGGGCGGCTCATTGATTCCATCACTCGCTCAAGCGTCTGCCGGAGATCAGCTTGGTGTCAATGCTCACGTAGTGCTCCTTCTCTCCCGCGGCCCACGGTGCTAGCGAAAGCTGCCGGACCCTTTGGAGCTCTCCCGGATCAACGACGACGTGGGCTTGCCCTCTCGCGACGACGCTCCACCCAGTCTGCCAAGTAGGTTCGACCCAGTCGACCTCGAACGCGACGAAAGACTTATGAACGGCCGCGTGGAACTTCGATCCCGGATCTGTCCGAAACACGATGTTTCCGCGATCGATCGCATAGTTCACCGGGAAGATCACCGGCCTGGGCCCCGCGAGCGCTATGCGCCCGACGCACGAGGGATGGCGCTCCATGAGCTTGACGCACTCCTCGCGGTCAAGCGTTTCCGTCGGCCTACCGTGCATGGTGGTTCTCCTCTCGATTTGAAGCCACCCCCAATACTGGGCGCCGCGTAGACGATGGGTTAGGGCCGTTCGGCCCCCCAATCCCGGGACCTCCCGGGGAAGCCGGCCCTCCAGAGCGACGACCCCTGGCGAAGAGGAGTCGGCCGCACAGCGCAACCGGGGCCCCCGGGGGTCCGACCGCTACCTCGGCGCGGTGGCCAAACGGCCTGAGTACGAGAACGCGCTTCCGTTACCAACGGCACCTGCGGCGAGGGCCGAGCGGCCCTACCGAGTCTCCCCGCCCGGATGCACGCTTGGCGGACACGAAACGGCCAAACCGGGAGGTGGCGCGATGACGACCCGAGTGCAGACCCATCCGCTGATATCGATGCGTTCCGAGGCGACGGTGCAGGACGCGGCTCGGCTCATGGCCGACTTCAGTATCGGGGCCCTTGGAGTATTGGACGCAGACAAGCGATTCATTGGCATCATCACCGAGCGCGACCTTTCTTGGTTCGTGGCGCAGGCGAAGGACTCTCAGGAGACGACGGTCGGCGAGATAGCCAACGACTTCCCGGTGGTTGTGGACGGGCCGATCGACGATGCGACCGCGATCGAGCGCATGCGGAGTGCCCGGGTCCGACACCTGATAGTGCGCGAACGCGATGACTTCCGTATCGTGTCGATGCGCGACTACCTCTCAACGCTCGTAGCGGACGACGGCGAGCTCACCGCCCGGACTTAGGCGTGAACCAGCTCTGAGGACACGTCCCCGGTGAGCATCGTGTTGCACGAGGAGAAGCCTTGCCGATAGGAGGATCGACCCGGTCATGAAGGTACTGATTGCGATCGACGGTTCGGATCCGCGCTGCGTGCTCGTTCCGTAGCGGTCGTGGGACCGAGCGCGTAGATCACGGCCGCCCTTAAGACTCGAGAACGACTCGCTGTCGCCGAACGCTAGGGTGATCGAAATGAGTCTCCTCACACTTGGACTGCTCGGATCAACTCGCAAAGAGAACGAGTTACGACTCCCCATCCATCCTCAACACCTCGATTTGATCCCTTCGACTCTCAAAGAATCCATCTTCGTCGAAGAGGGTTACGGAAGACATTTCGGGACGACGCCCGAAGAGCTTGGGGGCTTCGCTGGTGTACGAACTCAGCAACAGATCTTTGAAGAGTGCGACATCCTCGTTCTGCCCAAACCGTTAGCCGAGGACCTTACCGGGATGCACGAGGGACAGGTGTTGTGGGGGTGGCCCCACTGCGTGCAGGACGAGGAGCTGACTCAGAACGCCATTGATCGAAGGTTGACCCTGATCGCCTGGGAGGCGATGAACCTGTGGCGATCGGATGGGACGTTCAATCTTCACGTCTTTCACAAGAACAACGAGCTCGCCGGGTACTGCTCGGTGATGCACGCGCTGCAGTTGAGGGGTCGCACCGGCCAGTACGGAATGCCCCTGCGAGCCGCAGTGATCAGCTTCGGAGCGACGGCACGCGGTGCCGTCACCGCCCTTGCGAGCCTTGGAGTCTTCGATGTAACGATCCTGTCGCAGAGGGACCCCACGGAGGTCGCTTCGCCGGTGCATTCCGCGACGATCCTTCAATTCGCCGCGGTCGATGGGGATCACGCACGGCTGGAAGTCAGCTCACATGACGGCGCGACCCCCATGGTCGAGGTTCTCGCGCAACACGACATCGTCGTCAATTGCGTGTTGCAGGATCCGGAGGCGCCGTTCATGTTCGTGGCGCACTCGGACCTGGGTCGGTTCGCACCCGGAACCTTGGTCGTGGACGTGTCGTGCGACGAGGGGATGGGCTTCGAGTGGGCTCGGCCTACGACGTTCTCCAACCCGTTGTTCGCGGTCGGAGGTCGGGTCAATTACTACGCCGTCGATCACAGCCCGTCGTACCTGTGGGACTCGTCGACCTGGGAGATCAGCGACGCGGTGCTCTCGTATCTGCCGACCGTGATGGCGGGACCGGAAGCGTGGGCCGACAACGAGACGATCCAGCGGGCCATCGAGATCCGCGATGGGATCGTGCAGAACCCCAAGATCCTGTCCTTCCAGAACCGAGCTCTCCACCACCCGCACAAGAAATTGTCAGGCCCTGAGAAGAATCGCATGTAGGGCGCACCGGGCCTCCTCAAGAGGGAAGAACGGCCCCTGGACTTCGGATCAAGCGGGCGGCTCTGTCCTAGTTGGAGAGGTGCGAGAACCAAGTGGCGACGCCGGTTTGGGTCTCATGACGCGAACCCGTGCGTCCACCACGACGCTGCCACCGAATGAGGGGCGAACGAGCACAGGGTTCAGGTCCAGCTCGGCGATGTGTGGCAGATCCTCGACGAGGACAGAGATCCGTAGGAGAAGTTCTTCCAGCGACCTGGAGTCGAGGGGCGGCTGACCTCGGTAGCCCTCGAGGAGTGGCCAGCTTTTGAGCGAGCGAAGCATCTCCATCGCGTCAACATCTGTCAGCGGTGTGATCCTGATGGCGACATCTCGCATGATTTCCACCATGATCCCCCCGGCTCCGCACGCGATCAGGGGGCCGAACAGTGGGTCGTGGGTGACCCCGATGAAGAACTCAGCCCCTTCGGTTGGAACCATCTCCTGGACTAGGAAACCCTCTATCTCGGAGTCACGTCCTTCCGCCCTAAGCGATTCCAGCATCGATCGCGCCGCCTTTCCCGCGAGCGCGGGTGAGGTCAGGCCCAACTGAACTCCCCCGACATCACTCTTATGGAGGATCGAGGGGGAGACGATCTTCACCGCCACGGGTGAACCCATCTCTGCCGCTGCCTTCTCGACCTCCTCCGCGCTATCAACGACGACTCCCGTCGCCGTAAGGATGCCGTATCGGCCCAATAGGGCGGCGACTTCGTCTGGTTTAAGCCACCTTTCCCCCCCCTCAACCAGGGAACCAGCAAGGCTGATACCGGCAGCGTGATCGATGTCTTCGAAATCAGGGCGCGAACCTTGATCGCGTTCCCGCCACGCGGCGTATCGAGTCACGCTGCCGAGTGCCTTAGCAGCCGACTCCGGAAATGCATGCGTCGGGATCACCGTGTCGCCCTCTATGAGTGATTCATGTATCCCATGCACGCCAAGGAAACATGCCAAGAGCGGTTTGTGCTTGTTCTGAGCGGCGACCGTTATCAGAGCAGCAGCGACGTCCTCCGCACGCGTGACGAGTGGTGGGATGAAGATCACGACCACGGAGTGGACCGTTGGATCTGCGAGAAGAATCCGCAAGGCCTCCCCGTACTGCGCCGCGCTTGCAGACGCGATCATGTCAACCGGATTATGCGCGCTTGCCTCTGCTGGAAGCAGTCTCTCTAGAGTGGTAGTGGTCGGCGGCGACAGCTCGGAAACCGATAGCCCCGCCGCCTCGCACGCATCGGCGCAGAGGATGCCGAGCCCTCCGGCGTTCGTAAGGATCGCCACATTCCGACCAGAAGGCAAGGTCTGATGCGCAAGGAGGTTGGCGACGTCAAATAGCTCTTCCAGGGTGTCCGTTCTTATGACGCCGGCTTGGTGGAATAGGGCGTCGACAGCCACATCCTGGGCAACGAGGCTCGCTGTGTGAGAGGCGGCAGCCCTCGCCCCTGACTTCGATCGCCCACTCTTCACAGCCACGATCGGCTTGCTCCGAGCCACGCGTCGCGCGATACGTGCGAACTTCCGGGGATTCCCGAAAGACTCCAGGTAAAGGAGCACCACATCTGTATCCGGGTCCTGCTCCCAATACTGAAGGAGGTCGTTTCCCGAGATATCCGCCTTGTTTCCGACCGAGATGAAGGTCGATAGGCCCAGGCCCAGCTCCGCCGCCCGGTCCATCACTGCGATGCCTAGGGCGCCTGACTGTGAGGAGAATCCGAGTCGACCATGTCCGGGCATCGATGACGCGAAAGTAGCGTTCAGTCGCACAGCAGGATCAGTGTTGAGCAATCCCATGCAGTTGGGACCAACGACCCTCATCCCGTACCGCCGGGCTACGGCAAGCAATTCCTGCTGCCTACGCGCCCCCTCAAGGCTTGTCTCGGCAAAACCGGAGGAGATCACGAGCAATGCCCGCACACCTTTCCGACCGCATTCTTCGGCTACGGCGACAACGCGCGCGGCAGGCACCACGATGACTGCAAGATCCACTTGTCCAGGAACGTCGAGAACACTCTTATAGGCGGCCATCGACTGAACGACATCTGAAGTGGGATTGACGGGATGGATAGCGCCGTCGAATCCGGCCTGGACGAGGTTGTGGAAAAGCTCCCCACCTATTCCGCCTCGCTTGCGAGATGCCCCGATCACGGCGACGGACTGGGGCACAAAGAACAAACGCAGCGCGGCTGCAGCCGCGGTCGCCTCACGCCTCTCGAAGGCTTCGATCGCTTCGGGCGTCGGAGCGGTCGGGAACACGGCGTGCACCACAGCACTCTGAATGCTTTCTTCGAGCGGCAAGCGAGACTCTCGGAGGACCTCGAGCATGTCGGTGTTCCTTGCCATCACGTTTGCTTCGAACGTCTCGATCCCCACCTCGGCAGCCGCTTCCCCTAGGTGTTCTATCAAGATGCTGCCGATACCTCGGCCCTGGTAAGGGTCGTTCACGACTACGGCCACCTCAGCGGGTCCGTCGGCTGCAACGAAGTAGCTCGCCAAGGCGACGATCCGAGACTCACCGGTCCTCGCAGTTGTTGCCACGAGACTCATGACGTCCCGGTAGTCGACCTCAACGAACCGTCTGAGCTCGTCGATCAGCGGCGTCCGAATGCCGTGGAAGCGCAGAACAGAAGATTCTGCCGAGATCGCTTCGAACAACTGTTTGACGTCGTGAAGGTCCGCAGGCAAGACCGGGCGCACATGGATGGTCGAACCGTCCCGAAGCGCCACATCTACCTCGCGGTGCTTCGGGTATCCGGTGGGATGCGTCATCTCGAGATGTCTAACCGACTTCTCGCCATCGACGGTGAGGCGCCGCGGGATGCAGTCGCAGCGCCTCAATCGTCTGGAAACGAACCTATGCCCTCGCTAGCACCACTTTCAGCGCTCCGGTTTCGGCTGCACGAGCGAAGACGTCGTACGCCTCAATGAATTGATCCAGTGAGAAGTGATGAGTGACAAGCTCATCCATCTTGAGCTGTCCACTTGCCACCAGCTTCAACAGCGTCGCCGTGGAATACGTGTCCACGAGACCCGTCTTGATCGTCACGCCCTTTATCCACAAGTCCTCGAGGTGAAGCGTAGCGGGCTTGCCGTGCACGCCTATGTTCGCGACTCGACCACCTGGTCGGATCAGTTCCGTACAGAGCTCGAAGGTTTCAGGGATGCCCACGGCCTCGATCGCCACATCTGCTCCGAGCCCGCCGGTCAGCTCTTTAACCATTGCAACGGGGTCCTCGCGCGAGTTGTTGATCGTTGCGGTTGCCCCGAAGGTCTTAGCCGCGTCGAGTCTTGCATCGGCGACATCGATGGCGACGATATGACTCGGCGAGTAGAGCTGCGAGGTCAGCATCGCAGACAAGCCGATCGGGCCTGCTCCAACGACCACGACCACATCACCGGGCTGTACGCCTCCGTTCAAGGCGCCGACCTCATAACCTGTTGGGCCGATATCGGCGAGCATGAGTACGGTCTCATCGGCAACGCCGGATGGGATGAGATAGGTGGAGGTCTCAGCGAACGGAACTCGCACGTACTCCGCCTGGGTTCCGTCGATGGTGTGACCGAGGATCCATCCCCCGCCACCTGAACAGAGGCCGTAGCGACCCTCGCGACAGAACCTGCACGTCCCACACGCGCTGATGCACGAGACCAACACCCGGTCGCCCGGTTTGAGGCCCTTGACGCCCGAGCCCACCTCGTCGATCGTTCCGACCGCTTCGTGGCCGAGCACGCGACCTTCAGTGACGGTAGGAACGTCGCCCTTAAGGATGTGTAGATCGGTGCCGCAGATCGTCACCGCATCGACACGAACGATCGCGTCGCCGTCTTCGAGAATCGTCGGTTTCGAAACTTCTTCCCACTGCTTCTGACCTGGTCCGTGGTACACGAGTGCGCGCATCACAACCTCCTGGTCTCCATCCAATTCGAGTCACTCTCATACTGGTTGAACCATGGCCGTCCAGTTAGGGCCGTTCGGCCCCCCTATCCCGGGACCTCCCGGTCAAGGGCGGAATCAACAGCATCAGCCTTGGTCGGGCTTGATCACACTGTCTCTGGGACAGGGGCAGAAGCGGAGCGGAAGCGGGTCAGAACTGCTCCGA
Source organism: uncultured Actinomycetes bacterium (assembly GCA_963786155.1). Lineage (GTDB taxonomy): Bacteria > Actinomycetota > CADDZG01 > CADDZG01 > WHSQ01 > CAWAXW01. The sequence continues at coordinate 783,216 of CAWAXW010000006.1, read as the reverse complement.
TACCGGCGGCTCCCCGAGCGGTTGGCCCCCCGGGCCGTCTTGGTAGGTCTGCCACTCGACGGCGCCTTGCTGACCCACGCCCGGCTTGGTGAAGTCGCAGACGCCGGTCGGGAAGGCCTGCTGGAGTTGGGCCCACTGGACGTCGGTGAACATGATCGGCCAGTAGTCCGTGCGCAGGAGCGGCTTGAGCTCGCACTTGATCACATCCGTTGCCATTGCATCGCCGGCTCCCCAGCGCACGCTGCCGAAACCGGGGCCGAAGAGCGTGTCGCAGGTGGCCTGGTCGGGGAAGTGGCAGGCATCCTTCGCATTAGCCGGCTTGTCCTCAATCACCTTCTGTTCCAGCGGTACGTCGCGTTCGTCGGCCTCGATCGCTGCGAGCCACCGATCCATCGTCCCGAAGTAATCCTGGCGCTGCTCCCAGAGCCCGTACCAGAGGACGTGGTTGTCATGGTGTCCGTTGAACTTGTCCAATCGTTCACGGAGTGCCCAGCTCTTGTAGATGTCGTGGATCTCGTACCGGTCGCCGGGGACGTTAAGCCCCCCGGGCAGGTCGATGATCGGCACGCTGTCGAGGTTGTTCCCCTCGTTCATGATCCCGCTGCGGTAAGTCCATGCTGTCGAGACTGGGTCTGCTTCGACCCGCTCGGGCTGCGTGCCGAAATCGATATCCACTGCGCCGATCTTCGCGTTGAGGTCGACGAACTGGGCCGTCGTGATCTGCCCCGCCTGGAGAGCGCGCAGCCCGTACATGACGCCGACGTTGTCGTAGGGGCGATTGGCGAAACCGTGCCCGATCTCTTGCTCGACCGGCCCCCAGAGCGATTCCGGCCGGAGGCCGAGGATGTTGACCAGGTAGTCCTGGAGCGAGCAGCGCACCCCCTCCGGGTTCGTCGCCGGGTCGTACATCTTCTCCGGCTCGCGCGCCGGGACGTCGCAGCCGACGTCGGCGCGCGGGTTGAACACGTGCGCGTACCAGGTGGGGCCACCGGGGGCCGTCCATAACCGGCACACCGAAGTGCTGGCCTTACCGCTGGCGGCCGCCGCGCTGGCTTCGGTCCACGTCACGCCCGGCGCCCACCTTCTCGGGTCGTCGAAGTAACGGTGGAGTGAGAGGCAGTCGATGAGGTCGTTGATCGGGCCGTCCGGCATGGTCGCGCCCACGATGAGCCCGTCATAGAGGCCCGGATAGGCATTGGCGATCCACAGTTGGGCGATGGCCCCGCCCGAGCCCCCGTGGCCGAACATGTAACGGATGTCGCCGTACGACTCCGTGAGATGTTCCTTAGCCATCATCAACGATTCGGCTTGCACGACCAGGTTGCAGTTGTCCGTGTTGTTGATCAGCGCGGTGGACATCACGGCGAAGCCACGACTGAGACCCGTGTTGTTGAGGACATCGGGTGCATCGGTTTCCTCGTGCCCCGGGCTGCAGCCGCCGCCGTGCAGCACGAACACCTTGTTGTTCCAGGCGGCGGGACCGGTCCAGCGCTCCCAGGTTTCGTCGGGCGTCATCAGCACGGCGATCCGGTACTGGCTGCGGTCCTGGATGCCGGTCTCGACGCGCACGATGTACGGAACCGTCTTGCCCTCGTCGGTTGTGGTGGTCGCGAGGTCGATGGGAGGGGCGGCCGGGTCGTAGGGCTTGAACGAGCCGTCGGTGCTCGTCTTGTAGAAGTAGTCGTACTTGACCGGCCGGTTGCACTGGGCGTCGAGCGCGTTCGGCAGGCAGTACCACGGCTGGATCTGGGGGCCGGAGAAGAGTGGGCCGCCAATCGGATGGTTGGTGATCGTGATGCGCGCACCGGAATCGTCCGACAGCGCCGCCTTGAGGATGTTGTCCCCGAGCTCGAGGCCGGTGACGACTCCTTGGTACGCGCCGTTGGCACGAACCGCGAACGCCTCCGTGACGTCGCGCTCGTTGAGGAGGACGCGTACCTCGGCCGGCTCGCCTTCCGGAGGCAGGTTGATCTGGACGAGCGCGTTATCGCCGGAGACGAGATCGGCGCGATTCGACAGGACTTCGATAGTCACGCGCGCGGGCGCGGCGTCCTGAGCGGCGGCGACCGGGATGCCGAACGCGGCCAGCGCGGCGGTTGCCGCCACCAGGCTCCAGATGGCTCGAGATCGGCGGGACCGGATCATTGGACCTCCCTGTTGACTCGGTTAACGGTTCGGGGCCGCGGCTGCGACGCCGGCGGCTGCCCCAGGGATTCGCCCCCCGGGCCGTTCTCGTAGGTCTGCCATGCGACGGTGTCTTGCTGGTCGACGCCCCGCTTTCCCCAGTCGCACACGCCCGTCGGGAAGGCCTCATTGAGCTGAGCCCACTGGGCGTCGGTGAACACGATCGGGTAGTAGTCGGAGCGCCGAAGCGGCTTGAGCTTGCACTTGACGATGTCGTTTGCCAGCGTCGGCATCCCGGCCCCCCAGCGAGGGTTGGCGGCCGGCCCGAAGACCAGGTCGCAGGTTGCCGCGATCCGGCCACTCACAGAGGTCGCGCGCGTCCTCGGGCTTGTTGTCGATGACCTTCTGCGGCAGCGGCACGTCGCGTTCGTCGGCCTCGACCGCACTCAGCCACTCGTCCATCACCAGGAACGCTTTCCCGTCACCTTCGACGTTCGAGCCGGAGTGAGGAACCTGCGGGTTATACGGGCCGTACCAGATCACATGGTTCTCGTGGCCGCCCGTTGCTGGCGTCGAGACGAGCGCGCATCCCCCAGCTCTTGTAGTTGTCGTGGATCTCGTAGCGGTCGGCCGGGATCCAGCCGGCGATGTCGATGATCGGTACCCGGTCGAGGTTATTGGCCTCGTTGACGACACCCGAGCGGTAGGCAGCCTCGATCGCTTCTGGATCGCCCTCCACGCGCTCAGGCTGGCGGGCAAAGTCGATGTCGATGCCGCCGACCTTGGCGTTGAGGTCGACGAACTGCGCGGTCGTGATCTTCCCGGTCATGAGCGCCCGCAACCCGTACTGGACGCCGACGTTGTCGTAGGGACGATTGGCGAAACCGCGCCCGATCTGCTTGCTCCACCGGCCCCCAGCGCGATGGCGGCCTGCAGGCCGAAGATGTTGACCAGGTAGTCCTGGAACGAGCACCGCAGGCCCTCGGGGTTGGTGACCGGGTGATAGACGGTCGCGGGCTCTCGCTCGGGGATACGGCAGCCCACCCCGGATATGCGGGTCGAAGATCTTCGGGTACCCATACGCCTTGGTCCAGAGGTGGCAGACCGAGGTGCTGGCGAGTCCTCCGGCGGCCGCCTGCTGCGGCTCGGGCCAGACGACGCCGGGCGCCCACGCCCACGGCTCGTCCCAGTAACGAAGCAACGCGGTGCAGTCGAGGAGGTCGTTGATCGGCACGTCCGGGAACGAACACCCGACGATGATGCCGTCATAGAGCCCGGGGTAGGCGTTGGCCATGGACTGCATCGCGATCGACCCGCCTGAGCAACCCACGCCGAACAAGTAGCGCACGTCCCCGTAGGACTCGACCAGGTGCTCTTTGGCCATCATCACCGACTCCGCCTGGACGGTCAGATTGCAGCTGTATGCGTTGTCGGCCATCGCGCTCGACAAGACGGCGAAGCCTCTCGACAGAGCGATGTCGCGCAGGGCGTTGGGCGCGGGCCCCTCCGTGTGACTGGTCGAGCAGCCCGCGCCGTGAGGGGACCAGACCTTGTGGTTCCAGCTCGGCGGCCCGGTCCAACGCGTCCACTCGTCTTCGGGCCGCATGAGCACCGCGATGCGGTACTCGTTGCGGTCCACGTTCCCGGTCTCGACCCGCACGACGTACGGCACCGTCTTGTTTTCATCGGTCGTGGTCTGGGCTACGTCGGTAGACGCGGGTGGGTTGTCCGGGTCGTAGGGCTGCATGGAGCCGTCGGACGTCGCCTTGTAGAAGTACTCGTACTTGACCGGCCGGTTGCACTGGGCGTCGAGCGCGTCCGGCAGGCAGTACCAGGGCTGGATCTGCGGGCCGGAGAAGATCGGACCACCGATCGGATGGTTGGTGATCGTGATGCCGGCACTGGAATCCTCATCAAGCGCCGCCGTGAGGGTGTTGTCGCCGAGCTCGAGGCCGGTGACGACTCCTTGGTACTCGCCGTTGGGACGCACCGCGAACGCCTCGGTGACGTCGTGGTCGTTGAGGAGGACGCGGACCTCGGCGGGCTCGGTTTCGGGAGGCAAGTTGACCTGGACGAGCACGTTGTCGCCGGAGACGAGGTCCGCGCGGTTCGACAGGATCTCGATCGAGACGGATGCGGGCGGGGGTGTCTGAGCGACCGCGACCGGGACAACGGTCGCGGCCATAGCAGCGATGACGGCGATCGCCGCCGGAAGTCGAGCCTGCACGTTCCCCCCCGGTCATCCGAAAAGTCCAGTTCAGGGTGATTTGGGCGGGCAGCGGCCAAATCCTGCTTCGGAGCGAGGAATTTCTTGCTCTGCTTAGGAGATCTCCCTCAGCGACCCGTCGAGGTCGCGGGGGACGCCGGGCCACGCGGCCCCTATGCAGACCAGGGTCAGCACCACGGCGATGCCCCCGAGGATCGCCAGCGCGCGCGTCCAATCGACGACGAAGGCGAGATCGCTGAAGCCGAACGCAAACAGCAGCCGAAGAGCGGCGAGTCCCCCAACGAGGCCGGCGACGGCCCCGACAAGGGCGACCGCCACTGGTTCAGCCGCTAGGGCCGCCGCAACGGTGCTCCGTCGCAGGCCCAGAGCGCGCAGCACGGCGAGGTACGGACGCCGCTCGCGCGCTGAGCGGACGAGCATCGCGGCGACCGCTACCACGGCCACCACGAGTCCAAGCAAGAGCATCAGAGCGAAGGTGTCGGTGAAGGTTCGGTTCACGGCTACGACATCGGCGGCCACTTCCTCCATGGTCCGAGCGTCCGCGCCGACGCTATGACCCCAGTCATCTACGGCGGAGGCGAGTTGCTCGGGCATGGTTCCATCGGCCGCCCGACCGAGCAGCAGTGTGGAACCGGACGACGCGACGAGATCGAGATACTCGTCGGGCGAGACGAACACGCCCCCGAGTAGGAACGTGTCGAGCACTCCCACCAATTCGTAGCGACGCGGCCCCAGGCCGAGGTCGATGACGACGTCCTCCCCGAGGGATGCTCCCGGCGGTCGCGCGTAGCGGTCGACAACCGCTTTGTTGCCACTTTGCAAGACTGCGTCGAGCACCTCGGCGCTCGAGTCGTACTCGGGCAACGCCTCGGCCAGACCGAACCGTTGGGTGGCAACGAATGTGGGCGTGACCGGGATCATCTGCACCGGATAGCGGAGCCGCACGATGTCCGCGTCGTCGTCATCCCCGGCCGCAACTCCAAAGCGATCCTCGGGAACGACGGTGGCCGGCAGCGCGACCCCGCCACCCCACCCCTCGATCTCGCCGAGCTTGAGGCTCTCCATCCCCACGGCCGACTGCGCCGTCACGTCGAATCCGCCCGACTGGCGATCGGCGTCGATCGCCGTCGCGCTCCCGAGCACCTCCAAGGCCGCGGCGACGAAGAGCACGATGCCGAATGTGGCAACCAGCCGACTCGATCGACCGCGCGCGGCATCGGCGTACGCGCCGGCGGTGCGCAGGCTTACCTGCCAGCGGCCGCGCGGGGCGTACGCCCGGATCCACCCCACGACCGCGCGGAATCGGCCTGAGAGAAGGAGGGTGATCGCCGTGATCGTGACGATCCCCGCCACCACGAGGATGGCGAAGCCGGTCTCGTAGCCCTGCGAGAAGTCGGCGAGCGCCCCTGCCCCCAGGGTGGCCCAGAACAGCCCCACCAATGCGACACGGCGATCCAACCGATCGCGGTGGTGTGTCTGGCGCCGGCGATGCAGCCACCAAGCCGTCAGCACAAGGGTCAGCCCGATATAGCGCAGTGCGTCGGATGCCTGGCCGCCGATCAAACCCGCACCGAGCAGCACGCTCCCGAACATCGCGACGATGACGGGGCGGCGCGAGCTCAACGGCCTCTCGGGCAGTTGCACGATCGGTCCCCGCAGCAACTCGTCGAGGTCGACCGCGGCAAGTCGCCGGCCGGCGGAACGGCCTGCAAGCGCGGCCGCTCCTGCGACGAGCACCGCGCCGCCTATCAGGGTGACGGGGTCGATCACCGGGACGAGCGCGACCTGTTCCCTCCCACGCCCCGCGCTCAGCTCCGCGAAGTGATCCGATAGCAGCCTGGAGAGGAACTCGGCGACCGGCAGTGCGATCAGGACACCCAAGGCCACGGCGATGACCGCGTAGACAACCGACTCGGCCGTTACGAGGCCCACGATCGTCCGTCCGGGAGTTCCGAGAGCTCGCAGGATCGCGATCTCCCGCGAGCGGTCCTCCGCCAGAGCGATCAGCATCTGGATCGCCGCGATCATCGCCGCGGCGAGGACCAGTGCGGCGAGCGTCAACAGGATGCTGCGGAACTGTCCGCCCTCGTCTTCGGCGATATCGAGCGTGTCCTCCGCCACGGGCGCGGCGACCAGATCGTCAAGCCGAAGCAGTGGGCTGACCGTGCGGATGAGGTCGTCGGCATCGCCGGCCGATTTCATGTGCAGGTGGGTAACGAGCGCAGCCAACTCCACTGCGCGCTCGCAGCGCGTCGCGGCGAAGCAACACGTTCGGCGTCCGACCCAGGTCTGCCGCGCCGGTGTCCGCTACCACGCCGGCAACCGTGGCTGCCAGCTCCACCGACCTCGGCGGGTGCCGGAGCGGGATGTCCGAGCCCGGCTGGTCCTCCAGCACCTCCGGCACAGCGACGACCATCGTCACCGGGCTGCCCACTTCGAGGCCGAGGTTGCCGGCCAGCCGTTCGTTGACTATGACCTCGTCGGGATCGAGTCGCAGGACATCGTCGGTGCCGTCGATCGACTCCAAGGGCGTGAACGTCTGGTCCTCGGGGCCCAGACCAAGGGCGACGGCGTCCGCGTCTCGGCGGTCGCCCGAGATAGCGACCGCTCGAAGGATGAGCCGGGGGGCCCACGCCGGGCTGTCCGTTCCGGCTTCGGTACCGATCGTGCGAGCAAAGCTCTCCTCGAAGGTCCCGCCCTTGCCGCTGGTGACCTCGACATCGACCTCACCCCACAGCGCTTCGGCGTCGGCGACGAAGAGCTGCTCGAGGGTGTCGCCCGCGACGAGGGCCGCAACGACCCCGATCGTCATGAGCAGCAACGTCACAAACACCACCGCTGCCCGCGCGGGTCGCCGGATCGCGCCCTTGATCCAAGCGCGGACGGCGGGCCGCGCCTGGCGCGGATGATGTCTCGACGATGCGGCCGTCGCGCATGACCAGCACTCGGTCCGCGACCTCCGCAACGTCGGGCGCATGGGAGACGACGACAACCGTGCGGCCGGCGTCGACCGCTTTGCGCATCAACGTCATCACCTCTGCGCTGGTCGCCGTATCGAGGGCGCCGGTCGGCTCGTCCGCCCAGACGACATCGGGTTCGCCGATCAGGGCTCGGGCAACTGCGACTCGCTGCTGCTCGCCGCCGGAGAGGTCGGCCGGTACGGAGTCGCCGCGCCCACCGAGGCCGACCTCATCGAGGACGCGCGCCGAGGCGGCGCGGATCGCGGATGCATCGTCGCCGCGCAGGACGAGCGGCAGCTCGACGTTCTCGGCGACCGTTCAGCGCGGGCAACAGGTTGAGGTGTTGGAACACGAACGCCATACGTTGTGCTCTCAGGTCGGTCCGCGCGACCTCGCTCGCCGCCGTTAGATCGACGTCGTCGAACATCACCGTGCCGGCGTCGGGAGTGGTGATGCCGGACAGGCAGTGCAGGAGGGTCGTCTTGCCGCTGCCCGAGCGCCCGGAGATGGCTAGAAGCTCACCCCTCGCGACATCGAGGTCGACGTCATCGAGCGCGGTCACCGCGGCCGTGGCAGAGCCGTAGCGTTTACGTAGTCCTCGCGCCACGACCAGCGCTGCCGCGTTCACGATCCCGCCCTCTCGACCACAACCGTGCCGATCATGGCGTCGCCGAACCGGCTCGCATACGTGTAGGTGCCGGGCCGAGTGAACGTCACCGTCCACTCCTGGGCCGACGCGCCTGTGGCCAGGTCCGCCGACAGGAAGCCCGATCGCAGATCGCTCTTGCCGTCCCATGCGCCGGCGTCGCCGGTGGGAACACCATCGGTCGGCACGGTGTGCGCAAGCGAGAGAGGGTTGGCATCATCTGCACCCGATACTGCCCCGAACACGACGTCGACGGGGGTACTTGCCCCCGCCCGCCAGGTGACGGACCCACCGATCGGGATGCTGACGGTCTGGGGAGAGAACGCCACCACGTACGCGCCCTCGACGCTGAGCCCGGCCGTGACCGTCACGTCGGAGCCTTCGGCTTCGTCCTCGACTGCCGCGCGCGCCGCGTCGACCACAGCATCCGTGTCCGGTTCCGGCGAGTTTTCGCCATCCACACTGAGCACGACGCGCAGGTCGGGGTGCAAGGCACAGGTCAGTATGTGCTCTCCTTCGGCGATCTCATCGGCAAGCGTGATCTCTCGCGTCTCCGAGGGCACCATCGCACCAGTCGACCAGTAGGCGAGCCCATCCCATGACTTCGGCCCTTCGGCCGCCGGAATCGGACAGGCGCCCACGATCTCCTCTGCGGCGCCACCTTGGCATGGACCCCACACGGCAGGTGTCGGCACGAGACCGCCTCCCGTCGGAGTGAAGACCGGTGGCGGCGCGGACGGGCCCGCGAACGCATGCGTGATCGGCGACTCGGCTCCGGAGATGGTGTCGCCCGCGTGCCGCAGGATCACCGTTTGGCCGGGGCGAACGGCGATCACGATGTCTCCCAGGACCGCAACATCGGACGCACCACCGTCGACGTCGACTTCGATCGGCCGTCCTCGCATGTCCCACACGACTGCGGTCGCGCCGAGTACAAGCACGGCGACGATCGCGATGAGTCCCTTTTTCACGCGCTCAGCTGAGCACTATGCAACGAGGCGACGGCGCCTCACGATGCCGATGGTTGCCAGGACGAACGCCAGGCCGATGGTCACTGGGAACGCGCTGCCCTTCTCGGCGGGCAATGCCGCACCCGACAACGAGGTCTCCGGTTCGAGCCCGTAGTTCCTGGCCAGGTTGGACGGCATACAGCCGGCGCACTTGATGCGGCTTACCCGGCCGTTCACACCGGCGTAGTAGAACGCGCCGTACTCGATGAAGTAGAAGGCGCCGTCGGGGCCCACCTTGCCGTCGGCGGGAGCCATGAAGCGCCCCTGCTGTGCCGATGCGATCCCCTGAGGGTTGCTCGTACCGGGGTTCACGGAGTACTTCGGCGGCGTCACGATCCACATGTCTTTGTTGTTGAGGTTCAGATCGCCGGTGGCGGGATCGCTGCCGATGCTCAGTATGTAGTTGCGGCTCCACTCCAGCATCAGAAGGCGGTCGTTGTATCGCTTCGGCAAGCGCAGCGGACCTTTGGTTTCGGCGGGGTAGAACGCAACAGGCTCGCTCGTCTTTCCACCCGAGCCGACCACCGGCCACTTCTTCGAAACCGCCGACGGGTAGTAGAGGACCGCACCCGACATGCCTGCCATCGTCTTCGACCGGCCGTGGGCACCGATGGGCCGGGCGACGACGGCATCCGCCGAGCAGTCCAGCCACTTGCCGACCTTCAAGGTCTTCCAGTTGACGTCCCTGTAAGGCCAGTTCGGTCCGATGCAACGCGGCCACCCGTGGTGCGTGCCGCCCCCGAACGGGACCCTGTTGATCTCCTCGTAGCCGGCCTTGCCCCGCTTCGGGTCGTCGACGCCGGCATCGGGACCGACGTCGGAGACGTACATCGTCCCGGTCGTCGGGTGTACGACGGCGCGCCACGGCTGCTTGAAGCCCATCGCGTAGACATAGGGATCGAACTCGATCCAGCCGTCGCCGGGCTTGCCCGCGCGCTTGCCGACGTAGACGTTCTTACGTGTGTCCTTGATGTAGGGGTTGTAACCCTCCATACCGATGAACGGGTTCGCGCGCACACCTTTGACGCTGCCGTCGGGTACCGATCCGTCCTCGTTGAACCGCAGGATCTTCCCGCGAGGATCCGCCGGATTGGCCGCCGTCAACTCACCGTTGAGCCACGGCTTGGTGTGGTCGCGAGGGCCGTATCCACCCGAAGACGAGGCCGGCACGTCGTCCCCGACCGTGAGCGTGATGGTCCCGTCGGGCAGATAGTCGAGGTCGCCGCCGTAGTGGCAGCAGTGATCCCACTCGGCCGGAACTTTCAGGATGACCTTCTCCGACGACATGTCGATCATGTTCGATTGGGGGTTCAGCTCGAAAGTCGAGAGGTGGAACTCTCCCCAGAACAGCCCGGGCGCAACTTCCTTGCGAGTGCCAGAGATGGATCGGTACACGAAGATCTTGTTGTTCTTCTCGAAATCGCGGTGCAGCAATAGGCCGTGCAACCCGCCCTCTTCCAGGCCGCCAACTCCCAAGCGATCGTTCGTGGCAGCCGACCCGGGCTCTTGTTCGCAAGTAGTGCAAAGGTTCCCGGACGGACGCAGCTCCGCCGCCAAGATGCGCACGCCCGCAGGAGTCAGAACGTTGATCGTGCCGTCGCGCTCACCCCATATCAGGCGACCGTCCGGTGCGATCTCGAGTGCCAGCGGCTCGTTCGTCGCTTCGACGACCACCTCGTAAGAAAGATCGCTCTCCTCGAGCGCCTCCTGTGCGCCCGCCGACTGCGCGGGAATCACAACGCTCACCGCGGTCAGCAGGGTCAACGTCGATCGGAGTATCCGGCGGCTCTTGGACATCAAGGACTCCCTCGGTTCAAAGGACGGTCAAGTCGACGATCATGCTGGGGTGCAGCTGGCACATGAGTTGGTAGGCGCCCGCCTTCAGGTTCTCGACGCCCTCGACACGTTTGGTCTCGCCGGCGGCTGCGTACTCCGATTGGCAAAGAGGCAATTTGGTCTTCCGATTGCGCTTGATGCAAGCGAGGTTGTGCGACTGCAGATCGGCACCAACGACGTCGACGCTCCCGCCCTGAGCGATCACGATGTTGTTCGGCGCGAAGCCGTTGTTGGCGCCGTCGGGAGGCGCCAGAACCCCGGCGGGCGTGCCGACGTCTTGGGCCATGCTCGGGGCCGGGCCGAGCAAGCTGAGGATGAGCAAACACGCGGTCAACATCACCACCGCGCCCGTGGAACGTGCCCCACCCTTCATTTCCAGACTCCCTGCAGTCAGATCAGCTCGAATGCCCATGAATACGCCGGAGACTCAACTATTCCTGCCTGAACCGGTTGATCCCGGCGTGGGAAGGGTGAGCTTCAGGCCGGTTAGCACCAATGCCCCGGGTGTCCTGGAGGCATGGCCGAAGAACATGTCGGAGACGGGCGTCACGGTCAGATAGAGGTTCTGGCCCTCCGCGATTTTGGCCGCGACGCCGGGGAGCTCGATATCGAAGGCGGAGTCCACGACCGGCAGGGCACACCGCAGCGGAAGCAGGTTGTTCTGTATGACGCGGGCATCCGCGGGGGTGGTCCCGACGGCAAGACCGAAGAACGCGCGGCCGTCGAGGGCCGCGGAAGTCACCTTTCCGGACAGCGTTGGGACTCCACCGAGCGTGAGGGGGCCCTTGGCAACCTCGATCTGGAGCGGAGCCCCTCCACCCGCAGTGGTAACGAGGGCGCCCGCACCTACTGGATCGACCGCGATCGGCTTGGCCTGACCGAGGTGATCGGTTCGGATACAGGTGGTGCTGTCGAGAGCGGTGAGGTTGTACCGGCTCGGGAGCACGGACTTCGTGGAGTCATCGTTGAAAACTCGGCTGAAGAACTCGATGGTCGTCTCCGTGAAGTCGGTGCAGGCATCGACGCCGGTGCCGAGCTGGACGTCGACCGGCTCACCCGGGGGGGCCGCGTTCGGGAACGCGTGGCCTCCGTTGTAGGAGACGAAGAAGCTCTCCTTTCGAGCCTTGTCGGTGAGCGCCTTGTGGAAGATGTTCAGACCTTCATTGAGGTCGAACAGATTGTCGCTCGCGCCCTGCCGGATAAGGATCGGGATGTTGATCTGGATGCCGCGCTTCACGAACGCCTTGGGGCTGTGCTCGGCGAAGATCGCATCGAGGTTCGGGGCATTGGGAACGGGTTGGTCGTAGAGCGTCCCGTCGGGCCACTGTCCGGTCGCACTCCCCACGCGAAACCCTCGTGGATGTACTGCGGGACCATGCCAGCCCCGACGGCGAAGAGGAGGACGTTCCAAGCCGTGCGAACGACTTTCTGCGGAGCAAGGCTCTCGGGAAGGTCGTACCACGTGATCTGTGGCGCAAGAGCGTTGAAACGGGTCTTGCCCTCGTCTGCGATCTCGTCGAGCGCCGTCATTGTCTGGAAGCCGCCGCCGTAGCTCACGCCGACCGCGCCGAGCACGGGGTCGTTCGGGGCGTCGAGGGCGACCCAATCGAGACCGGCTACGAAGTCGATGACCGCCTTGATGTCCTCGGTCTCGCGCTCTGGGTCTTGCACGGTTGCTTGTCCACCGCTCTCGCCGTGGCCGCGCTGGTCGATGCTCACCACGCCGAACCCCGCATCGAGATAAGCCTTCGCTTCGCCGTCGATCGTGGTCTCCCGGCTGCCGCCCCATCCATGCGAGTGAAGGATCACGGGTACCTGGGAGGTCGCGCTGGCTCCGGCCGGCTGGAAGACGGTGATGGCGATCTCGGTGCCGTCGTCCGGGTTCGTGACGACCTCATTGGTCGCTTGGTGGGCCTCAACGGCTCCCGCAGGGAGAGCAGTCAGGAGCAAGGCGAGCAAGATGCCGACGCCTAATAGTCGTCTCATTTGAACCTCCGGGAAATGGGGTGGGCGCTAACTAATGGTTCGCCGCGAGCGCACGAGTCCCTTTCGGAGCGGCCGGGCGTCGGGGGGCGTGAGAGCGCGAAATCCGGCGAGCTTATGGACGCCTTCCGTCCGGCTCGGTTAGTTTCGCTCGCCATCGGGCGCCTATCAGGGAGGGATACATGGATCAAGAGATCGTGCGGGAGAGGCTCATCAAGGCCACGAACGAGCACCGGCTGCTCGACCACCCCTTCTATCAGGCGTGGGTCGAGGGGACTCTGACCCGGGACGATCTTGCCCATTACTCCGAGCAGTATTACAAGCACGTTCGTGCCTTCCCCTCTTATCTGGAGACGCTGGCTGCCCGGCTTCCGATCGGCGCCGCGCAGCAGATCGTTCGCCACAACCTCGCCGACGAAGTCGACGGAGACCATGCCTCACTGTGGCGCGCGTTCGCCGAGGCTGTGGATGCCACGGAGCCGATCGAGGGGGCCGCGACGTCGCCCGAGACCACCGACTGCATCGCCGCTTTCCGCGCCGGGACGGGCGAGGGGTCACTCCCCTACGCCCTCGGGATGCTGTTCGGCTACGAGTCGCAGACTCCGGAAGTCGCGCGCACGAAGGCCGACGGGTTGCGCTCGCGCTACGGGATCGACGGGCCGGGAGTCGAGTACTTCGAGCTGCACGCGGAGATGGACGTGGAGCACTCTGCGGAGCTTGCGGACGCGATCGCGACGCTCACGCGAAACGAGGAAGAGATGGCAGAGGCCGAGGCCGGAGCGAAAGCCGGCGCGGCCGCGGTGTGGAAGCTTCTCGACGGGGTCGAGAGCAACCGCGCCATCGCCGCCTAGAACGTTCGCCTACGGGCGGGGCAGGAGCCGAGCCCAGGGGGGAGAACTCCTGCGGCATGAGGATTGACGCGAGCGCTCGCCGTCTTTTTCGTCGCGGCTCTGCTTCTGGCTGGAGCCCCTGCGGGGGCCGGCCCCACTGCCGGCGGCTATAGCTCCGACAATGTCGAGTGGATCGACTACGTGCCGTTCGATCTTGGGACGGCCTCGGGCGCCAAGATCATCGGCAAGCACATGTACGTCACCTCGTGGCGGAACTTCTCGATCTACGACGTCTCGGATCCGCTGAGCCCCGCTCTCCTGACCACCGTCCCCTTCGGCTTCTATTTCGAGAACGAGGACGTCGACGGGAACAACAAGATCATGATTTTCTCGGAGGAGCTGCCCCAGAGCCGGCTCCACATCTGGGACGTCGAGGACAAGACGAACCCGACTGAGCTCGCCGTGCTGAATGGGGCCGGACAGCACACGATGTCCTGTCTGCAGAACTGCAAGTGGCTCTATGGCAGCGACGGTTACATCATCGACCTGCGCGACCCTGCGAACCCCGTGAAACTCCCGAACTCGTGGGGCGATGGGATGCCGACCGGGAACTCGCACGACGTGAACGAGGTCGCTCCGGGCGTCGTGCTTACGTCGAGCGACCCTTTGCAGGTGCTCGACACCCGCAACCCCGCAAAGCCGAAGTTGCTCGCAGTCGGGATGCCGAACGGCGAGTTCATCCACACCAGTAAGTGGCCCGGCATGGGCAAGGATCGCTTCGTGCTCTCGACGGGCGAGACCTGGCTGCCTGCGGCGGATGCTCGCTGCGACGACACGAGCGGCGCCTTCAAGGTCTGGGACACGACGGGATGGCGTCAGGGCAAGGCTTTCAAGATCACCGACACGTTCAGGCCGAAGAGCGGCACCTACGTCGACGGCAGTCCCCCTTCAGGGAACACCTTCGGTTGCTCGACGCACTGGTTCGAGCATCACCCGACCTTCAACAACGGCGGGCTCGTCGCCGTGACCTTCTTCAATCACGGCACCCGCTTCATGGACGTCAGCTCGAAGGGCAAGATCTCCGAGAAGGGTTGGTTCCTCCCACATGGGGGCAACGCCGCGGCCGTCGAGTGGCTGACCAACGACATCGTCTACTCGATCGACCTGCAGCGCGGCTTCGACATCCTGCGCTACGCCGACGCCCCTAAGTAAAAGGGCTAGGCGGTCTGGCGCTGCTGCACCAAGATGTCGCGCAGCAGAACGAGGGCCGCGCGGTGGATCTGACAAGCCCTCGATTCGGTTACGCCCAGGTCGGCGCCTATGTCGGCGAGCTTCCGACGGTCGAAGTAGTACTCCACGATCACCCTTCGCTCTCTGTCGGGCAGTGAAGCGATCGCTTCTACGACCTCTTCGTGATCGGCCGTGAGCTCGAGCCCCTCGGTGGTGCTGGCCTGGTTCGGGTCGTGCAGCGTGTCCTGGAGACGAACCCCGATCGGCGTGGTCGCCGTCTGGAAGTCGATCGGGATGATCTTCTCGATGATGCGGCTGGCCCTCTGCCCGGCTCCCCGCGGGAGCCAGTTGAGTTTGCGGATCCCGTCGCTCATGGCTCCTCGGATCCTGAGTGCTCCGTAGGTCCTGAACGCGTAGCCCAGCTCCGGCTTGAACTTGTCCACCGCGTCCATCAACCCGATCACTCCGAAACCGTAGAGGTCGGGCCTGTAGGACGACGGGACAAATCTGCCGAGTTGGTTGGCCAGGTACTCCACCAGCGGCAGGTACAGGCGCACGAGGTCGTCCCGGGCCGCCGTGTCACCGGTGGCCGTCCACGTCGCCCATAGCTCGGACTCCCGTGCCTTGAGCTCTTCGTCCCCTGCCTGCCGGTCGCCCGGCAGGATGATCTGTTCCATGTTCTCCCCGGTCTGTCTCATCTTTAACAGTTCTTAACAAGCTGAACGATAGTGACACCTAGCCACGTTAAGAACAAGACCCCCAACGTGGGGAGAACGCCACCCGAAAGGGGGTGACTAGGGGGACGAACGGTGAAAAAAGGGGCATGTTCGAGCCAAGAACTGACAGGAACTACAGGCCTGAGATTCGAGTTCCTCAGGAAGAAATAAGCTCCGGGGGCCGGGCTCGAACCGGCGACATCTCGATTAACAGTCGAGCGCTCTGCCAAACTGAGCTACCCCGGATCGGGATGCCCGCATCCTAAACGCCGGCAGATGCCGCCCCGTGGCTTCGGCTTTATGGTTTCGATCACAGCGATCGACATAAGGGGAGGCATCATGCGAGGTCGGCTCGGGCTGCTCATCGGATTCGGAGCGGGTTACGTGTTGGGATCCAAGGCCGGTGAGGAGCGCTACGAGCAGCTCCGGCGGCTCTACGACAACCTCGTCACATCTCCTGGATTCCGCAAGGCAACGGGTAAGGCTAAGGACGCGGCGAGCACCGGAGTGCAGCAGGCGAAGGACCTAGCTTCTGAGGGTGCGTCGAAGGTGGGCGACGTCGTGCGCAAGGACTCGCATCCGAGCGGCCTGTCGGTCGCCCCGCCCCGCGTTAAGCGCCCAGCTATTCGAGGTAGTCGCGCAGCTTCTGGCTGCGTGAGGGGTGCCGCAACTTCGACAGCGTCTTCGACTCGATCTGTCTGATCCGTTCGCGCGTCACGCCGAACTTCTTCCCGACCTCTTCGAGCGTACGCGGCTGACCGTCGACCAGACCGAAGCGCAGGCGGATGACTTCCTTCTCCCGCTCCGAGAGTGTGTGCAACACCGACTCGAGCTGTTCCTGGAGCAGTTTGAACGAAGCTCTCTCGAGGGGGACGACGGCCTCAGAATCCTCGATGAAATCGCCGAGGTGTGAGTCCTCTTCCTCGCCGATCGGTGTTTCTAGCGAAACGGGCTCCTGGCTGATCTTCTGGATCTCGCGGACGCGATCGGGCGTCATCTCCATCTGAAGCGCGATCTCTGCGGCGGTCGGCTCGCGGCCAAGGTCTTGCAGCAACTGACGCTGGATGCGAGCGAGCTTGTTGATCGTCTCGACCATGTGAACCGGGATACGTATCGTGCGAGCCTGGTCGGCGATGGCCCTGGTGATCGCCTGGCGGATCCACCAGGTGGCGTAGGTCGAGAACTTGAACCCTTTGGCGTAGTCGAACTTCTCGACGGCGCGGATGAGTCCGAGGTTCCCTTCCTGGATGAGGTCCAGGAAGGACATCCCGCGGCCCACATAACGCTTGGCGATCGAGACGACCAGACGAAGGTTGGCCTCGACCAAATGCCGTTTGGCGACATGGCCGTCGCGCATGACCCACTTCAGCTCGGCGCGCTTCGCTGCCGACAGCTTCTCGGCTTCGCGTTCGAGGCGTTCCATCGAGAGCTCGCCTTCTTCGATGCGCTTCGCGAGGTCGACTTCTTCCTGGGCCGTGAGCAGAGCGACGCGTCCGATCTCCTTCAGGTACATGCGGACTGGGTCACTGGGAGGAGCCTTGAGAGCCTGTTCGACTTCGCGCCGGGCCCGCACGCGCTCCTCTTCAGGCGCCGGCTCCTCGGGAGCTTCTTGACGGATTGATTCGTCTTCGACGATGTCGACCCCGGCAGCCACGAGCCGCTGGTAGACCTCGTCGGTGTCGTCCGGCGTCAGGTCGAGGACGGAAAGCTTCTCGGCCAGGTCCGCGGCCGTGATCGAGCCCTCGGCCTGGGCCTCCTTGAGGATCGTGTCCACTTCCTGCTGCGACGGGCTCGTGTCCGTGATGGTCGCCGCGGGGCCTGCCTGGACGGCGCCGTTCGGGCTCGGAGGGGCGTCTTTCACCGGTCGCCTCTGAGCGTCTTCAGCAGATCGCGGCGCTTGGCTTCGAGCCCCACGAGCTCCGTGAAGAGCTCGTCGTGGCGCTCGGGCTGCTCGATCGGATTCACGTCCTGGAGCGTATTCCGTCGGGACTTGATGTCGCGCTCGAGGCCGAAGACTTGCAAACGTGTGAACACTTCGTTCATCTGGGCCGAGAGATCGTCGTCTTCGGAAGGCGGCTGCGACTCGACCAGCAGCTCGGTTACAAGCGACCGGGCATCGTCGGACAGACCCTCGACGAATGAGGGTCCGATATCGACCCCACCGTCGACCGCTTCGCGCGTGGCGCGGAACACTTCGCGGCGGACGTTCGATGTGAATTCGCGGTCGTCAACACGCTCCGCCCACGAGGCCACGTCTTGGACCTGTGCCAGCAACAATTGCAGCGCCTCTCGTTCAACTTTCACATGCCCCGGCAACCGACGCTCGACATCGCGTCGATCTCCACCCGCCGCACCGGAAGCCCGCGCCGCTTGTTCGCCTAGCGCTCGCTGGATCGCCCCCGGGTCAACTCCGATCCGTTCCGCCGCCATGAACGCATACTCATGACGCGCTATCGGATCCGGGTGCCACCCTAGCACCTCGGCTGCGGCCCCCACCGCTCGCGATCGTGCCTCGGGAGTGTCGAGTGGAAGACGCGCAAGCGATTGCTCGAGCTTGAATTCCAGCAACGGTCGCGCTGCATCGATCGCTTTGTGAATCCCATCGACTCCGTCGCCCGAGACGACGTCCGCAGGATCGCGTCCGGCCGGCAATGGCGCGACAAGAACCTCGACACCGATGCGTTGATGTGCGCCGAAACTTCGTTCTGTTGCACCTTGACCGGCTTGGTCCGAGTCCATCATCAGAATGACGCGCTGCGTGAACCGTTTGAGTTGTTCGAAATGCGTGTCGCCGAGCGCAACACCGTTAGTCGCGACCGCTTGTGGGATCCCCGCTTCGTGCAGCGCGATCACATCCGTGTAGCCCTCGACAACGAGGGCGGGAGCGTCGAGGGCAAGGGTTCGCTTGGCGCGGTCGAGCCCGTACATGACTCGCGACTTGACGAAGACGGGCGTCTCGGAGGTATTGAGGTATTTCGGCTGGGTGTCCCCCAGGGCCCGGCCCCCGAAGCCCACGACGTTGCCGTTGAGGTCCCAGGTCGGGAAGGTGATCCTCTGGCGGAAGGTGTCGTAGAAGCCGGTGCCCCGCTCGCTCTTGCGGACCAGGTCCGCCTGGAGCATCTCCTCCGCCGTGAATCGCCGGCTCAAGAGGTGCTTGTAGAGGGAGTCCCGCCCCGGGGCATAGCCGAGCTTCCAGCGAACCGCCACCTCCCGTTCGAAGTTCCGGGACATGAGGTAGCGCCGGGCCTCGTCGGCTTCGGGCGATGAGATCAGGGCCTGGTGGAAGAACTCGGCCGCGAGGCGATTCGCTTCCTGGAGGCGCTGCTTGAGATTGCGACGCCCCTCCTCGCCGGGCCTCGATTCCTCGTAGTGGAGCTCGGCCCCCAGCCGGCGCGCGAGCCATTCGACTGCTTCGGGGAACGAGAGGTTCTCGATCTTCTCGATGAAGTTGTAGAGATTGCCGCCCTCCTGGCAACCGAAACAGAAGTACACCGACTTGGCCGTGTCCACTGTGAACGATGGGGTCTTCTCGGTGTGGAATGGGCACAAGCCCTTGAAGGTGTGGCCGCCGGACTTCTTGAGCGCGGTATAGCCCGAGACGATCTCGACGATGTCTGCCCGTTCGCGCAGGGTGTCGATGTCGTCTTCTTTGATCCTCGCCATGCTTCCCTCTCGTAGCGCGCGCCGTCAGTGGGCCCGGGGAAGCGGCCTCATCCTAGTGGGCCGGGCAACTTCGCAGGAGTCCCCACGAGATCTTCGAAGGCCCGCAGGGCGAAGCGGTCGGTCATTCCCGAGACGTAGTCCACGGCAGCCTGCCGGGGGTCATCGGTCCGCGAGTCACGAGGCGGGTGGGCGGCGTGGTGCTCCAGCAGGGTGGAGACCACCGCCTGGACGGCATGCTTGGTGGCCGGTGCCACGTGGCCGAGGTACACCCGCTCGAACAGGAAGTCGCGCGTCCCGATCATCGTCTCGAACACCCGGGGGCTCATCGCGATCTCGTCGCGTTCCCGGCTGCTGCGCACGATGTCCTCGACCATCGTGCGGATGCGTTCGGCCTGGGTGTGTCCCAGCACATCGACGGTGGCCGGAGGGAGGTCCCGCTCGCTCAACACGCCCGCCCGCTGGGCGTCGTCGATGTCGTGGTTGAGATACGCGATGCGATCTGCGTAGCGCGCGATCTGGCCTTCGAGCGACGCCGGCATCGGCATCGACCAGGTGTGGTTCGCGATCCCGTCGCGCACCTCCCAGGTCAGGTTGAGATCTTCGAGCACCTCGACGATCCGCACCGACTGCAGGTTGTGACGGAATCCCGGCATGAACTTCGCGACCACCTCTTCGCCCTGGTGGCCAAAGGGGGTGTGCCCGAGGTCGTGGCCCAGCCCGATCGCCTCGACCAGATCCTCGTTGAGCCGCAGCGCCCGGGCGATCGTGCGAGCGACCTGCGCCACCTCGAGTGTGTGCGTCAGGCGGACCCGGTAGTGGTCGCCCTCCGGAGCAAGGAACACTTGAGTTTTGTGCGCGAGCCGGCGGAATGCCTTCGAGTGCACGATCCGATCCCGGTCCCGCTGATAGCAGGTCCGGATGTCGTCTTCCGGCTCGTCCCGGTCCCGCCCCTTGGTGGCGGCGGCCAATTGGGCCTGCGGCGACAGCGAATCTCGCTCGATCTGCTCGGACTCCAACCGTGGCGAAGACATGCCCCCACGCTAGCAAGGCGGTACGACAGTTCCTACGACGCTGGGGTCCCCTCCACCCCTGTGTCGGTGGCGTCGCGGGGGATGTCCCACACGACCCGGTCCTCGCGGGGGCCTCGCACCCATGCGAATACCTCCTCTCGGATCGCGGCCAGGGCAGAGATCATCCAGAAGAACAGCGGATAGAGGGGGCCCAGCAAGAACGCGCGGAGCGCTCGGTGGTCGTAACGGGTTTCGATGGACAGCGCGATCGCCGTCTGGATCGCGCAAACGACCGCGATGGCCACGCCCCATGTGAATGCGAAGCCGAAGATCGTGTCCCAGGAGGGAACGAACAGGTCGATCGCCGCGATCGTCAGCGCAAGCAACCAGGCAACCACCCATACGAGTGACATGACGCTCTCGAAGACAACCGGCCACACCGATCTGTGCCGCCATCTCAATACCGACCAGAAGTGGACGTGCAATACCTCGCCCTGCCCGCGAGCCCACCTCCGTCGCTGTTTCCAAAGCGGGGATAAGTATGCGGGGACCTGCATGCCGATCAGTGCTTGTGGCTCGAAGGTCGTATGCCATCCCGCCAGCAGCAGGCGCCAGGTCAGATCGATGTCCTCCGTCGCCATCTCCCCCCTGAAACCGCCGACGGCCAGCACCGGGTCGCGGCGGAAGAGGGCGAGCACTCCGGCAACCGTGCCCACGCGTCCATGCAAGGCCCCCGTGCGGCGGATAAGGCCGATGATCGAAGCCGCTTCCAGGACCTGCATCGCACACAAGATGTTCGTTCGATTCGTGACGTGCGGCCCGCCGGCAACAGCGGCGTTCAAACGCGATCGCAGGAGCCGAGAAACGAGAAGCTTGGGTGCAAGAGGGTGGAGGTGCGTGTCGGCGTCCGAGACAATGACGAGCTCGTGGCGCGCGCTATGGAAACCCCTGTTCAACTGCTCAGCTTTGCCTCGGTTGACTACATCTCGCACCACCTTTACGCGCGAGTCACCTCCAGCGGCAAGCTCGGCTGCGGACGAGGTGGCATCGGTCGACCCGTCGTCCAGCACGATCACCTCGACGTCGGGATAATCGACCGCGAGAGCCGCACGGACGCTCGTCCCAACCACCAGCTCTTCGTTGAACGCAGGTATCAACAGGGTGATGGGGGGCCAGCCCCCGGCCGGGGGCGTTTCGATCTCGTTCTTCTCTTCGTAGAGCCTAAAAAGCAAGCCGCCGGCGATCCAAAAGGCGGCGCTAACGGGCGGATAGAGGGCAACGAACCAGAGCATCCACAAGGCCAAACGTTCGAGGTTCACGATGTCTCCGCCGCTTCCTCCTGATGGACGCGACGGCGACGACCCGCCCAGCAGAGCGCCAACGAGACGAGGAACGCGATGAACGTGACGATCACCCCGAATTCGATCGCATCTCGTCCGTAGACGACCACGGCCACCACGACCACCGCCACCAGCCACATGATCGGCCCGAATATCAGGACAAGGACGCGGCCGAAGGTGGAGGCTTTCCGCGACGGTGTGAACTGAGCAGGCGACTCCATCTCCGATGCCATGCTCACAAGTGTGGGCAGTCACGCCCAGGCTGTCTATCTACTTCGAGCTTGTGGTTGCTTCTCCCAGAACGGCTTGGGCAGCGGCCCATCTTGCCGTCGGCACCCGGAAGGGCGAGCACGAGACGTAGTCGAGACCGAGCTTCTCGCATGTCGCCACCGAATCCGGGTCGCCTCCGTGCTCTCCGCAGATGCCGAGGTGCAGTTCGGCGTTCGCCTTCTTCGACCTCCCTCCACCGCGATCTCCATCAGGCGGGCGACCGCCGGGTGGATCGTGACGAAGGGGTTGTAGGGAACCAGCTTGCGCTCCTCGTACATCGTCAGGAACTTGCCGATGTCGTCGCGTGAGAACCCGAATGCGGTTTGGGTGAGGTCGTTCGTCCCGAACGAGAAGAAGTCGGCATGCTCGCCGATCTCGTCCGCGCTGATGCATGCCGTCGGGAGCTCGATCATCGTCCCGATCTCGATATGGAGATCGACCTTCTCCTTCTCGAGGATGGCTCGGACGACCGGTTCGAGCTCCTCACGCATCTG
The DNA here is from genome assembly GCA_963786155.1 of uncultured Actinomycetes bacterium. Lineage (GTDB taxonomy): Bacteria > Actinomycetota > CADDZG01 > CADDZG01 > WHSQ01 > CAWAXW01. The sequence goes on along the minus strand of CAWAXW010000006.1, from coordinate 760,877 downwards.
ACGGAGCTCCTCCGCGGTCGCGACCAGCGGGATCATGATCTCGGGCCGGGGGTCCTTACCTTTCTTCTTGAGCTTCACGGCGGCCTCGACGATCGCTTGGACCTGCATCGCATAGAGGCCGGGCTTCACGATGCCGAGACGCACCCCACGGAGGCCGAGCATCGGGTTCGCTTCGTGGAGCTCGTTGACCTTGGCCAGCACCGCCTTCTGCTCTTCGAGCTTCTTCTTCCCCATCTTGAGCTTGCCCGCTTCCGCCAACGCGACCTCGCACCGATAGGTCGGTGTGGTTCGGAAGGAACTCGTGCAGCGGTGGGTCGAGCAGTCGGACCGTGACGGGCAGGCCATCCATCGCGTCGAAGATGCCCTCGAAATCATTGCGCTGAAGCGGGAGCAGGGCGTCGAAGGCTTCCTTCTCCTCCGTCTTCGGTGTCGGCGAAGATCATCTTGCGGACGAGCTCGGCACGCTCGCCCATGAACATGTGCTCGGTGCGACACAGCCCGATGCCCTCGGCTCCTCTGCAGCCGCGCGTTGGTCGAGTCGTCGGGGGTATCGGAGTTCGCTCGCACGCGCATGCGGCGGTGCTCCTCGGCGACCCGGTCGAAGCGCTCGTAGGCCCGCCACAGATCGGATCTTCTTCGCCTGCTTGTCGCCCTTGATCGCGGCGTCCAGCTCGGAGTCCTCGAGCTCGAGGCCCTCGGCGTAGACGGTTCCGTCGGTTCCGTCGATGGTGATCCAGTCGCCTTCCTTGACCGTCGTCGGATCCCACGGTGAACGCCTTCTTCTTGGTGTCGATGCGGAGAGCGTCGGCCCCACAGACCGCGGGGATGCCGGCACCTCGAGCAACGAGGGCCGCGTGCGAGCTCGTCCCGCCGGCCGACGTGAGGATGCCTTGCGACACGATCATCCCGTGGAAGTCGTCGGGGTTCGTCTCGCGACGGATGAGCACGACCGTTCTCGTCGCGGTTCGCCCATTCGTAGGCATCGTCGGCCGTGAACACGGCTCGGCCGACGGCGGCCCCCGGCGATGCGTTCAGACCACTCGCCAGCGGCTCTTCTTGACGCCTTGAGCGTGGACTTGATGACCTTCTTGAAGACCTCATCGAGCTTGCCGGTCGTGACGCGATCGCGGAACGCGGTGACCTCGTCGAGCCACCCCGCATCGACCATGTCGGCCGCGATGACGAGCATCGCGCGGCCGGTGCGCTGTCCGATGCGTGTCTGGAGCAACCACAACTTGCCCTGCTCGACGTGAACTCGATGTCGTTCATGTCCTTGTAGTGCTCTTCGAGCGTGGCGAAGTGCTGCTGCAGCTCCATCCACGCCTTCGGCTGCACCTTGGCCATGTCCTCGAGCGGCAAGGTGTTGCGGATACCGGCGACGACGTCCTCGCCCTGGGCGTTCTCGAGGTAGTCGCCGTAGGGCTTCTTCTCGCCGGTCGACGGATTGCGAGTGAAAGCAACCCCGGTCCCCGAGTCGGCGCCCTTGTTCCCGAACACCATCGTCTGGACGTTCACCGCGGTTCCGAGATCGTCGGAGATGCGGTTCTTACGCCGGTAGTCCTGGGCTCTGCTTGTTGTCCCACGACTTGAAGACCGCCTCGATCGCCGAGGTGGAGCTGCTCGGTTGGGTCTTGAGGGAACTCCGGCCCGTCTCCTTCTTGACGATCTTCTTGAACGTCTTGACGAGGCCCTGGAGGTCCTTCGCTGTCGAGATCGACGTCGTTCTCGACGCCCTTGGCCTCTTTCGCGGCATCGATGCGCTTCCTCGAACAGCTCGCCGTCCACATCCATCACGGTCTTGCCGAACATCTGCAGCAGCCGTCGGTAGGAATCCCACGCGAAGCGGTCGGATCCGGTCTGGTTCGTGAGCCCCTCGACGCTCTCGTCGTTCAGCCCGACGTTCAGGACCGTGTCCATCATCCCGGGCATCGAGAACGGAGCGCCGGAGCGGACCGAGACGAGCAGACGGGTCGCGCGGGTCGCCGATCTGGCGCCCCATCGTCTCTTCGAGGTGCTTGCGGTGCTCGGCGACCTCATCGAGCAGGCCCTCGGGGAACCCTCCGCCGACTCCCTGTACGCGTTGCACGCCTCGGATGGTGATCGTGAATCCCGGGGGCACCGGCAGGCCGATGTTCGTCATCTCGGCGAGGTTGGCGCCCTTGCCTCCCAGCAGGTACTTCTGCGAGGCGTCGCCCTCGGAGAAGTCGTAGACCCACTTGGTCACTTGGCTCAGCTCCCCTCGGCGGGCTCCAGATCGATGTTGATCGTTCTGATCGTCCTCGGCGAGCGAGACCTCGGCGACCCGCGATTGCCGTGCGCGTCCCACACGTTCAGCGACCATTGGCCGGCCGACAGGTGGTACTTGTAGTGCCATCATCGTCGACCTGAACCTGGTCGACGACGTCTCCCTGCGAGTTGTGGACCTCGACCACTGCCGAGGTGGCCGGCTGGTCGTCTGCACCGTGATCCGTTCCAGTCACGTTGGCATCATTTGAACCTTTCCAGTAGATAGTGCCACGAGACCTTCGATCCCGAGGCGATCTGCTCCATCGAGTCGCGATCTCGAACCGTTACCTGATTGTCTTCGAGCGTGTCGAAGTCGACCGTCACGCAGAAGGGAGTCCCGACCTCGTCCTGTCGGCGATAACGCTTGCCGATCGACCCGTGATGTCGAAGTCGGTGACGAAATGCGAGCGGACCTCGGCCGCCACCTTCTCCGCGACCGGCACGAGGTCGGCGTGCTTGGAGAGCGGAAGCACGGCCACCTTGATCGGCGCCAGTCGCTTGTCGATCTTCAGGACCGTCCGCTTCTCGACCTTTCCCGACGCGGTCGGTGCCTCCTCCTCACGGAAGGAGTCGATCAGGAACGCGAACGTCGGTCGTTCGACGCCGACCGCCGGTTCGATCACGTAGGGGACGTAGCGCTCCTCGGTGTCGGGATCGAAGTAGCTGAGGTCCTCGCCCGAGTGCTCGGAGTGAGCCTTTAGATCGAAGTCGGTCCGGTTGGCGATCCCCTCGAGCTCGGACCAACCCATACCGGGGAAGTTGTATTCGATGTCGTGCGTGCGCTTCGCGTAGTGGACTGAGCTCGTCGGCCTCGTGCTCGCGCAGTCGGAGGTTCTCTGTTTCGATCCCGAGGTCGTGGTACCAGCGCATGCGCTCGTCGAGCCAGTACTGGTGCCAGTCCTCATCGGTCCCGGGCTTGACGAAGAACTCCATCTCCATCTGCTCGAACTCGCGCGTGCGGAACACGAAGTTGCCCGGGGTGATCTCGTTGCGGAAGCTCTTGCCCTGCTGGGCGATCCCGAACGGGATCCGCTTCCGGGAGGTCTGCTGCACGGTGGCGAAGTCGACGAACATGCCCTGGGCCGTCTCGGGTCGCAGGTAGACGGCGTGGGCCGAGTCCTCGACGGGCCCCATGTGGGTCTTGAACATGAGGTTGAACTGGCGAGGCTCGGTCCACGCTGGCGGATCTGCCCACACTCGGGGCAGTTCTTGGCGAGATCGATGTGATCGGCCCGGAATCGCTTGTGGCAGTTCGTGCACTCGACGAGTGGGTCGGTGAAGGTCGCGACGTGGCCGGACGCCTCCCACACCTTGGGGGACATGAGGATCGAGCATCTCCAGGCCCACGACGTCGTCCCGGCCGTGCACCATCGACTTCCACCATTGAGCTTTGACGTTGCGCTTCAGCTCGATACCAAGCGGGCCCCAGTCCCACGCAGACCGCAATCCCCCGTAGATCTCGCTCGAGGGGAACACGATCCCGCGCCTCTTGCATAGATTGACGATGGTGTCCATCGTGAGGTTGCCCATCGGGGGCATGATAGTCGGCATGGCCCTCAGGACCGCCCCCCTCAGGTCGAGGCAGAGGCGGCGAAGATAGAGACCGCGCTCGGACTCGCCCTCGTCCTCTTCATCATCCTTCTCCACTCCTTTTTCGTTTTCGCCGAGTTCGCCCTAGTCGCCGTCGAACGCAGCAAGGTCGATGACCGGGCCGAAGCCGGGGACAAGCGCGCGATCAGCACACTCAGCGCGCTCAAGACGCTTTCGTTCCAGCTCTCGGGTGCACAGCTCGGGATCACGTTGACCTCGCTGGTCATCGGGTTCATCGCCGAGCCGACGGTGGGGCGAGCGCTGGAGCCTCTCCTAGACGATCTCTCGTTCATCCCGGAGAAGTCCACGCTTGCCATATCGGTTGCGCTTGCGCTCCTGCTCGCAACCGCGGTCGAGATGGTCGTGGCGGAGTTGATCCCCAAGAACTTCGCGATAGCCAGGCCACTGGAGACCGCGCTCGCTGTCTCCACTCCTATGCGCTGGTTCAATGCGGCCTTTCGCCCTTTGATCGTGTTCCTGAACGCGGCAGCCAACTGGACGGTCCGGCGCCTCGGAATCGAGCCCCGCGAGGAGCTCGCCGGGGTCCGAACCCTCGAAGAGCTCGACCTGCTGATCCGTTCCTCACACGAAGGCGGGATGTTGCTCGAGGAGGAGGCCTCCCTGCTGGCCCGATCGATCAGCCTCTCGGCCAAGACCGCCGCCGACGCCCTTGTGCCTCGAACGTCGCTCGTCACGGTCCAACGAGACGACACGCTTTCCGACATGAGCAAAGCTGCGCTCAGCTCGGGTCATTCGCGTTTCCCCGTCATCGGCAACGATCTGGACGACATCGTCGGGATCGCTCACGTGAAGGACACGTTTCGCTTCGCTTACGAAGAACGGGCTTCCATACAGGTGGCGAGCATCGCGAGCGAAGCTCCGGTCGTGCCCGAATCAAGGCCCCTGGGTTCGCTGCTCGTCGAGATGCGCCGCGAGCGCAGACAGATCGTCGTCGTGGTCGACGAGTACGGAGGCACCGCCGGGCATCGTCACGTTGGAGGACCTGCTCGAGGAGATCGTCGGCGAGATCGAAGACGAATACGACGCGGCGGCCGACCAACCTGCGATCTCTCCAACCAAGGGCGTCCACATCGTGCCGGGGATGTTGCACGCCGACGACTTGCGACACCAAACGGGCTTCGTCATGCCCGAGGGCGACTACGAGACACTGGCGGGCTTCCTGCTCGACGCTCTTCGATCGCATCCCGAACGTCGGCGATCACGTCTCCTACAAAGGATGGGAGTTCAAGGTCGTCCAGATGGATCGAAGGCGCATAGCCGCGGACCTTGATCGTTGCACCCCCGGAGAACGCCTCCGAGGAGGACGACTCCGCATGACGTGGTCGTACCTGCTCATAGCCGTGCTGCTGCTCATCGCCAACGGGTTCTTCGTGGGGGCCGAGTTCGCCCTCACCGCAGCCCGGCGTTCACGACTGGAAGCCCTAGCCGAGAAGGGTGACATCCGAGCCAAGCCGGCTCTCGCATCCATCAAGAACCTTTCCTTCATGCTGGCGGGGGCCCAGCTCGGCATCACGATGATGTCTTTGGGACTCGGCTTCGTCGCAGAACCCGCAGTAGCGCGCCTGATCGAATCCGGCATCGAGCGCTTCGCCGAGCTCCCCACCGGCCTGCTGCACACGATCTCATTCGTTATCGCGATGACGTTGGTGGTCTTCTTCCACATGGTCATCGGCGAGATGGCGCCGAAGAACATCGCGATAGCCGAGCCCGAGCGGACAGCCCTTTGGCTGGCTCTCCCCTTCCGGGCATACGTGCTCCTGTTCGGGCCGATCGTCCGAGCGCTCAATGCGCTGGCAAACGGCGGCCTCCGCTTGCTGAAGGTCGAGCCCAAGGACGAAATTCATTCCACGCACACTGCCGTCGAGCTTCGTTCCATGATCGACGAGTCCGCGCGCGAGGGACTGCTCGGGAGTCTCGAATACAGGCTGCTGTCGGGGGCAATCACACTTCCCGACCTCGACGCCGCGGCCGCGATGGTCCCGCGTACCGAATTGGTCGCAGTCCAATCGGATCTCACCCCAACCGAGCTCGAGGGCTTCATCGTCGCCACCGGTCACTCACGGATCCCCGTTTACGAAACGGACCTCGATCACATCCTGGGCTTCTTCCATGCCAAGGAGCTTCTTGCGATCACCCCGAGTCAGCGTTCCGACCCCCTCCCCAGGATCTAATCCGCCCGATGCTCGTCGTTCCCGAGTCGCGGAAGCTCCTGCCGTTGCTTCTGGACATGAAACGAGAGCGCAAGCACTTCGCTCTCGTCATCGACGAGCACGGTGGGACCGCGGGCATCGTCACGATCGAGGATCTCGTCGAAGAGCTCGTAGGTGAGATCAGGGATGAGTACGACGTGACCGAGGTCGGCATCGAACGCCTCGACGACCGGCGCTTCGTGATTCCCGGCACGTTGCGTATCGACGAGGCGGCGGCCCGGATCGGTCTCCGTCTTCCGGAGGGCGAGTACGAGACCGTCGCCGGGTTCCTCATGGACCGTCTCGGGCACGTTCCCAAACGTCGTGAGGCCGTCAAACACGACGGGTGGAGCTTGCAGGTGCGCTCGATGCATCGCAACAGGGTGATTGATCTCCTGGCCGAACGTCTGTCTGACATCACGAAGCCGGAGGGATAGGTTCCCCCGACATGAGCTTGCACGTCCCCGAGCCGGTAAAGGTTGCGCGGCCCCATCTGATCCGAGCTGCGATCGGCGGAGCCATTGCGGTGGTCGGGCTCGTCGTTGCCTCGTTCGGGCAGGTCAGGGGGGAACTCGAGGTTCGGCTTCCCATCTACATCGGGGCCACTCTGATGGCGGCAGGCGGGTTCAGCGCGGTCAAGGCTCTCTCTAGCACGATCAAGAAGGCCACCGAGGCCAGCACCGGAGATGCGCGCGGCTCCTCGCTGGCCGTAATCACGCAAGGTGTGGGCTATGGGGTCGTCGGGCTTGCGATCCTGGGCGTGATGGGGGTCCCCCTCCAGGGGTTGCTCCTGGGGAGCGCTCTTACCGGCGTTGTCTTGGGACTTGCGGCACAGCAAGTGCTGGCCAATTTCTTCGCCGGCATCGTGCTCGCGACCTTGCGGCAGGTAGTCGTCGGCGAGCAGTTGCTGCTCAAGTCGGGGCCGCTAGGAGGTGCGTACGAGGGCGTGATCACAGACATGACCCTCTTCAACGTCAAGATGATGACCGAGCACGGTCAGGTCGTCTTCCCGAACGCCGGAGTGTTGGCCGCCACGATCGGGCCCGGCGCACGTTCCGGCTCGGACCTGGCAGAAGACGGGAGCGATCCGAGCTAAATCCGTTGTCTAGGAGCCCCTGCGGTGTTTGGGTTAACGAAACGACCCCTTAGACGAGGGAGCCTCCATTGAACTGTCCGAATTGCGGTGCCTCGGCCCCGGACAACAGCACCTTCTGCGCCTCATGCGGGACCAACCTCCAGGGCGGACCGGCACCAGGCCCTGAGGGATCTCCGCCCACGCAGGAACAACCAGGTCTATCCGAGGGCAAGCGCTGGGCCATCATCTCCGTGGCGATCGTCGCGGCCGTCATCGGGTTGGCCCTGGTCCTGGGCGGAGGCTCCGGCGATACCCCCACAGCCGTAAGCGACGAAGAACCGGTGGTCACCGAACCGGAGCCCGAGCCCGAGGTCTCGGCGACCGAGTCGATCGCCGGGAGCGCCATATCGCCGAGCCCGGACACCGCCTTGGCAACATGCCTCAACCTCTCGATCGGCTACGAGTTGTCGTACCCGGCAGACTGGTTCACGGACTTCGCAACGCGCAAACAAGAGTGTCGTTTCTTCTCGCCCGAGCCGTTCGAAGTCGCCCGCGGTGATGAGCCGGAAGTGGACATCGTCATCGATTCGGGGGACTTGTCGTTCGACGAGTGGGACGAGGCGTTCAGTGATTCCAGCATCGGGACGATCGATAGTCAGACCGAACTGACCATCGGAGGACGCCGGGCCGTCGTCGTGGACCTCTCGCTCAAAGACCAAGAGATATCGCAGGTACACGCCTACGTGATCGAAGACGGCGAGAGCTCGATCCAGCTCTTCGCGGTGCTAGAGACTTCGGCCGACTACGAGGTGGCCAAACAAGTGCTCGACGCCATGGCACTGTCGATCCAGTTCCTGTGAGACGCCGCGCGATCGCAATCGGATTGCTCGCCGGGCTCACCGCACTCCCCCTCGCCGCGCCCCCGCCGCCGGCCCGAGCCCAAGGGTTCTCGTGCCCCAACATCGGCGAGGCGACTTTGTGGGAGGAACAGGCCGGCACGATCGAGGAACCATCCGACGAGTTCGGCGAGTGGAGCTTCGCCTGCATCTATAGCCTGGACGGCTACGACGCAGGCGCTGCGGGCGTCGTGTGGTACGAGCAGCCCGTCCCATATCCCTACTGTCCCGTCGGATTCCAGAGCAGCGGCACGATCAACAGTGCGGCCCACGCAGCCTCGGCCTGGACCCGGGTGGGCCTAACGGACCCCGGTTATCCCACCGAGGATCAGCTGAAGGGCCTCGCGCAGGCACTGATGGCCGCGGCCGAAGCACGCGCGGCCCTATGCGGCGAAGTCACTCCCAGCCCCCCGGCGAGCCCTTCGCCGTCGCCGTCGGCCTCGCCGTCGCCCAGCCCCTCGCCCAGCAACACGCTCTGCGTGGTGAACGGCAAGGTCACCGACCACGAAGCCGAGCCCGTAGCCGGGGTGCGCGTGCTACTCAGTGGGCCGGGCATGGCGATCGAGGGGGTGACCGACGAGGAGGGGAACTTCGAGTTCCGAGATATCGCGGCCGCGGCTCCTGCCTTCGATCCGGCAACCGATCAGGCGAGCCTCATCCTCTATCTGGAAAAGCCCGGCAAGTTCAAGTTCCACTACAAGACAGAAGAGGTCGAGGCGCGCACGACACCGTTCAAGCTCCAGGGGCAGACCTGCACGAAGGACATCAAGACCGCCGACGCGTACGCAGCGATAGTCCCTGTTGGCATACAAGAATGGAAGTCGCTGTGGGTCATGTACCACCAGTTGGAGCGGGCCTTCGACTTCGTTGAGCTCGAGCTCGGTGACACGCTCGACTACCTGCCCCTCAAGGTGAATACATGGTGTGACTCCACCGTTGACTCCGGGTGCGACGGAACTGCGGGTGCCTTCTATCGAGGAAGCTCCACATTGGGGGCCGAGCCCGCGCCCGTCATGTACGTAGAGGTTGCTGATAGCGTCGCCAAGTCCACCGCGACGGACGACACGATGTATCACGAATTCGGCCACCACGTAATGTCCGATGTCTTCAACCCGATGCCGCTCTACCCGGATCGGAAAGCCCACGGCGGCTACTACCCGAACGTGTCGTCGAATGACTCGTGGGTCGAGGGATTCGCGTCGTTCTACGCGCTCATGGTCGCCAAGCACAACGACGGCGAGCCCGAGCCCAAGTTCCGCCACCCCGGGGGCAGCTCCGAGGCGCTCGAGCCCAACTTCCTGGCCTGGAGCGCCGACGGCAAACGGGAGGAGTTCGCAGTGACCGGGCTGCTGGTCGACTTCGAGGACGGCTCGTCCGACTACCTCGAGAACAACCCACCGGTCGAGAAGATCGAGAACGTCAAGCACAAGGTATTGACCACGCCCGACGGCAACAAGGTCGTTGTTGGCAAGCTCAACCAGCTCCGCAAGGGAGCCATGGCCTTGGTGTTCATCGAGCTGCTCGATGGGTCGGGCAAACGCATCCGGGCGATACCGATCTACGTCGACGGGACGAACGAGGACCTGCGTTCCGGTCAAGGCGTCGTCTTTTGGTCTGTGATCCCGAAGGGGGTCAAGTACTCGAGCCTCAAGATCACCGGTCTCAAAGAGAAGGACAACGACGACGACCCGATAGACATCGAGCTGGTGGACCTCTGGAGCTCGATCGTGGATGGCTCCACCGACGCCTCAAAGCCCGGCAAACCCGATGACTACATCCATGTGTTCGACGTGCACGAGCTATACGACGTGCTCAAGGCGGACTTCGGAGGGACCGACGCGGATGCGGACGGAATCGACGACGTCGATCAGGTCTTCATCATGCACGGCTTCCACGAGGACACGAACGGGAGCAGGACCCACGACCCGGGCGAGCGGCCCGGATTAACGAGTCATCCTCCGATCGACGAACACTGGGCACCCAGCGGGCCATCGGTCGAGCGGCACGACGTCAAGCCGCTAACCGAACACCTCGCAACGATCGACACCGGCGGGGTCGCGGCCAACTTCATGGTTCAGATCGACTACGGCGGCGACAGAGCCGCGGACGGATACACCTACGTCGCCACGCCCGACGCCGACGGCCGAGTGCCCGTGGCAGTCCCGGACGAAGGAAGTGGCGGCGAAGCCCGCATCCTCGCCCTAGCCGACGGCCACCTACCGGAGGTAGTAGCCGAGATCAAAGCCGACGACTTCTGGACCGAAGCCCGAGCCAATCCGGACGAGTCGTTCATGTCCTTCTCTGTTGCCCTCCAGCCCGGCTCCGTGTCCCTAGAAGAAGCAAGCAGCCCCCTCCCGGCGATCCTGCTGATAGTCGGAGGCCTAGCCGCCGCAGTGGGAGGCTTCCTGCTGCTTCGCCGCCGCCCCGCCCGGCTCGCCTAGATCAGTCGGGCCGCGGCGAATGCGATGGCAGTCAGCGTTGCCATAGTGGTCGCGTTCGCCAGGGCAAGGGTGCGCGTGGTCTTGTTCAGCTCCTCGTGAAAGAAGGCTTTGAGTCGATGCTCGAACGCCTCGAACCTAAGGTCCATTTCAACCCGGAACGAGGTCAGGTCCGTTCGGGTGGCAACCTCATCTTGCGGCAAGTACGTCATAAGAGTCAGGGCGTGGTCGTCGCCCAACACCTCCATCAGCCGGCGGTGCAACTCGATCAACGATTGATCTCTCACTCCATTCTCCTTCCAGGAAGCCGATACGACAACCCGGGAGCGTGGTGGAGTAACTCTAAAGAGGGGGTGCGACGAAATCGTTCTAGCGACGTTTGGCGTCGCTATTCGACGGTAAACGTCGGGAGAAGCCGGTGCCCTAGCCGAGGCCGCCGAAGCGGCGCTCGCGGGCTTCGTAGTCGCGTAACGCTTCGAATAGGGCGTGGCGGTCGAAGTCGGGCCACAGGGTTTCCGTGAAGTACAGCTCGGCGTAGGCCGACTGCCACAGTAGGAAATTGCTCAGTCTCATCTCGCCCGAGGTGCGGATCAGCAGATCCACGTCGGGCACGTCGGGCGCGTAGAGGTTCTTTCCGATGTCGCCGGCCTCGCTCGCGTCTTCGATCTCGGCGCGGCCCCCATAGTTGAAGCAGACGAGCAGATCCATCCTGTCGTTGGCGGCGGTCACGCGCTCGGCCTCGTCGAACTCTTTAAGGACGTCGTCGGGGACCCCGCCTCGCCTGCCGATCCTGCGGATGCGCACGGAGCGTTCGTTCAGGTCCCCGCGACGCTGGCGCAGGAGGGTCCGGTTGAAGTTGAGCAGGAACTTGACCTCTTCCTCGGGCCGCGACCAGTTCTCGGTCGAGAACGCGTACACGGACAAATACCGGATCCCTGCTTCGAGCGCGCCCTCGACGACGTCGAACAGGGCGCGCTCCCCCGCCTCGTGCCCCTTGGTGCGCTCGAGCCCGCGCTCGGCCGCCCAGCGACCGTTGCCGTCCATGATGATCGCGACGTGCCGAGCGGTCACTAGATGGAGGCTAGTAGCTGGAGGCTGCGGAGTGGGCGTTCGAGGTGGTACTCGGCGTAGCGCTGGAGCGTGGTCCTGGCCTCGGCTAGTTCGCCGGCGCCCGCATCGCATCCGAACTCGGCGCGCAACAACTCGGCCAGCAACGCGATCCGTTCGCCGGACATCCGGTGCGCGTCGGGAGCTTCGTCCCAGCACGAGCCGCACACGACGCCGCCCAGCGCGGGGCTGAAGCCCCCCAGGTCGGCTCCATCTCCGCATCCCGCGCACGTCCTGAGCTGGGGGTGGAAGCCGCAGATCGACAGCAGCTTGATCAAGAACGCCGGCACCACCGAATCGCCCCGGCCCCCGGCCAGCGCGTCCAGCCCACCGACCAGCAGGGCATAGGTGGGAAAGGCTCGCTCTCGATCGGGCGTGATCTTCTCGACCATCTCCGCGAGTGCGTTGGCCGCCATCACCCGCTCGTAGTCGGCCCTTAGACCCCGGAACGGCTCGATCACGTCGACCGCGGTGATCGTGTCGAGGTCCTTGCGACCCCGGTAGAGCATCAGATCGGCCCGGGTGAACGGCTCCAGACGGCCGCCGAAGCGGCTCTTGGTCTTACGGATCCCCTTGGCCACGGCCCGAACCTTGCCGTTCTCGCGCATGAACAACGTGACGATCCGATCGGCTTCCCCGAGCTTGATCGTGCGAAGCACGACGCCCTCGTCCTTATAGAGACCCGGCATGCCCTCAGGTTAGGCCCTGGGGCCCCCCAAGCCGCGTCTTAGAGCCGAGAGCGTGGGGGTTTGGGGGCGTAGTCGAGCCGGCGGCGAGGGGTGGCGTCAGGCGGGGAGGTCGAGCCAAACAATGGCGAACCGACCTGAGGAGGCGAGCGTGCCCCCAAGAACAACTACGGACAAGCGAAAGGTCCGGAGGTGCCCTTGCAGGCTCTGTCGGCCAGTAGTTGGGCGGACAGGAGCGACACATTGGGGTCGTTGGCCGTCGAGTCGTCGCCGAGCAGGTTGTTGAGCTGATAGGGGTCGGCTCTGAGGTCGTAGTACTCGCGGAAGATGACCTGGGCCCTCGTGCCGTCCGCGTAGTACTCGGTGTAGGAGTAGTTCCCGTTCCTCAACGAAGCCCAATGTGGCGAGCGTTTGACCACGCGCTCGAAATACTCGTTGAGCATCCGATCCCTCGAGTAGTCCGAGAGCAGCGACCGCCCGTCCATCGGGTACTCGTCATCGGGGTTCAGACCGGCAGCCTGAAGAACCGTGGGTGCGATGTCGATGTTGGCGACGAGGCGCGTGTCTCTCTCGTTCTCGGAGATGTGTCCGGGCCAGCGCGCGTAGAACGGCACCTTCACCGACTGTGTGTAGGGAAGGCTCTTCTCCATAAGCCCGTGCTCGCCCCACAGGAACCCGTTGTCCGACAGGAAGAAGGCGAGCGTGTTGTCGAGATCGCCCGAAGCCGCTAGGTCGCGCATGACCTCGTCGATCATGTCGTCGACAGACCTGAGACTCCGGAGCTGCTTGCCGGCAAACTCCTGGACCTTACTCATGCTGACCCGTGCGTTCTGGACCACCGGCGGCTTGTCTGACTTGTCTTCTTCGGTCATCGCGGGATTGATGGCGAAGTTGCCCACGCGGGCCGTCCTGTAGGCGGGTTCCGGTGTGGCGGGGCCGTGAGGCGCCACCGGGGCGATGTAGAGGAAGAATGGCTCGACATCCGATTGCGCGGCGTCGAGGAAGCTCAGGATCTGGGTGCGCAGATAGTCCATGTAGTACTGGTCGACCATGTGCACGAGTCCCTGCTCGTTGTAGACGCCCACCTTGTAGGGAGTCGTTGTCGTGATCGCCCACCGATCCGCAAACGGAGGCTCGTCCCGTATGTCCCAGCCGTTGAAGTACTTGCCGAAGATCCCCGTGAAGTACCCGGCCTCGTCGAGGTATCGCTGCATGGTCGAGTTCTGGTCGAGGTTGTAGGCCGCGCCCCCCTTGTTGGAGATGACGCCGTGGTTATGAGCGTAACGGCCGCTGAAGATTGAGGCTCGAGCCGGGCAGCACAGGGGGGTCGTGGCGAAGGCGTTCGGATAGGTCGAGCCCTGTTGCGCGAACCATCTCTTGGTCTTGGGCATCGCCTTCATGGTCCCGCCGGGACGCTGATCGTCCGTCACGATCACGATGACGTTCGGCCGCGGGTCGAGCTGCCCGGTCTGCTCCGCGACCGCGCTTATGGAGCCTGGCGCAGCCAAGCCCATCGTTAGCGCACTCACCGAAGCGAGCGCGGCGACCAACAGCCTCCTCAGAAAAATCACCTCGTACTTGTATCGGCCCGCGTAAGCAGTCTTTGACCCCCGAATAGCTAATCCTGCCTTACCCGAAGGGGTTAAGCGATACCTATGCGTAGATTGCGTATCTTCGGGACCCCGTCTTCGCCCTTGACGAGGTCATAAGTCACCCGCTGGCCGGGCCGCAGGAAGCGGAACATGCTCGTATCCATCGAGGCGGGCTCGACCGCGAGCTCGGTCGTCCCGTCGTCGGCCACCAGCACCCCGGTGCGGGTGATGGAGTCGTAGCGCTTAACCGTGGCCTGGGGCATAGACCCGGGAGTCTAGCTGCCGAAACCGAGGCGCTCGAGGGAGTGGGCGTGGCGCTGCCAGTCCTTCTCGACGCGGACACGCAGGTCGAGATAGACCCGCCGGCCGAAAAGCAGTTCGATCTCCTCGCGGGCCTCCTGTCCGACGGCTTTGAGGGTGACGCCGCCCTTTCCGATGACGATCCCCTTCTGGGACTCCCGCTCCACGTAGATCCGAGCCTCAATCCAGAGCAAGCCGTCATCTCGCTCCTCGTAGTCCTCGGTGACGACCGCGATCGAGTGCGGCAGTTCCTCTCGGGTCCGGGCCAGGAGCTTCTCCCGAACCAACTCCGCCACGAACACGGGAGGCGGCTGATCCGAGCGGGTGCCGGCCGGAAAGAACATCGGCCCCTCGGCCATGCGGGCACAGACGAGCTCACTCAGGATCTCGATGCCCTCGCCTCCGGTCGCGGACGTGGGCACGAACTCGTCGAAGTTATCGAGCTTGGCGGCTTCGGTGAGAGCGGCGGCGATCTTGTTCTTGCTCAGCCGATCGATCTTGTTCACGACGCAGAACACGGGCGTGCCGGCGGGCCGAGCCGCTTCGCGTAACTCCGACGCGACTCGCTCGTCACCTCGGCCTATGCCGGCCGCGGCGTCGACGACGAACAGGGCGAGGTCAATGTCCCGCCAGCTCTGGCGGACCAGCTCGTTGAGCCTCTCCCCCAGCAAGGTGCGCGGCTTGTGATAGCCCGGCGTGTCCACGAACACGACCTGAACTTCATCGCGATCGAGGATGCCCCTCACCGCGGTTCGGGTGGTCTGAGGCTTGTCAGACGTGATAGCCACCTTCGTTCCGACGAGCGCATTGACGAGGCTCGACTTCCCGACATTTGGCCGTCCCACGACCGCGACAAAGCCCGATCTCATCCTTCCGCCGCTTGGCTTTTCGGGAGCTTGCTGATCACGACTTTCTGGATGCGGCGTCCTGCCACTCGCTCGGTGCGGAACTCGAGTGAGTCGTAGGTGACGCACTCGCCGGGAGTGGGGACGCGGCCCGTCAACCCGAAGACCAGGCCGCCCACCGTGTCCCACTCCTCGTGAGGCAGCTCGGCGCCCAGGAGCTCGTTGACTTCGTCGATCGACATCTTCGCGTCGACCCTCATCGTCGAATCGTCGATGGGTTCGACCAAGGGCTCCTCGCGGTCGTACTCGTCGACTATCTCGCCGACGATCTCTTCGATCAGATCTTCGATCGTCACGAGTCCGGCAGTGCCGCCGTACTCGTCGACGACGATCGCCATGTGCACGCCTCTGTGCTGCATCTCCCGTAATAGCTCCGAGACCTTCTTCGTCTCGGGCACGAACAGAGGGTCACGGGCTAGACCCCGCCCGCTCGCGTCGGCGCTACCTTCGTGGATCAGCTTGAGCACGTCTTTGGCGTACAAGACGCCGACGATGTTGTCGGTGTCGCCTTCGTACATCGGGATTCGCGAGTAGCCGGCCTCGAGGATCGTCTCCAACGCCTGCGCGACGGTCGCGTCGGAAGGCAACGTGATCATGTCGGGCCTGGGGACCATCACTTCCCGTACGACCGTGTCGCCGAACTCGAAGATCGAATGGATGAGCTCGCGCTCCTCCTCCTCGATCTCCTCTTCCTCCTCGGCCACGTCGACGATGTGTTTGATCTCGTCCTCGGTCACGTACGGCCCCTTGGCGAGCCCCTTGCCCGGCAGTAGCGCCATGAGGACGTTGCCGATCTTCAGCAGGACCCGCTCCAGGGGTTGCAGCACCTTCGCGACGACGAACACCGGGACCGCCGCTCCCAGCGCCGCTCTCTCGGTGCGCTGAACCGCAAACGTCTTGGGCACCAGCTCCGCCAGCACGAAGACGAGGAAGGTCATGGCTCCGATCGCGATCGCCATCGCCCCGTTGTCGAAGCGCTCGAGAGCGAGGGAGGTGGCCATCGCAGTAGCCGCGACGTGACAGAGGACCTTCGTGAGGGCGAGCGCGTTCAGGTAATGACCAGGGTCCTCGACCATCTTGAGAAGCAGGCCCGCTCGCTTCCGCTTCTGTTCGGCGAGATGCCGGGCTCTCACGCTCGAGATGCGCGTCAGCGCGGTCTCCGCCATCGAGAAGAACGCCGCGACGAGGAGCAACAGCACGATCAACCCGGCGGTTAGGGCGTCTCCCATCAGTTGAGGCTGTAGCTGAACGAGGCCAGTAGCTCGCCCAGTCGGCCTTCCATCTGGGTCTTATCGGTCTCGCTCTGGTGGTCGTAACCGAGCAGATGCAGGATGCCGTGGACCAATAGGACATCGATCTCGTGCTCCAGGGGATGACCCAGCTTGGTTGCATTCTGGCTCGCGATCGCCGGGCACAGAACGACGTCGCCGAGCACGAGCGTTTCGTCCTCGTCTTCCATCATCGGGAACGCCAACACATCGGTTGCATAGTCGTCCCCGGCGAATCGAGCGTTGAGCCGTCTCATGTGATCGCTGCCTACAAGCAGCACCGACAACTCGGCCTCGTCGTCGATCGACTCCGACAGCAGCGCGTGCTGCGCCAACGCACCCAATCGAGCCTCGTCAACGGGGGTCTCCTGCTCGTTGGCCACGAAGACATCCATCTACTTTGGCTTCGCGTTCTCGGCATAGACGCGGTAGGCCTCGACGATGTCTTGAACGATCTTGTGGCGAACGACGTCCTTCCCGCTGAGGTGGCTGAACGCGACACCGTTGATCCCGTCCAAGATGCCCTCAACGACGACGAGGCCAGAGGGCGTACCGTCCGGGAGGTCCACTTGGGTCACGTCGCCGGTCACCACGGCCTTCGAGCCGAACCCGAGACGCGTCAGGAACATCTTCATCTGCTCTGGGGTGGTGTTCTGCGCCTCGTCCAGGATGATGAAGGCATCGTTGAGCGTGCGGCCGCGCATGAACGCAAGCGGCGCGATCTCGACCGTTCCCTGCTCGACGTATCTCGTGAAGGTGTCCGGCTCGAGCATCTCGTAGAGCGCGTCGTAGAGCGGCCTTAGGTAGGGGTCGATCTTCGCCGCGAGGTCGCCCGGCAGGAAACCGAGACGTTCACCCGCCTCGACGGCGGGGCGCGTGAGGATGATCCTGGAGACGTCTCCTGCCTTGAGGGCCTGGATCGCCATCGCGACCGCCAGGTAGGTCTTGCCCGTCCCGGCCGGGCCCACCGAGAACACGATCGTGTTCGATCGGATCGCGTCGACGTAGGCCTTCTGCCCGACGGTCTTCGGGCGGATCGGCTTGCCGGTGTGCGTGACCACCAGTGTGTCCGAGAACACTTCCGACGGCTTGTCGGGGCCTGCGGACTTGATGATGTCTATCGAGCGGCCTACCGCGTCGTGCGTGAGCTCGGTTCCTCGCTCGAGCAGGTCGATCAGCTCGTCGAACAGCTTCGACACCCGCTCGATCTCGACCGTCTCGCCGGTCAGGATGATCTCGTTGCCTCGTACGAGGATCTTGGTCGCGAAGGCGCTCTCGATCAGCTTCAGGAGCTCGTCTCTCGCACCTAGGAGCCGCACCATGTCGTGGTGGCCGGGGACGAGGATCTTTACTTGGGTTGAGGTGAGCATTCGGAGTTCTGATTCTACAGGGGTGCGCGGAAGTGGTCGGTTTGGGTAGGCGGGGGCGGGGTCCCCTCCGGCACCCGAGCACTATTGGGGGCGCGTCCTTTGACGGGCTTTAGGGACCTGCTAGGGGTTCTGTCTTTGGACACAGGGTTTCTCCGGGGACCCCGCCCCCGCCCTCATTGGCGCCCGATAACGCTGAGGAGTTCGGCTCCTCGGATGCCGTCGGCTCGCACTTCGTGGCCTTCGACTTCTACGAGGGCGCCCAGCAAGCCTTCGGCTTCGAACCACACTCTGACGTAGTCGCTTGTTTGGCCTGAGCAGACCGAGATTCCATCTACTGCGCGCTCGTCTTCTACTAGGACTTGGAGGGGGCGGTTCAAGTGGGCTTGGAGGAAGTCGTTTCTGATCCTGTTGCCTAGGTCTATCAGGGCTTTGGAGCGGTCCTTCTTCACTTGCGGTGGGATCTCGTCGGGCATGTCTGCTGAGGCCGTTCCTGGGCGGGCTGAGTAGCGGAATACGTGCAGCTTCGAGAAGCGCAGGTCGGCTACGACCGCCATGGTTGCGTCGAAGGCTTCGTCGGACTCGCCCGGGAAGCCGACGATTATGTCTGTCGCGAGGGCGAGGCCTGGGATGGCTGCTTGGGATTTCTTCACCCGTTCTACGTAGGCGTCTATTCGGTAGGGGCGGTTCATCGCGTGCAGGACTTCGTCGTCTCCTGATTGCAGGGGTACGTGGAGGTGGCGGCAGATTCGTTCTTCTGATGCGATCAGGTCGATCACTTCGTCTGTTAGGTGTTGGGAGAGGATCGATGAGAGGCGGAGGCGCCACAGGCCTTCGAGGGCGAGCAATCTTTCCAATAGGCGGATCAGGTCTCGTTCGTTGCCGTTTCGGTCGTACATGTACTTGCCTAGGTGTACGCCTGTGAGGACTATCTCGCGTGAGCCCGACTTGAGCTTGGATCGGGCTTCTTCTATGAGTTTGTCTTCGTCTAGTGAATGCAGCGGGCCTCGTGTGGTTGGGATGATGCAGAAGCTGCACCACTCGTCGCAGCCTGTTTGCACCTTGAGGTTGGATCTGACTTTTGGGGTGAGGACGGCGGGGGCTCGCATGCCGATGGTGAGCAATGGTGCAGTCGTGGGGGCGGCGCCCAGTGCTGCCGGTAGGTCGTCCTTAGCGTCGTTGCCCAGGATTAGGTCTACGCCTTCTATCGCTGCTACCTCATCCGGGTCGGAGACCGCGTAGCAGCCCGTCACCACTACTCGGGCGTTGGGGTTTGCTCGTATGGCTCTGCGGATGGCCATGCGGGACGCTTTGGTTGCTTCGCGCGTCACCGTGCAGGTATTGATTACGACTACGTCGGGCGACTCACCGGCTGGGGCGGGACTGATCCCATTTTCGCTTAGGGCTTCGGCCATTGCGTCGGATTCGGCTTGGTTGAGGCGGCAGCCGAGCGTGCTGAAGGAAACGGTCGCGGGCATCGGTCGAAACTAGCCGATGAGGCCGTGGTGGAAGAGGAGCGCGCTTGTTGCTACGAGGGCTGCGTTCTCGGTGCGCAGGATTCGGGGGCCGAGCGATACAAGTAGCGATCCGTGTTCGGCCAGGGCTTCGGCTTCCTCGCGGGTGAAGCCGCCTTCGGGGCCTACGATCAACGCGATCCGCTTGGCCGCTGCCTCGAAGCCCGTTCTTAGGGGCAGGTCTGCCTCCTCCCAGAGGGTTAGGGCCAGCGGCTCTCGGGCGACGCGGCGGAGCAGTTCCGTCCACGAGATGGGAACTCCGGTGGTCATCACGTAGGGGTTGCGGGACTGCTTCGCCGCCGAGGCCGCTAGTGCCTCGAACCTCTCGCCCATCCGCTTTTCTTTCGCGGCGTCCCATTTGACGACCGAACGCTCTGACGAGAAGACCCAGCACTCGGCCGCGCCTACCTCCGCGAGTCGTTCGACCACTGCATCGAGCTTGGCGCCCTTCGCGGCCCCCTGGTAGACGACGATCTCCGGCGTAGGGGCTCTGCGCTCGTGTCTCTCGACGATCGCTGCGATCAAGCACCCGTCCTCGACGCGAGCGGCCGATGCGTGCGCAACAGTGCCTCGGCCATCGGTGATGGTGATTAGGTCGGGGACCTTGACGCGCAGGACCTTGAGCGCATGATGCGACTCTTCGGGAGACAACACGATCTCATCGGTCCCCCAGCCCTCGGGTGGCGCAATGAACCAAGGCCCACTCACGAGAAGAAGCGGGAGAAGCCTGCCTTCTTACGCGGGGAGATTGGTTCTCCTCTCAATTCCGCGAGCTTCTGGAGTAGCTCTGCTTCTTCCTCGCCCAGATCGGTGGGGGTTGCGACGTGGAGAAGGACGATGAGGTCGCCCTTGCCACGGCCGCCAAGCCGGGGCATCCCTTCGCCTTTCAGCTTCACGAGCTCGCCGGAACGGGTGCCGGGTTCGATGTCGAGAGCCTCATCTCCATCGAGAGTGGGCACGGTGATCGTTCCGCCCAGCGCCGCCGTGGTCATCGGTACGTCCACGTCGCAGCCGAGGTCCGCCCCAGCGCGCCGGAACGTGTGATGGGGCGCGATCCGAATGACGACGTAGAGATCGCCGGAACGGCCACCTCGCACGCCGGCCTCGCCCCGGCCCGTGATGCGCAGTTGTGCGCCGTCCTCGATCCCTGCCGGGATCCGCAGGGTCATGGTGTCGGTCACCGAGATGCGGCCGCGGCCCCCACATTGCGGGCATTTGTCGACGATCTCTTGACCCGTGCCGCCACATCGAGCGCAGGTGGCCGCGGTCATCATCTCGCCGAACAGAGTGCGCCGAACCGAGCGCAGCTCGCCCGTCCCGCCACAGTCCGAGCAGCGCGACGGGAACGTCCCAGGCGCCGCGCCGGAACCGTCGCAGTCGGGACAGGAGCCGAGAGTCGCGATCTCGACCTCCCGTTCGATCTCGGTCGCGACGTCCTCGAGGGTCAACTCGACTTCGGCCCCTATGTCCGATCCGCGCGTCGAAGGCCGGCGGCTGGTCGCTCCCCCCATCCCCCCGAAGAACGAGGAGAAGAGATCGGAGATGTCGCCGAAGTCGGCTGTGCCCGCGGTGCCGGCGGCGCGTTCGTCGCCGAACAAGTCGTAACGCCTGCGCTTCTCCGCATCGGACAAGACCTCGTAGGCGAGGTTGATGTCCTTGAAGCGCTCGGCCGCTCCGGGATCGTCGGGGTTCGCGTCCGGGTGGTACTGGCGCGCGAGCTTTCGGTAAGCGCGCTTTATCTCCTCCGGCGGAGCGTTGCGCGCGACGCCGAGAGTCTCGTAGTGGTCGGACACGTGGACCGGCCCCTAGAGCCCGAGCTCGGCGAGCATCACGCCGAGCGATGAGGCGACTTCGTGGACGGCGGCGATCGTCTGCTGATAATCCATGCGCGTGGGGCCGACTACACCGAGAGAGCCGAGAGGCAGGCCCTCGGCTCCGTAGGACGCCGTGATGACCGAACAGAATCGCATTCCCTCTTGCGTGTTCTCCGCGCCGATCTTCACCGAGACGCTCGGGCTCGACAGCGCGTCTGCCAGCACCTCGAGCATCACGCGCCGATGCTCGAGGGCGCCGACGACTTCGCGCACGGTCTCGATATCGGCGAACTTCGTCTCGTCGACGATGTTCGACGTTCCTTCGAGGAAGACGCGCTCGGGGTCCTCGGCCATCTCCTTCTCGATCGCGCCGGCGACCGACCGGGCGAGGTCGCGCAACTCGAGCGGGAGTCGCTCGACAGAGGAACCCAACGTCGAAGCCGCGCTGTGAAGGGGCACTCCGTCGACGAAGCGGTTGAGCATCTCCATCGTCTGGTCGATATGAACGTCGTCGACATCGCTCACCGTGAAGAGCAGGTTCTCCACCCGGCCGGTGTCGGTCACCAGAAGCAACATCACCCGATCTCCCGACAAGCGCACGAGCTCGAGCCGGCGCACGACGCTCTTGTCCAGAGCCGGGGCGAACACGACGGCCGCGTGATGAGTCAGGTTCGACAAGAGGGTTGCCGTCTCCCGAAGGGCGTCCTCCAGCTCCCACCGGGGCTCGCCGAAGAAGCGCCTGACCGCTCGCGAATCGCCGGGGGGAAGGTTCGCCTCGTGTGCCCAGGCATCGACGAAATACCGATAGCCGATGTCGGTGGGGATCCGGCCGGCCGAGGTATGGGGCTGGAATATGAACCCGGCGTCCTCTAGAGCCCCCATCTCGTTCCGCACCGTCGCAGGCGATACCCCCAGCCCATATCGATCGACCAGGGTCTTGGAGCCGACCGGCTCGCCGGAGTTCACGTAGTGGGACACGATCGCGCGGAGGATCGCGGCTTTTCTTTCGTCCAGGGTTGCTTCGTCGACCATCCCTAGATGGTACCCGGCGGGTGGCGGTTTTGGCACTCCCTAGAAGAGAGTGCTAACCGAGCGTGCCGGCGAGGAGGACGTCATGATCCCGGCTCCCGCAGACCGGGCACGACGGCAGCAACCCCGTCGCCAGCTCGTCCTCGCAGGCCGGGCAGCGGCCTCGCAGCTCGATAAGGGTGCGGCCGTCGGCCGGGAACCCGTCGATCGCCAGGACGGTGCCGGAGGGCGGGTGCACGTGGACGACATGGTCGGATCCGCACCGGTACTCGTCGGCGTCCTCGAACGACCCCCAACGCGACGTGAACGTGAGCCCACAGTCCCTGCAGGTGAGGTTGCCGAGGTAAGCCATCGCTAGATGATGCACCAGCGGCCGACTTACGGCTAGGTTCGTCGAATGGAAACCGGTTACGTCGTCGCCAATGGGGTTCGGCTCTTCTATGCCGAGGAGGGCGAAGGTCCGCTCGTTCTCATGTGTCACGGCTTTCCGGAATCGTGGTTCTCGTGGCGCGCTCAGATCCCCGCCATCGCGACCGCCGGTTTCCATGCGGTCGCCATCGACCTCCCGGGCTTCGGCCGCTCCGACAAGCCCGACGTCCCCTACGACGTCGTGTGGCTGAGCGAGTGCCTCGCAGACACGATCACCGCGCTCGGCCACGAGCGGGCGGTGATGGTCGGTCACGACTGGGGCGGACTGCTGGTCTGGCCCTTCGCTCGGCTCCATCCCAGGCGCGCCGCCGCGGTAATCGGGCTCAACACGCCCGACATACCCCGGCTCCCGATGCCGCCGCTCGAGCTCTACGCAATGATGGGCGACAAGTACTCCTACATCCTTCAGTTCCAAGAGAAGCCTCAGATGGAGGAGCGCGTCGAGTCCGACGTCGAGGGCTTCATCACCCGCTTCTTCACGAATATCGCAGTGCGGTCCGAGGTGTTCACGGACGACGTCTTGGAGACCTACATCTCCAACTTCCGGCCGAAGGGCGCGATCACGCCGGCGCTCGAGTACTACCGGAACATGAACCGTAATTGGGAGCTCACCGAGGGCCTCGATGACAAATCGATCGACGTCCCCTGTCTGATGATCTCGGCTGCGGGCGACCCCGTCCTCACTCCCCAGCTCGCCGACGGCATGGAGGATCGGATCGCCGATCTCGAGAAGGTCGTCATCGAGGACTGCGGCCACTGGACCCAGCAGGAGCAGCCCGAGAAGACGAACGAGCTGATCGTGAGCTTCCTGAAGCGCAAGCTGAGCTAGCAGGGGCCGAGCCCAGCCGGGTCGAATCCCTCTGGGAAGAAACCTTCCTAGGAGGCTCCATGAAGAAGCGTTGGGCACTCGCGCTCGTCTCGGCTCTGTTGCTGAGCGGCAGCGCCATGGCATCCGAACTCGTGGACGACCATTCGGAGAACATGACTTTGATCGGCTCGGCAGGGCTTTCGGGCGCTACCGATGTCGAGTTCACCAAGGACGGCTACGCGGTCATGACCGTGAACGGCTCCGGCGAGGGGGCGGGACTGTGGATCGTCGACGTGCGCGATCCGGCCGACCCCAAGCCTGTCGGGCACCTGCCGTGCGCCGGCTCCGGCTACGACGTCGGGCTGTGGCGCAACATCGCGGTGATGTCGAGCGATTCCGCTTCCGCCAACTCGAGCACGAAGGAAAACGGCTGCAACCTCGACGGCACGGACAACCAGGAGGGCATCCGGCTGGTCGACGTCTCCGATCGCAGGAACCCCAAAGAGATCAAGTTCGTCGTCACCGATTGCGGCTCGCACACAAACGTCGTCGTCCCTCGCGGAAAGAAGGCGTACGTGTACGTGCAGTCCTATCCCGCATCGACGAGCGGCGCGTGTCCAAGCGCCCACGGGATCATCTCGGTAGTCGACATCACGAACCCGGCCAAGGCCGAGGTCGTTTCACAGCCGAGTGTGTCCCCCGCCGTTGGATGCCACGACGGCAGCCTGCACGGCAACCTCGCGTTCATGGCCTGCCTGACCGAGGGGCAGATCTGGGACATCAGTGATCCGCTGAATCCAGAGATCCTCTCCCACATACGGGACGTTCCCGATGCGATCTGGCACTCGTCGGATGTCTCCAACGACGGCGACACGGCGATCTTCGGGTTCGAGTCGTTCGGACCGGGCAACACCTCGTGCAACGGAACCGGCCAGGGCGTCGGCGGAGGCCTTTGGTTCTACGACGTGAGCGATCCGGCGGCACCAGTACAGCAAGGTCACTTCGTACCTCCGCGCGTGATCGAGGGCCTGTGCACCGCGCACAACTTCACGGTGATCCCAGGGATCGAGAAAGACGTCCTGGTGTCTGCTTGGTACGCGGGAGGCACGATGGCCGTGGACTTCTCCGATCCCGCTGCTCCAAACGAGTTCGGTCACTACCTTGTGGAAAGCGGCACCAGCACCTGGGACGCGAAGTGGTACCGAGGCAACGTCTACGTCGGCGACGGAAACCGCGGCCTGGACGTCTTCGAGCTCACCGGCCTCGTAGCGCGCAGCACCGTCGAAGTACTCGACGAGCAGGGCGGCACAGGTGGGGTCGAATTGGGTCCCGGCGCCCGCTCTGAGCTGTTCACACGCCTGGCCGAGGGGCATGGCTTTGCGGTAAGGACGATCCGACGTCATCGCGTCGAATGAATCGCACACCGCGACGATGCGGGCCCCGATCGGGATCGCTTCTCCGGCCAGACCATCGGGATAGCCACGTCCATCCCACCGTTCGTGATGATGGCGAATGATCGGTAGTGCCGGGTCGAGGAAATCGATACCGCGGAGCATGCGCTCGCCGATCGCGGGATGGGTACGCATGACGTCCCACTCGTCCTCGGTCAAGCTCGCGGGCTTGCGGAGGATCGAGTCCGGGATTCCGATCTTCCCGACATCGTGCAGGAGCGAGCCCAGCTTCAAGGCGTGCCGCGCATTCGTCGGAAGCTCGAGCGCCTCCGCCAGGGACAACGCCAACTCGCCGATCCGTCCTGTGTGCGCTTCGGTGTATGGGTCGCGCGCTTCGAGTGCCGACATGAGCGCTGCGATCGTCTCGGTGTAGTGGCCTTCGAGCTTGGCCGTGAGCTTCATACGCGAATAGGCCCCCGCGGCAAAAGCGACGAGGACCGCTATCTCCTTGTCGTCGTCGCGCCGATGGGGCCGATCCTCCAGACGGTAGGCGGCGACCGTTCCGATCACGCCGTCCTCCGACCTGAGGGGACAGATGAGGACGTGCCGGAAGCCGAGCTCGGCGAGCAAGAGTCGCTCCTCGTACGCATCTTCCATGGCAATAGATATCTCGGCCGACGCACCGGTATCGACGACAAGCCGCCTCGCGGGGTATTGCTCCAATCGCTGCAAACCCGCGGTCGAGCCCAGCTCGATGCCCTTGACCGCACAGGCCGCTGCTTCCCTCAGAGAACCGTCACCGTCGAGCAGCGACACGACGCACACGTCCGCTCGCACCGCGTTGACGACCGCTTGGGCCAACCCCGCGAAGAGGTCAGAAGCCTCTTGGGCCTGTTGCATGGGACCGAGGTCGTGGACGAGCTCGGACGCACGCCTGTCGGCGCCGGTCCTCGCGCGTACTGCAGTTTCCACAACCCGGCGATCAATAAGCGTTGCCGAGTTTGAAAGAGCCATCGCTTGGTCTTCGGCAGACCGCTTGAAGCGCTTGACCCAGAGCGCGAAAAGCGAAGCTACAAGAGGTCGACAAAGACCTCGTTTGCCACGAACGCGCCACGCTCGGTCAGCTTCAAGTGCCCGTCTGTTCGTTCCAGCAGCCCGGACTCGACGGCGCGCCCGATCTGCCGAGCCCGGCGTTGAAGCGGTTCTTCGCCGAATCGGTCGATGAAGGCGGCGAGGTCGATCCCGGAGGTAAGGCGCAAGCCGAGCATGAGGGCCTCGCCCGCACGCTCGTCGGGGCTCAAGCTCTCGCGACCGTCCTCGGCGGATCCATAGCTCAGAACGGCATCTATGTAGGTGCGCGGCAGTCTGACGTTCCACCAGCGCACGCCGGCGCGGTGACCGTGCGCGCCCGGTGCCGAACGCCAGGTAGTCCCCCGCCGACCAATAGAGCACGTTGTGAGCGCAGGCACGATCGGGCCGGGCCCAGTTGGACGTCTCGTAGCGCTCGTATCCCGCCGTGGGGAGAAGCCTGCCGGCGGCCTCGAAGCGGTCGGCCTGGATGTCGGGATCGACATCCGGAGTTCGTCCGGTCGCGACCATGGTGGCCAGAGGTGTGCCCGATTCGACGGTCAGCGCATAGGCGGAGATGTGGTCCGGGGCTGCATCGATCGCGGTCGCCAGCGTCGCTCGCCAGTCCTCCGACGACTCCCAAGGCGAGCCGTAGATCAGGTCCATGTTGACGTCGTCGGCTCCGGCCGCGCGGGCGTCTCGGATCGCTCTAGGGCTCGGTCGGCGGAGTGGGTTCGCCCGAGCGCCTCCAACACGTGCGGACGCAGCGACTGCACACCGATCGAGAAACGATTGAAGCCCACGGACAAGAGTTGCTCGAAGGAACGCTCGTCGACCGTCTCGGGGTTTGCCTCGGCGGTCACCTCGGCCCCCGGTTGTAGCCCGATGCGCCCTCTTATGGCGGCGAGGACCCGGGCGAGCGCCGACGGCGCGAGGAGCGTCGGTGTGCCGCCGCCGAAGAACACCGACGTGGCTTCGGGGAACTCGCCGGTAAGGCCTTCGATCTCCGCTATCAACGCGTCCACGTAGGGCGCGTGCAGCGCGTCCTGTCCCTCGTAGGTGTTGAAGTCGCAGTAGTGGCACCGATGGGCACAGAACGGGATGTGGACGTACACCCCGAAGCCGGGATCTGCCAGCCAGGTCCCATCGCGCGGAGGAGAACTGATCACGATTTGGTCTCCTCGTCGATGTCGACCTTCAGGGCCTCGATGAACGCCGATTGCGGCACCTCCACGGTGCCGATCTGCTTCATCCTCTTCTTGCCTTCCTTCTGGCGTTCGAGCAACTTGCGCTTGCGGGAGACATCGCCCCCGTAGCACTTGGCGATCACGTCCTTGCGTTTGGCCTTGACGGTTTCCCGGGCGATGACCCGGGATCCGATCGCGGCCTGGATCGGAACGTCGAACATCTGGCGCGGGATCAGCTTTCGCAGTCGCTCGGTCATCGTGCGGCCGTACGTGTAGGCCTTATCTCGATGAACGATCGTCGAGAACGCATCGACCGGCTGGTTGTTCAGCAGGACGTCGACCCGAACCAGCTTGCTGGGGAACATTCCGATCGGTTCGTAGTCGAGCGATGCGTAACCGCGTGTCTTGCTCTTCAGCTGATCGAAGAAGTCGAAGATGATCTCGCCGAGCGGCATGTGATACCGGATCTCGACACGCTCGGTCGACAGATAGTGCATCTCCTTCATCTCGCCCCGGCGTTCCTGACACAGTTGCATCACGGTTCCCACGAACTCGGTTGGCGTGACGACCATCACCGACATATAGGGCTCGGATACCTCGACGATCGTGTTTGGGTCGGGCATCTCGGTTGGGTTGCGCACCACTCGCTTGTTTCCGTCGTCCAACTCGACCTCGTAGGCGACCGAGGGAGCGGTGGCTATCAGCTCTAGATCGAACTCGCGCTCCAGCCTCTCGCGCACGATCTCCATATGTAGCAGTCCTAAGAAGCCAACGCGGAATCCGAAACCCAACGCCCCAGATGACTCGGGCTCGTACACAAGCGCCGCATCGTTCAACTTCAGCTTCTCGAGCGCGTCGCGCAGCAATGGGAAGTCGTCGCCGTTGATCGGGTAGAGACCTGCGAAGACCATCGGCTTCGGCTCTCTGTATCCCGGCAGGGGCTCTTCCGCGGGGGCCGCGCGCGAAGTGACCGTGTCGCCGACCTTCGCGTGGCTCACGTCCTTGATCCCGCTGATGAGGTATCCGACCTCGCCGGAGTCCAACGCCGCCAGCGGCACCTGGTCTGGAGACATCACTCCGATCTCGTCCACATCGACCTCGAGCTCGGTCGCCATGAACAAGATCGGCTCACCCTTCTCGAGCCGTCCGTCGACGACCCGGATGTAAGCGACGACACCTCGGTAGGAGTCGTAGAACGAATCGAACACGAGCGCACGGGTGCGGCCGGCCGGATCGCCCTTCGGAGGCGGCACCTTAGCCACGATCGCCTCCAATAACTCGGGGATGCCCTCGCCCGTCTTGGCGGAAACGTGAAGCACCTCGGAGGCGTCCACCCCGATCAGCGCCGCCATCTCCTGCGCGTACTTCTCAGGCTCGGCCGCCGGAAGGTCGATCTTGTTGAGGACTGGGATGACCTCGAGCCCTGCATCGATCGCGAGGTAGAGATTCGTGAGCGTCTGCGCCTGAATCCCCTGGGCGGCGTCCACGAGGAGGACGACCCCGTCGCACGCGGCCAACGAACGCGAGACCTCGTAGCCGAAGTCCACGTGACCCGGCGTGTCGATCAGGTTCAACTGGTAGCGCACGCCATCGGCCGCGTTGAACTCCATGCGAACGGCCGCCGCCTTGATCGTTATGCCGCGCTCCCGCTCGAGATCCATCCTGTCGAGGTACTGCGCGCGCATATCGCGCTCATCCACCGTGCCGGTGAGCTGGAGGAGACGATCCGAGAGCGTCGACTTCCCATGATCGATATGGGCGATCACGGCGATAGCCCGCTGGTGCGCCTGGTCCATGCGGGTCAGTCTAGGGGCGGCCTCTGCTATCCTTTCGCGAACGACGTTTGACAGTGGCGACTAGATGCCGTCCTTGACGGCGGGCAGGAGCGAGTTAAATGTCGTTCGAGCTCCCAACCACGAAAGACAGGTCCTGAACGCGTATGGCCAACATCAAGAGTCAGAAGAAGAGGAACCTCCAGAACGAGGCCGCTCGTCAGCGCAACAAGGGCGTGCGGTCGTCGCTCAAGACGCGCGTTCGTAGCTTCGAAGAGGCCGTTAGCACGGGCGACAAGGAAGCCGCGACCACCGCGTTCGGAACGGTGACCAAGGAGCTGGATCAGGCCGCCGCCAAGGGCGTCATACACAAGAACAAGGCCGCCAACAAGAAGGCTCGCCTCGCGAAGCGCCTCAACCAGATCTAGCCCTTCACGATCTGAACGACCGCTCGTTCGAGGGCTACCTCCGAGGGCAGGTCCCCGCCTTTCATCTCCACGTCGGTCGTGGCCAGCACGTTCATCGCCGTGACCAACTCGTCCTCGCGATAGGTCCGTACCTGGCGCATCAGTCGCTCGGCGCGCCACTCGGGCATCCCCAACGCGCTGCCCAGGGCACGCGGGCCACCCCCGACCAGGCGCGACGCGGTGAGCATCCGCCTTATGTGCGCAGTCAGCGCGCCGAAGAGCATCAAGGGCTCGTCACCCTGGTCGAGCAAACGGCGCAATGTGCCCATGGCGGCATCCAAGCGGCGCTCCCCCACCGCATCCGTCCACACGTAGATCCGCTCGTCGGCGAGACGCGCGAACGAGCGCTGGATCTCGGCGACATCCACCTTCGCGCCGGGTCCCAAACGGGTGGCGAGTTGTTCGAGGGCGGAATCGAGCTCTCGTAGGTCGCCCCCGACTGAATCGAGCAGAGCCTTCGCAGCTCGCCCATCGAGGTTGAGGCGATGCTCGGTCGCACGAGCTCTGATCCAACCGGTCAGTTTTTGGCCCTTGGGTGCTTCGAGGCCAACGACGGCTCCGTGCTTGCGAACCTCCGCATCGAGCTTGGTGCGCCCCTCCGCAACTAGAACCAGCACCGAGCCGGGAGCGGGCTCTCTGATGTGGGGCGCGAGCGCCTCGGCCTGGTCCTTCTTCAGCGACTGGGCGTCGCGCACTATCACCAGCCGCTCGCCCCCCAACAGAGTTGGGGTGTCGAGAGCTTCCAAGATCGCGGTTGTGTCTGCGCCCGCGTCGAAGGACGCTTCCGACAGAGGATCGGCGCCGATCTCAGCGCGCAGGCGATCGAGCGCCTCGTCGGCGAGAAAAGCTTCGCCGCTCAACAGGTAAGTCCGGGGCCTATTCATTCGGCACCGAGGCCCATCTCGTACACCACGACGTCGCCCTCGACGAGAGTCACCTTGTCGCCGCCTTCATCCACCAACTCAGACCAGTGTGCAGTCATCCAGGCCTCCGCATCCGTGCGCGACTCGAACTCCTCCGTCGAACGCAGGCGCCCGCCGTTGTCGTCGAACAAGATCCACTGGAACACGGAGCCAGACTACTGGGCGGCTGCGACGGATCTGAGTGTCAGGGCCGCCGCCGTGACGACGGGGACCGCCGCCAGAAGGCCGAGCCACCTGGGCCAGGTCACGGCCGCCCCTGAGGCGTCGCCGATCTGGGCTACGAACAAGACCCAGGTCAGGAACGGCTCCGCGATCCGGGCGAAGATCGCGCCGAGCGAAGCATCGACCGCGCCGGTCAACGCAGCCGCGTAGCCGAGAACGGTGGCCGGCGCGACCGCCGGAACGGCCAACACATTCGCAAGCGGCGCGATCAGCGACAACTCCCCGAAGGACGCGAGAAGAACGGGAGCCACTGCGATCTGCGCCGCCAGGGTCGCTCCCAGAGGTCGCGCCACGACATCGGGCATCCGCAGCCTTTGCGCAACGGGGTCGGTCCACAGAACGATGCCGGCGGTGGCAGCAACAGATAGGTGGAAACCCGCCGCAGTCAGAAGCGAGGGTCGGGCGATCGCCAGCGCCCCCACCGCCAACCCGAGCGCGTGGAGGGGCTCGGCCCTGCGGCCGACGGCGATGGCGACGAGGCCTATCCCTCCCATCAGCGCCGCTCGCAGAACCGAGGGCTCGGGTCCCACTACCAGGACGAATGTGCATAGCGCGAATGCTCCCGCTGCGATGCGCAAGTGGAGACCGAGTCGCCTGGTACCGAGAGCCACCGCGCCCAGAACGATCGCGACGTTGCTTCCCGACACGGCGACCAGATGTGACAAGCCCGCGCGCCGGAATCGCTCTTCGACGGTCCAGCTCATATCCGAGGTGTCGCCGATCGTCAGCCCTCGCAGCAGCGCGCCCGCTTCGTGGTGTAGACCCGAGCTGGCTCGACGAGAGCCCGATCGGATGCGGGCGGCCAGCGCGAGCAGGACCGGCCGCGGTGTGTCCACGTCGAAATCTGCCGGCAGGAACTCGGCTTCCGCCCCCAGGCGAGATCGGGCTCGAGCGAAGCTGTCGCTTGCGAGGGGCATGAGTGTTCCCGTCCCGGTGATCTGTCCTCCTGCATCGCCCACGACGCCGTCCATGATTACGACGACATCCGGCACCGGCTTGCTGGTTGGGCAGGAAACCGACTCCAATACCGCAAGCGTTCCGAGAGCGCCTGCATGTTCGACGATCCAGCCCACCACCGTGCAATCGCCCGCCGGTGGGGAAACGCGCGGCGATGGCTGGGCGCTCGCCGCGAGGGCACCGGCAGCAAGGGCTACGGATCCAACGGCAACGGCCCGGACGCGACCGCGCCGGCCGGCAAGCAGTGCGCACCCGACGAGACCAACGCACGCAGCCATGGACCAGGGAACGACCGGTCCCACGAACGCACCTGCGCATGCGCACCCGGCAGCCAGCCAGACTTTGGCGAGGCTGCCCAAGCTCTTAGATCGTGACGTAGTCGCGCAGGGATCCGAGCGTCGCCGGACCGATGCCCGAAACCTCCAGGAGTTGGTCGATGGTCGTGAAGCGGCCGATCGAGGCGCGGTATTCGAGTATCGCCGTGGCCGTCACCGGCCCGATGCCGGGGATCGTCTCCAGGGCGACTTGATCTGCAGTGTTCAGGTTCACGGTGGTGGGGCCAGGAGTCGAGGAGGAGGTAGGGCTCGACAGCTCTGTTCCGGCGCGGGGTACCTCGATCCTCACGCCGTCGACCAGCGGCTCGGCGAGGTTCAACATGTCCGGCTTGGCGCCGGGACGCGCTCCGCCCGCCGCCGCGATCGCATCCGCGACGCGAGCGCCGGTTACAAGCTCGTACAAGCCGGGTCGACGCACCGCTCCTGCCACGTGGACAAAGAGGGTCGTCGTGGGTGGAGTGGATGCAGCCGGGGCCGGGCTCGTGGCAACCGCGGGCGGGGCCACAGCTGCCGCAGACGAGCGGGCCCTCCCTACCGCGGCTGCCACGACGAGCACACCGAGTACAACGGCCACGATCCGGGCGAGCGGTTGGCGCGCAAGCAGTTCGGTGGTGCGCTCTCGGATCCCATCCTCTACGACGATCTCGGGCATCGGTCTATGCTCGCCCGGCACACCTACGAGACGATGTGACGCGCGCCACACGGGAGGACTGGTTGAGTCTCGAAATCAGGCGGATCAAACAAGACGAGATGCAAGCGTTCTTCCGAACGATCGCTTTCGCCTTCGGGGGCGAGCCGCGCGAAACCGAAGAGTTCGTCCGTCACCGAGAGTTCTTCTGGGAACACGGCTATTACCTCGCGGGCTTCGACGGGAGCGACATCGTGGCCACGTCCGGCGCTTTCGATCTGACCCTCACGATCCCCGGGGGCGAGCTGCCGACTGCCGGAGTGACCGTGATCGGCGTCCTCCCGACTCACAGACGCAAAGGTTTGCTGTCCCGGATGATGCGCATGCTCATCGACGACGCTCGCGAGCAGGGCCGCCCACTCGCTGCCCTGTGGGCGTCGGAGGAAGCCATCTATCAGCGCTTCGGCTTCGGGATGGCAACGCTCGGCACCTGGATGAGCATCGAGCCGCACCGAGCACACCTCAGAGGCCGGCCCGAGCCCGTGGGCCAAACGCGCCTCCTGGACGTAGAGGAGGCGGCGAAGACCCTGCCCTCGCTGTTCGAACGCGTGCGGGTCATGGTGCCTGGGACTTTCGTGCGCGACGAGAGCTGGTACCGGGGTCACACGCTCTTCGATCCTCCGATCGATCGCGAAGGCGCAACGCCTTACTTCATAGCGGTCTGGGAAGACGACGATGGGCCGGGCGCGTACGCCATCTATCGCACCAAAGAGGACTGGTCGAAGGGCTTCGGCGCGGGCAAGGTCACCGTCAACGAGTTGGTGGCGGTCTCGCCGTTGGCGGCGAGAGAGATATTCCGGTTCGTGCTCGGCATCGACCTCATGGACCGCGTGACCGGAGCTCTGCCCGAGGGGGGCCTTCCGTATGCCCTCATGCTCGAGGAGCCGAGACGATTGCGTCTGAAGACATCCGATTCGCTGTGGCTGCGGATCGTCGACGTTGCCGAGTCACTCAGCGCCCGCTCGTACGCGGCGGAGGGTTCGGTGGTGATCGGAGTCGTGGATCCCTATTGCACCTGGAACGACGGTAGGTGGCGGCTGGAGACGGGACCGGAGGGAGCGACCTGCGAGGCGACCGACGACGAACCCGAGCTGACCGTCGAGGTCATCGACTTGGCTTCCATCTACCTCGGCGCCTTCACCTTCCATCAGCTCGCGCACGCGGGCCGGGTCGTTGAAAACGTCGCCGGCGCGCTGGATCGTGCCGACGCGCTATTCCGAACCGATATCGCCCCCTGGTGCCCGGAGACTTTCTAGACGACCAGGTTCACGAGCTTGGGCGGGCGCGCGATCACCTTCGTCGGCTCGCGTCCGTCCAGATGGACCTGGACCTTGCTTGATGCCAGGGCTCGTTCGATCACCTGTTGCTCGGTGAAGTCCGCAGGCACTGTGAGTGTGTCGCGCACCTTGCCGTTCACCTGCACAACGAGGGTCACCTCTTGCTCCGTGGCGAGCCCCTCGTCGAATGTGGGCCACCCTTGGGCGTGGATCGAGTCCTCGTGGCCGAACCGATGCCACTGCTCCTCGGTGAGGTACGGCGCTATCGGCGCGAGCAACTTGAGGAGCGTCTCGATCAGCTCGCGCATGACGCCGGGGTGCCCGCCGCCCGCCGACTTGTAGCGGTAGGCCTGGTTGACCAGTTCCATCATCCTGGCAATCGATGTGTTGAACGAGAAGCTTTCGTAGTCGGCCGTGACGACCTTGATCGTCTTGTGGATCTGTCTGCGCAGCGCCTCCTCCGCGGGGCCGAGAGGCAGTTCGTCGTCAGAGACGACGTCGCGGTCGTCCTCGCAGAGCCGCCAGACGCGCTGCAACCAAGGGAACGTCACCTTGCCGATCTCGGCCGCACCGCCCTCAGGCCAGTCGAAGTCCTGCTCGGGGGGGCCCGAGAACAACATGTACAGACGCAACGCGTCCGAGCCGTACGCATCCAGGGCCTCGACCGGCTCGACGATGTTGCCCCGCGACTTGGACATCGCCTTGCCCCCCATGGTCACCATTCCCTGGTTCAGGAGGCGAGGGAACGGCTCGGGGTCCTTCACCATGCCCATGTCCATGAGGACCTTCTGGAAGAAGCGCGCGTAGATAAGGTGCATGACCGCATGCGTGATCCCACCCGAGTACTGATCGATCGGCATCCACGCGGCAGCCTTCACCGGATCGAACGGCTCGTCGGTGTTGCGGGGATCGAGATATCGCAAGAAGTACCAGGAAGAATCGACGAACGTATCCATCGTGTCCGTCTCGCGCCTCCCCGGCCCCCCGCACTTCGGACAGTCCACGTTCACCCACTCGTCGACCTTGGCGAGGGGGGAAGCCTCCCCGGTAGGCGTGAAGTCTTCGATGTCGGGGAGCTCGACCGGCAGGTCTTCGTAGGGAACGGGAACTTCACCACAGTCGTCGCAGAAGACGATCGGGATCGGGGTGCCCCAGTAACGCTGCCGGCTGATGAGCCAGTCACGCAGGCGATAGTTGATCGCGGCGCGCCCGATCCCCTTGCCCTCGAGCCATTCGATGACCTTCTGCACGGCTTCGTCGGCCGGGATCCCATCGAACTCCGCGCTGTTCACCATCACGCCGTCGTGCGACCACGCGTCTTCCATGTTCTCGGGGTCGAGCTGGACGTTCGGCGGCTGGATGACGACGCGGATCTCTAGGTCATACTGGCGCGCGAAATCGAAGTCACGCTGATCGTGGGCGGGAACGGCCATCAGCGCCCCCGTCCCGTAGTCCATCAGGACGTAGTCGGCAGTCCAGATCGGTATGCGCTCGCCGTTCACCGGATTGACGGCATGGGCGCCGAGGAACATCCCCTTCTTGGGGCGCTCGGTGGAGGCGCGATCGATCTCGGTTCAGACGCGACACCTCGTCGCGGAAAGCGGTCACTTCGCTCTCCAGCTCGGTACCGGCAACCAGTTCGTCGACGAGCGGATGCTCGGGGGCGAGCACGAAGAAGGTCGCCCCCCACAGGGTGTCGGGTCGCGTGGTGAAAACCGTCACCGGTTCGTCCCTGCCTTCGATCGGGAAATCGACCTCGGCCCCGCGCGAGCGCCCGATCCAGTTCCGCTGAATCATCTTCAGTCGCTCGTTCCAGCCCACGTTGAGCTCGAGGTCGTCAACCAAACGGTCCGCGTAGTCCGTGATCTTGAAGAACCACTGCGCCAACCACCGCTTGACCACCGGCGAGTCGCACCTTTCGCAGCGGCCCGCGATCACCTGTTCGTTGGCGAGAACCGTCTTGTCGTACGGACACCACCAGGCTCCCGCTTCCTTGCGGTAAGCAAGGCCTCGTTCGAAGAAGCGCAAGAAGAACCATTGATTCCATTTGTAGAAGCCCGGCTCACAGGTGTAGAAGACCCGATCCCAGTCGAAGGAGTAGCCGAGTCGCTCCATCGAGCGCCGGTGCTTGGCGATGTTGTCCAAGGTCCACTTCTTGGGATTGATGTTCCGTTGGATGGCCGCGTTCTCGGCGGGTAGGCCGAACGCATCCCACCCGATCGGATTCAGAACGGTGTATCCCTGCATCCTCCCGAAGCGGACGATCGCGTCGTTGATCGTGAAGATCTCCACGTGGCCCATGTGGAGATCGCCCGACGGATAGGGGAACATCGTCACGAAGTAGCGCTTCTCGCCCGTAGGCATCTCGGGGCCCGCGAACGCCTTATCGGCGATCCACTTACGGGACCACTGCTCCTCTATCGCGCTGAAGTCAAATGGGGCTGCCATGAAGCAGCAACCCTAATTGAGGGGGGAGAGTGGACCCGGACGGAATCGAACCGACGACCTCAACACTGCCAGTGTTGCGCTCTACCAATTGAGCTACGGGCCCTGTGCGGAGATCGATGCTAACCGCGCTAGGCCTGCGGCCTGGCGCCTCCGCCTCCTCCGCCTCGTTTGCGGCGGCGGCCTCGGCGCTTGCGTGAGCCGGACGGTGCGCCTCCTGGGCCCGTTTGGCCTACGCGTGGGGCCGCAGGGGCCTTCTCGCGTTTGACGCGCGGCTCGGCACCGTCGGGGCCGCGGCCTTCTTCGGGGTCTTGGCGTACTTCTTCGATCGCGGCGGTCGTGCGATCGCCGCGTGATTCGCGATCGGAGACCCGGATCGTGATGCGGAACTCCTGGGGGCTCTCCGGCACGCCGAACTGGGATTGGAGGTCGCCGATCACCTGATCGAGAGTCGTCCCGTCACCGTCCAACATGAGTCTCTCCGGGCGCTCCCCGCGAGCCGAGCGCATGAGCTCCTCGAAGGTGATCTGGGGGCGCCCCTGTCCTCCGCCACCTCGGCGACGCTTGCGGCGGCGACTCGAGGGCGACTTGCCCGAGCCGGGCTGCCTCGCCTGTTCCCTCTGCGCTTCCGGCTGACCCGACGACCTCTTCTGGCGGGGCTCTCCCCCACCTTCGCCGGGTGGCCGGCGGCGCCTACGTCGCCTTCGCCGCGGCGGGCTCACGCGCACCTTCCCATTCGCTCTGTCCGTCGTCGAAGGGCACTACCTCTGCGTCGGACCACAATCTCTCCAGGTCGTAGTACTCACGGTCCTCTCGGTGGAAAACGTGGACGACGAAGTCGACGTAGTCGAGCACTATCCAACGC
Organism: uncultured Actinomycetes bacterium; assembly: GCA_963786155.1. Taxonomy (GTDB): domain Bacteria; phylum Actinomycetota; class CADDZG01; order CADDZG01; family WHSQ01; genus CAWAXW01. The sequence goes on along the minus strand of CAWAXW010000006.1, from coordinate 723,966 downwards.
CCTTCGCGCTGGCCTTCTCTGCGAGCCGGTTTCAACCCACTCGCTTCCCGCAGGCTTCTGTCGATGTTGTCTGCGATCGTGCGTGCCTGACGATCGGTGTTGCCGTGGCAGATCAGGAAGTGATCGGTGATGACCAGCTGACGTGAGACATCGAGGATAACGATGTTCTCGGCTTTCTTGTCAGAGGCGGCTTGGGCAGCCTCGAGCACTCTGGTCGGATCAGTCATCTATCAAAGCGTCTTTTATGTCCTTCCCAACAACGATCGTGAGATCCACGATACCTTGCCGTTGTGCGCTGACCTGCACCGTTCCGACCCCAAGCAGCTCTCGGGCACGTTCGGCCACGGCCTGCCCCTCGGGTGAAGAATCGTAGGCAACGATCAAAGTCTTCCTGTAGTTGAGCCGTTGGGCGTTGCCGGACAGGATCACCCTGAATCCATTACCTACGAGCATCTCCGCTACGTCTTGCCCGATGCCCGGGATGCCGTTGCCGTTCAGTATCTGCACTCGCACTTCTGGCTCGCCTGAAGAAGGTCCGCCGAGATGATCTTGAACGATGCGCGCTATCTCGTCGTCGTCGACCTCGTATAGCTCGTCTCCGCCAACGCTGACTTGCCGGACCGGCAGGATCTCGTAGAGCAGCGCACCATCCGGAAGGCTTGCCAGCTGAGCTAGAAGTTGGGCGTGGTCCTCCGGTTCGGCATCCGACTCGCCAAGGGCCGCGCCTCCCGCAGTGACCGCTTTCCTCAGAGCGCCCGGATCCTCAGCGAAGAGCTCGAAGAGGCCATGCCAAAAGGCGAGGTGACGAGCGCCGAGCTCTTCGTCGTCCCCGTCTTCACCAATCGTGTACAGCAAGTCGACGACGAACTGGGGCGCCAGTCTCTGAGGGCCCTCCGTGAAGATGATGCGCGATTGCTCTCGACCCGCAGGTACCCGGACTTCCGAGGGCACGTCGACCGATACGGGTCCGATGCCGTCGAACAGCACGCGGGCATCGCGATCGGAGATCTCAACGTAGCGATCCACGGAGATCCCCAACAGGTTCTCGACGCTGACGAGCATCAGCGCCATGTCCCCGTTCAAGAAGGAGTCCCCTATCCCATGCAAACCGCGGCCGGGGATCTCGACCGCGGTGTGCGCCGGGATGTACAGGACCGAACCCTTGTCCTCGCCCGCGTTGTGTGTCACCACCGCGAGCCACAGGGCGCCCGAGCCTTCCTCCTCGAGTGTTCCAACGACCAGCGTGTTGGTAACGGTGTCCGCCGGGACAACATCTGGCGGCACTCCGGCCGAGGGGGTCTCGGCAGGATCGTCGCCGCCGAGCAGGACGCTTCCCAACATGACCACGAAGACCGCGAGCGCTGCCGCGCCGGCACCCAACAACAGTGTCCTGACGCGCTGTCGCTTGCGCTTCTCGCGGAGAGCAGCGCGGCGTGGCCCCAAGGGCTCCGTCGGTTCCTCGGGCTCGTCCTCAGGTAGGTCTTCGTCGCCCTCGTCTTCGAAGTCGTTCTCGAAATCCTCGAAGTCATCCTCGAAGACGAGATCACCGTCCGGGTCGAGTCCTTCGGTCGCCTCGAGGTCGTCCTCTTCGAGCAACGGCGACTGTCGCTCACCCTCCATCGAGTCCTCCTCCGTTCAGATAGAGACCCTGGGCCCTGATGTAGTCCCGGACGTCGGTGGGCACCAGATAGTCGATCGGTCGACCCGTTCGCACGCGGTCACGGATGTCGGTAGCAGAGGCTTCGACCAGCGGCATCCTCACGGTGCGCACGTCGGGCATCCCGGCAACGGGTTCGAACTCCCCGAGCTCGAACCCGGGACGGGTCAGAGCGACCACGTCCGCCAGCTCGGCAAGTTTGTCGACCAGCTTCCACGTGCTCAGCTTCAACACCGCGTCCGCACCGCACAGGAAGAACAGCTCAACGCGTGCGCCGTAGAAGTCTCGAAGCGACGTCATGGTGTCGGCGGTATAGGTAGGTCCCGGACGATCGAGCTCTATCCGCGAGACCGCGAACCGCGGATCGGAAGCGACCCCGATCACCGTCATCAGATAGCGGTCCTCTCCGGTCGAATAGGAATCCTTCTGCCACGGGCGACCTGCCGGCACGAACAGGACGCGATCGAGCCCCAAGGCATGGAACGCCTCGGAAGCAGCGATCAAGTGACCCACATGTATGGGATCGAACGTCCCGCCGAGCACGCCAAGACGCTCGATGCGCGCCGTAGCTGCATCGCCCATCGTGATAGCTAACCGCAAATGAGCCGATAGGTGGTGGAACCAGCCGTGGAGGGGCTATTCCCTGATCTGGCCCTCGCCCCAGACTACGTATTTCGTGGAGGTCAGCTCCCTTAAGCCCAGGGGGCCTCGGGCGTGCAGTTTCTGGGTCGATATTCCGATCTCGGCGCCGTAGCCGAACTCGCCGCCGTCGGAGAAGCGAGTGGAGGCGTTGATGAAGATCGAACCGGAGTCGACGTCCGCCGCGAACCTGCCGGCAGCGGCGATGTCCTGGGTCACGATCGCCTCAGCGTTCGACGTTCCCCACTTGTTCACGTGCTCGATCGCTTCGTCGATCGAATCGACGACGCGCGCCGCCATGATGAGGTCGAGGTATTCCGTCGCCCAATCTTCATCCGTCGCCGTGGAGGCTTGTGGCCACAGCGCACGGACCCGGTCGTCTCCTCTGACCTCGACGCCTTCACCCGCGAGTGCATCGAGCGCCCCCGGCAACCACTTGTCTGCGATCTCGGAATGAACGAGCAATGTCTCGGCCGAGTTACAAACGCTCGTCCGCTGGGTCTTCGCGTTGACGACGATTCGGGTGGCCATGTCGGGGTCGGCCGATCGGTCGACGTATACGTGGCAGTTCCCGTCGCCGTCGATGATGTAGGGAACGGTCGCGTTCTCTTCGATGCTCGAGATCAGCTCCCGTCCGCCGCGCGGAATGAGGAGATCGATCAGGCCCTTCGCCTTCATCAGATCGAGGGCCGAATCTCGTCCCGCGTCTGGGACCAGTTGCAGGGCGCCGTCCGGCACGCCCGCGCTTTCTGCGGCGGCCCTGAGTACCTGTTCGATCGCGATGTTCGAGTTCAGAGCTATGGACGAGCCGCGCAGCACGCACGCGTTCCCGGACTTGAGGCACAGCCCGGCCACGTCGGCCGTCACGTTCGGCCGCGCTTCGTAGATGACCGCGATGACTCCGAGGGGCCAGCGCTCCTTCTGGATGAGAAGGCCGTTCGGTCGGCGCCAGCTCTCGACGACGTCCCCGACGGGATCGGGTTGGGCGGCAACCGCCCGGAGTCCGGAAGCCATCGATTCCAAACGCGTGGGCGTGAGCGTCAGTCTGTCGACGAGTGCACCGGTTACGCCGCTCTCTTTTGCCGACTCGACATCCCTCGAGTTCGCCGCGATCAGCTGATCGGCGTGGCTCTCGAGCCCTCGCGCCATTGCTTCGAGGGCTTGATCTTTGACCTTGGTCGACAGCCGGGCGACCGCGGGAGCGGCGGCGGCGGCTCTGGTGCAGATGTCGTTGACGCTCACTGCTCTTCCTCCAGGACGACCAATTGATCTCGGTGGATGACCTCTCGGCCCGCCAGCTCGGCGGTCGGACGGCCGCGCGCTTCGTCGAGCTCGGTAGATCCATAGCGTACCAACCCGCGTGCGAACACCAGCCCCTGTGAGTCGGATACGTCGACGACGTCGCCGGACTCGAAACGTCCTCTCACCTCGGTCACTCCGACCGGCAGCAGGCTTCGCTTCGCATCCACGACCGCTCGGCGGGCGCCCGCGTCAACGACCACGGTTCCGCGCGGAGGCTGGGCGAATGCGATCCACAGTCTGCGCGCGGAGGCTCGGTGGGGACGAGGATGGAAGTACGTGCCGACCTTCGCGCCGGCTGCGATGCGGGCAAGGACATCCTCATCGGCCGCGTTGGCAACGACGACGCCGACTCCCGAGAAGGTCGCAACCCACGCCGCCGCGAGCTTCGACGCCATGCCGCCGCTCGACAGCTCCGATCCGGTGCCTCCCGCAGCGCGCTCCAATTCCGGGGTTATGCGCTCCACCTCGTCGAGCAACGGTGCCGTCGGATGGGTGCGCGGATCGGCGGCATGCACGCCCTGTGCGTCGGTGAGCAACGCCATCACCTTGGCATGTGCCAGGTTCCCAACCAGTGCCGCCAAGCGGTCGTTGTCGCCGAATCGGATCTCGTCGACGGCGATCGTGTCGTTCTCGTTGACGATCGGTACCGCCCCCAGCTCGAGCAGGCGATCCAGTGTCTGACGAGCGTTCAGGTACTGCTGGCGCTGCATGAAGTCATAACGCGTCAACAGCATCTGGCCGCTCACCAAACCGCGTTCCCACAAGAGCCTCATGTAACGCGCCAGCAGCCGGCCTTGTCCCACGGCCGCGGCCGCCTGAAGCGAAGGGATATCCGTCGGACGCCTCTCGAGCGACAGGGGGCCGAGGCCGGCGGCGATGGCGCCGCTGGAGACCAGGATCACCTTGATGCCGCTCTCGGTGAGGTCGGCGATCTGGCCACAAAGGCTCTTTAGCCGCTCCTCGTCCGGTTCTCCCGTCGCGCCGACCAGCGACGTCGTGCCGATCTTGACGACGAGGCGGTCTCCACTCTCGATCAGTGGACGCGTCACGATCGCAGCTCCGCGCTCGGAAGGAAATCGAACACGGCCTTGCCTATGCGGACCTCGTCGCCCTCGACCGCTCCCGCCTTGGCCAACTCGGCCTCGACGCCCATGTCGATGAGGTTGCGTTGCAATCGCGCGACCGCGGTGTCGTTGTCCAGATCCGTTACGGACACAGCCCGCTCCGGCCGTCGCCCGCGCACCCGCCAGGCAACGTCTTCGCGCTCGACCCGGATCGGATCGTCCCGAACGACGTGTCGGACGTAGCCGACCTGGGGGGGTCTGTCGGCGCGCGCCCGGTCGACCTCCGCGGCCAGAGACCGAAGCAACTCGTCGAGTCCTTCTCCGGACACCGCGGAGATCGCCAGCGCATCGGGGAACCTCGTCTTGACCGCGCCCCAGGAGTCACCTGCGGCATCCAACTTCGCGGCAACAACGAGGGACGGACGGGTCGCAAGCTCGGGATCGAATGCCTCGAGCTCGGCTCGCAAGAGGTCGACGTCCTGGACGGGATCGCGATCCGGTGCAGCGAGGTCGACGAGGAAGACCAGCACCGCGGCGCGCCGCACGTGACGCAGGAATTGGTGGCCCAGCCCGCGGCCCTCGTGCGCACCCGGAACAAGGCCGGGGATATCGGCAACCACATAGCTCCCCTCGCCCGAACGAACGACCCCGAGGTTCGGGACGAGAGTCGTGAAGGGATAGTCCGCGATCTTGGGCTTGGCCGCCGAGATGCGCGAGATGAGAGTGGACTTGCCGGCATTCGGAAATCCCACCAACCCGACGTCGGCAAGAAGTCGCAGCTCCAAGCGGAGTGACCGTTCCTCTCCCGGCTCACCGTTCTCGGCGAAGCTGGGAGCGCGGCGAGCTGCGGTAGCGAAGGCGGCATTCCCCCGGCCCCCTCGACCCCCATGTGCGGCCACCAACACGTCACCGGCCGTAGCGAGATCGGCTATGAGGACATCGTTGTCGTACACGACCGTGCCGACCGGTACCGGGACGACGCGATCGCGCCCGGCCGCGCCCTTTCGCCTCGACCCTTGGCCGTGAGTGCCCTTGTCGGCTTTGACATGCGGATGGTCACGGAGATCTAGCAGGGTGCCGACGGACTCGTCCGCCCTCAGCATGACGTTGCCGCCATCGCCGCCATCGCCCCCCTCGGGGCCACCCTTGGGCGTGAAGGGCTCGCGCCTGAAGGCCACGACGCCGTCTCCTCCCCGTCCCGCGATCACTTGGATCTTGGCTTCGTCGACGAATGCCATCGGTCAAGTGTTCCTGATTTGGGAGGCGCGCGGGCGCGCGCCGACGGTTATTGCTCGGAGACGACGCTTACGACCCGGCGGCCGCGCAGGTTGTGGAACTTGACGGTGCCGGCGGACTTGGCGAACAACGTGTCGTCGTTGCCCTTGGACACGTTGATGCCGGGGTGGACCTTGGTCCCGCGCTGGCGAATGATGATCGTCCCGGCCTTGACCTCCTGGCCGCCGTAGGCCTTGACGCCGAGTCGCTTGGATGTGGACTCGCGACCGTTGCGTGAGGAGGATGCGCCCTTCTTGTGTGCCATCTACTCGTCTCCCTCTTCCTTCGTTTCCTTGGTCGCGGCGGCGGGCTCTGACTTCTTGGCTCGCCCACCCAACGATATGTCGCTGATCTCGACACTCGTGTACTTCTGCCGGTGGCCGATGTGACGGCGATTCCGGCTCTTCGAGCGATAACGGAAGATGTCGACCTTCGGTCCCTGGGTCTCGCCGACGATCTTGGCTTTGACCCTGGCGCTGGAGAGCTCGGAGCGCGCCGAGCGGGTCTTGCCCTTGTCGTCTACGACCAAGAGTGGGACGAACTCGATCTCGTCGGAGCTGCCGCCCTTACCCCGTCCGGGGGCCGCCCCGACCAGCTCGATCTCGAGCACGTCGCCCTTCGCCACTTTGTATTGCTTCCCGCCCGCGCGGATGACTGCGTACATGGCTCTCCTAAAGAGTTAGGCGCCGGATGGTCGGCGCCTACCCAGGATATCAGTCGACGTCGTGGATCAGGATGCCGCGGCCCTCGCACTCGGCGCAGGGGTCCGAGAAGGCTTCGACGATGCCGGCCGATACGTTCTTTCGGGTCATCTGAACCAGGCCGAGGGGCGAGATGTCGAATACCTGTGTCCTCGAACGGTCCCTCTCGAGCTCCCTGCGGAAGGTCTTGATGACCTCCTCCCGGTTGCCCTGGTCCTCCATGTCGATGAAGTCGATCACGATGATCCCGCCGATGTCCCGGAGCCTGAGCTGGCGGGCGATCTCGACCGCGGATTCGAGATTGTTGCGGAAGACCGTCTCCTCCAGGTTCGACTTGCCGACGAACTTCCCCGTGTTCACGTCGACGACGGTCATCGCCTCGGTGCGGTCGATGACGATGTGACCGCCGGACTTGAGCCACACGCGGCGATCCAGTGACTTGCGGATCTGTTCCGTGGCGCGGAACTCCTCGAAGATCGGGAGCTCGCCCTCGTACAGCTCGAGTCTGTGATCGAGGTCCGGGGTGGTCGCACGGATGTAGGAACGAATAGTCGACTCGAGTTGCGCGTCGTCCACGACGCAACGAACCACATCGCGATTGAACAAGTCCCTGATGACACGCAGCTCGAGCTCGGGCTCTTCGTAGACGAGGGCCGGGGCCTTCACCTGTTCGGAGCGCTTCTTGATCTCGTTCCAGCTTTCGAGCAACCGCCCGAGATCGCGCTCGAGATCTGTTTCGCTCGCGCCCTCGGCCGCCGTTCGCACGATCAAGCCGTTGCCTTGGGGCCGGATCTTCTGAGCGATGTCGCGCAACCGAGGTCGTTCGGAATCGGGCAAGCGCCTGGACACTCCGACCGTCTCGGCCCCCGGCACGAGGACGAGATGCCGCCCCGCGATGGACACGAGAGCAGTGAGGCGAGCGCCTTTGGCGCGCATCGGGTCCTTTGCGACCTGGACGAGGATCGGTTGCCCGGAACGAAGCACGGTTTCGATCCTGGGTATCTCTGCCCCCTCGTCCCCCGCGATGCCCACTTCGCCCGCGTAGAGCACCCCGTTGCGAGCGACGCCGATGTCGACGAAGGATGCCTCCATACCGGGCAGCACGTTCTGAACACGCCCGAGATAGACGTTGCCGACCATCGACCGGTCCTCGTGACGTGTCACGTAGTGCTCGACCATCGTGTCCTCCTCGAGCACTGCGATCTGTGTCCCCCGCGGATCGGCATGCACGAGCATCACGCGCTCCGCCGCGGGCCCGCGCGGCCGGCCGGTCCGCCTTCGTGGACGTCGCCTTGGCCTGCGCGAGGCGCGCCTCTGTCCACTCCCCTCGCTCTCGCCGGGGGGAGGCGCCAGGTCAGACGCCTTCTCGCGTTTGGGGGCTTGACTCACAGATACCGCCTCATGTGGATATTCAGAAGAAGCCCGACGGCTATGTAGTTGGTCATCAGGTTCGATCCTCCATAGGACATAAAGGGCAGGGGGATGCCCGTAATCGGCATGATCCCCATTGTCATCCCGACGTTCACGAATAGCTGGAAGGCCCACATCATGGCGATCCCCCCCGCGACGAGGGTTCCGAAAAGATCGCGCGAGATCGCAGCGATGCGCAGGGCGCGCCAGATGAGGAAGGCGAACAGCGTCAGCAGGGCTGCTCCGCCGACGAAGCCGAGCTGTTCCCCGACGGCCGTGAAGATGAAGTCGGTGCGCTGTTCCGGAACGAACTCGAGCGAGGTTTGCGTCCGCTCCTGCTCGAATCCTCTTCCGCTCAGCCCTCCGGACCCGATCGCGATCTTCGACTGCGTCAGGTTGTAGCCCTCGGACCTCACATCCGGGTTGGGATCGAGAAAGACGGTCAGGCGTTCTATCTGATAGGGCTGGAGCAGATTCATCTGGAGAGCGACCGCGATCGCGACCGAGCCCACGACGGCGAGACCGATGAAGTGCCTGACCTTCGCTCCCCCAACCAACAAGAGCCCGCCGAGCACTGCCACGAGCACCATCATCGTTCCGAGGTCCGGTTCGAGATAGATGAGCACCGAGGGCAATGCCACGATCGCGACGCATGCGATCACGTCGAGAGCCCGGACGTCCCCCTTGCGTTCCGCCAGGTAGGCCGCGACCCCCACGATCACGGCGATCTTGGTGATCTCCGAAGGCTGCACCTGGAAGGCGCCGAGATTGATCCAGCGACTCGCACCCTTTTGGACGTCACCGAGCGGCGTGAGGACGAGCACAAGTCCTGCTATCGAGAGCCCGTAGAGCACGAACGAGAGGCCTCGGAGGTGGCGATAGTCGAAGAACGACATCGCGAGCAGGATGACCGCTCCCCCGACGAGAAAAGCGACCTGTCTCTTCAAGAAGAGGTTGGGATCCAAGCCGTCGGCATCGAGGGCGTTCCGGGTGACCGACATGATCATCGCTCCGCCGAACGACGAGAGCAGAAGGGTAACGAGAAGAAGGGGCAGGTCGAGATGACGAATCGGCGCTTTCCGGCGCATGCGAGCGCTGATGGGCTGACCGCCGATGCGGTCGACCGCCTCCCCGAACATCCCCTGGCTGGCCATCAGTTGGACGCGTCCGAACCTAGTTGGATGGCGGTCTCGTCATCGAGCTCGAAGATGCCCTCCCAGATCTCGCGAGCGATGGGGGCCGCGGTCTCGCCGCCGTGACCGTTGTCGACATACACGGAGATCACGTACTCGGGAGTACCGACCGGTCCGTAGGAGACGAACCACGCGTAGTTCTGTCCGGTCTCGCCTCGTTCGGCGGTACCGGTCTTGCCGGCTATCGGATAGGCGGTCAGAGGGAAGCCGTAGAAAGCGCTCGCCCCGGTCCCGCCACCCTGGACGACTTGAGTAAGCCCGGTCTCGATCGTGTCGATCTCGATGTCCTCGAGCGGCACCTCCTTGCGGATCTCCGGCTGGAACACGTTGACCGCCTCAGCGTTCTCCTCGAGGTCCACCGATTCGCCGATACCCTGGGCCACGCGCGGCCTCATCACGTAGCCGTCGTTCGCGATCGCGGCGTACGCGATGGCCATCTGGAGAGGCGTCACCGTCAGGTCGCCCTGGCCGATGGACATGTTCACGGTGTAACCGCCGAGCCATGGGACCCCCGCGCACCAGTTCTTGAACCCCTGCTTCTGATAGCTCTCACACCACGCCTTGTCCGGGACGACCCCCGAGAACTCGTAGGGAAGGTCGATGCCGGTCTCGTGCCCGAAGCTCATCAGCCGCATGAAGTCCTGGAACCTCTCGCTGCCGTCTCCGAGTGCGGCGCCATATTGGTTCTCCATCGCCCACCCGAGTTGGTAATAGAAGGTGTCGCACGAGATCGCGAGGGATTTCTCGAAGTCGATCGTTCCGAAATCGGCCGACGTCCAGTTGGGGAAGACGGTCCCCGCGTACTCGATCGAGCCGGGACACCCGAGCGTCGTGTAGTACTCCGCGACGCCGGTCGCCATCGCTGCTGCGGCCGTCACCAGCTTGAAGGTGGAGCCCGGAGGGAACGTGCCCTGGATCGTTCGGTTCAATAGGGCGTCGTCCTCGTTGATCTTCGGGGTCTTGGCACCGAGCTGATCGAACTCTTTCTCGGTGATCCCGTCGGCCAGCTTGGATGGGTCGAAGCTCGGGAAGCTCGCCATGGCGACAACATCGCCGGTGTTCGGATCCATCACGACGACCCCACCCGTTCTGCCACCAGCCGCTGCGACACCGTTGGCGAGCGCGGACTCGGTCACCCTCTGGATGTCCAGGTCCATGCCGAGGATGAGGTCTTGTCCCACCTCGGGCTCGGTTATCTCGACGGGCTCTTCGACCGGCTCGCCGACGGAGTCAACGATCAGCTTCTGGATCCCGGGCGTGCCCCGAAGGTAGGGGTCGTACCAGTACTCGACTCCGGATTGGCCCACGCGGTCCCCGGGGCGATAACGAGGCCTAGCGCCCTTGAAATGAGATGACTTCAGTTGTGATGGCGAGATCTCGCCGACGTAGCCGAGGATCTGAGCAGCGACATTACCCTGTGGGAACACTCGGATCGAGAGTTTTAGGCGATCGACTCCCGGGAACTCCTCGTTGTTCTCCGCAACGTAGAACGCATCTTCCTCATCGACGTCGTATGCGACGGCGATCGCCTTATAGGGCGAGACGGTCGGCGCGTTGAAGCTCTTCTTCAGTTCGCGAAGTGGCCGGTCCAGCGCTTTCGATAGCCGGTACAGAACGAGGCGTTCCTCTTCCGGCGTATCGACGATCTGAGGGTCGATGGTCACGGCCAGCGACTTACGGTTGTCCACCAGAACCTCTCCGTCCCGAGCCAGGATGCGGCCCCGGATCGGCTCTGTTTCGATCCTTCGAACTCGGTTCTCCTTGGCAAGCGCGCGATAGTCCTCGCTCGCGAGCACTTGCAAGAACCAGAGCCGAGAGAACAGCGCCACGAACGCCGTGACGATGATTATGGCGAGCACCGCCAGCCGGAGCTTCGTCCGATCGATGCCGAGCGTCTTGGGCCTCTGCGAAGACATCACAGCTGGTAGACCTTTTCCGGACGGTAGCGTGACGCCACCCGCCTCACGATCGGGAACACGAAGGGCGTAAGGAGGGTGTTGTAGAGGACCACCAGCCCTGCGATCTTGGCGGTCTCCTGGATGGCGATGAACTGGCGCCCGAGCATGATCGTCATCGAGGCGTATCCGAACTCGGCTACGGCGGAGGACAGCGCCACGGCCAGTACGGGGGCCCAGACCGACTCCGGAGGGGCATATTGCCTCAGGCTGCCTACGGCGTAGCCGATCAGCGTGTAGATGAGCGCCGTCAGCCCGGCGATCGAGCCCGGCAACTGGAGATCGATGAGCAGCCCACCGGCGAAGCCCACGACGACCCCGACCCGGGGCCCGTCCGTGAAGGCCAGACACACGACCACAACCAGTACGAGCTGGGGGATGACGCCGAGCAAGGTGGCCTGCGCCAGCAGCGTGGATTGGATCGCGAGAGCCGAGATCGATGAGGGCCCCTATCGACAGGAAGCGCGCGATCCCAGCTCGGCAAGCCAGCCGGGCGCTTTGGTCGACGGAGTGGCGGCCGCCTTAGCCGTCGCCAACTCGCCCTTCCTCGCTTTCCTTTTCCGCAACATCGCGCTTCTCATCCAACTCTAGATAGGGGCCGCTCTCCAGCAACACTGTTAGGAAGTCGAGCTTGTTGAAGTCGACGTACGGCTCGACCTCGATGAGTTGCTCGAGCTCCGGACCGGCGCCGCTCGCGTAGGTCACCGCACCGATCGGGATCCCCGGTGGGAAGATCCCGCGGTCGTATCCCGAGGTCACGATGGAATCCCCGACGTCCACGTCGGCCTTGGGACTCACGAGCTCGAATCCGAGAGGCTGCCCCGCGCCGTCACCCTGGATCAAGCCGGTATCTCTCACGCCTTCGGTGCGCGCGGCCGCAGCAGCTTCTGGGTCGATCAAGAGGAGCACTACGGCCGAGTTCGCTTCGACAGAAAGCACCTTGCCGACGAGCCCATCGACCGCGACCACCGCCATGTCCGGCTCGATCCCGTCGGAGGCACCCTTGTCGATGAGCCGCGTCCACCGATAATTGGATGGGCCGCGCGCGATCACCGACGCGGAGACCGTGTCCATCGTCTTGTACGACTCTGCCAAGTCGAGGGTGTCGCGAAGCTCCCTGTTCTCGTCTTCGATCGCGTCGGCCTCACGCAGGCGCGCTTCGAGCGCGCGCAGCTCGTCTTCGAGCTCGGCGTTGCGCGAGCGCAACTCGCCGAGCTCACCTATCGAAGAGAAGAAGTTGCCTATAGGCCGCGCCACATTGGTGATGCCCCTCTGAATCGGGGCTACCACCGTCGTGGCGAGGTCCTTGGCCCGCTCTAGCGGGCCGTTCTCACCCTGACGGAACTCGAGGGTGATAACCACCACCGAGAGCGCCAGGAAGATGAGCAACAGCAACCGCCCTCGCCCATTCCGGCGAAACATCGTTTGTCAAAACCTCTTCGCTTGGAAGCGAAACCTGGGGGCGGCCGACACCCGAAGGGGCCGCCCTGCTCTGGACACTCTATTAGTTCGCCGAGAAAGCGCGAAAACCCTGCTTGACCTGCCCTAATGCCGAGTATTGGAGATTAAGACTCGCTTGAGGGCGTCGAATTCCTCGAGGCATTTGCCGGAGCCTATGGCGACCGCGAAAAGCGGGTCCTCGGCGATGTGGATGGGCATGCCAGTCTCGTGCTTGAGCCGCTCGTCTAGGCCTTTCAGCAGGATCCGCCGCCGGCCAGGACGATGCCCTTGTCCATGATGTCGGCCGCGAGCTCCGGCGGCGTCTTGTCCAACGTGTTCTTCACCGCGTCGACGATCGCGTTGACGGGTTCCTCGATCGCGCGCCGGATCTCCTCGGCAGCCACGACGATCGTTTTCGGAAGACCGCTTACGAGGTCGCGACCTCGGATCTCCGCTTGGCGTTCGTCCGGCATCGGGAACGCCGAACCGATCGCCATCTTGATCTCTTCTGAGGTGCGCTCCCCGAGCATCAGGGAGTACTCCTTCTTTACGTAAGTGATGATCGCTTCGTCGAGTTCGTCGCCACCGATCCGGATCGACTGGCTCGTTACGATGCCGCCGAGAGAAACGACTGCAACTTCGGTCGTGCCTCCACCGATGTCGACAACCATGTTCCCCGTCGGCTCGTGTACCGGTAGACCGGCCCCAATCGCGGCGGCCATCGGCTCTTCGATGATGAAGGCACCGCGCGCACCGGCAGAGATCGTTGCTTCCTCAACTCCGCGTTGCTCTACGCCCGTGATGCCCGACGGTACACAAACGACGACCCTGGGCTTTACGAGGAAAGAACGCCGGTGGACCTTCTGGATGAAGTAGCGAAGCATCTTCTCGGTGACGTCAAAGTCGGCGATGACCCCGTCCTTTAGCGGACGGATGGCAACGATGTGCGCCGGGGTGCGACCGATCATCTGCTTGGCCTCGGAACCGACCGCGAGAATGGCACCGGACTTCGTGTTGATCGCAACAACCGACGGCTCGTTCAGAACGATGCCGCGGCCGCGCACGTACACGAGGGTGTTCGCGGTGCCGAGGTCGACGGCCATGTCGCGGCCGATCAGTTGGAAAACGCTGTCCACACTCTCTCCAGGGAAGTCTTTGTTACGTGCAAAGAAGTAAAGACTAGCCGAAGAAGAGTTGGACCTCTCTCTCGGCCGATTCCGGCGAGTCTGAGCCGTGCACGATGTTTTCGCCGATCAGGGTTGCATAGTCGCCTCGGATCGACCCCGGAGCGGCTTCCAGGGGGTTGGTCGCGCCCATTATCTGGCGCATGCCGGCCACGGCGTTCTCTCCCTCGATGACCATAGCGACCACGGGTCCCGACGTTATGAACGATACGAGCTCGCCGAAGAACGGCTTGTCGACATGCTCTCCGTAGTGGCGCTCGGCCAGGTCCCGATCGATCGTGAACAGCTTCATCTCCGCGAGCTTGAAACCCTTCGCCTCGATGCGGCGGATCACTTCACCGGCCAGCCTTCGCTTCACGCCGTCGGGCTTGACCAGTATCAGAGTCCTCTCAACAGCCATCAGTTCCCTCCCATCAGATAGGTGCGAGCCTCCCCCACTACGTAGTGAGACCCGGTAACGCATACCAGCCGGCCGGGAGCCGAAGTACCGACCGCATGCTCCACCGCCTTTGCGACATCGTCTATCGCCTGTGCAGTGAGGCCTGCATTCTCTGCCGTGGCGCGAACCTCGTCCGCCGGGACCGAACGTTCGCTCTTGGCTTCAGTTGCAGTGACCGTGCACTCGACGCGGGACAACTCCGCCATCATCCCGCCCACATCCTTGTCACGCAGAACGCCGATGACGAAGTCAATACCGTTGAACGAGAACGCCTCCGTCAAGCTCGACACGAGCGCGGAGACACCGTCTGGATTGTGCGCTACGTCGAGCAATAGCGTCGGGCCATCTTCGTTCGGAACGTGCTCCAGGCGGCCGGGCAGATAAACGTTTGCCAAACCCTGTGCGATCAGATCCTGCTCGAGTTCGTGCGCGGGTAGGAAGCGGGTGACTGCTTCCACCGCGGTCGCGGCGTTGTCCACTTGGTGCGAACCATGAAGGGACAGGAAGAGACCGTCGTAGGTACGCCTGCTGGATGCAAGCGACAAGTAGCGACCACCGAACGCCACCAGATTCTCCTTGATGTCGAAGTCCCTCCCGAGAACGGACATCTGGGCCTCGACGTCCCCGGCAGCCTGGCTCAGCACCTTTAGGACGCTCGGGTCTCGCTCCGCGGTGACGAGAGTCGCATTGACCTTCACGATCCCGGACTTCTCCGCCGCTATCGTCGTCCGATCCGTGCCCAATAGGTCGGTGTGCTCCAGGCCGATGTTGGTGATCACGGCGACCGGGGCGTCGACCACGTTCGTGGCGTCCCAGCGCCCCCCCAGCCCCACCTCCACGACCAACGCATCCACGGGGTGTTCGGCCGCCCACAGGTAGAACATGCCGGTCAGGAGCTCGAAGTAGGACAAGCGCTCCCCCAACCGGGTCTCGACGAGCTCGACGTAGGGCCTGATGTGGTCGAACAGCTCCCCGAAGGCGGCCTCGTCGATCGGCGTGCCGTTGAGGGCGATCCTCTCCCTGACCGATTGCAGATGAGGGGACGTGAACGTTCCCACCGAGAGACCGGCAGCCTCGAGTAGCGAGCCCGTGATGCGAGCCGTGGAGGTCTTGCCGTTGCTTCCGGTGATGTGGATGGCGGGGACCCTGCGCTCGGGATGATCGAGAGCCTCGACAAGAGCCTCGATCCGGTGTTTGCCCGGATGCAGCGAGCGCATCGCGTCGACTCCAAGGGAGTCGAGGTGGGCAACCGCCTCCGGCCATCCCATTTCCGCTATCGCCCGAGTGCTTCGAGCTGGGCGCGCAGCTTCGTCAGATTGGAACGGGCCTCGTCGAGCTTGCCGCGTTCCTTCTCGACGATCTGGGCCGGCGCCTTCGAAACGAACTCGTCGTTGTTCAGCTTCGCCTCGAAGCGAGTGATCTCGTCTTGCGTCTCGCCGATCCTGCGGTCGAGCCGAGCGCGTTCGACCTCGACGTCGATGAGGTCGCCCAACACGACTCCGATCTCCACTCCCGATGGGGTAACCGTCCGCGCGACACCATCCTGTTCGGGCAAGGCGGGCGCGAAGTTAACGTCCTCGAGCATCGCGAGTGCCTGCAGACCGGGTACGAGACTTTCGAGAGATCCTTGATGAGTTCCGGCGACCAGCGTCACCGCCATCTTCTGCGTCGGCTGGATCCCCTGATCGGCCCGCAGTCTGCGGATCGCGGTCACGACTTCCTGGAATCGCTCGATCTCGCTTTCGGCCGAAGCATCACGGAGATCGCCGGCGGCCGGCCATGGAGTGACCATGATCGAGCCCGCGTCGGGCCACAGTCGAGATGACAGCTCCTCGGTAACGAACGGCATGACCGGATGCAGCAGCTGAAGGATCCGGTCGAGAACGTGGATGAGCACCGCTTTCGCCACGTCCGGCTCCTGCGACCTCAATCGCAGCTTCGCGAGCTCGATGTACCAGTCGCAGTACTCGCTCCAGATGAAGCGGTGGAGTGCATGAGTGGCGTCGGAGAAGTTGAACGCCTCGAAGGCTCTATCGACCTCTTCGATCGTCTGATCGAGACGAGACAGGATCCAGCGATCCTCACGGTCCAGCGACGAAGGCTCGGGGAGAGCGGGGCGGTCGTTACCGACCGATATCAACACGAATCGGGTCGCGTTCCAGAGCTTGTTGGCGAAGTTGCGCCCACTCTCGATGCGCTCCTCCGAGACACTCGTGTCGTTACCCGGAACGGCAACGAAGGCAAGAGCGAATCTCAGAGCGTCGGCACCGTATCGCTCGATCATGGTTAGCGGATCGATCACGTTGCCCAGCGACTTCGACATCTTCTTGCCCTCGAAATCGCGCACGATGCCGTGGATGAACACATCTCGGAACGGGACTTCGTTCTTGAAGTAGAGGCCCGACATGATCATCCGGGCCACCCAGAGATAGAGGATCTCGTAGGCCGTAACCATCGTGGTCGTCGGATAGAAATACGCGAGGTCCTCGTTCTCTTCAGGCCAGCCCAGCGTGGAGAACGGCCAGAGTTGAGAAGAGAACCAGGTATCCAAGACATCGGGGTCCTGCGTCAGCGACGACGAGGCGCACTTCTTGCAAGAGGCCGGGTCCTCGAGTGCCGCAAAGACCTCGCCACAATCGTCGCAGTACCACACCGGGATGCGATGACCCCACCAGATCTGACGTGAGATGCACCAGTCCCGGATGTTGGTCAACCAATCGATGTATTGCTTGGCGAAGCGCTCGGGCAAGATGCGAACTCGTCCCTCGCGCACGACCTCGATGGCCGGATCGGCCAGTGGCTTCATGCGCACGAACCACTGCTCGGAGAGCCACGGCTCGACCTCAGTGCCGCAGCGGTAGCAGTGCCCCACCGCATGCACGTAGGGCCGCTCCTCTTTCTCGACCAGCCCTCGCTCCTTGAGGGCATGCAGGACCTGTTGACGAGCCTCATAGCGGTCGGTGGAGCGGAACTCGCCGGCGTTGTCATTCGTGGTCGCGGTCGTATCGAAGATGTTGATCTTTTCGAGCCCGTGCCGTTCGCCGATCTCAAAGTCTGTGGGGTCGTGAGCCGGGGTGGCCTTGACCGCACCGGTTCCGAACTCGAGATCTACGGCGTCGTCCGCGACGATGGGGACGGTTCGATCGGGGAAGAATGGATGTCTGACCGTCTTGCCCACGAGCTCCTTGTAGCGGTCGTCGTCGGGATGCACCGCGACCCCGGTGTCTCCCAACATCGTCTCGACGCGCGTGGTCGCCACACTTATCGAGCCTGAGCCGTCGGTCAGGTCGTACCGGAACGTGATGATCTCGCCCGCGACGTCTTCGTGCTCGACTTCGATATCGGATAGAGCGGTCTCGCAACGAGGACACCAGTTGATGATCCTCAGCCCCCGGTAGATCAAGCCATCGTCGAACCACCTGACGAAGACCGTGCGGACCGCTTGAGAGAGTCCTTCGTCCATCGTGAAGCGCTCGCGGCTCCAATCACAAGAGCTACCGAGGCGGCGCTCCTGTTGGAAGATGCGGCCCCCGTACTCCTTCCGCCACGCCCAAACTCGCTCAACGAACGCTTCGCGCCCGAGCTCGTGCCGGTCCGTTCCTTCTTTGGCCAGCTCGCGCTCCACGACGTTCTGCGTAGCGATGCCTGCATGATCCGTGCCGGGGATCCAGAGCGTCTCGTAACCCTGTTTGCGCGCGCGGCGGGCGAGCATGTCCTGAAGCGAGTGGTTCAGGGCATGGCCTATGTGGAGCGCACCCGTCACATTGGGAGGCGGGATGACCATGCAGTACGGCTTCTTGGCTTCGTTTGGCTTGGCCGAGAACAAGCCCTCGCTCTCCCACCACTCGTACCAGCGCTGCTCGATCTCGGCGGGTTGGAATGCCGGCGCGAGTTCCTCGCTCACGGGACGCCGATGAGCAGGCGCTGGGTGACCCTGTCGCCGACCTTCTTGGAGCCGGCTGCGATGAACGAAATGGGATCGAGGAACGGCTTGACGTCGGTCACATAGATCTCGTCGGTGGATGCCCCGGCGGCCTCCGCGATCTCGGTGACGGTGTCGATGTTCAGGAAGACGGAGATAGTGAACCCTTCGCCCAGAGCGGCGCCTGCATCTTCAAAGGTCGGGTCATCGGCCAACGTCGCTTCACCAGTCAGCACCTGTTCGGCATAGCGCTCACCGACGCCCGCAAAGAGGAGGTTGCCCGAGTAGACGACGTGGAAGTCGGGGCCGTACGTGGTGACCGACTCGGGTACTCCCTCGACTTGGGACTTGATCGTGAACCCCTCGTACCCCTCAACCTGCGAGGGCCCAACCGGCTCTCCTTCTTTCTCGAGCACTCTCTCGAGCACCTTCACTGCGCGCGCTGTGGCATCGGGATCGTTGGTCGACAGGACGGCTCCTCCGCCGAGGTCCGGCTCGTCGCGTCCCGCGATGAAAAGCCCCCCGTCTTCGATCCACCCGAGCACGTCGGCCTCGAGATCGAGACCCGTCTCCTGCCTGAACTGGTCCGCTATCGCGCCGAGATCTACTCCGGGGATCGCCGAGCTTGCCAAACCTTCGTAGAACTCCCTTATCTGATCTCCCATGCCGGTCAAGCCGATGGCTCCCCACGCGCTATCAGGTAGTTCCGGGAGGAGGCCTGGGCTATCACCCTCGCCCGGCCCGGCCCCCGTACTCGTTTCGAAGACGAGGCCATTGGAACGCGTGTAGATCACCGCTCCGAAAGGCTCGTCGAAGCCGAGGAACCCGAGATCGCCCCCGGCCATCTGGGCGAACTGCATGATCGGCCCGAGATCGAGGAAGAAGAGCGCAACGCGATCCTCCTCGAGGCTGTCGGCCACCTCCTGGAATCGATCGGAGTCCGCAAGCGACTCGCCTGTGTGAGCATCGACGGCGCTCTTCAGTCCGCCTTCCGTGCCGGCGACGAGGAAATCGTCGACGACTCCAACGGCGAAATCATCCTCTCGGAAGTACTTGAATCCTTGATAGGTCGCCTCCTGGACCCCGGCCTCCTCCTTGGCGAGCCCGGCGAGGAACGAGTGCGCCTTGCCGGAGTCGATCACCCCGATGAGCGCCGCTGCATTGGTCTCCCCATTCAGTAATGAGGGCGGCTCGGCGAAGAACGCAAGCTGGTCGCCGAACCACGGCTCGATGTCGTCTTCGAAGGTCAGTCCCTCGGCTGCCAGCGCTTCATTGAAGAGATCGACGAGGAGGTCGCCGGCTTGCTCTGGGTCATCGGCGTTCGGGAACCTCGACAGCAGATCCTCGATCGCGATCTTCTGAGCGTTGCCCGGATCCAAGAAGAGGCTCCCGTAGGCGAGGGCGTCCTCCGGGACGTATCTCACAGCGAGGTCTTCCTCCGGCTGGAAGATCTTGATGGCGGCGAATGCGACGCCTCCTGCAAGGGTCGCGACGATCAATGCGATGACCAGTGACTTGCGCACGTCAAACCTCCATCAAGATCCGCACCCGGCGGTACGGGAGAACGAGCCTATAAGTGCCTAGTGGCCTAGGCGGAGCGTTCGCGTGGCGGGCGCTCGGCGCGCTCTTTGGCGCGGGGTACGAGCGTCGGATTCACCTTCTCCCGAACCACCTCGCGTGTGATCACGCACTTGCCCACGTCCTCGCGGCTCGGCAGGTCGTACATCACGTTGAGCAGCACCTCTTCGAGGATCGCTCGGAGGCCGCGCGCGCCGGTGCCCCGAAGCATCGATTGCTCGGCCACCGCCTCGAGTGCATCGTCCGTGAACTCGAGCTCGACACCGTCGAAGTCGAAGAACTTCATGTATTGCTTGATGAGAGCGTTCCGAGGCTCGGTGAGGATCTTGACGAGCGCGTCCTCGTCGAGGTTGTGCACGTGAGTGATGACGGGCAGGCGCCCGACGAACTCGGGGATCAGCCCGTATTTCAGGAGGTCCTCCGGCAAGACGTGAGCGAGGATCGTGCCGAGGTCCTTCTCCTCCATCCGGCGGATGTCGGCGCCGAAGCCAACGCCCTTGTGGCCGATCCGGGACTCGATCAACTTCTCGAGGCCGGCGAAAGCACCGCCGCAGATGAACAGCACGTTCGTCGTGTCGATCTGGATGAACTCCTGATGGGGATGCTTGCGCCCGCCCTGAGGGGGAACGCTCGCGGTCGTTCCCTCGAGGATCTTCAGAAGGGCTTGCTGAACGCCCTCGCCGGAGACATCGCGCGTGATCGACGGGTTCTCCGACTTGCGAGCGATCTTGTCGACCTCGTCGATGTAGATGATCCCCGTCTCGGCCCGCTTGACGTCGTAGTCGGCAGCTTGGATCAGCTTGAGAAGAATGTTCTCGACGTCCTCGCCGACATAGCCCGCCTCGGTGAGCGCGGTGGCATCCGCGATCGCGAACGGAACGTTAAGCATGCGCGCCAACGTCTGCGCCAGAAGTGTCTTCCCGCAGCCGGTGGGCCCGAGCAGAAGGATGTTGGACTTGGCGAGCTCGACCTCACCGTCGTTGGAGCTGCCCACCTGGATACGCTTGTAGTGGTTGTAAACGGCGACCGAAAGGACCTTCTTCGCCTGTTCCTGGCCGACGATGTAGTCGTTGAGGAACTCGTAGATCTCTTTGGGCTTGGGAAGGTCTTCGAGCTTGAGCTCGGGGGTTTCGGAGAGCTCTTCCTCGATGA
This sequence comes from uncultured Actinomycetes bacterium, assembly GCA_963786155.1. Classification (GTDB taxonomy): domain Bacteria; phylum Actinomycetota; class CADDZG01; order CADDZG01; family WHSQ01; genus CAWAXW01. The sequence continues at coordinate 703,055 of CAWAXW010000006.1, read as the reverse complement.
TCTCGTTGCAGAGGTCGATGCACTCGTCGCAGATGTACACGCCCGGGCCGGCGATCAGCTTCTTGACCTGCTTCTGCGATTTACCGCAGAAAGAGCACTTCAGCAGGTCTCCTCCGTCACCGAACTTCGGCACGTGCCCCCCGTTCCTACTCTTCCTTCTTGGCAGGAGCTTCGGCTGGCGCCTCGACGAGCCGAGCGGCTTCGCCCTTGAGGGCTTTCCCCCCGCTCTTCTCGACCGCAGCGCGGCTGCTGATGATCTCGTCGATTATCCCATAGCCCTTGGCTTCTTCAGAGGTCATGAAGCGGTCCCGATCGATGTCCTTCTCGACCTGCTCGACGTCGACACTGGAATGGTGGGCGATGATCTCGGCCATCCGGCGACGGAGTGACAGCACCTCTTTGGCATGGATCTCGATATCCGTCGGCGTTCCCGAGAAACCTGCGGAACCCTGGTGGATCATGATCTTGGCGTTCGGGAGGGCGAACCGCTTACCCGTCGCCCCGCCGCACAGCAGGATCGCGCCCATCGACATCGCCATGCCGACGCAGATGGTCGAGACGTCCGGCTTGATGTACTGCATGGTGTCGTAGATCGCCATGCCCGCGTAAACCATGCCGCCCGGCGAGTTGATGTAGATGCTGATGTCCTTGTCGGGGTCCTCGGACTCGAGGTGGAGCAGCTGCGCCACGATGAGGTTGGCGACCTGATCGTCGACAGGAGTGCCGAGCATGACGATGCGCTCCTTGAGGAGCCGCGAGTAGATGTCGAAAGCCCGCTCGCCGCGGCTGGTCTGTTCTACGACCACGGGGACCAGGTAGTTCTTATACGAGTCTCTAGATTCATCCATCGGTCGTCTGACCCTCTTCCTCTTCAGAGCCCACCCGGCTCGGGCGCCCCACCACATCCGCAACGCTCACGACATGATCGAGTGCCTTGCGGCGCATGATATCGGCTGCGAGTGCTCCGAAACGACCGGCTTTGGCAAGTTCTTCGGCCACCTCCTGGGGATCCCGCTGCATGCTTGCAGCAAGCAGCGCTATCTCGCGGCCGAGTATCCTCGTCTGTGACCTGGACGTCCGCCTCCTTGGCGACCTCTTCGAGCAGGAGCTCGGCTTTCACCGAGCGGGCCGATTGGGTCCGCATGTCCCGGCGGATCTCGAGCTCGGTGAGCTGGACCCGGCTGCCGTACTCGTCCATCGACAACCCGGCGCTCTTGAGATCGTCTTCGAAGTGGTGCAGCCGGTGCTCGAACTCGCTCTCGACGAGCTTCTCGGGAGCCTCGAGGTCGGAGGCGTTCACGAGGGCCTCGAGGATCAGGTTGCCGATCTGGTCCTCTACGAACCGCCTCTTGGAGTCGCCCAAGCGCTCCGTGAGGTCGGCTTTCAGCTCGTCCAGCGTCTCGTACTCGCCCACGGTCTTGGCGAACTCGTCGTCCAGGGGCGGGAGCTTCTTGGCCTTGACCTCTTTGAGCAACACGGTGAACACGGTGTCCTCGCCGTCGGGACCGATGTCGTTGAACTTCAGGATCGCTCCGGCCCGATTCCCTTCGAGCTCCTCATCCAGCTTGGCCGGACCGCTCCTCGATCCCACCTCGTAGAGCAGATCGGGAGCGCCGGCTCCCTCCACCGGTTGGTCGTGACGCGTCCCCTTGAGGTCGATCAAGACGTGGTCCCCTCGACGTGCGTCCCGTCCCACGGTCTCGAGCTCGGCGAAGCGATCCCTGAGCCGTTCGAGTTGTTCCTCGACATCCGAGTCGGTGACTTGGGAATCAGGGGCTTCGACCCGCAGCGCAGCCAGGTCGGGCAAGTTGATGTCGGGGCGTACGTCGACTGTTGCCTCGAACACGAGGGCGGCGCCCTCTACCAGGTCAAGGATCTCGATGTCCGGGGGGGCGATCGCTTGGAGCTCTTCAGCCCTCATTGCCTGGTCGTAGAGACCCGGCAGCGCGTCCCTTATCGCCTCCTCGAAGACGGCGCCCGGTCCAACCCTTGCGTCGATGATCTGCCGCGGCACCTTGCCCTGGCGGAACCCCGGAACTTTGATCTCCTTGGCCCATCGCTTGTAGGCCGCGGCAACGGCGGGTTCGAGCGCTTCTTGAGGAACCTCCACGCGGAGCTTCACGCGATCGCCGTCGAGTCGTTCGGCGGCGGTCTGCAACGTGGGGGTCTTCATCGGAGCGCCATGTTATGCGCCGGGGGTGAGAAAGAATCCCGGTCCGAGTGTTGTGAGCCGCGCGCCTGAAAGTACGAAGCACAGGACGGGGGCCAGGAGCCGCACTAGGCGGACGAAGTGGGGATGACGGCCCCTGACCCCCGGTCTGAGCTTCCTTTGCTTACAGTGCGCAGCATACGCCGCAAGGACAATTTAAAGAACGGTGAGACCGGAGGATCGTGACGCCGCTGTCACTTTGATCGCGCCGCAAAGCGTGTTGCCCGGCGTGCAATTTAGCGCACTTCGCAACGAATTAGGATGAGGGCCACCGGGATGTGGCGCAGCTTGGTTAGCGCGCGGCGTTTGGGACGCCGAGGCCGCCGGTTCGAATCCGGCCATCCCGACCAGAATCAAGCATCGCGTTCACTAAGTAACTAAACGGTGTCAATCCGAGTGCAGGTGGATGACATCCGAGATATCCGAGACACCCCTGGCCTTGTCGAGGAAGGCCGACGCGCCCAACGCCAACGCCTCGCGGCCGGTCGAGGCCTCGTCGTAGCTCGTCAGCACGATCACCTTCGACTCCGGAGCCACGCGTAGCAACTCGGGCAAGGCCGTCAGGCCGTCCATCACCGGCATGGCAAGGTCGAGCACGATCACGTCCGGCTGGGTCTCCGCCGCCAGATCGATCACCTGGGCGCCGTTCTCGGCCTCCCCCACCACCTCGATGTCGGGGTCAAAGCCCATCTCCACCCGCAAGAGCATGCGGATGTGGGGCGTGTCATCACAAACGATCACGCGCGTCGGCTGCATCACTAGGGTTGATTGTCTGGGCCTCGAGGCGCCGTACCAAATACGTATCTCAGGCAGCAGGCGGCGTTCGGCCACTAATACGTACGGAATGTCGGGACATTTGTCTTGGCGGCGTAGTCTTTTCAGACCCCCGCCAGGGGGCCTAGCGGGTGTAGCTCAATGGTAGAGCCTCAGATTTCCAATCTGATTACGAGGGTTCGATTCCCTTCACCCGCTCTTGGAAGAGTCATCTAGAACGGCTTCAAGTCTGAGCTTTGAGCTGGATCCGGAGCTCGGCCCGGAGTTGGTCGAGGGGCTGATCTTGCTTTGGACGGACGTGTCTAACGCCGGAGGGTTTGTTGGGTTCGTGCCTCCGGTCGGGGTCGAGGACGTTCGGCCTGTTGCGCTCGCGGCGTTCGATCTGGTGGGGACGGGGCACTCCCACATCGTCGTCGCACGTGATGAGGGCGAGGTTGTGGGGCTCTCCTTTATGGAGCATCGACCGGGGCCCTTGTTCCGCCACTGGGTAACGGTCAAGCGTCTGCAGGTACATCCGAGCCGTCAAGGCGAGGGCATAGGGACCGCGTTGCTGAAAGCTTGCGAGGAGCACGCGTGGGCCCTCGGGATCGAGCAGGTTCATCTCACGGCGCGCGGCGGGACCGGTACCGAAGCCTTCTACCAACTAAAGGGGTACGAGCTAGTCGCGCGCATCCCCGGGGTGATCCGGGTCGCGCCGGGGGACGACCGGGAAGAGATCTATCTGATCAAGGCCCTCTAGGTAGGCATGTCCGGAGCCCCGGGATAGCCTCGAACAAAACTCAGCGCAACCGAAAGGAGTGGGATGGCGGACGAGAATCCGGATCCCTCAATAGCAGGACTCAACTCGGAGGCGAACCTGCAGCGCCTCCTCGACGAGCTCGCCGAGCATCCCGAGCGGATCGAAGACATCACCGATCGTCTCCGAGAGATATTCAACCAGGACAAGACCGTGATGATCTTGGACATGAGCGGGTTCACCCGAGCCACGCGCGCCGGGAACCTGATCTCGTTCCTGCTGATGATCCACCAGATGCGCCAGCTCGCTCTTCCCTGCGTGGAAGAGAACGGGGGCATCTTGATCAGGGCGGACCACGACAACCTCACCTGTTTGTTCGACGAGGTCGAGCAAGCGATCGAAGCCAGCCGCGCGATAACCGAGCGCCTCGAGTCGGCCAACGTCATCTTGCCGTCGACCCGCGATCTATACGTCTCGGTGGGTATCGGTTACGGCCCCATCGTGAACGTCGATAACAAGGTGATCTACGGCGATGAGGTCAACCTCGCCTCGAAGCTCGGCGAGGACATCGCCGAGCTCGGGCAGGTGTTCCTGACCGAAGCGGCCCACGACCGGTTAAAAGGTAAAGGCGTCGAGGCCGAAAAGAAGGCGGTCAACGTGTCGGGGATTAACCTCACCTACTACGCTCTCACCTAGTCGACTCTCTATTGCCTGCGACGGAAAGGATGCGATGGTGAACTTGAATCGCTTGGCTGTAACTGCCCTCTTGGCGAGCGCGCTGATCCTGACCGGCTGCTCGAAGACCCTGAATGTCGACGACCTGGAGCTGACCGAGGATCTGACTGACGTCGTCGAGGCGGAGACCGGTTCCGTCGTGACAGATGTGAGCTGTCCCGACACCCTCGAGGACCCGGAGGCGGGCACGACGTTCGACTGCGATGTCGAGGCCGAGGATGGCTCGACTGTAACGGTCCACCTCGAGCTAGAACAAGACGAAGACGACACCTTCCGCGCCACTTACCAAGGGATTGACTAGCTCCGACGGCGCGAAAATGCGAATAATCCGGTAAAAACGCGTAGCACAAACGGCCTCTGCTCCGTTACGCCCACGGGACTAGTGCGGGTAGGCCATGCCTCCGGCGGAAAAAGTGGCCGGAAAGGACTCTTTCCGGCACGCGGGGAAATCTATAGGTTCCAGGATATGGGATGGAAAACTCTGCCATTGATTACTCGAGTTTGGGGCGGACGATGAGAGCTCCCGTCGCGGTTGTGGGCAGCGGGTACGTGGGGACCGTGGTCGCAGCGTGCTTCGCGCGCCTCGGCTCGCAGGTCGTGGCCGTCGAGGCCGACCCCTCGAAGCTTCAGGCCCTGCAATCGGCGATCGTCCCCTTCTACGAAGCGGGCCTTGAGGACGCGGTTCGAGCGGGGCTCGAAACGGGGACATTGACGTTCACCGAAGACATCTCCGCTGCGGTCTCCCATGCACAGGTCATCTTCTTGTGCGTAGGTACCCCTCTCGGCCCCGATGGGCGCCCCGATCTCCGAGCGTTGGAGAGTGCAGCTCGATCGATAGGGCCTGCAATCGACGCCTACAAGGTCATCGTCAACAAGAGCACGGTTCCCATCGGAAGCGTGGACTGGGTCGGCTCCGCAATCGAACACTCAATGTCGGATCGCGATGCGCACCATCGCTTCGGCGTGGTGTCGAACCCGGAGTTCCTCCGCGAAGGCAGCGCGATAGTGGATTTCATGCACCCCGATCGCGTCGTGCTCGGGAGCAACGACGAACGTGCTCTGGATGTCGTAGCGGAGCTATACCGCCCGATCCTCGAGCAGACGTTCGAGGGAGGACGGGAAGAGCGAGTGCCGCTGGTTCGGACGTCGGCTTTGACTGCAGAAGCGATCAAGTACGGCTCCAACGCCTTCCTCGCGATGAAGATCAGCTTTATCAACGAGATCGCGAACATCTGCGACCTCGTGGGCGCCGACGTGAGCGATGTTGCAGCGGCGATGGGCCTCGACGCGCGTGATCAACCCCCAGTTCCTGGCGGCCGGCGTCGGGTGGGGCGGTTCCTGCTTCGGCAAGGACCTAGAAGCACTCATAGCTGCGGCCGGCGAGTTCGGTTACGACGCCCGGCTGCTGAGAGCGGTGATCGAGTTGAACGACCGCCAGAGAGGCCGGATCGTGGAGAAGCTGCAGAGCCAGCTGGGAACCCTGCGCGGCAGGCGCATCGCGATCCTCGGACTCGCCTTCAAGCCGGGAACCGACGACACGCGCGACTCGCCCGGCGTGGAGATCGCCCGACGGTTGCTGGACCTCGGCGCGATGGTGACGGCTCACGACCCGGTCGTCCGAGGCGTCGGTGAGCTCGACCTTAGTGTCGCTTCCGATCCGTACGCCGCCGCCTACCGAACGGACGCGGTCGTGCTTACTACGGAGTGGCCGGAATATCTCGCCCTCGATCTCCTAAAGCTGCGTGGGGCGATGCGCGGACGCTTGTTCATCGACGGACGCAATGAGATGGATGCCTCCACGCTGCGGGAAGCGGGGTTCCGGTACGTCTCGATCGGGCGTCGCTCGAGCAGCGCGGAGACTCGCGTTGTCAGATGACCTCCCGAGTCGTAACTGCCGGTAAGCACCTAGCGCTCGACGGCGCGCCTTTCAAGGTCCGAGGCGTGACGTATGGCAGTTTCGCTCCGCGGCTGGACGGTTCTCTCTTCCCCGAGCGGTTCCAGATAAAAGAGGATCTCGCGGCGATGAGCCGGCTGGGGCTCAATACCGTTCGGACCTATACCCTCCCGCCCACCGACCTCCTCGAGCTTGCCGAAGAGAACGGTCTGCGAGTTATCGTCGGCTTGGACTATCGCGACTGGCGTTACGAGGAATCTCCGGGGCGCGCCGCTCACCGTCGAGTGCGCGACGAGGCCCGCAGGGCCGTCGATGCCGCGCTGCAAGCGTGTTCGGGTAACGCCACCGTGCTGGCTATCGCTGTGGGCAACGAGGTCCCCGGCGACGTGACGCGCCTCCATGGGCCTCGGGAGGTGGCAGAGATCCTCTCGGAGCTGGTCGCGCGGGTGCATGCCGGTGACGAGGACATGCTCGCCACTTACTCGAACTACCCGACCACCGAATATCTCGAGATCGCCGGGCAGGACCTAGCCTGCTTCAACGTCTTCCTGGAAGAAGAGGAGCGGTTGAAGGCCTACATCGGAAGACTGCAGGTTGTAACCGGAGACATCCCGCTGATGATCACCGAACTTGGACTTGCGGCAACGATCCACGGTGAGGAAGCCCAGGCCGCCGCGCTCGAGTGGCAGCTGCGTGCGGTGGACGAGGGGGGCTGTGCCGGAGCGACGGTGTTCTCGTGGACGGACGAGTGGGCGGTGGACGGGAAACCGGTCGAGGGCTGGGGCTTCGGCATCACCGACGACGATCGCAACGAGCGATCTGCGGTGGGGGTGGTGAAGGAGTGGGCGAGGCGATCGATGCGGGACCTGCGGGAGGTCTGGCCGACGGTCACCGCGGTCGTGTGCGCGTACAACCAGGAGAAGGTCCTACAGCGTTGTTTGAGTTCGCTCGTTGCGGTCGACTATCCGGGCTTCGAGATCATCGTTTGCGATGATGGATCCACAGACGCCACGGCCGAGATCTCCCGCAGGTTCCCCGTTCGGCTGCTGGAGCTACCTCATTCGGGGTTGAGCGTGGCTCGAAACGCAGGAATCCAGGCGGCCACCGGAGAGATCGTCGCGTTCATCGACGTGGATGCCGCGTGCCATCCCGAATGGCCTTACCACCTGGCACTCTCTCTCGAGGGTGAAGCGGTGGTTGCGACCGGTGGGCCGAACTCGCCGATGCCCGACGCTGCGTTCACGGAGCGGGCGGTCGCGCAGTCTCCGGGTGGGCCCATCCACGTTCTGATCACCGACGATCGAGCCGAGCACGTTCCCGGATGCAATATGGCCTTTCTGAAGGAAGCTCTCGTGCAAGTTGACGGCTTCGACCCGATCTACACGGCGGCCGGCGACGATGTCGACGTCTGCTGGAAGATCCTCGATCGCGGACGAGAGATCGGTTTCTCTCCGGCGGCTCAGGTCTGGCATCACCGCAGGGATTCGGTTTCGGGCTATCTCCGCCAGCAGCGTGGCTACGGCCGGGCCGAGCGCCTGTTGCAGTCGCGCCACCGGCACCGCTTCAATCGTCTGGGTCAGGCGCGCTGGTCTGGGTTCATCTATGGGGGGCCACGCCCGCTGTCGGGGTTCCTCCAACCGGTCGTCTACCACGGCTATCAGGGTTCGGCGCCCTACCAGGGCGTGGTGCATCGTCCATCCGAACACGCGCTCGGCTGGGCCGGCGCGCTGTTGCCGATCACGGTCGCCGTGGGTCTCCTTGGATTCCCATTAGCCTGGTTAAGCCTGTGGTCCCTCGTGCTCCCGGCCGCGCTGCTTCTGGGCCTCATAGCCTATGCGGGAACCGTGGCGGCGGGCGTTCACGTGAACCGCACCGAACCCCGCCCGGTGGCGCTGAAGCTGCTCGCCGGTGCACTACACGTGCTGCAGCCGCTGTGGCGCGGCGTGGGGCCGGGTGCGACCCGGCAAGGTGAGTCGGATGGAGACTCCAACGGCGGCAACGTCGTGGGAGGGGGATCGTGGCCGGTGGCTGACTCGGCTTCAGCGCATGCTCGAAGCGCGGAGGTGCGCGGTCCGGATCGTGGAGCCTAATGATCGCTGGGACATCGAGGTCTCGGTCGGTCTCCTTGTAGCAGCTCGGATCTCGACCGCGGTGCTGTGGCGCTGGACGCCCGTCGCGAGGGTGGGCTATCGCCTCCGTGCCGGACTGGTCGTAGCGGTTCTTATCGGAGCGGGACTGATGCTGTCCGGACCGAGCCTCGGCCTCGCGGTCCTGGGAGGAACCGTAGTGATCGCCGCGATGGAGCTCGCGATCGTGCGCGCTCGTGTAGGCGATGCCTTACGAGATAGCAGCGCCGGAGCGCAGAAGTGACACCTCGCCCCCTCCGCGAACAGGGCTCGCAAGAGACCCAGGTGAGCAACCGCGGGTTGACGGGCCGTGTCTTCGCGGATACCGCGGGCCATCGGCTCAAGCTCTTGGGCGCCTTCCTGCTTCAGCTATTGGCTACTCCGATCGCGCTCCTGACGCCGGTTCCGCTCGCGATCGCGGTCGACAGCGTGCTCCGCGACGAGCCGCTCCCCGGTTTCCTGCAGGCGGTACTTCCCAAGTCTGTGACCTCGAGTGACGAGAGTCTCCTGTTGCTGGCGGTATTCCTCGAGGTGCTGGTGGTGTTACTCGCCCAGGGTCAATGGGTGGCTTCCTACCTATTGGAGACCTACACCGGAGAGCAGCTCACCTTGCGGTTCCGGTCCCGGCTCTTCCGGCACGTGCAGCGCCTCTCGCTCGCGTTCCACGATCGCCGTGGCACGGCCGACTCCATTTACCGGATCCAGTACGACGCTCCTTCGATCCAATGGTTGATCATGGGCGGAGTGCTGCCGCTGTTCTCCGCCCTACTCACTCTGACGGCGATGGTCTATGTCATCGCCCGGCTCGATCTCCAACTAGCGCTCGTCGCTCTCAGCGTCGCACCCTGCATCTATCTCGCGTCGAGCCGGTACCAGAAACGCATGGGGGGCCGGTACGACAGGGTGCGCGAGTTGGAAAGCGACGCGCTCGGTGTCGTCCAAGAGGTTCTCACCGGTCTTCGAGTCGTAAAGGCATTCGGACGCGAGGAGAACGAGCAGAGCCGGTTCGTGATGTATTCGAAGAAGGGGATGCGCGCCCGGTTGCGCATAGCCGCTGCCGAGGGTGGCCTGGGGATGATCGTTCACATCGTCGCCGCGATCGGCACCGCGACCGTGCTTTTCGTGGGGGTTCGAAGCGTGCAAACGGGCGCGATGACTCTGGGTGCTCTGATCATCGTCCTGTCCTATCTGACTCAGCTCTACTCCCCACTCAAGGACATGAGCCAGCTCGTGGCCGGCGTGCAGTCGTCGCTCTCGGGACTTCGGCGTGCCTACGAGTTGGTCGACGAGGCACCCGACGTGGACGAGCGGCCGGATGCCCGGCCTCTGGAGCGAGCGTGTGGACATATCGCCTTCGATCGCGTTGACTTCAGCTACGACGGGAAGACTGAAGTTCTCTCAGATGTCTCGTTCGAGGTCGAGCCGGGCACCAAGCTCGGCATCGCCGGCCGGACCGGAGCCGGCAAGACGACCTTGGTCAATCTGTTGTGTCGGTTCTACGACCCCGATCGGGGGGCGATCCTTCTCGACGGAATCCCCCATCGCGATTACGTGCTGGCCGATCTGCGAGATCAGTTCGCCATCGTCCTGCAGGACCCCGTCCTGTTCTCGTCGAGCATCGCCGAGAACATCGCCTACGCGCGCTCGACCGCCTCGCTCGAAGAGGTCGAGGCAGCTGCCAAGGCCGCGAATGCCCATGACTTCATCATCGAGTTGCCCAACGGTTACGACACGCTCGTCGGAGAGCGAGGGATGCGCCTGTCCGGTGGTGAACGTCAGCGGATCTCGCTGGCTCGGGCGTTCCTGAAGGACGCGCCGATCCTGATCCTCGACGAGCCGACCAGCTCGGTGGACGTCAAGACCGAAAGCGAGATCATGGAAGCCATGGCACGACTGATGGTTGGGCGCACGACGCTGATGATCGCCCACAGGCTGGGCACCCTCGACTACTGCGACGCCCGCATCGAGCTCGAGCACGGAAGGATCGTGCGCGTCGAGGGCCGGGCCAGCGCGGGCGTCATACGGCTTTCACCGGCCGAGGCCAACCGCGCCTGACGTTCCCCTACGCTCGTCACATGAGGATCGCGCTGGTCTCGCAGGAGTATCCCCCGGAGACGGGACATGGCGGCATCGCCGCGCAGACTCAGATGAAGGCGCGGGGATTGGCGGCGCTGGGCCACGAGGTGATCGTGATCCTCTCATTCGACCGGGGACAAGCGTCACGAGGATCGGCGAGACGGCTCAACGATCATCCGGATCCCGGGTGCAGATGCCGAGCTTCCCATCATGGATGAGTCCGCGCGGTGGATCACCCACAGCACGAAAGTTGCGATCGAGCTTGCGCGCGTCCACCAGAGCCAGCCTCTGGACGTGGTCGACTTCCCGGAATGGGCCGGTGAGGGTTACGTCTATCTCATCAACCGGTCGGAATGGAACGAGACGGCAGCGATCGTCCACATCCATGGACCGCTGGCGATGCTCGCGGAGACGATCTCCTGGCCGCCCAAGGACTCTCATCTGTACGAAGTCGGGATGCACATGGAAGGCGCGAGCCTGCGAGCGGCCGATGGAGTCATCTCCTCGAGCGCGTGCTCGCGCGACTGGTGCGCCAGGCTCCACGGCATCGATGCGAATGATGTCGAGGTGGTTCACCTCGGGGTCGACCTGGAGGAGTTCAAACCGCCCACCGAGCGGCGAAGCGGCCGGCGGATCGTATTCGTCGGCCGGCTCGCTCCCAGCAAAGGAGTGGAACACCTGGTCGAAGCGGTGAGGTCGCTCGCCCCCAGCCACGAGGGTTTGGAGCTGGTACTCGTGGGGCGAGGCGAACCCGATCACGTCGACCGGCTACGCGGGCGACTCGCCGACAGCCGTGCAACGCTCGAGGTCGTAGGCCACGTCGATCGGTCCGAGCTGCCGTCGATCTTGGGTCGCGCCGACGTTCTCGCCGCGCCGTCGCTCTACGAGGGCGGCCCCGGCCTCGTGTTCCTCGAGGCGATGGCTTGCGGCGTTCCCGTCATCGCTTCTGCCGCAGGAGGCGCCGGCGAGATCGTGCGACCCGGAGAGAACGGATTCCTCGTTCCCCCGGCCGATGTGGACGCGATCGCCGGCGCCATCGACGCACTGATCTCCGTCCCGGAACTTGCACGGAAGCTGGGAGACGGGGGGCGACGCTTCGTAGAAGAGCACGCGGATACCCGAAACTGCGTCGCACGATTGGAGCAGGTCTACAGGGGGGCCCTCGATCGCAAGAGGGTCGAGGCTGCGCCGTGATCACACAGCCCCAGGCGTCCGTCGTGACGACCGACGACTTGGCGGACGGCCTGCGTCTCGGGTGGAACGAGGCGCTGGCCGGATCGCCGACGCGCTCGATATTCATGACGCTGGAGTGGCAACGGGCGTGGTGGGCGACGTTCGGAGCCGGCCGGCTGATCGTGGTCGCCCAACGCGCCGGGGCCGAGATCGCGATCGCCCCGATGTACGCCCACGAGGGGATGCTCTTCTTCGTCGGTTCCGGAGGCTCCGATTACCTGGACTTCCTGGGACGACCGTCGGCCGAGGCGATGGCCGGTCTTCTACGGCACACGATAGAGCTGTGTCCAGACTTCGTTGGGATCCGGCTGTATCACGTGCCGGATTCCTCTCCCACGGGCGAGATGCTCGAGGGGGTTGCGGAGCGCTTGGGTCTGAGGCTCTTCGACGAGGGAGGGCTGCCGGCTCCCTTGCTTGATGCCGGTAACGGCGAAGCACTGGAAACAGCGGCGAACAAGAAGAGCCTCGTTCGACACGAAAGGGGCCTGCAGAGATCCGGCGCCCTGGAGGTCGTCCACGAGACCGAGCCGGACGCGATCCACCCTTACCTAGACGCATTCTTCGAGCAACACGTGCAGCGATGGGATGCAACTCCGTATCCCAGCTTGTTTCTCGAACAGAAACAACGCCGGTTCTATCGTTCGATCGTCGACGAGGTCGGGCCGACGGGCCGCATCAGGTTCACCCGTGTGTCTCTGGACGGACGGCCCATCGCCTTCCACTTCGGGATGTCCTATGGAGGGTCCTTTCTCTGGTACAAGCCAACCTTCGATATCGCGCTCGCCAAACACTCGCCGGGCGAGGTGCTCATGCGCAACCTCCTGATACGTGCGAAGGCTGAAGGGGCCCTGGTGTTCGACCTCGGGCTAGGCGACGAGCCGTTCAAAGCACGCTTCGCCTCGAGGACGCCCTGGGTGAAGACCTGGGGTCTCTACCCGCCGAGTGAGGACTGACGGGCTAATGAGCAACGTCCTGGTGATCGCCCCTCATCCCGACGACGAAGCGATCGGTTGCGGTGGGACCCTCCTTCTCCACGCGCGCCGGGGAGACAACGTTCACATCATCTTCCTCACCTCGGGGGAGGGCGGAGGACACGGGCTCGCCGACGCGGGGAAAGTCCGTGAGAAGGAAGCCGGTATCGCTAGCGAGATCCTCCACGTCAAGGGTTCGGACTTCTGGCGGGGCCGCGATGGGAAGGTGCGCGTTACACGGTCATTGGTTGACCGCACGGTCGAGACACTCGATCGGCTGCGGCCCGATCTCGTCTACGTGACGCACCGCGACGAGATGCATCCGGACCATCGCGCCGCTTTCAGACTGCTCCAACGCGCGCTGGCCGACGAACGCACCAACAGTGTGTCTCCGGAGGTGTGGGGATACGAGGTTTGGACGCCGCTGAGGGCGATCGGACACATCGTGGACGTCTCCGATGTGATGGACGAGAAGCTGAAGGCGGTTAGGGCCTATGAGAGCCAGTGCAGCGTGATGAGATTCGACGACACGATCCGGGGCCTTAACCGATACCGGGGAGAGATGCACAGCTGGCCCGGCGGGGACTATGCCGAGGTATTCACCGCGGCGGCTCCGGGAAGGGACGGATCGTGAGGATCCTCGTGGTCAGCGCGGCGGTTCCTTTCCCGCCCCACGGCGGCGGCCGCATGCGGACACACGAGCTGTGTCGCGCCATGGCCTCCGAGCATGACGTGAGCATGCTGGCCTTCTCGTTCGACGGCGAGTTCTACCGCGAGCCGGATTTCGAGATCGACCTCGAGATGGTGCCGTGGGAGCCGCCGCAGGAATGGGCCGCGCTCCACGGCCCCGATGCTGACGCGGCCGTCGAGGCGTACCGCGAGTTGGATGAGGTGCGCGTCGAGCCGTGGTTTGTCAGCTTCTACGACTCCGACGAGATGAGAGCTCGGGTATCGGCTCGCTCGGGGACGTACGACCTCGTGTTGTTCGAGGGCACCGACATGGCCTTGTTCCTCGATCAGACGGACGAGGTCATCCGGGTGCTCGACTTCATGGACCTGCATTCCGCGATGGCATCCAGAGATGCGAGGTCGGCAGGCGACGCCGATGGCCCCCGCCTGCGCGCCGAAGCTGAGCGAACCCTCGTCTTCGAGCGCCGTGCCGCCACGCGATGCTCGTGGTGCCTCGCCGTCTCCGATGAAGAAGAGGCTGCCGCTCGCTCGCTCTTGGGGATCGAAGACATCATCGTTGTGCCGAACGGCGTCAATCCGGATTACTTCGGAACGATCGAAGAGGAAGCTGGAGAGCCCGGCGGCATCCTATTCATGGGGAGCTTCGACTACGGGCCCAACGTGGAAGCGATGACCTGGTTCGTACGTGACGTCCTCCCGACGGTGTGCGCGGCCCGTCCCGAGGCCACTTTCGAGATCATCGGCCGGAGCCCGCCGGAGTCCCTGCGCGCCCTCGATTCTCCCCATGTCCGGGTCCACGGGTCCGTTCCCGACGTGCGCCCGCATCTCTCTCGCGCGGAGATCGTCGTCGTTCCCCTGCTCGGCGGCGGAGGGACCAAGCTGAAGACCCTCGAAGCACTCGCAGCCGGGCGCGCGGTCGTATCTACGTCGATCGGGGTCGAAGGTCTCGATCTGGCCGGAGGGCAAGAGGTGGTCGTCGTCGACGACTCCCGGGGGTTCGCCACGGCCTTGATCGATCTTCTGACCGATGCGGACAAAAGGCGCTCGCTCGCCCGGCGGGGCCGAGCCGCTGCGGCCCGCCACGACTGGGCGAAGGCAACCAAACCCCTCCTTGATGCTCTCCGCAGGGTGCCGACCAAATGAGCATTAGCGCATCGGTCGTCATCGACAACTTCAACTACGCGCGATTCCTGAGAGATGCGATCGACAGCGCTCTCTCTCAGGACTATCGGCCTCTTGAGGTCATCGTCGTCGACGATGGGTCCACGGACGGCTCGAGAGCGATTCTTCAGGAGTACGACACGGTCATCACAGTCCTCAAGGAGAACGGAGGACAGGCGTCCGGCTTGAATGCGGGGTTCGCCGTGAGCACGGGCGACTTCGTTTGTTTCCTCGATGCCGACGACAGGCTCGAACCGGGAGCGATCGGGCACGCTGCGGAAGCGCTCGCCGCTCGGGGGGTGGTCAAGGCCCACTGGAGGCTGAGCGTTATCGACGAGGACGGACAGGAGACCGGCGAGATGTTCCCTCCTGGTGAGATGCCGGAAGGTGATCTCCTGCACCGTGTCATTGAGGAGGGCCCGCTGTTCGATACGAATTGGCTCCCCCCCAACTCGGGAAACGCGTGGTCGCGGGCCTTCCTGGAGTGGGCTCTGCCGATCCCGGAGGATCGCTACCCGATCTACGCTGACGAATACCTCCACGCGCTGGCTCCGGTGTTCGGAAAGGTGGCGAGCATCGAGAAAGTCCTGGGCTCCTACCGCAGCCACGGAGCCAACAACTACTGGGGGGCCCGCTTGACCGATCGTCGCATCGAAGATCACCTCAATCGCTACGAGTCACTGTTCTCCCTCCTGAGCCATCGGCTGGCCGAACGCGGCCACGACGTCGACGCCGGCTCGTGGAAGGACGCTAATTGGAACTACTTATGGCTATGCCGGTTGCGCGTGGCGAAGAAGACGTTGACCGAATCGGTTCCCCGTGGCGCGGGAGTAATCCTCGTCGACGACCAACAATGGGCGGGCGTCGATCTACTCCCCGAAGCGCGCGTTCTCCCTTTCGTGGAGCGGGACGGCGTATATGAGGGACCCCCGCCCGACGACGACACCGCGATCGCGGAGCTCGAGAGGATGCGTTCCGAAGGGGCCGGCTTCCTCGCCCTCTCGTGGATGTGTGAATGGTGGGTCGAGGCGTACAAGGAGTTTGGCAAACACCTTCGAACGCACTATCGCGTCATAGGTGAGAACGATGCCCTGACCCTGTTCGAGCTCACGCCTCACGGAGCCGGATGATGCGGGCAATCGTGACAGGGATGATCGCGACCTACGGACTGGGCGGGGTCGCGTGGGATTACGGGCAGTATGCGCTCGCGCTCGAGCGTCTCGGCTTCGAGGTCTTTTATCTCGAATACACGGGCGGCTACGTCTACGACACGAGCGCCGGCCTTTACGGCGAGAACTGGGATGCGGGAGCCAAGTTCCTCCAGGAAGCGTTGGCGTGGCTCTCTCCGGGCCTGGCGGACCGATGGCACTTTCGGACGATGGACGACCAGATCTATGGCCTGTCTGCGAAACACATCGAGAAGGTTGTGTCGGAGGCAGATGTCTTCGTCAACGTGTCGGGAGCCGCGTTGCTCCACCCCGACTACATGGGATGTCCGCGCAAGATCCTGATCGATACCGATCCCGGGTGGAACCATTTCGTCACGTACCGCGAGTGGGACGAGGTATGGGGAGAGGGACTTGGCCTGTTCGGGACGCTGGGATACAAGCAGCACGATCACTTCTTCACGTATGCCGAGCGCATCCACGAGCCGGATTGCCTCCTGCCCGACTACGGTCTGGCCTGGATGACGACCCGGCCGCCCGTCGTGCTGGATCGGTGGCAACCGGAGCCACCGGGTAAGACATGGACGACCGTGATGACCTGGGACAACTTCCGTCGGCCGCTTGAGTACGAGGGGAAGGTGTACGGGACGAAGGAGCTGGAGTTTCCCAAAATCGAATCGCTGCCGTCCCACGTCGACGCGCCGCTCGAGGTCGCTGCAGGCGGTGATACCGCGCCGCGCGAGCATTGGGCGGACCTCGGCTGGAACGTCGTCGACTCCCACTCCGTCTCCGAGACGGCCGGCGACTACCGCAGCTATATCCAGGGTTCCAGGGGCGAGTTCAGCGTGGCCAAGAACGTCTACGTCGGCACACGCTGCGGGTGGTTCAGCTGTCGCTCCGTGTGTTACCTCGCGTCGGGGCGACCCGTCGTGATCCAGGACACCGGGTTCTCCGACGTGATCCCAACGGGATCAGGATTGGTTGCCTACGAGGACCTGGACGGTGCTGCTGCCGGGATCCGCTCCGTCGAGAGCTCCTATGCCGAGCATCAGGACGCGGCTCGAGAACTCGCCCGCACTCACTTCGATTCCGAGCTCGTCGTCGGGCGGATGCTGACCGAGGTCGGGTTGTGATGGGATCGCTCGACGCTGCAGACCTGACGGGTGCCTGGGACTACTCGCTGCTGCCGCCGAACGTCCGGGTTGGTGTCGATTGCTATTTGGAACGAAGGAAATCGTTCGAACGCTTCCGGAGCTCGCGCGATCCGGGCCTTGTGCTCGGGGAGCGCGTCAAGGTCTACACGTGGACCGAGTTCAACATCGAGCCGACGGGAGTCGTGACCGTCGGAGACGATTCGATCCTTGTGGGCTGCGTGATCATGTGCGCGGAGGAGGTGTCGATCGGTTGCGGCGTCACGATCTCGTACCACGTGACGATCGCCGATTCCGATTTCCATCCGATCGATCCGGACAGCCGCGTCGCGGACGCGATAGCTGCGTCCCCCGGAGGCGACGTTTCCACCAGACCGCCCTACGTCAGCGCGCCGGTCACTGTCGGGGACGGCGCGACGGTGGGGATCGGTGCGCTGATCCTCAAGGGCGTCACGATCGGGGAGGGTGGCGTCGTGGGACCCGGAGCTGTCGTGACTGGTGACGTCCCGCCGGGGAAAACGGTTGAGGGCAATCCCGCTCGCGTGGTGGAGCCGTGAGCGAACAGACGTTCCTCCCGCACGACTGGTACCCGCGCCCACTGCCCTCCAACGCAACGCTCGGTGCCGGTACGTGGCTCCATAGCTCGTTCGCCTTCCTCCACAATCACAGCGAGCAGTCCGACGCGGTTGTCGTAGGCGAGAACACCGGGCTCTACATCAACACTCAGTTCAACCTCGGCCCTCGAGGTCGGGTCCATATCGGGTCGTTCTGCACGATCGTCGGCCTCATCGTGTCAACCAACGGCAGCGTGTGGATCGGCGACTACACGTTCATCGCACACGAGGTCGTGATCGCCGATGGCCCCTGCGCTCTGCCGTCGTGGAGGAAAGCTACCGAGCCGCCCGAGATAAGTATCGGGCCCAACGCATGGATCGGAGCTCGCTGCGTCATACTTCCCGGCGCGAGGGTGGGTGAAGGCGCGATCGTTGGAGCATCGAGCGTCCTTTCGAGTGAGGTCCCCGACTATGCGATCGTCGCCGGTGATCCTTTGCGAGTCGTAGGGGACGCGAGGGAACAGGGCGCGAGATGAGGGAGCTCGATCAGGAGGCGCTCGATCGCCTTACGCCGGAGGAGCGGTCGTACATCGAGGAGATCACCGGCCGATGGGACCCCGGGAGTCCTTCCGGCCAATGTCCGTGTCGGCTCCGATTGCTACATCGAAAGCAAGGGTGTGTTCAACCTCTTCGCCAGCGAGCAAGAGCCCGGGCTCGTTCTGGGCGACCGGGTGCGCGTCTACGTCGGTGGATGGGGCGGCGGGTTCGCAGTACTCAAGACCGGCGTCGTCGAGATCGGTGACGACACCGTGCTCTGCGGCGTGCAGTTCATGTGCAGCGAGAGGATCACGGTGGGCAGGGGGGTGGTCATCTCCTATAACGCGATCCTCACGGATTCCGACTTCCATCCCCGCGATCCGGCGCTGAGGCGGCTCGACACGATCGCCGCGGCGCCCATCAACAAAGGAGTCGGCCGCCAGTCCTATGGGATCAAGCCGGTCGAGATACACGACGGAGCGCGCATAGGAATGAACGCTCTGGTCTTGAAGGGGGTCACGGTCGGAGCCGGCGCTCACGTACTCGCCGGAGCAGTGGTCACCTCGGACGTACCCGATGGTGCTGTCGTGTCCGGCAATCCGGCGCGGGCCATCTAGATGTCACCGCCACACCTCGAACACGAGTGGTTCCCGATGGCCCTTCCCGACAACATCGAGCTTGGGGAGGGATCGTTCCTCCACAGCTCGTTCGCCTTCCTCCACTTCCACAGCGAACGCGACCTCGGGTTCCGGCTCGGGAATCACTCGTCGGTCTACGAGGCCACCTGGTTCGCACTCGGTCCCCGCGGGAGCGTGGAGATCGGCGAGTACTGCATGCTGTGGAGCAACCTTTTCTGCGTAAATTCTAGGGTCGTGATCGGCGATCACGTCCTCATCAGCGGCGAGTGCTACATAGCCGATTCGTTCGCACCGGTACCGCCCGACGATCCTCTCTTCTTCGAGACGAGTGCGTCCGACGACGAACCGTCGGTGGTGATCGGCGACAACTGCTGGATCGGCATCAGGTCGACCCTGCTACGCGGAGCCAGGCTGGGCGAGGGTGTGATCGTGGGGGCCGGATCGGTCGTCGACTTCGAGGTCCCGCCGTTCGCGATCGTCGCCGGCAACCCCGCAAAGGTAGTCGGCTGGGCCAGCGCCTAGGCTTTCAGTTCCTCCGCCAGGTCCGTGTCTTCACCAATAGCGACCCGTGGGATCCGGAAGGGATCGGGCGGGGGGAACGTGCCGATGCCGTCGGCGAAGGTGAATGCGATCTGAAAGCCCAGGCCCCTCAGGATCTCCGACGTCCTCGGGCCGCCCGCATCTCCGAACGGATAAGCCAGGGCGTTGACCCTTGTGATCAGCCTTTGCTCGAGCGCGGTCCTCGAGCGACCGCACTCGTCCGCCAACTCCGTCTCGCTCAACGTGGAGAACGCGGTGTGCGAGGCCCCATGCGACTGGACCGAGATGGCCGCCTGCTCGAGCGCAAGGAGGTCGTCCCAATCGCAGAGCGGCTCCTCCGGCTCGGCGGTTCCGGCGTCCCATACATTCATAGCCCCGACGAGATCGGTTGGCACGAAGGCCACAGCAGGGGCCGCGGCATCCTGCAGGCATCGCCTGGCCGCGCCCACGAGTGACTTGTAGCCGTCGTCGAACGTGATCAGCACGGAACGAGGGCCGAGCGATGCCGGATCGCGCACCGCGTCGACGAACCTCGTCAGGCTCAAGATCTCCCAGCCGTTGCGAGCGAGCCATCGCAAGTGATCGCGGAAGCGCTCTTCGGGCACCGTGTACCAGCTGTCCCAGCCGCCGCCGTGGGGAGGGCCGATGCGGTGGTAACCGAGCACGGCGACCGCCATCACAGCGCGATCTCAAGGATCGTCGATGCGACTCTGGAGGCATCGAAGTGCTCTTCGGCCAGGGCGCGCGCTTTGTTCGATTGCTCTGGGTAACTCTCCACGACTTTCTCCAAGAGCTGAACCGCCTCGTCGCACGTGTGGAACCTGAACAGGCCGTCGTCATCGGGGAGATAGTGGCTCGGTCCCGTGTGCTGCACTATGGCGGGCTTGCCCGCTGCGAGATAACAGACGGTGCGGTCGCTTATCCACGCGTTCTGGAAGCGAACGCATGATGGCTTGACGCAGCTGAACTCTCCGGCCGACGCACCGATGTAATCGTGATAGGCCCACGGCGTCGGGACGGCATCCTCCGAGTGACGGACTCGCCACCCTCTCTCCGTTAGTTCCCTCTCGCCGAACTCCTCATCGCCTCCGAAGAGCAGCGAGAGCTCCAGGGGGACCGAGGTCTTCCGCGGAAGATCGACGAAGGACATGAACCCGGCCATCTTGCTGTTGTCGTAGAAGCCATGTTCGTCCTCCATCCACTCGTCGCCGTACCAATGGCTGACGGTCGTAAACGGGGCATCCGGAGTGAGAGGAACGCGCCGCCAGACCTCCAGGTCTACGGGCGGGGGGATGTATCGCCAGGTCAGCCCGGCATCGGGAAACAAAGCGCTCGGCGTGCCGACCGTCTCGCCGATCGTGAGGTACACGTCGTGGGTCGCGACCCTCTATGTGCCCCCCAGCCATCCACGACTGCAACAGGCCGGGGTCGATGTCGATGAGGGCAGTGCGGGAGAAGCGGTCGACAACCCACTGGGGCGCGTCGTAGAGCAGGTTGACGAGCAGGTCTGCTTCGACGAGGTCGTCGACGCGCATGACCTCGAGCTCCTCGACGATCGATGCGTTCTCGAACGAACCGTAAAGCGCAACTTCCTCGAAGTCGTATGGACCGATCCTCGCCCGTATCTGCTTCACTGCCTCGCGGGCGCCGTCCAGCGTCATCTCGGGCCGAAGCTCCTCGAGCCAGATGACGCGCGCGCCGACGGACCTCAAGCCAAGCGCGAAGTTGAGGTATGGCCAGTAATGCCCGCCCCCAGTGGGATACGTGATGCAGTTCGCGAGCAGACAGACGGCCGGTCCCACGTCACGACGATACCGATAACTGGTTCCTCAACCCGATACGTCGGGCGGTCCGCCCCGGAGCAAAGGGAGCAGTGTATTGACGGGAGCTTCAAATAAGCTTGATCTACTAGGACACGACCTGCGCCCGTAGCTCAGTGGAATAGAGCGTCGGACTTCTAATCCGAGGGTCGGGGGTTCGAATCCCTCCGGGCGCGCTGTGTGATGTCGCGAGACATCGGAGACAGATGTCGCGAGACCCCCGGGACATCTACATGTTGTTGCGCTTGGAGTAGTCCCCCGCTCCCCGGCCTTTGGTCTCCAGCTTGTTGCCCTCTGGTTGTTGGGACGCCTCGCAGGCAGTCAGACTCTCCGACCGGAAGCACTCGTCCGTGCCCGCCCCGCCGCTGACGGTGTCATTCCCGCCCGCCCCGTCGATCCCATCGTCCCCCTCGCGTCCGTAGATCATGTCGTTGCCCTGGTCGCCGAAGAGGTAGTTCCCAACCCCGCTTCCGAAGATGGTGTCGTCGAAGATCGAGCCCAGGACCTCCTCCATCGCCACGAGCGTGTCCGATCCGTCGCCGGTCGCCACCCCGGTATTGAGGTCGACGCTGACCGGTCCGGGCGCGTAGTAGAAGTCCACGACGTCTTGACCCCCGGCCTGTCCATCCACGACGTCGTCGCCGGGTCCCGGCTCGAAATAATCGGCTCCGTCTCCGCCGAACAAGACGTCGTCGCCGAGAAAGCCAACCAGAACGTTGTCGGACGAATCACCGGTGAGAGTGTCGTCGAACTTCGATCCCAGCAGTCCTTCGATGCCCGCCAGCGTGTCGTTGCCCTCACCCGATGCCTTACCGGTCGCAAGGCTGACCGTCATACCGCGATCGGCGGACTCGTACAGAACGATGTCGAACCCCGCGCGCCCGTCGATCGAGTCGTCGCCACCCAGACCGTAGAAGAGAGTGTCACCGTCGTTGCCAACAAGGGTGTCGTTGTGACGCGATCCGATCGCGATCTCGATCTCGGTGATCGTGTCGTTGCCCTCACCCGTCACCGTCCCCGCGGCAAAGTCGATCGTGACCGGCGTCAGTGAATCCCCGTGGCCGATCGCGTCATACGGGCCTACACCGCCGTCGATCGTGTCGTTACCGGCATTGCCTTCTATGTAGTCCTCGCCCCCGGCACCGTTGAGCTGATCGTTGCCACCGTGGCCGACAAGGTCCTCCGTGCGCTCCGAGCCGATCAGGACGTCGTCGTGGGGCCCGCCGAGGATGGCCTCCATATTCGTGAACGTGTCGTTCCCCTCGCCCGTTGCGGTGCCCTCCGCCACGTTCGCTGTGATGGGTCCCCTGGCCGATTCATAGGCGAGCGAGTCGAAGTCACCGCGCCCGTCCATCGTGTCGTCGCCTCCGAGTGGATAGAGGATGTCGCGGCCCTCACTTCCCACCAACGTGTCGTTGAAGTCGGTACCCGAGACGATCTCGGCTCCGCGCAGCGTGTCGGACCCATCCCCGGTGGCCGTTCCCGCGCCGATATCAATCGTCATCGGGCCGGGCGACGTCGAGAAGCTCGCGAAGTCGAACTTGCCATCCTGACCATCCAATACGTCGTCGCCTGCCCCGCTCTCGAAGTAGTCGTGTCCCCCACCGGCCTCGATCGTGTCGTTGCCGCCGTAGGTGTAGAAGTCCTCATTGCGCGCACTACCGGTGAAGTGATCGTTGAATGGCGAACCCTCGAGAGCCTCGATTCCGATCATCGAGTCGGTGCCGTCACCGGTCGCCACGCCGGTCTCCAGGTTGGCGGTAATCGCGCCCGGAGGGTTCTGCCACGCGGCGCCGTCGAACAGGCCCGCTCCTCCTTTGTAGGCGTCGTCCCCGCCCTCGCCTTCCATGTAGTCGTTGGCCCCCCCGCCGATGAGCTGGTCGTCGCCGTCGCCGCCGTTGATGTAATCGCTACCGCCGCCGCCGCAAAGGATGTCGTCGCCGCCGCTGCCGTAGATCTCATCGCCTCCACCGAGCCCGACGATCACGTCTTTCCCTGGGGTCCCGTCGAGGACGTCGGCCTTGGGCGTTCCCACGATCGTGGCTTTCTTGCCCGCGCACTTCTTGGGGGCCGCGGCCCCCAACGCGGGAACGATCAGGAGCCCGATCAGAAGGAGGGCGAAGAAGCGTCGGGTATTCACGCCTCCATTGTGGTTCATTTGGGCGGGCGTAAAGAGGGCGCGTTCAGGGCTTTCTCTCTCCGTGGACGAGAGCTTGCTACCCTGATACTACTAGGGGTAGTATCTCGGTATGAAGCTTAGCGTGAGCCTCCCGGAGGAAGACATCGAATTCCTCGACTCCTATGCCGCTGCCGAGGGCATCCCGTCTCGCTCCGCTGTCGTCCACAAGGCGGTCCGGCTGCTCAAAGCTTCGGGCCTCGGCGCAGCCTACGAAGACGCTTGGGATGAGTGGAACGGCTCCGACGAAGCAGGCTTGTGGGATGGGACCATCACCGATGGACTCTCCTGATGCGCCGGGGCGAGATCCGCATCGTCGACCTCGACCCCGCGCGCGGCACTGAGGCTGCAAAGCGCCGACCCGCCGTGATCGTGAGCAACGACGGGGCCAATGCCGCCGCGACGCGTCTCAGGCGCGGTGTAGTCACCGTCGTTCCTGTTACCTCCAACACCAAGCGGATCTATCCCTTCCAGGTTCTCCTAGAGGCGAGAACCACGAACCTGAAGGAGGATTCGAAGGCGCAGGCGGAGCAGGTCCGCTCCGTCGCCGTGGAACGGATCGGCAACAAGGTCGGAACCGTTCCCGCGGAGGTTATGGCCAACATCGACGAGGCACTGCGTCTCCATTTAGCCCTGTAGGCGCAGCAGCTCCATGTTGGCAAGGCTATTGACGGGTGGGGCTAATCGGGGCCTAGTTGTGGGATGAGGATCAGGGCCTACGGGCTGGTGGGGGTGCTCGTAGTTCTGCACTCGCTTCTGGTTTTGGTCCCCGTGGGCGCAGGCAGCGCCGAGGTGGCGGCCCAACCCAAGCCCCTCTTCGGGGAGATCACAGCCGGACACTCGCATGTATGTGCCATCGCTGGTCCCCGATCGGTTCGCTGCTGGGGCGCGAACGAGAAGGGAGAGCTTGGCAACGGGAAGACCAGCGACCTCGATCCCAACCCTCTCCCAGGCGAGGTCATCGGTGATGCCGGCGACAACATCGACGCTGTGGCGGGCGGGCTGTACCACTCGTGCAATCTGGATGTGGGCACCGTGCGCTGCTGGGGGTGGAACGCCTTCGGCCAGCTCGGGACAGGGGACACCACCGACCAATTGACGCCCAGCCAGGTGACTGGGCTGCCGGGGTCGGCGACGATGGTCGTCGCCGGAAGCAGTCATACCTGCGCCATCGTCGGCGGTGGAGTGCAGTGCTGGGGACACAACGAAGATGGACAGCTCGGCAACGGGCAACCGGATTGCGATCCATCGGATCTCTTCGCCTGTAAGAGCTTGACTCCGGTTACGGTGTCGGGCCTCAGCGGCGTCACCGATATCGCCGCCGGCGACAACCACACCTGCGCTATCTCAGGTGGAAGCGTGAGCTGCTGGGGGGCCAATTGGTCCGGCCAGCTCGGGAACGGCAGGCCCCCCGCTACCGAGCAGTACTCAAGCAAGCCCGTCGCCGTGGCCGGCCTAACAGGTGCCAAGAAGGTCTCTCTGGGGGCCGACCACTCATGTGCCCTCACGGGCGCCGGTGCCATCCAGTGTTGGGGCGGCAACGATTCCGGCCAGCTCGGTGACGGTACGAAGACCGATCGGTCGACGCCGGTCACCGTCGTGGGAAAAGGCGCGGCTCAGTTAGCGGCTGCTTGGGTCCACACATGCTTGGTGTCGACGAAAGGCGGCGTCGCCTGTTGGGGACGCAACCAATGGGGGCAGCTCGGCGACGGGACGACTAAGGAACGCCATAAGCCGGTGCCCGTTGCCGGCCTCGGTCTCGGCAGTGACGTACTCGAGGTGACCGGCGGTTACCAGTTCACCTGCCGCGTTGCTGAGAGACAGTGAGGTCCGATGCTGGGGCCGGAACGATTTCGGCCAGCTCGGTGATGGCACGACTAGTACGCGAACCAAACCCGTTCTCACGCTGTTCGACTGCGTGGGTCACGCGCCAACGATCGTCGCGCGGCCGGGACAGCTGACGACCGGCACGCCGGACGCCGACGTCATCATGGGTACCAATGGACCCGATCGCATCGACGGGGGTGGCGGTGACGACCGCATCTGCGGGTACGGGGGCAACGACCAGATCGTGAGTGGTAACGAGTCGATGACGGTAGATGGAGGCGCCGGCAACGACGAGATCGCCGGTGGCGACACCCATGACCGGCTGGTCGGCGGTGATGGGAGCGACAACATCACGAGCGGGAAGGGCACCGACTACATCTCGGGAGACGCGGGGGACGACAAACTTCGAGGGGATGAGGGCGACGACACGATCTTCGGAGGAGAGGGAGTGGACCTACTACTTGGGAGCGATCTGAACGATTTCTTGTCCGGCGGTGATGGCGACGACGTGCTCAACGGAGGCTCGGGCGAGGACAATGTCCGGGGGGGAGACGACAACGACCTCATAGTGGGTGGAGCGGATAACGACGAAGGGTATGGCGAGGGCGGCGAAGACGTCATCTCGGGTGGAGGAGGCGTCGACAATCTTCAAGGCGGCGCCCAAGACGACCACATGAATGGGGGCGCCGCAGGGGATCGCTTGCAGGGCAACGAGGGAGACGATCTTCTATTCGGAGGTACCGGCTCGGACAACCTGTTCGGGGACGACGGTGACGACTCCCTGACCGGAAACGGCGACCGCGACATACTTCACGGGGGACCGGGGACCGACAAGGTCGACGGCGGAAACAACAACGACACTTGCTACGGCGAGGTATTCGAGGGTTGCTTCGAACAGCACTCACCCGGCTAGCCCGGACGACGCGCTAAGACGTTGCTGCAGCTACGAAGGCAGCTGCGTCTTTGGCTCTCTTGCGTAGGCGATCGGCGTCTGACGGGAGGATGAAGCCCTTCTCCAGGGATGAGTCGATGGACGCGTTGAACTTCTCGAGGAAGTCCTCGCCGCTCGAGTAGAGCTCTGCGAGTTGCTCCGCTGAGAAGATGCGGGTGGTGCCCACTAGGGCGGCTGCGCCTCCTGCGATGCCGCATGGGTCCGTCGTTGGGGGCATCGTGACGCCGGCGAAGTAGCTGGCTATCGGTACGTCGATGATCGGGGTGCGTACGCCGCCCTTCATCATCCCGTACTCGTCGAATACGACGCCGTCGGCGTCTCGCTCAATGCGGGGCATCGGCTTGGGTGCTTCTCCCGTCCGCACCCACTTGTCCAGCGTCACCAGGGCCGAGCTCCAGATCAGTCCGGCCTGATACCAATTGCTGGTCAGGCAGTCACCGGGCGCGGCCAGGTAGCCCCACGTGTTGGCGGCTTCTTTGTCCCACTCGCCTGCGTTGCCGTTGCTGTGGCTGTAGATGAGTTGGGCATTGTGATAGCTCGTGCTGTTGTTGCTCGTGTGCGCGGCCCCTGCGATCTCCCAAAGGCGGAACTGGTCGCTGTCTTTAGGAACCTCGTCGTCGCCGGACTCGGCCATGCTGTTCACCCACAACACCGGCACGATGTCGCGCTCCACGTTCGCGGAGCTCGAGATCTGTGGGCTGAACCCGTCGTAGACATTGGCCTGTGTCTGCACTTCGTTGATGTAGGTGAGCAGACGCCCACCCGATTGCGAGGCGCCCATCGCAAGCCGGCGCTCGATGCACGGACGCAGTTCGCCCGTGACCTTGTCGTCCAGCACCGCCTCGCCGGCTTGCGAGAAGATGTCGAACGAATAGTCGTCGCCGGGATGGTTCAGGATCCGTATCGGACCGGATCCCACTGCTTGAGCCCCAGCGGGCTGGCCTCGACGCCGAGGCGCTGGGCCGCGACGGAGACGTACATGTAGCCGCGTTCCATGATCACTTCGTGCAGCGGCGACCACGCGACGTCCCGGTCGGCCGGGACCGTGACGTTGTTCCAGTCGAGGATGACGGTGCCGTTGAAGTCGGCCGGATCGGTGGGCCGACGCACGAGGATGCGGCTCTTGTAGGCGCTCTCCTGTGGAGTCGTGGCCGTGTAAGTGCGGGCCGTGCCCTCGATGAAGAACTCCTCCTCGACCCAGCCATCCTCGAGCGGCACCATCGTCGTGCCGTACGGCTGACCCGTGCGGATCCCGCCTGAGGTCGGACCGGTTACGACCGGATCGTTGACCGTGTCGGAGGGGTCGACCTGCTGCCCCTCGTCATCGTCGGAGTCGCAAGCGCTCTCGGAATCCCTGAGGGGGCCGGCCAACCCGGGCGCCGCCGCGGAAACGGAGCCGGCGAAGACGAGCGATCCACTGAGGAGGAGGGCGATCAGGCGCACGACGTTGGTCCTTTCACGAGGAGAACGGCCCCCTTTCTTTCGACCAGAGGGGGTGTAGCCCCTTCCTGGGGTTAGGAGGAGGACGGCGTGGGGGTTGGTTCCTCTTCCTCTGTTTCGCTGGTGGGCGTTTCCTCGCTCTCGGGCTCTTCCTCGGTCGGCGTGGGGGCCGGGGCCTCCGCTTCATCCTCGCTGGGTTCTTCCTCTTCCGAGGTCTCGTCCGCGTCATCGTCCCCGGCCGGGACCGCCGGGTCCTGAGCGGGGGCCGCCGGGTCCTCGGCTTCGGTTCTTCGATACGAGGACTCGAACGACTGACCGGTCTCGTGCAATCCGGGTGCGCCGCCTAGTTCCTCCTGTCTGGCCTCGGGCAGACTCGGGCGTCCACTCTCGACCTCAGACATGGCAGCGAAGGAGTCTGCGACCGTCCAGTCCTCACCCTCCTGGATCGGCCGGTACTCGCCGTTCGGGATCAGCACGTAGACGGCCGTGGCGATCGCCGCGACTCCAACGAACCCGAGAGAAGTCCTCAGGATGGGTCGCTCCGATGTCATATCGACGAACCCGGTGACGATCCGTTTGCCGACGTGTGACAGCGAGACGAACATGCCGGTTGCGGGTAGCACGATCAGCGCCGCTTGCAGGCCGGCGACGGCTGCCTTCGCAAGAGCATCTTCATCGAGAGCGCTCTGCAACTTGTCCCACTGCAAGAGGACGGAGTCCCACCCAGTAGCAACGACGCGAGGGAGGCTCAGGATCATCATCCCGAACAGATACAGAAGGACGGGGATGACGAGGATGACCCATACGGTGACGACGGTGCGGGCCCAACGCTTCAGCTCCGTGACCTCGTCCGGCGTGTCCTTCCAGGGAACCATCCCTTTGAGCGCGGGCTTGATGCGGCCAAAGAGGTCGGGGATGCCTGTGATGTCACTGATCGTGTGATAACCGTCAAGGCGAAGGAACGGCACCAGGTTGTAGAGCATGATCATGTGTTGCATGACGATCAGAACTAGAAGCGGTTCGAAACCGGTGAGGAAATAGACGCCACCGACGGCCAACGAGAAGAGCATGTTGAAATACAGCCCTCCAAGGTCGGTGCGGACCCTGCCCCCTTTGGCAAGCTTGAGGGCATCGGAGACGTCGGTGAAGAACGTGGGCCAGACGACGTAGAGGCCGAAACCGATTCGTCCCGGCCGCGCGCCACCGTAGCGACATGCAGCCGCGTGGCCGAGCTCGTGCCACATGACGGAGACGATCAGCAGTCCGTAGATCATGAGGACGACGAGTGGTTGGTAGATGACATCGCGGATTGACTGGGCGATCCCGTGAATCCCGAAGTACCAGACGTCGAGCGCCACCAGCGCGCCGACCACGACGAAGATGATCGGAGGCCAGAACAGTGGTCGCAGCAGGGCGGCAATGAAGTTCACCAGCTTCTCGGGAACGAGGGTGAACTTGAACTTCAGGGCAAGCAGTTGATCGGGCTTTGCGGCGGCCTCTTGCTCTCGGCCCGCCAATAGCCCCGTCGCCGCCAGGTTCTCCTCGACGAGGGTCTTGACGTTGTCGGCGCTGACTTCCTTGCCGTAGCGCTCGCCGACGCGTCCCGCGATCTCTTCGTAGCCCCGGGACCCATCGATCTCCTCGGCAACCAGATAGATGAGCTCGGTCACCTGAATCATCTCGCCTCCCGGGCGACGTACCAAGAAGCGAGGCTCCTTGAAGCCCGAGCCCTCGTACTCGCCTAGAAGCTCCACACCGTCGGCAAGGCGAGGTGTCGCCGAGGTCTCCTGCGCCGCCGTTGGAGGCGGCGGAGGTGGCGCGGCGGATGTGCGGGTGCCTATGTCGTCCTCCTGTGTGCCCTTGAAGTCAAAGACGGCCCCCTCGGGGAGGGGGCCGTCTTCCTCAACTGATCCGTTCTGTGCCTAGGAGCTCTGGTCGATCACAGAGTCCTGCGTGGCATCGGCATACGCCACTGCGTCGTCCGAGAGAACGTTCGCAGCAACCGCGGCGTTGATGGGGATCGCCACATTGGCGTTTACGAGAGACATCTCCTCTCGCTCACCGACCTCTTCGCTCCCCTGCTTCTGGAGCTCCTCATCGGTGAGGCCTTCGGCAGTTCGAGCTTTCTTATCGGTCATTATGGGATCGCCTCGCTTAGGTGCTCTGGTCGATGTCGGCGTCCTGCTCGGCGTTCGCAACCGCAACCGCGTCGTCCGAGAGGACGTTTGCAGCCACCGCGGCGTTCACAGGAGCAGCGAGGTTGGCGTTGATCAGAGACATCTCTTCACGATCTCCGACCTCTTCGGTCCCCTGCTTCTGGATGTCGTCGGCGGTGAGACCTTGATCCCTGGTCTTGTCCGTCATCTTTGTCTCCCTTCGTTCGAATTCAACTTCGTGTGATCTGGTTACGTGCTTTGATCGATGTCCACATCCTGCTCGGCGTTGGCATACGCCGTGGAACCGTCGGACAAGATGTTGGCGGCGACCGCTGCGTTCACCGGTGCTGCGATGTTGGCATTGATCAATGACATCTCCTCACGGTCACCGACCTCCTCGGTTCCTTGCTGCTCGAGCTCCGTGGAGTCGAGGCCTTCGGTCTTCTTGAGGTTCTCGTCAGCCATCCTGCATCCCCCCTTCCGTTCGCTAGTGGGTTATCGATCCGATGATGTTGATTCGTTGCGCTCCGTGACGGTGATGGTTCTGCCGTCCCGGTGCACCACTCGCTGTCGGGTTGAGACCGATGCGTTCTTTCCTTCTCCTCCAACATTTATCGCCGACGCGATGTTCGTCGTGTCTGCAACCGCATCCTTGATCTCTTTCTTCAGCTCATCACGTGCTTTGCGCTGTTCCTTAGTCATGATTGATTCATCTCCATCCGCGTTGTGCGTAAACACACGAAAGCGCGTTGTTGTTGCTTGTTAAGTACCCGACGACGCGTTGTTAGATGAATGGAATTGTTCGCTTACATCTTGGTCGGTCGCGTGCGACGGGTTCGACGACGAGCCCGAAGCATCGTTCGGGCTTGCTTGTTAGTCCTCATCCGAATCGTCGTCGTCGTCCTCTTCGATGTCCCCGTCGCGGCCCGATTTCTGAAGCTGGGTATCCAATATCTGCTGCAGCTCATTCATTAGACGGTCCATCTCTGCGCCGAAATGAGCCGGCTCGGGGTCGGATTCGACGAGGTACTCGAGGTCTTCCTCGATGTCCTCGATGGCTTCCTCACCGTTATCCGTGAAGTTCATGCGACCGTCCGTCGTGATGACGAACTGGTGAGCGGTCGCCATCGTCTTGCAACGAGTGCACTCCTCGTTGACGGCCACGGCGTAGTTCTCGGGAACTACCTGGCTGGGGTTGTCTCCGGCCAGCACAACCTGGACGGCCGCTGCGATCGTCGTGCAATCTGTGCAGTTCGCATAGGCACTGGCGATGTTCTTGGCATCGACGACGTCCCCGGAAACCCTGACGACCTTGAGCTTCGACCTAGCGACATAGGAATTGTCATTGTGGTTCTCGAGCTCGACACGGTTGTCATCCCAGCTCGAGCCACTCTTGCCCGAGGCTGCTGCAGGGCTGAGGACTACGGCCGCAGCGAGCAGACCCGCCAGAAAACGGCGCGTTCGATTCATCTAAACCTCCATGTGTCCATAGCCCGGTCACGGGCTGAGTGCTCGGTGTTCACCCCTCGTTGTCATGTGCATACCCGGCACCAACGATTGGAAAACCGAAATCGAGGAGAGCCTCGGTGCTTAGGTCTCGCCCTTCAATAGGTCGGCCAACTCGGTTAGACAACCATTCACGTCTTCGGCGTCGGCTTGTGCGCGCATCGCGCTCGTGCACTCGTCGTAGAGGGTCGCGATCTCATCGGATGTCGAGGGCGCCAGCGATTCGATCGCCGGGGCCGCCTCTTCGTAGCGAGCGCGGCTGGACTCGATCGCGCTCAGCGCTCCCTCGTACTCGGCCTGTTTCGTGATGTCCCCATCGGTGACCGATTCCGAATACTCGATCTCGGCGACTTCGAGTGAGCCGGCTGCGGCCACGAGCTCGGCTCGTAGATCGGCCGCCACTTCGGCGGGGTCTGGATCGCGGCTCCCGATCGCCATCCCGATGCCGGTTCCGATCAAGATGCAGACCACGCCGACGCCGACGGCAAGGGGCCACCGCGGCTTGGGCGGTCTGTATATGGCCACTAGTCGCGCGAGAGAAGAGCGATGACCGGGCCCTCGTCTGCGAGCGAGCACTCCGTCACGGCCGCCTGCAGGGCTTCGTCCGGTCTCGAGATCAATGTCAGGTCGATCAGCCGCGAGCCGCGGATCACTCGCACGGCCGGCGCGACCTTGAGGGGGCCGAAGTAACGCGTCTGCGCCGGCACGCGCTCTTCGAGCGCGGCCGCGACTTCCAAGCCCGTTCCCGTCAGAGCAGTCCCGCGAACGTCGGCGACCACCGACCCCGCTCGATCGACCACGATGAATCGTCTGCGGGACGACCGCTCGTTCGCGTAAACCGAGTACGACGAGGTCTCGCCGATGAGCGACGGCTCTTCGCCGAGCATCATGCGCGCGATCCGTTGCCGGCCCCCGGCGTCCGTCGGCTCTTGTCTCGCTCCTGCCTCGAGTGCCAGCGAACCGTAAGCCACCACCCGCAGGGCCCCTCGTTCCGGTACGGCTTCGCTCTCGACCTGGATCGTGGACGGCGCGGCGCCCGCCTTCAGCGCGGCTTCCTCGGCATCTCGATGAAGCGTCTCGATCGCGGCCCCGTCGGGGTTGACTAAAGTGCGCTCGATCTCGATCCTCACCATCGAAAGGGCGTCGCCCACCGACGAGATCACTTCGGCCTCGGGCGGGATCCGCCAGTCGAGTGTGAGAGCACGAGCGGTCGGCGGCACGAGGGCTCCCGCTCCCCCGCCGAGGCCGATCACCTCAGGAGAGCTCAGGTCGTGGTCTCGCATCGTGTCGTGGATGACGCGGGCGACCTTGCCCGCGGCGGTATCGAGCATCGACTGGGCAAGAGCGCGGCCGTTAGTGCCCATCCAGGCGGCCGCGATATCGAAGGCGCGTGTCGCGGCGTCTCGATCGGCCCGCGCGTAAGCGCCTTCTGGCACGGAGCCCAACATGTTTGCGGCGCATGTGACCGTCGGCGCGAACCGGCGACCCTCCGGCGATTCCAACACGAGATATTCGACGGGGTCTCCCGGACGAGGCGCTATCAAGCGCGGGTACGCGCCTTCCAACTCGTCGGCTCCCGCGAAGCAGGCATAAGGAAGTCCGGCGATGTGCGCCGAACGGGGGCCGACGTCCGCGATGCCCACCCGGCCCATGCGTCGCCGCACTCGCATCAAGCTTCCGCCCGCCACGCCCACAACGCGTACGTCGATGCTCCGAACCGAAGTCACGTGGTCGAGCACTCGAACGTAAGAGAGGATCGGTCTGCCTCTCTGGATCGCGCTCACGTTCGTCGACGTGCCGCCGACCTCCACTACAACCCCGTCGGTCACCGAGAGGTGACGCAGGGCGCCGGCCACCGATGCGGCAGGCCCGCTGAACGCGGTGAGGATGGGGTGCCGCTCCATGGTTGAGAGATCCACCGCTCCCCCATCACCCCTCATGACGAGCAACGGGATGTCCGGAGCATCCTGTGCAACGGCCTCTGCTACGAGGCGTGCGGTCCGGACCGCAGCCGGCAGGATGCTGGCGTTGAGCGCGGAGGTCACAGTTCGCATCTCGAGGCCGTACAGACCCGTCAGCTCGTGACCTGCACAGGCCGGCACGCCGAGCTCTTCGGCGACCTCCAGCGCGAGCCATTCACCTCTCGCGTCTTCGACGCCGAATGCTTCGGAAACGCAAACGACCTCGGCCCCTTCCTCGACCAGTTCGTGCAGGACGGTTCTGATGCGGTCCTTGTCCAAACCGTCGCTGGCATCGATGAAGGTATGCAGAGTCACGAGTCGTCGTCCCGGCGCGAGTCTGATCTCGCCTACCGCCGTCCGAGTGCGCGCCTTCTTGAGGTCCGGACGTCGGCCGATCCCGAGGATGCCGACGATCGCGGTGTCGCCTTCGAGCAACGCGTTCACCGCTTGCGTCGTCGAGTGGCTGACGAGCTGGATCGGCCCGAAACCCTCGGCTTTCACCTGCTGCGCGGTCGAAGCCAGCGCATCGAGCACGCCTTGGGCAACACCTGTTACGGCTCCGTGACTGGTGGGAACAATGGATCGTGCAACGACTTCTCCGCTGATCGTGTCGCACGCGACGGCCTTCGTGAACGTCCCGCCGACGTCGACCCCGATCCGCACGGCCATCAGACGGAAGCCTGCTCCCGCTCGGGCTCGGTCTCTTCGTCGCCCACGGCCGGTGCCTTTCGCACCATCTTCTCCCGGCGCGGCAGGATGACGAACGTCCAGATCGCTCCCAGCACGTAGACGATCGTCAACGCGACCTGAGCCAGGATCGTCTCCCGCGTCGGGTACCACCCGGTCAATTGCGCAAGGAAGATCGGCAGGTCCGGTAACGACTCGATGAAGGTCACGGGGAGATAGGTCGCTTCCTGGAAGCCCCGCACAGCGTTGCCCACGAACGCGACCGACATGGCCATGACCATGACGACGGCCGTCGTCAGGAATACCCGTACCGGCAGCTTGCGCCCGGCTTTGAAGACGACCCAGGCGATGACCGCGAGACTGGCGATGCCCAAAGCAGTTCCAATGGCGACGTAGACGAGCAGCCCCTCGGCGAAGCTCATCAGCGCTTGGAAGAAGAGCGTCGTCTCGAAGCCTTCCCGGAAGACCGCCGTGAAGCCGACGCCCGCCAACGCAAGTGTCGAGCCGGTCGTCGCGGCGGCCCACACCTTGGCTTTCATGAACTCCATCCAGCGGCGGTGCTCCAGGCGCGTGATCAGCCAGAAAGAAACGTAGAACAGCACGCCCACCGCCAGCAGCGCGGTGCCCGCCTCGAGCAGCTCACGCTGGAGCGGCGCAAGTTGCACGAACAGGGTCGTTGCGACGAACAGCACAATGGTTGCGACGACCGCTCCCCCGACGCCCATGAGGACCGGGCCGCGGTACTGGGTGTTCCTGCTGGCCTCGAGGTAGCCCAAGATCGCGGCTACGACAAGCACGGCTTCAAAGCCCTCCCGGAAGACGATCGTGAACGCGAAGACGAGAGCGAGCATCGGCGCAGCCAAGCCGGGTTTAGAAAGCGTTCGCTCCACCTCGTCGAGTCCACGGTTGACCTCGACCGCGGTCTTCTCGACCTCATCGAGCGGAGCTCCCGCCTCGATCAGGTTGCGGAGCGCGGCGTAGTCCTCTTCGACCTGCAGGGTGAGGCTCTCGTCGCGCACCCGCAACGGAATCTCGACATATTCGAAGTGGTCGAGGTAGGAGTTGCGCGCCGCGATGTATGCGTCCTCGGCTTGCCCGGCTTCGTAAAGCTGGACGCTGTCGAGTACCAGAGCACGAGCAGTCTCGATCTCGTGCACCGCTTCCTCGGCGGTGACGTCACCGCCCTCGGTCGTGTGTGACGCCCACGCGGAGGGGACCGCGACCATCAGTACGACTGCGGCGACCCCCGCCAAGAGGAAACGGCGCGCCATCACTCCTCGCCCTCGAGCACCTCGAGCGCTTCCTGCAGGAGCTCCCGAGCGCGGGCGATCATGGACTCGATCTCTTCTTGTGAGGCGCCGGCCTGGAGCTGCTCACGAAGCGCTGCACCGAGCAACGGCTCGAGCTCCTCGTTGACCTCCGGGGCAAGCTCGATCACGTCGGCCTCGATGACCTCGTAGTTCTCCAGGTAGGCCTCGGCCGACAACTCGGCGGCGGCCTCCGCATCGCCCGCGGCATAGGTCTCCGCGATCTCGGTGAGCAGCTCCTCGATGTGCTCGACGACCTCGGCGGGATCCGACTCGACGACGGGCTCGGCTCCGACGGTTTCCTCGAGCTCGTGACCGATCAGCTCGGCGGCAGCCTCAACGTCCAACTTGTCGGCGAGCTCGGCGGGAGGCTCGGGTGATGGCAGCGCCGCCTCCAGGGTCGCGAATGCTTCCTCGATCTCTTCCGCCTCTTCGGCCGAAGCCGCCTCGACGTCAGCGGCGATCTCTTCGTACAGACTGCGCGCCTCACTCACGAACGCGTAGCCATCCTGATACTCGGCAAGCAGACGGATGCCGTTGGCGCCAACCGCTTCCTCGTACTCGTGCGCGGCCGTCGACAACAACGCCGAGATGACCGACCCCTTGTACGAGGACTCATCCGATCCATCGCCGACGACCGCCGCGAGCGCTTCTTCGGTCAGCGCCGCGGTCTCCTCGTAAGCGGCCGCGACCTCCTCTGCGAGACGGCCCTCGTTCACTGCGCTCAGCCCGTCCTCGAGCGAGGCGGCCAACTCTTCCCCCGCCTCGGCGTCGTACTCCTCCAGTTCGCTCTGGACCGAAGCGAGGATCTCGTGGACGGGATGGCCCGCGTGGACTGCCGCCCCCTTGTCGTCCCCGGCCTCGTAAAGCTCCAGGGAAACGAGGTGGTGCCCCCTGATCTGGGCGAGAGCCTCGCCGAAGCCCACGGCCTCGGCCCCCGCCGCGGCCTCTTCGCTTTCGCTCCCGGCGGCCGAGGTCGTAGAGTCAGAATCTGGCTCGGCGCACGCTCCGAGCAGCGCTCCCACAAGGAGGATGGCTCCGATCCAGCGGGTCGGCCTCTGCATCGCAATCCTTTCGGTCACCCTTACGAGTTGTGTTCGGCGCGCCGATGTTAGGCGAACCTAACCGAGGGAGCAAATCGGACACATCCCCCCAAGCCGAGGGGTAGAGCTAACGCCGCTGTCGGATTTCGCTAGACGTGTGCCAAACCCCTCCTGGGAGGGACAAGTTAGGAGGCTGCGGCGTTGATCGTTATGCCGGGCAGGGTGATGCCCTCGGCGGTTCGGAAGGACTCCACGTTCTCTTCGAGCGCGATCTTGAGTTTCTCGACTTCGTCGGGCGGGAGAGTCTTCACGAGGGTCGCGATGGCGCCGGCGACTTCGCTCATGAACTCCCACGCTTCTTCGAAGGAGCCGTAGCTCCAGTCGACCGGCATCTCTTCGATCGTTACGTCGTCGAAGCCCGCGTCTCGAAGCATCGAACGCAACGTGTGGTGATCCGCCATCGAGAACATCCCGCCGGGCCCGAAAGGATCTCCGCCCGGTTGGTGACCCATCTGGATCATCGTCATGCCGGTCACCGTCACCCATGGGTTCTTGTCGGGACCGCCCCACACCGACAACGCGAGGCGACCTCCGTCCTTGAGGACGCGCCGGCACTCGGAAAGGGCCGCCCTCGGGTCGAGCATCAGCATGAATCCCCAGCGACAGATGATCCCATCGACTGAGTCGTCGGCGAGATCCATCTTCTCTGCGTCAAGAACGCGCGTCTCGACGTTGCTCAACCCGAGCGCGTCGGCGCGTCGGCGCGCGACGTCGACCATCTGGGGCGCGAAATCAGTTTCGATCAGCCGGCCGGATGGACCGATGTGTGAGGCGACCAGGAAGCCAACTTCGCCCGGGCCTCCGGCGAGGTCGAGGATCGTGTCACCGTCGCGCGCCCGAACGTTGGCGACCAACCATTCGGCAACGTGGCGGGTCGTCCTCCACATGAAGTCGCGCTTGCTTTCCCACCCCGCGGCCATCTCGTCCCAGAGTTCCCGGCTGTGCTCGTGGGCTTCGCCCGCCATGCGCCAACCATAGCGTCCGAAGGATCGGCGGGTGGGTTCAGCGGTGTTCGGGGTTCGGGTAATCGAACCGGCAGCCTGCGTCCCATTCGGAGCGCTGGTTGCCGTGGGCGGGGAAGCCGCCGCGGTCCTTCAGCATCCTGGCGAGGTGCAGCAGGTTCCAGGTCATGAACGTCGTGTTGCGGTTCGTGAAGTCGTTGTCCAGGCCGTACCCGTCGTCCCCATAAGACGGTCCGGGCCCGGCCTCGCCGATCCAACCCGCGTCGGCCTGGGGCGGGATCGAGTAGCCGAGGTGTTGGAGCGCGTAGAGGATGCTCATCGAGCAGTGCTTGATCCCGTC
Organism: uncultured Actinomycetes bacterium; assembly: GCA_963786155.1. GTDB lineage: Bacteria > Actinomycetota > CADDZG01 > CADDZG01 > WHSQ01 > CAWAXW01. Next base: position 665,627 of record CAWAXW010000006.1, on the reverse strand, counting down.
CTCGTTGCCGGTGATCAGGCAACCGCCGGCGCGGCCGTAGTACGCGTACTGACCCGAGTCGTTCAGGAGACTCGAGTTGCCGTAGAGCCGTTCGATCAGGTGGGTGCACACCGACGACTTTTCGCCCAACCAGATAGGCGATCCGATCACGAGGATGTCGGCGGCCATGACCTTGGGAAAGATCTGAGGCCACTCGTCGGTCGCCGCCCCATGCTCGGTCATGTCGGGCCACACCCCGATGGCGAGGTCGAGATCGACGGCGCGGAGGTTCTCGACCTCGACACCCTGCTTCTTCATGATCTCGATTGAGTTGTCCATCAGAAGTTGCGTGTGTGACGATTCGGGCGATCGCTTGAGCGTGCAGTTGATGTAGAGGGCCTTCAGGTCGCTGAAATCGAGGTGTTGATCCTTCGTAGCCTCGGCCATAACCCGCTCCTCTCCTCGCCGGTGAAGGACCCATAGTTGCATGGGGGGCGGCACTAAACGGGGGCTGCCGGCTTGCGCTAACTTCTCCGAATGACCCTGGTCTATCTCCCTTCCACGCTCCGCGATCTGATCGGGGGCGAGGCGGAAGTAGCGGTGTCGGCCGCCGATGTGCGGGGGCTCGTCGCCGAGCTCGAGTCGCGCTACCCGGACCTCGCCGGCCGCGTGAGAGACGAACAGGGAGCACTGCGCCCCCACGTCAAGATCTTCCTGAATGGCGAGGCAGTCGGGCTAGAAGAAGCCGTGAACGAAAACGACGAGGTTCGGATCCTGCCGGCCATCTCCGGGGGGTCGGACGAAGCCGAGCTGCTCGTCGGGACGCGCAAGGGTCTGGTCGTGTTGCGCGGCCCCCGAGGCGGAGAGATGGAGATCGCCGGCCGCGCCTTCAAGGGCTACTCCGTCGAGTATGCGATCCGCGATCCCCGCAGCGGCACCTACCTCGCATCGGTCACCGATTCGCATTTCGGGCCGCGCGTGTTCGCTTCCGAAGACGCGGTCGAAGGATGGGAGCAGACCCAGGGCCCTGTGTTCCCCGATGATGCGGACGCGTCGGTCGAGCGCATCTGGACGATCGAACCTGGTGTCGAAGAGGGTGTCGTCTATGCAGGAGTAGCTCCCGGGGCCCTGTTCAAGAGCGAGGACGGGGGCCGGACGTGGTCACTCAATCGCGGGCTCTGGGACATACCCGAGAGATCCGAATGGGGAGCGGGTGCCGGCGGCCAGTGCCTGCACTCGATCTGTCAATGGCCGGACGATCCGTCTCGCATCGCGGTTGGGATATCGGCCGCAGGCGTCTGGCTCTCCGACGACGGGGGCTCGTCGTGGCGTACGGGATTCACCGGCCTCGTCCCCGGCTACATACCGGAGGAAGCACGAGAGGGCACGTACGCACTGTGCGTGCACGACATGAAACGCAGCCCGATGGAACCCGACACCTTGTACATGCAGTTCCACGGCGGTGTCTATCGATCCGACAACGCGGGTGAGTCTTGGACCGACATCGGCGTGGATGGAGGTCTTCCCTCGGATTTTGGTTTCCCACTCGTGATCGATCCGACCGATCCAAAGCGCGCCTACGTGATCCCACTTACCGGTGCCGAGGATCGCACGACGCCCGAAGGCAAGGTGCGCGTCTACGAGACGAACGACGGAGGGACTACCTGGAACGCGCGCGGCCGGGGCCTCCCGGAGAACGACGCGTACCTCACCGTGCTGCGCCAGGCGTTCTGTGGCGACGACCGGGGTGGCCCCGAACTAGGGCTCTATTTCGGCGCCACCTCAGGTGACGTATTCGGCTCCGCCGACGGAGGCGCCAATTGGTCGACCGTCGCTCGCTACTTACCGCCAGTACTCTCGGTCCGTTCGGTTTCGAGGTGATAGGGGACGCTGGCGACCACTACCCCTTTCTCGAACAAGAGATGTCTCTTCACTAGCAGGGCTGTCTGTCCGTGCAATAGCTGATGGCGCATCTTCCCCACGACGAACTCGGGGATGACTACCGTCACCACTCGTTCGACCCCGTCGGCTTGGAACTGACTGATGTAGCCAACGAGCGAGCGACCGATGTCCCTGTACGGCGACTCTTCAACCTCCAACGGCACGGGGATGTCGCCGCGCATCCAATCCTCCGCAAGCTGCCCCGTTGCCTCCGGGTCGAGCCCGAACGAGACCGCACGCAGATCTGTCGGGTTGAGGGTCTCGGCATACTCGATGGCCTGCAAGGTCGCGTTATTCATACCGGCGACTAGCACGACCACGTAGTTGCGTGCGGGATCGTGCATCGCTTCGCCGCCCACGTCGCTTCGGACAACTGGGACGCTGAGGATCTGGACATCGCGCTCGCCGAGGAAAGAGGCCTTGAGCCTGTGCACCGCGGGTCTCCTCAAGATCTCCCACAACCCACGCCGCTTCAGGGTCTCCGGGATGACCAGGCTGAGGAAGTCCTCGCGCGGGAGCTTCGCCCTCCGAGAATCCAAGTAGGCCTTGATGCTCTCCGGCCTGCTTCCTACGCGTTCGAGCACGGATATGGGGATTTCGGGAGCCATTCGTCTGAACGCCGGGACGACGTTGTTGTCGAATGTGACGGCGGTCGTCTCCCGCGGGCGTACCCAATGGATGTAACCGATGGCCCGGGCGGTCGCAGCATCGGCGCGCTCGATCAGCAACACCATCGAGTGGTTCCCCGTCCTGCGGTCGACGGGGCGCCGCTCGGGATGCGCGAGCTGATCGGCCACGTCCTTGTAGTGGGTGTGGATCGAGCGCATGAGAAGCATCAATAGAGGGATGGCCAACACAACGATCCACGCCCCCTCGAGGAACTTGGTTGTGATCACGACACCCAGGACCACGGCCGTCATCGTTGCGCCCACCGCGTTGATGACGATGCTTCTCTGCCAGCCGGGCTCCCGGTATTTCCTCCAATGCACGACCATCCCGGCTTGCGACAGGGTGAACGAAACGAACACTCCGACCAGGTAAAGCTGGATGAGGCGGTTGAGGTCCGCTCCGAAGATGACGATCAACGCGCCCGCGAACACGGACAGGATCAGGACCCCATTCGAGAAGACCAATCGGTCTCCACGGTTCATCAGCTGACGAGGCATGAATCGGTCGGTCGCGAGGATCGAGGCCAACCTGGGGAAGTCGGCGAACGCCGTATTGGCGGCCAGGATCAAGATAGCTGCGGTCGCGGCCTGGACGATATAGAAACCGAGTCCCCCGCCGAACGTCGTGTGGGCGATGTCTCCCAGCACGGATTGTTCCTGTCCGTGTACGTAGCGCACCTGCATCTTGTCGGCCAGCCACGAAACCCCGAGGAACATGGAGATGCTTATCGACCCCATGATCGTCAGGGTGGCCGCGGCGTTCTTCGACTGTGGGTATCTAAAGGCCGGGACGCCATTGGAGATCGCCTCTACGCCCGTAAGCGCGGTTGTGCCGGCGGCGAAGGCCTTGAGGATAAGGAAGAAGCTGAGCGTAGATGCGTGGTGCAACTCGGTGCCGGCGCTCTCTGATACCGGGCATCCGCCGAGGCATTTGACGAAACCGGTGAGGATCAGGATGGCGATCGACGCGATGAAGAGATATGTCGGCACCGCAAAGAAGACGCCCGACTCCTTGACACCTCTGAGGTTCATCATTGCGACGAAGGCGATGAAAAGGAGGGCGATCCCGATCCGGAACTCGCTGAGACCGGGGACCGCGGTCAACACCGCCTCGGTCCCGGCCGTGATCGAAACCGAGACCGTCAAGACATAGTCGATCAAGAGGGCTGCGGCCGCGAGCAGACCCGGAGAGACACCCAAGTTGTCCTTGGAGACGATGTAGGCACCACCCCCGCTGGGATAAGCACGCACCGTCTGCCTGTACGAGATGACTACCAGTGCGAGCAAGCCGGCGACGGCCAGGGAGATGGGCACGACTTTCGACAGCGCCGCGGCACCGGCCATTCCGAGCACCAGGAGGATCTCCTGGGTCGCGTACGCCACCGAGGACAGCGCGTCCGAGGAGAACACCGGCAGGGCGATGGTCTTGGGCAGCAGCGTGTGGCCCATCTCCGATGTGGCCATGGTGCGGCCGAGGAGCACTCGCTTCAGGACCTGGGTCTTGCTCAAGAGAAGCTCACCGCCTCTCCTTCCTTGCTAGTCAACGTCAGTCACTCTTTGTTCCGGCGTGCAAGGTACCTGCTGAGCTCGCGCGTTGGTGGGGTTACGACAGCGAGGCCCATCATCGCTTCAACCGTGCCGCTAACGATGAAGCGGTTCCCTGCGCCGATCGGGGTGTCGTCGGGAGGGTTGAGGCGCACCGCATCGGTCTTGATCGCCAATACCTCCACGTCGTACTGGTCCTCCATCCGGCCGACCGTGTATCCGACCAGGGTCGACTCTTCCACGACGGTGAACTCGGAGATCGTCAAGAGCATCCGATCGTCGTCGAATGCGAATGCATAGTCGACCGGAGCCCGCAGAGCCGCGGCTGCAAAGGCCGGAGCCGCCAGAGCCGATGTCGAGTAAGCAAAGTTGATGTCGAAGCCCTTCTGGAGGTTGCGAGCCAACGAGTCTTCGAAGGTTCGGAGGACGACCCTGATGTCGGGACGGATCGCCCGGGCCGAGGTCGCGATCGTGAGGTTCACGAGGTCGTCGTTCGTACAAGGCACTATGGATTCGGCGGCGCGCAGGCCGGCCTCCTCGAGCACCTCCGCCCTCCGGGCGTCGGCGATCACCGTCGGGATCTTCCACGCTCGGACCTGATCCATCATCGGATGATTCGCATCGCTCTCGATCAGAACCACGTCCTGATCGAGTTTCCTCAGCCAACCGAGCACGCGGTACCCCACCCGGCCCAGTCCGCAGAGGATGACGTGATCCTTGTAGGTAGATGCCACAGCTATCTCCCATTTCTGTCGATTGAAGATGGCGCCGGCCAGTCCGAACAAACCCTGTCCGATCACGGCGAGACCGAGCAGAGGCACTGCGAAGAACAGGAACCGCGTTACCGGATCATCGGGCCAGGGATAGCTCCCGCCCAGCACGAGCAGCGTGAAGACCACATAGATGGACTCCCAGACGTCGAGATCACGTCCGGTGTCCGGGTGCTCGTAACGAAGCGTGAAGTTGATGATCGCGAGGGTTACGGCCACTCCGAACAGGATCAGAAGGATGGCAAATCCGCGCATCCGCGGGAGCCGAAAGAAAGCCCTCGCGGTTCGCCCTACCGAACGGAACCCTCGCCTCGATGGGGGTCTGAGGTCGCCGGCAGCCGGCTGCGTAGGATCGGCCATAGTCGGACCATGATGAGCCCACCGGCCCCTGCCAACAAGGGCGGCTAGCCAGAACGGGCGACGAAAACGGTCAGGCCCAGCTCTTCGTCTGTCTCACGTGGGAGGGCTTGGCCTTGCAGACCCTCATCCGCCATGGCCGTGAGCCATTCGTCGGTCGAGAAGAGGCCGCAGATGTGGCGGTCGTGCTCGACCCGCACGTCCTCCCCCACGCGCAGGAGGTAGGCAAAGTCGGTGATGTATGTGTGATCTGCGGGGTCGGGGTCCCACGTCCACTCCAGATATCGCAGACCTCGCTCCGGGCCATCGGTCCCGCCGTGGTCGGTCATCTCGTGGAATTGCTCCCGGACGAAGTCGGGCGCGAAAAGCGCGACGCCGCCGGGAACCAGATGGACGTTGACGGTGCGAAAGACCTTCCTCAGGTCCTCCGGCGTCGTGATGTAGTCGATCGCATCGTGGATGAAGACCGCGTCGAACGTGCCATCCAGCCGCACCGTGCGCATATCGCCCTGCTCGTGGCGGCATTCGGGATTCAGGTTGGCGCTGACCTCGAGCATGGAGGGTGAGAGGTCCACCAAGGTCATCTCGAATCGCTGCTTCAAGAACGACGCGTTGTTACCGCCTCCCGATCCGAGCTCCAACAACGTCTCGAGGTCGTTCGTAGCATGCTCCTCGAGGGCTCGGCGGTAGAAGGCCGCCTCCTCCTCGTACTCGTACGGAGGCGAGAGGAGAGTCCACCATTGGGCGAACTCGGAGTACAGGCGCTCCGTCAACTCACGCGGCGCAGCCGGGGATGGGCGCGACCTGTTGGTGGATCTCGATGTGGATGTGGGGCGCGTCTTCGTAGCGTTCGATCTGGCTGCCGAAGGGCAGGTTGCGCACCGTGCCTATCTTGGAGACCGACGAGATCACTCGGTCGCCGGGTTCAACGCGCGGCCCGGTAACGTGCACGATCATGACCCGCTTGTTCGGAGAACCTCGAGGGCGGATCACCACTTGCGTGTCGATCGTGCTGCAATACAGGCGGTAGTCGCGCACGTTCACGACCCTGCCCGTGACCGGAGCCCGCACCACCGTCCCGTCCGGCACTGCGATATCTGCTGCAGAAGTCGACGACGTTCCCCGGCCTCTCGAAGACATCACGACGTGGGGGCCTAGAGGATCGAGAGGCGCTGCCGAGTCGAACAGCGACTCATGGAAACCTGCCAAGAGCGTTCGGGGTGAAACCGAGAAGAGCGCGACCCCCGCACCCTCTGCGAAAGGCGGGATGTTCCACCTTCGTTCGCATCCTCGTCTGCGGGTCTTGTTCGCATCGGAACACGTGTCGATGCCGGGGCCGCCGGTCAGCGCGTCGGGGCCGGAGCCGCCATCGAGATCGTCGTCTCCTCCCCCACCATGGAGCTCATCGGTCCCCCTGCGCCCCACCAAGAGGTCCGAGCCCGGTCCGCCCTCGAGCCGGTCGCGACCATTGGTCCCGCGCAACTCGTCGTCGAAGACTGAACCGATCGCCGCTTCGACCCCGTCCATGGTGTCGCTGCCGCTTCCGGTCGACCGGCCGACGGTGAGATCGGCTTCCACCCGAGCGCGCGCGTTCGTGAAGTCGACCGTGTCGAGGCCGTTTCCTCCCGAAAGGAAGTCATCATCGGGATCCGATCGGAACGTGTCATCACCGTAGAACCCACAGATGACATCTGAGGAGTCGGTACCGGAAAGACGATCGGGCCCGAGCGTCCCGACGACAGAACAGCTTGGGCCCGCAACCGAGAGCTCATGACTCGCCTCCGATAGATCGGACGCCTCTTCATCCCACGCGGCAATCGAGATCTCGTAGGAGCCCTGCCGCACGACGAGGAAAGTTGCGTCGACATGGACTCGTTCTCCCGACGGGTCGAGGTTCACGTCACATGTCGACGTCGGAACGATGCAGCGACCCGAAGTGGTCGTCAGGCGGCTCAGCTTGAGCGCCTTGGGAAACGTCAGCGATGCAGTCACCGTCTGGCTTCCCGTCTCGGGACGCAGGTCCGCCAGCGCTATATCCAGTTTCACGACATCGCCGGCGTCGCCTCGCGACGGCATGCTCATCGAGACCTGGACGCCCTCGGCCGTCGCCCGGCCGGTGGGGACCAGAGCCACGGTCGCGCCGACGCAGAGGACCACAGCGACCCTCGTCTTCTTCACCCGGATGCCCATGCCCGCCGCCACTCCTCTTATTAGTTCGGGAGCTCAGTCAGGGGACAGGTTACGGGCCCCGGCAAGTCTCAAGGTCGAACCCGGACCGGCCCCCTACGGAGGCCCGATTGAGCCTCCAGGGGAGGCAGGGATTCGGCCTTCGGACGGCGAAACATCACAAGTCGGACAGATTCGCGCGCCAATGGGGACGCGCCCGAAGCAGGAGGGGGCGAAGGATGCACCGCAAGCTGATCTCAGCTGTAGCAGCCATCACTCTGCTGATCGGAGTGAGCGCGACCGCCCCGGGGGTCGCAGCGGCAGCAGACGACGACGCGGCCACCGTCGGTCGCTGGGTAGCACCGTTCGCCGAGATGGCCCTGTTCGCAGAGCGGCCTCCGGAGAACGCCAAGGAATCCAAGAAGATCCCACCCGCCGTCTCGATGGGCGTTCTGCCCGACGGCCGGGTCGTCTATTACGGCGGGCTCGAGTCCCTCGAAGAATCGGCCCTCCCTCTCCCGGTCGATGCGGCCCGGACCTCCACGAACAGCCGCTCGCGCATCCTCGACCTCAGTGGGAAGAAGCCCAAGTGGACGACGCCGACCCCCGAGGACGGCGGCGCTCACGACATGTTCTGTGCAGATCTCAGGCTGCTCCCCGACGGCCGGTTGATGGTTGTCGGCGGCACGATCTGGGAGCCGGATCCCGTCAACATCGAGGACTACACCGGCGAGGGCGGTCCCCCCGGGACCTCCGAGCTGTTCGGGTCCAACGCCGTGCGTTTCCTCGACCACAAGACGGACAAGTGGAGCCTGAACAAGCAGTGGATGAACTACTCCCGCTGGTACCCCACGCTGATCACCATCCCCGATGGCCGGCTGTTCGTCGCGGGGGGCGTTGAGCGGGTGCTCTACAACAGCAGCGGATTCAACGTGGCCGAGACCGAGATCTTCGATCCGGAGACCTCGAAGTGGAAGGAGACCGGTGAGACCGGCTCGACCTCGCTACCTCTGTTCGCACGCATGCACCTGCTGCCGACCGGCGAGGTCTTCTATTCCGGCGTCGGGCAGATGTGGGGGCCCATGGGGCACTCGGCCGACGAGGCGCTGTGGAACTTCTACAAGGCTTACGACCCCAAGACGAATGCGTGGACGCAATACGGCCTCGGCAACTACGGTGCTCGCAGCGGGGCCTTCTCGGTCATGCTGCCGCTGAAGCCTCCATACAAGTCTGCAGACATCCTGGTGGGCGGCGGCACCCTGGGCACCTCGCCGGGAAGCTTCCTTGCCACGAACATCACCGAGAAGATCCACGTCGAAGGCGGCGCGGCAACCGCCGAGGAAGTCGCCCCGATGAACAACATGCGCTGGTACTCGAGCAGCGTGCTGCTTCCCTCGGGCGAAGTGGTTGCGGTTTCGGGAGCCGACAAGGACGAGGTCATCCAGCCGGGAGCCGAGTCGCCGGTCAAGGAGGCCGAGATGTGGACCGGCGACGAGTGGGTCTCGCTCGGCGAGGCCAACCGCGTCCGTACGTACCACAACACCGCGCTGCTCCTGCCCGACGGCCGGGTGCTCGTCGCCGGCCACTCGCCGATCAACAACGCCTACGGCCCGACCGGCGACAACACCACGCAGCCGGCAACAGGCACGAACAACCTCAAGGACCCGTCGTTCGAGATCCTCGAGCCGCCGTATCTGTTCCGCGGCGACCGCCCGAGCATCTCGTCCGTGCAGAAGGGCATCGCGTGGGGCAAGGACTTCACCGTTGGGTCCTCCGACGCCGGCAAGGTGAAGAAGGTCATGCTCATGCACCTTCCGACGACGACCCACATCACCGACGCCGACCAGCGGGCCGTCGAGCTGGACTTCAAGGCCAAGGGCAACAAGCTGGACGTGAAAGCTCCGCCGAGCGGTAGCGTTGCTCCTCCGGGGTACTACTACCTGTTCATCATGACGGACAACGGCAAAGGAATTACTCCCTCGAATGCGCGCATCGTGCAGGTCGGCGCCAAGACGATTGGCGGCCAGGCGACCGCGCCGATGGGTAAGTAGCACGCCAGAACCAAGGCACTTCAAGACGGCGGCCCTCGTGGCCGCCGTCTTTCTTTGTCTAACGACATCGGCCCAGGGCCACGAAGAATCCGCGATCGAAGCCGTCCCCGTCATCGTCGAGGTGACCCCGGAGATCGAAGGAATCGAGTTCAAGGCGGCCATGATCACGGCCGCGGCGGTTGTCGGCATCAACCCGACGGACTCGTGGCTCGTCATGCTCGACGAATCCGGTGATCCGTTCCTACGCATCGGCAAGGGCAGGGTCGAGTCCAACATCTCTTCCCCCGCGTCCTACACGGCGTTGGATCCCACCGGCAAGCGCCCGCTGCCCCCCGGTCTGAGCGCAGGGGCGAAACCGAAGTGGGTTCTATTAGAGCGAACGGATGCGTGGTCGTGGTTCGACCCCCGCGTCCAGCATCGGCCGGGCCAGTCCACCGAATGGGCGATCAACGCCGTCTACGAAGACGAGTCGATCACGGTCCGAGGCGATTTCGAGCCCATCGATGGCCACGGGCACTTCGTGACCGAGGCCACCGATACCCCTAGCGTCGAGGGGCTCGAGGTGAGGCTCCTGCCGGGGTCCATCCCGGCCGTGTACGTGCGCAACGACACGCCCCAGGAACTTGCGGTGCCGGGCCGCGACGGCGAGCCGTTCCTGCGCATAGGTCCGGAAGGGGTCTTCGGGAACACGCGCTCTCCCAGCTACTACCTAGGAGGCAACCAAACGATCCGCTCGGTCCCCAAGTCGGCCGACGCGTCCGCACCCCCACGATGGCAGCGTCTGTCGGAGCAGCCCTTCTGGGCTTGGCTCGAGTACCGCGCACTGTTGCCGACCAGCGCGGAGCACAGATCGAACCTGGGGGACGAGCGCAGGACCATTCTCGAGTGGACAACGCCGATGGTTCTCGGCGACCAAGAGCTCGGGCTCGGGGGCAAAGTCGATTGGATCCCCCCGCGCCTCCCGCCGGCGGCAACCGAACAACCGACTGAGTCCGGGCCCCCCGGATGGCTCATCTATGTGGGGGGCGCGTTGGTGGTGGGGTTGGTCCTCGCGTGGGGCCGACGCCCGCAGCAGGCTCGCGCTGAGCGTTAGTTGATAACGAAAGCTACGGCGGTGTCGAAGTCGTCTTGGATCAGGTCGGTACGGCCTCTGCATTTCAGGAAAGCGTTCACAACCCGGGGATCGAACTGCGTTCCGCTGCCCGACGCGATCTCGTCGAGGGCCTCCTCCTCGGTCCACTTGTCCTTGTAAGGCCTCGAGTGAGTTAGTGCGTCGAAAACATCTGCGACCGCCACGATCCGGCCATGGAGGGGAATGTCCTCGCCGCGCATCCCGTGATATCCGGTCCCATCCCAACGCTCGTGGTGCGTCAGCGCGATCTCCTCGGCGAGTTGCAGGAGCCGGGACTGGCCGCCGGACAGGTTCTGCGCGCCGATCGTGGTGTGAGACTTCATCTGCTCGAACTCTTCGGGCGTCAGGGGCCCGTCCTTCAGAAGGATCGAATCGGGGATGCCGATCTTGCCGAGGTCGTGCAGCGGTGCGGCACGCCAGATGAGCTGGACCTCTTCGGGGGGAAGCCCGAGCTCGATCGCGATCTCGACCGCCGTGCGTGCAACACGCTTCGTATGCATGCCAGTGTCGTCGTCACGTCGTTCGGCTGCCTGGGCGAGCCTGTCGAGGATCTCGATCTGGGCTTCTTGAAGCTCCTCCGTACGCTCTCGCACACGCTGCTCAAGGAGTTTCTTCTGGTTGCGGATCTGCTGTTGGAGGAAACGGGACCTGAGAAGGTTCTGGATGCGAAGGATTATCTCGACCGGATTGAACGGCTTGCTTACGAAGTCCGCGGCCCCCAGACGAAGCGCATCCTGCTTGGCCTCCGTGGTGACGTCAGCGGTTAGGACCAAGACCGGTACGAACTCTTCGCTCGGGACGATCCGCTGCATCGCCTCCATAACGGCAATCCCGTCCATGTCTGGCATGTGCAGGTCGAGCAGAACGATGTCGGGCGTGTGGATCTCGAGCAGGCCCAGGGCTTCGTGACCACTGGTGGCTGTCGCGACGTGCTTGTAGCCCGCCTCTTTGATGACGCGCTCCAACAGGCCCACGTTCTGAGGCTCGTCGTCGATGACGAGGAACGTCGCAGACTGGATCTGCCAGCTCTCCATGATGCCCTTTGATTGTCCGATGCCTTCCCTTGTGTTTTCGGACGGAAAAGGGCGAAACTCAACCCCCAGGACTACGCAATACCGGCGAGAATTCCCCTCGAAGCTATCAAAGCGGGCTAGTCATGGGGTCAGGATGCCCACTGGAAGCAGTGGGGCCAGGCTCCGGGGCCCTGGGCGTCGAGGACCTTCTCGGCGATAGCTATCTGCTGCTCGCGTCGTCGCCTGCCAGGCGTAGCGCGCGTACCGGCCCCCGCCGTAGCCGAGCCACGTGTCCGGGTGGAACTGAAGTCCCCCGTCGTAGGTCGAGTCGATGTGCCAGTTGCCCCCGCTCTCGCACATCGCGATCGCGTCCCAGTCGGCGCGAGTGGGCCGCTGGGCACCGGCGGCGTGATCGAGGGGGCCGGGTGGCTCACGATGTCCTGTGCGGCGGCGAGCACGGCGGCGTCGATGGCCGCCACTTCGGCCTCCTGTTCGGCGATCCCCTCGGCGATCGCCGCTCGCAGGTCGTTGAGCTCCTCTGCGGCGGCCACGAGCCGTGCTCGCTTTGCATCCAGGTCGTCCAGGCGATGGTTGAGGGCCGCCCGGTCGGCGGCGAGCCGGGTGAAGGTTCCCACGTGGGCCTCGCTGGAAGACTCGAGGTATTCGAGCCGGGTCTCGATGTCTCCGAGGTCTCTCGTGGTCAGAAGCCCTTCGAGGCCGTCGACCATCCCGCCGATGTAGAGAGTGCGAGCGAGACCGACGGCATTGCGCTCGAGAGCGATCATCCTGCGAGCGTCGTGGCGAACCCCGAGCTCGAGCGCGGCCATCTCGGCGCCGACGGTATCGATCCATCCCGGAGGTCGCCGTAGCGCGGGGACGGCTCCGGCGAGGTCGGAGCGAAGACTCTCGAGAATCACGAGCCGTGTCTCGCTCGTCCTGGGACGGCTGCGCCATCGACGGGACGGATACCGCTGCGGGCGCGATGAGGACGGCCAGGAGCACGGCGATCTCGACGACGTGTGCTCGACGAACCGTTACCGCGGAACGAATCACCTCAGCTTGGTAGAAGCTTGCTCCGTGGCCCCGATGGGCGATGGGCCGGGGCCCGGGACAGCAACGCGCCCCAGATGGGGGACCGGGGTCAAACGGTGGGGAAAAAACCCAAAGGCCCAAAATCACCCCACGTGATGGCCTTCTCGGGCCGGGCCCACCGACCCCCTACTACTTCTCCACCCCGGGGCCCAACTCCCTGTCCCGGTAGCCTGAAGGGAAAAAACGGAGGTGGGAAATGCCCGAAGAGGCCTTCTATAAGACAGGAGGACGAGGGTCGATACGTATCGACCCCTCACACCGCCGGCCCCTGGGACGAGAGCTCCAGCACGCCGGTCCCCCCGCCGCCCTCCTCGGAGCTGTCGTAGAGCGCGTCGACGATCGGGCTCGATCTGAGGGTCGCTCGCATCACGTTCGACATCCTCAAACCCGTAACCGTGGCCTCGCTCGAAGTGGACGCCGACTTCGTCGGCGATGGCTGCGGCAGCGTGCAGTTAGTCGAGGCGCGGCTCTCCCACGAGGGAACGGTGGTCATGAGCGCGAGCGTGTGGCGCATCCGCACCACCGGTCGATCACGGAGCTACCTATGAAGCCAAAGTCCCGCCCGGCCCCGACGAGGGCCATCCGGTCGAGTTCTTCCGCTCCGGCGCGCTGTCGGGATACCTCGTGGCGATGGAGTGGAGTTTCGTGGGGGGAGCCTTCATAGAGCCCGGGCCCGGCATCGCCTGGGCCCGGCCTCGCTACCCCTTGATAGAAGGCGAGCCCAACTCGCCGTTGACGCGGACGCTCATCCTGGCCGACTCCGCCAGTGGGGTGTCTGCCCCGATCGACTTCACGAAGTGGTTCAGCATCAACCCGGACCTGAGCGTGTATCTGCATCGCTACCCCGCGGGCGAGTTACTTGCCTCGACGCGGTCAACGATGCCCTGAGCCCGACGGGATCGGCGTATGCGCTTCGACGATCTACGACGAAACCGGCCCCATCGGGCGCAGCTTGCAATCGCTCTTCATCGGCCCACGCTAGTCATCGGAATCGGAGAAGACCGGTGCCAGTCGGATCTCGAGCAAGGCCCTTTCCAGGTCGATGTCATCTGTTCTCCACGACCTCGGCGCTTCGTCATACACATCGACCGCGACGCCCGTCTCCTCGATCCACACGACGAGGGCGTCGGCCCAGCGTTCCTCGAGAAGGGCCGACCTCATTTCCTCGAGCCGCGCCTCGGACGTCACTGCTGCGGCGGGCAGCTGCGCGACGAGATGCAGCGCCAGAGCTCTCGCAAGCACGTCGGCGTTCTCTGCCAGGAACACCTGGGGTTCCTCGCCACGCACTATCGCAAAGGCCTTCATCGAGCTCAAAGGGTGAGTGCTCAGAGGACCGGCTACTCCGTATGTGAGTCGGTGTCATCGTCGGCCAGGGGCTCGTCGTAACCCTCTCCTCGGGCGTAAGCGAGCAATCGCTCCTGCCCCTCTGGCGACAGCATCTCGATGGCGTCGTGGAAGATATGGCCGCGTCCGCTTCGGAGCGCTGCGCCGCCCGCTTCGTCGGGGAGGAAGATCGGTTGTGAGCAGGATCAGTCTGCTGTCCGGCTCGGTCCTCCGAAGGATCGCCGCCTTCCCCAGCGCCTTCCACAACGTATCGGTCCTCCGGAGGCCGGCGCGACTCGACGTGAACGCTCCCGAGACGTCGAAGAACCAACGGCGTCCATCAGCATCCATGGCAACGAAGTTCACCTCGACCCCGTTGCGGAAGCGCCGATCGCTGCTGATGTGGCTGAATCCGCACTGCCGCAACACCTCCTCTGCGATCTCTTTGGCTCGTCTTCCCTCGCGCACGGCCCGTGATTGGAACGGCTCGTTCTCACGGGCCGGCGCAGGAGTAGCTGGAAGCACAACCCGCATCCGTTCGCGCAACTCGCGGGAGCGCTCAAGCTCGACCCTCTCCTCATTCAAGCGAGCCTGAGCGCGGCCTGCATAGTCGGGGTCGATTTCGTCCGAGCGTAGTGACGGTTGCTCCGTAGAGCGGCAACAGCGGCCGAACCGGACCCTGCGAATGGGTCGAGGACCAGATCACCCCTATACGTGTACAGCTCGATCAGCCGTTGGGGCAGCTCTACTGGGAACGGCGCCGGATGACCGACCCGAGTTGCACTCTCGGGGGGGATGTCCCAGAGGTCCAGGGTTGCCTCCATGAACTCGTCTCTAAAGATCGACGCCTCGTGGGGCAACTCTTTCTTCTCACGAAGTCGGCGTGCCACGGCGCGATCGAAACGGCCCTTTGATGCAACGACCACACGTTCAGTGATGTCACGAAGCACTGGATTGTCCGCGTTCTGGAACGACCCCCAAGCGCAAGAACCCCCCGCTCCCTGGCTCTTCTGCCAGATGATCTCGGCCGCGCAGCGACATACCGAGGCGGTCTTGGAGGATGTGGATAACGTCGGCCGAGAGGCTCCTATAGGGCTTGCGCCCAAGGTTCGCGACGTTGACCACGATCCGGCCGCCGGGTTCAACTCACGCGCAGGCACTCCTCGAAGACGTCGTGAAGCAGCTCGAGGTACTCGACGTAGCTGGAAGGGACGTGACCCTCGCCGAGGGCCTCTTCATATTCCTTGCCTGCGAAGTACGGAGGGGAAGTGACTACCAAAGCGACGCACTTGTCCGGTAACTGAGCCATATCCCGGGCGTCATTTACATAGATCTGGTCCACCTCCGGAGCCGCCACCAAAGTCTCGTCCCAAGAGATCTTCGGCACCTTGAACCGGGCGTAAAAGGCGCTTGCATCGTGGCTCTCCCGTCGGGAGACGCCGTAGTTGGACGTGGACGTGGCCTTGCGGCGTTTCGTGTCGTCGGCCATGGCCCTCCCCGTTCTTCTCGCCATCCGGGGCCCAGTCTTTCCGGTCCCCGTACACCCTAGCTTTGGCCTGTGACGGTTAACCGTCGGCCCGAGTTTGTCCTGCGGGTCCGGCCTAGTCTGCCCCGAGCTCGGGGAGGTCCTGCTCTTGTTCGTGATCGTCTCTACCGGGTCACGGCCCGCCCTGGAGCGCTCTATCACCCTCAGGAGGTCGTCGACCGAGAACCCGTCGGTCAGCCGGGCGGCCGCCTTTAGGTCGAGCAGGAGCTTGCCCTTGAGGAAGCTCCGTCCCCGCCCGTGCCCCCACCGCTGGTAGCGGACCCGGGGGCCGAGCGTCAGCTCCCACGGCCCGAATATTGCCCCAGCGTTCCTCGGGATGGTCGTGGATGACGAGGTAGCCCCCGCCGCCCTGCCAGACGATCCTCCGGTAGACGGTCTCGTCCACGATGAACATGTCCTGGGGGGTGGACGTCCCACACTCCTCGGCGCATCCGGCCGAGTAGCGCTGGAGCTTCTCCTTGAGGTCGACGTGGACGCGGCCCTCGGTCGTAAGTAAAGGAATAATCGAGCCGGTCGAGGTCGGCGGTGTGGTCCTCGAACTCCTCGACGCGAGGGGCTCCGTGGAGAGAAGCCGCGCCAACTCTTGCTCGGCCGTGCGCGCCCCGTGAGGTCGCGATCCCGAATCTTCTGGCCTGCGTGCACGGGGAGTCACGCCGAGTCTCGAGCAGCTTCTCTCAAGACGGCGACGCGGTCGGCGAGCGAGCGCGCCCTGGCGTCGCCACCCGGCCCAGGATCGCCATCTCGCTCGATCTTCTTCGGCGTGTCCGCAATCGTGAAGAGTCGCGGGTGCCAACCCTTCTCTTCGGTTTCCTCCCATGCGAGTGGGAGGGCGACGGGCGCGCCGGGTCGAGCGCGCGAGTGAGAAGGGCGATACCGCCGTCGCACCCCAGGAGTTGCGCATCCAGTCGAGCAACAGCCGGCCGTGACGCTTCTCTTTCGGGACTTCGGGTCGTCACGCGATCCGGATGTCGGCTGCTCGCAAGTAATGTTGCCACCTTCAGGCGATTCCTTGCATCGTCCAAAATGGGTCTTCCTTATCGGTTGGCGCGACCATGTGCACAACCTTGGTAACTGCTCGACTTCACGTAGCAAGCGAGTCCAAGCTCTTCCCAAAGGAGCCCGCACGATGCCCGCCGCCCACAAGACGTCGGGGACGTCATCGCCGGCAGGGTCGAGATCGAAGATCAGTTGGTCGGGGAACTCGATCGCATCGCGGCGGCTAAGGCCGACGTGCGAGGTGAGGCACGCCCGCCGAGCGAGGTAGACGACCGTCGTGGCGTCGTTGCAAACGACATACGTCACCTCACCCCCACGCTTGGGCGCGGTCGTCCGCTCGACGAAGTCCGGGAAGTACTTGGGGATGCCCTTGCTGAAGAATCGTTCCCCTTCGATCCCATTTGGCAGGCTGCTTCAAGGTCATGAGCCGGTCGCGCACCAACGGGAGCATGTGATCGGCGACCGTGGCGTAGTAGTCGATCACGTCATTCTCGGCGATCCCATCGGTGGGATACATCGGGCTCGTCGAGATCGTGGAGCTTGATGTTGTGACGACCGACTCTCACAGTGCGGCCACACTAGAACGAACTCTAGATGGTGGCCCCATCGGAAGGTTCGGTCTCGGCCGTCCCGCCGGTCTCGGCTTTCGCCGAAGGCTCCAACAACCCACGCACCAATGCGAGCCGGAGCTGCAACTGCAGCACCAGGCGGTCTTCGGGCTCGTGGTGGATCGAGGCCGGTCACCTTGCGGATCAAGTCCAGGCGGTATCTCAAGCTGTTGCGGGCGCAGGAACCCTGAGCGGCCTCTCTCAGCTGACGGGTCTCGACACAAGCGCGGATGTTCGACCAGATTGGTCGGGTGCCGCTGTCGTGGTCCATCAGCGCGCGTATCGCGGGCGATCCGCTTCGTGGTCGCTCAGGCCAGCGTCGATAGCCTCGAGCCATGCGTAAGCGCCCATGGCGCTGAATCTTGCGACCCGGTTGCCACCCTCGAGACGGCGAGACAACCGTGCGGCCCACGAAGCCTCCCGGAAGGAACGCAATATCTGGTCGGCTCCTGCGAGTGGGCGGCCGACTCCGACGACGCCACTCGAGTCGCCGGCCAAACGCGGTTTGGAGAGAAGCCTGTCGGGAAGCCAGTCCTCGCCGAGCAGTGCGCTGCTGCCGGTCTGGACCGCCACCATTACATCGTCGATCGGGAACACGACGCCATCGGCGGATCGTGGTCGAGCACGTCGACGCCGACCTCTTCCTCGAGGCGACGAACTCCTCCGGCGTGCAGAGCCCGGGTACGACGACGATCACTCGATAGAGCGCTTCCTCGAGGTCGACACCGGCTTCGGTGGCTGCCCGGGGATCGATCGGGGTGACGCCGCGCATCGCACGATCTGGCGCATGAGGATGCGGCGGTGAAGCTCGGGATTGTGGGAGCGATGACGGAGAAGTGCGTCGAGGTCGAGGAGCGGCTGAAGGACCTCAGGCCATTCGACGTCACGCCCGACAAGGAACACCGGGAAGTCTCCGAGGTGCCCTCTGCGTCGATCTGATCGGCAAGCGAGCGCTCGTGGACGAGGACGCCGACGGCTCCCGCGGCTTCGAGGAGATCGGCAAGGGCTCTGAGGCTGGCGAGCTGACCCTCCTCCGCCTCCCCCGAGGGCTACGACGAGGTCTCCGGGCTCCACGCCAGCGAGGTCCCCGCGATCGTCGACGAGCACGATTCGGCGAAGGCCGTCGAGGTAGGAGTCGAGCGTGACGCCCGTGCCCGCGGGTGCCGCCACCCTCGGGGCGAGATGACGAGCTTCACGTACGTTGGCGACACGGGTTGCTTCACAAGCTGGGCAATGGTGGCGCCTTAGTTGGCAGGTTCGCCCTGGTCCGGGCCCTTCCTTCGATGCGTGGCCAAAACTTTCCCCTTTCCAACGGAAAAGGGACAAAGGGGATTGGCCGGCTAGGAGATTAGCGCCGTACCCGGAATCTCCGCGGCCCGGCTGCGGGCTCCGAAGTTGGCCTGATCGGACTTCCACGAGATCCTGACCAACTTGCGCCCGGGCGACTTGAAGCACTTGGTGAACAGCGCCTGAGACGTTCCGTCGAGCTCCTTCTTGGCGAGTGTCCGCCAGCCCTTCCTTGTCTTGTGCTCCAAGCGCACTTCCGAGCCGGCCTTGTTGGGAGACACGAAGGCGTCGATCGAGCTGCATCCTCCCGGCCGCAGCTTCTTGGGCGTGGCAGTGATCCGCACCTTGGCCTTTATCAATCCGCGCATCCTCCTTGCTGGAGGCCGCGTGGTGGCACCCGCTGTCCGAGCCGACCTCGGCCCGATAGGTTGCGTTTGTCGAGGCTTGATGTCCAGCCGCCACAGGCCTTCTGCATCCGCCGATGTCGTGCGGATCGAGCGCCCTCGCCGGCCGCATCAACGGCGACGACAGAGACGTCCACGGCACGGCACCCAGCCGGCGCATCGACGGTGCCTGACAGTTTCACGGCCCTTCCGACCACGATGATCGACTTGTCTGCGTCGATGTTTATCGAGCGGTCCGTGCCCGAGCCCGAGGGTGGGCCGCCGGGAGAACCGCTGGGGTTCGGTGACGGGCTAACACCGGGCGTCGGAGTTGTGCCGGGCGAAGGGGTCGTCCCGGGCGAAGGGGTGGGGGAAGGTCCGGTTGCAGTCCAGGCGACCTCACAACGTCCTGGTCGGGTTCGTCGCCACCCTCCTCTGCAGCGCCTGCCCCGTCGTAGTCGCCTCGTCGGCGACGTCATTGTCGTTGACGTCGATCCACGTTCGGACCACATCGGTCCCGGTGAGCGCGGGATCGGTAGGCGACGCGGCATTTTCCATCCATGTCACTTCGGCACTCGCCGATGTATCTGCCGGTGTTGGGCCGGAGGTCACGACCGCATCGATGTTGAGGCCTTCGATGAGCCGCTCGGCAGGATCCGCGACGACGAAGGTCAATTGGTGGGTCGTGTCCTTGCGGACGCTCGCCTGCTCGGGGATCCGCATGAAGCACGGCCGAGGCGGGGGTTGATGTGACCTCGACGATGTCCTGGGTGAGCTCGTTGGTACCGGTGTTCTCGTCGCGGGCTCGACCACCGAGACTTCGTCGGAATCCTTCAGACCATTGTCGTGCAGATCGACCCATGCTTGGATCTGGTGTCGACCCCGACATGCGGATTCGACGTGTAGCTCAATGTGCACACACCGTTTTCGTCCGTCATACAGCCCTTCTCGTTCTCCCCGAACGGAGGGGCCTGCCCCGACTCCTCGTCCTCCAGCTCGGTGCTCGCATTGGGACCGGACACGACGATCGCCTCGACGTTGTGCCCTTCGGCCGCGACATTGTCGTCCTTGTCGGTCACCTTGAACGTGATCGTCGTCTCGCCTGCGATATCGCTCGTGGAGACTTCCGGCTCGGCGTTTAGGTCCGCGACGAGCACGCCTTCCCAATCGACCCGACGACGTCCTGCGCTGGATCGTCGAGGGGATTGCCTTTCGATGTTGTCCGCGCCCGGCTGCTCTTCCCGGTAAGGAAAATCTCACCATCGTCAACATCGTCGTTGCCACACGCCTCGCCTCCGAGCACGGGTTCCGATCGATCCAAAGCTGGATGCGATCCACACCATCGAGGGCGGAGTTGTAAGCGATCTGGCACGCGCCGTCGGCGCCCGTGAAACACTCGCCAAGCCAGCCGTCGTCGCCAGCGTTGGGCCCATCGACGGCGCGTGCATCGACGTTGACGCCGAGCACCGAGAACCTGGTGCGACGACTCGCCCCCGGCAAACTCGCCTCCCCTAGTCGGAATAGTCGAAACGTTGACATCCAAGACGTGCTGCGTGAACACCTTCTTCTCGAGTTCCGACTCGGGGCCGGCCTCGAGTTTCAGAGCGGCGTTTTCGAACGTCCATTGTGCGGACACCACATCCTGGTCCAGCGAATTGCTGCCGACCTGCGGCGACGCGTCCGTGTCCTTGTCTTCCGGTGCCGGGGGCGTTCCCAGAAGTCTCGTCGGGTCGATCCAGGCCTGGAGCCTGTCGAGGCCGCGCTCTTGAGACACGTAGTCGAACTCACATGTCCCGTCGGATTCCGTGAAGCAACTGCCGACGACGCCGCGCCCATTGCCCCCCGGCCCGTCGAAGTCTCGCTGTGCGTTGACTCCGTCGACCACTCTGACTCCGACAAAGGCGCCCGGTACGTTGTTGTTGGCATCGTCCTTCACCGAGATCGTCAGTGTGTAGGGATCGCCGACCGCTTGGGTCGCCTTCCTCTGGAGCGATGTCGAGGACCTTCGCGATGAGTCCCTGAGTCGTCAGCGAGTCGAAGTTGTCGAGGCCGTTGCCCGCCTCGTCGAGATAACGGTCGGCTCGGGTTGAGGGTTGTAGACGACGCGAGAGCCGTTGGGAACGCCGGCTGCGTCGAGAACCCGCACGCTACCGGTGCCACTCACGCCGCCGATCGCCATGGGTGCGCCCGTGACGGAGTGAAGGATCTGCCAATCCGCTGCATCGTTGCGGCCGCCGGACAGGGCCTCAGTGAAGGTCACGGTGACCTTCTGCCCGTCCGTGCGGGCCGCGCTGGCGGTGGGCTTCACGGTATCGAGGCGGTAGGTCGCGTCGTCGTAGCCGAGGGTCCCGTTGTTCGAGTCCACGCTCGTGTTGCCGTTGGTGTCGGTCGCGGTCGCGTAGAAGGTGCGCTCGCCATCACCGCCGAGAGCCGGCAGCTGGAATGTCGCGCCGCTTGCAGCAACTATTGGCTGCGGGTTGAGCTTGGTGTCCGTTGCGGGCTGCAGTCCCGTCGTGCCATCGGATTCGAGATAGACGTCGGCGGTGTGCCCGTTGGTCACCTGATCGATTGCGATCATGGGAGCAGCGTTGCGCGACGCAACAAGATCATCGGTCGCGTCCTTGCCGTCGATCTGCGAGATGCGTGGGATGCGAGGTGGAGTCTCGTCTATCGCAGACTGGGTCCGGGTGCCGTCATTCAAGAGGATGTGGCGCACGCAATCCCGGTAGACTCGCGCGTGCTACCGACGGGGCCGATAGAAGGGGCGTAATCGACAACCGGCTCTTGGTCCTCGGTGAGCTCCCCGAGGTCGAGGTGTATGGACCTCTTCTCGGAGACGGGGGCCGAGGCACTAACGCTGGTTGCCGGCGTGCCGTCCACCGTCCAGTCCGAGGCAGCATCGCCCTTGTCGTTGAAGACCGGCTCGCTGAAGACAACCTCTACATCCTTAGTCGTACGGGTCTTGAAACCGGTGATGTTGGGAGGCTTGGAGTCAACGAAAACCTGGTTCGACTCCAACGTCGTGCGAACACCACCCAGCTCCAGGGTGATCGTCATCACGATGTGATCGGTAACTTTCTGGGTTGCGGTCGTGCCGTCCTCGAGCCGCCTGAGGATGGACGAACCCGAGAATGTGCCGAGCGCTTCGTCGACGGTGATCCGTCCGTTGCCCCGCCGATGTCAGTGGCATGGGACTGCGCCTGATGATCGTGCCGTTGGGCTGTCTCTCTTCGACGACGATGACCGACCCGTCCGCCTCGCGTTCCTCGATGGATGCCTCGATGAATTTGGCGCCGGCCGTGAACGCGCCGTAGTAAGTGACGGTGTCGCCACCCTTGTCGACCCAATCGGTCGTGCAATAGTTCGCCGGACCGCACATCCTGGCGCTCCGCGGTGGGTGCGACGGCGGCCAGAGCCGGAGCCGCTCCAACGAACATCCCAGCCGCGGTCAGACAAGCCGCGAGCGCAACGGCCACAGATCTGGATCGGGAGATGCGACTCATCTAGTTACTCCGGCTCTTGCAAACTTGTCTTACACCTCGGATTCGGCGCCTGGGCCCCCTGTCCTGCACCTCGATCGGGCTTCACCGACGGTATCCGGCGTATGCGACAAAAGGAAGGGGGTACGTCCCACTCACCATCTACGCAATTCGGGCAATTCCTTTTCCTACCACCCCCGGGCGCGAGTAGGGCCGCCCGAAGGCGGCCCGCATCGCTGGCTCTGGAGAGCGAGTAACTCGCCGGAGCCAAAGCCGTTACTTGAGGACCGTGAAGTCTGTCAGGTAGTTGCCTGCCCGGTCCTGGTACCTAGCGTTTGGTGCGCCGCCGAAGTTGTACTCGACACCCGAGAAGGTCGGTGCCGTGTAGCTCGACTCGCCGGTCATGTCCAGGGTCCGCTTGTTGTCGGTCCCGGCCACGGAGCGCTCGAGGAGGTTCCGGCGCTGGCCGTTGGTGCGGATGGTGAACGGGAACCAGTCCTCCGCGAAGTTGCGGTTGGCGCGGTGGCCGGTCGTCACGTTCGGCAGGACTTCGCTGAAAGTGACCTCGACCGCAGCCGCCGCAGCGACGCTCTGAGCAACCGGTGCCGCACGGTCAAGTACCACCGTGATGGGCCGGCCGGTCTTGCCTGCGAGGTCGCCGGACTTGCCCCGGCTGAGGTTGCCCTCGGGGTCGACAGCCGCCACAAAGAGCTTGTGGTTACCGTCGCCGACGAGCGGGAGGTTCGCCGCGCAGAGCAGAGGACTGGTCGTGTTGGCCGGAACGTCCGTCGTGCAGTCGGCGATCGGTTGGTCGACGCCATGGTCGTACTCGTTGTTGGCGTTGGTGTCCTCTGCGATCGACCGCGTTGTACTGGGCGCCGAGGCCGGTGATGCTGAACGTGGGAGCGACCTGGTTCGTGTAGAACGAGCCGGCCGTCGCCGCGTAAGAGCTCTCTGCAGCGCCACCGTTCGCATCCAACCCGCCCTGCGTGACCCCGTTCACGTCCGGAAGGTCGGGGACGATCCCGTCGGCTGCGTTCAGGTTGATGATGGCCGCGAGCTGGTTCTTCGCACCGTCACGGGGGCGGTTCCGCAAGGGAGCCGGCTGGGTCGGCGCGGTGTAGGTGATCCCCGGCTCGTCGTCGTTGCCCAATGCGTTGGCCAGGCGAAGAGTGACCGAGCCGCACGGGACGGTGCTGGTGCAGTTCGACTCCGCCGCCAGAACGCTGTTGCCGTCGACTCGGAAGTCACCGGCGAGGAAATCACCGGTAACCGGCTCGGTGAGACTGACGACAATGGTCTGGGTGTCGTTGCAGGTACCGAAGCCACGCGGGCCGGTGGTGTTGGCCCCGCAACCCGTCAATGCTCCGGCGATCCCGGGAACGAGGTTGTCGATGTTGACGAAGTCCGAGATCGCGTAGCCGGCGGTCGCGTTGCCCGCGCCGTCCCTGGCCGTCATGTGCAGCTCGATGATCCCCTCTGGGACACCGAGCGCCGCGGGAGCAAAGCTTCCTTGGACGTTGCCGGCGTTGAGACGGCAGTCGTTGGTGGAGTGGAGGTTCTGGATGCGGTTGACCTCGACGAAGGCCGAGTTCTTTATGACGAGATCACAGTCCGTGATCACGGCCGTCGGGTCGTTCGCTGCACCTGCGGCTCCACTCTTCTTGGCCGTCCCACCGAAGGTCAAGGTGTCGCCGTTCTTGACTGCGGTCTGACCACTGGGAGCCGCCAGGGTGAGGTCTACGACTGGCGCAAGGTTGTCAATCTCGAAGTCGTTGCCGATCGACACCGTGCGAGAAAGGGCCGCGCCGTTGTCGTCCGTGCCCGTGATGGTGAGCGTCGGGTCGTACAGCCCATCGGGGAAACCTGCGCCGGCTCCGGGGATGCTCAGAGGAGCAAAGACGAGTCCTGCCGCCTGTGGCGCGGTTCCGGTCGTCCGGGCGACGTTGTTCGGTGTCGCCAGCGCGCTGGTGCAGAACGATCCGCCGCCGGTCTGCGAGAAGCAGAGATCGGTGTTGGCCTTGTCAAACGTGACTCCCGGCGGGTTGGTCTTGGTGACCGACAGGAGGAAGGTCTGGCTCACTCCGCTTGCCGAAGCAAGAGGCGCCAGCGTGTTGTTCGTGTAGGTGAATGCAGGCGCGTTCTCGACGGTCAGTGGGGCGCTCGCCAGGCTGTTGGCATCCGCTCCGGCTGCGGCAGCGTCCGCCGTGAAGGTGCGATTGCCCGCAGCGCCGAGATCGACGTCGAAGACGAAGTTACGGGTGGCGCCCGCTGGGATCGTCTGAGCACCCGGTCCCGTGATGGTGTCGCCGGCGCCGTTTGACGTCAACGTCCCCGTCACGCTCGGTGCGCCGCTGCCCGCGTTGCGGACGACGGTCCTGTAGGAGAGGTTCTGCTGGCTGGCCGTGGCGGTGCCATCCGTGACACCCGATGGAGCCGTCACGGCGACCTCGGTGACCTCGAGGACCTTGATGAGGCTCGAGGGCGCTATGGCAGGCGCTTGCTGAGTCGCGCCGTTATCGCTGGACGAGGCGACCAACCATTCGGCGACCAGGTCCGTTGCCGGACGCGAGACGTTGGCAATGATCTCGAAGTCCAGCGATGCTCCCGGCGCGATGGAGCCGCCGCGGAAACGGCCGTTGTCGTTGTGGATGTCGAAGTTCCACCCGGGGGCCGAGCCGTTGGCGACGACAAAGTCGCCCTCGTCGCGGGCCGTGATCATGACGTGGTTGATCGTCTTGCCCACGCCTGGGGTCTCGGTGTTGGTGACCTTGAATTTGAATAGAGACTGCACGCCCGCAAGGACCTCGGAGCCCGAGACCAAGGAGACGGTTGTTACCGCCGCGGCGTTAGCCGGGGCGGCGAAGGACATGAGTCCTGCCATGATGGACAGGACCAGAAATGATGCTTGGATCTTCCTCTTAGCCATTGTTCCTCTCCTTCTAGAGTTACTCGCTCTGGTCATGGGTTTCTGCTTGTCGAGACGTACTCCTGCATCAATTCCGCGCCTTTGTGCATATGCACGAAGGCAAAGAGTTGCCGCCTGAGGGCGTATGAACACTTGATGACTGCCGGTCGAGATCCCGAGGCGTGGGCTGTCCCGCGCTCCTACCTGAGCCACCGGGCTGAGCGCGTTGACGTCGACCCCGTCGTGGTCGAGGCGATCCTTGACGCCATGGGAGCGGCGGACGACGCGCCTCCCCCGGCCCCCGCCAAAGTCATCCGGCAAGGAGACGAACACCTTTTAAAGGGCTTTGTCCGAGTGGTGCTGGAGCAAGGGGATGCGATCGAACTCGGGGGCGCCGTCCCCCACTCATTGCCTCTCGGCTACCACGTCCTCACTGGCCGGGACGGTCTCGAGACTCCGCTGATCGTCGGGCCGCGGGCGTGCTATCTGCCCGACGACCTCCGGGCTTGGGGGTGGGGGGTGCAGCTCTACTCAGCGCGCTCTCGGGCTAGCTGGGGTATCGGGGATCTGGCCGATCTGCGGGACCTGGCCACCTGGGCCACCGGAACGGGGGCCGGAGTGGTCATGCTGAACCCATTGCACGCGGTGGCCCCGGGGCCCGAGCAGCAGCCGAGTCCTTACTTCCCGTCGAGTCGCTGCTTCCGCAACCCGCTCTATCTCAGGATCGAGGAAGTACCGGGAGCGACCCGCATAGACCTCACCGAGGCCATCGCGGCGGGCCGGGCTCTCAACGAGTCGCCGGTGATCGATCGCGGCTCCGTCTACGAGCTGAAGATGAGCGCACTCGAGCGGATATTCGAGCACTGGCGCGACGACGGCCGCTTCGCCGATTACCGAGCCGCGCGCGGCCCCCTCTTAGAGGACTACGCGACCTACGCAGCTCTGTACGAAACGCACGGGGCCGGTCCCTCGTCGTGGGTCCCGGAACTGCAGGAGCCGCGTTCCGCTGCCGTTGCGCGCTGGCGTGACGCTCATGTTCGTCGTGTCGAGTTCCACATGTGGATGCAGTGGTTGCTCGAAGAGCAGTTGGCGCGCGCCGAATCGGAGATCGATCTGATACACGACCTCGCGATCGGAGTCGATCCCGAAGGCGCGGATGCCTGGATATGGCGTGACGTGTTCGTCGACGGCGCCACGATCGGGGCGCCACCCGACGAGTTCAACACCCACGGTCAGAACTGGGGGCTTCCGCCGATGGATCCGTGGAAGCTACGAGCGGCCGGCTACGAACCGTTCATCCAAACCGTGCGCGCGAGCTTGTCGACCGGCGCCGGCATGCGGATCGATCACGTGATGGGTCTGTTCAGACTCTTCTGGATCCCCGAAGGCTCCGACCCCGCGCGCGGCGCGTACGTTCGCTACCCCTATGAAGATCTGCTCACGATCGTGGCACTGGAAAGCGTCCGGGCTCGTTCCTTCGTCGTGGGTGAGGATCTCGGAACCGTCGAGAGCTTCGTGCGCGAAGAGATGAAAGAGCGAGCGATCCTGTCGTACCGGATCCTCTGGTTCGAGGACGACGACCCGTCGGACTATCCCGAGCTCGCTCTCGCGGCCGTGACCAACCACGACCTTCCGACGATCGCCGGCATGTGGACCGGAGCAGACTTGCGCGAGCAAGAAGAGCTCGGCCTCGACCCGAACGTCGAGGGCGAGAATGCGGTGCGCGCTCGTCTGCGAGACCGAACCGGGCTTCCCGACGATGCCCCGGTCCAGGATGTCGTCGAAGCAACCTACGGATCACTGGCGAAGGCCCCCAGCCGCGTGCTCCTGGCAACCTTGGAGGATGCCCTCGCCGTCGAATCGCGCCCCAACATGCCGGGGACCCTCGACGAACGCCCGAACTGGTCCCTCCCGTTGCCGGTCCCACTCGAGGAGCTGCGAGAGCACCCCGGCCCCCGCTCGATCGCGAGAGCTCTGTCGGGCGGGACGACTCGGACCGATTAGTCGCGCAGCAGGTACTCGCCCCAACCGTCGCGTTGCGAATCGCGGAAGAGCGAGTTGTTCCGCGGGCACCTGGCGGTGTCGGGATTCCAGCGCGGGCTCACGCAGCGCGCCTCGGCCGACCCGTTCTGTCTCGTGCATCCGGAGACCCGCCAGGCCTTCTCCCACATCTCGACGTAGTCGCCGGCCGAGCGGAACAACACCGACATCTCCTCCTCGGTGACACCGAGGTTGCGCGCATCCTGAAGGAAGTCCGGTAACAGCCCGTAGTGCGCGAGGCCTTCGTGGTTGTAGTTGAAGGGCGGGCGGCTCATACCCGGGATCGAGTAGGGCTCGAGCGACCTCGGTTGCACCGTCGTGTTGGCCGTCCACCCGTCGGCAACGTAGTTCCGCATCGAGGTGTAGCGAACCGCGTTCCGCTGGTCCTGCCATCTGTAGGAACCGGGCCTGCGCGACTGCTCGTAGCGGCGGCCCTCGGTGCGTCTGCGTTCTTCACGCTGGCGCCCGCTGCCCCAGCCGAGACCCTCGTCCCATCCGGGTCCCCCATCGCGCGCCCCTGCCTTTGACGAGGCGTAGCACGCGTCACCCTGGATGTAGCCCAAACCCCCAATGTTCAGGCCGAACCGGGGGCCGGGCTGTTGGAGGACGCCGAAGTCCGTAGCGAGCGCGACGCCTCGCCCGCCCATCCGATGGATCGAGGCGAGATAGGCCTGCACCCACGACGCGGTCGAGCCGGCACATGTGTTGGGTGCACCGGCGCCGAGCGTGCCGAGATCCTCCTCGTCGTCGAATGGGGTCGACTGCAGATCGCGCCGTGGCAAGAGGAAGGGGGCCTGCAGGTCACCTTGCGCGAGGATCGGGGCGACCATGCCACCGGATCTGCGGATGTGCAGCAGACGGTCGTAGAAAACCTCGCCTTCGTGCGGCCATTGCCCGTTGATCGAGCTCGATCCTCCCGGCGGGTTCGGTATCCCCTGGAACCGGGGCGAGATGATCGACTGCTCTCGGTAGCTCGTGTGGGAAGACATGAACGGGTACCCGTACCGCTCCCAGCACCGTTCGGACTCCGGCCATTCGCGTGGGGGTCGGTCCAATGCACACGTCCTGCCCTGGAACCGTTCGACGATGCTGCCGACATCCATCGTCACCTGCTTCACCACTCGGTCCGACGCATGATCGAGGTCGATGAGCATCCCTCGCCGCATCATCTCCGTCATGTAGCGCGCCCCGAATGGGGTAAGTCCCTTGCGCGCAACGAATCCGCCGACCGGCCCCCGCGGGTGGTTTTCGTACTCGGGGATGTACACCGCAGAGGCGAGTGGCTCGGCAACGTCAAGGAGCCGCGTTAGAGCGGCGGTTAGACCCACGACGACCGCGTTGCCGAAGCTGACCTCGAGGTTCAGGATGATCGGGTCGCCCGGCCGGACGACAACGGCGCGCACTGTGTTGCCGCTCCATCGGATCTGCGCGCAATCGTCGGGGTCGATGTACGCACCGGCCCCATCAAGCGAGGGATGGTCGCGGCAACCATTCTCGACTGCGAGAGGGACGAAAGGCACCTCGGCGCGTATCGGATTCGTAAGCGGCTCCGAGCGCTGCACGCCAACATCCTGGTCGCGACGGTTGATGAAGTCGTTGAGCGTGACGAACGCCTCGTTCTGAACCGCGGTACCGCCGATGGGGTTGTCGGTGAAATGGATCGGCGTGACCTGTCTGACGCCCAGGTTGTACAGCCACTCGACCTCGGCCTCCGGCGTCGGGAAACCGAGGGTCCCCAACGTGTCGATCTCGACTCCGAGCACGATGGCGAGCTTGTTGGCGCCGATGATCCGCCGGGCCTCGCCCGGGGTCTCAGCGACCTGCATCCAGTCGCTGTTCAGCTCGGCGAGACGATGCATCGCGCAGATCTGCGCAAGGATGACCTGGCGATCCGGCGTCGTCGGGACCCGGAACTGATTGTTGTTCCGAACGACAGAGCTCATCATCCATTCGACGAGCCTGTTGTTGACGACGAGGCCGGACATCAGTCTCAGGCCGCCTTCATAGGCGCGGCGCACCTCGTGGATGTGCATCTGTTGATGAAGGCCGCTCTTGAACGTCGGCCACGAGCCGTACGAGGGATGCCCGCTGTTGTCGTGCGAGAGCAGGCTCGCGATCGATTCGATGACGTTGCCCACATCGAAGAACATCGTTCTGCTCTCGACGACGTTCATGAAGATCGCGGACCCGAGGCTCCCGCCCCCGTGAGTCCTTCCATCACAGGGCCTCAGGTCACTCGGGATGCGCGCCAGGTCGTCGTAGCGGCCCCCCGGCGAACCCCAGATCGTCCCGATGCCCTTGGGGGCGCCGAATCCGAAGCTCGCAGCCGGATGAGCGTGGAGATCTGCGAACCCGAAAAGGGGTGGGGGCAGGGATGTGACGGGCTGTGAATTCAACAGAGTGATTGCATCGACATTGATATGCCCCGTCGGCGAGTTGTCGCGGATGATGATCTGCCCGAGAGCCCCCGTTCCGGCGAATTGCGTGAGATTGACGAACACAGGCAATAGCAACTCGCCCGGAACGGGTGTGATGGTGAAGGTGCGGGGGTCGCCTCGTGGTGGTGAAACGATGACTTCCACCGTCTGTCCCGACCCCTGTCCGCCGACAGTCAAGGAAACGTAGTTCTTCTTGATCTCGAACGGCGGGCAGTAGAGATTGCCGGTCGCCTCGTTCCCGCCGGTGCTCCCGAGATCGTCCTTCTGCGTAGCGTGGTTCTCCGCAGTGCCGATCCAATAGTCACCCTTGATGCCGATGTCGCGCGGCACGTTCCAGTAGGTGCCTCCGATCGGGAAGGCATCGCTTCCGCTGACTCTGTCCGCCGTCACGTTGTGGCCCAGCGTCGGCTGCTGATTGAACGCTGTGCCGTCGGGGACGCAGCCTTGTAGAGACCCCGTCTCGAAGCTCAACGCGTTCCCCGGCTTGACCGGCTTGCCCTCCCACTGAACTGTCAGGCTTCGCGTGTTCTCGTCGTCGACGCAGCCCGGCTCGGATTCGTTGATGTCGGCCGGGTCCCCGTTGCGCTCCATCCAGACGCACACGGCGTCGACGCCCTTGGCCGCACCCCTGTAGGTAAATGCGACGTCACCAAGCGAGTCGGTGAGGGCGGAGAAATCCGGAGGCGCATTCGACTGATCGTTCGGCTTGAACCCAGGGCCTTCGACCTCGGCCGAGATCAGGTAGTCCTGCCACGGTGCACCTTTGACGGTGAGATTGCAGCGAATCGTGTGCGAATCGCCCGGCCGGTGCTTCGCCGGAGTCGCGTCGCACGTGAAGCTCTCTCCCGGCGGAGTGGGCGGTCCGGTAGGTGTCGGGAGCGGCTCGATGATGCCCCAGAGCCGGCTGACGAGATCGCTGTCGCCGTCCTGGTCGCAACCTTCGTCGCCCTCGTTGACGTTCGAAGCGTCGCCGTCGCGCTCGATCCACATGCAGACCATGTCCTCGCCGACGGTCTTGGCACCCATCGGGAAAGTGACCGAGCCATCGTCCCCCGTCGTTCCGGAGAGATCGGGAGGACCCTTGGGCCCATCGACATCGGACGGACCTCCCTCTAGGACCTCGCCCTCAACCGAGACCCCGCTCGCAACATCTACTCCACGCGTCACCACGCATCGGATCGGTACGTCGGTGCCGGGGGCCGCGAACTCGGCATCCGGCTCGCAGTCCAACGCGAGAGCCGGTTCCTTGGGCGGATCCGTGCCCCAGCCCACGAGCACGACGTCGGTGTTGGGATCGTCCGAGCACTTGGCGTCCTCGTTGATGTTGTCCGGGAGGGTGTCCTGGTCGATCCACACGCAGACCGTGTCGACGCCTGCGACGGTCCCGATGTAGGTCAGCGTCACCGTCCCATCAGAGCCGGTTATGTCGATCCCATCTGGCGGCGACGACGTGTCGTCGAGATCGTTGACGCTCCCCATCAGGCGTTCGGCCGCGACCACAACGCCCTCCGCCGGCGCCCCGGCGCGCGTGACCATGCAAGCGATCTCGTACTTCGCCACCAACTCGCTGGTCCCACTCTCGGGATTGCAGTCGAGCGCCAGCAGCGGGTCCGGCGCGGGAATCGAATACACGGAACCCTCGACGACATTCGGGTTCGTCGACGGGGACGGCTCCGGCGTTGGCGGAGGCACGAACGTCTCGGTCGGAACGGGACTCGGGGTCGGGGACTCGAACGGGCTGGGGCTCGAGCTCGGGGTGGGGCTCGAGCTCGGGGTGGGGCTGAAGGTAGGAGTGGGCGAAGGGCTTTCCGACACCGTAGGCGTCGGAGACGGCGACGGGCCATGCCACGTTACGAAGATGACGTCGGTATCCGCGTCTTCGCCACACTTGTCGTCGCCCTCGTTGATGTTGTCGTTCTCGTTGTCGAAGTCGAGCCAGAAGCAGATCGTGTCCTGACCCCCGGAGCTCCCGGCTGCGGCTGTGTAGTTGAAGGCCGCGTTGCCCGATGCATCCGTCGTTGCGGTGAACTCGGGGGGCGGGGCGGTGCCGTCGTGATCGTAGGCGCTTCCTGCCAGCATCTCCCCGTCCACGCGCTGACCCTCGAGGGGATTCCCGTTAGAGGAGACGTTGCAGACGATGTCGATCCTCGTGCCGACGTTCAGGTTCGCGTTCTCGGGGGCGCAATCCACCGACGCGAAAGGCTGCTCCTCGGCTACCGCACCCCCACCGGCAGCGACGGCCATCAGAGCTGTCAGAACGAGGATCCCCAACGCCACCGACATGCGGGCGCTCTTCATCTTGAGCCTTTTACATCGTGGGGCGGTCGGTCCGCAATGGGTTAGGGGATCCAGTAACGGCCACACCGGGCCTGGACTACCTCCGAAATACCTTGTTGCACCCCCTGCACGGCGCGACGATTCCCAGCAAGACAACCGGGGAGCCGCCATGGACATCGATCGCAGGAATCGCAGGGGCCGCAGGATCGGAGCCGTCACGTTGGTGGCGCTTGGGCTCGTGCTGGTCACCTCGGGAGCCGCCCAGGCCCAGAGCCTCACCGGAGGCTGTACGGGAACGGTCAACGGGAAACCGATCACCAGCATGACAAAGAAGAACCCATTGGTCGTCAGCAAGGGCGACAAGATCGCGATCCGGGGGACCATCCCCAACAGCTCCCCCACCGCGAGGAGCGTGACGGTGGTCGAGGTCGGTGGCGTGATGGAATTCGGCCCTTATAGGGGCAAGGGATCGAGCTGGGGCAGAACCATCGAGGTCCCCGAACCCCTCTTCAACTTCGCGAGCGGCATCTACCTAGTGGAGGGGACCGTCGTCGGCTCCGGCTTCGAGTGCGTCGGTACCGGCTACATCAAGATCGAGGGCAGCGCCCTCGGCACATTGCTCACGGGGTTGGTGGCCGCTGCCGGCGGACTCGCCGGGATGAGCAGCGGGAAGAAGCTCAAGGAAGCCAAGACTCAATTCAGAAGGGAAGAGCTCGTCCGCACGATAGGGGAGATCGGGCCGCGACGCGAGGAGAGACGGCATTTTCGACGTGATCTTCTTCATCATCATCCTCTTCATCATCATCCTGCTCCTAGGCGTTTCGGACACCTTGGCGATGCTCGTTCCCGTGTTCGCGGTCGCGGCGCCAGCCGCCGGCAATCAACGCGCTTGGATCAGAGGCCGGCCCATCCGGGGATTCATCGGCGGGTTCTTCTTCGGCCTCGGTGTGTTCCTTCTCGGGCATGGCCTCGGGCTCATCGTTTTCGACTTGCCCGCCCTGGTGGGGCTTCCGGCAGTAGGCGCGGTGGGCGGACTCGTGAGGGCATTGATCGGCACTCCTTACATCGCGGTTGGAAGTAAAGGGGCGTCCGCACCGCCCAGCGCGGCCGCTTCCGCACCCCCACCCGCGACGAGCGCCGGACCTCCTAGTGCAGGAGCAGCGGGTCCGCCGAGCGCGGGCTCGGATGGTCCGCCGCCCGCCGGTCCGTCGGGCCCTCCCAGCGCCGGTAGCGAGAGCTGACGATGGCTTTCTGTCCCAAGTGTGGAGCCGGCATCCAAGCCGGCGATGCCTTCTGCATGAGTTGCGGCAACAAGCTCGATGCTCCGGAGCAAGAGACCGCGGCCCAGCCCACAGCGACTGCCGCTCCCGCCGCGACCACGCCGATGGCTGCGGTTCCTGTCGCTACTACTCCGCAGCCGAGCGTGGCGCCGATGCCCGCGGCCGCGCCGGTAGCCGCGGCTCCTGTGGCTGCGCGCGCTGCGGCGACCGGGTCCGGGGTCGGTCGCGACCAGGTCATCTTGTGGGTGACGCTCGCCGCCGGGGCCGTCTATGCGATCGGTGCACTTCTTCCTTGGATCAAAGGCGCCATCAGCGTGAACGCGTTCGATGTACCACTCATGTTCTTGGTGGACTTCCAGAACACCGGAGGCCTCGGACTCGGTTACCTGGTCGTGGTTGTTGGTCTCGCGGGCGCCTACTTCGCCTTTAAGGGGCCGGTCATCGCCCGTCGGATCGCCGGTGGGGTCGGCATCGCGATCGTCGGCCTTGTCGCCTTTCAGCTTCAGAGAGCGGCCGAAGGGACAGGTGTTAGCGCGGGCGACTTCTACGGGTTCGCGATGTACCTCTGTTTGCTCGCGGGGATCGCGCTTGCGATCGCGCCGTCGCCGAGTGGGGCGACCACCTCTTTGATGCCCGGCGCGACCGCCTCGACGCCGGCCGCGTACGTGCCTCCCCCGACACCTGCTCCGGCCCCCGTACCGGCCGCTACCGCACCGGTGTGGTCTCCCACCCACCGCGTCACCGGTGGCCCTCTGCCCGCGTGGGACGTACCGAACCCAACGTCGGCTGCCGTCGCGAACCTCGACGACACGCTCGAGGTAACTGTCACCGAGAGGATGGGCGATTGGGCGCGCGTCCTCTGTTCGAACGGATGGTCGGGCTGGGTCGACGGTCGCCGGCTCGCCCCCAAATGAACGAAGAGCTCAAGCCCTGGATCCCCACGATCGCTTCTGCGATCGGTGGGGTTCTTCTCCTCTTTGTCTTTGGGACGCTCGGTGGAGGCGACGCGCCGGCTCAAGAAGCTCCGCCCGTTAGTCAGCCGGAGACCGAGGCGCCTCCCCCGCCGATCGCTTCGGTGACTCCCAGCGACAGTCCCCTGGCGTCACCGAGCCCGACTGTGGCCGATCTTCCCGAATCTCCGACGCCGGAGGCTCCTCCTCCGCCACCACCTGCTCCGCCGCCCGCGGGGGGTGGGGGCAGCGACAGGCCGGACGGATACGTGATCCCGAGCTCGGCGAGCGCGACCAACAGCGCGCGCACGATCGAAACGCGCGGCCGAACGATCGCCTACGGGCCCGACCTTGCGGTCGACGGCGTCAAGGACACGGCATGGTGTGTTCCCGGTAACGGGATCGGTGAGATGTTGGAGCTACGCTTCGCGTTCCCACTAAAGATCTCTGCGGTCTCATTCATCCCGGGCTACGACAAGATCGATCCCGACACGGGAGACGATCGTTTCGAGGAGAACCGCAAGATCCTCGCGGTCCGTGTCTCGTTCAACACCGCGACTCCATACGAGATCGTGTTGACGGGAGAGCTCCGCCAGTACCACATCATCACGCTCCCCCGCCCGATCAAGACCAATCGGGTTTGGATCGAACCCCTCGAGACATCGGGGCCGAGCCGGTCGGATCGCAACTACACGTGCGTATCCGAAGCCGGGGTCATCTCGGGCTAACTCAGCTTCGGGCGAGCTCGACCACCCGTCGGCGCGCGTCCTCGTCCAACCATGGCCCGGTTCCCGCTCGAGCGTTCCCTCTCGCATGCTCGACCGAAGACGTGGCGGGGATCGCCACGTGGATGCGGGGATCGGACAGGCACCACTTAAGAAGTGCTTCGGGCCAGCTCTCGACTCCGAGCGCATCGAGCTCCTGCTGCGAGGGCGCCGATCTCAATAGTTCGCCCGAGCCGAGAGGACGCATCGCTATGACTCCTAGGTCCAGCTCCTCGGACAACGGAAGGATGCGCTCTTCCACTTCCGTCTCGAGTGGGTTGTAAGGGATCTGGATGCAATCGATCCGCCCGGTGCGCATGACTTTCTCCAGCTCGTCGAAGGCGTCGGGCGAGTAATGCGTCGCGCCCAAGATCGCGATGCGGCCCGCGTCGCGCTCGCGTTCCATCCAGTCGAGGTGCTCGCGCCATGCGACGAGGTTGTGCACCTGCTCGATGTCGACGCGACCGCCATAGAAACCTAGTTGGGAAGTGAACTGCGCGCGGCCCTCGAGCACACTGGGGGTCCAGAGTCTTCGTCGCAACCGTGAAGTCGTTGCGCCGAGCTTCGATCGCACGGCCCAGCACCCTCTCGGCCCGGCCATACATCGGAGACGAGTCGACGAACCTGACGCCCTCGGAATGAGCCGCGGCGACCACATCGACGGCGAGGTCCTGTTGCGAATCGGGAATGTCGAACACCTGCCAGGTCCCCAACCCGACGACGGTCTCTTCCCGCCCCGACCGCCCAAATCGCCGCCGCTCCACCTCCCCCATCCACGGCCCCTACCCGGCACCGCCGCACACCAACCTGCTGAGGTCTGCTCCGGGAAAAGTCCGAAGACCGGACTTTTCGGGGAGAAGTGTGGGCCAGGTCACACTCAGTGGGTTGGCAGAGCGTTTCGATCGAGGCGTGTCCCGCCCGGATCGCCTCTGCGAAGAACACGCCCGCTCTCGACACGGGATCCTCACGCGAGCCGAAGCGCTCGAGTTCGGCATGTTGCCCGGCGCCATTACCCGCCGGCTCGCGAGCGGGGCATGGGTTCGGATATATGAGGGCGTGTATCGAGTGGCGGCCTATCCCGACACGTGGCGAGGCCGGTTGATGGCCGCACAACTCAGCGTCGGCAAAGGATGCTTCGTATCTCACCGCCCCGCCGCAATCCTGCACGGCCTTGACGGCTTCAAGGAGGGACCCATCGAGATATCCACAACGAGCGGACGCACGTCCCCTGATATCAAGCTGCACCGGATCTCTGCCGACCGGTGCCCTCGGCTTCGAACGATCGATGGATTCCGCGTGACGTTGCCCGAGCGCACACTGCTCGACCTGTCCTCGGTTTCGTCGCCGCATGTTGTCGGTCGTGCGATGGACGACGCCTTGAGGAGCAGAAAGACAACTCTCCCCCGTTTGCGCAAGGAGCATGACGAGGAACGGCGCCCGGGTCGGCGAGGGATCGCCACGTTCAGGAAACTCATCGAGGCGCGTGACGGGAAAGACGCTCAGCTTCGAAGCATGTTCGAGGCAAGGATGCTTCGAATCCTCAGGGCGATCAAGTATGTGCCGGTCGTCCCCAACTTTCTCGTGAACACGAGGGGTCGGCGCTACTTCCTCGACTTCGCCTTTCCCACTCATCGCATCGGGATCGAATGTCATAGCGTGAAATGGCATCTCGGTGACAGATGGAAGCGGGACCTAATCCGAAACCGCGACCTAACCCGGGCCGGAATCGACATGCATTACTTCAGCTGGCACGAAGTCCATTTCGCGCCAGCTGACATCCGTCGACAGGTTGAAACTCTTCTCCGGGAAAACGCCGAAGACCGGACTTTTGCCGGATAAGAGTCAGGTCGTCGGGTCGAAGGGTGGGGCTAGGGGGAGATTCAGCCTTATTGCTTTGCGGATCTCCCAGGGGAGGGGCCAGGGGTTTGGGAGGCAGCCGTTCAGCTCGGTGCTTTGTTGGGCCATTGCGGGCGCCGGGTGGCCGGGCTCGGGGCATTGCACTTCGGGGTGGTGTTGGCCGAGCAGGTGGCCGAACTCATGGTTGATCAACATCTGGCGATACGTGGCGAGGTCGCCGGTCCATTTCGGAGTTGCTTCGCGCCATCGATCTGCGTTGAGAGCAACGATGGGTCCGTTCTGACAAGAGTAGAGACCCTGCGTGTCGTAGGGAAGACACAGCTCGTCGACCTCCTCCGCTTCCGCGAGCACGACGACAAAGCGAGCATCGGGAACCGGGACCATCCGAAAATGTGCGCGCTGCCAGCCACGCGGGTCGGACAGGGTGGCCACCACGGTCTCCTCGAAGCCGGCCGTTGCCGGGTCGGTCGTTCGACGCACCACCGTGTAGCGCACGACGATCTCCTCGGGGGGATCGGGTGTGGGCTTTGGCTTGTCTGCCTTGCCGTCCTTTTCATCCCTTTCGCGGGGAACCTTCGCTTCTGAGGGCGTTGGTGATGGATTCAAGCCGGCCGTCGCGGACGCCGATGGTTCCCGCGTGCCGGGATTCGACGAGCAGGCCGACAACGAGACCAGTAGAACGCCTATGGCCAGCCGTGCCCCGCTCGACCAAACACCTATCTCGCCCTGCATCAGCCCGATAGTGTCATTCGTACCCTCGGTAAAGGAAGTGAAGGTCAAGCATGCCCGACATCCATGAGTTGCTGAAGTTCGCTGTAGAGAACGACTGCTCGGACCTCCACGTCAAGACGGGCTGCCCTCCCACCGTTCGTCAGAGCGGGAACGTCAAGAAGCTCGAGGGTGAATCGCTCAAGCCGGCGGAGTCCGAAGAGATGGCGAACGCGATCATGGACGACGAGCAGAAAGCCACATTGAAGGCCAAGGGCGAGGTCGACTTCGCTTACTCGATCCCCGGTCTCGGTCGCTTCCGCGTCAACGTGCACAAGCAGCGCGGGACCTTGGGGATCGCAGCACGCCGGATCCTTCCAGGGGCCCCAGACTTCCAAACGCTCGGCATGCCACCCGCGGTCGAGACGCTTGCCAACGAGCATCGGGGCTTGCTACTGGTCACCGGTCCGACCTCATCGGGCAAGACCACCACCACCGGCGCCATCATCAATCACATCAACGTAAGCCGCGCGTGTCACATCTTGACTATCGAGGACCCGATCGAGATCCTGCACAACGACCGCACGGCGGTCGTCACCCAGCGCGAGATCGGGCAGGACACGATGGACTTCCAGAGCGCGCTGCGCGCGGCCATGCGCCAAGACCCGGATGTGATCTTCATCGGCGAGATCCGCGATGCCGAGACGGTCAAGGCTGCGCTACAGGCGGCCGAGACCGGACACTTCGTCATCGCGACGCTGCACACGACCGACGTGACCGAGACGATCAACCGCATCATCGACTTCTTCCCGGCACATCAGCAAAACCAGGTGCGGGTGGCGCTAGCCGGTTCGCTGGCGGGTGTGATCTCGCAACGGTTGCTGACCAAGAAAGGCGGGGGCCGCGTGGCCGCGATCGAGATCCTCATCATGAACGGCCGCATCCGCGACTGCATCATGAATCCGGAGCAGACCCACATGATCCACGACATCGTTGCGGAATCGGAGTTCTACGGGATGCAGACCTTCGACCAAGCCCTCATCGGATTGTTCCGGGCCCAACTAGTGGCGCTCGAGGACGCTACGAACGCCGCAACGAACCCACACGACTTCCAGCTAGCGTTGCGACAGGCGGGTCTACAGCCGGTCTAGGCCGCGCCGCAGACGGCAGGGCTCTTCGTCTTGCGGTAGCTGCACGAGTCGACCTCGGTCCCCGACGGGTCCTTGAGCTTGGCGCGATCGGCGTCGTTGTCCCACACGTAATCCTCGAGGTTCCAGAAGAGCTCGTAGCCACCTTCGACCGCGGCGTCGGCGCCGTCCCCCGATCGCAGCCGCACGATCTCGCCGGGATCAACCGTGATCGACGGGAACTCGAAGACGTTCTCCTTGTTGCGATCGTTGATCGTCCATTCGGCGAGCTCCTCGGGGAGCGGGCCCGTGTTCTCGATGACGATCAGCTCCTTGTTCAGATTTTCGTTGGAGCCGTCGTCTTTGCCGGGGGGGTTGAAGCGGATGCGCATGATCTGCATCTCGGCAAGGGCAGGCTGCGCGGCGCCGAGGACGACGAGCACGCCCAGAGCGAGGGTCAACCAGCGAGGAGGGGGTTTACGGGAGTTCATCGGGCTCGCGAACGCTACTACGACCCTGCTCCAAAGTAAGGAGAACAAGCCTTCAGGCGTTCCCGCCCTCCTCAGGCCCGCTCGCGGACACGTGGGACGAGGCGGCCTTCTGGCGGATCAAAGCGTCCGCGCCCATCTCCTCATCTGTGGCGATCTCTTCGAGCAGGTCGCTGATGATCGAACGGGCCGCGGCCAGTGTCTTGTCCACAGCCGCTCGCGCCTTGTCGTGTTCTTCGAGATCGAACGCGTACTTGGCCACCGCGAGTCCCTGCACGACGTTGTCGTTGATCTCGAGCGCCTGCTGGCGGCGGAAACGCTCCTCGTTCATCTGCATCCGAAGTTGGACCGCGCGCACCCTGCCGATCGCGAAGTTCGCAAGCGCTCCGAGCGTCCCGAGAAGGTCAACCTCGTCCTTCCCGAAGAACGGTGTGTAGGGGCTCGTCCGGGCGACGATCGATCCGAACTTGAACCGCACCAACATGAGGTCGCGCTCGATCTGTATGACGCCCTCCTCCCCGCGCAAGAGCTCGGGGGGGATGTCTGGAAGGGATGCCGGGTCGAGGTCGTGCGTGCCCACGACGTTGCCGGAATCGTCCAGCAACGCGATCCCGCTACCTCCGACTATCTCGGCCGTGTGAGGAAGGAGATCGGCCATCACCTGCTCCTCCTCATCCACCCCCATGAGGTCGATGATTGCTCTGCGCAAGCGTTCCTGGACCGGCAATCGCCATATGCCCCGGAGCCAGCGGGGCGGGACGACCCCCGCGAAGAAGGCGAGCACGCTGGCCAGCGCGGCGAGCTGCGACAACACGTCAAGTATCGGCTCGTGCTCGGGCGGCGCGGCCCCCGCGATCGATCAGTGCGATTGCCATCGCACCCGATGCGATGCTCAAGAGGCGCGTCCGGCGCCGAGCTATGACCGGTTGCTCGCGCCCCGCTCGCCAGAACCTGATCGACACCACGGCCGACAAGAAGGTCCACTGCACCAGGATCAAGAGGACAAAGGCTTCGACTGCGGCCGAACGCGACTCGCCTTCCTCGGGCAGCTCGGGAATGAGGATCGTCCAGACGATGACGGCCGCGGTAAGTGCTCCGCCGACGATCTCGAGCCAGCGACCGGCCGGCTGGAAGCTCGCCGCAAACCGGAACAGGAAGTAAGGAAAGAGAAGCAGCAGCGAGATAAGCAAGGTCTCGCCGATCTCCACCGCCCGGCTTTGTTGG
The DNA here is from genome assembly GCA_963786155.1 of uncultured Actinomycetes bacterium. Taxonomy (GTDB): domain Bacteria; phylum Actinomycetota; class CADDZG01; order CADDZG01; family WHSQ01; genus CAWAXW01. The sequence continues at coordinate 625,230 of CAWAXW010000006.1, read as the reverse complement.
TCCATCCGTTCGAGCACGAAGCCCGCGATCGTGATGAGGCCGAGGTCTCCGAATGCGAGGAAGGCCCACAAGGAGCTCGCCGAGCGAGAGCCGCGCCACAGGAAGAACCCGATCACTCCAAGCAGAGCGAAGGCTGCGGTGTTTACGTAGTTGATTACATCGGCAAACGTTTCCATATCGAGAGCTTTTCACGGGATCGACGAAACTGAAGTAACTATTCGTAAAGACACTCCCAAATAAATGGGCCGCCAAGTATCCTGTTCGTGGCCAGAAGATCACCTATCGAGGGGGAGAACCGCATGCCCGCACGCGTTCTTGTCGTCGACGACGTCGAGGACCTGCGCATGCTTTTCCGGACCATCCTGGACGCCGACGAACGGTTCGAAGTCGTAGGCGAAGCCGGCGACGGGGTCGAAGCGATCGAGAAGGCCGCCGCGCTGCGCCCCGACGTGATCATGCTCGACATCGCCATGCCACGGCTCGACGGGCTCCAGGCGATCCCCCGCCTGCACGAAGCCGCTCCCGGAACGCGCATCCTCGTGCTGTCGGGTTTCGAGAGCAAACGGATAGCCGCCAGCGCCCTCGACGCCTGCGCGACCGCCTTCCTCGAGAAGGGCGCGCAGATCGACGTCATCGCAGAGACCCTCCACGAGGTCCATCTCTCCCCGCCCAAATCGACGGGCGGCTGCGGAGCCCTCTCTACGGCTTGAGGACCGGCTGAGCCGAGCTCTAGACCTACCTTGACTAGGAACTCGCACCCCTCAAAATGAGAAGTCTGGAAACGCCTGCCAAGGGGGTCGTCGGGCGGCGGCGCGTCGTCGTCGTCGCGGCATCCCTCGTCGGAGCGATAGCGCTGTCGGTTGCGCTGCCTGCGGCGCGCCTCGACGCTGCAGCCGCCCCGCGGTGTTTCAACCTCAAAGCGACGAAAGTCGGAACTCCCAAGGCCGACGTTCTCCGCGGCACGCCGAGTCTCGATGTCATCGTCGGCCTGGGGGGCAACGACGTCATCCGTGGCCTTGGCGCAGATGACATCCTCTGCGGAGGGCCGGGCAACGATCGGCTCATCGGAGGAGGCGGTCGCGACGCGATATCGGCCGACGCAGGGTCGGATGTGATCAAAGGCGGCGCGGCCCGCGATCTGCTTTCGGCCGGGGCCGGCGACGATGAGATCGATGGAGGCTCAGACCCCGACTCGTTGACCTACATCGTCTCGCCGTCGGCGGTAATAGTGAACATGCAATCCGGGACGGCGACCGGCGAGGGTAACGACCAGTTCACCGCGGTCAATGGGATCTTCGGCTCGTCCTTCGACGACGACATCCAGGGCTCCGAGGAAGCCGATCTGATCTATGGGTACGGAGGCAACGACACGATCTCGGGTGGGAACGGGGACGACGTCATCGGAGGCGAAGACGGCAACGACAACCTGGACGGAGGGCCGGGGTTGGATTTCCTCGACTTCTTCTTCTCGCCCGAAGGGGTAGAAGCCGACCTTGGGGCGGGGACGGCGACGGGTGAGGGCACCGACCAGTTCATCGGCTTCGAACGCGCACAAGGTTCGGAGCACGACGACATACTGCGCGGCTCCGCCGCAACAGACGTTCTGTTTGGGAACGCGGGAAACGACCAGCTCGACGGCGCCGGCGGCGACCTCGATTTCCTCGACGGTGGAGCGGGCAACGACTCACTCGACGGTGGGGACGGGTTGTCCGACGTCGCGTTCTATCTGGGTAGCAACCAGGGAATGGACATCAACCTCGAGGCCGGGACCGCGACTGGGGCCGGTAACGACTCACTTACCAGAATCGAATCGGTCGTGGGCTCAGACTTCAACGATCGAGTGGTCGGCAATCAGGAGATCAACATGGTGATCCCATGGCTCGGCAACGACACCTTCGACGGCGCCGGTGGTAACGACGTGGTTATCGCCTTCCTTGCACCGACGGTCAAGGTCGATCTCCAGGCCGGCACGATGATCGGCGAGGGCAACGACACGCTCATCGGCGTAGAGGGCGTTCTCGGCACAGCCGGAGCCGACGAGCTGAAAGGTTCCTCGGGAGCGGACCTGCTTGCGGGGGGAGCCGGCAACGACGTGATCCTGGGCCTCGCGGGCGACGACATCCTTACGGGGAACCTAGGGGACGACACTTTGGATGGTGGTCCCGGCGCATACGACATGCTCGACTTCTTCGGAGTCGTAGCGCCTCTGCGGGTCGATCTGACGGCGGGTACCGCGACGGGAGACGGCACCGATACCTTGATCGGCATCGAGGGGGTGAGCGGCGGGGACGGCAACGATGAGCTCATTGGAGACGCGCAGAGGAACTTCCTGCTGGGCTGGCTGGGCGACGACATCCTCCGTGCCGGGAGTGGGGACGACTTCCTGGCCGGAGGCCTGGGCAGCGACAGCGCAGATGCGGGTGATGGAGTGGACAACTGCACGGACATCGAGACGTTCTTACTTGCAAGTACTTGCGAGGGGACACAACAGGTCCCTGCCCATCCCATGAGTGGCCTTCTCAGGGTCGTACAGGAGTTCAGCAAACGAAACAACATGTGAGCGATACCGATAACCGGCGAGTCTTCGTTTCTCTCGCCTGCTGTGTGCTGATGCTTATGGCAGCAATGCCGACGGTATTGGCCCAGGAGATCGCTTGCGGGGGCTCCCCGGCGACGATCGTCGGTACCGCTGGCGACGACGACATCAAAGGGACTTCCGGGAACGATGTCATCGCCGCTCTGGAGGGCAACGACAAAGTCCGCGGTTCGAAAGGCCAGGACACCATCTGCGCCAATGCAGGCAACGACGACGTCGATGGCGGCCCGGGAATCGACATCATCGGGGGCGGGGACGGAGACGACATCGTTCAGAGTGGGCCGGGCGACGACTTCGTCGTTGAAGGTAACGGGAACGACCACAGCGCAAACGTGTCGGGGCTGGATGGCCTCTACCTGACGAACGCACCGGGCGGGGTCATCGTCGACGTCGAGGCGGGCACCGCCTCCGGACTCGGCCAAGACACTTTCTCGAACATCATCTGGATCGAGGGCTCCGATCACGACGACGAGATCCGCGGCTCCTCCGGCGACGACGTTCTCCTGGGTGGACTCGGCAACGATCGCGTGGATGGTCGGGAGGGGGACGATGAGATCTTTGGGGAAGCCGGTGACGACCTGCTCGACGGGGGCCTCGGGGCGAGTGACAGCATCAGATTCATCCGCTCCGCCGCGGGAATTAAGGCCGATCTGAGCACGGGAATTGCAACCGGTGAGGGCAACGACACCTTCACGAACATCGAAGAGCTATTTGGAAGCGACTTCGACGACGAGTTGCGCGGAGATTCCCAAGACAACCAGCTTCACGGCTTCGGAGGCGTCGACCTTCTGCAGGGAGGCACCGGCGAGGACAACCTCACGGGTGGTCTGGGGGACGACACGATCGACGGCGCCGAGGGCATCGACGACACGGTCTTCTACGTATTGGCGTCGGGGCCGGTCGAGGTGGATCTCAACACCGACATCGGGACGGGGGCAGACGGCACCGACACTCTGATCGGGATCGAGCATGTCGGCGGAAGTGACTTTGACGATCGCCTGTTTGGCTCCGACGAGGACGACATCTTGATCGGCAGGGCCGGCGACGACATCGTCAAGGGGCGCGGCGGGGATCTCGACATCCTGTCCGGCGACAAAGGTAACGACACCGTCGATGGGGGACCCGGCAATCTGGACTTCCTGGCGTTCGGATTCTCATCTACGGGCGTGGACGCGAACCTGAAAACCGGACGGTCCACCGGCGAAGGCAAGGACACTTTCAAGAACCTCGAAGCCATCGGCGGGTCCGATCATGACGACGTCCTGATAGGCGACAAGAAGAGCAACTGGCTCGTACCCGAGAAGGGCGACGACTCCGTTGACGGTGGTGGTGGATACGACATGGCCTTCTATTGGTTCGCCGAGAAAGCCGTGACGGTAGACCTCGCCAAAGGTGAGGCATCGGGCAATGGAAAAGACGTCCTGAAGAGCATCGAGGGGGTGCAGGGCGGCGACTTCGACGACGTGCTGCGCGGTGACGACAAGGGCAACATCCTGTGGGGTGAAGACGGCAATGACACGATCGACGGCCGAGGCGGCAACGACGAGCTCGACGGTGAAGAGGGCGACGACACGTTGACCGGGGGCCCGGGCGACTACGACTCGATCAACTATTCGGAAGCGGTGCAGGGAGTCGCGGTCGACCTCGCAGCGGGGACGGGGAGCGGGAGCGGCCAAGACGTCATCCGAGGCATCGAAGGAGTGAGTGGAACCCCGTTCGACGATGAGCTCGTCGGCAGCGACGGTGTGAACTACATCTTCGGGAGCGCGGGGGACGACAACATCCAAGCCGGGGCCGGTGACGATGAGGTCGACGGCGGCGATGACAACGACGTTGGTGATGCAGGGGACGGATCGGACACCTGTGTCGCGGCCGAAGCCATCGCGAGCTGCGAAGAGGCCGACAACCCGCGGCCCCCACCTCTCAAAGGCAGATCGAATGCGGGGCGCAACTTCTCCAAACGCAACAACATGTGAGCAACGTTTGACAGTGGCGCTCTAGTCTTCGACCCAGCCTTTTGTCAGGAACAACCAGAACGCGAGGCCGGCGAAGGGGCCGAATCTCTTGAAGCGACGTTCTATCGTCGAGTCCTTTACTACTTTCTTCCCGGCTAGGCGCGCGTACGTTGGGCGCGTCCAGGAGTCCAGGATCAGGCGGGAGTAGCGGCCCAGCATCATCATCGTGTGCGCCGTTGCGTAGGGACCTACGCCGGGGAGAGCCAGCAAACGCGATGCGAGCTCGTCGGTCGGCAGCTCGTCCTCGGTGGCGCTCCCCCATGCCTCCAGGTCGATCTCTCCTTCATTGACGAGGCGCGCAAGCTCGATGAAATACGGGCCGCGGTAGCCGGCGCGCGCCACGTCCTTGTAGAACCTCTCGCCGGCTTCGGCCATCGCTTTCGGGGTGGGGAATGCGCGGCCCTCGACCCCATCGGCGGGGGCGCCGGCGGCAGGCTCGCCGAGGTGCTCGACGAATGCTTTGACCATCCGTTCGGTTGCGGACCACGTGCAGTTCGTCGTGCAGATGGTCTTGACCACCTCTTCGAAAACCGTCGGGTTGCGCATCATGCGACCGGCCCCCACGCGCGGCACCCAATCGAGGGCCGGGTCCTCGGCGCACAGGGCGTAGAACTCGGACAGGTCCTCGTCCAAACGCAGCATGTGCTTGACGGCATCGACCAGGCCCACCTCCGCAGCACGCCCCGGGCGGCGACCGGTCACGGACACCTCGACGGCTTTCCTCGAGGCGGGTCGTACGTGGACCGTGCGCGCCCGGCCTCCGATCCGAAGGGTCGTAGTGAGCGAGGCGGCGGCTGCGTCTACCCGCTGCGGGGGCAGCTCGGCGACGCCGTGGGACATGATCGTGCGGGCGAAGCTCACGGGCTCGCGACCCGGCCCCCTCAGGGGCACCCTCGCCAGGACATGGCTAACCATCGAATCCTTTTTACCAGTTATCGGCCGAGGCCGCTAGCCGGCATCGAACAGGACCTCCAGGGTCCGCAGCGTCAGCTCGATCTCTCCCCAACCCTCGGGCGGAGCCACAGAGCGCAGCCGCTCGGAGAAGGACTCGACCGAGGGGTGCTCGCGCGGGATGCCGGCGGCTCGCCAATAGACGAGTGCATCGGTCAGCTCAAGCTCGTCCCATTCCTCTATCTCCTCGCGCGCCCAGCGCAGGGCCCACTCGGTCATCTCGGTCTTGGGGCCGTGAGCGCGCCAGTAGGCGCCGGCCGCGGCGAAGGTCGGATAGCCGCCGCCGGTGAGCCGACCCTGCTGATCCGCCTCTCCGCGCAAGAGATCGAGTGCACGCTCTCCCGGATCGCGACTCAAGGCAAGGAGCCCGCAAGCGGCACTCGCGGTCGCCCAGACCCTCGCGCCCCCTGGATCGTCGAGATAGCCGGGGAAAGACGAAGGAGCGTCGAGCCACGCCTGCGCGGGCGTGCGCGCGGACTCGAGCCAGTCGGCCGCGATGACGGCGGGCGCGGACTCGGCGAGCCCGAGCACGGCGAGGTGACACAGCGCGGCCCCCGTCGCGCCGGGCGATTGCCTCCCGCTCGCTATGAAGGCGCCGAGCTCATCCTGATCGGGGATGTCCACGAGGGGGCCGGGGTCGTCACCGCTCAGCCGGAGCGCGCGCCACGCCCTCCACTCATCTCCTTCGGCCATCACGCGCTCGAGCGCGACCTCCTCATCGATCATCGGGGAACTCTACGAGCGGCTGCTAGGCGCGCCAGCCGGAGCGTTCGCCCTTGGGCTCGTTCGTGTGCTCGGGACGATCGGGGCGGCGATCGGGAGGGCGCTGAGGTACCAGAGCGATGTCCGGCAGGTGGCTGCGCTCGCCCGACCAAGGCCCCGGCGGCGCGGTCACGACGTCCGCGATCGCGTAGGCGATCGCCTCGTAGTTCACCCGCCATCCCCGGAAATGTGGCCACGCTTCCTCCGGCGTTCGTTCCGGTTGGTATCCCACCTGCTGGATCCGATGGACACCGCCGAGGAACTCCTCGTAGGTGAGCTCGATCGGGTCCTCGGGGAATGGGTCGGGGTCGTACGGGATGCGCACGGCATCGGCGATGTTTCGAAGCGCAGTGAAACCCATCCGCAGGGCGAGCCTGGCCTGAGGCGGCGCGGTCGACGGGCTCAATGCGAGTTGCAGGGCGGCCGCGTCCAGAACTGCCAGCAGACTCACGATCCACGAGCGCAGTGGGTGAGGCGAGCGGAAATAGAGGAGCACGGGATAGGTCGAATGCGTCTCGGCGACGTCGGCGGCCCACCGCTCCCACTCCCCATAGAACTGAGGTAGTTCCTCGTTCAGGCCCGAGACCAAAGTCGCGCGCGCGATCGATCTCGGGCCCCCATGCCGGTGCGCCGGCTCGGCTCTGAAGCATCGTGACCATGAGCTCGCGTCGGTTGAACGAGCTGTAGATCGTGGGCAGGTACGCGATCTGCAGCGCGACCACGATGAGGCCCGTCGTCGCGGCGAGGAAGTCCACAAACGTCACTCCCGGTTCGGTCGTGGTGGCGAAGCCGAGGGTCAGGGTCGATGAACCCGCCTCTCGCAGCGCGGAGGGGAAGTCCCCCACCAGCGGCCACAGGATCAATCCATATCCGAGCACCATCAGGCCGAGCCAGGTCAGCAGGAGACTGAGCATCGCGGTAGGGCCTGCGAGCGCCAAGACCCGGTCCTTGTCTTCGTAGTCGTTGAATCGATTCGCGATGAATCGGAACGTCGGACGCACGATCTTGCGGCCGACGAGGACGGCGATCCGCGAGTTCTGGCCGCGCGGCACCACCAGCGATTTCACGATGCTGCCGGCCGTCGCGAGGACGAGAAAGATGCCGGCGGCGAACCCCACCCACTCCATCGAGCTCATTGAGCCGGTCTGCGGAACTGCCCGGGCTTCCTGCCTTCGCCGGGTGGTCCCGCGAACGCCTGGGCAAGCGAGAGCCACTCGTGGGCGAGGGGGCCGGTGGCGACTAAGTCCGTGTCGTCGCGATGCCGTCGCTGCGTCACGAGCAGACAGAAATCGAGGGCTGACCCGGCGACCGATTGCTCGGCGCTGTCGTTCCAGGTCCAGCGCGAAGCGTCGGGCGCGACCAGCTCGACGCGCACTTCCTCTGCCGGCGGTTCCTTGCCGTGCGCGCTGTAGCTGAATGCGCGCGCACGCACTCCGAGGTGAGCAACGTGGCGCAGTCGAGGCGTCGGCGCGCGCTCGACCCCCAACCCGTCGATGACGTCCTGGCCGTGTGCCCACGTCTCCATCAGACGCGCGCTCACGAAGGACATCGGGCTCATCGGAGGGCCAAACCAGGGAACCCGTGAGCTCGGATCGAGCCTGCGGAACGCGACCAGGGAGGCTTGGCGCGCCTCCCGCCATCCCTGCAGAACCTCGTCGGGACGCAGCGCGCGGCCGTGCGCCAACGGACCGTTGATGAACGTGTCCAGGTCGGAGATCGCTTTCAGGCTCTCCGCGAATTCAGCGGGGGCCGTCGCCGCGGTCGTCGCCTGCTCGTCGAAGAAGGTGAGATGGCTGATCTGGTCCCTGACGCTCCAGGGCTCTGCGGGGGTGGCAACATCCCACGCCGGCTCCCCCAGCGGCGCCACGATCCGATCGAGCCCCTCGTGCTCGGCGGCGAGATCGTCACAAAGTGCGAGCAGATCGGGCATCGTCCGAGTGTAGTGGCGAGGGACTACCCTGACGCGGATGGGTTTGACCGTTGCCGTCACCGGTCCCACGGGGGACATCGGCCGAGCGTTTCTGCGCGCGCTCGAGGACGTCGACGAGGTCGAGCGCGTCGTGGGGATGGCCCGGCGGCCGTTCGATCCCGCCGACATGGGTCTGACCAAGGTCGAGTACCTCCAGGGCGACATCCTCGAACGGGATTCCGTGGAGAAGCTCGTCGACGGCGCCGATGTGGTGGTCCACCTCGCCTTCTTGATCTTCGGGCGTGACGACTCGGCGCGCGAGACGAACCTGCAGGGGTCCCGGAACGTGTTCGAGGCGGCATTGCAACAGGAGTCGCAGCGGCTCATCTACACCTCGTCGGTCGCTGCTTACGGCTTCCACGATGACAACCCGACGCTGCTGACCGAGGACGTCCCCACGCGGGGAACGGAGGACAACTACTACTCGAAGCACAAGGCCGACGTGGAAAGGCTGCTGGAGAACCTCGCGAGGGCGCACTCACGGACCGACGTGTACGTCTTCCGGCCCTGCATCGTCGCCGGGCCGACCGCGCTCATGCTCATCCAGAAGATCCCCTACGTGCAGATCGCAGACAAGCTTCCGGGCACTGCCAAGAAGGTCATCGGGAAGCTCCCCGTTCTGCGACCCGTCGTCCCCGACCCGGGGACGCCGTTCCAGCTCGTGCACGAAGACGATGTCGCGAGCGCCCTGGTTCTCGGGGTGCTCGGCCGTGGCGAGCCGGGGACCTACAACCTCGCGGCAGCGGGCGAAATGAGCGCGTCCGACCTCGCTCACGCGCTCGGCTGGTATGCGGTGCCGGTCCCCAACATCGCACTGGATGCGACCGCAAAGGTCATCTCGACCCTCCCGTATATGCCGGCCGAGGCGAAGTGGGTGCACATGGTGCGGGTCCCCGTCCTCATGGATACGACCCGGGCGACGCGCGATCTCGGCTGGGCCCCCCAGTACGACGCGATGGAAACGCTGGCCGCAGCGATCACCGGGGCCCGGGAGCAAGGCCTGCTCCCCTGGCCCGACCGCATCTAACGCATCGAGTGTGTGAGGAGGCACGCGTAGCGTCGCTGCTCACACACTCGGCGGGGGTTAGTCGGCGAAGGCTAAGTCGAGCAGGTCCTCTTGTTCTTGTTCGTGGACTCCGCCGCTGCCGGTTGCGGGGCTCGCGCTTTCGTGCCGGGCTACGTGACTCAGTTTCAGACCGTCGCGCAGGATGCGGTGGAGCCGCGCGTGCATGAAGGGCCAGGCCCCCATGTTCTCCGGCTCTTCCTGGACCCAGCGGACCTCGGTGGCGTTCGGATAGCGGCCGAAGATCTCGACGAGCTGCTCGGCGGGGAACGGGTACAGCTGCTCGGTTCGAATGATCGCCGCGGGAGCGTCCCTCTCGGCGCGTGCCGCTGCGAGCGCGTACGCGACCTTGCCCGTGCACAGCAAGATCGACCGAACCGCGGCGGGGTCCTCGACCCGGGGGTCGTCCAGGATCTCGGCGAAGCTCCCATGCTCCAACTCGGCCGTCGCACTGCGGGCGTCGGGGGCTCGGAGCAACGACTTCGGGGTCATGATGACGAGCGGCTTGCGCACGCTGCGTTTGATCTGACGACGCAACAAGTGGAAGTACTGAGCCGGCGTGGTCGGTTGTGTGACCTGGATGGAGTCCTCCGCGGCCAGCGTCAGGAACCTCTCGAGCCGGGCACTGGAGTGCTCGGGCCCTTGGCCCTCGTAACCGTGCGGAAGGAGCATCACGAGCCCGCTCTCCTGACCCCACTTGTCCTCGCCGGCGACGATGTACTGATCGATCACCGTCTGGGCGCCGTTGGCGAAGTCCCCGAACTGCGCCTCCCACGCGACCAGCGTGTCGGCGTTCGCGACCGAGTAGCCGTACTCGAAGGCGCACACCGCGAATTCGCTCAATAAGGAGTCGTACGCGAGGAAGGGGGCCTGGTTGTCGCTGAGATGACGCAGCGGCACGTACTCCTCTTCGTGGCGATAGTCGATGAGGACCGAGTGTCGCTGGCTGAACGTGCCGCGGCGAGAGTCCTGGCCCGACAGGCGCACGGCGATCCCCTCGAGCAATAGAGATCCGAACGCAAGCGATTCGGCGTGGGCCCAGTCGATCGCATCCTTGGCCAGCACATCGGCCTTCCGCTCGATCATCTTCTTGAGCTTGGGATGGACCTCGAAGCCGTCGGGGATCGACGTGATCATCTGGTGGACGAGCTCGAGGCGCTCGCGATCCACGCCGGTCTCGATCTGCGGCAACACGCCCTCCGGCTTGGGCGGAGCCGCGGCGCGCACCGGCTCGGCGCGCTTGGATGTCCCTTTGGTCTCCTCGAACGCCTTCTGCAACCTGCCACGGAAGTCGTCGAGCATCGACTCGGCTTCCTCGAGGCTGAGCTCGCCGCGGTTGACCAGAAGCTCCGTGTAGAGCTTGCGGACGGTGCGGCGCTCGTCGATCTTCTGGTACATGAGCGGCTGCGTGAAGCTGGGGTCGTCGACCTCCTGATGGCCGTAGCGCCGGTAACAGACCATGTCGATCACAACATCGCGATGGAACGCTTGCCGGTAAGCGAAGGCGAGTTGCGTAACGCGAACGCACGCCTCGGGGTCGTCGCCGTTCACGTGGAAGATGGGGGCCGCGATCATCTTGGCGATGTCGGTGGCGTAGGTGCTCGAACGTCCCGCCGTCGGCGCGGTGGTGAACCCGATGAGGTTGTTGATGACGAGGTGGATCGTGCCCCCGGTTCGATAGCCGCGCAGCTGGCTCATATTGAGGGTCTCGGCCACGACGCCCTGGCCGGCGAACGCGGCGTCGCCGTGCAGCAGCACGGGGAGGACGCGGTCCTTGCCCCCACTACCGAGAACGTCCTGCTTGGCCGCGGCCATGCCCTCGACGACGGGATCCACCGACTCCAGGTGCGATGCGTTCGACGCCAGCACGACGCCGAGGTCAACGCCCTTCCGGGTCGTGAAGCGACCCGTCATGCCCATGTGGTACTTGACGTCGCCCGAACCCTGCACTGAATCCGGGTCGATGTCGCCCTCGAACTCTCTGAAGATCGAGCGGAGCGGCTTGCCGACGATGTTGGCGAGAACGTTGAGCCGGCCGCGGTGGCTCATGCCCATGACGACCTCGAGCATCCCGTGGTCGCGCGGCCTGCTCGAACAAGGAATCGAGCATCGGGATGATCGACTCGGCCCCCTCGGGGCTGTAGCGACGGTGCCCGGTGTACTTGGTGTGCAAGAAGTTCTCGAACGCCTCCGCCGCATTGAGTCGATCGAGGATGTGCTTCTTGTCTTCGAGCGAGATGTCCTCGGGCTGGGCTTCGACTCGCTCCTGGATCCAGCGCTTCTGCTCGGGGTCGGCGATGTGCATGTACTCAATGCCGCTGGTGTGGCAGTAGGCATCGCGCAGCGTGTCGATGATCTGGCGCAGGGTCTGCTTGCGGGGGCCGGGCAATCCGTCGGTCACGAACTCTCGATCCAGGTCCCAGACCGTTAGCCCGTAGTAGCTGAGGTCCAACTCCGGATAGCTGAGCACCTCCCACCCGATCGGATTGAGCTCGGCGAGCAGGTGGCCCCGCACCCGGTACTGGTTGATCAGTTGGATGACGCGCGACTGCTTCTCGAGCAGCACATCGGTGTCGTCCGCGGTAGCGACATCGCGCGACCACCGCACCGGCTCGTACGGGATGCCGAGCGAGGCGAAGATCTCGTCGTAGAAGCGCTCGCCGCCGAGCATCAGGTCGTGTAGGTAGTTCAGGAACTCGCCGGACTCGGCCCCCTGGATGACCCGGTGGTCGTAGGTAGAGGTGAGCGTCACGACCTTGCTCACACCGACCCGGGCGAGCATGCGGGGGTCGGCGGCTTCGTACTCGGGCGGATAGTTGATCGCGCCGACGCCGACGATGACGCCCTGTCCCGGCATGAGGCGCGGGACGCTCTGCGTCGTTCCGACTGTGCCGGGGTTCGTCAGCGTGACGTTCGTGCCGGCGAAGTCGTCCGGGCTGACGTCGTTGGCCTTGACCTTGCGGATGATCTCTTCGTACGAATTGAAGAAGCCGGAGAAGTCGAGCTCGTTGGCCTTCTTGATGTTCGGGACTAAAAGGGTGCGCGCGCCCGAGCGCTCCACGTCGACGGCCAGGCCGAAGTTGATCAGCTTGTGCTGCACGACGTGGGGCTTGGCTTCGACCTCCGCGTACGACGCCTTCATCGCGGGCCGGGCTTCGAGTCCCTTCACGATCGCGTAACCGATCATGTGAGTGAAGCTCACCTTGCCGCCGCGGTGGTGCTGCAGGTAGCGGTTGATGATGCGGCGGTTCTCCTCGAGCAACTTCGCCGGCACCGTTCGCACGGACGTCGCGGTCGGGACCTCGAGGCTCGCCTCCATGTTCTCTGCGATGCGGGCTGCGATCCCCCGCAGCGGCGAAGCCCCCTCCGGCGCCCCTCCCGGCGTGGCCGGCTCTCGCTTGGCCGGGGCCTCTTTGGTGCGCTCTTCGATCTCGTCCTTGGCCTCTTTACCGGCCGGCGGCTTCTTCTCCGCGGGCCGTGCGGTGGCGGGGGTGAAGTCGGCGAAGAACTCCCGCCACGACTCCCCTACGTCCTTGGGGTTCTCCTGATAGCGGCGGTACATCTCGTCCACGAGCCACTGGTTCGGCCCGAACCCGCTGCGATCGATGTCTTTGTCCACGTCTTCCTCGGTCGACGGCCTTTCACTCCAGGGTAATGGAGTTTTACGCTTCCAACTCAGATGGGACGCGAGCGGCTGGAGACCGAGTTCGGGCAGTTCTCGGCCTGGTTGGTGGAAGCGATCGAGGCGGTGGGGTGTGCCGATCCCATCCCGGCCGCGTGCCGGGGCACGGGCGACCCTCGCCTGTTCGAGCGCGTGTCGGGCGCTCTGAACGTGACCGGCTCGACGAGGTTCCTCGATCTCGGCTGCGGGATCGGCGGGCCGGGAGCGTGGCTGGCCCGCGAGATCGGGTGCAGCGTGACGGGCGCCGACGTGATGGAGATCGGGGTCCGGGGCGCGGCCTCGCTGTTCCCCGGGATGCGCTACGTCGTTGCCAGCGCCGATTCTCTCCCGTTCGCCTCCGGGAGCTTTGGGGCCGCGTGGGCGCTCGGCGTGCTGGAAACGATCGGCAACAAGGCTTCTGCGCTACGAGAGGTGCGGCGCGTGATCTCGCCGGGGGCCCGGCTCGGGGTCTACGGATTCGTCGCCACCAAAGGTGGGATCGAGGCGCCCGAGGCGGACTTCTGGGTGAGCCGTGAGGAGCTTTTGGAGCTCGTGGACGCAGCCGGCTTCGAGGTCGTGGCCGCGGACCTTGCGTCTACGGGACCGACTCCGGCCGATTGGTCTGCGGCGAACGAGAGCGTGCGGGCCGAGCTCCGCCGCATGCACTCGGGTGAGCCCATGTACGAACGCGCGGTGGCGGACCGGCGGGCATTTTCGAGGATATGGCGCGAGGGTCTGATCGAACCCTGGATCCACATCCTGGAGAAGAACGATGACTGAGCTCCACAAGGAACAACCGGTCGAATATCCGAAGGGGACTCCCCCACTCGGCAGCGACGAGGTGGCGAAGCTCGCGTCTTCGGTTCCGGAATGGGACGTGACCGACACCGGGCTCGAGCGAGAGTTCAAGTTCAAGGACTTCACCGAGGCGTTCGGCTTCCTCGCGCGCGTCGCGCTAGCGGCGGAGGGGGCCGGGCATCATCCCGACATGTTCTGTTCGTGGAATCGGGTGAAGCTCACATTCTGGACACACACTGCAGAGGGCCTCACGCGCAACGATTTCATCATGGCCGCCAAAGTCGACAGGTTCGACTAGTTCGTGGCAAAAGGCGCGATTCGAAACCTAAGATTCATCAAAGGAATGCGCTTGACTTACTTTCCGTTTGAATCCGCAGGGAGCAAACTGCTCTTGATGGGGGCAGGTGGGTCGGTCCTTCCCTTGCGTGATCGGCAACTACGCAATCTCCGCCTTCCTGCCCCCTCTCTTAACGTAGGGATAACGTCCCCTCGCGCGAAAAGTTATCCGTTCGGTCGAGATTTTCTCTATCTGGGAGGTGGCCTGTGTTCGTTCAGGTGATCCGCGGGAGCCGTAGATGATCGGTCCCGAAGCGGGTGAAGAAGCCCCGGAAGAAGCACGGGCCGAGGGCGAGGTCGACCTCGTCGACTTGCATCGGCGCGCCTGCGAGTACTTCGGCGACCAGGTCCGGCTCGCTACCGACGATCAGTGGGACGGCGAGACGCCGTGCACCGACTGGAACCTGCGCCAGCTCGTGAACCACATCGTCAACGAGGACAAGTGGGCCGTGCCGCTCATGCAAGGTTCGACGCTCGAAGAGGTCGGCGACAAGTTCGAAGGCGACCTCGTCGGAGATGATCCTGGTTCGGCCTACGAAGAGGCGTCGCGCGAGGCTCTCGAGGTGATCGGCGAGCCCGGCGCGCTCGAACGCACGGTCAACGTGTCGTGGGGCCAGATCTCGGGGGCCGAGTACGTGGGGCAACTCTTCCTCGATCACGTGATTCACGGATGGGACGTCGCGAAGTCGACCGGGAGTGACACCTCACTCGACCCCGAGCTGGCCGAGGCCGCCTACGACATGGCCAAGCCGCAAGAAGAGGCCCTCAAAGCCAGCGGCTACTTCGGAGACAAGATCGAAGCCTCCGAAGACGACGATCTCCAGACCAAGCTGCTCGCGATATTCGGCCGCCTCCCTTAGCGGCGGGGAAGGCCCGTCACCCCTCCACGGTTAGCTTCAATCAGTGAGCTACGAAGCGCCGCGCCCGATAGACGAGCGCGCCCTGGAGGGCGCCAAGGAATCGCGCCCGGGGAAGCGGCCCCGCCTGGTGACTCCTTTGTTCTTGTTGGTCATGGCCTCGACCTTCGCCTACTTCCTGGCGGTGGGCGCCTTGATCCCGGTGCTGCCGCTCTACGTCGAGGGGCCGCTGGGCTATGACGAGTTCCAGGTCGGACTTGTGGTCGGGGTCTTCTCGATCACGGCGGTCATCCTGCGCCCGATCGCTGGGCGCCTGGGCGACGAGCGGGGTCGGAGGATCCTCCTTATCGGGGGCGGGCTCATCGTCGGGGTCTCGGTCCTCGGCTACACCCTCGTGAGCTCGCTCGCGCCTCTCATCTTCTTCAGGTTGCTCACGGGTGTCGGCGAAGCCTTCTTCTACACGGGGGCCGCGAGCGTCATCAACGACCTCGCGCCCGAAGAGCGCCGGGGCGAGGCGATCAGCTACTTCTCGCTCGCGCTGTTCTTGGGCATCGGGCTCGGGCCGGTGGTGGGCGAGTTGGTGCTCGAGCAGTTCAGCTTCGACGCGGTGTGGGTCGTTGCCGCCGTGGCCGCGCTTGCTGCCGGCGTGATCGGGATCCCATTGCCCGACACGCGCCCCGAAGGCGCAGCCGAGGCCTCCGCGGCCGGGCCGCGCCGATTCATTCACCGAGCCGCGCTGTTGCCGGGGACCGTGCTCGCAGCGAACATCTGGGGCCTCGCCACTTTCACCTCGTTCGTGCCGCTGTACGCGCTCGAGATCGGGATGAAGGGGTCTCGCTTCATCTTCGTGTTGCATGCGGTGATCGCGTTCCTGATCCGAGCCTTCGGCGCGCGCATACCGGACAAGCTCGGCCCTGGCCGTTCCGGACGAGCAGCCCTCACGCTCGTCGCGGCGGGGATGTTGGTGATCGGGCTGTGGTCCGAGCCTGCGGGTTTGCTCCTCGGCACCGCCATCTATTCGATCGGCCACTCGCTGGCGTTCCCGGCGATGATGACGCTCGCCATCCGCGGCGCGCCCGCCTCCGAACGAGGAGCCGTCGTCGGAACCTTCACCGCCTTCTTCGACCTGTCCTTCGGGGTGGGAGCCCTCTCGGCCGGCCTCATAGCCGCGGTCCTCGGCTACCGAGGAGCCTTCATCTTCGCCAGCGGAATCGCGGGAGCGGGCTTGATGCTCCTCTACGCCCGAGCCAAACGGATTCGTCGGCTGAGGGAAGAATCCCCCGAACCAGCCCCCGCCTGACCCACCGTGACCCCGGCCACACTCCCGAAGGTTTGCCCGGTTTGTACTATTGCCCGAGCGGGCGCAACAGGTGGAGACGGCGGTGCAACAAGCAGAAAGATCCAGCCAGATACCGAGCAAAGACGAGGGCCGAGGCCTGTCCCCAGCAAAAGCATTCCTGATAGCCGCCGCCCTAATGGCAGCAGCCCTACTCGGCTGGACCCTCCTAAACACCAACGACCCAACCCCCACCCCCGGCGGAACCCAACCCCAAGCAAACCCCCCACCCGCCCCCGACCACTCCCTCACGAACACCGAAGCCCTCGATCGATTCAGGGAACTAGACGCGCTTCGCATCGAGTCAATCGAGACGGGAGACGTGTCGCTGATTCCCGAGACACTGACACCGGACGGTCCCCTTCGGGACATCGCAACCGAGGAGGCGCGTCAGCTTGCAACCGACATGATCACCGTTCAAACAAATTTCAGAACCATCAATCTTCGGGTTCTGAGTAATTCAGAAGACGAGGTAGTTATCCGCCAGGTCGTCCTTCAGAACCCCCGGTTCTTTTCCGAATCCGGCAAAGAGGTAACTACAAGTAACCCTCGACTCCGCACCATCGAGTGGACGCTGAAACTCGACGGCGACACCTGGAAGATCCACAACTCCAAGACTGTCAGGGACAGACCAGCACGATGACCAATCGGATGGTCGTAGTGCTGGCACTCCTTCTTGCTATGTCATCGCCTGTCGCAGCGGACGAGGACGGCACAGGCGAGATCACTTTGTGGCAGAACGGAGACCGCGGTGTGGAGGCGACGGCAAGCTCCTATGACGCACCGAGTGAAGACATTGGGAGTGGGTCTTCAGTCGGATCAACCCCAGTGACAGGTTCTCCAGATTCGGGTCCACGGTGCGACTCGCGCATCTCTCCCATCGAAAATGGATGCGCTTACTACCAAATCGCTGACTTGCCTTCGGATTCCTCTGCTCCCGTGGCTGCGTTGCCGGCCCCTCCTTCTCCTGAGGAGCTGGCTTACATTGCGGCGGATCGGGCTCGGGCTTTGGCTGAGGATCCTCGGCTCGATGTTGCGCCGGCTCGGATCGGGCTTACTGGGCTCGAGTCTTTCTTCTGGTTGGAGCGGGAGCCGCGGGCGATCGTGGCTACCGCTTCTGCCGGCTCTTTGACGGTCACGGCAGAAGCTCGGCCCGTCGAATACGTCTGGGACTTTGACGACGGGGCCCAGCGGACGACACGCGGGCCGGGGCGGAAGTGGACCCGCCACAAGGACGGCAGCATTGGACATCTGTTCGAGACCAAGGGCATCTACAACCTCGGCGTCGAGGTCGTGTGGGAGGCGCGCTGGCGGCAGTCGGGTGGTACGTGGCAGCACCTCGACTACTTCTCGACATGGGACTCCGACGAATATCCCGTGCGTGAGGTCGTCGCCCTCCTCGTTCGGGCTCGCTAGGAAGTTTCGGAGACCTTCGGGGGTTACGCTTTAGCGGCGCCATGGCGGCCGTAGCTCAGCATGGTTAGAGCACCTGGTTGTGGTCCAGGATGTCGCCGGTTCGAATCCGGTCGGTCGCCCTCACGAGGTTCCGTTACTAGAGGTCGCTATGCGACCTTAGGACAAGAAACCTCGACCGAAGATCGAGCCGGCGAGCTCCCGAACCGGAGTCGCGCCGATGTTTCTCGACTGAACTGCGCTATCCGCTATCGAGTCGGGAAACATCGACCGAGTCGGGCTCGGGCGGCAGACCGATAGACTCCTCGGCGGGTCGCTAGCTCAATTGGCAGAGCAACTGACTCTTAATCAGTAGGTTCGGGGTTCGATTCCCCGGCGACCCACCAAATCGCGTCGCTTTTGCTTGGCCTGGGTAAAGCGAGCTTCATCGGGTAATAGCGCCTGGTGAAGGTTCTTCTGTTGATCGTTGTGCTCGGGGTCGTGTGTCTCGTTCTCTTCGTTACGGGCGTGTTCTCGCCGTCGAAGTCGAAGCGCATGCAAAACAAGGTCGATTCACTTGCCCGCAAGGGCGAGAAGAAGGGCGATGACAAGGGCGGGAAGTTCGGCGATGCCATGCAAGATGCCTTGAAGAAGTCACGAAAGGCTGCCGACGCCAGTGCGCGGGCCGGTCGGCGCGTTCACGAAAAGGCAACCAGCGACTAGCGAGGAGTGTCGCCCCCTACTGACTACTAGGGGTTGGTCGGGATGTTGGCGTTGAAGCCTTCTTCGACCTTGTTGACGCTGTCTTGGATGCTTTGCTCGGCGCTGTCGACCATGCCGCCGGGATCTCCGAGCCCCGGGCCACCGACTTCGGGCTGAACGGCACCGTTGTCGGCGGGAGGGGTGTCAGCCGGCTCGGTACCGCACGCGGCACCGGATAACAGCGCCAGCGCGGCGAAGAGCGCGGCGATCGCCCGTCGATTCATTCACTGGGTATCGACCGCTTCCCGCTCGCGGTTAAGCCTCGATCAGTATCGGTTGACGACCTTGTGTGGATCCCAGGGGCTCAGCCCCCGGCCCTGCTCCAGAAGCCGGACCGAGTCGCCCACCACTCGTATGTAGGCGTAGCCGGCGTTGTCGGTCTCGTCGCTCTCGAGGAGATGATCGAGCGGATCAGCGACCGTGCGCACCACGTACCAGCCGTCCGGGTTGTCGCCGAACTCGACGAAGTTGCCGGGCCGTTGCCAGCGGTACGCGTCGCCCCACCCACGCGATAGACCGATCTGCTGGTTCGAGTCCGGGAAGCAGTTCCCTGCGTCGGCGCTCGTGCCCGTGGGCGCCTGCACGATCCGGTCCCACTCGGCGAACGACTGATCGGCAGGGTGGTAACCGGTCTTCTCGCCGACACCGACGAGATTCATCGCACCGGTCTCACGATCCGTCACCCGGAACAGGCTGTGGGCGATGACGTCCTTGTAGTGGTAGTGGGCGTGCACGGCGTGGAAGTCGAATTCACCGGCGTCTCGAGCGATGGGGGAGCCCGAGGGCCGCTGGATGCACTGCACCATCTTCCCGATCATTGCGTTCGCCGACGTGTTGAAGCGCACATCGAAGTTACCGTCGCCCGCGTTGGCCATCTGAAAAGAGAATCGCAAGCATCGCTGTGCGCCGGCCTCCATCTCGTCCACGGTGCACGAGAAGGGATGCATGCCGGCGGCATCGAGAGGAGGATTCGCATCATCCATCGAGAACCCCGCAATCCCTGAGACAGGGGCCACGAACCCGAACTCCCACAGCCTGGGCACCATCAGGTTCGGCAACCAGAGCTCGGCGGTTCTCGGAGGCGAGTACTTCCTGACCTCCAACTTCGCTCGTAGCTGGAATGTCGAGTATTCGGCGGTCAGTGGGGTGACCGTGATCGTCCACGTCCCCAGTGCGGGCTTGGGTACGAACGCCTCCGCGTTGAAAGCATTGATGTTCACTACCTCCGTAGAGATTCCAGACGGAGACACGACGTTCAGTCCGAAGCTGTCGTTCCGCTGTGGGACGTCGATCGCGACTCGAAGGCGCGCGCCTTCCTCGGCCAGTCGCAGCCGGTACGTGAAGCAGGGACGGGCGCACGAAGCATCGCCGGCCAAACCGTTGGTGACGGCGCCGACGCGCCCGCCCTTCCAGAAGACGGCGGTCCCCCGTTCGAGCACGCCGACGAGGGGTCGCCCCTTCGCCTGAGCTCCCAAGCCGGCGATCGTCCCCACGATCAGGACCAGAGCCCCGGCGATCCGCCAATACCTGCTCATAGCGCTCCTCTCTCGTTCCTCGGATGTCCGAGATGCTAGGAACGAGAGGTTTCGCCATCATTTCTGGGGATGAACGGCGAGTAACTTCGGTGCAAACAGATCGGTGGTAGCCGCGAGTATCGGCTAGCGGAAGGTGTACTCCACCGTTACTTGGGGTTCGCCGGCCCAGTTGCAGGCGACTATCGAGATCTCTTGGCCCTTCTTCATCTTGAGCTCGGTGCGCTCCGCCACGCCGCTGTCGCCGGACGACTCCGTCAGCACGGTGCCCTCGGGATCGACCACGAACAGGTCCCAATCGCCCGTTAGAAGGGGGATGCCGACGTCGAGCTTGCCCTTAGCGGGGGCCACGAACTCGTGAAAGTGCTTGTGGACGCCGTCGACGCCGTAGAAGCAGCCCTCGCCGCTGTCGTACGAGCCGTTCGGGAACGGAAGGGCGGTCGCCTGATACGACTCTTCGACCGGCGCTCGCATCCTTGCGCTCGCGGGCAACGAGCCCACCATCAAGACGACCAATACCAGGACCCCGAGCCTTCGCATCGCCACACTCCTTGTCTCGCCTGAGACAAGGATTCGGCGCGCCGAGGGCCGGTTCCTTTGTTTTTAGGAGCCGTTAGATCGGGGAGGGGTAAAGACGCGGCTGTGCTTCTCGCAGACCGCATCCATCGATGCCTGGTCGTCCCTCCCGAACCCGCTCAACGGGTACGCGCAGAAGAGTTTCATAGGTTCGGCTGGGACGAATCCGTTCCAGAGGTCTTCTAAAGCGAGAGCGCCGGCCACGTACCCCTGGTCCCACATGATCGCCACGATCTCGCCGAAGAGCCGAACTTCTTTGCTGTGACGGGCCGCCCGAGAGACGATCTCCCTGGCCGCGGCGTCGAACTTCTCCGGATCCGGTTCGCCTTCGGTGACGAACCGAGACATCGTCTGATGTGCGTCGAGCGAGATGTAGTTGCCACTCCAAATGGCGTCGCGTAGATCCAACCTGCGGTCGAGCTCGGTTTCGATCGCCTCCCGACGGGATCGATCGGCGATGACGACTGATGATTCGCCAGCGCGGATGCCATTCGAAGTGAATTTCGCGACCGAAGTCACGAGCGCGTGCTCGTCCTCGTAAAGCTCGACAAAGTGATCTATCGGATGCCCATTTGTGCCCGGGGGATGTCGGAGGTCGATGAACGGGTAATCCGGGACGAGTCTGTCGTCATTATTCATGACGCACCCCCCACCACTATGTAGCCAAGCCCGCTTCTCGAGCCACCTTCATCCTACGGGGAGAGGGCCTCGATTGAAATATCTCAATAGTCACGTGTGAGTCACGATTTCCCTTCGACGAGCATGCGAGGCTGCGGTGATGGGACGGGAGGGGCTCTCTTCCAGGGAGGAACTGGGCATCGCTCGTCGTCGTATGCGAAATGTGCTGGCGACCGGCGCTCCCTTCGACTCGCCCGAGGATGTCGTTCGGTGGTTCGGGTGCGTGCAAGGTCAGGACTACTGGATCGGGAGATGGTCCCTCGGGCAGCGGTGCAAGAAGGCGACCGACGCCTCGGTCCATCGGGCCTACGTGGAAGGCAAGATCCTTCGCACGCACGTCTTGCGGCCCACGTGGCAATTCGTAACGCCCGAAGACATCCGCTGGATCTTGGAGCTCACCGGGCCGCGCGTCCAAGCGGGAACGGCTTCCCGCCTCCGCCAACTCGGGCTCGACGCAGCCCTTCTCAAGAAGGCAACAAGGGTGATCGTCCGAACCCTCAAGGGCGACGAGCACTTGACCCGTCGAGAGTTCGGCGACGTGCTCCGGAAGTCGGGGATCGATGCCGACGCTTCGCAGCTCGGCTACATCTTCATGCACCTCGAGCTCGAGGGGATCGTTTGCAGCGGAGTGCCGAAAGGCAAACTGCACACCTACGCCTTGCTGGAGGAGCGCGCGCCGAAGGCCAAGTCTCTGCCGTACGACAAGGCACTGAAGGAGTTCGTCGTCCGCTACTACACGAGCCACGGTCCGGCGACGGTCAAAGATCTCAACTGGTGGTCGAGTCTCAAGATGTCCACGATCAGGGAGGGTCTCGAGATGGCGGGCTCGAAGCTCGAACGCGACGTCGTCGGCGGCACCGAATTCTGGTACGCACGGCAGGCGGCGCCGCGACCACGCGCTCCCGTCGTCCATCTGTTGCAAGGTCTCGACGAGTACATCGTCGGCTACAGCGAGAGCAGGTACATCCTCGACCTCTCACGCAAAGCGAGTCTGTCCGACCTCGTCTTCAGCGGCGTGCTCACGCTCGACGGTCAGTTCGCGGGCTCGTGGAAGCGGACACTCAACAAGGGAGCGGTCCAGATAGAGGCGGCCCTTTACGGCCGGTTCGATGAGCCCCAGATGAAAGCTCTAGAGAAGGAAGTAACCAGGTACGGACGATTCCTGGAGCTCGATACGAGCCTCGTGTTAACGAAGCTGTAGCCGATTCAGAAGGGAGTGACAGTGAGCTCGAACATCGAAGAGCTGTTGAAGGGGCATCGCGACACGATCACCGTGAAGAGAGTGTTCGGCGAGCCCTATGAGAAGAACGGCGTCACCGTGATCCCCGCGGCGAGGGTGATGGGCGGAGGCGGTGGGGGCTCGGGCGAGGGCGAGGGCCCGGACGGTCTAGGCCGCGGCTCGGGATCCGGCTTCGGGCTGGCAGGCAAGCCGGCCGGCGCCTACGTCATCGACGGCCACGGCGTCCACTGGCAACCCGCCATCGACGTGAACCTCATCATCGGAGGCCTTATCGGGCTGGCCGCGCTCGCGCTGATAGTGGGTCGTCGTCGCTGACCGAAGGCACCAAACGGACAAGCGGCACTAAGCAGGACGAGCCGGGCCCCCGGCGAACCCTCCCGTTCGAAGACTCTTTTCACCCCTGGGAGGGCTAAATGAGGTTCAAGACGATCGCGGCCGCGGCCGCGCTGGTGGCTGCCGTGCTCGTGGGGCCTGCTCAGGCGATGGTCCGGGTAGCTCCGGGCGACGATCTCCCGGGGGCAGATGCCCGCTGCGACACGCTCGACCCCGCCGTCTGCCTCCTGCCCTGGCCCAACGACCACTTCACCGTGGCCGACCCCTCGACCGACACCGGGCGCCGGCTGAACCTCGACATCCTCTCGATGCCCCGCAACGTCGCGAACAAGCCCATCGAGCCGATCGACATCAACCGCAACGACGGTTTCAGCCCGGGCACGCCGATCATCACCAAGGTCCCCGGCCTCGACAGCGACGGGGCGTTCGCCAACACGGATCCGGTCACGCTGCAGGACCTCGGCGCCTACTCGGCCCCCGACGCCCCGATCGTCGTGATCAACGCCGCAACGGGCGAGCGACACCCGGTCTGGAGCGAGCTGGACGCGCAGGCGACCACGGACGCCAACCGGGTCCTCATCGTGAGGCCGGCCGTCAACTTCGCCGAGGGCGCGCGCTACGTCGTGGCCCTTCGCAACCTGAAGGATGCCGCCGGAGCCACGATCGCTCCGCAGGCTCCGTTCGCGGCCCTCGCCGACGAGGGCGCCGACACGGCCCGCGACGAGCACTTCGAGGACAACGTCTTCCCGATCCTCGAGAGCGCGGGCATCGAGCGCGACGAGCTCTACCTCGCGTGGGACTTCACGGTCGCGAGCGAGCGCAATCTTTCGGAGCGCATGCTGTCGATCCGCGACGATGCGTTCGGGCAGCTCGGCGACACCGACCTCGCCGACCTCGAGGTCGAGGGCGACTCACCCGACTTCGTGGTCACCGAGGTCCAGGACTTCGTGCCGTGTGGAGCCGACGGCTGCCAGGAGGGAGAAGACGACCGCGTTGCCCGCCGTGTGACCGGGCGCGTCCTCGTCCCGTGCTATCTCGACCAACCCGGATGTCCGACCGGCTCGAAGTTCGCCTATGTGCCGGGGTCGACGATCCCGACGCGTATCCCTGGAAACGTCTATCCCGCGACTTTCATCTGCAACGTCCCCCGCTCGCTGGTCGACGGGGAAAAGGTCGAGCAGGGCCGCCCGACGCTCGTCGGACATGGGCTCCTCGGCACCGCCGACCAGGTCAACGGCGGCAAGTTCCTCAACATGGGCCGCGAGTACGGGTTCGTCTTCTGCGGCGCAGATTGGATCGGCATGTCGCAGGAGGACATCCCCAACGCGGTCTCGATCCTGTCGGACCTCGGCCGCTTCTCGACGCTCGCCGATCGCAGCCAGCAGGGCTTCCTCAATTTCATGTACATAGGCCGGGCGCTCATCCACCCGGAGGGTTTCTCGTCCGACCCCGCTTTCCAGTTCACCGTCGGTGGTGAGACCGGATCCACGATCGACACGAGCCGCCTCTATTACGCGGGCGGCAGCCAGGGCGGGATCATGGGCGGCGCGCTCACGGCGGTGGCGCCGGACTTCACGCAGGCCTATCTCGGCGTACCGGCGATGAACTACTCGACCCTGCTGCAGCGCAGTATCGACTTCGACACGTACTCGATCGTCATGTACAACGCGTATCCGAACGAGATCGAACGGCAGCTCCTGTTCGGGCTCACGCAGACGCTCTGGGACCGGGCCGAGTCCAACGGCTACGCGCACCACATGACCACCGACCCTTACGAGAACACTCCCCCGCACGAGGTCCTGATGCACGAGGCGTTCGGCGACCACCAGGTATCGAACTGGGCTACCGAGGTGATGGCGC
The DNA here is from genome assembly GCA_963786155.1 of uncultured Actinomycetes bacterium. Classification (GTDB taxonomy): domain Bacteria; phylum Actinomycetota; class CADDZG01; order CADDZG01; family WHSQ01; genus CAWAXW01. The sequence goes on along the minus strand of CAWAXW010000006.1, from coordinate 600,513 downwards.
GCACCGTGGGTGCGCAGATCCGTAAGCCGGAGCTCGATCCCGGTCGTTCGCCGCTTCGGGTCCCGTTCTGGGGGATCCCGGCGATAGACAGCTTCCCGTTCGCGGGCTCCGCGCTAATGGTGGCCGATGTCGGCCCGATGCGAGAAGGGGGCAAGGGAACGACGCCCCCGCCGGTCGAGAACCGCGCTAACGATCAAGGCGTCGACCCGCACGGCCCCGACCAGAGCGAGACGCTCGAAGGCCAGTTCCAGATCGCGCAGTTCCTGAGCCCCGAGAGCTTGGTGGTCGCGATCTGCGGCGACCGTCCTTGTTACCTCGACGGCTGGATGGGAGCAACACCATGAAGCTGAGTCCGAAGATCGCCCTTGCCCTCGCCGTCGTAGCGGCCGTTCCATCGACCGCCGGTGCGCAATCGACCGAGCCGAGTTACCCGTCGCCAGAATGGTTCCAGCGCGAGCGCGCCAACTACCAGATCACGACCCAGGAGCCCGCCGCCCAAGCTAGCGACCCGGCGTTCATGCAGGCGTGGCAGGCGCGGAGCGCCACCAACATCCTCGATTACGCACAACGCAGCTATGTCCAGCGCAACTGGCCGTGGGACTCGCGCGGGAACTTGTGCGCGTACTGGGCCGAGCAATGCACCGGCGATCCTCAGGACTATCCAGATGTGGATCCCTTCTACGAGGTCGAGGGCGAAGTGACGCCCGTCATCTATGCGGATTCGGAAGGCGCGTTGCTTTCGGGGCGAGTATGGGCGCCGCGCGACGTGCCCGAGGGAACGAAGTTACCGGCCGTGGTCATAGAGACCGGGTCGGTGCAGGTCTCCGAGACCGCTTACTGGTGGTTCGCGCAAGAGTTGGTCCGCAACGGTTACGTCGTGATGACCTACGACGTTAGGGGGCAGGGACGGTCGGACAACCGCACGCCGGACAACGAGCCCGGCACCAACCTGCAGTCGGGAGTGTTCGTGACGAACCTCGTCGACTCCATCGACTTCTTCTTTTCGAGTCCCGAGAACCCCTATCCGCACAACACACTGAGGCCCGCGTCACCGACGACTGCCCACAATCCGATCTGGGAGCTCGTCGATCGTGACCGCTTAGGGATCGTCGGGCACTCGCTCGGCGCCACCGGCGTGAGCGTTGTGCAGGGGATCACGGAGTGGCCCGGAGCTCTGACCGAGACCAACCCCGTGGACGTCGCGGTCGCGTGGGACAACCTCAGCGGCTCCGGCTCGCTCGCGGGATTCGAGGTCGAGCCGCGCGTGCCCACGATGGGTCAGTCCGCCGACTACGGCCTAGTCCCGACGCCTTTTACGCAGCCGCCTGATGCAGACGGCAAGAAGGGCGGGTTCGAGGCCTGGAAAGCGGCGGACGTGCCCGTCTATCAGGTCAACATCCAGGGCGGCACGCACTACGAGTGGTCGTACATACCGAGCTTCCCTTCCAGCTCGTGGGATGACTGGGGGAACCCCCTGGTCGAGCACTACTCAGTCGCGTGGCTCGATCGCTGGCTCAAGAACGCCGACGAGCCGGGTTACGCCACTGCGGACGATCGCCTCCTTGACGACGAGGCGTTCCGCGATCGCATGAGCTTCTACTACGACTCGGCTCGTTACTTCCCGACGCGCGCGGAAACGTGGGCAGACTGCGAGGACATCAAGTCGGGTTGTTGAGGTTCCCTACTGGGGGACCCGGGGCCCGATCCTTGCGATCGGCCTCGGCTTGGCATCTACCAGGCGGCCGGCGAAGCCTGTCGACTGGACGAAGCCTTCCTTATCCGGTCCTTTGCCGATGAGCTTCACCAACGCGGTCCACGGCGTGCCGTCGGGTGCGATCGTCACTCCGAGGTAGTCGTTGCGCGGCAGCGTTCCTCCCTCCTTCATCGGGTAGTAGAGGGGGTCCTTCGGGTCGTTGAGCATCGCGCTGTGGAACAGCGGCTTCTTGCTCGAGGCGTTGAACGACTCCGTTAGATAGCCGTTGAGGGTGGTCGCATCTCCGCCGCGGCCGTAGCCGTAGTACGCGATCGCGATGTGGCCCGGCTCGCGCGCGGCGACCTGTCCCGCGGGCGCAGCCGCGGTGACGCCCGGAGCGCTCACCATGATCGGGCCACTCCAGGTCTCGCCCTTGTCCTTGGTCGAGACGAGATATAGCTTGCCGTCGCCGCCGGGCCACAGCATGTAGACCGTTCCCGCTTCGTCGACCGCGAGGCTCACGCCTACTCCGATCAGCCCGGCCGAGCTGCCTATTCCTTCGGTGGGGACCTTCACGTAGTTCCATGTCGTCGCCTCGTTCTCGCTGTAGGCGAGGTAGATGCTGCTCGGGTCGACCACGCATCCGATCGGCAGGAACACGGTCCCGTCGGACCCGACCGCTTGCGGTTCCTGGAAGTGGATGCACGCGGGGATCTGCGGATTGGGGGTCACCGGCACTCCGGTCTGGCCCCACGTCTCGCCCCCGTCGAGTGACTTGTAGCAAACGCGGCTCGGCCCTACGACGAACGTCGGCGCAGGTCCGTTCACGCAGACGTAGAGGACGTTCGGATAACCGACCGGTTGCTCGCCGCCCTCCGGAGGTGGGCCGCCCGAGATCTTCTCGTAGTCACCTCCCGGGCACGCGAACTGCGTGACCGGCGCCCACGAGTTGCCGTCGTTCGCGCTCATGTTCATGCTCGAGCAGAGCGCGTAGCCGTAGGTCTTGCTCCAGAAGATCTTCGAGGTGCCGGGGTCGACCCACAGGAACGCGTCGCCGACGGTGTTGTACTTCGCTTGTTGGGAGTCGTCGCACGGCGTGAAGAACGTGATGCCGCCTCCGCACCCCGGGTAAGCCTGGGGGCCGGGGACGACGAACTTCTCCCACGTCGCTCCGTCGTCCTGCGTGCGAGCCAGCGCCCACTCCCAATCGGCGGCCGAGAACCACACGGTCCCCGCGTCCGTGACCCCGATGGTGGTTTCGCCCGTGTACTCGCCCGTTTCCGTGGCGCATGCGACGCGCAGAGGTTGACGATTAACGAGTTTGCCCCCGGCTCTGTGCGCAACGGAGGTCCTGTCCGGATCGCAACCGGGCCCAAGTTTGGATCCAGCAACAGCGGGGGCGGACCCGAAGATGGTCACGAAGACCGCCACCGCCAAGATCGAGCCCAGAGACTTGCTGCGTAGCTTCATCCGATTCCCTCCTCAGCGCGCCCGGCAAAGAAGGAATTCGTGGTGCCCCGCAACTTTCCCTCTAAGGAAGGGACTCCTTTAAGTTCCGCCGGACGGCTCCCACCGCCTCCGGGTCGGCGAGGACTGCTCTGAGCGAGAGGGCCGCGGCGCCTCTGACGGCCGACTGGCCCTCGAGTCGAGAGACGAGGATGCGGAAATCCGACCATTCTCCGGCGATCATCCGGCGGTTGACCTCGGCCTCGATCTCCGGAACCAACCACTCCGCTACCTGCGTGAAGTAGCCGCCCAGCACGATCGCCTCGGGATTGAGGAGGTTGACGAGGGTGGCGACCCCGATCCCCAGGGTCCGGCCGACGTGGCGGAGTGTTGCGAGCACCCGCTCGTTCCCGGCCTCGGCCTCGCGGGCCAGCAGCCGTCCGGCGCCGACCCCGCCGACACCCGAGTCGTCGGCGTCCTCTGCGATCCCGGCTTCACGCTCGACCGCTTCTTGTCCAACGATGCTCTCGAGACAGCCCCGACTCCCACAACCGCACTCGGGTCCGTCAGGATCCACCGTCAGGTGACCGAACTCGCCGGCGAATCCGCTCGAGCCCCGGAACAGCTCGCCGTTCCAGATGATCCCGGCGCCGACCCCGATCTCGCCGAGCAGGTAGATGAAGTCGTGATAGTCCGACCCGACGCCCTCCCACAGCTCGCACAAGGCGCCGAGGTTCGACTCGTTGTCGACCGCGATCGGGTAGTCGGGATGGCCGAGGTGGCTCTTCAGCAGCTCCGCGACGGCCACCTCTTTCCACCCGAGGTTGGGGGCGTTGAACAGAACGCCACGCTCGATGTCCACGATGCCCGGGACGGCCACGGTGACCCCGATGGGTGTCATCCCCTGGCGCGTCACCACGCCGAGTGCATCCTCGGCCAGCTGCAGCAAAGCGTCCAGGGCGTCCTCGGCCGTGCTCGAGCGGTTGTCGCGTGAGACGAATGCGTCATGTCTGACGTGGCCGGTGAGGTCGGTGGCGCACACGGCGAGGTAGTCGACCGCGAGCTCGAGGCCCACCGCGACCACGTCCCTCGATAGCTGGACCTTCAGCGCCGGCCTGCCGACGGAGCCCGGGTTCTCGGTCTCGATCTCGAGCAGCAGGCCCCGGTCGATGAGCTCGCCGACAAGGCTCGAGACCGTCGTCTTGTTCAGCCCGGTCTCGTTCGCGATGGTCGCTCGTGACCGCGGCCCCTCCTGAGAGAGGTGCCGCATCACCAAACCGAGGTTGTGCCGGCGAACCGAGCGTTGGTCTACCGGGCTCTGCTGGGGGCCGCGTCGCAAGGCTTCATTGCCTCCTTGGCTTCGTCCGATCAAGGGGCCACCGCTCACGATAAGCGGTCGGCTCACCAAATCCCGGATAGCCGCCTCCGGGCCGGAAGGAAAGCGAGCATTTGTGACGAATCCTCCCTTACCCGTCAATCGAGGGAGGTCCGCGCGTGCTCGCAAGGAAGCTACTGGTCTCCGGCCTCGCAGGCCTCTTCGTGTGCCTCGCCGGGGTCCCCGCCTCGGCCCAGGGGGCCGCCCCTCCCGCCGGAGCCATCTCGGAAAACGTCGAGTTCGTGGCGAACATCCCCGAGATGCGCACCGCGATCGCGGTCAACTTCATCGGCGACACGATGTTCGTGTCGGCCACCTCTGGGCTCTTCAGCTACGACATCTCCAACCCCGCCGCGCCGAAGCTGCTCGGGGCGCTGCCCATGTACATCTGGGAGAACGAGGACATGGACATCGACCCCGTCCGCAAGCGGTTGTTCATCAGCCGCGACCCTCGTGGCTTCACGAGCCCGGGCACGCCCGGTGCCTTCTTCCCGTACGGAGCGGTGCACATCATCGACGTCTCCAACCCCGCGGCGATGCTGCAGGTCGGTTTCTTCACGGTCCCGGCCGGACACACGAGCACGTGCGTCAACGACTGTGACTTCCTGTGGACCGGCGGCCCGTACGCGAACGCTCAGACGCAGCCGGGGTTCACCGGGCGGCCGATCTTCGCGACCGACGTGCGCGATCCGCTCAACCCCGTGGCGTGCCCCGAGCCGATCGACATCGGACGCAACGACGGCATCACGGACTACGCACACGACGTGCAAGTCGATGCGGCCGGCGTGGCGTGGGTCTCGGGAGCCGGCGGAGTGCGCGGCTACTGGACGAGCGGCGATCACCGCAACCCCCTGACCGGCGACGTCGAGACTGCGACCGCGTGCGAGCCGATCCCCTACGGCGGTGGAGGTTCTCCGACCGAGGCGACGCCGTCGCGCTTCATGCACAACGCGTGGCGCGACGTCGACGCGAACATCCCGAGCGAGGACGAGCTCGGAGTTGCCGGTGACGAGACGAAGGGCGCGGTCCTGTACGCGACCGAGGAGAACATCACCTCGAACTGCAACACCTCCGGCCGCTTCGCGACCTACGACCTACGCGGCTCGCTGAACGGCGAAGGCTGGAAGGACATCGCGACGACGAAGTTCCGCATGCGCGCGCTCGACACGTGGACTCCTCAGGACCAAGAGGGATCGACCGGGTGCGCGTCGGCTCACTACCTCGACTCGCGCGGCGACGGGATCCTCGCCTACGCGTTCTACGGTCAGGGCACCCGCTTCCTCGACGTGAGCAACCCGAAGGACATCCGTCAGGTCGGCTACTTCCGTCCGAACGGCGCCAGCACCTGGGCCCCCTACTTCCACAAGGACCACGTCTACATCGCCGACAACTCGCGCGGCATCGACATCATCAAGTTCGAGGGCGAGCCGGAGGCGGGCCCGGAGGTAGCAGCTCCGACGCTGAGGCGCGTTCCCACTCAGCGAATGGACCGAGGCTTCGGCTACCTCTGCCCGATCTGAGCGAGACCGAGCGCGGGTACTTTCGTATACACAACAGGAACGGACCCTGCCGGGGAGAAATGTCTCTTATGCGAAAACTGAGTTTGATACTGGTGACGGTTCTGTGCACGGCCCTCGTGCCGGCGATGCCGGCTGGGGCGGCTTCCGCGCCCGACAAGGGCAAGGCTTGGGCGCCCAAGGTCAAGTCCAAGCCGCTCTACGGGACCAAGTCGCCCGACCAGGACCCCGAGGTCCAGCGCCACTACGTCGAGGGCCACGACGGCACCGATCTCTACGTCGAGACGTGGCTCCCGGCCCCGGCGGGCGACAGCGTCCCGCCCACGAAGGTCCCCACGATCTTGATCATGACGCCGTACGTCTCGCAGGGCGTCGAGGAATACCCCGACGGTTCGCTCCCAAGCTTCATCAACTACTTCACGGCACGCGGTTTCGCGGTCGCGCAGCATCACGTGCGCGGCACCGGGGAATCCGGAGGCTGCCTCGAGCAGACGGCCGAGAACCAGATAAAGGACGGCGCCGACGTCGTTCAGTACCTCGGTCGCGACGCGCCTTGGTCGAACGGCAAGGTCGGCATGTACGGAATCAGCTACGACGCCGAAACGCAGATCTCGACCGCGGCTTACGGCGACGCCAAGAAGCTGAAGTACCTCAAGGCGATCATCCCGGCCGCGAGCGTCGGCTCGCAGTACGACTGGAACTTCATGGACGGAGTGCCGTGGGCGGGTCAGCCGGCCGCCGGGAACTCTAGCTACCTGGCAAGTGTGAGCCTCTTCCCGGGCCAGGTTCCCGCCCCCCAGCACTACCCCGAGAAACTGTCATGCCAGGCCGAGGTCATGCTCTCGTCCGCAGATCAGAACGGCGACTACACCGAGTACTGGCAGAAGCGCGAGTACCGTCCCAACGCCCCACGTGTGAAGGCCGCGACCTTGATGGTTCACGGGCTGCGCGACTTCAACGTCCAGGACATCACGCTCGCCGGCTTCTTCGATCGGCTCTCGAAGAGCACGCCGCACAAGGGGATGTTCGGAGTTTGGAACCACGCCTTCCCCGGCGCGCACGCTTCGGTCGAGCCCGAGTGGGCACGCGCCGATTGGTACGACGTCGTGACGTCGTGGTTCGACCGCTACCTCAAGGGCTTGAAGACGAAGGTCGAGAAGTGGCCCGACGTCCAGGTCCAGTCGAACACCGGTCAGTGGTGGACGACCAACGAGTTCCCCACCCTCAAGGGCCCCATGGGGCAACTCGCGCTCGGCCCCGGCGGCAAGCTCGGCATCAAGAAACCGAAGGGCGAGACCACCTATCAGGAGCAGGCCCAGGTTGGCGCGCCGGGCCCCGGTCAGAACGCGGTCTTCGAGACCAAGCCGATGAAGAAGGCGTTGCACCTCACCGGGCAGCCGATGCTCGACCTCTGGTTGATGAGCGATCAGTCCGACGGTCACGTCGCGGCCAAGCTCGAGGTGATCGGCAAGGACGGCGAGCCTCTGCATCATCTCGGCAGCTACGACGAGTTCCAAGCGACCTACGGGGTCCGCAGCCTCCAGCACATCGAGCCCATGCGGCGCGGCTGGTTCGACCAAGAAGTGAGCGATCCGTTCACTCCGAACGAGCCGTCCAACGTGATCATCCGGTTCCTGCCGACCGACCTCGTCGTCGGCAAGGGACAGACGTTGCGGCTGACCGTCTCGGGGACCGTTAGCTACTCAAAGGGCGATTCGCTGCCGTCCGGATCGGTCGCGAACATCACGATCCTGCACGGCTGTAGCCGGCCGAGCGTGCTGCGCTTCCGCATGCCCAGCGCCAAGGCAAAGCTGATCAACGTGCGCGAGCCTGACGAGAAAGACCTCAAGCTCAAGTCCAAGCCCAAACGCATGGGAAAGCAGTTCGGGACCAAGAAGCTGGCCCGCAAGAAGGTCTGCGGCGTGAAGCCTCGCCCGCTCCCCTTCCAATAGCGCTCTCTCGTACGATGCCGGCATGACCTTGCCCGTGACCGACCGCGACGCCTCGCTGCGCGCGCTCGAGGAGACGAGCTCTCGCTACGCATCGACTTTGCGGTCCGTTACGGATCCGAGCCGCACGGCCATCGGGCAGTGGAGCATCGCCGAGACCGCCGCCCACATGAGTCACCTCTTCGGGTTGTTCGCGGAGCTGATGTCCGGCGGACATTCGTTCGTGCGGGACCACCTCTCGCTCGACAACGCGTGGAACAAGAAGGTCGCCGAGGATCCGGAACGCGACCCAGACGTGCTCGCCGGACGCGTGGAGACCGCCACGGCTCAGTTCATCGAACGCGCGACGCAGGAAGCGTGGGAGCAACCGCAGAACTGGCACGGCGACATCAAGCTCCCCACCTTCACGCTCGGCTCGCTCCTGATCAACGAGGCGGCGATCCACGGGCTCGACATCGCGTCGGCCGAAGACCGCCCGTGGGACATCGCGCCCGACCATGCCCGGATCGTGATCACCGGGATCATGCCGGTGCTCCCCCATTTCGTGGACAAGGAGAAGGCGGCCGGTCTCCGCGCGACATACGAGTTGAGCGTGCGGGGGCCCGGCGGCGGTTTCCTGACCTTCAACAACGGCAACCTCGACGTCTCGTCGACATCGCCGGGCAAGGTCGACTGTCACATCTCCGCCGACCCGGTCGCGTACCTGCTGATCGGCTACGGCCGCATCCCCCAGACCCCGGCACTACTAAAGGGAAAGGTCCTGTCGTGGGGCCGCAAGCCATGGCTAGGCCTGCGCTTCCCGAAACTCTTCCATTCCGTCTAGTCCCCCACCCCGAAATCTTCCGGCTCAGAGTCGGTTTTCACCCCTCTGATCGGAAGATTTGGCGAGTACCAAACTCGATTACCAGTGTTCCCAGTGGATCGTTTCTGTTGTGGGTTTGCGGCCTCGCGAGGCTGAGCCCAGGGGTTGGGTTTCGGCCGCGTAGCCCATCGTTACCGCTCCTATCGGCGCGAACGTTTGCGGGGATCCCGAGCAGGTCGGTGATCCCTTCTAGGCGGTGTACGCCGAAGAAGCCCGCTCCCAAACCTTCGTCGACCGCCGCGAGTAACAGCAGCATCAGCGTGGCCCCCGCGTCGATCCACCAATACGGGACAGGCCATTCGATCTCGGTTCCGTCATCGGCGAGCTTGTCGGGCTCGCGATAGCGCGCGTGATAGTCCTCCTCGCTCACGCACACGACGACGTGCACCGGCGCCCGTGATATCCACGGCGTCATCCCGTCCTTGACGTAGTCGTCCTCGCCGGCCAGTTGCGCGAGCTCGCGCCGAGTGGCTTCGTCGGTAACGACGACGAAGTAGAGGCCCTGGCTGAAGCCGGCGCTGGGTCCCTTACGTGCGCGCTCGACGATGCGCTCGATCACATCGCGTGCGACCGGACGATCCAGGTAGTTGCGAACCATCCGGCGGCGGCGAACCAATGCATCGAAATCCATCACGGACCATTGTGCCCGTTTCGGTTTGTCCGTTTTGCTCAACGGGTAACACCAAGGCACCAAGGGATGACGGCCCCTGATCTGAGAGCCGGCCCCCGCCTCAAAACGAAAAGAGGCCCCGGGGTTGGCGGCCGGGGCCTCTTTCGATCGCGGCGAGTCAGGCACTCGCCATCGCACGGCCCCCTCAGGCTGCCGCTGCATCCAAGCGCCTGGAGATCAGAAAGCGATGAGAAAGACCTAAGAAGACGCTAAGAAGGACCAATGAGCTCGGGATCGCGGCCCTCGACGCCGGCGTTGCATCCGTGGACCACTCACTTCTTTATTGGTCTCGTCGCGGCGGCGGGTTTGATGCTTTTGTTACAGGCCATTCCCGCGACGCGCGAGGTGGTCCAGTCGATCGACGATGCCGTGCACGACTTCTTCGTCGAGATCCGCGTCGACGCTGTCACCTTCCTGGCCGACGCGTTGGACATCATCGGCTCCTCGTTCGTCACCATCCCTTTGCGTATTGCCGTCGCCGTGCTCCTGATCGTGCGACGGCACTGGTGGCTCCTTGGCGCATTCCTTCTCGCCGTAACACTCGGCGAGGTCCTGAACAGCACGCTCAAGTGGGCCTACGCTCGCCCGCGTCCGCCTGATCCGATGGTGGGAGTTTCGAACAACGCCTTTCCTTCGGGACACACGATGGCCGCGGCCGTGATCTCCGTGATCATCGTGCTGATCCTGGTGGCCCCCGGCCCCCGCCGCCGGGCCTGGATGCTCGGCGCGGTCGCGATCACCTTGTTGATGGGGCTCAGCCGCGTCTACCTCTCGGCCCACTGGCTTACCGACACGATGGCCGGAGCCTTCCTGGGGGCGGCCGTGGCGGTCGGCTCGGTCCTCGGGGTCCAGTGGCTGCACGATCGCCAAGCCGGGCCGACCGAGCCCGACCCCGGCCCCCTGGACAAAGCCCCGGGCAGGGAATCGAGGGAGGCCCCCGAACTCCTCTAGTGAGCAAATCACGCCTGGAGGGGAGAGAGAATGCCCGCTACAACCCGCCGAGCCCTCATCGGGGTCGGCCTGATCGCGACCCTCGTCGGAACGAGCGCCGTATCGGCCATCGGCCAGAACCTTCCCGCGGCACCGGCCCAGGTGGTCGACTTCAGCCCGCCGACGCGCGTGGAGTCCTTCAAGGTGACCGAGTTCGGGCGCAGCCCCTCGCCGAGCGACGACCGCGTGCGCAAAGCGAAGTTCCGGGTCGCCGAGCGCACCGGCAACTGCTGCGAGAACTACATCACGGTCACCCCGAAGGGCCGGCTGCTCGACCTCGGCGGCAGCTACATCAACTACACCGACGACGACGGCAAGACGTGGAAGTCGGTTCGGCCACCTGCGCCACTGGTCAACGGCGAGGGCACGCTCACGGTTGCTCCGGGCGGCGACATCGTTGCGGTCGAGTGGGACCCCTACTCCGCCGACCACCTTCTCTCCTACAAGTACGACGCGCAGCTCGACGAATGGCAATACCTCGAGATGCCGCTGCACACGCCGTTCTACGACCGGCCGTGGCTCAGCGTCATCCCGGGTCCGTTCGAGGGCCTGGACGTTCCCTACGTCGTGTTCGTGGACGGCTATCCGCACCAGGGCCCACTCCTTTATTCAACCGACGGACTGACCTACACGAGCGTGTCGAACCCGTTCGTGGACGGACAGTTCGAGGACTCGGTCACCGGCTGGGTCAAGACCAAGCCCGACGAGGACCTCGATTGGGACCTTCCGAACTCGCAGAGCCCGATCACCCCGCTGGGCGGCGGGTCGGCGCTGGCGGCTCCGAGCGGTTTCAACGACTCTTGGTCTGTGCTCGATCCCGCCACCCAGAAGTGGAAGGCACTCACGCTGCCCAAGGGCCCCGACCTCGGCGGCAAGCTGCTCGTCGACTCGCGCGGGCGCATCCACAACCTGCTGCAGCAGGGGCCGAGCTTCGAGTACCGCATCTCGACCGACGGCGCGCGCACGTGGAAGTCGATCAAGGTCGAGCTTCCGAAAGATCACTCGAGCAACGGGATGCAGGTCGACTACCGGGTGAACGACGACGCCGGCGTCGCGGCCGTGGCGCTGCACGCGACCACCGCGGAATCGGATCGCGACCTGCTCTACAAGCTCGACATCAGCACGAACACCCCACAGCTCGTGTCGCTCTACGAGATCGGGCTGGGAGACATCAACTCAGCGGCCGGCGTCGGCCAGCAGATCCGCTTCGACTTCAACACCGTCGGCATCTTCCCGGACGGCCGCATCGCGGTGTCGTTCCTCGATTCCTCGACGGGCCCGATCTACCACCTGGCCGAGCCGGCACTAGAACGCCTGGGTCCGGCACTAGCCATCGAGTTGCCCTAGCTCACCCTTGGGTAGCCTCGATCACGGCTAGGACTTCGGCTCCGTAGCGTTCGAGTTTTGTTGGGCCTATGCCTGTGACCGTTGATAGGGCGGCTTCGCTGGTGGGTGCGAGCTCGGCGATCGATTCCAGGGTTGCGTCGTGGAACACGACGTAGGCGGGGACCTCATCGGCCCGCGCTCGTTCCAGACGCCACTTCTTCAGAGCGAACACGAGCGCGTCGCGCGCTGAAGGGGCCGGGCCCAATGGGAGCCTCTTGCCGCCCGACGTGACAACTTCGCCGAAGTCCACGCTCAGGCGAGCACCGTCGACGTCGAGCACCACCGAGTCCTCGCCGACCTCGATGATCGTGCCCTCGAACCCGCCGGTGGAGATGACGGCGCCGATTTCGGCAACGACGACTTCCTTGGGTACGTGCGCGCGCATCGGCTGGCGCTCGGTGGAAGCGGCGGCCTGCGCGCTCCCGAGCAGCTCTCGAACGAAGGGGCTCACTCGGTGCTTGCCTTCGGTGACCCACGTGATCGCGAGATGCGTCTTGGCTCTCGTGATCCCGACGTAGAACAGGCGCCGTTCCTCGGCGATCGCTCTCGGGCGTGCGGGAACGCTTGAACGGAAGTTCGCCGTCCTCGAGCCGAGGGAGGAACACGGCCTCGAACTCGAGGCCCTTGGCGCGATGGAGCGTCAGCAGGTTCACGCCGCGGCCCCCTTCGGAGCCGCTCCCGAAGCGAGCCTCGATGTCGGCGACGAAGTCGGCCGCGGTCGTGCGCAGCCGTCGTCGAACTCCTCGGCGAGGCGTACGAAGCGGGCGAGGTCGTTCTGGCGAGTGAGCTCCTGGTCGCCGAGATCGTCGGGCAGGCTCTTCGATGATAGCCGAGTTCGTCGGCGGCCTTGCGCACCGCGGCTGCAACGTCGACCTGCCTTGGACTTGCGCAGCGGGGTGAGGATGCTGGCGAGCGGTCGCTCGGTCCAGGAAGGCGCCGTCCTTGACCTGGAACGGGATCCCGGCGGCCGCGAGCGCCTCCTCGTAGTCCTCCGAGCGGAAGTTCACCCGGTAGAGGATCGCCATCTCCTCGAGCGCGACGCCGTCCGTCGTGCAGCTCCTTGATGCGATTCGACGAGGAACGGCGATCTCGCGCGCTCGGGCTCGAGAAGGCGCGGAGCGCGGGCTCGGGCCCCGAGTCGCGCACCGCCCGCAGCACCTTCTCGGCCCCGCCCGAGCTTGGGCACGAGCTCGTTCGCGACCTCGAGCACCTGCGGGCGTCGAGCGGTAGTTCGACTCGAGCCGGACCACCGTCGGTACGTGGGAAGCGCGTCGGCATCTCGAGCAGGTAGCGCGGGCGTCGCCCCGGTGAACCCGTAGATCGACTGGTAGTCGTCGCCGACCACGCAGAGGTCGTCGCGCTCGCCGACCCATTCCCGCAGCAGCGTCTCCTGCAGCAGGTTGACGTCCTGGTACTCGTCGACGGTGAACGCGTGGTAGCGGGCCGCGAAGCGCTCGCGCGCCCACTCGTCGTCTGGAACATCTGGATCGTGAGCTCGAGCAAGTCCTCGAAGTCGATGAGGTTGCGATCGTGCTTGCCGTTCTCGTAACGCTTGTAGACGCTCTTCATGAGGTCGACCGGGATCGGCGGTTCGTGGTCTGCCGAGCGAAGACTGCGTAGGCCTCCGACCCGATGCGGCGGTTCTTGGCCCACTCGATCTCGGTCGCGAGGTCGCCCGCCGGCCGGAACTTGTAGGGCTTGGGCAGCGTGTTGCCGATCTGGCGAAGCGCCATGGCTTTCGACGGAAGGATCTCGGCCGGCGCGTCCGGGCCACAGGGCGCGCAGCTGGGCGAGCGCGGCCGAGTGGAACGTGCGGGCGCGCACGCCCTCGACGCCGAGCGTCTCGAGCCGCGCCCGCATCTCGCCGGCCGCCTTGTCGGTGAACGTGACGGCGAGGATCGTCGACCGGCTCGAACGTACCGGTCGCGACCTGATGCGCGATCCGGCGCGTGATCGTCGTCGTCTTGCCCGACCCGGCCCCCGCGAGGATGCACACCGGCCCCCGCACCGCCTTGACGGCCGCGAGCTGCTCGGGGTTGAGACCTTCGGTTATCGCATCAAGAGCCACGCCCTCACCGTATCGGAGGGGTGTGACACGGCCCGCCAGGGCTAAAGGGTCAGGGAGCGGCGTCCGCGGGCGCGGGCGGCTTTGGATTCGTCGGGATCGTTTCGTTGGCTCCCAGGAACAGCACTACTCCGGCGCCGAGGACGGCGACCCCACCGACGACGAGGAGACGAAGGCGGAGCGTGCGCTTCTCCAGCGGAGTCCTGACGCGCGGCGCCGCAGCCGGGACGCTCGGAGGCGCCACGACCTGAGGTGCGGCCATTACCGGAGGCCGAGCAAGCGTCGTCCCGCACGCGGCACAAAACGTAGCCCCGGCTCGGGCTTTAGTACCGCAGGCGCGGCAGAACACAGGCTTGGGTGAGGTATCGGGGGGAACGTCCAGGTTGGCCTCCTGCACCCGACGTAACCACCCCTCAACCGACGTCGCAAGTGGGTTGTTGGCCCTGTGGGCGGGTGCTTGGCTTGTGACGATGGATCCCAGAGGGAAACGTTGAAGCGCGGCCTCCTCCTCGTGGGGGTGACGTCGTTGTCCCTGCTGTTGCCGGCACTCATGGTTGGGGTCGAGGCACAATCGCCGTCCGCACCTCCGCCCTCCCCCCCGCCCGCCGGGTCTGGTGCTCCCTTCCCCGTATGTCCGCCCTCGGTCGACGGGGCCGCGTCTGCTCATCCCGGATGACATCGCGCGCGACAACGGGATCGGGGTCGAGCCTTGGGACGGCGGGCTCGCCGTGAGCGGGACAGTCGACGAGCACGACAGTAACCCTGGCGAGTTCAACCTCTATTGCGAATATGTGGCGGTAGGGGGCATCGAGATCCAGTGGCTCGAGCCGGCCGCGGCGTCATCGGCGTCCAAGGACTTCTACTGTCACGCGATCAGGACTCACATGATCGACACCTTTCGCACGATGCCGTCTACGTCTACTGAAGGCGAAGCGGCCCAGAATCAACTAGTCACCCAGGTGATGGCGAGGGCCGCGCCGTGCAACATCCCGACGACCACCTGCGATGTGATGGGACGGGTGACCAACGCGGGCAAGCCGGTCGAGGGCATCCATATCCAGCTCAACGGCCCGGGCCTACAGGTCGATACCGCCACGGACTCCGATGGGCGCTACAAGTTCTCCAACTTCGCGAACGCGGGATTCGACCCCAAGAAGCACAACGTTTCCGTTTCGCTCTTCTTGGCACACAAGGACAGGTTCAAGTTCGTCCACAAGACGGACGATGCCGAGCTCCGAACACTCGACTTCGGGGTCGAGCCGACAGACAAATGCGTGGCCGACTTCACGACTCCGGCCTCCTACCCCGTGATGTTCCCCGACTCGGTCCAGAAGTGGGACGACCTCTGGGTGCTCTATCGCCAGCTCGAGCGCGCATGGCGGTTCGCAGAGATACAACTCCTCGCCACGCTCGACTACCTCCCGTTGAAGATAGTGACGTGGTGCGACTCGAGCGTGAGATCTGAATGCAACGATGCGTTCTACATCGGGTCACAGACGCCGGGCAATCTGGTCTCGGAACCTCACATCTACCTGGACGAGCGTTACAGCGGCGAGGCCTCCGAAAAGCTGAACGACACGATGTATCACGAGTTCGGCCATCACGTCATGGCCGACGTCTATGGGGAGAACCCGCACAACTCCGCGTCGGTATCGCACGCGGGCTACTACGCCAACGACTCGTCGACGGCCGGGTGGGTGGAGGGATTCGCCACCTGGTTCTCGACAACGGTTGCCAAGTACATGGAAACCAGCACCACTCCTCGGACCGCGCCGGCATTCCGATTCATCAACGGCACGGTGAGCCCGCTGGAGCCGGATGTCGAGACGCTCGCATGGGGTCGTCAGGGAAAGGACGAGGAAGAGGCCGTGACCGGGATCCTGCTCGATCTCGAAGACGGGTCCGACGACTACGCCTCGGTCAAGCCCCCCGTAGTCAACATCGAGAACTCCGTCCGCTACAAGGAGTTCAAGACCAAGAGCGGCGACACGATGGTGATCGGGCTGATCGAGAGGCTTCCGCCCGACGCCCTCGCCATCATGAAGATTAGGTTCCTCGATGCCTCGGGCAAGAAGATCGCGGTGCGCCCCGTCCACATAGATGCGAGTGACCCTGCGACCCGGCGCAAGGGCAACGTCTACTTCTGGACCATCGCGCCCAAGAACTACGCCACGTTCGAGTTTGTCGGTCTGCGCGAGAACCTCATCGACGACGATCCTGTAGACCTCGAGCTGGACGCGCTCTGGTCCGCGATCGAGACGGCTTCGACCACCGACTCGAAGTCGGGCAAGCAGTCGGGCTACGCGCACCTCTTCGACGTGCACGAGCTCTATCAGGCGATGACCCTGAACTTCGGGGGCCGGGACTCCGACGCCGACGGGGTCGACGACATAGACCAGGTCTTCGTGGCCCACGGCTTCTTCGCCGACGACAACGGAAACTTCAAGCGCGAAGACAGTGAGCGTCCCGGCTACTCGAACCATCCGCAGTTGGACGCGAACGGGCAGCCGACCGGGTCCGCGCGAGTGCGCACCACTCCGGAACCCGCAGAGGTACAGATGGCCGCGATCGACTCGCACGGAGTCGAGGCGAGCTACATCGGCTTCGTCACGTTCCCAGAGCCGAACGAGGCCGCGTCCTACAGCTACGTTGCGGATCCCGACGCCGAAGGAAAGGTCCCGGTCGCCGTGCCGGCCGAGGGCAGCGGCGGCCGCGTCACGCTGATCGCGACCGCCGAGAGCCATCTCCCCGACGTCGTCGCCGAGTTGGATGAGCAGAGCTTCTGGGCCGAAGCCCGCGAGCATGCAGGCGAGTCGTTCCTCGCCTACGACGTCGAGCTCGAACCGGGCGAGATCTCCTTCACGAACGACACTCGAAAGAGGGCCGGCATGGCCGCGGCCGCGCTGGGCTTCGTTCTCGTCCTAGGCGCCTGGGTGCTGCTCCGCCGAACACGCCGTCCCCCAGCCCCGAAATCTTCCGGCTGAGCGTCGAAAACCGACGTCCAACCGGAAGATTCCGTCCCCAGGCTTAGGGAAGAGCTATGCGTTGCACGCCGTGGCCGAAGGTGCCCACGGTCAGTGTGTTGGTCGGTTGGTGGTAGCGCATGTCGATGACCGGAACGGCCGGGAGGTCGGCCCCTAAGCGGTACCACTTCTTCTGGTCCTCGGTGATGAAGACGCCGACGTCGCTCGCGACCACGAGATTCGAACCGACGATCGCGATGTCGTTGACCGGCGCGGCCGGGAGATCGCCCGAGATGTTCTCCCACGTCGTCCCGCCGTCGGTGGTCTTCGCCACGTGGGCGAAGTCGATCGCGTTGCGATATCCGGAATGGGTCACGTAGACGACGTTCGGGTCGACCGGGTCGATCGCGATCCTGGTGATCCAGGCCCCCGACAGAGCCGAGTCGTCCACGACCTGGGTCCAGGTGACGCCGGTCGGCGCGAGCGCGTTCGAGGTCTTCCACAGGTTGCCGTCGTCCGTGCCGGCCCACACGATGTTCGGGTTCGACTTCGACACTGCGATCGTGGTGATGACGCCGCGGATCCGGTAGCCGGCGTTGGGGTCCTCCTGGGCCTCGTTCTTCGACAGGTCCGGGCTGATCTTCGACCCAGCCGACACCGCCGTCGAGACTCCGGTTTACGGTGTTGCCGCCGAAGTACATCGTCGTGGAGGCGGTCGGATCGAACACGATCGGCGTCCACCAGCCCTTACGGGGCGAGTCGAAGACCATGGGCACGCCGGCGGGGATGCCTCCCGGCGAGATGCTGCACGACCCATACTGCGAGCACGCGTAGAGCGTCGCCTCGTGCGTCGGGTTGATGAGCGTCTCGAGCCCGTCGCCGCAGAGCCCGTAGCTCACCCACTGGTCGGGCCCGCTCTCATTCCCCGTCCAGTTCTTGTTGCAGCCGTTGTCCTGGAGCCCGGTAACGACGTGGTCGGGGTTGAGCTCGCCGACGTCGATCGTGTAGCTCTGGGTCCAACCTTGCGCGGTCGCAGCGGTCCAGGCGGAGCCGTCGTTATCGCTTCTGTACATCCCGCCGTCGTTGCCGAGGTAGACACGGCCCGGGACCTTAGCGTCCCACGCCATCGCGTGCTGGTCCGCGTGCATGCCGCCGACCGAGGCGACGGTGTCCCCGCCGTCCAACGAACGCAGCAGGCTCACGCCGGGGATCCACAAGGTGTCGGGCGCGTCGGGTCGACCCACAGGCGCCCGAACCACCAACCGAAGCTCGACTGGCTGAGGCTTCCCCCTGCGACCGCGGTCTTGGTGAAACTGAGCCCGCCGTCGTCGCTGCGGAACAACCCGACGCCGTGGCCGCTCATCTTGCTGGCGACGATCGCGTAGGCGCGGCTCGGCGAAGAGGGTGCGAACGCGACCCCGATGCGACCGACGTCGATCGGCTCGAGGCCGTGCGCGAGCTCGATCTCGGTCCAGGTCAGCCCGCCGTCACCCGAGCGCCACACGCCCGAGCCCTCGCCCGAGTACATGCGGAAGCCCGGCGTGCGCTGGTGGTCCCACATGCCCACGAGGATGTTGTTGGGGTTCTGCAGATCGATCGCGATGTCGGCCGCCCCGGTCGTCGGGGTCTGCCCGTCGAGGACCCGCTCCCACGTGTCGCCGCCGTCCTCAGAGAGGTAGAGGCCCCGCTGGCCGCCCTGCTTGTAGAGGTTGCCGGCCGCGGCCGCGAACACGCGCTGGGGGTTCGTCGGGTCGACCGCGATGCGCCCGAAGGCGCCCGAGGTCGGCAACCCGACGAACTCCCACGTCGCGCCCTGATCGCGCGAGCGATAGATACCGGTGCCGCCGTAAGTGATGGAGCCGCCGCCGGGGTTGGCCTCGCCCGTGCCGGCGTAGAGCGTGCCGTCGCTTCCAACTGCAAGGGCCCCCATGGCCTGGGTGATGTCGTCGGGCCACGAGTAGGTGAAGGTGACGCCCGCATCGGTCGACTTCCACACCCCGCCGCTGGCGGTGGCCGCGTAGACGGTGTCTTCAAGGAGCGGATCGACGGCCACGTCGACGACCCGGCCCCCGATGTTCGTGGGCCCGAGGAGCTCCCACTCGGCCGTCCCGTACTCGGGCGCGGCCTGCATGGTCCGGCGCTCGCTCCGGGCCGACTGGGCCAGGGCGCGCTGGTAGGACTGGGCCGAGACCGAGCGCTTGGTGATGCGCTGGTCGAGGAGCCAGTCGGCCCCGGGCGAGTTGGGCTCGCTCTCGAGGGCGCTCTCCCCGTTCGCATTGAGCGGGAGGCTGTCGACGGTGACAAGACCCACGCGTCCCGCGACCCCGGCCGCCGAGGGGGCGAGGGGCACGAGCCCCAGGCCGGCCAAGACGAGACAGAGCACCGCGAAAGGCGCGACGAGGCGCTTCCAAGATGTTTTCATAGCTCTGGATTCGAGGGAGAAGGAGCCCCCTCCTTCGTGCATTTGCCCTAAATGGTCGTTTTGGGCGGGCTGATTGAGGGCACACCCGGGACAGTGGCCGCCCCACGAGCGATGGAGGACCCACATGAGATCCAAGGCACTCGCACTCTGCATGGTTGCCCTGATGGCGATGGCCGCCGGGGCCTGCGGGGAAGACGAGCCCGGAGAGGCGGACGAAGCGGTCGAAGAGATCACCGGGGACGCCGAGGCCGAGTTGGACGTCAGCACCTCGCTCCTCGAGGCGTCCACAGCCATGGAGGTCTATTTCACCGAGCACGCCGAGTACACCGATGACATCGACGCCGTTCTCGCGGCGGTGGAAGTGGAGCCGGCGACGGAGATCACGGTCGGAAGCGTCAGCGCCGATGCCTTCTGTCTGGAGTCCACCAGCGGGAACTTCACCGGCCACTTCGACAGCACGGTCGGCGATGTAGAGGAAGGACCCTGCTAGCAAGTCGTCCCGTTAAGGTGGGCGCCATGGGAGATCTAGCCGACGTATTCATCGAGACCAGGGGCACCATCACCGAGCTCGTGCTCGGCTTGTCCGAGGACGAGCTGAACCGAGCAGTCCCGGCGACCCCGATCTGGACGATCAAGGACGTGGTCGCGCACCTGACCGGCGACGTCTCGAGCGTTTCCGAGGGCGACTACCCCTCCGCGTTCTTCTCCGCGCTGGGCGAGCCCGAGGCCGTGAAGGTGCTCAACGAATGGACCGCGGGCCACGTAGCCGTGCGCAAGGACAACTCAATCGAAGACATCGTCGCCGAGTGGGACAAGCACACGGAGACGGTCACGTCGATGATGCGAGGCGAGATCGCCTGGCCCGAAGGCGTCCCCGGCGAGATAGCGGGCCGCGTCCTGCTGACGGATCTAACGGTCCACCAACAAGACATCTACGGAGCGCTCGACATAGTCCGAGGCCGCGAGGCCCTCCCGATCAAGATGGGCCTGGGCGGCTACATAGCAGTGATGGACTTAAGGCTGCGCACCCAAGGGGGGCCGGGCCTCACGATCGAAGCTCCCGACAAGTCGTGGACGGTAGGAGCCGACGAGCCGAGCGCGACGCTGCGCGTCCCATCCCGGTGGGAGCTGTTCCGAGCGATGTCGGGAAGACGAAGCGTGGAGCAGCTCAAGAGCAATGGATGGACTCATGACGCAGAGGCTTTTATCCCCTTCTTCTATCTCTACGGAGTACGTAAGGAGCGCCTCGCTGAATAGCGAGTGATTACGTCTGGCTTGGACAAGCCGATAGTCGTTCAAGAGCAAGGGCAAGAGCCTCGCGATATGCATAGCCTCTACATCAACAATCCTTTGGTTGAAGCAAGCAACGAGGCAGATACACAGGAAAGGGGGCGATATGAGGGTCCTAAAGAGCCTTCAATTAGAAGAAATCTCAGATCCAGTTCGATCCAAATTCGCGATGGTGGCTCCAATACTGGAGGCTTCCCTCAACTCGCTAAACACTACGAGGGTAGAACGTCTCGGTGGCATCGCGACTATTACGCTTGCCGACCTCTCCCGTGAATTCAGAGAGGGAAGCGGCGACGCGGGTATCTGCTTTGAATTCGCCGTTCACGAGGCAATCGCAAGCCAGCACGATTTGATTTATCCGCTGGCTAGTGAGGTTCTAAACGACTTTTGCGGAATTGATGGGGGATCGGAATCCATCCTGTTCGGACCAGAGAAGGAAGGCCGAATTCCAATTCTTGAATCCGTGCAGAACGCTCTGAGTCCGGATTCCGTTGTGCATGTTGGCAACCGCGGCAGACCACCCAAGCTAAAGGGATACATACCAAAGATTATCAAAGCCTACCGTCGCCACGAAGCGCGTAACAAGCTTCCGAGAAGCATCCGTGGGCTCTGGAAGGCTGACCTGTTTGTTGGTAACGCTGCGCCTGATAAATGGGTCGGAACAACCGTGAAGATCAATCCGAGCCACTTGGAAGGTGCCCAAGGTTTACACGTTGGGATTTATCCAAAGGTCAACACCAAGGATGCTCCTCGAAAGGATGCTGACTTGAATCTGATCCGGCTGCCTCTACCCTATGACGGCGGCTTCATGGAGCTCTTCTATAAAGCATTCAATCTCGTTCGAGCTTTCCTTAATGCTGATGCGTACGTACCTAAGCCTGTGGCACTACCCGACGCCGAAGACCGCTACATAACTCAAGAGCTAGAGGCTCGACGTGGGTTCCCCATTATTGAGGTGCTCGAAGTCATCCGAAGCATGTCTCAAGTCAACCTTTTAGAAACAGGAGATGTCGTGGAAGTCAAGCCGACAGCGTCACTGTCGGAAGAGGAAGGCTTAACGGAGAGCAGTCAGCTGGACTTCCTCGAGTCAGAAGCAGTTTCGATAACTCCGACCCCAAAGTCCGGATGCTAAGACGCCTCACACTTCAACGAGGCTGATGGTGCCGGTACTAAGGAGTTGCCCTTGAGTGCCCCTTGGCAGCCTCGAGCTACGCAACTCGGTGCCCGGGAGCAAAATCGCGGAGCGACCGGTGGTTCTACGCGAAACATTCTGCTTTCATTGGACATGTGACCGACACCAAAGGGAATGACAGATCACTGGAAACAATCACAACGGGGGATTTACGCACCCTAGCCGATTTCGCGAAAGCCCATCGGGAGCGATGGTTCCGCTATGAGAA
Source organism: uncultured Actinomycetes bacterium (assembly GCA_963786155.1). Lineage (GTDB taxonomy): Bacteria > Actinomycetota > CADDZG01 > CADDZG01 > WHSQ01 > CAWAXW01. The sequence goes on along the minus strand of CAWAXW010000006.1, from coordinate 578,485 downwards.
ACCGACAAATGTCTATCAAGACAGGTTTCTTTGCTCTGCCTTGTGTCAGGGCGCCGCACTTCATTTCGTCGACGGCGCCAATGGTGTCAAGGACTTTGACATTTATGAGTTCTACGCCGACGTTCCCGATGTAACGATTCCCTATCGGGCACACTGGTGCTACGACTTCGGCCCCTCGAAATTCGGTCGTCAAAAGAACGCCCGTCTACATCCCGAATACGAAGGTCGCAGAATCGATCTCTTCGTGCGCGCGCTGAAGGTCGAAATTGGTACCGATCCTGTCGATGCGATCCGGGAATACCTCGAGACACCGAAGACAACTACAGCAACTCTCCTCGCACAAAAAGCGGTTGTGATTCTGGAACCGGACACGTTACTGGGCACAGTCGCGTGGGCTCCGGCTTAGAGCAGCTCGTCAATAGTCGCCATAGGACCGTTCCAATTGGCACACAGCCTCGCGCTGCGTCGTCGGCAGCACAGTGGGAGATGTTGAGTCACCATCAACCGCGCGCCCCAATCGAGTCTCCTGGATAAGGCCATGGCGCTTCGTCACCCCGAATTAAGGGGTTGGTGACCCGATCCCCACCGCGACAAACACTGATGGACCCGAATCTTGTGTCGAACTGGTCCGGGTTCGCCGTGCGAAATCTGGACAGCGAAAAAGGGGACGCCGTCGCGCCCCCATCGCGTTAACCCAGTCGGCCTAGCCGATGACCTCAAGTATCACGTCGGCGACTGCCTCGCTCATCCGGTACACCGCGCGACCCGCTGCGTCATATGACGTGTCGAGGGGCCACACCGCCTGACCCTGGGCGCCTGGCCGGATCTTGCCATGCTGCTTCAGCCACTTCCCGAGACCGCTGAGCCTTCCTCCGATACTGCCTGGATCCACCTTCAGGTCCTTTGCCATGATTTGGACCTCGACCGGTGCCGGCGCCCGCTCGGCGATGTAACGGACGTACGACTCGGCAAACTCCCACTTCCCAGCCGCAGCGGCGAATTCGCGGACCTCAGCCTCTGCCCACTCGACCCCGTCCCGCTGGTAAATCACCGAAGTCAGACCCCTCCCCGCGAGGACGCTCGCGAGGTGCGACACCATGGTTTCGTAATGCTCCGGCGGCACATAGAGCGGAACCATGCCTCCGCCTCCTCCGTTCCTCTGTTCCATCTGGTCTCCCTCCTACCGGCTGTGCCGACTCAGTATCGGTCCTCTATCAGCCGGTATCCAATCTGTTTATATCTGTCTCGGCTCTGATTTGCAACCCTTAACTTGTTCTGACCATTTCGGCGGCACTACAGGGCACGCTCTGCACCCGACCCAAGGGCCTTGCGCACTTCCCAGTTCTCCTGCACTTTCAGACACTATTTAGTGTCCATATAGAGGACGAAGGGAGTGGTACAAATGTCTACGCCGCTCGGCAAGTTCCGGGAGGAACACCGAGGAAAGCTCGAATCCGCTCTGCAGGAAGCGGAACGAGAGTTGGCCGAGCTCGAGGATCGCCGGAAGGCACTTCGAGCGCGACATAGACAACGCTCGTTCTTGGCTCGCACAAGAAGATGACGTGGCCACCGGCGCGGTCCGCGGACATCTGACTCTCCACGGCGCGATGGAAATGGTCCTCAGCGAGCATCCCGAAGGGTTGCGCGTGCCAGAACTGGCGGCCATCATCGAGGAGCGCAATCTTTATCGACGCCGCGACAACCGCCCACCTGGACCGCACCAGGTTCATGCCCGGGTGCACAATTACCCACAGTTGTTCCGCCGAGATAATGGCCGGATCCTTCTTCAACAGGACGAGGGCTGAGCCATGAGGGGTCGTTACGTAGCTCCACCTCGAGAGGACATCTCTCCCGAAACGTCTTATCGTCGAAAGCCTGCGGACGGGAGGGACCGACGATGGCAAACAGCCGCCTAGAAGTAGTTAAGAACGCGAAGGCAGAGCCCCTTGCGAAAGCACCTCCCTACTACGACGTCCCTGCAATCAAGGTCCGTCAGGCCGATCACGTGATCTACCTGATAGCTGCCACCGCCAAGCAGCTGAAGACATGGTCAGACCAACAGATTCTCTTGGTTGAACGGTTCCAACTAAACGAGTACGGGGCTTTCGGCGGCTACCAGCGCGGGATCAGTTCCGAGAGGGCAAGAGCGATCGCGAGGTTCATACGGGGAGATTTTGCTGCCCACGACGTCATCCTCCCGATGCTCCCATCGACGGTGCTGCTGAACGCTCGACCATCAGGTGGTCGACCGGTATTCACAAAGCTGGATGACCAGACCGGAACCCTGCGGATCTTTGACAGCACGCGACTAGCTCAAGTCGACGGCCAGCACAGAATCGCAGGGCTCATCGCCGCGGCGGGTGATGACCCAACCTTCGAGGACTTCACGCTTCCGGTATCGATCGTGGACAGACTCGAATTGCCTCAAGAAGCCGCCCAGTTCCTTACGATCAACACCAACCAGACAAAGGTGAAAGCGGACCTTGAGCTTCGCGTTATCGCGAGCAGGAGCCACGAGGACGCGATCCGTCTCGCAGAAGCTTTGAGGTTCGACGAATGGAGGTTGAAGGGCCTAGCGATCACGATCCTGCTCGATGACGAGCCTTCGCCTTGGAACCATGCCATCTCTGGTCCCGATGACAATGAGAAGGAGGTGGTGGCCGAACGCACGTTCATAGAGAGTCTCGCCCCTATCTGTCAGGAGAGTCGGACCTTAGGGCGGCTCGTCAGCGACGATGTCGCTAGCTTCCTCTCGACTTATTGGTCAGTCATCCAGGAGCGCTACCCGAGCGCGTGGGGCGAGGAATGGAAGTCTCATTTGCTTAGGCGAACAACCGGGGTCTATGCCTTCCATTCGATCGCCCCCCTCGTCTACGACCTTTGCCAGATTCGCCACGAGGACACCTCAAAGAAGACGATCAAGAAGGTTCTCGATCCAATCCTGCGAGACCGAGAAACGGCATGGAAGAGAACGACGGGGGCATACGCGAAGTTCGGCACCGGCGCGACGGCTTGGCGTCGCATCAGCGTACAGATGGGACTAAAGCTCCTTCCTGGGCTAAAGCTGAATGAGAAGGCTTTCACAGCTCTTGAGAAGAAGGCGCGCACCAAGGTGCTCCAGAAGAGATTGCAGTCAGCAAGGACGGTGTTCAACCCTCCATCCATGCGGGAGTTCACGAAGGCCAACATCAAGCAACTGGCGCCCGGCAAGACTGGAGGGGTTTACGTACTTGTTTCGCTCAATTCCGACGGCAGCCCCCGCAATGTCTACGTGGGAAAGTCGGATGCCGGGCTCGCTGCCCGGCTAGGGAAGCATCACAAGGATCCCAAGCACACATGGAGACTGTTCAACGCCGAGACAAACGCAGACCTGAAGAAAATCACTGCGCTGGAGGCTGCGCTCTGGCACATCATCCCGAACGGTCTCTTGGTCGCGAATATCGCCCATCCTCCAAACTGTCCGTACTGCGCGAAACCCAAGAAGACAACGTCACGCTCGTCACGCAAGAAGATGACGCTCAAGACGGCTGGTCGTTCACGGAACAAGACGAGCGTCCGCAAGAGGACAAGCACCACACGGAGAGCGCCGGCCAGGAATAAGGCCGCGGGACGAAAGACGTCTGCCGCTCGCAAGAAACCATCGGCGCGGCGTAAGACAACGACACGCTAGAGCAAAATGGACTGGAACGAATTGAACAGACACATCCCATGGGTGACGCCGGAGCAGGCAGCGGGACAGGACGTCGACACCATCGTGTTCGACGAGGGGGTTCGGAAGGTTTGGGTTCGACAACCCGGTCGCCACTGGGAACAAACGTACAAACCCGGCGGGGACTTCCAAGTACGGGTCGACTCTCCTCGTGCCCAAACGCTGGCAAAGGAAGAATGGAAAGCCCACGGCTTCTCGCATTCTGCCCTCTTCGATGATTTCGAGATCAAGGCTGACGCGGACCCACAAAGTATGCAGACGCGGTTCGCACCTGCGTTCGTCGAGGTTGTTGCAGAGGGAGCTGACCCGGAGGTGTTCCATGATCAGTTGCCGGATGACCTCCCAGGCCTCGAGCCACTGGTCGCGTTGGTTTCATCCCAATGTCTCGCGCTGGCAGAGCACCGTAGGTACCGGCAGTACGAACCTGCCACCGGAAGATGCCTTCCATTGCGGATCGGGCTCGGCATCATCTTCGGGATGTGGGACGCGAGTCGTGCTTCCAACTATCAGAGGCGAGGACGGGGTGCACTGGCGATACTGCGCGGGGTGTCCAAATCGCGAGAGCCAACTCTCCACGAGGTTCTCGGCCGCCCTCTTAAGACCGACGCCGGGTGCGAGGATGATGCAACAGACCTCTCTCGAGCACCCAACAGTTGAGGCTAGGTCTCAGTCAGTCTCTGACCGATGCGTTTGACGGCTCCTACCACCAGCGCATTTCCCATCATGAACGCTCGCTTGACGTCCGACATGCCAGTGTCGGTCCAGCCATCGGGAAAACCATTCAAGCGTTCGAGCTCTTTGGGAGTAAGACGCCGATGGCCACGGCGACTTTGCTTAATGACATGCTTGAAGCGAGATGGACTTAATCCTCCCTCACCGGTAAGGATCGTGCGGGACGGTTGGTTCAACGGTTCGGGAAAGGCAACGGGACCTTCGTTGTAGTAATAGGTGAAGCCGTCTGTTCCGTTCCTGAGTTCCTTCTTGGAACCCTTCAGATACGTCCACCTCTCGAGCTGCTCCTTCGGGATAAAGAACGCTCTAGGTACTTCGCTATCCGGAATCAATACCTCGCCGAGCGTTACAGCCCGCTCTCGGACGGGTTCTGCCGTCGTCGTCCAGACCTCTCCCTTCCACATGACACCAGCAGTGAGAAAACTCGAGCGTTTGGTGCCGCGGCCGAAACCTTCACTGATCTCGGCAAGCTCGTCTTGGATGTAGTTCCGCGGTGTTGTGATGTAGCTGTCGAGTCGAAGCGTGGGCTCCAATGAATCCGGAGCGACAATCGGGAAAGCTCGCGGTAGCACTCCGTCGCGAATCAGCCATTCGCTGCGGTCGCCGATGTCCACTGCATCCATCCGATGCCCAACGATGAAGACCCGCCGTCTACGCTGCGGGAATCCATAATCAGCCGCGTTCACGACGCGCCATTCCACTGCGTAACCGAGCGAGTGAAGCGACCACAACATCACAGCGAAATCACGACCGCGCTGGGATGAGGGTGACTTCAACAGGCGATCTACATTCTCGAGGATCAGATGCTTCGGTTGGCGTTCCTCAAGGAGACGATAAATCTCCCACCAAAGGACACCCTTCTTCCCGCTGATTCCAGCCGCCTGGCTCAACACCTTCGCAACCGAATAGTCCTGACACGGGAAGCCGCCAACCAGAACATCGAACTTGGGTATCGCGCGCTTCTTGTCGCGTAACTCGTCGACGACCACAGAGATGTCTTGGCAGGTGTGTCCCACATCGTCGAAGCGCTCCACGTAACAGTTGGAAGCGTGCTGTGCTTTCGTGGACGGCTCCCATTGGTTGGACCACACAACCTTGAGCCCGGCACCGCCTCGTGCCTTGCCGTCGGGAGAGCGTCTTGCGGAGACACCCTCAAGACCCAACCGGAATCCACCAACCCCAGCGAATAGCTCGGCTACGCGGAGAGGTTCGTTACCAGCACTCCTAGAACCCATGCCCACTGCCTTTCGATGGCTGAATCACACGCCTGTGATCCTAGATGACCCCTATGACATAGTCCAGATCCTCGACGAACCAAATGTGCACTGTTCCAGGAGGGGACATTCCGGGCAGAGGGGGATCTTCGGGAGACAGACCATCGAAGCGAGGTCCAAGACCGCCCAGTTCCACTCACGGATCGCCCCCTTCCGAGGCGTTACGTCAGCAACCAAGGCCCACAGGTCATCGTCGACCGTCGATTCTTTAGATGCTGAGAGCCCGAATACCCTCCGGTAGACCCTCGCCGACGTTCCGTCCACCGTCGGGTGCTCCTTCCCGAAGGCGGAGGTAGCGGTCGCCGACGCCGAGTAGCGGCCCACCCCTGAGAGGCGCAGCATACTTTCGACAGATCGAGGCACCCCTCCGGCTTCGACCACCTGTTGAGCCATCCGCTTGAGGGTGCGGGACCTGCCCGTCAGCCCGAGCGGCTGGATGACCTTGGCAATCTCCTGCTCCCCGGCCGCTGCAAGCGCCCTAGCATCTGGCCATCGCTCGAATAGAGACGTGTAAACGCCAGCAACCGTTGTTCCGCGAGATCGCTGCAATAGAACCTCCGCAACGAGAACACGGAAGGGGTCCCTCTCCCCTCGCCAGGGGAAATCTCTCCGGTTAGCACGCCCCCAGGTGAGGAGCCTCCTTACGAATGCCCGCTTCTTCGTCTGAAGACCTCTATCGACCATGATGTAGACATCTTGCCCGCGCTGAGGAGGAACTAGAGATGACGGTCGAGGAGCTGCAGGTTGGACCCATCCGGCTCCTGCATGAGAGCCATATGTTCGGTGGGACAATCCTGGAGCACAAGTTCGCTCACGAGTACGGCGATCTCCTAGAGGTCCTTTCCAACCTTCAACTCCCACTACGTGAATCACTCCCTTTCAAGGAGGTCGGGCGGCCGCTAACGCCCAAGCGTCAGTTCCGCAGCATCGGCGGACAGAAAAAGCTGGCGATGTTCCCGATCAATCAGGGTGCACTCAACGTGGAGCTCAGCGAGCAACTGCGGGCGAGGAACTGGGATTCGGAACCGATCGCGTCCGGTGACCCTGCCACGGCCCATCTGGTCGGCACAGGCCTCAAGGGCGATTTCGTCAAGAACCACGTCTTCATAGAGGTCGAGTTCGGCAATGTCGCAAGCATGCACCGGGACCTTCTGAAGTTTCACATCGCCAACCGAGCGCAACTAGGTCAGGTCGGGGTACTCATCACGGCGACCCAGCGATTCGCCAAGTTCTTCGATCAAGGTGTCGCGACATTCGAGAATGCCGTAGCGACAAAGCCCTACATGTCAATCGGCATCCAGATGCCCCTCTGGATCGTCGGGCTCGAGCCGGCGAGTTGGGACCCAATCCAAGAGAAGTACGACGAGATGCGGCTCGTCTGTGTGGAGCACGGATTAGACCCACACGACTTCTCGACGGTCTTCGGAGCGCCGATCGATCCAAGTCAGGAATCGCCCGAGTAGCTCTGGCGTCCTTGCCGGTATTCGAGAATTCCGCCGCTTTCATCCGTGACGGGGGAGCTGTCTCGGCCCCAAGTCTCAGCCCGCTACCGAACCACTATTAGTGCCCCTCCGACCGAATTCCACCCTGCCCTCGGATAAGTCCTCTCCCCGCCCTCCAGAGGCTCGTCCCTTACCCCCAGCCTGGGACAAGCGCTCCACCCTGCCATCGTACCGAGTAGTACCCAGGGTGCAATCTCCGCAAGGGTGCAAGCCTCATAGATGGTGGAACCGCCTGATACCAGAGATCTCTACACGCATGTTGCGGATGAGGTGCAAGAGGCGGCTGCGGCAAACTCGATGCATTTCTTGGACACTCAGTGCGTCCAACTAAGTAGGGTTTCTAGATGGAAGGGAAAAGCAGACATCGCCAACACCGCCTTGCGGATTTTCCTCCAGGAGATGGGGGCGGCGTACGACGAAGAACGTGGCCTAGCTCCCTTCGGAAGGTCCAAGAACGACTTCAAGGAGGTCATCACGTTCTTCGGGAATCGATGCTGCTATTGCGACGCTGAATTCGTTCGCGTCCAGCGACGGTCTGTCCAAGACCACCTGATTCCCATGAACAAGACTGACCTCGGTCTACACGCCTGGGGAAACGTGGTTTCCGCATGTGACCCCTGCAACGCGACGAAGCATGGAGGAGATTGGAGAGAGTTCATCATCCGTCGCGCCGGTTCGCACGCTGCTGACAGGCTCGCTCGCGTTAAGGAGTTCTTGGCGCACTATGGCTATCAGCCGTCCCAAGATTTGCGAGAGGTTGCCGCTGAGCTCTACGCAGACGTGGGCACAATCGCGATGACGCTAATCACGTCTCGCGTGGAGCGAATCCGCAGCAAGCTCTAGACGACTCGGAGGCGGTGCACGGTCATGGCAATTGAGAAGCGGAAGATCACCGCAGATCAAAGAGACCTGATTTTGGCGATTGACGAAGGGCACTTCGTCGACCTAAAAGCAATCGAAGTCACGCCAAGCAAACTGACGAAATCCATAGCTGCGCTGGCTAACGCAGATGGAGGTGAGCTCTACGTTGGCATCGATGAGGTCAACGGCTCAAACCGAGCATGGCGAGGGTTCGAAGATGTCGAGGCCGCAAACGGACACATCCAAGCACTCGAGGCTCTGTTTCCACTTGGAGAGGACTTCGACTACACCTTCCTGGAAACCGAATACAACCTAGGATTGGTACTACAGCTACAGATTCGCAAGACGGCCGATATCAAGCAAGCCTCCGACGGTCAGGTATACGTGAGAAGGGGAGCACAAAATCTCCCGGTTACCACTCCCTCCGCGCTGAAGCAACTGGAGTACACCAAAGGCCTCTCATCATTTGAGACTGAAATCGTGAATGTAGAGGCAGAAACGATTACCAACTCCATCCCTGTACTCGAATTCATGCTGAATGTCGTGCCATCCGCGGAACCCGCGAATTGGCTCTCGAAGCAGCAGCTTCTTCGACAAGGAAGGCCAACGGTGGCCGGCGTTATCCTCTTCGCAGAGGAGCCGCAGGCACTCATCCCAAAACGATCCGGCATCAAGACTTACAGGTACAAGACCAAAGAAGCGCAAGGGAGCCGCGAAACAATGGCGTTCGATCCAATCACGATTGAGGGCCATGCCTACGAACAGATTCACGAGGCGGTATCGCGCACAGCTGCGATCGTTGAAGAAATCAGGAAGCTAGGCGAGGAGGTTCTTGAAGAGGTCCAGTATCCACCTGAGGCCCTTCACGAGATCATCACGAATGCTGTTCTACACAGGGACTACAGCGTTGCGGATGACATCCACATCCGGGTCTTCGATAACCGCATCGAAGTAGAAAGCCCCGGCAGGCTACCGGCTCACATCACCGTGAAGAACATTCTGGATGAACGATTTGCACGCAACGGCAACCTCGTCCGGCTGATTAACAAGTTCCCTGATCCACCAAACAAGGATGTTGGAGAGGGTCTCAATACTGCATTCGCGGCGATGACCCAACTCGGACTCAAAGAACCGACCATCGAGGAGCGCGACAACTCTGTGCGAGTGGTAATCAAACACGAGACCCTCGCGTCCCCAGAACAGGTAATCCTGGAATACCTAAGCGATCATGAGACCATCCGCAACAAAATCGCCCGTGAAATCTGCCACATCAGCGGTGACTACATCGTAAAAGATATCTTCGGACGACTCGTCGATAGAGGCTTGATTGAAAAGGTGCCGGGAACCGATCGAAGTACTACGGCGTATCGACAAGGGCCGAAGTACGCGACCTGGAAGAGACAAACGAGCCCACGCGAAGACTAACTCTCTTGCCCGGAGGACCTGGTCGAGTGTTGACCCTGCCAACGTTAAGAGAAGGCGGGTATCTGGGCCCTCTAGGGGGAGGACGACTTGCTTGTCAAACGCAATCTCATCCCGGGTTCGTGAACTAACAAGGAATCGCATCCCTGCAGGTCAGGAGGACGTGGTATGTGAGTTCATTGCATAGTGGACGCGGCTCTAAGAGCATGTCGCGGGCCATAGTGGACACCCGAGAGACTCAGCGCCATAGCTAAGCTCCCACAACCCAAAATCATTTCTGTCGCACCCCCTCTCTATCTTGATCTTGGGAGAACCAACTAGAGAGGGAGAACCACCATGAAAGCTTTCATCCGGCTCGAGCATGAGCTCCTCGCCGTCGAGAGCGAGCATCGGGTCCACGCCATGCTCGAGCTCACGGCTCCGCCCATGACGACCGGGCGGGCCCGGCCCCCGCTGAGCCTGGCGCTGGTCATCGACCGCTCGGGCTCCATGTCCGGGCGCAAGCTCGAATACACCAAGGCCGCCGCCGCCTACCTCGTGCGGCGCATGAACCCGAACGACCGACTCGCGCTGATCGACTACGACGACGAGGTCCGCCTGCTGGCCTCGCTCGCGCCGGTCGACAAGGACGCCATCACCCACGTGATCGAGAACATCTGGCCGGGGGGCACGACGAACCTGTCGGGTGGGTGGCTCAAGGGCCTCGAGGAGATCCGCCGCGCCGACGGCGATGGGCCCCGCAAGGTGCTGCTTCTCACCGACGGGCTCGCCAATGAAGGCATTACCGAGCCCGCGGCGCTGACCGAGATGGCGGCCCAGGCCGCGGCCGGCGGGCATGCGACCACGACGATCGGCTTCGGGGAGGGCTTCGACGAGTTCCTGCTGACCGAGATGGCCAAGGCCGGTAACGGGTCCTCGCACTACATCGCCTCGCCGGAGGACGCGCCCGGCGTGTTTGCGACCGAGTTCGACGACCTCGTGCGTCTCGCCGCCCAGAACGTGAGCGTCGAGATCCGCCCGAGCGAGGAGGTCGAGGTCCTCGGCGTGCTCAACGAGTTCCCCGCGACCGTCGTCGAGGGCGGGCTGCAGATCCAGCTCGGCGATGCCTATGCGGACGAGTTCCGCCGGGTCGTGTTCGAGCTGCAGATCCCGCACATCGCGGCCCTCGGCAAGGCCAAGGTCGCCGACGTCGTGCTTCGCTACGTCACGGTCGGCGACGAGGTCGCGGCGCACGAGATCGCGCTGCCGCTGCACGTGAACCTCGTGAGCGCGGACGAGGCCCGCGGTGACGAGGGCGATGCCGAGGTGATCGAGGAAGTCTTGATCCTGCGCTCGGCCCAGGCCCAGAAGGAGGCGCGCAAGCTCGCCGACGGGGGCGACTTCGACAAGGCGCAGCGGATCCTGCGGGAGTCGGCCGCCGAGCTCCGCAAGGCGGCTCCCTCATCGGCTCGGGCGAAGGAGCTCATCGATGAGGCCGAGACGCTCGAGGGGCACAGCGAGCTCGCATCCCCCGCGAGCTGGAACGCCGCCTCGCAGAAGTCGATGCACTACGACATGGACCGCAAGCACCGCGGCCGCAGACACAACTCGTAAGCGGAAGGGGGCCTAGACGGCCAGCCGACGAAGCAGGGCCTTGCGGGTGCGAGCCGAGACCGGACGCAACGCTCGCCTCGCAGCCAAGACCTCGTTTGTCGCGGCGAGGAAAGCCGCGGCCTCGCGATCTACCTGCTGACTGCCGTCCCACTCCTCGAACCACGCTGCGATGTCGCTCCATCTCCACAGCGGGCTTCGTACGTTCCCGGCTACGGGTCGCGGCCAGCCGCCTGGGCCCCGGGCACCAGCGACTAGCGACGAGATCGACTGGCGGGTCCGCTTTGTTCGTTCGGCTATGTCGGCAGCCGAGACCAACTCGTCCGGCTCAACACGCAACACCTCAAACCCTGCCGACTCAACCTCATCGAGAGCCGACAAGACGGCGGTCTCGAGTGACTCCGACTCTCGATCAAAGCCGATCGAATGGCCATGGGGCCCCGACTCCGGATACCCATCATCCGCACCCGCCTCGAAAAGACGATTCGCAGCTTCGTCATCGATCGGATCGGTAACGACCAATCGAAATGTGTGCGTCTCCATCGGTCTCCCCTAGCGGGAGTGTCTTCTGCGTGTAGACAATGTAAACAACTGCTGTGTACATTGTCAACGGGTGGGCTGTGTCGCGCTTCCTCTTGGATAGTGGCGAGAGTGACCTGGCTCACAACGCTCCTTGAAACGGGGTGCGTACATAAGACAGATGAATCCCAGACGCCTGCTGCTCCGAATCAGATCTGGAGCGGTCAACAATGTCGACTTCAAGGATGCGACGCGCCTATTGCAGGCTCTGGGTTTCGAGAGGCTACGCATCGAAGGCGACCATCACGTCTTTGCTCGGGAGGACATCCCTGAGCAGCCAAACCTGCAACCAGATCGCACAGGACAAGCCAAGCCGTATCAGATTCGGCAGATCAAACGCCTTGTCGAGAAGTACAATCTCTATCTGGAGGAAGAGTGATGGCCGACTACCACATCAACGTTTTCTGGTCGGATGAAGACGCCTGCTACATCGCCGATATCCCCGACCTCGAATTCTGCTCAGCCCATGGCGACACGCCGGAAGAGGCTCTGCGCGAAGTCCTTATCGCTAAACAAGGATGGATCGAGGTTGCAACGAAGCGCGGCAACCCGATACCGGAACCTCGCTATCGTCCAGCTGAAGTCGCCAGGCCCTAGTTCGGGCTCATGTCGAGGATCTTGATCATCCCGATGGCGAATACCGGCAGCATGACCGCGGTGACGGCGATCCCAAGGACGCGGCCCGCCGTCGTAACGATGCGCGAGTGCCAGGTCGTGGCTATCTGGGGAAACGCGTTGAACAAGGTCGCGACCCCCGCTCCGAAAGCGATGGGCACGAGAAGAGCCACTCCGGGGATGAGCAACAACAGCGGGGCGTACGGCCCGATCGTGCGCCAGTCCTTGGAGACGAGCGGCAGGGAGCGACTGTAGCGACCGGCGACCGCCGCGACCAGCATCCCGTGCAGCACCACGAGCGTGGAGAACGTGAGGATCGACACCCAGCCGGGGCCTACGATCTCGAAGTCTGGGTTGTCGGGCCGCAACGGATCGAATACTGCGCCAAACCACACGAGCAGCAGCAGCCCGAAGACCACTCCCCCGATACGTCCGCGCGGCAACCAGCGTTGGATCAGGAGATAGAAGACTCCAATCAAAACGCCGAAGAAGATCCCGATGAAGATGATGAACCCGAGCGTTCCGTCCGTGGTGATCTTTCCGACGATCTCTTCGGCTTCGGTGACGCGGCCCTGAGCCTCTTGGGGCGCGGTGAAACCAAGCAGGCGCATCGCGAGGCGACCCCCGGCCCCCGCCATGAGGACGCCGGCCCCGGCTCCGCAGCCGAGCACCGAGCGCGATTCGCCACAGGTATCGCCTCAGGACTAGGGCTAGCGGACGCTCTCCGTCATGCGACTCGCCTTCGTCGGGCGGAGGGCGGAGCTCCTCGCCGCCCCACACGACGATCATGACGACGCCGATAAGAACGAGTAGCCCGCAGCCCAGCATCAGAACCATCCCGTCAGTCTGCACTCCCCATCCCCGGCCTGTGCCTGCGGTTAGGTGCGGCCCGCTTTCGGGTAGCTCAACAACACGAGAGGGAGCTGCGGCCTCTCGGTCGAACAACTAACGAAATGGAGAGTGGATCCGTGTCGTCTGCGTTCAGAAGAGCCCTGGCCCTCGTGGCCGTGAGCCTCGTGTTGGCTCAGGGCGCGCCCGTTGCGGCCCAGGACTCGCCCGGGCCCTACTCGGGCGGGCCGACTCATTACTTCACCGCAGCGACGGCGTCGAGATCGCCCTCAGCGTCGTGCTTCCCGACGGCTACGAGAAGGGCGCGCCGCTACCCGACGATCCTCGAGATGGCCGGCTACGAGAACGGCTCGGCGAGCTCCGACGGCCGCACGATGTTGGGCCAGACCAAGGACTTCCTGTGCGCCCAGAGCCCGGACCCCGAACAATGCCCCGAGGAAGAACCGCCGCTCGCCGACGACAGCCACCACGGGACCTCGGCGTTCCGCTACGACGACGAGTACGTCACCGTGCACGCGAGCCTGCCGGGCACCGGCTGCTCTCGGGCGAGTTCTCGCTCTACAACCGCGACGCACGCCAAGGCGGGGGCCGAGCTGATCGACGAGTGGATCCCGAAGCAACCCTGGTCGAACGGCAAGGTGGGGCTGCTCGGCCACTCCTACTCGCGGCGCGACCGCGATGTCTGATCGCGTCGCACCAGCCGGAGCACCTCGTCGCGATGACGGTCTCCGGGCTGGTCGACGACAACTACCGCGGCATCACGTTCCCCGGCGGCGTGCTCAACACGCTGTTCCCGCCGCTCTGGTATCTCGGGATCCGCAACGCCTACCACGTCGTCGGCGGCAGCGGCCAGGGCATCGCGCGCAACATCGACAACGAGAACGGCCAACGGTGCGCGGCCAACACCGCCACGCACACGCGTCGACATGGACAACGACCCGATCGTGAACGGCGTGCATGGCCCAAGGCATGGACGGCGAGTACTGGCAGCGCGTCTCGCTGATCACCTACATCGACAAGCATCAACGTGCCCATCCACATCACCGGCACCTTCAACGACGAGCAGACCGGCGCGCGCGGGACCTCGCACCTGTGGGAGGAACTCGCCGGTGCCCGAAGCGACTGCTGCAGTCGAACGGCAACCACGACACGAACGTCGTGGCGCGCGAGACGTGGGCGGATCGCAAGGCGTGGATGGACTACTGGATGCGAGGCGTCACCCCAGATGCTGCTTGGGGCATGACCGCGCCCGACGGCACGATCAAGCAGGCCTCGGTGCGCACGCTGTTCGAGCTGCACCCGAACTCCGACGGTGAGCTCGTCTCCAACGGTCACCACGACGCGACGAGCTGGCCGCTCGACGGGACCCGGTGGAAGACCTTCTTCATGTGCGCGGGAAAGATGCTGTCGCCGAGATGCGGAGCCGAGTGCGAGGCCGGCTCCGACACCTACTTCTCGGGGACGCGCCGACAGTCGTGGCTCTATCAGGCGGGCCCGGAGCTCGGTCCCCCGTTCACGAGCGAGGACGGACCCGACCAGGTCATGCTGCGGGGGCCGCGTCGTCGGTGCCACCGAGACCTGGGCGATGGCGGGCCCGATCGTCGCCGACCTGCGCTTGTCGGTGCTCGGCAACAACACCGATCTGTTCGTGCAGGTCGCCGACCTCGACACCGACGTCCAAAGAGCTCAAGTTCCTGACGCGCGGGTGGCTCAAGGCGACCCATCGCGACATCGATCGACGGCCAAGCAGCGACTACTGCGACGTCGATCCGAGCCAGCCCGGCTTCATGTACCGCCCCTATCGCCCCCACACCGAGCAGAACCCGGTGGCGCCGAACGAGCCGCTCGACTACAAGGTCGAGGTGTGGCCGACCGCGCACGTGTTCCGCCCGGGCCACCGCCTCGTGGTGATCGTGACCGCTCCCCCCGCCATCGACAGCAACTACTCGTTCGCGGCCCAGTCGAACCAGCCGGCATCGCTGAACACGCTCATCTACGACGACCCCGCCCACCCCTCGTCGATCACCCTGCCCGTGCTGCCCGCTGAGCGCGATCGAGGACCTCGGCGCAACCGGCCCGGGCTGCGGCGACTACTGGCAGGTGCGCTGCACAACCCTGCGCCAGTAGCTCGACGGTTCTCTGTCACACCCCCTCCATAAGGTGATCTTGACAAGAGGACGGGTGACCATTGGATACTTCATATGGTAGGTTCGTGGGCGTGGCCCGCAAGCAGGTGATCGTGCAGTTGGACGACGCCCTCGTTGCAGAGCTGGACACGATCGCTGCTCGCGAAAGCGTCAGCCGCAGCGAGCTTCTCCGGGCGGCTGCCCACGCCCTTATCGAGGCCCGAAGGATCCGCGAGCTCGACATGAAGCTCGTCGAGGCTTACAAGAAGGTCCCGCAGGATCCGGCCCTGGTGGAGACCGCGTGGCGCCTCGCCGCGGAGACCATCCCCGACTGGTGAGGCGAGGTGAGAGTCTATTGGGCCGATCTAGGCCCGTCTTTGGGGCGTCGGCCGGTGCTGGTCGTTACCCGGAGCGCAGCCGTCTCGGTCCTCGCCGCGGTCGTCGTCGTCCCGATCACGCGCACCATCAGAGGGATCGCATCCGAGGTGAGGTTTGAACCCGATCAGGGCCTTGGCGAAGAGTGCGTTGCCACCTGTGACAACCTGATGACGGTTCCCAAGCAACGACTGGATCGAGAGCCGGTCGGTGAGCTCGGTCTCGGCAAAGTCGTAGAGCTCGATCGGGCGCTGCGATACGCACTCGAAATCAGCTTCTAGCCTCGATACCCGACGAAGATGTTGTCGCCCTCCGTACATAAGCCCAACCCCCTCCCGCGAACCGTTCTCGTCTGGTCTCATTGTTGTCAGTCGCAGAGGGAAGTGGGGCTGATGAGCATCAATCGTCGGAGATGGGCTCTCTCGATCGTGTGCGTGATGCTGGTTGCGGTGGTGGCGACTCCGGCGATTGCTTCGGGTGAGCCACCGCAAGCGCATGACGATTCGCTCACCGCGATCCAAGGTGAGTCCGCCACACTGAATGTGCTCGAGAACGACACCGATCCCGAAAACGATCACCTCACGGTTACCGACAACACCGGCAGCAGCCAGGGCGGCCAGGTGACCTGCGACGCCGAGGGCGAGTGCACCTATACCGATCCCGGAGGGCCGTGCCCGTTCTCGGACTCGTTCGAGTACACGGTCTCCGACGGAACCTCGACCGACACCGCCGTCGTCCAGGTCGAGGTGCAGTGCGGCGGGGGAAACGGTGGCGGAGGCGGCGGTGGTGGAGGCCGCAGCTTCGCGAAGACGATCTCGTTCCAGCTCAAGGGGAGTCTCAAGGCCGTCGGCAAGGTCACATCCAAGGATGCACGCTGTGTGGCGGCCGAGCCCGTATTCGTCCAGGTGAAGAAGCACGGCCAGTACGAACAGACCAAGAAGACGACCACGAAAGCCAACGGTTCCTACTCGGTCGCACTCCCGAACCTGTTCGGGACCTACAGGGTGATTACGCCGCAATCGAGCGCGGGACGGGACGGTTGCAAGGCGGCCAATAGCAAGCCGCGCTCGTATCTCTCTTTCGATCCCCAGAAGGTCACAGACGGAGACGACGTTTCAGGGCCACTGGACGTGAAGCTCGCAACGATCGATCGCGACGCCAAGAACTACTACATGACGATCGCGACCCACGGGAAGTGGACGAAGGAGGACATCAACAGCTCTTCCAAGCGCTTCGAGGCGTACTTCCAACTGGGCGGCGGCGATCGCTATTGGATCGTTGTGTCGTGGGGTGAGGACATCCCGATCGTCTCGGTCACGTATTGCGAGGCACAGTGCGACAACGACAACGTGAAGTTTGGCGAGGGCGAGAAGGCCGGGCCCAAGACGATGCGCTTCTGGGCGAAGAAGAGCCACTTCGACAAGCTCGGTAAGACGATCCACTGGCAAGCCGGCAGCGCCTACGGAGACTCGACCTTCGACCTAGCCCCCAACCAAGGATCCAAAACCTACAAGCTCTAGGAGCAAGTATATCTGATATAGCATAGTTGCTAGTTCATATTTGCTATGCTCTCTTGATGTACTTCACCCTCATGAGGCTCGCTCGGATCACGGCGGGGCTCACCCAATCCGAGCTTGCCTCTCGCATGGGGACGAGCCAGTCGGCGGTCGCTCGCTGGGAGTCCGGCGCGGTCTCCCCCAGTGTCGAGACTTTCGATCGTCTCTTGAGGGCCTGCGGGTTCCAGCTGGAGGGGCGGCTGCGGCGCTTCGACGACCACGATCTCGGGCTGGCACAGCAGGCTCAGCGACTGAGCGCGGAACAGCGGCTCGACCAGATGGTGGCATCGGTTCATTTCGCGGAGGAGCTCAGGGATGCCGCCGGACGATCCGCCTAGTTCCTTCAATCCCAAGAGGATGCTCGAGATCCTGGTCGAGCACCGGGTCAACTTCGTCGTCGTTGGAGGAGTGGCCGCAACGGTCCACGCGTCTCCCTACCCAACCGTCGATCTCGATATCTGCCCGGAGGACGACGACGCTAACCTGACGCGCTTGGCGGGAGCACTCGAGGACATGGCTGCAGCCGTCCGAATAACAGACGAGCCGGAGCCGATCAGCATTCACTTCACTCCGCGGGTGCTGCGGGCGCTTCCCTTCTTCAACACGATCACAAGATACGGAGCGCTCGACATCCTCTTGCGTCCGGCCGCAACTGACGGCTATCGGGACCTCGCCAAGGAAGCGATCGAGGTGGAGATCGGCACGGCCCGAATAAGGGTGGCGTCTCGTTTCGATGTGATCCGGATGAAAAATGCAGTGCGACGTCCCAAAGACGAACTGGCTCTCGAAGTCCTACTACGCGTGGACGACGGCGAGAAAAAGAAGGGGCTCGAGCCTTAGTCGCTTCCCACACGGGGGGCACTCCTCTATATAGGCTCTCCGGATGGCCGCCAACGAGAACATGGAGCTTCGTCGACAGGTCGAGGTGGTTCGGACCAACTGGGCGGGGATCGTGCTGATCGTGATCCTGGCGCTTGCCGTTGCTTTCGGCCTGACGTATCTCAGCGACGAGAAGTACTCCGCAACAGCGCGGCTTCTCGTGGAGTCCGAGGATCCGTCGTCCTCCGAGCTCGCGACCGAGGTTCAGAGAGTGGTCTCGGTGCCCGTCGCGGAGCTGGTTGCCGAGGACCTGGCCGCAGGCGATCCGGCCGGGCTCCTATCCGATCTGCAGGTGCGCCCCGTCGGGGACGAGGGCTCGGTCCTCGCGATCACCTATACGTCCGAGGACCCTCAATATTCGGCAAACGCCGCGAACGTGTTCGCAGCGTCGTATCTCGAATACCGGAGCCAGCGAGCTGCTGCTGCCGCCGCCGACGCGACGGTCGCGATCGAAGACCTCATCGAAGACACCCAGGCGGAGCTGGACGCAGTGATCGAACAGCTGCAGTCCGCAAAAGGCGAGGCGGCTGCCGCCCTGGAGTCCCGGCGCGCGGCCCTCACCCTCTCGTTGGGCACGCTTCAGGAGCGCCTTGCCGACGCGCAGCTGGTCGCCGCTGCGGGCGAAGCTCCGGGGGAGGTCTTGGCCCCCGCGTCTGCTCCGTCGTCTCCCTCATCTCCCAACATGGCTCGGAACCTGATCTTCGCGGGCCTGGCGGGGCTAGTCGTAGGGCTCGCGATCTTCTTCATCAGGGACAGGCTGAAAGAGACGGCGCCCGCCCCGGGCATCGCCGACCAGGGCCAGGCGGCGCCTCCCCCTCCCGGGCCCCCGCGGCCACCCCCTCCTCCCGCCCCGGCCCGGTAAAGGAACACGCCCGGTTCCGCCTAACCTTTTAGTAGTCCCGGATTCCCTCCGGCTGACTAAGGAGCAAGAGATGAGCAGAGGGTGGCGATTAATGCTGTGCGCCTTCGCCGCCGTGCTCCTTCCGGCATCCCCCGCCGGGGCGCAGATCATTCCCGGGTTATGCCTCGGCACCGTGGTCCTGCCCACCGACGACATCCAAGCCGTGATCGATTCCCAACCGGAGGGCGCTACGTTCTGTTTCCTCCCGGCCGAATATCGGATCGCTCGACAACTCTGGCCCAAGTCGAACCAGATCTTCCTAGGGCAAGACGGCACCATCATCAATGGGGCGGAGATCATCTCGTTCACCCAGGATGGAGACACGTGGGTCTCCACCGGGCACACCCAAGAGCCCACGCCTGCGGTCACCAAGTGCGCGGACGGGGTCGGCGACCTGTGCAACATGCCCTTCCGGTTGTTCGTAGACGGGGCTCGAGTGAAGGCGGTCGCATCGCGGGATCAGCTGGTGCCCGGCACCTTCTTCTTCGATCTGAAAGACGACAGCGTCAGGATCGCCGACGACCCGGCGGGGGCCGTCTACGAGCTGGCCAAAGCGACCCTCGGCATGGTGGGGACTCGCGCCCGGGTCCCCGCGCACGGAGTCCAGGTAAGCGGGATCGAGTGGCGCTACTTCGCCAACCAAAGGATCGGGGTGATCTCGACCTTCGAGGCTCGTGACTGGATCATCGAGAACAACGACGTGCACCACAGCCACGGCTGCGGTATCTGGGCGGGCACCGGTACCCAGGTGATAGGCAATCACGTTCATCACATGGGTCAGCTCGGCCTATGCGGTCAGGGCGACCAGATCTTGATCGAAGGTAACGAGATCGATCACAACAACCTCTCCGGTTTCCATCGTCGCTGGGAGGCCGGCGGCGCGAAATGGGTCTCGACCAATGGGTTGGTGGTGCGGAACAACAACAGCCATCACAACAAGGGTCCCGGGCTGTGGACGGACGGCAACAACATCCAAACCCTTTACGAAGGCAACACGGTGGAATTCAACACCGACGAGGGGATCTTTCACGAGATCGGATACGACGCGATCATCCGAGGCAACACCGTGCGCAAGAACGGGCGGAAGTTGGGGCCCTGGGGGGCGGGGATCCTGGTCTCGTCCTCCCCGAACGTGGAGATCTACGACAACATCGTGCAGGGACGGTGGAACGGGATCCTCTGCTGCGCGAGGACCGAGGCAATGGCGTTTACGGACCATTCCTTCTGACCGACGCCTTCGTCCACGACAACACGATCACTATGCGACGAGGCACGACCGGCGCGTTCCGGCCGGGATCGACCGACCCGACTCTTCCGGGCACCACCGCGCTTTTCGAGGGGAATCGCTATCGACTCGGCCCGGGCAAGCACTTCAACTGGGGGGCGAGTCTCCTCAACGCCAAGCAGTGGCGCGCCATCGGCATGGACAAGACCGGGACCTTCGCCCGGCTCTAGTCCGGGACACACGCTGTGCGGATCCTGATAGCCCACGCCTTCTATCGGATCCCCGGCGGCGAAGATCGATACGTCGAACAGCAGGTGGACCTTCTGCGCGAACGGCACGAGGTAGCTCTCTTCGCCGGGAACAACGATGAGCTCTCCGGAGCCACGAGCGCCGCCACCAGGATGTTGTCGCCGAGAGCCATGAGGTCGAGGGCGGCCCAGGCCATCTCGGAGTTCGGGCCCGACATCGTGCACGTTCACAACATCTATCCATCCCTCGGAGCATCGATCCACGGCGCCGCTAGAAAAGCCGGGGTCCCGTTAGTCCAGACCGTCCACAACCACCGGCTTCGGTGCCCCAACGGGTATCGGTTCACCGAGGGTCAGGTCTGTGACCGCTGTGTGGCCGGGAACTATGCGAACGCTGTTCTACACGAATGCTTCCCGACCAAGGCCCAGAGCGTCGGCTACGCCACTGCCTTGTGGATCGATCGGTTCCTTCGTCATCTCGAGAGAGATGTCGATCTCTTCGTCGCTCCAAGCGAGTACATGGCAGACAAGCTGCGTACGTGGGGCATGCCCTCCGAACGGATCGCGATGGTCCGTAACTTCGCGGAGGGCGCGACGCCGAGCTCGACCGGAGCGGGGACGTACGGAGTATTCGCTGGACGCCTATCCTCAGAGAAAGGAGTGGACGTCCTACTGGCGGCCCTCGCACAGGCCGGCGACCCGGACTTCACCATCCTGGGCGACGGACCGCTCCGCGCAGACCTGGAGGCGTTGGCAGGACGGCTTGGTCTCGTCAACACGTCCTTCAGGGGCAGAGTGGACCGGGAAGACATCGACCGGATCGTCGGGGGCGCCCGCTACTTCGTGATGCCGTCTCTGAGCGACGAGAACTCACCTCTCGCCGTCTTCGAGGCGATGGTTCGCGGCGTTCCCCCGATAGTCAGCGACAGGGGGGGTCTTCCGGAGCTGGTCTCGGACCCGAGCCTGGTGACAATCCCCGGCGACGCGGACGATCTCGCCCGCGCCGTCGGCCTCATCCGCACCGACGAGGCGCTGCACGCTCGTGCCGCGGCTTCGGCGAGGGACTTCGCGGAGAAGGAGCTGTTGCCCCAGACCCATCTCGAGCGGTTGGAGGCTGCGTACGCCACCGCCGCCTCGATTCACCGCGCCCGATAGCTCTCCAGAAGCGAGTTCCATCTTTCGAGGCCTTGGGGAGATGCGAACCATCTGAGGTCTTGACCGATGAGGCCCGCCACTCGCCGCTGCCTTGCATACGAGCCGTCGATCAGCTTCAGCCAGCGGTGTTTCGCCAGAGCGAGTCGCTTCTTCGTTGGCGAAGTCGCCCCGTACCTGGTCGCGATCCGCTCGTAGTCCGTGGCGAAGGACTCCGATGAGCCGGCGCTGACGCGTTCATCGTGGACCCGGAAGGCTCCGATCGGTCGTTTCGTGTAGACGGCCTTCGCCCCGGCCTGTACAAGCTTCATGTACACCTCTCGATCCATCAGCAGCCGGAGCGACCCGTCCCATGGAGAGTCACCGAGGCTCTCGCGCCTGATCAGCACCGCGCAGCTCGGGATGATCGTGCCGTAGTGGAAAAGTGTCGTGCGGTCGAATCGGTGCTGGGATAGCAGACGGGTCAACTTGCCTTCGGCGTCGACGAAAACTGCGTCGCCGTACGCGATATCGGCTCCCGCTCGATCTGCGGTGGCCACGAGGTGCTCGAGGGCTCCGGGAAGGTAGAACTCGTCCGCGTTGAGCCACGACACCCAGCGCCCGGTGGCGCGAGACAATGCCTTGTTCAGCGCATCCGATTGTCCGGTGTCCGGCTCGGAACGCCAATCGACCTGAGGACCGGCGTCTTTCAGTACGTCGACCGTGCCGTCGGTGGAACCTCCGTCCTGGATGACGTGGGCAACGGTGAGCCCCTCCTGCATGGTCACGCTTTGGATCGCGTCGCCGATGTATCTCGCGTAACCGTAGGACGGGGTCAATACAGAAACGTCGACTCCCGTCATGTATGACGCGATCCCACGTCCTCATCGGAACGGGACCTATCGGCGAGTGCGAAGGCCATCCCGGCAACGACGAAGAAGCGTTCCGCTACCGGTCTGATGAAGAGGCCATTGTCGACGAAGCTGGCGACGAACATCGTCAACGCGACGCCTCCGACGTAGCTCAGGTAATCCCCTCGCTCGGCAAGCCACCGGTTGATCCTTCGGATGGCCGCGACGAGGCGGGCCCAGAAGACGATCATCGCCGTCAGACCGATGAGTCCGAGCTCGAGGGTCCAGAAGAGGAAGTCGTTGTGCACGTATACGAACGGGTTGACTGCGCTGGTGAACGAACTGCCGCCGAAAAGCGCTTCGGACTTGAGACTCCAGACGTAACCAAAGCCCCTGCCCAACGGGAGCCCCTCGAGCGTACGGGGCATGATCTCGCGCCAGAGCCCCCATCGACCGGTGGCAAAGTCACCGCTCTCGAGGGACTTCTGCAGCCCGCCGCTCAGATCGGAGAAGAGGCGTTCCTGGACCAGCGGAACCGCGGCAACGATCAAGGCGATCACCGGGAGCAGCAACCAATAGCTCTTGCGGCCGGTGCGCAATGGGAATCCCGGCCAGCAGCAGGAGTGCGATCAGCCAAGCTCCACGAGTGAAAGAGAAGGCCACGAGAGCCGAGAAGGCCGCCAGCACCACTCCGTCCATGAACCTCTTGTCGGCGCGCGCTTTCGAAAAGAACCGTGCCAGGGCCACCGCGAATCCGATCGCCATCATGTAGCCGAAGTGAGTGCGGTAGAAGAGGCCGCCCGGTTCGAGGTTCGAGGCGGTTCCCGAGTAGTTCCACGGCTGGAAGCCGAGCTGCCAGAGGAACACGATGCCCGAGATACCCGTCGATATCAGCAGAGCCCAGCCGATGGAGTCCATCGTCAGCTCGTTCGCCCGGGCGAGCACGTAGGCGAGCGCGAGCAGCACCAGGTAGAGCGTCAGCGCGCGTCTGAACTCCGTCGCGGCACTGTGCGCGCTGGGCTTGAGCGCGTTGAAGCTATATAGCGCGCCGACCATAAGAGCGGCGATGGGGGCGACCGTCGCGACGAGCCCTCGGGACAACGATCCTCGTAGGACTATGAAAGCTGCCAGGCAAGCGGCAAAGAGAAACGTAAGCGGGCCGAGAGAAGCCCTGGGGATGTTCGTCAGAGCGATGGGTGGGATGGCGACGAATGTGACCAGCAGAACCGCAGGAGCGCGGATCGCAACCCAGGCGAGGGCGGGAGCGGCCATCATGACGACCGCATCGCCAAGCCGGACGCGCCCCGTTGCCTCCAGAGCGACAACGAACAGCAGGTAGAGGACGAGCAGCAGCGGCACGACGGAATCGAGGCGCAGTCCCCGGGGACTTCGAACGACCGCCATCAGTTGGTTCCCTCGAACAAAGCCCGTTCGATGGCCGGTGCGTCGACGAGCGATGCGTTCGCCGGTCTCACTCGCTGAGGAAGCAGGTACCAGGCCATACCGGACGGACGCCGGGGAACGCCGCTGTCCTCCAGGAAACGCATGAAGCGCGGCCACCGCCGAGGCCTCTTAGATGCACCGGCGAGCGCGAAGAGGAGTTGGTGGTGGCGCCAGTGGAGGCTCCTTCGGGGATGCGCCAGCCGCTTTCGGTGGGGTGGGCCCGCATGCTTCGAATAATCCGCTCTTAGACGAGCGAACTCGGCGGCCATGCGTTCGGGATTCGTTATGCGCAAGGTGCCCTCGTGCTCCACCTGGATCGCCAGGATCTCGTCGACGTGCGCGATCCTCGCTCCCTTCACGGCGGCCCGTAACCAATATTCACAATCCCCCAGCAAACGATACGACTCGTCGAAGGCGCCGGTGCGGTTCATCAAGTCTCGGGTCCAGAAGACGGTGGGTTGAGCCAGCGTGGCGAAATGAGTGTAGTGGTTCAGGTCGAAATCCCGGTAGAACTGCGGATAGAAACCAACCGGGTCGCGCTCGCGCGTCAGGATACCGACGTCTCCATAGACCATATCGATCCCCTTGGCCAACTCAGAGACCGCGGCTTCGAGGCTGTAAGGAAGATAGAGGTCGTCGCTGTTGACGTAGGCGACGATCTCTCCCGACGTCATCGCAAGACCTTTGTTGATCGCGTTGTACATGCCCGTGTCGGGCTCGCTGATCCATCTTGATCCGCGGCCCCCACTCCTCGAGCAGGTCGAGGGTTCCGTCCGTCGATCCTCCATCAACGACGATGTGCTCGATGTTGGGATAGGTCTGCTCGGCTACGGACCTGAGACAGGCTGCGAGAGTCCCTCGACGATTGAGAACGGGCGTCACGATCGAAACGAGCGTCCGTTCCATAGAAACAGGCATACTAGCCGAGCCCTATGACCGAATCCAAGCCGATGATCTCGCTCGTCACTCCGAGCTTCAATCAGGTCACGCTTATCGAGTCGGCGATCTCGTCGGTACTCGATCAGAGTTACCCCAACCTCGAATATGCAGTGATCGACGGGGGCTCGACGGATGGGTCCGCCGACGTGATCGCCAAACACGCGGACCGTCTCCATCATTGGGTCTCGGAGCCGGACGAAGGGCACTACCCCGCCGTGAACAAGGGATTCGCCTCGACGAGTGGCGAGATCATGGGCTACCTGAACGGGGACGACGTGTTGCTCCCCGGATCCCTGGACCTCATCGCGGAGATCTTCTCTCGCTTCCCCAAGGTGAGGTGGCTAACCGGGGCGCACATGTCGATCGATGCCGCCGGGCGGCCGGTCGGCGTGACCGCACCCCGGCGCTGGTCACGCTGGCACATCATCACCAGCGGCGAGCGACGCTCTTTGCCCCAGGAGTCGACATTCTGGCGGCGAGATCTCTGGGACGAGGCCGGCGGTCATCTCGACGAATCGTTCCCTCTGGCCGCCGACTACGAGCTATGGGCGCGCTTCTCTCGCTACGCCGCTCCGGTCTCCATCCGTACTCCTCTCGCATGTTTCCGGCACGTCGAGGGCCAGCGATCGATCGCCCTCGCCGACCGCTACGCCGCGGAAGTCGATGCGATACAGAAACGAGAGGCGGGTCTAGATGAAGCGAACACGCGTGCCGCCAAGAGCGCGCGCCGGCTGCTCGGGTACAAGTCGATCCGCCCGATCGTCGACACACTTCTGGGAGCGCCGTACGAGCTCGTCTACGACCCGGCCTCGAGCTCCTTCTACGAACGAGCTCACTCCGGCCGCCCGGCGCGCTATCTCCTGCCGCGCTCTGAAGCTCGTGTATGGGAAGCGCTTCGAACCACGATGAGGGTCGCGTTCCTCTACCACGACGCGTTCGCGCCGGGTGGTTATCCCCGCGACATGCGCTGGCTCGCGGGGGCGCTGACGGACCTCGGCATCGAAGTCACGGTCCTGGGGAGACCCGGCCCCCTGCACGACGGCCTCGGCTCGTCGGTGGTCGTCGACCAGCCCGCCTCCTGGGCCGGTGCCCTCGAGGGCAAACCCCTCCTCCATGCGTTCGGGATCTCCAATCGAACCCAATTCTCGGCTCTGCGCGCGCTCGCCCCCAAAGCCAGCCGCATCGTGTTCAGCCCGCTCGCTCACATGATGCGGGAGCACGTCGCCGTCGGTTCGGCCATGAAGCGTCCTGCCTATCGCCTGGCCGGTGCATGGTTGAAGCGGCGCGATGCCGTCGGGCACTTCTTCTCCGCTCAGGAGAAAAAGGAGAGCTCGACGTACTTCGACCCCGATCAGTCGTTCGTCCTGGGGGTCGGCCTCTACCCCGATGACACCGCGCTCGAGCCTCCGGCGCCCGGTGATGCTTATCTGTTGTTCTTCGGTCGCAACGACGTCCACCAGAAGGGCATCGACCTGCTGATCGAGGGCTACGAGAAAGCCCGCTGGGCAGGTCTCGAGATCCCTTTGATCGTGGGAGGTCGTGCCCACGGCGACAGTGCCGCCTTCCTAGCCGCCGCCGCATCCCGTCCGGTGCTCCGGGGTCACCTGAGGGTCGTCGGAGAGACCGACGACGCCGAGCGCTCTCGCTTGATGAGTGGGGCCCGGGTATTCGTCTTCCTCAGTCGTTGGGATGGACCGCCGCGACCGGTCCGCGAAGCGATCGCATTGGATGTCGTGCCGATGGTCACCGTGGGCACGAACATGACAGACGACATCGGCAAGCACGATGCAGGCCTGATCGTGGGCGCGGGTTCAGACGACGTGGCGACCGCGCTGCTGCGGTCGGCGGAGCCCGACGAGATCGAACGTCTCCGAGCGAACCTCCCCTCGTTGCGCGACGAGCTCGCCTGGCCGGCGCTCGCCCCCCGCTACGCGCGCGCCTATGAGGAATGGGGTTAGCGGGCGCCCGAGAGGTCGACCAGGAGCTCTTCCCATCGGCGCGCGATCTTTGCCGATGTCAGCCCGTCGGCGAACTCTCGCGCCGAAGCCGTCGTCCGGGCGATGAGCTCGGTGTCGTCCAAACTGCGCATGATCCCCGCGGCCATCGAGGCTGGGTCGGCGGGGGCAACGATCAATCCGTTCGTTTCGTGCGTCACGGCCTGGAATCGAGGCGCGTCGGTCACGACAACCGGCACCCCACAAGCCATCGCTTCCACCTGCGAGACGTCGAACCCTTCCGAGGCCGAGGGAGACACGAACACCTGGGCACGCGCCAGGAACTTGAACGGGTTGCGTTGGAAGCCGACGAACGACACGTCGTCTTCGATCCCGAGCTCCATCGCAAGCTTTTGCAGGCTCGGCCGCATCGGCCCGTCGCCGATCATCACGAGTCGCGCCACGCGATCCGCCCGCACCTGCGCGAACGCTCGAACGAGAGTGCCCTGATCCTTGTGCTCGAACATGTGCCCGAGGCTGACGATCACGGGAACATCGAACAATCCCGGATCGTCGAGGGGCTCGCGCGCCATCTCGTGCATCGACGGTTCCACACTCGGGATCGGGATCACATCGATCTTGCGTGGGGGGATCCGAAGCTCCCGTTGCAGGTCTTGCGCGACGAATTCCGAGACCGCTACCACTCGGGTGGACAGGAACCTATGGGTGACGACCGTCAGGAGCCGCCGGATCCGGTAGGCGTTCTTTGCCCCCTCCACCCGGCTGAAGGGGTCCGCTTCGTAGCAGATCATCGGGAGCCGCGGATGGAGCGGCCTGAGCGAGGCCAAGAGCCGGGACGCCGAAGTGTGGACCCCGATCGCGACGTCCGGCTTGAGAGATCTCAGCAACCGAGCAAGAGGGCGGGCGGCCCTAGATGTCTTCGACCCTTCGAGACCCAGACGATGCACCGGCACATCCCCCGGCACGTCGTCCACGAAATCGCCCGTAAACGACACGAGAGCCAGCTCGGGTCGCACTAGCGAGCGATCCAGTTCGGTAAGGATCCGGACAACCGCCCGCTCGGTACCTCGCGACTGCATGGCATGCGCAAAGAACAGGACCCGTATCGGTGGTCTTTCTCTCGCCAAGGTGGCGCAACGCTACACTCTGCTTCTTCGAGACCCCGGAGGTTCAAGTGTCAGCGACCGCGACTAACACGGGATCGGCTGGGTCGACTCCCCCAGTAACGAGGATCCGGCCGATCGGCGGATGGTTCGACCTGAATCTCCGCGAGTTCTGGGCCTATCGCGAGCTCATCTATTTCTTCGTCTGGCGCGACCTCAAGGTGCGCTACAAGCAGACTTTCGTTGGGGCGGCCTGGGCGGTGCTCCAACCCACAGCCACGATGGTCCTCTTCACGATCTTCTTCGGGGGATTCTTGGGGCTGCCGACAGGCGGTCTCCCCGATCCGGTCTTCTATTACGCCAGTCTTCTTCCGTGGACGTACTTCCAGGGAGCGGTCACCACCTCAACCAACACGCTGATCGAGAATCAAGGCGTCGTGACGAAGATCTACTTCCCAAGGATGATCATGCCCGTCGCGGCCGTCATCCCGGGACTCGTTGACCTCGCGATCGCGAGCGTTGTGTTGATCGTCATCATGCTTTTCTACGGCGTCACTCCCGCAGCCACTTCGTTCCTCGCTCCACTCTTCGTGCTGCTCGCCGCGGGAACCGCGCTCGGCGTGGGCCTCTGGCTCTCCGTCATCAATGCTGCCTATCGCGACGTACGGATCATCATCCCGTTCATCATCCAAGCGTGGTTCTTCGTATCCCCGGTCCTGTACCCGGCGGAGGCCGTTCCGGAGAGCTTCAGGTGGATCTACAGCCTCAACCCCATGACCGGAGCGATCGAGGGCTTCCGCTGGTCCCTGACCGGCGTCGGAAACACGCCCGAGAAGACCGTCTTGATCTCGGCGGTCGCGGTCTGCGTTCTGTTGTTGAGCGGGGCGCTCTACTTCCGTAGGCGCGAGGTTTTGATCGCGGACGTCATCTGATGAGCACTTCTATCGAAGCGAACGGCCTCTCGAAGCGATACCGGATCGGCGGTCGCGAACGCTACGTGGCACTCCGCGACGTCATCACGGAGACCCTCACCGCACCCGCTCGGCGGCTTCGTGGCGGGCCCCCCAAGGCCAAGAAGGAGAAGGAAACGTTCTGGGCCCTCAACGACGTTTCGTTCACCATCAACGAGGGAGACATCGTCGGGATAATCGGTCGCAACGGAGCGGGGAAGACGACCTTGCTCAAGGTGCTCACGAGGATCACCCGACCCACCAAGGGCTACGCGGATATCCATGGCCGCGTCGGCAGCTTGCTCGAAGTCGGCACCGGTTTCCATCCGGAGCTGACGGGACGGGAGAACGTCTATTTCAACGGCGGCATCCTCGGCATGACTAAGCGCGAGATCGATTCGAAGTTCGAGGAGATCGTCGAGTTTGCCGAGACCGGAAAGTTCATCGACACGGTGGTCAAACGCTATTCGAGCGGGATGCAGGTAAGGCTCGCCTTCGCGGTTGCCGCTCACCTGGACCCCGAGATCCTCCTGGTGGACGAGGTTCTCACTGTCGGCGACCTGAAGTTCCAGCGCAAGTGCATCGAGAAGATGGCGCAGGTGGCAGAGAGCGGGCGCACGATCCTCTTCGTAAGCCATCAGATGAATCAGATAAGACGGCTCTGTCAGACGCGTCGTGTGGATCGATCAGGGGCGCGTCCACCGAGATGGCCAGACCGCACGCGTGGTGTCCGAGTACGAGAGCTCCGCCAACGCGCTGGATGCAACGGGAGAGGGCGCACGCCAGGAAGGCGGGCCGACCCAGTTCATCGGCTGGTGGCTCCGCGAAGGAGACCTCGAGCGGTCGCACGAGGTCCGCTCATTGTGGGAACGCGTGACGGTGACCTTCCTGCTGAACGTCAAGAAGCCACTCGTGTCCGCTCACATGGGGATCGGTCTTTACGATTCGGCCGGCACGTTGGTGTGGGGTTTTGGTGAAGACGGGATCGAGCTCGGCTCCGGCGTTCACGAGCTCGACTTCTCGCTTCCATCGATGCCGCTGAAACCGGGTCACTACCGGGTGCAGGTGAGCATCTGGGAGTACAGCAAGATGCTCGATCTGTGGGACGGAGTACCTGAGCTGTTGGTCGCGACCGACCCGGTCACGCACTGGATCGATCACTTCGCGGGGGTCATGAATATCCCCGCGGAGTTCGAGACGCGTCCGGCAGACGGGGAGCCGCGTTGAGGCGACTGTTCTGGCGCATCTACGCGCGGCTGAACGAGCGGTGGCAAGGCCGGGTGCAATATCTCCAGTCCCGATACGGCCATACCGAGTTCCGCTCCATCTACGGGGGAGCATTCAACGGGCAGGAGCGACGACGCGAGATCGTGACCGCGCTGCTGACGAAGTTGAGGCCCGACGCCATCATCGAGACCGGGTCGTTCAGGGGGGATACGACGGCCTTCCTGTCGGGATTCGGAACGGTGCATACGGCGGAGAGCAACGATCGCTTCTTCGGCTTCTGCCAGGCTCGCTTCCTCTTCAAGCGACATGTCCACGTGTTCAGAGGGGATTCTCGCCAGGTTCTGCGTAAGCTGAAGCCGTCGCTGAGCACCCAGCGCTGTTTCATCTATCTCGACGCGCATTGGGAGAAGGACCTGCCGTTCCGCGAGGAGCTCGCCATCCTGGGTGATTGGGCGGATCCCATCATCATGGTCGACGACTTCCAGGTCCCCGACGATCCCGGCTACATGTACGACTCGTACGAGGCGGGAACACTGAACCTCGACTATCTGCCCGACCTTCCCGACTTCGTGAAGTACTTCCCGCGGCATCATCAGCCGAGGAGACGGGTGAGAAGCGCGGTTGCCTGGTCCTGGCCAGAGGCAGACCCGCCGGGCCCTCCGGGAACCTGGAATGGGCGAACCTGCGGAAGTTCCCAGAGGACGGAGCCGGATGAGCGGGTCGCTGCCGCTCGTGTCGATCATCACGCCGACCTTCAACCCCGGCCCCCGGATGCAGCGATGCATCGCGAGCGTCGCGGCTCAGACGTATGCAAACGTCGAACACGTGGTGACCGATGCTGGGTCGACCGACGGGACCCTCGAACTCCTAGGGAAGAACCCTCACATCCGGTGGATCTCGGAACCCGATGATGGTCAAGCCGACGCTCTCAACAAGGGCTTCGGGATGGCGAAGGGTGATCTCCTCACGTGGATCAACGGTGACGACACCCTCGAGCCGGGGGCGGTGGCGGCGGTGGTGGAGGCATGGCAATCCACGGGCGCGGAATGGATCTACGGCAACTGCGAGATGTGGGAGGGATCTAAGTCTCATCTCTGGGATCCACCCCGCACGCTGACGATCGAGAGCTTCGACTGGGTCTGCCCGATCGCACAGCAAGGGACGTTCTTCACTAAACGAGCCTTCGACTCGGTCGGCGGTATCGACCCGTCTTTCGATCTGTCCATGGACTACGACCTGTGGCTCCGGCTGTTCGAAGCCGGGATCGCGCGCAACCTACGTCGACGAGGTCCTTGGCCGATTCGAGGTCCACGACGAATCGAAGACCGGATCGCGGGGGTTCGACGAGTTCATCCTCGAGGGAGCGATCGCCTTGAGACGGCGCGGACGTACGGAGTCCTCCGACCTCATGGTCGGTCGAGCCGCCGCCCAACGCATCGCGCGGAACGGTCCGATCGTCTCTTCAACAAGCTTGAAGTCCGAGATCGCACGCACCATCTCGACGACCCAGGAGTTTGCGAACGTCGACATCCGGCTTGCCACGGCGGGAGGACTGGCCGAAGCCGCGACCATCGAGTTGCGCAAGCGGAAGCCGCTCGGTCACCTGGCGGGCCTACGCCATCTGGCTCGGCCGAGCGCGTGGAGGCACCGGCTGACGCGAACGGCTGCGCGCAGCGACCTCCGCGTCGCAGTGGTCCGCGCGCTGGAGCGCGCCGGGGTCCGCTAAGCGTGCGGATCCTCTTCCTGTCGCAGGAATACCCTCCGGAGACCGGTTGGGGCGGCATCGGCTCGTTCGTGAAGATCGCCGGCGCCGCTCTTGCCCAACGAGGGCACGAGGTACACGTGCTCAGCTGCGCCGAGGGACTCGACGCATCCGACGATCGTGACGGCGATGTCGTGATCCACCGTCGGCCGATCGAACGTGTCGGTTTGCCGGGTCGCAAGCGACGTCTCTCTTCGACCGCCAAGAGGCTCGATGTCGCACGCTCCTGTAGGAAGGCCCTGCGCGCGCTCGGACGGTTCGACGTGATCGAGACACCCGATTGGATGGCCGAGGGACTGTTCGTCCCTCCATCGAGCGGCCGCCTGGTCGCGCACCTTCATTCTCCGGCGCCGGTCATCGCCGAGTTCGAGCCCGGCGGTCGTGACCTCGCCCTCGCCAGCGCTCTCGAGCGCCGGACGGTGAATCGAGCGTCACTGGTCACGGCACCCTCGGCCGCCGTTCTCGAGCGTCTGCGCACCAGCGGCTGGCTCCGCAACGACATCCCTGCGGAAGTCATCTTTCAGCCGTTGGATCTCGAGCTCTGGTCTGGGCTCCCGCCCGTGGCCGAGACGGATCCCGTGGTGCTCTGCGTCGGGCGCCTGGAACGCCGCAAGGCTCCGGAGGTTCTCGTGAGAGCGATGGCGCGCGTCCCCGAGGGAGCGACGTGCATCTTCGCCGGGAAGTCATCGGGGACCCAGGACAACAGGTCGTACGGGCGCTTCCTCGAGCTCCTTGCGGCCGAGGTCGGCGCCCCATGCGAGTTCCTGGGTGCCGTGCAGCGTCACGAGCTGCCCGCGTTGATGGCGCGCGCTCGAGTTGTCGCGCTTCCGAGCCGCTTCGAATCCTTCGGGATCTCGGGCGCGGAAGGCCTCGCCGCACAGAGACCGTTGGTCGCAACGACCGCATGTGGGCTAGTGGAGGCGATCGAAGGCACCGGAGGCGTTTTCGTCCCACCGGACGACGTCCCCGCGTTGGCGGAAGCGCTCGGTCGCTACCTCTCCTCCCCGGCGGAGGCGGAGCGGGATGGTCGGGCGGGACGGGCACGCATCGCCGAGAGTTGCGCGCCCGATCTCATAGCGCAACAACGAGAAGCCGCCTACGGAAAGGCACTCTCGGTTTAGTTCACCACTCCCACCGGACGTTCTCTTGCAGCACCTTCGCCGGTATGCCGCCGGCGAGGACTCCGGCGGCGATCTCGCCCGAGACCACCGAGCCCGCGGCGATTATCGTTCCGTCCCCGATCCTCGAGCCTTTCAACACGACCGAGCGTGCTCCGACGAAGACGTGTTCGCCTATGTGGATCGGTTCGTCGATGGTCGACGGCACTTCGTTCCTGTAGACCGGATGGAAGTTGGAATCCATCACGAGAGACCCCCACGAGATGCCGCCGTCTCCCCCCATGGTGATGGTGGATCGGCAGATGATCACCGAGCCGACCGAGCTGTGATGCCCCTGGCCCAGAACGACGTTTCCGCCCGGCGCGACGATGATCTGCGAGCCGGGCCCGAGGGCCACCCATCCCGTTGTCTCCAGCCGGGACCCGGCCCGCATCGTTATGACGGCTCGCTGGACGGTGTCCATCTCGAAATCGGCCGCGGGCCCGGCATCGAGCTCGGGAGAGAGGCCCAGGATCATCCGCCCACCGAGCTTCAGCTCGGCGTCCTTTGCGATCCGCATGCGAGCCGAGGGGGCCGCTCGGATAGGGAAGCGGATCTTGCCGCCGCGTTGGTGTCTCAACGACAGATAGATGCTGTTGAGGGACACGCCGGGATGACGGATAGAGATCTCATCTATGCGTTTCGGCACATGCTCCTCCACCGGTTTCCGTCGGGTAGCGTGACACTATCGACGTATCCATCATCCTGCCGACTCTCAATCGCGCTCGGTTGCTCGCCGACGCGCTCGATGATCTCTGCGCCCAGAACCACCCCAAGGATCGCTACGAGATCATCGTCGTCGACGACGGGTCGAGTGACGACACCCCCCAGGTAGTCGACCGTGCGATCCGACGGAAGGGCGCGCCTCTCGTCACCTACGTCCCCCAGCCCCATCTCGGATTGAACCCGGCACGCAACGCGGGGGCTGAGGTCGCGCGCGGCGAGCTACTCGCGTACCTGGACGACGACGTCGCGGTCGCACCGGCCTGGGTGACCGCCGTTATCGGCGGGGCCGCGCGGCACCCGGAAGCTGGATGCTTCGCCGGTCGCATAACGCTGAGATTCGAAGGCTCCCCGCCGAGATCCTGCGGACGTCACCCTCTCGGCGAAACGGAGCTCGAGATGGGCGACGAGGACCGGGTCGCGCCGCAAGCCTGGGGTGCGAACATGATCCTGAGACGGTCGGCGTTCGATGAGATCGGGCCATTCGATCCATCGCTCAATCATTGCGGCGACGAGATCGAGTGGCAGCACAGGCTCAAGCGCTCGGGCGGTCACATCGTCTATCTCCCCGAGGCCGTGGTCGTCCACCGTCGCCCCGCCGCCGACCTCAGATTGCGCAAGATGCTGCGCGGCCGCTACCGGAAGGGCAAAGCGTGGCCCCGTCTGGCGAAGTCGATGGACCGCCCCATGTCTGCCTTCGGCGGACTGCGTCACGTCGCGATCGGCATCCTCCACGCGCTGACGAGGCTATGTGCCGGAGGGCTCCTACAGGCTGCGTTCGGGCTGGGTCACTTCGTGTCGGGGACCAGGATGGCCGTCATGCGAGAAGATAAGAACGTGACCCTGATGCCGGCCCGCTGGCGCAAGACACACTGAAAGGTTACTCATCTTGCTTCCGAACTTCCTTTTGATCGGCACCGCGAAGGGTGGAACGAACGCTCTACACAACTACCTGCGCGCGCATCCGGACATCTTCATGCCGGAGACGAAGGAGCTCAAGTTCTTCTCGAACGAAGAGGTATGGAGCAAGGGGATCGATTGGTACAAGAGCCTCTTCCCGGAGGGCTACGCGCTCAGGGGAGAAGGGTCCGTTCAATACACCATGTACCCGAACTTCCCCGACGTTCCACAACGGATACAAGATCACGTCCCGGACGTCCGGTTCATCTATCTGATGCGCAATCCCGTGGACAGGATGCGTTCTCAATACCGTCACCTCGTCGCACTCGAGTGGGAGCACGATTCCATCGACAAAGCCTTGCTACGGGACTGGCCGTCGCTCGAGCCCTATCGCCGGCCCGAGCAAAAAGCCCTCTACATCCACTACAGCATGTACGCGATGCAGCTCGAGCGGTACTTCGAGATCTTCGATCGAAGCAGATTCCTCCTGCTCACATCGGAGGCCCTGCATCACAACCGCCCCGAGACGATGAAGAAGGTTCTGGCTTTTCTCGACTTGGATCCGGAGTGGACCGCGCCGGTGTTCGAGCAGGAATTCCACAAAGGCGAAGATCGCCGAACGCTGCGCAATCCTGCCCTGCACGCTCGGATCCAGCGGATCCCGGGATATAGGGCTTTGACCAGGGCGACTCCGCAGAGGCTCAAGGTCATGATCGCTCCCGCGATAGTCAAGAGGACCGATCCCGGGGAGACCGCAATCCAGATCTCGTCGGAGTTCCGGAGCGAGCTCGAGGACATCCTCCGCCCGGATGTCGCACGCCTGCGCAACTACATGGACGACGGCTTCGACGGGTGGGGCATCGCCTGATCTTCTATCCCTAGGCGTTCGCTCACCAACGAACGCAAGACGCTCGCACGCCCCGCCAGCGAGACGGATTCGCGGACCTCTTCCCCATGCCCAAGCTTCCGAGCTGCGTCCAATCCTTCGGCGAGAGAGTCGAGGATCTCGTTCGGGTGTCGCTTCGGATCCACGGCGATCCCTCGATCTCCGGCGATGACGGGCGTGCCGCCGATGTCGAGGCACACGACCGGAAGGCCGCAGGCAACGGCTTCGGCGACCACGAGTGCGGAATCGTCGTGAAGGCTGGGGAAGAGGAAGACGTCTGCCTCATCGACCATCACCCTGAAGAGCTCCTCGTGAGGCACCCTCCCCCGGAACTCGATCC
Organism: uncultured Actinomycetes bacterium; assembly: GCA_963786155.1. Lineage (GTDB taxonomy): Bacteria > Actinomycetota > CADDZG01 > CADDZG01 > WHSQ01 > CAWAXW01. Next base: position 542,675 of record CAWAXW010000006.1, on the reverse strand, counting down.
GGCCGGCTACTCCGAGGGTCTCGCTCAGAGCCTCGAGCCGGCCTCGCTCCGGGCCTTCGCCGAGGACGATCAGCCTCCAATCGGTGGTGCGCGCTATGGCCCGCACGGCAAGGGCCGACCCCTTCCAGGTGTTGAGGCGTCCGGCGAACAGAGCGGTTGGTGGACCTTCGGTCCGGGGCGAGGGAGCCGGAGGCACTCCCTCCATCACTGCGTTCTGGAACACGACCGTCTTGTCCCGGTAGCGACTCGGCACCCATCGGCGCGTCTCTTCGTTCTGCGCGATAACCAGGGTCGCGCTCCTGAGCGCGTCCCGAGCAAGCGGATTGAGAGCTCGCCATAGCGCACGGATGGTCAGACGCGTCTGCCTCGAAGGCACTCGCTCTCAACCCGAGGAAGCGAACGAGCGGCCAGGGGGCCGTGACACCGCCTCCGACGGGCCCGAACACGAACGGGATGCCCAGGCGACCGCCCGCCGACCCCAGCCAGGCGTTCGCGATCGTGATGTGCCATGCAACATCAAAGGGCTCGCTCGCGTGCAATCTCCGAGCCTCGCGGAGCGCGGCTCGCTGCCAGGTGGAGTGGTAGAGCCTGATGCCGCGCTGCCCCTTCTTGAGTGACCTCGCCCAGGCCGGCCCTTCGACGAAGCTGAACTTCATACGATTCGCACTCGACGCACCACCGATCGCATCCTCGATCGCGTTCGCATTGTTGCCGCGCGTGATGACGTGAACCTCTGCGAAGGTCGCGATCATCTGCGCCAGGGCCCAGCCCGCCCCCGGCTCCGATCCTTTGCCCGGCTCGCAGGCGTAGGCGAAAACGACAACCTTCATCGAAGTGCGAACGCGTCGGCGAGGCGCCGGCGAGTATCGAGTGCGGATGCAGCCTCGGGCGTCGACATGTCGAGACCTGCGTTGCTCTCTTCGAGATAACGAGTCATCGCAAGCCCGATACCGCTCAGGTCGTGGCCGCTCGCGTCGGCGAAAGCGCGCAGGGCTTCGCCGATCCAGCCTCGACCGTCGATGACTCCGGCAATGACCTCATCCGCGGACGGATCGCCGAGCAATACATGGCTTTGAACGATGAAATGAAGGATGTCCTCGAATGGTTCGCCGCCCTCGCGGGCGCTCTCCCAATCCAGGAGAACCCAACCGTCCGCCGGGATCAGGTTCCAAGGCGCGAAGTCACCATGAACGTAGCCGGCTCTCGCGAACGACCCGAGCGATCGAGCGACGTCCACCGGAAGGCGACGATCCCAACCTGCACGCCGCTGTATCGCTTCCAACACCAGGACGCCCTCACTCCGATCCAGCAGGCGCGGCCCCCGCAACGGAGCGACAAGCTTCGGCGCCCACTCGGTTAGCGCCTGAGCCGCACGGTCCAGCGCCTGCATGTCCCCTGTGGTCACGACCTTGGCAACTCGCCTGATCCCGCCGTCCTTCGACACGATGAACACGATGAATCGGCCCGGATGATTGGTGCGGTGGACGGCGATGTTCTCCCCCGGCTCCAGATGCACCGCAACCCGCTCTACGACCTCGCGTGGAGGCACCGCACGAGGGAGTACACGCAGCCCTCCGGCCTTCGCGAGAGCGCCGGCGACACGCCAGCCTTTGGCTCCGGAACGGGTCATCGGGGTCCACAGGTCGAAAGCCGCGCGCTCGACCGCTCGAGACCCACGTGGGAGCCACCATCGGGGATCCTTCGGGTTGGGAGCAGCGACCCACCCGGGACCAAGATGCTTGAAAGCCTGATCCGCAGCAGCGGCAAGGACCGCGGCCCGGGCTCGTGCGACAGAAACTTCGGGCCGATCGCCGACATCGATCGTCTCGGTCCGGCCCAGGGTTGGAGCCAGCTCTCGCCATCTCTCGAGTTGCATGCTCGTGGCGGCGGCGGAGGTCTCTGGCTTTCTCGCGTAGATGTCCTCGGGTGAGGCTTCGAGTCGCAGCACCAGATCGGGCTTACGCAGAACCCGGCCGAGTCCTCGCACCAGCCTCGGCGGCACGTCGAGCCGGTACCTCAAAGGATCGACCTCGAGATCCCACCAGGGTCTCTCGGCCACGAGCAACGTCGACCTCCGAGTGGCGGGCCAGATGGTCACCACCGAACCGGCGAGGAAATCGGCCCAGTGATAAAGGGCCGCGGCGACGGACTTCGCGCGTCCCCGCGCTTCGGTCTGGTGGGGGCGGGTCACATCCCGAGTTTGCTCTTCGGTCCGGCCGAGCCCGCCCCGAGCTTCCTTATGGCCCTTCGTCGAACCGGGAAGCAATCCCGGTCGCCAGTGGAGGCGTCTCGCTCGCCTGAATCCGAGATGTTCGGTTGCCAGCGCCTCGGCGATGGTGGACTTGCCCGCGCCATCCGGTCCGACGAGAACGACGTAGAGGCCGGTGGGAGTGGACAAGCGCTGTACCACCCGCGCGCTCTGGAGTCCGGCATAACGAAGAGCTCTCAGAGGATCACGCAATCTCCTCCGGCGCAGGTCCTTGAGGGCCTTGTCCGCCAGCTCTCTGCTCGGAGGCCGCCCCTCCAGGGCCGCGGCCTCGATGGGAGCGGCCGTTCGGGGAATCATCTCGGCGAGCCGATCCCGGAAGCCCTCCCTGTCCCGCGCTGCGAGCTCGGCGACCTGCCTCCACGAGACGGGGTCGAGCCGATCCTTCTTCAATCGTTTGACGGCGAGATAGGCCGCGGCCTGCCCCGGCACGACGAGTCCGTTCCCTGTGACGGTGGAGGTTTCGAACCCGTACTTCCCGATCCCCTCGGGGTCCTCCAACGTGTCGATGGAAACAACCTCGTCCTCGGCCAGGACGAACCAAGAGGTCGCGGTGACGTCGTAGCGAAGGCGATTGACGAGGCGGTCCGGAGGTTGGATCCGCAACGGCCACAACGGGTCCAGGCCCTCGACGATGCAATCGATGTCCCCTCCACCTTCATAACCGGCGCCGTCGGAGGAACCATGGATCACGCGCACGCGGGCCGCGATCAACTCGAGGATGCGATTGATATTCGTTGCCATCGTCATTAAGGATGCCGCACCCTTTCAGGGCGGCTCGCACCAGAGAGTTGTTTTAGAAGGCTCCGGAGCGGGCGAGCACCACGCCGAATGTCTTCAGAAGGATGTACAGGTCGAGTGCCAGCGACCAGTTCTCGATGTAGAAGACGTCCAATTTGACTGCTGCCTCGGGCGAAACGTCGCTACGGCCGCGTATCTGCCACCAGCCGGTCATGCCCGCTTTGACCTCGAGGCGGCCGCTAAGCATCTTCCGATTTGACTCGACCTGCTCGACGGGGAGAGGACGCGGCCCGACGAGGCTCATGCCGCCGGTGATCACGTTGAGCAATTGCGGCAACTCGTCCAGGCTGGTCTTCCGAAGGAACCTTCCCACGCTGGTGATGCGCGGATCGTCCGAGAGCTTGAAGAACGGGCTCGAGGAATCGACGCCAAGAGATTCGAGGTCGATGTCGTCAGACATCGTGCGGAACTTCACCATCTTGAAGTGTCGTCCGTCCTTCGTCACCCGCGTCTGACGGAAGAAGACCGGGCCCTTGGAAGTTGCCTTGATCGCCGCTGCGATCACCAACCACACCGGAGCCGAGACCAGGAGGACCAGACCCGCGATCAGCAGGTCGAAACCGCGTTTCGCAATCTCTTGCGTGCCCGACAGTTGCAGGGGCTTCAACGAGAGGGCCATGGCTTCGCCGACGTTCTGGATCGCGACTCGCGAGGCGAGTATCTCGGGCAGATGCGCCGAAACTCGCACGTCCACTCCGCTTTGGCGCGCGATCTGCATGACCTGCGTCATCTCATCCATGCGAAGGGCAGACGAGGCAACGAAGATGCATTCGACGCTGTCGCTGTTGATAGCGCGTGCCAGTTTGCTGATGCCACTAACGACCGCCATGCCGTTCGGCTGGACGGAAGTGGCAGATGTGCCGACGAAGCCGACCGTGTCGTAGCCGGAGCCTTCACCGGCAAGCTGACTTGCGATCGAGCGGGCTTCCTCGTTGGTCCCGATGACGAGAGTGCGCAGGGCCAGCGATCCATTGGCCCGCCGCCGAGCGACCTCGAGACGCCACATGCGGCGCGTGAGAAGTTCGAAGACGAGCAGGAGCGCCCACAGAGTTCCAACGGCCCCTCGAGGAATACTGGTCTCGAACCAGAAGCCCGTCATGATCAAGAGAACCATCGCGAAGCTCGAGGCCCCGATCACTCGCCGGAGCTCCTCGACCGCCGAAAGGTGCCGCGGAGCGTAGAGACCGAACACAGTGAAGACGCCAACCCACCCCAGAGCCGCAACGGCGAAGACCAGGTGGTAGCCCAAGCCCTCGACGAGGCGGTCGGCCGCCGGGAAGAGGGAGTCGACCATCAGCATCGCAAGCAGCAGGGAAAACGCGTCCGATAGCGCGATGCCGGCCGTTATCCGACGGAAGAGGCCGCGGGCGTCGTGCCGGGCCCGGGTCGCGGAGGGGTTTAAAGAGGCCGCGTCGGTGGGTAGGTAGAGGTCTTCGGCCCCTCGAACGAGTGAGGCCTCGCTAGTCGCGAGCAAGAGGTGATCGCTTGCCGCACCGGTCTGACGCACTTCCATCGTAGGACCCCGCCTGTTCGGACCCTCTTTCGAGGGTCAGTTTCCTGAGCGGCGACCGACGCTGGTCGCTCCCCGGCCCCCGATCAAGGCGGCCAGAACTGTGAGGTTCTCCTTAATTTCGTCCACTCCTGCGGGGGGAAGGCATCTAATTTATGGATGGACTGTCCACATTTTTTGGACTTTTAGTCCATCCACCCATTCCTATTTGTCCATTTAGTCCATCTGGCCGCTCCTATTTGTCCGGGTTGAGGACAAATGTCGTATGAAGGACTTCGACCCTTAGCCGCTCACCGTCAGCGAGAGGAGGTCGTAGCGCGGGATCGGGTCGTCCGTGCGGGCGCTGCAGGTGAGCCGGAAGGCGCCCTCCTTGGAGACCCCCACCTCCACGCGGGCCGTGCGGCTGCCGGGAAGCGCGAAGTCGACCGCCCGGCCCCCTTTCGTGCGAGCCAGGCCCACCACCGAGAGATCGTCGAGGCGGTTCGTCTTGGTCTCGCGACGAGCGAAGTACTCGGCGGCTTGGACGGGGAAGGGGTGCGTGCAGCGGCCTCGGAAATGCTCGAGCGAGAGCCATCCGGTCGCGTAGTCGTCCATCAAGGGAACCGCGTCCTCGGGGGCCACTCGCCCGTAGTACAGGCCGTGCGGGAAGCAGACGACGTTCGCGGCGAAGCGATCGCCTCCGATGTGCGAGCACTCCCACGCCTCGTGCTCCGGCGTAGAGCAGGCGACCCTCGACACCTGGTTGCCCTTGATCGAGCAGCACGCGTCGTGACGCCCGTGCGTGCACACCAAGAAGAGCGGGTTCGATCTCGGCTCGGTATCGGCAACGGCCCCACCCTCCACGAGCGGCGTGAGATCGACGTCGAGCAGGTCGTCGAGGTGGTCGAGGCTCAGGTGCGACTGGTAGTGGGCATTGTCTTGAGTGCGGATGAAGAACACCTGCCGGTGGCCGGTCGAGAAACGGCGGCCCCTGCGGATGAGCACGACGCGGACACCGATCTCGCGCGTGCGACGGATGAGCTCGGAGGTCGGCTTCACCGGCATGCGCGTCTGCGTCGAGCGCGTCGGGTCCCCACGAGCCCGGTTGCTCGAGCAGCAACCAATGCCGCACGAACGAGGCGGTTCCGTACAAAGGCTCGGCGCGCTCTGCGGACGCGTTCGAGCAGCGGAAAGTCTCAGCCGGCAAGTACGACCTCTAGCAACCCCTCCGTTACGAGGCGCCGGACGAGGACGAGCGCGCTCTCGGGGTCCAGGTACTCGTGCAGGTCGCGCACGGCGAAGGTCTTGCGATCGGCGACGAACTCCATCGCGGGGGCAGCGGCGCGGGGCATGGCGAGCTCGCGGTCGGCCAGCATGACCTTGATCTCGGTGAGAGAAGGGAACAGCAGGCAAGTCGCGCCGCAACGGCGCGCTACCCGGGTCGACTCGTCGATCTGGTCCAGGAGCTCGAGCTGACGGAGCTGGCCCCGCATGATCGGCTGCGAGGTCGTCATCACCCGGCGGGCAACACGCTCGGTCAACTCGTCTACATCGACCTTGTCGAGCCAGGCCCGCACTTCGTCTATCTGCGCGGCGACCGCGGCGCGCAGGGCGGCCACGTCCATACCGACCGGAAGCCGGTGCTTGAACGCCGGCTCATCACCTGCGAGCTTGCTCAACTCCATCACGATGTCGACGACGTCGTGGGTGAGGATGCCGACCGTCAAATGAGCCGAGGCGGTCGCCGATGTGGTCGCCGCGTGGGGGAATCCCTTCGGGATGTAAAGGGCCGCGCCCCGCTCGATCGACTGGTCGATCAGCATCAGCTCCTCGTCGCGGTCGTAGACGGTCCAGTGCTTGGCCCCCGAGACCTGCAGGATGAAGACGTCGTGGTCGTCGCGATGCACGTCGAAACCCTGCGAGCCCGGCGGCGTGATGTAGGCATTGACCTGGAGGCGATGGCCGAGGGCCAGCTCGAGCTCGCGGCAGAAGTCGGTCAGCGGTTCCCAGTAGCGGTGGAGCGACTCGATCACGATCGTGGCGCCCTCGGCGTAGCGCTCGTAGACCAGAGGCGCGCTCACGAGCGCCTCGGTCGCCCCCTTCTTGCCCGGCGTGACCGAGTACGCGGACGGCGGCAGCGGTTTCCCGTCCTTGACCATGCGCAAGTTGGACGCATGCAGGCCGAGCGACGCGATCATCCGATCGAGATCGTCCAGAGAAGACAGGTCGTCGAAGTCCACCCCCTCCTCCGGCTCGCGGAGAAGGGGCTCACGATCCCAGTGCCGGGCTAAGAAATCGTCGACGTCGCCGACGCAACGACTAAGGGCGCTCATCTACTCCGAAATCTTCCGAATAGACGTCGGAAAACGACGTCAGACCGGAAGATTTCGCCCTCTTTAGCTGTCGGTTCCGTCGCTGTCTTTGTCGGTGCCGTCGGTGTCCGTGCCGGGGCTGTCCGTGCCGTCGGTCCCGTCGGCGTCCTTGGTGTCGGGGTCGGCGCTCAGGTCGGGACCCGTCGACGCGCTCGCCTTGGTCCACGTCGTCTGGATGTCCTCGTCTTTCAGAACTTGCTGAATACCCATTTCGTAACACCTCCCGGTAGCCGGCCTGGTGACCAGGGCAGATTAGCCGAGTACCGCCACGGCGCTGGTAGGTTGACCGCAAAGCGGACCAGAGAGGGGTAACCAATGGCACTTGGAAAGAAGCTGTTTATCGCGCTCGCGCTCGCGGCTTTGATGGTCGGAGCGGTTGCTTGCGGGGACGACGAAGCCGATCCCGCGGCTGAGGAGGAAGTGGCCGAGGAAGAAACCCCGGAAGAGCCCGAGGCCCCCGAGGAAGTCACGGTCAGCGCCACCGAATACGCCTTCAGCATGCCCACCACGCTCCCGGCCGGAACGACGCCGTTCATCCTCGACAACGTGGGCAAGGAGCCCCACTTCATCTCGATCGTCGAGCTCCAAGCGGACGCGCCTACGGTCGAAGAGCTGCTCAAGCTGCCGGAGAAGAAGGCCGAAGCGTTCTTCGTCCGACCGGACGTGTTGACGACCAAGCCCATTCAGCCCGGGGAGCAGTCCGAGCCGATGGAAGCCGAGCTAACGCCCGGCCGCTACGGCTACGTCTGCTTCTTCGCAACGAAGGGTGAGCCGCCCCACGCCCTCCAGGGCATGTTCGGAGAATTTACGGTCGAGTAGCCCGCTTAACTCCCTCGGAGGGTCGACTCGACCACCTTCGCGGCCGCAACGAGGTCCTCACCGAGGTAGGTGCCGGCCACGTTGCCTCGCTTCGACGCTCTCGTGAACGCTGCACCCGCATAGAACCCATGGGCGATCCCGCGCTTCGCCACGTCGCGCAGGGACTCGACGGCCGAACGCCTGGAGAGGGCCTGGTGGGCGACGATGACGACGCCGCGCGCGGAGCTCAGCTCGAGCGCTGTCACCAGCGAGCTTCGAGGTACTTGAGCACCTAGCGTCACGGTCGACCATCCTCGCCGGGCGAGGACTAGCGCGAAGGCCTCCAACGCGATCGTATGGGCCTCTTCCGGACCGGCCGCGAGCAGGATCGGATTCCTCTTTGATGGTGACGGCGCGGTCTGCTGCAAGCGAGTGAGCCAGGCGAGGACCTCGCCGCGACGCAAGGTGCTCGTGCGCCACCGTGATCGTGTTTGCCTCCCAACAGCTCCCGATCGTCCGCATTGCCGGCATGAGCACGTCCTGAAGGACCTCCTCCACCGGAAGGCTCATCGCGGCGGCGTCGAGCGCCCGCCTGATCTCCACGCCATCCAGAGCCATGGCGGCAGACACGAACTCTTGAACGTGCACCTCCTCGCGACTCGTCCTCGAGCGAATCCGATGGCGCACGAGCTCGACCGCATGGCGGGTTGGCCTCCCGCCCGCTATCTCATCTCGTAGCGCCGCCAGGAAATCCAGATCGGTGGCGGTGTAGCGCCTGTGGCCCCCGGTCGACCGCTCCGAGGTGAGGCCGTAGCGCCTCTCCCAAGATCTGATGGTGGCGGAGGGGATGCCGAGATGCGCCGCGACCTTCGAAATCTTCCAGGCCTCCCCGACCGTTTCACGGCTCATCGCTTGATCTTAGCCAATAACTCTCCGAATGCATAAGTTTTAGAGCGTCCGGATGCATAAGAACAGCCGAATATTGGTCTAGGAGCAGCACCCGAGCCGGGAGGACTTATGCAACAGGAACCTCGATCCGTATCGAATCGACGCACGGGCCGCGGGGGCCCTTGGTCTCGCCTTCCTCTCAAGTCCAAGGGCTTCGTGATCGTTCTCATCCCGTTGATCCCCCTTCTGGCCACGATGGCGATCGCCTATCAGGGCCAGGCGGACGACGTCGAGCTGGACCGAGTCATCAAGGAGACCCGCGAGCAGCGCGAGTGGGGCGACGAATTGCTGGCCACGCTGCTCAATGCGGAGACGGGCGTTCGGGGGTTCATGCTGGCGGAGGATCCCGGGTTCCTCGAGCCATATCTCTCGGCGAAAGCAGTCTTGCCTCGCGTCCTCGGCCAACTGCGGTCGCAACTCTCCTCCGAGGAGGGTTCGCGGATGCAACGTATAGCGGTCCTCTCTCGAAGTGCCATGACTCTTCTGGGTGAGCTGCGCGCGAACGAGGCCGCGGAGGAAACAAGTGAGGAGAGCTCCGATGAAGACCTGCAGAACCAATTGCTGATGGACAGCAAGACACAGGTAGACGAGCTGCGAAGCGAGATCCAAGGTTTGCTAACCGATATCGACGATCGACTCGAGGACGCGAACGCGGCACGCACCCGCGCTCAAAACGAAGCGCGGTTTCGAATACTCCTTGGGGGTGGCCTGGGGGTGATCGGCGGGGTCATCGGGATGCTCATCTTGACCAATGGGATCGTGAAGCGCGTCAAGACCGCCGCGGTGAACGCCTCGCGGCTTCCCCATCGCGAACGGCTGGAAGACATGTCGTTGGATGGGGATGAGGTCGCAGAGTTGGCGCGTGCGTTGGTCGAAACCAGAGAGCTACTCGACCAACAAGAGCAACGTCAGAGCCGGAGCGCTCTTGCTCTGACGGAGGCGAGCGAAGAAGCCCAAAGAGCCAATCGGGCAAAGAGCGAGTTCCTCTCCAGGATGAGTCACGAGCTGCGAACTCCGCTCAACGCGATCCTGGGCTTCGGACAGCTCCTGGAGATGGACGGCCTCAAGGCCGATCAGAAGGAGAGTGTCGAACACATCCTCAAGGGAGGCCGTCACCTTCTCTCGTTGATCGATGAAGTGCTCGATATCTCACGCATCGAATCCGGCAAGTTGCAACTCTCCGTCGAGGACGTAAACGTCTTGGAAGTCATAGCGGAGGCCATAGACCTCGTTCGTCCGATGGCGGCACAGCGAGAGATCCACGTCTCATGCGATGAGGGTTCCGAGGAGGTGACTGTGCTCGCCGACCGGCAACGCCTCAAGCAGGTGGTGCTCAACCTGTTGACCAACGCGGTCAAGTACAACCGCGAAAAAGGGCTGATCACGATCTCGTGCTCTGTGGAGGTTGACTCGGTCACGATCGCCGTCACGGACACCGGGCTTGGCATTCCTGCCGCGAGCCTCGATCGGCTCTTCGTGCCGTTCGACCGGCTCGATGCCGATCAGAGCATCGAAGGTACCGGCCTGGGGCTCTCTCTGTCATGCAATCTGATGCGCAGCATGAACGGCTCGATCGCCGTCGACAGCATCGAGGAGGAAGGCACCACGTTCACGCTGAGGCTGCCACCCGGCGAGCCTCCTGCGCAAAAGCTGGATCTCGTCGCCGAGGCGGCGGCCCGACCCGAACTCGACTCGGGTGAGGGGAGGCGCATCCTCTACGTCGAGGACAACCTCGCCAACCTGAGGCTCGTCGAGAGGATCCTGGAAACCAGGCCCGGGATCACGCTCATCCCCGCCATGCAAGGCAGCACGGCGCTCGATCTGGCGGTCCAGCACCAACCGGACCTCATCCTGCTCGACCTCCATCTCCCAGACATAAATGGCGACGAGGTCCTGGTGAGGCTGCGCGGCAACGAGCGCACCGTCGACATCCCCGTGATCATCCTCAGCGCAGATGCGACGAGCAGTCAGAAGAGCCGGCTCGCCAGGCTAGGCGCCAAGACGTTCTTATCGAAGCCCATCCATATCGCATCGTTCTTCGAGGCTCTCGACGAGGCACTCACCGTCAAGGCGGGCCTCAATGGATAACGTTGCATTCCCCGAAGCTCGGATCGTCATAGTCGACGACGAGATAACGAACGTCCTGCTCCTCGAGCGCATCCTGAACAGGTCGGGCTATCGCAACCTGAGAACCACAACAGATCCAAGAGACGTGATTCCGATGATGGACTGGCAGCCCGATCTGATCCTGCTCGATCTTCAGATGCCGCACCTCGACGGCTTCGAGGTCATGGAGAAGCTGAGTCCATGGATCTCAACCTATAAAGGTTCCTACCTCCCGATACTCGTACTCACCGCGGATGCGACACCCGAGTCGAAGGAAAGGTCCCTCTCTATGGGTGCCCGGGACTTCCTTACCAAACCCTTCGACAGGACGGAGGTGCTGCTCCGGATCAACAATCTCCTCGAGACGCGCTCGCTGCACCTTCAGCTCAGGGACGAGAACACGATCCTCGAAGAGAAGGTCCAGGAACGGACGGCCGAGCTGTGGAGATCCGTCGAGCGCCTGGAGGAGGCCGGTCACGAACTCAAGCGGTCTAGAGAGGAGACCGTGCACAAGCTGGCCCTGGCCGCCGAGTTTCGAGACGACGAGACCGCGCAGCACATCGCTCGAATGAGCGAGTACACCGCCGTCCTCGGCTCCCTCACCGGGATGAGTGACGAGAAGGTCGAGCTCTTGAGGCTCGCCAGCATCATGCATGACGTCGGCAAGATCGGGATCCAGATCGGATCTTGCTCAAGGAAGGGAAGTTGACGCCGGACGAATACGAGATCATGAAGACGCACGCATGCAAGGGCTACGGCATCTTGGACGGGTCCGTGTCGCCCTTACTCGAGCTCGCTGCCGAAATCGCGCTGACGCATCACGAGCGTTACGACGGGCGTGGCTACCCGCGGGGGCTCGCGGAGCAAGAGATCCCCGTCTCTGGGCGGATCGCCACGATCGCCGACGTGTTCGACGCCCTCACGTCGGACCGCGTCTACAGGAAGGCCTATCCGCTGGATCGAGCGGTCGAGATCATGAGGAGTGAGGTCGGCCACTTCGACCCGGAGCTGCTCGACCTATTCCTCGAGTCGCTCACACTCGTGGTCCCCATCATGCAGAAGCTCGGGCGTTCGTGATCGCCGGGGGTGGCTCGTCCTATGGGGAGAAGGCCGCAGTGCTCGTGGTTGCCGTCGCCTCGCCGTCGGTGGGGGTCACCTCGCAAGTGACGGTGTCGCCCGCCTTCGCCGTTGCCCTCGGGAGCATGTCGCTCAATGCCGCCGAGGTCAGCTCGCGCAGGACGGTGTCGCCCACCTTCCATACGTAGCCATAGCTCACGAGGTCGTAGTCGGCATCTCTTATGAGGGTCGGCTTCGCGACCCTGCAGACGAGCACGTCTTCCACCCCGGCCCCCGTTGAGTCCACTCGCACCTGAACCCCCTTCGGGGGCCGGTTGACGACTTGGTTGGCGCGCGCCACCACCTTGAACGGAGCGTCTAGAACCCGTTTGTTGTTGACGCGCACGACGAGATGCCACGTTCCGACACGATCGAGGCGTACGGGATAGCCCCACCAGTACCAGCCGGTCTGGAGAACCGTTGAGTTCTGGAACGATCCGCCCTCCCGAAACGCCGACTTCCCGTCGGGCCGCACGAAATCCAGCTTGAAGGTGGAGCGCTTCGGGACGTTGTTCACACTGACGCGCGGATAGAGAACGGAAGTCCCTTTGACGAAGGTCCCGCTTCGCTCGCCCTCATCCCAGGGAAGTCCGGCTCGACCTTCCCAGGGCTCGTCGCTAAGCGCAACGTCCGCGACGGACGCCTGCGTGGGGATGGTGATCTGATCGATCCAGAGGCTCTGACCGGGCCGGCATTCCCCGGCAGACGGTTCGTAGACGGCTCCGTTGAACTCGGATTCGAAATGGAGGTGCGGCCACGTGCTGTTGCCGCTGCTGCCGACCAGCCCGAGTTGCGTGCCGGCGACCACCGTTTGACCATCCGTTACCGCCACGCTTCCCTTCTTGAGGTGGACGTAGATCGAAACGTGGGTGTTCCCGTGGTCGATCACGACGTAGTTCCCGTAGGCGTCCGGGCTGCCCTCCGTATTGCGATCGTCCTTTCCATCTGCCAGCTCGATCACGGTCCCATCCAGCGCGGCATAAACCGGCACGCCGACCTCTTGGTGGCCGAAGCCGATGATGCTGCTGTCGTGACCGTTGTGGCCGTCGTAGGTGTAGGTCGAGCAACTCCAGTCCTGGATGCCGGGCCCCTTATCGAGGTCCGTGAAATTCACGAAGAGGATGTCCTTCCACGGCGTGCCGGCCTGCGGATAGAAGGGGTACGCCTGGGGTTCGCCGGCCTGTTCGCCGGCGGGAGCGGAGGCGACGCGGGCCGACCCCGTGAGCGCCACGATCGCCATCGCGGCGACGGCGCCGATCCGGAGCCCCCTTCGCATGGTCACGGCTTCAGCCTAGGGGCGAGTGATCTGCATGGGGCCGAAGCGCCCTATGGCTCCATACCCGTAGAGCCCGATCCTTCCGGGAGGGAAATCTCCCGCGACGTTAAGTACCTCCGCGCCTCCGACGGCTACCGTGATTCGCGACGGCGTGTAGGTGACGACAAAGCTCTGCGAGCCGGCGCGGCGGAACTTGGAGCCATGCGCGGTAGCGAGCACGTCGTATCCCTTATCCGGCGCGTCCTCGTGTCCCCAGAAATACTTCTCCACCTCCGGTGGGTCGCGTTGGGGGTCCAGGGTGAAGGTTCCCTCGACGCGGGCGAGCGTCCAGCCTTCGTCGGAGGGGACATCTGAAGCCCAGCTCTCCTGCGGCAGCCCGCCCCAGTCGAGGATGAAGGTGTCGAGTTTGCAGACAAAGCCAGTCGGGCAGGACCCGCATGCGCTCCCGTCATCGGGACAATCCGTTGGAAGCGGCTTCTCGTGCGCGAACACCATGCCCACATAGCCGCCCGCCAGCGCGTCATCCTGGGTCGTCCCTTCGATGCGCACGCTGTCGTACGAGTCGTCATCGATCAGGAAGCGAGGTCCGAGCTCGGGTTCAAAGACCGCGTAGTTGCCACCGTAGGAAGCGAAGGTCTCTGCCTGAGCGGGGCCGGATGCTCGCCAGTCAGTGAGGGGCCCTCCTCCGGTGGTTTCCTCACACTCGGTGAGGGACTCGCCGTTGAGGCACGCGTCGAAACCATCGCCTCCGGAGATCGAGTCGTTTCCCGCCCCACCGTCGAAGATGTCGTTTTTGTCACTGCCGGTGAAGACATCGTCGAAGGGCGAGCCGATCACCCAGATGTGATTGGAGGTCATTGTGTCGTCGCCCTCGCCCGAGAAGGTCGCGTCACCAAAGCGTGAGTCCTCGACAACCATGCTTATCGGCCCGGGGGCCGCGCTGAGATCGGCGACCCCATCGATGTACCTGTCGTTGCCCGGCCCGCCGCGGAGGATGTCGTAGCGGCCTTCGCGGCCCGTCAGGGTGTCGTTCCCCTCACCACCTATCTGTAGGGGACTCGACTCGAGCCTGTCGTTGCCGTCTCCGCCGATTACCTCATCGCCCTGTATGACCCTGTCATTGCCCGGCCCACCATCCAGGAGCGCTCCGCCCGCAAGGACATCGTTGTCCTCGCCACCTTCAGATGTCCCACTCTCGTTGTTGTAGAGCTTGTCTTTGCCGAGACCTCCCTCGAGAAACGCGCCCGGCTCCTTCGCGCTCAGCTCGTCGTTGCCGAGGCCGCCGTCGGCGCTTCCCCCGAACATGAGGATGTAGTCGTTTCCGTCGCCACCGTCGAAGAGATCCTCGCCGGACTTGTTAGAAGCGAACAAATGGTCGTTTCCCGCTCCCCCGCCGACGACGTCTTCACCCTTGCCGCTACTTATGTTGTCGTCGCCATCTCCGCCATCGATCGAGTCGTTGCCGTTGGTCGCCCGGATGATGTCGTTGCCGGCGTCGCCGAAGAACTGGTTGTCCCCGAAGGGCCCCTTTCGGCAGTAAGGAGGCGATCGGACTGCAAAGCTCAACATCGCGTCGTTGCCGTCGTCGCCATGAACCACGTCGTCGCCGAGACAGAAGGCGATCTGATCGTTATCAGGGCCCCCGGAGATGACGTCGTTGCCCTTGTTCCCCGAGATGAAGTCTTTGTCCGCTCCGCCCAGCAGCTCGGTCGGGCCGCGCCCCGCGACCAGTCCGTCGCGTCCTTCGCCACCGATCAGCACGTCGCGGCCGCCGGCTCCGCAGATCAGGTCGTCACCGCCGAGACCCAGGATGGTGTCGTTGCCCTTCGTGCCGAAAATGATGTCGTCCCCATTCGTGCCCCGGACCCTGCCCGGCTTCTTGGCCCTTATCGCTCCCTCGAGCTGGTTGGTCCAATGGAGGTCGCCGACGGCCTGCTCACAGAGGTGGACGCCATCGTGGTCGAAGAACGGCTTCTTATCGAAGCTTGCCGCGTCGACGGAGAGTGACTGGGTAACGGTTAGGCCCCCGATCAGCGCAACGAGCGCGACCAATACCTTGATCTGTCCCATTGGGACATCCCCTAGTTACGATCCAGGCCTCTCCGCCCCGACCTTGAACTATCAGCCTGTCAGGGGCCCAGATCCTTTACAAGGTGGTTGCCGGTAGGGGTTCGGCCCCCGGGGGGCGAAAGAGTCCCCTATGCGCAAGCTGCTTGCAACGTTCGTTGTGGCCGCCCTGGTCGGCGGGGCCAACCTGCCCGCTTCGGTCGCGGCCCCTGAGGCCTCTGCCGAGTGCCGGCCGGAGGTCGCCGGGCTCGACTTACAGGACGTCACGATCCTGGAGTTGCAGGAGGCGCTCGAGTCGGGGCGGGTAACGAGCGTCGAGCTCGTCAAGGCCTATCTCGAGCGGATCGACGCTTACGACTACAAGACGAATGCGATCCGGGAGCTGGCGCCCGATCCTCTCGGCGACGCCAAGAAGCTCGACAAGGAACGCGCTGCGAGCGGCGGCCGCGGCCCCCTACACGGCATCCCGATCCTGCTCAAGGACAACATCGGCACGACGAACATGCCGACGACCGCGGGCTCGATCGCGCTCGAGGGGAGCATCCCTCTGCACGAGGCGACGATCACGAAGAAGCTCCGGAACGCCGGCGCGATCATCCTCGGCAAGGTCAACCTCTCGGAGTTCGCCAACTGGGTCGACCTGAGGATGCCGTCGGGCTATAGCTCGCTCGGCGGGCAGGTCGTAAACCCGTACAACTTCGCCGACACGCCGAGTGGGTCGAGCTCGGGCTCCGGCGTCGCCGGCACCATGGCGTTCGCATCGGCCACGGTCGGCACCGAGACCTCAGGGAGCATCCTCAGCCCAAGCGCGGCCAACAGCCTCGTCGGCATCAAGCCGACGACGGGCCTGCTGAGCCGTTACGGGATCCTGCCGCTCGCGCCGAGCTTCGACACCGCCGGCCCGATGGTCCGCACCGTGACCGACGCGGCCATCTTGCTGAGCGCGATGGCGGGCGTCGACGAGAAGGACCCGCGCACCGCAGCGAGCGAAGACAAGGTCGAGGACTACACCAAGAGCCTCAACCCGGCCGGGCTCAGCGGGGCGCGCATCGGCTACAGCCCCCAGGACCGCGACGACCTCGGCGCCGAGGCGCAGGAGTTGTTCGACAAGGCCCTGACCGCGCTCGCCGATCAGGGCGCGACGCTCGTCGAAACCGAGACTCATTACAACGCGGCCCCCGTCGGTCTGAGCGAGATCCCCGAGATCCCCAACGAGTTCAAGGCTTCGCTCAACCACTACCTCGAGACCGAGACGCCCGACACACTGCGCGTGCGGACGCTCGGCGACATCGTCGCCTACAACGATCAACACCCGGACAAAGTGAAGTACGGACAGACGCTTCTGATCGGATCGAACGCGACGCCGGGCGTCGACAATGCCGCGACCCAAGCGATGGCGCAGGCGACGATCGTTTCCAGTCAGGCCGCGATCGACGCCACGTTGACGGCCGACGACCTCGACGCGCTCTTCGCTCCCGGCCCCGGCTACGCGAACCTGAGCGCGGCCGCCGGCTATCCCACGGTCATCGTGCCGGCGGGCTACACGAACAACGGGGCGAGGCCGTTCGCCGTCAGCTTCTTCGGCACGGCCTACAGCGAGCCGCAACTCATCTCACTCGCGTACGACTACGAACAAGCGACGCTGCTGCGTGTTCCGCCGACAGATTCAAACGAGGCGTTAGTACCGCGTAACTGCTAACCGAGGGGGTTCCATGAATAGTCTCGCCGGCCCGCGTCTCGCGGTGCTCGCACTTGCCGCGATGGCCGCCGTGGTGTTCGGGATCGATCCGGGCCTCGCGGTCCACGACCATTCGACGCACTACCACCTGAGCACCCACGCTCATGCGCCGATGCCCTACCGCTTCACGATCCAGGAAGCCAAGAGCGATCCCACCGGGCAGACAGACTCCGGAGGAACGGCCGTGACTCATCGCGCCGGCGGGATCGAGATAACCAGCGGAGCCGCGGTCAAGAAGGCCCCCGACGCGCGCGTCTACCGCACGGGCCACGGCGCGTGGGAGCCGACGATGGGAATCACGAAGAAGGGCAACGTCTTCATCAACGCAGATGGCCCGTCGATCATCGGCTCGACGAACGAGGGCGCGTCGTGGAAGACCGTGTTCGACGGACATTTCACGACGGCCGATCCCTACATGTACGTCGATCCTGCGACCTCCCGCATCTTTGCGAACGACCTCGTCCCCCCGTGTCATCTGGTCTCGTTCAGCGACGACGAGGGCAAGACATGGACGACCGCACCACCTGCCGGCTGCATGGTCAACGAGGACCACCAGACCATCTTTGCGGGCCCCGCGCCCGAGGGTGGCGACAAGCCGGACGGATACAAGAACGTCGTCTACCTGTGCGCGATCGGTGGCGGTATCAGCGCCGCGTCGACAGGCTCCATTTGCTCGAAATCGCTCGACGGCGGCATGACGTTCATCCCGACGGGCACCCCGGCGTTCAACGACGATCCCCGGCAGCCGGGCGACTACGGCGCCCCCGGGGTGTGCAACGGCGCGAACGCGCATGGGGTCGTCGGACCGGACGGCACGGTCTACCTGCCGCGCGGCTGGTGCGGGCAGCCCTGGTTGGCCATCAGTCACGACGAGGGCTTGACGTGGGAGCGCGTGCAGATATCCGACCTCGGGATGCCATGTTGCGCGGACGTCGAAGGAACGCCCGGACAGCTCTACACGCACGAGGCCGCGGTCGTCGCCGATCGCAAGGGCAACGTCTACTACTCGTGGGTCGCGGCCGACCGGCTTCCCTACCTCTCGATCTCGCGCGACCGCGGCGAGACCTGGGGCGAGCCGATGATGATCGGGCCCCCGGGGTTGCGCGAGGGATTGCTGCCCGGCATGACCCTAGGAGCCGACGGAAAGATCGCGGTGTTCTACATGGGCAGCGAGAACTCGCCGTGGAACCCTGCGACGAGTGAAGCAGAAGGCGACTTCGCCGGCGAGCACTGGAACGCGTACATCACGATGACCGCGAACGCTCTCGGCAAGGACCCGGTGTTCCACACGGCGACGCTCAACGATCCCGAGCACCCGATGTGGATCGGCCCTTGCGGGCCAGACCCGATCCGCTGTGGGTGGGGCGACTTCTTAGACATCGTCATCAGCCCGAAGGGCGAGCCGTGGGCGGTCGCAGTCGACCTCTGCAACAAGAAGGAGTGCAGCAGCGGTGGCGGCGAGGCCGTCGTCGGTCGCCTCGTCGGAGGCCCGAAGCTCAAGTAGCGCCGTCGCTCCAAAAGAAAGAAGGGGCCCGAGGGCCCCTTCTTCAGTTTGATCGTTAGATCAGACTACCGAGACGTTGATCGCCTCAGGACCTTTGTCGCCCTGACGGGATTCGTACGTCACGTTCGCACCTTCGTCGAGGGATTTGAACCCCTCGCCCTGGATCGCCGAGAAATGCACGAAAAGATCCTTCGAGCCATCCTCGGGGGTGATGAAGCCATAACCCTTGGCCTCGTTGAACCACTTGACCGTACCGTTTGCCATAAAAAACACCTCCCTGCTGACGTAATGAACGATAGGGAGGCAGAGCCAACCGCTACGCGCTCGTGATTAACCAGACTCCACCCTACCAAGCCGAGAGGGGGCCCGGTGGGGGCCCCCTCAGATCAGGCTCTAGGACTTACGAGCAAGACTTCAAGCCGAAGATTTCGATGCAGTCCGATGCCTGGGCGAACCCAGGGGCTGCCGTCACCATCAGGGCGGCCAGCGAGGCCGCAGCGATGATCCTGCGAATCATTCTCCCTCCCTTCTCGGGGTCGAAATGTGGCCATTGTCGAGGTGGGCGCCCCGGACGCTTTACAATTCGTCAGGTAATCCACCCATGCCTTCACAAAACTAACCTTTGTCCGTCAAGTCAGGAGATGGGGGGCTATGCAGACCAAGCAGGTGGACTGGGCCGAAGCGGGGGCCAGGATCAGGCGACTTAGAAGGGAGCTGGGCTTGACCCAGCGCGATCTGATCGAGCCGGCCGGCTCTGCTTCGCTTTTGAGCTTCATCGAGTCGGGCGCTCGCCATCCTTCCGATGAAGTCCTCGGGCACATCGCATCGCGCCTGGGGGTCGACCCCGAAGAGCTCGTTACCGGGCGTTCCCCTCATGCCGAAGTTGAGCTCGAGCTGCGCCTACAGGAAACCCGCGAGCGGCTCCGGCTTGGCATGGTGGATGACGCAACTGAGGCGGCGACGGGATTGGCCTCTGACGCGCACGAGCTCGGATTTTCGCGAGTGGAGGCCAAGTGCTACGAAATTCTCGCTTCCGTCAACGCGCGTCGGAACCTAAATGACTCAGCATTGGCCCTCTACCGAAAAGCAGAAGCTCTATGGGACGGCGATCTGACTCACCTGAGGTTTCAAACGATCGGTGGGATCGCGGAATGCCTTCGGGGCTTGGGGGATGCGCGATACGGCATCCACGTCCTTGAAAGTTACTTGCTCGAGTTGCAGCGCGATGGTCTTCCGGATCCGGTCGCGACGATGAGAACCAACGCAGCCTTGGTTGTCTGCTACTCGGCTCTGGGGCTTACCGCGAAAGCGGCCGATGCAGCAGACAAAGCGCAGGCTCTGGCTCCGCGTGTCGCCGACAGCGAACAGCTGGCATGCATGAACTTGAACGTCATGCACTCGCTATTTGCGCAGGGTCGGATGGACGATGCAATGAACGCAGCTAGGCAAGCCGAGCTCGCCTATCTCTCGCTTGGCTGGGAAGTAGATGCCGCAGGCGCAAAGCTGAATAAGAGTGTGGTGCAGATCGAGAAGGGTGACATCGACGCGGCGCGTGCGAATCTGACGGAGGCACTCGAGATATTCAAGAGAGCCGATCATCGCTCCGACACCGCCAGAGCTTTGAACGAGCTTGGCAGGCTCGAACGGCTGTCGGGAAACCTCTCGAAGGCCGAAGAGTGGCTGAGGTCGGCGGAGGAGTATCTAGAAGGAGATGACTTCGCCGAAAGAGGCTTGAACCTTCGGGAACTCGGGCTTTGTCTCCAGGACCGTAACCCCGAAGAAGCCAAGAGCCGGCTGCGGCGTGCGATCGATCTCTACACGCTCGGTGGCGCAACTACTGAGACTGCGCGCACTTACAAGCTCCTCGGTGATCTCTACTGGAATGCCGGGGAGATCGAGCAGAGCGCCCTGTCGTATAGGGCCGGGCTCGAGGCTATCGAGGCTCGTTCGGAGGTGTCCTGATCGGCGTGACTGAATTCACCAGGCGGGGGACGGCGGCCGACGCCGACTTCCAAGAACCGACCCTCTACAAGACCATGCTGGATAACCTGGGCGACCCGATCATCCTTGCTCGGCTGGACCAGAATCCGATGGTCGCTCGGATCATCTTCGTGAACAACTCATTCACGCGGCTCCTTCGCTACACGTCCGAAGAGTCTGTGGAACAGAGCATCGAGTTCTTCTTCGATCTCGAACAAGGCGGCCCCCGATTCCGCAGCGTCGGCAACGACCTCCTTCGGGGTGAGGTCGTGGACCTCGAGATAACGGCGCTCCGAAGGAATGGCGACAAGATGCGGCAAACGCTGCACATGAGCCCGATCCGGACCGAGACGACGACCTACGTCATAGCATCGGCGAGGCCGGTCGAGCGCGACCCTGCGTTAGAAGGCGCTCTCTCAGACATGCGTCGTCAGATGAGCAAGTTGACGACCGAGCTACACAACGCTCCTGCAAGGCTCGAGGCGGTCGAGCGCAGGCTCGCGGCCAAGGCAGGCCCGCCGGAATTCCAAGAAGCGGACGCCGACTCGGATAACGGCATCTACGTCGGGCGGATCCTCCTCGTAGACCCCAGCGAAGGTGCGCGTTCCGACTTGCGAGGGGCCCTCGAACGGGCAGGCCTCGACGTGATCGAGGCATCGTCGGGTAACGACGCGATCAAGCGCACGCTCGATCTACGACCCCAAGCAATCGTTCTCGAGTACGACCTGGTCGACATGGACGCGGCAGACGTGATCGAAGCCATCCATACGGTGCGACCTGCAACGACGATCTACGTGCTCAGCTCGGAAGACGAAGCGGTGGCAACGCTTGCCATGGGTGCCGCTCGGGTTTTCGACAAGGCCGACCTTCCGGAGCTCGTGGAGCAACTGAAGGCCACTCTCTAGCCAACTGAGCTCAGTCGGTTTCCTTCATCAGCCCTTGCTTGAACGCGATGCCGGCCGCCTCGACGCGGCTGGACGCTCCGAGCTTCATCAGGATCCGTGACACGTGCACGCTGGCGGTCTTTGCGCTGATGAACAGCTCTTCGCCTATCTCCTTGTTGCTGCGGCCGTCGGCCAGCAGCAGCAGGACCTCCAGTTCGCGCGCAGTCAAGCCGAGACGCTCCCACCCTTCAACGAGATGCGGTTGGGAGCTCTCCTCGGGCGGGGCGAGGTCTATGCGAGCGCGCTGTGCAAGCGATCGGATCTCGGCCTGAAGGAGCCGGGCATCGAGGAGGCGAGCAGCAGCATCGGCCTCTCGAAGGAGCGAGGCCGCCTCCAGCTTGGCGTGGAGCAGGACCTCGGCCTGGCGCCAGCGTGCGTATAGAGCGGGGAGGGGATGTTCGAGCGCGGCCCAGGCCTCGGCTGCCTCGCCCCAGAGCTCGGCCTGGGGCTCGCCGGCGTACGCCGCCCGCTCGGCCTTCCACGATCGGACGTGTGCCTGGGCAATCGGTACGTCCAAGCGCGACGCATCCTCCATCTCCGTGGTGAGGAACTCGACGAACTCGGCCCGGTCGAGGTCCGCCTCCCCCGGTCGTGCGCCGCGCTCGGTTGCGACATGTTCGGCTTCGATGCGCATCCCGAACGCGCACAGCGCGGTGCGGAAGTATCGATCGTCGCCCTCCGCGGCGATCTTCAGACCGTCGGAGATCGCTTGACGTGCGGCCTCGAAGTCACGCTCCTGCAGCGCGACCTCGGAGGCCGTGAGCAACACGGGGACATCCAGCTCGAGCGAGTGCCACGCGGACTCGGAGGCTTGGGCTTGGGCGAGGTGCTTCTTGGCCGTGTCGATGTCGCCTCGGACCAACGCGATCTGAGCCAGCAACAGGTTGGCTATCTCCTCGTAGCCGACGGGATCGCGGCGCAGGATCTCGTTGCAGGCGGTCTCCGATTCCTCGTAGCGGCCCAGCTCTACCAACCTGAACGCGGCCTCTCCGATCATCCAGGTGCCGAAGCTCCGGGCGATCCCCCACCGCCGGGCAACCTCCTCGCCTTCGCGGGCGAGCGCAAGCCCATCCGTGGGCCGACCGGCTACGGCGAGAACCGTGCTGAGGTTCACGTAGCTTCGCCCGAGGCTCTCTGCATCCCCCGTCTCTTCGGCTATGCGACGCGCGTCGAGCAAGTAGCCCTCGGCACGCTCTACATCGCCGACGAACGCAGTAACCGGGCCGAGCGAACAGAGGGCGTGCGCCTCGATCGAACGCTCCTTGAGCTTCCGGGCGATCGCGATGGCTTCAGTCAGCCGGCTCGACGCTTCCGTGTAGCGCGACATCAGCATGACGATCTGGCCTTCGGCTGCGAGGACCCGGGCCCGCTCCGGAGTGGGTGGATCGGCCGGCACCAACCTGACCGCCTCCTGATATGCCTGGAGCGAGCTGGTCCCGTCCGCAGCGGTCCATAGGCACCGGCCGAGGCGCTGGTTGAGCAGGCCCGCGCGCACGGGATCGGTCCGGTCGTCCACGAGGTCGAGTGCCGCCTGCGCGTACGCGCACGACCTCTCGATGGCGCCGGTCAGGTAGGCGCACTCAGAGGCGCGCTCGTTGACCGTCGCACGATCGACGCCGGCGAGTCGCTCGGGCTTAGCCACGCGATCCCAGAGCTCCAGGCACCTATCGAAGTGGGTCAGGGCCTCGGCGAACGCGTACGCGTCCATGGAGGCGACGCCCGCCTTGTAAGACGCGGCCAGCGCCCCGGCAGCGTCGCCCGACTCGTGACAGTGATAAGCGAGCTCCGCGCTCCCGGATGGTGAGGCCGCGCGGTTGCGGAATATCTCGGCGAAGCGCGCGTGCAACCTGGCTCGCTCCGCCGGGAGCAGGTCCGAGTAGACGGCCTCGCGCACGAGCGCGTGACGGAACAGGTAGCCGAGTCCCACCGGTTCCGGAACGATCACATGGTGCGCGACGGCCTCCTTGAGCGCCTGTTCGGATTCGACCTCGGTCAGACCGCCGAGCTCGACCAAGAGCCGATGCTCGAGCGGTCTGCCGGCGACCGCGAGCAGCGCCAGGAGCGAACGAGTGGGCTGGGACAGACCCTCGATGCGGATGAGCAGCAGGTCGCGCAAGGTTTCTGGAAGTACGCCCTCCCCCGCGTCTGCCAGCTCCTCCGCGAAGAACGGGTTTCCCTGCGAACGTTCGTAGATCCTGCGCACCTTCTCGGCCGAGGGCCTGCTGCCGGTGATCGCTTCGATCTGCTGCGCAACCTCGGCTCGCTCGAGCGGGCCCAGCTCGAGCGATCGCACCGAGGCGCGCGCCAGCCCGGCGGCGAACGCTCGCATCGGGTGCGAACCGATCAGCTCGTCCCTTCGATATGTGCCGACGAGCATGATCCGTTCGGTGCTGAGGTTGCGGACCAGGAAACCGATGAAGTCCCTCGTCGACGGGTCCGACCATTGGAGGTCTTCGAGGATGATGATCACGGGCCTGCGCGGACTGAGCCGCGCCAAGAGGCCGAGGATCAATTCGAACAAGCGAGCTTGGGCGACGTTGGCGACCGATGGGTCGACCGAGTGCCGAGGGTGCTCGGCGCTCAACTCCGGCAACAGCCGGGCCAGCTCCCCGCGCGGGGCCGAGCACCTGCGCGAGCGCCTTGTCGTCGAGTCGCGGATCAGCCCGCGTAGAGCCTGGACGAGAGGCGCATAGGGCAGCTCACCCTGGGTGACCGCGACGCATCCTCCGGCCAGGACGTGCGGGCCGCGCCCCGCCGAACGGCGGAGGAACTCCTCGACCAGACGCGTCTTGCCGACGCCGGCATCGCCCGAGATCAGAAGCGACTGTGGCTCGGACTCTCGGGCAAGCGCGAACGCGCGTTCCAGGGCCTCCAGTTCCTCGGCCCGCCCCACACAGGTCAAACTCGCCAGCCCGCGCCCCATCTGGTTGATTATGAAGCAAACCGGGCAAAATAACCGAAGCAAGCCAAAAGGGGCCGGTCGCCCGGCCCCCCTCGGCTCCTTGGATTGGCTCAGTTAGCCGTGGCGGTGGCTATGTTCGAGCCCCCGCTGCGGTGCCCCTCGGCATCCGTTGCGACCACGAAGTACCAGCGCTGGGTCCCCGGAGCGAGGTACATGTCCCGGTAGATGGTGCTGGTCGTGGTGGCAACCTGTGCGAACGAATCCGCCTCACCCGTCTCACTCATCCAGATCTCGTAGCTGATCTCGCCGGTAGGTCGGCCGTAGGCCTCGCCGCTCGGCGACCAGTTGAGGAGGATCCGGCTGCGGCGCCCGCTCGCCTCGAGGCTCGATGGGCTCGAGATCGCGTATAGGCACGGGTCCGGAGCGCTTTCCTCGTGGCTGCTGACGCAGGTCTCGCCGAGAGTCCTTCGCCACGTCGAGGGGGTCGGAATCGACGGGAACCGACTGCTGCTTGCCGCCGTCGCTGAAGGTCAGCTCGACCCGAAGGTCCTCGTACGCCTCGATCTTCGCAAGGCGCACCGCGAAGCACAGCTCCCCGCACTGCTTGTAGAAAGTCACCGTCGGCGCCACCTCAACCGTGATGTCGTAGGTCACGCAGACCTGGAACTTCGACTTGCCGGCCACCTGGATCGTCGTGCCCCCAACGTGGATGCTCTTCGAATCAACCGTCACCGGGATCGCCTGGCACAGGGTCTCCGCCCCGCTCTTATCCCGCGGTCCGGCCGATGCCGCTGCCGGGACCAGTGATGCCGCCACTACCAGACACGCTGCAACTGCTGCTGCCCTCTTCATGCCGCTGCCCTCTCTGTCGAACCGGTGTTGCTCTGACTCGACTCAAGGTAGGGATAAGACGAGGTCGCGAAATCTGGCAAATGCCCTATCTCTGGGGCTTACGCGCCTTACTTATCGGGCAAAATGCCTTACCAGAGGGGGCGCCGGGCGCCCGGTCGTCGTCTAGGGAGGGATCGATGGGGATCACCAGGATTTCTGTTGGGCTGGGCACAGCTTTGCTGCTCGCAGGGGGCCCTGCTTGTAGCGATGACGGGCCATCCGAGGCATTCTGCGAGGCCATGACCGAGTTCCAAACGGCCAGCACCACCCTCCAAGCAGACGTAACCCCCGAGAACGCCGAGGCCGCGCGCGAGGCCATAGCCAAGCTGGCCGAGGAGGCCCCCGAGGAGGTCGCGGACGAAGCCGACACCCTCCTGGAGACGATGGACGCGGCCCTGCAGGCCGACGATCCGTCGCTTTTGCAAGCCGATGACAACGTCGCCGCCGCCGAGGCCCTCGACGAGGTCGCCGCCGACTGTTGACCTAAGCCGAGGAGCCTGAGCTCTTTGGCTGTTTCGCCTTCTTCGCGGCTCGCTTCTCTTTCAGGTTCTTCTGGGGCTGCTTCTTCTCGGCCTTGCCGCCCTTGTCCTTGCTCGCCATGGTTCCCCTCCTGATCTAGCGTCGTTCCCATAATCCTGCGTTCGCGGTGCTTTGCCAACCCGATTATGCGGGACGCAGGAGGCAGAGGTCGGCCCTGCCCCCGGCGACGATCGTATTCACGTGGTCGACGGTGGTGATGTCGCCCGTTGCGATGGTGGCGATGGACACCTCGTTCCGGACGCGATCGGCGTAATGCGTCAGGAAGTAGGGATCGAAGCGGGGCGTGAAGCGGGACACCGAGTGGCCGGCGACGACCCGGATCACATCGCATCCATGCGCCTTCAGTGCTCGAGCGATCTCGACTGCATCGCCGAGCGACGTGCCACCGCGGGCCCAATCGTGCGCGCACAGGACAACGCCGAGAGGAAGGTCGGGCCATTCGGCTCGCACCGCGTCGAGCACGCGCAAGGGGTATCGCATCCGGTTTTCGAGCGACCCGCCGTAGATATCGGTTCGCATATTGGTGAGCGGTGACAAGAAGCTCGCCAGCAGGTGTCCGTGCGCCATGTCGACCTCGACCATGTCGAAGCCGGCGGCGATCGCCCGGTGGGTGGCTGCAGCGAAGTCCTGCATGACCTCGTTCATCCGCGCCGTGTCGATGGTCACCGCCGGAACGCTGCGCGACGTGTACTGCATCTCGGAAGCCGCAACCGGGGGCCAGGCCTGGTCCTGATCGAGCGCCACATCGCAATAGCGGGCGGGAACGTGGGTCGCTCCCCGTGGTCCCGAGTGGCTGAGGGTCAGCACTATGCGCGCGTTGCCCGTGCTGCGCGCCGACTCGACCTCCGTCTTCCACCCCCACTCGTGCTCGGGCGTGTACATACCGGGGGTCCGTGGATGGACCCGGCCGTGCTGCGAGACCGCGACGGTGCCGGTGAACACGAGCCCGGCTCCCTTCGATGCAGCCTTGAGCAGACCGCCCGAGCCCATCATCGCGATCCTGTTGGGCACTCCCAGGCCCCCGATGATTCCCGGTGCGAACGCTGGGGGGGCCGCGACGGCAAGTCCCGTCTGGGCTGCAGTGGCCGCGAACCAGCGATCGACGGCCCCGACGAAGTGACGGTCCCGCACCCGCAGGTCGTCGTAATCGATGCGGCCGCTGCGCGACAGCAGGTGGAATGCGAACTGCAACGGCTCCATGTGCTGGTAGCGGCGCGTGTTCTCGAAGTAGGTCTGGCTCTGGCGCGCGGCCTCCTGGAACCGCTCGACCCGCGGCTTGCGCTCCAGCTCGTACTCGACCAGAGCGGCCTCGATCTCGCCCTTGGTCTCGATGGCTTGACGAGCGCGATCGAGTCCTCCATCGCGAGCTTCGTGCCCGATCCGATCGAGAAATGGGCGGTGTGTGCCGCATCCCCGACCAGGACGACGTTGTCGTGATGCCACGTCTTGTTCTTGAGCGTCACGAAGTTGATCCACTTGGACTTGTTGGACATCAGCTTGTGGCCCCGCAGTTCCTCGGCGAACAGCTCCTCGCAGTAGGCGATGCTCCGGGCTTCCGTCGCCCGGTCGAGACCGGCCGCTGCGCCACGGTCGATTCGTCGCACTCGACGATGAACGTGCTCATCGCCCGTCGAACGGATAGGCGTGGGCCTGGAAGAAGCCGTGCTCGTTGGCCCGGAAGGTGAACGTGAACGAGTCGAAGACCCGGCTCGGTTCCGAACCAGATGTAGCGCGAGCGCCCCTGCGCGAACCGCGGGCGGAAGACCTTCGGGAATGCTTCCCGGACGACGCTCCGGACCCCATCGGCTGCGACCACCAGGTCGTAGTCGTCGAGCTCGGCCGGGCCGGAGACTCTCGTGCTCGAACTCGAGGCGCACGCCGAGCTCCGTCGCACCGCGCCTGCAACAGCCGCGAGCAAGCGTCTTGCGTGAGATCCCGGAGAAAACCTGGCCCCCGCACCGCACGATCTGGTCGCGGTAGCGGATATCGATCGCGTCCCAGATGATGAAGTCGTCCGTGATCTGCTCGTAGGTCTTGTGGTCGGCTTCGCGGAACGAAGTGAGCGTCCGATCCGAGAACACGACACCCCATCCGTAGGTTGCGCCGGCCGTGTTGCGCTCGAACACGACGACGTCGGAGTCCGGAAGGGCCTTCTTCAACAGCAGCGAGACAGTAGAGACCTGCCGGACCGCCCCCGACGACCGCGACCTTCATCTCGAGTGCGTCGTGCAGCCGGTCGAACTGATCGAGGTCGGCGACCGCAGGGAAGAGCACCAGCTCGTCGCAGCCGGCCTCGGCGTAACCACGCACGAACTGCGCCACCGCTTGTGGGGTCGCGAGCATCCCGTCGACGATCTTCTCGACGAACGGGCCGGTGAACGCGTAGTAGTCGCGCATGTAGGCGCGCCCGCGCTCGACCTCGTCCTCGTCGCCCAGCGCGAAGTAGCCCTGGGCCCACAACGAGGGGCGGCCGGGGCGGCCGAGGTCGGCCCATGCCGTGTGCGCCCTCTGCACCATCCGGGCGAACAGCCGCGGGGGTCCTCCGCCGATGACGTAGCCGTCGGCGTAGCGAGCCATCCTCAAGAAGGAGACGTCGCTTGTGCCGCCGACGAGGAGCCGAGGGCCGAACTCCGTCGTGGTGAGCCGAGCCACGTCCTCTCGCTCCCAGAACGTGCGCAGGTCGAGGAGCTGCTCGGTGAGCCGGTCTCCCCGTCCCGCATGCGGGATGCCGGCGGCCTCGTAATCGTCGAGGCGTGCCCCGATCGACGACGCCCAACGTGAACCGGCCGCCGGAGATCGCGTCGATGGTCGCCGCCTCCTTTGCGAGCACCGCGTTGTTGCGCAGCGGAGCCGATCACGACCATCGTCACGAGCCCCACCTTCTCGGTGATCGCGGCGACGGAGGAAAGCGTGATCATCGGGTCAACCAGGTCGTAGACCAGACGATCGACGACGCCGAGGCTCGAGAAAGTGCCGTCGTCGGCTCGCCGGGCCCACTCGAAGATGTCGTCGGGGCTCGTCCCCGGCAGTGAGGTCGGAAGTCCGACGCCGACATTCATGCCTCCAAGGTAGTAGAACCGGGCGATGGACTGGAAGCATTTCGGGTTCGGGGTCTCCGACGGCATAGCCACAGTCACCTTCGAGCGACCCGAGAAGCTCAACGCCCTCACGTTCGACGTCTACGCGGACCTGCGCGATCTCCTGGCCGAGATCCCCCACCGAGAGGATGTGCGCGTCCTCGTCATCACGGGCGAGGGCCGTGGCTTCTGCTCCGGCGGCGACGTCCACGAGATCATCGGCGAGCTGCTCAAGATGGACGCGCGACGGCCTTCTCGACTTCACTCGCATGACGGGGCAGGTCGTGCAGCGCATGCGCGAATGCCCTCTCCCGATCGTCGCGTCGGTCAACGGGATCGCGGCGGGGGCCGGCTCGGTGATCGCGCTCGCCGCCGACTTCCGGGTGCTCGCTCGCTCGGCATCGTTCGCCTTCCTGTTCACGAAGGTTGGGCTCGCCGGGGCGGACATGGGCTCGGCCTATCTGCTGCCGCGCATGGTGGGGCTGAGCAAGGCCACCGAGCTGCTGATCCTCGGAGAGAAGCTCGACTCGGCCGAGGCCGATCGATTGGGCCTTGCGTACCGGGTCGTCGAGGACGATGAGTTGAACGGAACCGTTGCCGACCTGGCACGCAAGCTGGCCGATGGCCCCGCCCTGGCATATGCGAGCACCAAGATGCTGTTGTCGCGCGAGCTCGACATGGACCTCGCCGGCTCGATCGAGCTGGAAGCGATGACCCAGGCGTTACTCATGACCTCGGCCGACCACGCCGAGTTCTACAAAGCCTTCACCGAGGGCCGCAACCCCAAGTGGACGGGCCGATGACGACTCCGCACGAGATCCTCAATCCCCACACGCTGCCGGACCCGGTCGGGTTCACCCACGCGGTCGTGGCGGGTCCGGGCCGGACCATCTATCTCGGAGGGCAGGCCGCGCTCGATGCCGACGGGAAGCTCGTGGGGGAGACGATGGCCGAGCAGTTCGGGCAGTCCGCGGCCAACGTAGCGGCGGCGTTAGCCGCCGCGGGGGCCGGGCCCGAGCACCTCGTGTCGATGATGATCTACGTCACCGACGTCGCGGCCTACCGGGACGCGCTCGGCGAGCTGGCCGGGGTCTACCGCGAGCACTTCGGCCGCCACTACCCCGCCATCGCTCTGTTCGAGGTCAAGGGCCTGTTCGACCCCGCGGCGCTCGTCGAGCTGGTGTGCGTGGCCGTGGTGCCTTTAGGGTCGTAGCGATGGCGGAGTCGCCGTACTGGAACCCGCGGCACGAGACGATGGCGCGCGACGAGCTCGACGCGCTGCAGGTGCGCAAGCTGCGCAACCTCGTCGAGTGGACGGACGCGCAGGTCCCGTTCCACTCGAAGCGACTCGACGACGCGGGCGTGACGGCCGACTCGATCAAGTCGCTCGACGACCTGCAGCGCATCCCGTTCATGACGCGCGACGAGTGGATGCAGGGCCAGCTCGAGCATCCTCCGTACGGCCCGATCCTCGCGGCCCCCGAGGAGGCCGCGATCCGCTACCACCTGACCTCGGGCACGACCGGCAAGACGCCGATCCGCGTGCTCGACTCGATGAAGGACTGGGAGTGGATCGCCGAGATGTGGTGCTACGGCTTCTGGGGCTTCGGCGTCCGGCCGGCCGACGTCGTGTTCTTCGCGTTCAGCTACGGGACGTTCGTCGGGTTCTGGGGCGCGCACTACGCGTGCGAGAAGATCGGCTGCCTCGTGCTGCCCGGCGGGAACATGACGACCGAGGCGCGGGTCAAGCAGATCGTCGACATGAACGCGACCGTCGTGTGCTCGACGCCGACCTACGCGCTGCGCATGGCGCAGGAGGCGCGCGACCTCGGCATCGACCTCGCGAACGGGCCCGGTGAAGCGCCTCATCCTCTCGGGCGAGCCGGCCGGTTCGATCCCCGCGACGAAGAAGCTGATCGAGGAGCAGTGGGGCGCGAAGGCCGGCGACACGGCCGGGATGACCGAGCTCGGCACGATCATGATGTTCGAGTGCGAGCACCAGCCCGGCGGCGCGCACATCATCGAGGACCACTACATCGAGGAGGTGATCGACCCCGAGACGCGGCGAGCCGGTCGCGCTACGGCGAGCGCGGGCGAGCGCGTCGTCACCTCGTTCGGCCGCGGCTTCATCCCGGTGATCCGCTACCGCACGCGCGACCTCGTCCTGAAGGTGCCCGGCACGCACGTGCTCGTGCGGCCGGACGTTCGACATCTACGACGGCGGCATCCGGGGCCGGGTCGACGACATGAAGCTCGTGCGCGGGACGAACGTCTACCCGCGCGCGGTCGAGGCGATCGTGCGCGAGTACGACGAGATCGACGAGTTCCAGATCCACCTCTACACGGCCGAGGGCATCCGCGACGAGATCGAGGTCCTGGTCGAGATCCCCGATCGGCGTCCGGCGACGACGAGATCGCTCGCGCGAGCTCGGCGACGGCGCTGGCCGAGGCGCACGAGGGTCTGCGGTTCGGCGTCAAACAGGTCGAGGACGAGATCGCTGCCGCGCTTCGAGCTGAAGGCCAAGCGCGTGCTCGACGAACGAGAGGTCGTCGGCGGCGCGGGAGAAAGGAAGCAAGCCTGATGCAGAACGCGATCGGACAGGAGCTCAACCCCGCCGCAGGCCGAGCTGATGGAGTGCTACGACAAGCTCGCTCGAGTCCTCGGCGACAGACGGGACGAGCTCGCCCCGTTCGAGGAGCGCAACGCGCTCGAAGGCCCTCGCCGCGCTGTGGCAGGTGGCGAACGGCCTCGACATGGACCGGGGCCAGATCTACCACCTGGGTGCATGAGACACGACCCTGTACTCATCACCGGTTGCTCGACCGGCATCGGGCGGGCAACCGCCGAGCATCTCGCCGCGCAGGGGTGGACCGTCTACGCCACCGCCCGTAAACCCGAGACCCTCGCCGACCTGAAGGGGTGCGAGGCGCTGCAGCTCGACGTCAACGACGAGGCCTCGATGGCCGCTGCGGTCAAACACGTCGAGGACAAGCACGGCGCGGTGGGAGCGCTGATCAACAACGCGGGCTACGGCGTACACGGCGCATTCGAGACGACCGACCTCGACGATGCCCGCAAACAATTCGAGACGAACCTTTTCGGGCTCGCCCGGCTCACCCAGTTGGTCTTGCCGGCCATGAGGGCCGCGCGGACCGGGTGCATCGTCAACATGTCGTCGATGGGAGGGCGGGTCACGTTTCCGGGCGGCGCGTTCTATCACGCCAGCAAGCACGGACTCGAGGCGATGACGGACGCGCTGCGCTTCGAGGTCGCGCCTTTCGGGATCAACGTCGTCCTAGTCGAACCCGGCGTGATCCGGACACCTTTCGTCGACACCGCGATCGGAACCGTCGAGCATCCGGAGGAGGACGGCAACCCCTACTCGATCTTCAATCAGAAGCTGATGTTGCGGATCGAGAGCGCCTACCGCGGCGGCTACAGCCGCTTCTCGGCCCCCGCATCAGCGGTCGCCAAGGTGGTCGAGAGAGCCCTGAAGGCGAAGCGGCCGCGCACCCGATACCTGGTCACGCTCGGGGCCCGGGTGATGCTGGTCGCACGCACGATCCTGCCGGACAAGGCGTTCGACGCGCTCTTGCGCTCGCAATATCCCCAGCCCGAGCCGCCGCCGAAGGACCAATAGAAAGAGGGGCCCTCTCGGAGCCCCTCCTAGTGCTCGATCGTTTACAGATCTAGCCGGTTACCGTGACGTTGATCGCCTCGGGACCCTTTTGGCCGGGACGCGACTCGAACTCGACGGTCGCACCCTCGTTGAGGGTCTTGTAACCATCCCCCTGGATGTTCGAGAAATGCACGAAGAGATCCTTCGAGCCGTCCTCGGGGGTGATGAAGCCGTAACCCTTGGCCTCGTTGAACCACTTGACTGTACCGGTTGCCACTTAACACCTCCCTTGCGGGCTTCACGAACGAGATCAGGAGGGCAGTGCCAACCTCACACGTTCAACTTTCACTGGCGGGGCAATATAACCCACCACAAATCGGACTTATTTCCGGCCTCTCTTTGCGGTCCGGCCCCGTTCGGTCGCGTCCAGAACGACCTTGCGGAGCCTCACGGTCTTGGGCGTCACCTCGACGCATTCGTCCTCGCGGATGAACTCGAGGGCTTGCTCCAGCGACATCTCTTTGTGCGGGATCAAGCGCACAAGCTCTTCTCCGGTCGACTGGCGGACGTTGGAAAGCTTCTTCTCTTTCGTCGGATTCACATCGATGTCGTCCGCGCGCGCGTTCTCACCCACGATCATCCCCTCGAATACCTCTACGCCCGGCGGCACGAACATCAGCCCTCGGTCTTGCAGGTTCATGAGCGCGTAGCTCGTTGTCGGGCCCTTCCGGTCCGCAACGAGGCTCCCGCTCGGGCGGGTGCGCAGTTCGCCGTGCCACGGCTCGTAGCGATCGAAGACGTGGTGCAGCATGCCGGTCCCCCGAGTCTCGGTGAGGAACTCGGTCCGGAAACCGATGAGGCCCCGCGCCGGCACCAGGTACTCCATCCGGATCCACCCCGTGCCGTGGTTGACCATGTTCTCGAGTCGCCCCTTGCGCAGGGCGAGGAGTTGGGTCACGACCCCCATGAAGTCTTCGGGAACGTCGATGGTCAGTCGCTCCACCGGCTCGCAGAGCTTGCCGTCGACCTCCTTCGTCACGACCTGGGGCTTTCCGACGGTGAGCTCGAACCCCTCGCGTCGCATCATCTCGACGAGCACGGCAAGCTGTAGCTCACCGCGCGCCTGCACCTCCCACGCATCGGGGCGTTCGGTCTCGAGCACCCTGATCGAGACGTTGCCGACCAGCTCTTGATCCAAGCGGTTCTTCACGAGCCGGGCCGTGACCTTGTCGCCTTCCTGGCCCGACAACGGCGAGGTGTTGATCCCGATCGTCATCGACAGGCTGGGATCGTCGAAGTGGCTGACCGGCAGCGGGCGGGGATCGTCGGGGTCCGACAGCGTCTCGCCGATCGTCACATCGGCCAGGCCGGCGATCGCGATGATCTCGCCCGGTCCGACCTCCTCGGCATCGACGCGTTCCAGCGCCTCGGTCACGTACAGCTCGGTGATCTTGATGTTCTCGATCGACTCGTCGGCCCGGCACCAGGCGACAGGCTCGCCGCGGCGGAGCGTGCCGTGGAACATCCGGCAGAGCGCGATCCGCCCGACGTAAGGGGACGCGTCGAGGTTCGTGACGAGGGCTTGGAGCGGGTGACTGTCGTCGTACGAGGGGGCCGGGATCCGTTCGAGCAACAGCTCGAACAGCGGTTTCAGGTCGCTGCCCTCGACCTCGGGATCGAGCGAGGCCCATCCGGCCTTCGCGTTGCAGTAGGCGATCGGGAAATCGATCTGGGACTCGTCGGCATCGAGGTCTAAGAAGAGCTCGTAGACCTCGTCGATCACCTCCTTGATGCGAGCGTCGGGACGGTCGACCTTGTTGACAACGAGGATGATCGGAAGCCGTGCTTCGAGCGCCTTACGCAACACGAAGCGAGTCTGCGGGAGCGGACCTTCACTGGCATCGACGAGCAGCAGGACCCCATCGACCATCGTTAGACCTCGTTCGACCTCTCCACCAAAGTCGGCGTGGCCGGGCGTGTCGATGATGTTGATCTTGACCTCGCCGTAACGGACCGCCGTGTTCTTGGCAAGGATCGTGATGCCCTTCTCGCGCTCGAGGTCCATCGAGTCCATGACCCGCTCGGCCACGTCCTGATGAGCCCGGAAGGCGCCCTGCTGCCACAGCATCGCGTCGACCAACGTCGTCTTGCCGTGGTCGACGTGAGCCACGATGGCGATATTGCGCAGGTCATCTCGCTGGGACATGAGCCCACACTACGGGGTACGTCAGCAGTTGAACGTCGTCTTGGACGTGCTTCCTTCGTGATCGTCGTCGCCCGCGTATGTTGCCTTGATCTTGCATTTGCCCTTCTTCGGCCGCTTGAACTTCGTGGAGAACGGCGACACCTCGGCTCCCCCACTTGTCGAAGGCACGCCATCGCCGAGCTCCGCCTCTTTCGTTTGCAAGACGATGAAGCGCCCATCGCGCTTCTTGAGGAGCTCGACCGTGATGACATCTCCGGGATGAGCGGGGTTCAGGTCGCCGCTGATCTTGATCCTCTTCTTGGTCGAGCTCCGGAACAGGCTGACCGCGGTGGGGTCCTTGACCACCGGCCCGCCGCCCTCGTCGTCATCGATGATCGTGATGTCGCCTTGGTCATCGGCGATCGTCGCGTTCTGCGGCTGGAAGAGATCGAGGTGGAACTCCTCGTCGTCCTCATCGGCCGTGTCCCCCCGGACGTTTATCGCAACCGTGCGCGAGGTCTGACCTATCTGGAACGCCAACGACCCGCTCTTGTCGTCGAAATCGGCGTCGTCGAACGTCGCGGTCCCATCGGAGGTCTCGAACGCAACGTTGACCACTTTCGTGCCGGGAGCGGACAGGCTCACCGTCAAAGTGGCAGTGGTCGTCCCGTCGTCTCCCTCGGTCACGCTCGTGTCGTTCACCGAGACCGCCGGTGTCGGCGTTGCCGAGGGGGTCGGCGAAGGGCTCGGGCTAGTGGTCGGAGAAGGACTGGGACTGACCGTGGGGCTGGGGCTGGGGCTCGGGCTCGGCGACGGCGTCACCCCGTCGTCGTTATTGATCGTCACCACGCCCTGCGCGTCCGAGATGGTGGCGAACGAGGGGTTCGTGAGGTTCACGTTGACGGTCTCGTTGGGTTCGTTCGTAGTGTCGCCGTTGACCACTACCGCCAGCGACTTGCTCGTCTCACCGGGATTGAAGGTCAGCGTCCCGGTTACAGAGTTGTAGTCGACGCCGTTGGTGGCGGTGCCGGGAGCGGTGGCGTAGTTCACGGTCACGGTGTTCGGCGACGTGCCCGACAAGGTCGCGGTCATCACCGCATTCACCGTTCCCGAATTCCCCTCGGTCACGGTCACGTCGCCGATCGAGATGGTCGGCGCCGACGCCGTGTCGTCGTCTGTGATCGTTACCGTCCCCTGGCTGTCCGAGTAGTTCACGTTCTGGGGATTGGTCAAGTTGTAGAAGAAGTTCTCGTCGTTCTCGTCGTTCGTGTCTCCGACAACCGTCACCGGCACGGTGTCCTGGGTCTGGCCCGGGTTCAACGTGACGGTGCCGCTCCGCGAGGGGTAGTCGACACCAGCTTGAGCGGTCCCTGCCACCGTGGCGTAGCTCGTACCGACGACCTTCTGGCTCACACCGCTGATCGTCAGGGTCAGAGTGCCGTTGACCTGTCCACTGTTGCCCTCGGTAATGGTCGTGTCGGAAATCGTCATCGATGGCGGTGAGTCTTCATCGAAGATGTCTCCTCGGCCATCGGCGTCGGTGGCGATACCTGCACCGGTCACCTCTGCCGGGAAGACGGCGAAGACCTCGTTCTCCTCGTCAAAGCTGTCTCCGAAGACCGTGATGTTCACCTGCGCGGTCGTCTGTCCGGCCGGGATGGTGACCATGCTGTTGGCGGGCGGCTTGTCGAAGTCGAACGACGTGATGGTCGGCTGCTGGCAGCCCGCATCCTGCACGTCGTCGCACGCGGCAGGAGTGCTGGAGTTCGGGAAGCCCTGGGCGGTGTCGTACTTGACGGTGACGTCGTGGGCCAGCACCTGGGACAAGGTGAGCGTGAATGTCGCCGTCTGGTTCGAGTTCGTCTCGGTGATCGAAACGTCGTTGAAGGAAACGGTGGGGCCTTGGGCATATGCGGGCATCGCGAGACCCAGCACGAACAGCAAGGCCGAAGCCACGACTGCGGTTAGACGAGTCCTTGGTTTGATCGACACGCTTTTCCTCTCGTTTGTTGTCTGTCCACTCTCTCTAACGTCCCACGACTGCGCAATGTAGTTCGGGTTGCTCCAGGAAAACACCGAAGACCGGGCATTTCCCGGATAAAAGCGACGAGCGCGACGCCCAGCAGTTCAGGCGACGGGGTGAGATTCCTCCTCGGTCCCCCGGGCGGCGTCGCGATCGCGGGTCTCGGTCCTGCGCTCCTCGAGCGTGTCATGGAAATGGTTGGCGAGGTCGGGGCGCAATTTCAAGAGCGCCTGGAACGACTCCTTCACCAATACGAGTAGCTCCGTGTCCTCGGCAGCCTGACCAGTCTTGGTGTGGACCGCATCGAGCAGCAGGCTCATCTCGCCGAAGTAGTCCCCCGGCTCGACGTACGTGACATCGACCTCGCCTTCATCGGTGTCGTCGAAGATCCGCACCTGGCCGGAAAGCACCACATAGAGAGCCTCGCCGGGGTCGCCCTTTCCGAACACGACCGCGCCCGCAGGCCAGAACAGGTTCTCCGAGGCGCCGACGATCCTCAGCAGGTCTTGCCCGCTCAACATGTCGAACCCGGGGACCCGCTGGAGGGCTTTGACCAGGCTGTGCGTGATCGGACGTTCCATCGCTAGGATGCTAGCGCCCGCTCGAAGGCCTCGATCCAGGGGGTTGGATGCCGTCGATCGACCGGATCCCGCTGCGCATCGCGCAGATCAGCGACATCCATTGCGGCGAGCCCACTTTCGACGGCGACCTCCTGCGCTCCATCATCGAGAGGGTCAACGCGATGGAGCCCGACCTCGTGGTCGTCGCCGGCGATCTGACCGGGGCGGGCTACGAGTGGGAGTTCGAGGAAGCGGCTCGGTGGCTCGAGACCATCCCGTTCCCCAAGGTCGTCATCCCCGGCAACCACGACTCCCGCAACGTGGGATGGGTGCACTTCGAGAGCTTCTTCGGCGAGCGCTTCTCGCGGCACCGTTTCGCCTTCGAGCCCGAGCGGGCCGAGCGTCTCCGAGCGACGGGCGTAACGGTCGTAGCGGTGGACTCGTCCGAGCCGGACCTCAACGATGGTCGAGTCGGGCGCGAGTACTACAAGTGGATCCGCGATCAGTTCGACGAGCCAGACGACATCAAGGTGTTCGTCATCCATCACCATCTCGTGCCGATCCCGGGGACCGGCCGGGAGCGGAACATCATCCTCGACGCGGGCGACGTGCTCGCTGAGCTGACGCAGCTCGACATCGACGTCGCGCTCGTCGGGCCACAAGCACGTCCCCTACTTCTGGGGTCTCAACGGGATGCTCGTCTGCAATTCCTCGACGGCGTGCACTCGCAGGGTGCGAGGACGAACGCCGCCATCGTGGAACGAGCTTCGCGTCGACGCCTCGACGATCAAGTGCTACACGCACTATCCAGACGGTCGCCGCGAGCTCTCGCTGATCTTCAACTTGAAGACGCGCGAGATGACGCGCGAGGCCTTCTACCTGACCGACAACTTCCTCGACTCGAACGCCCTGCTGGTGACCCAGGGAGGCCCGACCCTGGGCCTCGGCTAGATCCCTGCCCGGAAGGTGCCTCCGATGATCCCGTGGATCCGTTTTGTTACCGGGCGCAGCGAGGACACGAACGCGTTGTCCTTGTGGACGTGGTGGAAGGGACTGTCGCGATAGGTGTCGGTCGCGAAATCGAGCGTGTTCTGTGTGAGATAGACGTTGATCTGAACGTGCGCCGGGAATTCGCCAACCCGAGCTTGGCAGCTGCCGCTTTCGACCGGCGGCCCGGCCGCGTCGATCGAGATGTCGTTGCACTTCAGGCCGCCGGCATTGATCTCTCGCACCACGGCGCGCACTCCCGGATAGCCGGGGGTACGCGGCTCCTCCTCCAAGGTGCCACCCAAGGGTCCGTCGCCGGTGTTGATGTCCGACGTGAACTCCTCGATCCCGTCTTGGACGTCGTCGACGATCTTGCTCACGTCATCCTTTAGTGAGTAGGCGAAGAAGGCGATCACCCCGGCCACCACCAAGAACGTGATGAGCTTCCACGGGAACCCGATCCCCGAGGCCAGCGGCGAATCGCTTCCCGATTGGACGGTGACCGGCGCATCCTGTCCTCCCGAACCGGACGGCACGGAGCCGGACACCATCTTCCCGGTGCGATCGAAGCCACAGTTGCCGCAGACGGGCGCGCTCGGATCCAGGCCGTAACCACAGTTGGGGCAGGGAACCTTGGCATGCTCCATGTGGGGCATTCTCACTTGAGCGGGGCGCTTTGTCTCGCGGGCGCTGGTCGGCCCGCGCTTAATCTGAGGCCATCGACGTCTATCTAAGGAGTGGTCATGGGTTCGATCGATGTGACCTTCGATGGGGTGCGGGCCGACATCAAGCTCAGGCGGCCCGAGGTCCTCAACGCCTTCGACTGGGATGCCTTCGTTGGGCTGAGCAAGGCGGTCGACGAGGTTGCAGGGGCGCCCGACGTCCGTGTCGTGGTGGTCTCGGGCGAGGGCCGATCGTTCTCGTCGGGGATCGACACCTCGAGCCTCGGGCGGGTAGCCGGCGATCCTCCCGAGATGGTCGCGACCGCCCAGGCCGGCTTCCGCAAGCTCGCGGCCCTCGAGCTTCCCACGATCGCCGCCGTGCAAGGACATGCCCTGGGCGCCGGGCTGCAGCTCGCGCTCGCTTGTGACGTGCGGGTCGTTACCGAGGACGCATCACTGGGCCTTCTCGAAGGGCGCTACTCGCTTGTGCCCGACCTTTCCGGAACGCAGCGTCTGCCCATGTTGGTCGGGCCGGGGCGCGCCAAGAAGATGATCTGGCTTGCCGAGAGAGTCACCGGTGCCGAGGCTGAGGAGATCGGGCTGGCAGAGGTCGTCGTGGCACCTGCCGATCTCGACTCGACGGTGAACGATCTCGCGGCTCGCCTTGCAGCCGCGTCCCCGCTGATGGTGAAAGCGGTTAAGAAGCTTGTGGACGTCGCCGGGCGCGTTTCCCTGGAAGAAGGGATGGACGGAGAAGCAGCCGCGCAGCTTCAGATGTTCGAGTCCGGGGACTTCGGCGAGGCCATCTCCGCGTTCATGGAGAAGCGCACCCCCGCGTTCACGGGTAGCTAGCGCTCTCCCGACGCTCTGGTCCCAGTCTCAGGGCAAAGGCGATCATCCATACGTCCAGGGTGAGCAGTCCCGCTCGCTGGAATAGGCCGTTGGGACCGAGGCCTGCCGCGTGCACGAACAAACAAGTCCCGCCGATCGCAGCCAACGTGATCGACATGCGAACCATGACGCCGGCGCGCGCGATGAGCACCGGGCGCGGCACAAAGGGCGATGTAGTGGATACCCGCTGCCGCGGAATGAGCGACATCGGTGAAGCTGCCGGAGCCCGGGCATCCCTCGGTGCACGGGAACGCCGCGACGGCGAACGATGTGATGGAGGCAACGCCCAGAGCCAGCGCCCCGGCTTGCATCCCACCGCGTCGCGCCACCGCGATCGAGAGAAGGCCGCAGCAGATCGCGAAGACGACCATCCCGGTGGTGACGATCCATCGGTTCGGGCTCCCCAGCTCCGCAAGCCTGCTGATCGCGTCATCGACAGGGTCGTATCCGTCGCGCAGCGCGCCCGAGATGACCCAGGAAGAGACGAAGACCACCGGCCCGACGACCCCCGCGTAGCGGAGGTCGAGACGCTCGGCTCCTACGATCCCTCCGTCAGACGCCTCATGCGGCGCATCTCTTTGTCGCGCGCCGCTATCGCGTCGGCTTCCTCGATCGTGGGAGCGCTGCCGCCGAGATGCGCAGGCAGCCACCACGAGTCTTCGGGTCCTGCTGGTTTCTCGGGATAGTCGGCCTGGGCCTTCTCTACCAAAACGCCGATCGCATCCATCAGACGCGTCGTCACCTCGACCGGGTCCCCATCCGGTTCATACGGGATCGGGGTGCCGTAGTAAATGTCCATCGCTACCTTGCGCTCGTAGTTCTTAGGCCGATCCTTGGTGAGGATCCGTTGGGTTCCCCAAACCGCGCACGGGATGAGGGGAGCGCCCGCCTCCATCGCCATCCGCGCCGCCCCGGTCTTGCCTGCACGCGGGAACGAAAGATCGGCTGATCGTTCCCTCCGGGAACATGCCGATGAGCTCTCCTCGGCCTAGCGCTTCCACAGAGATGTCGATCGACTGCCTGGCATCGGCGAAGCGGTCGACGGGGACGTGCTTCATCCCTCGCATCAGGGGGCCGGAGATCTTGTGATCGAAGACCTCTTTCTTTGCCATGAACCGGACGAGTCGACGGCCGCGCAAGTGGGCTCCGTAGCCGATGAATACGAAGTCCAGGTAGCCGACGTGATTGCTGGCCAAGACCGCAGGGCCCGATGAGGGGATGTTCTCGACTCCGAAAGCCCGCACACGCCAACCCATCGTCTTGAAGACACCCAGAGCGACGCCGATTATCGGCCGATAGACGGGTTCCATTCAGGACACAGTAATCGCTATCGAGTACAAATTCAGTCCTCGTAACGGACATCGGCCTCCGCCAGAACCTCCTCGAGCAATGTGGGTCGGTCGGTCATGATCCCGTCCGCGCCCCATTCCACGAGCTGCTCCATGGTGGCGCGGTCGTTGATCGTCCACACGTGCACCGCCAGTCCGTTCGCATGCGCGTCGGCGATGAACTCTTCGGTCACAACCGTTACACCGCTGAACTCCATAGGCACTTGCAAAGCCTGATAGCGGGGGTTGGGTGCTCCCGGCAGGGGACCTTCCGAGCTGAGCTTGAAGAGCGCGGTCTCCCCGGTCGCGGTAGCCGTGTCGACATTGGGTGCGAAGTACTTGAACCGCTCGATCGCGTGATCCAAGAACGAGACGACGATCGCGTCATCGGTTCTTCCGAACTCGTAGAGAAGCCCCGCTAGGAGGTCTTCGTACGGCTCGGTGTCGGGGGCCGTGTTCTTGATCTCGATGTTGATCAGATCGTCGGGGAAAGTCTCGAACACCTCGCGCAGGGTCGGGATCCGGAAATCGCTGGGCGAGAACTCATCCAGTTCCTCGGGCAACGGTCTGTCCCCCGTCGCGTAGCCCCGCAACGAGTACTCGGTTGCGTCTTTGCCGTGGCAGGTGCCGCAATCCGGAACGAACCAGTGGGCCGCGTCGAGCTCCCTTATCTGCTCGAGCGTGAGGGAGTCGACCCGCCCTTCTCCATCGGTGGTGCGATCCACGGTTGCGTCGTGCAGGACGACGAGCTCGCCGTCGAGCGTGGCATGAACGTCGAGCTCGAGGACCTCGGCCCCCTTGGCCTTGGCGGTCTTCAGGGCGTACAGCGTGTTCGAAGGGGCCTCGATCTCACCACCCTGATGGGCGATGTTCAGGACCCGGCGCTCTAGCCAGGCGTTGTCGGTTTGGTCGGCCTGGGCCGTCGGGAGCACGCCGACGACGAGCGCGGCGGCAAGGGCGAGAATCCTGCGCATGAAAGGTTCCTCCAAGAAGAGTGAGTCTTTCGTGCAGTTTTCGCCGTTTTGGGGCCGGCTCCTGCCGGAGCGCTGGTGAGCCGCTAGATGCCGCCCTTGTTGGGAGCTCGGTCCAAGCACGCCTCGTCCGAACACTCCGTCGACACGACGTCGCGGCTTCGAGCCCACACCCTGAACTTAGAACCCTCCTCCGGAAAGAATCCGCCCGGGATCGTGACCTGCACAGACTTCGTGTCGAGGCGCTTGGCCCGCAGCGGTTCGTACTGGTCGCCCTTCTTGGATCGCATGTCGAACCAGAGCTTGTCGTCCCGGAACTCGAAATCTCCGGAGTATTCCCACGCCCCGCCGCCCTTGGTGTCGAAGTTCCACTTGAGATAATTCTCATTGGAGGCATCGAGGACCCCGGACTCCCATTCGTCCTCCATCTCAATAGTGAGCTTCAGGGGAGCCGGATTACCGCCAGGATTATCGTTGCTCTGGTAGGAGACGTAGACGATGTCCAAATCGCCGTCGGTATCCTTGGGATCCTTCTCAGCACTGAACTGCGCGTAAGCAACAGACGGCCAGAGTGCGAGCACAGCGATGAGAGCAACGGTCCTCTTCACGATGTCGATCCCCTCCTCTATCGGCGCGATAAGGACCGGAGTCTACGGGACCTGTTGCTACTCCTCGATGTAGAAGCTTCCTCGCATCCACGCGTGCAGGCGGCAGTAGTACGCGTAGTAGCCGGCGTCCAGGTTCGAGGTGTCGAACTCCCAGCGCGGCTCGGTTCTCGTTGTCTGGTAACCGTCTTGGTACATCTCGCCCAGAGCGCCCGAGTCGAGCACGCCGTCGTGCCACGGGTAGTTCGCCACGTACTCGCCGTTGCAGGGCGCTTTGCACGTCGTCACCGTGTGCCTTACTGCGGCTCCTGCGTAGTCCTCGTTGATCACCGTGAGCGTTTCACCCTTCTTGATGACGGGCGGACCGAGCACTGGGCCTTCCGAGCCCAGGTTGCCGGGAAAGTACGTGTGGCCGGCGATGTGGATGATGTTGGTCTCCGGACCGGGCTCCGGCAGAGGAGCCTCGGTGTCGTTGCACTTGGTGCAGGTCGGCATCGCGTGGTGTTCCCACTTGCGGTTGAGGGTTGTGCTTAGCACTTCGCTCCGCGATGCCTTGGGGCGGTCAACGAGCTCGACCTTGCAGGGCGAGGGCTTCGCCGACTGGTCGACGTAGAAACCGAAGTAGCTCATCGCGTCCGGGAAGGCGAACTCCGACGAGTCGTAGATACCGTTGATCGAGATCCGGTCGCCCTTCCGGATGTGCAATCGCCATCCGGGTTGGGTCAGACCCATCTGGAACTCTTCGGAGGGGAAGGCTCCGCCGCGCGTGAAGTTGGTGCTGTGCGCGGCCGTCATCCCCGGGATGCCGTCACCATCTTCGGGACAGGGATCGTTCTTCGTACCGAGGTTGGAGACGATCACTTCCTTCGCACCCGGATGACTATGCCC
The DNA here is from genome assembly GCA_963786155.1 of uncultured Actinomycetes bacterium. Lineage (GTDB taxonomy): Bacteria > Actinomycetota > CADDZG01 > CADDZG01 > WHSQ01 > CAWAXW01. Next base: position 499,140 of record CAWAXW010000006.1, on the reverse strand, counting down.
GGCTCCGATCACTGCGACCCCGTTCCAAGGAGACGTCCACGTGTAGCCGACGCCCGGGACGATCTTGGTCGTGTCGACGGGTGAGGTGTAGGTGCCGTAACCGGTCTCGTCCTTGGTGATGTCGCGCGGCCAGATGTGCAGACCGTCGCTACGCGGGACTTGATAGTTCGTGCCGATCAGCACCGGTGTCAGATCGTGGAACTCGAGGCCCTGCTCCGCGAGCTGGGCCTGGGTTCCGTACGTGAACTCGATGTTGATCTCGAGGTAGAGCGTGAGAGCATCCGCCGTCTTGTTGTGCAGCATCGACAAGAACATGAGCCGGTCGCCGGCCTTGAGGGGAACGCCGTAGCGAAGTCCCTTCTTGTAGTCGGGGTGGGCCTTGGCCGCCGGCATGATGCTGCCCTGGGTCTTCTCCTCGCCCGTTCCGTAGAACCAGCGATGCTCACCGGGCGCGTCTGGGTCGATCCACATCCAGTGCGCGTGATGGGTGTGCACGACGTGGCTCGGCGCCTCTTCCCCGCTGTCTGCGTACAGGACACGCGGGTAGAAGCCGTAGGCGTATCCATCGACCTGGGGGATCTCGAAATCGAGGCGGGTGAGGTCGGAGCCCGGGTGGACCGTGTAGGGCCCATAGGCGATCGTGATCGTCTTCTTCGTGCCCGGGTCCTCCGGAAGCCACGCGGTCGCACGGCTCGTGGGGTCGGGCGGGTTCTCGGCGATGGCTGCCATGTCGATGCCGGGCGCGCCCATCGCGGCGAAGGGCCCCGGCGGAGCTTTCGGGGCGGGGGCCGCGGCCTCCTCCGAGGCGGCCAGCGGGACCATGGTCAAGAGAAGTATGCCGGCGAGCACGCCGAGCAATAGTTTGCGTCGCAAAGGAGCCTCCTTGGGGCTTGTTACATGTGACTTCGCTCGTGCCGGGACGAATCCTCTTTGAGAGGTCCCTTTAGCCCGATTTACCCGGTTTGCTGGCCCTTATTCCTGCCTGCCGGGGGCCGGGGCCCGCCGAAATCTTCCGGTTCAGCATCGAAAACCGACTCCGGTCCAGAAGATTTGGGCTTGTGGCGGCGCTCACAGCCCGATGGGCATGCCCCTGGTCGGCTTCACCTCATGCCGGACCTGGATCGAGCTTGCGAGCGGCTCGCACAGCTAACCCATGGGATCTTGACCCGAGGGCAAGCCTTGCGACTCGGGATGAGCCCCCAGGCAATCGCTCGCCGATTGGGAAATGGCTCGTGGATCGTCGTTCATCCCGGCGTCTACCGACTCGCGGCCTATCCCGATACGTGGCGAGGTCGTCTGTTGGCTGCACAGCTTGCTTGTGGGGATGACGCGTTCGTCTCGCATCGTTCGGCAGGTGCCATCCTCGGCATCGACGGCTGCGAAGAGACCCACATCGAGATCGCGACCTACAACTCCAGAACTCCGGAGGGTTCCAGCACCCATCGCCTGGCTCTGGATGATCGGCCGCGGGTCCGTTCGATCGACGGGTTCCGCGTGCCTACCGTCGAGAGGACGATTGTGGATATCTGTGCCATCACTTCTCCCTGGTTCGCCGGCGAGGCGATGGATGACTGCCTCCGAACGAAGAAGACGACTCTCGACCGCTTGTGGAAGGAAGAGCACGTGCACTCTCGTCGGGGCCGCACCGGAGTCGTTGTTTTCCGAGCCCTGCTCGACGCACGCGATAACCGCGATGGATTGGTGCGAACCAAGTTCGAAGCGAAGATGCTTCGGATATTGCGAGAGATCGATTCTCGCTCCACTAAGGCCGATCATCCGGTGCCCGTCGGTTCGCGCACCTACAAGCTCGACTTCGCTCTGCCGAAACTTTTCTTAGGCATCGAGTGCCATAGCGTTAAGTGGCACCTCGGGCAGGAGAAGTGGAAGAAGGATCTGAAGCGTGACCGGCAACTGGCCTCGGTGGGATGGGAAGTCCTCTATTTCACGTGGGACGAGGTCAACTTCGATCCTGAAGGAGTTGCCATGGAGATCCGAGCCTTCATCCGCTCCAGATCCTCCCGCTCGAACCCAAATCTTCCGGCTTGAAATCGATTTTCGGCGCCAAACCGGAAGATTTCGGTGAAGGGTTAGGCGTCGCCGAGGGTTTCTGTGGTGCCGTCTTCTCGGATCAGGTAGTAGCCCTGGCCGGTGGGGGTTGGGGCGAAGCCGACGACTTTGTTGCGGCCGGGCTTCTTGAGGGAGCCGGCCGAGGTTGCGTCGCCGAGGGCCCGGACCTTGCCGGACGCGGTCGTCAGCCAGTAGCCGACTCCTGCGTGCGTTGGGGTGAGGCTGATCACGTTGTGCAGGTTGACCCCGCCGAGGTCGGTGGCGTCCCCGAAGGCGAACACCTCACCGGTCTCGGTTGCGACCCAGTAACCGCGGCCCGTGGAGGTTGCGGCGATCGAGACCGCGGGCGATTCCGCTTGCCATGCGGAGCCGAAGTCCTTCGCTCGACCGAACGCGGAGACCTTGCCGGTGCGCGAGAGGAGCCAGTAGCCCTTGGTGCTCGTGTGGCCGGCGATACCCACGACGTTGTCGTCTTCGAGGGAACCGCGCTTCGCGGCATCGCCGAAGCTCCATACCTTGCCGTCCTCGGACGCGAGCCAGTAGCCGTCGCCCGTTGCGGTTGCGGCCATCGCCACGACCGGGTTGTCGGAGTCGACGCTCTTCGATCCGTAGTAGCCCGTCCCTGCGGTGATGACGGTGCCGTTGCGGCCGGCGACCCAGAAGCCGAAGCCCTCAGGGTGAGCTGCAACCGTCGCGATCTTCGAGCCCTCGGGGTTCCAGAAGCTCGTCTGCTTGCGAGCGCCTTCCCAGGTGAAGCTGAAGTGCACGTGATCGGTATGCGGGTGACGGACGTCGTTGTCGTGTGGGTCGCGGCAAGCGCCTTTGCGCTCCTCGCAATAGACGTCCCATCCGTCCCACGGGAACCAGATCTTGCGGTTCCAGATCAAGTACATGATGCCGAGGCGGCGAGCCATCGCGCCGTCGTTCCCGTACTCGTCCTCGGCGGTGAGCCATTTGATGAGGTCGTCTGCCGCCTTCTTTTGGCTGGGAACCCCAGCGTTGACGCCCCAGTCCCAGGCGCGTCCTTCCTTGTGCTCGCTCTGGCCGCCGACCGAGCAGTCGCGGCCGATCGAACCGGCGCCGGTGCCCGGATATGCCTCGAGCACCATCGACTGGAACGCGACGACTCCAGGCTTCGCGCCCGGGGAGCACTTGGACTGCCCGTCGTAGCCGCTGTCCGAGTCGATGAGCGGGCCAAACTTCGGCGCCTTGAGGCCTCCGGCGGCCTGGGCCCACATCGGCGAGACCACCGCCACCGCCGTGCCAATAACTGCCACCGCCACGAACCGGCGCGCGCGCGCAGAAGAGCATTCATTTGGTTGATACCCCCTGGATAACTCTGGCTTCCTCATGGGACCGACTGGCTTCGAGCCCCACAAGGGTCTTCGTCATGAGATCACCAGAACTTGACTATTTATGACTAGTCATCGCGCCTTGTGGACGCCCAGGCTCTTGCCGGCCTTCAGCACCAAGGGCTTGCGGCCGTCGCTGAAGCGGATCTTGATCCGCTCCGTCGACTTGATGTCGTACTCGAGGGGGCCGCGCCCGATGCAGGCGCCCTTGACGTTCAGGGTCAGCTTGCGAACGTTGCGGAGGCTCGCCTCGATGTGGTTGCCGACGCCCGAGTCCTTCGTGCCGTCGAGCTGGCGGAAATCGGCCATCCACGGAACCGGGTCGGTTCCCTCAGAGGTGCCGGTCGTGTACTTGGGCTCGGGCCGCGGGCAGCCCCGGGTCGTGATGTCGACGAACGCGGCCGACTTGCCCTTCTGCTCGATCCCGCGCACCCAGTAGGCACGGTTGTGGCGGATGCCCAGCTCGGGATTGCCGAACGCGGGCCGGGTCTTGTAAGTGACCCGGGCCGGGTTGCGCACCCGCTCGAGGTCGGCCGTGTACTCGGCCTCTTTCGCCCAATCGTCGGCGAGAGCGAACGTGAAGTGCTCCGCGACCGGATGGAAGTAAAAGACGTAGGGCGACTCGTGGGCCGCGAACTCGGCCCCCATCGCACGCGAGCTGGTCGAATGGACGAGCTCGTCGGCACCGCCATAGAGCATCGCCCCCGGAACGTGGCGCAGATTGGCGACGTACCTGATGACGTTGCCGACCGCTCCCGAACGACAGCTGTTGTCCGCGGCGGCAGGCGTGCCGTTGAAGCAATCGCCGGTGAAGCCGACCCAACTGATGAACCCTGCGAATCTGTGCGGATAGAGCATCGCCATCCGATAAGCGCCGTAGCCGCCCATCGAGTATCCGCCCGAGAAGATCTTGTCCCGATCGATCTCGTACGAACGTTTCACGTCGCGCATCACATCGAGCACGTCTCGCTCCGAGATGTCCGAGTAGTAGCCGATCGGCCCCCGGCCGAGGGGAACGACGATGACCCGGTTGACCTCCTCGCCCAGCCTCTGTTGCATCCCCGGCTGATCGACGAGGCTCGAGTGGTTCGCTTCGCAACCGTGCATCGCGAGCTGCATCCCGTGGGGGGCCGGACCTTCCGGGACGTAGATGCCGTACGGCTGGTAGCGGCCGTAGAAGTGGAACTGCTGCTCGCAGACCTCGGTCGTCTCGCCGTGACGCCCCCATGTCCCCGCGTAGCTCATGCCCTCGCCGGGCGGCAGCGTGTACTTCGACGTGTAAACGCGCTGATGGAAACCGATCGCCTCGGGGGGAAGCGTTGACGCCCCGTTGAGCATGTCCGCCACCTTCACGGTGTGCCCGAATGCGCTGATGTCTCCGCCGCCGCCTGTCTGCGAGAGGGCCGCGGCCTGAAGGTCGTCCCACCACGCTCCCGTCGACGTCGTTTCGTCGATCCCGCGGAACGCGACGTTCATGACAGGTCCACCGGCTTGCGCGGTGACGGCCTGCACCCGCCAGCGCTCGCCTTCGGGAAGTGGAGATCCGCCCCTCGATGACGTTGGTCTTCGGGTCACCCTTCTGGAAGGTAGCGAGCACGTCCCAGCCTTCGCTCGACACTCCAAGCTCCTCCCACGCACCGCCCCCGGTCGTCGCGTCGTCGTCGGTGTCGATCGCGAGCGCGGCGATGGTCTGGTCTTCGGTATAAAGCGCGTTCAGCTCGAAGGTCGCCACCAACTCTTCGTCATCGATCTGCAAGGTGAGATCGACGAGGTCGGCCGATGCTTCGGCCCCCTCTGGGTAGCGTTCGTCGCCGGCCGGGCGCGAAAGTGTGCCGGTCGTCGGGGCGCTCGCGTCGCCGGTATCCGCGCCGTAGTCGTCGTAGACGTAGTCCCGATAGATGAGGGCGCCGTTGCAGAGCTCGACACTTCCGCCTATCCAGGACTTCGGCTCACAATCCGTCACCGTGGCTGCGGGCACCTGCGGAGGGGGACCCGCCGCCGTGGAGGTGGGTGCCAACAGCATCGATGCGGCGACGATTACGGCAGGACGAACGAGACCCCTACTCATCAGTGAGTTCTTCGACCCACAGTGGCGAGGTTCCTTCAGCGGCGCTTGGCCCTGTACTTGCGTAATCGCTCATTGAAGCCGGCGGCGACGACCTTAATCGTCACGTACTTGGCACTCGGTGTGATCGTGAGAGTGACCTTGCCCTCGGCATCGGTCGTACCGGTTGCTTCGTTGGCGCCGTCGACGACCGATACTTCGGCTCCCTCGATACCCGTTCCCGTGTCGTCGTCGGTGATCGTGAACGTCGGGGAGGCCTCCACATCTCTCTTCAACTTCTGCGACGACGCGATGTTCGTAGTCAACAGATAGACGTGCCAATCCGTCATGACGTGGGTAATGCCGGCCTCGTTCAGAACGGCCTCGAAGTCGGACGGCAGCCCTCTCCTCTCGAGGTCCTGGTTCTCGGAACCGTGGTCACCGGTGATCACGATCAGCGTCTCGCCCAATACGCCGGCCGAGGCCATCGCATCGAGGATCCTCGTCAACCTGCGATCCGAGTCGCGGTAGGCGGCGATCTGACACGTTGTGTGAACCCCGAAGTGGTGACCCGCGCCGTCCGTGAGCGTGAAGTTGTTGATGAAGTACTTGGGGATCGGGTGCTCCGCTTCGTCCTCGAACAACCGGCGCGCTTGGGTCTGGCCGATGTGGTCGAGCTCGCTCTCGGTCGTATAGCCCTCGTCGGACTGGGCGCAGCTCTGCGTCGTGTCCTGAGCCAGCTCACTGGGGTTCGCGGTGCCGATGTAGCTCGCCGGATTCGGGAACGAGTCGGCGGCTTCGAGCGTCGCGTAGTCCGCGCCGCGCGCAGACGGTTCGTTGACCGACGCGGTGTAGGCATTCGTCGATGTCGGGCCGTCGGTCTCCGCCCAATCCCCGAAGGTCCGATGGGTCGCCTCGTGCAGCGTTTCGATGTCTTCATTCAGCAAGGCCGAGGTCCCTTGATAGACCGGGTTCTGAGGATCCTGCGGATCGATCGGCGATTCCACGACCTTCGTCTCGCGTTCGTAGAAGCGGTTGTTTGGCACGCCATGATGGCCGGGGTATGCGCCCGAGCCGACGGTGTTGTGGTTCGGGAAGGTCACACTGGGCCACGCAGAAACCGAGCCGAAGGCCGTGAAGATCCCTTCGGCGGCTAAGCGGCGCAGCGTCGGGATGAATCCCTCGTCTTGCGCCTCCGGGGGAATGGGTTCGCCACAAGTCGCTGGATCGACGAGGCAGTGCAACGTGATCGAGTTGTTCTGATCGAACATGAAGATCGCGGCCCGGTTAACGAGCGGCTCGGTTATCTCGCCTCTGCGCTCCGCTTTCCTGGGATGCCTGACGAATGCCTCGCGCAGGACACGGCCTTGTCCGTCGGGCGGCTGCTTCAATCCCAGGAGCCAGGCGATCGTGTGCGCGATGTCGACGTTCTCGGCCTGGGTCGGTTGCGAGGCTGTGTCGTCTGTCTCGTCCTCCCCGGCTCCGGCGATGACGCCGTCCTTGACATAAGTCCCCCCGCTCATGACGAAGAACGGGATGTGGCGATCGGTCGGGTGCCCGTGCTCGCCCAGGATCAGTTGGCTGGAGTCCTGTTGCCCGGTCGCGAACGCGACGGTCTCCTCGCCGGTGATGAACAGCTCACCCGCGCGCGGCGTCGATAGATGCCAGTCGGGATGCACTTCGCCGAGTGTGTTCGCGTCCCCTCCGTCTGTCTCGTTCGGAAGCCGGTAGAGGGCCTCGGTCACGCCCGTTGTTGCGAGAGCGGCGTCCCGCAACGCCTTCAACGTCGCCTGTTGGTCGGCTGAAAGCGGACCGTCGGTGTTGGCGAGGTCCATCAAGTAGACGGAAGCAGAGCCTCCATACGACACGATCTCGAACGGGCTCGGCCCCGCGCCGGCGAGCGCTTGATCCAAGCGGATGGTTGAGCTTGGGTTCGCGGTGTCGCCGAAATTGTGGTCGGCCGTGACGATGACCGTCGAGCGCTGCCAGCGGCCCGACGTGCGCAGCTTGTCGACGAGCCGCCCGATCTCCGTATCGGCGCTCGTGACCCCCGACTGAGCCTGGGTCGATCCGGCACCGAATAGGTGCGAGAAAGCGTCGACCTGCGGAAGGTTGATGAAGGTCAGGTCGGGGTCCGTTCGGCCCAACAACGACAGGACCAGATCCATCGTGCAGGCGTTCGTGCTGTAGCCCGAGCCCGTTCCAGGCTCGGCCGGGCAATCGAGGTCCGGATCCAAGCTCGAGGAACTGGAGCCCGCGAGGACATCGGGGGCGACGTGGTCGACCGTGAGCCCCTCGGGGTTGGCGGTGCTGGGCCCACATTCGCCGGCTTCCGTTCTCGTGCAGTCGAACAACGAGCGCAACTTGTCTTTGCCGAAGACCCCTGCCGTTCGGAGCCAGGGTGCTTGTTGCTCGACCAGGTCGAAGAGGGTATCGGTCAACAAGAGCGCGGGCGAGTCCAACGCAATCTCCGCGCCCGCGGTCCGATCAAAGGTGTCGTTGGCAAGGATGCCCGAGTGATCGGCGTACGCGCCGGTCATCATCGCGACGTGGTTCCCGTTTGTCTCGCTCACCATCATGGCGCGCGCTTCCTCGTATTCGGTCGCGCAGACCCCGCCGGGGGCGCACTCTTCGTCGAGCAGCGCGTGCAGGTTCGGCATGAGCTCGGGAGTGACATCCTCGGGTCGCAAGCCGTCGACAACCACGACGAACGTGTTGTAGACGGGCTCGAGCAAAGCGTTGAGAACGCGTCCGTCCTGCCGTTTCAACAGCGCGTTCTCAGACGGCTTGCCGTTCAACAAGCGAGCCACGCTCTCGGTATCGACGAAGTAGGGATTGATCCCCAATGCGCTGGCCACGGTGGGCGCGACGTCGACGTTCTTGATCTGTAGCTTCGACTCCTTCTTGCGGCTCAGTGGGGTTCGCCTAACCCCCCGGCCGGCAAGCAACAGCGTCGTTCGGGACTGGGGCAGACCCAGGTGACCATGCGCTCCCGGCCCCCCTCTGTCCGCGGTGTTAACGGGAACGATCGCGAAGTCCCCGGCTCGCGGGCTGTCGAACTCGGCCGCGATCCGCTCGTACGCATAGGGATACGTGACCGCCGAGGCAGAGATCAGATTGCGGGGCTCCTCGTCCTCGGTCATCGTGCTGGCGGCCCGCTCATCACCAAGCGTTGCGAGAGCTTTCGCGCTTTGCTTCCGGATCGGGTTGCGGCCCTCGACGACCTGGACTTTGAACTTCCACGCGCGGCCCTTGGCCTTGCGCGTGAAGCAGATGGTCCCGCGCGCCGAGTAGACCCAGTAGACGTCACCGGTCCTGCGGCAGCCGGCACGCTTCTTCTGTTTCGTGCGAAGGGTCACAACGAGGTCGACGTCGGGGTTCGCCAGCAGCAGCTTCAAGGCTTTGGCAAAGACCTTTTCCTCGCCCTTGTTCAGTCCCTGATCGGTCACCGGGTGCTTGGGCTCGTGGTTGCCTAGGACCGAAGTCGTGGGCATAAGGGTCAGCACGAGCGCCGAGACCATCAGCACACGAAGCCCAGCAGCTCTAGCCCAAGCCTCCATTACGGCTCCCCTCGTCGTGGCATTGCGCCCAGCATTCCACAACGAGCGGCGTCCCCTGGAGACTCCAGATGAACTCTGCGCAACCAGCACGGTCACTCAGGTCACGGTTCGCGCTTCGTCCTGATGGGTATGGGTTAGGGGTACATCAAGTCGGGAGGTAACCGAATGGCACAGCAAACCTCACAATCCGAGATGAAGCGAGAGATGGAAGGCCTGGCCCCCGGCCCCGGCGTAGTCATGCCGGTCGAATCGGCGAAGGCAGGCTTCGGCGGAGCGATAGTCGGAGGCATAGTCGGCGCACTCCTCGGCCTGATCATCGGCGCGATCGCATTCGGCGGAGCAGCCGGCATGATCGCCTCCGTCCTCGGCATCGGCGTAGCCGGCGCAGTAGCCGGAGGTATAGCCAACGGCATAGTGAAAACCGACAAGCTGGCAACCAAGGAAGACAGCCGAGCCTGACGACCCCAGAAAACGAGAAGGGGCGCTAATACTTTGGGCCAATGAACTCGTCTAGTCGGGCGGTTGCCGCCTTGCGGTAGACGGCAATCTGCCGATCACAGGGCCGAGTCCACGGAATCTCCAAGCGATCCAGCGCTGCACAGAAGAGTCCCTTGATGTCTTTGGAGCGGTTGGAGAAGTGGTACCTAACGCTCCTCACCCCGCGGTCGTTGGCGACCACACGGCACCCATCGCTATGGATAAGCCCACGTAGGAAGCTCTCGGTTGATTGGTTGACTAGATTTTCCTGCCACCGTTCGAGGTGGATTGGCCGGTTGTGCTTCCGACCTGGGCCATGCTGAGGAAAGAGGCATATCCAATGCTTGGAATGCATAGAAATCTCAACGCAACCCTTCCGCTGAAGCCGATAGGCACGCTGTTTGGGCATAAGAGCTTCGATCGCACGACAGCACTCGTCGATGATGCCTGGGTACCGATTGTCGCAAACGATCCGGAGCTGGAATACACCGCGGGGTCGGGACGATAGGCAGCCGTCTCCGAGATACATGCCAAGGAGGTAGCCGTAGGTCGATGGAGGCAAGTCTGAAAAGTCATGCTCGCCCGAGCACTCATATCCGACACCTTTCCGACCTACCGATCGGTTAGATCGAGCGCTAACCCCATGCCGCCAGTCCTTTACGGTTCCACGAGAGATACCTGTGCGCCGAGAGACCTCACAGTCATTGTGACCTTCGGCGAGAAGTGCTCGTACAGCTTCGTATTCTTCAGACGATCGCGTCATATCTCCGCTCTGGAAAGCCCTCGGGACGTTTCTCGTTACTCTAGAGAGGGGGTGCGACACTCTTCGCTGCCTCAAGTAGGAGACACGCGGGCGTGGTGCAACTGGCGACACGCCGGCTTTAGGTGCCGGTGCTCGAAAGAGCTTGGGGGTTCGAATCCCCCCGCCCGCACGAAGGGATTTCCTCATAGCGCATGCCCTCAACGTTATGAGGACTCGGACCAATTGCGTCGCTGATCAATTGAGCAACGTGACGGATTCCGGGCATCAAGAGAACCCATCCGACAATTGCCCAACCAAGATTCAAGTGCTCGAGGGCATGGAATACGGCGGCTACTCCTCTTGATGGAGGTCCGGACGGGGGCACGTACGTGATGCGTCGAATTGCAGGTACTCCTGAAGACTCGGCTGACTTGATGAACAAACCGATTGGGCTCCGAGCCATGAACCAGCGGCCCATCGAACTACACGAGGAACACGAAAACGCTACGAGCAGCTCCGACCCTCCGTCCACACAGGGACGCCACCGAGGAATCCAGTTACGAACATTTCCCCGGTAGTGGTTCCACATTCCACCGAAACGACTCTGCAGGTCGATTCCTTCATGCCACGTAGCAAGGCCTAGGCCGTACGCGACTGTAGTTATTGCGCTCGCGAGCAGCCAGGGGTTCCACAAGGCCCCGGCAGCAACAGCAAGGATGAGCACCATGGAAAGTTGCATGGGATTCCGTACATAGGAATAAGGACCGCTCGTAACCAGCTGCTTAGGTGGGTCATATGGAATCGGCGTGCCTTGACCTCGGTTAACGAACTCGCTCACAGCGCGCACTCCCAGCGCGATAGGGACAAGCAGGAGCTGGGCAGCCAGGCTCAGGCGCCATGTCGGAAGCGCAAAGACGTCGTCCCAGCCTCCCGACCTCGACACTGCGACAGTTGGAACAAGCCAAAGTAGGAGAACACCGGCAGTGACGAAATGCAGAGCGACCCTTCCCCGCAGATGAATGTCTTTCGCAGTCCATCGCGAGAAGAGCAAAGACGGGATCAGCGCGAGTACGAGCGCGAAGGCCTCGCCGAACAACCACCCCCGATTCAGAACCAACCAGGGGCTCAGCAAGGGCATCGCGATGAGGTCTAGCCAGAAGACGGTGATCACAATCGGTAGGAGAGGTCGACCAGCAGCAACCAAGGGAAGGAAGGCTCCCCACAGGATGGTCCAGGCGATCCATGGCGCGGTGGGCACGCCCATGAATGAAGAAAGACTGGAATCGAATTGCCACCATCCGAAGTGGATCGCAACGAGATTGACAACAAGTATCGCCCAGCTATTCCATGCCAGTGCCACTAGCCCCCCAGTCAGCTGCCGTCGCGAGGGGCGAAGAAGCAATGCCACTCCTACCGTCAACACGACGGGAGCAAGGGAGCCGAAGCGCGAGACCAGCTCCGCTCTCATGGAGTAGCGACCGTACCGATGAGGTACCCCACTGCCTTCGTTGCGGCGTAGCGCTGCAAGGGTCCGAAGTACCAGGACGGCGAAAGACGTCTCTCGTAGTGAAACGTCCAAGTCACCTCAGTCGTGTCCCTGTCGACTCTCCTCCACGAAACGATCGAGCGTCCCCAAGAGATCCAGTGCGTAAAGGCTGTTGTATCGCCCGTCGGCTTGAACACGACTTCGTGCACACTGCTGCGTGCGACTCTTAGTTCTAAGAAGCCTCCGCCCTCACGTGACCCCTCGTGACCTGAGTGATGGTGCGACTGATCGTTAGGCTCCATCGGTGATTCGTCGCCAAAATAGATGGTGCGGTGGTCCCCAACGTCCAGTCCTTCACCGGTTGCGCCAACCGGACGGGGGAACCCAAGCCTTAAATAGAAGGGCAAGGGCTCGTTGAAATCTGGTGTGCTTGCCACTCCGCGACGAACCTCATTCACAGACGCGCTAATCGAGCGGGTAACGCGAACTGTCTCGTGCCTTGGAGACGATGCCCCCGGCAGTACTCCTTCGAAACTCAAGAGGAGCAATCCCATGCCAACGATCGAATAGACCTTCCCTTCGGATTGTCGCCGGCGACGCACTCGATCAATCGGATACCCGATTGCGATTCCCACTACGTAGAAGAAAGGGGCTGCCATGAGGATGCAGACAAACCCTTCTGCAAGCACGATTCCGGACAGCAACAACGCCAGTGTGATTCCTTTGACGATTACACCTGTAGCACTCTTCGCCTTCGGCGTGAGTGAAAGGATCACCGCGAGCACAGCGGGCACACCGATGAAGAAGACAACAGATTGATGCAGAGACGACCTCTGCATCAGGTGATAGGCGATCGCACCAACGGCAAGGGCGAGAGTGATTGTGATGAGAGCCCACCTGCCAGCCCCCAGAGACGAAGCCGGCGTCCCATCCTTGGTTGAGCCGACGCTCTCGCCCTCCGTCCCGGAACTTTCATCTTCCATGTCGGGCCGCATCACGAGGAAAAGGGCAAACAGGATTCCGAGGGACCCCATGATCTGAACGACCACCGCGAATCCGTTGCTGCGTCGGTGGACTTCCCCAGCGATCAGGTAAACGCTCCAGGCCCCAGCGATCAACCAGACCAAGGCCCGTAACAACGACTTGTTGCGTTTCCCATCACCGCCCGGCTGCCCTGCCGCCGACATCAGAATCCGCCTCTCTTCTTACTCACTTGATTAAATCATATGCTTAACAATCTGGAGAAGCAAGTCAGGAGGGGGTCGTGGAACAAGCTCAGTCACGGGCGAAGCGTGAGGATCGGCGGACGCAGATGATCGACGCAGCCATCGAGTCCTTGAAGGAAGTGGGCTTTGCTGGGACCAGCATCCGGGAGATCGCCCGGAGAGGGGGCTTCAATTCGGCGCTGATCTCTTACTACTTCGGAGGCCTCAATCAGTTGCTTCTGGAAGCGCTGGACTACAGCAGCGCTGTTCGGATGCGCCGGTATACAGAGGCAGTCACTGGTGCCGGGAACCTCGAGGAGCTACTGGCAGTGGCACGACAGATCTACCGCGAGGACGTCGAGGGGGGCCACATCACGATCTTCACTGAGATGGTCGCCGCCAGCCTCGCCCATCGCGAGCTCGGTCCCGAGCTGGTGGCGCGCGCGGAGCCGTGGCTAGATTTCGTTGAGGGGGCGGTCCGAAAGGGATTGGGTGATAGTCCGCTGCTCCTGGTGATCCCTCCTAGAGAGATCGCCTACGCGGTCATCTGCTTCTACTTAGGGGTGAACGTGATGACTCACCTGGAGCCCGAATCCAAGCGTGTGGATGGGTTGTTCGATCTCGCCAACCAGCTCGCCCCTCACGCCGGCCAAATACTGGGCTTTGGCGACTCTCACTGAGTCGGGGGACTCATTTGGCCTGGTTGGCCTATGGCGCTCGGCTGCTTCAACCCATAGCTTGGGAATGTGAGGCTTACCGGGATCGCACTTGCGGCTCTCGTCACCGTGCTTTCGGTGGGGGTGGGGTCGGCTCAGGTGGACATTCCCCCGCTCCCTTGCGATGCCTCCGTTCCTATCGAGGCCGAGACCTTGCCGGTGGTCATCCCTCCGGAGGTTTGCGATCTCGTCGGCGCGACGCTTCTCGACAATGGTGTCGGCGCGGTCGTTCCCGGTGAGGGCGAAGGTGTTTATACGCAGAGCCACTCGGAGGCGGGCGTGCAGGAGTTTGCGATCGAGGTCGACCTCGAGGGTGTGGTGACTCTTCGGTTCGTCGGGGACGAAGAAGTGACTCCCTCTCGGCGCGCGTGGCTCGCCGCGAACGGGCCGTGCAAGGACGGCTCTAACAATCCGGTCGGCTACAAGGCCAAGAAAGCGTACGGATGGTTCCTCAACGAGGGCTCCGTCCCCGCCGCCCTGGGAGCCGACAAGGTCAAGAAGGCCGCGCTGCTCGCGGTGAAGTCGATAGTCAAGGCGCAGAATGACTGCGACCTCAGGAGCAAGCTCGGGGCCAAGGACTCTTACAAGGGCACGACCGAGACGGTGGCGAACTTCCAAGACGGCGTTTGCCAGTCCCCCGATGGGACGAGCGTGGTCGACTTCGGGCCGATCGAACGCTACGGCGACTCGTGCGCGTGGTACTTCGTCGAGGACGGCCACGACAAGCTCGCGGAGTCGGACATCCGCATGAATCCCGACCGGGACTGGACGTTCAAGCCTGGGGCGGCCTCCTGCAAGAACCGCCTGGACGTGCAGGGACTGCTCACTCACGAGATGGGCCACGTTTTCGGGCTGGGCCACGTCGGCCAGGATCATGGAGCTCTGACGATGGCCGAATTGCTGCCTCTTTGCTCCCTGGGCCCCCGCTCGCTGGGCCTCGGGGACATCAAGGGTCTACGTAAGCTCTACTAGGCCCGCATAGTCCGTCCTCGCTATGGTGGGTGGGTGTTTCTTCCAGTAGCTTGAGCTATCAGCTTGCCCCGCTTCGCCGCCATCAAGAGGTCGCTGCTGGTCGCTGCGGTGATCGCCTTCCTCGCCCTCTTGGCGGGGGTCGGGAGCGCTCGCCTCATCTGGGGAACCTTTTCGGAAGATTGCAGGGCTCTCGACCATTTCTGCAGGGTGCTCCAGGACCGGGACGATGATTGCAGGCGCCAGGACGATGGTGGGGACGAGGACGACGGCGATGATGATGACGACGACGACGGTGATGACAGCAGCAGCGACAGCAGCGGGGGTGGCCGCGACTGCCCGACCCCCTCGCCGAGCCCGACGAAGTCGCCGACGCCGTCCCCCATCCCTTCGCCATCGCTGACCCCCAGTCCATCCCAAACCCCTTCTTCCCCTTCTCCCTCACCAACGCCCACCCCCAGCCCAACCCCAACCCCGGCCCCGACTGTCACCGTCACCGTGACGGTGACTGCAACCGTGACCGTCACTCCGACCCCCGCTCCGACGCCGTCCCCCACACCGACGCCGACGCCGACGCCGTCCACCACACCGACGCCGACGCCGACCCCCACACCGAGCGAATCCCCCAACGGCCCCGGTGGGCCGGGAGGGCCGTCGCAGTCGTTCGTCTGCGACACATCGCAGCCGCTGCAAGCAAGCGACCTCCCCGAAACGATCACCAAGAGTCAATGCGATTTGCAAGGAGGCGTGATCAAGGACGGTGGCGTCGGCGCGTACGTCCCGAAGCCGGGCATGGGCGTCTATGCAGTGGCCGAGGGCAACCGCGGCGCGCAACAGCTGATGATCACGGTCGCGCTCGATGGAACGGTCACGATCGACTTCGGTGGCAAGGAAGGACTGAACCCACCGCCGTTGAGCTGGGGCGGCCCGCCCTACAAGATTCCTGCGGCCAAGGGCGGCGGAGCCGCTTGCAAGGACGAGTCTCACTTCGTGCTCGGCTATGGGATCGGGGCCGCTTACAACTGGAAGCTCAACACGACCGGAGCACCGAAGGGCTTGGCGGCCGCCGGGATCAAGAAGGCCGTCGCCGGGGCGATCAAGACGGTGTCGCGCGGAGCCAACGATTGCAAGGTCAAGAGCGGCGTGAAACTGAAGACCAAGTTTGCCGGCACCACCACGAGCTCCGGCAACTACGACGCCAAGGGCACGTGCACCTCGCCCGACGGAACGAGCATCTTCGACTTCGGCAAGCTGGCGAAGTATGGAGACGCATGCACGTGGTTCTTCGTCGAGGCGGGCAAGAACAAGCTCGCCGAGGCGGACGTGAGGATCAATCCCGGGAAGTCGTGGACCCTCAATCCAAGCAAGTGCAACAACCAGCTCGATCTGCGCGGCCTGGTCACCCACGAGATGGGGCACGTCGCCGGCCTGGGCCACTCCGGTCTCGATCACCCGACTCAGACCATGACCGAGGTCCTCCCGATGTGCTCTGCCGCCCCTCGCACCCTGGGACTGGGCGACGTGAAGGGCTTGCAGGCGATCTACAAGTAATACTTGCGACCTCCGCACACACGACGAGGAGGTCGAGATGCCCACCGCTACGTTCCACACGACCAAGGGCGCGTTCAAGGTCAAGCTCATCCCGGACCACGCTCCCAACACCGTCGCGAACTTCGTCGAGTTGGCCACCGGGAAGCGCGAGTGGCGCGACCCGCGCGACAACGAGAAGAAGAACGAGCCCCTCTACGACGGGACGGTCCTCCATCGGGTGATCCCCGACTTCATCGATCCAGGGCGGCGACCCGCTCGGCACCGGCACTGGTGGTCCTGGATACAAGTTCGAGGACGAGACCCCTCCCGGAGGCCCGCGCTTCGACCGAGCCGGGCTTCTTGCGATGGCGAACGCGGGACCCAACACGAACGGCTCGCAGTTCTTCGTCACCGTTGCCGCGACTCCATGGCTGTCGGGGAAGCACACGATCTTCGGAGAGGTGACCGAAGGCATGGATGTAATCGAAGACATCTCGAAGGTCGAGACGGGGGCGCAGGACCGCCCGGTCGAAGACATCGTTGTCGAGCGAGTGGAGATCACCGAGGATTAGGCTCATAGATTGAGGGGTAGGCAGGAGGGCAATTCGCAGGGGCGATCAAGGAGACGGAATGAGAAGGATGCTCGTGGTGCTCGCTATCTCGGCTCTGGTTCTCTTCGTAGCTTGCGGCGGGGATGAGGCTGAAGCCTGGCCGGAGCAATCCCAGACCGACTACTTGGCCGGTTGTGAGGATTCGGGAGGGACTCCCGAGGCCTGCGAGTGCGCACTGGATACGCTTATGGAGGAGTTCCCCGGCGCAGGTGAGAACCCCGAGGAAATCCCTCCCGAGAGGTTCGCAAGTGTCGCCGAGGAGTGCGCTAACTCCTGACCTCTACACACGCCTACGAGCTCGAAGCGGCGCGCGATCTCGCCGACATCGGGGGCCGCATCGCCATGGGCCACTTCCGTAAGAACCCGAAACGCGAGCTCAAGACCGACGGGACCTGGGTCACCGAAGCCGATTGGGCGGTAGAAGCACAGATCCGGCTACGCATCGCGCGGACCTTCCCCGAACACAACATCTTGGGCGAGGAGGAGGGGCTCACGCGCTCCGGGGGCGGGGAGCCGATCGAAGGTGCGCCGACGTGGATCATCGATCCGATCGACGAGACCGAGAACTACATGGTCGGTATCCAGGTGTGGGCGACCCTCATCGGGCTGCGCGTCGGAGATGAGGTGGTGGTCGGGGTCGTGCACGCGCCCGCTCTCGGCGAGACCTACTACGCGGCCCAAGGATCGGGCGCGTTCCTTAACGACGAACCCATACGGGTTGCGCCACTCGACCGGCTCGAGGACGCGACCGTCCTGCACGGTGGCGTCGACTGGTTCCGGCGGACCGGGATGGGCAGCGTGATCGAAACCCTCGCCTCGCGGGCCCGGCGCATGAACGGGTTCGGTGGCTTCTGGGGGCACATGCTGGTGGCGCGCGGCTCGGCGCACGTCTCGGTCGAACCCGAGAACAAGGTCTGGGACTATTCGGGGGTCGAGGTCGTCGTGCGTGAGGCGGGTGGCACCATCACGCAGTTCGACGGATCACCGCTCGCGGACGGGCGCTCGGTGCTCACGACGAACGGCGCCCTGCACGACGAGCTCGTGAAGCTGGTCACTTAGGGATACAGGCGCTCGGCTTTCCACGCGTCTCCGTCTCTCGTGAAGCGGAAGCGATCGTGCAGGCGATCGGCGCGGCCGGCCCAGAACTCGATGGCGCGTGGGCGCACGAGGTAACCGCCCCAGAAGGGCGGCAGTGGGATCGGTTCCGCCTCGTGCTGTTCACGCAACTCGAGGAAGCGCTCGTCCAGCGTCGCTCGGTCAACGAGGGGCCGGCTCTGGTTCGATGCCCACGCACCCAATTGAGAGCTGCGGCCGCGCGTGGCGAAGTAATACGCGGAGTCCTCTGAAGACAGCTTCTCGACCGAGCCGCGCACGCAGACCTGACGGTCGAGCGCGCCCCAGTAGAAGACGAGCGCGGCACGGGGATTTGCACCGAGGTCACCCGCCTTGCGCGACTCGTAGTTCGTGAAGAAGGTGAACCCCTTCTCGTCGACTCCTTTGAGCAGCACCATGCGCGCCGACGGCTCGCCCTCGCCGGAGGCCGTCGCGAGGGTCATCGCGTTCGGAAGATGGATCCCCTCCGCCGTCGCCTCATCGAGCCAGATGCGGAAGCGAGCGATGGGATCGGGGCCGAGATCGTCTAGCTCCATCGCGACTCGATCTGCTCTGCTAGAGCGCGGAAGGCTCGGCCTCGGTGGGAGAACTTCAGCTTCTCTTCGAGCGGGATCTCGCCCATCGTTCGGGTTTCACCCTCGGGGATGACGTGGGGGTCGTAACCGAAACCCAACTCCCCGCGTCCCTCGAGAATCACGCGTCCTTCGCACGAGCCCTCTGCGATCAGTTCCCGGCCGTCGGGCGCAACCAGGACGGCGACGCACTTGTAGCGGCAGGTCCTGTCGTTCTCCGGAACGTCGCGCATCAAATCGACCAGCTTGCGGTTGTTGTCCTCGTCGGTCGCGTCCTCGCCGGCGAATCGAGCGGAACGAACCCCCGGTGCCCCCTCCAGCGCATCCACCTCGATGCCCGAGTCGTCCGCGATCGCAGGCGAGTGCGTGGCATCGGCCACCCGGCGAGCCTTCTCCAGTGCGTTGTCCCGAAACGTGTCGTGCGGTTCGGGCAGGTCGAGGTCGGGGGCGACGTCCGCCAACGAGACGAGTTCGATATCGGGCAGCAACCGGGCAACCTGCTCGGCCTTGTGGGGATTGCGAGAAGCAAAGACCGCCTTCACCCCGCGGCCGGTGCCTCCAACGCTCGCACTTGATACTTCGACAGCTCCTCGATGCCCTTGTGGGCGAGATCGAGCATCGTGTTCAGCTCATCGCGTGCGAACGAGCCCTTCTCGGCGGTCCCCTGAACCTCGACGAAGCGGCCCGCGCCGGTCATCACCACGTTCATGTCGACCTCGGCCCGGGAGTCTTCGTCGTACTTCAGGTCAAGGAAAGGAGTGCCGTCAACGATGCCGACGCTCACCGCCGCGACCGAGTCGATAAGAGGATCCGTCGCCATCCGGCCCGCCTCCTTCATCTTTCCGAGAGCTTCAGCCAGGGCAACGTACCCACCCGTGATGGAGGCCGTGCGGGTGCCGCCATCTGCGCGCAGGACGTCGCAGTCGATGACGATGGTCCATTCGCCCAAGGTCGACATGTCGGTCACGGCTCGCAGAGAACGACCGATCAAACGTTGGATCTCCTGGGTTCGGCCGGAGACGCGGCCGCGGTTCACCTCTCGATCGACGCGCTCGGTCGTTGAACGCGGAAGCATCGAATACTCGCCTGTAACCCAACCCACGCCGCGGCCTTTCATCCAGCGAGGCACTCCCTCGGTCGCCGACGCCGTGCAGATCACCTTCGTCTCGCCCATCTCCACGAGGCACGACCCCTCGGCATAGGGCATGAAGCCCGGCGTGACGACTACGGGGCGCAGCTGATCGGCGGCCCTTCCATCGGTTCTTTGTGTCATCAGAGATCTAGCCGCAGCCCATCCGCCGCGAGCTGCACCTCGGCGCTCCCACACGTCCGGTGCGCCTCGGCGAGCGAGATGCCGAGATCGCGTCCGGGTGGCAGGTGTGTGAGCAGCAGCTTCTGGACGCCGCAACCGGAAGCAACGGTCCCTGCGTCGGTCGCGCTCATGTGTCCCTCCCACGGCTCGTCGTCGTCCTGGAAGGTCGCCTCGCAGATGAACAGGTCGGCATCGCCGGCGAGCGGCGCGAAGTCCGCGCTCGGACCGGTGTCGGCTGAGTAAGCGACCACGGTGTCTTCGAACTCGACGCGCATCCCCATGGTCTGTGGCGGGTGGGCCATTCGAGTGAAGGTCCAGCGCGCCCCGAACAGCTCCTTCACGTCCCCATCGGACAGTGCTACGAGATCGAACGACTCCTTCACCTCCGGATAGAAGCCGAGGACCCTTTCGATCGTCTCTTCGGGAGCCCACAGGGGGATCGGCGGGAGACGCTCGGCCTGGCCGTACATGCGCGCGTGGAAAGCCTGGAAGACATCGATCGTGTGGTCCGGATGCTTGTGCGAGAGAAGGATGGCGTCGATCTCCTCGTAGTCGATGTGTTCGAGCAACTCGCGCCAGGTCCCTCCTCCCGCATCCATCCAGACGCGGGAGTCTGAGTACTCGAGCAAATAGCCGGAGCACGAACGTTCGCGCGTAGCGAACATCGCCGAGCTGCCAAGGACCGTGACGCGGATGCTCATCTCTTGTCCCAGGGCCGGTACTCGACCTTTTTGAACTCGGGGCCGAGGAAACGCTTGCCGAGCTCGCTGAAGACGCCGTCCTCGCTGCTCGCGATGAAGCGATGGACACCGGGATCGGTAGAGGGGTTGACCAGAGACCTGCGACGCAGCTGCACGTACACCTCGTTCGCGGTCGCTTCGGCGCTCGAGATCAGAACGACGTCCTCCCCCATGACGTACTGGATGACTCCGGTCAACAGCGGGTAGTGCGTACAGCCGAGGATGAGAGTATCCACCTCGGCCTGCTTCAGGGGAAGTAGATACTCCTCGGCCGTCCTCACGAGCTCATCCGAGGTCGTGTCACCCTTCTCCACGAACTCCACGAAGCGAGGACAGGCCTCGGATTGCATGAAGACGTTGGCTCTCGTCTCGCTGAGCGTGCGCTCGTAGGCCAAGGAAGCAACCGTGACCTCGGTGGCGATCAGACCGATCCGCCGATTGCGGGTTGCGGCGACGGCGGCCTTGATGCCGGGCTCGATCACGCTCACGATCGGCAGGTCGTAGCGCTTGAGAGCATCCTGGAGGGCGGTCGAAGCGGCAGCATTGCATGCGACGACGAGGAGCTTGACGTCCTCCTCCAGCAGCGAGTCCATGATCTCGAGCGCGAACTTCCGCACCTCTTGCGATTCCCGGGGGCCGTATGGGCATCTCGCGGTGTCGCCGAAGTAGATCAGGTGCTCGTGCGGAAGAAGATCGATGACCGCGCGCGCGACGGTGAGACCACCCACACCCGAATCGAACATCCCGATCGGACGCGAGACGTCTACCACCACAGCACCTCTTCGACCTGACTCTCCGCGGTGTCGATGTCTTGCGTCCACGCTTCGGTGGACATGTACTTCCATCCGCCGTCGGGCAAGAGGCAGACGATGTCGCCTCCTGATTCCGCTGCCAGGCGTTCGGCTACCCGCTGGGCGACCCAGATCACGGCCCCCGCGGAGATACCGGAGAAGATGCCCTCGCGGGTGAGCAGCTCGCGCGTCCAGAGGATCGACTCGCGCGCCCTCACCTTTATCTTGCCGTCGAGGATGTCGGGATCGAAGATCGGTGGAACGTATCCGTCGTCCAACGACCGCAACCCGTAGACCAACTCACCGAGCTCCGGTTCGGCGGCAACGATCTTGATGCCGGGATCGTGTTCCTTCAGACGCTTGCCGACACCTGTGAGAGTGCCGCCCGTTCCGAGCCCGGCGACGAACGCCTTGACGTCGGGCAGGTCCTCGAGGATCTCGCGCCCGGTTCCGTTGTAGTGCGCCTCGACGTTGGCGGGATTGCCGTACTGGAAGGGCATGTAGTACTTGTCGTCTTTGCTCAGCTCTTGAGCGAGGACGACGGACCCGTTGGTGCCCTTGGCTCCCTCGGAGAAAACGACCTCGGCGCCGAACGCCTTCATTAATTGGATCCGTTCGGCGCTCGCGTTGTCCGGGATGACCGCCGTGAAGCTGTAACCACGCGTGCTTGCAACCATGGCCAGTGCTATCCCGGTGTTCCCGGAGGTTGGTTCGAGGATGACCTTGTCTTTGGTCAACTCGCCCGATGCCTCACCGGCTTCGATCATCGCAAGCGCGATGCGGTCCTTCACCGAGCCCGTCGGGTTCTGGCCTTCGAGCTTCACCCACAGTCGAACGCCTTCGACCGGACAGAGCCGGGGCACCTCGACCAGCGGGGTGTTGCCGATCGCGTCGAGGATCGACTTGTACTTCAACGGCTCGGTTCTGGAGGCCGGTCGGTCCCACCCCCAATTTGTTCTGCGGGCCGGCCGAGCCCGCCCCGCGCCCCGCCTGCGACCGATGGCAGCAGCGACACCGTGTCTCCCTCCGCTGCTTTCGTCTCCAGCTTCTCGAGGTAGCGGACGTCTTCGTCGTTGACGTAGACGTTGATGAACCTGTGCAGCTCGCCGTCGTCGGTGCGGATCTGCCCCGCGAGCTCGGGGAAGCGCGCCTCTAACTGGCCGATCACGCCGGCGATTGTTCCTGCCTCGACTTCGACCGTGGACTCTCCGCCGGTGAACTTCCTGAATACCGTCGGGATCCTTACGGCTACGGCCACTGCGCCTCCCTTTGGCTGATGACGCTTACATCGTAGTCAACCGGTGACTACGACCGGGACCTCCACGATCTCGCCGTCGGGGTCCATCCAGCCCTCCTTGACGATGCGGAAGGCACGCACGGTGGCCGGCTCGGACGCCAGGGAAACGATCACGTAAGGCACGTCCTCGTGGGCCTCTCTCACGTCGGTCGGAGACGGGTAGGCCTCGGTGCGCGTGTGCGAATGGAACACTCCCCCCAGCTCCCATCCCTTTTCCTCGAGCGTCCGGTAGACGGCGAACTGTTCCTTCGGATCGAGCGAATATCGCACCGGGCTCGCGTCGGCATTGGTCATCTTGAAGACCTTGACGATGTCGTCATCCCGACTTCCGAGCAACCCGCAAGCTTCGTTCGGACGGCCCGTAAGGCAGTGCTCGATCATCTCGTCGACGAGGGCCTGCGAGATCCGCACGGCCGACGCATCAAGGACCGACATCGATGCCGCCTTCGCCTGGGACCACGTGTCCGATCACTGCGGCCTCGGTCACACCGCGTTCTGCCAGCATGTCGAGAAGATGGGGTGAGCGCCGCGCGTCGACCGCGATCAGTAGCCCGCCCGACGTCTGGGCATCGAACAAGACGGTTCGTTGCGCCTCGTCGAGGCCCTCATATCGCACCTTGCCTTTCGTCGCGGCATCATTTCGTTTGCTCCCCGCCGGGACGATCCCTTGCCGGGCCAGCTCGAGCGCTTCCGGGATGATCGGGATGTCTCCGAAACTGAGTTGAGCCCCGATCTCCCCGGTAAGCATCTGTGAAAGGTGGCCGACCAGACCGAAGCCCGTCACGTCGGTGGCCGCAGCAACCTCGATCGCGAGCATCGCTTCGCTCGCATCACGGTTCAACGCCGACATCACCTCGATCGCTCGACGTGTCGTTTCGGGCGTGGTCACTCCTTGTTTGATCCCTGTAGATATCACTCCCATGCCGAGAGGCTTCGTGAGCACGAACACGCAACCCACGTACGCTCCGGTCTTGCGCACAATCTCGTTCGGATGAACGGTGCCGGTGACTGCGAGACCGAACTTCGGCTCGGGATCGTCGACCGAATGCCCCCCGACGATGGCAACGCCCGCTTCTGTGCACACCGCGACCGCCCCGTCGACGACACGGCCGAGCAGGTCGAAGCCGAGAGAGCGCGGCCATCCGATGAGGCTCAGGGCAGTCACAGGGCGTCCGCCCATGGCGTAGACATCCGACAGGGCATTCGCGGCCGCGATGCGCCCCCAGTCGTACGGGTCGTCGACGATCGGCGTGAAGAAGTCGACCGTTTGCACGATCGCCGTGTCGGGCGCGACCCGATACACCGCCGCGTCGTCGGGCTCGTCCAGCCCCACCAGGACCGAGGCGTCGTTCGATGTTGTTGTCACGTGGCGCAAGACCTGCGCCAGCTCGTCGATACCGAGCTTGCACGCTCAGCCCGCGCCGTGCGAATAGGCCGTGAGGCGCACCTCGTCGCCCATCGAACTCACCTCCTCCCGACTCGTTGCCGGGAGGAGCCTAGGTCACGAGCGTCAGCGCCAGGTGGTCGCGCGGCGGTCGATGAGGTAGATCGCTCCGCCGGCGACGATCGCCGCGAGGGCCCACGCCCACACCGTGCTGGCCGATGATGTGTCGGGCAGAGTGACGGTGGGCAACTCGAAGCCGGCGTCGACCGGGGAGGGCATGCCGAACCCGCTGGCGTCGATGGCGAGATCGTGATCGAGCTTGCCCGCCTCCGCGTCGATGCGGAGATAGCTGAGCCACATCCCGGAGTCTGGCAGCCACTTCATCCCCCGGTCCGAGCGAAGGTCGGCGAGCAGCAGATCGGATGCGGCCTGGTCGTAGTCGAGGAACATCCCGTCGCCGGCCTGCGGTAGCAGCGCCGGGCGGCGGTCGGTCAGAAGGTACACGTCGGCCTGGACCAACTCGCCCGCTTGCTTGCCCAAGCCGAGGATCCGCAAAGGTACCCACGGACGCGGTGTCGGCATCACGACGTGAACCGGCGTCCCGTCACCGACGGTGAAGCCCTGGTCGCGCGCGGCCTGGGGGTCGAAGCGAGCAGCAAGGAAGTAAGGGCTGCGACGGGCGTAGAAGTCGAGCACCTCTGGCGTGTCGGGCGACAGGTTGAAGCCGTTCTCGATCGCCCACTGCCCCACCGAGTCCCCTCCGCCCTCGAGGATCGTGACGTCGAGAGAATCGATGCGCCGCTCCATCACTACCTTCGCGGCGGAGCGGGCGACCCCTGCGTCGGTGTCGGCGAGGACGAACTCTTCAAGAACGGGCTGGGTCTCGTCACGGAGGCGCTGCAGCGTCCAGTCCCCGCCCTTGATCACATCGGTGGGCATGGCGGGCAACGGGATGATCGAGCCGAACTCGGCCCCCCCGCCGGCGAACTCAAAGGAAGTGATGTAGTGCTCGACGCCGTCGTGATAGGCGGCCAGCGTGCTGGTGCGCAACAGGTTGACCCCGCCGTTGGGCCCGATCAGCCCTCCACACGCAAGTGCGGGAGCGGCCGTCAACATGACGACAATCATGGACGTGAGGATCGTGAACGTTCTGCGCATCAGGATCACCTCGCTGTCTCGAGCTGTTTCGGTTTAGACGAGACGATCCAGGCTCAGGTTCCCATCTAGGCTTGTCGGATGGACGACATCAGGCAGTGCCCCTACTGCCCCCTGAGATTCATCAACGAGGTGGAGCTGCGCTCCCACATCTCGCTCGACCACCCAGAGCGCGAGCCCGAGGATGAAGACGCCTGATCAGCGCCCTCGTTTCTTCTTCTTCTTAACCTGGGTTGCGGCCGTATCGCCGTTGTTCGTGCCGTCGGCCTCATGCGTGTCGGTGAACGCGAGGGCCTGGTTGACGATCTCGCCCGCTCTTGCCTTGGCGCGGATACTTACTTCGATCCTGATGGTCACGGACTCGCCCGGTTCGAGGTCGCCCAGCGGACATTGGATACCGCCCTCGATGGGCTGGCAGTCGATGCCGTCGCCTCCTCCACTGATGGAGCTCACACGCTGGGTACCCTCCACGATGCTGTCAGACAGCGTGACTCCCTCAGCCCTGCCGACCCCGATGTTCGTCACCGTGACCTCGTAGATGGCGGTCTTGCCGGCCTTGACCCCGCTCGGCCCCTTCTTCTCTACCTTGACGTCCGGGAGGCGAGGTTGGACGGCGCCTCCCGATTCGTTGGAGAGGGCTTCTGCCGTACTCGTATGGACGGGCTCCAATGCCGACGTGTACACATCCTTCTGTTGGCCGTCGCTCCGCGTGTACAGGAATGTGAAGGGATTGTCGGGCAGAGCGTTGGAATCGAAGTTCACGACGGGAAGCTGGGATTGGGTGACCTGCGTCGAATCGGGAGGCAGGATGCTCCTCGTCGTGCGACCGCGTGAGGAAGCAACCAGGTCCATCATATAGATCTCGAAGTTCCCGTCCCGATCGCTCGAGAAGTAGAGCTTGCTTCCATCCGAGGAGTAATCCGGGGTCTGGTCGTGGGCCTTGTTCTGGGTCAGGTTGACCGCGTCCGTCCCGTCGGGGTCCATCTCGTATATCTCTGGATTGCCGTCACGTGTGGTGAGGAAGGCGATCTTCTGACCATCGGGGCGGCAGGTCGGGAACAAGTCCTCCGCCGAGTGACTCGTTATCTGCCGCAGTCCGGTCCCGTCCGGAGCGATCGCGAATACCTCGAAGTCCCCATCCCTGTCGCTCGAGAAGAGGACGGTGTTGGAGTCACAGAAGGTCGGGGTGACGTCCCTCTTAGGATCGTTCGTCAACCTTGCGAGCCCAGACCCGTCTGCATTCATTGCGTAGATCTCTTCGTTGCCGTCGCGCGTGCTCAGGAACACGATGCGCTCGCCGAGGGGGTCCCAGATCGGGTTCGTGTCGTCGCCGGGGCTGTTGGTGACGTTGGTGAGCCCGGCGCCGTCAAGACCGACCAAGTAGATTTCGAAGTTGCCCGTCCGATCGCTGTCGAATGCGAGCAATCCATTGCTACCTGGGAATGTGGCGTTGCCCGGAGGGGATGGTGCGAGGACGGCCGCGAGAACAAGGGTCGCTAGTACGAGCACCCAGCGTCTGCTAGTCGCCCAATCCATAGAGCAATCTTGGCGAAGTGGGGGCCGGAGATGAATAGCCCGCGCGGACTATGTCCTAAGGGCGGTCTCCCATGCGGAGAGGTCACGCACGTACCAGGCGGCCGAGTCCTGCTGCCCTTCAGCGTTCACGAAATTGACCTTCAGGAGCTCCCGGAAGATGGACTTGCCGAGGTGAGACTTCACCCGCTCGACCGAGGTGATGCGATCGAGGGGGACGTGAAGCTCCTTTCGTGGCACCCACATGATGAATAGGAGGCCCTTCGGGGAGAGTGCGAGGCAGCCGTTGCCCCGGACCTGCCCCTTGCCCTTCGATTCCACGCCGAAGCAATTGGCGCCTTCGTCGAATGCCAACACCTGGTTGGCATCGAGCCGCGCGAGCACTTCCTCGGCAATCTTCCGGCGCCGCCTCCTAAAAAGAATCGCCACGGAAACTCAGCTTGCTCGAAGGCCGATCGCGGCACAAGCCTGAGCTTCCATGCCGCCCAAGCTATAACGCCGGGGCGCACCTCATCCGCGGATGCCCTCTTGGAAACGCCGGAGGGCATCCGCGGGATGAAGCTGTGCCGCTCCTAGTCGGGAACGGTGTCGTAGGGCTCCGAAGATGAGTTCGGCTCGGGCGCCTCGGTGAAGAGAGCGAGATCCTCCTCACAGACTCCCTGCCCTCCGGAAACGTCTCCGTCGGCATCGAGGATCATGATCTGCACCACCGGAAGCGAACCGGAGGAGCCATTCGTGCGCTCGGTCACCGAGATCACTTCGAAGGCAACGACGCCGAGGTTCTCGCCCTTGAGGCTGCCGTTTATAGGCCCATAGTTCATGCTCACGTCGCTGTCGTAGACGACCGCGCACACTCTGTGGCCTTCAAGGAGCTTTAGAGCGTCCACGCGCAGCGGATTGACGAGCGGGATCTTGTCCAGCAGGGCCTCGGGGTTGCTGCCCGTCCCCAGACCGGGGCCGACGCCGTGGGGATAAGGCTGGCTGGGGTGGCCCATGTAGTTCCTGAGCCCGTCGTCCCCAGGTCCTGCCGCGTCCCACGAATCGGGGATGTGCTTTGGACCGAACCACCCTTCATCGCCCACCTGGCCGGAGTAGAGCGTGAGCGGCAGGTTCGGGCGGGCGTCGAAGTACGGAAGCTCCGTGCGCTGTCCCAAGGCAGAGTTGTTGTCGTTGACGTCCTCCGCCGAGAAGTTGTTCGGCTCTACGCCGGCGTCGATGCTCTCGTCGTCCATCACAAGGAAGTAGGGCTGATCGCACGGGTTGCCGCGATAGCCGGCGATCGCCTCGCTCAGGACGAGGTCGGGTCCGTTGGTTCCGTCGAGGAAGATCGCTTGCTGGACGAGGTCCCGGCCGTCCTCGAACTCGACGATCTCCTGGCGGTTGAGGTACAGGGTGCCTAGTCCCCCTAGCTCGAAGGTCATGGGCTCGGAGACCAATTCCTGGGTCTCGCCATCTATGGTCAGGGCAGCGAGGTGGGACGAACCCGTAAGGCTCGGGCCGGGGCATCTGGCATCGGCCTCGGCTTGAATCAGTTCGGCCGATATCTCATGTCCCCCGCCCTCGATCGTCACCAACGCGAGCCTTGCGTCGGCGTGAGCGAACTCGCCCGGCATCGTAGTCGTCGACACAGGGGCGACCGATACGTTCACGGCGACGGTCGTATCGCCGACATCGAACGATTGCTGGAATCCCAGGGCCGACATCGAATTGGTGCAGGGGTCTTTCTGGGGGTTGGCAACGAAGGGCTCTACCGCGAAGCCCATGAACTCGCCCCTGATGGCCGAGGCCCGGCAGGTGAACCTCCCGGTGTTGTGATTGGCCTCCGCTGGTGAGGCCGAATAAAGCGTGCTCGCCACGAGGCCGAGCAGAAGCAAGACGCGCAAACTACGTCTCCTCATCCGCGACTCCTTACTAGGTGTGCCGGTCTGGGGCATTTTCCTTGCCCCGCTTGGCCCATTTCGTGACCAAAGCAACTAATCCTTCCAAAAGGGCCAAATTCAGGGCAAAACTTCCATCCGGAAGCCGCGGCAAGGCTTGAATGGGGGCCCCCAGGCCCAGGAATCGAGTGGCGGCAGGGCGCCGAGGTAGGGATACGAGGCGGAGACGTCAAAGTACTCGGGGTATCTGCTACCTGATCCTGGAGGCGCTTGATGCCCGGCCCTACTAACGACTGGCGGCTCGTCGTGACTGCCGCGTTGACCGCTATCGCAGTCGGTGCGGTCGGCGGCGGGCTCGCCAGAAGTGCGGCGCCCGATCGGTCGGTACCCGCGCACGCCCACGGCCCGGCGCTCGCCGGCAGCCTCTTGCACGACCACGGCCCCCTGATCGGCGGTCCGGCGAGCAAGAGGAACGCGGCGACCGCCAAGTACTTCGGGCCGACCAAGCCGTACGACGGTCCCACGCCCGGGATCGATTGCGACAAGGGGTCGCGGCCCGAGAAGATCCAAGGAAAGGTCCCCGCAACCGACTACGAGAGCGGCCGTGCGGCGAAAGGCTATTTCTGCAACGCGCGCCTGGTCTCTCACTTCGGTAAGTCCGGCGGCTATCGCGTCGAGCGTTACGTCGACAAAGCCGGGAACGAATGTGCTTACTGGGACTCCACCTTGCTGTGGCCTCACAACGGACCGGATCAAGGGGCCGAAGGGCCCGGCCTTTATGTGATGGACATGAGCGATCCCGCTAACCCCGTTCACACCGACACACTTCGCACGCCGGCGATGCAGTCGCCCCACGAATCGGTTCGGCTCAACACCAAGCGCGGCCTACTCGTCGCGAACATGGGTTACCCGACCTGGCATCCGGGGTTCGTCGATGTCTTCAGCCTGACCGAGGACTGCCGGCATCCGGTGCTGGAGTCGTCCCTTCCGATCGGGATCCTCGGACACGAAGGAGGCTTCTCGCCCGACGGCCTGACCTACTACGTCGCTTCCCTCTACGGGCACACGCTCACCGCCGTCGACCTGACCAACCCCAAGGCGCCCACGATCTTGTGGTCTACGCCGGACTATCAGCCACACGGCGTGTCGGTCAGCAACGACGGAAACCGCCTCTACATCGCGGAGAGCGCCTTCCAGGAGAGCGAAGAGAACTTCACGGGTTTGACGATCCTCGACGTCAGCGAAATACAGAAGCGCGTAGTCAATCCGACGGTGAAACTAGTGAGCCGGCTCACATGGCCGCAGCTCAGCACCCCGCAGAACGCGACGCCGTTCACGGTCGACGGGCACAAGTACCTACTGGAGACCGACGAGTTCGGCTCGGGCGCCCGGATCGGCGCGGCTCGCATCATCGACATCCAGAACGAGAAGGACCCCTTCGTCGTTTCGAACATGCGACTGGCCGTCAACAAGGGAGACCAGACCGCCGACCCTGGCGACGATCAGCCATTCCAGGGCTACCAGGGGCACTACTGCTCGCTGCCCAGCCGAGTCGACCCTCAGATCGTCGCCTGCAGCTTCATCATGTCGGGGTTGCGCGTATTCGACATCCGCAACCCGGAGAAGCCGGTTGAGATCGCGTACTACAACAAGCCGCTGCTCCCCGGGACTACGAGCTACCTCCCGACCAAAGCGGGAGCATTCGCGATGTCGGCCCCGGCCTACGACCAGGCGACGGGCGACATCTGGTACACCGACGGCAACAGCGGCTTCTATGTCGTGCGCCTAACGGCCGCCGCCGGAGTCAACAAGTTCGCCGACCGGGTCCTCTACCCCGGCAACTGAAAAGCAGAGTGGAGCTGCCGGGAATCGAACCCGGGTCCCTCGACCCCTCGATAGGGCTTCTACGAGCGTAGTCCGCGGTTGGGGTTCGACGCCGCCCGGCCCGCGGACGGCGACGGGTGGCGTCTAGCTCGAGCTGAGTTTCCCGTCCCGCGCCTCGAGCAGACTTGGGACGGTGAGCCTGCTAAGCGACGCCGAACACCGAGATCACAGGCGAATCTCGGGCCGACGGCCATCTATAGGGATGGCGACCGTGCTTTACGCAGCGGCAGTTAGTAGTTGTCGAGATGATTAGCGAGGTAACCCGACAAATCCTCGGCTCGCTTCTCCTATCAAGGTGCGATCGAGGTCGATACCAGTTCAGCCCCGAGAACCCAGTCTAACGAGCAGGGAGTCAAGGCAGGACTCCGGGAGGCCGACATCCAATCAGGACAAGGCAAGCGATAGGGTGTGAATTGCGGTTGTGTATGTAGCGGGAGCGGGCGAATGAGAGGTACTGAGGCATACATGCAAAGACCACCCAGCCCATCGGGCGGTGAACCACCAAGTCCCAGCATCCTGGTGGTCGACGACGAGAAAGACATCAGAGAAACCCTGAAACTCCTGTTCGAGGTCCAGGGCTACACGGTCGTGGGCGAGGCTGACTCTGGCCCCGAGGCCACCATCTTGGCGGGCGAGACCCAGCCGAATTTCATCATCCTGGACTACCGCATGCCCGGCATGACGGGTGAGGAGACCGCTCGCATCCTGCGCTCGATCTCGCCCGACTCGACGATCGTGGCGTTCTCGGCCTTCCTGGAAGGCGAGCCCGACTGGGCCGACGCGTTCCTGAACAAGGACCGCATCAACGACCTGCCCGACCTAGTTGCCGAGCTGCACGCGCGCCGGCCGGTCTAGAGGATCTAACCCACCAAAGCCGACACACCGATGATTGCTATCGGGGTTGCGAACAACGCGGCTGTGAACATCGCGAGTCTCGGCTTGCTCTTGACCATCTGTCTCTGGAACTTCCAGATCACTCTGCGCGTCTGGGGATAGAAGAACGCCAGCAACACGACGCTGATAACACTCGTAACGATCACTTCGGCGATGACGATCCTGACCGCGCCGGGTGAATCGAGAGCGAATGCCGCCAGCATGGTGTCGCCGAGGGTCGTGATGTTCGCTCCCATGATGTAGGGAAGGATGTCCTCGCGCTTGACGTACTTCTTGGCTACGAGGGGCACCAGCACCGTGAGGGCGACCGATACCGACATGGTCACGAGCGCCACGAGAGAGCCAAGGCCGAACATCCCCCATTTGCTTCGCAGCAACCGGGTGCGGCGTTCGTCGAAATGGTCGGGATCGAATGAGGGCAGAACGGTGTCGATCAGCTTGAAACTGACCAACAAGACTCCGAGCCCCAGTAAGAAGACCACCACACTCGGCCACGTCTCGACACGATCGAGCATGCCCCCATAGATGAGATCGAGCAAATCCTTGAATTGATTGGGGAACGTGAGCTCGAGCTCGTGGAACGGCTTCCATCGCAACAGGGCGAGACCGAAGAACATCGCCGGGAGGTAGATCAGGGCGGTCGTCGAGAGAGCCATGACCGCGGTCGACACGGGCTTGACGCGCTCGCCCTCTCCCCCGCGCAAGGCATACAGGACCGCGACGACAAGCACGACGAAGGCGGCCCCCAGGCGAGAGCCGGTGAGCATCGTGAACCCCTGCGTCTCGGTGAACACGTCAGTGGCTCCGGCCGCCGCGGCATCCTCGCCCGCTTTGACGAGAGTCAGGGCGGTCGCGGCGATCGGCGAGCCCGACAGAACGATGAGCGCTCCCAGCCAGCCCAGTCCGAGGGTCGAACCGGCGTTCTTCACGAGCACGCCCTCGTCCTGCAGGATGTCGAGCCCGCTGGCGCCCGTCTTCATCAGCTGGAGCGCGCCGACGAACAGGAACAGGGCCACCAGGAAGCGGGCGATCCGGAATATGCGGGTCATGATCGTGGAAGAGTAAGTGAGGACGCTAGCGCCTGCGGCCGAGCTCCTGTCGCATCCTTCTGTCCGCATCTCGCTCGGCCTCCGTGTGGCGCTTGTCGTAGCTCTTCTTGCCGCGAGCGACGGCGATCTCGGCCTTGGCGAGCCCGTGCTTGAAATACAGACGGAGGGGGACCAGCGTTCGTCCTTCCCGGGCGACCTTCGCCTGGAGTCTCTCGATCTGGTTGCGATGGAGCAACAGCTTGCGCGGCCTGACCGGATCGTGGTTGGCGCGGTTGCCGTGGGAGTACGGGCTTATGTGTGCGTTCATGAGCCAGGCTTCGCCATCCTTGACGACAGCGTAGGCGTCGACGAGATTGGCCTTGCCCTCGCGGCAGGACTTCACCTCAGTGCCGATCAGTTTCAGTCCCGCCTCGAGCGTGTCCTCTATCAGGTAGTTGTGGCGAGCCTTGCGGTTCTGGGTGATGAGCTTTATCGACTCCGCGTCAGCACCTCCATGGCGCGCTCTCGTTGGACGGCCGGGTCTGCATCGACCACGACATCGGGCGTGATCCCGGTCCCGTTGAGTTGGTGACCGTCGGGGGTGATGTAGGCGCCGGTCGTGATCTTCACTGCGGAGGCGTCGAGCAGGGGGAAGACCTCCTGTACCGAGCCCTTCCCGTAGGTCTTCGTTCCGACGATCGCCCCGCGTTCCAGGTCCTGCACCGCGCCGGCCACGATCTCGGAAGCGCTCGCGGTACCACCGTTCACGAGCACCACCAAGGGCATCTCTTCAAACGCGTCGCCTTCGGCTTCGTATACGACCTTGTCATCGCGGTCCTCGAAACTGACGATCTCGCCATCTTCGACGAAGACGCTTGCCACCTCGATGGCTTCCGAGAACAGCCCGCCTCCGTTGTCGCGCAGGTCGAGGACGATCCCCTCGGCCCCCATGTCCGCGAACTGCTCGACCTTTGCGCGGAGCTGTCTCCCGGCGCCGCGCGCGAATCCGAACAGCCTGACGTAGCCGATTTTGTCCTCAGTCATGTGAGCCTGGAAGTTGGGAAGCTCGAGCGTGGCGCGCGTCAGCGTCACGTCGAAGTCGTCGGCTCCCCTTTTGATGCCGACCGTCACGTCGGTTCCCTCCGGGCCTTTGATCAGGCTCACGGCTTCGTCCACGGGTGTATCGGCCGCCGGTTCCCCGTCGATGCGCACGATGATGTCGCCGCGCTTCAGTCCTTCGCGGCTGGCGGGACTTTGTGGGAGCACCGACACGATCTCGAGACGCGGCCCCCTGTTCTTGAGCCAGACTCCGATCCCCGAGAATCGCCCGGTCGTGACCTCCTGGAAAGAGCGATACCCGGCCGGCGTGTAGAAGAGCGCGTAGGGGTCGTCGGAGCGTTGAAGCACCTTGACCATGGCCTTGATCGCGGCCCGGGTGAGCTCTTCCTCGCCGGGAGGATCGATCGAGGACCCGCGGATCGTGTCGTAAGCCTCCTGAAGGGTCTCGAACCCGCCTCCCGATCCGAAGCTGAGAAGCTCGCCTCGCTCCTCGTCGGCCCCCTTGCCGAGGTTGAACCCGAGGGCGAAGGTGGCCGCCGCCAAAACAACGGCGACCGCCCGCGGCCCCCACGAGCGCTTGGGGCGCGGCGCATCCATCGGGACGTACGGCTCGGGATCCACAACTACAGGGTAGAGGCTTCCGCGTTATTGGAGATACGGCATCGGATCGACGGGCGAGCCGTTGATCCGGACCTCGAAGTGCAGGTGGGGCCCCGTGCAGTAGCCGGTGCAGCCGACGCCTGCGATGACCTGGCCCCGCGCCACGCTCTGGCCCGAGGTGACCCCGAACGAGGACAGGTGGTTGTAGGTGGTCGCCAGCCCTCCCCCGTGATCGATGACCACGACGTTGCCGTAGCCGCTCATGGCCCCGACGTAGGCGACCTCGCCCGAATCCGAGGCGATCACGGGAGCGCCATAGCCGGCGCCGATGTCGATGCCCGTGTGCATCCGGACGTCCCCGAAGATCGGGTGGGTGCGGGGCCCATAGCCGGAGGTCAGCGGTCCGCTGGCCGGCCACAGGAACTGGCCGCCCCCGGTGGGGAGGGGACCCGTCGAGCTCGAGGCTGCAGCAAGGATCGATTGGAGCCGGCTCTCCTGGGCCTCGAGCTCACGCTCGATCCGATCGAGCCGCGTCTGGTTGTTGCGGATCCCGGCAAGGAGCTCGCTCTTGTCGGCGACGATCGCTCGCCGGGCTCGGAGCACCTTTGCCCGGGCCACGCGCACCTGGGCCAGCGCAGCACGGTCGGTCTTGAGTTTCAGCTTGCGCTCCGCGATGAGCTGCTTTCGTTCCTCGACCACATCGCGATCGCGTTCGGTCGCGTTCGCGGAGCGATTGGATCTGCTCGACGAGCTCCGCATCGGAATCCAGGGCCGCCTCGTAGTAGGCGACCCGATGACTGAGATCGCCGAACGACTCGGCCGAGACGAGCCCGTCGAGGTACGCGTTCGGACCTGCCATGTAAGCCGCAACCGCTCGTTCGCTGAACAAGTCCGTGAACGCGACCAGCTCCTCCTGGATGTCGAGTAGCCGGTCGATGATGATCGACAGCTCTTGCTGGGCGGCGGTCAGCTCGGCCTCGGTCTCTTCGATGTCTGCATCGAGGGCGGCGAGCTCCTTGTCGAGCTCGTCGACCTGGGTCTCGACCCGGGCCCGGCGAGCATCAAGGCGGGCGACCCGCGACGACATGGTCCTCTCCTGCTTGCGGAGCTGCTCCTGCCTCTGGTCGATCCTGTCCTGGCGGGCACGGTTCTCCTGGAGCTGGTCCCCAGGGCCGGCGAAGGCGGGCACGGTGGCGGCCAAGAGGCAGAGGAGGGCGACCAGGGCTGCGCGGGATTCGCCCCCTTTGCCCCGCCTGTGAAAGATCATCCCAGTCATACTAGTTAACTCTTTCAACACCAGCAACAGAAGTTGACAGGGTGGTTCAGACCTCCAGGAAGCGCCTGAGCGCCAGGGAGGAGCCGACGATCCCCACGAGGACCCCCACCCCCACCAGCAGGAACAGGATCCCGGCTATCTCGCCGTTCGAGAATGAGAACACCGGGCGCAGGAATCTGAACGTCTCCCCCACCTTCGGGAAGATGAAGAGGTCG
This sequence comes from uncultured Actinomycetes bacterium, assembly GCA_963786155.1. Taxonomy (GTDB): domain Bacteria; phylum Actinomycetota; class CADDZG01; order CADDZG01; family WHSQ01; genus CAWAXW01. The sequence continues at coordinate 463,651 of CAWAXW010000006.1, read as the reverse complement.
GCGATGACGACCATGGCACCCGCCACAACGGCCCCCACGAGGGCCGCGAAGATCCCCTCGAGCATGAACGGGATACGGATGAACCAGTTCGTCGCGCCTACCAGCTTCATGATGCCGATCTCATCGCGGCGGGCGTAGACGCCCAAACGGATCGTGTTAGCGATCAGTGCGATAGCCGCGGTCAAGAGGACGATCGACATGACCAGCGAAATGGCTCGCAGAAACGAGTTCACGCGCAACAGGGTCTTGATGAACTCGCCGCCGAAGCGGATGTCTCCCACCCCGGGGGCTCCGATCGAGCCGGGATGCGACCTCTTCGGTGTCGTCGGCATCGTGCAGCTTGACGCGGAGTGACGCGGGAAGGGCATCTTCCGGAAGCACCTCGTAGAACTCGGGCTGGTTGCGCCACTGCTGCTTGAACTCCTCGAAGGCTTCGTCTTTCGATACGAACGAGACGTCCTTCACTTCCTGCATGGCAACGATGTCGGATTCGAGGTTCTCTATCTCGCCTTGGGTCGCGTCGTCTCGCAGGAACACGGCGATCTCGACTTGGGCTTCCCAACTATGAGTCATGTTGTCGACGGCCTTGGAGAGGATCTGGACTCCCCCGAGCAGCAACAGGGAGATCGCGACCGTGGAGATCGCAGCGACCGTCATAAGGACGTTGCGCCTGAGGTTCGTGAATGTCTCGGAGAAGAAGTAGTTGACTCTCACGTTCCGACCCCATAGATGCCGCGGCTTTGGTCGCGTACGACCTGACCGCCCTCCAACTCGATGACCCGGCGGCGCATCGAGTCCACGATCGCGTGATCGTGCGTCGCCATCACCACGGTCGTTCCCGTCCGGTTGATCCGATCGAGCAGCCGCATGATGCCCACCGAGGTCGCCGGGTCGAGGTTTCCGGTCGGCTCATCGGCCAGCAGGATGAGGGGCCTGTTCACGAATGCCCGTGCGATCGACACGCGCTGTTGCTCCCCGCCCGAGAGCTCGTCGGGGAAGCGATCGAGCTTTTCGCCCAAACCGACCAGCTCGAGGATCTGCGGAACCTGACGGCGAACGACGTTGCGGGGCCGACCGATGACCTCGAGGGCGAAAGCGACGTTCTCGAACACGGTCTTGTTGGGCAGGAGCTTGAAGTCCTGGAACACGGCCCCCACGTTGCGCCTGAGATACGGCACGCGCCAGCGTGGAAGGCTCGCGAGGTTCTTGCCGGCGACGAAGACCTCGCCGCCGGAGGGTTCCTCCTCCTTCGTCATCAGCTTCAGGAAGGTCGACTTGCCCGACCCGGAGGGCCCGACGATGAAGACGAACTCGCCTTTCTCGATCTCGATGGACACGCCGCCGAGGGCGGACACTCCGCCCTTGTAGACCTTTTCGACGTCAACGGTTTTGATCATGGTGAGACAGGCTAGCCGGGGTTAGGCGTCGGCGGGCGTCAAACGATCGAAGAAGCGGCGGGGATGTTCCTCGCCGTGACGCTCCTCGTATTCGGCCCAAGCCTTGTCGTAATACTCCAATCCCTTGGTGGTTATGTCTTCGCACACCTCTTTCGAAATACCTGCAACGCGCAGCCTTTTCGTCAGCGAGTTCAAAGAGAAGTCCCGGAATACGTAGGGACTGACACGCAGGTTCGGGGGCGTCTCCTCCATCGAGATCTCGAACTTGCGATCGGGCGCGGCCACCGTCCGGCAGGCGGGCTCGAGCAGCCGGTATACGGCCTCGGTCGCTCGGTCGAGCAGAACCGGGTCCCGCACGCCCGCCTCCATCAGGGCGCGCACGCCAAAGTTGACGTGGCGCGACTCGTCGCCGCGCCACTGCGGTGAAGCCCGTGTAGAAGCCGGGGAGGATCCCCAGCTCCCGGATGATCCCGAGCAGGAACTTCTGGCCCGTGAGCGCCAGCATGCCCTCGATGATCATGTGATAGATCGTGATGCCTTCGACCCACGCGCCGTAATCGTGAGGGTTCATCCGCACGTTGTCGGTCGCCTCAACGAGGTCGTTATCGAAGATGTGGCGGAAGCCCCCCACGGTCTTGTCCTTGACGGCCGCCAGCGCGGCCGACAGGCCTCCGGGTATGCCGATGACCTCGTCGAAGAAGCGCGAGAAAAAGACTGCGTGTCGGGCCTCGTCAACGAGTTGCGTAGACAGAAAGATGCGCGACGGCTCGTCGGGGGCCGCATGGACGAGGGGCGAAAGCGTGTCGGTGACCGCTTGCTCGCCGACGAAGAACAGCGTGAAGGATCGCTGCAACTCCGTCCGCAGCCCTTCGAAGTACCCCTCCATCGAGGCCCATTGCGTGGCGTCCTCGCTGAAGTCGAGATCCTGGGTCATCCAATTCTGTCGTTCCCATCGGTTGTAGAGATCGAGGGGGGTTGGTCGCGACTCGAGGAGCCAGTCCATCTGGACGTAGACATCCTCGATGTCGACCTTGCGGAGATCGCTGAGGGATGCATCCTCGACGCGGCGTACGACGTCCGTCCTTGCGTCCGTCATGTCTCCCATACTCGCACCTCCTAGCCCTCGGCGGTGGCCTTTCGCCTCAGCTCCGCCTGGATGAAGCGGTCGATATCCCCGTCTAACACGGCCTGAACGTTACCCACTTCGGTGCTGGTGCGGTGATCTTTGACCATTTGGTACGGATGGAGGACATATGAGCGTATCTGCGAGCCGAAGCCGATCTCTCGTTTCTCGCCGCTCAGCGCGCGGAGCTCCGCTTCGCGCTCCTCGCGTGCGCGTTGCAACAGGCGAGACTTGAGAATCCTCATCGCAACCGCGCGGTTCTGCATCTGCGATCTCTCGTTCTGACACGAAACGACGATGCCGCTGGGGAGGTGAGTTATCCGCACGGCCGAGTCGGTAACGTTCACGTGTTGTCCCCCGGCCCCCGACGAACGATAGGTGTCGACCCGCAGGTCGTCTGGATTGATCTCGACCTCGACGTCCTCAGCCATCTCCGGCGTGATGTCGACGGATGCGAACGACGTGTGCCGGCGCTTGGCTGCGTCGAACGGCGAGATGCGAACGAGCCGGTGCACGCCTCGTTCGGGCGCGAGCAATCCGTAGGCGTGCCGCCCGTCGACCGTGACGGTGGCGCTCTTGATCCCGGCCTCCTCGCCGGGAGTCATCTCGACCAGCTCGGTCTTCATCCCCCGCCGCTCGGCCCAACGCAGATACATCCTCAAGAGCATGTCGGCCCAGTCCTGCGAGTCGGTGCCTCCCTCGCCCGCGTGGACCTCGAGGATTGCCGGCAGCTCGTCGAACTCTTCGCCGAGCAGCGCGAGGACCTCGAGTGACTCGATCTCCTTCTCGATCCGGCCGAGCTCGGCGGCAGCCTCGCCCCCCGTCGCCTCGTCGCCCTCCTCGGATGCAAGCTCGGCCAGCACCCGCACGTCGGACGTGCGCTGCGCGAAGCGATCAAAGGTCACGACGTCCTCGCTGAGGCGCGACAACTCGGCCATGTGTTGCTGCGCAGAGGTTTGGTCGTCCCAGAAGTTCGGCGCGGCAGAAAGCTCTTTGAGCTTGTCTAAGCGCGCGCGTTTGCCCTCGACGTCAAAGGTAGTCCTTTATCTGCGCGAGTTTCTTCTCGATCGTCGTTAGGCGTTCGGATAGGTCTTCCATGCAGCCACCCTATAGCTGGAGGCGAGACACGGTCTCGTCTTCTTGGTTCACCACCCAGACGCTTCCGAGGCCGACCGCCACTCCTTGCGGGCTGTCGCCGACGCGATATCGCTCCACGACTTCGTTGTCATCCGGCGATATCTGTACGACCACGTCTTCAGAGGGGCTCGTGACCCACACGAAGCCCTCACCGAACGCGATCCCGGCCACTCCTTCCCCCACGACGATCGGTTTCCTGACGATCACGTCTCCGGTTTCCGGATCGATGCGATGCACCGTCCCGTCCCCGAAGTGCGAGACCCAGACCGACCCCGCCCCGATCGTGACGCCGGTTGGGCTCTCCCCCACCTCGATCTCGCGCACGACGTCGCCATCGGGCGTCAATTGCACGAGCACGTCATCGCGCACGTCTGACACCCAAACGTGATCGAAGCCGGTAGCGATGGCGGTCGGGAAGCGATGGCCCGTGTCGATCTTCTGTTCGACCTCGCCGGTTTCCAGATCGAGGCGGGCCACGAAGCCCTTCCCCTTGACCGGACCTTCGAGAACGCTCACCCACAGGTGTCCCAGCCCGCCCGCAAGATTCTGGGGGGTCTGGCCCACGACGATCTCGTCGACGACCTCATGAGCTTCTGGATCGATCCGCGTCACTTGAGTTGCCCCGATCGAACCAACCCACACGGAGTCGTCGATCAGCGCGATCTGGCCCGGTGTGAGGGTGGCGACCCGGTCGCCGGTCACCTCATTCGTATCGGGATCGATCTCGGAAACGGCGACGTCGGCGAACCCAGCCACCCACACCTGCTCGTCGTCTGCGGCGATGTACTGCGGCCCGCTTCCCACCTCGATGGTTACGAGAGTGGGGGCCTCGTCGCCTCCCAAAACGAAGAAGACGAACCCGTTGACGAGTGCGAACGCAAGCGGCAAGACGATCCAGGGCCACCACCGCCGCAGCCATCCCCCGATCTTCATGAGGCGCAGCGTAGCGGCGGACTACATGTTGTTGCGTTTAACCACGATCTCGCAGGATTTGACCTTGTCCTTGCCCTTCGTCTTGGATATCTCGCACTTATCGCGACCGGGACCACCGTTGAGCACGTCCTTCCCCGGCCCCCCGACGAGCCGATCGTTCCCCGCCCCGCCTTTGAGCTTGTCGTTGCCCGCGAACGCGAAGATGACGTCGTTGCCGGAAGTCCCCGCTATCTGATCGTCGGTGCTCCCACCGCAGATCGCGGTCGCACTCTTCTCGCACTGGGGTGGAAGGGTGCAGTTCTGCGTGCATGCAACCCCCCAGTCGAACTCGATCCCGATCTCGTCGAGGATGATCGTCTGACCACTGCCATCTGCGTTCATCATCCACAGTTGCTCCTGCAAAGCACCGTCGTTAGGCGTGTCCTCGATGAATGCGATCTGGGTTCCATCCGGGGAGAACGAGGCATCCCACAACTCACACGCAGCGCAGTTATGGCGGAGCTCGACCTTTCCGGTCCCGTCGGGGGCCATGGTCCAGATGCCGCCCTGGTCGCCTCCCAGGGCCCAAATGATCCGAGACCCGTCCGGGGACCACGATGGTTCGCCATCCGCTAGTCCGCCGTCCGATGTGAGCCTGAGGACGCCCGAACCGTCGGCATTCATCACCCAGATCTCACCCTCCGCAGCGAAGGCGATCTTCGATCCGTCCGGCGACCACGCGGGATCCCCTTCATCCATGGAGAAGCCGGGTGTGTTGGTCAGGTTCGTGAGGCCGGTTCCATCTAGGTTCACGACGAAAAGCTCGTAGGACGTCGGTGATGACAGGACCCGCCGGAAGACGATCTTGGAACCATCAGGCGACCACGCGGGCTGGTCGTCGCCCACGGATTCGCCGGGTTGCCTCGTCGACACTTGGCGTGCGGAGGTGCCGTTCGCGTTCATCACCCAGATGGCCGAGAAATCTCCCTGTCCGCTCCGCGCAGCGAACATGCTGCCGTCTGGCGACCATGCCGGGGCGTCGCCCACGAGCTGTCTGTTGTCGATGATCGCGAGGTCCGAGCCGTCGGCATCGACGGTCGCGATATCACCCGCACCGGCGTAGAAGGCGATCTTGCCGACCGTGCCCGGAAAGGTCGCATTCGACGCGGGGGTGAGCCCCAGAAGTGCCAACGTTAAGAGAGCCGAGATGAGCTTTGCCATCCGCGTGCCTTTCCGCAGGGTCGGCCCCCATCTGAGTCCCCAACACAGAAAGGCAGGTAGGCGTCGGCTCTGGCTACTTTTGGAACCAGTTGTACAAGTAGGCGCTTTCAGGACAAGGGTGTCAAGCTAGGACGCGCAAGAGGGCCCCAATGGGGCCCCCTCGGCCTTCGTTTCCCTCGCGCTAGATGCGACTACGCGATCGGCTGAACCACAATCCGGCAAGGATCAAAGCGAGGCCGACGATGGCGATGAACGTCACGCCCGCTCCGGTGAAAGGAAGGGCCGCGCCGGTCGTATCGGCCGCAACGTCGTCTGGGGCACCGCGCGTGATCTGCTCACCCAACACTCGAGCATCGGTGCCGCCTTGCACGTCATTCTGCGAGTTCGGTGCTGCCGCAAGCTTGTCTCCTTCGGCCTCAGAGCCCGCCCACGCCTGGCCGCTCAGCACGACACAAAGATTGCCGTCGGTCATCGAACCATCGGCACAATGCAATCCGCCGACCGCAGGGATGTCGTCACTCCGATCGCAGCCTGCGAGGAAGGGCATGAACATCGGGCACCCGGACGAATCCGCAAGAACGTCGACCGCCAGCTCCTTCTTGCAATCCTCGCGCTCGGCCATGGTGTCGGCATGCGGGCAGAGCTGCTCCTGCTCTTTGGACTCGTGCTCTTTGACTTTCTCCGGCTTCTCGGGCTTGTTTCCACACCAGCCCTCGTTGTCGTCCTCGAAGTCGTCGTCGTTGCCACAGCCATTGTTGCCGTCCTGGTCGGCGAGGTCATCGCCACCGGAACCGTTCGGTTTGTCGGGGCCCCCGTTGCTTCGATCCGGGCCTTTGCCGTTGTCATCGGGGTCGGATTCGGAGTTCCCCTGGTTGCCGGAGTTCCCCTTCTCCTCCGATTTGTCTTTCCCAGAGGGGTGCTCGTTGTCGCCCTCGTCGGGCTGGTTGTTGGGAGTGCCCCCGTCGTTGGTGTCGTTGTCCTCGGTGTACTCGGTGTCGGGGTCGTCGTCCGCATCCCCGTCCTTGTCTCCCTTGTCCTTACCCTCGGACGTACCCGAGTCCTCGGTCTGCTCGGAACCTCCGCCCTTGTCGTGGCCCTCCTTGTGGTGAGCCGCCGCCGGGACGGCAAGCAAAAACATCGCCAGGACCAGAGCCAAAGCGAGTGTCGACAGCAGTCCGGCCGAGATCGTGATCCTCCGTGCCATGTGGTTCCTCCTTCGATTCGAACGCTATGTGGTCGTTCAACTACGTACAGCGTTCGACTACCCGAGGAATCGCGATCTCAAACAAGATGTCCGGATTGGGGGGGGTGATGAGGCGAAAGTGACGGGTTCGAGGGTTTTCTAGAGCAACACTCGACTGACTCCCTGCAGCCCCCTATCGGGGCCTTTCGGTCGTCACTGTCGAGCGTTCCTCTAAAGCGCGGCGGCGCCGGGGCGGCCGTGGCACATCTTGTACTTCTTGCCGCTCCCGCAAGGGCAGGGGGCGTTGCGCGGGATCTTCTCGCTGCGGGCCTGCGTGATCACCAGCTCGTCGGGCTCTTCTTCTTCTTGCGGACCACCGCCGCCACCCGACTGGGTCGGCGCGGCCATCGGGATCTGCCTGCGCTCCTGACGCATCCGCTGGGGGGCGCGCGTTGATCCTGGCGGACGGTCTCGACGTGGAACATGTAGCGGGCGAAGTCCTCTTTGATCGTGTCCTGCATCCCCAGGAACATGTCATAGCCCTCGCGCTGGTATTCGACGAGCGGGTCCTTCTGGGCCATCGCCCTCAGCCCGATGCCCTCCTGCAGGTAATCCATCTCGTAAAGGTGCTCGCGCCACCGGTTGTCGATGACGTTGAGCAACACCAGTCGCTCGATCTGACGGATCTGGTCGGAGCCCATCTCCTTCTCGCGGTGGGCATAGAACTCGAGCGACTCGTTGAGGTACCTCTCGACGACGTCGGCCTGGGTTGAATTCTCGATATCGAAATCGTCCATCTTGAGTCGCGAGGGATAGAGTCTCGCGCATGCGCGCGAACAACTGCTCCCACTCCCACTCCTCGGGATGCACCTCGTCATTCGCATACTCGTTGACCGCGGACTCGACCACGTCGGCGACAAGCTCGAGCGCCTGATCATGAAAGTCCTCCCCCTCGAGGATCTTGCGGCGCTCCGAATAGATGATCTTGCGCTGCTTGTCCATGACCTCGTCGTATTTCAGGACGTTCTTGCGGATCTCGAAGTTCATGGACTCGACCGAGGTCTGCGCGCGCTCGATCGCCTTCGAAACCATCTTGGCTTCGATCGGCACGTCGTCGGGGATGCGAAGGCGTTCCATCATCGAAGCGATCCGGTCGCTCGCGAACAGACGCATGAGGTCGTCTTCGAGGCTCAGGTAGAAGCGAGACTCACCTGGGTCGCCCTGTCGTCCGGAGCGGCCACGCAACTGGTTGTCGATGCGACGGGAGTCATGTCGTTCGGTACCGAGCACGTAGAGCCCGCCGCGTTCGATGACTTCGACCTTCTCGCCCTCGGTCTGCTCCTTGAACTTCTCCAACATCGGCTCGAACTCGGCTTCGTAGTTCGCCCTCTCCTCGTCCGAGTACTCGTCGAGCAGATACGCGTCATTGTCCCAACCCGCCGCCGTCATCTCCTGACGGGCCATCTCCTCGTGGTTGCCGCCGAGGAGGATGTCGACCCCTCGACCGGCCATGTTGGTGGCGACCGTGATCGCCTGCAGCCTGCCCGCCTGCGCGACGATGCCGGCCTCTTTCTCGTGGTGCTTCGCGTTGAGGACGACGTGTGGGATGCCGCGCTTGGACAGGACGCGCGACAGGTGCTCCGACTTCTCGATGGATACGGTGCCGATCAGTACCGGCTGACCCTTCTCGTATCGTTCGGCAAGGTCGTCTGCCACCGCGTTCCACTTCGCGTCGGCGCTCTTGTAGATGAGGTCCTGCTGGTCGACGCGGATCATGGGCTTGTTCGTCGGGATCTCGGATACGTCCAACTTGTAGATGTGGCTGAACTCGGCGGCTTCCGTGCGGGCCGTACCCGTCATGCCGGCGAGCTTCTCGTACATGCGGAAGTAGTTCTGGAGCGTGATCGTCGCGAGGGTTTGGTTCTCTTCTTTGATGTGTACGTTCTCTTTCGCCTCGATGGCCTGGTGGAGGCCCTCCGAGTAGCGACGACCGGGCAGGATCCGCCCGGTGAACTCGTCGACGATCTTGACTTCGCCGTGCTGCACGACGTATTCGACGTCCTTCTTGTAGAGCTCTTTGGCTTTGAGGGCGATCTCGAGTTGGTGCACGAGGTCCACGTTCACGTGGTCGTAGAGGTTGTCGACCCCGAGGATCTCCTCGACCCGGCTGATGCCCTCTTCGGTGATCGCCGTCGTCCGCTTCTTCTCGTCGACCTCGTAGTGGATGTCGGGCTGAAGCCGTGGAGCGATCCGGGCGAAGTCGCGGTAGAGCTTGGCCGACTCCTGCAGCGCTCCCGAGATGATCAGCGGCGTCCGGGCCTCGTCGACGAGGATTGAGTCGACCTCGTCGACTATGGCGAAGTGGTGCCCTCGCTGTGCGAGTCGATCGTGCTCGGTGACCATGTTGTCGCGCAGATAGTCGAACCCGAACTCGTTGTTCGTGCCGTAGGTGATGTCGGCCTGGTAAGCCGGTTTGCGGTCGAATGGGCTCATCTGGGCCTGGATCATCCCGGTCGTCAATCCGAGGAACCGGTAGATCTGGCCCATCCACTCCGAGTCTCTCTTGACGAGGTAGTCGTTGACGGTGACGAGGTGGGCTCCCTTGCCCTCGAGGGCGTTCAGGTAGAGGGGAAGCGTGGCCGTAAGGGTCTTGCCCTCACCGGTCTTCATCTCGGCGATCCAGCCGTAATGGAGGGCCGTGCCGCCCATGATCTGGGCGTCGAAGTGCCGCTGGCCGAGCACTCGGCGGCCCGCCTCCCGGGTCACGGCATAGGCGTCGGGCAGGATCTCGTCCAGCGATTGCCCGTTGGCGACGGCCTGCTTGAAATCGGCCGTCCTGGCCCGTAGTTCTTCGTCCGAGAGGGCCCGGAGCTCGTCCTCGAGCGAGTTGACGATCGGAACGACCGCCTCGAGCGCCTTCATCTTCCTGCCCTCGCCGGCGGTGAGGAGCTTCTTCAGGATCGGCATAGGCGGTCAATCATCCCACGGCGGGAGCCCTAGCCAACGGGCAGGAGCGGCGAGGCTTGGGGCGAATCCTCAGATATCGGGATCGGGCGAACAGGGGACCCGGCCCAACCGCCAGGAGGGCTAAATCATGCTGAAGAAGACGCTTGCCACCGTTATCGCGGTGGGCCTCGTCGCAGGAGCGTTCGCCGCTCCGCCGGCGGCCGCCAAGAAGAAAAAGAAGAAGCCGCCCGCAGCCTGCGCGGCCTACGTACCGGGCGAGCTGGGGGCAGCTGCCCCGACCGTCGTCCTGACCGACACAGCCACAGAGGCAGCGCCGGTCGTCCAGAAGATCGAGCTCGGCGAGTCGATCGGCGACATCAGCCAGGGCATCGGCGCGGACGAGGCCGCCTTCTTGGGCGCGACTCAGGCCGTCTTCAATGTTCAGGTTGATTCCGCCAACCCAACGGCCGGGCTTTACGTACTGGTCGAGTTCCCGGAGAGGCGTGACTACGACCTCTGGCTGCGGTGGCCGAGCGGCGTTGAGGCCGCCTCCTCACACGGTTTCAACCCAGCCATCGAAGCTAATTTCGAGGACCCCGTGTTCGGTATCAATCCGAGCAACACGTCGACCAACCACGCCGGAGAATCGACTGCGAGCTCAGAGAAGGTCGTCGGCGTCATCACCCCGGACTGCGGCGGCTACACGATCGATGTCCAGAACTGGCTAGGCGAAGGTGGCGAGTTCGAAGTGAAGGTCTGGCTGGGCGAAGGCACCACCGAGCCCAAGCCGGACGAGGCGCCTCCGGAGTAGAACGATCAGTTCATGACTTAGGGCCGGTGCACAGCACCGGCCCTTTTTCTTGGACGCAAGGGCCTTGTCCCCTCTTCCCTCTCAGTCTTTGATGATGATGCGAGGGAGCAGGTCAGATGGGAAAAGGTCAACCGAGGCGACACAGGTACGCAATGGCGCTTGCGTTCGCCCTCCTGCTGGCGGCTCTCCCCTTAGCGCGACCCGCGAGCGGCGCCGCGAGTTGCAGAGGACGGTCTGCAACAATCGAAGGAACCGACGGGCCCGATGTTCTCCAAGGGACCAACGGTGCCGACGTCATCTCCGCGGGGGCTGGAGCCGACACAGTTAATGCGGGCGAGGGCGCAGACATCGTTTGCGGAGACGCGGGAGACGACTTCCTAGATCCCGGCCACGGTGACGACATCATCAACGGTGGCGCGGGCAATGATTGGGCCAGTTACGCAGAAGGGCAAGAGCCCATCCGTGGGCGACTAGGGCGATACGGCTCGCCCGGGGGGGTCGCGGCGGTAGGTGACTTCGACGACGATCTCTTCGGGATCGAGAACCTCGAGGGGACAGCGTTCGACGATGTGATCGGGGGCGGGGACAGAGATAACACCTTGAGCATGGGCGAAGGCGACGACAAGTTCATCTGGGACTTCACCGACGTCGGCGAAGACATCTGGGACGGGGGGCCGGGGCTCGACACAGCTCTCTATTACCGCTCCCCCGGCCCGGTCAAAGTGGATCTCACCAACAAGATAGAGATTCCGTCCGCCCCGTCAGCCGGCGACGACACCCTGATCAGTGTCGAGGCGGTTGGCGGCTCGGCTTTCCCCGATGAATTCAAAGGCAACGACGACGCCAACAGGTTCTACGGCTCGAGCGGTCCGGACACTGGAAGGGGTACTTACACATACGTGGCGGACTCGCACGAGTCCAACACGATGCAAGGCAGCGGGGGCGACGACAAGCTCTTCGCCAGCATCGGGGATCACATCTTGCGCGGAGGATCCGGCAACGATGAGCTCGAGGGAGTCGAGGGCAACGATCAGCTATTCGGAGAGGACGGCGACGACGTGCTTGCGGGCGGCGGAGGGAACGATCACCTCGATGGCGGCGCCGGGGAAGACACCCTGAGCGGGGGATACGGCGCGGACACATGCGCAGGTGACATACCCGATAGATATGCGCACTGCGCGGGAGGTGGAGAGGACGATGAGTTGATCGACCGCCCTACCGGTCCCCTCGCCGTCAGCGATCTCAGGCTTCAAATCGCAGAACCACGTAAGCCCGGCAAGGACGGGCAGTTCACATACAAGCTGACTGTGACCAACCTCGGTCCAGATGACATGCCCGCCGGCGAGAACGTCTTGGGAACGGGCCTCAACTTCTTTTCGGGTGGTCAGGCCCTCGCGGCAACAGGGAGCAACGGTTTCGAGTGCTACTACAACGTGGGCCTCGACGTCTACAGCTATGCACGTTGTTGGAACACCGAACCCATAGCGGACGGTGACTCGGTCACGGCGAAGTTCGAGTTCTGCCCATTCGAGCGAGTACAGAAGGGCACTCGGTACGTGTGCTCGCCCAAGGAACCGGACATCGACGCCCTCGAATTCTCTGCAGTGATGCTCAACGGCTTCGGTGGTCACCACAACCTCCACCTCGATCCCGTGTGGGAGAACAACGTGAGCTCTCACGCGTGTCCCGACACAGTCGGCGCACCGCGTCAAGCGGGTGGAGGCGGTGCAGTGTGCGCGCCCTGGATAGTCATCTCGCCGAGCAGTCTGGACGGTGAGCAGGGAGGACCAGAGGACGTGGCCGCCCTTGACTTCGCGAACCAGCCCAACGGCAACGAAAGTGACCCCCAAGTGCTAACGATCGCTAATCGCGGCACGGCCGATCTCAGCATCGAAAACATCGAGGTCGTGACTGGTCCTTTCATTCCAAAGAACGCTGCCGACTGCACCGGCTCTCCCATCCCTCCAGGCGGGCAGTGCCAACTCGAAGTGACCTTTAAACCGGCCTTCCTGACCGACACCGTCGTCAACGGCAAGCTTCGGATCACCGACAACGCGCTGAACAGCCCGCATCTCGTGTCCCTGTTGGGAACGGGCACCATGACACTTCTCCCACCGGCCACAGTGTCGGAAAGCCAAGGCAAATCTATGAGCCGCGACTGCGAACCGGGCCGGATACTCGGGTGGAAGCGGCTGAGCAAGAAACCGGAGACCCTGGTGGGCGAAGTCTTGCAGGCCCACTTGGCGGCCGAGGACGCCAGCATCAACGTATTCACTCAGGCTCTGCACAACAATTCCGACTTCAACTTCTTCGTGTACCCGGATCCCAGCTCGCGATCTCTCCTCGCCTCGCCCGGCAACTGGCACACGGCCGATGACTACGAAGTAGGGCGCATCGAGGTGGAGTGGGAACGTTGGAGCTCTATGTGGAGGGGTTTGCCCGAGTGGGCGTGGCCGACGCAAGGCGATCGGGTGAGGGTAGTTGGTAATCACATATTTGATTGTGGTCACAAGGACAGGGGCCACCGTTCAGAGATCCACCCGGCCCGACTGGTCGTGACCTACCGAAACAGCGCGCTCTCACGACTTAGCATCACGCCGCCCCTCAGCTCTATCTCGGGTCGACTCGGCAGCTTCGAGCCGCACAGCCAGACCCCTGCTACCGAGGTGGACGTCTTTGCCTCGAGTTACGGGGGTCCGGCCATCCGCAGCGAAGACGCCAGGGTTCCCGGTCGCCCAAGCTGGTTCCAGCAGGTCGACGACCGCGACTACAAGTTCAAAATCATGGCGCCACCCAAACCAAGTCCAGACGCAGTGCTCGAACATCGCGTAGAACAGCGTGCGTTCCTCGGGGTGACCGACGACGCAAGGAGGCCGGACCTGGGTCTCAAATTCGACAAACTCCCGGGGGGCCGCGGGTACGAGGTGACCCTCCCTAGGTCAGTGTTTGATGACGAGGCCAAGGAAGACGTGATGGTCTACGGGGTGACCGCCTGGGTCTTCTGGAGTGGGAAGCGGGTCGAGGAGCTCCCCCTGCGCACGTACACAGTCACCCTGAAGTCACTGCACATCCGGGAAGCGCTCAGTGGCGATTGGAGCTTTTACGGATACGTCAACGATAAGGCTCGTGGAAGTCTCCTCTTCGAGCACAATTGCGGGCCTTCCCAGAACGAGAGGTGCATTCAAGACACCACCGAAGATTTCATGCTGGTGCGCGACGGCGAGCTGATCTGTTTCCACTTGGAGGGAGACGAGGCACGTGGATGCACCAAGAACCTGCAGTTGGTGAAGTTCACAGTCACGCTCCTGCCCGGGCAGCCACTCCGCGTGGCCTTCAGGGGCAGCGACTGGGGGCCCTTCGGCTCCGCCGACTTCCTGGGGACGGCCTGGGGTAGCTGGGCCGATCCCCCGCCTCCACAAGTTGAGCTCGTGGCAACCAACATGATCTCGGTAGGCAAAGAGAATGACGTCGACTGCAGCACGCCGTGCTACTCGGTGATCATAGAGATCGAGCGTACGAAGACTCCCTAGTACTACTTGATGTCTAGGAGCTTCTCTCTTACTGCGTAGACGACTGCTTCCATGCGCGAGTGCAGGTGCAGCTTCTCGAGGATGTTGCGGACGTGGTTCTTTACGGTGTTCTCGGAGATGAAGAGCTCGGCTCCGATGTCGCGGTTGTTCATGCCTTTGGCTACCAGCTTGAGCACTTCCAGCTCGCGGTCGGTGAGGCGCGGCCCCGGTAGTTGCGCTCGCTCGTCGCGGCGCTTTACGAGGTTGGCGAACTCGTTGAGGAGCTTGCTGGCCATCGACGGTGAGATGAGGCTCTGGCCGGCGTGGACCTGGCGGACGGCTCCGGCGACCTCATCGATCGAGATCTCCTTGAGCAAGTAGCCCGAGGCCCCGGCCTTGATCGCGTCGTAGAGGTCGGCTTCCTCGTCGGAGATCGTGAGCATCAGGATCTTGGTCGAGGGCAGGATGTCCTTGATCACCCGGGTCGCCTCGATGCCAGAGCGCTTGGGCATGCGGACGTCCATCAGGACTACGTCGGGGGTGGTCTCCTCGGCCTTCTGGATGGCCTCGTGGCCGTCGTTGGCTTCGCCCACCACATCGAGGTCGTCTTCGCCTTCGAGCACCATCTGGAGGCCACGCCTGAACAGGGCGTGGTCGTCCACGATCAGGACCCGCAGGGGGTCACCAGATCGATTGGCGGACTGGTCGGCGGCCATGTGGACGAATCGGACCTTTCGATAGGGGTCTTTAGACGGTAGTTAGTGATTGTACGCGCATGACCACTAACTATTCCCTAAGCATTAGTGCCTAGATAGAAATGGTGCCGCCGAGGTGGCCCATCCCGGCCCCCGTCTGACACCATCGGCTGAGCACGCCACGGCTAGTTCCACGCTGGAGGCCCCTGCCTCGATTAGCGCGGAGGCGCAAGCCGAGGCTGTCGCTCCCGTCGTGATGAGGTCGTCAATGAGAACGACGGGCCCACGAATCTGCGTTCGAGCCACAAAGGCCTCGGCAAGGTTGACCCAGCGCTGACGAGCGCCGAGTCTGCTTTGATCGACGCTCTGCCCAGACCTCTTTAGGCCTGCCACCAGCCGGAGCCCGCTCCGTCGCGCCAGTCCCCGAGCGATCAGTTGAGCATGGTCGAACCCGCGCGCGGCGACGTCCCCGCTGCGAGCCGGAACCCACACGAGCGTGCGTCCAATCAGGCCCTCGCGCTGAACTGCATTCCAGAGCGCGTCGGCGAGCGGCGCGGCCGCCGCTCGGTTGCGCGTCAATTTCAGCTCGAGCACCAGCCGACGCGCGGCATCCCCATAGTCCAATGCGGCCACTACGCGCTCGACCGGAGCCGGCGCGGCCCGAGGTTGCGCAGCAGCCATCCCTTCTGCGCAGGCATCGCACAGGATGCTGCCGTTGCGATCGCAGCCTGCGCACGTCATGGATCCGAGAGGATCGAAACCGAGTAACACCTCAACAGCCTAGAGACGAGGTGCGACGCTCCGCCTACCACCACCCCCGGCGCTTGGCCCAGACGAGCATCACGAAGGCCAGGGCGCCCATGAAAGCGAGCAGGAGGATCGTGTAGATCACGTGCGTCTCCGAAGAGACGATCGTGTTCATGCCCAAGATGCCACCGATCGCCGTGATGGGGAGGGCGACCGCCGCGATCACGGCGAGGCGCTCCATGGCGATGTTCATCTTCGTGTTCGTCAGGGACTCGTAGTAGTCGAGCATCCCCCGGAGGAACTCGGTCTCGCCGTCGAGCACCGTGCGCAATTGCGCGAACCGGCCGCGCAGCTCCTCGAACGGTTGCCGACATTGCTGGACGGATGAGTTCGCCAACAACCCGCACGCCTCGCGGCTCTGGGTGAGGCGATTGCCGATCGTGACGAGATCGTGGCGGACGCTGAAAGCCGCCTCGAGGAACTTCTCGGGGTCGTCGGTCTTCTTCTCGCGCATCTGGCGATCGAGCATCCCCGCGGAATTCGCGGCGCGGCTCAGGTTGGCCTCGAGCGCGTCGGCGATCTTCCCGACGAGCGCGGCCCCCAGATCTGAGGTGTTCTCCACGACCAGCGCCCCCTGTTGGAGGTCACGGCGGATCTGGGCAGCCATATCCACTGCGATGTCCGCTTCGTATGTCCCGGGACGGGGGCCGTGGATCGTAAGGAGGAACTTCTCGCTAATGAGCTCATCCATCTGGAACAGGCGCCCGTCCGGGTCGAGCGCCTGCACGATCAGCGACGCGTAGCCATCGCGCACCTGGACGCGCGGCAGGAGGCTGCGCTCTCCGGCCGCATCGAGGTCCTCCTTCAGCACGCCGAGGACATCGACGACGATGGAGGGGTCGATGTCGGCATGATGGGGAGCGT
The DNA here is from genome assembly GCA_963786155.1 of uncultured Actinomycetes bacterium. Classification (GTDB taxonomy): domain Bacteria; phylum Actinomycetota; class CADDZG01; order CADDZG01; family WHSQ01; genus CAWAXW01. The sequence continues at coordinate 447,046 of CAWAXW010000006.1, read as the reverse complement.
CGATCCAGAGGAAGCCGCCGGCATCGAGCAAGCCGGCGATCTCGGACGGTTCGTGCTCGGTGATGCCCTCGGGCGCCACCCGAACGACATTCATTGGTCCAGATTAGTGGCGGAGGCCCTCCGAGAGCCAACTTTGCGCAATGGCGTCCATATGTGGACGTCAACGCGCAAGGAAAGGGCCGGTGCCAGAGCAGGGTGAGGTCTTAACAGAAGCGAGATCCGCTCGCCTTTCCGAGCTGGAGTTAGGTTACCTACGCTGGACAGCCAACTTCCGGGAGGGGCCATGAAGAAGGCGATCGTGGTGTTGATGACTTTGGTCTTTACCGCCTGCGGGGGCGACGATGGATGGGCCGAGCAAGACAGGATTGATTTCGTCGCCGGTTGCGAGAATGGCGGTGCTCCGACCGGGGTCTGCGAGTGCGTTCAGGAGAAGCTGGAAGAGGCGTTTCCCGACATCTCCGAATTCGAGGATGACCCCGATTTGTTGGCATCCGAAGCCGCTAAATTCCAAACGGAGTGCTCCGGCTAATCGACGTTGGGTGGAGGCACCGAGGCTCTTGTAAAGCTAGGTGCCTTCTTCCCAGCCTTCTAGGTAGGCGCGCTGCTCGGCCGTCAGTTCGTCTATGCGGATGCCCATCGTCTCCAGCTTGAGACGAGCGACGTCCTTGTCGATCTGCTCGGGGACGGGGTAGACCTTCTTCTCCAGTGTGGCGACGTTGGCGGCGAGCCACTCGCAGCACAGCGCCTGGTTTGCGAAGGACATGTCCATGACCGCGGCCGGATGGCCTTCGGCCGCGGCAAGGTTTACGAGCCTGCCCTCTGCGAGAACGTAGATGCGCCGGTCCCCGGGAAGGACGAACTCCTCGACCTCGCGCCTTACCTCGCGCTGTGAGGACGCCATCGCGGCCAGGCCCGGAAGGTCGAGCTCGACGTTGAAGTGACCTGCGTTGGCGAGGATCGCGCCGTCCTTCATCAACTCGAAGTGATCAGGACGGAGCACGTGCTTGTTCCCAGTGACGGTGACGAAGATGTCGCCCTGGCTCGCGGCGTCCGCGCCCGGAAGGACGCGGAACCCGTCCATCGCCGCTTCAAGTGCCTTGAGAGGATCGATCTCGGTCACGACGACGTCGGCGCCCATCCCCTTCGCACGGGTGGCGACCCCGCGCCCACACATGCCGTAGCCACACACGACAACCGTGCGACCGGCCAGCAAGACATTCGTCGCGCGGATGATGCCGTCGATCGCCGACTGGCCCGTCCCGTAACGGTTGTCAAACATGTGCTTGGTGAAGGCGTCGTTGACGCTGATCACCGGGTAGGCGAGCACGTTGTCGGCCTCCATCGCGCGCAGCCGGATGACGCCCGTAGTCGTTTCCTCGGTGCCGCCGAGTATCTCGGTTAGCTGATCCTGACGCTGCTGGTGGAGCATCGTGACGAGGTCGCCGCCGTCGTCCATCGTAATCATCGGACGGAGATCGAGGACGGCCTTGATGTGTGCGTAGTACTGAGCGTCATCCACTCCGCGGATGGCATAGACGGGGATCTCGTACTCCTCCACGAGCCCGGCGGCGGTCTCGTCCTGCGTCGACAAGGGATTGGATGCGCACAGAGACACGTCGGCCCCGCCGGCTTTCAGCGTGCGCATCAGGTTCGCCGTCTCCGTCGTGACGTGCAGACAAGCGGCGATGCGGATCCCGTCGAGCGGGCGCTCCTTCTCGAACCGCTCCCTGATCCGAGCCAGGACCGGCATCTGCCGGTCGGCCCATTGGATGCGCCGCGTGCCGTCGGGCGCGAGAGATGGATCGAGGATGTCGTGCTCTATGGCCACGAGGACTCCTTAACTGTTGGCGAGCTCTGACTTCAGCTTCTGGATCACCTCGACGGGACCGGGGTCTATCCCGTAGCCCAGCCCGACGTAGATCGAGGCAAGCTGTGTGACGAGGATAAGGCTCAGCAGCCGAGCCAGGCGCGACGAACCCTCGGAGGGGATCTCGATGGCCTCCGCGAGATTGTTCTCGATCAACTCGCGCGTCAGATCGAAGCGCTTGTCGATCCTGGGGTGCTCCTCCGCATCGCGCAGAGCCACCAGCATGAAGTTTTGGCGAGTCAGCTCCGCGAGCTGGTTCCAACCGACGATCTCGTTGTGGTTGAGCTCGGGTAACACGTTGGAGAACGCGGGCGTTTTGCCGTACTCGTTCAGGTCGCACTTGAATCGATAGGCGGCGACCGAGCTCAAGCCGTTCCCGCCGTATACGACCGGCACGCGCCCGAGGATCCGAGCCGCCAGATCTTTGGCCGGGTTCTCATCGCGGGAACGATCGCGGTGGCAACGCTCGCCGATCACGGAGAGCACTTTGATCGCTTCTTCCACGTCATCCTGTGGATCGGGGATGAGTCCGACCTGTGTCAGGGCCGCGAGCAGTGGCATCGTCAGATAGCCGAGCGAGGCGCGCGGCTGCAAACCCGTAGGGATCGCAATGTGCGTAAGGCCGTATTCGGATGCCATCTCGGCGAGTGGTCCCCCAGACGAGACCGCTATTGCGCGCGCGCCGCGCTCATGGGTTTCCTGGAGGGCGGCGACGGTCTCCTCGGTGCTCCCCGAGTAGGAAACGGCGAAGACGAGAGTGTTCCGTCCGATCCATTCGGGCAGAGGGCCGTAGCTCTTGATCGTTCGGAACGGCCAGGGGAGCCGCGGCTCCGCCACGGCTTGGACCACGTCGCCGGAGACACCGGAGCCCCCCATGCCCAACACGACTATCGACTCGATCCCTTCGGCGGAAGGAAGGTCGGTCGCGGCGCGGCCGATGTCCCACCCGGCTCTCACCTGATCGGCAAAGCCCTCGACCGCGCCGAGGACGTCCTCCGAGTCGAGCCGCTTGATCGCGGCGAGATCGTCGAGGTCGATCATGTCGCTTCGTCGATCAGCATTACCGGGATCCCGTCGCGCACCGGGTAGCGAAGACCACATTCACCTCGGCAAACGATCAGCTGTTCGGCCTCGAGGTATTCGACTTCGCCGTGGCACTTCGGACAGATGAGGATCTCGAGCAGTCGCGCGTCCAGGGTCACTTCGCTCCTCCTCTTATCAATGCCAGCACTTGATCGCGTTTCTGAATCATCAACCCCTCCGTCCGAGCTTCGAGATTCAACCTAAGCAGAGGCTCGGTGTTGGAAGGACGACAGTTGAACCACCAGGCCTCGTACTCGATGGTCAATCCATCCGTCCAGTCTTGCTTGCCGTCGGGAAAGGACTCGGCCAGCAGGTCCATCGTGCCTTGCTGATCCGATACCTCCGAATTGATCTCTCCCGAGGCGGAGTAACGATCAAAGGGTTGTAGGAGCCCGCTGAGCGGACCGCCGCTCTCGGACAACGCTTCGAGCGCGACGAGAGCCGCGATCATCCCGGAGTCGGCGCGGAAGTTGTCCCTGAAGTAGTAGTGACCGGAGTGCTCGCCTCCGAAGATCGCGCCCGTCTCGGCCATGATCTCCTTTATGAACGAGTGGCCCACCCGGGTGCGGACGGGGCGCCCGCCGTTCTCCACGATCACCTCCGGGACCGTCCACGAACAGATCAAGTTGTAGATAACGGCCTCCCCCGGGCTCTTCTTCAAGAGCCGGGCGGCGACGAGGGCCGTCGTCGCCGAACCCGAGACGAGGTTCCCTGTCTCATCGACCAGGAACATGCGATCGGCGTCCCCATCGAACGCGATGCCTGCATCGCAGCCTTGGTCGATGACGAGCTTCTGGAGATCGGCGAGGTTCTCGGGTTCGATCGGGTTCGCAGGATGGTTGGGGAACGTGCCGTCGAGCTCGAAGTAGAGAGGGGCGACCTCGAACGGCAGGGAATCGAACACGAGCGGAACGGTGAGGCCGGCCATGCCGTTGCCCGCGTCGATCGCGATCTTCAGCGGCCGCAGGAGCGTGGGGTCCGCGAACGACCGGCAATGGTCCGCGTACTGCGCCAGCAGCTCCGGCGCAGCCGAGAGCCGGGACTCCTCGCCCGCGTAGTCGTTGGATTCGGCAAGCGCGCGGATCTCCGCGAGCCCGGAGTCGGCCCCGATGGGAGCAGCCCGCTCCCGACACAGCTTGAGCCCGTTGTAGCGAGCCGGGTTGTGCGACGCGGTGAACATCGCGCCCGGGACATCGAGTCGTCCCGAGGCGAAGTACAGAGCGTCGGTCGACACGAGCCCGACGTCGACTACCTCGGCCCCCGCGGCCGCTGCCCCCGCCGCGAACGCCTCGAAAAGATCGGGCGAAGAGGTCCGCATGTCGCGGCCCACGGCGATCTTGGGGGTCTTTACGAAGGTTGCGAATGCGCCGCCGATCCGGCGCGCCGCGTCCTCGTCAAACTCAGAGGGATAAACGCCCCTGATGTCGTAAGCCTTGAATATCGAACTTAGGTCGCGCGCCACCGCCGCATCTTATGGGGCCGCGACATCGTTCCCTTCGGGAAGCTCGGCGCGCGACATCCTGTAGCTAACGAGGCCCGTCCAGACGGCCAGCAGGAACCCTCCGCCGAATCCCACGTAGCTGAAGAAGCTGGTGAAGCTCGTCGTAGCAGCTCCCATCCCGATGATCCCGGTGGCGATGATCACGATCCCGAGAGTGACCTCCAGCCCCCCGAAGAGGCGTGCGCGGATCCCGCGATCGTGTAGCCCACCATTCCGACGGCCACCAGCGCACCGGCGAACGCCGCAACCGCGGTACCGAAGAAGTAGATGACGTAAGCGGTGTTCGGATCGAACAGCCGCTCGTTGGTCCAGATGGTGACGGCGACGACCGAGGACGCCGAGACGACCGAGAGGACCGCGGCCGAGATCGTGCCGAACAAGCCCACCGCACCCCATCCCTCGCCCCGCATGCGTTGGGCGGGGCCCGTGACGGTCCACAGCCCGACGGCGAACACGGTGAAGAACGCATACGACAGGACGTGGAACGTGGCCCGGGTGAGCAGCGCGCTCTGGCTCCTCTGGAAGTACTCAACGACCTCTTCGAGCGACGAGGCGAGCGAGAGCGGCCCCGGTGGGATCAGGCCCACGGCCAGGAACAGGACCGCTGCGAGGGCCCCGGCGCCTGCCGCCAGACGCCTGAAGCTGAGCTGACCTTCCATCAACACCACCTAATCACGGGTTCTGGCCCTTTGGCCGGGTCTGCCCGGCCGGAAGAAGAATCGACCCGTGGAGTGGCCGTCTTGAGGAGATGTGAACAGAACACAGATTGGGCGTTGACTAGTACGCCTAAGGCTGGAACCATTCACCCGGATGAACTCACAAAAGATCATGCCCGATCTCCTGATCGGCGACGCGGAGTGGAGAGAAGAGGCGGCCTGCCTGGCCTACCCGGCGGTGCTCTTCTTTGGACTCGACGATTCAGAAAGCCCCGCCGAGCGCCGGACCCGGGAAGACAACGCGAAGCGCATCTGCACGACATGCTCGGTCCGCGACCAGTGCCTCGACTACGCCTTGAACACGAAAGAGGCGTACGGGATCTGGGGCGGCCTTACCGAGATCGAGCGACGCGCTCGCCAGCACAGTCGCAGCAACTGACATAACGGGCTCAACCCCCACCTTTCAGGCCCGCTCGGGCTATTTTTCCTCTGGTTATTCCAAGCGAGGCAAGCGATAATCACTCGACCAGTGTCGATCTAGGGGGTGGCACTCAAGGTCTAAAAGGCTTGCGGGCGCTTGGGTTCGTGATCCGAGCAGCGCCTTGCGACGAGAGAGATCTCACCACAAGCGCGGCGTACCGGCACGACCCCCTCAACTGGCACCTGTTGCCGGACAACGGCACTCAGACCCCAAGCGCCCGCATCCTCTTCGGATGAAAACGAGCGCGACCGATCAAGGTCGCGTTTCGGCTCTAAATTGGTTCTGGAAAGCTAGGAGCGGCGGGAAGCCTGCACCAGCACGTCGTCCAGCGCTATCGAATCCCCGTCCTGCTCCCACCATTTCGCCTCACAGCTGCGGCAGGACAAGAACTGGACGGTATTGCCGCCCGTCAGGTTGATCTCGATCTGGACGCAGTCTTCGCCTCGACAGCGGGGGCAGTGCATGTATTGAGCCTCCTGGGGTCACGAACCGTCAGGTTCATTATGACCAGGAAGACGGATCGCTCCAATGGCCTTTTTGGATGGATTCCGGGGGTAGGTCGGCATCGCCAAAGGGGAACTGAGGCTCCTCCATCAGCCCGGCCGGCCGATCCAAGCGGGTATCCAGGGCACCCGTAAGCGCCGGGTGGCGGGTGCGGAGGTCTTCGAGGACCCAGCCGAGCGGGGGCCTCAGCGAGTCGGCACAGCGGGAGCAGAGCGCATAGAGGTGGGGAGAGGTCTCTTCGCCGGCGTCCTGCAGCCGGCACATACGGGCGCCGTAGTCGTAGGCGAGCACGACCTTGGAGCTCGCGAAACAGCTTGGCTTGGAGCACTGGCTCATGGAGCGGAAGGCTATGCGATGGCCGGTCCCGCGAACCGGATTAGGCGGTGCTTCTCCGGTGCGGCAGGGGGCTCCAATTTCGCGATAAGACGAGCGCGCCGGTTCCCAGGGCGAGGAGCACGTAGGCGACGAACAGCCAGCCGGAGGAATCGAAGCCGGTCTCGGCGAGGCCCTCGGTGGTGGGCGTCACGTTGACCCCGCCGCCACCGTTGGGTTCGAACGGGTCGCCGCCCTCGTCGACCACCGCCGCCGAGCCCGAACCCTCGGTGACCAGGGGATCGAATGGGTCGCGGGCCTGCGCCGATGCGGGAGCAGCGACCAGACCGACGAGCAATGTCGCCGAGAGGATGGCGCCGAGGAACCTGACTGCGGAGCGCATCCGTAAACACTACGCCCGCTCGGGATTTAGTGGCATTAACATGCCCGGATGCCAAACGCGGAGCTCGGGGACCTCAGCCTCCACTACAAGGAGCACGGCGAAGGACCGCCTTGTCTCGGCGTGATGGGCTTCGCGCTCGACCAACGCTTCTGGGCGTCGACGATCCCGGCGGTCACTGGAACCCATAAGTTCATCGTGTTCGACAATCGCGGGATCGGCCGCTCTACGGGAGAGCTCCCCAACTCGATCGAGGAGATGGCCGACGACTCGGTCCGGCTCCTCGATCACCTCGGGATCGAGAAGACCGTCCTCTTCGGGGTCTCCATGGGAGGAACGATCGCCCAGCGGATCGCCCTCGCTCATCCAGACAGGATCTCGGCCCTCATCCTCGGCATCACCTGGGCCCGCCCCATCGAGTTCATGCGCAGGCAATCCGAGATCGCTCGCGAGACCGTGAAGGCGCTCGGCCCGGACTCTCTCGTGAGCGTGTCGCTCGTGAGGATGTTCTCGCCACAGTTCTTCGAGATCGGCCGGGACACGGTCGACCGGATGATCGCCGCCTTCTTCGCCGAGTCTGGTCCCGACCAGGCGGGCAGTGAGGTTCTGCTGGCCCAGCTCGACGCAATCGACAAGCACGACGTGTTGGCGGAGCTCGGCTCGATCACCTGCCCGACGCTCGTGTTCGGCGGAAAGATGGACATGATGGTCCCCTTCTTCGGATCCGAAGAGATCGCCCAAGCCATCCCGGGGGCCGAATTCGAGGCCTTCGAGACCGGCCACGGCTGCATGGTCGAAGAGATGACGACCGTGAACGAGAGGATCGCGCGCTTCCTGGCGCAGCAGCTCTAGGGGAATCAACCAGAGGAGGCGAACGTGCCCCCAAGAAAAAAGCGTACCCCGCAGTGACTTTCGGCCGGAGCCTACTTATCTCTGCGAGGTACGGCTAGAGCTTAAACGGCTCGTTCGGTGTCGCACAAGTGGAATCTTCCGGTTTTCTTCGCGGACTGTTCAACTTTCTTCGCGAACCCCTACAAATAGGAGCGCAGCTCCCAAAGCTCCGGGAAGAACCTCTTGTCGAGCGTCGTTCGCAGGTAGGACGCTCCGGTCGAACCTCCCGTTCCGGTCTTGGCGCCGATCTGGCGCTCGACCATGAGCACGTGGCGGTAGCGCCACAACGCGAACAGCTCGTCGTGGGTCAATAGGTCCTCGGACACGAAGAAGATGTCGCCGAACTCCTCCCGCTCGTGCGCCATCCGCACGAGACTCGCCCGGCGTGCGTCGATGTCGTCGGCGGGCATGGGCAGCCCGGCCCCCTCGAGCATCGTGCAGAAGGCGTCCCACAGGGTGGGCTCGGTGAGCCTCTGCTCCAGCCGGGTCCTCTCGACCTCGTCGGTGGCGAGGCGGTTCAGGTAGCCGCGTTCTTTGAGCCCCGAGATGAACTCGACCTCGCGGAACTGCGCCGACTGGAAGCCGCTCGCCGGCGCGAGATTGGTCCGGAACGTGAGGAAGTCCTGAGGCGACATCGATTCAAGGACGGGGATCTGCTCGATGATCACCTTCTCGATCCGATGGACCCTGTCGAGGAGGTGACGCGCTCGCAGCGGCTCGCCCTTCAGCAACAGATCGCGCACGGCCTCCAGCTCGTAGACGAGCTGCTTGAACCACAGCTCGTAGACCTGATGGATGACGATGAACAAAAGCTCGTCGTGAGCCGGCGGGTCGGAGAGCTCTTCTTGCAGCGATAGCAACCCATCGAGCTTGAGGTAGCTGCCGTAGGAAAGCTTGCGGTCTTCCTCGCCGAACCGCGGCGGGCGGGGCTCCATTAAGAAGCGCGCTTAATAGATCGAGATGATCGGGGTGCCCACGTCGATCAGGTCGTAGAGCTGGATGACGTCGTCGTTGCTCATGCGCACGCAGCCGTGCGAAGCGGCGGTCCCCAACGAGTACGTCGCGGTGGTCCCGTGGAAGCGGATGCCGTCCGCGTTCCAGTTGATCGCTCTCAGGCCCAGTGGGTTGCTGATGCCCGGCGGGATCATGTCCGGCATGTCCGCGCCCCAGCCGTCGGGGGCCGGGTTGACCCACGTCGGCATATAGCGCTTCTCGACGACCTCGTACTCGCCGGTGGGAGTGGGATAGCTGGGCGTGCCGACGGCTATCACCCAGTCGTGGCTGACCTTGCCGTCGGTGTAGAGGTAGAGGTGGCGCTCAGACTGGTTGAGGTAAAGGACGTGGTGATACTTGTCCGGGTCCTCTGTTGGCTTCATGACCTTCACGGCAAGCTCGGCTTCGTCATCCTCCGCGTACAGCGCATCGAGCAATGCCCTGCGGCTGTCGCTCAGCTTGACCTCGCGGCCGTCTCTGGCTTGCACGATCTTGAAAGTGCCGGTCGAGTAGTCAAGTGACGTTTCGCGGACCGGCCGGTCGAAGCCCGAAGCGATGCCGGCGATGAACGCGTTGACACCGGAGCGCGGGTACTTGATCGCGATTCCGCGGGTATACGAGAGCTCGGAGCCGAACACCCTCATCTGCATCCGCGAGACGAAAGAGGTCTCGCTGCTCGCTTCAAGGGCCGCGTTCACGGCCTTGCGAGCGTCGCTTCGAGCGCCCAGCTCGCGCGGGGTCACCTCCCAGGTCTTGCCCTCGTACGAGACCTCGATCTCGCGGTCGAGCTGCGGGGCGATCGCGGCCTTGACCGCCTCGAGCGCCTCGTCATAGGCCATCCCGCCGACGTCGACCCCGGAGATCACTGCGCCGGGGAGGACCTGACCCTCGTACTTCTTGGTGTAGTCGTAGGTCGCGTAGGCGGCCCCTCCGGCGGCCAACAGCATCAACCCGCCCAAGAAGGCGGCCGCGATGGCCGTCTTGCGCCCGGGCCGGAAGCGCCTACGTCGCTTCGATATCACCTCTGTTGACGGCACGGCCTGTAGATCGGGGGCAGAACCGTTATCTGAGGGGGAGGCGACCAGGGGCGGACGATGAAGCCAGCCGCGCACTTGAACGGGAGCCGGGCGCGGGGGTCGGTGGAGCCAACCCCGGGTCCTCTCGGTTTCATATCGCTGGGTCATCGATCCTCGTCCGCATGTCGATTGACATATCCGCCCGCCAAAGGGCGGTCTTTAGCTTTACACCGTAAGGAGAAGAGCAGAACAGGACATATCAAAACCGTCAACTCCTGCATCGTTCTACGATGGTCCCCCAGTGTCCTCCTACGAGACCCTCCTCGACCTCATCGGGAACACCCCCCTGCTCAACCTGAGCCGGGTCGGCAAGGGCTTCCCGTGCCCCCTGCTCGGCAAGCTCGAGATGATGAATCCCGGGGGCAGCGTCAAGGACCGGATCGGGCTGCGGATGATCGAGGCGGCCGAAGCGGCGGGCCACCTCAAGCCGGGCGGAACGATAGTCGAGCCGACGTCGGGCAACACCGGGGTGGGACTGGCGATCGCCGCCGCGATCAAGGGTTATCGCTGCATCTTCACGATGCCGGACAAGATGAGCCAGGAGAAGGTCTCGCTGCTGCGGGCCTACGGAGCCGAGGTCGTAATCACGCCGACCGCGGTACCTCCCGACTCCCCCGAGTCCTACTACCGGGTCGCCGACCGTCTCACCGAGGAGATCCCCGGCGCCTTCCAGCCGAACCAGTACCACAACCAACGAAACCCCGAGAGTCACTATCACTCGACCGGGCCCGAGCTCTGGGAACAGACGGACGGGCGAATCACACATCTGGTGGTGTCCGTGGGCACGGGCGGGACGGTCACCGGGACGGGTCGGTTCTTGAAAGAGAAGAACCCCGATGTCGTCATCGTCGGCGCCGATCCCGAGGGCTCGATCTTCTCGGGCGGCGAGCCGCGGCCCTATCTCGTCGAAGGCATCGGCAAAGAGTCGTGGCCCGACACCCTCGATCGCGAGATCGTCGATCGCTGGGTGACCGTGACCGACCGGGACTCGTTCCTGACGGCGCGCCGGATTACGCGCGAGGAGGGCTTGCTCGCCGGCGGCTCGTGCGGGACGGCTCTGTGGGCCGCGCTCCAACTGAAGTCGGAGGTCGGCCCGGACGATCTCGTCGTAGTGATCCTCCCGGACTCGGGCAAGAGCTATCTATCGAAGGTCTACAACGAGTCGTGGATGCTCGAGCACGGCTTCATCGAGCGCCCCGGAACGCAAGCCCGGATCGGAGAGGTGCTGGCCGAGAAGCGCCACTTGGGTCCCGACATCCCCGACCTAGTCGTCGTCTCTGCCCACGAACAGGTGGGCCGCGCGATCCACACCCTGCAGTCCTATGGGATCTCGCAGATCCCCGTGACGCGAGCCGGCACTCTCGAAGACATCGGAGAGATAGTCGGCTCGATACAGGAGCGCGGCCTGCTTGACCGAGTGTTCCGCGACCGCGGCGCGATCGAGCGCGATGTCGTCGAGGTCATGGACCCCCCGCTTCCCGTCGTGCAGGAGTCCGCCGGAGTCGAAGAGATGTTCGCCGACCTCTCGCGCGGCGCCGAAGCGATAGTCGTAGCCGACGGAACCCGCCCCCTAGGCGTTCTAACCCGCGCCGATCTACTGGAGTTCCTAGCCCACCAACGCCACGACTGACGTCTTACGCGAGGGCTTGGGCGAGGTCGGCTATCAGGTCGTCGGGGTGTTCTATCCCAACGGATAGGCGGATGAGGGCGTCGGGGACCTCCATTCCGGAGCCGTCGAGGCTTGCGTGGGTCATCTTGCCTGGGTGTTCGATCAGGGATTCGACGCCGCCCAGAGATTCGCCCAGGAAGAAGAGCTTGGTGCGGCGGCAGACGTCGAGCGCGTGCGCTTCGGAGTCGACCTGGATCGAGACCATGCCTCCATAGAGGGGCTCGCCCGATGCAGCCATCTGCCGGGTGGCGATGTCGTGGCCGGGTGATTCGGGAAGGCCCGGGTAGTAGACGTGGCGCACTGCGGGGTGGTCCTTCAAGAAGTCGGCGACTTTGGCCGCGCCGTCGCAGTGGGCACGCATGCGAATGGCCAATGTCTTCAGTCCCCTGAGCGTCAGCCAGGAATCGAGGGGGCCGGGGACGGCGCCGATCGCGTTCTGCATGAAGGCGACCCGGGACGACAGCTCTTCGTCGTTCATGCTCAACGTTCCGAGAACCACATCCGAGTGTCCGCCGAGGTATTTGGTCGCGGAGTACCAGACGACGTCGGCGCCCAACTCGAGCGGGCGCTGCAGGTAGGGCGTCGCGAAGGTGTTGTCGACGACGAAGATCGCCCCGGCATCGTGGGCGAGCTCGGCGAGCTCCTTCAAGTCGAGGACCTTGAGCAAGGGATTGGTCGGGGTCTCTGCGATCACAACCGTCGCGCCGTCGGCGAGCTCTTTGCTGACCGCGTCGAGGTCCGTCATGTCGACGGCCGCATAGCGAAGGCCGAAGTCCTGGGTGACTTTGTCGAATAGCCGGAAGGTCCCGCCGTAAACGTCGTCCGGTATGAGGACGCGGTCGTCGCTCTTCAACGTTGCAGTGAGCGTGGCGATCGCCGCCATCCCCGATGAGAACGTGTAGCAGTGCGCCGCTCCGTCGAGAGAAGCCAAGCACTGCTCGAGCGCGGTGCGCGTCGGGTTGTCGGTGCGCGAGTACTCGTAACCCTTGTGGACTCCGACCTCCTCTTGGAGGTAGGTCGACGTCTGATAGATGGGTACGACTACTGCGCCCGTCGTAGGGTCGGGATCTTGTCCAACGTGGATAGCCGCCGTTTCGAAGCGCATAGAGTTCATAGTTACCTCGACAGTCGAAGGAGCGTGGACAGCTGAGCGTTAACGAGTCCTCAGGCTACATAGCCGTGATAGGCCAGTGGCGCAGGGACACCAGCTTCGGCAAAGTGCCCATTCCTTATGCCCAAGCCGTGCGGCTCGCTGGGGGCCACCCGAAGGCGTTCCTCACCTTCGAGCTGGAACCGGGAGATCGCCGCATCCCCGACGAACTGGACGTGATCACGGGTATCGATCCCCACGACGATTCGGCTCTCGACGGCGCGATCGGTCTCGTAGCTCCAGGCGGCGGCGACATCGACCCGGCTTGGTATGGCAAGGCACCTCATCCTCGCACCAACGCGGTCAATCACCAGAGGGACACCTACGAGCTGACCTTGCTAAAGACGGCGCTCGACCGGGACATGCCGATCCTCGCCATCTGCCACGGCATGCAGCTCCTCAACGTGCACTTTGGCGGAACCCTCGACCAGCATCTGGCGGACCGGCATCAATTGATCGAGCACGATCGTGACCGGCCGCGCGCCGACCCGGCTCACATGTTGCGCATCCGTGAGGACAGCATCCTGCACGAGGTGTTCGGCGAGCTGAGAGTTGGCGTGAACTCGCATCACCATCAGGGCTTGGGCGTCGTTGCTCACGACCGCCTCCAGGAGATCGCGTGGGCAGAGGACAGCGTCCTCGAGGGCGTCGTGAGCCGCGATCACACCTGGGTCGTCGGCGTGCAGTGGCATCCCGAGGCGATGGCCCCGGTCAACCGTCAGCAACTCGCGTTGTTCAGCGCGTTCCTCGAGGCAGCCAACGACTACGCGGGCCGGACCCAACTCTCCGAAGCGGGATAGGTCCGCGACCTAATTGAGTGGGGTTCCCATCAGCGACGTCGCGTCCGAGGCGGTCGTCGAGTACGCCGAACGTTCCACAACGAGCTCTCCTTCGGAGCGCACTATCGCCACCATCTGCTTGCCGTCGATATAGGGATCCAGGGGGATCTTTCTTCTCAGGCCCCCGGGAACCGCAACGTTGGTCAGCGCCTCCGGAGTGAGCGGATCGCCATCGACGCTGAGCAGCGTGATCGACACCCGCACATTCTCCGCGCCGGTGTTCACGATATAGAGCGCGTCCGACGTTGGGCTGAAGGTCGGTGGTCCCACTACCCAATCGGGAGCAGCGGCGGGGGCTCCCACTTCCGCCGACGTACCTTCGATGCCGCCGGCGTCGAACCACAGGGACTTCTCGGCTGCGACCGCCACGTCGTTGGTGGTCTGAACGAGCACGCTGACGCCGCCGAGCTGATCACGCTCGTCCGAGACGGCTTCTGCGAGGTTGTAGGTCTGGGAGCTGTTGGCATCGATCGTTCGTTCGGCAAGCCGCCGGGGCTGCACTATCCCCTCCCCCGTGATGAGCGACACGGTGACGATGGCCGGGCGGCCGGTGGGGTTCATCACCGTGATCCTTTCCTCGTAGCCGTCCCCCACGTAACCCTCGGGGAAGTACCAAGTGTCGGCCAGCCTCGGCGAGCCCATGCTCAGCTGAACGCCCGAGGCGCGGTCGTCGGGCTGCGAGACCATCGCCCGCCAAACGACTACGCGTCCGCGGATCGCGTTCACATGAGCGGAAAGCACCGGCTGTTCGAGGATGAACTCGTTGACCGAGATCGACGTCCAGTCCCCCGCGGGCACCCCGATGTCCGCGAGATTGGCCTTGGACCTGTCGCCGCCCGGAGTGAGGAACGTGACGCGCACGACGGCCTCATCGGGAAACGGATTGAATACCAGGATGCGTTCGTCATAGCCGAGCGCGCTCGAGCCCTCCGGGAGATACCAGTCCGTGCTCGCCGAGCCCGAACAGCGCGCCGCCGCGGCCCCCTCGATCCCACTGCTCTTCAGGATGTGGGAAACCGCGTCCAAGCGGGCTCCATAGCCGACCGCAGTGATCGGGCTCCCACCGGTGTCGTGAATGAGGAACCGGCCGGCGGGGAGATCCACAGGCTGGGGTGAGCCCGGCTCGAGCCCGACACTCGATCCCTCGTTCGAGCGCGCCGCGGCCGCGAGCCGTTGCTCGACCTCCTCCCCCTCGATCGAGGGCGGGCAGAATGACGCTCTCTCCACGAACCGGTCACCGCTCGGCGCAACGGATGCCGGCGGGACGACTTCTTCCGCCGCTGTATCCAACGCGAGACCGGCAAGTACGAGTAACACGATCACGGCCGCCAATAGCCTTTCCCTCGACGTCTCGGTCATGGCGGTCCCTTCTTGTTGCCGCGCGACGTGGCCGCGCCGATGACCATCACCCAAGCAAGGCCCAGCAACGCCAAAGTGATCAAGCTGCCGGTCGAGCGCCCGTAACCGACCGTCACGTTGCCGCTCGGCCCCGCCGGGATCTCGAACGCGTTGGCCCACCCGCCATCAAGTCGTTCCAACTCGACTCCATCGATGTTCGCGGCCCAGCCGTCGTCCTCGGTCTCTGCGACGAGAATCACGCCGGGTCCGGTTACTCGCTCGCCGGAGAACTCGTGCGACGACACCTGATCGATGGTCGCCCGTTCGCTTTCGGGTTCCGCTGCGGCCAGGCGCGGGTCGGATTCTTCGATCGCTTGGATGTAGACGGGAACCCGGTCGTACACGGCCGCGCGGGCGAGCATCGAATCGTTCTCGAGCAGAAGGTAGCTCTCCTCTTGCCTCGACACGGCAAGATCTCGCTGGCTAAGCCACGAGCGCAGAGCTTCGTGATCGGGATCCAGAACTACGTATCTCACGTTGAAGGCTCCGAGAAGCGCCCCTCCTCGATCCGTCGTGGCCTCTTCTATCGAGGCGATCACGCGGTCGAAGTCGGGCTGACCCGTTCCACTGTCTCTCTGGAACAACTCGGTCAGAATCCGGCCTCGGGACCCGCTCAGAAGGTGGTCGCCCGGCGGTATGGCCGCGCTTGTGGCGCCCTTGTGCCAACTGCTTCCCACCCACAGCGTCCTGAAGGGCCCTACTTGTTCGGCGTCGGCGAGGAGCAGCGACCTGATCTGCTCGACGGTCTCCGAATGCTCGCGACTCTGTACTCCCCGGCCTGGCTCCCACGCGCCCTCCCACATCGCTCTTCCGAGACTGAGCACCAATAGCACGGCGCCGACCGAAAGAAGTCCGAGGCTGAGCGCGTGCACGACACCTACACCTCTCCGGGGAAGGTCGAGCTTGAAGGCCCCGAAGGCAAGGCCGGCGAGCCCGGCGAAAGCGAGGGCGGGAAGCACCCCGGCCTCGGTCGGCGAGGCCACGATCGGTGGGATCGTTCCCGAGGCGATGGCCGCCACGATCACTCCCGAGATGGCAACGATCCCCCACAACAACAGGGCGACCCTTCGGCGCTGACCTTCCGAGCCGAGTACGGCAACCAGCCCGAACAATGGGAGCGCCAAGCCCAACAGCGTCGGCCCGTCCGGAGTCTGCCCAAGAGCGACGGATGCCATCCCGTGTCCTTCGAAGGACGCTTGATAGAACGACCGCGTCTCTTCGGACAACAGGCGCCCGAGGGGTCCTCCCTCTCCGGTCCAGGATGCGCTCCAGGGCAACAGCAGCAACCATCCGATCACGAGAGCGATGAAAGCGGCGAAGAACGAACGGATCGCGCGCGGGGCGAAAAGCCCGCGCGCCGCGGCCAGCGCCAGGCCCACGAGCACGTAAAGGATCAACGATCCTGGGACGAAAGCCGCCGAGAACGCGCTCCATAAAGCGGCGCGCGCCAGCTCTCGGCCGCCTTCGAAGCCGGCCGGGCGGACCCAACCGGTCAACCTCAGCATCGAGTGCAGTACGAAGGGGGCGGCGACACCCAAGGCGAGCGCGCTCAACGAACCTTCCCTGATCGCCGCGTAACCGATCGTGCCCAGGGTGTACACGAACGCTGCCACGATGCGGGCTTGGCGATCGACGACATCGGTGAGCAACCGGTAGGCGCCCAGCCCGGCAATAGCGCCGAAGGTCATGACGAGGAGCTTCTGCGCCGCTCCCTCGGCGCCGAAGCTCACGATGGGGAAGGCGCCCAAACCAACGAATGCGGGGGGCGAGACCCCCGGCTGCCCCAGCCCCGCTCCCTGCCAGGGAGAACCAAAGGCCCGCCACATAGCGATGGGTCTCTCGGGGAACGGCAACAGGTCTCCAACCGAGACGGACGGGCCCCAGAGGAAGTGTCGGAAGCCCAGCAACAGTCCGATCGTCAGGAGCAGCGCGACCGCTCCCCACTTGCCGACCAGCTTGCCCGCCATCTTCTGAACCCGGTCGCCGCGTATGGAGAAGACCTCTGCACGACGACCCCATGCTTCTTCCAGTCGATCGGTCTGGTGCGCGATGTAGAAGCGGACGCGGGCGGTCTGCCGAACGATCAGCCGTTTCATCGCGCGGTCCGTTACCGTCCGTGTCCGTTGGACGCGCCTCCGTTCGGCGATCGTCTGGGGAAGCGTGATCGTGTTCCATCCGAATGCTCGGAAGAGATTGAGGATCTCTCCCGGCTGCCTGAGCACGAGGAAACCGATCATCTCGCCCAGGGCCAGCAGGATGAACTGCGGGATCAGCGCGAGCAGACGAAGTCCTGATGCGTTCTTCAGGATCGTGCGAAACCTGTTCCGCCTGATGTAGTAACGGGACGGCGAGAAGCGTGACTGCCTGAGCCCCTTCGCCAGCGCTATCGCGTGACGCCCCCGCGCGGAAGGTTCGACCCTGACAACGTGCCCCGCGAGGCGAGCCCTCCAGCAGAAGTCGACGTCCTCGGAGAAGGCGCGCATACGGGCATCCCAACCCCGGATCTCCTTGAAGACGTCGTGCAGCACGAGCATGCAACTCGAGGTCACGTAGAAGACCTCGTTCGGCGTGTCGTGCTGACCGAGGTCGATCTCGCCCTCTTCCAGTCCCTTGTACGGATATCCGAAGCGGTCGATCGCCATACCGACCTCTTCGAGCCGGGAGGGGTCGTCCCAGGCGACGAGCTTCGGTCCGACGATCGCCGTGTACTCGTCGTCCGCCATGCGCCGGACCATTTGCTCGACCGACTGCGGGTCGAGGGCGACATCGTCGTGGATGAACAAGCAGCATGTCTGCGTCGGTTCGGACGCGCGACATGGCCCAGTTGATCGCGCCGCCGAACCCGAGCGGCCTCGGCGTTCTGAGGTAGCCCCATCGTCTTCGGCGAAGGTGGCGTTTGGCTATGCGTTTGAGGGTCGGACGATCCCTGTTGTCGGGGGATGCGTCGTCCACGACCAACACATCCAGAAGTGCGTACGACTGGAGGTTGAGGCCGACCAGGCAATCCTTGAGCCACCTGCGGCCGTCGTGCGTGACGATGATGGCCAGGATCGTCGGCGGCTGACGGCTCCATTTCTCGGACCGTGATGGGGCCGCGCCTGCGCTCTCCTCAACACTCATGGAAGAAATGCCTCACGCTTACGCAGGCACCGCGTCGTACAAAGTGGTTCGTCGACGCGGGGTCCGCCCGATCGAGCGGATCAGATCGTGCATCGCCTCCTGTCCGAGCTCTTGACCATGGCTCGCACCGGCGGCGCGGGAGATGTTCTCGTTCATCAGCGTGCCCCCGAGGTCGTTTGCGCCCGCCTGGAGCGCGAGCTTGGAACCTTCGACCCCCATCTTGACCCAGGACACCTGGATGTTGCGGATATGCCCGTGCAGCGCGATCCGGGAGACCGCGTGCATCTTCAGAGTCTCTTCGAACGTCGGGCCCCGGCGGGCCCTCCCGCGCAAGTAGATCGGAGCCGCCATGTGCACGAATGGAAGCGGCACGAACTCGAAGAGGCCCGTTTGCTTGTCGTCCCGGCTGCAGATCTCCTCATGCAGCGCTCTAACCCTGGTGAGATGACGTGCCCAATTGCGCGGCCCTTCGACGGTGCCGAACATGACCGTCGCATTGGATCGGAGCCCGAGCGAATGGGCGATGCCGTGGACCTCGCACCATTGTTCGGTGGTGATCTTGTCGGGGCAGATGATCGCCCTGATCTCGTCGTCGAGGATCTCGGCAGCCGTCCCGGGGAGAGTCGCCAGACCTGCATCTTTCAGCTCGATCAAGAAGTCGCGCACCGACTTCCCGGATGTTTCGGCCCCCTGCCACACCTCGAGAGCGGTGAACGCGTGCACGTGCATCTCGGGCACGGCCTCCTTCACGGCGCGCAGGTATGCGACGTAATCGGCTCCCGTAAACGAGTGATGGATCCCTCCTTGCATGCACACCTCGGTCGCCCCAAGCTCCCAGGCCTCCACCGCTCGCTCGGCGACCTCATCGGGGCTGAGCACATAGGGATCGCCCCGCAGGTTGAGCGACCGGGGGCCCTTGGAGAATGCGCAGAAGCCGCACCGGAAGTAGCACATGTTCGTGTAGTTGATGTTGCGATTGATCACATAGGTGACATCGTCACCCACCGTCTCCCGACGCAAGTCGTCGGCAACGGAGTACAGACGCTCGGCTTCCGAGCCGCGTGCCGTGAACAGCAACGCGATGTCGTCCTCTTCCAGACGTCCGCCGTCAGCGGCGACGTCCAGCGCGCTCATGACCGAACTGCGCGCGACGCGGCCGGGCACTCGCCACGCGCCCACGGCGGCTGCTGCCAGCGTCTCTGTGGCGGAGTCGGGCGGTGGCTCGTCCGCACCAGAGAACCAGAGCTCGTTCGGCCTGCGATAGCCCTCTGCATCGATGGCGTCGAGCACACTGGAGCGCAGATCGGAGGCGATCCACCTGTCGAGCTGTGGCGGCGCGCCGCAGTAATCCGGGTACACCGCGATCCGCTCGAGCAGCTTGAAGCCGCGCGCCTCGGTGGTCTCGCGTAGCTCGTCGAGCTTCGGCCACGGGCGTTCGGGGTTCACGTGATCCGGCGTCACGGGCGATACGCCACCCCAGTCGCTCAGGCCCGAGTCAAGGTAGACGCCGTACTCGTCCGGAGTCAGGTTCGGAGGAGCCTGCACGCCGACCTCGGGACCCAGGATCAAACGAGCGAACGCGATCGCGAGGCTCATCTCGTCTACTCCCGGCTCTGGGTGCAACTCCATGAGGGTGCCGGGCTTCGCCCTGAAGTTCTGGACGATCACTTCCTGGATGTGTCCGTACTTCTCGTGCACTTCGCGGATGGCGAGCAACGCGTCGATGCGCTCCTCGAAGGTCTCGCCGATACCGACAAGGATCCCGGTCGTGAAAGGCACATCTGCCCGGCCGGCCGCCTCGAGTGTCTCGAGGCGCGCCTCGGGACGCTTGTCGGGAGCACCGAAGTGGGCCATGCCCCGGGCGAGCAATCGCTCAGACATAGTTTCCAACATCAGTCCCTGGCTCACGCTCACTTCCCGCAGGGCGCGCACATCGTCTTCGGTGAGCACTCCGGGGTTTACGTGCGGGAGGAGACCGGTCTCGTTTAGAACGTGCCGGCAAGCCGCGATCAGGTACTCGATGGTCGATGCGTAGCCCAACTCATCGAGCTCGGCCCGCGCCTCGGGCCACTTGCGTTCCGGTTTGTCGCCCAAGGTGAACAGTGCCTCTTTGCAACCGGCTCTGTCACCGGCCTGGGCAACCTCGAGCACCTCATCGAGGGTCATGTAGGTCCGCTGCCCCGGGAGCGGTGGATGGGCGAAGGTGCAATACCCACAAGCGTCACGGCACAGTTGCGTAAGCGGGATGAACACCTTCTTGGAAAACGTGATGCGAGCGCCGGTCGTCTCATCACGGAGTCGCGCCGCCTCACACAGCACTACATCGGCGTCGTGGGGCGCGAGTGCAGCGAGCTCTCGGATCTCGGGTTCTTCGAGGCGCTCGCCCGCGCCCACGCGCCGCGCTAGGGCTTCCAGGCGGGTCATGCGAAGGAGGCTACTAGACTCGCTTGCAGTGAAGGTTACGGCTCTTGCCGGCGGTGTCGGCGGCGCGAAGTTGCTCGTCGGTCTCGCAGAGGTCGTCGGGTCTGATCTGCATGCGATCGTCAACACAGGCGATGACGCGGAGATCTACGGCGTCCATGTCTCTCCCGACATCGACATCGTCACTTACTGGCTCGCAGGCATAGCGGACACCGACCGAGGCTGGGGGATCAGGGACGACACCTTCAACCTCGTCGAAGGCCTCCGGTCGCTGGGTTCGGAAGCCTGGTTCAACCTCGGCGACCGCGATTTCGCAACATGTCTCTACCGGACGCAGCGCCTCCTGTCGGGACTGCCTCTATCACGAGCGACCGCAGAGATCACACGCTCGTTGGGGGTGCAACAACGGATCATGCCGATGTCGGACGATCGGGTTGCAACGTTGGTACGCACGGCCGATGGCCGCACGCTCGAGTTCCAGGAATATTTCGTGAAGGAACGCGCCGAGCCCGAGGTTGCCGAGATCGTCTACGACGGGATCGATTCGGCCGAGCCGGCCCCCGGCGTGCTTGACGCGATCGCCGAAGCCGACCGCGTCGTTCTCTGTCCCTCAAATCCATATCTCTCGCTGGGTCCGATCCTTGCCCTTGCCGGTGTGCGCGACGCACTGCGCTCGCACCCAAGTGTGATCGCGGTCAGCCCCATCGTGCGGGGCGCAGCCCTGAAGGGGCCCGCCGATCGATTGCTGCGCTCGCTCGCCGGCGGATCGGACGCCTTCGAAGTTGCCCGGCTTTATGCGGACCTGTGCAACGTCTTCGTCTTGGACGGCACGGAGGACGATCGGCAAACCCGAGTCGTCTCCAGCCTCGGAATGACGGCGCTTCCCCTCGACACCGTGATGACCGACAAAGGGCGCTCGATCGCTCTTGCGCGCGGCGTCGTGGCGGCATGAGCCCGATCGTGGTCACGGCCCTCGAGGGCATCCCGGAGATCGAGCCCGGCGACGACCTGGCCGCGCTCATCGTCGAGGCCGCCGGTGACCTCCTCGGTGAGGGGGACGTTCTCGTCGTCGCCCAGAAGGTGGTCTCGAAGGCCGAGGGCCGTTTGGTTCCAGCCGCCGAACGACCTCAGCATCTGGCCGCCGAATCGCGCGCGGTCCTGCGTCGAAGCGGCAACATGCTCATCAGCGAGACGCGTCATGGCTTCATCTGCGCGAACGCCGGGATCGACGCGTCGAACGTGCCGGGCGACAGCATCGTGCTTCTCCCCCTCGATCCGGATCTTCTCCGCCCGCCGCCTGCAGGCTCGCGTCGGGAACCTCACGGGTCACGAGGTTGCGGTCATCATCAGTGACACCTTCGGCAGGGCCTGGCGGCTCGGGCAGACGAATGTGGCTATCGGGGTGGCCGGGATCGAGCCCTTCGTAGACCATCGAGGCTCCCACGACGCCCAGGGGCGGGAGCTAACGGCCACCAGGATCTGCGTGGCGGACGAGCTGGCCGGCGCCGCCGAGATGGTCATGGGCAAGACCGACGGGGTCTGCGCCGCCGTGGTGCGGGGCTCGCCCGCCGTCGCGGGTCGAGGATCCGCCGCGGAGATCGTGCGCCCGCCCGCCGAAGATCTTTTCCGGTAGGCCGACGCCCTGCGATAGCCTCTCCGTCGCATGAGCAAGAAACTTCAGCAGAAGCAGCAGCGCAGGCGGGCCGAAGAGCTACGCAAGAACGCCCAGCGAAAGGCCACGCGCAAGACCAACATGATCACGGTGATCGTGGGGGTGTTGATCGTCGGCCTCGCGATCGCGGGAATCATCTCCCAACGTCAGGAGAAGGCGCCGGAGGCAGACGTCGGAGGCGAATTCGAAACGGCGGGCTGCACCGAGGTCGAAGAGCACGAAGACGAAGGCAACACCCACGTCGATACCGGAACGACCGTTCAATACGCGCAGTCCCCACCGACGAGCGGCAACCACTGGCCACCCGATCAGATCGCCGACCCCGGCTTCCACGAGGAGTTCGTCGAGAGCGAGCGTCTCGTGCACAACATGGAGCACGGACAACTCGTCATCTGGTACAGGCCGGACGCCGATCCGCAGATCCTCGATGACCTCCGCGACGTCACCGAGCAGCAGGCCGTCGAGACGATCACCGTTCCTTTCGACGGCATCGAGGACCCCTACAACTTCGTCATCACCGGATGGCGGAACGCACAGAGTTGTGAAGAGGTCGCGCAGCCGGTGATCGACGCATTCCGGGCCCAGTTCCAGGGCCGCGGTCCCGAGAACGTCGGGATCGACACCTTCGAGGGCTAGAGGGGAACGTTTGACAGTGGCGACCGGAAGTCGTCAACGACGGCTGCAGGGAGCCAGTCAAATGTTGCCCTAGAGGACTCCTCTCCTACTTCTTCGTCGAGCGAGGGCTATAGCAAGAGTGCCTGAGCCGATGAACAACCCGGCCAGGAACACCATGGGGAGCGGGCTGCCACCCGTGAGCGGCAGCACGTCCGCCGGTGCCCCCAGCACTTGCGGCGCGGCGTCTCCGGGCTGCTGGATCTGCTCGCCGAGGACCGAGTCCGACGGTTCGGGCTCGGGCGACGAATCGCCGGGCTGCTGCGTCGCTATCGGCGTCGGTGGTGGCGACTCCGTCGGTGGCGGAGTCGTGGGCGGCGGCTCGGTCGGTGGCGGTGGGGTCGACGCTACTTCCGTGGGCGTTGGCGGCGGAGGTGGTGGGGGCGGAGGCGGTGGCGGTGGTGGCGGTGGCGGTGGTGGCGGTGGCGGTGGAACGAACGGGATGTCCGGCGGGTCGCGAGGCGGGTTGTTGACGGTGGCGAAGTCGTTGTGGAACGTGCAAGTGACGGTTTCGCCGGCAGCCAGTTGGATGGACGCGGTCGGCCCGGCGAAGCTGCCCGAGGAGAGGTGCTTGGAAACGGGGACTTCCTGCCGCTGCGGGAAGGTGCCCACGCAGCCGCTCAACTGGCTGTTGAGGGTCCAACCTTGAGGCGGCGCGCCCTCCGACACGGTGTAGTTGCCGGTTGGAAGTATCACCTCGAAAGGTGCGCTCGCCGCAGAAAGATTGAACGTGTTCCCGGTCCAACTGGGTTGGAAGCTGAAGGCCGTCTCCTGGCTTGCGCCTTGGCCGACGACCTTGTCAATGACGATCTTCCCGCCCGAGAAGTTGTTGGAGAAGAAGCACGTGATGTTCTCCCCGTTCCCCATGAAGAATCCGGCGGAACCATTCCCCACAACCCCCCCCACCGTTGCCTGCCCATTGGTGCATGTGACGGAGGACCAGCTCCATCCATTGGGTAGGTTCAGGTCTTCGGAGACGATGAAGCAGCCCACGCTCGCATCAACGGTGAGAGACCCGCCCGCTGCGATCGAGCCCACGTTGGCTTGCAAACGCCGAGCGTTGCGCACGCGGCCGACGTTACAAGGCACCTCGTCGACCGAGAACGAGAACTGCTGGGTTTGGCTCGCGAACTCTCCGGTCACGATTTTCTGGATGGTGATCGTCTCGGGCGGGTTGTAGTCGTTCGTGAAAGTACAGGTGACGGTCTCACCCGGGTCGAGGTCGATGTCGTCCCCGTTGGGCACGCCCTGTTGAAGATGCTTCGGGATTCCTTGGTTGTCGCCGATGCGGATCTCTGGCCCACGCAGTCGGCGCTCGAGAACGACCACCCCGCGTCTGACTGCGCTGTGGTCAGGACCTCGGCGATCGTGTATTGGCCTGGGGCTAGGGGGAATGACTGCTGTGCGCCGCCGGCGACCTGGAAGTCGGATGGAAGTCCGTTCTCCTGATCCCAGTTAACTTCGAATCCGAACTGCTCGGGGGTCGCCGGAGGGTTCCCGGTAACGACCTTGTTGACGACCACCGTTCCGTTTACCCCGCAGTTGCTGTCGTTGCTGTTGTCACTGTCGTCGCCGTCGCCAGCCGTGAAGCCAAAGCCAGAGTCGCTGTTGTCGGAGTCGTTGCAGGTACCGCCTCCGCTTTGATCCGTGGGAGAGACGGACTGATCCAGGTTCTTGGCAAAATCGTCATCATCATCGTCGTCGTCGTCTTCTTCGTCATCTTCCTCGTCGCGCAGTGCCCACTCGTCTTCTTCCTTGGCCTTCGGCGGTTTCTTCTTGAGCTCGGGTGTTCCCGCGTTGCCGAGGTCGACGTCACGAGTCTCGAACGTCGCGTTGGCGGACTTGCCCTCGTCGTCGGGCTCGAGAGGCGCGGGAGCCTCCGTCACGATCTCCGGAGCGGCTTCTTCCGTTGCAGGCTCCGGCGTCGGCTCGATGGCTTCGGTCGTTTCGCCTTCGCCCTCTTCGATGACGGATTCGGCGAGCGCAAGGACCGACATCATGAACATGAGGGCCACGGTGAGGACGGTGACGATCGAAACGCTGCGGCTCTTGGTGGCGAAGCTCATGCGCGTCCCCTCTCAAGGAGCGCCGCACCCTCCGCCAAGAGACCCCTGTCCGGCAGCTCGCGAACCTGGATTAACCAAGTCATCCCATTGTTCGCTCTGGTAGGGCGAGGCCCAATCCGCAACCTAAGTACCGGGGTCCTGCCAAAGGGTCTAAGAACCCGTAGTCAGAAGGGACTATGTGGCCGAGTCGGACACTCTTATCCGGGAGAAGGCCGGTCTTCAGACCTCTCCCGGAGAAGAGCTAAGAACGCTTACGTCGTGCCAGCGCGATCGCCAGGCAACCCGAGGCGATGAACAAGATCCCGAGCATCGTCATCGGCAGCGGGCTTCCGCCCGTGAGTGGAAGCGCGTCGGCCGGTGCGCCCAGCACTTGCGGCGCGGCATCTCCCGGCTGCTGGATCTGCTCGCCGAGGACCGAGTCCGACGGTTCGGGCTTAGGAGTCGAATCGCCGGGCTGCTGCGTCGTTATCGGCGTCGGTGGTGGCGACTCCGTCGGTGGCGGAGTCGTGGGCGGCGGCTCGGTCGGTGGCGGTGGCGTCGACGCTACTTCCGTGGGCGTTGGCGGCGGAGGTGGCGGGGGTGGGGGTGGAGGAGGCGGAGGTGGCGGCGGAACGAAGGGGATGTCCGGTGGGTCGCGAGGTGGGTTGTTCTGCTGCGCGTTCGTGAAGATGCAGAAGACGTCCTGGCCGGCCGCGAGTGTGATGTTCTCGACACTCGGTCCGTTGAGGGTCCCGACCGGGACCGGCCCGCCCCTTCCAGGCGTGTCGCAGATCGCGCTCGTGAGCGTCCAACCGGCTTGCTGCAACTGCGCCAGCTTGTAAGTACCCGGGGGCAACGTAACCGTGGAGAAGCCTCCGGCGTCCGTCAGGTCGTTGAAGGTGGCCACGACCACGTGGGCCGGCTTGGCCACCGAACGAGGAGCCGAAAGGCCATCGTCAACGGTGAAGTCGAACTCGGTGGGGTTGCCCGGGGGGACCGTGACCTGATCGACGTGGAGGCGAGACGTAGCCTCCGAGAAGTCGTTATGGAACGTGCACGTGACGGTTTCGCCGGGCTGCAGCGTGATGGATGCCGTCGGCCCATCGAAGCTGCCCGCGGAGAGATTCCTGCCGGCCGTGAGCTTGTCCCTAGACGGCGGGAAGGTGCTCACGCAACCGCTCAGCTGGCCGTTGAAGGTCCAACCTTGAGGCAGCGGGCCTTCCCCAACGGTGTAGGTACCGGTCGGAAGTATCGCCTCGAAAGGTGCGCTCGCGGCGGAAAGATTGAAGGTGTTCCCTGCATCCGTCCAACTGGGTTGGAAGCTGAATGCCGTCTGTTGACTAGCGCCGTTCACGACCTTGTCGATCACGATCTTCCCGCCCGAGAAGTCGTTGGAGAAGAAGCACGTGACATTGGCACCGTCGCCCAAGGTGAGAAGCATCTGACCAGGATTCCCGGTGCTCTGCCCGACCGAGCTCTGCCCTTCGAAACAAGCGACGCCACCCGGGCCCCACCCATCTGCCAGAGGCATGTTCTCCGAGACGATGAAGCAGCCCTGGCCGGCGGGCACGGTGAGCGTACCTCCGCCCGGGATGGTGCCGACCTCGGCTTGCAACCGCCGTGCGTTGAGTTGACGGGGGTTGCCACAGCTCACCTCGTCGACCGAGAACGAGAACTGCTCGTTCGTCTGGCTCGCGAACTCGCCGTTAACGGTCTTGTTGATGGTGATCGTCTCGGGCGGGTCGTAGTTGTTGGTGAAAGTGCAGGTGACGGTCTCACCCGGGTCCAGGTCGATGTCGTCCCCGTTGGGCACGCCCTGTTGAAGATGTTTCGGGATTCCTCGGTTGTCGCCGATGCGGATCTCCTGGCCCACACAGTCGGCGCTCGTCAATGACCAGCCACTGTTCGACTGCTCCGTGGTCAGGACCTCGGCGATCGTGTATTGGCCTGGGGCTAGGGGGAATGACTGCTGTGCGCCGCCGGCGACCTGGAAGTCGGATGGAAGTCCGTTCTCCTGATCCCAGTTAACTTCGAATCCGAACTGCTCGGGGGTCGCCGGAGGGTTCCCGGTAACGACCTTGTTGACGACCACCGTTCCGTTTACCCCGCAGTTGCTGTCGTTGCTGTTGTCACTGTCGTCGCCGTCGCCAGCCGTGAAGCCAAAGCCAGAGTCGCTGTTGTCGGAGTCGTTGCAGGTACCGCCTCCGCTTTGATCCGTGGGAGAGACGGACTGATCCAGGTTCTTGGCAAAATCGTCATCATCATCGTCGTCGTCGTCTTCTTCGTCATCTTCCTCGTCGCGCAGTGCCCACTCGTCTTCTTCCTTGGCCTTCGGCGGTTTCTTCTTGAGCTCGGGTGTTCCCGCGTTGCCGAGGTCGACGTCACGAGTCTCGAACGTCGCGTTGGCGGACTTGCCCTCGTCGTCGGGCTCGAGAGGCGCGGGAGCCTCCGTCACGATCTCCGGAGCGGCTTCTTCCGTTGCAGGCTCCGGCGTCGGCTCGATGGCTTCGGTCGTTTCGCCTTCGCCCTCTTCGATGACGGATTCGGCGAGCGCAAGGACCGACATCATGAACATGAGGGCCACGGTGAGGACGGTGACGATCGAAACGCTGCGGCTCTTGGTGGCGAAGCTCATGCGCGTCCCCTCTCAAGGAGCGCCGCACCCTCCGCCAAGAGACCCCTGTCCGGCAGCTCGCGAACCTGGATTAACCAAGTCATCCCATTGTTCGCTCTGCTCGGGCGCGCCCCAATCCGCAACCTACGTAGGGTGTCTAGATCGAGTTACCTAGGCCTTGACTGGTCAGGAAGAGCTAGGTGCCCCATCAGGCAGTCGAGCGGAACCAAGCCACCGTTTGCTTCAGGCCCTCGTTGAGGTCGACCGCGGGGCGCCATCCGAGCTCTTCGGCAGCTTTCGAGGGATCGACGACGATGCGCTCGAGCTCCCCGGGCCGAGCGCCGGCGTAGACGGGCTCGTAGCGCGCCGACGTCAGTTCCTTCAGTCGCGCGAACAGCTCATTCACGGATAGTTCCTCGCCGCTGCTGACATTGATCAACTCGCCGGAACCCTTGTTGCCGGCGGCCACGAAGGCGGACACGACGTCGTCGACGAAGACGAAGTCCCTCGTCTGCGTGCCGTCGCCGTAGATGGTGCACGGACGACCGCCGATCATCTTGCGACAGAAAATGGCGACCACTTGACCCTCGAGACCGACTTCGCTTGCCGGTTCCTGGCGAGGGCCGTACACGTTGGCCAGCGCGAGCGCGGTGTAGTCGAGGTCCTTCACCGCCTTGAAGTAACGGAGGTAGTCGAGCACGACCTTCTTTGAGACCCCATACGGGGACTCGGGCAAGGCATCCGGTGTGTAGACCTGGTCCTCCGTGACGGGCAGTCGGTCTTCGCCGGGCTCGCCGTAGATGCAGCCTCCCGATGATGTGAAGACGACTTTCCGCGAACCGACGTCACTTGCAGCCTGAAGGACGTTGAGGGTCCCGATGATGTTCACCATCGCGTCGTTGATGGGATCGGAGACCGACTTCCTCACATCGACCTGCGCGGCGAGATGGAATATCACCTCGGGCTTCACGCGCTTGATGAGGTCGCCGAGAGCAGTTGATGTCACGTCTACGCGGTGGAACGTGAACTTACCCATGCGCGAGCTGCGCGCGTCGGACAGGTTCGCAAGAGAACCGGAAGAGAGATCGTCGACCCCAACGACGTCTTCGCCTTCGCTGAGAAGTCTGTCGACAAGATGGGAACCGATGAACCCCGCGGCCCCCGTTACGAGCGCTTTCACACAGCCTCCTCGATGATCTCCCGGTCGCCGAACGCCTTCCCGGCGATGTTGATCCCCGGCGACACACGGGCGCCCTCGCCGAGAACGCACCCGTCCACATGGGCACCCCGTCCCACGATCGCTCCGGGAAGCAAGACCGAGGACGCCACGACCGCACCTTGCTCGATTGCGGCGCCGGCACCCAAGCAGGTGAAGGATACCCGGGCGTCCGGAGCCACCTCCGCTCCTTCGTCCAACAGAACCCGGTCCGCCGTCGCGTTCGATGTCGCATCGGTCTTGAAGGCGCCCGACAGCGCGTCCTTGTTGGCCGCGAGGTACTTGTCCGGGGTCCCGATGTCCATCCAATAACCGGGCAGGTCGAGGGCGAACAAGGCTCCCTCTTCCACGAGCTGAGGAAAGAGCTGCCGCTCGGCCGACCACACCTCGTTCGCCGGGACCCGATCGAGGATCGAGGACTCCAGGATGTAGACGCCCGCATTTATGAGGTTCGTCGGAGCTTCGTCGCGCGGCGGCTTCTCGATGAAGCCCGTTACGCGGCCATCTGGATCCGTAGGGACGACCCCATAGATCGAGGGGTCCTCGACTGGGGTGAGCACGATCGTTCCCTCCGCTCCCCGATCGCGGTGGAAAGCGATCGCCTTGGTGATATCGAAATCGGTGAGAACGTCTCCATTGAGCGCGATGAAAGTGTCTCGGTCGAGCAGTCCCTGAGCGTTCTTCAGGCCACCCGCGGTTCCCAGCGGCTCGGCCTCGTGCGTGACCTCCAATCGCATGCCGCGCGCGGTCGCCCGCTCGATGGCATCGGCGAAGGCCTCGGCCAGGTAGGACGTCAGGAGAACGATGTCCTCGATCCCATGGCCCTGCAGCAGGTCGAAGACGTGGTCGATGTGAGGCCGGTTAGCGATCGGAAGCAGATGCTTCGGGCGGCTGTACGTGAGCGGCCTCAACCGCGTGCCCAACCCGCCGGCGAGGATCAGTGCCTTCATGCGTTTCGCACCTCGTTTCGCCACCATTCGAGGACGTCGGCAAGGGTTTCGTGGATGTGACGCTCCGGCTTCCAGCCGGTCAACCGTTCGAGCGCGGCCGCGCTCCCTTCGAGCACGGGGAGCTCGGTGGGGCGTTGCTTCGCGGGATCGGCTCTCGGCGTCATCGGCACAGTAGCGAGGGACAAAAGGATCTCGAGCGGCTCCCGTAGGGGACGAGCATCTCCGGTTGCCACGTTGAATACCGAGCCGGGAGGTCCGTTCTCCAGGGCAGCGATGTAAGCGCGAACGACGTCTCGCACATCTCCAAGCTCGCGGGCAACCTCGATGTTGCCAATGGACACCTCGCGCGGACCCTTCCCCGCTTCGGCGAGTGCGATCTGGCGAGCCCAATCGCCGGTCGCGAACGACGGAGGTTGGCCGGGGCCGATGTGCATGAATGCCCTCGTGACGACAACGTGGAGGCCGAACGCCTCGACGAACATGCGCCCGACCCACTCCTGAGTGACCTTGCTCATCGCGTAGGGAGAAGCCGGACGAAGGGGGGCGTCCTCCTCTAGGGGGCAGTCCTCCGGCGCGACGATCCCGTATCCGTCGCTCGTGCACGGCAGGTGGACTCGACAAGACGGGCAGAAGCGACGGACGGCCTCGAGGATGTGATGAGGACCTGCGACATTCACGGTGAAGGTGAGCCCCGGGTCCTTCCACGACCGTGCGACGCCGGCCTGGCCGGCCAGGTTGAAGATGCGTTCCGGCAAAAACGTAGAAATGACCCTATCGACCTCATCGTGGCGTGTCACATCGAGTACTTCGCATCCGGGCGACTCGGTATGTGACGTCGCGAGGACCTCGTGCCCCGCGTCCCTCAGCGCCGGGACCAGATGAGTGCCGACGAAGCCGGCTGCGCCGGTAACCAGGACCTTCAACGCCGCGCCATCAACTTCCGGCGATCGTCCTCGAGGAGATGCCGATCAACCCGATGCCGATCGCGACGACGATGGCCCCCGCCCACCGGAGGCCCGGGATGTGTTCGTGAAGGACGTAATGGTCCAGCACCACGATGACTATGTAAGAGAGGCCGGCGAAGGGATACGCGACCGAGAGCGGGACGCGCGACAGGACCACCAGCCAGAAGAGCGCGGATATCCCGAACAGAAAGAGACCGACCCAGAGGAGCGGTTCCTTGGCCGCCTTCGTGATCGTTTGCCCGAGCTGGCCGACCTCTTCCGTGCCGATCCTGCCTACGTTGGTCATAGCTTTCTTGAGCGTGAAATGACCCGCGGTCGACAAGCCCACGCTTATGACCACGAGCGCCAGCGATATGACGCTGCTACGTGTGCTCCCGGCCGCTATGGGGATGGCCTCGGGAGGAGGCACCTCTAAAGCCATGCCGGGGAGTGTAGGGGGTAGCTAGCGGCAGGTGACGCGCAGCTTGCCGGTTCGGCTCCTGGCAATCTCGCCGTGACGGAAGGAAGCGACCACCCGGCGCTGAGCCCGCCTCATCCCAGTGGGCGCACCGCACCGAGACTCGGGGCCGCCGATTGAGCGATACCGCTCGTCGATCGCGCCCCAGAGCGCGACGATCTTCCGCCCGCTGCGATAAAGGGTCCCGGTGTCGAATCGCTGGCGACCTCGGCGCTCCTCGCCTTTGGGGACTCCGAGGTGGCCCCGGGGCCCTCCCACCTTCTTGTACGCGACCTCGAAGGCTCGCCGAACCGTATGGGCGCCGTGTTTCGACAAGATCATCACGCCGCGCGTGAACGTTGCACCCCGATAAGCATCCGGCCCCCACACGTCGGACACGGGCATCCCGAGCCCCGACGACTCGCGGCCCATCCGGTCGTAAGCACGCAGAACGGGGCCGTGCAGCCACACGACCTTGTCGAGCTCCTTGTTCCAATACATCCGCCCGACGTCGAAGTTCTGGGCGCGGCCTCGCGGCTTACGCCAGTCCCTCGGAACGAGATAGCTCTTGGAACGAGCGCGGCCCGCAGCACCTTTCAGCCTCTTCTGCTTCGAGACGAAGCGCTCCCCCGTCGCGTTGAAGACGTCCATCCGGAACAAGGTGTCCTTGAGGCTCAGCGCCGAGCGC
Source organism: uncultured Actinomycetes bacterium (assembly GCA_963786155.1). GTDB lineage: Bacteria > Actinomycetota > CADDZG01 > CADDZG01 > WHSQ01 > CAWAXW01. The sequence goes on along the minus strand of CAWAXW010000006.1, from coordinate 415,427 downwards.
ATCGACCAGCCGCTCACTCGAACCGTCTTGTTCGAACCGACGATGCGCACGCCTCCGCGATCGTCCGACTTGACGACGGTGACGCGGCCGGAAACCCCGAAGGGCTTGACGAGCTTCAAGCGCTTGAGCTTGCCGGTGTCGAATGAGGCGTTAAGGCGCTCGCCGAGCTCTTTCCACGACAACACGAAGGACCATTCGTGATTGGGATTGGCCGAAACGTCGTCGGGCTTGTCGGGGACGCCGCGCAGGTATGGAAGAGGCGTTCCGCCCCAGACGTTCTCGTTGTGCTCGGTGTGTCCGCCCGACGATGACGAGTACAGAGCCTGGATCGGATCCTCCCTTGTAGAGAACAACTTGGCCTTTCGTCGCGTCTACCGCGCCCTTCCACTGCTCCCAGTACGCGTCGCGCTTGGAGTCGCCCACGTAGGCCTGGTCGTAGGTCGAGTCGTAGACCGCGCACCCACACGGCTCGCGGTTCTGACCGGAACGATTGACCTTCTCGAAGGCATAGGTACGGCCCGCGATCGCTTGAGCTTGCAATACCGCCTGCGGCCACGACGACGGCACTTCACCCAATCCATAGAGGTATTGCTGCATGCCCAGCGAGACAACGAGACGCAGGCAGAAACCCGCACCGCAGCGACTCGACGAGTATGGATCGAACTCCATCTGGCCATACGCGTAGTTGCGACCCTTCTCCGATATGCGGATTAGGGAGCCGTGCTTTACGTAATGCGCAAAGAGCGGATCGCCAGGCCCCCCGAACACGCCGACGCCGTTGTTCTTCACTTGCTCGCCGTTGCGATAGAGGCGCACGCCGCCGGTGGGACTCGCTTCGACCTTCCAAGTGACGCCCGGTCCGCCCGCGGCTACCTTGCCGGTCGCGGTGTGCCACGAGAGGCGCCCACCGTTCTCGGTGAGCGCAGACGACCCGACGCCGACGTAGTTCTGATACTGCAGGAGCCCGACCCGGATCCGGCGCGGCATCTTCTCTTGGGAGACGGAAGTGCCCGAGTAGTAGGTGGTCAGGATCGACTCCGCGCTCGCACCGTTCTGGGCCCGGCCGTAGGCGCCGTACTGGGACATCCCTATCCCGTGACCCCAGCCGCCTCCGCTGACTTCGACCTTCTTGCCCGCCGACGCGGGGGCCGCAAAGGCGAGCGCGCCGGCCACGATCGCCCCGATCGAGGCGATCCGCAGGGCCCGGGAAACGTGCGTCTGGAAGAACCGCATGGTGAGCACTACCTGTCGTCCTACAACGACTCCCTCTTTAGAGAACGCTGCGGTACGCCTCAATGGTCGCGCCTGCGGTGCGGTCCCAGCTGAACTCGGTCGCCCGGGCCCGGCCTCGTACGACCATCCCGGAGCTGCTGCGTCCCGAGGCGGTCTCCAGGATCCCCGCGGCGATGTCCTCGACGTCGAGGGGGTCCACGAGGCGAACGGCGTCGCCGAGCACCTCGGCGGCGGCCGAATACCGCCCCACGACGGCGGGGGTCCCCGCGGCCATGGCTTCGAGGGGCGGCAGCCCAAAACCCTCGTAGAGCGAGGGGTAGCAGAAGAGCTCGGCCGCAGCGAGCAAGCCCGGCAGCGTGCCGTCGTCGACCCAGCCGATCGGGACGACCCCCGGGGTGGGGGGCAGCTGCGGTCCCCATCCCTTGGGCCCAGCGAGCGCGAGGACCCACCCGTCAAGCTCGGCGCGAACGGACGTCCATGCCTGCAAGAGGCGCGGGAGATTCTTGCGCGGCTCGATCGTGCCGACCGCGACGGCGAACGGCCGGCGGAGCCCGAGCTCGTTCAGCGCGCCGTCGGACAAAGGGGTCGCGCCGAAGAAGGTCGCGGCCACGCCCTCGTGAGTAACGGCTACGCGATCGCGACCCAGGGAGTAGCGGTCACAAAGCTCCGCGGCGATCGTCTCGGTGGGCGTGAGCACTTTCGCGGCTCGGCGCACCGACCACGGAACGAGGGTACGGAGGCGTTCGCCCCCAGGGAACGTGTCGTCGCGTTCGAAGGAAAGGTCGTGCACCGTCACGACCCCCGGCAGGTCTCCGAGCGAGGGCAACACGAAGTTAGTCGCGTGTACGAGGTCGACCTGCCCCACGAGTCTCTCGATGCGGGGCCGGCCCAACCACTGCCACGACCGTTGTACGAGTCGCGCAGGAGCCCGCAAGGTGCGCGCATCGAAGGCGGGCTTGCCTCGCGCCGAGATCACGTAACGCGTTAGGTCAATGCCTCTTCGTTCGAGGCCCGCCGCGAGCTCAGACGTGTAGCGCGCGACACCCGTCGTAACGTCGAGTAAAGGGGTCGCGTCGAGCGCAACCTTCAAAATGGGTGGGATTCCGCCTCGGCCCGGTGGGACATGTACCAGTCGATGGTCGTCCTCAGCCCATCCTCGAGTGAGGTCTGCGCTTTGAACCCGAACGCCTTCTCTGCTCGTGTCGGGTCGACCCGGCGCCTAGGCTGACCGTCCGGCTTGGATGGATCCCAGTGCAGCTCTCCTTCGAACCCGACCAGTCGGGAGATGGTCGTGGCGATCTCCGCGATGGTCACCTCGAGATTGGAGCCGAGGTTCACAGGTTCCGGTTCGTCGTAGAGCTCGGTTGCGAGCAAGATCCCTTCGGCTGCATCGTCGACATAGAGGAACTCGCGGGTGGCGCGTCCGGTCCCCCAGACGTCGATCGCGTCGGCCCCCTCCTCCTTTGCGTCGACGCACTTCTTAATAAGCGCGGGGATCACGTGGCTAACCGAGGGATGGAACTTGTCGCGCGGCCCGTAGAGATTGGTCGGAAGCAAGTAGATGCTGTTCTGTCCGTACTGCTGATGATTCGCTTGGGCGTGCACGAGCAGAGCCTTCTTGGCGAGGCCGTAGGGCGCGTTGGTCTCCTCCGGATAGCCGTTCCACAGCTCGTCCTCGGAGAATGGGACGGGGGTGAACTTCGGGTAGGCGCATATCGTGCCGAGCAGCACCGTCTTGGCCACTCCGGTCGTTCGTGCTTCTTCGAGGAGGTAGGTCCCCATCAGCAGGTTGTCGAGGTAGAGCTCGGCGGGATGGGCCATGTTTGCCCCGATGCCCCCTACCCTGGCTGCAAGATGGATGACTACGTCGGGCTCCGCGTGAGCGAACATCTTCTTGACCTCTTCACCCCGCGTGAGGTCGTAGTCGGAGTGGGTGGGGGCGATCACGGCTCCCGCGCCTCGCTCTGCGAGGCCGCTCAAGACGGCCTGCCCAACGAAACCCGACCCTCCGGTTACGAGAACCCTGTTGTCGCCCCAGTTATCCACCGCGTAATGGTAGTCGCCAAATGATGCGTGTCGCCCTGACGCTCGAACAGTGCTGGCACCGTGTGCCGGGGGGAACCGCGGTCGCGGCTCTGGGGATGGCGCGGGCACTCCGCTCACACGAGGACCTGGACCTCGTCGGCGTCACAGCTCGCCACCGGGCGCCGCCGCCGCGGGAGTTCGCTCCGCCCATCGCCGTTCGCCACCTCCCCTTGCCCAGAGTCCTTATGTACGAGTCGTGGCATCGGTGGCGCAAGCCCCAGGTCGAACGCGCTACCGGCCCTGTCGACGTCGTTCACGCGACGACACTCGCCATCCCTCCGCGATCCGTTCCGCTCGTTCTTACGCTGCACGATCTTTTGTTCCTGAAGCACCCGGAACACTTCACGCCACGGGGACTCAAGTTCTTCGAGGCGGGGTTGCGTCTGGCGGTCAAGGACGTGGACGTCGTCATGTGCTCCTCGACGGCAACTCTGGAGCACTGCAAGGAGGTGGGGTTCGATACCGGCAAGCTGCGGCTCGTTCACCAGGGAGTGGACCTCGCCCCCGCGCCCGACGATGAGGCGGCCCGAGTTCGTGCGAAGTATGAGCTTGCGGGCCGCTTCGTCCTTTGGGTCGGCACGATCGAGCCTCGCAAGAACCTGCCGGCCCTCCTGCGCGCGTGGAAAGGCGTGAAGACGGACGCGGAGCTCGTTCTTGTTGGACCACGCGGGTGGAACGAGGACCTAGACCAGCTCATCCGAGGGGCGGAGCGCGTCCGGGCTCTCGGTTTCGTGGACGGTCTCGACCTGCCGGGTCTGTACAAAGCTTCGAGCGTCTTCGTGTTCCCGAGCCTGCTCGAAGGGTTCGGACTGCCGGTATTGGAGGCGATGGCGCAGGGGACGCCGGTGATCACGTCGAAAGGGACGTCTACGGAGGAGTTGGCGGGCGACTCCGCAGTTCTCATCGAGCCCCGCGATGAAGTTGCGATACGCGATGCGGTCTCTCGGGTACTAGATGATGACGTCTTGGCTCGCAAGCTCGCCGAGGGCGGGCCGAGCCGGGCCGCCGAGTTCCCCTGGGAGCGCAGCGCACGGCTGGTTCACGAGGTGTATCGCGAGGTCGTTGGATGAAGCGCGTTGGTATCAATCTTCTGTGGATGGTCCCGGGGGTCGTCGGAGGCTCCGAGACCTACACGGTCCGACTGCTCAGCGGTCTGGCCGAACGCGCTTCGGACCTGGAATACACGTTGTTCGCCTTGCCTCAGTTCGGCAGTGCGTATCCCGAGCTCGCCAAGACCTTCGAAACGGTCTACGGCCCGATGCGTGGCAAGTCCAAGCCCACGCGAGTGGTTGCCGGCGAGCATGCGTGGCTATCGCTACAGGTCAAGAAGCGAAACATCGACATGGTGCATCACGCGGGTGGGGTCCTGCCGTTGATCCGTCCTTCCCGGCCCGTCCTGACCATCCATGACTTGCAATACCTGTTCTATCCGGAGTACTTCACGCGGCACGAAGCTCGCGTTCCTACGCACGATGATGTGGCGCTCCGCCGAGGCTGCGCGGCTGATCCTTACTCCGAGCGAGTTCTCACGCCGGACCGTGATCGAACGGCTCAACATCGATCCGAGCATCGTCCTCAGCGTGCCGCACGGCATCTCACCGCGTGAAGGAAAGGAGCCCGCACGCGCGAGGTGCGAAGCCGCTACGACCTTGCCGGCCCCTATTTCCTCTATCCGGCGGCGACTTATCCCCACAAGAACCATCTCGTGCTCCTGGAAGCATTCGCGCGCCTGCGCAACGATCATCCCGGCATCTCGCTTGTGTTGACGGGTGCGAAGGGTGGCACGCAATGGGCCACCGCCCGGTCGATGGAAGCGCGGATCACGCAGGAGATCCGCAACCTCGAGATCGAGGATCATGTTCGAAGGCTCGGCTATGTGCCGGCGCGTCGATCTCGATGCCCTTTATCACCACGCCACGGCTCTGGCCTTCCCGTCGCGCTTCGAGGGCTTCGGGGCCCCGATCCTGGAAGCGATGTCCCGAGGGGTACCCGTGATCGCCTCCGACGTGAGCGCCATCCCCGAGGTTGTCGGACACGCTGGGATCTTGCTGTCGCCCGACAACGCGGACGAGTGGGCCGAGACGATGGGCGACCTGCTCACCGACGAGGAGCTTCGCACCAAGTTGTCGAAGGCCGGGGTCGAGCGAGCTGCCGAATTCACGTGGGATCGCGCCGCCGACATACTCGAAGATGCCTATCACCACGCGCTCGGAACGACGCTGTGAGACTTTGCGTCGTCACGCCCCACTTCGAGCCAGACGTCGCGCCCACCGGAGCCGTGTGGACGCGCATCGTTCACGAGCTGGTCGAGCGGAACCACACGATCGAGGTCGTCACGTCGTTGCCCTGGTATCGCACCCACCGGATCGAGCAGGGTTTCGAGGGCCGGCTGGTGCGCCACGAGGCGACCCCATGGGGCAGCGTGACCCGCATCCATCCTTTTCCGGTCGCCGACAAGAGCAACATCGTGTTGCGGGCCGCGGCCTTCGGCGGTTTCAGCGCACTCGCGGCAGCCCTTGGGGGCCGAGGTGAGCCGCTGGACGGCGTGATCGCGGTGTCGCCGCCGTTGACGCTTGGCCCGGCAGGACGCCACATCGCACGCAGACGAGCCGGCCGATTCGTCTTCAACATCCAGGACGTCTTCCCGGATGTTGCGATCGAGTTGGGCGTGCTGACGAATCCTCGCGTTATCTCGGCCGCGCAACGCCTGGAGAGCTGGAGCTACCGCCACGCCGATGCCGTCACTGTGTTGTCCGAAGACCTGAAGTTGAACCTCGAGGACAAGGTCGCCGACCCATCCAAGGTCCGGGTCATCCCGAACTTCGTCGACACCAAGTGGATCCGCCCCCTCGAACGAGAGAACGCCTACCGCCGCGAACATCGATCTGACCGGCAAGCTCGTCGTCATGTATGCCGGCAACATCGGACTGTCCCAATCCCTCGACATGGTCCTTGATGCCGCGGGGGCGCTCACCCACGAGGAGAACGTGGTCTTCGTGCTCAACGGCGAAGGGGCGAAGCGGAATGAGCTCGAACGCAAAGCCCGGGGCCTTCGGAATGTGACGTTCGTCGACCTTCAGCCTGCCGACCGGCTTCCCGAAGTGCTGGCGGCGGGAGACATCCATCTGGTCCCACTCAAGCGGGGCCTGGCGAGCTCGAGTGTTCCTTCCAAGACCTATTCGATCCTGGCTGCCGGTCGCCCACTCATCGCAAGCGTCGACCACAACAGTGAGGTAGCGAGGATCGTCGAGCGCGCGGGGGCCGGGATCGCGGTACCTCCGGACGACGGCGAGGCTCTGACGAAGGCGATCCAACGTTTGCTCGACTCCCCCGAGGAGATCGAACGCATGGGCAGAGCCGGCCGCGCATTCGTCGAGACATGGGCTTCGCCGGCCGCGGTGGCGGAGGCTTATGAGGAGCTATTCGAGGAGCTGCGCGCCGAGCCATTCTCGTAACTCGGGCAGGTACTCGGGGTCGATCGAGTGCATCATCGGCGACTCGCGGAACATGACATCGGCGCCGGCATCGCTCAAGCGCGCGGCCGCGCGCCGGGAGAAATCCACCGAGATGACGGGGTCGTAGGTCCCGTGGCCGATCGCCACCGGATAGCCCTCGATCCCGGCCAAGTCGTACTCAAGGCCGTCGACCTCCGGCATGAAGCCGCTCAGCGGCATCAATGCGGCCGGGCGCGTCCGGCCATTCGCGAGCCCGAGCGCGTACGACATCACGGCGCCCTGAGAGAAGCCGCCGAGTACCGTACGCGCCAACGGGACCCCGGTGGTTTCCGGCAGTGCGTCGAGCCAGGACGCTGCGGATTCGAACGTCGGCCAGAAGGTCTCGGGGTTCGGGTAGCCGACCTCCCTGACCACGTACCAGTGCGCGCCGCCCGGCGGCAGGGACAGAGGGCCGCGCGGGGCGATGCCGGCGAGCTTGCGGTCCGGATCAAGGATGTCGAACAAGGGGAAGAGGTCGTTCTCGTCCGCCCCTCGGCCGTGGAAGAGCACGAGCGCGCCCTCCGGATCGGCCGCCGCGTCGCGTGTGCGGTACTTGATGTCATACATGGATCGACCTTATGCGCACTCCGGGGGCGGAGCCGAGGGCTTCGGTAGCGGGATCGGCAGGAGCTGGATGAGACGCTCGATCTTCACCTTCTTGCCGACGATGACCTGCACGTCCACTCCTTTGGGGAGATCCTCTTCGACGAGCTTTGCCCCCGGCATCGCGACGGCGACCAGCTCCGCCATATGTTTCGTTGAGGGGTCGTAGCGGATCTCGGTCTCGGTGTGGTTCCTTCTCCCGGCATCGCCGACGGAAACGACGTCCACTCCCCCGTCGCCGGTCTCGGTGGCGTCGGCGAGCTCGGCTGCAGTCGTGTCGGCGGCCCCGTCGACCCCCGAGCCGTTAAGGACCTCGACTCGGATCGTGGTCGGGTCGATCGCGGGAACGCCGTCGAACGTAGCCGGCGACTCATTCTGCTCGATCGCCTTGAAGAGGAGCTTCATGGCCGGCTCGTTGGGGAGCACGATGGACTGCCCATCGTCGGATGCTCCAACCCCCAGGTTCGGCACGATGTAGGCCTCGTAGCTCTCCGGATCGAATGACCGGAACCGGCTCGCCAGCGATCGCAACCCGTTGATCGTCGTGTCCTGATCCGTGCTTAGGTTCTCGCCGGCGATATCCAGGAGGTCGAGGATGCGCGTGGGACGGAAGATCGTGCCCAACGACACGACTTTGTCGACCGCGGCGGACAAGAATCGCTGCTGATTCTGGATGCGTTCGAAGTCGCCGGTCTCGAAGTTGCGGGAGCGAACGAAACGGATCGCACGGTCTCCGTCGAACTTCACCATCCCCACTTCCTCTTCCGTCACTTCGATGCCCGTCTGTGGATCGAAGGGGATGGGCTCGGAGATACATATCTTCACGCCGCCGATCGCGTCCACGACGTCGCGGAAGCCGGCGATGTTCACCTGGACGTACTTGTTGATCGTCAGACCACTTACGAGCTCGACCGTCCGGACCAGCTTGCGCGCCCCGCCCTCGAGAGCGGAGTTGATCTTGCTCTCGCCGCCGCCGGCGATCGGCACCCATAGGTCCCGGGGGAACTGGACCATGACCACCTTGTTCGTCGATGGGTCGATGTGAGCCAGGATCAGCGTGTCGGCGCGCTCTCCTCCGACTTCATCGGCCCCCAGCGAGAGCTGTTCTTCTTCGGTCAGACCTTCACGGGAGTCGGACCCGACCAGGAGCGCGTTGAAGGGTCGGTCTTCCTCCGCCTGAGGTAGCTCTCCGGGTCCCTCTTCGTGAATCTTGTTCTCCGTGTGCTTGAGCTTCAGGAACACGAGGGTGCCGAAGACAAGAACGAGGGTCAGGACTCCGACGATCGCCCACTGCCACCAGTGGCGCATGTGTTTGCGCTTGCGCGTGCGCACGCTCCGGAACACTCCGGAGTACTTCGCGGCCGCGAAGGGGTCGGGGTCACGCTTGAACGGGTTCTTCATGGGTTAACGATTATGGGAGCTACGTCTAGCTAAGGGTTAACCGGTGCGGGTTCGGCGCATAGCAGCGGGAGATCGCATCTCTGCTCGATCGACCCTGCCGTCTTCATCAGCGCCACTCCGGTGAGGAGCAACCCCAACACGATCGCCGTTACCCACCACATCACGGTGAAACGGCGGCTCGGGGAGGCATTCACGGCCCACCGAGCCTCGTCGGCGGGCGGCCCTTCGTAGGAGAGCTCGGCGAGGGCCAGCCTTGCCTCGTCGAGCTGGAAGCGCCGGACCCAGACGACCACTGGGGCCCATGGGTTCGATCCTCCGTAAAGCCAGGCCCCCGGGACGGAACGATCCTTTATCGCCTTGGTCTCTATGCCGGACTCCAGAAGACGACCACGAAGAAGCTGCGCGTCGATGTCGTTACGAGCCGTGAGCAGCTCGACCCAGGCGGAGCCGCCATCGCCGCCGTCGATCTGTGTCAGCGTCGGCGGCGGGGGCAGGTCCAGCTTGGATCCCATCCTTACCCTTTGCCAAACAGGCTGCGCGCGATGACCACGCGCTGGATCTGGTTCGTGCCTTCGTAGATCTGAGTGATCTTCGCGTCGCGCATGAAGCGCTCGACCGGGTACTCCCGGATGTATCCGTAGCCTCCGAGCGCCTGCACGCAGTCGATGGTCACGGACATCGCGACATCGGACGCGTAGCACTTAGCGATGGCAGCCCAATAGCTGACGTTCGGGTCCTCGTCGTCGACAGCCTTCGCCGCGCGATAGACGGCCATGCGCGCGGTCTCCACCTTCATCGCCATGTCGGCGAACATGAACTGCAGGCCTTGGAACGATGCGAGGGGCTTGCCGAACTGCTTGCGCTCGCCGCAGTAGTCGACTGCGAAGTCGAACGCTCCTTGCGCGATACCGAGAGCCTGCGCGGCGACTGTCGGCCGCGAGAAATCAAGCGTGCGCATCGCGATCGGGAAACCTTTGTTGACCTCGCCGATGATGTTCTCAGCCGGAACCCGGACGTTGTCGAGGATGACCTCGCGCGTGGGCGAGCCGCGGATCCCCATCTTGTCTTCCTTGCGTCCGAGCGAGAAACCCTCCATGTCCTTCGAGACGAGGAAGGCGGTGATGTTCTTGCCCTTCGTTCCTTCGGGATCGGTAACGGCGAAATACGTGTACAGGTCCGACGCGCCGGCCCCCGTGATGAATCGCTTCGAACCGTTCAACACCCAGTCCGAGCCGTCCTGAACTGCCTTGCTGCTGCATCGCCGCGGCGTCGGAGCCCGAGCCCGGTTCGGTCAGGCAATACGACATCCTGTGGGTCGCCGTCCGTGATGCCGGTGCAGACCTTCTTCTTGAGGTCGTCGCTTCCGGCCAGCAGGATCGGGATCGCTCCGAGCTTGTTGACGGCCGGGATCAGCGAAACGCCTGCGGAGGCACGCGGAGATCTCCTCGACGAGGATGCACATCTCGACCGCGCCCCCACCCGCTCCGCCGTACTCCTCTGGATAGGAAACGCCGGCGAACCCGTTCTTTACGAGCAGCTCGTCGATGTCCCAGGGGTATTCGTCCGATTCGTCGATCTCCGGCGCCCGCGGCAGCGATCTTGTCCTCGGCAAGCTGACGGACGGAGGCTTGGAAAGCCTCCTGCTCCTCGGTGAAGTCGAAACTGAGCCCAGTACTCATCTCGCTCATGCTATCTCCGGGGCACGTAAAGTACGGCCCCTATGACAGGGCGGACTGCGGATCGCGTTGCTGACGTATCGCGGTAACCCGCGCTCCGGGGGCCAGGGCGTATACGTGCGCTACTTGAGCCGGGCGCTGATAGACCTCGGCCATCACGTCGAGGTGTTCGCAGGGCAGCCCTATCCCGAACTAGATGACGGCGTCGGGCTTGTGGAAGTGCCGAGCCTCGACCTCTATCGATCCGACGATCCCTTCCGCACACCCAAGCGCTCTGAGTTCCGAGACTGGATCGACGTACTCGAGTTCGGCTCGATGTGCACTGCGGCGTTCCCCGAACCCCGCACGTTCAGCCTCCGAGCGCGTCGCTTGCTCGCCGCACGCCGGGACGACTTCGACGTCGTGCACGACAACCAGTGTCTCGGCTACGGCCTCCAGCGGATCCGTGGGCTCCCGGTGGTCGCCACTATCCATCACCCTTGCTCGATCGACCTCCGGCTCGAGCTGGCGCACGTTTCATCTCGCAAGAGAAAAGCTGCGTTGAAGCGCTGGTACTCGTTCACTCGCATGCAAGCGCGGGTCGCCCGCAAGCTTGATCACATCGTCACTGTTTCCGGCGCGGCCGCCGACGATGTCCGGCGAGAGTTCGGCGTCGACGCCTCAAAGATGAGCATCGTCCACAACGGCGTGGACACGGAACTCTTCCGGCCGCTCGCCGACGTGGCGCGCGTGCCCGGCCGGATCATCACGACCGCGAGCGCGGACGTACCTCTCAAAGGACTCAGCCATCTGATCGAAGCCGTTGCGAAGCTGCGAACCGAACGCGAGGTCGAGCTGGTCGTCATCGGTCAAGCTCGCCGCGGAGGGACGGTGGCCGCCGCGATCGAGGAGTACGGGCTCCGCGATTCGATCCGCTTCACGTCGCGACTCGAATGGGACGAGCTCGTGACCCAGTACGCGGAAGCCGAGGTCGCCGTGGTCCCCTCGCTCTACGAGGGGTTCTCGTTGCCGGCCATCGAGGCGATGTCGTGCGAGGTCCCGCTCGTGGCCACGACGGGGGGCGCCTTGCCGGAGGTGGTCGGCGACGCGGCCTCGCTCGTGCCTCCCGCCGATGCAGGAGCTCTGGCATCGGCGATCGCGAGGCTTCTGGACGATGCTGGGGCGCGACGCAACCTTGGTCGGAGAGCCCGCGAGCGGGTCGAGGAGCACTTCACCTGGCGGGCAACGGCCGAGGCAATGGAGGTCGTCTATCGCGGGGCCATGGGATAGATGCTGACCGTCGACTACGACCGGCTCGACGTGAGGGCGGGGCAGACCCTGCTGGACATCGGGGCCGGGCTCGGCCGGCACACTTTCGAGGCCCTCAAGCGCGGAGTACGCGTGGTCGCCATGGACCTGGACCGGGAACGCCTCGACGAGGTCACCGCTCTCGCCGCGGCGATGGACGAGGCCGGCGAGATCCTCCCGGAGCCGGACTCGTATGCATCGTGGGCGACGCGACCGTGCTCCCGATCGCGGATGGATCGCTCGATCACGTCATCGCGTCCGAAGTCCTCGAACACATCCCGGCTGATCACGTTGCACTGGCCGAGTTCGAACGTGTGCTCAAGCCGGGGGGACGGGTCGCCGTCACCGTCCCGCGCGCCTGGCCGGAACGGATCTGTTGGGCGCTTTCAAAGGAGTACAGCTCCAGCGCCGGTGGCCACGTGCGGATCTACTCCCACTCCGAGCTGACCGACAAGATCACGAGTGCCGGCGTCGACCCCCTCGATTCCCATCACGCCCACTCTCTTCACTCCCCCTACTGGTGGCTGCGCTGTCTGGTCGGCGTGGACGACGAGTCCGCGCTGCCGACGCGCGCTCTACAAGCGCTTCCTCGAATGGCAGATCGTGAACTCGGCCCGCGCCGGTCGACAGGTTGGAGCGTGCGCTCGATCCCGTCCTCGGCAAGAGTCTGGTCGTGTACGGAATGAAGCCGCTCGCGAGTGAGAGCCCGTCGTGAGCGTCCCCGACAGCGCGCGCGAGACGGGGGCCGCTATCGCTTCCGTTCAGAGGCCGGACGGATCGATCCCCTGGTACGCCGATGGGCACGCGGACCCGTGGAACCACGTAGAGGCCGCGATGGGGCTCGACGTGGCAGGACTTCATCGAGAGGCGGAGCGCGCCTATCGCTGGTTGAGCGAGACGCAGCGCCCTGACGGCGCGTGGGCGATCTCCTACCGGGACGGGCAGATCCTCGATCACACGCTCGATGCAAACTTCTGCGCGTATATCGCGGCCGGACTGTGGCACCACCTCACGATCACGGGCGACGATTCGTTGGCAGACGCCATATGGCCCGTTGTGGAACGAGCGATCGACTTCACCCTGGGCCTTCAGCGCACCGACGGCGCGATCCAGTGGGCCCGCGACGAGCACTACCGCGAATGGCCCGGGGCGCTCCTCACCTCTTCATCTTGCATCCACCTGAGCCTGCGGTGCGCGGTCGCTCTTGCGGAGACCGTGGGCGAGGAACGCCCCGACTGGGAGCTGTCTCTCGCCTCTCTCGGTGAACGAGTTGCAACTTGCTCCGGGTTCGAGCCCAAAGACAGGTTCTCCATGGACTGGTACTACCCCGTCCTCGGCGGCGCCCTGGCCGGGGAAGGCGCTCACCGTCGTATCGACTCGCGCTGGGACGAGTTCGTGATCGAGGGCCGCGGCTGCAGGTGCGTCAACGATCAACCTTGGGTCACGACCGGCGAAACGGCCGAGCTCATCCTCGTTCTCGATCTGCTCGACCGCCGCGAGGCCGCGCTCTCGATGTTCGAGGGGCTCCAGCATCTGCGCGACGACGACGGTCATTACTGGACCGGAGCCACACACCCCCACAACATCGTCTGGCCGCGCGAGAAACCGACGTGGGGTTCGGGCTCGGTCCTCCTGGCGGCCGACGCTCTCTTCGACCTCACGCCCGCATCAGGCTTCTTCCGAGGCGAGTGCTTCCCCGACCTGCAGGAGACCTCGACCCTTACCTGATCCGGCGGAGCACCCGCAGGCTGCCGGCGGCGCCGTTCTCTTTGAAGTCTCCTGAGTCGAGGGCTTGCCTGTGGATCTCGAACGGGGGCCGGCCCCCTTCGGCAGGATCTTCGAACACATCGTGGATCGCGAGCGAGCCACCGGGGAGGATGTGGGGTACCCAGCACTCCAGATCCCGCTGTGCCGCGGCTGCGCTGTGCCCGCCATCGATGAACACGAGCCCCAATTGGATCCTCCAGAACCGGGCCGCGGTCGCGGACCCGGCCACGATGGCCACCACAATGTCCTCGAGCCCGGCCTCGGCGATCGTTGCTCGGAACGCCGGCAGCGTGTCGACGCGGCCCTCCTCGTCGACCAGACGCTCATCGAAGTACTCCTCGCCCGGCTGATGCTCCTCGGAGCCCCGGTGGTGATCGATCGAGTACAGAAGCGTCTCCCGCTCGCGCGCCGCTGCACCGAGATAGAGAGCCGACTTCCCACAGTAGGAGCCGACCTCGAGCAACGGCCCGAACTCCGCCGCAGCCAGGGCGGTGCGATAGAGAGCGAGCCCCTCCTCCTCGGGCATGAAACCGATGGCAGCAGCCGCTGCCGCTCGAAGCTCTGCGTCCATAGGTTGCAGGCTAAGCTTCGACCCTTCCTAAAGAGCGGAACCTAAGGAGTGTTTGCCGTGGCCGGAAGCATGGATGCGATCCGCGATGCGATCCTGAACGACGCGGGGCCGGCGAGGAGATCGGCAAGTCTCGAGCTCCCCGAGTCGATGCGAGCCGCGTTCGTCCGCAAGGACGAGCAGGAGATGTTCGACGGGATGGATCACGACGACAAGGACCCTCGCAAGTCCCTGCACGTCGACGAGGTCCCTCTCCCGCCACTCGGCCCGAACGAGTGTCTGATCGCGGTCATGGCCTCGGCGATCAACTTCAACACGGTGTGGACCTCGATCTTCGAACCACTCTCGACCTTCAAGTTCCTCGAGCGCTTCGCGCAAGACGGGTGAGCTCGGCGCCCGCCACGACCTCGACCACCACATCGTCGGATCGGATGCCTCGGGAGTCGTGCTGCAGACCGGGCCCGGGCGTGACCCGTTGGAAGCCGGGCGACGAGTCACGGTGCATTGCAACTACGTCGATCTCGAAGCGCCCGCAAGGTCACGACGACTCGATGATGGATCCGGGACAGAAGCATCTGGGGCTTCGAGACCAACTTCGGTGAGCCTCGCCGAGATCTCGATGGTCAAGGCGAACCAGCTGATGCCGATGCCGACGCACCTCACGTGGGAAGAAGCGGCTGTCGCCGGGTCTCGTGAACTCGACCTCGTACCGGATGCTCGTCTCGCCCAACGGCGCCGACATGAAGCAGGGTGACGTCGTCCTGATCTGGGGCGCGACGGGGGTCTCGGGGGCTTCGCCGTCCAGTACGTGCCTGAACGGAGGCGGGATCCCCATCGGCGTCGTGTCGTCCCCCGAGAAGGTCGAGCTGCTCCACGAGATCGGCTGCGAGCACGTCGATCGACCGCAAGGCCGAGGGCTACAGCTTCTGGGACGGCGACAAGCAGAACGCCGAAGGAGTTCAAGCGCTTCGGCAAGAAGATCCGAGAGCTCGTCGGCGAGGACCCCGACATCGTCTTCGAGCACCCGGGCCGGCAGACGTTCGGCGCGAGCGTGTTCGTCACGAAGCGCGGAGGCAAGGTCGTCACCTGCGCATCGACCTCCGGCTACATGCACGAGTACGACAACCGCTACCTCTGGATGATGCTGAAGTCGATCATCGGCTCGCACTTCGCCAACTACAAAGAGGCGTGGGAAGCCAACCGACTCATCGATCGCTAGGCATGATCCATCCGATCCTGAGCAAGACGTACCCGCTCGAGGACACGGCCGAGGCCGCATTCCAGGTCCACAAGAACCTGCACAAAGGCAAGCTCGGCATCCGCGTTCTGGCACCCGAGGAGGGCCTAGGCGTCCAGGACGCAAGAGAAGCGCGCCAAGTACGCCGACAAGATCGAGGTCTTCAAGAAGTTCTCCGACTGATCCCGACTCACTTCGTCGTGTGAACTATCAGCACGTCGATGGGCGCGTGGTGCGACACGCGATTCGGGACGCTGCCTAGCAGGAATCTCTGAGCCCCCGCCATCCCTTTGTTCCCCACGACTATCAGGTCGGCGCTCTCTTCCCGAGCTACATCCAACAGGGCCGCGGCAGCCTCGCCGCGTCGCAAGATCGAGCGAATGGTTATGCGACCGCCGTGCTCGTGCTCGGCCTTGAGTAGCAGGTGCTTCGCATCTGAAACATCGTCCCGGTCGGTCCCGAGCGCATCCGAGCCCGGCGCGTACGCATGAGCAACGAGCAACTCGGCCCCCATGGTCTCCGCGAGGGCCGCGGCCCGAGCCACGGCGCGTGCCGCAGTCTCCGACCCATCGGTCCCGACAAGGATGCGCTTGTACAAACGCTAGGCAGGAACCTGGAAGATCACTGCGTCGCCTTGGCCTCCGCCTCCGCATAGGGCTACGGCTCCGGTGCCTCCGCCTCGGCGCTTCAGCTCGTTGAGGAGGGTGACCGTTAGGCGGGCGCCGGTGGCGCCGATCGGGTGGCCCAGCGCGACCGCTCCGCCGTTGACGTTGACCTTTTCCTCCGCTGCGCTGTTGCCGTTGAAGAGCATTCGGGTCGAGTGGAGCGCGACGGCAGCGAAAGCTTCGTTGATCTCGAGGAGGTCGAGGTCGTTCGGCGACATCCCCGCCTTCTTCAGCGCCGCCTGGATCGCAAGGGCGGGGACGGTGTGCAGGTACGGCGGCTGGTCGGCGGACATGCCGTGGGCGACGATCTCCGCGATCGGCGTCGACGCCGAGCTCCTGGGCGCGCTCGGCGCTCATGACGACGACGGCTGCTCCCCCGTTGCTGATCTGTGATGCGTTGCCCGCGGTGATCGTGCCGTCGGACTGGAAGACCGGCTTCAGCTTGGCGAGCGACTCGGTCGTCGTTCCGGGCCGGACGCCTTCGTCGGTGTCGAAGACGATCGGGTCGCCCTTCCGCTGCGGGAGCTCGATCGGAACGATCTCGTCCTTGAAGCGGCCCACGTCGGTCGCGTCATGCGCGCGCTCGTGGCTGCGCGCCGACCATGCGTCCTGGTCCTCGCGGCTGATCTTGAACTCCTTGTTGACGTCGTCTGACTGGTCGCCCATGTGCATGTGGTTGAACGCGTCCCACAGGCCGTCGTAGATCATCGAATCGACGACCTTGCCGTCGCCCATCCGGTATCCGGTGCGCGCCTTCGGGCAGCAGATAGGGAGCCTGGTCCATCGACTCCATGCCCCCGGCGATCGACGACCGAGACCTCGCCGGCGCGGATCATCTGATCGGCCATCGCGATCGCGTTGAGACCCGACAGACACACCTTGTTGATCGTGATCGCGGGAACGCTCGTGGGGACGCCGGCCTTGACCGCGGCCTGGCGGGCGGTGATCTGCCCGGTCCCCGCCTGGAGCACCTGGCCCATGATCACGTAATCGACCTGCTCGCCGTCGATGCCGGCGCGCTCGACGGCGCCCTTGATCGCGGTGCGCACCGAGATCCACGGCGGGAACGTTGCGAGATCTGACCTTGGAACTTGCCGATCGCGGTACGGGCCGCGGAAACGATGACGGATCGAGCCATGGGAACGCTCCTTTCGCGAGGGATTCCCATCCATTCTAGGCTCACGGACATGAGCGTCAGGGTCGAGCAGCACGAGGCCGTCACGGTCGTCACGATCGACCGGCCAGAGGTGCGCAACGCGGTCGACGGGCCCACGGCGGCGGCGCTGGCCGATGCCTTCCGGGCATTCGATTCGGACGACTCCGCCCACGTTGCGATCCTGACGGGCTCGCAGGGCGCGTTCTGTGCCGGGGCGGACCTGAAGGCGATGGCCAACGATCCCGGGCGGGCGAACCGGGTCGATCCCGAAGGCGACGGGCCGATGGGTCCGAGCCGGATGGTCCTCGGCAAGCCCGTGATCGCGGCCATCGAGGGCCACGCCGTCGCCGGGGGGCTCGAGCTCGCCCTCTGGTGCGACCTCCGGGTTGCGGCCCGCGGACGCGACCCTCGGCTTCTTCGACAGGCGCTGGGGCGTGCCGCTGATCGACGGCGGCACGATCCGCATCGCTCGCCTGATCGGACAGAGCCGGGCGTTGGACCTACTTCTGACCGGGCGCGGCGTGGGGGCCGAGGAGGCCCTAGGGATCGGCCTCGTCAACCGCCTGGCCGAGCCGGGAGCGGCCCTGGATGCCGCCCTGGTGCTGGCCCAGGAGATCTCTCGCTTCCCCCAGGCCTGCATGCGTACCGACCGGCGCTCCTTGCTCGCCCAGTGGGACCTGGACCTGGACGAGGCCCTCGCTCACGAGTTCCGGCTGGGGATGGAGGCGGTCGCCTCGGGCGAGACCGCCGCCGGGGCCGGCCGATTCGCCGCCGGCAAGGGCCGCCACGGAGACTTCTCGGACATCTAAGTACTGTCGGCAATCTGACTTCTTCGAGCCTCAGGCTCGCTCTGCCGGTGTCGATGCAAAGGCATGCGCAGGATCAGGGAGCAGAAGCAATTGAAGAAATCATCTAAGAGCACCTCTTCGGCAACCCGGACGACCGCCGTTCAACCCCCGTCAACCGAGCGGCGGTCGTACACGGGCCGCAGTAACGAGCTGCTGAACCGCATCGAGCGGGCGCTCAACCACTAGCAAGACCCCCTCTACGGCGCTCGTAGGATGCGCCGATGCTGGACAAGATCGAACACATCGCCATCGCCGTCAGCGACCTCGACGCCGCGATCGAGCACTACAAAGACGTCTGGGGCCTCGAGGTCTCGCACCGCGAGAGGGTGGAGGAGCAGGGCGTGGAGGAAGCGATGCTTCCCCTCGGAGGAGTCTTCCTGCAACTGCTTGCGCCCACGAGCCCGGATAGCACGGTCGCAAAGTTCATCGAGCGGCGGGGCGAGGGCCTGCACCACATCGCCTACGAGGTGGAAGACCTCGAAGGATCGCTGGCCACCCTCAAAGAGAAGGCCGTTCCGCTGATCGATGAGTCCCCCGCGGCGGGGGCCGCGGACACTCGATCGCATTCGTGCATCCAAAGGGCAACCGGGGACTGCTCGTCGAGCTGATCCAGAAGCCGTTGTGAGGCCCGCGCCCGGAGGCGCGGTGGCGGACTCACCGTGGAAGCGGCCGGAGTTCCGCAAGCTGTTCGCGATCTCGACGACCGTCGCACTCGGCTTCGGCATGGTCATCCCGACGCTGCCGTTGTTCGCGAAGTCCTTCGGAGTCGGTCTTGCTGCCATCGGCCTGGTCCAGTTGGTGTTCGGGCTGACGCGCTTCAGCTTCGGACTGATCGGCGGGATCGTCGTCGACCGCTTCGGCGAACGCGCTTGCACGGTGACGGGCTTGTTGGTCGTCTCGGCGTCGTCCTACGCGGCGGGGTTCGCCCAGAGCTTCCCCCAGCTCGTGTTCGCCCGTGGATTCGGCGGGGCGGGTTCCGCCCTGTTCATCGGCGGGTTGATGAACCGGCTGCTGCGGATCATCGAGCCCGAGGCGATGGGACGCGCTACGGGTTCTTTCCGCGCTTCGTTCCTGGTCGGCATCGGCGTGGGTCCGCTGTTTGGGGGCCTGCTCGCAAAGCACTTCGGGCTGCAGGCCCCCTTCCATGTCTACGCAACAGTCCTTCTCGGCGCGGCCGTGATCGCCTGGGTCGTGCTCGGCTCCCCCGCCGCACGCGAGTCGATCCGCCGCAGCCCGATGGAAGCGCTCCGTGCGGCTCGGCCCTTGTTGGGCGACGTGCGTTACGTCGCCGCCCTCGCGGCCACCTTCGTGGGTTGGTGGACCATCGCGGGGCCGGCGCAAACCGTGGGCGTGGTCTTCGCCGAGTCGGAACTCGGAATGTCCGAGGACCTGATCGGCCTCGCGGTCACGATGTTGGCTGTCGGCGAGATCGCTGCGCTGTTCGCGGCGGGTTGGGCCGCGGACCGGTTCGGTCGCCGGGCCGTCGTGGTGCCCTCGCTACTCCTTACCGGTCTCGCAACGGTCGCCATCGGCCAGATCGAGAGCCCCGCGGCCTACTACCTGTTGATGGCCGCGGTCGGAGCGGGCATCGCTGCCAGCGGCGCGGCGGCCGGGGGCCTGATGGCCGATGCGATTCCACGCGGCGGATTCCGGAGCCGCCGTCGGCGTGAACCAGATGGCGGGCGACCTCGGCTACCTCATATCGCCGACTGCGATCGGGTCGCTGGCCGAGGGGACGTCGTTCAATCTCGCCTACGCCGTCGCTTCGATCCCGGCTTTCGGCGCCCTCCTCTATTCGTTGAGGCTCCCGGCCGGCCGCCCGGGCCGGGTCCGGGAAGCGCTCGAGGTAGAGCCCGCCGAGCCCGTCGGCTAGCGTCTGAGATATGACCGACGCGTACGAGACTGCCGGGGTCAAGGGACAAGGCGAGGCGCTTTCGGCCGTTGCCCGTCACCTCAAGAGCACGTTCGATCTGCTGGCGGGCGCGCGGGTCCTCACGGACTTCGGTCACTACCGCGAGCGTGATCGCGCTTAGCGACGAGCTCGGCATCGCGATCTGCACGGATGGGGTCGGCTCCAAGACGGTCGTGGCGTCGAAGCTCGATCGCTACGACACGATCGGGTTCGACTGCATCGCGATGAACGTCAACGACATGATCTGCATCGGAGCCCGGCCCTTCGCGTTGGTCGACTACGTCGGCGTTCACACTCTCGACGACCGCCGCATCGATCAGATCCTCCAGGGGCTCGGCGCGGCTGCGAAGGAAGCCGCTATCGCGATCCCCGGAGGCGAGGTCGCGCAGCTCCCGGAGATCATCGGCTCGGATGGAGAAGTGTCCGGTGACGAACGCGCTTTCGACCTGGTCGGCACATGTGTGGGCACGATCCCTCCGGACGCGTTGATCCTCGGCCAGGCGATCCGTCCCGGCGATGCGATCCTGGGCCTGGCGTCCTCGGGCCTCCACTCCAACGGCTACACGCTGGCGCGTCGAGTGCTCCTGGACGGGTTGGATACTCGAGGACGAGATACCCGAGCTCGGATGCACGCTCGGGGAGGAGCTTCTACGTCCCACTCGCATCTACGTTCGGGCGGCCTACGCGTTGTGGGACGCGGGCATCGAGACGAGGGGGCTTGCCCACATAACCGGCGACGGTCTCGCCAACCTCTGTCGGTTGGAAGCCGACGTCGACTACAGGATCGATGACCTCGGAGAGCCTCAAGCCATCTTCTCGTTGATCCAACAGCGCGGGGGGATCGAGGATGCGGAGATGCACCGCGTGTTCAACATGGGCTTGGGCTTGGTCGTGGTGGTTCCGTCAGATGCAACCGACAACGCACTCCGGACTTTGGGCAAGGCCGGCTACGACGCGCGCGCAGGATCGGTTTGGTCGAGCAGGGGGAAAGACGCGTGTTGCTGGAAGGGCCGGGCTTGATCGGTGATCTGCGCGCCGGAGACGAGCGCGTTCAGACCAAACGCTTAGAGCAGGCTGTCGTCGATGATCGGTAGCTGCTCGCCTTCGTCCTTCTCTTCGTCGCTCGGTGACGGGGTGGGCTCGGGCTGAGGCTCGGGCTCCGGTTCCGGCGACGGGTCTTCGGCGGGCTCTTCGTCCGACGGATCGGTCGGTTCGGGAGAGGGCTCGGGCTTCTCCTGCGGTGGCTCTTCCTGGCGGGAGGTCCACTCGCGCTTGCCCTTGCGGATCTCTTTCGGGATGTCGATAACCGGCTGGTTCGTCTCCGGGACCTCCGCGGTCAGGATCGTCCCGGCCGCTACGACCATGTCCTGGACCTCGACCGGCAGCAGCGACAGAAGGAACTCATGCACTTCCGCCGATTCCGGGGTTCCGTTAGTAAGCCGTGAATAAGCGCGCAATTGTGCGTTGCTCATCCTGACTTTGACGCCGGCGATCTTGACCTCACGAGCGGCCGACGAGTCCCGATCTGCCTGCGCTCGAACCGCGCCACCATTCGCCAGGTTGGGCAGATCGCGCGGCGCAACGGCCCCCGGGCGATCTTCGTCGGCACCGCTGGCCAACGTGATGCCGATCGCCGACGCGCTCATGAGGAGCGATCCCAGCATCGCAACCGTGACCATGCGCGCAAGGCGCAACCTTGTGATGCGCTGACGCTTCAATGCACGCGTCGCCTTGACCTCGTTAACTTTCTCGAACAGCGCGGCTTCCTCTTCGAGGACGTCGACTTCCACTTCCGCGAGCAGCCGATTGGCCGCTTCGACCTCGCCCGCGCGCATCAAGGTGGCGGAAAAAGCGAGCTTGTCGTCGACCACGCTCTTGGTGCGCTGCGAGAAGTCGCGCGCCGAACGGGCGATCTCCAGGCTCGCATCCTCTTCTTCTGTCGCCTCCGCCGCGCTCAGTCGTTGATACTCCGAGCGCAGTTGGAGGAGGTCCCGCCATAGTCGTCCCATGAGTCTGGGGTTCGACCTCTGGGCTCGCTCCCCTGCCCCGGTCTGCCCGATTTGCCTAGATTTCACACGGAGGGCCACGGGGCGCCACCGCTATGCTCGCGAACATGGCGACCCAGGAGATACCCGAGACCAGGCAGGACCCAACGAGCGGGATCGACGCGCAGGCCGAGCAGCTTGCCGCCCTCAAGGGCGAAGCCCGGCTCGCAGGCGGCGCCGAAGCCATCGAGAAGCAACACGAGCGAGGCAAGCTCACCGCCAGGGAGCGGATCGAGAAGCTCCTGGACCCCGACTCCTTCGTCGAGACCGACATGCTCGTTCGGCACCGGAGTCATGGGCTTCGGGATCGAGAACAAGCGTCCCTACTCGGACGCCGTCGTGACCGGCTGGGGAACGATCGACGGGCGCAAGGTCTTCGTCTTCGCTCAGGACTTCACGGTCTTCGGAGGATCGCTCGGCGAGGTCATGGGCGAGAAGATCTGCAAGATCATGGACCTCGCCCTCCAGACGGGGGCGCCGGTGATCGGGCTGAACGACTCCGGCGGGGCACGCATCCAGGAGGGGGCCGCGTCGCTCGCCGGGTACGGCTACATCTTCGATCGCAACGTGCGCTCCTCCGGTGTGATCCCGCAGATCTCGGCGATCATGGGACCGTGCGCGGGCGGCGCCGTCTACTCCCCCGCGATGACCGACTTCATGTTCATGGTCGACGAGACCTCGCACATGTTCATCACCGGTCCCGACGTCATCAAGACCGTCACCGG
Source organism: uncultured Actinomycetes bacterium (assembly GCA_963786155.1). GTDB lineage: Bacteria > Actinomycetota > CADDZG01 > CADDZG01 > WHSQ01 > CAWAXW01. The sequence continues at coordinate 392,725 of CAWAXW010000006.1, read as the reverse complement.
CGAGGAGGTGACGCCAGGAAGAGCTCGGCGGCGCGATGAGTCACGCGTCGAAGTCGGGCGTCGCGCACTTCGTTGCCGGCGACGACGAGGACTGCCTTCAGCAGATCCGCTACCTGATGTGCTTCCTTCCGTCGAACAACTTCGAGTCGCCTCCCTACTTCCCGCCGACCGACGATCCGATGCGCTCGTGTGACGAGCTGACCGAGTCTGATGCCGGACTCACCGAACAAGCCGTACGACATGCACTCAGGTCATCGCGTCGCGTGTTCGACGACGGCGAGTTCTTCGAGGTCCATCCGCACTGGGCCCAGAACATCCTGTGCGGGTTCTCCCGGCTTGGAGGGCATCCGGTCGGGATCGTCGCGAACCAGCCGCAGGTGCTCGCCGGTTGCCTCGACATCACCTCGTCGACGAAGGCCGGGCGCTTCGTTCGGTTCTGCGACGCGTTCAACATCCCGCTGTCACGTTCGTCGACGTCCCCGGGTTCCTGCCCGGAACGGAGCAGGAGTACGGCGGGATCATCCGGCACGGCTCCAAGCTGCTCTACGCGTTCAGCGAGGCCACCGTGCCGCGCATGACCGTCATCACCCGCAAGGCGTACGGCGGCGCCTACGTGGTCATGAACTCGAAGCACATCCGCGCCGACATCTCGTTCGCGTGGCCGTCGGCGCAGATCGCGGTCATGGGGGCCGAGGGGGCCGTCAACATCATCCATCGCAAGGAGATCGCGGGGGCCGACGACGCCGAGGCGCAAACGGACCGAGCTGATCGACGACTACAAGGAGCAGTTCTCGACCCCGTACATCGCGGCCGAGCGCGGCTACGTCGACGACGTCATCGAGCCGCAGACACGCGCAGGAAGCTCGTCCAGTCGCTCGAGATGCTGCGTTCGAAGCGCGAGACGATCCCGCAACGCAAGCACGGCAACATCCCGCTGTGACCGAGCACCGTCGGCTCACCGCTCGTTTCGGTCGAAGGCAACGCGACCCGAGGCCGAGAAGAAGGCCGCGCTCGACGGCCCTCGAGGAGATGGTCGAGAACGAGCGCCGAGCCCAGGCCGCGTCGATCTGGATGCGAGCCGGTCGCGCGCCCAGGGGCGTCGCCTCGGGATGTACGACTACCGCGACCGCTTCGAGGCGGCCGATGCGTGGAGGCTGTCGACGCGCTTCCCGTTCGGGGGCCGCGAGTACCCGGGCCTCGTGGGCCGCGGCGACGCGCGCTAGCAGCTCGCTAACGACGAGTAGTCGTAGAAGCCTCGGCCGGTCTTGCGGCCGAGGTAGCCGGCCCGGACCATGTGCTCCAGCAGGGGGGCCGGGGCGTAGCGGCGCTCGCGGAACTCTTCATGCAGCGAGTTCGAGGATCGCGAGGGTGACGTCGAGGCCGACGATGTCCATCAGCGCGAACGGTCCCATCGGGTGGCCGCAGCCGAGCTTCATCGCCGTGTCGATGTCCTCCGGCGTGCTGTAGCCCTCCTCGTGCATCCTGATCGCGTCGTTCAGGTAAGGGAACAGCAGGAAGTTCACGATGAACCCGGCCCGGTCCCGGCAGCGCACCGGGTGCTTGCCGATCGCGCGGACCCATGCGAGCGCGCGCTTCTCGACTTCCTCCGACGTAGCCACCGTCCGCACGACCTCGACCAGTTTCATGATCGGCGCGGGGTTGAAGAAGTGCAGACCGAGCACCCGGTCGGGTCGTGCCGTGACCGCGGCCAGGTCGACGACCGGAAGGCTCGATGTCGTCGAGGCGAGGATCGCGTCCGGCTTCATGGCGCGCGTCGAGCTCCTTGAAGATCGTCGACCTTGGTCTCGAGGTCCTCGGCAACGGCCTCGACCACGAGGTCGACCTCGGCCAGGTCCGAGAACTCGAGCGTCGTCGTGATGCGACCCAGGATCTCGTCGGCCTTGGCCTGCTCGAGCTTCCCTTTGCTCACCGCGCTGGTCGAGGCTCTTCTCGACCGCGGCTTTCGCCTTCTTGATCGAAGCTTCGCTGCGGCCGCGCAGGATGACTTCGTTGCCGGCCTTCGCGAGCACCTCGGCTATGCCCGATCGCCATCACACCCGTGCCGACGACGCCGACCGAGTTGATGTCGCTCGCTTCGTCGCCGGCCTCTGAAGGGGCGGCGTCGACGATCTTGGACGACTCGGGTGCCTCGTAGCGGTAGAAGCCGCGGCCCGTCTTGCGGCCGAGGTATCCGGCAACGATGTACTGCTTCAGCAGCGGAGGCGGCGCGTCCGGTCGTGTCGCGGAACTGGCGCCACAGCGCCTCGCAGATCTCGTAAGCCGAGTCGAGCCCGATGAGGTCGAGCAGTTGCGAGCGGGCCCATCGGGTGTCCGATGCCGAGTTGCATCGACGCGTCGATGTCCTCGCGGCTCGCGAAACGCTGCTCGAACAGCCGCACGGCCGAGTTCATGTACGGGAACAGCAGGACGTTGGCGATGAATCCTGCTCGGTCGCGGCACGCAACCGGCGTCTTACCGAGTTGTTCCGCGAACGCTTTGGCTTCCTCTACGACCTCGGGGTCGGTGGCGACCGTGTGTACGAGCTCGACGAGCTTCATCACCTGGGCCGGGTTGAAGAAGTGGAAGCCGATGACTCGGTCCGGGCGCTTGGTCGCAACGGCCATGTCGATGACCGGGAGGCTCGATGTGTTGGTGGCGAAGATCGCCTTCTCGCCCAGGATCGTCGTCGAGGCGGGCGAAGAGGTCCTTCTTGAGCTCGAGCTGCTCGGGCACCGCCTCGATCACGAGGTCGCAGTCGGCAAGTGCTTGATCGTCGGTCGTGCCGGTTATCCGCCCGAGAGCGGCATCCGCGTCGGCCTTCTCGAGCTTCCCCCGCTCGACGGCCCGGGAGATGCTGCGCTGGATCCGCTCGTGCCCATTGGCCACGGTCTCGTCCGAAGTCTCGAGAAAAACGACATCGAGCCCCGCCTTAGCCACGATCTCGCAGATCCCAGACCCCATAGTCCCGCACCCAACAACCCCAACCTTGCTGATAGCCACGATGAAACTCCTTGGTAGGTAGGTCGCCGAGCCTAATAGCTGTGCCCTGAGCCACAGCCAGCCCAGACGTTTCGTGACTTGATAGCGATATGCGCTATCAGAACGGGAAACATAGGACCGCAGATGAGATTTGCCTGGAGATCGCCCAGGGGCAAGACGGAATCCTGACCCGCTCGCAGGCCTTGGGCGCCGGGATGTCGTCGCACACGATCGCCCGGCGAGTTGCGAGTGGAAGATGGCTCACGGTGTTTCGTGGTGTCTACGCGATTGCGGGAGTGCCCTCTACGCCACAGCGACGGCTAAGGGCAGCGTGTCTCTACAGATCAGGAGTAGCAGCGTTCGGGACCACGGCCGCAGCCCTGTTCGGCCTGGATGATTTCCAGTTGGAACCGATCCATGTCGTGTGCTCGAGGGCGCTCAAGTTGCCCGGCATCCAGTGCCATAAAATCGACCGGCTCGAACGACGGGACATCACGTTTGCGCAAGGAATCCCGGCAACCACGATCCACCGAACCTTGCTAGACCTGGGAGCGCGGGTATCAAACGTTCGCCTTGAAGACGCCCTTGACTGCGCGTTCAGGCGCGGTCTATCGGCACCCGAACGAGTTCGGCGAGAGGCCGGTCTGATTGGAACGCGTGGACGCAAGGGGCCCGCAACGACGATCGCATTCCTCGACGAGATCGACGGGCCACTCCCTTCGTGGCTGGAGCGACGCTTCATCAGGGTTCTCAAAGACCTGAAGATGTCGAGGTTCGTTCGAGAGTTCGAGGCCTTAGGCAATTATCGAATCGATTTCGCCTGGCCCCGCATCAAGCTGGGCGTCGAGGTCCATGGTGCCAAGTGGCACGTCCGGAAATGGCAGAAAGATCTCCGGCGCCACAATGAGCTGACGACCGCGGGTTGGACAATGCTTCACTTCACTTATCGAGATATCAGGGACCGCCGGGATCAGCTAGCCCTGCAGTTGCTTGCTAACTCCACTCGCCTCCTCGAGGTGACTTAACCGCGCATAGCGCAGTCAGGGCAGGAAACATCGGTCGGGCTGGGGGAAATAGGGTTGGGGGGTGGTTGATAAGGCTTGGATCTTTCGTACTTATGCGGGGTATGCGAGCCCGGGGGCTACTAATGCTCGGTTCAAGGCGAACCTGGCTAAGGGGCAGACCGGGCTCTCGGTTGCTTTCGACCTTCCTACTCAGACGGGGTACGACTCCGATCATCTGATGAGCAAGGGCGAGGTGGGCAAGGTCGGCGTGCCGATCGCGTCACCTCGGAGACATGCGGACCGTGTTCGACGGCATCCCGGTCGCCGAGATGAACACGTCGATGACGATCAACGCCACTGCGATGTGGCTGCTGGCTCTCTACGTGGCGGTCGCCGACGAGCAGGGGGCCGACCGAGCCGAGCTCGCCGGTACCACGCAGAACGACATCCTCAAGGAGTACCTGAGCCGCGGCACGCACATCTTCCCGCCGGCCCCCTCGATAAAGCTCACGACCGACGTCATCACGTGGACCTTGCACAACTCACCGAAGTGGAACCCGATCAACGTCTGCAGCTACCACCTGCAGGAGGCGGGGGCCGACCCTGTGCTGGAGGTCGCGTTCGCGCTGGCGAACGCGGTCACGGTGCTCGATGCCGTCAACGCGACACGGGCGAGGTCGAGCGAAGAGCGACATCCCCCGGCTCGTCGGTCGCATCTCGTTCTTCTGCAACGCCGGCATCCGGTTCGTCGAGCAGATGTGCAAGATGCGCGCGTTCGGCGAGCTGTGGGAGCGCATCGCGCGCGAGCGCTACGGCGTCGACGGACGAGAAGTTCCGGCGCTTCCGCTACGGCGTGCAGGTGAACTCGCTTGGGCCTGACCGCCGCGCAGCCCGAGAACAACGTGTACCGCATCATGCTGGAGATGCTGGCGGTGACCCAGAGCAAGAAGGCTCGAGCGAGAGCCGTACAGCTACCGGCGTGGAACGAGGCGCTCGGTCTCCCGCGTGCCTGGGACCAGCAATGGAGCCTGCGCGCCCAGCAGATCCTGGCCTACGAAACCGACCTTCTGGAGCACGGCGACATCTTCGACGGCTCGAAGGTGATCGAGGCCAAGACCGACGAGATCGCGCAGCAGGCATGGGAGGAGCTCGGCCGGGTGCTCGACAAAGGCGGTTCCGTTGACGCTCTCGGATACATGAAGGAACGTCTCGTGGGCGCGCACGCCGAGCAGCGCAGGGCGATCGAAGCCGGCGATCAGATCGTGGTCGGACTGAACCGGTACCAAGGGACCGAGCCCTCTCCCCTGGTCGAAGGCCTCGATGAGATGGCCTTCGAGCGAGATCGACCCGGCTGCAGAAGCCGAACAGATCGAACGCCTGCAAACGTGGCGGGAGCAGCGCGACGGCGGGGCGGTGCAAACGGCTCTAGACGAGCTGAAGCGCGCGGCCGAGGCCGGGTCCAACCTCATGGAGCCATCGATCACGGCGGCCAAGGCTGGAGTGACTACCGGCGAGTGGGCCGACTCCCTCCGCGAGGTCTTCGGCGAGTACCGGGCGCCTACCGGCTTGGGCGCGACCTCGGCCTCCACGCACGAGGCCAACGGCCTCGCCGACGTTCGGTTGAAGGTCGATGCCGCGGCGCAACGTGCGGGAGTGGCGAAGTTGAGGATGCTCGTGGCCAAGCCGGGGCTCGACGGGCACAGCAACGCCGCCGAGCAGGTCGCTCTTCGTGCGCGCGATGCCGGCTTCGAAGTCGTCTACCAGGGGATCCGCCTGACGCCCGAGCAGATCGCGCGCGCCGCGGTCGACGAGGACGTCCACATCATCGGGCTCTCTATCTTGTCGGGCGCTCACGGCCTGCTCGTCCCCGACGTGATCGAGCGACTTCGCTCGGAAGGTATCGACCTCGCGAGCACGCCCCTCGTGGTTGGAGGAGTGATTCCCGACGAGGATGCGGACAAGCTCAAGGAGCTCGGCGTCGCGAGGGTCTACACGCCCAAGGACTTCGATCTCACACAGATGATGGGTGAGATCGCAGACCTGGTAGCAGCCTCCGGCTAAGCCTCGCTACTCCGGCCACCAAGAGACCGATCGCGGCGGCAACCGCGATGCCGCCCCCGCCCCCGGGTCCACCTCCGGGCATAGGAGGAGGGTCCTTCCCTCCTTCTAACTGGTAGACGCCTCGAAGCTAGTTGCGGTTCACGACAAATCGGGCGGTGCAGGAAAGGGCCCTGGCGGGGCGAAATCCCTGGCTAGAGAACGAATAAGCCAAGGAGGCTCCCAGTGCGCAAGAAGATCGCCATCCTCGCCGCCACGGTCGTACTAAGCGGCCTGGCCAGCGTCGTGCCCACCGGAACCGCAGGCGCGGGCCCCGGCATCGGAGGCGTGACCTCCGACAACGTCGAGTTCATCCGCCACATCCCTCTCGCCCAGGACGGCGTCGGGGGCAAGCTCGTCGGTCGCTACTTCTACGCGAACGACCAGAACAAGGTCATGATCTTCGACACCAAGCCGGATCCCGAGAACCCCACATTGCTCGGCCAGGTCCTCATGCCGCAGGAGTGGTTGTTCTCGCGCGAGGACCTCGACGGCAACAACAAGGTCATCGTCATGCCGAACTCGGTCAGCTCGGCGTACGACGGCTCCCCCGAACCCAGCAATGCCACCAACGCTCTCTACATCATCGACGTCGAGGACAAGACGAACCCCACGATCATCAGCAAGGTGCTCGCTGCCGGTTCACACACCTCGAGCTGCATCCTGGACTGCAAGTACGTGTACAACTCCAACGGTCAGATCATCGACATCCGCGACCCCGCCAAGCCCGTTCTTCTCAAGACCAAGTGGGGCGACGGTAAGCCGGCGCAGAGCGCGCACGACGTGACCGAGGTCTCGCCTGGGATCATCCTTACGGCTAGCAACCCGCTCATGCTTCTCGACGCTCGCAAGAACCCGGAGAACCCCACGCTGCTTGCCAACTCCGACATCGTTCCCAACGTCGGCGTCATGCACTCGCTGCGCTGGGGCAACAAGGGCAAGGACTCCTTCTTCGTCGCAGGTAGCGAGCAGAACTTCGTGCCCCGCTGTGGTGCGGAGACCAACGGCCACCTCATGACGGTCGACGCTTCCAACTGGAAGAAGACCCACACGTTCGGCCCGATCATCGACAAGCACTACGAGACCAACGGCACGTACATCGACGGCAAGCCGGCCGCGAACCAGGGTGGCTGCTCGTCGCACTGGCTCGAGCTGCACCCCGACTTACAAGCAGGGCGGCATCATCGCCCACGCCCGGTTCGAGCACGGCACCCGCTTCATGAAGATCAGCCCCAAGGGCAAGATCAGCGAGGTCGGTTACTTCATGCCCTGGGCGGGCATGACAGGCGCCGCCTACTGGGTCACCGACCAGGTCGTCTACGCACTCGACTACAACCGTGGCATCGACGTCCTCAAGTTCCTCGACGGTTAATCGGTACAACGAGAGAAGGGCTAGGACTATGAAGAAGATCGCAGCAACAATGCTGGCAGGGGCGATGCTGATGACGCTCGCCGGCAGCGCAGCCGCAGGCAAGGCCGCGGTCGTTTTCGAAGACGCGGTCGGCGACGCGGACAACATGCAAGGGACCGGTCAGTCGGCCCCTGGAGGGTTCGACCTCGTGAGCGGCTCGATCGCCAAGGTCGGCGCCAACCTTCAATACACCGTCACCCAGAACGACATGCCGCCCACCGGCTCGGGCCCCGAAGGCTTCCGCCTGATGTGGCACATCAACTCGGGCGGCGAAGAGTACCGGTTCACCGTCAAGAGTGTCGATGTCGGTAAGCCCGACGCCGTCGCCCAGAGCGGCACCGAGCGCGTCGGTCAGGTCTACCAGGGCGTCGCGCGCCTCGAGCAGTGCACCGAGACACCATCGCCGGCCATCACGCTCGTGAACTGCAACGCTTCGGAGTACTACGAGGCGATCTTCGATGTAGAGGCCAAGACCGTCACGTGGGAAGTTCCCCTCGCGTCCATCAAGGCCAAGACCGGCACGGTCGTCGCCGGCGGGAGCAGCGGTGCCTCCGGCACCAGTTGCCAGATCTGCTGGGTTCCTCACTACGCAGAACGCTCGCTAACGCCTTCCACCGTCATCGACAGCGCCACGCAAACGATCTCCTACAAGGTCCCGAAGAAGTAGCAGGCCGATCATGAGAAGGCTACTGGCAACCGTTGCGACCGCGGGCCTCCTGATCGGCGCGGGCAGTGCCCATGCCGCAAAGCCGACGGTCGGGATCCTTTGGGAAGACCCCGCGGGGGATGCGGACGCTGCGCAGGGGTTGGGACAGTCGATCCCGGCCTGGTTCGATCTCGCGAGTGGCGCGATCGCCAAGAACGGTGCCAATCTCGACTTCATCGTCGGACACGCGGACATGCCTCCGATCGGGTCACTTCCTGAGGGCGCACGATTCCTGTGGGCCTTTTCGGTGGATGGCGTCTCCTATCGGATCACCGCCAAGAGCGCAGATATAGGGAAGCCCGACGTCCTCGCAAACGAGACCGACGAGCGTGTTGGGAGCGTTTCTCCCACGGGCCATTTCCGGATCGAGGGCGAGTGCGCGACGGGAGCAACCGTCGGCGTCCTCTCCCCAATCAACTGCAAGCCACTCGCCTATGTGGAAGGTGCCTTCAATCCCGGCGACCTGACGATCACAGTCAATGTGCCGATGGCACTAGTGAAAGCCAAGACCGGATCGAAGATCACGATCGGGTCCGGCGATGCCTTGGGAATCTGTTCCGTTTGCTGGGTGTCTCATGCGGCCGAACGCTCCCTGCAGAACACGATCATCGACTCGGCTACGTGGACCACCACCTACAAGGTGCCCAAGAAGTAAGTAGGGCTCTTACTCGCTTATGTTGTCCGGGCCCCCCTTCGGGGCCCGGACTTTTTCTATCCAGGGAGTGATCAGGCATGGCTCTGAAGATCGGTGTCGGGTTGTTCACGGGGCAGATCCCGGCTGGTTCCGAGCGCACTTTGCATCAGGAGTACCAGGACTACATCGACCTCGTCAGAAGGGTCGAGGAGTCGGGGCTCGACTCGGCGTGGGTATCCGAACATCACGGCTCGGCCGACGGCTACCTGCCCTCGCTCCTGCCGATGCTCGCCGCCTTCGCCGCCGTTACGGAACGGATCGAGCTGGGCACCGGAGTCGTTCTGGCTCCGTTCCACGATCCCATCCGGCTTGCCGAGGACTTCGCAGTTGTGGACCAGCTCTCGGGGGGCCGCGTGATCTGCGGGCTCGGTATCGGCTGGCGCGAAGAAGAGTTCCGCAGCCTCAACATCGACACTCGCTCGCGCGTCCGCCGCATATCCGAGAGATCGACGGAGATCCTCAGGCTCGCATGGAGCGAGGAGCGCTTCAGCTTCTATGGCCGCCACTACACCTATGAGGACATCGCCGTCACGCCGAAACCGGCGCGTATCCCGCCCATCTATCTCGGGGCATTCGTGGACGATGCGATCCGTCGCGCTGGTCGCCTGGCGGACGGCTATCTGTCCTCGCGCGCCGCGCCGGATCGTGTGAGACAAGCGTTCGCCATGGCGTCGGAGGAACGGGCCAAGGCCGGCAAGAGCGGTGCGCCCCTGATCGGCCTGCTACAGAACGCGTTCGTGACCGAGAACCCCGAGCGTGACTGGCCCATGGTGCGTGACGGCATCGGTCACCAGCTGGGTGTCTATGCCGGGTGGCGCGTCGGCACCGACGTTCCCGGCGTCCCATTGAAGGTCACGCCTCCCGAGGAGAAGGACATCCGGCGAACGACGGCCTTCGGCACACCCGACCAAGTGGTCGAGTTCCTCGAGCCGATCGTCGACGTGCTGGGCGAGTACCCCGACAGCCACCTGGTGCTGAGACTCCACTATCCGGGCATGGACGCCGAGCCGGCGGCGCGCGCGGTAGAGCTGCTCGGGAAGGAAGTCGCTCCCAGGCTCGTGGAGCGCGCTTCTTAAGTGGACCAAGAGGAACCGAACGGGCTCGTCGGCGCGCTCGCGCTTTTAGTCACTCTCGGCGGGATTGCTCTGTGGGTGAGCATGCTCGCCGGGCCCTGGATGCTCGTAGGTGGCTTGCTCGACGGGCGCGACCATCTGGACACCGCTCGCAAGTCCCTGGAAGCGGGACGGCTCAAGGAGGCGCGTTACGCGACCCTGGCCGGTCTCGCAGATGCCGAACGCGCTCGCGAGGGGCTTCAGTCGGACAGCCCGCTTATGGACGTGCTGAGGGTTGTTCCTCTCGTGGACGAGGCGATGATGGAGACCGACCATCTCGTGGCGGCCCTCGAGTTCTCGGCCTCCGCCGCGGAGGGCTCGCTCGACATCGCACAGAACGCGCTCCGCGGGCCCGACAAGCTCGTGGTGAGGGACCCGGACGATCCCGAGGGCGGCTCGGAGATCCGGCTCGATCGCCTCGATGAGGTTGGAAACACGATCTCGGAGATCCGCACGGACATCGGCAAAGCCTCTGAGGAACTGCAAGCAGTCGACCTGGCCCACCTGCCCAAGAGGATGCACAAGCCTTTGAAGCGGGCGATCACCCAAGCAGAGGACGCGGACCGGACGCTGGCCGAGGCGGAGGCCGGCTTCGAGGTGCTGCCGGGGATCCTCGGCGCCGATGGGCCGCGCAACTATCTCGTCGGCATGCAGAACTCGGCCGAGCTACGCGGGACGGGCGGCTCGATCCTTCGCTTCGCCCGGCTCCGGTTCGACCGTGGCAGTGCGGAGCTGATCACGCAGGGCTCGGTCTACGACGTCGACAAGAACCGCCGGCCCGTGTCGATACCGCTGCCCGAGGATGCTTGGTACGTGGCGGGCATCGAGGACGCGCAAAGGTTCGGCAACTCCAATTGGTCACCCGACTGGCCGCTGTCGGCTCAGATCATGATCGACTACGCGCGGGCCGTGGACGAGAAGATGCCTCCGATCGACGGTTTCATCGCGGTCGATCCGGTTGTCCTCTACGACCTGTTGCCCGGCGTGGGTCGTGTCGAGACTTCGGGGGGTCGAGCGATCTCCCAGAGCAACGTGGAGCACTTCCTGCTCTACAAGGCTTATGCCCAGTTCCCAAATACCGGTGATCGGCGAGCTGTTCTCAAACAAGCCGTCAATGCGTTCTTCGCGAAGCTCCTCAAGCCCGCGCATCCAACGGATCTCGCGGAAGGCATGGGTCATTCGTTGTCGACCAAGAACATGCAGATCTGGATGGCCGATCCCGAGGAGCAGGGGTTCATCGAGTTCATGGGATGGGATGCGGCCATCGACCCGGCTCGCGGAAGTGACTACTTCATGGTCGTGCAGCAGAACGTCGGTGGCAACAAGCTGAACTACGTCGAGAAGCAAGAGCACGAGCTCGACATCGACGTCGCAGGGAGCGACGTGATGGTGAAAGCCGAGATCAGATCGTTCAACGACGTCTACCTTCCCGCCCCTCGCTACTGGGAAGGCAATTCGGAGGCGTATCACCGCCCGATGTTCAACGTCTACGTCCAGTCGGATTCCGAGTTGCTGGCATCAAGCGCGCCGGACACTTGCGTCGTCTTGCGCGGAGACCGTCCTTGCCGCGGCGACGCATTCGCCGGAGGGCTTGCAGCATGGCCCGAGGGCCGCCCCCCCGAGCACTACGAGCGCGGGAAGAAGGTCTGGTCGGCGGCGCTCGAGATCCCGCCCCGCCAGGAGGCTTCGTGGTTGCTCGAGTACCTGGTCCCCGATGTGGTCAAGCAGAAGGACGGCCGTTTCACTTACCGGTTGGTGCTGCAGCACCAACCCAAACCGAATCCGGAGGACGTCACCATCCGCTTCCATCTGCCGGAGGACGCGCGCTCTATCGAGGCGCCCGGTTGGAAGCGGGATGGTAAGAACCTCGTCTGGAGCAAGAGCCTCAATAAAGACGTCGAGTTGGAGGTGTCGTGGCAAAGCTGAGGGCCGTCCTGCTTGCGGCGGGGCGTGGACTGCGGATGGGTGGCCAAGTCCCCAAAGCCCTGATCGAGGTCGGCGATCACGGAACGCTTCTCGAACACGCGCTGGCCGCGATCAAAGCAGCTTCGATCACCGACCTCATGGTGATCACCGGCTTCGAGCCCGCCAGGCTCCAGGAGGCCATCGAGCAGCGCTGGGACGGCGAGGTGACCTTCTCTAGGAACGTCCGCTATGCATCCTGGGGCAACTTCCATTCGGTCCGGATCGCTATAGACCAATCGCCGGGATACGACCTCGTGGTGATCAACAACGACATCGTGATCGCTCCCGCCGTCCTGCAACGAGTCATCGACACCGAAGGCGAGCTTGTGTTGGCGGTGGAACGGCGACTTCGGCTGGACATGGAGGACATGCGGGTGTCGCTCGAGGGAAACCGAGTGCGAGGGATAAGCAAAGACCTTCCACGCGGTCGGAGTCACGGCGAGTACTGTGGCGTTTCCGTGCTGCGGGACGCTGCGCTTCGCATCTATCAGGACATCGCCACGGATTTCGAGTGGACCGCCGACACCCACCGCTACTACGAGGACGTGTACGCGCGGATGCTCAATCGAGTCGTCGCTAGGGCCGCCCCGGTCAATACTGGTGAGTATGCCGAAGTCGACGTTCCTGCCGACTTAGCCATGGCGGAGGCAGTGCTCGCGCGACTCGCGCAGCCCCAGCCAAGCTAATGGAGTTCCCTGAGGTCTTCGTCACCGACATGTCCGGCGACGAGGATGCGGCCGCTCGGAGCCTCGCCCAGAGCGTGGAGGGGTGGGGATCGAAGGCTCCACTCGTCATCGCCTCCGGGCACGGAGATGCGCTCGCGGCTCATCTGGAGGGTCCGTTGGGTCACGAGCGCCCATCGCCGGCCGCCGACCAGAGGTGGGCGGCAACGCTCGGATCGCGCGCTCATCGAGCCGGAGTCGATGCCGTGATCGCGATCGGTGGAGGACGCTGCCTCGACCTCGGCAAGCTCGCGGCCGCGCGCGCCGGCCTCATCCTCATCGCGGTTCCGACGCAGCTCTCACACGACGGGATCTGCTCGCCGGTCGCCGTCGTGCCCGACATGTCGGGGAAGACGCAGAGCCTCGGCGCGGTGACCCCGCGTGCGACGTTCATCTCGCTCCCAACGCTCATCAAGGCACCCGCAGCGTCGGCACGGGCCGGGATCGGCGACCTTCTGGCCAACCCCTTCGCACTCAAGGATTGGGCCCTCGCTGCGGAGCGCGGGCTGACCGAGACCGATGATCGGGCGTGGGGACTCTCCGTCGACGCGGTCGAGCTCATCAGCCCGTTCCTCGGCTCCGATCCCGGGGACGTGGCGAACGATCCCGCCTTCGCTCGCTCACTCGCCGATGCCCTCATCCGGTCCGGCTTGGCGATGATCTGCGCCGGCTCGTCGCGGCCGGCATCCGGTGGGGAACACGAGATCTCGCACGCGATCGACCTCCTGTTCGGGGGCCGGGCGATGCACGGGGCGCAGGTCGCCTTCGGCTGCATCTTCTCGGCGGCGCTCTACGGAGAGGACGCCGGCGGGCTGAGAGCCCGGCTGCGGACGCTGGGCCTCCCGGATTCGCCGAGCGCACTTGGATTGAGCCACGACGAGGTCGTCGAAGTTCTGCTGGCGGCCCCCGACACACGTCCGGGACGTTTCACGATCCTCGAAGAGTCGAACCTCGACGAGAAGTCCGCGCGTGCACTAGTGAACGACATCTGGACGGACGACGACAAATAGAGTGCGCCCATGAAGAAGGCAGCGGTCATCGGTCTCGACGGCGTTGCGTGGCATCTGCTCGACCCGATGATCGAGAAGGGCGTCATGCCTCGGCTGGGGGCGCTGAAAGAGCGCGGGGCGTGGGGGACGCTCGCATCAACCGTGCCGACATATACGCCACCGGCTTGGACCTCGGCCATCACCGGCGTGAACCCCGGTCGTCACGGCATCTACGGCTTCGTGCGAGGCAACGCGCAGTGGGAGCGCCAGGAGCTCGCACACGCGGGCGCCGTCAAGGCCCCGACGATCTGGGAGATGTGCAACGCCCAGGGCGTCAGGGCCGGCATCTACAACGTTCCGCTGACCTATCCGCCGCAGCCTCTCGACGGTTGGATGGTCTCGGGGATGATGACGCCGGGTTACGGCGACCGCCTCAAAGGTTTTGTCTATCCGTCCGAGCTCGAAGAACGAGTGCTGTCCTGGACCCCCGATTACCTGGTGAACGTCGATGCCGATTGGGAACAGGACTACAAGGACTCTTCGCTGTGCGATCGCATGATCCACTCCCTGAACCAACGGCTCGAGGTCTTGGGGCACCTGCTCGAGGACGGTGACACACCCGTTGTGTTCTGCGTTCTCGAAGCGCCCGACCGGTTGCAGCACGTCTACTACGGATACATGGACCCGGCGCATCCTCTCTACGACTCGCCGGCCGCCTCCGAGATCCGGCCGCGGGTGCACGATTGCTTCGCGGCGATGGACCGGATCGTCGGATTGCTCGACGACTACGCGGGATCAGATGGCGGGGTCGTCGTTTGCTCGGATCATGGCTTCACCGCGTGGGAATTAAGCGTGCACACGAACGCTTTGCTGGAGCAGTGGGGATACCTCAAGCTCAAATCGGCGGCGCGTGCGATGCAGACTTCCGCCGCGCGCAAGCTCGTGCCGCTTGCCAAGAAGGTGCTGCCGGCCAAGACGGCCCGCGCCGCAAAAGGCAAGACGTTCGGGGCGATCGACTGGGCCAATACCCAAGCGTTCGCCTCTCCCATCCCGCAACAAGGGATCTTCATCAACCTCGAGGGCCGCGAGCGACTGGGGTGCGTACCGGCGGGACGGCTGGAAGAGCTGAAGGACGAGATCACCGCTCGACTAACCGAGCTGAAGGGCCCCGACGGAGCACCCGTGACCGACGTCGTGCACCGGGCGGAAGACGTTTTTCACGGTAATGCTCTGGAGGGGGCGCCCGACCTCATGCCGGTGCTGCGCAATCATCGCTTCGAGCTTGACGACGAGATCTTCCACAAGGACCCGTTCACCGACGTGACGCACCTGCCGCGGGGGGTGCACCATCCGGATGGGGTCGTGATCGTCGCCGGGCCGGAGATCGCGCCGGGGACTGTGGACGGCCGGGTCTGGGACGTGTCGCCCACGCTGCTCTATCTTGCCGGGCTCGGCGTCCCGGACGGGCTCGATGGAGACGTGCTGACGGGCGCAATCTCGCCCGATCGGCTTCGGGATCGGCCCGTTCAGACCATGCCCGCCCTATCATCGACAGCCAGGGACGAGAGCTCGCCTTACTCCGAGGAGGAGGAAGCGGCGATCGAGGAATCCCTCAGGGGGCTCGGCTACCTCTAGCCCGGGAGAGATATTGGCCCAGACCGCCACCAAGATCGAGCCGGAGAGGACCCCGGCCCGCAAACCCTTGCAGCGCCGCAGCGCCAAGCGGATCGCTCTGCGAGTGGTCGCGGACGGCATGGCGGTGTCGGCGTCCTTCTTCATCGCCTCGATCATCCGGTTCGAGCTCATGACCGGCCAGCCGGCGAAAACGGTCGACTACACCGTGCTGACGGTGCTGATGACGCCCGTGATGCTGATCCTTTTCTGGCTCTACGGCTTGTACGAGCCGCGTCAGGTCCTCGGGCCGATCAACGAGTTCAAACAGGTCTTCCACGGAGTCATCGCCGGGATCGTGCTCATCGTCTTGGCGGACTCGCTATTCGAGTTGCAGCTCGCGCGCGTCATGGATATTCATCTCTCTGATCTCCAGCCTCGTCGTCGTTGGCGGCGAGCGGTTGCTGGTCAGGAAGACGCTTCATTTCCTCAGGCGCCGCGGCGGCGACACGACGCGGACGATCGTCCTCGGCGCGAATCACGAGGCTCGCACGGTCACGCGTACTTTGGAGCGGGAAGCGTGGCTCGGCTACAAGATCATCGGATTCGTAGACGACGAGACCCCCCGAGGACAGGAGGTCGCGGGGGGTCACCAGGTCCTGGGACCGACCTCCGAGCTGCGCGACATCATCGAGGCTAAAAGAGCTGGGCTCGTGTTGGTCGCCGCGTCGGCCTTCGACGCTGCCAAGCTGAACCGGATGTTCTGGGAACTGCAGAGCGTCGACGTCGACTTGCAGATCACATCCGGCACCATCGATCTGCTCGCGTCGCGCGTCTCGATCCAGTCGGTGGCAGGAGTGCCGCTTCTCTACGTGCGCAGAACCGGCATGGACCGGATCCAGCGAACGATCAAGCGAACGATCGACGTGTTCTTGTCTGGCCTGGGACTCTTGCTGTTGTCTCCTCTGCTGGGCTTCCTCGCGATCCGGATCAAGCGCGACTCCCCCGGCGGCGCGATGTTCGTGCAAACCCGCGTCGGGCGCGAAGGTGAGCTGTTCAAGGTCTGCAAGTTCCGCACCATGTACGAGGATGCAGAGGAGCGCCGGGCGGAGCTCGAGCACCTGTCCGAAGGACCCGGACTGTTGTTCAAGCTGAAGGACGATCCCCGCGTTACGAAGCCCGGCACTTGGATGCGCAGGTACTCGCTCGACGAGTTGCCGCAGCTATGGAACGTCCTGCGCGGTGAGATGAGCCTCGTCGGTCCTCGGCCCGCGTTGCCAAGCGAGGTCGAGCAGTACGACGATTGGATCCGCAACCGATTGATGGTCAAGCCGGGGATAACGGGGCTATGGCAGGTAAGCGGCCGGGCGGAAACGAGCTTCACCGACTACGTTCGCTACGACCTCTTCTACATCCAGAACTGGTCGCTCGGCCTGGATCTCTGGATCCTCTGGCGAACGTTGCGCGCGGTCTTCAGCGCCGAAGGGGCGCATTGATCATAGCTTGCTTGTTTTCACATTACCTCTGGCGCAGCAACCGAGCACGGCAGTAATGTTGGCCCATGCTCGAAGAGATCACCGTCGTCGTCGACGATGCGCCGGGTGCCCTGGCCGAACTCGGTGAGATCCTCGGGCGCGAGGGTGTCAACATCGCAACCCTCTGCGCCACGGCCTACAACGGTAGAGGCGTCGTCCACCTTGTCTGCGAGGACGGCGAGGATGCGGCGGCGGTCCTAGCGGAACAGGGCTACAAGATCGAAGCGCGTCCGGTCCTAAGCGTGACCCTCGATGATGCGCCCGGAGAGCTCGGCAAGTACTGCCGCAAGCTCGAAGCGGCCGGAGTAGCTATCTCGTCTGCTTACGTGGCGCGCCGGGGTCAGGGAGAGAGCGAATTGATCGTCGCGGTCGACAACCTCGAGGCAGCCAAGCAAGCCTGAGTCGATCAGCCCTTCTCTTGCCGGGACCGCATAATCTCGGAAGCCTCTTCCTCCCCGATCCCGTCATGCTCCATGAGGATCCCGATCGCTTTCCCGATCGTTTCTTGTGACTTGAGGGCCTGCTTGAGCTGGTCGGCCGCATGGTCCTTACTCATATGGCCAAAGGCGTTCGCCAGGAGGATCGAAGCTTGGGCAGCGAACGTGACTGCGAGGTCACCAGCTCCGTCTGCGAACGCGCCCTCCGACCTGGAATAGAGATTGAGTGCCCCATGCGAATCACCACCCACGCTCAATGGCAAGGACAGAGAGCTTGCGATCCCTCTCGCTGTTGCTCCTGGTACGTATGCGGGCCAGCGGGCTTCCTCCCGCATAGAGGGGATCCGGTTGATAGCGCCGGTCCGTATGGCATCGATACAAGGACCATCGTCCTCGGATAATTGGATGTCGTCTGCGTCCTTCGCGAGGTCGGCGCTATACGCCGCCGTTCGAACGTTCGAGTCACTAACGATGAATACGCTGACCGCATCCGCCGCCGGAATCGTCGCGTCCGCCTGTTTGACGACCAGATTCATGACCGCGTCGAGTGATTCCTCCGAGAGAAGCACACCAGAAAGACGCTCAAGAGATTCGAGCACCTCCTCAGGCAACTGTTCGGTCATGGTCTCCACCTTAGGTGGGGCATGAAAATCCCAGGCTCAATTCTCGTCGCTCTTCGGCTCCCTATTTCGGCTGCTCCCGCGCCCGACCACCTCGCTGGCGATCTCTCTCAGCTTAATGTTGCTGTGCTGTGAAGCCGAGCGCAGCATCCCGAAAGCGTCTTCTTCCCCGATGCCCTCACGCTCCATGAGGATGCCGATCGCTTTTCCGATGGCCTCGCGCGACTTCAGAGCCTCCTGCAACTGGTCCGCCAGCTGGTCTTTCGTCATGTAGGCGACAGCGTTGGCCAGAAGGATCGAAGCCTGATTGGCGAACTTGGTGGCGATGTGGTTCTCCCCATTTTGGAAAGCGCCTTCACGGCGCGCGTACATGTTGAGTGCTCCGATCACGTCGTCCCGGACCATGAGCGGCAACGAAAGCGAGCTCCCCACGCCTTTGGCCATGGCTCCCACTACGTAGGGGGGCCAGCGCTGTTCTGCGCGCATCGAAGGAACGCTATTGATCGACCCGGATCGGATGGCATCGACGCAGGGGCCGTCGTCGTTGGAGTACTGAACCTCGTCGGCTTCCATCGCGAGATCGTCGCTGTATGCGGCGGTCTGCACGCGTCCGTCGCGAACGATCGAGACGCTGACCGCGTCGGCGGCAGGGATGGTTGCTTCCGCTTGCTGAACGACCAGATTCAACACGGCGTCCAGCGACTCTTCCGAGAGGAGCACGCCGGAAAGACGCTCGAGTGCTTCAAGCATCTCGTCCGGTAACTGTTCGGTCACGGTCTCGCCGCCCTTCAAAAGGAGGCACACCGATGATGCCGCGAGACGGTGCTCGCGAGCGCGTCGCTACGCCTGAACTAGATCAAAGAGACGCGAGAAACGATGGCGCCGTTGCCAACTTCGGTGGGCATGGAATCCCAGATGCAAATGGATCCTCACCGAAGAGCGGGGTCTGCACCCTCGGGTTTGGCCGCCTCTGCAATTAACGGACGTCCGTGCAGGCTCATTACAGAACCCGCATCGGACCCATGAACAACCTACTCCTAAAGAGCCCGAACGCGTTAGTCCCAGAAGATTAAATTCATTCGATCTCTTGGTGCTGGAATCAGAATTCTTAGATTCGGGGGTGATATACGACGATTTAGTTACCCAGGGACCGATCGTGAGCGTCTAAGCTTGGGAAGGGTCGAGCAGGGAGCCCAGAGTGGCGCTCTGTTCCCCCAAGAACAGTGACCTCCTTCCCAAGCCGCTCTGGACTTCTTGCCGTCCCAATGGAACGTTCCTCTACAAGTACCCCAGGTTGCGGAGCGATTCCTCGATCTGGGCTTCTTCCTCTGCTGAGTACGGAGCCGCCTCGGTCCCTTCGCCGGCTAACGGTAGATCCATAGCGCGCATCTCGATCGATCGTTCCGCCAGGAGCGATGCAGGCAAACAATCCTTGAGGACCTTGCCGTCCATCTCGGGCAATGCGAGCCCAGCGAGGTAGAGCGAAGTCGGTGCGATGTCGTACAGGGACGCCGTGGAGCGCGCTGCGGCGCTACGTCCGGACCGGCCACCCCGTACACGCCGGCGCTGTGATGGAACCCGCGCGGCAGGTCGCGGTAGTCGGTGAGAACGCTCGGCGAGAAGAGCCCTTCTGAGAGCTCGTAGGTGTAATCGCGGCAGACCGGGAACAGGTCTGGTGCATCGTTTGCTTCCGGCCCGTGCATCACGTCCTCGCGCTTGTGGACCAGATCCACTACCGGCTCGCCGTCATGAGGATCGCGCAGCTCATGCAAGCGTTCGATGACCTCGTCGCGGACCCTCTCGTAGTCGGCATCGTCCACGATCCCGTTGGGCTCGCGGCCCTTCACGTTCAGGTAGATGCCCTGTTGTGGATTGGGTGACGAGAACGCCCTGGTCTTGCTCCAATCGATGTTTCCCAGCGCCGCGTGTTTGGCGCGCTTCCACACCGTCTTGGGGACGACACCCTTGACCTTCCGAGCTACTTTGCGGAGACCGGGGGCCTGTCCCACGCCGGCCGCGCCGCCCACGGTCAACATGCCCCACTCCTTCAAGGCGAGGTTGACGTTCAGCACCTTCTCCTTGGGTCCGAAGCCGTGATCGGACATCGTCACCACGTATCCGTCGTTCCCTGCCCACGAAAGGAGATCGCCGATGACCTCGTCCATCTCATCGAAGAAGCTCCAGGCCCGATCGCGGATGGCCGACGCCTCGGGACGTTCGAAGTGCTCGCAGCGAGGATCGATGTACTTGTAGTGCGCGTGCATGAGCCGGTCGGGCGACTCGATCACCGCGAACAGGAGGGGGAGGTCGCCGTCGTCCTGAAGAAGGGTCGCCAGCGCACGGCGCTTCAGCGCGACGTTGCGAGAGAGGCGTTCGATGATCGCGGTCGAGCGCCAGTCCTCGTCGTAGTCGACCTCGATGTCGATCTCGTAGGCACCGACCGAGTCCGCTATCTTCTTCGCCAGCGAGTCGGGATGCGTGTAATTGTCTGGAGTCGACCCGCCGCCCTCGGGAGTGAGCATGCCCGACACCGAGAATCCGTCCACCGGCGGCGGCGGATAGGTCATCGGGATGTTGAACAGGCCGACACGAGCGCCCTGTGCATTGGCCGCGTTCCAAAGGGCGGGCGCCTTGACTCGATCGAGGCGCACCAATCCGCCCTTGCGCTGCACGTTCCCAAGCGTGAAGCCGAAGATCCCATGCTTACCGGGATTGACGCCGGTGAAGATCGAGGTCCATCCCGGCGGCGTGTACGGCGGAACCGTGGACGTCAGCTCGCCCGAGGCTCCGCGCTCGAACAAGCCCTTGAGGTTGGGCATGTGACCCGCCTCGAATGCAGGCGTAAGCATGGGCCAGCCCACGCCGTCGAGCCCGAGCATCAGGACCCTGTTCACCGCTTCATCAGCCTCAGCATGATCAGCAGGATAGCGAGGGCGAACGCAGAGTCCGCCACGATGAGGGATGGGACGACGAGTCCCGTTAGGGGGCCGAAGAAGAACGCGAGCGCCGCCACGTCGGGGGCTCCGGGCGTGGGCATCAAGCGTTTGCGCGCGAGCCACTCGGACCAGCGGCTCCCGACCTTGGTCTTTGGCTCGGGGCGGGTCCCACCCGATATCTGTCCGAACAGGAAGGCCAGAAGTCCGTAGACGACGCCGAGGAAGAAGACGTTCCCGTCTTCAACCCGGTAGAGATAGATCGTCAGACCCAGCGCGCCGCTGGCGCGTCGGGCTCCATCGGCGAGCTCGTCCAGGATGGCGCCCTTGGGGCTGGTCGATCCCCGTCGCCCGCGCCACCTTGCCGTCGACACAGTCGAGAAGGAACGCGATGTACCAGAGCGCGGCCCCCACGCGAGCCCCCAGCGCTCGCCCGTCCCGTAGGCCGCGGCCATCGGTAAGCCGAAGAGCAGCGAGATCCACGTGACCTGGTCGGGGGTGAGCCACTTCTTGCGAGCGATCGTCCGAGCAAGGGGTATCGCGATCGGGTCGACGGCCAACACCGTCCACCAGTAGTCGCGCTTCTTGGCTCCTATGTCGGGGGCCGCAATCGCAGTCACTTCGCCACTCCCCTGCTGCCCTTGCCTTCAACCGCCGGGTCGATCAGACCCGGCCGCGCGCCTGCTCCCACGCCCCCACGACCATCCCGGAGACCAGGCCGTGGTCGCTGATGCTTGAGGGCTCGACCGATATTCAGGATGAACAGGCCGACCAGTCCCCACCACAACGCGGCGCGGTGACGTCGGTCTTGCGGGAGGTTCTTGCGGTGCAGGTAGAACTGGTTGCCGAGGTTCATGCGCTGGAGGTGGAAGGCCGGCATGCGGGCAGTCGGCGTCTTCATGTGCTCGCACTTCGCCGTCGGCGTCTGCACGAGGATGTAGCGGCGCGATACACGGTAGCTGAAGTCGATGTCTTCCTTGTGTCCGTAGCCGGCGAGCATCTCGTCAAATCGTTCGTGGTCGAATACCTCGCGGCGGTAAGACATGAAGTAGCCCACGAAGGCAGTCGGTCTTCCGCACGAAGGCAGACGACGAGATGCCCTCGATCCAGAACCCGGAGCGCAGACGGCCCGCTAGTTCTCCGGCCACCACCCTCCGATCCCGAACAGCTTGCGCCACAGCTTCGCGGGAGGCGCAGAATCGACCGGATTGACTGCGGAGGCGCGCACTCCCCCAAGCTCCGGCCCCACTTGGCATACTCCGCTAGGCACGCTTCATGGCAATCGGGCGCGAGCCAGACGTCGTCGTCGATCAGGAACACGGGATCCCCTGTCGTTCGATCGAGCCCGTAGTTGCGTTGGACCGTGAGTCCACGGGGAGCCGGGTGGTGATAGGCGAGGCTCAGCCCGGCATCGGTACAGATGCGCTCGATGTCCGGGCGCGCCGGGGTCTCGTCGCTCGAATCGACGATGCAGAGCTCCTTGGGCAACACGGTTTGGGCCGCGAGGCTCTCGACCGTCTTGACGAGCTCCGTCGGGGCGATTCCGCGTCGCGATGATGAAGGTGGAATCAGCAACCGGCCATGACGCTTACGAGGGTATACGTCCGCCCAGGCGCTGACTTGAGCACGCGCAGGACGAACGAGGGTTGCCGAGCAAGTAGCGCCGCCACATCCGCTTCGGCTCTTTGGCGAGTCTGTAGACCCATTCGAGACCGGCTCGATTGAGTCTCTCGGGCGCGCGTTCGACCTCGCCGGCCTGGAAGTCGAAGAATGCGCCCACGCCAACGCCCAGGCGTGCGCCGGTCGCGGGTAGATGGCGATCGAGCCATCTCTCTTGCATGGGATTGCCGAGTCCGACAAACAGCAGCGACGCGCCCGAGGCGCTTGATCTCGTCGGTGATCGCGCGCTCTTCGCCGGGCTCGAAGAACCCATCCCGCACCCCGGCGATCTTCAGCCCGCCGACCTCGCGCGTCGAGTCGCTCTGCCGCCCGCTCGGCAACGCCCGGCCTGGCGCCGAAGAAGAAGACCGGCCACGAGAGGGTCGCTGCTCGTTGAAGGACGAGAGGGCTGAAGAAGTTGCCGTTGAGATCGGCAGTCGAACCTGCTCCCGAGCAGGCGTGCCCCCAGCATCACGCCCTTGCCGTCGTTCAGCACCAGGTCCGCTCGATTCAGAACGTCACGATAGGGAGGGTCACGGTAGGCGAGGTTGACCGTGTGAACGTTGGCGTGCGCGACGAAGCCCGGCCGTTCGGCGTCGTGCAGACGCTCGATCTCGAGCAGGGCTCCGGCCGGCGACAGGCGGGCGAACCGCACGCCGAGGATGTCGATCGTGTCGTGAGGCACGGGCGGAGTATGCCAGCCCGGCCAAGTTGAAAGGAACTAAGCAGGTATCGTCCAACGTCATGCCTACGTCTAAGAGGGTGCTGATCATCGGCGCGGGCCCGTGCGGGCTCGGGTGCGCCCGCGAGCTCAACCTGCTGGGCCACGACGACTGGCTGATGGTCGAGCGCAACCCGATCGCCGGGGGTCACGCGGGATCGGTCGTCGACCCCCAGGGCTTCACGTGGGACTTCGGCGGCCACGTCGTGTTCAGCCACTACGGCGAGTTCGACAGGCTGCTCGAAGAGACGATGGGCGACGAGGTCTACGAGCACGAGCGTTCTTCGTACATCCGGTTCAGCGGGCGTTGGGTGCCCTACCCGTTCCAGAACAACCTCCGGTATCTCCCCCCGGAGGAGGCATACGAGTGCATCCTCGGGCTCATCGAGGCCCCGGCGGCGACTCGTCGATGGACTTCGCTCAGTGGATGGAAGCCACGTTCGGCGGGCGGCATCACGCATCACTTCATGCGGCCCTACAACTTCAAGGTGTGGGCCACGCCGCCCGAGCGGATGGCGTCGAACTGGATCGGCGAGCGTGTCTAGCGTCGTCGATCACAAGCGAGCTCTTCGCAGCGATGGTGTTCGAAGAAGACGACGCCGCGTGGGGGCCGAACAACCTCTTCATGTTCCCCGCCGTGGGCGGCACGGCCGAGATCTACAGGCGCGCTCGCGACCAAGCTCGGCGACAGGATCGCCTACAACCGGTCCGTGGCGAGTATCGACGTCGAAGCCAAGACGGTTCGGTTCGATGACGGCAGCGAGGAGAGCTACGACGTCCTCGTGTCCACGATGCCGTTGGACATCCTCGTTCGCTCGCTCGTTCACTGCCCCGACCACGTAAGCGGGCGCTGCCGACGACCTCGAGCACAACGGCGTCTACATGGTGGGCATCGGCTACGAGACGCCGCTCAAGGACGACAAGTCGTGGATGTACTTCCCGCAGGACCACGCGCCGTTCTATCGAGCGACCAACTTCGCCAAGTACTCGCCGGCGAACGTGCCGGACGGCGACACGGGGCGCTACTGCTCGTACATGACCGAGATCTCGTACTCGCGCTACAAGCCGGAGACCATCGATGGGCTGGCCGAGCGCGTCGAGGAGGGGCTGCGCGCCTCGGGCTGTGTCGAGGGCACGCCCAAGATCGCCTCGATGCACGTCGAGGACCTCGGGTATGCCTATCCGGTTCCCACGATCAAGCGGGACGATGCCCTCGCCGCCGATCCAGCCGTGGCTGATGTCGCACGACATCTACTCGCGCGGGCGCTTCGGGTCGTGGCGCTACGAGATCGGGAACATGGACCACGCCGTGAAGATGGGCATCGACGCGGCACGAAACATCGTCCGGGG
The DNA here is from genome assembly GCA_963786155.1 of uncultured Actinomycetes bacterium. Classification (GTDB taxonomy): domain Bacteria; phylum Actinomycetota; class CADDZG01; order CADDZG01; family WHSQ01; genus CAWAXW01. The sequence continues at coordinate 368,180 of CAWAXW010000006.1, read as the reverse complement.
TGATCCGGAGGAGGTCTTCACCTCGACGGACGGCTGATGCTTTCCGCCCCGACGACTGCTCCCGTCGCAGCTTTCCAATCGTTGCTCGTGGCCGGGGCGGGCTTCGCCTTCGGCTATCTCCTGGTTTCGACGCTCATTCCTCGCGTGTCGCGCGTCGTCCGGTGGGCGCTCGCCTTTCCTGCGCTCTTTGCGTTCGCGCTCGCCTGTATGGGAGTACACATCGTCACGGGCGGGTGGCTCTTCTCTTCCCCCTGGGCGGTGAGGATCGTCACGTTCGCAAGCGCCGTCGCATGCGTCGTTCTGCGACGGAGGCACCGCTCGGCAGACGAAACCGAGGGCCGGGCCGACGCTTGGGCGGCCCTGGCGGTGGTCGTCATCGCGCTGTTCGTGACGAGCACTCCGTTGTTCCGCAGCCTTCCCTTGCCGGCCGATCCCGACATCCAGCTGCACATGGGTTGGAGCGCGCAGCTGCTCAACGGGGAGTCAACACCATCGGCGCCGATCACCGGTGACGTTCCCAACTACTACCCATGGGGCTGGCACGGACTGGTTGCGTTCTTGTCTGCGTTCACGCCGGGGGGCCACCCGATGTTCGTCCTGGGGCCGCTGCAGTTGCTACAGGTCGCGGCGTGCGCCCTCGGGCTGTTCGCGCTCGGCCGCGTCCTTACCGAACGCTGGATTGGCGGGGTGGGCGCTGCTCTCTTCGGCGCGTTCGGGGGCGGTCTTGGCTTCTTCGCTCTGCGCTCGATGGATGTCGTGATGTTCGCCGAGGACGACCTCACGTATGGCGGCGACCTGTTGTTCTGGCGCTCCTACAACGCGTCGATGCACAACCTCCCACCTCCCTACCCGCGCGACATCGCGTTCGCACTGTTCATCGCCTTCCTCGTGCTCGGCGCGGCCGCCTACAAGGAGCGCACCAGATGGCCGCTATTGGGGGCCGGCGTCGTGCTGGGGATGCTGGGCCTCACCGGAGGCGAAGCGTTCATCGTCGCCGGGACTGCCTCGCTCGCGCTTCGATCTGGCCCCCGGAGATCGGAAGAGCGCGCTCAGCCCTGTACCTGCTGGCCCCCGCCGCCGCCGTCTATTCGTTGTGGTTGATACCGATCATCCTCAACTACGTCGATCTCGGCGGCTTCGTGAACACGACCCGCATCGAGCCGGTAACCCTCCCGGCCTGGTCGGTCTTGGTCTCGTGGGGCGCCGCAACGGCGTTCGCCGTCATCGCATTGGTGAAGCTGCCACGGCTCTGGCGCTCGCCGGCGCGCGTCGTGTTGGTGAGCGCGCTCTCCGCCTTGCTCTGGGTCGGCCTCGCCCCCCGCATGCCCGGCATCGTCGGAGAAGCTTTCGACGCGCTGGGCCGTGCGCACCGCTACTGGCCGCTCCTCTACATCTGCATCGCAGCGCTCGCAAGCCTCGGAGTGGTCCGCGTCGCATCGGCTCTACCCCGCAAGCTCGTCCCGGCCCTGGCCGCGATCGTGGCGCTCATGGCCGTCGCATCCCCGGCGATAGCCTCCTGGGCCCTGCCCGGCGAGTTCGCAGAGTTCGAAGCGGCAATCCTTTACGGCGCGGCCGCCGAGAAAGACCCAGACTCCTTCCTTCTCAAACTGGGGGGCCCGGGATCTCGCTGTGTCGCCGCAGTCCCGGCCAAGCTAAGCCGAGCAGCCTTCGGCTACAGCGGCTACCGCCTCGTGCTGTGGAGCGGCGGAGCAGAAGGCCCCAACCCCGCCCGCATCCGCTGGACCGACATCTACGAGGACATCGTTCCGACCGACCAACGCGAATCGGACAACGAGGCCTTGGTCGCAGGTGACATCGACCCCGAAGTCGTCGATAGGTACGGCCTGGACATAGTTGCGCCGGAGTCGGGCACAACCACTCGTCTGGGCGACTGTCGGTGAGGTTGGCTAGTCCCGAGGCTGGGTGCGGAACGACATCAGCTTGCCGGCGCCGACCACGGCGAGGGCTCCGCCGAGGCTGAGGTTCGTCGGCAGACCCGAGGTCGGGATGGCCAGGGCTGGGGAAGCTCCTGGTGAAGCCGAGCCACCGAAGGGGTGGGAGACGAGCAGCTCGACGTTTCGGTCGGCGGCTTCTCCCGTACCGTGGGCGAATCCTGCGTGTGGGTCGTTGCCGGCCAGCTCTCTCGCAAGGCTCGCGACGGGGTCGGCGGAATGATCGACCATCGTGGCGAAGATCGAGAGCGTGCCGTCGTTGTTATCGACGACTTCGATGAGGCGGCATTGTGGTGGCCAGTCGATGTGGGCGGCAGTGCCGATGTCCCACCACGTCCCTCTGGTTTGGATCACATTGCTGTGCGTGTGACCGTTGACCCACGCGATCACGCAGCTGAACGCGTCGACTACTTCGAGGACCGCATCGGCCTGGTGGCGCGGCAGGTCGTTTGCATCTTGGTCCAATGGATCGGGATTCTGCAAAGGGTTCTCGAGCGAACGGGGACCGTGATGGGAGAACAGCAGAACGAGCTTGCGCTCGGCCTGAGCCTCCTCCAAGCGAGCTCGCAGCCAAGTGAGCTGCGCGTCGCCGATGGAGCCATCCGCATAGCCGCCCGGGTTCACGGTGTCGAGGACGATCCAGCGAACCTCTCCGACATCGGCCGTGTAATAAAGAGTGGCGGGAGCGAGGTTTTCGGGCGAGAAACCGTGGCCATGTGGGAGCCCTGGGGACTCGAGGTGCTTCTCGATCCACTCCCTCCGGCTCACGTAACGGCGGGAGGGATCGGGGGTCGTTGCCTGCGAAGGGCCCGTCGCTGCCGGCCCGGCGAACTCCGAGCAGGGATTCGCGCCCGGGGGCGGGCCGATGACCTTGGTTCCGCCGACTCCTATCCGATCCATCGCCGGATTGACCGGAGCATTGCCCTGCGCCAGACCATCGTGATTGCCGAAGCACGTGTACCAGGGCATGCCCGCGCCTACCGCCTCGAAAGACTCGAGCGCGTCCGGGAGGAACGAAGGAGCGTCCGGGAAACCGAACTGGGTCTTGTAGAGGTCGGCGACCGCGGGGTCGGGGTGCCAATAGTTCAGATCGCCGGATGCCTGCACGCCCTCATAGCGTTTGGGGTCGCCGGAATCGGGAGTGACCTCCACGCCATCCATCAGGCCGATGAAGAGCATGAGCTCGTTGAGTTGCTGATTGTCGGTGTTGTCGCCGGTGGAGATCGCCGCGGAGATGGGTGCGCCGGTCACCGGCGAGTGCTTGATCTTCCGGATCCTCGCGAGCATCGCGTCGGTGATGCGCGCCGAGGCGGCCTCTTGTGGCCTGAACGTGGACGAGAAAGGCATCCCGCCGCAGTGCCCGTCGTTGAATCGATCCAGGAACTCGACCCGAGTCGGCGACTGAACGTCGACGATGTGCTGGTCGGTGAGATGGACGAAATTCACGAGCGTCGTCCGCCGTTTCTCGCGGCCGGTTAGGGCGGCGGCAAGCTCGTCCCGCACCAAGTGCGCCTCACCGGATCCGGTGATCACAGGTCGATACCCCAGGTCGCCGGCGCTCCCAGGACCGAGGGTTTGGGCAAGGGTCGTCAGCTCGGCCGCCTTGCGCGCATGACCCACGGGCTCGCTCAAGGCGCGGGCGACCGCGGCCCGAGGGAGGCCCGTCGCTGCCGCTACCCCGGCAACCAGGCCCAGGAACTGACGCCTGCTTAGGTCCATATCTGATGATTGGCCGCCTGGGGAGCTACTCCTGTCTCAACCCTAGGGGCAGGTTGCTCCGGCGCAGGTTTGGGCTTGGAGCAGGAGGGTGTGCAGCTCGGCTACGTCGGGGTCGTTCGAGGGGTTGTCGTCGCCCAGGAGGTTGCGGAGCTCGTGGGGGTCGGCTCGTAGGTCGTAGTACTCGCGGAAGACGATCTCGTCTCCGCTCGTGTATTCGACATAGCTGTATCGCTTCGTTCTTAGCGAGGTCCAGTCGGGGACGGTCGAGCGGTGCTCGTCGGTCTTCTGGCGGTACTCGTTGAGGATGTGAGGTCTGCTCCACTCTTGGAGCAGGGACCGGCCGTCGTGGGGGACGTCCGCACGCGGTTCGATCCCGACGGCTTCGTAGATCGTCGGAGCGAGATCGATGAGGCCGACCAGTCTGCGGTCGACAGTTCCCTCATCGATTTGCCCCGGCCATCTGAGGAACACGGGGATCTGTACGGAGCGCGTGTAGGGGTTGCCCTTCGAGAGGTGCGCGCCCATGAGATCGTGCTCACCCCAGAGATAGCCGTTGTCGGACATGAAGATAGCGAGCGTGTTGTCCTCGCCCAGCTCGTCGAGCATGCCCATCACGTCCGCCACGAGATCATCGACGGACATGAGCGTTTGCAGCTGAAGCTCACGCACGCGCTTGGCCCTGCGGAGGGTCCTTTCCTCCGCGTGGACATAAGGGGGTTTATCGCTCTTGTCTTGCTCGCCGACCGCGGGACTCGGGTCCCACGGCGGAACCTCGGCATCTTCGTATGCCGGGGAGGGCTTGTAGGGCGAGTGAGGGGCCGGGATCGAGATGTATAGAAGCCACGGCTGGTCGTCCCGCTCGGCGTCGGCCTCGCTGAGGAAGACCGTGGAGTGCTCGGCGAGGAGGTCGGTCCAGTAGCCCTCAACCGGAGTGCGCTCGCCGTCGATGTTCCAGCTCTCGTCGAAGTATCGATAGCGGCCGGTGATGACCCCCCAGCGATCGAAGTGCGGCGGATCCTCGTGCCAGCGGTTGAGGAACTTGCCGTAGAGCGCCGTGTAGTAGCCCGCCTCGCGAAGATGGGCCTGGAGCGTCGTGTCCATGTCGAGTTGGTCAACGTCTTCGTTGCTGCGTACTCCGTTGTTGTGCGTGTAGCGACCCGTCATGAGCGTCGCCCGCGCCGGGCAACAAACCGGGTTGGTTGCGAATGCGTGAGCCAATGTCGAGCCGCCCCGGACGAAGAAACGCTTGGTATCCGGCATGACGTCGAGGGTGTCGAGCGGCTGGTCGTCCGTGATGATGATGAGGATGTTGGGCCGGTCGGGCTCACCGGCTTGTTCGCTCCCGGCCGGGTCCGTGCAGGCCACAAGCGCGACCAAGCCCGCGGCGAGCAGGATACGGGGGCCGGGCATCAGCGCAGTATGGCACCCAACTGCCGCTACCCTGCCCGGATGCGACGCTCGTCGGCGGTCTTGATCGCCGCTCTCCTGCTTGCGGCATGCACCGATCCCGTGGAGGACGTCGAAGAGACTCGACCACCTGCGCCGCCGCCGAACGTCTTGATCATCGTGACCGACGATCAACGCTTCGATCAGATCGCACACATGAAAGCGCTACAAAGATGGTTCGGCGACGGCGGCATCACCTATGCGAATGCTTACGCGACCACTCCCCTCTGTTGCCCGGGGCGCGCGGCGATCATGACGGGGCAGTACTCGCACAACAACGGGGTCGAGCGCAACAACGACGGGCCATTGCTCGATCAGGACTCGACTTTGCAACGCTATCTGCACGACAACGGGTACCGCACCGCGATCGCGGGGAAGTTCCTGCAGGGCATCGCAGTGACCGAGGATCCTCCCAACTTCGACAAGTGGTCGACGTTCGGCTGGGGCTACTACGACAGGCTCTTCAACATCGGCGGCGAGATGCGGACTGTTGCCCGGTACTCGACCGACTTCCTCGCGACGGAGTCAGTGCGGTATATCCGGGCGTTCGAGCGACAGGATGATCGGCCTTGGTTCCTCTACGTCGCCCCGACCGCCCCGCATCTCCCCTACACGGCGCGAAGGGACCTGCAGGACGAGCCTGTTCCGGCATTCGAGGACTCGCCGGCTATGGACGAGGTCGATCGTTCTGACAAGCCCCCTTACGTACGCGCTTCCGACTTCGGCTTTGAGAAGGGTGCCCAGATCTTCGAGAAGCAGTTGCGAACGCTGTTGTCCGTCGACAAGCTCGTCGCACGCCTGTTCCAAGCGCTCGGACGCCTTGACGAACGCGAGGTAACGCTCGCGATCTACACCTCGGACAACGGGCACATGCTCGGGGAACACGGCCTCTTTGCGAAACGGATGCCTTACGACGCATCGGTCCGTATTCCGTTGCTGATGCGCTTTCCGTCGCATGCAGAGGCCGGAACGGAAGACCTGCGGATGGTTGCGAACATCGACATCGCGCCCACGGTGCTCGCTGCGGCCGGGATATCGCCAGACGACAGCTTCCCCCTCGACGGGCGCGACCTGCTCTCCGATCACACTCGGGATCGCTTGTTGCTGGAGCAGCACAAGAACATCCGCATGCCCGACTGGGCGTCGCTGCTCACCGCAGAGAGCCAGTACGTCGAGTACTACGCAGAGGACGATCCCGCCGAGCGGGTCTTCCTCGAGCTCTACGACCTGGTCGCCGACCCGTTCCAGCTCGAGAACCTCCTCGGGGACGGTTTGGATCCCGAGGCCGATCCGGCCGCCGCCGAGGCCGCCCGGGACCTCGCCAAGATCCGGGACTGCGTCGGGAGCGAGTGCCCGTAAGGCCTTTAAGATGGCGCCCTCCACTCCCCCAAGGGCACTTCGGAAGGGTGATCGAAACGCGCCTGATGGCATGCCTGTGCGTCGTCGCGCTGGGGCTGGCCTCGTGCCAGGACGCCCCGGGCTCTTCGGCGCGCTCGGCCACCGCCCCCGACGACGGCTGCCCGGGTGTACCTCCTACGCCGTCCGAGACGGTCACCTCGGACGAGGGTGGGAGCTCCGAGACGCGAATCCTCATCCATCCCAAGGCGCGTAGGGGCCGGATCACGCCGGCCGTCTATGGGATCAATCACCGCTATCCGTACGCGGGGTTCGATTCATGGGACACCGAGGCCGGCGAGCCCAACCCTCGGCTCGTTGAGAGCGCCAAGTACGCAGGCTTCACCGCGATGCGATTCCCGGGCGGACGCATGGCCAACCCGTACAGGTGGAAGCGCGCGATCGGCCCGCTCGAGGAGCGCGGCAAGAGTCCGAACGGAGGGGGTTCGGGGCAGGCCTTCTCGAACGAGCTCGGGCCGGACGAGTTCGGCCGCTTGATCGAAGCGACCGGGGCGGTCGGCACGATCGTTGCCAACTTCGCGACCGGGTCGGCCAAAGAGGCGGCGGAGTGGGTCGAGTACATGAACACACCCGTCGGCGAGAACCCAAACGGAGGGGTCGCGTGGGCCGACGTGCGCGCCGAGAACGGGCACCCGGAGCCGTACGACATCCCCTACTGGGAGATCGGCAACGAGATGAACAGCGGCAAGGTCTACTGGATGGGCTACGACCAGACCGAAGAGCAGAAAGCTACGAAGTACATCTTCGGCGGCACAACCGAGTTCGAGAAGCACCGGGTCGGCACCCTCGACAGTCACACGCCGCAAGCCGCCAAGAGCGAGGGCACTCCGAACTTCGTGCGGTGGGTTCGCTATCCGCCGCTGAGACCCGGCTCGGACACGCTCTACGTCGACGACCAAGCTTGGGAGCGCGTCGATGACCTGAGCGCCGCGGGGGCCGCCGACGTCTACGAGCTCGACTACAAGACGGGGGAGATCATCTTCGGCGACGGGACCAACGGGAACATCCCGCCGAAAGGATCGATCATCACGCTGGATTACATCTCCGGTCCCCACGACGGATTCATCGACTTCTACCGGGAGATGAAGGAAGTGGACCCGTCGATCGAGATCGGCGCCGCGATCCACACCGAGCACTTCACCAACGGGATGGGGAGCACTTACCCCTACGACTTCATGGTCGTGCACAGCTACGGCTATTTCAAAGGCGCTCCGGAAAAGCCGGGCGACCTTCACGACTACCTGATGATGCTGCCCGACAAACAGGCGGCATACATCCAGGAGAACATGGACCTCGTCTCGAGCGCGGGCGGCGATGCCGAAATCGCGATCACGGAGTACGCGGCGGGCTCGGGCCTCACGCTTGGTATCAACTCGATCAAAGCGCCCAAGCACTACCTGCAGTCACTGGATGGGGCTCTGTACACCGCGCTGCTTATCCGTCATTGGGTCCTGCTCGGCATCCCTCTGGCCGAGAAACATTCGCTGGTTGACTCGGATCCCGAGAACCCACCGCCCGGCTACACCCGGTCGCGGACTGCGGATGCGGCGGTCATCGGACCGACGCCCTGTTTCATCCCATCCGCATCCGCCCACGTCTTCCGTCTGTTCACGAAGATGCTGGGACCGATCCGGGTTCCCACGAGCATCATCGGCAACCTGCAGCGCGCCACCGCCGGCGGCTCGGCGCTGAGCGCCCTGGTCACGCTTGCAACCATCGACGACAACGGCGAGCTCGCGTTGTTGGTGATCAATCGCGATCGAGCGGCCGACGTGCGAGCCGAGGTTGCGGCAAAGGGGAAGAAAGGGCTGGGGGCCGCCACGTTGTGGACACTGGATGGGCCCGGATTCCTCGCCTACAACACTGAGGCCCATCCCAACAAGGTCTCGCTCGAGGAGACGGTGATCGAGGACGTCGGAGAGAGCTTTACCCACACCTTCCCCGCCCACTCCGTGACGGCCATAAGGTTCGGCTCCTGATGCGAACGCGGATAGGGAGCCTTGTAGTGGTGGCACTGCTCGTGGCGGCCGCTTGCTCCGATTCCCCGGAAGCAACCGAAGCGGCCTCAACGGGCGTCGCGGCGCCGGAGCCGACTGCCTCCGAGGCGCCTCGACCCCGCGATCCGAAGACCCCGGGCTGGCGGGAGGCCGCATGCTCGCTGCCGCGCGACTACGTGCTGAGGATCATGCGCGGGCATTTCCCCGGCCGCTCGCCCGACATCACGATCGTCCCGGGCGAACCGCATTTCGTGGGCGAGTGGGACGCGACCACGCACTCGGGCCCGTGGGACTACCTGCAACGCGTCCCGATAATCCTGTACGGGCCCGGCTACATCCAGGACGCGGGGTCGATCACGCCCGAGCGCGAAGTGACCGTCGCCGACATCGCTCCCACGCTGTCCGAACTGCTCGATTCCCCGTGGCCGACCAACCGTCCGGGCAATGTCCTGGAAGAAGCCTTGGTTCCGGCAGAGGACAGAACTACTCCACCCAAGTTGATCGTGACGGTCGTGTGGGACGGTGGAGGCTGGAACGTGCTCGAGAAGTGGTCCAAGAAGTGGCCATTCCTCAAGAGCGTCATCGAGCGAGGGACCTCGTTCGCGAACGGGACGGTGGGATCCTCGCCCTCGGTCACTCCGGCCGTTCACGCGACCATCGGCACGGGCGCGTTCCCCAACAAGCACGGGATCGTGAGCATCCGCCAGCGTGACGGGACCGAGGTGGTCGAGACGTGGGGCGACTCGACGCCGACCTACTTGCGGCGTGACTCTCTCGCGAGCATCTTCGACGCACGGATGCGGGGGCAGTCGAAAGTCGTGATGTTCGCCGAGAAGAACTGGCACCTCGGGATGATCGGCCACGGCGCGTACATCGCCGGGGGTGACCACGACATCGGCGCGATGATCGGGCTCAAGGGCGAAGACATGTTCACGAACGAACAGTGGTACTCGCTCCCGGACTACATAAACGAGATCGAGGGCTTCGACGAGGCGGTCCAGCAGGTCGATCTGACGGACGGCAAGCTCGACAACCACTGGCGAGGTCTCGACATCCTCGACGTCCCGATGATGCTGTTGCGGACCCCTGTATGGGTGCTGCATCAGACGACGATCCTGAAGGAGCTCATCGCCCGCGAGGGATTGGGCGCGGACACAGTTCCCGATCTGCTGTTCACGAACTACAAGGGCATCGACCATGCCGGCCACCGTTGGAACATGGTCAACGGCGAGGTGCCCGAGCTGATCAAGTATTCCGACAACGCCCTGAAGGAGCTGGTCGGTTACATCGACGACCGGGTCGGGGCCGACAACTGGGTGCTCGCCGTCACGGCCGACCACGGCCAGACCCCTCTCCCCCGCTCGATAGGAGCGTGGCCGATCGACATCTTCGATCTCGAGAACGACATCGCCCGGCGGTTCGGCCTCACGACCGAAGAGCTGTTCCAGGAGGAGAAGCCGAACGGGATGTGGCTGGACCCCGCCACGATCGAAGCGGCCGGGCTCAGCCTCAAAGAGGTCTCGGACTTCATCCTCGACTACCGCATCCGAGACAACGCCCCGAAGGGCGACCTCCCCTCCGGCTACCGCGACAGAGGAAACGAACGCCTCTTCGATGCGGCTTTCCCGAGCAATGCCCTCCCGAAAATCTGGGAGTGCGTGAATTAGCTCTTAGTACAGGCTTGGACGTCTTTGATCCTGTTGTAGGGGAAGGCTGCGGCGAATAGCTTCTCGTCGGTGCGGTCTTCGTAACCTTCGGGGGTCGGGGTTGTGGCGTTGGTCTGGTTGTCCTCGAGCGTGTAGTGGACGAGGAAGTTCGCCACCTGGCTGAGCGTGATGTCTTCCTGGCTCATGAACTCCTTGTCGAGCCAAAAACCGGTCGGGCGCTGGGCTTCCACGAGGTCTTTCCACTGGACCTCGAAGCGCTCGCCGAGGTCGCGCACGACCTCGTCGATGTTGATCGGCCAGGCTCCAAACTGTCGTGGTGCCGGGCCCTGGCCGTGATCGGCCGTGAAAGTGATGACCCAGCGCCTGCGACCGACCTTCTCGTTCAACCATTTCTCGAGCGCGGCGAGTTGGTCGTCGGTGTGTTTCAAGATCGAGCGCATCTCGGGCTGAAGCATGTTGAAGACGTGTCCGACGAGGTCGACCTCCTTGAAGTTCGTGTAGAAGACGTCCGTCACATCGTCGTTACCGAATCCCTGCCTGTTGAAGATCGCCTTGAGGAGCCGGGTCTGGAACAAAGTCACCGCCGGTGTGAGCCTGCGCTCCTTGGGATTGCTCATGGGGTGGCCCATCCAGGTCCCGTCCGATTCGCCGTCGGAGGTGTCGACCGTCTGGATGTCTTTCTCGAGACCCGTAACGTCATCCAGATATGACGGGAGGAAGTACCACTTCTCGTTCGTGTCGTACTCCTCTTGCTCGCTCAGAACGGCGATATCCCGGTCCGCATCTTGGATCTGTTTGCCGTGCCCAAGCATCCCGAGGTGCCAGCCCCGCTCGGCAAGGAGTCCGACCTTGGCGACGTTGCTGGTGCCCAGATCGTAGATGTCGGCGAACGTAGTCAGCTCGAGATTGCCCGGGCTGCTGTTCGAGAACGAGTCTCCAACATGCTCCGCCTTCCGGATGGGGATGTCGGTGATCCCGTGTTGGTTGGGGAATGCGCCGGTCCCCATAGTGGAGTGGATGGCGGGTGTAACCGAAGGGGACGATCCGACGATCGCATTCTCGATCGAGAATCCGTTGGTCATCATGCGCGCCAGCGTCGGCCACGCTTTCGGCCAGCGATCGAGCACGTTCCAACCCCCGCCGTCCCAAACGATGTTGAGGATCATCCGCAGAGGGCCGGGCCTTTCCTCAGGCGGAACGAGCGCCTGACTGATCGAGCGCCCGGGGCGGCCTTCCGGCCACGCCGTCCCCGTCAACTCCGCGAGCGTTGGGGCGATGTCCGCGACCGTGGGCATGCCGGGAAGGGTCGCCGTGCCCGACTGACGGATGAATCCGGGACCGTAGAAAGAGACCGGCACTCTCTGCAGGTACGGCCACGGCCCGGCATGCGATGTGACCGCAAACGTCGAGAAGAAGTTCGGATACGAAGGCACGACGGCAACCTCGGGCGAACGTTCACGGACGTAGCCGCGAGCGATCCGATCCGCGTAGATGCCCGGGATACGGCACGAAGCCTGCATGAATGGTGACCGAGACGGCTTCGCGTCGACCGAGGCCTCCAAAGCCGACATGTCGCTATCACCAGCGGAGCACGCGCTCAGGACCAGCGCAGCACACGCGAATACAGCCGCCGCTTTCCTGATCATTGCTCCTTCCGAGGGGAACGAGGGGGGACCCCTCGATTCTACGGCCCCTCGTACATACCCTCGGCGGCTCGGTTTATCTTGCTTGCATGTCACACCCCAACGTCTTGATGGTGGTCATCGACTCATTGAGGGCCGATGTCACCTACAACGACGCGGTGCCCACCCCGAACTTCGACGCCCTGGCTCAACGAGGCGCACGCTTCACGCAGTGCGTGTCCACAGCGACCACGACCACGCCGTCGTTCTCGTCGCTTCTCACCGGGTGCTATCCGCCGAAGCACGGAGTCCGTGGCCTCCAGGGATATCGGCTCTCGCCCGACGTGACGACTCTGGCGGAATCGTTTGGTTCCGCCGGGTATCGCACTTTCGCGGAGGCAACAGGACCTCTGTTACCGGAGACCGGCGTGCTACGCGGCTTCCAAGAGGCCAATCATCGTCCTGGTTACAAGACGAAGGTCTACGGATGGGTTGACGACGTCCTCGGGCGCATACGTGCCTATCCGGAGCCCTGGTTCTTGCTCCTGCACATCTGGGAGGTTCACAGGCCGTTCCGGCCGCCGCCCGACTTCAAGAAGGGCTTCGATCGCACCGCGTACGAAGCGGTAGTGGCGCATTGCGACGAGGCGTTGCTCCCCTTCTTCGAGGCCGCAGGTGAGAACGCCGTCGTCGTCCTTACCGGAGATCATGGTGAGCAATACCCCGACTCCGGATTCGAGCGCCTGATCTTCAGGGCGGCAAGCAAGTCGCGCCGGAAGCTGCAACCTCGCAAGTGGTGGCCGTGGCTCGATCGCAAACTGTCCGGCCAAGCCGTGGGGCATGGCTTCGCGTTGTACGAGCATCTGATCCGTGTGCCACTGATCGTCTCCGGCCCCGGCATCTCGACCGTGACGGCGGGGGAACAGGTCCGCCACATCGATCTCTTCCCGACGCTCGCCGACCTTTGCGGAGTCCCTATTCCGGCGGACGTGGACGGCAGAAGCCTCAGGCCTCTCATGGAAGGCGCGTCGCTTGCCGAGGAGCCCGCGTACATGGAGGCCGTCGGCATCAAGCTCGAAGGCGATCGCATATCCGGCGCGCGAGTTCCCGACTGGAAGCTGGTGGTGGCCGGAAGCGGCCGGCCGGCGCTCTACAAGCTGAACGGCGGCGGTGCTCCCAACGAGAGACGGAATCTCTACCGGCGCCATCCCGAGGTGGCCAAGAGCCTCGAAGATTTCATGGCCCGGGTTGCGGCCTCGGGCACGGGACGCTCGTCTTCCGGGATGACGAGTGACGAGGAAGCGATCGTCGAGCAACACCTGCAGGATCTCGGCTACTTGTAGTCGTGACCGCACCCTTCTTCATCGTCGGCTCGGCGCGATCGGGCACCACCTTGCTGCGACTGATCCTGAACGCACACTCCGAGGTTGCGATCCCACCAGAATCTCGCTTCATCACCGAGCTCTGGAGGGACGGAGAGACGAGCGTGGACAACTTCCTGAAGGCCTTGAGCGCGCATGCCCGTTTCCAAGCCTGGGACCTACCGATCGAAAGCGTCCGTCAGGAGCTGGAAGGCGCGTCGACCGCCGAGTACCGCGATCTGATCGAAGCCGCCTTCAAGGCATTCGCGCGGGAGCACGGTAAGGCTCGCTGGGGAGACAAGACGCCTCGTTACGTGGCTGAGATGGAACGGATCGCATCGCTGTGGCCGGAGGCGCGCTTCATCCACATGATCCGCGACGGCCGCAATGTCGCCCAGTCCTATGCAGACGTGCCCTTCGGCCCCAAGAACGTCGCGCGCGTGGCCGACTTGTGGGCCAGGCGGGTGAGGGCCGGGCGAGAGAGCGGCGCACGGCTTGGACCCACGCGCTACCTCGAGGTCCGCTACGAGGATCTTGTAAAGGATCTCGAGACCCACACGAAGGCGCTGTGCACATTCCTCGAGCTGGAGTTCGACCCCGGGATGCTCGACTATGCCGAACGTTCGCGCGCAGATGTCCTGCCGAGGGCCGGCAAGTACAACCCGCACCTGACTTCTCCACCGATCGCCGACGTCCGCTCGTGGGAGAACCAGATGCCGCCCAACCAGGTCGCGATCTTCGAAGCGATCGCGGGCGATCTGTTGTCCGACCTCAGCTATGAACGTCGTTACGAGGAGGTCCCGTCTCGGGCCAAGCTCGCGGCAAAGTTAGGACTACGCGGCCTGCCCGTGGGGCGTTTGAAACCTAGTCGGGTACGAACGACATCCTGAGGTTGCGACGCGGGTTGTCTCGGTTCAGGTCGACGAAGACGATCCGCTGCCAGGTGCCCAGCGCCATCTTGCCCTTGATCACCGGGATCGTGAGCGCCGGCGAAAGGAACGCGGGCAGCAGATGGTCGGCGCCGTGGCCCTTCGAGCCGTGGCTGTGCGCGTAGCGATCGTCTCGAGGCAAGAGATCGTTAAGCACCGCCTCGAGATCGCCCTCGGACCCGGACCCCGTCTCCATCAGTGCCAGGCCTGCGGTCGCGTGCGGCGCGAACACGTTGACCAGGCCGTCGTGTGCGCCGTCCAGGAAGCGGTCCACGCTGGAGGTGATGTCGAGGATGCGCGCACCGGTCGTGTCGAGCGAGAGGACCTCACTCTTCATATCCAAGCCTCCTCATCGTCGGCTCGATCAACGGAAGGATCGATTCGATCTCATTCGGGTTCTCCCTCTTCCACTTCCCCCGTTCGGGTGGGGTGACGACGTTGATCGGCGTGTCGGAGACGCTAGCGGCCCGGGCACGCACCTCATCCTCGAACGGCAATCCGACGGCGGTGGTTAGTCGCTCGATCTCCTCGACGGGCCGGTCCACGAGGTCCTCGTAGCGAAGCACCGCCCAGCGCTCCCCGTCGATGTCCTCGGAGGCCGCCAACGCCAGCTCGTTGGAGACGATCCATTGACGGGCGCACACGACCTCGAGCGGACCGCTCGCGTCCTCGCGCCAGTTCGGGTAGAGGACGAACTTCCACCAGCTCGGGTCGACTCCGGGGATGGAATGAGGCTCGGGCAGGCGATAGGTGCGATAGCGAGGAGTACGCCACGCATTGATCAACGAGTTGACGTTCTCGCGCCCGTCCCGCTGCAGGAACACATACCGAGCGTTGGGGAACAAAGCCTCCACGAAACCAACGCGCAGAGCGTTTCGTGGCGTCTTGTCCAACAGTCGCTTGCCGCGCCCGGTCGTGAGAACGAAAGACCGCTTGATCCGGGCCGCTGCCTCGGCGCTGAGGTCGTCTCCTGTTAGGACGTTGCTTGACCATCCGAGAAGGGCGGGGTGATGGTCGGCCTCCCATACCTCGTGGGCCTCACCCGGCCAGTGAGCGATCCGGCTGGAGGCGCGCAGCACCCGGTAGAGAAGAGATGTGCCCGACCGTGGTGCACCGATGATGAATATGGGCCGATCGAGCTCGGCCCCCGTCCAGAGAGCCGGAAGGTGCAGAGCCTGGCGCGCTCGGAATCGAGCCCGGATCAATCGCAGCTTCAGACTCGGGTCGAAGTCGGTTCGCAACGTCTTCTTCAGCGCGCGCCGGTCGGTCTGCATCCTGCCTATCCTCGCCTGAAGGCGCGCCGCTTG
This sequence comes from uncultured Actinomycetes bacterium, assembly GCA_963786155.1. Lineage (GTDB taxonomy): Bacteria > Actinomycetota > CADDZG01 > CADDZG01 > WHSQ01 > CAWAXW01. The sequence continues at coordinate 352,764 of CAWAXW010000006.1, read as the reverse complement.
ATGCGGTTCCACACGGCGCGCTCCTCGGGGTCGATCCCAAGCACGGCCAAGACACCCAGGTAGGCGGCCGCCGCAACGACGATGCCGGCGATCTGAATGGCGATCGACTCACCGGGGACCAGGCGCCAGGCGAGCAGCACCGCGGCCCCCACAACGGTTGCGCCGATCGGTTTGAGCATCGACTTCCCGAATGGTTGCACCCCGACGAGCACCTTCGCCTCGAGCACCCGCACCAAGTTCACGGCCGCGGTCACGCCGGCATCGACCCAGGCCATCCCCACGGCACCATGCTCGGGCACGACCATGGCTCCGAGCGCCGCATAGACGCCGACCGCGACGATCGAGTTGATGAAGTTGACGCCCGGCCGTCCGGTCATCGAGAGCACGTAGCCGGTGGGTCCGGTGCCCGTATAGAAGAGGTTGCCCAGCGCCAAGATGGCGACGACCGGCGCCGCCTCTTCCACCGCGGACGGCGAAGAACATCCGGACGAAGAGATCCGCTTCGAGGATGAGCGCGGCGAAGACCGGGAACGAGAACGTCGCTCGACCCAACGGGTGATCGTCTTGTAGAGCGAATCGAGGCGCGCGATCTCGCCCTTGTCGTAGAGATCGGAGACGACGGGGGCCCAGATGTTCACGATGCCGGAGAGGAACACGCTGCCCGGCCCCTGCAGCGAGAGGCCGATCGCGAAGAGCCCGACCTGGAAGTTCGTTGATGTCGCCCCGAGCACGAGGATGCCGAGCCCGAGCGACTGGATCCCCAGAAGCGACGATCCCGCCTGAGGAAGAGCGAAGCGGATCATCGGTCCCGGACGGGAGATGGGGACGGCGGCGCGCTCTCGCTCGGTGAGCATCCGCCGGAAATAGACGCCGGCCACGATCGCGCCCACCCCGAAGCTCAGAGAGAAGGTGAGAACGGCCCCCTCGATCTTGGAGATCGTGGCGAGGGCGGCCACGCCGAGCACGAATCGGGCTGCGGGTTGAACGATGTTGCCGGCCATCACCGACGGCACCATCGTCTTGTAGGCCTGCGTGCAGTACCGAAGCACCTGCATGAAGGCGAACAGCGGGACGTAGGCGGCGCCCAAGCGGAGCAGATCGGCCAGCTCCGAATCGTTCGCCGGCTTCTTGCGAACAGCTCGGCGATCTCCTCGGCGAACACCATCAGCACGACGAAAACGATGGCGGAAGAGATCGCCGTCCCCGTCAGTCCGACTCGCGCCGATCCCCGCACGGCGCCCGGCTCGTCGCTCGCGCGCGCCCGCGCGATGAAGCGCATCGATGCGTAGTTGAAGCCGGCTAGCCCCAGCTGGCCGCCGACGGCGAGGATGCGGGTGGCGAGGGCGTAGAGCCCGAATCCCGCCGTCCCAAGAGCGCGCGTTGCAACAAGCTGGAAGAAGAAGGAGAGGCTGCGAGCCGAGATCTGCCCGGCGATCTGCACTCCCCCGCCCTTCGCAACGGTCGCCACGTCGCGGGCCGCCTCACGCGATAGACCCTCCGGCGGCTCCTCGAGGCTCACGGAACGGTGCGCGTCTTCCACGGCCACACCGATGCATCCAACTGCGTCGCACCGGCTACCGCGAGGCCCAGGACCATCGACACGGTCATCGTGTAGATCGGCTCCACGAACAGGCTCAGGATGACTGCGTGCGCGGCGAGTGACACGACCGATGCGGTCGTCAAGGTGGCGAACAGCCTCTCGTCCCCCGTCGTCCGTCTCGCTCTCGCGCGCGAGTGCAGCGCGGCGGTCAGGTAGAGGGCGATGATCATCAGCGCGCCGGGCACTCCCGTACGGAACAGGTAGTTCAAGTAGGTCGAATGCGTGCCCGCTTTGGGGATGTAGCGACCGAGCTCGTGCGACACACCGCTCTCGGCTCGGGGCCGCTCGGTCCCGTAGCCGACCAGGAAGTGCAGCCCGTTCACCGCGTCCACGGTGTCGCTGTACACGCTGCCGCGAGTGGCGATGCTGGCGTCTCCGCCCGCACGGGCGGATATCGGATCGACGTCGTACTTGAAGAGGAACACCGCCGTCAGGACGAAGGCCCCGGTGAAGAAAGCGGCGAGCATCTGCATCTTGCGATAGCCGGCTATTCGCCCATCGATCAAGACGTATGCGATGCCGATCGGGATCGCGACCCATGCCCCTCTGGCGAGCGAGAAGCCGGCTCCGAACAGACAAGCGGCGATGCCGACGCGGGCAAGGAGCTTGCGCCTGCCCTCGGTGGTCCACGCCAAGAAGAACGCGAACGGCAGTATCGCCACGCAGATGCCGGCATAGGTCAAGGAGTTCCTCGAGAACGCACGCATCCTGGGCACGGTTGCCGCCGGAGCGAGCCCGACGTTGTCGTAGACCAGCACGACGTCCAGGGTGTCGAGCTCATCCTCGAAGTCGCGGGCTGAGCCGTCGAACCGCACGACGATGTTGACGGTGTCGAAAGCCTGGAACTTCGGCAGGAAGACCTCGTAGCGAGGGAACCCGTCCCTATCGGCCGCGAACCGGTCCAGCTCGGCACGGAACTCGCGCGCGCCGCCCTTGCTCGAGCGGGCGTACTTGAGCATCCCGAGGTTGTTGGGGAACGCGTCGACGCCATACGCTTCTTCGACTCGGCGACGGGTCTCGTCGTTCTGGAGGCTTTCGACCGGTACGCCCATCCATTGCGCGAAGACGCCCACGGACATGATCACGACGAACGCGACGAGTCCGGTCGCGATCGTCACCTTGTCTGTTAGAGCGCCGAATCGATCGACCGCCATCAAAAGGATCCCGCTGGAAAGGGTTTGGATGCCGACCAGCAACACGAAGTGCTTGAGATCCGCCCCGGTGATCGCGATGACGCCTAGGGCCGTCCACACGACGAGGGCGATCGGCAACCACACCCATCGCCCTCCGCGGGGCATACGACGTTCTCGAAGTAGCTCGAACACCCACCGGGCCACCACGGCCGCCCACCCCGCGAGGATGACGAGGGGGAGCATGTCGACGAGCCAACCTGCCAAGCCCACGAACAACGGCGAGATCGCCGCCTGTGGGAGCGGCAATACGAGCGCCAGGAGCACCGCCACGAGCACGAAGCTCCACAATGCGATGACGCCACCGACGAGCGTGCCGGTGGCCCAGGAGCCGAGGCCCACCAGGCCGGCCCCCGCGGCGATCAACCGCAGGTGTCTAGGTTTCAATTCCCGGCCGCGGGCCTGCTCCTATTAGCGAGCAGGTACATCAAGCCCCCGGCGATCAGCGCCCCGAAATAGGCGAGCACGGCGAGACCGGCCGAGAACGGCGAGCGGAAGATCGCCAGCACCCCGATGCCCACGAGCGACAGCAGCACGATCGCGAACGTCGGCGCGAGTCCCAAGGCCTCCGGCAAGCTTGCGTCGGGCAAGATGCGCAGCGCGAGGAGGCCGGGCACCAACAGCAGAGCCAGCAAGAAGATCGCGATCACGAGATGCAGCAGCCCGTCGGCACCGATCAGCCCCGAGTCGTCGACCTGGGTGAACGTGAAGGTGCCGTCGCCGCCGCCGATGACTTCGCCGTCCAGGGCCAGAGTTCCGTCGGTGATGACCAGCAGGTTGTCCAGTCCCGCGGGCGGGACCTCGTCGCCCGCGGCGATCTCCTTGTTGGCGCCGGCCTTGTTGAAGATGTCGGCGAGCACGACCAACGGTTCCTGCCCGGACTCCGCGATACCCGCCTCGGCGTCTTCGAGCAACGCCGGCGACAGCTTGTCGTAGGTCTCCTCGCCCATCTCGGTCGGAAGCCCCGCCTGATAGGCGTAGAGGTCGCCGAGGTAGAGATAGGCACGGTCGATCTGGCCGCGCGGCATGCCATAGCGCGACGTGTTTCCCGACAACTTCGTGAAGCCCCAGATCTGGAACTCCTGACCGGGCCGGTCGTCGATCACGAAGACCACAGGACGGTCCAGGTCTTCACTTGCCAGGTTATTCCGCAAGGCATCCAGTGACGTGCGCTCTTCGTCGGAGAGCCACCCCTTCTCGGGGTCGTTCCATCCCGCCGACGCGAACCCCTTGTTGAAGTTGGCTCCGAAGATGAACGCCATCGCGAGCGCCGCGATGATGGTGACGATCGGGCCCCTGCCCGACGCGAAGCGGATGAAGAAGAAGCTGCCGATCCCCACGAGCAACACCCATGCGAGCGTCGTGTTGAAGAACCGGTAGTACGGATAGGTCAGGCCGCCGACGAACCCGAAGAGCCCGGCGAGTGGCGCGAGCCACACGAGCGACACCACCGAGAGCTCGTCCTCGGCCGCTCTCTTTCCGGCGATGAGAAGACCAACGACTCCGATGACGAACAGCGGGAGGTTGAGGATCGGGTTCATCACCTCGATCCAGTTCATCATCCGGTCGACGAAGAAGTCGCTGCCGTAGGGCGGCGGGAGCGCAGCCTCGCCGAGAGATGCCGACTTGCCCCAGATGCCGACCTGCCAGATGAGGAACGTCAGGACCGCGGAGGAGAATGCCGTCGCGAGCATGGCACCGTCGTCCCGGATCACCGAGCGCAGGTCGAATCGCCGGAAGATCAATCGCACGACGGAGATCGCGCCGAGGGTCACGCAGAAGATGGCGAGCGTCGTCGGATGGGTGAACCCGGACGCCAACAAGAACAGCAACAGGCCGATCCGGCCCGTCCACGTCTTGCGCGCGGGATCGATGAAGAACAACGCGGCCGCCAGGAACATCAGAGTCAGCACGTTGTCGAGGTAGCCGACGAACGGCGGCGTCAGAAAGAGACTGGCCGATCCGATCGCGACCGAATGGAAGATGAGCGGATCGCGCCTATGTCGGAAGGCGAAGCCACCGAGCAACAGCGCAGTCAGAACGGGCGTGATGACCATCAGGAAGACGGTCACGTTGAGCGTCGAGATGCCCGGGATCTGACGGAGGAACCCACCGATCACCGGCGCGGTCACCCTGTACCCGCCGGCGAACATGTCGAAGGCCCCTTCGACCTCGAGCAAGGTCACGGGATCCTCGGAGATCAACGCCTCCGTTCGCCAGGTGTAGTAGGCGGGGTCTTTCGTGGGCGCCACTCGGTCGGGGTTCGACACGAAGGTCCACCCGAACAATGCAAGTAAAAGAGCGGCGGTCGTGAGGTAGGCGAGAGGGTGCCCGAGGATGCGCGCGTCGCGGGAGCAGGTGTCGGTTCCTGCTCCCGGTCGCGTTCGGTCGCCGTCTCAGCCGTCATCGGTGCGAGCACCTTAGTGCATCTCGGCCCGGCTCAACATTCGATCTGGGCCACTTCGTCACCCGGCACCGCGAGCGCGAAAAGACGGTCGTTGGGGGCCAACGCTCCCGCTCCTCTCAGCCTCGGGTCGACTCCCTGGGTGTTGTCCGAGAGGCGGTAGTTGCCGAGGTAAGCGGCTATCTCGTCGAGCGTCACGTCCGACTCCTCCATAGAGCCCTTCCGCACGAACACATCCGTCGGAAGGACCGAGTGCACGACGTCGCCGAACTCTTTTCGCAGGTCGGCTTCGACTTCGGTCGGGTCAATCCCGTAGCCGTCGACGGCTTCGTCGTCGGGCTGCTGCCCATGATCCGCGGTTACGACCATCACCCATCGTTCGGGCCCGACCAATGAGTTCAGGTCGTCAACCAACTCTCCGAGCACGTCGTCGGAGCGCTCGAGCACCTCTTCGACTTCCTCGGACGCCATGTTGAAGTAGTGCCCCACGCGATCGATCTGCTTGAAGTTGGTGAACAACAGGTCGGTGACGTCGTCGTCGCCGTACCCGGCTTCGGTAATGAGATTCCTCATCACATCTCCGTGGTACGAGACGAAGGCCGGGGTCTCTTCGATACGCGACGGATCTTCCAGGATCTCGTGGTCGCCCCAGGCTCCGTCCTTGCGTCCGTCGGCCTCATCGAGCGCGTCGATCTCTTGCTGGAGTGTGTCGGTCCCGATGATCGAATCGTGCAAACGATAGTGATCGGGTTGTGTGATCCACTCGTTGGTGTCGACGTCCAACCAGACCGCATCGTCCCGGTCGCCTCCAGGTCGTTCGGCCCCCTGACCGATCATCCCGAGATGCCAGGGCTCGTATCCGATCATGCCGACCAGTGCCCGGTTGTCGTTGAGCTCGTCCCAGCGTTCGGCGAGAGCGGGGACGGCGATCAGTCGTGACGACTCACCTCGATAGAACGAGTCGACGATCTCCCCGGACTCGTCCCGAACTTTGATCCCCGTGATCCCATGCGTGCGGGGGAAGACTCCGGTGCCGAGCGTCGTGTGCACCGCGGGCGTCACCGAGGGCGACGACCCGTCAGTCGCGCCGGTGAAGTTCGCGCCTTCGTCCATCAGCGCGCGCAGGTTGGGCCACGAGTCCGGCCACTGCTCCAGCGTGTTCCAGCCGCCGCCGTCCCACACGACCACGAGTATGAGGCGGGGCCGGTCGCGCAGCAGCGAGTCGCCCGTTAGCGACGCGACCTCCTCGAGAGGAGCCCCGTCCTCGCTTCGAAAACTTCCACTCAGCAGCGTGGCGAGCGTCGGAGCGACGTCGGCAAGCGTCACCGGCCGATCGACCTCGACCTGCTCTACGAAGCCGGGCCCGTAGAAGACGAGCGGGATCTCTTGCAAGTAGTCCCACGGTCCCGAATGACTCCATCCCCCGGCTCCGCTCGCCATGTAGGCGGGACGTCGTGGGAGCAGAGAGATGTCGCCGGAGCGACCCTCGATGTGCCCCCGCCGGATCCGCTCCCATTCCTCCGCTGGTAACGAGCATGCCTGCTCTTTGTAGGTCGGAGGGGGGCCGACGCCGATGACGGTGGTCACCAACCAGACGCCGACGCCGCCGATCACGACGACCGCGGCGATCGCGACCAGGTAGCGGCGCCTCACGCTCCGGGCGCGGCAGCCGGGACGGCGAGATCGGGCGACATCAGCCCCGCGCGCCTAAACCACATACCGATCGCGGCGAGCCCGAGCAAGAACACGACGCCCGACACGGCCATGAGCATCCCCTCGTTGCCTTCCCCGGCGATCTTGAAGATTGCAGCCGCCAGCAGCCACGCTACGTTGTACGAGATGTCGTAGAGCGAGAAGGCACGCCCCCGGAAGTCATCGCCAAGAGCGCCTTGAACCATCGTGTCCAGTGAGATCTTGGTTACGAAGAACCCGAGGCCGAGGAAGAACGCGAGCCCCGCAATGGAAGCTTTCATCTCGAGCGCGCCGAACAGGGCCACCGCGGCGCCGGCGACGAAGGCACCTCCCAGCACGAGGTGCGCAAGGCTGGGAACCCGATCGCGCAGTCGCCGGGCAAAGAAGAAGCCGAGACCCGCTCCGACGACCGCTCCCCCGCCGGTCAGCACCGCGATCCCGATGTCGTCGTCGCCCAGCAGCTCGCGCGCTATCAGGGCGATACCGAGGATGGACACACTCCAAAGCGTGCGCGCCCAGAAGTAAGTCGTGATCGCCGCACCCGCGGCCGGCTTGGCGCTTACCTCACGGACGCCGGCCGCGATATTCGAGGTGACCGCAGCGATCTCGCGCCCCAGGGTCGACGGTGTGCGCGCTTCCGCCGCGTGCCGGATGCGGAGAGCCGCGAACGCGCCCAGCGCGAAGACGAGACCACCGGCGATCATGATCGGCTCGACATCGATCGATTCCGCTGCGATAACCGCCACGCCGACGCCACCGAGCTGGAACAGGGCGCCTCCGAGCTGAGAGACGGCGTTGCCCTCAATCAATTCGTCGTCGCCGAGCGTCGACGGCATCGCCGCGGACTTTGTGGCAAGGACGATCCTGGTGGATGCGAGCGTGAACAGGAAAACGAGGGCCAGCACGCCCGATGGGACGCTTGAAGTGCCGACGAGAGCAACGCCGATCACCGCCAGAGCGCGCAGACCGTTGGCGGCGAACAACAACCGTCTGCGATCCCATCGGTCGATCACGACACCCAGGAAGGGACTGAGCAACGTGTAGGGCCCGAAGATCAAGAGTGCGATCGTGAGGATCTCGTCGGGGCTGCGCGCGCTCTCGATGTCGAAGCCCTTCTGGCCTCCGAAAGCGATGTCCTTACCGATCGCGGCCTGGACGAGCCCATCGCCCGCCTGCGCGAGGAACTGAGCGGCCATGAGCATGCCGAAATCACGATTCTTGAAAAGGAGTTGCAGCCCCCGCTTGAGCATGTGGCGGAACCCTACCGGGCCGCGGGCCGGTCGATAGTGAAATCGCCCTCTTCGAACTCGCCCTCTCCGAAGCTCTCGATCGCATCCTCGTCGAGACTGCTGAGGAAACCGGTGGGAAAGGCTCCGACGAAGAGTCGATCCGAGTGGCGGCCCTCGGGCACCAGATCGGCTCCCGGGATCGCCTCGGGGATGTTCTCGCCCAAGGTGTAACCGGCGATCCATCGAGCGATCTCCTCGAGGCTCGCCCCCGACTCCTCGAGGGCGGCCATGTCGACGTACATGTCGACCGGGGTCACCTTCTCGATGACATCTCCGAACTCGGCCTCGACGTCGGCTTCGAACTCGGCTTGATTGATCCGCCACCCTCCGAACTGCTCGGGCAAAGGCTGCTGGCCGTGATCGGCGCTGATCCCGAAGACGTAGTTGCCGCGCCCAGCGACGCGGTCCAGCTCTGCAACGAAGCGGCCGATCTGACGATCCGTCTCGCGCAGCACGTCGGCTTCTTCGGCCTCGGTCATGTTCCACAAGTGCCCCGCGAAGTCGGGCATCTTCATCTCGACCCAGAAGATGTCCGTCAGGTCGTCCTCGCCCACGCCGTAGTCGCGCATCACCTCGGTCACGACCTCTCCGGTGAAGCGTGCGAACGCAGGAGTGCCGGGCCGAGTCTTCGCGTCTTGAAGCTCCTCGAGGGTGTGGCCGAACCACAAGCCGTCGTTGATGCCGTCGCGCGGGTCGAGCTCGGCCTCGTACGACTCGAGCTTCGCGAGGTCGGTCTCCGCTACTGATTCCGGCAGCTCGTAGTAGCGCTCGTTTACCCACCAGGCGTTGTCCTTGACCTCCCACAACGCGGCGACGTCATGGTCACCGCCCTCTCGTTGTGCGCCGTGGCCGATCATGCCGAGGTGCCACCCCTCATAGGAGACCGTCCCGACGACGGGTTCGTTGCCGTTTTGCTCGTCCCACAACTCCGAGACGGCCGGCTTCAGCAGGTACTGGGGATCGGCCTTCTGGCGCCACGTGTCGGTGTTCTTGCCCTCGGGGCCGCGCATCTGGTTACCGGGAAGCCCGTGCTCGTTCGGATAGAAGCCCGTGCCGAACGTCGCGTGCAACGCCCCCGTTATCGAGGGGGCCGAGCCGATAGTCGCGTTGACATACGTTGTGCCCTCGGCGCGGAGCCGCTCTATGGCCGGCCATGAATCGGGATGTTCCTGCAGCGCGTTCCACCCTCCCCCGTCGAGCACGACCATGAAGATCGCTTTGGGGAGGGGATCGATGCCCCCACGAGAATCGCAGGCCACGATCTCTTCGAGCGAGCAGCTCGCCGACTCGAAGTCGTCCATCCCCAAGAGGCGAGCGATCGTCGGAGCTACCTGCGAGATGTCGACTTCGTCGTAGATCTCTCGGCCCTGGGGGATGAAGCCGGGCCGCGAGAACACGATCGGAACGCGCGCGATGTAGTTCCACGGATTGGGATGGCTGGTGGCGAGCCAAGGCGTGTCCGTGCCCAGCGTCGTGTAGTCGTAGGGACCGATCAGGTAGTGGTGCGGGCGAGGCACGAGCATGAGCTCGCCCGAACGGCCGTCCACGTGCCCCCGGAAGAGGTGTCTCATGATGCCGGCGCCGAGATCGCTCGCCATCTCGTCCAAGGTCGGCTCGGCCCGGTCCGGCGTTTCCTCGCCGTCACGCAAGCCGAGATAGAGCGCGCCCGCTCCAACAGCGAGCGCAACGACCACGATACCCATCAGTCTCTTCACGGTCCTCCTTGGTGAGCGGCGAGGATAGACGCGTGGCTCGCCGAAAAAACACCCCTTCAGCAAGTCGAGCGACTTAAAAGCGCTCGTGCGTTAGCGTGCCGCCGTCTGGGAATGAATCAGATGTAGGGCAATCAACTGAAGGGAGTTGCCATGAAGAAGATCGTGCTTGCGTCGCTCTTGACGGGCGGCCTGATCTTGGGCTCGGTTGCAACGGTGACCGCTCACGAGGGCGGGCTTTCAACGAAGCTGAACGGCGAGAAGGAAGTCCCGGGGCCTGGAGACCCCGACGCCACGGGGCGGGCACACATTGACCCCAAGCCGAAGAAGGGGCAGGTGTGCTTTGAGATCACCTACCAGGGGATGAAGAAGCCCAACCTGGGGCACATCCACGAGGGCGACAAGGAGACTGCGGGTCCGCCCGTCGTGACCCTCTTCGAGGGTAACGAGAATTCGCCGATCGAGGGCTGTGTCGATGCGGAAAAGGCTCTCTTGAAGCAGATCAAGGAGAACCCGAACCAGTTCTACGTGAACCTGCATAACGGCGAGTACCCCAACGGGGCGATCCGCGGCAACCTAAAGAAGGCGTAACGCACACCCGCTTGGGCGCCCGCCCTTTGAACATCGCTCACCGCGGTGCTTCAGGGTGGGCGCCCGAGCACACGCTCGCGTCTTATGACCTCGCGCGCGAGATGGGCGCCGATTTCATCGAGCACGACCTGCACTTCTCGAGCGACGGCGCGCTGGTCGTCATGCACGATCCAGTTCTCGACCGCACGGCGCGCGGCCCCGCCGGTAACTGCACGGGCGACATATCGAGCAAGACGCTGGAGCAGCTCAAGACCTGCGACGTTGGGTCGTGGTTCAACGAAGCGCACCCCGAGAAAGCCGATCCCTCTTACGTCGGCTTGGAGATCCTCACCCTCGAGGAGGTCTTCGAGCGCTATGGGAAGGACGTCAACTACTACATCGAGACGAAGGATCCTCGGCAGTACCCGGGGATGGAAGAGGAATTGCTTCGCCTCATCAACGAACACCACCTACACCGTGAGGCGGTGACGGAGTGGCGGGTCATGATCCAGAGTTTCGCCCCGGCAAGCTTGCAGAAGATCCACGCCCTCGATTTCGATCTTCCACTGATGCAGCTATACGGGCACGATGAAGCGATCGTGGAGACCCTCGATGACGTTGCCCTCTACGCGGTCGCCATCGCTCCCCCCGCCGGACGGATTGATAAGGAGTTAGTCGACGCCGCACATGCCCGATGCCTCGACGTGCACCCCTGGGCGGTCGACGACGAGAACGAGATGCGGAACCTGATAGATCTGGGCGTAGACGCTCTGTTCACGAACTACCCGGACCGGCTCGACGCAGTACTCGGCGATCGGCTCGATTCCCCCCTCGAGTCAACAGCACGCGCTGCCAAACGGAACCGCTCATGCCGTGAAGCTAAGGGACCAGCACTCCCATCATGATGCCCATGGCACCTTCGATAGGGCGGTCGTTCCTGTAGGTCGCGGTCAGCTCGAGCACGTCACCTGCGGCCACGGGCACATCGAAGCCCTCGGGAGCCACGCTCATCGCGGTGAGGCGCGTCGGATCGTGGTGATCGCCGTAGACCGCCTTCGAGGTGAAGACATGCGCTCCCGTTGTCTCGTTGTCGAGACGCAACTTCACGCCGCGATCGTGGAGGTGGCCGGCCATCGTGATGAACCGGCCGCCCTCGGGCATCGTGTAGGTCCACGTTTGGTGATGGCGGGGATTCTTCCCGCGTCCGCGAGCGATGTCGAACTCCGAGTCATCGCAGTTGTCGACGTCCAGCCACACCGGCTTGACGTCGGTCATGTCGGTTGCAGCACCAGGTGTGAAGGACAGATTCACGCGCATGAAGACATCGCCGTCCGCGTGGTGATAGTCGAGGTGGGAAACGAGCCCCCAGAGCGGCGCGTAGGCCGGATACCCGGGCGGCGGCTGGTTGTCCCAGTAGTAGCCGAACCCCTCGGGGAGCTCGATGCGCGTGCGTTCGGCCCCCGATGCGAAGAACCGGTCGGCCGGGAAGTCACAGGTCATGTCGGGCTTGCTGGGATTCAAGAGCACCACATGATGGAGATGAACTGCGTGGTGCGGGACCTTGTCGCCATCTTCGTCGATCAATGTTGCTCGCATGCTGGTGATAAAGCCCGCCTCGCCGGGAGGGGCAACGAACCGGAGGTCGTTCTGTTCGTCGGTCGACTTGAATGGTCCCCAAACACATGTGAAACCGGTCTCGGTGCGTTCGCAGCCGGTTGCGACGTCGGCATCGGCTGCGGTCGGAACAACGAGGGCTATGAGTAGAAGAGACGCGAGAAGGATGATGCGAGGACGCATGCCCTCACGCTAACAGCGCGCCACATCAAGGGGTCATACGTAAGCCTCGCAAATCATCCGTTTATGGACGGCCGTAGACGGAAATGTGCAGGTGGCTGTCGGACGTGAACGGCTGTCGTTCCCATCCTCCCCAACGATGTCTCAGTACCAGGCCGGCGAGGCGCGCCATCAGGTCCATCTCGGAAGGGAACGCGTACCGGATCAAGACCGGATACATCTCGACCTTGCCCGACTCGAGCACGACATGCTGCGACATCGACGTCTGCGTCACCGGATCGTGGCGAGAGACCTCGAGGAAAACACGATCGGGCGAAACGTACTCAGCCGCAACGCGTTGGTGCTGGTCGTAGCGCCCCGCGTCGGGAACGAAAGCTTCGACGAGGAACACACCGTCGTCCGTTAGAGCGCGAGCCGCGCTCGCGAAACACTCGACCTGCGCGTCTTGGCTCGGCAGTGCGAAGAATGTATTGAACGGTATGTAGATCAGCCCGTACCGGCCCTCGACGGGGATGCTCGTGAAGTCACCGAAGAAGACCTTGACGTCGTCGCCCCCCGGCTTGGCGCGCATCTTGGCGACCATCCGCTCCGACGTATCGACCCCGTGGACCTCGACTCCGCGCGCCATCAGGGGCAGAGCGACGCGACCGGTGCCGATGCCCAACTCGAGAGCCGGGCCTCCTCCCGCGAGCTCCGCCAGCAACTCCACTGCCGGAGTCGGATCGAGAAGATCCTGGTAGAAGCTGTCGTAGACGTCGGCGATGCGCTCGCCGTACGTCGATGCGTCATAACCCTCCATTGGGCGGCCATCATTACGTGCTAGCCTTTCCGAGGCGAAAACGCCCTTCTACCTGCGCTTTCTTACTGCGGAGGCATCACTTTGGGACTGAGGATCTTCGGCGCGGCCATCGCGGCGGCCCTGGCTACGTTTGCGGTGATGCGCTATCGGCGCGGCCAACTCAGGCGCGGCGAGCTCATCGCGATCCTGGCCGTGGTCGGTGGCCTTGCGGTCGCAGCCATCTCGCCGGACCTGCTCAACCCGGTGCTGTCCGCCCTCGGCTTCGAGGCGGGGGGCGAGCGCCGGATCATTGGTCTCCTCGTCATCTCGAACATCTTCACCCTCACGCTTCTGTTCCGAGGCTTCACTCGAGACGACACCCTTTCGCGCGAGGTCGGCAACCTCGTCGATTACATGGCTCTGCGTCGCTTCGAGGACGAGGCGTTCATCGCAGATCGTGAGGGATGCGCCGTCGTCATCCCGGCTTACAACGAAGCCGAGAACATCCCCGCGGTGCTGGGCGAGATGCCGGTCGAGGTCAGAGACATGCCCATCACGCCGATCGTGATCGCAGACGGATGCACCGACGCGACCGAGGAGGTCGCGCGGCGGCTCGGGGCCATCGTTATCCGGCGTGACCTGCGCCGCGGCTCGGGGGCCGCTGTACGCCTCGGTTACGAGGCCGCGCTGCACACGAGGGCTCGGATAGTCGTGACGCTCGACGCCGACGGCCAGCACGATCCGAAAGAGATCGACAGGCTCGTTGGGCCGTTGCTCGACGGCGATGCCGACATGGTCCAGGGATCGCGAGTTCTGGGCAGCTTCGAGGTCGAGTCGCGCGTTCGCTCGCATGGAGTGCGGTGGTTCGCGCGGCTTCTCGAGCGCGCTGAGCCGGACGAAGATCACGGACCCTTCAACCGGTTACCGCGCCATGACGGCCGACGTGCTCAGGCGTTTGGACCTTCGCCAAGACCAGTTCTACGTCTCCGAGGTCATCCTCGAAGCCGCGCGTAAAGGGATGCGAGTCGTCGAGGTGCCGATCACCCTGCGTCGACGCGCCTCGGGCGTCACCAAGAAGCCGACGACCCTGCGCTACGCGTGGGGATTCAGCAAGGCCATCGTCCGCACCTGGCTCCGCTAAGGTGCCCCGCTAGGTCTTGAGCAGGTAGTCCTCGGCCTCGTCGTCCCACTCCAGGTCGACGATCCCCTTGGCGCGGCGGCCTTCGCGAACTGCAGGAAGCCCGAGTAGCCGAAGTCCTTCTCGGAGAACTCGGGCTTCTGCCGGCGTAACTGATCCTTCAGTCCCGAGAGCGGCGGCGGCCCGTTGGCCTTCTCCAGCTCGGCGACCACATCGTGGAGCAACTCGAACGCCTCATCCTCGCCACCCCACTTGGACGGGAACTCGACGATCGGATCACCGTCGGCCCCCCCGGGCCGGAGCTCGACCACGCCCGTCGTCTCGAGGTGACGCATTACCTCGCCCCAGGTTCGGAACCCATAGTCGCTCTCCGAGAAGGTCGGGTCCTTGCGCAAGATCGCGCTTTCACGGTCGAAGACAGGATCGATCCATCGGTGGACCGCTGCAATCCCGAGATGGTGCGGGTGACTAAGCGGGCCAACTCCGCGAGATCGTTACTCTTCCCCCTGCCCCCCGACCTCTGTCGAGCTGGCGTCGAAGCTCCGCTGCCGGGGCCCAGCAGCTTCTCGTAGAACAGGAACTCGTCGCAGGCGCCGGGGAGCAGCTCCGACGTCGATCCCTCGACGCCGACCCCGATCACTCGCTTGTTCAGCTCACGCAGCTTCAGAACGAGCGGCGTGAAGTCGGAGTCGCCCGAACCGATCACGAACGTCGTGATGAAGTCGCGGGAGAACGCCAGCTCCATCGCATCGACGGACAGCTTGATGTCGGCGGCGTTCTTGCGCACCATCCCGGTGCGCTGCGGGATCTCGATCATCTCGATCCGTTGCGCCGCGAGCTCCTGACGGTACTCGGAGAACAGGTTCCAGTCGGCGTAGGCGCGTCTGACGACGACACGCCCTCGCTCCGAAAGGGCGTCCATGATCACGGACATGTCGAGCTTCTCGCCTCGATCGCGGGCGCCCAGCGCGAGGTTCTCGAAATCGATGAACAGAGCTATGCGTTCTTCTTCATTCGCCATATCGGGATGGTATGTCAGTCGAGTGGGACTTCGTCGATGTACGGAGGTTTGGATGTCGCCCGCACCGCGATCCTTCCTTCTGCGACTGCGAGAACGGCCTCTCCTGCTAATTCCCTCCGCCATCCGCGCAAGAGCCGGTAGCGGTCCTCCACGAGGTTGCCGGTGCCCGCCCGGGCGAGGATCGCTTCGAGCTCCCCTCTGGTGGAGACGAGCTCGGGGGCGATGCGTGCGCGCTCGCAACGCGCCCTCACCACTGCGTCGGCGAGCCCGGCGAGCATCCGCGCCCGAACCTGGGCATCCCGGCCCGGGCCGGAGGGGGAAGAGATGGGCTCCGATGCCTTCCCCTTGGTGATTGCGTCCACCAGCGTGTGCGCCGAGCGCTCCGCCTCGCGCGCGTTCATCCCACGGATCTTCTTGAGAGACGCCGCCGAGTCGGGCTCCGGCGAGCGATCTCGACCAGGGTCGGGTCCTTGACGATCCATCCGCGCGGGAGGTTGCGACGGGCCGCTTCCTCCTCGCGCCAGCGCGCGACCTCGCGGAGCACGGCGGTCTGACGACCGGACAAGGTCCCGCGGCCGGTGACGCGCTTGTATGCCTCGCCCAGATCCGAGTCGTAGATCTCCTCGTCTTCGAGGAGCGTCATCTCCTCCTCGAACCATGCTCGCCGCTGGAGCTCATCGAGGCGCTCGAGCAACCGGTCGATGATCGGGAGAGATACAGGACGTCGTCCGCCGCATAGGTGAGTTGCGCGGGGGTCAGAGGTCGCCGGCACCAATCGGTGTACGACTCGCCCTTCGCCAGCGTCACTCCCAGGACCGCGTCGACTAACCGCCCGTACGGGAGGGTGGCGCCCAGTCCGGCGAATGCAGCCGCAACCTGGATGTCGAAGATGTTGACCGGAAGCCGGCCGTAGACCTCGTAGAAGATCTCGAGGTCCTGTTTACCGGCATGAACGATCACTTCGACCGCTGGATCCGCCAGCACGTCGGCCAGCGGTGCGAGATCGAAACCCTGTGTCGGGTCGACGAGGTAGACCTCGTCACCAGCGGCGACCTGAACGAGGCAGAGATCGGCCCGGAAGGTCTTCTCGCGCATGAACTCCGTGTCGAGCCCGATCCGCCCAGCCTCACGGGAGCGCGCGACCACGCTCTCGAGCCCGGCGTCATCAATAAGAAGTTGACGAGCAACGCTTGACTGACTCCCTGCAGCCGTCATCGACGGCTTCCGGTCGCCACTGTCAAACGTTCCTCGCTTGCCCCATTGTCTTCAACCCTCGGGGAGTCCAAGCTCGCGGGCGATGAGGATGCGCATCACCTCGGACGTTCCCTCGCCGATCTCGAGGATCTTCGAGTCGCGGAAGTGGCGGCAGACCGGGAACTCCTCGATGTATCCGTAGCCGCCGTGGACCTGGACCGCCTCGCGTGCGACGTCGACTGCGATCTCGGATGCGTAGAGCTTCGCCATCGCCGCTTCCTTCTTGTACGGGCGTCCCTGCTCGCGCGAGCCATGCGGCCCGGTAGTAGGCGCTGCGCGCGAGCTCGGTCTTCATCGCCATGTCGGCGATCTTGAACTGGATCGCCTGGAAGGTGCCGATCGGTCTGCCGAACGCGGTGCGCTCGTTCGCGTACTTGAGGCACTCGTCGACGCATCCCTGCGCGAGACCGACGGCAAGTGCCGCGATCGCGATCCGACCGTCGTCGAGGATCTTCAGGAAGTTCCTGAAGCCCTCGCCGCGCTCGCCGAGCAGGTTCTCCTCGGGCACGCGCACGTCGTTGAACGACAGCTCGTGCGTGTCGGAGTGATGCCATCCCATCTTGCGGTAGGCCTTGCCGACCTCGAAGCCGGGCGTGCCGTTCGGGACGATGATCGCCGAGATCTCCTTGTTGCCGTCGGACTTCGCGGTGACGGCAGTGACGGTGACGAACGAGGTGATCGGCGTGCCGGAGTTCGTGATGAACGACTTCGAGCCGTTGATGACCCACTCGCCGCTCTCGAGCTTGGCCGGTCGTGCGGTGGCGCCGGCATCCGAACCGCCCCCGGCTCGGTGAGGCCGAAGCCGGCCAGAGCTTCTCGCCGCTCGCCAGCGGCGGGAGCCACTTCTGCTTCTGCTCCTCGGTCCCGAACCGGTAGATCGGCATGGCGCCCAGGCCGACGGCCGGCCTCGAGCGTGATCGCGAGCGACGAGTCGACCCGGGCGATCTCCTCGATCGCGAGGCACAGCGTGAAGAAGTCGGCTCCCGAGCCGCCGTACTCCTCGGGGAACGGGAGCCCGAACAGCCCGAGGTCGCCCATCTGCTTGACGGCCTCCATCGGGAGCTCGCCTTCCTCGTCCCAGCGCTCGGCGTTGGGGCGGATGGCGTCGTCGACGAAGGCTCGGATCGGTCTTTGCGAAGTCCTGTTGCTCCGGAGCGAGATCGAAGTCCATGCGCTTTGCCTAGCCTAGTCTAGCAGGAACAGTTTGGGCAGCTTCGCCTTCGCCGCGAGGTCCCGTGGAGCCTTCAGCCGGCGCTTCAGCAGAGCCCAGCGGGGGTCGGCGCGGCCCACGGCGATCTTCGCCCAGTCCGCCGACGTCGACTCTCGAACGCAGAGCGCGGCCTCGCCGGCCCGGCCGGGCTTGGCTTCGGCGTGGCCGTTCGTCACGACCAGGTGCCACGGCTCGGCGTCGGTGAAGCTCCCACTCGATCGGGCCGCCGAGCGAGCGAGCGACGTCGAGATCCAGCGACCGCGTCATGCCGTCGAAGAGGATCTCGAACGCTTCGTCGGTTGAGCTCCGGCTCGCGTCGGTCGTCGCCGATCACCCCGGCGTCGATCAGGACCCACAGCGTCGCCGAGCCCGCTCCTCGTAGATCGGCGTCGAGGTCCTGCCTTCGGAACAGCATCGGATCTCGGTCGGATCGATGCCCAGCCGCTTCAGCTTCGTCTCGAACGACCGGAAGCCGAACGCGTAGATCTCCTGCGAGCGTGAAGTCGAAGCACTCCGCGTACGCAGCGGTCCCGGTTCGGCGGAACGAACACGCCGACCGCCCACGGAAGCACGCGGTCCCACAGCTCGATCGCCGCGGCGCGGCACTCCTTCGACGAACGCACCAGCTCGCCGAGGAACTTGATCCCGAAGGCGACGTGACGCGACTCGTCGCGCGACACGTTCGTCGATGCCCTCGGCGAAGCCGGGCAGGATCTCGAACTTCTCGACGTACCGCTGGATGAAGTGCTGGCCGGGGATCGCCAGCACCCCCTCGATCGACGACGTGATACAGCGCGATCGTCTGCGCGAGCAGCGGCGCGATCCTTCGGCTTCTTGCGCAGCGCCTCGGTCACGCGATCGAGCTCCTCGAAGACCTGCTGGAAGCCCCACGTCAGGTAGCGGCTCGATCTCCTCGAGCGTCGACCGTGTGTCGCGGCCCATGCCCGCGACCTCGCGCATGAAGCGATCGAAGAAGACGTGATGGCGCGCCTCGTCGACGATCTGCGTCGTGAGGAAGATGCTCTGCGGGGAGTCCGGGCGCCGCGTCGAGGACCGGCGTCAGCGTGCGCGCGACGGCCTCCTCGCCGACGAGGAACATCGCGTAGTTCCACAGAGCGGCCTCGCGCTGTTGCTCGGTGAGCCTGTCGTGCCAGTGCTCCTTGATCGACCGAGAAGTCGATCGCCGTGGCGCTCCAGTTGTTCTCCTCCCAGAGCCGGTAGAGCCGCTCGTAGGAGATGACCTCTGGCTTCTCATGGGGAGTTCGTCTGGCGTCTGGTCGCCCATCTGCGTCCTTCCGTGGAGGCTTCAGATTGGTCTATCCTGGCGCATGCAAAACTTGACTGCGGAGTCAAGTTTCACCGTCGGACCCGACGGCCTTCTAGGAGGTGAACCGTGGACTTCTCGCTGACCGAGGAGCAGATCGAGCTCCAGAAGTGGGCCCACGAGTTCGCCGAGAAGGAGATCCGGCCCGGTAGCGGCCGAGTACGACGAGTCCGAGGAGTTCCCCTGGCCCGTCGTCAAGAAGGCCGCCGAGGCCGGTCTCTACTCGATCGACATCTACCTGCAGGCCCAGCAGGACCCGACCGGCCTGACGCTCCCGCTCATCATGGAGGAGATCTTCTGGGGCTGCGCCGGCATCGGTCTCGCGATCTTCGGCACCGGTCTTCCGCTGTCGGCCCTGGCCAGCGTCGGGACCCCGGAGCAGCTCTTCGAGTGGGCCCCCAAGATGTTCGGCACTCCGGAGGACCCCAAGGTCGCGCGCGTTCGCCGTCACCGAGCCGCAAGCGGGCTCCGACGTCCGTACCCTGCGCACCAAGCGCCGTGCGTGACGGCGACGAGTGGGTCCTCAACGGCACGAAGGTCTTCATCACGAACGGTGCAGTACGCCGACGTCTACGTCGTCGTCGCGACCGTCGACCCCGAGCTCGGCCACCGCGGTCAGGCGTGCTTCATCATCCGCAAGGACGACGCCGGGATCCGGCCCGGGCAAGAAAGAGAAGAAGCTCGGCATCCGCGCCTCCGACACCTCCGAGGTCATCCTCGAGGACTGCCGCATCCCGGTCGACCGCGTGCTCGGCGGCATCGACAAGCTCGAGGCCAAGCTCGAGAAGGCCCGCAAGGGCGAGTCGAGCGGGCGGTCGTCGGCCGCGCTTCGCACGTTCGAGGTCACGCGTCCATCGGTCGCCGCTCAGGCCGTCGGCATCGCCCGGGCCGCGCTCGAGTTCGCGATCGACTACGCGAAGGAGCGCAAGGCGTTCGGCGTCCCGATCGCGCAGCACCAGATCGATCCAGAACACGCTCGCCGACATGGCGACCGAGGTCGAGTGCGCGCGTCTGCTCGTCCACCGCGGCCGCGTGGCTCGCGGCGAGCGGACAGCCGTTCCACGAAGGCCGAAGGCTCGATGAGCAAGCTGAAGGCCGGCGAGACGGCGGTGCGCGTCACCGAGCAGGCGGTCCAGGTCCTCGGCGGCTACGGCTACATCAAGGACTTCCCGGTCGAGAAGTGGTACCGGGACTCGAAGATCTACACGATCTTCGAGGGCACGTCCGAGATCCAGCGCATGGTGATCGCCCGAGCCCTGACCGCCTAACAACCATCGAGTGTGTGAGGAGGGACGCTGGACGTGCCTATTCACACACTCGGCGTTAGTGAGGGGTCAGCTCCGCGGGCTGGATGGTTAGCTCGATGAGCTTGCCGTTGCGGTAGACCTTCAGTTCGAGGGCTTGGTCGATGGCGCTCGAGTCCATGAGGCGCTGTAGGTCGTCCATGCCTCGTACTTCGTGGCCGTCGATGTCCAGGATTAGGTCCTCGGGTCGGATGCCGGCGTGAGCCGCAGGGCTGCCGGGGACGACCTCGACGACCTCGATGGCCCGGTCACGGCCCGTAGCACGAGCGACTTTCGGCGACAGTGGTCGAGGTCCGCCGACGATGCCGAGATAAGCCCGGCGCACGCGGCCCTCGTTCATGAGCGCGGCGACGATCCGTCGGGTGGCTTCGTTGATGGGTACGGCGAGGCCGAGCCCCTGCCCGATCCCGGGACCGACGAGCGCGGTGTTGATCCCTACGACCTGCGCTCGGCCGTCCACGAGTGCCCCGCCTGAGTTGCCCGGATGCAGAGCCGCGTCGGTCTGGATCACGTTCTCGACGAAGCGTGTCAGGTTGCCTGACCGCGTCGCGAACGAGCGGCCCAGCGCGCTGACGACCCCAGCGGTCACCGATCCGCCGAATCCGAGAGGGTTGCCGATCGCGACGACGAGTTGGCCGACGCGAAGCGTGGCGGCATCTCCCAACGCGGCTGGCGTCAGATCGCTGGCCGGAACACGCAACAGCGCCAGGTCCGAGAGCGGATCGGCGCCGACGATCTCGACGTCGAACTCACTTCCGTCGACGAAGGACGCGACCACTCCGTCGCTCGCGTCCACGACGTGGGCGGACGTGACCATGAACCCATCCGATGTGATGACGACGCCGCTCCCGCCACCTTCGATGCGGCGACCGCCCCGGACGCGTTTGTAGACGCGCAGGTTGGCGACCGACGGGGCCAGCTCGCTAACTACGTGGGTGACGACTCGCGAATAAGAGTCGAGCGCCTCGTCCTCGCTCGGGATCAGCTCCGGTGACTCGGGAGCCCCACCCTCGGTCACGCGCTCTCGGGGCCTTCTGCTCGAACTTTCGCCACTTGTGTCAGCGCCTCTTGAAGGTTCTCGATCCATTCGGATTGGTTCTCGCCGACTAACCGCACGCACCATGCGAGCGCGTGGCTGCGGCTGCGCGCCACGCCGGACTCGACGAGCGTGTCGAGCACCTTGCGCTGGGGCATCCGCAACCGGGTCATCACCGGAAGGCTGACGTGGGTGAACAGCGCCCTTTCGTCACCGCACTCCGCTCCCCACGAGACCTTCCTCCGGAAGCGTCGCTGGGCCTCGGACGCGACGCCCATGCGATCGCGCCGCGTTTCCTCTCGCCATCTGGAGATGCGGGCGACTCGGGCCTCGGCGCGCGCCGCATCGGTCGCGTCGCCCTCGAGCTCGACATCGGGCAGACGCCCGACCACCACGATCTCCTCGCGGTCCACCTCTATCTCGGGCGCGGCCTCGAACCAGTCGTCGGGTAGCCGCCCGGCGAACCAAGCGCCGACGACCCCTTCCACTTCTGAACCACCATTCTCTTTCATATATTACATGATTACATACTTACAACTAGGGCGCTACCAGGTGCCACGTCTCGCCCTCGAAAAGGCCCGTCGCCACGGCACCGGAGGGCGGGGAGCCGGGCAGGGCGAGGTAGTCGGGCTCGAAGCCCTCTCCGGACTCCGTGAGGCGCCAGGCGAGGGCCAGGTCCCGGTAGCGGATGCGGAGGTCGTTCGCCTCGAGCAAGGGGTCCTCGTAGCCGGTGATGCGGCACCCGGAGAACTGGAAGAGCAGGAACGCCAGGCGGTCTGAGCCGGCGACCCGGACGATGTCGTCGGGACCTAGCTCGGTCGCGGCTCTCCGCACGAATGACCCGCTCTCGGTGTCCGGGGTGGCATACACGTAGCCGCCCGCATCGCGGGAGATCAGGTCGGCGATCCGGGTCGATGCGAGCGACAGCGAGCCCATGCCCAAGGTCAGGACGAGGGCGAGGACGCCCACCGCGAGACCTTTGCTGCGGCTCCGCACCCACTGGGTCATGCCGGCGAGCGCGACCCCCGCGAATCCCGCGCCGACGAGATGAGCGACCGGCCATCCCCTCCCCTGGTGCAGCAACGTTTCGTTCCCTCCGAGGTCCCAATCCAACGTTCGCCGAAGGATCGCCACGCCGACGAAGAGCGCGGTGAACCCGGCGAAAGCGAGAAGCACTTTGGCTTCACGGGACGGAGACGAGCGGGCGAGGATCACGATCCCTCCGAGCGCCAAGGGAAGCAACAAACCCCACGATGCCAGCGCAACCTGTAACGGCCACTCGACCCCGAGCCGAGGCGTGACGTCGACGAAACCTCCGAAGCGCAGGTACGAAGACACGACGGGCCCGATCCACAGAAAGAGGATCCCGACCGCGGGCAGGAAACCGGCGAGTGCGGCTCGCCGTTTGGAACCCGCAGGCGCGAATGAAGCACCTGATGCGAGGGCCGCGCACGCGGGGATGAACAAGGGGAGGCTGGTGAGCCCGACGAGACCGGCACAGATCCCCGCCGCGATCGCAACCCGCGCGTTCTTGCCGCGCGCGATCATGACGCTCAACACGATGCACGCCGCCAACAGGACCAGACCCAGCTCGCGCGGCAGTCCCGGCGGGTAGAGCTCGTACACCGAGTTGGGAGACGCGACGACAAGGTCGGCTCCGTGCATCGCCTCACTGGGACTCACTGACATCTCTTCGGAAGTCGCGCGCAGCCACGCGAACCCGCCGATGAGCGACATGGCCGCGGCCCCCGCCCATCCGGCATCGGGACGCAGCCTCCGAGCCACGCAAGCGCCGGCGAGCGCAAGCCCGGCGATCCCGATCAGGTGCAGCGCCTCGTAAGCGGCCACCGCGTCGGTGCCCGGTACGAGTCGCACCATCGTCGCGAGCACGGCGTGGACCCCCCAGGGGTAGGCGTTGTGGGCGAACTCGGGGGCCGGCCCGCTCGGGATGGGTTCGCCGCCGAGGAGTTGGTTCGTCCATCCGAGATGCCACGAAGGGTCGCCGGTTCGGATCGAGCTACCGCCAAGGACGGGGAGGAAGTACAGAGCCACGAGGAGGACGATCAGTGGCCCGACCACGCGCCATTCGATGCGACGAGGCCACACGGTCGAGGGGGCCCGGCGCCAGACGAAGAGACCCCCGAATAGGAGCACCGGTCCCGTCACCCCGAACATCGCTCCTCCGGTCAGGAGGTTCAGGATCATCATCGCGACCGCGAAGACCACGAAACCCACCAGCGCGAAACAAACCTCGCTCGGCCCAGCCGATGTTCTGTTCGTCGGGGTGAGAGACATAGCGCTTGAGCAAGGCATCGCCGGCGCACAACCCCACCACCGCTACGGCCAGGCACTGGAGGCAGATCGCGGCGAGCGTTGCGAACGTCACTCGACTACGACGAGAACCTCGCCCGCGGCCGCGGTGCCGCCCACGACCGCCGACACCTGGGTGACCGTGCCCGCCCGCGGGGCGGCCAATGACGACTCCATCTTCATGGCCTCGAGGACGACCAAAGCCTCGCCCGCGTCAACGGCCTGCCCCTTCTCGACCAGCACGCGCACGATCGTTCCTTGCATCGGAGCAACGATCTCGCCGGAGGCATGGTCGCCGTGGACCGCCGCGCTTGCGGCCGCGGCCATCGAGGGATGCCACAACCTCACTGCGCGGCTCCCCACCAGCAACACGTCCGACTCGCTCTCCTCGTCGGAGGTAACGAGCTCGTCGAGAACGCCGGCTTCGAGTGTCCTAGTGGTGTGCGTGCCTTCGACGAACGTGGGCTCCTCGATCATCGCAAGGTGCGCGGGGATGGTCGTGGGGATGCCCTCGATGCGGAACTCTCTAAGTGCTCTGCTCATCCGCCGCCGAGCCTCGTCGCGGTCGCTCCCCCACACGATGAGCTTTCCCACCAGGGAGTCGTACGCGCCGGGGACCTCGTCGCCCGCCGAGTACCCGGAGTCGACCCTGATGCCGACGCCGGCCGGTTCGATATAGCGCGTTATGCGGCCGGGCCGGGGCGCGAACCCGAGGGCCGGGTCCTCTGCGTTGATGCGACATTCGATCGCGTGCCCGCGCGGTACAAGGTCACTTTGATCGAATCCAAGGGGATCGCCGGATGCGATCCGCAACTGGCATGCGACCAGGTCGACGCCGTAGACCTCCTCGGTCACCGTGTGCTCGACCTGGAGGCGAGCATTCACCTCGAGGAAGAAGTAGTCGCCGGAGGAGTCCATCAGGAACTCGACCGTTCCCGCATTCACGTAGCCGCACTCTTTGGCTAGTGCCGCCGCGGCCTTGCCCATCTCTTCGAGTTTGCCCGCGGGGGCGAGGGGAGGAGGCGTCTCCTCGATGAGCTTCTGGTGCCTGCGTTGTAAGGAGCAATCCCGAACTCCGAGCCACAGCGCGTGGTCCGGGATCGGGAGCGAGTATCTGAACCTCGAGATGCTTGGGCGCGTCCAGGTACCGCTCCACGTAGACGTCGGCCGAACCGAAGTACGCCTCCGCCTCACGACGTGCCGAGTCGAAGGCCGCCTCGAGCTCGCCGGGCGAGGCGACTACCTTCAGACCGCGGCCCCCGCCCCCGCCCGCGGCCTTGATCGCGACCGGGTATCCATGCTCGGCCGCGAACTCGGCCGCAACGCTCGGGTCGGCGACTGGATCGGTTATGCCCGGGACCACGGGAACCCCGGCTTTGGTCGCGAGCCGGCGCGCTTGGATCTTGTCCCCCACCGCGCGCGTCGCGTCCGGCGGAGGCCCGATCCACTTCAATCCCGCGTCGAGCACGGCTTGCGCGAAGTCGGCGTTCTCGGACAGGAACCCGTAGCCCGGGTGGATCGCTTCGGCGCCGGCGCCACGAGCCGCATCGAGCAAGGCCTGGACGTTGAGATAGGTGTCGACCGGAGCGACGCCGGGCAGAGAGACCCGCTGGTCGGCCAACTCGACATGTCGAGAGCTCGCATCGACGTCCGAGTGAACAGCGACCGCCTCGACGCCCAACTCCTTGCATGTGCGGATCGACGCGCACGGCTATCTCGCCCCGGTTCGCGATCAGGACCCGCTTGAACATCAGGTTGTCACGGCCCAGCGGGGGCCGGCTTTGAGGAGCTTGCTGGGCAGCTCACCTTCGACGAGCGACTGCACGAAGCGCGATGCCTCGAGCAATGCTTCGAGGTCGATGCCCGTCTCGACTCCCATGTCTTCGAACATGTGCACGAGATCCTCGGTGCAGATGTTCCCGGTCGAGCCGCTGGCGAAGGGGCTGCCGCCCATGCCGCCGACGGAACCGTCGAAGTAGTCGATGCCCATCTCCAAACCGGCGAGGGCATTGGCGAGACCCGTCCCCCGCGTGTCGTGCAGGTGCAGGTTGATGTCGAGCTCGGGCAACGCCTCTCGGACCGCTCCGACCACTTCGCGCACGCGCCGCGGTGTGCCCATCCCGGTCGTGTCTCCGAACGAGATCCCCTCGATCCCCATGCCGAACAACGATGCGGCAATCTCCGCCACACGTTCGGGCGCAACGTCGCCCTCGTACGGATCACCGAAGGCACACGAGATCGTTCCCTCGACGGGGAGTCCGGCGGCCCGAGCCACGTCGGCGACCTCCTCCACGTCGGGCAGAGAATCCGCGACGGTCTTGCCCACGTTCTTCAGGTTGTACGAGTCGGTAGCTGCGATGAAGACCTGCAATCCGTCGGCACGAGCGGCGATCGCCGCCTCGGCTCCGCGCTTGTTCGGTACTAGGGCTGAGTAGAAGACCCCATCCGAACGGTTGATGGAAGAGAAGAGCTCGGCTGCATCGGACATCTGGGGCACGGCTTTGGGCGAGACGAAGGAAGTCACCTCGATAAAGCGCAGTCCTGACGCGCTGAGCATGTCGACGAAGCGAATTTTGTCCTCGGTCGAGATCGCGGCCTTCTCGCTCTGGATGCCGTCGCGCGGCCCGACCTCCCGGATACGGACGGCGGGGTTCACCGGTTGCGCCAGCGCGGTGCACGCTTCTCGTTGAAAGCCGCGATCCCCTCGGCGCGATCCTCGCTGGCGATCACCTCCTCCCAGCCTTCGTGCTCGAGCTCGATGCCCTGCTCGAGTGGGATCGCCCAGAGCCGCGTCGATCGAACGCTTGGCGGCGCGCACCGCCACCGGCGAGGAGGAACAGATATCCGTGGCGAGCTCGATCGTTCGATCCTCGAGCCGGTCGCGCTCGACCACGTCGACCACGAGGCCCCGTTCGAGGGCCTCGGCGGCATCGAAGCGGCGGCCGCGGAAGATCATCTCCTTGGCGCGGGTGACACCCAGTCTGCGAGTCAGCAGTTGGGTGCCTCCCCCGGCGGGAAGAAGCCCGACCCGCACCTCGGGAAGCCCCATCTGGGTGCCCTCGGCCGCGACGATCAGGTCGCAGGACAGGGCGAGCTCGAAACCTCCACCGAGAGCGAAGCCGAAGACGGCCGCGATCGTCGGCTGCGGGACGGCACGGACGGACTCGAACAGGCCGCGGATCTGGGCCCGGTTGGCACGGAACTCATCGAGCGTGAACGAGGCTCGTCTCCTTGAGGTCCGCGCCGACGCAGAAAGCCTTCTCGCCTGCTGCCGTCAGAACGACCACCCAGACGTCGTCGTCGGCGGCGACCTCACGGAAGGTGCCGGCGAGCGATTCGGCGAGCGCTCCCGAGATGGCGTTGAGCGCCTCGGGTCGCTCCATCCGAACGACCGCGATGTGGCCGTCCTTCGTCAAAGAAACGAGTTGTTGGGCGGTGCTCACACCGGCGGACCCCGTGCCGTGCGTTCGGAGAAGTGCCGATCCTTGCTCGCGGCCGCGCTCGAGCCGGAGGACGAGCTCGTGATCGCAGGTCGTCGGGCTGGACGACGGCGTCGATGACGTTCTCCGAGGCGAGGTGAACGATGTCGATGTCGTCCTCGTACTCGGCGCGCTTCTCCGCGACGAACGCCGCCCGCTCCTCGGGATCCTCGATGGCCTGGATCTTGTTGAAGAACACGGCGTTGACCGCCGGCTCGGGTCCCATGACCGCGATCCGTGCGGTCGGCAGTGCGATCGTCGCGTCGGGCTCGAAGCCGGGACCGGCCATCGCGTAGAGACCGGCTCCGTAAGCCTTGCGCACGACGACGCAGAACTTCGGGACCGTCGCTTCCGAGACCGCGGTGATCATCTTGGCGCCGTGCCGGATGATCCCCTGGCGTTCGACCGCGGTTCCGATCATGAAGCCCGGGACGTCGGACAGGAACACGAGAGGGATGTTGAACGCATCGCACAGCCAGATGAAGCGCGCCGCCTTGTCGGCTGAGTCGACGAACAGCACGCCGCCCTTCTGCGTCGGTTGGTTCGCAACGATCCCCACCGCGCGGCCGTCGATGCGGGCGAAGCCCGGTGATCAGCTCCTTGGCGAAGTCGGGCTTGACCTCGAAGAACGATGCCTCGTCGACGAGGCCGGCGATGAACGCGTACATGTCGAACGCCTGGCTCTCGTCCTCGGGAACGAGTCGGCGAAGCTGACCGCAAACCGGGGGGCCGTGCCTTCGATCCGGGCCGGCGCGCTCCTGTAGCTCTGGGGGAAGTACGAGAGGTAACCCTTCGCGGCCTCGATCGCGGCCTTGTCGTCCGGGACGAGCAGATCGCCGCAGCCCGAGACCTCGCAGTGCATCCGGGCGCCGCCCATCTCTTCGAGCGTGACCTTCTCGCCGATCACCTCCTCCGCCATCCGCGGGGAGCCGAGATACATCGATGCGTTCCCGTCGACCATGAACACGACGTCGCAGAAAGCGGGGATGTACGCGCCACCGGCGGCCGACGGCCCGAAGAGACAACAGATCTGGGGGATGCGCCCCGACGCCTGGACCTGGTTGTAGAAGATCTTCCCGGCGCCGCGACGACCGGGGAAGAGATCGACCTGATCGGTGATCCGCGCGCCGGCCGAGTCGACGAGGTAGACGAGCGGATGCTCGTGCTTACGGGCGAGCTCGATGATCCGGATGATCTTCTCGACCGTCCGAGCGCCCCACGAACCGGCCTTCACCGTGGGATCGTTCGCCATGACCGCCACCGGGCGCCCGTCGATCGTGCCCACGCCGGTCACGACGCCGTCCGCGGGAAGGTCCCCGGCCAGGGCGTTGACGAGGAGGCCGTCCTCGACGAAGCCCTCGGCCGAATCGAGCAGCAGCGTCAGCCGGTCGCGCACGAACAACTTGTTCTGCTCGGCGAGCTTGGCGTGGTACTTCTCGGCGCCACCGGACCGCGCCGAGGCGATCGACTTGGCCAGGTCGTCGGCTTTGTGCCCCTGCTCGCTCATCGAGGCGAATCCTAAGCGGCCCCTCCGACCGCCTCGTGGCGAAGATGCTCGTACTCCGCGGCCAGGTCGTCGAGTTGGTAGTGAGCGTTGAGGCCGCTCGGGTTCGGAAGGACCCATATAGACGTCGCCCCGACCGTGCGCTCCTGGCGTCCAACCTTCGCCTTTCGATCGTCGAAG
Organism: uncultured Actinomycetes bacterium; assembly: GCA_963786155.1. GTDB lineage: Bacteria > Actinomycetota > CADDZG01 > CADDZG01 > WHSQ01 > CAWAXW01. Next base: position 323,975 of record CAWAXW010000006.1, on the reverse strand, counting down.
GCCGTGCGGTAGGCGCCCACCCCAAGGACCGCAAGCCAGCGCGGCTTGAAGCGACGAAGCTTGCGTTCCAGCTTGGCTCGACCCGCGACGAGCTCGTCCGAGCCGACCTCACGCGCGGTCGCCGTCGCTCGGTTGACCAGGTTCGTGATACCGAGATCGTGCTCGAGGAGCGTGCGTTGGTCGGCGGGCGCGAGTAGCTCGGTTACGAATCCCGCGCGCTGCAACGTGGGCCAGAAGCGATTGCCGGGGCGCGCGAAGTGATGCCCGGTCGCACCCGAATAGAGCCCGGGATTGATCCCGCAGAAGAGCACGACGAGGTTTGGTGCGATGACGTCGTCGATCCCCTTCCCTGCCGCGGCCGCGATCTCCTCCGGCGTCGGCTTGGTCGTCACTCGCGGCGCAGTCGTTCGATCTCGGCGACCTCGATCTCGTCAATTCTTCCGTCGACCTCTAGCCTCAGCGCCCCCGTGGGTCCTAAACCGCGAGCGAAGCCCACCAACGTCGAACCGTCCATCCCCCGGACGCGCATCCGAACGCCGTCGACGTCGGCAAGGCTCGTGAAGTCATCGAGCAGGGCCTCGGGCTCTCCCATGGATCCGTAAGCGCGCTCGAGGTCGACCAGCACGGCCTCCAATAGCTCGGCCCTCTGCGGTGCGGCAGTGTCGCGCCTCTCACACTCGCGATCGATGGACGTAGCCGTGTCGGCGATCTCGGGCGGAAGCTCGCCCGGCCACCTCAGGTTCAAACCCACGCCGACAACGACTGCATCGAGTTGCGAACGGTTGACGACCGACTCGATGAGGATCCCGCCCGTCTTCTTGTCCTCAACCAGGAGATCGTTCGGCCACTTGAGTCGCACGGGAAGGCCCGATGCGGACGCGACACCGCGGGCGCATCCCAGCCCGCTCGCGAGCGTGAGCAGGCCGAGTTGGTCCATCGCCAGAGTGGGCTTCAGGATGAGCGAGAACAGCAATCCACCCCCGGGTTCCGAGAACCAGGTCCGCCCCCAGCGACCCCTGCCCGCGCTCTGATGGTGGGCGACGACGAGAGCTCCGTGCGGGGGCTCCTCCGCCGCCCAAGCCAACGCCGCGGTGTTCGTCGAGTCGACAGCTTCGAACAGTCGCAGCGGCCGGCCCAGCGATCCCTTCGGATCGAAACCTCTGAGGTCTTCAAGGGGGTCGTCTGCCATCGCACTCGTAGGATACGGAGCCATGTTCAAGAAGCTGCTGGTCGCGAACCGCGGCGAGATCGCCATAAGGGTGATGCGCGCCTGCCGCGACCTCGACATCGCGACCGTCGCCGTCTACTCCGACCTCGACGCCGAGGCCCCGCACACGAGCGTCGCGGACGAGGCCTACAACGTCGGCCCGGGCCCGGCGGCCGAGTCCTACCTGAAGATCGACGACATCCTCGACGCGGCGAAACGGTCGGGGGCGGAAGCCGTCCATCCCGGGTACGGGTTCCTGGCCGAGAACGCCGACTTCGCGAGTGCCGTGAGGACGCGGGACTCATCTGGGTGGGACCCCAGCCCGAGGTCATCGACGGCATGGGCGACAAGACGGCCGCTCGCAAAGCCGCGATCGAGGCCGGCGTCGCCACGGTTCCCGGAACAAAGGAGCCGATCAAGGACCCGGACGAGGTGAAAGCGTTCGCGACCGAGCATGGACTCCCGCTCGCGATCAAGGCCTCCGCCGGTGGTGGCGGCAAGGGATTCCGGGTCGTGAGCGAGATGGAGGAGATCGATGAGGCCCTCGCGGGGGCAGCGCGCGAGGCAAGGCGTACTTCTCCTCGCCCGACGTCTACATCGAGCGTTACCTGCAGAGGCCTCGTCACATCGAGGTGCAGGTCCTGGGCGACGGCTCGGGTTCGATCCTGTCGTTCCCCGAGCGTGACTGCTCGCTTCAGCGCCGCCATCAGAAGCTCGTCGAGGAGTCTCCGTCGCCCGCCCTCGATCCCGACGTGCGCGACGCGATCATGGAGGCCGCGGCGCGCGTCAGCAAGCAGGTCTCCTACCGGAACGCCGGGACGTGCGAGTTCCTGCTCGACGCGGACGGCAAGTCCTTCTACTTCCTCGAGATGAACACCCGGCTCCAGGTCGAGCACCCTGTGACCGAGCTCGTGACCGGTGTCGACCTCGTCAAGGCTCAGCTCCTGATCGCAGCGGGAGAGCCGCTCTGGTTCTCACAAGGAGACATCGCCCTCAACGGGCATGCGATCGAGTGCCGGGTGAACGCAGAGAACCCTGCGAAGAACTTCTTGCCCGCCCCCGGCGCCATCGGGCACTACACGGAGCCAAGTGGGCCCGGGGTGCGCGTGGACTCGGGGGCCGAGCCGAACTCGGTGATCCCCCAGGCCTACGACCCCCTCGTGTCCAAGCTGATCACCTACGGCGCCGATCGCGACGAGGCGCGCAGACGGATGCTCCGGGCGCTGTCCGAATACGAGATCGAGGGGATCAAGACGACGATCCCCTTCCACAGCCTGATGCTCGCCGACGAGCGGTTCGTGTCGGGCGACTATCACACCGGCACCGTGGAGAACGAGATGGATCTCTCGGTCCTGGCTGCAGCGCCCGAACCCGTCGCCAAACCTGGTGAGCATCTGGTCGCGTCGCGCCGGTTCGAAGTCGAAGTGGAAGGCAAACGTCTGACCGTGAACGTGCGCGAGCAGTTGGACGAAGTCGTGCGGCCCAAGAAACCGAAACCGCCCAAGAGATCCGGTGCGTTGTCGGGGGCCGGGGGGGATTCGCTCACCGCTCCGATGCAGGGGACGATCGTGAAGGTGCTCGTCGACGTTGGGGACGAGGTCGACGTGGGAGATGCGATCTGCGTCCTGGAAGCGATGAAGATGGAGAACTCGATACTCGCCCATCGCGCCGGCAAGATCGCGGACCTCCCGATCGAGCCCGGCCGCTCGGTCGAGACTGGCGCCACCCTCGCGACCATCAGCTGAACCAGTTCCCCTGGATATGAGCTAGCCTCGGCCCTGCCAGTAGTTGCCGAAGCCAGTAGGGGGAGGGGTCTATGAATCGCAATGACGGGCCCGTGAATTCGCACCGCACCGCCGAAGAGTCCGACGCCCTGCGAGCGCGCGTTCTGCTCATCGGCCTGATCGGAGCGATGCTTGTTGCCCTCCTATTGGGGAACGGAGTCTTGGGCGCGACGCCCGCGGCGGCCCAGTTGCCATCAAACTGCACGGCATTGCCAACACCGATCCCCGGCTGCCAGACGCCAACGCCGGCTAGCAGCAGCCCGACTTCCACCGCCACCGCCACACCAACTCAGACGGCGACGGCTACCGCAACGCCGAGCCAAACGGCGACCGCGACCCCATCGCAGACGCCGAGCCAGTCGCCTTCTCAAACCCAGACCGCGACCCCAACGCAAAGCCCCACGCCTACTCCCACCCAATCGAGCTCACCGCCACCTCCGCCGCCTCCACCCCCGCCGCCGCCGCCTCCTCCTCCTCCTCCGCCGCCCCCACCACCACCACCACCCCCGCCGCCGCCCACCACCTACGAGAGCAACACCAAGATCGGCTTCGACAGCGACAAGGGAGTTTTCAAGGGCAAGGTGGGCAGCTCGAACAAGAAGTGCCGTTCGGGACGGAAGGTGGCACTCAAGCAGGTGACGCCGGGCGATGACGACGTCGTCGGCAAGACGAAGACCAACAAGAAGGGCAAATGGAAGATCGGCGGCTTCGACGACGCCAACGGCAAGTACTACGCCGTGGCCAAGAAGAAGACGTTCAAGAAGGCCGGCGTGAAGAACACCTGCAAGAAAGACAAATCGAAGAAGATCGCCACCTAAGCCCCGTTTAGGGGCGGCCCGAAGGGGTCGATAAGTAGGGCGTGGCCGACGCGTCCTGGAACCAGACCTGGAGATACGTCGCGGGCTTCGCCGTGTGCGCGGTCTTCGGCTATTACGCCTTCGTCCGGAGCACCGGAGTCCCTCTCATGGGCGGTATCAACCTGGGCTTCCACGAGCTCGGTCACTTCCTGACTTTCTGGTTGCCCACGGTCGCGATGACGATGATGGGCTCGATCGCCCAGGTGCTCGCGCCCTTGGCATTCGGGGTCTATTTCTTCGTCTATCGCAAGGATCACTTCGCAGCGGTGTTCTGTCTCGCATGGATGGCGGCCTCGATGCAGGATGCGAGCGTCTACATCGCGGACGCCCCCTACGAGCAGTTACCGCTCATAGGGGGCCACCACGATTGGGCCTACGTCCTCGGTCACTTCGGCAAGCTCCACCTTGCAGAGTCCATCGCAGGCACGGTCAAGCTCGGCGGCCTGGTCGTGCTCGTGTGCGGCGCGGCCCTCTGCGTCCTGGGGTTGTGCCTGCCGCAAGCCGACGAGGTATCGGACGTCAGCCTTGACCAACCTCCATGGCGCGCTGCGCGTAAGCCATCACCTCAGGGTTGACCGCGCCGCGCGAAGCCTTCTCCGGCCCTTCGGTCTCGTACATCCTCTGTAGCGAGGCGCGTATGCCGGGATCGCCGCCGGTGAACGCCTCGATCAGCTCTTTCCACTTGCGTGCGAGCGCTTGCACCTTGGGATCGGCCGGGTCCGTGCCGGCGGCATGCTCGGCCTCGACCGCCGCGATCAGGTCCGACCACTCTTGCTCGGCCCGGCGCATACCTTCGTCGCCGAGCTCGTTGCGGCGCTCCTCGAGCTGCTCGAGCTGCTCGGGCGTGTAGTAGCTCTCCATCCTGTTCATCACCTCCAATGCCTCTATGAAATCTCGGGTCGACGGCTCGTGGGCCCTGTCGAGCTCGTCACGAATGTGGGTGAGGCGAGTCTGCAAGCGCTCATGGAACTGGAGCTGCAACGCCAGCCGTTCGAGCTGTCGCTCGACCACCGCTCGCACGTTCAGGTCGTCCCTCATGACGGCCGAGACCTCGTCGAGGCTCAGCCCTATCTGACGCAGGGCGATGATCCCGTAGAGACGTGCGACGTCGCCATGCCCATAGAGCCGGTGGCCGGCATCGGTCCGCTCCGCGGGCGACAGCAGGCCGATCTCGTCGTAGTGGTGCAACGTGCGCACCGTCACGCCGGTGATCGAGGCAAGCTCTCCGATCCGATAGCGCTTCTCGAGGCTCTCCTCACTCATGACAAGAGCCAAGGTAGACCCTCACGTAACGTGAGGTGCAAGTGACCTCTTCGGAAGGTGATCGATGACATCAGGCTCGGCCCCCGGCGTCCTGCTGACGGGGACGATCGGAGCGGGGAAAACCGCCCTTGCCCAGGAGATGGCGCACGTCCTCGAGGAGAGCAGCCTCGCGACCGCGGTCGTCGACCTCGATTGGATGGGCTGGGTCGTAGGGGCGGACGCCGTCATCGACGAGGTCATCGCAGCCAACCTCAAGGTCGTCTGGCCGAACCTGCGCTCCGCAGGAGCCGAACGGCTGATCATGACCCGCGCGGTGCACGAGCCGGACGCGATCCAGCTCTTCCGGAAGGCAGTACCTGACGTCGAGCTCGTCGTTGTCCGCATAGTCGCGTCGCCTCAGGTCGTCATGGAGAGATTGATGAAACGAGACAGCGGAGCCGAGCTGGTGGAGCACCTCGAGGAGACGATCGAGATGGCGCGCCGAATGGACGGCCCCGGCATCGGCGACATCCGCATCGAGAACGAAGGTCCGATCCGAGAAGTCGCGACGCGGCTTCTCGCACAGTTGGGATGGGAAGCTCAGTAATCATCAAAATCTTGGGCGACTAACGCATTCTTTTCTAGTTCACCGCCGGTCTTCGGCGGTCAGCTAGAAAAGAATCGCGTCTCTCAGATTCCTGTGATTCGGATGCCGGAGCGGTCTGTTTGGTGCCGGTGGTTTATGCCGATTAGTAGGGCCGTGATGGGTTCGATGATGCGGGCGTTCTCGAGTGGGCCGGCATCGACGTAGCGGAGGTCGGGGATGGCTTCCACCAACTCCTTCACGAGCGGCTTGCCGTTCTTGGAGCCGACGACGAGGACGTCACCTTCGAGCTTTGTGTCGAGCTCGTTTAGCGCGACGGCCGACAGCGAGTGGAAGCCCGCGCACATCAGCGTGCCCTTTGGCAAGAGCGAGGAGGCCTGCTGGGCGGCGGAACCTTGCCACACGCCAAGCACGTGGGTGGCCCGGCCCCCGACGTTGGCTGCGACTGGGACCGTGCAGTCGACTACCACTGCTCCCTCGGGGATGGCGTCGGCGATGCTCTTGTAGATCGCGGCCTGGCCCGAGTACGGGACGGTGACAACGATCGCCTTCGCCGCTGCGGCTGCCTCCGCATTGACGAGACCATCAACACGACCCCCGGTCGCCTCTACCGCCCGCTCGGCGGCTTCCTTGGCCCGGCCCTCGTCGCGCGAGCCGATGATGACGTCGAGGCCGGCCTTCGCCCACCTGCTCGCGAGTCCGAAGCCCTCGTCGCCCGTGCCGCCGATGACGGCGATCCGCCCGTCCAGGACTAGATCGCCGCCGGTTCGTACTCGCCGAAGACGTCTCGGAGGACGTCGGAGACCTCGCCGAGCGTCGCGTAGGCGGCGAGCGCCTCGCGCATCGGATAGAGAAGGTTGTCGTCGCCTTTGGCGGCCTCGTCCAGCGACTTCAGAGCGGCGTCCACTGCGGCCTGGTCGCGCTCCTTCCGCACGCGCTGCAATCTCTCCAGTTGGCGGGACTGCAGCTCCGGGTCGAGTTCCTGCAGTTCGACCGGTTCCTCTGTGTCGCTGGTGAACTTGTTGACGCCGACGACGATCCGCTCGCCCGACTCGATCCCCTGGGTGACGCGGTAGGCCGAATCCTCGATCTCGTTCTTCATCCAGCCCGCCTCGATCGCTTCGACCGCGCCGCCCATCGCATCGATCTTCTCGAGGTACTCGCGCGCCCGCTCCTCGATCTCGTCGGTGAGCGACTCGACCATCCAGGAACCTCCGAGCGGATCGGCCGCGTCGGCGACTCCGGACTCGTAGCCGAGGACCTGCTGCGTCCGAAGCGCGATGCGTGGCGGCCTTCTCGCTCGGCAGCGCGAGGGCCTCGTCGAACGAGTTCGTGTGCAGCGACTGCGTGCCGCCGAGCACCGCGGCAAGCGCCTCGAGCGCGGTGCGGACGATGTTGTTCTCGGGCTGCTGCGCGGTCAGGGTTGCGCCGCCGGTTTGGGTGTGGAAGCGCAGCATCATCGACTTCGGGTTCTGCGCCTTGAAGCGCTCCTTCATGACCTGTGCCCACAGCCGGCGAGCCGCCCGGAACTTCGCAACCTCCTCGAAGAAGTTCATGTGGCAGGCGAAGAAGAACGACAGCCGAGGAGCGAAGTCGTCGACCTCGAGACCCGCCTCGAGCGCCGCCTCCACGTACGCGATCCCGTCGGCGATCGTGAACGCGACCTCCTGTACGGCCGTGCTACCCGGCCTCGCGCATGTGATAGCCGGAGATCGAGATCGTGTTCCAGCGCGGGAGGCGGTCGCGGCAGTAGGCGAAGAGGTCCGTGATGATCCGCATCGAGGGCCTCGGCGGATAGATGTAGGTCCCGCGGGCCGTGTACTCCTTGAGGATGTCGTTCTGCGTGGTTCCGGTCACTTTGTCCTTGGCAGACTCCCTGCTTCTCGGCAACGAGCTCGTAGAGCAGCAGCAGGATCGAGGCCGTCGCGTTGATCGTCATCGAGGTCGAGACCTCGCCGAGCGGGATCTGGTCGAAGAGCATCTCCATGTCGGCGAGCGAGTCGATCGCGACCCCGACCCGGCCGACCTCGGCCGCGGCCTTCGGGTGATCCGAGTCGTAGCCCATCTGGGTCGGCAGGTCGAACGCCACCGATAGCCCCGTCTGACCGGCCTTCAGGAGGTAGCGGAAGCGCTCGTTCGTGTCCTCGGCGCTCCCGAAGCCAGCGTACTGGCGCATCGTCCACAGGCGCTTCCGGTACATGTCGGGATAGACGCCGCGTGTGAAGGGAACTCGCCAGGGTGCCGAGCCGCGCGGTCCTGTCGTCTCCGGCCGTAGACCGGATGTATCTCGATGCCGGAATCGGTCTGGCGTTCTTGGTCCACGTAAAGATGCTAGTCGAGCAAGCGCCTGGTTAGGATGCCGCCTCGATGGCGACCGTCGAGGACATCTATCGCAAGCACAAGCCCGAGGCATTCGAGCCCGATCGTCGACCCTCATCAGCTTCGAGGTGTGGTCGTGGTTCTTCATGCGCATCTCGGGCGTGATCCTGCTATTCCTCGTTCTGATCCATCTCTACGTCATGCATCTGATCGACGAGGGCGTCGAGCGAGTCAACTTCGCATTCGTCGCCGAGCGGTGGGACAACGTCGGCTGGAAGACCTTCGACTGGGTCATGTTGTTCCTCGCGCTGCTGCACGGGGCCAACGGGCTGCGGATCATCATCGACGACTACGTCCAGTCGGCCCGGCATTGCGGACCGACGGTCAAGGGGACCCTCTACACGGTCACCGTCGTCCTGATGATCATGGGCACCGCCGTCATCGTCACCTTCGACCCCACGGCTCATAGCTGATGGCCCATTACCACTCGTACGACGCCGTCATCGTGGGCGCCGGCGGGGCGGGGTTGCGTGCGGCCCTCGAGGCCGGCAAGCGCTGCAAGACCGCGGTCGTATCGCAAGCTCTACCCGACCCGGTCCCACACGGGCGCCGCTCAGGGCGGGATGTGCGCGGCGCTCGCGAACGTCGAAGAGGACTCGTGGGAATGGCACGCCTTCGACACCGTCAAGGGTTCGGACTTCCTCGCCGACCAGGACGCCGTCGACATCATGTGCAAGGAAGCGGTCGATTCCGTCCTCGATCTCGAGCGGATGGGCCTTCCCTTCAACCGGACGCCCGAAGGCCGGATCGACCAGCGGCGGTTCGGGGGGCACACACGCAACCACGGTGAGGCTCCCGTCAAGCGCGCGTGCTACGCGGCCGACCGCACCGGTCACATGATCCTGCAAACGCTCTTCCAGCAGTGCAACAAGGAGGGCGTCGAGTTCTTCAACGAGTTCTTCGTCCTCGACCTCCTGATGGTCGACGGAGTGTGCGCCGGGATCATCGCCTACGAGATCGCGACCGGCGAGCTCCACGTCTTCCATGCCAAGTCGGTGCTGTTCGCGACCGGCGGCTACGGGAAGATGTTCAAGATCACCTCGAACGCGCACACGCTGACCGGCGACGGTCCGGGCGTCGTCTACCGCAACGGCCTTCCGCTCGAAGACATGGAGTTCTTCCAGTTCCATCCGACGGGTCTCTACGGCCTCGGCATCCTGTTGTCGGAGGCGGCGCGCGGCGAGGGCGGCATCCTGCGCAACGCCGACGGCGAGCGCTTCATGGAGCGCTACGCGCCGACGATCAAGGACCTCGCTCCGCGCGACATGGTCTCGCGGGCGGAGTTCTTCGAGATCAAGGAGGGCCGGGGGGCCGGGCCCAAGAAGGACTACATCCTGCTCGACCTGACCCACGTCGACCCCGAGGTCATCGAGACGAAGCTCCCCGACATCACCGAGTTCGCTCGCACGTACCTCGACGTCGATCCGCTCAAGGAAGGCGTGCCGATCGTGCCCACCGCGCACTACGCGATGGGCGGCATCCCGACGAACGTCGAGGCCGAGGTGCTGCGAGACAACACGGGAACGGTCGTCCCGGGCTTCTACGCGGCCGGCGAGTGCGCCTGCGTCTCGGTGCACGGCGCGAACCGGCTTGGAACCAACTCGCTGCTCGACATCGTCGTGTTCGGACGGCGCGGCGGTCTCGCCATGGCCGAATACGCGCAACTCCAAGCCTCTGCCGAGATCCCCGAGGACGTGCACGAAGCGACCGAGGAGTGGATCGGCACCGTCATGGTATCGAGGGCGGCGCAGGGCCCGAGTTCAGCGCCAACATCCGGGCCGAGCTCCAGGACGAGATGATGGACAAGGCCTCGGTCGTGCGCACCGAGGAATCGCTGTCCGAGGCGCTGAGACATCCTCGATTCCCTGCGAGCCCGCTACGCGAAGGCCCGGGTGCGGGACCGCAGCAAGATCTTCAACACCGAGCTCATCGAGCACATCGAGCTCGGCTATCCTCCTCGACATGGCCGAGGCCCTGCGTTCTCTCGGCCCGGGCGCGGACCGAGAGCCGGGGCGGTCACTACCGTGAGGACCACCAGATGCGCGAGGACGACCACTGGCTCAAGCACACGTTCATCTCCAAGAGACCGGATGGCGAGACCAAGCTCGCGTACAAAGACGTCGACGATGGGCCGCTACGTGCCGGTCGAGAGCAAGTACTGATGGCCGACAGGTCAAGCTGCGCGATCCAGCGCTTCGACCCCGAGAAGGACACCGAGCCTCACTTCGAGGACTACACCGTCGACGCCGAGCCGATGGACCGCCTGCTCGACTTGCCTCCACAAGGTGAAGTGGTACGAAGACAGCTCACTGGCCCTGCGCCGTTCGTGCGCGCACGGCATCTGCGGGTCGGACGCGATGATGATCAACGGTGTGAACGTGCTCGCCTGCAAGGTGCTCGTGAAGGACCTGAAGCAGCCGATCACGGTCGAGCCGATCCGGGGGCTCCCGCTCATCAAGGACCTGATCGTCGACATGGAGCCGTTCTTCGCCGGCTACCGGGCGGTCAAGCCGTGGCTGATCACCGACCCGGCCGAGAAACGAGCCCGAGCGGGAGCGCCTCCAGTCGCCCGAGGACCGCGAGCGCTTCGACGACACGACCAAGTGCATCCTGTGCGCCGCCTGCACGACCTCGTGCCCGATCTTCTGGGCCGACGAGGAGTACGTGGGCCCGGCCGCGATCGTCAACGCCCACCGGTTCATCTTCGACTCACGCGACACGGGGTCGAAGGAGCGGCTCGAGATCCTGTCCCCGAAGGACGGCGCCTTCAAGTGCCGCACGGCCTTCAACTGCACCGACGCCTGCCCCCGAGGCATCAAGGTCACCAAAGCGATCCAGGAAGTGAAGCGGGCAGCCCTGTACGACACGATTTAGTCGTACCTTGGGGTAGATGAAGCGGCTGAAGTGGATCGCGCTCGGGCTTGGTGTGGTCCTCATCGGCTATCCCGCGTGGCTTGGATTCCAGATATGGCAGCAGAGCCACCGCGACGAGATCCAGCGCGCCGACGCCATCGTCGTTCTCGGGGCGGCCCAGTACGACGGCGATCCCTCACCCGTCTTCGAGGCGCGTCTCAACCACGCCGCCTATCTCTTCAACACCGACGTCTCCGACACGATCATCGTCACGGGAGGAAAACAGCGGGGAGACCGATTCACTGAATCCGAGGCGGGAAAGGCCTACCTCTCCGATGAAGAGGAGATCCCCGAGTCCAACATCCTCGAAGAGGACGAGGGCACCACCACTCTCGAAAGCCTCGAAGCCGTGCGCGAGATGGCCGCTGACGAAGACATCGAAACCGTGCTGTTCGTGTCCGATCCGTTGCATTCGGAGAGGATCAAGAGGATGGCGGACGACCTTGGGTTCGAAGAGTCGTACGCCAGCCCCGCCTCCTACCTAGAGCTCGACCGCAGTCGTTTGACCAAGGCGAAGGAGCTCGTGCGCGAGATTGGCTCGCTGATCGCCTACGAGCTGCTGGACCGCTGAGCCTGCGCGCGGCTGCGCACCGGATAGGCATCGACACGCCCGGCCAACCCCCGGATCTTCACGGTCTTCTTCTTGCCGAACTCGACAGACTTGAGCCGGTTGCCGGCAAGCTCCTTCGCCGCATCCGAAACCAAGACGCCGCCCGGCCTGCAGTGATCGAGGAGGCGCGCGGTCAGGTTGACGTCATGTCCTAGCAAGTCGTCGTGCTCGACCAGTGGTTCGCCGGCGTGCACGGCGATCCGAAGGTGAAGGTCCGGGATCTTGCCGCGCTCACGCAGACGCTCGACGTTGTCTCTGAGTTGCGTAGCGCCCCTGATCGCCTGCGAGGCCGACGGGAAAGCAAGCAGGAAACCGTCTCCTAGCTGTTTGACGATCTCGCCACTAGATCGCTTGATCGCGGCGGCAACCGCTTCGGTCAAGGACGTCAGCAGCGCGCTTGCTGCCTCGTCCCCGTTCTCCGCCGTGTAGCTCGTGAAGCCCGCTACGTCCACGAAGACGATCCCTACCGTCGAGTTCTTGGCGATGTTGGCGAGCTTGCGGTTTGAGGCCTCGTCGGCCTCCGACAAGCTCGCCAAGAGAGTGGCGCTCTTGAGCCCGAGCTTGTTAAGACGCGACGGCTTGCGCTGCACCGCGCTCTGGATGATCGGTTCGAGCGCCTCAGCAGCTTGCACGACCTTCGTCATCGTGCCGTCTTCGCCGAGCTTGTCCTTCAGCGACCCGGTGACCTTGGGCAGGAGCTCCGGGTCGCGCTTCAGAGCGGCGAGAACAGCTTCCCGCATTGAAATCATTACGAGGGAAGTTACCCCTCGGAGACGAGGATCGGTTCGGTCGTGGGCGCCTCGGAGCCGCCCGCGGGCTCAATGGTTATCGCGGCCCCCGCGAAATCTTGGGGATCGTGCTCGCTCACCACGATGGCAAATCCTTCCGAGGTGTCGAAAGTGCCACCGCTCACCGGCGCCCCGTCCGAGATGAACCAGAGCTGGAGGTCCTTGTCGTTGCCGGCGGGGGCAAGCCCGGTGACTATCAGTGTGCTTCCGCCGTCCGACGCCACGATCCCTGCGATCGCGACCTGTTGCCCTTCTAGCCTGAGCTGGAAGTGCGCCTGCGCGATCACGTCCTCCACGACATCCTGCGTTGCGGCGAGGTCGGAACGCGTCTCGACCAGCACGGCGGCCAGCGACACGCATGTGACCGCAAGAAGCGCAGTGACCGCATAGACCCACGCCCACCGACGCGCTCTCTTCGGCGGGGACCCGGCTTCGACGGCGATCCGCCGCACCACCGATTCCTCAAATCCCTGGGGGAGCTCTTCCTCGGCCGCTGTGATCAGGAGCGCATCCGTCGCGGCCGCGAGCGTGTCGGCCTCGCCCATGCACTCGTCGCAGGTGAGCAGATGTCCTCGGACCTCCGCTGCCTCCCCGCTTTCGACCGCTCCGAGCGCGTAGGGCGCGATCAGCGACCTCAGCTCCTCGTGGGTCCGCTCGCTCATTCCCTCTCCTCAGAAGCTATAAGGGTCCGTAGTCTGGCCAGGCCGTCACGAAGGCGCGTCTTCGCAGTTCCCTCGGGGATCCCGAGCTCCTCCGCTACCTCTCTGTAGGTCCTGCCCCCGAAGTAGGCCAGGACCAATGCCTCTCGCTGGACCGGCGAGAGCTTCGCCAAAGCAGCCATCACCTCGTGCCGATCGTCGATCCTCGACATCTGTTCGGAGTTGGCGGGCCCCTCGGATTCCTTCCCGGCCTCGGCGAGCAGCGATTCCTTGGTCCTTTTCAGGGCCTCTTCCCGCCTGACGAGGTCGATCGCCTTGTTGCGGGCCATCCCGACCAGGAAGGCTTGCAAGGTCCCGCGGCCGGGGTCGAAGGCCCCCGGCCGCCGCCACAGGGCGAAAAAGGAGTCCTGAGCCACCTCTTCAGCGTGGCCCGGTTCGGCCACGACCCGGCGGGCCATGCCGAAGACGACGCCCCCGTAGCGCCGGATGAGCTCGCGCAAGGCGCCCTCGTCCCGGGCCATCAGTCGTTCGACCAACTCTCGATCGGGATGTCCGCTCACGCCCGCATGCTAGTGGTCCTGCGTCCACAAGCGGTAGAACTAGAGCGATGGACGAGCCTCGGAACGATCCCAAGCCCTTCGTCATCGCGGGGGTGCTCCTCGCGCTCGCTTGCATCGTGATGGCGCGCCTGCCGGAGTCGTTCGTGGCGACCTTCTACCGGAGCCGCCCGTTCTCGTCGGCGCAATCGGGATGGGCTTACCGGCTCCTAGTGGTCGCTGCCGTGGTCCAAGCCGCATACGTGGGCTTCGTGCTCTTGCGACCCGAGCGGTTGGCGTCGGCCGGCACAGGCCTCTCGCGCGCTGCGGCCGCAAAGTCGGCCGGGAGGCTCGCGGCCGTGTGCGCGAGCCTCACCCTGGTCTACGGCATCGCATCGTTTTTCGTGACGGGACAGCGTGGGGGTTTCTGGCTCTTCCCGTTGCTGATGGTGGCGCAACTCGCTTGGTACTACCGGCAGGTCGGGGAGATCGTTCGGTGGCTCGCCTTCCAACCTGAGGTTGAGGAAGAGGGACCTGAAGGCCCGGCGTCATGGAATGTCGCGAGCGGTGATTTCGTTCCGCCGCTCGCGCGAGGTCTGCCCGGCCACTCCGAGTGAGCGGCATCGGCGCGCACGCGCGCCTGATGCCGGACGCCCCGGCTCTCGTTTCACTCGGCGGAACGCTGACCTTTGGTGAGCTCGATCAACGGCAAAGGTTGGTGGCTGGCGCCCTCCGTCGCGGAGGCTTGCGACGAGGAGATCGTGTGGCAGTCACGTCCTCGAACCGATTCGAAGTGCTCGAGGTCACCGGCGGCGCGCTCAGAAGCGGGATCGTTCCCGTCCCGATCCACGCGGGGCTGACGCAGCCCGAGATCGCGTACTTGCTCGAAGACTCGGGGGCCCAATGGTTGTTCTCCGACCGAGCGATCGAGCCCATCCCCGGAGTTCGCCGGACGGTTGTCTTCGGTGACGCATACGAGAGGTGCCTTCACGAGGCGGAGCCGGCACGGATCGACGATGTCGCCCTCGGTCGTCCGATGCACTACACCTCGGGAACGACCGGCAAGCCCAAGGGCGTGTGGGTGAAGCCGCACTCGAGCGAGGAAGCCCGAACCCGCTCCGAGACGTTCCGCAACCTGTGGGGTATCGGATCGGACGACGCCCATCTCGCGTGCTCGCCTCTCACGCATAGCGCGCCCCATCGATTCGCGTTGCGGACGCTCGAGGCCGGGGGCCGCGTGGCACTGCTTAAGAAGTTCGATCCTCAGGAGGCGTTGGCGGCCATCGAGCTGTTCTCGATCGCGAGCACGTTCGTCGTGCCGACGCATCTCGAAAGGATCCTCGAGCTCGGCAAAAAGACGCTGGCGCGCCACGACCTGTCGTCTATCCGGCTGCTCGCGCACGCGGGCGCGCCCATCCGAGCGCAGACGAAGGAGGCGGTCATCGAGCTGTTCCCTTCTGGCTCGGTGTGGGAGTTCTACGGCTCGACCGAGGGACAAGCGACGCGCATCTCGACGCGCGAGTGGCTCCGCAAGCCCGGAAGCGTCGGGACGCCCAACCCGGGAGTCGAGGTACTCATCCTCGACGAGAACGGCGAGGCCCTTGGTGCCGGCGAGGTCGGTGAGGTTTGGATCCGCGATCCCGGCGGCGAGCGTTTCGAGTATTGGGGCGACCCGGCCAAGACGCGCTCGACGCAAAGGCTAGGCGCCTTCACGGTCGGAGACCTCGGAAGGTTGGACGAAGACGGCTATCTGTTTCTCGAGGGCCGCAAGTTCGACACGATCATCACCGGCGGCGTCAACGTCTACCCCCGCGAGGTCGAGGACGTGCTGATGACGCACCCCGCGGTAGCCGAGGCCCTCGTGCAAGGCATCCCCGACGAAGAATGGGGCCAACGAGTACACGCGCTAATAGTCCCCGCCTTCGGCCAGCCTCTCGACGTCGACCAACTCAATGCTTGGCTACGCGAGCGCCTAGCCGGATTCAAGTGCCCCCGCTCGGTCGAGCTAGTCGAGGAGCTCCCCCGCACTCCTACCGGGAAGCTGATGCGTTCCCGCGCGGAGGGCTAGACGAGGGCTCCCTCTGGTTCGGGGGCGGCTTTTCGGTGGCCCGACGTGGCGACGACTACTCCGACGACGATCAGGCCCGCGCCGAGCAGTTGCATGGCCGACGGTTGTTCTTCCAGGATGACTTGTGCCAGGACCATGGCTCCCACCGGTTGCAACAACAGGATCATCGAAGTAATGGCGGCCGGAAGCCGGGGCAGCGAACGCGAGATCAGGAGCCATCCCGCCACCTGTGCGGTAAGCGCGAGGGTTATCAGCCAGCCGTTCGAGGGCCAGCCGGGGGTCCAATCGAGGCCGCCGAACACCGTTCCGTACAGTGCAGCCACGATCGCCGACGACAACGTCGCGTGGAATAACGGGCCCGCTACTCGTCTTAGATCGCGTGATCCCTCGCGCAGGATCAGGATGAAGGCCGCGTAGGCAAGAGAGGTTGCAACGCCGTACACGACCCCGAGGGCCGGGTCCTCTCCGTAGGCATCGCTTCCGATCACGCCGGAGATCAGCACGACCCCCATCAGGACCACAGGGATCGCATAGAACAACGAGTTCTGAGGGCGTTCGCCGAGAAGAGCCCAGGCGGCGAAGGCAACGATCAACACCTGGAGGTTGCCGAGGACGGTCGCGAGCCCGGCCCCCACGGCATCGATGGCGTGGTGCCAGAAGATCAGGTCGGCCGCGAAGAAAACGCCCGCGATCCAGGCGAGGTTCCGGCTGCGCGCGGGCAGCGAGCCCAGCTTCCTGCTCTCGAGATAGGTGAGTAGCCCGAGCAGGGGCAAGGCGAAGAGACAGCGGAAGACTGCCACCGTGACCGGAGAGGACGAGGCGAGACGTACCAGGATCCCGGACGAGGCGATGCACAGTGCGCCGAGCGCGCCCGTAGCGACGGGCCGATCCGCGAGATCGAACTTTTTCAGAACAGCGCCATCGAGAGCGAGCGACGGGTTGCGATGGCGCGGGGATCGTCGGCGGGGATCGTGTCGAGAAGGTCGAGCAGGTGCAGCCGGACGCGTTCGCGCTCGTCCCCGGCCGTCGATCGCACCGCATCTAACAAGAGGGCGAACGTGTTCTCCAGATCTCCTGCGGCGGCTTCGAGGTCGGCTCGGGCGATGGCTGCATCGACTCCTTCGAGTCCCTCCAGTGCGTCCGCATCCACCTCGCCGGCCCTTCGTTGGAGATCGATGCGAGCCAGTGCGGACTTGGCTTCGATGTGACCCGGGTCCTCTTGCAGAGCCCGTTCGTACGCGGCGCGCGCAGTCTCGGCGTCACCGGCCCCCTCGGCCCGGGTGCCCTCTTCGAAGAACAGGTCCGCAGGCCGGGGGCCGAGTTGGGCGAGCCAGTCGCGGACCTGGTCCTCCGGGAGCGCGCCGACGAACTTCGCCACGGGCCGGCCGTCCTTGAACCCAAGGACCATCGGGATGCTCTGCACGCTGAACACCGACGCGATCTGCTGGTTGGAATCGACGTCGAGCTTCGCCAGCGACCAGGCTCCGTCGGCCTCGTCGGCCAGGCGCTCGAGGATCGGTCCCAGAGCGCGGCACGGCCCGCACCACTCCGCCCAGAAATCCACGACCACGGGCTTCGTGCGAGAGGCCTCCACGACATCGCGCTCGAAGGTTGCTTCGGTTACGTCTATGTGGCTCATGCAATTTCCAACGCCGGGCGAAGCCAACTCTTCCCGGTTACAGGCGCGCGGCGATGTCCTCGCACTTGGAGCGGATCGCCTCGGCGGCTTCCTTCAGCTGCGGTGTGCTCGTCGTCGTTCAGCTCGAGCTCGACGATCTCGTTCCACGCCGTTCTTGCCGAGCTTCGCGGGAACCCCGAGGTAGACGTCGGAGATCCCGTACTGGCCGGTCGTCCACGCGCAGGTCGGGATGACCTCGCTCGTCGTCGCCGAGGATCGAGTCGCACCATCGCCGCGCGGAGAGCGACGGGGGCGTAGAACGCGCTCCCCTTCTTCAGGTAGCCGACGATCTCGGCCCCCGCATCGCGCGTGCGCTGGAACAGCTCCTCGAGGGTCTTCTCGTCGACCAGCTCCGGGAAGCGGTTTGCCCTGCACCGTCGCGTGCCGAGGCAGCGCCACCATCTGGTCGCCGTGAGAGCCGAGCGTGATCGCCTCGACCTCCGTGCGGCGAGCAACGTTCAGCTTCTCGGCGATGAAGAAGCGCAGCCGGGACGGAGTCGAGCACGCCGGCCATCCCCATCACGCGCTCCTTCGGGAAGCCCGAGACGACGGCGGCGAGGTAGGTCATCTCGTCGAGCGGGTTCGAGACGACGATCAGGATCGCGTTCGGGCGAGTGCTGCGCGATCTGCTCGGTCACCCCGCGCACGATCTTGGCGTTCGTGTCGAGCAGGTCCATGCGGCGCATGCCCGGGCTTGCGCGGGAGCCCGGCGGTGATCACGACGACGTCCGAGTCCGCCGTGTCCGCGTAGTCGTTCGTGCCGTCGACGAGCGTCTCGAAGCCCTCGACCGGGGCCGACTGGTTGATGTCGAGCGCGAGACCCTGAGGAAGCCCCTCGACGATGTCGATCATCACGACCTCGTCGGCGAGGTTCTTCTCGGCGATGCGACGCGCGGTGTTGGAACCGACGTTGCCCGCGCCGACGACCGTTACCTTGCTGGCGACCTCCGGCCATCACGACGCCTCCAGCTTCTCGATGATCGCGTCGGCGACCTCGGAGGTCCCGACCGCGGTCGGGTCGTCGCGGTTCGGCTTCATGTCGTAGGTGACGTCTTTGCCCTCGGCGATGACGTCGGCGATCGCCTTCTCGAGGCGCTCGGCCGCATCGGTCTCGTCGAGGTGGCTGCAGCATCAGGACGCCCGACAGCATCATCGCCATCGGGTTGACCTTGTTCTGACCCGCGTACTTGGGAGCCGAGCCGTGCGTCGGCTCGAACACGGCAGCGTCGTCGCCGATGTTCCCGCCGGGAGCGACGCCGAGACCACCGATGAGACCGGCGCCGAGGTCGGACACGATGTCGCCGTAGAGGTTCGGCAGCACGAGGACGTCGTAGAGCTCGGGCTTCTGCACGAGCTGCATGCACATGTTGTCGACGATGCGGTCCTCGAACTCGACGCCGGAGTCGCCGTACTCGTTCTCGGCGACCTCCTGCGCGGTCTTCAGGAACAGCCCGTCCGAGAACTTCATGATGTTCGCCTTGTGGACGGCGGTGACCTTCTTGCGTCCGTTCTTGATCGCGTAGTCGAACGCTGCCTCGAACGATCCGCTTGCGTCCCGGTGACCGAGATCGGCTTGATCGAGATCCCGGAGTCCTCACGGATCCGGCGAGCGCCCAGATCGGCGATGAAGTCGATCAGCTTGCGAGCCTCGGGCGAGCCCTGCTCGAACTCGATGCCGGCGTAGAGGTCCTCGTGGTTCTCGCGCACGACGACGAGGTCGATGTCCTCGTAGCGCGACCGCACGCCCGTGTAGGACTTGCACGGCCGCAGGCACATGTAGAGGTCGAGCTCCTTGCGCAGCGCCACGTTCACGCTGCGGAACCCCGTGCCGACCGGCGTCGTGATCGGGCCCTTGATGGCGACCTTGTTGTTGCGGATCGAGTCGAGGACCTGCTCGGGAAGCGGCGTCCCGTACTCGTCCATGACGTCGACGCCCGCGTGCTGGACGTCCCAATCGAACTTGACGCCGGTCGCCTTCGAGGACCCGGCGGGTGGCTTCGGCGATCTCGGGCCCGGTTCCGTCGCCGGGGATGAGGGTTACGCGATGAACGTTCTGTGACATGCGAGACTCCTGTCTGTCTAATGGCTGTTGACCAGCTAGAAGAGTGCGCCTAACCTACCTGATAGCCTTGGTCCCGATGAGCGAAGCGTGGCTTACGCCGAGCAGAAGGGCGTGTCGGAGCATGGCAGCACCCGGAAAGGGCCTCGAAGGTGTCGTAGCGGCCGAGACCGCGATCTCAGCGACATCGACGGCAAGAAGGGCATCCTTTCCTACGTCGGCTACGACATCCACGACCTCGCTCCGAACGCCACCTTCGAAGAGGTCATCTACCTCCTCCACCACCTCGAGCTCCCGAACGAGCAGCAGCTCGACGAGATCAAGGACCAGATCGCCACGGAGCGGGAGCCGAACGACTTCGCTCAGGCAGCTGCTGCCGCACCTCGCCGAGAACTGCGCTCCCGATGTCGATGCTGCGCACCGCCGTCTCGGCGTCGTCGGCCCAGGACCCCGACGGCTGGGACACCTCGGAGGAAGCGAACTACCGCAAGGCGATCCGGCTCTGTCGCCGTGCTTCCCCACGATGGTCGCCTACTACGACCGCATGCGGAAGAACGAGGAGCTCGTCCCTCCCGATCCCAGCCTGTCCCAGGCGGCCAACTTCCTCTACATGCTCAAGGGCGACAAGGCCGACGACGAGGCGGCTCGCATCTTCGACATCTGCCTGATCCTCCATGCCGACCACACGATGAACGCGTCGACCTTCGCAGCGCGCGTGTGTGCCGCAACGCTCTCCGACATCCACTCGGCGATGACCGCCGCGATCGCGGCTCTCAAGGGCCCGCTCCACGGTGGTGCCAACGAGCAGGTCATGCGCATGATCAAAGAGATCAAGGAGCTCGGCGGGGCCGACAAGGCGCGCGACTACATCGTCGAGAAGCTCCGCAACAAAGAGAAGGTGATGGGCTTCGGACACCGCGTCTACAAGACCGAGGACCCCCGCGCGACGCACCTCCGCAAGATGGCCAAGGAGCTCGCCGAGAAGACCGGCGACCCCTCCAACTTCGAGATCTCCCAGGAGATCGAGAAGACCGTCATGGACGAGAAGGGCATCTACCCGAACGTCGACTTCTACGCCGCGTCCGTCTACGGCTACCTGCAGATCCCCACCGACCTCTTCACGCCGGTCTTCGCCTGCAGCCGGGTCTCCGGCTGGACGGCCCACGTCCGCGAGCAGTACGCGGACAACCGCCTGATCCGCCCCGACCACGAGTACGTCGGCCCCGAGCCCAGGAGTTACGTACCTCTCAGCGAACGAGGCTAGTGCCCCTGACTTCGCCCGAAATTTCCTTCTCGGGACGTAACGGCAGGTCGGGTTGCTCCGTTATCGGAGCAGAATGTTCCTATCGACGATCTCAGACGTGAAGTCAGCCGGGCCGCCCGGGGGGATGAGGATGCCGCTGCGCTCCTCTTCGACACCTACTACCCGCGGATCTATCGGTATGCCCTCGCCAAGCTTCGGATCCGGACGACGCCCAGGACGTGGCGGCCGAGTGCTTCGCTCGAGTGCTCCGTGACCTCACGAAGTTCCGTTGGAAGGGCGCCGGGTTCGAGGCGTGGCTCTTCCGGATCGCCTACAACCTCGTCATCGACAACGTCCGGCTCGAGAGCCGGGAGAGCCCCATCGATCTTGACCGTGAGGAGCCCGCACCCGTCGAGCTCGGCCCCGAACCGCGGGCCCTCTCGGTCGAGACCGCCGCGACCCTGCGCTCCTATCTCGATCGGCTTCCGGCCGACCAGTCCGAGGTTCTGCTTCTGCGGTTCGCGGCCGACCTCGACACCAAGGAGATCGGACAGGTCATGAACCGCAACTCCAACGCCGTCAGGCAACTCCAGTTCCGAGCCCTTGCCAGCTTGCGCAAGATGATGGTCGAAGGGGTGGGCTCGCGATGAGCCGCAACCTGGAGAGGGCACTGGACCGCGCTTTGTCGGATGGATCCACGACGGTCGACGCCGCCATCTCGGACCTTGCAGGGTTGGCGAGGAATCTGTCGTCCGCGTTCGATCCCGAGCTCCCCGATGCCAGGCGCGAGCGCGCGCTGTTCCTCAATGCGATCGCCCAGCGCGGCCGGCCTTGGGGGATCGTGCGCAACCTCGTGGTGGCGGCCGCGGGTGCGTTCCTTGTCGTCGCGCTCGGGCTGGCGGGACGCTCGGCGACACCCGGCGACGTCCTCTACCCGGTGCGCCAGGTACTGGGCACTGTTGGGCTCGCGTCTCCCGTCGAAGAAGAGATCGAAAGCCATATCGCACGAGCGGAAGCGCTGCTAGAAGAAGCCAACGAAGATCTCGTTGCCGATCCAGAAGCCTCTCTTGCAGCGATCCTCACTGCCATGTTCGAGCTCGGCGGCGCCGAGGCCTTGCTAAACGACTACGACGAGGCAGCCCGGGGACGACTAGTTGCCGAGGTCGCTCGGTTACGAGTGCAGGCGCTGTCGCTGCTCAAGGCGATCGATCTCGAGGCGGCGAACGTCGGGACCGATGACGACGTCATCGACGGAGCCGATGACCGCGGATCTTCCAGCCAGGGCACCGGCAACGATGGCGGCGCTCCTGCGGAGGCCCGTGATGACGACAACGGAAACGAAGGGCGTGGGAACGACGACGATCGAGACCGCGATCGCGACGGTGACAGTCACGACGGAACCGGGAACGGACAGGGATCGGGGCCCATCGAGGATCAGGATGACAACTCGGGACCGGGCTCCGGCGAAGAGGACGGCCAGGGCAACGACGATCGCAGCGGCCAGGGGCAAGGGCATGGGAATCAGGACGGCGAGCCCGGCCAGGGCAGTGGCGACGGTAAGCCCGACAAGGACGGGAACGAAGGCGGGCCGGACAAAGACAAGAGCAAAGACAAGGACAAGGACAAAGACAACTCTGGGTCGAGCTCCGAGCTGGGCGGGCCGGGCGGGGGCACGGAACCGGATATCGATCCCGGGGAGGGCAAGAACGATGACAAGGGCAAAGGCGACAAGGACAAGGACGGGCTTCTAGAAGGCCCCCGAGCCCGCTAAGGAAGAGTCGAACGCGCCAAGGTCGCGACGTTGCTCAGCAGCATCGCGATCGTCATGGGCCCCACCCCACCCGGCACCGGCGTGATCGCGCCGGCGATCTCTCGCACCGCCGGGTAGTCGACGTCGCCTACGAGACCCTCCTCGGTACGGTTCATCCCTACGTCGATGACGGTCGCGCCCTCCTTCACCATCGGGGCCGTGATCGCCTTCGCCCGGCCGATCGCCGCAACGAGGATGTCGGCCCGTTTGGTGTGCGCCATCAGGTCGCGGGTGCCCGTGTGGCAGACCGTCACGGTCGCGTTCGCCCCGGCGGCCTTCTGCACCATCAACGCGGCAAGCGGCTTGCCCACGATGTTCGAGCGCCCGACGATCACCACCTCTGCCCCGCTCGTTTCGATGTTGGATCGGATCAGCAGTTGTTGGATCCCGGCCGGCGTTGCCGGGGCGATCACCGCGTCGCCTGAGAGCAGGCGACCCATGTTGAAGGGGTGGAAACCGTCCGCGTCCTTGGACGGAGAGACCGCATCCAGCACAACGAACTCTTCAACGTGCTCGGGGAGGGGCAACTGGACGAGGATGCCGTGAACTTTGTCGTCGGCGTTCAGCCGGTCGAGAAGTGCGAGGAGGTCGTCCTGGGAAGTGCTTGCCGGGAGGTCGTGATCCCACGAGTTGATGCCGACCTCTTCACACATCTTGCGCTTGGTTCGCACATAGATGTGCGAGGCCGGGTCGTCGCCGACGAGAACTGTGGCCAGGCCGGGGGTTACTCCCGAGTTGGATAGTTCTTTGCACTCCGCCGCGACCTCGTTGCGGATGTCAGCCGCGATCGCCTTGCCGTCGATGATCGATGCCGTCATGTCCTGAGCCCCTCTCTAGTGGCGGAAGTGCCTCCGGCCCGTGAAGACCATCGGGATGCCGTGTTCGTCGGCGGCGGCGATGACTTCGTCGTCGCGAACGGAGCCACCCGGCTGGATCACGGCCCCTGCTCCGGCGGCGACAGCAGCGTCGAGCCCGTCCCTGAACGGGAAGAAGGCATCCGAGGCGCACGCGGCTCCCTGGGCCCGTCCGGCGGCGCGCTTGGCCGCCAGCTCGGTCGCCTCGACGCGGCTCATCTGACCGGCTCCGACGCCGACCGCCACCCCGTCGGTGGCGAACACGATCGCGTTCGACTTGACGTGCTTCACGACGATCCAGGCGAAGCGGAGATCGATCCATTGCTGCTGGGTCGGTTGCGCCTTCGTGACAACCTTCGGATCCAGAGCCGGGTCGCGGACGTCGGGCGACTGGATCAGGAGCCCACCGGCAACCTTGCGCACCTCGAGCTCCGGCGTTAACTCGGTTCCGGCGCGCAACAGGCGGAGATTCTTCTTGGACGCAAGCGCCTCGAGAGCATCGGAGTCGAAGCCCGGGGCGATCACGACCTCCGTGAAGATCTCGGCGATCGCCGCCGCGGTTGCGCCGTCACACGGACGGTTGAGAGCGATGATGCCCCCGAACGCGCTCGTGCGGTCGCACTCGAGCGCCCTTCGGTAGGCCTCTTCTACCGTCGATGCGATCGCTACGCCGCAGGGGTTCGAGTGCTTGATGATGGCGGCCGCCGGCTGGTCGAACTCGTTAGCCAGCTTCCACGCAGCGTCCGTGTCGAGGATGTTGTTGTAGGAGAGCTCCTTGCCGTGCAGCTGCTCGGCTGCGGCGAGCCCTTTGGGCGAGCCGAGGTCACGGTAGAACGCGGCGCGCTGATGCGGGTTCTCGCCGTAGCGAAGCTCGATGACCTTGTCTGCTCCGAACACGAGTCGTTCGGGGAGCTCATCGCCACGCGACAGCCATCGCGCGATCGCGGTGTCGTACATCGCAGTGTGCTGGAAGGCCTCGAGCGCGAGTCGCCTGCGCGTCTGGTCCGACACCTCCCCGCTCGTCCGGATCTCGTCCATGATGGTCCCGTAGCGTTTCGGATTAACGACGACCGTGACCGAGCTGAAGTTCTTGGCCGCGGCCCGCACCATCGCCGGGCCCCCGATGTCGATCTGCTCGACTGCTTCTTCCTCGAGCACGGCATCCGTCTCGATCGTGCGCTCGAATGGATAGAGGTTGCACACAACGAGATCGATCGGTTCGATCCCCTGCTCTTCGAGCTGCGCCACATGATCGGGGTCGCGCCTGTCGGCGAGTATCCCGCCGTGGATCTTGGGGTGGAGCGTCTTCACGCGGCCCCCGAGGATCTCGGGCGCTCCTGTCACCTCGGGCACAGGCGTAACCGGGACACCGGCATCACGCAATGCTGCGGCCGTCCCTCCGCTCGAGATCAGGTCGACCCCGGCTTCGACCAGAGCGCGGCCGAACTCGACGATCCCCGTCTTGTCCGAGACGCTCAGCAGAGCTCTCTTGACCGGCACTACGTCTGCCCGGTGAGCAGGTCTTCGAGGGCCACCCTTCCCTCCAGGAAGTCCTTGCACATCCTGGGCAACAGCCGGTGCTCGGACTCCTTAATGCGTTGGTGGAGCGAATCCTCGGTGTCGCCCGGCCGGATCTCTACCCGGGCCTGGCTGATAACGGGGCCGTGGTCGACCTCGTGATCGATGAAGTGGACGGTGGTCCCCGTCTCGGTGGCCCCCGCGGCAAGCGCGTCTCGGACCGCGTGGGCACCGGGAAATGCCGGCAGCAACGAAGGATGGATGTTGATCAGACAATCGGCGAAGGAATCGACGAATCCGGGCGAGAGGATGCGCATGAACCCGGCCGACACGATCAAGTCGGGGCCGTGGCGAGTCACCTCATCACGCAGAGCCTCGCTCCACTCCTGACGTGACCCGAAGTTGTCCGGCTCGATAACCGCGGTAGTGAGCCCTCGCTCGTTCGCCGCTTCGATGCCCGCGCACGGCCGGTCGGCGATGACGGCGACGACGCTCCCGGGCACCCTTCGGTCCCTGCATTCTTGGTCGAGCGCCAACATGTTGGAGCCGGCTCCCGAGATGAGTACGACGATGCGCCCTGCCACGCGGCTACCCTATCCGCCGATGATCTGGGACGAGCCAGTGCGCGGCGGTTACTTCGACCCCGCGATCCTGGGATTGAGCGGGCTCGAACAACTGCGAAGCTTCCGGAACCCGGGGGCGCAGGCGCCGCCACTCTCGCGGTTGACAGGCCAGCGCCCGATCGCCTTCGAGGACGGGCTCGCGATCTTCGAGATGCCCACGAGCCCATGGCTTGCGAGCGTCCTGGGAGTCATCTCGGGCGGCGCTCAGGCGCTGCTCGCCGATGCGAGCTTGGGATGCGCCATCCAGACGAAGCTCGGCCCTGCGACCCCCTACACGACCGCCGAGCTGTCGATCACTTCACTCAGGCCGGTGCCCACCGATGGTCGCCACCTGAGGGCGACCGGACGGGCCATCCACGTCGGTCGGTCGCTCGCACTCTCGGACGTGACGGTGGAGGATGCCGACGGCAGGCTCGTCGCGCACGGGACATCTCGATGCCACGTCTTCCCGCAACTCGAACCGGTCCCATCAACACCGGAGCCGACGGATCCGACGCCGGCTCCACCTACCTACGACACGCCAGATCCATGGGAGAGGCCAGTCGAGGGCGGGGTCGTCACTGCAGAGGAGATCTGGTCCCGCCCGGGGCTCGAGACCCTGCGCGCATACATCGCCGGTGAGCTCCCCGCTCCTCCGATCAGTTACCTCACCGGCATCCGCCCTTCGGCAGTAGAGGAGGGTTCGGCCGAGGTGACGGTGCCCGTGCACGAATGGCTGGCCTCACCCACCGGCTACGTGCAAGGTGGGGTGACGGCCTTGGTGTGCGAGACCGCGCTGGCCGTCGCGATACACACGACGCTAGGGGCGGGCACGAGCTACGCGATGGTCGATCTCAAGGTGAACTACTTGCGTCCACTCCCACCCGATGGACGCCTTCTCAAAGCCCAAGCGACCGTCGCGCACCGAGGAAAGTCGCTGGCGATCGCGAACACCGAGGTCCTGAACGCCGATGGCAAGCGGGTTGCGGTCGCGACCGGGTCCGCACAGCTACGAGGCAGCCTGCCCGGCGCATAGGGACGTCCCCAGCCGGATCACGGTCGTTTCGCCCTTGCGGACCTGAGTGCAATCGGTGAGTCCGTTCGGCCACTCGATCCGGACGGTCGCACCATCGCTCGAGCCGAGGCCCAGCACCTGGTGGCCGACCTCGGATTGGGCGCGCAGGCCCATGCCGTCGTTCAACTCCCGGTGGTAGGTGGTGCCGTCCTCGAGCTCGACCACGATGCGGGCGCCGTAACCAAAGGGGTTCCAGAAGTCGCCGACCAGCTCGAGCCCGGCCCATCCTTGTACGGGCGTGGCGTTCTCCCACAGGACCCACTTGCCCTGGAGCTGGGACTCCATGTCCAGCGTGGCCCCATTGGTCACGAAGAGATCTAGATCCCCGTCGCGATCGTGATCGGAGGACGACACGCTTTCGCCCGAGCCGGACTCGGGCCCTGCAACCGAATCCAGCCCCGCGTCCGTGAACCCATGGGCCTCGTTGACCAGGAGTAGGTCGGACTGATTCGAGCCGCCTACCGTGCCTTGCACGACGAACGAATCGAGATCGCCGTCATTGTCGAAGTCGATCCAGGTGCTCGACGACCCCGAGGCAAGCGCCACGTCCTGCACGATCTCGAACTCGCCACCGACGTTGCGGGCGATGACCGTTCCTCTCGGCCCGACCATCTGTAGGTCGGTCCACCCGTCGCCGTCGTAGTCGCCCCAAGCCGACGACGTCCAGTGTTGGCCCGTGATGCCGGCGATGCTCGTCTTGTCGAAGGTGCCCCCGACGTTCTCGTAGGCGATAGTTGGCTCGGGCGTGTAGCGAGTGACGAGGAGGTCGGGATCGCCATCTCGGTCCCAATCGCTCCAGGTCGCCGACAGCCCGTTCATCTCTTCGCTCAACCCAACCTTTGCTTCCTTGAAGGAACCGCGATCGTTGCGCATCATCCGGTTCGGCTCGCCCTTCCTCTTCTTTTGCAGCAGGAAGAGATCGAGGTCACCGTCGGTGTCGTAGTCGAGCCACGAGACGGAGCGGGTTCGGCCTTTCCAATCCTCGGTCCCGTATTCGGGGCTGCGGTTCTCGAAGCCGTCTCTTGTCCGGAACCAGAGTTGGTCCTGGCCCGTGCCCCGGCCGCTCTTGGCTCCCGCCGCGCAGTAGAGCTCGGGTGACCCGTCACCGTTCGCTTCTCCCCACGAACAGGTGTGTCGATCGAATGCGCGCCCGGGACGATAGTTGGGGAAGGTTTCGGCCGTCAGTTCATAGACGCCTTCGACATTCTCGTAGAGCCGCGGCGTGCGCCAATGACGGTTCGCGAAGAGATCGGCGTCGCCGTCGCGATCGAAATCAACCCAGTTCGATCCCCACGACATCGTCATCTCGAAATTGACACCCGTTCTCGAGGTTGCGTTCTTGTAGCGCGCTTGGACATCCGCCAGGCCGAGGTTCCACTGCCCGAGCAGGATTGCAACGACGAAGGGCACGGTGCTGTACATCCGATGAGTTGTTGCATTCAGCTTTTTCATGCTGAAGAGACGCATCAAGGCGCCGATCGGTTGCCTGCCCGCAAATCTCGTGTCTCGGACAACCGAACGACGGATGCATGCGTCTGTTCGAGGTCCGGCAACACCAACGAAAGGAGTCACCATGAGTGACGGCACCAGTAAGACCGTGGTCGTGCTAGCGACCATGTGCTTGGCAGCTTTGACGCTGCTTCCGCAAACCGCTTCTGCTGCAAAGCCCAAGCAGTTGGAGCAGAAGATCACGTTGACGGTTGACGACAAGGCGTGGGCAAACGTGGTCACCGGTCGCGCGACGGTGACCGGCGAGGTCACCTGTGCGCAGCCGACCGAGGTCTACATCGATTTGAACGTGGTCCAGCGAAAGAGCGGTGACAAGAAGGAAAGCGGCTATGGGGGCACAAGCCTCGATTGCAACGGAACCAAGGAGTGGAGCGCCCTCGTCGGCGGTGACTTCTTCGAAGGCGAGGCCGGCATCGACGCCGCCGCTTACGACGAGGACTACGAGAACAAGGCGACTGCGTCGATCATCGGGATGATTCGTGAGTGCACGCTCATCGGCACGCTCGAGGACGACTACCTCGAGGGCACCGGCAAGGACGACAAGATCTGCGGTCTCAGCGGTGACGACGTCCTGGTCGGCAAGGGCGGAGACGACGAGCTGCGCGGCCACGACGGCGACGACCGCACCGAGGGTGGCGGCGGCAACGACCTGCTAACCGGAGGGTCCGGCGCCGACGTGCTCACGGGTCAAGGTGGCAACGACCGCCTCTATGGAGACGAAGGCCCCGACGACCTCGACGGCGGCAGAGGCAAAGACGGCTGCCGAGGCGAGGGCGGCAACAACCGCTACAAGTCCTGCGAGAAGAGGATCTAGAGTCGCATCGAGTGTGTGAGGAGCGACGCGTCACGTACCTCCTCACACACTCGGCGCTATTTTCGGAGCTTGGCCACCAGCTCGGCCACTTCGGTGGGGTTGCGGCCCACTTCGACGTTCGCTTCTCTGAGGGCGGTCTCCTTGGCGGCGGCGGTTCCCTTGGAGCCCGAGATGATCGCTCCCGCGTGACCCATGCGTTTCCCGGGGGGAGCCGTCCGTCCCGCGATGTAGGCGACGACCGGCTTGGACATGCTCTTCTCGATGAAGGCCGCGGCGCGTTCCTCGGCATCGCCGCCGATCTCGCCAACCATCACGACTGCCTCGGTCTCGTCGTCGGCCTCGAAGTGCTTCAGGACGTCGATGAAGTCGGAGCCCGGGATCGGGTCGCCGCCGATGCCGACGCATGTCGATTGTCCGATGCCCCTCTGGGTCAGCTCGTGAACGATCTGATACGTGAGCGTTCCCGAGCGGGAGACGAGACCGACCGGTCCCTGCGAGCAGATCTCGCCCGGGATGATGCCGACGTTCGCCGTCCCGGGGGAGATGACGCCCGGGCAGTTCGGTCCGATCAGGTGATCGCTCCGTTGCCGCTGCGGAGATAGCCCACGGTCTTAGCCATGTCCATCGCAGGGATGTCCTTCGGTGATCGCAACGATGACCTTTGCGCCGGCTTCGTAGCTCTCGAGGATCGCGTCCGCTGCGAAGCGGGGCGGCACGAACACCATCGAGGTGTTTGCATCGGTCTCCGCGACGGCTTCGGCAACCGTGTCGAAGATGGGGACTCCCTCGACATCGCTTCCGCCCTTGCCCGGCGTCACGCCCGCCACGAGCTTCGTCCCGTACTCGCGATTGCGGAGGCCGTGGAAGCTGCCCTCCCGGCCGGTCAGGCCCTGGACGACGAGCCTGGTGTCGTTGTCGATGAGGATGGCCACTAGATCGCCTCCCCGTGGGCGAGCTTCGACGGCTCTCTCGGCCGCGCCGAGCATCGTTTCGGCTGTCACCAGCTTTGGGTGGGGGGCGTCGGCAAGCATCTTGCGGCCCTGTTCGGCGTTCGTCCCATCCAATCGCACGACGATCGGAACCTTCACATCGAGGCGGCCGAGGGCATCGATGATCCCTTCTGCAACGAGATCGCAGCGCGTGATGCCGCCGAAGATGTTGATCAACACGCTCTTGACGTTCGGGTCCGACATGATGACCTCGAGCGAGTTGGAGAGCAGCTCGGCCCCCGCTCCCCCACCGACGTCGAGGAAGTTGGCGGGTTCGCCGCCCGCGTCCTTGACGACGTCGAGGGTCGACATCACCAGACCCGCCCCGTTGCCGATGATCCCGACGTCGCCGTCGAGCTTGATGAAGTTGAGGCCCTTCTCCTTGGCGAAACGCTCCTGCTCCGGAACTTCGAACGCGGACTTGAGCTCGTCGAAGAACGGATGCCGGTACTCGGCCGAATCGTCGAGGGTCACCTTCGCATCGAGCGCGACAACCCTTCCCTCGCCGGTCAGCACGAGCGGGTTCACCTCGACGAGAGAAGCGTCGAGCTCGACGAAAGCCCTATAGAGCTTGGGGAGCATCGCGATCGCTTCCTTCCTAGCCTCGGGGTCGAGCTTGGCGCCGAAGACGAGCTTGCGCGCGTGGAAGTCGCTGATGCCGAGAACGGGATCGACGTGGACGCGCGAGATCGCTTGGGGGTCGGTTTCGGCGACCTCTTCGATGTCCATGCCGCCTTTGGCGCTCATCATCCCGAGGAACTTCCGTACCGTTCGATCGACCAGGAACGAGAAGTAGTACTCGGAGGTGATCTCGCTCGTCCTCTCGACGAGCACGCGCTTCACGGTGTGCCCCTTGATGTCCATGCCGAGGATCTGCGAGGCAACCGACTTCGCCTCTTCGGGTGAGTTTGCGATCTTGATCCCGCCGGCTTTGCCCCGGCCCCCGACCTGCACCTGCGCCTTGACGACGACCTTGCCCGCCCAAACCGCCGGCGGCCTCCGCGGCCTCCTCGGGAGTCGATGCCACGCGTCCTTCCGGAACGGGCACCTCGAACTTCCTCAAGAGCTCCTTGCCCTGATACTCGAATAGATCCACTAGTCCTCCTGGCCGGAGATCCCGGCGGGTTTGCCTATGTTGCCCCTGATCCAATCCACGATCGATGTCGTCGTCGCTCCGGGAGTGAAGATCTCTGCGATCCCGGACTCCTTCAGTGCGGGGATGTCGGCATCGGGGATGATCCCGCCGCCGAACACGAGGACGTCTTCGCCACCCTGCTCCTTTATCAGTTGCACTACCCGCGGGAACAGGGTCATGTGTGCCCCCGATAAGCACGAGAGACCGACCGCGTCGACGTCTTCCTGGATCGCCGCGGCGGCGATCTGCTCGGGCGTCTGATGCAGGCCGGTGTAGATGACCTCCATGCCCGCATCGCGGAGAGCGCGCGCCACGACCTTGATGCCTCGATCATGTCCATCGAGGCCGGGCTTCGCGACGAGTATCCGAGGAGGGCTGTCGGCCAAGCCGGCATCCTTTCCATTACTTGTAGGTGAAGGGCAGGCTACCGTAGGCCAATGGAGAGGGCTGCCGACGCGCTGGTGGATGCGGGTTCGTTCCGCCCTGTCAGCGACGGACTCAGCAGCCGAGACCCACTTTCATTTCCCGGTTATCCAGAACTGCTGGAGCGCGCTCGCACGGAGGTAGACGAATCGGTTCTTGCCGGCCCGGCGCGCATCGGGGGTCACGACGTCGAGGTGGCGCTGTTCGAGTTCGGCTTCCTCGGAGGAAGCGTCGGTGAGGTCGCCGGGGAGCGGATCGCTCGGGCTCTGGAGCGCGCGGCAGAGCGACGAACGCCGTTCGTTCTCAGAACCGCAACGGGTGGTTCGAGGATGCAAGAGGGGATGCGTTCGCTCGTCCAGATGCCAAAGATGGTTGCAGCCAGGGAGACTTTGGGCCACGCGGGATGTCCTTTCATCGTGCTTCTCGGTCATCCAACTACGGGTGGTGTCCTCGCCAGCATCGCGGCTCTCGCGGACGTCACCCTCGCTAGGGAGGACGCGACGATCGGCTTCGCGGGCCCACGCGTGGCAGAGGTGTTCCTAGGCAGGGCTTTGGGGCCCGGATCGCATACGGCCGAGATGGCGTTGCGGAGCGGGTTGGTGGATGCGCTCGTCGACGCCGGCTCCGAGGGGGCCGCGGTCACGCGCGTGCTCGATGTTCTCGCTCCCGATGAACCAGCGGCCGTCGACGCGCCGCCGATCACTACCGAGATGGATGCCTTGCCCGATCCCTGGGATGTCGTTACGGCGGCGCGCGCGCCGACCGTCCGAAGGGAGGCGAGTTGGTCGAGAGCGCGGCCGACACCTTGGTCCCTCTTCAGGGAGACAGGACCGGCCGCGACGATCCTGCCCTGATCGCGGCGATCGTTCGCTCGCAGGGGAGGCGGGCGGTGTGGCTCGCTTTGAATCGCGATTACTCGCCCGGCCCCGGTGCTTATCGGAAAGCCCAACGCTGTATACGCATGGCGTCGCGCTTGGGTTTGCCGGTCGTCACTCTCATCGATACGCCGGGCGCGAACCCATCGGAAGGATCCGAAACAGGTGGGCTCGCATGGGAGATCGCCGCGACCTTCGAGGTCCTCCTGTCCGCTTCGGTTCCCGTGGTTTCCGTGGTCACCGGCGAGGGAGGAAGCGGGGGTGCTCTCGCGCTCGCCACCGCCGACAAGCTGCTCGCGTACCGCGACTCCTTCTTCTCCGTTATCGGCCCGGAAGCGGCGGCCGCGATCCTGTGGCGGGATGCAGGGCGTGCCGGCGAGATGGCGGCGATGCTGCGATTGACCGCGCCGGACCTGTTGCGTTTGGGCGTCGTGGACGGAGTCGTCGACGAAGAACTTACGGATTCGTCCATTACTCGGGTCGTCGCCTATCATCTCGACCTTCTGAGTCGTGAAGCCGAGCGCGACTGGGCCGCTCGCAGACGGGATCGCTGGAGGAACAAAGACGATGGCAACCGATAAGAGAGCTCGCAAGAAGGCACACCGCGACGCCCAGGCGGAGGCGCGCGCCGCCGCGATGCGCCGGCGGCGGAACATCCGGCTGGGGGGCGTGGGTCTGGTGCTGATCGTCCTCGTCGGAATGGCGCTCTTCCTGACCAACGACGAAGGGGAAGAGCCGAACGAGCCGGCGAGCGCCGAGACCACCGAGCCGCCCGAGGAGGCCACCGCTGCATGCGGGGCCGAGGCCCCCGCCCCCGGAGATCCCCAGCAGTATGAGGCCGCGGAAGAAGTGCTCGAGGACGGCGTCGACTACTCGGCGGTGCTGCAGACGTCGTGCGGGACGATCGAGCTGGACCTTCTCGAAGACGAGGCGCCTAAGACCGTCAACAACTTCGTGTTCCTTGCCAACGAAGGCTTCTACAACGGGCTGACCTGGCATCGCATCGAGAACGGCTTCGTGATCCAGGGAGGCGACCCCGAGGGCACCGGCAGCGGAGGACCCGGCTATCAGTTCGAGGACGAGCTGCCCAAGGGAGGGAGCGAGTACACCTTCGGGACGGTCGCGATGGCCAACTCCGGGCCCGAACACGAACGGGAGCCAGTTCTTCATAGTCGTTCACGATCCAACGGGAGCCGAGCCCGCAGGTCTGGACCCGCTCTACTCGATCTTCGGCAGAGTCAGTGAGAGCTCATTCGAAGCCGTCGAGGCGATCGCCAACGTGGAAACCGCGCAGGGCGGTTCGGAGCCGGTCCTGCCCGTCTACATCGAGTCCGTAGAGATCGTCGAGGGCTAGCGCCCGCTAACTGCTGAGCGACGCCCAGAGGTGCTGCACCGCGTAGGCCCTCCAGGGACGCCACAGCTGAGCTCTCTCTTCGATCGATCTGAGATCCGACTCGAGCCCCAGTCGCTCGAACGCGGCCCGGATGCCAAGGTCGGATGCCGGGAACGCGTCGGGGTCACCCAGCGCACGCATGGCTATGTAGGAGGCGGTCCACGGTCCGATGCCGGGAATGTCAAGCAATCGCGTTCGAGCCTCGAGCCGATCGGCGCCCGTTCCTAGATCGACTCCCCCGGAAGCAAGGGCACCGGCCAGCGAGCGGATCGCATGTTGCCTCTGGCGGGGAACACCCAGGCCCGAGAGGTCGGCTTCTGCCAGGGCATCGGGTTCGGGGAAGAGGTGGGTTAGCCCCTCGTCCTCCACCGTCAGTGGCTTCCCATGTGCCTGCACCAATCGCGCGGTGAGGGTCCTCGCCCCCGCGACCGAGACCTGCTGCCCCAGAACCGCTCGGATCGCCAGCTCGTTACCGTCGACATGTCCCGGCACGCGTACGCCCGGAATGCTTGCCACGAGCGGACGCAGAGCCGCGTCCTCCGAGAGCGCTTGATCGATGGTGACCGGGTCCGCGTCTAGATCGAGCAACACCCGGCTTCGCTGGATGGCAAACGCGAGATCTCGTTCGTCATCGAGCCGTATCGAACATTGGACATGATCGATCGCAGGCGCCAGCTCCAGGATCCCCGTTCCGAAAGAGAGCCGCAGTGTCCTTCTATAAGTGTTGCCGTCATAGGTCTCGATGCCGGACACGGCCCGCCGGCCGAGGAAGTCCAGCAGCATGCTTGCAGCGAAAGGAGCCCGGAAGGAAAGACTCAGCTGTTGCTCGATCATCCTCGTCAATTATGTTCTCCGGTGATGGATGAGGTTTTCGTGCAGCGACTCGAATCTCTGCGCGCCGAGATGGCTCGTCGCTCCGTCGAACGCTTGTGGGTTGAGCCTTCGGTTGGGTTCCGTTATCTCACGGGGCTCGATCCGATCGCTATGGAACGGCTCACCGGGTTGCTGGTCCCCGTGGAGGGTGAGATCGTGGTGGTCGCGCCGCTCATGTTCGAGGAGGAGCTCGGCCCCCTCGGCTTCGAGCTGGCGACGTGGACCGATTCCGAAGGACCGGATGCTGCGCTCGCCCACGCGCTGACGGGGATCGACCGGGTGCACGTCCAGGCCTCGTTGCCGGCGTGGGCCTTGATGAAACTTGTGGATGCGGGGGCCGACGTCAAGCTGGATCCGGGGGCTTTGGCCCGTCTGCGTGAGAGGAAGGGCCCCGAGGAGATCGCCAAGCTGGGAGCCGCGGCCGATTTCACCGACGCGCTCATCGAGTGGATCGCAGGCTTGGAGCTCGCGGGGGTGGCGGAGAAGGAGCTCGCTACGAAGATGCGCATCCGATATCTGGAGAACCCGGATGCTGCCGAGCCCATCGCTCTCGTTGCATCGGGTGCCAACGCTTCGATGGCCCACTATTCCGGAGGCGACGTTTCGATCGCGCTCGATCGCCCCCTGCTCGTCGATACCGGGGCAGCTATCGACGGCTACTGGTCCGATACGACTCGCATGTACATGCCGAACGATCTCGAACCCGAGATCGACAAGGCGTTCGACCTCGTGTGTGCGGCGTACGACGCGGCCTTCGAGCGGGTCCAGCCCGGCGTGCCGGCCCAAGAGATCGACAGGGCCGCCCGGCAAGTTATCGACGAGGCGGGCTACGGCGAGTTCTTCCACCATCGCACCGGCCACGGGGTCGGGCTCGAGATCCACGAGGAGCCCTACATCAGGGAAGGCAACGAGCGGCCGCTGGAAGTGGGACACGTCTTCTCGATCGAGCCCGGGATCTATCTACCCGGCCGTTTCGGGCTCCGCTACGAGAACCTCGTGTACGTCGACGAACAAGGGGCAAAAGCCCTCAATCGGTCGGCCCGCAGGCATAGCTTCTCCTCCAACTAGCCAGAAAGTGACCAACATCACCTTGCTAGGTGCTTGTCCGGCTCGTTAACTACTCATAGATGAAAAGAATTCTGAAGTTCGCTCCCCTGCTTGCGATCGCCCTTCTTGCGACTGCTCTCGCACCCGCGGCCCAAGCTCAGACGAAGTGCGGAGGCAAGAAAGCCAAGATCATCGGCACCGATAAGGCCGACACTCTGAACGGCACGCCCGGGGACGACGTCATCGCGGGCGAAGGCGGGGACGACGTCATCGACGGCAAGGGTGGAAACGACATCATCTGTGGCGGCGACGGCAAGGACACCATCTCCGGGGGCGAGGGCAACGACGGGATCTCCGGGGGCGAGGGCAACGACAAACACCTTTGGGGCGGACCCGGCGACGACCTCATCGGGGGCGGCGACGGGAACCGTGACGGCCTCGACTTCATCCAGGCCAAGGCTGGAGTAACGGTCGATCTCCAGGCCGGGACCTCGAGCGGGGATGGTGACGATCTGTTCAAGAGCATCGAGATGGTCAGGGGTACGCCGTTCGCGGACTCGCTCACAGGGTCCGACGAGAACAACATCATGTCCGGCGACAAAGGTAAGGACGAGATCTTCGGAGGCGCTGGCGAGCACGACGCGCTGCGTGGGGGGCCGGGCAACGACACGTTGGACGGCGGCGACGGACGTTACGACATCGTGAACTTCGGGGATGCCGAGAAAGGGATCACGGCCAACCTCAACACGGGAACCGCGACCGGGGTCGGCACCGACACTCTGTCAGGCTTCGAGGGCGTCGCCGGGTCGCAATACAACGACAAGATGACCGGAGACGAGTCGGCAAACATCTTTCTCGGCTTCGAAGGAAACGACACCTTCAACGGCACCGAGGACACCGAGCTCGACCTCGTCGTCTATTGGTATGCGCCGGGGCCGGTCGAGGCCAACCTGGCCACCGGGACCGCGACCGGCGAAGGGAAAGACAAGCTGATCGCCATCGATGGCCTCTACGGAGGCGAGTTCGCCGACACGTTCACCGGAAACGAGTTGGGGAACGCGCTGCTGGGCTTCAACGGGGACGACACGCTGAACGGCATGGACGGCGACGACTACTTCACGGGCGACGAAGGTGGCGACGACACGATCGACGGTGGCTCGGGCGACTACGACCAAGTCGGGTACAGGCGAGCGGACGCCGGGATCAGTGCGGACTTCGGCGCGGGGACCGTGACGGGAGACGGATCGGATTCAGTGAGTGGAGTCGAGGCTATGAACGGATCCGAGTTCAACGACACGATGATCGGCGACCTCGAACAGAACTACCTGTTCGGGAAACAGGGCGACGACATCCTGAACACGGGCGCGAGCGACGACTTCATCGAGGGTGGGGCCGGCACCGACTCTGGCGACGGAGGCGAAGGCACCGACCAGTGCTTCGAGATCGAGACGCCGGTTTCATGCGAAGGAGCCGACGCGGCCCCTGAACACCCGCTGAAGTCGGGGGTAGAGGCAACTCAGGACTTGGACAAGGTCTTCGGTAAACGCAACAACATGTAATTCGGGAGCGGCTTTACACCGCTGCTTCGGTTCGGATCGGGATCGGGTCGGCTCGGACCTCGCCGAGCTTCAACTCGTCTCCACAGTGCTCGCAGGTGACTACAGGGTATGTCTCGTGGCCGCAGGTCGTGTGGGTGACGGTCACCGGAGCCACCTCGCTCGCCCACTTGTCGCCCCACTTCATCATCGTCAGAAGAACGGGCAGCAAGTCCCGGCCCTTCGGCGTGAGTCTGTACTCGTAGCGGGGGGGCCGGTCCTCGTACTGGCGGCGCTCCAGAACCCCATGGTCCACCAGCTTGGCGAGGCGGTCGGCCAGGATGTTCCGGGCCACGCCCAGATCCTTCTGGAAGGCGTCAAAGCGACGGACCCCGTAATAGGCGTCCCGCAGGATGAGAAGGGACCATTTGTCCCCGATCACGTCGAGAGTGCGGGCGACCGAGCATTCCATCGCCGAGAAGTCCACCGGAGTCATCCGAGGAGTCTAGAACAGTGGGTTGCAATATGCAACTTGCTATGGCAGGATGCGAGTTGCAAACCGCAACTGACTCCTCGGGGAGTCGGGGAAGACCAGGAGGTGACCGATGGGCGCAGCGTTGCGACGTTGGATCTCGAGCTGGCAGGTCGAGCGACCCCTCTACCGGCTGACCACGGACGACGTGATGGCCGACCTCGACCCCGGTCTTGCCTGGGCCCGCGAGGCCCAGGCCGAGGCCGCACCCCACTGACCGATTTCAGAAAGGATCGACATGGCACAGGCGGCAGCAAGGATCGGGACAAGGGAGCCCCGCTCGGATGGGGTGAGACCCACCGCGCGGCTCCTCCAGTTCGCCCAGCGAGCTCACTTCAGGCAACGCCAGCGCGACGAATTGGGACGTGTGATCTCGCAAGCCCAAGTGGGCCGGGAGAGCGGGGTGCGCTGCTAAATCCGGGCTAGGCGGCGTCCGTCGACACGATCTCGGTCGGCGCCGGATGGGGGGCTTCGGGTCGGCTCGTCGTCCCGTGTGGGATCCGCCGGCTCGCATATGTGATGGCGGCGAGAGTCGCCAGCCCTCCCAGAGCGAACGCGGCCCGGGGGTCGAACGTTTCCGCAACCCAGCCCACTATCGGGGCCCCGATCGGCGTCGATCCGAGGAAGAGCACGAAGTAGAGCGCCATCACGCGCCCGCGCATCTCGTCGGACGAGTTGAGCTGGATCGTGGCGTTCATTGTGGCGAGGAACGCCATCGAAGCCATGCCGAGCGGCACCATCAACAGTGCCGCGAGCCACAGCGTCGGCGCGATAGCGACCAGCAGCGTCATCGCACCTAGCATGAAGCCCGCCCACACGATGACCTTGCGCGACGCGTGCCCAAGGGCCGCATTGGCGAGGGAGCCGCTGAACATGCCCAACCCCAGGAACGCCCCGAGAAGCCCAAGGGTGCGCGCGTCTCCTGCGAACGTCTCCTTGGCAAGGACGGGAAGGATCACCTGGAAGTTGTATTGGAGCGTGCCCACGATCGCCATGACGATCATCAGCGTGCGCAGCATCGGGATCGAGGCGACGTAGCGCAGTCCCTCGCGTACCTGTCCTGGCTTGCGCGCGACGACATCGCTCGTGCGTAGCTCGGACACGTTCATCGTCAACAGTGCGATCGTCACCGGCACGAAGGAGATCGCGTTCACGATGAAGCAGGGTCCCATCCCGACCGTTGCGATCATGACGCCCGCCGCGGCCGGGCCCAGCACGCGAGCCGTGGTGAACGTGGCGGTGTTGAGGCTGACCGCGTTGGTCAGGCGATCGCGGCCCACCATCTCGAGCGTGAACGTCTGACGGGCGGGATTGTCGATCGCCGTGACCAAGCCGAGAGCGAGGGCGATTCCAGTGACCCACCAAAGGTTGACGTGGCCGGCGACCGTGATCAGACCGAGTACGAGGGACAGCAGCGCGGCCGACGTGTTCGTGACGATGAGCACCTTGCGCTTGTCGAAGCGGTCGGCGACCACGCCTGCCCAGGCGCCGAACAGCAACACGGGCGACCATTGCACCGCGGTCATCGCCCCGAGGGCGAATCCGCTCTTGGTCAGTTCGAGGACGAGCCATCCCTGCGCGACCCACTGAACCCAGGTTCCCGTCCACGAGATCACTTGTCCCGCGAAGAACCTGCGGTAATTGCGAACGCCCAGAGACTCGAAGGTGCGAGAGATAGTCAGATGCAAAGCACCGCTAACTTACTTTCCTAAGCAGAAGCCTTTGACCGAAGCTCCTTGTTTCGGAACACGGCCGCGACGACGATGACGAGCGCGAGACCCCCAAGGAGCCAGGGATCGCTGGCCTTGCCGCCCTGGTCGCGGTCCATCACGTGCGCGATCGCATGGGCGACCGAGCCGACCGCGGCCCCCGCAAGGGCGATCGCCAACCCGTCGGCGAGCACCAGCGCGGCGATCAGCGTGGCCCCGATCCCGAGCTGGAAGGCCCCGATGTCGTGGAGGAAGTGCTCGTTGTACGGGGGGTACGTGGCCAGTTGGTCGAAGAAGCTCTGCGGAGCGACCATCGCCCACAACCCGAAGCCAACGAAGAAGACGGCCCCCACGATCGCGATCGGCTTTGCGAAACCCTTCACAATGTCGCTCCTCTCAGTCGTGAACGTAGACGGGTGTGCCGATGCCGTTGCGAGCGAAGAATGCGTCGGTGCTGTGCATCGGGATCCGGATGCAGCCGTGGCTCGCAGGGTACGGAGGGACGGACGAGCTGCCATGGATCGCGTAGCCACCGTAGAAGTACGAGGGCGCGTAGAGCGTGCCGAGGTAGCTCGTGCGGTAGCCGGAGATCTTGCTGTAGATCGAATAGGTGCCGCGGGGCGTGTGAGCTATCGCAGTGCCGCCACTCTTCGACGTGTAAGCAGCGCCGTTGGCGGTCGAGATCGGCAGCACCTTGTAGAGCTTGCCATCGCGCACCTCGAACAGCACCTGGCGCGTGATGTCGACATCGATGTACGTGTCGTCGGCTCGTTCCGGCGGGACCGGAGGCTTCGCCAAGAGCAATAGCTCGTGGTCGGCCGGCGCCAGGATCCCGTCGCGCTCCAGCCCGTGCACCTTCTCGAACGCGGTCACCGCGTGGATCATCCCAGCTCCGTACACGCCGTCGATCGGGCCGGGGTCGTAACGCAGCTCTGTTAGTCGGCGCTGGAGGTCCTTGATGCGGGGCCCTTCCCACCCGGGAACGAGGTCCTTGTGCCACGGAACGCCGTCGACGTTCAGCAACCGCCGCAACGATGCGGTGGCGAGCTTCATGCGCTCGAGCCCGGCCATGATCTTAGGAAGCGCGGCTCGATGCGAGGGCTTGTCGAGGTTCAGGCGGACGATCGAGCCGGGCTCAACGGCATCTATGACCTCGCGGGCGATCGCTCGCGCGGAGCCTTCCCCTGGGTGCACACCGGGTCTCAGCCCTCGGTAGCCGAGCCGGCCCGCGACGCGGAGGACCTCGACTTCGGGGGAGCCGGGCGACGGCAA
This sequence comes from uncultured Actinomycetes bacterium, assembly GCA_963786155.1. Lineage (GTDB taxonomy): Bacteria > Actinomycetota > CADDZG01 > CADDZG01 > WHSQ01 > CAWAXW01. The sequence goes on along the minus strand of CAWAXW010000006.1, from coordinate 283,383 downwards.
CAAGAAGGGGCGTGGATCGACCCCCGCTCTGGTCAAGACCCTCTCTGTGGACCTAACCGTCCGACGCCACTCCACGAGGTTCCGCTTCGTAGGCCGATCGATCGGGGGGCCATCGACGCCCACGATGTACCCGTCATCGTGTAGGTCCTCGATGAGATCGAGATTGGTTTCAGCCCAGCCCCGGTCCGGGAAGAAACCTGCCGCCGCGTCATGCTCCTCGAGCACGGCCGTGACGGACTGGATCCGATCCGGGTGGCGCGGCGCCGGCGAGGACCAGATACACGCCGCCGTCGCGAGGCCCGACGACCCACCGCTCGGGCGGGAGCTTCTCGGGAGCCTCTTGCTTGGGTTGCTCAGCCTCGGGGGCCCGGGGCTCCGCCACCTCTGAAGGCGAAGTGGTGGCCGCGGAAACCGGTTCGGGCGAAGGATCGTCGCTGCACGCGGCGGTGCTCAAGCAGAGGACGATCGCCACGGTCAGGACATCTATTCGCACCCTCACATCTTGCCCGAAGGGTTGTCATGCGATGCGCCTCTAGCGGATAATCGCAGGGCTTCGTCGACAAAAGGAGGATCGCATGGAAAGGGAATCCCGCTCCGCGGCCTAGCGCCGGTCCTCCAGGCACACCTCTTTCACACTCCTGGGATCGGCCCTCGGCCGTTCGCGTCCACTCGAATTCATCCCAGGAGGAAAACAAATTGTCCGATGTACTTACCGCGGTCGGCTGGGATGCCGAACGCGAGCATGAGCTCAGCACGACTTTCCCGGCCCTGGCTCCCGCGCGCGTGTCGGCGGAGCATCGGGGCTCATACGAACTACTGACGGCCGATGGACCGACTGCAGCGGCGACGACTGGTCGGATGCGTCACGCTCAGGATCCAGCCGAGCTTCCGGCGGTCGGCGATTGGGTCGCGTTCGAACGGTTGCCGACTCAGGAAGCGGGCCTGATTCACGGTGTTCTAAGTAGAAGGAGCAGGTTCGCGCGCCAGGTTGCGGGCCGACGCAGCGCTGAACAGGTCCTCGCCGCCAACATCGACATCGTCGGGATCGTCTCGGCGATGACGGAGGACTTCAACACGCGCAGGATCGAGCGCTATCTCACGCTCGCCTGGGAGAGTGGCGCCGTCCCGCTCGTCATCCTCACCAAGAGCGATCTCCAACCAGACCTCGCAGACAGGATCGCGGAAGCAACGGCGGTTGCTCCAGGTGTCGACGTCGTCCCGGTCAGTGCATTGACGGGCGAGGGGATGGAGGCGATCCGCGAGCACCTCGCGGGGAATCCGACCATCGCCTTCTTGGGCTCATCGGGGGTCGGCAAGTCGACCTTGATCAACGCGTTGCTGGGCGACGAGGTCATGGCAACCAAAGAAACCCGCTGGGACGGTCGCGGCCGACACACGACCACGATCCGCAGGCTCTTGCCTTTGCCCGGCGGTGGAGCGTTGATCGACACGCCTGGGATGCGCGAGCTCCAACTCTGGCACGCTCGCGACGGCATCGAAGATGCGTTCTCGGACATCGCCGAGCTAGCGGCCGCCTGTCGCTTCAACGACTGCTCGCACACGCACGAACCCGGATGCGCGGTCCAAGAGGCCCTCTCGACAGGTGAGTTGCTTGGGGAGCGCTTCGAGAGCTACCGCAAACAGTTGAAGGAGCTGGCCGCGCTGCGAAGACGCACGGACAAACGCTTGATGAGCGAGGAATCAAAGAAGTGGCGGAAGCTATACAAAGAAGCCAGCGCCCGAGCGCGCCCTAGATGACTAGCTTGCGTGGCGTCTGATGTGGTCGTCGAGCCCCTTGGCCAAGTCATAGATCTGGGAGCCGAGTTGCCTCCCTTGTTCGTGCACCGTCAGGGTAAGCGCATCCATTCGCTGAGCGAGGCCGTCCATGCGTCCGGAGAGCCCGTCCATGCGAGCATCCATTCGGTTGCCTAGGGCGTCGATCCGGTTTCCCAGGTAGTAGAGCGTTCCGATCAACGTTCCCGCCAGCAGCCCTATCAGGGTCCACACCTGTGCTTCCATGTTCAGAACGGTACCAAGGGGGTGCGACAGGGTCTAGGTCGTGTCGGGAGGGCAGCTTTGGGGGCGCGGTCCCCGGGCTGGGTCGGGGAAGCCTCCGAAGCCGACGACTATCTTGCAGGGGTCCCATGGGTCGGAGCCTCGGCCGGCTTCGATGAGCTCGACCGATCCGCCCTCGATCTTCATGTATGTGTAGCCGAGGTTGTCGCGCTCGTTCGACTCACGGATCCCATCCACCGGGTCCGCCCACATGCGAAGGACGTAGTTGCCGTCTGTGTTGAGGCCGAAATCGATGTAGTTGCCGGGGCGGTCCCATTCGTAGATGTCGGCCCAGCCCGAACGCAGCCCGAAGGCCGATCCGGTCAGCGACGGGAACATGTCGAGGGTGGGATAGAAGACGTCCCAGTCGCGGATCAGCTCGTTGCGATGGGCGAAGCCTTTCGTTCGCTTCTCCCCCGCGGGCTCGAGCGTGCCAATGTCCGCATCGGTCACTCGGAAAAGCTGGAGTCCGACCGCGGCGTCGTGATGGAAGTGTGCGTGGGTCTTGTGGTACACGGCCTTGCCCGCTGGCCGTTCGACCACCGTTCCGTTCGCGCGATGGATGCGCTGGAAGAGATCGTGTTCGAGCGGCGAGCTACCGGTGTGGAACAACTCCATCGGGCCGAGACCCGTGTTGCGAACGCCGTATCCGAAACGCAAGCACCGGATCGCATGATCTTCCGCGTGCTCCTCGGGATGGCATCCACCTTGACCGGCGACGTCCACGCCGACGGGGTCGGAGTCGCCCGCGCCGTTGGTGACGGGGACCATGAACGAAGCGTCGTGCGGCGGCAAGATCTGAAGGTTCGGAAGCACCGGCCCGGTCTTGGTACCCAAGCGCGGGAGCTTCTTCTCGAGCTTCGCGCGTAAGCGGAAAGCGGAGTCGGTTACGTCGCCGGGCGTCACTCGGATGGTCCAGGAGCCGACATCGGGATCGAGGAAGATCTCCTCGGCCGAGTAGATGCCGGGGCCGACACTGAAACCGGCCGCCCGGCCTCCTCCGGGAGCTAAGACCTCGACGTTGAAGTCATCGCCGACCTGCGGATGATCGATCCCGATCCTTAGGCGCGCAGCCGGTTCCTTAACGAGGACGGTGTACTCGAACGTCTGCCCGTCCGAGCTCTCGATCAGCGGCCCGCTCCAGAACACGGCATCTCCTGCACCCAGTTCGAAACGCGCCGGGCCGGCCGCAAGCGCGGGTAGTGGAATGAGGGCCGCAAAAGCGACCAGGATGAGCTTGCGCATCTACCGGAGGACTACTCCCCCCGAGGCGCTTCTCCTGCCCGACTCAACTCAGCTGTCGCTGGAGTCGTCGTCCCAGTCGTCGTCGTCCCAGTCATCGTCATCGTCCCAGTCGTGATCCCAATCGTCGTCGCCCTTGGCCCACCAGTCGTCGTGGTCCCAGTGGCGATCGCCGAAGCGGCCGTCGAACTTGTCCCAATCCCAGTCATGACTCTTCTTGGACTGGTCGACGGGGGCCAGGATCGAAACGCTGTTCGCCCGCGCCTTCGCGAGCTTGGCGAGCAAGGCGGAGCGCACGCCCTTCACCTTGGAGTGGAGGTCGTCGACCCGAGCCTGGTTGCGGGCCTTCACGCCCACCAGGACGCCCTTCAGAACCGCGACCCGGCCCTGGAGGTGATCGATCTTGGCCTCGAGCGCCCCTATCTTGGCGGCGAGAACCTGCTCGCTCTTGCCGTGGTCGCCCGTGGCAGACGCGCTCGACATCGAGAAGCTCGCCACGAGGCCCACGAGCAGCACACACATGACGAGCACCGACATGATCGGCTTCCAACGGATCTGGGACATGGGTGCCTCCTTCGTACGACCTGTGGCGACCTGGCTAGATGCCCGTTTCGCCCACCTTTTAACCATTATCTACCATGAAATGGGGGGGGCGCCAATGGGGGCGACGAGCTAGACGGCGGGCTTCATGGGGGCCAGCGCCAGATCGAGGCGCTTCTCCCCGGCCCCCGGGAAGTTCACCGTGGCCTCCATACCGAGGGAGGAGCGGGCGATGTCGATGATGACCCCCCGTCCGAAGCGGTCGTGGAGGACCTCCTGGCCCACGCGATAGACGCTCGGATCTCTCTCCTGACGGCGCGCAGGAGCCCGGCCTGGTTGCTGCTTGGTGCGTTCCTTCAACTCGATCAGCTCCGTGGGGATCTCCTTCAGGAACCGCGACGGGGGGTTGTAGTTGACGTTGCCCCACAGGCTCCGGTGCCACGCGTTGAGGAGATAGAGGCGCTCGCGCGCCCGGGTGATCCCGACGTAGGCCAGCCGCCGCTCCTCTTCCAGTTGGTCGGGTTCGGCCAGCGAACGGATGTGAGGGAACACGCCGTCCTCCATCCCGACGATGAAGACGACGTCGAACTCGAGCCCCTTGGCGTTGTGCAGCGTCATGAACGTGACGCCGGCTTCCTCGCCCTCGGTCTCGTCGGTATCGTTGATCAGAGCGACTCTCTCCAGGAAGTCCTGAAGGCCTCCCCCATCGGTGTTCTCGTCGTACTCGCGCGCAACCCCCGCGAGCTCCCGCAGGTTCTCCTGGCGCGACAGTGATTCGAAGGTCCGGTCCGATTGCAACTCATGCATGTAGCCGCTGATGTCCCACGCAAGCTCGACGATGTCGCCGACCGAGCCACCCGCGTCGGCCGCGTCGCGGATGCGCCCGAGCAGCCGAGCGAATTCGAGCATCCCGCCCACCGCTCTCTTCGAGACTCCGGGAGCTTCCTCGGCGTTCTCCAGCGCCATGCCGAGCGGCATGTCCTGCTTGCGCGCGAACGCGACCAGACGGCCGAGCGAGGTGTCGCCTATCCCCCGGCGCGGCGCTTGAGCCGCGCGTTCGATGCTGACCACATCCGATTGATTCAACGCGGCGCGCAGCCACGCGACGATGTCCTTGACCTCTTTGCGCTCGTAGAAGCCCACCCCTCCCACGAGGCGATAGGGGACCTCGTACGTCGCAAATACCTCTTCCAGCACACGCGACTGGGCATTCGTCCGGTAGAAGACCGCCATGTCCGCATAGCTGAGTCCCTGCTCGACGAGACGCTTCGCCTCACCGGCGACCAACCCGGCTTCGTCGTGTTCGTTCTCGGAGTGGTAGCGCGTGATCGGCTCGCCTCCGGTCGACTGACGTCCACAGCGTCTTCGGCTTTCGCATGACGTTGTTCTCGATGATGGCGTTGGCCGCTTCGAGGATCGTCTGGGTCGACCGGTAGTTCTGCTCGAGCGTGATCACGCTGCGCCTCGGGCCAGTCGCGCTCGAAGTCGAGCAGGTTCTTGATCGTCGCTCCCCGGAACGCATAGATCCCCTGGTCGACGTCTCCCACCACGAAGATGTTCCGGTGCTTCCCCGCGATCAACGTGGCGCAGCGCGCCTGAGCATGGTTCGTGTCCTGGAACTCATCGACGAGCACATGCTCGAAGCGGTCCTGGTAGTACGCGAGGGCCTCGGGGAACCTGTCGAATACCTCGACGCTACGCATGATCAGGTCGTCGAAGTCGAACGCCGACTGTTCGTGAAGTCGCCGCTCGTACTCGGCGTAGATCTCGGCGATCTTTCGTTCCCACGGGTTGTCGGCGAAGTCCGTGTAGAGGCCTGCATCCATCAGCTTGTTCTTCGCATCGGAGATCGCCCGCGCGACGGCGCGCGGCGGCATCCGCTTCGGATCGATGTTGAGCTCCTTCATCGAGACCTTGATCAGCCGCTCGGAGTCGGCCGAGTCGTAGATCGAGAACGACGAATGACACGCCGAGGCGGGGCGCTTCCCGCCGGAGGATTCGGACGCAAGCCGAATGGAAGGTCGAGACCCACATCTTCTCTGCGGCCGCGCCCACGAGCTCGGCCACCCGCCGCTTCATCTCGTCCGCGGCCTTGTTCGTGAAGGTGATGGCGAGGATCGCGAACGGGGAGGTCCCGTTCTGGATCAGGTAGCGCGATCCGATGGGTCAGGACCCTGGTCTTGCCCGACCCGGCCCCCGCGACGACCAGCACCGGGCCTCCGGCGTGCTGGACGGCCTCGCGTTGGACGGGGTTCAGTCCGGTCAGGGGATCGGGGTCGACATCACTCGATCATCTTCGCGCGCGGATCTTCGCGACCAGCCCGCGCTGCAGCCGCGGCGCTCGGCCGGGGTCAGACCCGACCGCGAGGTATACGCCTGCGTAGACCACCAGCCCCGATCCGCCTGTGAGCACGAGATCCAGGAGCCACCTGTCGGACACCTGCGTGTGCACCAACAACATGACGATCAGCGCGGACGCGGTCGGTGGGATCAATCGTCAGGTAGTCCCGGTCGTAGGGCTAGATCCCGACGAACCGCCGGACGAGGATGAGCCTGGCCCACTTCGACAGCCGCGAACGTGACGGCGTTCGCCAGGCCGCTCCTTCCATCCCGTAGCGTCGGGCACAGCGCGAAGGCGAGGCCCAGGTTGAGGGCGAGAGACCCCGCGTAGACGATCAGGTCCCACCCGGTTCGGCCGACCATGATCAGGACGAAGCCGACGCTTCCCGTCGCGACGTTGACGAACTGGCCTGCGAGAACGATAAGCAGGGCCGTCTCCCCGCCGGTGAACTCCGCGCCGAAGATACGCAGCGCCGAGTCGGGGGCGACCGCGAGCAACAGGAAGGCCGGCATCGTCGCAGCGAGGGTCCATCGGGTGAGTGTCTTGAAGAGATCGTCGAGACGCTCGCTCTCTCCTCTGTTGTACAGATCGGCCACGAACGGGCTGAACATCAGGCTCACCGAGGTCAGGAACAGAACGATGATCTGCCCGGCCCGAAGCACCGCCGAGTAGATGCCGACCTCTGCATCGCTCGCGTAGTTCGTAAGCACGAAGAGGTCGGTCCAGAACAGCAATTGGCGAGAAGAGCGCGGCGGGAGCCCGCGGCCCCGAGTAGCGGAGCAGCGCGCCGATGTCGCCGGGCTCCATCGGTGTCGGCTCCCCACGCCCGGCTCTCCCTGCGCCAGAAGCACATAGGCCGCGACCGATGCCGCACGCCCACGAAACCGAGTACGCGAGCACGCTCATCCACATCGTCTCGGAGATCTGCCAGCCGAGAAGCATCAGCACGACCCAGACCGTCGGCTGGCCCGCCCAGAAGACGTAGAGCGTGTAGCGCATGATCTTGAGGCCGCGCGTCGCCGAGAGCCACACGTTCGCGAGCGCGAGGAACGGAAGTCCCAGCGCGGCGACCTCCACCGCGTACTTCCCGCTCTCGGGGTCGATCGAGAACAAAGATGCGAACCTGGTCGGCGAACAAGAAGACGAGTAAGGCGGCGGCAGTGCTGACGCCCAGTGCGAGCCAGGTCGCCGCGTCCCACGACGGACCCGGATTCGGTCCTGCTCGGCCCTGTCCAACCTCGACCGCGACGTCGCGCAGGACGGCCATGTCCATGCCCGGCCCGGGTCAGGAAGGACAGCACGAACGCCGCTTGCGTGAGGACGGTTGACGATCCCGAGGCCCTCGGCGCCCGAGGTGCCGCGACATGAGGATCTGTGCGACGAAGGTGGCGATCGCGGCGATGACGATGCCGACGACGTTCTGCGACGTCCCCGAGAGGATGTTCAGGTAGTCGCCGCCGATCGAACCTTGTCGGCTGCTGCCTACTCCCACTCGATCGTCCCGGGCGGCTTCGAGGTGATGTCGTACACCACTCGATTTATGCCGGGGACCTCGTTGACGATGCGGCTCGAGATCCGTTCGAGGAGATCGTAGGGAAGACGCGCCCAGTCGGCGGTCATCGCGTCCTCGCTGGTTACCGCTCGAAGGACGATCGGATACCCGTAGGTTCGCTCGTCACCCATCACCCCGACCGAACGCACCGCGGGCAGCACGGCGAAGCTCTGCCAGATGGCGCGGAGCGAGATCGGCCCTCTTGATCTCCTCGAGGACGATCGCGTCGGCTCCGCGCAGAGGCTCGAGCCGCTCCGCGGTGACCTCGCCGATGATGCGCACCGCGAGGCCGGGGCCGGGGAACGGCTGGCGCCAGACGATCTCCTCGGGAAGGCCGAGCTCTTCGCCCACGCGACGGACCTCGTCCTTGAACAGATTCCTCAGTGGCTCGACCAGAGTGAACGTCATGTCTTCGGGCAACCCGCCCACGTTGTGATGGCTCTTGATCTTCGCCGCGTCCCGGGTCCCGGACTCGATGACATCCGGGTACAGCGTCCCTTGCACGAGGAAGCGCGCGTCTTCCAACTCGTCACGGGCAACCTCCTCGAACACACGGATGAAGGTCTCTCCGATGATCTTGCGTTTGGATTCCGGATCGGTGACGCCCGCCAACCGCTCGAGGAACCGGTCCGCGGCCTTGACGTGGATCAGATCGATGTGAAGGTGCCGTCGGAACGTGTCCTCGACCTGTTCCGCCTCGCCCGAGCGCAACAGACCCGTGTCCACGAAGACGCACGTGAGCTGATCGCCGACCGCCCGGTGCACGAGGGCCGCGGCGACCGAGGAGTCCACCCCGCCGGACAGCCCGCAGACGATCCGCTCCGACGCCGACCTGTTGACGCACCTTTTCGATGCCCGCCTCGATGATCGACGTCATCGTCCATGTCGGGAGCAGGTCACACCCCGTCGTAGAGGAAGTTCTTCAGGACATCCGAGCCCTTCGGCGTGTGGGAGACCTCGGGATGGAACTGCACCCCGTAGAGCCCGCGCTCGCGATCCTCGAACGCGGCTACCGGGCTATGCGGCGGTCGCCGCGGTCGCGCGGAACCCCTCTGGAGGGCGCACCACGGAGTCGTTGTGGCTCATCCAGACCATCTGCTCTTCGGGCAGCTCGGAGAACAAGACCGAGCCGCCGGAGACGTCGAGGTCCGTCTTGCCGAACTCGGCGACGCCGGTGTGCGCTACATCGCCTCCCAGCGCGAGCGCCATCGCTTGCTGGCCGTAGCAGATACCAAGCACGGGGACGCCGAGGTCGAACAGAGCCGGATCGACGGTTGGAGCTCCCGGCGAGTAGACGGACTTGGGCCCTCCCGAGAGGATGATCCCCGTCGGATTGCGAGCGGCGAGCTCCGTCGACGGGAAGATCGTGCGGAACGATCTCGGAGTAAACGTGGCACTCGCGGACGCGCCGGGCGATCAGCTGCGCGTACTGGGCCCCGTAGTCGATCACCAGAACCTTCGGTGTGGGCTCCATAACTCAGCCTACCGCGGGCTACTTGGCTCGCTTCGGTTTGCGGGCTTCGACGACGATGCTCAGGTCGTCGTCGTCCGATGCGACCTTTGGGCGCTCGAAGCCGACTTTCTCGCACATGCGCTTTGCCTTTTTCGCGAGGTCATCGGACATCTCGAGTAGCAGCCATCCGCCCGGCCGGAGCCACTCGGGCGCCTCGTTGATCGTGTGACGCATCAGCCCGAGGCCGTCATCCGACAGGTCGCTGAGGGTATGTATGGGCTCGTGATCCCTGACTTCCTCAGGTAGGTCGTCCAACTCGTCCGGAGGGACGTACGGGACGTGACCCGTGATCAGATCGACCTGACCGCGCAGTCTCTTCGGAAGAGCCCCATACATGTCTCCGCGTCTCAGCTTCACGTTCGACACGCCGAGGCGTTTCGCGTTCTCCCGGCCTTGCCGCAAACCTTGCTCTTCGATATCGGTCCCCCACACTTCAGCGTCACTACGTTCATCGGCGATCGCGATCGCGATGGGACCGGCTCCCGTGCAGACGTCGACGACCGCGGGCTCGCTCATGCCCTTCAAGCGACGCAGCGCTCGCTCGACCGTCAACTCGGATGAGGGCCGCGGAACGAACGCACCCGGTCTCACCCGCAGATCGAGCCCGTAGAAGTGGATGTAGCCGACGAGCATCGGGAACGGCTCCCCTGCAGCCCTGCGCGCGATCATCGCCAGGTACCGCTCACGCTCGCGCTTCGGTACCTCGTCGTCCAGGTCATGGAGGTTGTGAAGATCGATCCTGAGAGTGTGGGCGAGCAACTCGCGCGCCTCGGCCAGGTTGTCGTGGTCTTCGAAGATGCGCGTGCTATCGGACAGAACTCTGTGTCCGGTATCGATCAGCTCGGGAACGGTAAGAGGCTCGGCCATGGCACGAGCATGCTAGTCGTTCAGACGGATTCAGAAACCGATTCGTCCGACTCCGGTACCTCGATGGTCGGCTTCTCCAACTCGGTCGACAAGACCATCGTTGTCCTCGAGCGTGCGACTCCTCGGATGGAGCGGATCCGTCTCAAGAGCTTCTCGAGGTCCTGGTTAGTGGCAGTGCGGATCTTCACGAGGTAGCAGTCCTCGCCGGCGATGCGATGGAACTCGAGCACATCGGGTTCCTCACAGATCCGGGCCACGATCGGTTCGTCCATGGCGAACTCGTTGCCTTCGCTCAGCGTGATCTGACAGAAGGCGACGTGCGGACGATCCAGAGCATGCGGGTCGAGCATGGCGGCATAGCCCGCGATGACGCCCTTCTGCTCCAGCTTCCGCACGCGCTCGTGCACCGAGGGGGCGGAGAGGTTGACGGCCTTCGCTATCGCGGAGTGCGACATGCGGCCGTCTTGCCGCAAGAGCTCGAGGATCTTGCGGTCGATGCGATCGAGGGCCGCGCCCATCAGGCGCGGCCCCCGGAGACGAATTCGCTCATCCCCACCTTCCGTGCATCTCGTGCAGCGACCAATCGTTGCCATCGCGCGAGTCCCGTCCATAGCGGGCGGCGACCAGCTCGAAGGCGGCGACCAGTACGACTACGAACATTAGGCCGAGCAACATACTTACCACCCCTTTCATAGGTCTGCTGGTGGCTCACTCTTAAGAACCATCCCATCGAGGGGCATATTCCAGAAAACCTTCGGCAAAAGGGGTGCAAACCTTTGGAGTTCTAGGCCACGGCGAAAAGAATGCAGAACTTTCTTAGGCCAACCAGCCTATTTGCCTGGCAAGTGACCGGGGTCAGGCTCCCATGCCTACGTGCTGGCTTCGCTGCAGGGACTTGCCTTCGGTTTGCAGGGAGGGCGCGACCATCACCTCGGCCTTCTGGAACTCCTTGATGCTGGCGTAGCCGCAGGTGGCCATGCTCGTCCTCAAGGCGCCGAAGAGGTTGAGCCGGCCGTCGTTCTGGCGGGCGGGGCCCGTGAGGATCTCCTCGAGGCTGCCGATGACCGAGGTCTTGACGCGCGCGCCGCGAGGAAGGGTCGGGTGGAAGGTGGCCATGCCCCAATGGAATCCGCTACCCGGGGCTTCCGATGCAGCCGCGAGTGGGGAGCCGATCATCACGCCGTCTGCTCCGCAGGCGATCGCTTTAGCAACATCCCCGCCGGTTCGCATGCCGCCGTCGGCGATCACGTGGCAATAGCGACCCGTCTCTTCGAGGTGTCGGATGCGCGCGCCGGCTGCATCTGCGATCGCAGTCGCTTGCGGCACTCCGATCCCGAGCACGCCGCGCGTCGTGCACGCGGCCCCCGGTCCGACTCCGACGAGGATCCCGACTGCTCCGGTCCTCATCAGGTGAAGCGCGGTCGAGTAGGACGCGCACCCGCCGACGATCACGGGCAACTCGTAGGTTGCGATGAAGCGCTTGAGGTTCAGAGGTTCGGAGCGCGTTGACACGTGCTCGGCCGAAACGACCGTGCCCTGGATCACGAGGATGTCGAGCTCGGCCTCCAGCGCCAGCTTGTGATAGCGCTCGACCCGCTGCGGCGTAAGCGATGCGGCCGCGACGACTCCGGCATCCTTGATCTCGCTGATCCTCTTGTGGATCAGCTCTTCTTTGATGTCCTCGCTATAGATCTCTTGCATCCGCAGCGTCGCCTTCTCGTCCGGCAACTCTGCGATCTCGGCGAGGATGGCTTCGGGATCGTCGTAGCGGGTCTGCAGGCCCTCTAGGTTCAGAACGGCCAGGCCTCCGAGGCGACCGATCTCGATGGCGCTCTTGGGTGATACGACTCCGTCCATCGCAGATGCCATGAGCGGCAGCTCGAGGCGGAAGGCATCGAACTCCCACGAGATGTCGACGTCGTCGGGATCGCGGGTCCTACGCGATGGCACCACCGCGATGTCGTCGAAGCCGTAAGCCCTGCGACCCGATTTGCCGATGCCGATCTCGATCTCCACCTGAGCTCCTTCCGCGAGTTCGTTCCTAAGGTATCGCCCGGGCGCGACTAGCCGGGTCCTTTCGCCGCCACTTGGCCCATGATTTGTTCGCGGCCTGGGCCCCCTTCGAGGCCCCTGAAGAGGTCGTTCCGGCGCCCCGGCAACCAAGTCGCGAAAAGGGTATGGTCCCCGTCTTGCTCGCCGCCGCCAGCGGTGCTGCGGCCCCAGGGAGGGGCAGCAATCCTCCCCCAGAGCGAGCAACCAGGGCGTTTAGGGGTAAAAAGCACCCACCTAACCCTCACTCAGGCGCTAATCGTGCCTTTGTGAACCCCTTCACATTTGCTTGCAAGAGTTATACACGGTAGCGTGGCGCACTGTTTCGGGCGAGGCGGACGACCGGTCGAAGACCGGCTGAGGTTGCGACAAGGAGGTTGCGGCACCGATGGAACGCCTCTATTTCGGGGCACGAAGAAGAAGGATCCAACGGCGGCGTCGGATCGCCCGCACGATCGCGCTCGTGGGCACGCTCGCCGCGCTCCTCTTCGGCATCCCCGGCCCGGGCATCGGTATCGAGCTGGCAGCCAACACCCTCGAACGGACCCTCGTCGCGACCGACGACCACGTGCAAACAACCGAGAGCGCCGCATCCGCGATGCGTTTCCGTGCCGGCGTCTTCGAGAGCCGGCCGGCCCCGTCTCTGTCCCCCACGCCCACCATCGACCTCGTCACCGCCACGATCTACGACGCAGCCGAAGAGTTCGGGCTCGAGGGCGACTACCTGCTTTCCGTGGCGGAGTGCGAGTCGGGCTTGAACCCCACCGCGTATAACTCAGCCGGCTATCACGGCCTCTTCCAATTCGACCAGACGACCTGGGCCGCCTACGGCTACGGCTCGATCTACGACCCGGTGGCGCAGGCCCGCTCTGCCGCCCGCCTACTGGCCGACGGCCAATCCAGCCGCTGGCCCAACTGCGCCTAAAGCACCCCCGGTTGGGGGTGGCGTAACCCCTATCGGGGGATCGGCCTAGCTATAAGTGGTCGTTTCCCTCAACCCGGCGCCTCCTATGACCGATTCGTCGCGTATGAAGATCCTGCTGGTCGACGACCACGAGCCCATCCGGAGGAACATCCGTCAGCTCATCGAGCTCCAGACCGATTACCAGGTCGTGGGCGAGGGAGCCACCGGACTGGATGCGGTCGAGCGCGTCGAAAGCCTGCACCCAGATCTCGTACTCATGGACATGAACATGCCGGGGATGAGCGGACCCGAGGCCACCAAGGTGATCAAGGAGCGATATCCCGAGATCAAGGTCCTGGCGTTAACGGCATTCGCGGACATGACGCTTGTCGCCGAGATGGTCAAGGCCGGCGCGTCGGGCTATCTCCTGAAGGGCGGACCGACGACCGAGCTTCTCAAGTCGATCGACGCGGTGGCCCGGGGACATGCGGCACTCGACTCCGAGGTCACGAAGGGCGTCATGGACGACATGGCAGTGCTCTACAAGAAGGAGCAAGAGCGCGCCGATGCCCTCGCCGAGTTGGACCGCATGAAGAGCGAGTTCATCTCCGTCGTCAGCCACGAGCTGCGCACACCGTTGACCGCGATCAAGGGGAACACTGCGACCCTCCGCCGAGGATGGTCGGCAGTCGACGACGAGATCCGCGAGCAGATGCTTGGGTCCATCGCCGATCAGTGCGACAGGCTCACGAGCATGATCTCCCAGATCATGACGGTGTCCGGTATCCAGCGAGGCGGCCTGGGTCTCAACCCGACGACGTTCTCGCTCGGGGATCTGGCACGCGACTCGGTCAAGGCGCTCGCATCCAAGACAACTGGGCGCAACGTTTACCTGCATCTCCAGGACGCGAATGCGAGCGGGGACCGCGAGCGCATCAAGGAAGTGGCCGTGGCGATCATCGAGAACGCCATTCAGTTCACGACCGGAGATATCACTATCCGAACCATGGTCGAAGGCGCCCAGTGCAAGCTGAACGTCGAGGACGAGGGGCCGGGCCTCAGCGAAGAGGTCCTTCAATCCCTCCTCCAAGAGCCTTTCCGCCAGGGAGACTCCTCGAACACCCGCAAGGTCGGGGGCCTGGGCCTATCCCTCTACCTCGCCCGCCAGGTACTGGAGGCATCCGACGGTCGCCTCGAGGTAGAGACCGACCCCTACGGCGGATCGACCTTCACGATGGTCCTGCCCCTCGCGGATTAGCGCGCCGTCAGGAAGAAGTGGCGGTGCTCTTCGGTTGAGACGTCGTCGCCTACGCGTTTGAAGTAGTCCTTGACCGGGTCGGGCATGTCTTCGAATGGGACCTCGTTAAAGCCGAACTTTGCATAGAAGTCGAGGACGTCGTCGTGGCAGCAGAGGTACAGGGTGCCGCCTTTGGCGTTCATGGCGGCCTCCAGGAGACGCCGGCCGATGCCTGCGCCGCGACGATCCTCCAGCACCAGCACGTCGTCTACGACGACGCGATTGGGTTCGACCTCGATCAATCGGATGCAGCCGACAACGGCTCCATCGCGTGCGATGTAGGCCGTTCCGCGGTTCGCCTCGGCGTCGTCTGAGTTGAATCGATCGGCTTCCGTCGCAAGGAGCGCCACGATGTCGTCCTTATCGTGGCGCGTGGCCCTCGTGACGAACATCAGGCAACCTTGAGGTCCCGCGCTGCCGCTCGCAGCTCCTCGAGGACGCTCTCCGGGACGATCACGTTGTGCTTGCCACCCGGCATGCCACGATCCGGGCGCATGTCACCGTGGTAATCGCTTCCCCCCGAGACGATCAGGCCACGCGCTCTGCCGATCGCTCGGAAGGGCTCCTGTTCGATCTCGGGCAGGTCGCCGTGATAGCCCTCGATGCCCTTCAAGCCGGCCTCGACGAGGGAGTCGACGAACTTTTCGAGGTCTTCGGTCGTCAGCTTCAAGGTGAAGGGGTGCGCCAGGACGGGAACCACTCCTGCACGAACCATGAGCTCGGTCGCCTCCTGAGGGCTGTAGAGCTTGCGATCGACGTAGGCCTTGGCGCCCTTCGCCAGATAGTCGTCGAACGCTGTCTGGTAATCGGGAACCGCGCCGTGGCGAACGAGCACCGCGGCGAAATGCGGCCGGCCGATCTGGGCCCCCGGCCCCCCGGCCTCGTTCTCGACCTCTTCGAACGTGACCGGAATGCCGAGCTCGTTCAGGCGCTCCACGATGTGGTGGTTGCGACCGGCCCTCGCGGCCTGGAGCTCGGCCAGCGCGCTCGATAGCGGGTTGTCGACGAGAGGGATGAAGTAGCCGAGCAGGTGCATGGTCGGACGCCCATCGGGCTCTAGTCCCAATCGGGTCAGGTCGTTGACGTCACAAGAGATCTCGACGCCCGGCACGATCTCGACGCCGAGCTTGGCTCCCTCGTCGGCGGCCTCGGCACAACCTGAGTCGTTGTCGTGATCCGTTATCGCAAGCGCGCGCAAACCCGCGGCGGCTGCCTTCCGGACGAGAGCGCGAGGTTCGTCCCCGCCGTCCGAGACGGTGGTGTGCGCGTGGAGGTCGATCAATGTCGTTTCCCGTCGAGAGCTATTTACTCGGTGATGAACTTCAGCTCGATGAGCTTGTCGATCACCTGCTGAGCGGACTGCTCGGGGGTCTGGTCGCCGGTGGCGCAGACGACCTCGGCGTTCTCGGGGGCCTCGTAGGGATCGTCGATCCCGGTGAACCCTTTGATCTCGCCGGCGCGAGCCTTCGCGTACAGGCCCTTGACGTCCCGCTCTTCACAGACCTCGAGCGGTGCGTCGGCAAAGACCTCGACGAAGTCCTTGATCATCGTGCGGGCTTCGTCGCGGATCGCCTTGTAAGGCGAGATGGCGGCGGTGATGACGAACGTCCCGTTGCGCTGGAGGAGATGGGCAACGAACGCGATCCTGCGGATGTTGGTGTTCCGGTCCTCCTCAGAGAAGCCGAGCCCCTTGCTGAGGTTCTCGCGCACGACGTCGCCGTCGAGGATCTCGACCGGCACGCCCGCCTCGAGGAGCTTGTCCTCGACGATGTGGGCGATGGTGGTCTTGCCCGATCCGGACAAGCCCGTGAACCAGATAACGCAACCGCGTTCGCGATTTGCCTGACGCATGTGCAGCCTCCTAGCTGTCGGCGATTTGTTGGGGGAACCCCGCCGGCAAGCCGGCTCACTGGTTCCCCCCTGCCCCTTCCTACTTCTTGAGTACTGATGTGCCCAGGGCCCCTTGTGCGGGCGGAAGCCCGAAGAGGTCGAGGATCGTGCTGTGCACGTCGTAGAGGTGTAGCCCGTCTTTGGTGCCGGTCGCTTGCCCGGGGGCGTTGTGCATTATGAAGATGCCGAACTCGGCGTGGTTGGCCTCGTCGGGGCCCGTGTCGTTCTCGAAGGTGTAGATCGACTCGTGGCCGATCGAACCGACGGAGCGCCACCGCAGCTCGCCGAAGATGACGATGAGGTCGGGGGCAACGCCGTTCTGGGTGCCGTAGATCTCCTCGGGCTTGAGCGCCTTGTTGCCCATCGGATTTCCCTCGTGATCGACCATGGCCTCGATCTTGGCGATGAGCTCACTGCGCAGAGCCTCGTAGTCGCTCTGCGCGACGGTGCCGTTGGGCTCGCGGCCCTCGACGTTCAGGAACAAGCGGCCGTAGTAGCCGCCGTCGCCCCAGGCCTTGGTCTTCGACCAATCGATCGAGAGCTTGTTGACCGGAGTGATCTCGGCCGGCCGCTCGCCTTCGAACGCCAGGTAGCCCTCGTTCTGAAGCCATTCGTTGAAACACACGCCGCCGACCATGGCCTTGGCGCCGTGGTCCGACACGACGATGACGGTGGTGTCGTCGTCCGCGTGCTTGTCGAGTAGCTCGCCGATCTTGCCGTCGAGGTACCGGTAGTACTCGCGCAGCGACTCCTGATAGGGGTTGCCGGGCTCGTGGCGCGGATGCTCGGGGTCGATGAAGCTCCAGATCCCGTGGTTGAGGCGGTCGGGGCCCATCTCGACCATCATGAAGAAGTCCCAGGGCTTGTTCGACAGCAGGTAGTCCGCGTTCTTGAAGCGCGCCTCGGTCATCTTGTAGCTCTCGTCGAGGATGTACTGCGTGTTGTCGGTACGGAAGTTGCGCACGTCGAAGATGTACTCGCCGGCGTTTGCCTTCAGCTCGGCTTTGAGCTCCTTCGGATATGTGTACTCAGCCTCGTCGCTCGGCGTGAGGAAGCATCCGATCTGCACGCCCTTCAACTGCTTGGGCGGATACGAGGGCGGGACCGACATGATGATGTTGTCCTTGCCGGCCTCGCTCAAGATGTCCCAGACCGTCGGTTCCTTGACGGCCCACGAAGTGGCGAACGTGAGGCCGTCGTACGTGTGGTCCTTGCGGTTGCGGAACCCGTAGATCCCGAGCGTGCCCGGGTCCTTCGAGGTCATCATGCACATCCATGCCGGGACGGTGATCGGCGGGACGATGGACTCCAGGGGGCCGTAGAGCCCGTTCTCGCGCAGCTTCGTCAGGTTCGGGATATCCCCCGCGTACTCATCAAAGATGTGGCGAGGCGGCGCACAGTCGAGGCCGATGACCATGACCTTCGGTCCCTTGGCCTCGGGCGCGCTTGTCGCCTCGGGCTTCTTCTTCATGCGATCGAGCAAACCCACTTCTTGTTCCTCCTACGCCTGGTTCCGGGCTGCTTCGATCAGGATGCGAGCAACCTCTGGTCGTGAGAACTCGTGCGGCGGCTCTTCTCCGCGAGCCAACATGTCGCGCACTTGGGTGCCGGAAAGAAAAACGTGCGACTCCTTGTCGTGGGGGCACGTCTTGCCGGAAACCATGCCCTCGCACTTCGTGCAGAAGAAGGAGTGCTCGAACTTGAGCGGCCAGATACCGAGCTCGCCCGACTCGAACTCGTCGAAGATCTGCTGTGCGTCGTAAGTGCCGTAGTAGTCGCCGACGCCGGCGTGGTCGCGGCCCACGATGAAGTGGGTCATCCCATAGTTCTTGCGGAGCAGCGCGTGCCAGATGGCCTCGCGGGGACCGGCGTAGCGCATCGCGGCGGGGAACACAGAGAGCACGACCCGGTCCTGCGGGTAGTAGTTCTCCATGAGGACCTCGTAGCACTTCATCCGGACGTCGGCCGGGATGTCGTCACCCTTGGTGCCGCCGACGAGCGGATGGATGACGAGGCCGTCGACGGTCTCCAGCGCGACCTTGGTGAGGTACTCGTGAGCGCGGTGGATGGGGTTGCGGGTCTGGAAGGCGACCACCGTTTTCCACCCTCGCTCGGCGATCTTCTCGCGCAGCGCGAGCGGAGTCAGGCGGTACTGCGAGAACTCGCCGACGAAGGGGTTCTCGAGGACGGTCACGTCGCCGCCCACGTAGTAGGGGCCCTGCGAGTAGAGGTAAGCGACGCCCGGGTGTGATTCGTCGGTGGTGCGGAAGCACTTCTGGGCCTCGTTCGCGGCGTCGTAGGTATAGACGTCCTCGACATCGATGATGGCGATCGGCCGCCCCTCGTAGTGGATCGTCGCCTGCTCGCCCTTGGTGAGCGTCTTGGCCGTGGCCTCGTCCACCGAGAGCGTGATCGGCAGGCTCCACGGAAGGCCGCTGGCGAGCCTCATGTCCTCGACGACGGAGGTGTAGTCGGCCTTGGTCATGAACCCGCGGTTCGGCGACACCGCGCCGACGGCCAGGAGCTCGAGGTCAGATGCGATGCGTCGCTGGTCGGTGTTGATTGCCGGCAGGGTTGCAGCCTTGCGCAGGAGCTCGGCCTTCTCTTCCTGGCCTGCCAGTCGAAGCTCGAGGGCGCCGCCGTGGGGCGCGAATCCGGGCACGTCTTTGAGGGTGCTGGGCATCAAGAAACTCCTTACGTCGCGATGCGGATGCCTCTAGAGAGACATATGAGGGTGGAGCTAGCCGGGCGGGCGTTGGATCGCCCACACTCCAGGCGCACTCCTGTGACACTCTAAGGATACCAGGCGGCCCGCCTCGGCGCCAGCCGAGCAACTACATCTCTAGGCGGCGATTTATCCCATCGAGGGTGGCGCGCACGGTGGCTTCGCTGATCGGGCCTTCCCGCACCAGGACCGCCCCTACGGTCTGGAACTCGCCGTTGACCTCCACGATCACGAGGACGACCTCCTGGCCCAGCACGCTGGCCAGGGAGGCTCCCTTGAGCCGGAAATCGTCTTCCTCCACCAGCTTGGAGGCCGCCTCCAGCGTCGCCTCGGCGAGCACCCTGAGGCTATGAGGGGTCTTCTCGCCCGAAGCCTGACCCACGACCTGCGAGCCCTCGGGCCCGAGGACGACCTCGGCATCGGAGTTCCCGGTCACGCTGGAGCCCAGAAGCACCCGGCTGAGCCGGGGCCGGGCACGAGCCGCTTCGATCCCCTCCGGCCGGACACGCTCCACCCGAGGCGGCGGCTGTTCCTCGACCGAGATCGGGCCCCGGCTCCTGGCGTCCTGCTCGGCCAGCTCCGCCGCCCGCTCGAGCGACTCCCGGTCGCCGAAGTGGGACTCGGCCTCGAGCTCGAAGACGAAGACCTTGTCCAGCGAATGATTGAGGCCCTGGCGACCGACCTCGTCGACGATCTGCTGGCGCGTCTCGTTGAGATCCGTGCCCACCCTCGTGAATGCCTGGATCTCGGAGGGGGTCTGATCGGGGCCCGGCCAAGATCACGCAGCCCAGGACCCCTGGAAGCGACTCGATCCAGCGCTCGAGCTCGACGAGGATGTTCGTTTCGGCCATTAGTCCCTTTCGTGAAGTTAGTTGTAGCGCTCAGGATACAGGGGCAATCGAGAGCGAGCCGGGTGGCAACCACCCGCCGAGTAGCACGAAGCCTGGAGCGTGGGGGTTTGGGGGCGTAGAGAGCCGGCGCCGAAGGACGGCCCCACCGAGAAGCTCGAGCCAACCCCGGAGGGACCGACCAGGGGAGGCGAACGTGCCCCCAAGAAAAATCCGAGGCGAACGTGCCCCCAAGAAAAAAATGCACCCGCTGAGCCTTCGTCCCGGCCGGAGCCGGTTTACAACTCAACGGATGCGCAGCAGACTCTAGCGGCGCCCCCAAACCATGACAAGCCCCCGCGAGAGGTTTTTTCGCGGCCCAGGCAGTAGATTTTCGCGCTCTGGGTTCTCGGGGCAAAGGCAGGAAGGCGCCCCGTGAGTGGAGAACCGAGACCTGGAGGTTGTTGCCCCCTGCCGGAGCCCTATGGCAGGATGCCTCGCAATCAGGTCCCTGGGTGAGGGCGGCACCCAACCCGGGTGGCCCCTCCAGGTCGGGCACGCGGCACCGAGACCGGAATCGTCGTCGAGCGAAGGGAAACGCATGCAGAGGAAGCTCGCCTGCAGTTTGCTTGCAGCGGTCTTCTTGGCGACCCTTCTGCTCCCCCCGGGCTCTTTCGCCGGCCCCCGTGACGAGCTCGAGAACATCGAGGATCGCCTTCACGACGTGCGAGAGAAGATCGACGCCGGCGAGGAAGACGCTTCGATCCTGAGGTCCTCCATCAAAGAGCTCAACGCCGACCTCGCGATCCTGCAGATCGAGATCAACAAGCTCGATGTCGAGGTAACGAAAGTGCGGGCCAAGGTCGCCGAGGCGCAGGCCAACATAGATCGCAAGCAAGCCCACATCGACGCCGTCGAGAAACTGGCGACCGAGCAAGCGGTGGCGCTTTACAAGCAGGGCAACGCCGAGATGCTCGATAGCCTGTTCAAGTCCGAGTCCCTCACCGAGATCGACGAACGCATCGAGATGCTGAGCGTCGCCGGGGGCCGGAACACCGATGCCCTGATCAAGTTCCACCGCCTAAAGCTCGAGATCCAGGACGACCAGGCCGAGCTGTTCGCGATCGAGCAGGAGCTCTCTACGATCCTCGACCAACAGACGAAGCTCCACGCTCTGAAATCCGAGCGTGAGGAGCAGCTGGCGGCCGACCTAACGGCGCTCAACGGAAAGCTCACCGACCTCAAGCACCAGGAAGGCGATCTCGAATCGGCCGCCCTGTCGATCACGGCCAGGCTCCAGGCCTCGCAAGCCTTGGCGTCCGTCGCCAACCTGGGCGAGTCGGCAACCGGGTTCATCTGGCCGATCAACGGCGCTGTTACCTCGCCGTACGGTCCGCGTTGGGGCCGGATGCACACGGGCATCGACATCGACGGAGTCAGCGGCCAGCCGATCGTCGCCGCCAAAGCCGGCAAGGTCGTCCTAGCCGAGTACTACTCGGGCTACGGCAACGCCGTGATCATCGACCACGGCGGCGGTGTCGCCACTTTGTACGCACACATGTCGAGCTTCGGGGTGAGCAACGGCGCCTTCGTCGAGCAGGGCCAAGTCGTAGGCAACGTGGGCTGCACGGGCTCCTGCACCGGAGACCACCTCCACTTCGAGGTACGAATCAACGGCAACCCCACCAACCCCTTGAACTACCTGCCCTAACCTTTCAGCTCCGCTTCACCTTCACCTTGCCCGTGGCAACGTCTTTGTTGCCCGCGTCGTCTTCTGCCGTCAGGCGCCATGTGTAAGCCCCCTCAGCCACCGTCTTCGAGTTCCCCACGGGCTTCTTGCGCCCCGTCCAGATCACGAAGACCGAGCCCGATGCGCAGAAGACTTCGTCCTTCATCACTTTGCTAACCACTTGGCCGTTCTTGACGATCTCGACAGTGAGCAGCACGTCCTCCGAAGGCGTGAAGTGGATGCGAGTGATCTCGCCCTTGTCTGGGTTGAACGGATCGGGCTCGTTGCGCAAGCCGGTAAGTGAGGGGGCCGTGGTGTCGGGTGGCATCCCACTGGGAACCGGTTGCCAGTCCGCGCCCGAGCAGCACGCAGTTCGATTGAACACTGGGGTTAGCTGCCTGACTCCAGATCCGTCGGACCCCATCAGGCTGATGCCACCTTGCTGGTCGTCGAACACGATGCGCGTCATGTCGGGCGAGTAGCGTGCGCTGGCCTGGGATACCCCGCCCTTGACCTTCGTCCTGCCAGTTCCGTCCGGCTTCACGGTAAAGACGTCGCCCTTGTGGTCGTACAGCAGATGCGAACCGTCGGGCGCCCACTCGAAGTAGCGGACGGGAAGGTCGGCCTCAGCCGTCAGTTGCGTCTCAGCGCCCGTGACCGGGTTGATCAAGAACAGGTCGCTCGAGCCGTCGCGGGGACTACGGAAGGCGATGAGGTCCTGGGTGGGTGACCACTTCGGGTCGAGCTCGGCGACCGTGTTCGTCGTGAGCCGATGCCGATTCGCGCCGTTTGCATCCATCACCCACAACTCGGCATTCGTGTTCGTATCGAACTGCCCAGGGACCCAGGTCGCGTTCACATAGGCGAGCTTCGTACCGTCGCGCGACCAGGCGGGCATGGAATCACGGTCTTGGTCGTTGGTTAGTCGCGTTAGCCCGGTCCCATCGGCGTTGACAACAAACAACTCGCCGGTCGGCTCGTTGGGTCTCTGGTTGATGTTCATCACGCGGGCGAACGCGAGTTTGGTCCCGTCGGGCGACCACTGCGCGGCCTCGAGGTCGAAGCTGGCGCCGTCCGTGTCGATCCCCACTTCGTGGAGGTTCGAGCCGTCCGCACCCATCACCATGTGAGTGACGTACGAGAAGCCACGGGGATCGTGGCCCGGTCGCTGGAAGTAGATGAGGCTGCCGTCGGGAGACCACACGGGATTCCTATCGAGGTTCGACGTGAGGCGGGTCTTCTGACATCCGAGAGCGTTCACCGTGTGGATGCCGGGCCCTTCCCCGTACTGATCGTCGCTCTTGGCGAACACGATCAGCCCATTACCCCCGGCATAAGTAGCGCCAGCGGGCGAAGCCGACAACAAAGCTCCCGCCCACAGCGACAAGACGACGACTAATACAGCGAACTTGCGCATGTGACCCCCTGATCGAATGACTATAAGAAAGGTTCGGCAGTCCGCGGGACGGAATCAAGGCTTCTTTGTACGATTCCTGCCGCCCTGAGCAGCTTGATCGCGGGTCCGTGACTTTTGTCACAGACCTCGACGGGGACTCGACGTCTTCTTTGTGGAATGACGTTGACTGGGGCCCGCCAAGTTCACAAAGAAACGGCTGAGTTGCGTTGCCTCGCGATAGCAAGCCGGCAACGAGGGATCATCTCTCGGGCCCAAGCCTTGGGGGCCGGCATGACGTCAAACCAGATCACCTACCGGCTCAGGAGAGGCGCGTGGGTCAAGTTCTTTCCGAACGTCTATCTCATACGCCCTGCTCAGCTGGGCTATGAGGCCAAGCTCCTCGGCGCCGTTATGTGGGCGGGTTCGGGAGCGCTGGCGGGGTTGCGATCAGCCGCTTTCCTCCATGGATTGGTCGACTCGCCCAAAGCCATCGATGTCGTTACGACCCTCGCCGGGAGACCGCCCCCCGAGATAGTGCTTCACCGTTGCATCGTGCGAGACGTGGCCGACCGCAAGACCGTGCGTGGGATACCGGCGACCTCCATCCCTCGGACATTGGCCGACCTCGGAAGCGTGGTTTCGGAAGACGTTGTGGAGAAGGCACTTGAGCGGGCGCGCCGGATGGGCTTGACCACGATCCCCTACCTCTATCGCTGCTTGGAAAGGATCGGCGGCAGAGGACGGCGGGGAGCCGGCGTGCTTCGGCGTCTGCTCGACGAAAGAGATCCTCATGGCCATCCGATCGGGAGTGATCTCGCGGTCGAGTTCTGGCAGGTAGTGCGTCGTGCGAGGTTGCCTCGACCGATCCCTGAGCACGAGGTGCACGACGAGGTCGGGTTCGTAGCGAGGCCGGACTTCGCCTACCCGAACCTCAAGCTCGCCATCGAGATCGACGGCCGCGAGACTCACGACACCGCCGAGGCCTATTACGAGGACAGACGACGCGAGACCGCGCTCAAGGTGCTGGGCTGGGTAGTCCTGAGGTTCACCGCCGACGACATCCGCAGGCGCCGGGCATGGATGCTGGAAGAGATAGCCCGAGCGATCTCCGCCGGGTGAGCCCTTCTCTATGAAATCACGCTGAGTGAGTCCCACTCAACTCACAAAGAAAGCCGAGGGACGAAAAAGCGGGCGGAGAGTTACCTCCGCCCGCTTTCGTAGTCCTCTAGAGGACCTTGTTACATCATGCCGCCCATGCCGCCCATGCCTCCGTGGGCGTGGCCGTGGCCGGCGTCTTCGTCTTCTTCGATCCGCTTCTCGACGACCGTGGCTTCGGTCGTGAGGAGCAGCGCGGCGATCGAGCTGGCGTTCTCGAGAGCTGCACGCGTGACCCGGGCCGGGTCCACGATGCCCTCGGCGAACATGTCGACGTACTCGCCCGTTGCCGCATTGAAGCCGTGGCCCGGCTTCTCGTTGCGGACCCGGTCGACCACGACGCCGCCTTCGTAGCCGGCGTTCTGGGCGATCCACCGAAGCGGAGCGTCGAGCGCCTTTATGACGACGCGTGCGCCTGCCGCCTCTTCGTCGATCAGGTCGAGAGCCTCGATGGCCTCGGTGGCGCGGGTCAGGGTCACGCCGCCACCGGCGACGATGCCCTCCTCGACCGCGGCCCTCGTGGCCGAGACGGAGTCCTCGATGCGGTGCTTCTTCTCTTTGAGCTCGACCTCGGTTGCTGCGCCGACCTTGAGGACGGCAACTCCACCCGCGAGCTTGGCGAGACGCTCTTGCAGCTTCTCGCGGTCCCAGTCCGAGTCGGTGCGCTCGATCTCGGCGCGGATCTGCTCGATCCGGCCTTTGATCTCGCCGCCGTCACCGGCACCTTCGACGACCGTGGTGTTGTCCTTGGAGACGACGAGCTTGCGCGCGCTGCCCATGAGGTCGAGCCCGGCATTCTCGAGCTTGAGCCCGATCTCCTCGGAGATCGACCTGGCCGCCGGTCAGGATCGCGATGTCCTGCAGCATCGCCTTGCGACGGTCCCCGAAACCGGGGGCCTTCACTGCGACGACGTTGAAGGTGCCGCGGATCTTGTTGACCACGAGCGTGGCGAGAGCCTCGCCCTCGATGTCCTCGGCGATGATCAGGAGCGGCTTGCCCGACTGCATCACTTTCTCGAGCACGGGCAGCAAGTCGCGCACAGTGCTGATCTTCTGCTGCGCGATCAGGATGTAGGGGTCCTCGAGCACGGCCTCCATACGGTCCTGGTCGGTGACGAAGTACGGGCTGATGTAGCCCTTGTCGAACTGCATGCCCTCGACGAGCTCGAGCTCGATCCCGAAGGTGTTCGACTCCTCGACGGTGATGACGCCGTCCTTGCCGACCTTGTCCATGGCCTCGGCGACAACCTCGCCGATCTCGCGCGTCGTTGTTCGCGGAGATCGAAGCGACGTGGGCGATCTGCTCGCGGCCCTCGACGTCACGGGCCTGCGACTTGATCGAGTCGATCGCGGCAGCAGCGGCCTTCTCGATGCCGCGCTTCAGCGCCATCGGGTTGGCGCCGGCTGCGACTTGCTGCGTGCCGGAGTTCACCATCGCCTGAGCGAGAACCGTCGCGGTGGTCGTGCCGTCACCGGCGACGTCGTTCGTCTTCGAAGCGACTTCCTTGACGAGCTGCGCGCCGAGGTTCTCCCACGGGTCTTCGAGCTCGATCTCTTTGGCGATCGTTACACCGTCGTTCGTGATCGTCGGTGCTCCCCACTTCTTGTCGAGGACCACGTTGCGACCCTTGGGACCGAGCGTCACGCGCACGGCATCGGCCAGGCGGTTGACCCCGTTCTCGAGGCCGCGCCGGGCTTCGGCGTCGTACCTCACTTCCTTAGCTGGCATCCATTACTCCTGTTCGTTGGTGGTGTTGGGACTTAGCCCATTACGGCGAGCACGTCGCGCGCCGAGAGGATGAGCAGGTCTTCGTCGTTGAGCTTGATCTCGGTGCCGCCGTACTTCGAGTAGATGACCCGGTCGCCCTCGTTGACGTCGAGGGGGATGAGGTCGCCGGTCTCGCTGCGGCGGCCGGGGCCGATCGCCAGGACGGTGCCCTCTTGGGGCTTCTCCTTGGCGGTGTCCGGGATCACGATTCCGGAAGCGGTCGTCTCCTCGCCCTCCTCGGGGCGGACGACGATGCGGTCCTCTAGCGGGCGGATGTTGACTTTGGTCTGGGCCATCTTTCCTCCTGTGGTTAGCACTCCCAATAGCAGAGTGCTAATGGTAGCCGGAGGTGGCCGGAGGGGTCAAACCAGGGGCAGATTGGGGTCCGGGGAGGCCTCCAGGCTCAGGTAGAGGCCCCGGCGGAGCATGGCCGTGCCGCAGGCGGCCACCATCGCGGCGTTGTCGGTGCACAGCTCCAGGGGCGGGACGTGGAAGCGAGAGGCCTCGCTCGACGCAGGCCTGGCCCAGGCCCTGCCGGAGCCCGGAGTTCGCCGCCACCCCCCCGCACAGAAAGACGCTCTGGGAGCCGGTGTGCTCGGCGGCGGCCATGGTCTTGGCCACCTGCATCTCCACGACGGCCGCCTGGAAGGTCGCCGCGATGTTCTCGATCGAGATCTCTTCGCCGGCTGCCTCGGCCTTGCGGACATAGTTGATGACCGAGGTCTTGAGCCCGGAGTAGGAGACGTCGAAGCCCGGCTCCTTGATCATGGCCCGGGGGAACTTGATCGCCTCGGGGTCGCCGAGCAACGAGAGGCGGTCGATCTCCGGCCCCCCCGGATACTCGAGGCCCAGGAAGCGGGCGACCTTGTCGAAGGCCTCGCCGGCGGCATCGTCGAGCGTGCCTCCCAAGGACCTCGTAGTCGCCGTGGGTGGTGGCGTTGATCAGCAGCGTGTGCCCCCCCGAGATGAGCAGGACGAGGGCCGGGAACGCCGCCTTCTCGTCGGCCAGCAGGTTCGAGTAGATGTGGGCTTCGAGGTGATTCACCCCGACCGCCGGGACGTCCAGGACGGCCGCGATCGACTTCGCTTCGGCGACGCCGACGAGCAAGCGACCCGATCAGCCCGGGACCCAGAGTCGCCGCGATCCCGTCGAGGTCCCAGAAGGTGACGTCGGCTCGCAGCAGCGCCTCGCGGATCGTCGGCGTCAGCGCCTCGACGTGGGCGCGAGCCGCGATCTCGGGAACGATGCCCCCGTACTCGCCGTGCAGCTCGGTCTGCGACGCGATGACGTTCGAGAGGATCTCGCGGCCCCCTTTGACCACGGACGCCGAGGTCTCGTCGCACGAGGTCTCGATGCCGAGCACGAGCGTCTCGTCGTCCCACTCCTCGATCTTGTGCTCCTGGACGCGTAGGGGACGGAGCGGTCTGGACCTCGTTCACGAGCTCAGGCTCTTGATCTCGGCCCGGATCGATTCGAGCATCAGCCGGTATTCCGTGGAGCGCACGTTCTCCGACGAGCATCACGAAGGCATCCTCGTTGGTCTCGATGTAGTAGCCCTTGCGGGTACCCACGACAGAGAACCCGAACTTGTCGTACATCGCTTGTGCGACCTCGTTGGACACGCGCACCTCGAGCGAGACCCGCTCCGCCCCGCGTGCGATCGCCTCCGTCACGAGCGCATACAACAAGCGCGTCCCGACCTTGCGGCCGTGGAAGTCCGGATCGACCGCGATGTTGGTGACGTGGGCCTCCTCGCCGGTGAACATCATCCCCGCGTAACCGACGACGTTGTTCTCGAACCGGGCGACGATGTAGCTACGAGAGCCTCGCTGCGCGAGCTCGGAAAGGAACAACGAAGTGCTCCACGGCCGCGGGTAGACACGCGACTCGATAGCCATAACGCGGCGCAGGTGGCGACGGCGCATGCGCGTCAGCTCGATGTCGGTTATCGGTTCGCGATCGGGAAGGGGGGCGATGGCCACTCACGCGCGACCTCCGGCCCTGGATCCGGTCCCACTGGATCTCGCGCGCGGAGCGGCGGAGATAAAGGGGCTTGAGGTCGTAGAGGGAATCGAACTCCTCGCGGAACATCCGGGGAAGCGCGAGCTCGACGAGTCCCTTCGCGTCGGGGAATGCGTGGCTCATGGTCCCTATCTCGACTCGCGGCCCCAGGTCTTCGAACACGTCCCGGTAGACGAGCGCGCCGTTGCCCACCACGAGGACCTCCTCCAGCCGCGTCTCGAGCCCGATGGCGACGTGATCGGGACGCGACACGGTGTGCTCGGTCATCCGTTGGATCCCCCCGGGCGAAGACCGGTAGAAGGCGTGGAAGACCTCGTTGCGACGGGCGTCGAGCACCGCCAGGATCGTCTTGGGCGAGTAGCGGACGTCGTAGGCGAGGAGGTCCAGGCTGGCCAGGCCCACGATCGGGACCGAGAGCGCATGCGCGAGAGCCTTCGCCGTGGCGACGCCGACGCGCATCCCCGTGTAGAGCCCGGGTCCGAGGCTCACCGCCACCCCACCGAGGTTGCGGAACTCGACCCCGGCCTGGTCCAGGCAGAAACGGATGGCCGGCAGCAGGAACTCGTTGTGGCTGTGGCCGCGCGAGACGATCGCGCTCGCGATGACTCCCTGTTCGGAGCCGATCGCCACGCTCGCCTGGGGCGTCGAGGTCTCGATCCCGAGAACCAGCATCACTTCTCCCCGATCTGTCTCGGGCTAATGGTCGCATCCCAGAACCGGCGACCGGCCTCAGGTTGTTCCGGTTGCGCTGCGTCGAGCAGAGTCTCCGCCGTCGTGCGCATGCCCTCGACCTTGCGGGCCCACTCCTCGCCCCGGGGCTTGAAGACGACCACCCGCTCGTCCTCAGGCCCGTTCGGATCTTCGTGCCTGCGGATGTCGACCTCCAGGTGGCGGCGGGGCAGCAAGGGCGACACTGCCTCGCCCCACTCGACGACCAGGATGCTCTCCGGATCGAACAGCTCCTCGAAGCCCAGGTCGAGCACCTCCTGGTAGTAGTTCAGCCGGTACACGTCGAGGTGGACGATCCGGTAGCGCGCCTCGTACTCGTGGACGATCGTGAAGGTCGGACTGGTCACGCGCCCGTTGGCGCCGAGGGCGGCCGCCAGCCCCTGGACGAAGACGGTCTTGCCCGCGCCCAGGTCGCCCGTGAGGCTGATCACGTCGCCCGGCAGGAGCATGGGGGCGAGCGCCGCCCCGAGGATGCGCGTCTCCTCGGGCGACCTCGAAACGACCCCGTGGCCCTCACAGTACACCCTGCGGCCTTGCTATGTTCCGTTTCAGCGCAAGAGCCCAGTAGCTCCGAGCTGGTCGGCCTCGGCGGAGGGAGCCGCTACCGCCGACCCGCGGCTCCGGCTCCCTCACCTCCTCCAATATCCCTTTGACCACGGAGAGATCCTCACGGATCAGATCGACGGAGCTGATCCCGCCGAAGCGCCCGCCCCGTAGGGCCGCGGCCGGATGCAAGATGGGGACGACGACGGCCCCCAGGCGCTCGTAGCGCCGACCGCGGGCCTTGGTGATCCCGATCGGGTCCTCGAGGATGAACCTGGTAGCGAAGTTGCCGAGAGTCACGATGACCCGCGGCCGCATGTAGTCGAGTTGAGCCTCGAGCCACGGCCGGCAGGTCTCGATCTCGTCGGGCTGCGGGTCCCGGTTGTTGGGGGGCCGGCACTTGAGGACGTTGACGATCGCAGCTCTTCCCGATCGATCCCGACCTCGTCCAGGAGCCGATCCAGCAATTGGCCGGCCGCTCCTACGAATGGCAGCCCCTGCTGGTCCTCGTGGAAACCGGGGGCCTCGCCGATGAAGAGAAGGTCCCCGTCGAGGTTGCCCTTGGCCCACACGACCTGGGTCCTGCCCTGTGCCAACCGGCAGGCGGTGCACCCGAGGGCGCGCTCGCGGACGACGTCGATCTCGATGGAACCCCGGCCCGGCATGTGCCGACGATATGCAGGCCGGCACGGGGGGTCAACACGCAGGCCGAGACTCAGACGACGATCTTGCCGTCCTCCATGAAGACGTCTCCGTCGACCGTTACCCGGCCCCCGCGGCGGAGGTCGCAGACCATGTCCCAGTGGACGGCCGACTCGTTGCGGCCGCCGGTCTCGGGATAGGACTTGCCGACGGCGAGATGGACGGTGCCGCCGATCTTCTCGTCGAGGAGCACCTCGCCGGTGAACTCCGTGATCCCGTAGTTCGTGCCGATGCCGAGCTCGCCGAGGATGCGCGCACCCGGATCGGTGTCGAGGGTCTTGATGAGGAAATCTTCGTTGCGATTGGCGGACGCGTGCACGATGCGGCCCTTCTCGAACTCGAGGCGGACCCCTTCGACCGCCCGGCCCCCGTAGATCGCGGGGTAAGTGAACGTGACCACGCCGGTCGTGACGTCCTCGACCGGTCCGGTGAAGATCTCGCCGTCCGGGAAGTTCTCCTTGCCCTCCGAGGGGACGAACGTGCGGTCCTCGATGCCGAGCGTCAGGTCGGTGCCCTCGCCCTCGATATGGACTTGCTTGCGACCTTTCATCCACTCGACCAGGTGCTTGTTGCGATCCGCGACCTTCTCCCACTCGGCCACCGGATCGTCGGTGTGCACGAGGCATGCTCGGTAGTAGAAGTCCTCGTACTCATCGAGGCTCATCCCGGCCTCCATCGCATAAGCCTCGGTCGGGAAGAGCGTGACGTTCCAGCGGTACTCGCCGTCTGCCGCTCTTTGCATCGACGTGCGCATCAGGTCCTTGCGCGCGCTCGAAGCGATCGATTGACGTTGTGGGTCGACGCTCGATAGCTGGCGCGTGTTCGTGTCCGCGAGGATGTGGAACGAGACGTCGATGTTCTCCGTGACCCACTTGTCCACCGGCCAGACGAACTTCAACTGATCGTCGTTGGCATGACGATAGAAGAGGGGCTGCGCACGCGGAAGGGTCGTCTCCGGACGGACGTACGC
The DNA here is from genome assembly GCA_963786155.1 of uncultured Actinomycetes bacterium. GTDB lineage: Bacteria > Actinomycetota > CADDZG01 > CADDZG01 > WHSQ01 > CAWAXW01. The sequence continues at coordinate 252,566 of CAWAXW010000006.1, read as the reverse complement.
GCCTCTCTCGAGACAGCGGCGATACAGGGCCAGCATCAGCGGCTCCGAGACGTACGCGCCCCTGATGATGACGAGATCGCCGGCGCTCACCCCGGTCGAGTAGTCGACCAGGATGTCCGCGAGCTTCTCTATCCGTTCGTCTCTCACTTAGAGGCCCGTCGCTTTCCCAGGGTGTTGGTCAGGAACTCCGCAAGCATGACATTGAACTCTTCGTGTCGCTCCAGCATGGTCATGTGGCCGCTCTTGTCGAAGATGTGGAGCTCCGCCTTGGGCAGGTGGTCGGCCAGGTGATCGGATGCGTGCGCCATCGTCAGGCGGTCGTGGGAGCCGCCGATCACCAGGACGGGAACGGTCACCTCCGCCAGATGGTCGGTCATGTCGTAGTCCCGGTAGCACTGGATGAGCTCGATGATCACGTCCATCGGGGTCTCCGCGAGCATGTCGTAGGTGAAGTCGATCTGCCGCGCGGAGGCTTTGGGCCCGAACCCCAGAAGCGCGACCGTCCAGAACAGGGCGTCCGACGGGCGGAGGATGCGGCGCAAGCGCTCGATGCGTTGGTGATATCCGCCGATCGCGTCGAACGGCCTGCGCGTCATCCGCTCGACGCGCGCGATGCCGCTTCCGCCGATAAGGGTGTCCGTCACAGGACCGTAGGTCGTGTTGACCAGCACCAAGCCCTTGACCGTCGAGCCGAGCAGCTCCGGTCGCTCGCGCCCGAGTTGGAGCGCAGTCATGCCCCCGACCGAGTGCCCGACGATGACGAACTCCTTGAGCTTGACCGCCGCGGCGATCTCTTCCACGTCGCGGGTGAGCTCGGTGATCGTGAAGTCGGCGGTGCCTCGCTCGGACAAGCCGTGGCCCCGCATGTCGTAGAAGACCGAGCGGAAGCCCCCCACTCCTTCGAGCTGGTGGTACCAGGTGTCGGTTCGCAGCGCGGAGCCGTGGATGAAGAGCGCGCCTTTGGTCGCGGTCTTCGGGCCGCTCTCTTCGACGAAGATGCGCGCGCCGTCCCGCAGGGTCACGTGCCGCGTCCTCTCGGCCCGGCGCTCGCCGTAAGCCTCGGCAGCCATCGGGTCTACTTTGCGCTTGCGACCCAGAGCTGCCTTCTCGAGAGCGATCCCGGCCGCAGCCGTCGCGGCTGCGCCGGCGAGCGCGAGCACCTTTCCGCGGGCCACTAGGGCACCTCGTTCAGATAGAGGCGGGGGACGCGCGACGGGATGCGCGTCGTTATCTCGTAGTTGATCGTGCCGAGGATCGAGGCGAGGTCCTCCGCGGCGATGCGATTGTCGCCGTCGGATCCGAGCAGGGTGGCGACCGCGCCGACCTCGACGTCCGCGTCGGCAACATCAACCATGAACTGGTCCATGCATACCGTGCCCGATACCCCGTACCTGGCGCCGCCGATCAAGACGTCGGCCCTCCCCGACAGGCGCCGGTCGTAACCGTCCGCGTACCCGGCGGGGATCGTGACGACCCGGCTGGTGCGCGCCAGCTCGTAGTTCAGCCCGTACGAGAGCGCATCTCCGGCGGGAACCGTCTTGGCCATGTTGACGCGCGCCTTCAGCGACAGCGCGGGGCGAAGGTCGGCGACCCCGACGAGATCGTCCCCCGGCCACAGACCGTAGGAGGCCACGCCGCACCTGACCAGATCGAGATGGCTGTCGGGCATCGACAGAGTGGCGGCCGAGTTGGCAATGTGACGCGTTCCAACATCGATGCCGGCTCGCTGAACGCGACCGACGACGTCGAGGAAGAGATCGAGCTGCTTGCGCGTGAAGGGATGGTCGGGGACGTCGGCGACGGCGAGGTGACTCCAGGCTCCTTCGATCGAGATACCGGGAAGGCGCGCGAGCTCCTCGAAGACCGCGACGGCCTCGTCGGCGGGCACGCCGACCCGATGCATCCCCGTATCGACCTTCACGTGAACCCCGATCCTCGAGCCGCTCGCGGCGGCGGCCTCCGATAGCTCCGCGGCGAAAGGTCGTGTGTAGATGGTCGCGGTGAGCCGGTTCTCGATCAGAAGGGGGATCGCGCTGGGCGGGGGCTCGGTGAAGACGTGGATCGGCACCTCGACGCCGGCCTCTCGCAGATGAAGGGCCTCGGCGACCCGAGCGACCCCCAGCCGCGTCGCCCCGCCCTGCACCATGGCGTTCGCGCTCGCAGGATTCCCGTGCCCGTACGCATAGCCCTTGACCACCCCCATCACCTCGGCCCCGCGCGCACGTTCGGCGAGAGTCGCGATGTTGTGGCGGATGGCGGCGAGGTCCACCTCGGCCCACACCGGGTGCCCCCGGGCTGCGATCGTTTGCTCGTCGAGACCGGTCATAGGCCTGAGACTAGTTCGGCGTTTCCCACACCAGATCGATCGCCTCGGGCAGCGCTTCGGCCACGTCCCAGGCGACCACTCCCGTGGCTCCGAGGTTCGCTCCGGCGACGGAGCCGGCGAGTCCGTGAACGAAAGCTCCGGCTTCGGCGGCCTCCCGAGCCCCCAGCCCGGCTGCGAGAAGGGCCGCCACTACTCCGGTGAGCACGTCTCCCGTGCCGGCAGTCGCGAGCTCGGGGCCGCCCGTGGGGATCACCGTCAGCCCCGCCTCGTGAGCTATGACCGAACGGAAGCCTTTGAGGAGCACGACGCAGCCGAACCGATCGGCCGCCCCGCGAGCGCTCCCGGCGCGGTCCGCCTGGACCTCCGCCGTGCTCGAGTTCATGAGGCGAGCCAACTCGGCGGGATGAGGGGTGATGACCGTTGCGCCCGAGCGATGCTCGAGTGATGCGGCGTCGGATGCGAGCGAGTTCAGGCCGTCGGCGTCAAGCACGATCGGGAGGTCGATCTTCGTCAGTGCCTCGGCGACCAGGGCTCGTTGCTTCACGCCTTGTCCCAGCCCGGGTCCCAAGGCGACGGCATCGGCCTTGTCCAACACGTCCGAGAAAGCATCGAGCGACTCGGGGCCCAACGCCTCCTCTTGTGTGACCACGCGGGTCAAGACCTCGGGCAATGCGGCCGAGACCGCGGCGTCGACCGCACGGGTCGAGGCCACCGTCACGTAGCCAGATCCCATTCGTTCCGCCCCGCGCGCGGTCAGCAGTGCCGCCCCCGACATCCCTTCGGATCCTGCGATCACAGCGACCGCTCCGCTGCTGCGCTTGTGTGCGTCGAGGGCGCGGATCGGCAACATGTCCAGGACATCGCGCGCTTCGAGCATGCGAGTTGCTGACGTGTTGACGTCTATCCCGATCTCCGCCACTTCGACGCGGTCCGAATGGAGCGCGCCTTGCCCGAGCGTGGTTCCGAGTTTCTGCGCGCCCATCGCCACGGTCACGTCGGCTCTTACAGCGACACCCTCTGTCGCACCGGTCAAGCCGTCGACTCCCGATGGGATGTCGACCGCGACCACGAGCGCGCCTGAAGAGTTGATGGCTTCGATGATGCGGGCCGCGTCGTCGCGAGGTAATCCCTCGAAGCCGGTGCCGAACACGGCGTCCACTACGACGTCCACTGGATCGAGGTCTTCGGCTGCGAACGGACGAAGCGCGACACCTTCTTCTCTCATGCGCGCCAAGTGCTCGGCGCTCGGGCCAGAGAAGTCTCTCGGTGGACTCGACGACATACATGAGACGGCCACGCCTTGTGAGTGCAGTACGCGCGCGGCTACGAATCCGTCCCCTCCGTTGTTGCCCTTCCCACACACGACCGCCACCTTTGTGCCGTACCGGCCACCCGCAAGCTCCACAACGGCGCGAGCGACCGCGCGCCCGGCGCGATCCATCAACAGCGCGGCGGATGTTCCGCCTTCGATCGCGGCGGCATCCGCGCGGGCCATCTCCTCCGGGGTCGGGAGCGGCTGCACCTGGGGACTAGACCGAGTCGCCTCCGGGGGGTTCAGCTGGGGGCGGGCCGGCCGCGGGCGGGGGGGCTTGCTCGACGGACTCGGCGGCGGGCGCGGCCTCGAGCTCGGCGTAGAGCGAAGTGATCTCGGCGACGATCTGGTCGGCTTCGGCCCCCGCGGGCTTCGCGTGGGCTCGCTCTTGGTATATCAACCAGCCGAGCTTCGTGGCCAGCTCGTTCATCTTCTTCTTGGTCTGAACCTCGCCCATCTTTTCCTGCGCCTTGTTGGTGGCCTGTTTCGTCTGCTGGGCCACGTCCGATGCGGCAGATTTGACCTTGTCCATGAATCCCATGCCGGCTCCTCCTTCTCGCGGCGGCGTCTCTTAGATGGAGACTACTCAGCGGACGCGGAAGCCCCAACTGTGCTTCTCACCCGCTGCGTTCACGGTCACCTCATATCGGGCTCCCCGGCTCAGCGGCGACCTGGGTATGACGACCACGGTGTTGGAATTCAGCTCGTAGGCGCAATGCGGTACCGCCGCGCCTCCTCGTCGTAGCGAGTGGGCGCCGAGCTTGGCGGACTCATCCAATATGAGAAGCAAGGGAAGGCCGGTTGGAGCGCTGTAACCCCTACAGCTCGCCAACGGATCGGGCACCTCGCCACCGGTGTAGGCCGCGAGCGGCGTGCTCGAGTTCGGTCCCGGCCACATGATCGGGTAGGCATCGTTCGGCGCGCCGATGCCGCGGATGATGTCTAGGGCCGCGGCCTCCGTATAGCCGGGGCTGCCGGCCTCTCGATAGGAGCCGTAGCCGACCACGTCGAGCGACGGGTTCAATATCCCGACCGCGTGGTACGGGCCGGTCATCCAATACGAGATCGCCTGCGCGTCTGACGTCGCTACGTTCGATGACCATTGCACGTTGCTGCTCGCAGCCGCGCTTGCTCCGGCCGGCGAGTACCAACGATTGTTCGGATCCTCGACGTGCCCACCTTGATCCGTCTTCACGACGTAGCGCGCGTGCAGGCGGTCGCCTTCGCTGAGTGCCGGGTCCTCCATCACGCGTGGCAAGCGCGAGATCGACCTGAACAGATTGACGGTTCCAAGCCAGTCGTCGTACGGGGGCGTGCGCTCGCACGAGCCGCGGCTCGCTCCGCCCGTTCCGGAGTGGCATGCATCCGAACCCGCGCCGCCGAGGAGCCGGTCCTTGCCCTCGCCTCCCCAGATGAGATCGCCGGCCGCTCCCCCACCGAGCACGTCACGCCCGCCGAGGCCCGAGAGCGTGTCCGCGCCGCCGCCTCCCGTGAGGCGATCGGAGCCTTTCCCACCGCGCAGGACGTCGGCCTTGCGCGTCCCGATCACTTCCTCAACCTCGCGGATGGTGTCGGTCCCATCAGCTAGAGAGCCACCGAAGGCGAGGTCTACCGAGACCGCCTTCCCGCTCGTTGCGAAGGAGATCGAGTCGCGGCCCGCCTCGCCGGCGAATGTGTCGTTGCCGGGGCCCGAGGTGAAGTGGTCGTTGCCGGCGCCGCCCTTGAGATCGTCGTCGCCTCCCGCTCCATCGAGCACGTCGTTGCCCCCATTGCCTAGGAGTGTGTCGGCGCGAGGTCCTCCCGACATCCGATCGCGACGTTTGGACCCGTCGACCACCTCGATGTCGGTCAACTCGTCGGTGCCCTCTCCCGAAACCTGCCGGCGCGAAAGATCGACCACCACTGCAGGTGAGCGCGCATACGACGCGGTGTCCCGGCCTTCGCCTCCGTCGAACTCGTCGTCGCCCGGTCCGCCGATGAGCGTGTCGGCACCGGGACCCCCGACGAGGTGGTCCGCGCCGCTGCCGCCGATCAAGATGTCGTCACCGCCGAGACCGCAGATTCCTTCATCGGGCCCGCTCCCTCTGAGCGTTTCTTGTCCGCCCGTTCCAAGGACGTCGCAGCGCGGAAGGTTCGTCGTGAGATAGAGGACGATCGGGCCGGTCGCACCGTCCTTGCCGTCGATAGCGATCCGATACCGATCCCCGGCCTGAGCCTGGAATGTGGCCCGGCTCGTCGTTGTCGAGTCATCGTCGTCGTTGAAGGTCACGAGCGCCAAGGCCGAAACTGTCTGCCCGGTGTAGACCGCCAGGACCGTGTCGATCGCCGAGTCCTTCGTGTTCAGCGTGACGTTGCCCGTTTCCGGCGCTACATAGGTGAACCAGATGGAAGCCCCGCCCGTCTCGCCGGCATGCTCGGGTTCGTTCGGCTCCTTGGTCGCCCCAACGTTCGAGGTGGTCACCGTGGTCTCGCCGGGCAGACGCTCGGCGGCCTCGAAGGCGTCGTTAGCGGGCTGGGCCCGGGCCGGAGCCGAGATCAGCGCGGTTGCTATCAGCAGGGGGGCCAGAAGCGTCCCCAGGCGGCGGCGGGTTGGCCCGATGGCGGTCATGGCCCCCAGATTCCCACGGGATATTTACATCGGTGCGTGGCCGGACTTGAAGCCCGACCACACTCGAGCCCGTTATTCGACTGTGACGCTCTTGGCTAGGTTTCGGGGTTTGTCGGGGGAGGCTCCTCGTTCTTTTGCTACGTAATAGGCGAGTAGCTGGAGCGGGATCGTGTCGAGGATCGGGCTCAGTAGTGGCTTGGTTACCGGGACTTCGAAGAGCTCGTTTGCAAGGGAGCGGGCTCGCTCGTCGTTGCGGGGGGCGAGCAGGATCGTCTCGGCCCCGCGAGCCCTCACCTCTTCGACGTTGGCGAGCATCTTCTCGTAGAGCTTGTGCCCGGTGAGGACCGCGACCACGGGGACCCCGTCCTCGATGAGTGCGATCGCCCCGTGCTTGAGCTCGCCAGCGGGATAACCCTCGGCGTGGATGTAGGAGATCTCCTTCAGCTTGAGGGCTCCTTCCATCGCAACCGCCGTGCCGACACCCCGGCCGATGAAGATGAAGTCCCGGGCCTCGGCGTAGCGCTTCGCGGCGCGGTGGACGTCGTCGTGCAATCAGCAACGTCTCCTCGACCTGGTCGGGGAGCCGGTGCATGGCTTCGATCGTCTCTTCGATCTTCTCGTCCGTCATCGAGCCGCGCTCTTGAGCCAGGTAAAGCGCGAGCACGTTCATCGCAACGAGCTGGGCGAGGAATGTCTTCGTAGCGGCCACGCCGATCTCCGGTCCGGCATGCGTGAATAGAACTGCGTCCGCGTCACGCGTGATCGAGGACCCGACGACGTTGGTGATCGCGACGACCTGGGCGCCCATCTCCTTGGCGAACCGGACCGCGGCGAGGGTGTCCGCGGTCTCGCCCGATTGGGCGATCCCGATGACCAGCGAGCGCTCGTCGAGCACGGGGTCGCGATAGCGGAACTCCGAGGCGAGGTCGAGCTCGACCGGGATCCGGGTCCAGTGCTCGATCGAATGCTTGGCCGCGATACCCGCATGGAACGACGTCCCGCAAGCGACGACCACGATCTTCGAGATGTTCTTGAGGGTCTCCGCGCTCCACTTCACTTCGTCGAGGACAACGCGACCGTTCTTGAAGCGGCCTCGCATCGTGTTCCGGACCGCCTCGGGCTGCTCGAAGATCTCCTTGAGCATGAAGTCCTCGTAGCCGCCCTTCTCGGCCGCGTCCATGTCCCACTCGACGTGGATGACCTCGGGCTCGATCTCGTTGCCGTCGAAGTCGAACAGGCGGATCGAGCCGGGCCTGATCTCGGCGATCTGATCGTTGTCCATGGTCACCATGTCGCGCGTGTACGCGAGCAGGGCGGGGATACCGGAGGCGACGAACCCGGCCTCGGCGGTCTTGCCGAGGACCACGGGAGATTCGCGTCGGGCCGCCACGATCACGTCCGGTTCGTCGGCCGACACGCATACCAAGGCGAAAGCCCCCTGCAGAACGTCGACTGCCTTGCGCACGGCCTCCAGCAAAGAGCACTTCTCTTCCGCAACGATCGATTCGATCAGGTGTGCGGTGACCTCGGTGTCGGTCTCCGACGAGAAGCGTGTGGCCCTTCTGGAGCAGTTCCTCGTTCAAGACGTCGTGGTTCTCGATGATCCCGTTGTGCACGACCGCTATCCGGCCGCGTGCAATCGCGATGTGGATGGGCGTTGCCGTCGGTCGGAGCACCATGTGTCGCCCAGCGCGTGTGCCCGATCCCGGTGGAGCCTTCGATCGTTTGGCTCGTCGAGCGCGTCGTCCAGAACCTGCAGATGGCCGGCTCGGCGTTCGACCTGCATGGCGCGTCGCCGTCGATGACCGCGATGCCGGCCGAGTCGTAACCCCGGTACTCGAGCTTCCGCATGCCGTCGAGCAGCACGGGCAGCGCTGTCTTCGTTCCCCACATAGCCCACGATTCCGCACATAGAGATCCCCTCTCCGTCAGCGCGCGTACGTTGCGCGTCGATCCGAAAGCACGGTGAAGAGGGCCACTCCGTGATCGGTTTGTGTCCCGGGATCGCTCCCGGGGTTTGTCGACACGTCACGACCGTGGAAGGCCGAGGGTCACCCGCCGAATCGGAACGCCCAGCGTCGGCGACGTTCACTCCGAGATCCCCTACCTCGTCGACTCGCCGCCTCCTAAGGCGAGTCCCGGCGCTAGTTCCAGTCTGTTAGCGCACCTCTTCAGTGCTATTACCAGGATATCCCGGAGAAGGGCCCTCGAAACAGGCCTAGCCCAGGGTCTCGGCCACCTGGTCGGCCAGGGCCTGGGCGGTGCGGAGGGCCGCCTCGGCGTCGGCGGCCTCGACCATCACTCGCACGAGCTGTTCGGTCCCCGAGGCCCTGAGCAGCACCCGGCCCTCGTCTCCGAGCTTGGCCTCGGCTCGGGCCACCTCGGCCCACAGCGACTCTCGGCCCCTTCGAGCTCGTCCCTAGAGCGGACTGGGACGTTGATCAGCTCCTGGGGATAGGGCTCGTAGAAGTGCGCGAGCTCCGACAGCGGCCGGTCCCCGAGGCCGCGATCTGGGCGAGCTCCAGCCCGGCCAGGATCCCATCACCCGTGGTCGAGTGCTCGGCCAGGATGACGTGACCGGACTGTTCGCCGCCGAGCATCGCTCCGCGCTTGGCCATCTCCTCCGCCACGAACTTGTCGCCCACCGGAGCAGACGAGAACCTCAATGCCGCGGGCCTCGAGCGCCCGGCGAAGGCCGAGATTGGTCATCACAGTTACGACGAACACGTTGTTCTTGAGCCGGCCCTCTTCGCAGTGCATGTAGCGCCATCAGGCCCAGGATTCGATCGCCGTCGACCTCGACGCCGTTCTCGTCCACCGCGAGCACCCGATCCGCATCCCCGTCGAAGGCGAGGCCCATGGCCGATCCCTCCGATCGCACGCGCTCGGAGAGCTCCCGTAAGTGATGTCGATCCGCAGTCGACGTTGATGCGCGTCCCATCCGGCTCGCCGTTGATCACGACGGCAGCGGCCCCCGCGCGTCGGAAAGCCTCGGGCGCGATCGTGCACGCAGCACCGTGCGCGAGATCGAGAGTCACGCTAAACCACCGAGGTCCTCGGAGACCGCAGCAAGTAGATGCTCGACGTAGCGGTCGTGCGCGTTCGTCAACCGGCCGGCGCTTCCAACGTCGGTGTGAGTGGGGAGGTCCTCGGGAGGCGAGGCCATCGCTTCCTCGATCGCTTCTTCGGTGGCGCCGTCGGTCTTGATCCCCTGATCGGTGAAGAACTTGATGCCGTTGTCGCCGACCGGGTTGTGGGAAGCCGAGATGACTCCCCCGGCACGGGCGCCTCTCGTCCAGGGTCAGGAACGCGACCCCCGGTGTCGGGATGATCCCCGCCTCGAGCACGTCCACCCCCGCGGAACAGAGCCCGGCCAGTCAGAGCCCCCTCCAGCATCGGCCCCGACACGCGCGTGTCCCGGCCCACGACGACCCGGCCGCCCGCCGGGAGCCAGCACCAAGCCCGCGGCGCGGCCCAGCGCAAGGACAAGGTCGGGCGTGAGGTCCTGGTTCGCAACGCCCCTGACGCCGTCGGTTCCGAACAGTCGTGGCATCCCGTTCATCCTGCCAGAAGGGTTCGACCCGCCCAGACAAGGTAGAAGTACCGGGTGGCGCTCACCGAAGTGGAAGTCGGCGTCCTCAATCCGGAAAGGTTCGAGGAGGTCCTTGCACCCGATCGCTTCGCCGCGTTCGCTGAGGCGATCCAGAACGCTCGACCACTATTCGAAGGTCGAACCGTATGGAACATCAACTCGACGGCTCGTGGCGGTGGGGTTGCAGAGATGCTCCGCTCACTGCTCGCGTACGCGCGAGGCGCCGGACGTGGACGCCCGCTGGCTGGTCATCGACGGGAACCCCGACTTCTTCCGGATCACGAAGCGGATACACAACAACCTCCACGGAGCCCCGGGCGACGGCGGCCCCTCGGGAGATGCCGAACGGGCCACGTACGAAAAGACGCTCGAGCCGACGCCGCCGAGTTGCTGGAAAAGGTGAGTCCCGGTGACGTAGTGATCGTCCACGATCCCCAACCCGCCGGACTGATCGATCGGCTGGTCGAGGAGGGATCGTTGCCATCTGGCGATGTCATGTCGGCCTCGACATGCCGAACGATCTCGCTCGAGGGGCGTGGGAGTTCCTCATCCCCTACGTGCAACCTGCGACGCGTTCGTGTTCTCCCGTGAGGCCTATGCCTGGGAGGGCCTGGACGATAACAGGGTGAGCATCATCCCGCCCTCGATCGATGCGTTCTCTCCCAAGAATCAGGAGTCTGGAACCGGAGGTCGTCTCGGCGATCCTGCACACCGCGGGACTGCTGTCGGATGAAGTCCAGGTGTCCCGGCCTACACGGCTGGGATGGCAGCGAGGCGCGCGAGTCGAGCGGCGCGCTCAGTTCTACGACGGCGGCCCGGCACCGCCGCCCAATGCCCGGCTCGTCGTACAGGTATCTCGTTGGGACCGGTTAAAGGACCCGCTCGGCGTCATCGAGGGCTTCGCCGAGCACGTGAAGGAACCGGACGATGCACATCTCGTCGTGGCCGGCCCCGCCGTCGACGCCGTCTCCGACGACCCCGAGGGCATGGAGGTCCTGGAGGAAGCGAAGGTCGCGTGGGAAACCCTTCCGGCCGACCGACAGAGCGCGCATCCACCTAGCGCTACTGCCGATGGAGGACGGCGACGAGAATGCTGCGATCGTGAACGTGCTCCAACGGCGGGCGGACATCATCGTTCAGAAGAGCATCGCCGAGGGCTTCGGGCTCACCGTCGCGGAGGGGATGTGGAAGGCACGCCCGGTCGTCGCGAGCCGCATCGGAGGGATCCAGGACCAGATAATCGACGGGATCACCGGCGTGTTGCTCGACGACCCGGTCGACCTAGCCGAGTACGGCCGAGCCGTGTCCCATCTACTCGACGACGAGTACAGCGCCGCGCAGATGGAGAAGAAGCTCAACTGAGAGTGCGAGACGAGTTCCTCGGCCCCCGTCACCTCATGCAATACGTAGACCTGATCGCCAAGCTACTGGAAGACCGATAGGTCGTTCGTCCTAGGTTGGGTCGTCACCCTCCTGGCGTTTTAGCTCTTCTTCGCGGCGACGTAGGTCCTCTTCCCATTGTTTGAGTCGTTTGCTGCGTTCGTCGAGGTCCGCCATGAAGCCCGGCGAGTCCTCGGGCCCCCGTGGTAGTGCGGAGGGATGCTCAGAACGCAGAGGTCGCGGGGGCCGGAACTCGCCGGCCCTGTAGGTGGTGTCGCCGGGAGTGAGGCCCGCATTCTGCGGGCGGCCGAGGATCAGCCACGCCAGGGAGCCCACTGTCGGAAGGATGATGACGATGATCAGCCAGAAGGGCTTCGGCATATTTCTCATCAGCTGCTCGTCGGTCGCGATGACATCGAAGATGCAATAGAGCCAAAGCGTCAGGACGACGAGCCCGACCAAACCACCTGCAAACAGCACCAACTGACGATACTCCTAGCGAGGCGCCGCCTGACCGTAGTGTGCCTGCGTGAGAGAAACCTCCAATTTCCTCGGCGCGTGCCGGGGCGAAGCGGTCGAAACCGTGCCCGTTTGGTTCATGCGTCAGGCCGGGCGGTGTCTCCCGGAGTATCGCTTGATCCGCGAGCGCCACACGTTGCTCGAGATCTGCGACGAACCGGAGCTCGCGGCCGAGGTCACGCTCCAGCCGGTGCGCAGGCTGGGGGTCGATGCCGCGATCTTGTTCAGCGACATCGTGATCCCCCTGCGCGGCGTGGGCATCGACCTGGACATCAAGGAGGGGGTGGGCCCGGTCATCTTCGATCCCATCGCCTCTCCCGCCGACGCTGCCGCCATGCGGACGCTCGCGCCCGAGTCGGACATCCCGCAGGTGCTCGAGACCGTGCGCATCCTGGCCCAGGAGCTGGAGGTTCCTTTGATCGGTTTCGCCGGCGCGCCGTTCACGCTCGCCTGCTATCTGATCGACGGCGGCCCTTCCAAGGATCATGCGCGCGCCAAGGCCTTCATGCTCAGGGAACCCGAGGGGTGGCGGGCGCTCATGGACACGCTCACGACGTCGACGATCGCCTATCTCGACGCGGCAGATAACTGCGGGCGCCTCGGCGATCCAACTTTTCGACTCGTGGGCGGGGTGGCTGGCCCCCGAGGACTACCGAACGTTCGTGAAGCCGTGGGTGACGCGCATCTTCAGTGCGTTGGCCGAGGCCGGGGTCCCTCGGATCAGCTTCGGGGTGAACACGGGCGAGCTGTTGGTCGACATGGCCGATGCGGGATGCGACGTGCTTGGCGTGGATCATCGGGTCGAGCTCGCTCACGCGAGGTCTCGCGTCGGTGACGCCCTCCCCTTACAAGGAAATCTCGATCCGATCGCCTGTCTCGCCCCTTGGAACGTGCTGCAGGCGAAGGCTTCGAACGTTCTCGAACAACTCGGGGGCCGGGCGCACATCTTCAACCTCGGACATGGGGTCCATCCAGACACCGAACCCGAGGCGCTCGCGCGCCTCGTCGAGCACGTACACGCCTGGCGGCCCAATGCCTGAGGCCGGCATCTTGGTCATGGCTTACGGAACGGCGCGCGACTTGGACGACGTCGAGGCTTACTACACCCACATCCGGCGCGGACGGCCTCCTGCTCCCGAGCAGGTCGAAGATCTCCGATCGAGATATCGCGCGATCGGAGGGCGCTCTCCTCTGCTAGAGATCACGCGCGCTCAAGCGGATGGGATCGGGGCGCGCCTCGGGATCCCCGCGTTCGTCGGTCAGAAGCATGCGTCGCCGTTCATACCCGACGGCATTGCCGCACTCGCGGAGGCCGGCGTCGAACGCTCGGTCGGACTGGTGCTGGCTCCGCACTACTCGAGCATGAGCATCGGCGAATACGCGCGCCAAGCCGCCAACGCCGCAGCCGAGCAAGGCTGGGAAGGAAAGCTCGAGATGATCGAGAGCTGGCACCTCGAGGCGGGTTACGTGTCGTGGCTCGCGGATGCGGTGAGCGAGGCCATCGCGGCTCTCCCCGCCGAAGTTCGCGAGGAGGCCGTCGTCTTGTTCACGGCGCACAGCCTTCCCGCCAAGATCGTGGAGGCCGGAGACCCATATCCCCGCCAGCTGCGTGAGACCGCGGATGCGGTCGCGGGGGCCGCCGGCCTCGAGCACTATGACGTCGGGTGGCAGAGCGCGGGCAAGACCGGCGTGCCCTGGCTGGGTCCCGATGTGACCGAGATGATCTCGGCACTCGCAGCAGGTGGTCGCCGCGCCGTGGTCGTGTGCCCCTGCGGCTTCGTCGCAGATCACCTCGAAGTCCTGTACGACCTCGACGTCGAAGCCTCGGCGCTTGCACGCGACCTTGGGCTCGCATTCGCGCGCACACGTGCCCCAAACGACGACGCTCGATTCCTTGACGTGCTTGCGGGCGTGGCGCGGCGGGCCCTCGAACGCACTTGAGCACCGTGGCCGTGATCGGCGGAGGCATCACCGGGCTCGTCGCGGCGCGGGAGTTGGTGTCTCAAGGAGCCGACGTCACGCTCTTCGAGGCCTCCGACCGGCTGGGCGGGAAGATCCTCACGGCCTCTGACGACGAGCACTCGATCGAGGCGGGTCCCGATGCCTTCCTCGCACGCGACGACACGGTGCCCGCGCTCTGTCGTGAGCTCGGGCTTGGGCCGGACCTGGTTGCACCCTCGGTTTTCGGCGCGTTGATTCACACGTCGCGGCCGGATGCATCGGCTCCCTCACGGGTTCCCCTATGGGTTCCCCTCGTCGCCCATGCGCGCCGCGCGGGCAGGGCTCGTCTCCCTCCCCGGTGCGCTGCGCGCCTACGGCGACATCTTCTCGAGGCGTCCATTGAGCGGGCCCGATGTGTCGGTTGGATCGTTCGCTCGGAGCAGGTTAGGGCCGGAGGCCCTGGATGCCCTGGTCGATCCGGTGCTGGCGGGGACGCGCGCCGGCGACCCGGACGAGATGAGCCTCGCCGCGGCCACCCCTCAGATCGACGAGATCGCCCGCAAGCACCGCAGCCTGCTGACAGGTCTCGCGGCGGCGCGCCGGGCCGGCAACGTCGATCTCGGCCCGCCGCCCTTCCTCGGACTGCGCGGCGGCATGCAGACCCTCGTCGATCGTCTCGCCGGCTCGCTGGGCGAGCGCGTAACGGTGGTCTCGGGTTCTCGTGTAGAGCGGATCGAGGCAGGGCCCACTGTCGTGGTGGGCGGAGCTTCTCACCGGTTCGAGGCGGTGATCCTCGCCGTTCCCGCTTTCGTGGCCGGGGGAATGGTCGTGGGCCTCGACGCCGCCGCGAGCGAACTGTTGAACGCGGTCGAGTACGCAAGCGTGGCGATCCTGACGTTGACGTTCCCCGAGCGCGCAGTCATCGTGCCGCCCGGCGTGAGTGGGGTTCTGATCCCCCGCAGCGAAGGGACGACATTGGCCGCGTTCACCTGGTACTCGGCCAAGTGGCCGGGGTCGGCTCCCGAGAACAGCGCAGTGGTGCGCGCCTTCGTCGGGCGTGCCGCGGGCGAGCGCAGCCTCGACCTCACCGACGCGGCTCTCGTGAAAGCCGCAACCGCGGAGCTCCGCGCGATAGCCGGGATCGAAGCCCAGCCCGACGAGAGCCGGGTCTTCCGCTGGGAACGTGCGATGCCCCAGTACCGCGTCGGCCATCTCGATCGCATCGCCCAGATCGAGTCCAGGCTCGAGGCGCACGCGATCTTCCCGGCGGGCGCGGGCTACCGAGGCTCGGGCATCCCCGACTGCGTCCGGCAGGCCCGCGCGGCCGCCGTCAAGGCCACCAGGTCCGCGGCGATACGCTGAGGACATGCCAGAAGAACTCGTAGTCGCCTCCTATCCGGTGTTCAAGGGACTGACCCCGAAAGGGCGGGATAGCAGAGACCTCGTCGCGGAGGTCGGGTCGATACTCGACTCCTACGAAGTGCGCGGGACGTACTCGACCATCGGGTTCACCGCCAAGGCCGACGTGCTCATGTGGCTGGTGGTCGATTCCGTCGACAAAGCCCAGACTGCGGTCGGCGACCTGGGCCGGTACTTGAACGTGGTCGACACGTTCCTGGGCCTCGTCCAGCCCGCGGAGTTTGCCAAGGACCACCTCCCGGCGTTCGCGAAGGGCGAGGCTCCCAAGAAGTACGTCTCGGTTTATCCGTTCGTGCGCACGCCGGAGTGGTACTTGCTCGAGCCCAACGATCGCGGCAAGTTCCTGCGCGAGCATGGCGAGGCGGGGCGAGAGTTCCCCGACGTGCTCGCCAACACCACGACCTCGTTCGGCCTTACGGACTACGAATGGATCCTCGCGTTCGAGGCCGATGGGCCCGAACGGATCGTCGAGCTCATCCGCAGGCTGCGCGCGACGGAAGCCCGGCGATACACCAAGGTCGAAGTCCCGTTCTACGCCGGCATCCGCAAAGAGCTCTCCGAGGTGCTGGCACCGCTCATTTAGTGCTCCACTTAGTGGTGGGCGGGGAGGTGCCACGTCCGGGGGGCGATGAGCTCGTCGGCTTCGGTCGGGCCCCACGATCCCGCCTCGTAGGTGCGCAGGGGCGGCGGATCGTCGAGGACCGGTTGCACGACTTCCCATACACGCTCGATCCCGTCGCCTCGGGTGAACAGGGTCGGGTCGCCCATCAGCGCGTCGTGTAGCAACCGTTCGTAGGCATCGAGAGTCTCGGCTTGGAAGCTGCCGCCGTAGTCGAACTTCATGCTCGCGGGGGCAAGGGTGATGTCGGGACCGGGAAGCTTCGCTAGAAATGTGATGGCGATGCCCTCGTTGGGGCCGAGCTCGAGGGTCAGGTGGTCGTGGCCGAACTCCTCGGTGTCGATCTCCTTGAACATCCGGCGGGGCGGTTCCTTGAAGGCGAGAGTCACAGTGGATCGTCGCTCCGCCAGCCGCTTGCCCGTGCGCAGGTAGAAGGGGACTCCCGACCACCTCCAGTTGTCGATCCACACACGCCCCGCGGTGAAGGTGTCGGTGTCGGAGTCGTCGGCGACATCTTCCTCCGACCTGTAGCCCTCGTACTGGCCGCGCACGACGTCCTTCGGATCCATCTCGAGCATCGACTCGAAGACCTTGACCGCCTCGTCGTGGAGGAACTTCGGCTCGAAGGTTGCGGGGGGTTCCATGGCGACGTAGCTGAGCACCTGGAACAGATGGGTAACCACCATGTCGCGGAAGGCGCCGGTCTTCTCGTAGAAGCCGGCGCGCGTTCCTATGCCCAGCTCCTCGGGGATATCGATCTGGACGTGATCGACGTGGTGCCGATTCCACACCGGCTCGAACATCCCATTCGCAAAACGAAGAGCAAGGATGTTCTGGACCGTCTCTTTGCCGAGGAAATGGTCGATCGTGAAGATCTGAGATTCATCGAGGACCCGGCGAACGATCGCATCGAGCTCCTTGAATGATTTCAGGTCCATTCCGAATGGCTTCTCGAACACGACCCGCGCCGATCGATTCAGGCCGGATTCACCGATCGCTTCCGTGACCGTCGCGAACGAGTCTGGCGGGATCGACAGGTAGAAGAGGTTGTGGGCTCCTTCTCCCAGGGCGGAGGTCGCATCCGCGATCGCGTCCTCCAGCGGTTGCGTGTCGCCGGGCTTGAACTCGTGTGACACGTATGTGAGCCGCTCCGATAGCCGCTGCCACGCCCGGTCGTCGTAGTCACCCTTACCGAACTCATCGATCGCCTCGCGCGCGAACTCGATGAACTGTTCGGTGGAGAAGGGTTTGCGGGAGTTGCCGATCACCCGGTACTCGTCCGGCATGAGACCCGCCTTCTCGAGGTGGTACAGCGCGGGCATGAGCTTGCGCTTCGACAGGTCCCCGTTGCCTCCGAAGATGACGATCGCGTGATCGGGAGGCCTCTCGGACGGGTCCATACCGACCGACCCTACGAGCTATCAGGCAGTGCGACGCAGAAGAGCGCTCCGCCGCCCTCCGGGGATTCGGCGAACACGCGGCCCCCATGCGACTCGACGATCTGGCGAACGATGGCCAGCCCCAAGCCAGAGCCGGGAAGGCTCCGGGCGGCCGGGGCTCTGTAGAACCGCTCGAAGAGGTGAGGCAGGTCGTCGGCCGAGACGCCCGGACCGTGGTCACGCACGGAGACCTGCCCATCTCGGACGACGACTTCCACGCGCGCTTGCGGCGGGCTCCACTTGGCGGCGTTATCGAGCAGGTTGGTGACGGCTCTCTCGAGGCGTGACGCCACACCTCGGACGGTGGTCTCGTCGGAGTCCAGATCGAATTCGACGTGGGGTGAGTACCTGCGCTGTCTCTCCACGGCATCGGCGACGAGCAGATCGAGACGCACGTCTTCGTAGGGGAGCTGCTGCTCCTGACCACGCGCAAGCTCGACGAGGTCGTTGATCAACACGCTCAATTCCTCGAGCTGGGCGATCACGTCGGCAACGATCTTGATCTGCTCGTCCTCGGGCAGCCCTCCCCGTTGAAGCACTTCCATGTTGGTGCGGACACTCGTCAGGGGGGTCCGCAATTCGTGCGATGCATCCATCACGAGCTGACGTTGGTTGCCGAGGGAGGTCTCGAGCGCCTCGAGCATGGAGTTGAAGCTCGACGCCAGCCGGGCGAGCTCGTCCGTTCCGCCGACCTCGATCCTCTGCGTGAGATCCCCGGTCGTCGTCACCCGTTCAGCCGTTGCCGTCATCCGTGCAACCGGCATGAGGGCCGAGCGCGCCACAACCCAGCCGAGGCCCGCGGCGAGGGCGACCCCCGAAGCGGCCACGAGGACGAGTACCAACCCGATCTCCTTCATCACCGAGTCGACTTCGCTCAGCGGCCTCGCGGTCTGCAATGCAAGTCCGGGGACCAGTGGGGCGGTGAAGACCCGGGCGTGCACACCGTTCACGCTGCGGTCGGTGAAGTACGCGTCCTCCTCGCCGGCTGCAACGGCGAGGGCTCGCTGCGAGGAGGGGATCAAGCCATCGCCGCCACGCAGCGACTGGGTTACGCCCTGGAAGTTCACGAACTGCGCGTACCCGCGAGCACCGCCGACCGGGGCTAACGGCAGGGCGATCGTCCCCGGCGGCATCGAGGAAAGGTCGAGGCTCCCCGGCGGGAGAGATGCAGTTACGTCCTCATGGAGCTCGATCAAAGCCCTGTCGACCTGACGGCGAAGCTGGCCGCGCACGATGAAGAACACGGCGACAGATCCCAGGACGATCGCCACGCTCACCGCCACCGCGGAGAACAGGATCAGCCTGCGTTTGAAGCTCACTAGTCGGTGGGGTCGCGGAGCACGTAGCCCACTCCCCGGACCGTCTGTATCAACCGAGGTTCCCCCTCAGCCTCGGTCTTTCGCCGCAGGTACCCGATGTAAACCTCGAGAGAGTTGGAGTTGGGACCGAAGTCAAAACCCCATACCCGGTCGAAGATCACCGACCGGGTAAGTACCTGCCGGGGGTGCGCCATGAACAGTTCGAGTAGCGACCACTCGGTCCTGGTGAGCTCGAGCGCCCGCTCCCCACGGCGCGCTTCATGCGACGTTGGGTCGAGGCTCAGGTCCGCAAAGCGAAGGACGCCGCCCTCCTCCGCGGGCCCCGAGCGCCGCAACAGGGCGCGCACCCGCGCCAGCAACTCTTGCAACGCGAACGGCTTGACCAGGTAATCGTCCGCGCCGGCATCGAGCCCGGCCACCCGATCCTCGATCGCATCACGCGCGGTGAGCAAGAGGATGGGGACGTCGTTGCCCTCCTTGCGCAGCCGGCGGCAAACCTCGAGGCCGTCCATCCCGGGCATCAGGATGTCGAGGACGATCGCGTCGGGCCGGCCGGACGCAACCTTCTCGAGCGCGGCAGTACCGTCGATCGCCAGCTCGATCTCGTATCCATCGACCTTCAGCGCGCGTTCGAGAGCGGTGCGAACCGCGGGTTCATCGTCTGCAACGAGGATGCGAGCCTTAGCCATCTCTTGAGTTTCGAGCTTTCACCTAAGAAATGCCTTAAAGGGCGCCATCTGAGGGGGTCCAACCGCCGCGATAGGTTGGTTCGAGAGCAAGAACCACGGGCCTCGAAGACATCCAGGAGGCGATATGACCGCAGCGAGCAACGCAGATCCCCTAGGGGCGGGCCGGACCCTCAGCACCGGATCGGGTGACGTCACGTACATGAGTCTGGCCTCTCTCGAGGAACATGGCGCGGACCTGGCCAAGATCCCGAAGACGGTCAAGATCCTCCTCGAGAACCTGCTCCGCTCCGCGGGAACCGAGCATGCGACCCCGGAGACGGTTCTGGCGCTCGCTCCGTGGGGCCAGAAGCCGATCGAGGATCGAGAGTTCCCCTTCACTCCGGCCCGCGTGATCCTTCAGGACTTCACGGGTGTTCCGGCCGTCGTCGATCTCGCGGCGATGCGATCCGCGATCGACCGGGAGGGCGGCGATCCCGAGCACGGTCGATCCCCTGGTGCCCGTCGATCTCGTCATCGACCACTCGGTCCAAGTCGATGCCTTCGGCAACGATTCGGGCCTTCAAGTTCAACGTCGATCGCGAGTACGAACGCAATCACGAGCGCTACTCGCTGCTTCAGTGGGCGCAGCAAGCCTTCGCCGGTTTCCGCGTCGTGCCGCCGGGTATGGGGATCGTCCACCAGGTGAACCTCGAGCACCTCGGCCACGTCGTGCGAACGATCGACGTCGAGGGCTCGCCGCTGGCCGTTCCCGACACCCTGGTAGGGACCGACTCGCACACGCCGATGATCAACGGCCTCGGCGTCCTGGGCTGGGGCGTCGGAGGCATCGAGGCCGAGGCCGCGCTGCTGGGCCAGCCGATGCCGCTGCTGACTCCCAAGGTCGTCGGCTTCCGCTTCTCCGGCGCGCTGGAGCTCGGCGTGACCGCGACCGACCTCGTGCTGACCGTCACCGAGATGCTGCGCAATCACGGCGTCGTCGGGAAGTTCGTCGAGTTCTATGGCGAGGGACTTGTCGAACCTCACCGTTGCCGACCGGGCGACGATCTCGAACATGTCGCCCGAGTTCGGAGCCACGGCCGTCGTTGTTCCCGGTCGACGAGCAGACGCTGACCTACATGCAGCTGACCGGGCGCGATGCCGAAGGCTCATCGATCTGGTCGAGCGGTACGCGAAGGAGCAGGGCATGTTCCGCACCGGACGACACGCCCGATCCCGAGTTCACGGAGACGCTGGAGCTCGACCTGAGCACAGGTCGTTCCGAGCGTGGCCGGCCCTCGGCGGCCTCAGGACCGGGTCGACGCTCTCCAAGGTGTGGGACAGCTTCACCGAGATCTACAGGGACGAAGTGCCGGGGACCGGGAGGTCAAGATCGACCTCGGACGCTTCCTCAACGAGGGAGGCAATGTCGAGCCGTCGCACCTCCCCCACCCCACGGACCCATCGGAGAGCGCACGTCGACGATGGCAACGGGCACCGATCAACCTCAAGCACGGCTCGGTCGTGATCGCCGCGATCACGAGCTTGCACGAACACCTCCAACCCGTCGGTGATGATGGGCGCCGGCCTTCTCGCCAAGAAGGCGGTCGAGCGAGGGCTGACGAGCAAGCCGTGGGTGAAGACCTGCCTGGCGCCTGGATCGCGCGTCGTCACGAGAATACCTCGAAGGCGCGGGTCTGATCGCCTCACCTCGAGGAGCTCGGCTTCTTCATCGGTCGGCTACGGATGCACGACGTGCATCGGCAACTCCGGTCCCCTACCGCGAGCCGATCGCCGACGCGATCGACGAGCACGACCTCGCGGTCGTGTCCGTGCTTTCGGGCAACCGCAACTTCGAGGGCCGCATCCATCCCCAGGTGAAGGCCAGCTACCTTGCATCGCCTCCGCTGGTCGTGGCGTTTCGCGCTTGCCGGGACGCGCCGACATCGATCTCACCAAGGACCCATTGGGCGAGGACTCCGACGGGCAACCCGTCTATCTGAAGGACCTGTGGCCCACCCCCGAGGAGATCACCGAGGCGATGAAGGCGGTCGAGCTCGGAGTTCTTCGACCGAGGAGTACGCCAAGGTCTTCGAGGGCGAGGAGAACTGGACCGAGCTCCCGTCGCCGACCGGCCGTCTCTACGAATGGGACCCCGAGTCGACCTACGTGCGGGAACCGTCCTTCTTCGACGACCTGGACGAGAACCTGACCCCCTACAGACATCACCGGCGCCCGGGTGCTCGTCTCGTGGGCGACTCGGTCACGACCGATCACATCTCGCCTGCCGGTGCGATCCCACCGAAGTCGGCCGCCGGTGAGTACCTGCAGGACACGGAGGTCGAACCCACGGACTTCAACAGCTACGGCTCGCGGCGCGGCAATCACGAAGTGATGATGCGCGGCACGTTCGCCAACATCCGACTGCGCAACAAGCTCGCCTCGGCAAAGAGGGGGCCTGGACGACGAATCATCCCGGCGGCGACGAGAGGCTCGCATCTACGACGCGGTCGCGAGATACGAAACGGAAGGCACGCCCCTCATCGTCATCGCCGGCAAGGAGTACGGCTCGGGCAGCTCGCGGGACTGGGCCGCCAAGGGGCCGCGGCTGCTCGGGGTTCGAAGGCCGCGATCGCCGAGACCTTCGAGCGGATCCACCGCAGCAACCTCGTGGGGATGGGAATCCTGCCGCTGCAATTCATCAACAACGAGAACGCTGAGTCACTGGGCTTAGACCGGCAAGGAGACCTTCGACATCACCGGGATCGCCGAAGGACTCGAGCCGCATTCGGAGCTCAAGGTCATCGCACGTCCGACGACGGGAAGAAACGGAGTTCAACGTCGAGTGCCGCGTCGACTCGGACGTCGAACTCGACTACTTCAAGCACGGTGGCGTGCTGAGGTTCGTGCTACGACGGATGCTGGCCGAAACCAAGTAACTGCTACTCGGGGGGTTCGCCTGGCGGGAGGCCGTACTCCTTGTGGTCGATGCGGCCCCGCTTCGTGCCCGAGCACAGACCGGTGAGGTACTTGCCGTCGCTCTTCTCGGCGAACACCGTGTAGCGCTTCCCGCTCTCGAATTCGATCCCGCAGGCCGCCTCGTTGTTGGCCGTGCGAACGACTTGGCTCTCCTTGACGGCGCCCTTGTAGACCTTCCTCACGTTGAAACGGACCTTGAGTTGACCCTCTTGACCATTCCGGATCTCAACGACCCGGCCGGTGAAGACCGCATCGGCCTGCTTAGCCTGCTCCTTCTTGGTTGTTTCGATACAGGAGCACGCCCAGCAGGGCTCGGCCCAGGCCGGCAGAAGCAAACCGACGACCATGAGGACGGCGAAGAGGCGACGTTTCATATTGAACAAACTACCCCTGGTTACGCAGTTAACACTTGAAGCTCAAGGTCTTCGTGACCGGCTTGGTGTCGTCGTCGCCGGGGAAGCGGACGTTGGCCAGACAGTTGCCCCCGGCCTTCCGCTTGAACTTCGCCGAGTATGCACTCGAAGCGTTCAAGGCGGCCTTCTTGTTCCCGACAGTCTTGCTGCCCTTGGTCACGAGGATCGACACCTGTACACCGACGTGCGCCGGTGTCACGACCCCGGAGATCGTGAGTTTCTCTGCGGTCTTCTTTGCCTTCACCGTGATGGAGCTGTCCTCCCGCTCCCGGACCGTGATGTCGGTCAAAGTGCCCGTCACGGAAGAGTTGGCCTTGTCGGCAACGCTCACCGACTGCTCGCCCACAGTGTTCAGAGTGAGGGCGTTCGTGAACGTGTGGTCGCCGTTGTCGGCGGCCACGAACGTGTAATCCTTCGGAAGGATCGCTTCCGGGTCGCTCGACGTGAAGGTGATAGTGCCCGTGTAATCGGTGTCGAGGGACCCGTCCTGGTTGTAGGCCGCAACCGTCACGTTGGATGCAACCCCGGATCCCACCGGATCGCGCACATCGAAGATGGTGAAGCTCGCGGCACCGCCCGCTATTACTTCGGTCTCTGTCTCGCCTTTGGCCTCCACATTCGAAACATCATTCACTCGCAAGATCTGGCTACCGACCGTGCGAAAGGTGACGCCCTGAGCGCCCGTGAATGTGTGAGAGCCGTTGTCGCCCGCCGTAAACGTGTAATCCGCGGGGAGGGTCGCGTTCTGGTCGGTCGACGTGAAGTGCACAGTCCCTCGGTACGTGGTGTCGACGCCGTTCTCGTCTTGGGCGTACACCTCGAACCCGCCGGGTTTCCCCTGCTCGATCGGGTTGGGAAGGCCCGAGATCTGGAACCCCGTTACCGCCGCCGGAGCTGGCGGCGCCGTGACGAGAGCGCGGCTCCCAACAGAGCCAGCAAAGCCGCAACGGATGCGACGCGATGCACACGACGCGAACGAACCGATTGGAAACGCATGTAGTGGACCCCCACTCTGCTAACTGGAACTGACTAATGCAGGCTATCGCCTGTCCCACGCCTACGTGAGTGGGTTCCGCGGGCGATTATGCGGCTTTTGCCGTGAAGGAGTGCTTACCGCTTGGAGTACTGCGGCGCCTTGCGGGCCTTCTTCAGGCCGTACTTGCGGCGTTCCTTCTCCCTTGCGTCGCGGGTTAGGAAGCCCGCGGCTTTGAGTGTGGGCCGAAGTTCCGGATCGAGATTGATAAGCGCACGGGAGACCGCGTGGCGAAGCGCTCCGGCTTGGCCACTGACCCCTCCGCCTTCGATCTTGGCGAGCACGTCGTAGCGACCCTCGGTCTCGGTGCGCTTGAACGGCTCCGAGATGATCATGCGGTGGGTCTCGCTGGGGAAATAGTCCTCGAGCGGGCGGCCGTTGATCTCCCACCGGCCGCTGCCCTCCATCAGCCGGAGGCGACAGGTCGCTTCCTTACGCTTCCCGGTCGCTCGAGCGAGAAGCTCAGCCACTGTGCGTTACCTCCTGGATGGTGTGGGCCTGCTCCGGGTTGTGCGGCGCGGCCACGGCTTTGACATCGAAAGGCTTCGGACCCTGAGCCCCGTGCGGATGGTCGCCGCCGGCATAGACCTTGAGCTTCTTGAACATCGCCCTGCCGAGCCGATTGCCCGGAAGCATCCCTTTGACCGCCTTCTCGATCGCCCGCTCGGGGTGCTCGAGCATCAGTTTCGAGTAAGGGGTTCGCTTCAGACCGCCGGGATAGCCGGAGTGCGAGATCGACTCCTTTTGGAGCATCTTGTTGCCGGTGAGCACCACCCGGGAGGCGTTCACGACGATGACGTGGTCTCCGGTGTCGAGGTGGGGAGCGAAGTTGGTCTTGTGCTTGCCCCTCAGGAGCTTGGCCACCTCGGACAGCGAGTCGACCAAGCACGACGCCGTCGGCGTCGATCAGCCACCAGTCGCGCGTTATCTCGCTCGGTTTAGTTGAGTGGGTACTCATCCTTACCTGTCCGGCCCGGAGGGGCCCTAGGGGACGAGTCAGAATATAAGCCCCGCAGAGGGGGGTCAAACCACCGACTTCCATGCCAAGCTGGCGGGATGGACGAACTCCCGCCAAAGCCGGCCTCCGTCACCTACGTCGCCAACTGGCGGGCGATCATCCTGTTGGTGCTTTTCCTCGTTCTCACGGCCCTGGTGGGTCAGGTCACGGTCGTAGGGGCAACCCTAATGGTCGTCGGGCTGATCCTGGGACTCGCCGTTAGTGGGATCCTCGCCCGGCACAGACAACGGGCGGCCGGTGATGAAGTCGACCCAATCGCGGACTCCGGCCAGTGGCCCTACGTCACTGGCGGTCCGACCGTCCTTCCTTTCGATTCGACGGATAGCAACTAGCGGGCCGGGCCGCTCCAGCCGTCTTCGTACTCGACGCTGACGAGGCACAGCCCATGCGGGGACGCAACGGGCCCCGCCGTTGATCTGTCCTTAGCCGCCAGGATCCCGGGGATGTCGTCGGGGTTGCTGCGGCCCTCCCCCACCTGAACGAGCGTTCCGACCAGCGACCTCACCATCTGCTGGATGAACGCGTTGGCGCGGGCCTTGATCCGAATCAGTCGTTCATCCCTCGTGCAGCTCAGTTCGAAGAGGGTTCTCTCGGGCGACCCTCCTTCCGGGACGCGACCGAACGAGCTGAAGTTGTGGTTGCCGAGTAGATGGCCGGCCGCTTCGTTCATCGAGTCGACGTCGAGCGGCTCGGGGTGGAACAGCGAAGTGCGCGCGAGGAACGGGTCGGGAGGATCGCCTTCGAGGATCGCGTACACGTAGGTACGTGAGCGCGCACTGAAGCGTGCACTGAAGTCGCTCGCGACCTCGCGACAATCGGTCACGGCTATCGAGGGGCCGCACAACGCGTTGAGCACGTCTTTGACTTTCGGCGGGTCGGCATCGTCCGGCGCTTCGATTGCGTTCGCAACCTGGCCCAGTGCGTGTACGCCTGCGTCTGTGCGCCCCGCGCCCACTATCGGAACCTCGCGGGACCACAACCTGTTGAGCGCGGCTTCGACGTCGCCCTGGACCGTGCGGACATCGGGCTGGCGCGCGAACCCATGGAAGGGCGCTCCGTCGTAAGAGAGATCGAACCGCAGGTTCACCTGCGTGAGTCTTACTTCTCGGGTTGGTCGGGCTCGGCCTCGGCCTCTGCGGGCGTAGCTTCCTCGACGGCTTCCGGCTCGGCCTCCGCTTCGGCTTCCGGCTGCTCGCCTGCTTCCGCATCCGCCGAACCCGGCGTGCCCTGAGAGGTTTCGCTGTCGGCATCTCCCGGCGACGCGCCTTCCTCGCCGGCCTCGGGTTCGTCGGTGACGTCCTCGCGTTGCTCGTCGCTCGCGGCCGCTTCTTCGGGCCTGCGTCGGCGGCCCGGACGGCGGAGACGGCCTCGGCGGCCACTCCCGCCGGTGGTCTCTCCGGTCTCGGTGACCGTCGTGGCGAAGCCCCCCTCGTCGACGAGCTCGATGAAAGCCATGGGGGCCGCGTCGCCCTGCCTGGGGCCCACCTTCAGGATGCGCGTGTAGCCGCCGTTGCGGTCGGCGAAGCGCGGGCCGATGTCGTCGAACAGCTTGTGGACGACAACTCGGTCCTCGATCACGGCGAGGACCTGGCGGCGATCGTGTACCGAGCCCTTCTTCGCCTTCGTGATCAGCTTCTCGGCGAAGGGCCGCAGCAACTTGGCCTTGGCCTCAGTCGTCCTGATCCGTTCGTGCTGGAACAGCGAGCGCGCCATGTTGCGCAGCATGAGGTTCTGATGCGAAGGATTCGAACCGAGGCTGTGCCCCTTCTTCGGCTGCGGCATGGCTTCCTCCTGGGCCTAAGCCCTAAAAGTCTTTCTTCTTCAGGCCGAGGTCGAGCTCTTCGAGCTTGGCCTTGACCTCGTCGATCGATTTCTGTCCGAAGTTGCGGATCTCGAGAAGGTCCTCTTCGGTCTTCTCGACCAGCTCGCCCACGGTGGTCACGCCCTCACGCTTGAGGCAGTTGTACGACCGCACGGTCAGGTCGAGCTCTTCGATGGGCCGGGCTAGGACGCCCGAAGCCTGCTCGTCCTCGGTCTCCGGGCTCGGTACGAGACCGCCCGTCCCCTCGCCCAGCTCGGCGAAGAGCTGGAACAGGTTCACGAGCGTGGACCCGGCGGCGGAGATGGTGTCGGCCGGCGCCAACGAACCGTTCGTCTCGACGTCGAGGATCAGACGGTCGTAGTTAGTCATCTGCTCGACGCGAGTGGGCTCGACCTCGTAGGTAACGCGCTTCACCGGCGAGAAGAGGGCATCGAGCGGGATCGTGCCGATGATCTCCTTGGGAGCGGTGGCCGCGGCGACGTAGCCCCGGCCCTGCTCGATCCGAAGCTCGACCGAGAGGGAAGCCTTCTTGTTGAGCGTGGCGATGTGGTGCTCGGGGTTGAGGATCTCGAAGCCCGCGGGGAGCTCGATGCTCGCCGCCGTCACGTCGGTCGGGCCCGACGCCCGCAGGTACACGGTCGTGGGCTCCTCGACCTCGCTGCGGATGACGAGCTCCTTGAGGTTCAGGACGATGTCTGTGACGTCTTCGGTAACCCCATCGAGGGTGGAGAACTCGTGGAGCACACCGTCGACCTTCATCTGGGTGATGGCGGCGCCGGGGATCGATGACAGCAGAGTGCGCCGCAGCGAGTTGCCGAGCGTGTAACCGAACCCAGGTTCGAGCGGTTCGATAGAGAACTTGCTTCGCGTCGGCGAGATCTCTTGTTCCGTGATCTGCGGACGCTGAACGATCAGAAGATTCATAGAGCTCCTCTCGGCACTTGCGGCGGTGCTTATTTCGAGTAGTACTCGACGATCAATTGCTCCTGGACCGGAGCGTCGATCTGGCCTCGTTCGGGCAGATCGAGGATGCGTACTTCGAACTCTTTCAAGTTCGAGCTAAGCCATTGAGGGATCTCGCGACCGCCGGCGTATGCGGCGTTCTCGACGATCCGACCCAGCGACTTGGACTTTGGCTTCACGTTGACGACGTCGCCGGGCTTGACCCTGAAGGAAGGGATGTTCACCTTCTTCCCGTTGACTTCGAAATGACCATGGCCCACGAGCTGGCGAGCCATTGACCTATTCATCGCGAAGCCGGCCCTGAACACGACGTTATCGAGGCGTGACTCGCATATGCGCATCAGCTCCTCGCCGGTCTTGCCTTTGCTGCGTGCGGCTTCTGCGTAGTAACCGCGGAACTGCTTCTCGAGCAA
Source organism: uncultured Actinomycetes bacterium (assembly GCA_963786155.1). GTDB lineage: Bacteria > Actinomycetota > CADDZG01 > CADDZG01 > WHSQ01 > CAWAXW01. The sequence continues at coordinate 224,786 of CAWAXW010000006.1, read as the reverse complement.
TCCATAGAACCGCTTGGCCTTCTGCTTCTCACGCAGCTGGAGCAGGTACTCGCTGTCGCGCACGCGCCCACGACCGTGCTCACCCGGAGGGGGCCGGCCCTTCTCGATCGGGCACTTCGGCGATTCGCAGCGGGTCCCCTTGAGGAACAGCTTCGTCTTCTCACGCCGGCAGAGCTTGCAGACGGGACCTATGTATCTGGCCATCAGACACGCCTCCGCTTGCGGGGGCGGCAGCCGTTGTGTGGCACCGGGGTCACGTCGCGGATACCCAGGACCTCGAGCCCGGACGCTTGAAGCGAGCGGATCGCGGTCTCACGGCCCGATCCCGGACCCTTCACGTAAACGTCCACGCGCCGAACGCCGTGTTCCTGAGCCCTGCCGCGACGCGGCCTCTGCGGCTTGCTGGGCTGCGTAGGGCGTCGACTTGCGAGATCCCTTGAAGCCGACGTTGCCGGCGGATGCCCATGCGAGCACGTTCCCCTCGAGATCGGATATCGAGATGATCGTGTTGTTGAACGTCGCCTGGATATGAGCAACGCCATGGACGACGTTCTTCTTTTCCCGCCGTCTGGGCTTCTTGGATTTCTTGGGACTCGCCAAAGGTTCTCCTTACTTCTTTCCTGGGGCCTTTTTCTTACCGGCCACCGCTTTGCGGGGACCCTTGCGCGTCCGCGCATTCGTGTGCGTGCGCTGGCCCCTGACCGGCAACCCACGCCGGTGGCGGAGACCCTGATAACAGGCGATCTCGATCTTTCGCTTGATGTTCTGATTGACCTCGCGGCGCAGGTCACCCTCGACGCTGTAGTTGGCCCCGATCCATTCCCTCACCCGGACGACTTCGTCGTCGGTCAGGTCACGGACCTTGGTGCCCGGGTTGACGCGGGATCCGACGCACGTCTCCATGGATTTCGTCTGCCCGATCCCATAGATGTAGGTAAGCGCGATCTCGAGACGCTTGTCCCGAGGGAGGTCAACACCGGCGATACGAGCCAAAGCCTCTCTCCTTAACCTTGACGCTGCTTGTGGCGGGGGTTCGTACAGATCACCATCACGCGACCGTGGCGACGGATGACCTTGCACTTGTCGCACATCTTCTTCACGCTCGGTCGCACCTTCATCGGAGCACTCCTACTTGTAGCGGTAGACCACGCGACCCCGCGAGAGGTCGTACGGCGATAGCTCGACCAATACTCGATCGCCGGGAAGGATCCGGATGTAGTGCATCCGCATCTTCCCGGAGATGTGAGCGAGGACCTGATGGCCGTTGTCCAACTCGACCTTGAACATGGCATTCGGCAAGGTCTCTTTGACCTCGCCCTCGATCTGGATGCCCTCTTCTTTCGCGGCACCCTTTTCTTTGTTCTTGGCCATCGCGCGTGAACCCTCGCTCCTGCCGTGATGCTTGATTTTGACCCGGGCATGAAAAGCGCCCCCAGAGGGGCACGGTCGATCTCAGCCGGACCGGCGAATAAGGATAGCAGAGGCGTTTGCCCAGGTAAAACGGGCATTTCGCGGCCCGTCAGAGGCGCTTCGTCAGGACCTCGTGGCCGTCCGAAGTGATGGCGATCGTGTGCTCGAAATGGGCCGAAAGGCTGCCGTCAGCCGTTACGACGGTCCAGCCGTCGTCGAGGACCCGGGTCCCCGCTCCCCCGGCGTTGATCATCGGCTCTATCGCGATCGTCATGCCGGTGGTCAGGACCTCCCGGCGGCCGCGGGGGCCGTAGTTGGACACCTGGGGGTCCTCGTGCAGAGAGCGCCCGACCCCGTGCCCCGCGTACTCCCGGACCACGCCCAGGCCGGCGTCCTCTGCCAGCTTCTGGACCGCATAGCCCACGTCGCCTAAGCGGGCCCCCGGCCTACATTCCTCGAGGGCCGCATAGAGGCAGCGTTCCGTGACGTCGAGCAGGTTGCGGGCCTCGGTGTCGATCTCGCCCACAGGGTAGGTCCAGGCCGAATCACCATGGAAGCCCTCGAAGAAGGCACCCACATCGAGCGTGATGATGTCGCCCTCCTTGACTGCGGTCTCGTCGGGGATGCCGTGGACGATCACGGCATTGGGCGAGGCACAGATCGAGCCGGGAAAGCCTCGATAGCCCTTGAACGAGGGCGTGGCCCCGGCGGATGTGATGACTTCCTCTGCGATCGTGTCCAGCTCGATCGTGGTGATGCCGGGCTTGATCGCGGCCTGGAGCCGGGCGTGCGTCTCCGCCACGATGGCGCCCGCTCGCCGCATGATCGCGATCTCGTCGGGCGACTTCTTGATGATCAAAGCGCGGCCACGATCCTGTCGAACACCTCGTCCTGGGATCCCACGCCGTCGACGGTACGAAGGAGCCCTTTGCCTTCGTAGTACTTGGCAAGGGGAAGCGTCTGCTCCCTGTATGCCAGGAGTCGTTGCCGCACCGTGCTCTCGTCGATGTCGTCCTCGCGCTCGATGACCTCTCCTCCACATCGATCGCAGGTCCAGTCGGTCTGCGGCGGAGAGTCCAAGTGATAGTTGCGGCCACATTTCGAGCACACGCGTCTGCCCGTCAGTCGCCGGAGTGAGACCTCCTCCGGAACCCTCAGGACCAAGGCTGCATCCAACGAGTCGCCTTGTTCGGCCAGGAAGTTGCCCAAGGCGTCGGCCTGGTCGATCGTCCGGGGGAACCCGTCGAGCAGGAAGCCGTCCCTGACATCACCTTGCGCGAGCCGTTCCTTGACCACGCCGATCGTGACGTCGTCGGGCACGAGCCGTCCGGACTGCACGTACTGCTTCGCCTTCAAGCCCAACTCGGTTTCCTTCGAGATAGCCCAGCGGAAGATGTCCCCGGTCGAGATCGGCACGATCGAGTACTTCTCGGCGAGGCGTGCGGACTGAGTCCCTTTGCCCGCGCCTTGAGGCCCGAAGATGATCAAACGCACCCCGCGACCTCCATGCTCTCTCTCGTACCTAAATGACTAGCTCAGGAAGCCTTCGTAGTGGCGCATCATGAGCTGCGACTCGATCTGCTTCATGGTCTCGAGCGTCACACCCACGGTGATCAGGATCGAAGTTCCGCCGAAGGGCAGTTGTTGGATGTCCTGGAGCGCAAGGAATACCGACGGGATCAAGGCGATCGCGGCGATGAACAACGCACCGGGAAGAGTGATCCTGGTGAGGATGCGATCGAGGTACTCCGCCGTCTGGCGGCCGGGCCTGATGCCCGGGATGAATCCCCCGTATTTCTTCATGTTGTCGGCAACGTCGACAGGGTTGAAGGTGATGGCCGTATAGAAGTACGTGAAGAACACGACCAGAACGCCGTACAGAAGCATGTACGTGGCGCTGGCCGGGTTCACCAAGTTGTTCTCGATGAAGTTCTGGATGGTCCTGTTCTGGACGACGTTCTGCAACAGACTCGGTATGTAGAGAACGCTCGACGCGAAGATGATCGGAACGACTCCGGCCATGTTCACTTTCATCGGGATATACGTCGAGGTTCCGCCATACATCCTCCGGCCCACGACCCTCTTTGCGTACTGGACGGGGATGCGTCGTTGGCCCTGCTCCATGAACACGATGGCAACGATGATCCCGATCCCGATGGCGCTGATCCCGACGAACGGCCAGAATCCGGCATCTCGGAGGATGAGGTTGCCCTCGGAAGGAAGCGTCGACACGATCGACGTGAAGATGAGGATCGACATCCCGTTTCCGACACCGCGTTGTGTGATCAGCTCGCCCAGCCACATGATGAGCGCCGTTCCGGCCGTCAAAGAGAGGACGATCAGCCCGACCCGAGCAGGTGTGAAGTCCGGGATGATGTTCTGAGCTTCGAGCCCTCCTTGGCCGAGCCGGCCACTGTTGAACAGGAACGCGAGACCCGTCGACTGCAGGAGCGCAAGCAGCACAGTGAGGTAGCGGGTCCACTGGGTGATCTTCTTCTGTCCCTGCTCGCCCTCTTTGGACCAGGCCTCGAGCTTCGGGATGACCACGGTCAGCAACTGCATGATGATCGACGAAGTGATGTAGGGCATGATCCCGAGGGCGAAGACCGCCATCTGCGTGAGCGCGCCTCCCGAGAAAAGGTTGATGAACTGGAAGACGCCGCCCTGGTTGCCCTCCGCGAAGTCCTGGGCCGCCTGCACGTTGATGCCCGGCGTCGGCACGTGAGCACCGAACCGGTACACGGCCATGATCAGAAGGGTAAAGAGGATCTTGTTGCGAAGGTCCGGGACCTTGAACGCGTTTACGAACGCGCGCAGCAGACTCACTTAGCCATCTTCTGTTCGATGATCTCAATGGTCCCGCCGGCCGCCTCGATCTTCGACCGCGCGGACCCGCTGACTGCATGCGCTTTCACGGTGAGGGCTTTGTCGATCTCACCGCCACCCAGGACCTTGATCCTCGAGTAGCGCTTGCGTACCAGGCCCCCCGCTCGGAGCTCGTCGGGGCCGATCTCGGTGACGCCCAGCTTGGCGAGCTCGCCGACGTTGACCGCGCCGTATTGCACCCGGTTGGGAGATCTGAATCCCTTGAGCTTCGGGGTCCGGCGCGCGAGGGGCATCTGCCCACCCTCGAAGAACAGATGCACGGAGCCCCGAGCCCTCGTGCCCTTGGTCCCGCGGCCGGCCGTCTTGCCGTATCCAGATCCGTCTCCACGTCCGACTCTCTTGCGACTCTTCGTGGAGCCGGGCGCCGGCTTCAGCTCATGCGGTTTCATCCTCGGTCCTCTCCGACCTCTTCGACCTCGACGAGATGGCCGACCGCACGGATCATCCCGCGGATCTGAGGCGAGTCATCGTGCGTCACGGAATGACCGATGCGCTTGATCCCGAGGGCGCGCATGGTTCCCCGCTGCTTCGCGCCGCGGTCGGTCACCGATCGGATCTGCGTGACTTTCACCTTTGCCATCTCTACACCAGTCTCCGAACTAGCTCGACGTTCCGGCCGGCTGGATCAACCAGGGAGGGGCGACCTCCTCGGGGGTCTTACCTCGCCTGTTGGCGACCTGCTCGGCCGTCCGAATGCTCTTCAATGCCTTCACTGTGGCGTGGATGATGTTGATCGGGTTGTCGCTGCCGAGTGACTTGGACAGGATGTCCCTGATCCCCGCACATTCCACGACCGCGCGCACCGGACCGCCGGCGATGACCCCGGTACCGGGGGAAGCCGGCTTGAGCAGCACGACCGCGGCTGAGTCCTCGCCGAGCACCTCGTGGATGACAGTGCTGCCGATCATCGGCACCCTGAAGAAGTTGCGTTTGGCCTCCTCGATCCCCTTCTGGATCGCGGCGGGAACCTCACGGGCCTTTCCGTAGCCGACGCCGACCTGGCCCGCGCCGTCGCCGACAACGACCAAAGCCGTGAAGGAGAACCGCCGGCCACCCTTGACGACCTTGGCGACGCGGTTGATCGAGACGACCCTCTCTTCGTACTGATTGCGGTCGTCGTCGCGGCCCCCGCGGGGCCCGCCACCCCTGCCGCCTGATGGTCTAGCCATCTACTTCCTCTCTTTCATTTGCTCACTCACTAGAACTCGAGCCCGCCCTCGCGGGCGCCGTCGGCGAGTGCCTTGATCCGGCCGTGGAACTTGAATCCTCCCCGGTCGAACGACACCCTCGATACGCCGGCGCTCTTGGCCCGCTCCGCCAGGGCTTTTCCGACCGACTTCGCTCGCTCGGTCGGGTCCCCCCCGTTCGCGTCCTTCTGGGTGGACGCGGCGGCCACAGTACGGCCCGCGTAGTCGTCCACGAGCTGCGCGTAGATGTGCCGGTTCGAGCGATATACGGCCAGCCGAGGCTGGTCCGGCGTCCCGATCACCTTCTTGCGCACCCTCCGATGGCGGCGGCGAAGCGAGGCGAAGCGTTCGTTGGTCTTCATCGTGACTATCCTCCGCCCTTCGCGGCCTTGCCGGCCTTCCGGCGCACGTACTCACCCTCGTACCGGATGCCCTTGCCCTTGTAGGGCTCCGGCTTCCGGATGGATCGAATCTCGGCCGCGATCTCGCCCACCAATTCCTTGTCGATCCCTCGCACCACGATCCGAGTCGGCTGGGGGACCTCGAACTCGATCCCCGCCGGGGCCTTCTTGGTCACGGTATGGGAGTAGCCGACGGCCAACTCGATGTCTTTGCCCTTCATGGTGGCCCGATAGCCCACACCCTGGATCTCGAGGGCCTTCTCGTAGCCCTGCGTCACGCCCTGGACCATGTTCGCTATCAGGCTCCGCATCAAGCCGTGCAGCGCCCGGACCTCTCGTTGGTCGCTGGCTCGCTGGAGGCGGAGCTCCCCGTCCGTCCGCTCGACGGTTATGCCCTCGGGGACGCTTCGCTGCAACTCGCCCTTGGGCCCCTTCACGCGGATCGAGCCCGGCTCGATCGCGACATCCACGCCCGTCGGGACCTCTATCGGCGACTGACCTATTCGAGACATCTCACATCACCACACGTACGCCAGAACTTCGCCGCCCACTCTGCTGCGGCGGGCCTGCTTGTCCGTCATGACGCCCTGGGAAGTCGAGATGATCGCGACCCCTAGACCGTTCAGCACCCGCGGCAAGTCACCGGCACCGCGATAGACGCGGCGACCCGGCTTGCTAACCCTGCGGATGCCCACGATCGCCGCTTCCCGCTCGCCGGAATAGCGGAGCTGGAGCCTTATCGCTCGATGCGGACCATCGTCGACCATCTCGTAGCGATCCGCGTAACCCTCGTCTACGAGGATCTTCGCGATGTTCTCTTTGATCTTCGACGCAGGGATGGTGACCTCTTCGTGCGAGGCCGTCGTCGCATTGCGGATGCGACTCAACATGTCTGCGATCGGGTCGGTCATGCTCATGTCAGTTTCCTCACCAGCTCGATTTCGTTATCCCGGGGATCTCACCGTTGTGCGCCATCTCGCGGAAGCAGAGACGGCAAAGACCGAACCTCTTGTACACGGCGCGAGGGCGTCCACATTTAACGCAGCGCGTGTATCCCTGCACCTTGAACTTCGGTTTCCGCTTGGCCTTGTTGACCAGCGCCTTCTTCGCCATCAGGCCTCCACCCTCTGTTGTCTGAACGGGAATCCGAGAGCCGTGAGCAGTGCCAAGCCCTGCTCGTTGTCGACGGCGCTCGTTACGACTGTTAGGTCCATGCCGCGGGTTGCATCGATGTCGTCGTAATCGACCTCGGGGAAAACCAGCTGCTCGGTCAGGCCCATGCTGTAGTTGCCCTGGCCGTCGAACGATTGAGGGTTGAGACCCCGGAAGTCACGTATGCGGGGTAGCACTATCGAAACGAGGCGGTCCACGAAGTCCCACATCCGGTCGCCTCTCATCGTCACCGCAACGCCGATCGGCATGCCCTCGCGGATCTTGAAGGTCGCGATCGAGCGGCGAGCGCGCCTCAGCGATGGCTTCTGGCCCGAGATGATCGTCAGGTCCTTGGTCGCGCCTTCGATCAGGCGCGCGTCCTTGGCCGCGTCGCCCAGCCCCATGTTCACGGTCACCTTCAGGGGCCGGGGCACCTGCATCACGTTGCCGAGCCCGAGCTGCTCCTGGAGCTGGGCGCGGATCTCCGCGTTGTACCGCTCCTTGAGCCTGGGTGAATAAGTCTTCTCTGCTGTTGCCATCAGATTCTCCGTCCCGCACTTCCTGCATACGCGCGTTCGCTCGCCTGTGTCTTTGTCGATGTCGAACCCGACCCGGGTCGGCCCATCGCTGGGACAGATGAGAGTCACGTTCGAGAGATCGATGGGGGCCTCTTTGTGGGTGATCCCACCCTCCTGGCCGCCACGACCCCGGCTCATGCGGATCTTCTCGTGACGCGTGATCATGTTCACGCCCTCGACGATCACGCGTCTCTTGGCAGGCAGCACCATCAGCACGCGGCCCTCGGCCCCGAGATCCTTGCCGGCGATGACGGCGACCCTGTCGTCCTTACGAATCTTGATACCCATAACTAGATGACCTCTGGTGCTAGGGAGATGATCTTCATGAATCTCTTGTCTCTCAGCTCACGTGCGACCGGGCCGAAGATGCGCGTCCCGCGGGGCTGCATCTGAGCGTCGACGATCACAACCGCGTTGTCGTCGAACTTGATGTACGAGCCGTCGCCGCGCCGGCGTTCCTTCGCCGTTCGCACCACGACCGCCCTCACCACATCCGACTTCTTGACCGCGCCGCCCGGGATCGCGTCCTTGACCGTGCAGACGACGAGATCGCCGACGCCGGCGTAGCGGCGACGGGAACCACCGAGCACTTTGATCACGAGCACCTCTCGGGCCCCCGTGTTGTCTGCAACGCGGCAACGCGTTTCTTGCTGGATCACGTTTCTACTTCGCCCTTTCCACGATCTCGTCTAGGCGCCAGTGCTTAGTCTTTGAGAGCGGACGCGTCTCGATGATGCGGACCAGGTCCCCCACGCGAGCCTCGTTGGCCTCGTCGTGCGCCTTCACCTTCTTGTCGCGCCGAACGATCTTGCCGTAGGTCGAGTGAGCAGCCGACGACTTGACCTCGACGGTCACCGTCTTGTCCATGGTCTCGGACACGACCAGCCCGGTCAGGCTCTTCCGCTTACCTCTGGGCTGCTGTTCGGCCATGCTCATTACTGATCGCCTCCACCTGTTGTTGCATGCTCGGCGTCGAGCTCTTTCTTTCGAAGCACCGTCTTGATACGCGCGATGTCACGCCGCAGATAGCGGAGCCGGCGGTAGTTGTCGAGCTGCCCGGTCGCGTGCTGGAAACGAAGGTTGAAGAGCTCTTCCTTCGTGTCCGACAACTCCTTCTCGAGCTCGGCCACGGGCATGTCGTGGAGCTCCTTGGCCTTGGCCATCAATAGACCTCCATCGACTGCTCACGCTTTACGAACCTGCACTTGATCGGCAGCTTGTGGGCGGCCAGCCGAATGGCTTCACGCGCAAGCGGCTCGGGGACCCCGGCCAGCTCGAACATGACGCGCCCCGGCTTCACGACCGCGACCCACCCTTCCGGGTTGCCCTTGCCCGAGCCTTGCCTCGTCTCGGCCGGCTTCTTCGTATAAGGCTTGTCGGGGAAGACGTTGATCCAGACCTTTCCGCCTCGGCGGATGTGGCGGGTCATGGCGATACGAGCCGCCTCGATCTGGCGGTTGGAGATCCAACCGGGCTCCAACGCCATCAGGCCGTAGTCGCCGAAGTTGACGGTCGAACCGCCTTTAGCCTTGCCCCTCATGCGCCCGCGTTGCTGCTTGCGGTAGCGAACCTTACGAGGCTGGAGCATCGCCACCTCCCTCCGCCTTGGGGGTCTCTTCTGCCGGCGCTTCGGCTGCTGGAGCAGCCTCGGGCGCGGGAGCAGCCTCAGCCTCAGGTGCGGGAGCTGCCTCGGGCTCAGGTGCGGGAGCTGCCTCGGGCTCGGGAGCAGCCTTGGCAGCGGTCGCCTTCGCGGGCTTGGCTGCGGCCTTCGCGGGCTTGGCTGCGGCCTTCGCCTTCTTCGGGGCGGCGGCCTTGGCCGTCTCGGCCGAGGCTTCGGCCGCGCGCCTCTCCTCGGCTCCCCGGCCCACGGTCTCGCCGGCCGCCAGCGCGGCTTCGCGCCGGAGACGGGCTACGTCGCGCGCCGAGGCATAGATGTCCTGGAACGGCCCTTTGTAGATCCAGACCTTCACGCCGATCCGGCCGAAGGTCGTCTTGGCCTCGGAGAACCCATAGTCGACGTCGGCCCTGATCGTGTGCAGGGGCATCTGACCCTCGATGTACCACTCGGTCCGCGACATCTCGGCCCCGCCGAGGCGCCCGCCGCACTGCACGCGCACGCCCTTGGCGCCGTGGCGCATGGCGGTCGAGACCGCCTTCTTCATCGCGCGCCGGAAGCTCACTCGGCTGGCGAGTTGCTCGGCCACGCCCTGAGCGATCAACTGAGCGTCCAACTCGGGCTGCTTGACCTCGATGATGTTCAGACGCACGTCCACGGGCTTGCCGTAGATCTTCGACTCCATCTGCTCGAGACGCGAGCGAAGACGTTCGGCCTCGGCCCCGCGGCGCCCGATGACGATCCCGGGCGCGCGGTGTGGGCATCGATACGCACGCGCTCACGTGTGCGCTCGATGTCGATGCGGCTGATCCCCGCGTGCGGAAGCTCGCCGAGCAAGTACTGGCGGATGCGCAGGTCGGCTTCGAGGTACTCCCGGTACTCCTTGTCGGAGAACCAGCGCGATTTCCAATCCGTGTGGATGCCCAGACGGAAGCCGTAGGGATGGACCTTCTGACCCATTACTCGCTCTCTTCCTTCGGCTTACGCCGTGTTGTTTTCTTGGCCGTCGTCTTCTTGGCAGCGGTCTTCTTTGCCGTTGTCTTCTTTGCAGTGCTCTTGGCGGTCGTCTTCTTGGCGGTCGACTTCCGGCTCTTCGTCGAGCTCTCTCCGGAGGACGCCGGCCCCTTCGAGGTGTCCTTCCTGCGACGACGTTTGGTCTCGGTCGTCGGGGGCGCCAGGGCCGTCAACGTGTCCTCAGTGCGGCCCACGACCACCGCGATGTGGCACATGCGCTTTCGGATACGGGTCGCGCGGCCCATCGCGCGGGGGCGGTAGCGCTTGAGCGTCGGCCCCTCGTCAACCCAGGTCCGGACGACGATGAGCTCGTCGGCGGGAAGCTGGCGATTGTGCTCGGCGTTGGCGATCGCCGACTCGAGCACCTTCAGGACCTCGACCGATGCCCCTCGTGGCGTGAATCGCAGCACCCGGCGAGCGTCCTCGACGTGACGGCCGCGGATGAGGTCGGTCACCTGACGCGCTTTCGTAGCCGACATCCGCACGTAACGGGCCGAGGCGATCGCCTCCTGAGCATCGGGCGCGAGCTTGTAGGCCATCTACCTGACCTTCCCTGCGCGCTCGGCTCCGCCGCCGTGGCTGCGGAAGGCCCGCGTGGGGGCGAACTCGCCCAACTTGTGCCCGACCATGGACTCGGTGATGTAGATCGGCACGTGCTTCTTGCCGTCGTGGACCGCGAGGGTGTGCCCGACCATGTCGGGGATCACCGTCGATCGGCGCGACCACGTCTTGATGACGCGCTTGTCGTTGCGCTTGTTCATCTCGACGATCTTGACCAGCAAGTGGTCGTCGACGAATGGGCCCTTCTTCAAGCTACGTGGCATTTACCGGCCTCGCTTCTTGCCGCGCCGACGCACGATCATGGCGTCGGAAGACTTGTGCTTCTTACGGGTGCGACCTTCCTTCTTGCCCCAGGGGCTGACGGGATGCCGCCCACCCGAGGACTTTCCTTCTCCACCGCCGAGCGGGTGATCGACAGGGTTCATCGCCACGCCTCGGGTCTGGGGACGCTTGCCCTTCCACCGGTTGCGTCCGGCCTTGCCGACCGAGACGAGCTCGGCCTCGGAGTTGCCGACCTCACCGACGGTGGCGCGGCAGTCCATGAGGACCATCCGCACCTCTCCCGATGGCAACCGAAGGGTCGCGGTCCGTCCCTCTTTGGCGACGAGTTGGACCGACGAACCTGCGCTGCGGGCCATCTTGCCGCCCGCTCCCGGCTTGAGCTCGACGTTGTGCACGACCGTACCCACGGGGATGTTGCGCAAGGGCAGCGCATTCCCGGGCTTGATGTCGGCGCCCGGACCAGACTGGATCAGATTCCCCACCTTCACCCGGTTCGGCAGAAGGATGTAGCGCTTCTCGCCGTCCTTGTAATAAAGGAGAGCGATCCGAGCGTTCCTGTTGGGGTCGTACTCGATGTGAGCGACCTTGGCGGGGATGCCGTCCTTGTTCCTGCGGAAGTCGATGACGCGGTACTGGTTCTTGTTACCGCCGCCGCGGTGGCGCGAGGTTATGCGCCCATACGAGTTCCGGCCCCCGGACTTGGGCTTGGGCTCGAGCAGGGACTTCTCCGGCTCGGTCCGCGTGACCTCGGCATAGTCCGAGTACGTCGCGAACCTGCGTCCTGGAGATGTCGGCTTCGATTTACGTATAGGCATGTCTTCTCTTCCCTAGGTCTGCTGCTCGAAGATCTCGATCTTCTGGCCCTCGGCCAACTTCACGATCGCTCGCTTCGTGGCCGGCCTGCGTCCCTCGGTGAACCGGAAACGCTTGGTCTTGCCCCGCCGGTTGATCGTGTTCACGCTCACGACCCGTACATCCCAGATGACCTCGATCGCCTTGCGGATCTCGGTCTTATTCGCATCGACGTGAACCATGAACGTGTACTGACCCTGGTCGATCAGCGAATAGGACTTCTCGCTGACGACGGGGGCGACGATCACGTCCCGAGGATCGGACTTCGTCGAGCTCACGAAGTCACCTCTGCTCTCTTCGAAAAAACATCGAAGGCACCACGGGTGAAGACGATCGCGTCGGCCGCAAGAACATCGTAGGCCGCCAGGGAGCCGACGAGGGCGAACGCGGTGCGATCCAGGTTGCGGAAGGCCCGGTCCACGTTCCGCGAGTTCTCCTCGTTCGGGTCGACCACCAGCAACACACGACCGGTGATCTCCGCGCCGGCGAGGCATTGAGCCGCAGTCTTCGTCTTCGTGTCCTCAAAACCATCAAGGAGGAAAACGCGGTTCTCGCCCGCCTGGGCGGCAAGCGCCGAACGCAGAGCGGCCCTGCGCATCTTCTTGTTCACCTTCACGGAGTGGTCGCGGGGCGTGGGACCGAAGACCGTTCCACCGCCCACCCAGATGGGGCTGCGGGTGGAACCATGACGAGCCCGGCCGGTGCCCTTCTGGCGCCAGGGCTTGGTCCCACCGCCGCGCACCTCGGAGCGGGTCTTGGTCGAGTGCGTACCCGATCGGGCCGCGGCCAGCTGGGCCACGACGACCTGGTGCAGCAACGGGACGTTGACCTCGCCGCCGAAGAGCTCGTCCGGCAGATCGATGTTCTTCGTCGACTTCCCAGCTGCGTCTAAGACCTTGGCTTTGTTCATGACGCTTTCCTTTGGCGCAGGCGGATGGCCGAGCGGATCATGACGATGCCGCCCTTGGGACCGGGGATCGCGCCCTGGATCAACAGCACGTTCCGCTCGGGATCGGCCTTGATCACCTTCAGGTTCAACGTGGTGACACGGACGTTGCCCATATGGCCGGCCATCTTCACGCCCTTGAAGACGCGCGCCGGTGTCGCGCAGGCCCCCACCGAACCGGGAGAACGGTGCTTCTTCTCGGTGCCGTGGGTGGAGCTGAGACCCTTGAAGTTGTGGCGCTTCATGACCCCGGCGAAGCCCTTGCCCTTCGTGACGCCGACGACGTCCACGACCTCGCCGGCATCGAAGATGTCCGCCTTGATCTCTGATCCGAGCTCGAGCTCGCCGAGATCTTCTACACGCAGCTCGACGATGTAGCGGCCAGGGTCGACCCCGGCCTTGGCGAAGTGCCCGACCATCGGCTTGTTCGCTCGCCTGACGGCCCCGAACGAAAGTTGGACCGCGGAGTAGCCATCGCGATCAGGCGTCTTCACCTGCGCGACGTGGCACGGTCCCGCTTCGACGACGGTCACGGGCACAGCACGCCCGTTGTCGTCGAATATCTGGGTCATCCCGATCTTGCGACCGAGGATGCCTTTGACTTCCGCCAACTCTCTCTCCTAAAGCTTGAGCTCGATGTCGACGCCGGCCGGCAGGTCGAGCCGCTGTAGCGAGTCGACCGTCTTGGGCGTCGGGTTAACGATGTCCAGCAACCTCTTGTGCGTACGCATCTCGAAGTGCTCGCGACTGTCCTTGTCCTTGTGCGGCGAGCGGATGACCGTGTAGATGCTCCGCTCGGTCGGCAGCGGGATCGGACCGTTGACGCTCGCGCCCGTACGAGTCACCGTCTCCACGATCTTCTTCGCGCTTTGATCGATGACCTCGTGGTCATAGGCCTTGAGCCTGATCCTGATCTTCATGCCGTTGCCTGCCACCCGCGTTGCTCCTTACCTACTCGAGGATCTTCACGACGCGGCCGGCGCCTACGGTGCGGCCACCTTCACGGATGGCAAACCGAAGACCCTCGTCCATGGCCACCGGCTGGATGAGCGTGACCGTCATCTCCGTGTTGTCGCCCGGCATGACCATCTCGGTGCCGCCGGGGAGCTCGGTCGAACCGGTCACGTCCGTGGTGCGGAAGTAGAACTGCGGCCGGTAGTTATTGAAGAACGGCGTGTGCCGTCCGCCCTCGTCCTTGCTCAGGACGTAGACCTGAGCCTGGAACTTCGTGTGCGGGGTGATCGAGCCCGGCTTGCACAGCACCTGGCCGCGCTGCACGTCTTCCTTCTTCGTGCCTCGCAGCAGGATGCCGGCGTTGTCGCCGGCCTGGGCCTCGTCGAGCATCTTGCGGAACATCTCGATGCCGGTGACGACGGTCTTGGTCGTGTCCTTGATACCGACGATCTCGATCTCCTCGCCGAGTCGCAGGACGCCCTGCTCGACGCGCCCGGTTACGACGGTGCCTCGGCCGGTGATCGTGAACACGTCCTCGATCGGCATGAGGAAGGGCTTGTCCGTGTCGCGCACGGGCTCGGGGATGTACTCGTCCACCGTCTTCATGAGCTCGTGGATCCCTTTGGCGGCTTCCTCATCGCCGTCGAGCGCCTTCAACGCCGATACACGTGTGACTGGTACATCGTCGCCCGGGTACTCGTACTCGGTGAGCAGCTCGCGCACCTCGAGCTCCACGAGGTCGAGGAGCTCGGGGTCGTCAACGGCGTCGACCTTGTTCAGGGCCACGACGATGTACGGCACGTTCACCTGGCGGGCGAGCAGCACGTGCTCGCGCGTCTGGGGCATCGGGCCGTCGGCCGCCGATACAACCAGGATCGCACCGTCCACCTGGGCCGCGCCTGTGATCATGTTCTTGATGTAGTCGGCGTGCCCGGGCATGTCGACGTGCGCGTAGTGCCGGTTCTCGGTCTCGTACTCGACGTGGGCGATGGCGATGGTGATGCCGCGCTCCTTCTCTTCCGGAGCCTTGTCGATCTCGTCGAACGCGGTGAAAGAGACGTTGGGGTTACCTTCCGAGAGCACCTTCGTGATCGCCGCGGTAAGAGTGGTCTTACCGTGGTCGATGTGACCCATCGTCCCTACATTGACGTGGGGCTTCGTGCGCTCGAATTTGGCCTTAGCCATCGCTCCTCCTCTGCCTTATCAGCTGCCGACCGGTTCGCCCCGAACCGATGCGATCGACTTCTTCTGCCTTTGACTTGGGCACTTCCTTGTACGAGTTGAACTGCATGGTGTAGGTCGCGCGGCCTTGCGTACGGCTGCGCAGCTCGGTGGCGTAGCCGAACATCTCGCTCAAGGGGACCTGCGCCTTGACGATCTGGTCCGAGCCGCGCTGCTCCATCGACTGGATCTGGCCCCGTCGCGAGTTGAGGTCGCCGATCACGTCGCCCATGTACTCCTCGGGCGTGACGACCTCGACGTCGAACACGGGCTCGAGAAGCACCGGCTTCGACTTCTTGGCGGCGTCTTTGAAGGCGATCGACCCCGTGATCTTGAACGCCATCTCCGACGAGTCGACGTCGTGCGAGCTCCCGTCCTGCAGGATCACCCGGATGTCGACCATCGGGTAGCCGGCGAGCACGCCGTTGGCCATCGCCTCCTGCACGCCCTGGTCGACGGCGGGGATGTACTCGGTCGGGATGCGCCCGCCGGTGATCTTGTTGACGAATTCGTAGCCGCCCCCCGGGCCCGTGGGCTCCATGTCGATCTCGACGTGCCCGTACTGGCCCTTGCCGCCCGTCTGCTTGATGTAGCGGGTCACGACCTTCTTGACCGACTCCGTGATGGTCTCCCGGTAGGCGACCTGCGGCTTCCCGACGTTGGCGCCGACCTTGAACTCGCGGATAAGCCGGTCGACGAGGACCTCGAGATGGAGCTCGCCCATGCCGGAGATGATCGTCTGGCCGGTGTCGTCGTCGGTGTGCACCCGGAACGTCGGGTCTTCCTCGGAGAGCTTCTGCAGGGCGTTGCCCAGCTTGTCCGAGTCCACCTTCGACTTCGGCTCGATCGCGACGTCGATGACGGGGGCCGGGAAGTTCATCTCCTCGAGGAGGACGGGGTTGGCCGGATTGCAAACCGTATCCCCGGTGAGCGTTTGCTTGAGTCCAACAACCGCCACGATGTCGCCCGTGAAAACCGCGTCCTTGTCCTCGCGGTGGTTGGCGTGCATCTGGAGGATGCGCCCGACCCGCTCCTTGCGGTCGCGGGTGGAGTTCGAGATCGAGTCCCCGTTCTTGAGCGTGCCTGAGTAGACGCGCAGGTAAGTGAGCCGGCCCACGTAGGGGTCGGTCATGATCTTGAAGGCGAGGGCTGCGAAGGGCTCGCTGTCGTCCGGCTTGCGCTCGACGACCTCGCCCGTGGTGGGGTGACGCCCCTCGTAGGGCGGGAGGTCGAGCGGGCTGGGCAAGTACCAGGTGATTGCGTCGAGCAGAGGCTGCACGGCCTTGTTCTTGAACGCGGTCCCGCACAGCACCGGCTGGATCTCGCCGGCGATCGTGCCCCGGCGAAGAGCCTTGCGGAGGAGCGCCACGTCGGGGTCCTTCTCCGCAACGTAGAGCTCCATGACCTCTTCGTCGTGGTCGGCGAGCGCCTCGATCAGATCGTGGCGGTACTTGTCGGCATCGGCCTGCATGTCGTCGGGGATCGGGCGGTCCTCCCACTCCTCGCCCATCCCCTCCGACGGCCAGTAATGGGCGACCATCGTTACGAGGTCGACCACCCCATGGAAGTCGTTCTCTTTGCCGATCGGAAGTTGGATGACGACCGGCTGCCCATTGAGACGAGCCTCGATCATCCCGACGGTGCGGAAGAAGTCGGCCCCGATGCGGTCCATCTTGTTGACGAAGCAGATGCGAGGGACGTTGTAGCGATCCGCCTGGCGCCACACGGTCTCCGACTGGGGCTCGACGCCTGCGACCGCATCGAACACGGCCACGGCGCCGTCGAGCACGCGCAAGCTGCGCTCGACCTCGACCGTGAAGTCGACGTGGCCGGGCGTGTCGATGATGTTGATCCAGTAGCCCTTCCAGTTCGCGGTCGTCGCAGCAGAGGTGATCGTGATCCCCCGCTCCTGCTCCTGGACCATCCAGTCCATTACCGCGGCCCCCTCATGGACCTCGCCGATCTTGTAGGTCTTGCCGGTGTAATAGAGGATCCGCTCGGTGGTGGTGGTCTTGCCCGCGTCGATGTGAGCCATGATCCCGATGTTGCGGGTATGGCTAAGCGGGTACTCCCGGATCGTCGGGAGACCCTTGCCACCTTTGACCTCGCGGAGCTGAGGTCTCTCTTGCGTCTGGTTCTCAGCTGCTTCGGGCATCTACCACCTGTAGTGTGCGAAGGCCTTGTTGGCCTCGGCCATCTTGTGCATGTCTTCTCTGCGCTTCACCGATGCTCCGGTACCGCCGGAGGCGTCGAGGATCTCGCCGGCCAAACGGTCAGACATCGTCTTCTCGCGACGCTTGCGCGAGAAACCGACGAGCCACCGGATGGCCAGCGTGGTTCCCCTTCGTGCCTGTACCTCGACGGGCACCTGGTACGTGGCTCCACCCACCCGGCGTGAGCGCACCTCCAGCAACGGCTTGATGTTGTCGATCGCCTTCTTGAGGATGGGCAAGGGATCCTTGCCCGTGCGATCGGCGACCTTGCGAAGGGCGTCGTAGATGATGCCCTCGGACAGGGTCTTCTTCCCCCTGGTCATCACCCTGTTCTGGATCTGCGTGACCAGAAGTGAGTTGTAAACGGGATCGGGAAGCAGCTCCCGGCGCGGCGCCGGTCCTTTGCGTGGCATCAACCGCCGCCCTTCTTGGCCCCGTACTTGGAGCGCGACTTCGAGCGGTCCCGCACGCCGGCCGTGTCGAGCGCGGCGCGCACGATCTTGTAGCGGACTCCCGGGAGGTCTTTGACGCGGCCCCCACGCACGAGCACGATCGAGTGCTCCTGGAGGTTGTGGCCGATGCCGGGGATGTAGGCGGTGATCTCGATACCAGAGGTGAGACGTACTCGGGCGACCTTCCGAAGGGCCGAGTTGGGCTTCTTGGGCGTGGTCGTGTACACGCGAGTGCAGACACCACGTCGCTGCGGCGACCCCTTCAGGGCCGGCGACTTGCTCTTCTCTCGCTTGCTCTGCCGGCCCTGGCGGACCAGCTGCTGGACGGTCGGCAACACTCGCTCCTTGGTTCGGCCCGGAATCCCGGGCTCTACGTCTTCACCTCTATGGTGCGCCTGAGGCGCATTTCACTACCTGGAACCGACCCGATGCCCCATGGGTGAGGAGTGGATCGTCGCTCGGCGATGGACCCAAACCGCAGGCGGTTCCCGGGGCAACCGGGCCTTTCAGCGGCTCACCGAGCTCGGGCCGGAACTTAGCGCAGGCCCAAAGTCGGAGGCACAGCGCGATACGCGCCCCGTTCCGGGGCGCAGCGGGACAGGATACTCGCCCCGTATCAGGCGGTCAAACCAGTGGCTCCGCGCTCAAGGATCGGGCCGAGATGCCGATGGGATGAATAGATCTTCTCCACGGATGGATGCGAACAGCTCGAAGGCGTCGCCCGGGTCCCCCAGGGCCCGGGCGTTTGCTTTTCCCGGGGAGAAAACCTCCCCCGGCGAGGAAGGCGCGTAGTCCAAAAGGACTACACGCTAAATAGTCCGACCCGCGTATCAAGGTCGCCGTTCCCGGTTCCGATGCCCCTCATGACAAGTAGTTCACATGGGGCGCCGGCAAAGCGTCAGAACAGGAGGAACGAAGAAATGAAGAACCAGCGGAGCAAGAAGATCCAGATCCTGGTCGTAGGTTTCGTCGTTTCCGCTCTGGCGGTAGCGACCTACGCCTTCACGGCGGCAAACACGGTGTCCACCTCCAAGGCCGGTGACGGCGCCGGGGCGGTCACCGGTTACACCATGGACGAGGTCAAGTACACCCTCAACGCCGCCAACCCGCAGACGATCGACACCGTGACCACCGACGTCGACGGGGCCGTCACCGCCGGTTCCACTGCCAAGGCTCAGCTCGACTCGACCGGTGGCACCTGGTACAGCTGTGCGATCGGCGCCACCGACTCGGGCGGCGTAGGCGAGACCAGGCTCACCTGCACCGTGACCGGCCAGGTCGTCGTCGACGCCGACTCCTTCAGGGTCGTGATCGCCGACTAACAACACTCGCAATACAACGGGGGCCGGTGTCTACCGGCCCCCGTTTTGCGTTTCCGGAGGCCCTCGCTCGGCTCGACCCCCGACCCAGGGGGGATCCCTCCCCCGACCGAGAAGACCCGCGTAGTCCGAAAGGACTAGACGATAAATAGCCCGACCTTCGTATCAAGGCCGACATGTCCGATTCCGATGTCTTTCTTGTCAAGCAAGTAATTGGGGCGCCGGCAAGCGCAGAGACAGGGAGGAACGGAAATGAGGAGCACTCGGAGCAAGAAGATGCAGGTCCTGGTCGTCGGGTTCGTGGTTTCCGCTCTGGCGGTCGCGACCTACGCCTTCACCGCGGCCAACACCGTGGCCACCTCCAAGGCCGGAGACGGCGCCGGAGCGGTCAGCGGCTACACCATGGACGAGGTCGACTACACCCTCAACGCCGCCAACCCCCAGACGATCGACACCGTGACCACCGACGTCAACGGCACCGTCACCGCCGGCTCGACCGCCAAGGCCCAGCTCGACTCGACCGGTGGCACTTGGTACACCTGTGCGATCGGTGCGGCCGACTCGGGTGGCGCCGGCGAGACCAGGCTCACCTGCACCACGACCGGCCAGACCGTCGTCGACGCCGACTCCTTCAGGGTCGTGATCGCCGACTAACAAGAGTGAGAACGAGGGGCCGGCCGGCGCCGGCCCCTCGTTTGTAGAACCATTCTGTAACAAGATAGGAAAAAGCTTCTATAGATAGGGCGGGAAGCGATGAACGAAAACAAGGGAGGCGTCGGCCGTTACCTCAAAGGTGCGGTCGGTCTTCTAGTTGCGGTAGCGGCCTGGTTGCTCCTGGCCCCGCAACAGCTGGGCGGTCCCATGGCCTACGCCTCGATCACCGGGAACAGCATGGAACCCATGCTTACCGAGGGCGACCTCGCCCTGGTGCGCAGCCAAGGCGAGTACGACCCCGGGGACGTCGTCGCCTACAACAGCGAAGAACTTGGACATGTTGTGCTTCACCGCATCGTCAGCCAAGAGGGCGACGCCTTCGTGATGAAGGGCGACAACAACGACTGGCTCGACTCCGAGCGGCCGACCGAGGATCAGATCCTGGGCGAGCTCTGGGTCAACGTCCCCTCGGCCGGGTCGATCATGCAGAAGATACGCGAGCCAAAGGTCGCCAGCATCCTGGTGGTGCTCACGGCGGCTATCTATCTAGGTTTGGCGAAGCTCCGCAGAGGTCGCGCCGGCAACGGCGCGGGCCGCGAGCGTCGCAAGGGTTCCCGCCGGCCCGGGCTCGCCGCCCTGAGCCCAGGCCGGCCGGGGAACATCCAACTGGCCATTGGCCTGGGAACGCTGGCCGCGGTCGCTGCGATCTTCACGCTCTTCGCCTTCACCCGCACCTCGCCGGAGGCAACAGCTCAAAGCCAAGCCGGTTTCGACCACACCGGCCGATTCGAGTACAGCGCGGAAACGGTCAAGAACGAGGTCTACCCGACGGGCAAGGTCAAGACCGGCGACCCCATCTACCTGAGGCTCGTCGATCGTCTCCAGACGCGCTTCGACTACGAGCTGACCTCCGAGGGCGAAGTCGACGTCGCGGGCACCGGCCGGTTGATGCTCGACCTGTCCGATCAGACCGGCTGGTCTCGTTCGCTGCCCCTGGGGCCGGAAGTGGAGCTCGAGGATGGCCGCGCTACCTTGACGGGAGACATCAACCTCACGAAGATCCGCTCGCTGTTGAGCAGGGTGTCGAAGCTCACCGGGGTCACTCCCGCCTCCTACGCCGCGACCGTCAGGCCGGTCATAGAGGTCGGCGGGACCGTGGATGGTGAGCCGGCCACAGGTATCTTCAGCCCCGGCCTGCCGTTCCAGCTCGACTCGTTCCAGATGAAGACCGCGCCGGAGCTGACAGCGGATCCCGCCGCGGGCGACCCGTTCGCCCCCACCCAACCGGGGTCGGAAGGATCCGAGCAGGCAGCTCCCGAAGAGGCTCCCACCGTGCTCGGCCTCCCCCAAACAGCCGCGCGCGTGCTTGGTCTCTTCGCCATGCTGCTCGCGTTCGCTGCACTCGCCTACGTTTTGTTCGTCCGTGAGGAGGAAGTGGCCGGCGTACCGGAGACCGTCTCCATCGCGACCCGCCACAGAGAGAGGCTCGTGCCCGTCATGCGCACGCCTCGCCCGCTCAACAGCGGGGTCGAGGTGGCCGACTTCGATGCGCTCCTGTCGATCTCTGAGCAGTACGACAAGATGATCCTGACGACCAAGATCGAGGACGACGCCCTCTACATGGTCGACCACGAAGGCGTCCTCTATCTCTACCGGGTCCGTAACATCGGAACGGCTGTCCAGCCGCCGATGCCTCTGCCCGCGGCGATGCCCACGCCGCCGCCACCGCCGCCGATCGCGGAGGAGCACGAGGGCGACCAGGCCGACAAATGAGTCGCAAGCTCACGCTCGTCGTCGTTGCCCTGATCGCGGTGAACGTGGTCGTGGCCTTCGCCGCCGCCAACTCGGTTACAGGCAGCAAGGCGGAACAGTTCCAGAGCGGCGCCACCACGGCCAACGACCTGAAGCCCGCCGAGTGTGCGGCGCTCAACCTCACTGCGATCGTCGCCCACCCCTCTGTTGGTGGTGCGGCGGCGGAGCTCGTCCTCGGCACCAACAGCGGCCAGACCCTCAGCGCGGGCGGCGGCAACGACTGCCTGGTGGCCGGCGGCGGCAACGACACTCTGGACGGTGGCACCGGCACCGACGTGTGCCTGGGTGGCTCGGGGGTCGACACCTATCAGGCGAGCTGTGAGACCTCGACCGACTCCGACGGCTGTGTTAGCCCCGGCAATCAAACGGTGGTCACCAACAAGGACTCGTACATCAGCCAAGCGGCCCCCAGCGAGAACAAGGGAACCGACTCGAACTTATTCGTAACGTCGAAGAGCGGGAGCCAAAACCAGCGCTCGCTGGTCGGCTTCACTCTTCCAACGTTGCCTTCGGGTTGCGTCGTCACCTCGGCCACGCTGCGCGTCTTCAACAACTCGCCCTCTTCGGGCAGCACGATCCAGGCGATCCGCATCACCGGCTCGTGGACCGAGACCGGCGTCACCTGGTCCAACCAGCCCGCCACCACCGGGACCGCGGCGACGTCGGTCACCGGATCGAGCTCCGCCTATCAGTCGTGGACGGTCACGACGCAAGTCCAGGAGATGTACACGAACGGCCACAACAGCTTCCTGCTGAGAGACGCGACCGAGAACTCCGCCAGCGAACGGAAGCAGAACTACAAAGGCCGCGAGAACGGCACCTCCACAGACGCAGACCTCCTCGTCAACTGGGGCTAGCGGGGTTCAACCGAGCGGGGGCTTTCCACGGTGGGAGCGTTGAGCTTCTATCTCGCCGATGACCGTCTCTAGGATCTTCACTCGGGCGTAGCGCTTTTCTTCGGCTTCGATCAGGTGCCATGGCGCGAACTCCTGGTCGGTTCGTTCCAGCATCTCTTCGACCGCCTCGACGTAGGCGCCCCGCTTCTTCCGGTTCCGCCAGTCGTCGTCGGTGAGCTTCCATGCTTTCAGTGGGTCGTCGCGGCGTTTCTCAAAGCGCTTCAGCTGCTCTTGGTCGGAGAGGTGGAGCCACAGCTTGATCAGGATCATCCCTTCGAGAACGAGGCTGCGCTCGAAACCGACGATCTCCGAGTAGGCGCGGGTCCACTGCTCCTTCGTGGCGAATCCCTCGACCCGCTCGACCAGAACTCGGCCGTACCAGGAGCGATCGAATACGGCCATGCCTCCCCAGCCGGGTAGTGAATCGCCGAAACGCAGCATGAAATGGTGTCGCTTCTCGTCGTGGGTCGGGGCGGCGAACGACGCCACTCGGACGTGGCGGGGGTCGAGCTGCGCTACAAGCCTCTTGATCGCGCCGCCCTTTCCCGATGCGTCCCACCCCTCAAAGAGGACACACACCGGGGGGCCGAGGACCTTGGCGCCGGTCAGGCCGGCGAGCTCCAGGCGCAGAGCAAGGAGTTTCTTCTGAAGCTTGGGAAGTCGCTCGGCTTCTTCGCTCCGCGACAGGCTCAGGCTTAGATCGAGCTCTTCGAGACGGGCCACCGACACATCGTGGTCGTTCGCGGAGCGACCGGTCAACTGGCTGCGGTTAGCGAGCTCGAGGCTGGACGGGATCCTCGAGGCGCACTACGAGGCGGGGGGCGTCCCCTCCGAGCAAGGCGTCCATCATCTCTGGTGGGCCCGGCTGGCCGAAGAAGAATCCCTGGCCCCGGTTGCAACCGAGGGCTACGAGCATGTCGTTCTGCTCGCTCGCCTCGACGCCTTCGGCGACGGTCACGAGTTGGAGCGATCCACCCAGCTCCACGATCGCTTTCGCCAAGGCGCCCTCCTGTCCTCCGTGGGCGATCCCATCGATGAACGACTTGTCGATCTTCAGGATGTCGAAGGGGAAGTGACGCAGGTATGCGAGCGAGGAGTGCCCGGTTCCGAAATCGTCGATCGCGAGTTGCACGCCGAGGTCTTTCAAGTTTCGAAGGACGGTCGCGCTGAGAGCCGTATCGGCCATGAGGGTGCCTTCGGTCAGCTCCAGAGTTAGATCGGCGGCATCTATCCCGGCTTCCTCCAGGCACTCGACGACCACCTCGACGAGGTCCGGACGCTGGAGCTGGCGTGCCGAGAGATTCACGCTCATCGTCAACGGCCGATCGGGGAAGGATGCGCGCCACCGGGCCGCTTGCAGACAGCTCTCTTTGAGCACCAAGCGATCGATCTCGGTGATCAGGCCCGTCTCCTCGGCCAGGGGGACGAAGACATCCGGCTCGACCAACGCCCCCGAGGGGTGGGCCCACCTCACCAGAGCCTCGGCCCCCGTGATCTCTGCCGTCCTGAGGTCGACGATCGGTTGGTAGTGCACGACCATCTCGGCCCGGCCGATCGCTCGCTGGAGATCGTCCTTCAGCTCGAGTCTCTCGACCGCCGCGGTGTGCATGCTGGGATCGAAGAACTCGTAGCGATGCTTGCCGTTGTCCTTGGCCATGTACATGGCTACGTCGGCGTTGCGGAGAAGGTCTTCGGCCGCTTCGCCCCGGCTCTCTGCTACCGCTATTCCGATGCTTGCGCGGACGAACACATCGCGACCCTGGAGGTTGAGAGGCTCACCGAGCTCCTCGATGACACGGCGCGCGACCCGGTGGGCTGCGACCGCGGCCCCCGGCTCATCGATCAGGATCGCGAACTCATCACCGCCGAGACGCGCTGCGCTGTCCTCCGGCCGAAGAGATCGAAGCAACCGGTCGGCGACACCCCGCAACAAGTCGTCGCCGGCGGCGTGACCGAGGCTGTCGTTCACGGTCTTGAAATCGTCGATGTCCACGAAGAGGACGGCTATCGAGCCGGCCTTCAGCTCGCGTCTGATGAGACCCTGCTCTACGCGGTCCATGAACAGCCATCTGTTCGGGAGGCCCGTGAGCGGGTCGTGCATGGCTTGATGGCGCAACCTTGCCTCGAGCTCCTGGAGTTGGGCCAGCGATTGGCCCAGCCTGCTGTTCTCCAAGGCGATGCTCAGGTGACTCGCAAGGGTCTCGCACAGCTTCAGATCGTCCTCGTCGAACGTGTCGACGTCGCCCAGGCGATCCGAGATGACCAGCACCCCGATCACCCCATGTTCGGCCTCGAGGGGAGCGGCTATCGCATCCTTGATGCCGGAAAGCGAGTCTGCGACGTCCATCGCCTCGGTAGCGATCGGACGCGCCAGCAACATCGAGCGGCCGGTGATCAGAGGGCGCTCGAGTAGACGTTCTGACGGCGCGACGTTGACCCGCGTCATCACCTCGACGCGGTCCCCCGGTCCCGAACTCGTTCGCAGCGCTTCGCCCCGGCCCTCCGGCAGCAAGAGCGTGATCTCGGCGCGCTCTGCGTGGAACATCTCGCGGGCCTGGATCAAGAGGGTCGTGATCGCCGACTCGACCAACGGAGACCCATGCACGACGCGCGTAGCCTCGTACAGGAACGAAAGACCCTCGTGCTTCTGTCGCATCGATGTGTAAGCCCGGTAAGCCCCAATCAAGACGGCCGTTGGGATCAGCAACAGCCACGCCCACTGCGGAGCGGTCCACAGGACCGCCACAGCACTCAGTGCGAGAGCCGTGTTAGCCGCGGTGACCGCAAGGCCGAAGCCGAACATCTTGCGAAGGCGGCCGGCTACCCGGTCGCCGTCCGAGATCTGGATAGCCGTCGACGTTGCGAGGATGCCCGCGGCACTCGCCACGAGTGTGGCGACCAGCGCCATCGCCCATCCGGTCCAGTGGTGCACATCGAGAGCCCAGGGCCCCGCGCGGAAGACCATGACCGCGATGGCCGAACCGAGCGCGAGTTGGGCGAGGTTGAAAGCGGCCTTGAGCGCGGGTTGACGAAGCGCGATGACCAGCGCCACCAGCCCTCCAGCGACCTGAGCCAGGACGAGCTCCTGGGGCGCAATCATGAACAGACCCAGGACGAGGGGCAGGTCGCTCATCGTGAGCGTGTGCGCGTCGCGGCGGAAGTGGAGATGCACCGCGAACACCTCGGCGAGCGCGAATGCGGCCGCTAGCAGGGGCCACGGCACGCGCAGCGGGCTCTCGAGCGCGGCCAAGTCGTCGATGGGACCGAGCACCAGTGCCACGGCGCCCGCGCCCATCGCAAAGCTAAGGGCCCAGATCCAGGACGCGTTTGTCGATCTTTCCTTGCGGTCTGCCTTCGATTAACACCCCGCTCTTGCTTTGAGTTGTCACGAGCCCCACCCTGCGCTCGACCACGTGTCGGCGGACCAGGCTCCGGACGACCACCGGTTCCCGGACCACGCGCCTCCGGACCAGCCATCGCCCGACCAGCGGTTGCCGGACCAGCGGTTGCCGGACCAGCGGTTGCCCGACCACGCCGGGGCCGTCCAGGTGATCGAGCTCCACGAATTACCGGTCCAGGACTGGTTGCACCAGCACGTGCCGGTCCAGTCGTTGCCGTTCCACCGACCCCCCAGCCACGAAGTGCCCGCCCACATCTCGGACGACCACCGGTTCCCCGACCATGGCGCTCCAAAGATGTCCTTCTCCCCCGACAGAACAACGCCACCGTCGGTCAGATGTGAAGAGCCACGCGCCTGCTCGAGCGATCCCGTTCCCGTCGACTGCTCCCAGGTCTGGGTCGAGCGCGGGGTCGAGCGGTCTTTCGCCGACTTGAGATCGAGCATCCCCGGTCCGTTGGAGCTAGAGACCCGGCCCGACGTGCCCACCAGCAGTGCCTTCACCTCGTCGGGCTTGATGCTTGGTCGTTGGCTGATGATGAGAGCGGCGGCGCCGGAGACCACTGCGGCGGCTTGAGAAGTACCGCTTCCACGGAAGAAGCGCTCCGCGACCCGTCCCTGCGGGTAGGTCTGGTCGATGTAGGACCCCGGGACGCGCAGGCTGACGACCGACTGCCCGGGAGCGAGCAGGTCGGGCCGCCTCTTGCCGTCGCCGCGGCTCGAGAACTGCGACAAGCGGTCGTCGTGCGAGCCCCAAGTCCCCTTGGCGTCGGCTGCGCCAACCACGATCACGTAAGGATCGATCGCGGGATCGTTGAGGCCGGCATTCCCATATCCCTGGTTACCGGCCGAGACGACGACGACGATCCCCTTCCGCCATGCCACCTCGGCCGCGTAGGCAAGCGGGTCGAGACGGTAGTCCTGGGTCGCGTCGGTGCCGAACGAAAGGTTGAGGACCCGGATGTTCATCCCATTGTCGTTGCGATGCGTCACGACCCAATCGATCGCGGCAATGACCTGCGAGACATCCGTCGCGCCGAAGGTGTCGGCGACTTTCACGTTGACGATGCGCGCGTCCGGAGCCATCCCCAGGAAGTGCTCCTCGTCGCCTTTCTGGATAGGGGACTTCGCATCTTCGTCGCGGCCGGCGATTATCCCGGCCATGTGGGTGCCGTGTCCGAAGGAATCCATGTAGCGGAGATCTTGAGACTGAGAGTCGAACGAGAGGTCCGCGCCGTTGATCACTTTGCCGGACCCCCGCAGGCCCTCCACGGGAGAGACCCCCGAATCGATCAGCGCCACGTCGACACCACGGCCGGTGTGGCCATCGTTCCAGAACTCCCCGGCGCCGGTCACCTCCTGGGCCAGCATCACCATGGAGCCGGCGTCTTTCTTGGCGTCGTGACCGTCGAGGTCGCCCAGCAGCCGAACAGATGAGTCTTGCGTAACCGAAGCGACGCCGGGGCTCCCGATCAACGGATCGAGAGCAGTGGCAGGCACCGTGGCCGCGAACCCATTGATGATCCCGAGCCTTCGATCGACGTGACCGTGGAGGACGCTCACGGCGGTCTCGGGTTGGGTGCCGGCGCCCGGAGACTTCCGAACGATCACCGCGACCATGGAGGCCTTATGTCCGGCCGGGGTCCTGCCGATAGATAAGTGAGCGGCTTCGGAGGGTTGGGACAACCCAGGCGAAGCCAAGGCACCAACGACGACAAAGCACGCGAGAGCGCGCGCACATGTTGCCTGAATGGATGCCGCCGTTGCTAGACGACGCACAGAGCTTCCTCCCCAAACCTGATGAGGCCCGTCTCCTCACCTAGGGAAGTTATCGACCCCTGAAGCGCCAACTGGATAGCGGTGCCGGGTGGTTTCGCTGGTGCCGCTTGAGCTATCTGAGTTCTATCCGCACCGGCTATTGACTTACTGATCTCAGAGTGCTTCCCGCCGTCCGCCGGTGACTAGTCATCTGCTGAGGAGTGGTCCTCGGATCGCCGGGTTCTGACCACGGATGGGATGACATGGATCGACCATCAAAAAACCCGGCCAGGGATTCGACATTGTGATGTGAGCAAAGGGCGGAGAAGTACGAGGCGACGGGTGGCCGTCGCGCTGGTGGGGGCCCAGGTCCTCCCGGTCATCTTCGGCATGCAAGCGATAGCGGCCTCCAACACGGTTCCCGGCAGTCGAGCGGGAGAGGGAACCGGATCGGTCAGCGGCTACATCGTGGACGAGATCGACTACGAGCTGGCCCCCGACGACCCGACCGAAGTCGAGACCGTTGCGTTCGAGCTGGACCAAGCGCCCACCGCAGGCTCGACCATCAAGGTGCGCCTGGCGCCTGCGGGCTCCTGGTTCGACTGCGCCGGCGGACCTTCGGTTCAATGCGCGACCGATGGTCAAGCGCTCGCAGAGATAACCGAAGTGCGGGTGGTGGTCGCCGACTAGACGACCACCACCCTGTTTGCTATTCGGCGGCTGAGGTTGCCTCGGCGTCGGAGACGTCGACCTGGCCGTCGCCGTCCTCGGCTTGGTCGGGCACGGCCTGCAGGCCGACCCCGAACATCTCGCGAGCCACGGTCGCAGCTTCCTCGTCCTCGTCCGGAGCGCGTGGCGGCAGACCGAACATCGCCCGGGCGTCCTCGTCGGACATGGCCGCTTCTCCGCTCGTGGTGACCCGGATGTTGCGGTAGCGCGACATCCCGGTTCCGGCCGGGATCAGCTTGCCGATGATGACGTTCTCCTTGAGGCCCAGCAGGGGGTCGCTCTTGCCGCGGATGGCGGCCTCGGTCAACACCCTCGTGGTCTCCTGGAACGACGCCGCCGACAGCCACGACTCGGTAGCCAGCGAGGCCTTGGTGATCCCCATCAGCTGCGGCCGGGCCGTTGCGGGCTCGCGCCCGTCGGCCACGACCTTCTCGTTGGCGCCGGCGAACGCGCGGGCATCCGCGATCTCGCCGGGGAGGAAGTCGGTGTCGCCGGCCTCCTGGATCTGCACCTTGCGGAGCATCTGGCGAACGATGAGCTCGATGTGCTTGTCGTGGATCGGCACACCCTGGCTCCGGTAGACGCGCTGGACCTCGTCCACCAGGTAGCGCTGGACGTCCCGCTGACCCTGTACCTCGAGGATCTCGTCGGGGTCCTTGGAGCCCTCGGTGAGGGCGTCGCCGGCGTTCACCTGATCGCCGTTCTTGATCCGGAGCCGAGCGTGGGCCGGTACCTTGTAGGGCACGACCTCGCTGCCGTCATCCGGCGTGATCTCGATGTGGCGCACCCGCTCGTCGTCGGTTATCGAAACGGTCCCGGTGGCCTTCGCGATCTCGGCCTTCCCCTTCGGGGTGCGGGCCTCGAACAACTCGACGACACGAGGCAGACCGTGGGTGATGTCCTCACCCGCGACACCACCCGTGTGGAACGTACGCATCGTCAGCTGTGTGCCCGGCTCACCGATGGACTGGGCCGCAACGATGCCGACCGCCTCGCCCAACTCGGCGAGCTTCCCGGTCGCGAGCGAGATGCCGTAGCACTGCTGGCAAACGCCGTGGGGCGCATCGCAAGTGAGAGTGGAACGCACGACCGTTTCGGCCACTCCACCGTTCTCGATCTCCGCCGCGATCTCCGGAGTGACCGGCGTGCCGGCCGCAACCACGACCTTGCCCTTGGCGTCTTTCGCATCTTCGAGCAGCACCCGGCCGTGCAGCTTCTGCTTGAGGTAGGCACGCTCGTTCTCGACGTCGACCCGCAGGCCGCGATCCGTTCCGCAGTTCTCGGATCGGATGATGATCTCCTGGCTGACGTCTACCAGACGCCTGGTCAGGTAACCGGAGTCGGCGGTCCTCAGAGCGGTGTCTGCCAGACCCTTGCGGGCGCCGTGCGTCGAGATGAAGTACTCGAGCACCGTGAGGCCTTCACGGAAGTTCGAGCGGATCGGCCGAGGGATGATCTCACCCTTCGGGTTCGCCACCAGACCGCGCATACCGGCGATCTGACGGATCTGCATGATGTTCCCTCGGGCTCCCGAGTTGGCCATCATGTAGATGGGGTTGAGCTCGTCGAACTCTTCCTCCATGGCGTCCTTGACCCGGTCGGTCGCCTCGGTCCAGATCTCGACAAGCTCCTGACGACGCTCGCGCTCGGTGATGACGCCCTTGCGGTACTGGCCCTCGACCTTGTCGGCACGCTTCTCGTGCTCGGCAAGGATCTTGGGCTTGCTCGGAGGCGTCGTCACGTCCTGGAGTCCGACGGTGACTCCGGCCTTGGTCGCGAAGCGGAATCCGACATCCTTGACGGCGTCGAGGATGTCCGCGAGGTCCTTCTTGTGATAAGTGCGGGCACAGCGATCGATGAGGGCGCTGAGCTCCTTCTTCTTCACGACGCTGTTCTGATACGGGAAGTCTTCCGGGAAGCACTCGTTGAGCAGGATCCGGCCGACCGTCGTCTCCTTCAGGCGCTTGGGGTTGGCGTCGAACTCTTCCTGCGACTCGTCCTCGAAGCGCTTGAGACCGCGCACCTTGATGGTCGCGTGAAGTGCAACCTCGCGCTGCGGCACCTTCAGCGCTTTCCCATCGGAGTCCGTCCACCTGTAGCGGCTATACGCGTCGATGGCGTAGGCGGCGCTGGGGAGGACCTTGCCCTCGCCCGGCTCGCCGTCCTTGCCCACCGTGAGGTAGTACGCGCCGATGATGATGTCCTGGGTCGGCGCCACTACCGGGTCGCCGTTCGCCGGGGACAGCACGTTGTGAGCCGAGAGCATCAGCAGGCGAGCTTCGGCCTGCGCTTCGGAGCTCAGAGGAACGTGCACGGCCATCTGGTCGCCGTCGAAGTCCGCGTTGTAGGCGAAGCAGACGAGCGGGTGGACCTGGATCGCCTTGCCCTCCACCAGCACCGGCTCGAAGGCCTGGATGCCGAGACGGTGAAGCGTCGGCGCACGGTTCAGGAGCACGGGGTGCTCGTGGATGATCTCTTCGAGCACGTCCCACACGTGGGGACGCGACCGCTCGACCATCCTCTTGGCGCTCTTGATGTTCTGGGCGTGGCCGAGGTCGACCAGCCGCTTCATCACGAAGGGCTTGAAGAGCTCGAGGGCCATCTGCTTGGGAAGGCCGCACTGGTGCAGGCGGAGCTTCGGACCCGAGACGATGACCGACCGGCCCGAGTAGTCGACGCGCTTTCCCAGAAGGTTCTGGCGGAAGCGGCCTTGCTTACCCTTGAGCATGTCGCTGAGTGACTTGAGGGGACGGTTGCCCGGCCCCGTCACCGGACGTCCGCGGCGGCCGTTGTCGAACAGCGCGTCGACGGCCTCCTGGAGCATCCGCTTCTCGTTGTTGACGATGATCTCGGGCGCCCCGAGGTCGAGCAGCCTCTTGAGGCGGTTATTGCGGTTGATCACACGGCGGTAGAGATCGTTCAGGTCGCTCGTCGCGAAGCGGCCTCCGTCGAGCTGGACCATCGGGCGAAGGTCCGGCGGGATCACCGGCACGCAGTCGAGGACCATGCCCATCGGGGTGTTCTTCTTCGTGGTGTCCGTGAACGGCGCGACGACTTTCAGGCGCTTGATCGCGCGCTGGCGCTTCTGGCCCTTCGCCGTCTTGATCTGCTCCCGCAGGAAGTCGGCCTCGGCGTGCAGGTCGATGGCGGCCAGGAGGTCCTTTACGGACTCGGCGCCCATGCCGCCGCGGAAGTAGTCGCCGTAGCGATCCTTGAGCTCCCGCCAGATCTGCTCGTCGTCGACGATCTCCTTGATCTGGAGGTCCTGGAACTTCTCGAAGGTGGCCCTGACAAGATCGATGTTCTTATCGGCCCGGTCGCGCACCTCGCGCTGCTGGCGCTCTGACTGGTTCTTGGCTGCGTTCTTCTCGGAGGAGCGGGCCTTGCGAGCCTCCATCTCCTCGAGACGGCCCTCGGTCTCCTTGAGGATCTCCTCGATCCGGCGATCGCGATTGGCCTCGAACTGGGCGATCTCCTCGGCGACCTCCTCTTCGAGGCGCGGGAGCTCCTTGTGTCGCTTCGTCTCGTCGACGTGCGTGACGATGCTCGCCGCGAAGTAGATGACCTTCTCGAGCTCCTTGGGAGCAAGGTCGAGCATGTAGCCGAGACGCGAGGGAACGCCCTTGAAGTACCAGATGTGCGTCACCGGAGCGGCCAACTCGATGTGCCCCATCCGCTCACGCCGTACCTTGGCGCGCGTTACCTCGACGCCACAGCGCTCGCAGATGATGCCCTTGA
The DNA here is from genome assembly GCA_963786155.1 of uncultured Actinomycetes bacterium. Lineage (GTDB taxonomy): Bacteria > Actinomycetota > CADDZG01 > CADDZG01 > WHSQ01 > CAWAXW01. The sequence continues at coordinate 192,759 of CAWAXW010000006.1, read as the reverse complement.
ACCGGACGCGCTTGTACTTACCGCAGTAGCACTCCCAGTCCTTGGTGGGGCCGAAGATCTTCTCGCAGAAGAGCCCATCCTTCTCCGGCTTCAGCGTCCGGTAGTTGATGGTCTCCGGCTTCTTGACCTCGCCGTTGGACCAGGCCCGGATCTGATCCCCTGTAGCGAGACCGATCCGCAGTTCGTCGAAGTAGTTGACGTCAAGCACCGGCTACACCTCTTCCACTGAGGACGGCTCACGACGGGACAGATCGATGCCCAACTCCTCCGCGGTGCGGAAGATGTCTTCGTCGATCTCCTTCATCTCGATCTCTTCGCCCTCCGCCGAGAGGACCTCGACGTTCAGGCACAGCGACTGCATCTCTTTGATGAGCACCTTGAAGCTCTCCGGGATCCCCGGCTCGGGGATGTTCTCGCCCTTGACGATGGCCTCGTAGACCTTCACGCGGCCGAGCACGTCGTCGGACTTGATGGTCAGCAGCTCCTGCAAGCAGTAAGCCGCTCCGTAGGCCTCGAGCGCCCAGACCTCCATCTCGCCGAAACGCTGGCCGCCGAACTGGGCCTTACCGCCCAGCGGCTGCTGCGTGATCATCGAGTAGGGACCGGTCGAACGAGCGTGGATCTTGTCGTCGACCATGTGGACGAGCTTCAGGATGTACATGTAGCCGATCGATGATCTCGGCGTCGTACGGCTCGCCGGTCCGGCCGTCGTAGAGCTGAGCCTTCCCGACCTCGTTGACCAACGGATACTCCGTATCTCGCTGGGAGACCGTATCGAGTGCCTGAAGGATCTCGTCCTCCTTGGCGCCGTCGAACACGGGCGTCGCGACGAACGTAGGTTTCGCATCGCGCCACACGCCCGGATGCATGTCGATTCCTTCTGTGTCTTCCCAGCGCTGCTTGGCGACCCAGCCGAGGTGCGCTTCGAGTACCTGGCCCAGGTTCATCCGGGAGGGAACGCCGAGGGGGTTGAGGATGATGTCGACCGGCGTGCCGTCCGCGAGGAACGGCATGTCCTGCTCCGGAAGGATCTTGGAGATGACACCCTTGTTCCCGTGGCGGCCGGCGAGCTTGTCGCCTTCGGAGATCTTGCGCTTCTGGGCGACGAAGACCCGCACGAGCTCGTTGACGCCGGGGCTCAGCTCGTCGCCGGTGTCCCGCGAGAACTCGCGGATACCGATGACCTTGCCCTCTTCACCGTGCGGCATCTTGAGCGAGGTGTCGCGCACCTCACGCGCCTTCTCGCCGAAGATCGCCCGCAACAGGCGCTCCTCGGGAGTTAGCTCGGTCTCTCCCTTGGGAGTGACCTTGCCCACGAGAACGTCACCCGGACCGACGTCGGCGCCGATGCGAACGACGCCGCGCTCGTCGAGGTCGGCGAGGACCTCTTCCGAGACGTTCGGGATGTCACGGGTGATCTCTTCGGGGCCGAGCTTGGTGTCGCGAGCCTCGATCTCGTACTCCTCGATGTGGATCGAGGTCAGGATGTCTTCCTTGACGAGACGCTCCGACAGGATGATGGCGTCTTCGAAGTTGTAACCGCCCCAGCTCATGAAGGCCACCATCAGGTTGGCCCCGAGAGCGAGCTCGCCCAGGTCGGTCGACGAGCCGTCGGCGAGGATGTCGCCCTTCTTGACCTTCTGGCCCTCGCGGACGAGAGGCCGCTGGTTGAGGCAGGTCGACTGGTTGCTCCGGCGGAACTTCTCGAGCTTGTACTCGTGCCGCTCGTTGCCCGACGCGACCACGATGTGATCAGCGTCGACCTCCTCGACGGTCCCGGCCCCTTCTGCGAGCACGACGTTGCCCGCGTCGATCGCGGCGCGGTACTCGAGCCCGGTCCCGACGATGGGGGCCTGGGTCTTGAGAAGAGGAACTGCCTGACGCTGCATGTTGGCGCCCATCAGGGCCCGGTTGGCGTCGTCGTGCTCGAGGAATGGGATGCAAGCCGCCGACACCGACACGATCTGCTTCGGCGACACGTCCATGAAGTCGACCTCCGGCGGAGGCACGAGGTCGTAATCGTTGCGGCGGCCTCGGACCTCGACCAGGTCTTCGGTGAACCGGTTGCCGTCGAGGGTTGCGTTCGCCTGGGCGATGTTGACCCGGTCTTCCTCGTCTGCCGTCAGGTACTGGATCTTGTCGGTGACCCGCTCGTCCTTGACGACCCGGTAGGGGGTCTCGACGAAGCCGTAGCGGTTGAGCCGTGCGTAGGTCGACAGCGACGCGATCAGTCCGATGTTCGGACCTTCAGGCGTCTCGATCGGGCACATGCGGCCGTAGTGGCTGGGGTGCACGTCTCGGACCTCGAAGCCCGCTCGCTCACGCGAGAGGCCGCCTGGGCCCAGCGCGCTGAGGCGGCGGCGGTGAGTCAGGCCGGTCAGGGGGTTCGTCTGGTCCATGAACTGGCTGAGCTGGCTGGAGCCGAAGAACTCTTTGATCGAGGCGACGACGGGGCGGATGTTGATCAGCGACTGAGGCGTGATGGCCTCGACGTCCTGGGTCGTCATCCGCTCCTTGACGACGCGCTCCATGCGGGAGAGCCCGACCCGGATCTGGTTCTGCAGCAGCTCGCCGACGGGACGGATCCGGCGGTTGCCGAAGTGGTCGATGTCGTCGGTGTCGCAGTCTGGGTCCTGACCGTGCAGGCGCACGAGGTATTGCAACGTCGAGAGGATGTCCCTGCGCCGCAGCACCGTGCCCATCTCGCGGATGGTCTTCTCGTCGTGGCCGAAGCCCAGCTTCTTGTTGACCTTGTAGCGGCCGACGCGAGCGAGGTCGTAACGCTTGTTGTTGAAGAACAGGTTGTTCAGGAGGTTGCTCGCGCTCTCGACCGTCGGCGGCTCGCCCGGACGCAGCTTGCGGTAGACGTCCATGAGGGCGTCTTCTTGGGTTTCAATCGCATCCTTCTCGAGCGTGTAGGCGATCGACTCGGCCCCCCCGAACAGCTCGAGGATCTCGTCCTCGGTATATGCGGAACCGTCGTCCTTGCCGAGAGCCTTGAGGAGCACGGTGGCGTACTGGCGACGCTTGCGGTCGATCCGGACGCCGATCGTGTCCTTCTTGTCGTTGTCGAACTCGAGCCATGCCCCGCGGGCCGGGATGATCTTGCAGGCGTAGATGTCTTTGTCCGTTGCCTTGTCGACGTCGTGGTCGAAGTAGACGCCGGGACTACGGACGAGCTGGCTGACGACCACCCGCTCGGTCCCGTTGATGATGAACGTCCCCTTGCTGGTCATCATCGGGAAGTCGCCCATGAACACGTTCTGCTGCTTGATCTCGCCCGTCTCCTTGTTGTGGAAGACGGCCGTCACGAACAGCGGGCGAGAGAAGTCGAGGTCTTTTGCCTTACACTCCTCCTCGTCGAACTTCGCTTCCTCGAAGCGATGGCCCTCGAACAAGAGAGCGAGGTTCCCGGTGAAATCCTCGATCGGGGAGATGTCGGCCATGGTCTCGGCGAGGCCCTCGTTCAGGAACCAGTCGAAGGACTCCCTCTGTACGGCCACGAGATTGGGTGGGGGGAGAACCTCCTCCAGCTTGGCGAAGGACCGGCGCTCGCGCAGGGCGTTGAAGGTCAAGCGAACCTCCTCATAAGGATGGGGTGGAACCGCGATCTGAAATTCGACGAGAGGATCTGGCTAAGCCCCCTCAGCACGTCCTCCAACCGGGTCCCCCTGGGCGGTTCTTAGCCGCGCGACAGGCGAACGGAACGGAAGGATTGCCGGACATAGCAATCGGCCAGTATAGGCATGCACCTATACCGGCGTCAAGCACGATGCTTGCGTCAGTCGAAGCCTCTATCAGTTCTCCTTCGAGGGCTTCCTAACGGGACTCTAGCCCCGTCCCGGCTAGGTCGTCAACACTTTTCGCGGGGGGCCCATTCCCAAGACAGCAAGAAGGGCGGCCCTTAAGGACCGCCCTTCTTGTAGATCTGGGGCTCGATTACTTGAGCTCGACGGTGGCGCCGGCTCCTTCCAGCTTGCCCTTGGCCTCTTCGGCCTGCTCCTTGTTGACCTTCTCGAGGACCGCCTTGGGGGCCGAGTCGACCAGGTCTTTCGCCTCTTTCAGGCCCAGGCTCGTGAGCGAGCGGACCTCCTTGATGACCTGGATCTTCTTGTCGCCCGCACCGGTCAGGACGACGTCGAACTCGTCCTTCTCCTCCTCGGCCGCGGCACCGTCGCCGCCGGCTGCGCCGCCCGCTGCGGGGGCCGCCATAGCCACTGGGGCTGCTGCCGATACACCGAACTTGTCTTCGAAGGCCTTAACGAACTCGGAGAGCTCGAGCACCGTCCAACTGGCGATCGCTTCGATGACATCTTCCTGGGAGAGCGTCTTCGTAGCCATGGGTTCCTCCTACTCCTCTTCCGCTTCTGCTTTGGTCTCATCGGTCTGATCGGCTTCTGGTTCCGCCACTTCGGCCTCTGCCTGGGGGGCCTCCGCTTCCGCAGGCGCCTCGGGCTCGGCGGCGGCTTCGGGTTCCGATTCCTCCGCCTCGACCGGGGTCGACTCGGCCTCGGGCGGCGGGGCCTCGGCGGCCGGGGCCTCCTCTTCCTTCTGGGCGAGCACCTGGCCCAGCATCGAGCCGAGGTCTCGCAGCATCGCCGCGAAGACGTTCACGGTCTGCTGCAGAGGTGAATTCGCCAGCATGGCGATCTTGGTCAGTTGCACCTCACGCGGCTCGAGCTTGGCGAGTTGCTTCGCCTGGTCGGCGTCGATGATCTTGCCTGCGACGATCCCGCCCTTGACGACGAGGATCGGGAACTTCTTCGCGGCGTCGTCGAGCGCCTTGGCGGCCTCGACCGCGTCGCCGCGGATGAACACGATCGCCGTCGGGCCCTCGAGCATCCCGACGAGGTCCTCGAAGCCAACTTCCTTCACCGCGATGCGGGCGAGGGTGTTCTTCAAGACCTTGTAGTCCGCGTCCGCCTCTCTGAGGGCTCCCCGCACTTCGGCGAGGTCCCCCACGGACAGGCCGCGGTACTCGGTCAAGAGGGCCGCGTTGGAGTTCGAGAACCGCTCGGCGATCTCGGTCACCGCCGCAACCTTCTCAGGTCTGGCCATCCGGTCTCCTTCGTTAAGACGAAAAAACGGCCGCCGAAGGCGGCCGCGAGAACAGATGACTCGCTACGGCCTACGCCGGCTGATTAAGGCTCACGCCCCCGGCGGTCTTCGGCGAATGGTGAGATTACTCGATTCTTCCTTAGGCTTCGACTGGGGTCGCTTCAGCCATCTCCTCGTCTTGGAGGTCTCGCGCTTTGGCCGGGTCGATCCTGATGCCCGGGCCCATCGTGGACGAGAGGGTCACGCTCTTCAGATATCTGCCCTTGGCGGCGGCGGGCTTGGCTCGCACGATCTCGTCGATGACCGTTGCGTAGTTCTCGACGAGGTCGCCCTCGGGGAACGACTTCTTCCCGATGATGAGGTGCAGATTGCCGTGGCGGTCGGTGCGGTATTCGACGAGACCGCCCTTAAGGTCCTGGACCGCCTTCGCCACATCTTCGGTCACCGTTCCGGACTTCGGGTTGGGCATCAGCCCGCGGGGGCCGAGCACGCGCCCGAGCTTTCCTACGGTCGGCATCATGTCGGGCGTTGCGACGGCTGCGTCGAAATCGAGCCATCCACCCTCGACCTTCGCGGCCAGGTCATCGTCGCCGACCTCGTCCGCGCCCGCCTCGCGCGCTTGTGTGGCCTTCTCGCCCTTGGCGAACACCGCGACACGGACCGACTTGCCGGTGCCCTTGGGGAGCGAGACCGCTCCCCGGACCATCTGGTCGGCTTTGCGCGGGTCGACCCCCAGGCGGATGCTCAGCTCGATGGTCTCGTCGAACTTCGCCACCGGGAGTTGCTTCAGGATCTTGAGGGCCTCGCCCGGTGCGTAGAGGTGGTCGCGATCGACCTGCTCGAACGATTGCGTCAGGCGCTTTCCCTGTTTCGGCATTCTTCCTCCTCGTGGTCAACGACGCCCCGAAGGCGCCTCCCACTAGCTAGTCGGCTGATCTACCTGACTGTTATCCCCATGCTGCGAGCGGTGCCTTCGATGATCTTCATCGCGGCGTCGACGTCGTTCGCGTTCAGGTCAGCCAACTTGATCTCGGCGATCTCGCGGACCTGATCGCGGGAGACGGTCCCCACCTTGTTGCGGTTGGGCTCGCCGGAACCCTTGTCGAGCCCCGCCTTCTGCTTCAGCAGCACCGCGGCCGGTGGGGTCTTCGTGATGAAACTGAACGAGCGGTCTTCATAGACCGTGATCTCGACCGGGACGATCGTGCCCGTCTGGGCCTGGGTCTCGGAGTTGTACTGCTTGCAGAACTCCATGATGTTGATGCCGGCCTGGCCGAGAGCCGGGCCGACCGGGGGGGCCGGCGTTGCTTGGCCCGCGGGGATCTGCAGCTTCAGTTGTTGGATGACTTTCTTGCGGCGACCGCCGTTTGCCATTTCCGCGTCTCCTTAGAGCTTTGCGACCTGGTCGAAGCCCAGCTCGACCGGGGTCTCACGACCGAAGATGTTGACCAGCACCTTGAGCTTCGACTGGTCGACGTTGATCTCGGAGATCGTTCCGGTGAAGTTGGCGAACGGCCCGGAGATGACCCGGACGCTCTCCTGCTCCTCGAACTCGAGCCGAGGCTTGAGCTTCTTCTTGTCCTCTTCCTTGACGCCCAGGATCCGATCCACCTCTTTGAAAGAGAGCGGCGTGGGCTTGGCACCCGACCCGACGAAGCCGGTGACCCCCGGCGTCTCGCGCACGACCCGCCAGGAATCGTCGTCCATGTACATACGGACGAGCAGGTAGCCGGGGAAGACCTTCTTCTGAACGATCTGCTTCTTCCCCTGTTTGATCTCCATGACGTCTTCCATCGGGATGACAACTTCGAAAACGGCTTCCTCGGCGTTCATCGAGGAGATACGTGACTTCAGGTTCGCCTGCACGCGGTTCTCGTAACCGGCATACGTGTGGATGACGTACCAGTCGCCCGGACGCTCGTTCGGCGGGATCGATCCGATCTTCGAGCTCGACGACTTCCTCGTCTTCCGCCTCGGGCTTGGGCTCTGCCTTTGCTGCGGGCTCGGGCTTGGCTTCGGCCACCGGCTCTGCTTCGGGCTCGGCAACTTCGGCTACTTCAGCTTCGGGCTCGTCGTCGGACGTGTCCTCGGAGGTGTCTTCGGACGTGTCGTCCTCGGCTTCCTCAGACGCGACTTCCGCTTCGGGTTCCGAGGGGGCCTCTTCGACCTCGGCCGGCGACTCCGTGACCGCGCCGACGTCGGTGGCGGAGGCGTCAACCTGCTCGGCTTCGGGGTTCTCCTCAGCCTCAGAACCCTCTTGCTCGGTGTCCGTCCGGATCTCGGTCATATCTGCACGTCGAACAGAGCCAGGACCGCCTTCGTGAACACGAAGTCCATAGCGAAGATGACACTTGCGATCACGATGACGCTCACCAGCACTACCAGTGAGTAGGAGGCGACCTCTTGGCGGGTCGGCCACGCGACCTTGCCGAGCTCGGCGATGACTTCCTTGATGAACTGGCGAGGTTTGGTGCGCTCGCGCTTGGCAGGGGCTCCGGCCTTGCTGGGCACGGGTCGAGCCTGCTTCTTCTGGCTCTCCTGCTTCTTGAGTTGTCTCTTGACTTCTCTGTTCACGACCGACCTCGTTCGGACCACCCGAACGCGTTGGATAAGGGTCCGGGTAGTAAGGGGATGTTGCGAGGTATCGAGCGTAGCACGTCCGCTCGCACGCCCAAATAGGCGGCTACCGGGCCCGAGGCCCGGCTCACATGTTGTTGCGTTTGATCACCTTCTCGCAGGCCTTCACGTTGTCCCGGCTCCGGGTGCCGATGAAGCACTTGTCCTTGCCGGGCCCCCCATTGAGCTTGTCGTCGCCGGCCCCCCCGGCCAGGACGTCGTTGCCGTCTCCGCCGCCGATGTTGTCGTTGTCGTCTCCGCCGTCCACCTCGTCCTTGCCACCCCCCGTGGTGATCTTGTCGACGCCCCCTCCGGAGATGACCTCGTCGTTGCCCCCGCCGCTACTGACCTCGTCGTCGCCGACGACGGCAGTCGGGGTCTGCACCATCGTCACGCCTCGAGCGGCCAGGGCCCGGCGGGCCGAGCCTGAATCGGCAGCGTCGCTGACGATCAGATCGTTACCCTTGCCCGAACGGATCTCATCGTCGCCCCCGCCCGCTATCAGCGTGTTGTCGCCGTTGCCGGCGATGATGAGGTCGTCTCCGTCTCCTGCCTCGACTGTGTTGTCGCCGTTACCGACGACGATCACGTCGTCCCCCGCGGTCCCCTGGATGTTGTCGTCGCCCGACTGGGTCCCGCAGATGGCGCCGGGATGGTCCTCGCATGCTTGCGCGGGCACGCCGGCTCCGTCGAGGTCGCGGACGTCTTTGGCCGTGAGGGGCCCGTTGTAGAGACGGATGCGATCGACCGCGCCACCCGACTCGTCGCTTGCATTGTCCTTGAAGAAGCGGAGGAGGTCGTCCTCGGTGATGAGGCTCAGCCCTCCGTCGTCTCGAACTGCGAACACTTGCGCGCCGTCGAGGTACCCCACGACGTTCCGGTTGCGATCCCGAGTCATCACGAACTCGACCCACTTGTCGGGTTGCACCGTTCCAGCCCCCGCTTGGGCGAGGGGATAGAAGACCACCTCGCCGCTGTTCACGTACGGTCCGCCCTCGATCCCATTCTGCGTATCGAGCAGCCGGACATACCCCGTGGTCTCATCGAACCGGAAGTTGATGGCGACGGAGTACGAGTTGCTCTCGAGCAGCCCTCTCGTCGAGGCGAGCGATAGCCCAGACCCATCCGGGAAATCGAGCACTTGTTCGTTCTGCCCTTTGATCTGGTCCTGCACGAACTGCCCGGTCCCCACTCCTATCGTGGTGAGGGCCGGAGCCGGAGCGACCGAGCTCTCGTAATTGCCGTCGAACCTGTAGTCCGCCACCAGCAGGGCCCCCTCAGCGCACCGCGACACAGGGTCCTCGTTACAAGGACGAGGGGTGTCCTCCAAAGCGCGCACGTCTTGAGGGGCGAGCGGGCCGTCGAAGACCTGAATGCGAGCTACGGCGCCACCCGGATCGTCGCTCGCGTTGTCCTTGAAGAATCGCAGCACGTCGTCCTCGCTGATCAACCCCAAGCGAGCGGTATCGGCGAATGCGTAGACCTGGTCGCCGTCGATGTAGCCGGTGATGTTGCGATTGCGATCGCGGGTGATGACGTACTGCACATACGTATGCGGGTCCACCTTGCCCCCGCCCGTCACTGTGGGGTAAAAGACGGCCTTCCCGCCATTCACGTAAGGACCACCTTCGATGCCGTTCTGGGTGTCGAGCACCCGCCCGTAACTGCTGGTGTTCTCGAACCTGAACAGGAGGGCAACCGAGTAGGAAGTGCTTTCGAGGAGCCCGCGAGTCGCCATGGACAGCCCGCTTCCTCTGGGAAAGCGGAAGACCTGGCGTTGGGTCCGTCTCACTGTCTCGGTGATGAAGTCTCCCGCCCCCGCGCCGTTCCTGACGAGCTCCGGCGCGCCGGCGACCGCGCTGCTCAGGTTCTGGTCGAAGCGGTAGTCCGCGACCTTCGTGGCCCCCTCCGAGTCGCACCGCGTCAGGAGGTCTCCGTTGCAAGGCTGGGGCGTGTCGTCCAGCGCTGCGGCCTCTTCCGCGGTGAGTACGCCGTTATAGACACGGATCCTGGCCACCGCGCCGGGGGCCTCATCACTCGAATTGTCATCGAAGAACTTGAGCGTGTTAGCTGCATCGATCGCTGAGTTGCCTGCAGAGTCCTGGAACGAATAGACCCTCGCTCCGTTCAGGTACCCGTTCACCGTCCCGTTCGCATCGCGCGTGAACACGAACTGCATGTACGTATGGGGATCGACCGTGCCGCCACCGGTCAGCTCCGTCGGGTAATAGACCATCCTGTTGCCCTGGATGTGGGGTCCGTTCTCAGTGCTGGTCTTCGACTCGATCAGACGGACGTATTTGTTCGCGTCCTCGACACGGAAGAGCATCGCGACCGAGTAGACACCGGGGTTGGTGATGAGCCCAGCGGTCGAAAGCGACAACCCCCTTCCCTGCGGATAGCGAAGGACGGTTCTCGGGGCGCGGTTCATCTTCTCGGTGATGAAGTTGGTCGCGCCGGTGCCGGTCTGTTGGAGGACGGCCGAACCCACGGAGGAATTGAAGTTGTTCTGGAACTGAAAATCGGCAACGAGCGGCGCCCCCTGCCCGAGCGCAGGACCTGCGGCAGAGAACAACGACCCGACAAGGACCACGACGAGCGCGAGCGCACCAGGGCGTGACAGTTTGATCCTGGCCGGCACCATGTTCCTAGTCTGCCACCGCGTGCGCTAAAGGAAACGGGGATGAAGCGAACGAACCACCCGAGTCGGACCCGTGTGATCAACGACCCCAACGAAAAAAAGCAGGGCGGGAGGGATTCGAACCCCCGGCCACCGGTTTTGGAGACCGGTGCTCTAACCAGACTGAGCTACCGCCCTTCGGCCTCCTGAAGTGTATTCGGGTCAGGCGGTAGCGGGGTTGCGCCGGCGCCGCACCAGCGTGGCTCCCGCGACTCCGGCGAGCGCGACGGCCGCGCCGCCCAGGTATGCATTGCGGTTGCGAACCACGTGTGCGCGCACGTCTCCCACACCGCGCCTGTGCGCCGGGATCTCGGTCAAGTCGGCCAGGAGCCCGGGGGGAGGCTCGTCCGTGACCGATCTGAGCCCGACGAATGTCGCGCGCAGTGCGTTGTATTGGGCCAGTTCCTCGCGGCATTCCGGGCACCTCGAAACATGCCGCCGGACCGAAAGAGGCATATCGCCCTCACCCGCGTATGCGGGCATCAACTCGGCCAGCTCGTTGCAGTTCACGACTGCCTCTCGATGCGTCCAAAAACGGCCTCTTTCACCATCTTGCGTCCCCGATGTACCCGGACCTTGGCAGCGGTCTCGGAGATGTGCAGCTCCGCAGCGATCTCGGCGATGGATAGGTCGTAAAGGTCGCGCAACACGACGGCCGCCCGGTAGAGGTCCGGGAGAGCCCTGAGGGCGTCGTCGACCGAGCGCGCGTCGAGCCGCTCGGCAGCCCTTGACTCGAGGTCGTCACCGGACGCGAGCATCGCAACCTCGTCGTCCAGCTCCATCTCATGCTGCCGTCTCCTTTTCCTCGCCCGGCTCTTGGACAGCGCCGCATTGGCGGCCACCCGATACAGCCAGGTCGTGAATCGAGCCTCCCCTCGGAAACCGGGGAGCCCCCGCCATGCTTTGAGGAACGCGTCCTGCGTCGCCTCCGCGGCATCGTCGGGATCTCTCAGGATCCGAAGGCACAAGGTGTAAACGTCCCGATGCGTTGCTTCGACGAGCCGGGCCCACGCCTTCGCGTCGCCCGTACGGCAGGCCGCCACCAGCTCGGGCGGCACCAACTCGTCGGGAGCATTGCTCGGAATGTCCTTTGGACGCCTCACTGAGCCCCGACGTTACAGGGTCTTTTGTGGGGGTTAGGAGTCTTCGAAGAGGGACTCGAGCTTGGAGAGGAGCTGGGCCTTGCCGAGCTCTTGTTCCCGCTTGAGCCTCAGTTGCTCCTTGGTCATGGTCAGGACGCGCCCCACGGCCTCTGTCAGCTCGTCCATGTCGAATGGTTTCGTCAGGTAGTGGTCCGCCCCAAGCTTGTAGCCCCGCTCCCAATCGTGCTCGGAGGTCTTGGCGGTGAGCATGATCACCCTGCTGGACTCGCGCAGCCCCAGCGCCTTCATCTGCTTCAGGACCATGTAGCCGTCAACCCGAGGCATCATCACGTCGAGCACGATCAGATCTGGGGCCTCGTTGCGGATGACCTCGAGGGCCATCTCGCCATCGGAGGCGACGACGACCTTGTGCCCGTCCTCAACGAGGATCGAGGTCAACAGTCGTCTTATGTCGGCGTCATCGTCGACGACGAGGATGCGAGCCAAACGAGCCTCCTAAGCGTTCTTGTAACACTACGTCCCTTTCGTCAATCGGCGCAGCCGGCGGCGCGCTTGAGGCGAGGGACAGATCCGGCCCGGGCCTTCAGCCGCCTGCGACGGCGGGGATGATCGAGATGCTGGCGCCTTCGGGGACCTCGGTTTCGAGGCCCTGCAAGAAGCGGACGTCCTCGTCGTTCAGGTAGACGTTCACGAACCGTCGGAGCTGCCCCGAGTCGTCCATCAGCCGCTCGCGCAGGCCCGGGTGGCGGCCCTCCAGATCGGCCAGGACGGCGGCGACGCTCGCTCCGCTTGCGTCGATCTCGCCGGCCCCATCGGTCAGCGACCGGAGCTGGGTCGGGATCTTCACCTTCACTCCCACGTCGGGCCTCCTTCCGGCTGGGCGAGGATCGATTCGACGGCTTCCACCGAAGGCTTCACGTGGTCGGTTGGTCGCACGGGCCCGAGGGCCTCCAGGGTCTTCAGGCCGACGCCCGTGATCAGGATGACCGTCTCCTGGTCCGGAGCGATCGAACCATTCCGCACCAGGCGTTCGAGTGCGGCCACCGTGACCCCTCCCGCCGTTTCGGTGAAGATGCCCTCCGTTCGAGCGAGCAAGCGCATCCCTTCCGCAACCGCATCCTCGGGGACGCTTGTCACCGAACCGCCGGTAGCCCGGACTTCCTTCAGCGCGTAGTAGCCGTCGGCAGGGTTGCCGATCGCCAGCGACTTCGCCACTGTCGACGGCTTGACCGGTTGCACGTCGTCAACCCCGAGTTCGAAGGCGGTGGCAACCGGCGAGCATCCTTCTGCTTGAGCTCCATGGATCGCCGCGTGTGGTTCGTCGTCGAGTAGGCCCACAGTGTGTAGCTCGCGCCATCCCTTGGCGACCTTGGTGAGCAACGATCCGGACGCGACGGGCACCACGATGGCGTCGGGAACGCGCCACCCGAGCTGTTCTGCAACCTCGAACGCGATCGACTTGGATCCCTCGGCGTAATAAGGCCGCACGTTCACGTTCACGAATGCCCAGGGCTTGATCCCGCAGAGCTCGGCGCACAAACGATTCACGTCGTCGTACGAGCCATCTACCGCAACGACCCGGCCCCCGTAAACGGTCGTCGCACCGACCTTTCCTTGTTCGAGGTCGGAGGGGATGAAGACGATGCTTCGCATGCCAGAGGCCGCGGCATGAGCGGCGACCGCGTTCGCGAGATTCCCGGTGGACGCGCACGCGACGATCTCGTAACCGAACGAGCGGGCCATCGAAAGGGCCACCGACACAACGCGATCCTTGAAGGAGTGCGTGGGGTTCGGCGCGTCGCTCTTGATCCAAAGCTTCTTGAGCCCGAGCTCGGCGGCGAGCCGGGGAGCCTCCCTCAAACGGGTCCATCCGGCCCCGATGTCGACCCGGCCTTCATCCGGAGCGGGCAGCATCATCTCGTAACGCCACATCGTCTGAGGGCCGGCCTCGATCAGTTCACGGGAGATGGCCGAGGCGATCCCCTCGAGGTCGTATGCAACTTCCAGAGGGCCGAAACAGAATTCGCACACGTGTATCGCCGCGACGGGATAGTCGCGGCCACACTCCCTGCACTTCAAGCCCTGGACGTATTTCATGCCGCTTCTTGGATAGCACATCTTGTCCTGCGGTCCGGCCGAGCCCGCCCCGCCCCCAACTACCTCGCACTATCCTGGGTGGATGGGCCGGCTCTCCGTAGATGCGTTCCGAGAGCTAAAGGAGCGGACCGGCGTGACGATCGGCGTCGGCATCCCGGCGCTGAACGAGGCGTCGACCATCGGGCCCATCTGCTCATCGATCCACGACGACCTGGTTCGCACGGGCGTCATCGACGAGTTGCTCGTGATCGACCCGGGCTCTCAGGACGACACCGCTCCCTTGGCTCTGGCGGCGGGCGCCCGCGTGAAGCCCCTCCATCCCGAGGTCGCCGATGTCCCGGGCGGGGGTAAAGGGGCAGCGCTGTGGTCGACCCTCGCCTACCTCGAACACGACATCGTCGTGTGGATCGACGGCGATCTCGAGACCTTCTCGCCCGAGCATGTAGTCGAGCTCTCCGCTCCGATCTTGGAAGACCCGGATGTCGCGTTGGTCAAGGGGTTCTACGGTCGTGGGGAAGGAGGTCGGATCACGGAGCTGACCGCTCGTCCTCTGCTCACGCTGCTGTTCCCCGAGCTGTCGGACGTGATCCATCCACTGGCCGGCGAAGCGGCAGTGCGTCGGAGTGTCGGCGCGCTGATGGAGCTGTCGCCCGGCTATGCGGTTGAGATCGGGCTACTGATCGATGTATGGGCGAGGTTCGGGCGCGAAGCGATCGCGCAGGTCGACCTGGGTACGAAGATCCACCGCAAGCGCGATCTCTCGTCCCTCGGCGTCGCAGCTCACGAGATCGCGCGGGTATTGCTCGCCCGGGCCGAGGACACGGGACGGATCAAGATCGCCCATCAGCTGACGTCTGATTTCGGGACGGCGCCGCGCGCGCTGCCTCCGGTGGATGGGGGGGTTCGGGGGGCGAGCGTCCCGCAGGGCGGTGAGCCCCCTGAGAGCGAACCATGAGATACGACGCGGGCGAAGTCCTGACCCAACTCAAGGAGCGCGGGCACCGCATGACCGAGCCGCGCCGCGCGATCGTCGAAGCCATCATGGCGACGCAAGGTCACCTGACCCCGCAAGGGATCATTGACCGCGTCAAGGGAGACATGCCGGGGGTGAACCCGTCGACCGTCTACCGAACGATGGAGCTCCTCGAGGAGATTGGGGTCCTGGCCCACTCCCATCTCGACGGGGGGGCCGAGTACCACCACGCGGGCGAGCAGGAGCACGTCCATCTCGTCTGTGCGAGGTGCGGGCGGACCCAATCCCTGCCCGCCGACGACGTCGTTCCGCTGCGCAACTCCATCGCCGCGCACACAGGATTCGAGCCCGACTTCACGCACTTCGCGATCTCGGGCCTGTGTTCCGAATGCAGTGCCGCTATCTCTTGACCGCCGAGGGATCGAAGGCATAAGGAAGCTCGAGACGGTGAGCCGCCAACAGCTCCTCGTCGGCCAACAACTCGCGGGTCGGCCCATCGGCCACCACCCGGCCCTCGTCCATGATCACCGCGCGGGTGCAGAGCTCGAGCGCGTACGGGAGGTCGTGCGTGATCATCAGCATCGTTAGGTCCAGGCTCTCGAGGATCTGGGCGAGCTCGCGCCGGCTCGACGGGTCCAGGTTCGACGTCGGCTCGTCGAGAACCAGGATCGCCGGATCCATCGCAAGCACGGTTGCGACCGCGACGCGCCGGCGCTGACCGAAGCTCAGATGGTGGGGGGGCCGGTCGGCGTGCTCAGTCATCTCGACCGCGTTCAAAGCGCGCTCGACTCTTGCCGCCGTCTCGTCTGGATCGAATCCAAGGTTCACCGGTCCGAAGGCGACGTCGTCGCGTACCTTCGGCATGAATAACTGGTCATCGGGGTCTTGGAACACGATCCCGACCAGCCGCCGGACCTCGCGCAGGTTCGGCTTGGTCACCGCCAGGCCACCGACGGTCACCCGGCCTTCTTGGGCTTCGAGGACGCCGTTCAGATGGAGGGCCAGAGTCGTCTTGCCCGCGCCGTTGGGGCCAAGTAGCGCGACCCTCTCGCCGTCCACGACATCGAGGTCGACCGAGCGCAGGGCTATGTGACCGTCCGGATATCGGTAGGACAATCCTCGAACCGAAAGCGCACGGTTCATGTGGTCAGGGCGATCAGCGCGATGGCCGCAGCCACAAGCGGGAACGCGAGCGCCGCCGCCCAATCGGAGCGTTGTGCCGCATGGGATGTCATCGCGGGGAGCGACCCGGAGTAGCCGCGGGACAGCATCGCGAGGTAGACGCGCTCACCTCGTTCGTAAGAACGGATGAACAAAGTTCCCGCGGTCGCGACGAGGGCGCGGCCCTGCCACCACCAGCGCGGGTCGTAGGCGCGCGACTGACGAGCGATCTTCATCCGTCGCATCTCCCCCGTTATGAGATCGGCAAAGCGGACCATGAATCCGGCGATGCCAACGATCACGCGCGGGACGCGCAATCGTTCGAGGCCTGCGAGCAGATCGGCGATCTGCGTGGTCGCGGCCAGCAGAACGGTTGCCCACAGACCGAGCGTCGCTTTGATGAGGATGTTCCATGCTGCCCACAAGCCGGAGCGCGACATCGAGATACCGAGCACCTCGACGCTCTCCCCTTCACCTAGAAAGGGAAGGGCAAGCGCGAAGGCCACGAACGGGACCTCGAGCACTAAGCGCTTGAGGACGGAGCGAAGCGGCACTCTCGAGATCACAGTCACCACTGCAAGCATCACGACGTATGCGCCGAACGCCCAGATCGCCTCGCGGGGTGTAGCGACAACCGCGACCGCGAAGGCGAAGGTGGCGACGATCTTCGGTTGGGGGCTCAGTCGATGTAGCGGGCCATCGCCGTGGACGAAGAGGCCGTGCGCGTGGCCGCCGCTCACGCGCTACCAGTGACCTCGCGCCGCTTCTTGAGGGTTTGCAGCCCGCCGAACAAAACCATGCCGACCCCGAAAGTGACCATCACGCCGATCAGGCCCGAGAGCGCCGTGCTCACGCGCTCGTTGTCCACGCCATCAACTGAATAGTCGGCGACAGGGCTATCCGCCAGCGCGTGCTCGTCGGCTTCTGCGATGAAGCCGTTGTCGGTTGCAACCTTCTCGAGGCCATCGGGTTCCGAACTGGCCCACGGACTGACGAACAGCGCGAGTCCGATCGTAAGAAGCAGACCGCCGATCACGAGTAGGCGAGTGCTCTTCATGCTCTCGCTCCTGAAGCCTCCGCGCGCGTCACCGGAGTGTGTAGCGGCAGCCAACCTTCAGCGCCGTATACGAGGTCGGGACGGACGGAAAGAACCATGCTCACGGTTCCCGCGGTGATCAGCGCCTCGCCTATGCCGATGAGCAGATGCACTCCAACCATCGCCGTCGTTACAGTTCCGATCGAAGCTCCGCCGGCTCCACCGATCGCGAACTCGATGGCAAAGCCGAGCGCGGCCATCGGCACCGAGAGCCCGGCTGCGACGCCCGAAGCCACCACGAGGCCGGTCCTGGTGCGGGGGACAAGGCGGCGCACGCCGAGGAAGACGACGTACCCACCGAGCGTCCCGATCAGAGCCATGTTCGTGATGTTGAGTCCCAATGCGGTCAATCCACCGTCGGCGAAGAGCGCCTGGACGAGCAATACGACTGCGATGCAGAGCGCTCCCACCCATGGCCCCACGAGCACCGCCGCCAGGACGCCGCCGATCAGGTGACCGCTCGTCCCCGCTGCGACCGGGAAGTTCAGCATCTGGGCCGCGAAGATGAAGGCGGAAACGAGCCCTGCCATAGGAACCCGGCGGTCGTCTAGAGCCGCCCCGGCACGGCGGACCGCGATGCTCAGGCCCGAGAACGCGGCGAGTCCGGCGCCCAGAGAGGTCGGAGCGTTGATGAACCCGTCGGGGATGTGCACCTCTCGCCTTCCTCCGCTCGATTAATGCAATCGATTGCAGTAAGGCTACCGCGAAGGGGCCGTTAATCAAGGGGGAGGGGGTTCGTCCTCCTCGACCGCGTTCTCGACCGCCGCCGCCTTGATCTCGGCCCCCGCGGGGGCTTTCGGTGCGACCTCCGAGTCGAGCACCCGAGTGGCCCAGATGTGACCGAAGAGCAGCTTTCCGATGGCTACTCCCGGGACGGCCAGCAAAATGCCCCAGAAGCCGGCGAGCGTTCCGCCCGCGAGCAGCGCCAGCATCACGGTCCCCGGATGCAGGTTGACGGTGCGCTTCATCACGTGCGGGCTGATGACGTGGTTGTCGATCTGTTGCACGACGAGCGCGACCAAGGCCGCCCGTAGCGCGAGCCCGATCCCACCGGTGACGATCCCGATGATGAATCCCAGGCCACCACCGATAAACGGGCCGACCAACGGAATGAGGTTTGTGAAGCCGGCGATCGACCCCACCACAAGCCAGAAAGGCAACCCGATCAGCCAGAAGCCGATCGTGCTCATCACGCCCACAATGGTTGCGACGAGAAGTTGACCTCGGAAGAACCCCCCTGCGGAGCGCGCGATCTTGCTCCCGACGTCCGCAACCTCTTCGCGATGGGTCGTAGGGATCAAGTTGAGGAAGTCGCGTTGTAGTTGTGGCAGGTCGATAAGCATGTACAACGCGACCAAAGGGCCGATGATGAAGATCAGCAGCAGGTGCAGAGCAGACGAGCCGATCTCGGTGAGCTGACCGGCTTGATTTACGACCTCGTCGCGAAAGTCTGCGATGACCTTGTCGCATGCGGCAGCCGACGCATCGGGATCGTCGACTTCATCAGCGCCGAAGAGGCACGTGACTTGGCTCGTGTCGATGTCCGTCCCGAAGGTGTCGTCAATGTCCTGCGCACCATCTTCGACGAACTCGATGATCTCCGCTCTGTAGCGCGGCCACTCCTCCCGCAGCTCTTCGATTTGGTTGGACAGGAACGGGATGAGCGCGATCACCAACAACGTGAAGCCGCCGAGGATCAGGATGTAGCTTCCGATCGCGCCGACGGCTCGAGGGATGCCGCGGCGCTCGAGCCACGAGACGACGGGGTTGAGCACGTAGATGATCAGTAAAGCCAGGCCCAGGGGCGGGAAGATCACGGCGATCTTGAACATCAGCCAGATGAACGCGACGAGGCAGATCCCGATGCCGATGACCGACCACGCCCCGACCCCCACCCGACGGAGTCGCTCCCCGGGGGTACGCGGAGGCACGGGGGGTATCTCGGTTACCACTTATCTCCCACCAGCGAAGTATGCCCGCGGCCTTTCGCTTTCCTTCGAGGAGGCTCGCGGTCGGTGTAGCGCCGGAGCAGACGTTCGGTGGCCGAGGCGATCGCCGATGCTGCATCCACCCCGTCGGTCTGGGGCACGGCCGTGGCGAGACTGAATCCCAGCTCTCTTATCTCGTTCGGACCCAGCGCGAGCTCCCCTGCTATCGCCCCGCATGTCACCCGATGACGTTTGCACATACGTGCGACGCCGATAGGAGCCTTACCGGCACGCGTGCCCTCGTCGATCCGGCCTTCACCGGTAAGGACTAGGTCGGCTTCTCCGATCGTGGATTCGAGTCCCATCGCCTGCGCGAGGAGGTCGAAACCTCCCCGCAGCTCGGCTCCGAAGAAAACGTTCAGCCCGGCGCCCATCCCTCCTCCGGCCCCGCCATGTCGGAGCGAGCGCACGTCCACACCGAGGTCTGAGTCGATCCGGTCCGCGAGGACCTCGAGCCCCTCCTCCAGCCGTGCCACGTCTTCGGCACGCGCCCCCTTCTGTCGGGCGAATAACCGCGCGCTGCCTTTCATGCCCAACATCCAAGCATCGACATCGCAGGCAGCAACGATCGAAGCCTTCGACGACGCCGAGTCGACGGCGTCACCGTCGATGTGCGCAAGGCGAGCGAGTGCCGCTCCACCTGGTGGGAGCTCGGCACCATCGGCATCGAGGAATCGCCATCCGATCGCGCGCGCTGCCCCCGTCCCACCGTCGGTGGAGGCGCTGCCGCCCACCCCCACAATCAACTCCGTCGGCTCCATCTGGTTCAGCGCCATAGCGATCAGTTGACCGGTGCCGAAGCTCGATGAGTTGAGTGCGGTTTCGGGCGAAGGCTTAACCAAGGCCGTGCCGGAGGCCGTTGCCATCTCGATGCAGACGCGACCATCGTCGAGCCTGGCGATGGGAGCCGGTACGGGTTCGCCCAGGGGGCCATTCACCTCGGATTCTTCGGCCCGTCCCCCAACAGCTACGAGTAGCGCTTCGCAGGTGCCCTCGCCTCCATCGGCCAGCGGACGAAGTTGGAAGGAAGCCGAGGGAAAGACGGTCCTGGCTCCCCTCATGATCGCTTCCGCGACCTCCGCGGCTGCGAGCGTCCCCTTGAACTTGTCCGGAGCAATCACGATGTTCACAAAGATTCACTCTAGGGGCCAACTACGATGTGCGCGTGCTGGCCGACGTGGATGTGGTGCTCGCCTCGAACCGCGGCCCCGTTTCATTCATCGAAACCGACGAGGGGTGGGACCTCGGAAGAGGGGCCGGCGGGCTGGCGGGGGCCCTGGACCCGGTCGCCCGCAAGCTAGGCGAACACGCGGTTTGGATCGCGGCCGCAAGCTCTCCCGCCGACCGGCGCGCGCTGGCCGCCGGCGCCACGGAGAAGCTCCCGGAGATGTTGGGCTACCGGCTGGAGCTCATCGACTTCGATGAAGATATCTACTCTAGGTACTACGACGTCTCCGCGAACCGAATGCTCTGGTTCGCCAATCACTGTTTGTGGGACGAGCTCGACATCCATGAGTTCGGCGAGGCGGAACTGTCCGCCTGGAGCGAGGCCTACGAGCCCGTCAACCGTCGATTCGCCGATACCGTGATGGGACACGCGGACGAGCATGCCCTCGTGCTACTGCAGGACTATCACCTGTCGACCGCGGCGCGCTATCTCCGCGATGAGCGGCCCACACAGACGATCGGCCACTTCACGCACTCGTCCTTCTGTTGCGCGGGTCTAGAGAGGATCCCTGCGCCCATCCCCCATCGGGTGATCGAAGGGATGCTCGCATCCGACCTCGTCGGCTTCCACACGTTGGCCTGGGCTCAGAGTTTCTACGAATGTTGCCTGCGCGTGGGGGCAGACGTAGACGCGAGCGAGGGCTCGGTCGAGCATCGAGGGCATCGCTCTTGGGTGCGGACCTATCCGATACCCATCGACGCCCATGATCTTGCCGAACGAGCTGGTGAGGAAGATGCAACGCGCTGGCGTGATCGATTCCTCTCCACACCGCACGGGAAGTACATCGTCAGGGCCGACCGAACGGAACCTTCCAAGAACATCGTCCGAGGCTTCGAGGCATACGGACGATTGCTCGACCGCAGGCCGGACCTCGAGGACACCGTGCGATTCATCGCTTGTCTCTATCCCTCCAGACAGTCGATGCCCGAGTACGAGCGCTATACGGCTGCGATCCGCAGGGCGGTCGACGAAGTGAACGCACGTCATCCCGGCTCGATCGAGCTCTATCTCGAAGACGACTACGACCGCACGCTGGGGGCGCTGCGCGTTTACGACGTGTTGCTGGTCAACTCGATCATGGACGGGATGAACCTCGTCTCCAAGGAGGGTCCCGTGGTCAACGAGAACGACGGCGTGCTCGTCCTCTCTCGAGGGGCCGGTTCGTTCGAAGAGCTCGGCGGGTTCTCCATAGGGATCGACGATCCCTTCGACGTGGACGCGACCGCGGCGGCGCTGGAGCAAGCGCTCGCGATCCCTCAGCACGAACGCTCCGCCGCCGCGATCAAGCTGAGGCAGACGGTCGAACAACGAAAGCCCCAGGATTGGATCGAATCCCAACTAGAGGACCTGGAATCGATCAGGGACGGAGGGACGCCGAAGAGCTCCGCTCCCTAACTGAAGTGGGTCGAGATCTCCACATCGCATCGAAGACCGTCGAGTCGCACGTTTCTGCGGTGCTCAGGAAGTTGCAATTGTCGAATCGCAACGAGCTGACACGCTGGGCCGCGGATCGCCGGCTCATCTGAGTGCTAGATCCCTTAGAAAAGCCAGAACTCCTCGTGGACCTTCGAGGACTGCATCCGCCCGCGCTATCAGTGACGCCGGGGCTTCCGCAGAACGAACTGCGATGCGAACGGCCTCGATCCCTTCCTTCTCCAAGTCGTCGAGGGCATCGAACGCGCCTAGGTCCACGAGATCGTCGCCGATGAAACAGGCCACCTTCACTTCGGCGCGGCGGGCCCGCGCCAGGACGACCGATCGCTTCGACAGGTCGACCTTGGGGCGGAGCTCGACGACCATCCGGCCGCGAGCGATCTCGAGATCGTGCTCTGCCGCGTAGCGCTCGGCTAGTGCAAGCAACTCCTCCTCGGCGATGACAGGGTCGGGGGCCATCCGGTAGTGCAAAGCCAGGATCACGGCTTTGCGCTCGAGAAGCGTTCCGGGGATCTCAAGGGCGGGTTCCGCAGCCAACGACCTCTCGAGACGGTCCATCACTTCGACATAGGTTGTCACCTCATCCGCGGTGACGATCTCGCCGCCGGAGACTCTTTCGGCGCCGTGCGTTCCCCATATCTCGACGTTGCCTGCAACATCGGGTCCCAGCCAGCTCAACAATTGGTCTGCTCGCCGGCCCGAGACGATCGCGACCACCCGAAAGTGTCTGCCGAGCTCGGCGAGAACCGTCGGGACGCCGTCCAACGGTCGCGCCTCGTCCGGAACGTCCACGATCTCGGAGATCGTGCCGTCGAAGTCCAGGAACAAACCCGTTCGGCTGGCGTCGCGCGAGAGGGCTGCGAGTGCATCCATCGCGGCAGCTTAGAGGGCTAGGGCAGAGGGACGCCTACACTTCACGGGCATGAGGAAACTTGGTTCGTTGATGCTCGCGCTCACGCTCGTCGCACCGGTCGCTTGCCGGACCGACTCCGTCACGCTTGCTTATCAGTATCCGGAAGGAAGCTCTGTGACGTACCGGCTCATCGCAGATGCAGAAGCGGCGTGGGATATCGGAACGCGCGGCGGCGGCTCGTACCGGGTGGTGTTCGAAGTGACCGAAACGGTCGAGTCGGAAGACGATGACGGGGCCATCGTTGCGGTTGAGATGCGACCGATAGACGTCGAGGAAAGCGGTCTTCCCTCTCCCGGAGCGCAAACGCGTTCGTTCACGCTTCGCCTCGGGTCCAAAGGAGAAGTGCTCGAAGTTATCGACGTCGACGGCATCCCCGCCAGCGTGCTCGAGCCCGATCAGCTCTTGTTCATCGGTACCTACCGACCACCATTACCGGTGGACGACGTGCGATTGGACGACACGTGGGAGGCGGAACAAGAGCTTCAGCTCGCGGACGTGCAGCAACAGATCATGACGATCGGATCGCTGCAAGGCCTCGACAAGGACGCGGACGGGGACATCGCGGAGCTCGAGTACGAGGGGGCCGGTCCGCTTCTGTGGAGCACCAGGCTCCCTCAAGGGGATGCCGAGTTGACCGGCAGCGCGCAAACGCGCAGCGACGCGTTGTTCGACCTGGATGAGGGCAACCTCAGAAGTGCTGCCTCGGACACGGTCGGAGACTTCGACGTCCGCGTCGTTCCCGACGACGCAGAAGCACCCATCACCGGCAGCCTGCACCTGGAGCTCGACCTGGAAGTCAGCCGCATTTAGAAGTTCCTACAGCTCGTCGTTTCCGATCACTACGTGGAACGACACGCTGTCCGAGAGGTTGGCCGGCTTCTCTTGAGCGACCCACTCGAAACGCGCTGCGAGAGCCTCGGCTGCGGCTTGTGACTCGGGCGTGGACCAGAACACGGTCGTGAGCTCGTATGCCTTGGAGGCCCCCTCGACGGAAACGACCTGGTAACCGAGACGCGCCAACTTGTCGGCCATCGCCTCGTCGGCGGTCGGATCGGACGTCGCATTGAGGACCTGGACGCTCACCCCGTCGGTGATCAACGGGACCTCGGTCTCGGTCGGCTCCGCCGACGGCGGGGGTGGCGGTGGAGGAGGAGGTGCAGTTGTCTCGACGGGTTGGGTGGGCGACTCCTCGGGTTCCTCAGAGGGCTCATCGTCCGTCGGGGCCGCCACTGGAGAGTCGGTCTTCAGCTCATCGTCGCCGAGAGCATCGATCGCGATCCAAACGGCCGCGATCGCGACCATGGCGATCAATGCCCACGGCAGGAACCAAGCAACTACCGATCGGTAGTAGGCACCCTGCTCAGAAGAGGAGTGCCGCCCCACCTAGCGTCCGGGCGAGTACTCGGCCCCCAGAAGGCGCGCCACCCGCTGGCGCTGCCGGTGGGTACGAAGTCGCTTGAGACGCTTGACCAGGATCGGGTCCCGCTCGGCGGCGGCGGGGTTCTCGAGGAGCTCGTTCAAGAGCTGGTAGTAGCGCGTCGCCGACATGTCGAAGCGCTCTCGGATCGCTTGCTCCTTGACCCCGGCGTGCTTCCACCAGCTCCGCTCGAAGTCGAGAATCTCGGCCTCCCGCTCGGAGAGGTCCTGCCCGGTTTGTTTGTTCACGATTTGCTCCATGTCAGACACCCTAAGACAAGCGAATGACAACTTTGGGATTTGGGGCCCTACTTGGGTTCTCGGGGGATCAAGGGAAGAGGCCCCGGGTGAGGTGGGCCTCGGCGACCCTGCCCACGCCGATCCAGTGGGCCGCCTGGCGCATCGATAAACCCTTCTCGGTCGCCAGCTCGTAGACCTCGTCGAAGGCTCGCTCCATGAGCTGGCGAAGCCTGTCGTTCACCTCTTCCTCGTCCCAGAAGAACGCCTGGATGTCCTGCACCCACTCGAAGTACGAGACCGTCACTCCCCCGGAGTTCGCCAGGATATCCGGCACGACGAACACGCCGTTGTCGGCCAGGATCTTGTCGGCTTCGAAGGTGATCGGCCCGTTCGCCCCTTCGCAGATGATGCGGGCGCGGATCGCCTCGGCATTCTTCACGGTGATCACGCCCTCGATGGCGGCCGGCACGAGGACGTCGCAATCGACTTCGAGGAGCTCCTCGTTGGTGATGGGCTCCGCGTCGGGGAACCCCACGACGGTCCCCGCTTCCCGCTTGTGACGGTTGATCGCCTCGGGGTCGAGGCCGGCCTCGCGAAAGAGACCTCCCTCGACATCCGACACCGCGACGACTCGGCAGCCGGCATCGTGCAGCAGTTGGGCGGCGAAGCCCCCAACCTTTCCGTAGCCCTGAACGGCCACGCTGACCTCGTCCACGCCTTTGCCGAGCGCGGCGGAAGGTGGAGAAGATCATGTACATCACGCCGCGCGAGGTCGCTCCCCCGCGCCCGTGTGAACCACCGATCGAGACCGGCTTGCCGGTCACAACCCCGGGCACGGAGTAGCCCTGGTTCATGGAGTAGGTGTCCATGATCCAGGACATGACCTCTTCGTCGGTGTTCATGTCGGGGGCGGGGATGTCTCGCTCAGGCCCGATCAACGGAAGGATCTCGCTTGCGTAGCGGCGCGTCATCCGCTCGATCTCGCCGCGGTTGAGCTCACGCGGGTCGACCGCAGATCCCGCCCTTGGCCCCCCCGAACGGGATGTTCACGATGGCGCACTTCCATGTCATCCACATGGCGAGCGCCTTGACCTCGTCGAGTCCCACCAGTGGGTGGTAGCGGATGCCTCCCTTAGCGGGGCCGCGTGTCACGTTGTGATGTATCCGATAGCCGGTACATACCTTCGTCGTCCCGTCGTCCAGCCGGAACGGCACCGACACGATCAGCGATCTCTTGGGAGCCCGCAGAATCTGATGGACGCCGGGAGCGAGCCCCATCAGCTCGGCTGCCTCGTCAAGCTGCGCGAGCGCGGTCTCCCATGCCGAATCGCCCGCGGGGTCGGTCTCCATCGACGCTTCTTCCTCCAAGTCTGGCATCGAGCCGGGTGTCGGAATCGAACCGACGACCTACGGTTTACAAAACCGTTGCTCTACCGACTGAGCTAACCCGGCGAACAATCAGGGTACAGAGGTTTCGGTTTCGGTTTGGCGCGCGACTAGATGGTGTTCCAGTTTGCGCTTGATCCTTTGGAGGGCGTTGTCTATCGACTTCACGTGGCGGCCGAGCATGTCGGCTATCTCCTGGTACGACTTGCCTTCGACGTAGAGCTGCAGCACTTCGCTCTCGAGATCCGACAGAACGTCATCCATCGAGCTTCGGATCGCTGCAATCTCCTCGGCGGAGATGACCAACTCCGCAGGGTCGTGCGCGATCTCGCTAACGATCGAATCGGACAGGGGACGGTCGTCGCCGCCCGGTGCGGGCTTGTTGAGCGAGACGTAGGAATTGAGGGGGATGTGCTTCTGGCGTGTCGCCGTCTTGATCGCAGTGATGATCTGTCTCGTGATGCAAAGTTCGGCGAAGGCTCGGAAAGCGGTGTTCTTATCCGCCTGGAAGTCCCGGATCGACTTGAACAACCCGATCATGCCTTCCTGGACGATGTCCTCCCGGTCGGCACCAGCGAGGAAGTAGGAGCGGGACTTGGCGCGCGCGAAGTGCCGGTAACGGGCCAAAAGAGTGTCGATGGCCCGCTCGTCCCCGGCCCGGGCTAATTCCACAAGCGCCTCGTCGGCGATGAACGCTGGATCTTCCGTGGGCTCTATCCCCTATGGGTAGGTTCCGACAGTATGTGACCGTCGTCCCCTGCGAGCAACCTCGAACATGGCAATTGCTCCGGCGACCGCCACATTTAGCGAACCAAGCACGCCTCGCGACGGTATCGAGGCGAATGCGTCGCAGCGGGCTTGGACCACCGGGGAGATCCCCCGGTCTTCGGCCCCCAGCACGACCGCCACAGGCGGCTCGGCGAGATCGGCAGTCCACAGGTCGTCCTCGGCCTTCTCGTCCAGTCCCAGCGCCCACAGCCCCGAGGTTCGAGTCCGGTCGAGGGCCTCCGCCAGGTTCGGGACGCGGGCCACGGGGACGATCTCGGCGGCGCCGGCCGAGATGCGTCTGACCGCTGCCGTTACGCCCACCGCCCTCCGGGAACGGACCACGACGCCATCGAACCCGGCCCCGTCGGCGCTTCTAAGCAGCGAGCCCAGGTTGTGAGGATCCATGACCCCGTCGAGGAACAACAGCGCCTGGGGGTCGCCGGCCAGCAAGCGCGTCGAGCGAGGCGTACCGATAGGCGACCTACCACCGCGACGACGCCCTGGTGGTTGAGCCCGGGGGCCAGCCCGTCGACCTCCCGGCGGGGAACCGTCCGGACGGGGATACCCGCCCGCTCCGCCCGCTTCCGGATGTCGCCGACGATCCCCGATGGGGCCAACTCCTTGGCGATGAGCACTCGCTCTGCCGGGCGCCCCGCCTTGAGCAACTCGATGATCGGTCGCCGCCCGGCCACCACCGAGGTCTCCTCAGACGGCCTCGGTTTACCCGGCACCCAAACGCCACCTGGTCCCGGCCGGGGTGTCCTCGATGGCAACGCCTAACTCCGTGAGCTTGGCCCGGATCGAATCGGCCCGGTCGAATGCCTTCTCGGCCCGGGCCGAGTCCCTCAGCTCGAGGAGGTAGTCGATCAGCGCGCCGGTCAGCTCCGAAGCACCTTCATCGCGAGCGAACGTGAAGCCGAGCATCGTCGTCAGCTCGACGAACGCATCCAGCAGCTCTGCGAGCTCGTTGCGCGCGGCCTCGTCGCCCCTCTGGGCTCCGTCGACCAGCTTGTTGCCGGTACGCACCAGGTCGTGGATCGCACCGAAGGCCTCTGAGGAATTCAGGTCGTCGTCGAGTGCCTCGATCGCGCGCTCGATGTAGCTCGCGCCTGCTCCCTCGATCGCGGTTCCGTCTATCGGGCGGCGGAGCGTGACCGGCGATTTCGGCACGTCGTCGCCTAGCGACGTGGCGCGCGACGTCGAGGAAGGTTCCCCAGCGATCGTAGGCCTGCGTCGCATCCTCGAGGGTGCCGTCGGAGAAATCGGCTTGGGCACGATAAGTCGACATGAGCGCCCAGTAACGGACGACCTCGCCGGGAAGCGTCTGAAGAACGTCGTGGGCCAATGCGACGTTGCCGAGCGACTTCGACATCTTCTCGGCCTCCATCTGCACCATCCCGGTGTGGATCCAGTGACGCACGAACGTCTCACCGGTCAGCGCCTCGGCCTGAGCGACCTCGTTCTCGTGGTGAGGAAAGACGAGATCGCTCCCGCCACCGTGCAGGTCGAAACCAGACCCGAGGTAGCGCGTCGCCATCACCGAGCACTCGATGTGCCACCCGGGACGGCCCGGCCCCCACGGTGACTCCCACCTCGGTTCGTTCTCCTTGGCCGCCTTCCACAACGAGAAGTCCAAAGGATGCTTCTTGCCGGGATGAGGTTCGACTCGCTCCCCTGCTCTGAGGTCGTCAACCGACCGGCCCGACAACTTGCCGTACTCGGGGAAGCTTTCGATCGAGAAGAACACGTTCCCATCGATCTCGTAGGCCGCGCCCTTCTCGATCAGGCCTTCGATCGCCTCGATCATGTCGGTGATGTGATCGGTCGCGCGAACCAGGATGTCCGGCGGCTGAACTCTCAGTGCGGCCATATCGTCTTCGTATGCCGCTGCATACTTGGAAGCGATCTCCATCCGCAGGGATCCTCTTCCAGGTTCGCACGTTCGATGATCTTGTCGTCGACGTCCGTGTAATTGGACGACGTAGGTGACTTCGTAACCCCTGTAGCGAAGATAGCTTCGGATGAAGTCGAACCACAGGGCCGTCCGGGCGTTGCCGATGTGGACGTAGTTGTAGACCGTCGGACCGCAGGCGTACATCGTCACGCGGCCGGGCACGGCCGGCTCGAAATCCACGAGTTTGCGAGCCATCGAGTCGTAGAAACGGATCATGGCCTGCGAGCCTAATCCCGCTCGATCAGCGCGACGGCGAGATGCCGAGATGCCCTCGGCCCGGCCGACGGAACCCATCCTGTCCGTCGTCGTGGCCTTGACCGACACCGCATCGGGATCGATCTCACGATAGCGGCGAGGCTCGCCCGCATGGCGGCGCGATGAGGCCCGAGACGAGGTTCCTGCGCGACCACCGTCGCGTCGATGTTGACCACGCTCCATCCGCTCGAACGCAACTTCGCGAGGACCTCACCGAGGATCTTCGACCCCGCTGCATCGCGCCAGGTGTCGTCGTCCGGGAAGTGCATGCCGATATCGCCCAAGCCCGCGCGCCCCCAACAAGGCATCCGCGACCGCGTGACACAGGACGTCGGCATCGGAATGGCCGGCCAGTCCCGCCGAGTGCGGAATCTGCACACCGCCGAGCATCAGTGGTCGCTCAGGCGCAAATCGATGCGCATCGAAACCGAGCCCGACTCTCATCCCACTACGCATCCTCTCGGCCAGATCGAGATCCTCGGGGAAAGTGACCTTGATGTTGGTCCTCTCCCCCATGACTACCGCAACCCGGCCCCCGTTGTGTTCGATCAATTGTGCGTCATCAGTGCCCGCGAAACCGGTGTGCGACGCGTGGTCGTGTGCAGCCTTGAGGCGTTCGGTGAGAAATGCCTGAGGTGTCTGGACGCGCCATATGTCGTCGCGAGGGATGGTGTCCGTCACTCGGCTCTCGACGACCCGCTTCAGCGTCTCGTCAACCGGAACGGCTGCTATGACGGCATCCACGCCGGTCGAGGGCATCCAACACTCGGCGTACGAGCTCGGGTGAGATGAAAGGTCGCGCCGCGTCGTGAACGACCACTTGCTCCGACTCGACGCTCGACAATGCTGCAGCGACCGACGCTTGACGCGTGTCTCCGCCCTCGACGAACTCGACGTCGTCGCAGCCCTAGCTCTGTGCTGCGGTCGAGGACCGATCCGGGGATGGCTATGACGATGGGAGAACAACCGGCCTCGACAAGAGGAGCCACGCTGTACGCCAGTAGGGGGCGTCCACGCACGATGCGGAACTGCTTGGGCCCATCCGGCCCGGCACGTTCGCTTCGGCCGCCCGCGGCGATGATCGCCGCCGGTGACAGGGGGGTTCGGGGGGAGAGCGCCTGCAAGGCGGTGATCCCCCTGAGAAAAAAGGGCGCTATCCGAGCACCTCGTCGAGGAGCTTCTCGGCCTCTTCCTCGTTGCAGTCCTTCGAGAACGTGAGCTCGGAGACGAGGATCTGGCGGGCCTTCGTGAGCATGCGCTTCTCGCCCGCCGACAGGCCCTTCTCCTTGTCGCGCTGGTGGAGGCTTCGAACGACGTCGGCGACCTGATAGATGTCGCCCGAGCGGAGCTTCTCGACATTGGCCTTGAAGCGCCGGGACCAGTTGGTGGTGTTGGTCGTTGCCTCTTGTTTCTTGAGGACCTTGATGACCTTAGGGACTTCCTTCGCCGGCGTTACCTCACGCAACCCGACTTCCTCCGTGGAGTCCGTCGGCACCATGAGGGTCAGCTCACCGTAGGCCAGCTTGAGGATGTAGTACTCACGCCGTTCGCCGAACAGTTCGCGCTTCTTCCATGCCTTCGATGATCGCTGCACCGTGATGGGGGTAGACGACCTTGTCGCCGACTCGGAATGCCACGTCGTGAACAACCTCCTACCTAAGTCCCCGTGCGGCAACAGGTACGCCGCAAAGGGGAAAGGCCGTAGGGCGGGCCTTGATGTCACCCAGAGTAACACGCTCACTACGCGATACGGACTGTGGATCCGGCGTCGCGAGCGACACGTGGGGACTCCGAATCGATGATGCTCACCGCGTCTGCGACCGTTTCGACCTCGCGTACGCGAATCCTTGCCGACGTTTCGCTCGAACCCGGCGGCACCAGCGCCACCCTGAATCCGAGCCGCTCGGCCTCCAACAACCGGCGTCTGGTGCCGGGTACGCCTCTGACCTCTCCCCGCAAGCCGACCTCACCCAGGGCAACGAGATCGCCCGGGACCGGGATGTCTCGCAACGCCGACGCGATCGCAAGGGACAGAGGAAGGTCCGCGCCCGGTTCTTTGGCAGCGACTCCTCCCGCTGCGGCCACGAAGACATCGTGAGTAGGAGTCAGCACGTCTGCGCGCTGGGCCAGGACGCCGAGCAAGAGGTCCAGTCGCCGTCGCCTCGGTTCCGATCGCAACCCGGCGAGGCAAAGCCCGCGTTTCCGCCACGAGTGCTTGCAACTCGATCAGCATCGGGCGCGTCCCTTGGAGGCCCGGATAGACGATCGATCCCGGACCCGGCCTTCGTCCTCCCAACAGGAACGCCGAGGATCGACCACTTCCGTTCAGACCGTCTGCTTCCATCGCGAACACACCGGTCTCTTCGCAAGACCCGAACCTGTTCTTCAGGGCCCGCACGAGACGCAGAGAGCCGGAACGCTCCCCCTCGAGCGCGAAGACCGCGTCGACCAAGTGCTCGAGGGCCTTGGGTCCGGCGACCGAGCCCTCTTTGGTGACGTGACCGACGAGGACCACGACCGACCCATGCTCCTTGCCGTGCCGTGTCAGGGCGGTGGCACAGGCAGCGACCTGAGCGGGTCCACCGCCGATCGAATCGGCCGAGGGGTCATGGATCGTCTGGATGGAGTCGACGACCACGACCTCCGGCTCCTCCGAGGCTATGGTCTCCAGGACTACTGGAAGCGAAGTCGTCGAGCACGCGCGCAAGCGATCCGGAGGGATGCCCAGCCGGGCCGCCCGCAGCGAGATCTGCTCGATGGACTCCTCGCCGGACACCAGCAAGCACCGTCGTCCCTCGGCGGCAAGCCCATCGAGGAGTTGCAGCACCAACGTCGACTTCCCGATGCCCGGCTCGCCTGCGAGCAAACACGATTGGCCCACGACGAACCCTCCGCCCAGGACGCGGTCGAGCTCACCGAGCCCACACCTCACGCGTTCTTTGGGTCGCGACCCACCGAGGGCGACCACGGGCGCTCCGCCCGAAGTGCTCGACGAGCGGGCCGTGTTCCAGCCCCCGCACTCGGGGCACCGGCCGAACCACTTCCGCGACGAGTAGCCACAACCACCGCATCTATTCATGATCGAGACGCTATAGACGAGGTGCGACAGTTACTCGCAGCCTGCCTTCTTCTCGTCTTTGGCGACGTCCTTGCAGTCGTCCATCCCCGGCCCGCCGTCGAAACGATCGCGTCCCTTCCCCCCGACGAGAACGTCGGTCCCCGCATCGCCTCTCAAGAGATCTCCGCCCCCCTGGCCTTTGAGGTTGTCGTTGCCTTCCCCTCCCTCGGCGACGTCTCCGCCCCCGCCGGCGGAGATCGCGGTCGTCTTGGAGACCGCCCAGGATCTGGTCCGAGCCGGCGGCGCCATCGATCCGGTCGAGCCCACCGGCTCCGTCGATCTGATCCGCGCCGCCTCCCCCGGTGAGCACGTCGTCGCCCGGCCCCCCCGCAAGAACGTTGGGCCTGGCGTCGCCGAGCAAGGAGTCGCCCGCAGCCGAGCCGAGGATCGATTCAAGCGTCGAGATCAGGCTTTGCGCATCGGCCACGAGCGAATCGCCTTCGGCATCTCCTCCGGAGGCTGTTCCTGCCGCAAGGTCCACCTGGACTGCGGCCGGCCGAGTCCGAGTAATCGAGGGTGTCGACGCCCCCGCCGCCATCGAGAACGTCGCCCTCGGCTCCCCCAACGAGCTCGTCCTTGCCGTCGGCCCCTTCGATCAGGTCGGCTCCTCCTCGTCCTTCGATCCTGTCGTCGCCCGCCCCGCCACGGAGCCGGTTGGCTTGGGAGTCGCCCAGCAACCGATCCGCCAGCGGTGAGCCGAGCAGGTCCTCGAGCGTCGAGATGAGGCCCTCGAGCAACCCCAGGATCGAATCGCCCTCGGCATCGCCCCCCTCGAACGTGCCCGCGGTGAGATCGACCTTGACCGCGGCCGGTCGAACCCTTGTAGCTGAGCAGGTCCTTGCCCCCACCGCCGTCGAACGAGTCGCCACCCGGGCCACCTTCGAGCGTGTCGTCACCCTCGGCGCCGGCCAGGCCGTTGGCCTGGCCGTCACCGGTCAGGTCATCGTCGTGGGCAGAACCACCGAGATCCTCGATGCTCGTCAGCACGTCCCCGGCCGCGTCGCCCCCGGACGCCGCACCTGTCGCCAGCGAAACCTGAACGCCGGAGGGCGACGTCGCATAGCCTGCCGCGGTCCTTGCCGTCACCACCGGTGAGCGCATCCGCCGCTGCGACCCCCCGTCAATCCGTCGTCGCCGGGCCCGCCCGCAGAGCTCGTTGGCGCCATCGTTGCCGGCAAGCTTGTCGCCGCCCGCGCCGCCGCGGAGATTCTCGGCGGCGAGCATGTCGCCCTCGCCGGTCCCTCCGTCGTTTGCAGCTCCGTCGAGCGAGAGGTCGACCGCTGAGGTTCGTGCGGAGTAGTCGGCGGTGTCGCTTCCTTCTCCACCCTCGAATGAGTCGGCTCCGTCGGGGGCAGCGTGCGCGATCATGGTGTCGGCTCCTCCACCACCCGTGAGCACATCGTTGCCGTCGCCGCCGTCCAAAGAGTCGGCTCCGTCGTTCCCGAGGAGCGCCTCGGGACCGGCCGACCCGGTCAGGGAATCCGCCGCGCTCCCTCCGCCGATCCGTTCGACGCCGGGCTTCACGTCATCGCCTTCGCCGGTCCCGCCATCGTTCGCCGTCCCGTCGAGCGAGACAGAGACGGGGGTCTGGCGCGTTGCATAGTCGACTATGTCGTTACCGTCGCCGCCGGAGAGCTGGTCGGCGCCATCCGGCGTCGCCGCGGTAACGAGCTCGTCGTCTCCCGCGCCGCCGGCCACGACATCGTTGCCCGGTCCTCCTTCGAGCCTGTTCGCCGAAGCGTCGCCGGTAAGCGAGTCGGCCTCACTGCCTCCTACGAGGTTCTCGACCCCGGTCGACACGTTGTCGTTCTCCCCCTGCTGGCCGTCGTTGCCTTGCGCATCGAGGGATACGGTCACCGGAGCGGTGCGTGCTGCGTACGACATTGTGTCCGTACCGATTCCCCCAAGGAAGACGTCCGTGCTGTCGGAGGTCGAACCCCCAAGCAGTTGATCGTCGCCCTCTCCCCCGTCCACCGTGTCGCTCCCCGCTCCGCCGTCGATCGTGTCGTCGCCACCGTTACCGCTGAGTGTGTTCCCGAACGGGGAGCCGGTGATCGTGTCTGCGCCCTGGCCTCCGCCTATGTTCTCTACATCCCCGGCGACATTGTCGCTTTCGCCGGAGGCTCCATCATTCGGAGAACCGTCGAGCGACACGGACACCGAGGTCGAGCGCGCTGAGTAGCTAGCAACGTCCACACCCTGGCCGCCATTGACCGCGTCCGTTCCGTCGGGAGCCGCGCCGACAGCGAAGCTGTCGTTGCCGGCGGCGCCGTTGAGCGTGTCGTTGCCGTCCCCGCCACTCAAAGTGTCGTTGCCGTCGCCGCCGGTGATCGTGTCGTTGCCGCCGCCACCGTTGATGGTTATGGGGATAGTCATCGCAACCCCCGTTGAATTGCCTCCCGCTGCGCCGGCCGTGTCGTTCCCGTCGCCCATCTCGAGGATGAACGACTCGACGTCGTCGATCGGGGTGATGTCGGCGTCGCCGTCACCGTTGAGGTTTATCTGCGGCCCTCCCCCGTCGCCCATCTCAAGAGAAGACCCGCCGGCGGCCTCGAGCACCCTCAGCGAATCGCCGGTGCCTTGATTGAGGTCGATCTCGATCTCGATCTCCGATTCGTCGCCGAACTCGGCGAACGCGCCCGGCGCGAAAGGTCCGGAGGTCAGATCGATCGTCACCGACGTGTTCCCCGCGGTCGGTGTCGCGGATGAAGATCTGATCGGTGTTCGTAACCGTTGCAGCGCCACACGCGGCTCCATTGACCCTTATGGCTCCACCGGCGGTCCGTCCCACCGTGGCCGAGTCCCCTGCGGCCGACAACACGACCTCGGCGGTGTCGCCGAACGTGAACGTGCACGACACCGCGCCGAACGATCTCGGAGTGGGCCACAGGACGAAGAGGCAGGTCGCGGCGCCCAGGATGAGAAGCGACGCCTTCCTCACGGGCTGAAGGGGCATGCCCACAGTTTGGGGCTTGCCCCCCCAGACCGCCATAGCTATTCGCAGTTCTTGGTCTCGTCCTTGCCCGTGCCGCCCCGGCAGACATCGCGGCCGCCGCCACCGTTCAGCTTGTCGTTGCCGGAGCCGCCCTTCAGATTGTCGTTGCCCTCGCCGCCCGTGAGCTGGTCGCGGCCCCCGGCTCCTGTGATCACGTCACGACCGTCCCCACCACTGAGGGTGTCGAGGCCCTTCGCCCCGCTGAGCGTGTCGTCTCCTTCTCCACCCGAGAGATCGTCGTCGCCGGCCCCTCCGAGCGCATCGTCGTTCCCGGCTCCCGCGCGGAAAGTGTCGAGACCCTCGTTGCCGTTGAGCTTGTCGTCTCCTCCACCGCCATTGAGGGTGTCGTTTCCGTCTTTACCGTTCAGCTGGTTCCCGGTGTCGGTGCCCGACAAGGTGTCGCGCTGTTCGGATCCCTGGACGTTCTCGATAGAGGTGTACGTGTCCCCGGCCGCGTCGCCACCTGAGCCGGTTCCGGCCGCAAGATCGACCGTTACTCCGTCGGTGGAAGCCGCGAACGAGACGCCGTCGGCGCCCTCTCCACCGTTGTGGGAGTCCGCTTCCCCCAAACCGCTAAGGATGTCGTTTCCGAATCCACCCTCGAGGCTGTTCGCATCGCCATCACCCACGAGCGTGTCGGCGGCCGTGCCGCCGAGGAGATTCTCGACATCCGTGCCGACGTTGTCGGCCTCGCCCGCTTCGCCGTCGTCCGAAGCTCCGTCGAGCGTGATGGTCACGGGCGTGTTCCGCCCCCGGTAGTCCGCGGAGTCGATCCCGTTGCCGCCGTTCAAGATGTCGGGACCGTTCGACACCGATTCCTGGAAGAACAGGTCGTTGCCGTCCCCCCCGTTCTCGGTGTCGTTGCCGACGTTCCCGTTGATCGAATCGTCCCCCGCCCCGCCGGTAAGAACGTTTGCGGCACCGGATCCCGAGATCGAGTCGTTGCCGGACCCACCGACGAGGTTGGATATATCCGAACCGATGTTGTCGGCCTCGCCCGAGGCACCGTCGTTCGCAATCGCGTCGAGTGTGAGCAGCAAGCCAACGGTGCGAGCCGAGTAATCGGCCGTGTCGCCCGCTCCGCCGCCACCCTGCAAGGTGTCGGATCCGTTATCGGCAGCCTCCTGCTGGAACAGGTCGTCGCCTTGGCCGCCGTTCTCCGTGTCGTTGCCTGCGCCCCCGTTGAGGTTGTCGTTGCCGTCGCCGCCCTCGAGCGTGTCGTTGCCCGCCAGGCCGCTGAGGGTGTCATTGCCCCCGTTCCCGCGTAAGAGGTTGTTGCCGGTGTCACCGGTCAGGGTGTCGTTGCCCGGCCCCCCCAGGACGTTCTCGACATCCGTCTCGACATCGTCGTTCTCTCCGGCTGCTCCATCGTTCGGGTTCCCGTCCAAGGTGACCGAGATCGCGGTGGGCCGGGCGCTGTAATCGGCGGTGTCGGTTCCGCCTGCGCCTTCGAGGCGGTCGCCGCCGTTCGCCGCGGCCTCTTGGTCGAAGGTGTCGTTGCCGTCACCGCCGTTCTCGATGTCGTTACCGGCCGATCCGGTCAGAGTGTCGTTGCCCCCCGCCCCATTCAGTGAGTCGTTCCCGCCGTTGCCGAAGAGGCTGTTGTCCCCGCCGGCCCCCGTGATGGTGTCGGCCGCCGACCCGCCGCGCAGAACCTCGATATCGGCATCGATGTCGTCGTTCTCTCCGGCTGCTCCATCGTTCGCGGCGCCCCCGGCGACCAGATCCAGCGCGGCGGTGCGCGCCTGGTAGTTGGCGGTGTCGGTCCCCGCATTGCCGACGAGATTGTCTCCACCGTTGGCCGCTGCCTCTTGGTCGAACGTGTCGTTCCCGTCACCGCCGTTCTCGGTGTCGGCCCCGGCCTCGCCTATGAGCGTGTCGTTGCCCACCAGTCCGCTGAGGGTGTCGTTGCCTCCGGCTCCGCGGAAGGTGTCGTCGCCGGCATTCCCGGTCAGCGTGTTGGCCGACGCGCTTCCTGTGACGACGTCAGAGCCGGCCCCCGCTTGGACATGCTCTACGTCCGCGGCGACCTGATCGGCCTCGCCTGGCTCGCCATCGTTCGCCGCGCCGTCGAGAAGGATCGAAAGGTTGCCCGACCTCCCCGCATAATCGGCGGTGTCCGACCCTGCACCTCCATCGAGGATGTCGGCGCCGTTGGACGAGCTCTCTTGCTCGAAGCGATCGTCGTTGTTCCCACCGTTCTCGGTGTCGTTGTTCGCGCCCCCGGTCAGGATGTCGTTGCCGTCGTTGCCGTTCAGCGTGTCGGCGCCATTACCTCCGTTCAGTGGGTCGGCCCCGTCACCACCCGTCAGGGTGTCGTTGCCGTCGCCGCCGTTGAGAGTTATGGGAACCGTCGCCGCAGCGCCCGTGCCCAAGCCCCCGGCGGCCGAGAGGGTGTCGTTGTCGCCCGCTCCACCAACGGTGATGTTCTCGACACCGGTCACCGGGCTGACGTCCACGTCGTCGTCACCGTTCAGGTTCGCGACCCCCGCGGCCCCGAGACGGATCGCATCGGCGCCCGAGGAGCCCGTGATCGTCAGGGCGTCGGTTCCTCCGGCCCCCAGGGCCACCTCGATCTCGATCTCGGAGGTCCCCATGCCCTCTGCCGTCATACCGGGCTCGAAGCGGCCACCACTGAGATCGATCACCACGGAGCCTGAGATGTTCCCGCTACTCGTGAAGTGGATCTCATCGGTGTTGGCGGTCGTAGCGGCACCGCATTGCGAGCCGTTCACGTTGATCGCAGCGCCGTTCCGGACGAGGGTGGCCACGTCGTTGTTCGCGTTCAGCGTGACCGTTGCCTGGCCGTTGTTGAACACGCAGCTCACCGCTCCCTGCGACGGGAGTTGCATGGCGAGCAGACCCACCGCCGCCAACCCGATGAGTACGCAGACCCTGACACCTGTGCGCCGCATGCAGCCTCCCCCGGTAGCCGTTTTGTAAATGTTCCTCCCCATATAACGCATCCGATAGCCCTGCGGTTGCATCGCTAGGCGCGAAGAAGCCCGGCTAACGCCGGGCTTCTTCGCCTTGATCCCGTTCCTTAGCTATTAGGCCTCGGGTACGTCGGGGACCTCTGAGGCCCCGGCGCCGGCCAGTTCGACCGGCGGGTGGTCGGGCGGGCGCTCTGCTTTGCGGAACGTGAGCGTCTCCTCGCCCGAGTCGTCTTTCGAAGCCTCGACGATGATGATCTCGCCGGCTTCGAATTCCTTCCACAGGATCTTCTCGGATATGGGGTCCTCGATCATGCGCTGTATCGCCCGGCGCAATGGACGAGCCCCGAGGCTGGGGTCGTATCCCCTGCGGGCCAGCACATCCTTGGCCGGCTCCGTCAACTGGATGTCGACGTCCTGGCTCTTGAGCTGCTCCTCGATCCTGATGAT
Source organism: uncultured Actinomycetes bacterium (assembly GCA_963786155.1). Taxonomy (GTDB): domain Bacteria; phylum Actinomycetota; class CADDZG01; order CADDZG01; family WHSQ01; genus CAWAXW01. Next base: position 154,897 of record CAWAXW010000006.1, on the reverse strand, counting down.
CATGAGGTCGACGATCGACTTGACCTCTTCCTGAGTGAGCTCGTGGAAGACGATGACCTCGTCGATGCGGTTGAGGAACTCGGGCCGGAAGCTCCGCTTGAGCTCCTCGGTGACGCGGTCCTTCATCTTGTCGTAGCTGAGCTCCTCGCCCGCCTGGCCGAAGCCCATCGCCGGCTTGCGCAGGTTCTGCGTGCCGAGGTTGGACGTCATGATGATCACGGTGTTCTTGAAGTCGACCGTGCGCGCCCTGGGCGTCGGTCAGGCGGCCGTCCTCGAGGATCTGCAACAGCGTGTTGAAGACGTCGGGATGGGCCTTCTCGATCTCGTCGAGCAGCACGACCGCGTAGGGACGGCGGCGGACGGCCTCGGTGAGTTGGCCGCCCTCCTCGTAGCCCACGTAACCCGGCGGAGACCCGACGAGACGGGAAACCGTGTGCTTCTCCATGTACTCGGACATGTCGAGCTGGATGAGCGCGTTCTCGTCGCCGAAGAGGAACTCGGCGAGGGTCTTGGCCGTCTCGGTCTTACCGACCCCGGATGGTCCGAGGAAGATGAACGAGCCGGCGGGACGCTTGGGGTCCTTCAACCCGGCGCGCGTCCTGCGGATCGAGCGAGACACCGCGGCGATCGCGTCGTGCTGGCCGACGATGCGTTTGTGGAGCTCGTCTTCCATGCGAAGCAGCTTGGCCGTCTCTTCTTCGGTAAGCGAAGTCACCGGGATGCCCGTCCAGGACGACAGGACCTCGGCGATCTGCTCCTCATCGACCTCGGCGAGCGTCTGACCTTCTTCGGAGCGCCATTCGGTCTCTTTGCGAGAGCGCTCCTCCATCAGGGTCTTCTCTTCGTCGCGGAAGCCCGCAGCCTTCTCGAAGTCCTGAGCTTCGATCGCGCCTTCCTTGTTGGAACGCACCGAGGCGATCTTCTCTTCGAGCTCGCGGTAGTCCGGCGGCGCGCCCATCCTGCGGATGCGCAAGCGCGAGCCGGCCTCGTCGATCAGGTCGATCGCCTTGTCGGGCAGGTAGCGGTCGGAGATGTAGCGGTCTGCAAGGTTCGCCGCCGCGACCAGGCCGCGGTCGGTGATGTGCACGCGGTGGTGTGCCTCGTAGCGGTCGCGCAATCCTTTGAGGATGTCGATCGTGTGGGCGACCGTCGGCTCGGGAACCTTGATCGGTTGGAACCTGCGCTCGAGGGCCGCGTCCTTCTCGAGGTGCTTGCGGTACTCGTCGAGCGTCGTCGCGCCGATCGTCTGCAGCTCGCCTCGTGCCAGCATCGGCTTCAGGATCGAAGCCGCGTCGATCGCGCCTTCGGCCGCACCCGCTCCGACGAGCGTGTGGAGCTCGTCGATGAACAGGATGATGTCGCCGCGCGTCTTGATCTCCTTGAGCACCTTCTTGAGGCGCTCTTCGAAGTCGCCGCGGTAGCGCGACCCGGCGACCAATGCGCCGAGGTCGAGCGTGTAGAGCTGCTTGCCGGTGATCGTCTCCGGCACCTCGCCGCTCACGATCTTCTGCGCGAGTCCCTCGACGACCGCGGTCTTGCCGACGCCGGGCTCGCCGATGAGTACGGGGTTGTTCTTGGTGCGCCGCGACAGCACTTGCATGACGCGCTCGATCTCGTTCTCCCGCCCGATGACGGGATCGAGCTTGTTCTCGCGCGCGAGCTGCGTCAGGTTGCGACCGAACTGGTCGAGGACGAGCGAACCCTGTGGGGTCTCGCCTCCGCCCCCGGCGGCCGCGGTCTCTCGCTCGTCCGGAGTATCCAGACAGGAGTTGGATGACCTGCTGGCGCACGCGGCCGAGGTCGGCACCCAGCTTGACGAGGACCTGAGCGGCTACGCCCTCGCCCTCGCGGATGAGTCCGAGCAGGATGTGCTCGGTCCCGATGTAGTTGTGACCGAGCTGCAGCGCTTCGCGCAGTGACAGCTCGAGCACTTTCTTAGCTCGCGGGGTGAACGGGATGTGCCCCGACGGGGGCGACTGGCCCGCACCGATGATCTCCTCGACCTGTTGGCGCACCTTCTCCAGCGAGATGCCCAACGATTCGAGCGCCTTAGCGGCGACGCCCTCGCCTTCATGTATCAGCCCGAGCAGGATGTGCTCGGTACCGATGTAGTTGTGATTGAGGAGCCTCGCCTCTTCTTGAGCGAGGACCACCACCCTGCGGGCCCGGTCTGTGAATCGCTCGAACAAGGGCCACGCCTCCTTATGCCGACCCGGGGCTCCCCCGGGTAATAACGATTATAGAGAGGGGGGATGAGTAATACCCCCTTGTAATCCTTTATGAACGCCGGGAACCGCTCCGATCGTTCCCTATCTGCAATCGGCGGCTGAGGGCCCGGTTATTAGTCGGATTTTTCGCGGACTCAGAAATCCCCTCAGTAACTGTCCGAAGCTCGGGACGTGGTCACGGAGAACAGCATCCGCCTGTATCGGGGGGCGGGCGCCGTCGGCGGAGGGGGCCGGGAGAAGAGATAGCGCCAATCCTGGGGCAAAACGTCCGTTCTGGAGCCGTCGATCGAGAAGCCGCGAGCTAGAGGGACCCACGGGAGCCCGGGGGGCAGATCGGTCCCCGGCGGCCGGTCTTTGCGGGCCGGCACGACCCACAGCCCGATCGGTGGTCGGCTCGACCGCGGTGTGGTCGTCGGGTCCGAAGGTCACATCGAGCCCCCCGAACCTCCGGCCTCTGATCCGCTCCAAGGCGAGTGCGACGTCCTCGTCCGTCCCTGGCCATCCGGGCCGCTCAGCCGATCAGGTTGGTCGCCTCGAACGCCCGGCGCTCCCAACCGAGCGGCTCCGAGTCCCACCAATTGACGAACGCATCCCGGAAACGCTCGAAGCTCGGGCACGGGCAAGAAGTGAGCGCCGCGCGAGTAAGCATCCGCGGCGACCGTTCCCGGCCGGAGGCGAGTTCGTCCGGGCGCGATCGCAAGGTCGAAGCCGATCACCTGGGGCTGCCAGTAATCGGAGCGCTGCCGACGACGCGCGACCCTCCGCGGGCAGAAGAGATGCGCGCGTCCGGCGTGTCCTCGTAGGTCGCTCTCATCTCTTGGACCTCGTCGAGTAGTGACCCGGACGGTTGCGGGCGAGCCCTGGAGGATCAGTACTTCCACGTGGTCTTGGCGCAACTCCTGCAGCACCGTTGTGATCGAGTCCTCCTGATACGCGTAGTTGACGGACGAGACGTTCGCACCGACGTCCGCCACAGCGGTTGCAACTGCATCGGCTGCCGCGGCCCCCTCATCAGATCGCTCGACCATCACGCCCACCTTTTCGTAGCGACGGTCCCGGGCGATGTAGCGCGCCATCCGGCGGGCCTGCCACAGCATCGGTGGGGACACCTGGAACACGTGCGGGCTCAGAGCGCGGGCCGAGTAGAGGTCGCCGTAGCACAAGAGAGCAGGTATCCCCGCATCGGCGAGCACCTCCTCGGCTTCCGGTAGCACCTCCGGCGGCCCGGCGTAAACGATCCCGACGGTGCGTTCGGACGCGGCGAAGGCCGAGATCTCCTCCATCGCTTGAGCGGGATCGCCACCGTCGTCACGCGTCACCAATTCGAAGTCGTCGCCCGGTCCCCGGTTCAGGATCTGCACGCCGAGGTCGGCGCCTTCGTAAGCGTCCTCGCCGCGCCACGCGTCTGGACCCGACAGCGTCCCAACCAAACCGATGACTCTCGTTCCTTCGGTCGTTGGGTTTCGCGGCAGGAGTGCGGCCTTCCACCGAGGGCGGATCCTCGTCTCGTGCCGCGGGGTCGGATGACCCGTCGCAGGACGCGATGAGCAACAGAACAGCGAGGGAGGCCGCGACCGTGCCCGATCGCAAGAACGAGCCAGACATTGATGGAGTCTATGCGGCGGTGCGCGATTAGCCGTCGCCCTTTGTCTGTTCCGGTTTTAGGGTCGGGAACAGGATGACCTCCCGGATCGAGGGAAGACCTAGCAGGATCGCCAAGCAGACGGTCGATCCCAAGCCCGAAGCCACCTGCGGGGGCATCCCGTAGGCGAGCGCCTCGAGGAAATCCTCGTCCTGCACCGTGGCCTCTTCGTCTCCCACGGCGCGCGCCGCGGCCTGCTGCTCGAAACGGCGCAGTTGTTCCTCCGGGTCGTTCAGCTCCGAATAGACCGGAGCGATCTCCACGCCGGCGATCATGAGATCGGCGTGCTCGGTGAAGTCCGGGGATCTCGCGATGGTCCTTTGCCAGCGGTGAGACGTCCTTCGGGAACCCCATCACGAACGTCGGCTGCACCAAGGTGCGTTCGACCGTGCACCTCGAAGATCTCCAGCAAGACCTTGCCTCGAGACCACTTGGGATCGACTTTGGCGCCCATGCGCGTCCGCTGCTTCCGCGAGGGCCTGGTCGTCGTTCGAATCCCAGAGGGTCTCGAGGTCTTCGCCCGTCGCTCTTGCTGATCGCATCGAACATCGTGATGCGTTCGAACGGCGCTTCGAGGTCGATAACGGAGCCGTCGCCTGTAGTGACGCTCAGAGAGCCGATGACCTTTCGGGCGATCACTCGCACGAGGTCCTCGACCAGCGACATCGTGTCGTTGTAGTCGACGAACGCCTCGTAGGCCTCGAGCATCGTGAACTCCGGATTGTGCTGAGCGGACACGCCCTCGTTCCGGAAGCTGCGATTCAGCTCGTAGACGCGCTCGAGCCCACCGATGAGCAAGCGCTTCAGATAGAGCTCGGGTGCCACGCGCAGGTACAGGTCGATGTCGAGCGTGTTGTGATGCGTGATGAACGGGCGCGCCACCGCACCGCCGGCGATGGGCTGAAGCAAAGGCGTCTCGACCTCGAGGAATCCTCGCTCGATGAAGAACTCTCGGATCGCCGTGTTCGCGGCCGATCGAGCCAGCACAACGCGCCGGGATTCGGGATTGACGATGAGATCGAGATAGCGCTGGCGGTAGCGGCGCTCGACGTCGGTCATCCCATGCCACTTCTCCGGCATCGGGCGCATGCACTTGGCCAGGAGCAGGAATTCGTCGATCTTCAGGGAGAGCTCCCCGCGTCTGGTTCTCACGACTTCGCCGGATGCTCCGACGATGTCACCCACGCTGAACTCGAGGAATGACGCGAGTCCCTCCTCGCCGAGAACCTCGACCCTGCGCGAAGAGTTGGATGCGGCCCGAGGAATCCTCGAGATCGGCGAACGCGACCTTGCCGTGACCGCGCACGGAGCGAACGCGACCGGCTATCCGCGCCGCGTGGCCCGTCTCCGCCCCCGGCTCGAGATCCGCGAACCGTTCGCTCAGCTCGGCAACGGTGGCGGTGCGCTCGTAGAGGTAGGGATAGTTCACCGGGCGGAATCCGCTCGGTGGAAGATGATGCGAAGCCCGAGCAATGTCAGCATCGGCTCGACCTCGTCGATCGTCCGGCAATGCTCTGCCACGGTGCTCGCCATGCCCCCCGTTCCGATGACCCGCACATCACCCCCGAGTTCCTCCGACACGCGATCGACTAGTCCATCCACCAGCCCGGCGGTTCCGAACACGACCCCCGACTGAACGCATGCCACCGTATTCCGACCGATGGCGGTTGGGGGGGCCATCAGCTCGACGAGGCTGATCTGTGCCGTCGACCGGAACAGGGCGCCGGCGGAAGTCTGCATGCCCGGCGCGATCGCTCCTCCGAGGTATTGGCCCTTGGCGGTGATCGCATCGACCGTGATGGCCGTGCCGAAGTCGACGACCACGACCGGGCGCTCGGGAGACATGTCGTGGGCGGCAACCGCGTTCGCGATCCGGTCGGCCCCGACCTCTCTCGGATTGTCCGTGACGACCGCGATGCCGGTCTTGACGCCGGGCTCGACGACCACGGCGGGGAAGCCGAAGTAGCGCTCGGTCATCCGCCGAAGTTCTTGAGTCGCGACGGGAACGACCGAGGAGATCGCTACTCCGGTGATCTCTCGGGAGAACGAAAGGTCTACCAATGAGAGGAACTGCCCGAAGATCAGCGCGAGCTCGTCCGCAGTCCTTCGCGGATCGGTCGACGCGCGCCACTCGTGTTTCAGTTCGTCCCGATCGAAGACCCCGAGGTGCGTCTGGGTGTTCCCGACGTCGACGGCGAGCAGCATCAGCCGGCCGCCTCCGCCACTTCTTCGACGGCATGGATCGGGGCTTCGGTCATCGCATTCGCTTTGTCAACCTTCACGACCACCGGACGATACGACTCCAGCTCCTCGTCCGCATAAGTCGCGTAGCTGATGACGATGATCTTGTCGCCGGGATGCACCAAGCGGGCCGCCGCGCCGTTGACGATCATGTCGCCGCTCCCCCGGCCGCCCTCGATCACGTAGGTCTCGAAGCGGGCCCCATTGTCGATGTCGAGCACGTGCACCCGCTCGTACTCGAGCAGGTCGGCCGCATCCATCAGGTCGCGATCGATGGTGATGCTCCCGACGTAGTTCAGATCCGCGCCGGTGATCGTGGCTCTATGGATCTTCGATTTCATCATCGTGCGTTGCATTCCTTACTCTCCTTTCCTTCTTTGGGGAACCCCGCCGGCAAGCCGGCTCACTGGTTCCCCCCTCCCCTCCTGTCCACAAGAACGTTGTCGATAAGCCGGGTAGTCCCGATGCGAGCGGCCACGACCAGGAGGACGAGTCCTCCGCCCGACGCGGGCTCGAAAGTGGTTGGGTCGACTGCAAGGGCGTACTCCGGTTCCACTCCCGGAGCTCCCTCGAGCATCCCCCGCATCTCTTTCTCTGCCGCTCGAACATCTCCTCTCTCGGCGATGGCGGCCGCGCTGTGGAGTGACCGCCAGATGACGGAGGCTCGGGTCCGCTCGTCGGGCGAGAGGTAGGCGTTGCGACTGCTCAGAGCCAATCCGTCCGGCTCTCGAACGGTCGGACATACCTCTATCTCGATAGAGAAATCGAGGTCGCGGACGAGGCTCTGGATCACGGCAACCTGTTGCGCATCCTTCTGTCCGAAGAAGGCGGTCGTCGGCTGCACGATGTTGAAGAGCTTGGCCACGACCGTAGCGACGCCATCGAAGTGTCCCGGGCGTGCCGCGCCCTCGACTAAGCCGCCCAGGCGACCGGCAGAGACAGTGATCTGGGATCCGTCTGGGAACATCTCAGAGGCCGCGGGCACGAAAGCAAGGTCGACCCCTGCCGCGCGTGCGACCTCGAGGTCCTCCTTCTCACGGCGAGGGTAGGCGTCGAGGTCCTCATGAGGACCGAACTGAAGCGGGTTGACGAAGATGCTCATAACCACCACGTCACACGAAGAACGAGCCGAATCGATCAGAGCCAGGTGCCCTTCGTGCAACGCGCCCATCGTCGGGACGAGCCCCACCGATGAGCCCTTCGTCTTGGCCTCTTGAATCTCTTCTCGCAAGGGTGGAACGGCGCGCAGGACCTTCATTTGCTCAGCAACTTCAGGATCTTCGAGGCGTCGACGCCGGATAGGCGTCCTCCTTGAACCGCGGCACCGACTATCGCGGTGGCAACGTCGCTGTAGTTGGAGACCAGCTCGGGTGCGTAGTTATCCAGAGCCACGAGGTGCCGCTCGATGGTGGCGGCTTCACCGCGGACCACCGGGCCGGTGAGGGTCGCCGCTCCCCCGCCGCCCTCCCGAGCATTTGCCACCGTGCCCTGAGCTATCGGGCCGAGCACCTCCTGGGGTTGCTCGATGCCGATCCGGGCGAGGAGCGCCTCTCCGACGCCGATCACCGCGGCGATGCCATTCGATGTCGCAACGGCGGCAGCGTGCCAGACCGGACGGAACTCCTCCTCTACGTGCACGGGAGTGCCGCCCATCCGCGCGACGAGAGCGTCGCAACGAGCCTCCGCGCCCGGGCTGGACGTTATGCCCCAAGCCGAGCCGGGGAGCCTTCGGATGGCGATATCGATCGAAGGGCAAGCCTGGACAGGATGTATGGCACCTACACCTCCGGTACGTCCCGCCAGGACTTGCAAGGGACCAACGCCCATGGATCCTGCGAAGTGGCAAGCGAGGGTGGGCGACTGGAGCGATACGGCTATGCGTTCGGCAAGAGGTTCAAGAGCGTCGTCTGAGGCGCCGATCAGGGCGACATCGGCGGGGGGCAGCGGCGAGTCCACATCGACGAGGGGCGCCGCCAGCAGATCACTTGCACGGGCGGCCGACTCTGGCGTGCGAGACCACACACCCGCAACCTTGAATCCGCTCCGTTGGAGCAACGTGGCCGCGGCGGTCGCGACCCGGCCCGCGCCGAGCACCAACACCGTTGCTTCCGACCCGAACGGGTCGTCGAGTTCCATTCTCCACACGCTCCAGTCCGCTATCGGGTACCGGTCGTTGCCCCCATACTAAGAGAGGCCGCTCCCTGTTGGGGCGGCCTCTCTTTCTTGTGGCTGGATGGACTACTTAAGGGTGGCGGTGAACACGAAGGGGACCTTGTCGTCCTTGGGTACCCCCTGACAGGCAAGCACGGTCTGCCTGAAGCACTTGTAGCGAGTGCTCGCGTTCGTCAGCGTGAGGAGGACGCCCTGAGTGCCACCGAGAGGGACGGTGGCGCTTCCGTTCCCTTGTCCGTTAAGGGTCATAGGAGTGAAAGTCAGTGTTCCGTCGGCGTTAATCACCGTCAGCGAACCGTTGGTCCCCTTGGACGTAGGCGGCCCGTCGAGCACGACCCTCACTTCACCGGCTCCGCTGCCCGGACGCAACAGGACGTACCCATTCGACAGATGCAACAGCTTCGTCTGGAACGAGCCGGTGGTCTTCTTGCTGGTGGAAAGAGTGAAGGTCTTCAGGGTCTTAGGACGCTTGCCGTCGACGGCTTCGAGGTAGCCGGCTCCCTCCTCGTAGAACGTCTCCGGGAAGTAGTTGACGTTTCCGAAGAGGTTAAAGACGGCTCGGAAGTTAGCCCCCCTGGCTTTGACGACGGCGATTGTTCCCTTGAGGGAATCGAGGTCGCCGAACTGTGCCGCCTCACTTCCGTCGACCTGCTCCCACACTTCTTTGATCACGAGTGGGTCGTGGACCACACCCTCGGGCGCCAGGATCTCCGCCAGGAAACGCCACCACAGGAAAGCTCCGTACTTGAGGCTGAAGTCGGCGCTGTTGAAGTTGTTCGAGTGGTAGTCGATCGGAAGCCCGGGCTTCCTGAGAGCGCTGGTCTTCAGGTATTGGTAGTTGTCGTTGACGTCGTCGTAGACGACGTCTTCCATCCAAGCCGCGGTGCCCTCCAGCAGCCAGCCGTCCTCGAGGATGTCGTAGGCGAATTGGACGGCGTGGAAGAACTCGTGGGCCGCGGTCACCTGCATGTTCTGCTCGGGCGAAAGCGCCTGGAAATGGGCCTCGGTGAAGTCGTTGTCTACCGCGCAGAACGCCGAAGCGTCGTAGAACTCGTACTTGCTGCCGCGGTCGAAGTTCGGATCGTCCGTCGTGCAGTACCCGTACAACCCATCCTTGCCGATGTTGACCAGGTACACATCGGTCATGGCGTTGCCCTCGTTGTTCTCGGACGTCTCGTCGGACTTGGGCGGGCGGAATCCCAACGTCTCGACCTCATTCGCGTAGACGGTGTCGAAAGTGGACATCGTCATGTCGACGTAGTCGGGGAATGTGTTCGCGTTCACATCGTCCAAGGGGACGACGTGAGTGCTGGAGGTGGTCTCGGTCCAGTGGAAGCAGAAGCGGGTCCCACAATGAGTGCGCACGATCGCACTTCCGAACTTGTCCCCGAACCCACCTCCCGCCCCGTCGGTAGGGCGGGCCAGGATTCGCTTGGCCGATGCGTAGGCGCGACCTTTGAGGTGCTTCAGTCGCACGGCGAGGTCGCGCAGGATGAGCGTCGCGTCTCGGCCGTGCGGACGCGATACCGCGCCCCAGCGCGCGCGCACGCTATTGAGCCGGTAAAGGGAGCGAGCGCGCTCGAGTGAGTACTGCGCGTCGCTCAGACGGCCAAGGGCACGGGCGCGCGAGAGCGCATCGGGACGCCCACGCATCATCTTGGGCAGGCCCTTGTTCACACGTACGTTCTTCACGGCGACCGATCGCTTATAGGGCGACTTGGTGCCAGATCCAGCACCGGCCGTCGCCGACAGCCCGAGCACGAGACAAAGAACCGCGGTCGCAGCCGCAGCGCGTTTCACATGAACCCCCTCATTGGGTCGATTTCTTTCCGGCTGCAGGCCGGAAAGACGTTCCGAACTATTTAACGAAATCTGGCCATGAAGTTGCCCTACGTATTACTGCCTAGAAAGCGCAGTTTGTCATGCTTAGTCAGCTTATGGAGGGGTCATCGAAAGGGCCCCTGGCCTCGATTTCGCCTTCGGCCTGGTCGAGCCAGTCGGCAAGGCGCTTGCCCCAGGGGTCGGTCGCGTCGGGGTCGATCTCGAGGAGCGGGACCAGGACGAAGCGGCGCTGGGTCATGCGTGGGTGGGGAACCTCGAGGTCGCTCTCGTTGATCTTCTCGTCGCCGTAGAGGAGCACGTCGAGATCTGCCACCCGCGGCCCCCATCGCATCTCGCTCGGCTCGCGGCCCAGAACCTGTTCCGCCGCCTGGCAAGCGGCCAGCAACTCGCGAGCGCTCAAGGTCGTTCGCACTCGCACGACGCAATTGATGAACGACCGTTGGGGCGGCCCGCCTATAGGCGAAGTCTCATAGATGCTCGAGACGCGGTCGATCTCTATCCCTTCAGTGGACGCGAGCAGCTCGACCGCCCGACGACAGAAGTCGACGCGATCGCCCACGTTCGATCCGATCCCGACGTATGCCGAGGTCACCCGGCCCACCTCTCCAGCCTCACCGAGATTGAGCCTACGTCCTGAGCGACGGGAGGACGCTCCTTTGCGATCTCGACTATCACGCTCTGGACCCGAGGATCCGCGGCCACGGACTCCGCGATCCGGGCGGCGAGGTTCTCCAGCAGCCGGCAAGCGGTCGACTTGACCAGTTCGGCCACGGAGGCCACCAGCGCGTCGTAGTCGAGCGTGTCCGCTAGCTCGTCGGTGCGAGCTGACTTCGACAGGTCGGCGTAGATATCGAGGTCGATGAGCAGATGCTGGGCAACGGCCCGCTCATCGGCCGTGACCCCGATGTGGGCGGGCACCCTCAGATCGCGGATCCTGAGTGCGTCGCTCACGTGCGAAAGATCGCCTCGGTCATGCGAACGACCCTCGCCATCTCCCGCACGTCGTGCACGCGCACGATCTTGGCGCCCTTGGCTACGGCGACCGCGACGGTCGCAGCAGTGCCTTCGAGACGCTCGCCGACGTCCAGGTCGAGGACCTCTCCGATGAACGATTTTCGAGACGTTCCCGCGACAACGGGCTGATCCAAAGTTGTCGATCTCCTCGAGACGTCTCAGCATCTCGAGGCTCTGCACGTGGGACTTCGCAAAGCCGAAGCCGGGATCGAGGCAGATCGAATCAGCGGAGACGCCCTTCGACTGGAGGACCTGCGCCCTGTTTGTCAGGAAGCCGCGCACGTTCTTCACAACATCCGAATAATCCGTGAGGGTCCTCATTGTTGACGGCGTGCCGCGGGAGTGCATGACGCAAATGCCCGCGCCCGAGCTCTCGACCACTTCGTCCATCACCGGGTCGGCATCCTCGCCGGCTGTGTCGTTGACCAACGAGGCACCGGCTTCGATCGCACGCCGGGCGACGGCAGGCTTGCGCGTGTCGACCGCGATGAACACACCCGACAACGAGCTCAAGCCCTCGATCACCGGCAGCACGCGACGCAGTTCTTCCTCCTCGTCCACAGGAGCGGCCCCTGGGCGCGTCGACTCCCCTCCGACGTCGATGATGGACGCGCCGTCCCCCGCCATGCGCCTCCCATGCTCGAGAGCTTGCTGGGGGTCGAGCCACTTGCCGCCGTCCGAGAACGAGTCGGGAGTCACGTTGAGCACTCCCATGATCGCGACCTTGGCGAGGTCGAGGACGCGCCCGCCGCAGCGGAGCTGCTCTCCTAGCACTCCTAGCCCCTCGCGATCAGGTTCATGGCTTCCGCGCGCGTCTTTTCGTTGTTCCTGAAGATCCTCGCACGGCCGAGGTCACGGTTTGGCTTCCGGGCTTACGCACGCCGCGCATGCTCATGCAGAGGTGCTCCGCCTCCACGACGACCAGCACGCCGCGAGGGTCGAGGGCCTTCTCGATCGCGTCCGCGATCTGAGTCGTGAGGCGCTCTTGGACCTGCGGTCGCCTGGCGAGGACGTCGACCACGCGCACGAGCTTGGACAGGCCGGTGATCTGACCCTGATCGTTCGGGATGTACGCCACGTGGGCCTTTCCGATCCATGGGATCAAGTGGTGCTCGCAGAACGAGTGGAGCGTTATGTCGCGCACCATGATCATCTCGTCGTGCCCCTCGTCGAAAACAACGTCGATCTCGGAGGCGGGGTCCTTCCCGATGCCGCCAAAGACCTCCGCGTACATAGCCGCCACCCTGGCCGGAGTGCGAACAAGCCCCTCCCGATCGGGATCCTCGCCCATCGCCTTCAGGAGTTGATAGACCGCGTCCGCGATCGCCTGCTCATCGAAATTGGGGTTGTTAGGTGGTTCCACGCCGCTCAGGTTAGCGACTTCCGAGCGCTCCTGGCTTAAGCCTCGCCCAGGCGGGGTTTGGGGGCCGGGAGGCGGCGGCGCTTCGGCTCTTCGGCTGGGGTTTGCTCGTCCTCACGTTGGCGCCGGAGGCGAGCTCTCTCGGTGGGATCGGAGGGGGACTGCTTGGCGACCTCGGCGAGGATGATCTGGACCTCTTCCTTCTCGAGGGATTCCTTCTCCATCAGGGCCTCGACCATCGCGTCCAGCTTGTCCCGGTACTTCGTCACGATCTCGCGGGCCTCGTCGTGCGCCTCTTCTACCAGGCGCCGGATCTCGCTATCGATCTTGGCCGCGACGTCATCGGAGTAGTCCTTCACGTGGCCGAAGTCGCGGCCCAGGAACGGCTGACTCTCGTTCTGGCCAAGCGCAAGGGGGCCGAGGTCGGACATGCCGAACTCCGTCACCATCTGCTTCGCTATCCGGGTGCAACGCTGGATGTCGTCCTGCGCACCGGTGGTGGGCTCATTGAAAACGACCTCTTCCGCAACGCGGCCTCCAAGGAGCATCGCAAGCTCGTCGATCAGCTCGCTGCGCGTTACCAGGAAGCGATCCTCGGTGGGAAGAGTCAGCGTGTAGCCCAGCGCGCGGCCGCGCGACACGATCGACACCTTGTGCACCGGGTCCGCATTCGGAAGGGCGTGACTCACGAGCGCGTGTCCCGACTCGTGATAGGCGATGACCTTCTTCTCCCTGTCGGAGATGATGCGGCTGCGCCGCTCCGGTCCTGCCAGCACGCGGTCGATCGCTTCTTCGAGCTCGGGCATGCCGATCTCGGTGCGGTTGAATCGTGCGGCGAGCAGCGCGGCTTCGTTCACGACATTCGCCAGGTCGGCGCCGGTGAATCCCGGCGTGCGACGGGCGAGGATCTCGACGTCGACCTCTTTGGACATCGGCTTGCCCCGCGTATGCACCTTGAGCACGCCGACGCGGCCGTTGAGATCGGGACGGTCGACGACGATCTGACGATCGAAACGACCCGGTCGCAGGAGGGCAGGGTCGAGGATGTCGGGCCGGTTCGTCGCGGCGATGAGGATCACACCGCTCTTGATGTCGAAGCCGTCCATCTCGACAAGAAGTTGGTTCAGCGTCTGCTCGCGCTCGTCGTGCCCGCCGCCCAAACCGGCGCCACGATGACGACCAACCGCGTCGATCTCGTCCATGAAAACGATCGACGGCGAGTTGGCTTTCGCCTGCTCGAAGAGGTCCCTTACCCGCGACGCTCCCACACCGACGAACATCTCCACGAAGTCGGAGCCCGAGATCGAGAAGAAGGGGACGCCGGCTTCGCCGGCAACTGCGCGGGCCAGCAGCGTCTTGCCCGTGCCGGGGGGGCCGTAGAGGAGCACGCCCTTGGGGATCTTGGCCCCCATCGCCTGGAACTTCGCGGGCGCCTCGAGGTACTCCTTAATCTCCTGGAGCTCCTCGACCGCTTCGTCCAGGCCGGCGACGTCGGAGAAGGTGATCTTGGGCTGGTCCTTGGTCACGAGGCGGGCCCGCGATTTCCCGAAGCTCATGACCCGGTTGCCGCCTCCCTGCATCTGTTGCATCAGGAAGAAGAAGAACCCAACGATTATGAGGATGGGCAGGAACTGGAACAGGATCGATACCCACAAAGCGCCGGCTTGAGGATCGGCGTTGACGGCCACATCGGCGTCGATCGCGATCTGCTGGTACTCGTCGATCGTGTCCTTCGGGAGGTTCAGCTCGTACCTGGCATCGCCCGAGGCGAGGTCGCCGACGACCTTCTCGTCCTTGGTCAGGAACTCGGCGCTGGCGATATCGCCGTCCTCGACCATCTGGACCCACTCGTTGACCGAGTTCAGTTGCTCGGGCTTGTCGGCGTTGGCCCTATAGAGGTTGAAGACCCAAACCACCGCAACGATGAGCACTAGATAGAAGACGGCGCTCCGAAATATCCGATTCATGGGAAAACCAGCGTAGCAGTCACGTGCCCCTAAGAAACCCCTCTAGTAGTCCGGACCGACCCGCCTACTCAGACTTGTCGGGGCCGTACAAGCCGTCCTTGAGGACCCCTATGTAGGGCAGGTTCCGGTACTTCTCGTCATAGTCGAGGCCGTAGCCCACGACGAAGACCGGGGGGATCTCGAAGCCGGGGTAGCGAACGTCCATATCGACCGCTTGCTGGCCCTTCTTCCAGAACAACGAACAGATCTCGAGGCTCCGGGGGCCGCGTGCCTCCAGGTAGCGCAACAAGTACGAGATCGTGAGGCCGGAGTCGATGATGTCCTCGACGAGGAGCACGTCCCGTCCCGTGATCTCGTAGTCGAGGTCTTTCAGGATCCGCACGACCCCGGACGACTTGGTCGAGGAGCCGTACGAGGAAACGGCCATGAAGTCGAACTCGATAGGCAGGTCTATGTTCCGGGCGAGATCGGACATGAACATGAAGGCGCCCTTGAGAACGCCGACCAGAAGCACGTCTCGATCGCGGTAGTCCTCGGTGATCTGTTTGCCGAGTTGGGCGATCTTGTCGTCGATCTCGGCCGCGGAGATGAGGATCTTCTCGATATCCGGGTGGACCGTCGCCTCCATAGAGGAAGTCTAGTCGGTCGCCTCGGGGCCCCCGGGGGTGACCACGAGAGACTCGTCGGTTATCGCGATCGTCGTTCCTCCCGCGATGTCGAAGCGGGCGTCGGGCTTCAGCCGGTCGCGCTCGAGGGCTTCGAGCACCTCGTCGATCCCCGCGGAGCGGTCCCGGCCGGCGGGGATGCACAACTCCAGAACGCGGCGCGTGAGAGCCCGCGGCCAGGAACGCACGCTCTCGAGGCTCATGACGTGGTCCCTTTCCTTCGTCTCGACTTGCGCCCGGTAGAGGCCCAGTGCGAACGCGCTCAGAGCCAGTGAGTCATCGCGCAAGCGCTCGCTCGTCGTTGCCATCGCCCGAACCGCGCCGTCGCCCCATCGCTCCTCGATCGTTGCAAGGAGAAGACGCACTTCAGCGCGCTCGAAACGCGGATCCTCGTTGGCCGGATCGTCGTAGAAGGGCAGGCCCACCTGCTCGCAGTAAGCGCGCGTCTCGGGTCGCCGAACGTGGATGAGGGGACGGATCCTGTCGTCGGCTTTCGGATGGATGCCGGCGAGCTGGTCGGTACCCGCGCCGTGGACCAAGCGTGCCAACGTCGTCTCTACCCGGTCATCGAGTGTGTGGCCCGTGGCGATCAGGGCGCGGCCCTCGGGCGCAAGCCTTTGTCCGAGCGACTCGAAGAACGAGTACCGGAACTCGCGCGCCCGCGCATGCAGGTTGGACCCGGCGAGATCGGGAGCGCGCACGATGTGCACGTCGTACCCCTCCTTGGCCGCGTACTCCGCAACGCGCGCGGAGACCTCTTCCGAGTCGTCCGACAACCTGTGATCCACATGGGCCACGGCGATCGACAGCTCTGGGCGCATGCGCGTCAAGACGTGCAGCAAACACATCGAATCGGGCCCACCCGAGACCCCCACCACCACCACGTCCGCTTCAACGAACATCCGGTAGCGGTTGGCGGTGTCACTTGCCTTCTGTGCGACCTCGAAGCCGGGCCCGCCCGAGGGACGGAATGCCGAGCTCGGTGGAATCTCTTCGCTCACGCAGCGACGCGCTCGAGCCAGAGCTCGGGAGCACGCAGTTCGCCGATCGTGGGGAGGTGCTCGGGTCCGAGCCACAGCCGCTGCAAGGCCTCCGGACCCGCGCGCAGGGCCACTGCGTCACAGAAGCTCTGGCCGAGCTCGTACTGGCGCATCTTCATCTCGAGCCCGAGCACGTTGCTGACGACGCGCTGCACGATGTTCTGACTGCGCCGGCGTCCCTGGAAGACCTCACGCATCCGCCCGAACGTCGGGATCGTGACCGCGCCGGCGGTGTCCATCACCCAGTTCCCATGTCCCTCGACAACGGCCATGAGCGCCTGAAGCCGGTCCAGCAGCGCTCGTTGCTCTTCGTCGGCCAAGAGGTAGATGGGGTGGCGCTCCTCGGCCGGAAGGTCCTTGTTGGCAAGCTTGCGAGCGGCGGTACCGAACCGCTTGGCGAGCCCACGGGCGTCGATGTTGAGGGCGCCGGTCCACTCGGAGATGAGGTTGAGGAAATGCGCGCGCAACCAGGGAACGCCTTCGAACTGGAACCTGTGGGTCACCTCGTGCAATGAGACCCACAGGAGGAAGTCCTCGCGCACGAAACCGAATCGCCGCTCCATCTCGAGCAGATTGGGACCTACGAAGTAGAGCGAGGCTCCCGCGCCCGGGCGGCGCGAGGGCTTCGCTTCCGGACCTGCGGAGAACAGGTCGTACTGACCCAGCACGCGGCGCGAGACGTAGCCGAGCAAGATCCCGACCTCGATCGACAGAACGCCTCGTTGTGCGATCCGTACGGCGGATGGGAGCCCATCGACGCGGGCCCCGATGCGATCCGCAAGGGGGCCGAGCAGGTCGTTCATCGACCGGATGTTGACCTCGGCCCACGCACCCCGGTCGACCATCGCCCACCGAACCGGGCCCGTCTCGGGGATGCCGCTGACCCTCTGGACCTGGGCGCTCGACTGCCCTACGGACGTTGCGAGCGCCTCCTCCAACACCCTGTATTCCACCCGCGGGATGCGGGCCACGCCGCCCACGCGTCTGGCGATGGTTCTGGCAACGACCGGTTCGATCAAGCGGGACAACAGGCTGCCTTTGGGTTAACTGCCGGCGCGGCCGCGCACGACCACGAGGCGCCAGTACATGAGGATCGTGGCCAGTCCGAGCAACGCAAGCCCCCCGAGCGCGAGCCACGCCATCTGGTAGGTCCACACCGGACCGGACTCCTCTTCGGCCGCCTCCCCACCTTCGCCCGGGTCGGTCTCGGTCTCGGGGTCGCTCTGACCCTCCCCCTCGGGATCCGAGCCCTCCTGGCCCTCCGTCTCTTCTTCGGTCGAGTCCCCTTGAGCAAAGGAGTCGCTCGCAAGCGCCGCCGGGGCGGGGATCAACAGCAATGCAAGTACGAGCGCCGTAAGCCACACGAGCGAGCGGCGCACGGACATCGCATTACCTCCCGGTCGGCGAACGGACCGGCTCAGGATAACGGAGGGGAGGCTGCTGCTTGCGGCTGCCTAGAGGCTGCCGGCGGCGGGTTTCCGGCCTCTCAGGCGCGGGACCTTCATCTCGGCGTGAGCCCAGCACTTGTCACGGCGGTTGTAGGTCGACAGCTTCGTCTCGCACCCGTCCTGGACGCAGACCCGGCCCTGGGGGTATTTGCGGGACGCCCGCGGGAGCCCTTGGGGACGTGTCCCCTGGATCGAGTATTCCCTGCCCATCAGAGCCCCTCTCTCCGGGTGGTCCTCCGTGACTTACCTTTTGTCCGGCGTCACGGCGTCACCACTCGGTTCTCTCGTCTCTATTCGCTCAGACGAGTAAAGACGGCTTGGAGTTGCACTTGTTCCTTAAGAACTTCTTAAGAGCACAAACGTGAGCGAGGGAGGGCGGCCCCGGGGGGCCAAGCTTGCGGCGCCCCTCAGGTGGCTGGGCTGGCTCGTGCGAGCCCTCGTCGGACCACCCGCGCGTGCGGTGCGAGGCACGGCGCGCAGGGTCGGGGATCCGGCCAGGCAAGTGGTGGACTACTGGCGTACCGAGCGATCGACGGTGCGGCAAGGCTTCGCCGCGGTCTCGATCGCCGCGATCACGTCGTTGATCGCCGGACTAACCCTCGCGGCGATGGAGGGGCGGATCGCGGATGTCGACGGCCTCCTGGTGCTGATCCCAGTTGCGATCGCGATGCGAGGCAACATCTTCGGGGCTCTAGCGGCGCGGCTGGGAACGGCGATCCTCTCGGGCCTCTTCGATCCGTCGCGCAGCGCGCGGCGGCCTGCTGTCTCAAAACATCTACGCGTCGATCATCCTGACCATCGGCACTTCGGTAGCCATGGGGATACTCGCGCGAGCTGTGTCGGGACTACTCGACATCGATACCGTGCCGATCTGGGATCTGATCGCGATATCGCTTCTCGGCGGGATCATCTCGTCTCTCGTCGTACTGGCAGTAACCGTTGTCCTATCGATCACGTCGTACAACCGGCGTTGGGATCTCGACTCGGTCGGCGCGCCGTTGATCACGGCCATAGGAGACGTCGTCACGCTTCCCAGCGTGTTCCTCGCCTCCTTCATCTCCGGTCACGACATCGTGACTCCGGTCGTCGGCATCGCCTCGCTGATCGCCGGTGTTGCGGCGATAGGGCTCGGGGTCACTAGCTCTATGACGGTTGCCCGGCGCATCATTCGCGAGAGCTTCCCAGTGCTTTGTATTGCGATCGTCTTCGACGTCCTCGCCGGCTCGATTGCGGAACCGCGACTCGAAGAGGTATTCCTGCCTTTGCCGGCGTTCCTCATCGTTCTCCCCGGCTTCCTCGAGAACACCGGAGCACTGGGCTCGATCCTTGCCGCGCGTTTGGGCTCGAAACTCCACCTCGGGGCGGTGACGCCTTCGGCCAAGCCCGAGCCGGCCGCGCTGCTGGATGCCACGATCGTCCTGCTCCTCGGCCTCACGGTCTATGCGTTGGTCGGTTTTGGCACGCTGGGGATCGCGGAGGTCGCCAACTTCGCTTATCCGGGAGCGCTCCGTTTCCTGGGTGTGGTGATGTTCGGGGGCATCATCGCCACCGTCGTCGCATCGCTGATCGGTTACTACGCGGCGATCGCGACCTATCGATTCGGTCTGGACCCCGACAACCACACGATTCCGCTCGTCACCAGCGGGATGGACCTGCTCGGAGTCATCTGTCTAGTGCTTGCCCTGGTCGTATTCGGAGTAGCCTGAGGAGGGACGTGAAAGCAGACACCGGAGAAGGCCCGAATACCGTCAAGGGGCTCCTTGCCGAGATCAAGGACGTCTCCGAGCTCATGGTCGACCTCGCCTACGCGGCCGTCTTCTACGCAGATTCGAAGCTCGCCAAGGAAGTCGCTCGGCTAGAAGAGCGCATGGGGTCCCACATCCACGCCCTGAGGAAGATCAGCATCCTGGCGGCGCGCAGTCCCGAGGATGCCGAGCACATGGCCGGCGTCCTCGAGATCGCCGCTGCCGTCGAGCACATCGCCGATGCGGCCAACGACATCGCGCGGGTGGTAGCCATCGACCTGGGGATCGTCGAGGACCTGCGTAGAGACCTGCGCCATGCGGACGAGATCGTGGCGCGTGTGAAGGTCGCCGACGGCTCGACCGGCGTAGGGCAGACGCTGAGGGAGCTGGCGCTTCCCGTCGAGACCGGCATCTGGATCATCGCGACCAGGCGCGGCGGGGAATGGAACCTCGACCCAGGGCCCGATTACGTCGTTACCGCCGGCGACGCCTTGTTGATCAAGGGGCCCGAGGACGGGGTTCCGCTCGTGCGTTCCCTCATGGGCGCACCCCCGCGCCCGTGGCCGGAAGAGAACGAGATCGTTCTGTCGGACCTCGACCGCGCGGTGGACCTCCTCGTCGAGATGAAGAACTCGGCTGAGGTCGCCGTGGGCCTCGCCTACTCGGCTCTGTTGTTCAACGACCGAGCCCTGGCCGCGGAGGTCTCGAGCCTCGAGTCGCGTTCGGATGCACTGCATGCGGAGCTCGAGTCGTGGGTGCTGAGGAGCGCGCAAGAAGCTCGTAACCCCGACGACCTGCGCGGGCTCCTTCGGCTTGGCGCCGCCTCCGAGGTCATCTTCGACTCTGCCCGAGAGATGACGCGCTTGGTGGAGAGGGGCGAAGAGCTACACCCGGTGATAGCGGCGGCTCTCGTCGAATCGGACGAGGTTGGCCACGAGACCGTCGTCGGCGCCGGATCTCCCGCGGACGGAAAATCGATTAAAGAGCTTTCGATCGAGACGGAAACGGGGATGTTCGTCTTGGCAGTGCAGCGAGGGCGGCGCTGGACGTACCGGCCGAAGCCCCGGTTCGTCCTGCAGGCCGAAGACCGGGTGATCGCCATCGGGCCACCCGAGGGCGGTGAAGAATTGGACGCGTTAGTGGGTATGGAAAGAGAGCTGGCCGACGTTTAGGCGGCTTCGACAACTCATAAGGAGCGGGAATGGCTAAGGACGACGACGCGCTCGAGGACGAATTCGAGCCTCAGAAGCCCAGTGTCGCGCGTACCGTGGGTGCACTTGTCGCGGGGATCATCGCCGTCAAATTGGCGACTTACGTGATGACGATGATGTGGCGGCTCGTCACCCGCGAGGAGCCGCCTCAGATCGATGAGCCCGGTCCCGCGAAGAAGAAGATCGCGTGGCTGGCGCTGATCGGAGCCGCTACCGGCGCGGCACGCCAAGGGGCCCGCGACATCATCAAGCCTCCGACGGCACCCCCGCCCGCCTAAGTGCGTTCAACACTTCACGTTCGTACCTTCGAAGCACTCTGAGGTCCCGCCTAGGGCCTCGGCTACCTCTTCCCCGGTCGTCGCGTTGTAGACGACAACCGTCCAGTTCTCGCCGCGCGCCACTGCGGCTCCGGTAGGTACGGACTCGAGCTCCTGGACGTAGAGGGAGATCTTGTCGGGCTCGACGTAGTGCGTGATGTAGAGCGCGTCGGCACCCTCGCCGCATTGGGCCTGGTAGTCGTCGGGCACCTTCCCATCGGCGCAGCTGTCGAAGCCGGCCTCGGCCAGCTCGTTCATGACGGCAGACGCGGACGCGAAGGACAGCTCTTCCTCGCCGCCACAACCGCCGGCGAGCAGGAGTGTGATCGCTGTAATCGCCACCTTCACTCGCATGATTCAGAAGGTACCGTTTCGCGATGGACTTTGGTCTGCACGACAAGGGAGTGCTCGTCACCGGCGGAGCCGGCGGGATCGGGAGCGCGGTGGTCCGCGCGTTCGCCGCCGAAGGGGCGCGGGTCGGCATTCATTACCGTTCCAGCGAAGAACGTGCGCGCGCTCTGGCAGATGAGCTCGGGGGCGCTGCCCTGCAGGCCGACCTCACCAAGGAGGACGAGGTCGACCGCCTGATACCCGACGCGGTCGAGTCACTCGGCCGGCTCGACGTCCTGGTTGCGAACGCCGGTGCGTGGCCGCAGGAGGACGTGCCGGTCTGGGAGATGTCACTCGAGCGCTGGCGCGCCACGACCGCGGCAAATCTGGACAGCGTCTTCCTATCTTGCCGGGCCTTCTTGCGACACGTCGCCACGACGGGATCGGGCAACATCGTGATCGTGGCGTCGACGGCCGGCCTCTTCGGCGAAGCCGGGCACAGCGACTATGCGGCCGCAAAGTCCGCTCTGGCCGGCGGGCTGCTCAAGAGCCTGAAGAACGAGATCGTGCGGATCGCCCCCCGGGGACGGGTGAATGCCGTTTGCCCCGGATGGACGGCGACCGAGATGGCGCGCGACGCGCTCGCGGAGCCGGGGTTCGAAGACCGCATCACGCGCACGATGGCCATGCGCAAGGTGGGGACGGCGGACGAGGTCGCGCGGGTAATCGTGGCTCTAGCCTCCGACGAGGTATCCGGCCACGTAACCGGCGAGGTGATCACGGTCGCGGGTGGCATGGAGGGCCGCGTCTTACACGACTAAGAGGCGTCCTCCCACATGACTATGGCCTGCAGTGAGCGGCCGCTGAGGAGCAAGCTCGCCTCGACTCCCTCGTGTCTCACCTTCAGCTCCTGGGTGCCCTCGCGGCTGAGCGCGTCGGCCAGAAGATCCTTGGCGTCCTCCATCGATCGCCCCACGAGCTGCCATCTCGAACCGCCGACCTCTATCCATCCCGCCACCAGCCACCTCCTGCTCGTCCGAGGCACTATCTTCATACCGATGGCAAGAGTGGAGCGCGCCGACATCTGGACGGTCCCCAAGTCACCCTCGGACCTTCGGCCGGCGGTCGAAGAGTTCTTGAGGTCGAAGTCGATGAAGTATCAAGCCGACGACGAAACGTTCTCGGCGATCCAAGGCTCGCAGGTAGCGACCCGCTTGATCGGCGGATGGTTCGTCAACGCAGACAAGCTGCCGAAGAAAGCGACGATCAAGCTCTCGGAATCCTCAGATGGAACCCAAGTCAGTGCCCGCATCGAAGAGACCTTGGGCTTCGGCCTGCTCGACCCCAAGTTCAAGAGGAAGTACGAAGACCACTTCGAGTCCTGGCTCACCGACCTCAAGAACACCTTGACCTAGGAAGTCGACATCGCGCTTCCTCCGGGCTAGCTTTTGCGCATGAGGCCTCTCGGACGACTAGGGCTGCTGATATCCCTCGCGCTCGTGCTGTCGAGCATCGTGGTCTCGTCTGCGCCCGCCGCCCCTGTGACCTCTCTCGGGTCGAACCTTGTCCAGGTCACAGACTTCAGCGGGACGTTTCCTTTCTCGAACCTGGTGAAGCAGTCGCGACGGTTCTGCTCGCAGCGCATCGGGGACGACTTCTGCAAGGGATCGGCGCTGAAACTCGACGCCAACGGTTACCCCCGCTCCCTCCCTCGCAACCACTTCGCGCGGACCATCGTCGTCGCCGATTCCGGTCTGCTTCCGGCCGGCCAATACCGGGCGAGTTGGAAAGGGGATGGGGAGTTCGAGATCCCCTACGGCATCGCTACTCCCGTTTCGGAAGAGAAGAGATCGGCGACCTTTGAAATCACTCCGACAAGCGAGGTGCCGCTTGAGATCGATCTCACCAAGACCGCACCCAAGAACCATCTGCGCGACCTCCGTCTCATCCTCCCAGGTGCGGGCGACGGATCTCGATCGCAGATGTTCAGTCCGGAATATCTGGAGCTGCTAGCGCACTACGACTCGCTTCGGTTCATGGATTGGGGCGTGACCAACAGCAACCGCCTCGTTAACTTCTCGGACCGCCCGAGGGTCGGCGAGATGACCTATGCCACCGGGCGCGGTGTTCCCATCGAGATCGTGATCGACCTCGCCAACACCCTGCAGGTCGATCCCTGGTTCAACGTGCCGACGACCGCGGGGGACGACTACATCCGGAGCACGGCGGAGATCATCAATAGGTGCCTCAGTCCGGGTCTGGTCCCATCGGTTGAGTACTCGAACGAGACGTGGAACTCGACCTTTCGCCAGTTCCGGATCGTCCAGGAGCGCGGACAGGATCTCGGTCTCGGCGACGGCGACCCCTTCGTCGCCGGCCTCCAGTACACGGCCCATCGCTCGCTCGAGATCTGGGACATCTGGGATGCAGTGTTCGGATCGCGCGCTTACAGGCGCGTCCTCGCTTCCCAAGCTGCGAACACGTTCACCGGAGAGACGATGCTCACCTACCGTCGCGCCGAGGGCGAACCCACCGCCGGCGAGCGCGCCGACGCGTACGCGATCGCTCCATACTTCACGGTGCCGGGGCTGGACGAGCCCGAGCGACTCGAGGAGCTTCGAAATCTGAGCGTGGATCAATTGCTCGACCGGGCCGAAGCCGACGTCACAGGCCGGACCCGTGACGACTTGATCGCGAACGCAAGTCTTGTCCAACAGTTCGGCGTCGAGCTCGTGGCCTACGAAGGCGGCCAGCACCTCGTGGGCGTCTTCGGCAACCAGGACGACGAGCAGCTGACCGAGAACCTGATCGCGGCCAATCGCACGGCGCGGATGGAAGCGCTCTACGGCACCTACCTTGATCTGTGGAGGACGGAGGCGGGTGGACAGTTCAACCACTTCACCGACGTCACGATCCCGTCCAAGTTCGGCAGCTGGGGTTCCGTGGAGTTCCTCGGTCAGGATCTCGCGGAGGCTCCGAAACTGCGGGCCCTGCGAACCTTCGGAGCAGAAGTGAACGGACCCCCCAAGGCGCCTGCGTCGATCACTCCCTGCAAGTAGATCGATCGAGCCGGGGAGGGGAATCGAACCCCTGACCTGCTCATTACGAGTGAGCCGCTCTGCCGACTGAGCTACCCCGGCCTACTGTGGACGATCGTTCCCGGATAGCGGGAGCCATTGTCCAGAGGTCGGGATTCTATGGCTCGACGAGCTCGATCTCGTAGACGTACTTCCACCACTTGCCCGTGACGAAGATGCGATCCTCTGAGGCGAGATAAGCGATGCCGTTGAGGACGTCGGGCTGGCCCTCGCGCTCTTCTGCCTGCTCCTTCGTCACCAGGGCCCTGAAATCGATGCGGTCGGTCACCTTGCCGGTGCTCGGATCGATGCGGACGATCTCGGTCGTTTGCCAGACGTTGGCCCAGATCTCGCCTTCGATCCACTCGATCTCGTTGAGCTGAGTGACGGGCTGGCCGCCGTCGGTCACGTTGATCTTGCGCTTGACCTTGAACGTCTCTGGCGAACGGAACGTGATGACGTCGGTGCCGTTGCTCATCACGATCTGCTTCGTGTTGTCGGTTAGTCCCCAGCCCTCGCCCTTGTACTTGAAGCTCCCGGTGCGCTTGAACGTCTTGCGGTCGTACTTGAATCCGATCTCGTCTTGCCAGGTCAATTGCCAGATGCGATCGCCGATCGTCGTTATGCCCTCGCCGAAGTACTCGGCTGCCAGATCCACCTTCTTCAGGATCTCGCCGGTAGCGAGGTCGACTTTGCGGATGCTGGAAGCGCCTTCGAGGCCGGTCGACTCGTAGAAGGTCTTGCCGTGGAACAACAGACCCTGAGTAAAGGCCTCAACATCGTGAGGGAACGAGTCAACGACGACGTAGCCATCCGTCGGCGTTGGGGAGGGCTGAGTGATTGCCGCCGCGGCCTCGCCATCGCCGCTCTCGGAGCACGCCGTAACGAGGAGGACGATGAGCAGGAGCGCCGCTTTTCGCATGAAGTGTTTCTAACGCACGGGCGGAGCTAAGCGCGCTACCTCTACGAAGGCTGCCCCCATCGCCAGTGGGACGTTGGCGTTCTTGGGAAGGCTTGCCCGAGCCTCCAGGCAACGCTCGATCGCTCCGACCAGGGCAGCATCCGAGATCGGGGAGCTTGCCCATCCCTCGAGCTCGGCAAGGAGGTCGATGCTCGTCACTCCGTCCGAAGCGCCGTGGCGCACGGCCAGCACGTCCCTGTAGAACGAAGCGACGGTCGCGAGCGCCTCGCCGAGAACCTCTTCTTCGACCCGGCGGTACTCGCGCTTGTGCCTCTTGGCGAGCGCGTTGCGAGCGGCAGCCGTCCCTCGGCCCTCACCCATGGCTTCCGCAAGCTCGACTATCTCCTGCTTCTTCAGCTCTTCGTGCTGTTTGACCGCCCCCTTGGCCTCTTCGATCACTTCCTCCGCGCCGGCGAGCGCGTCGACGGGTGAAGCGATCTGCTCCGGGCATCGAGTTCCAGACGGCCCGCCGGCGCCGTACATCGTCGTCGCGCGAGAAGGCGCTCGCCCTCGAGTAGTCGCCTTCGGATATCCGCGCCGACAGCACCGCCAACTCATGTGGCACCCCGTAACCTTCGAGCAACTCGACGATGCGAGCCTCGGACACGGGCTCGAGCCTGACGACCCGGCAGCGAGACCTGATCGTCTCCAAAACCTCTTCTTCCTGATCGGTGATCAGCACGAAGATCGTGTCGGGTTGAGGTTCTTCGAGGGTCTTCAGCAACGCGTTCTGAGCGGGCTCATTCATCCGGTGGGCCTCTTCGATCACGAAGACCTTGAACCGGCCCTCGAACGGGGAACGAGAGGCATCGGGGATGACGGCCTCCCTGATCACATCTACCGGTATCAGGGGGCCCTCGGGCGAGATGTGATGGACGTCGGGATAGCGCTGTCGCAGTATGCGGCGGCAAGCGCTGCACTCTCCACAACCGACGTTCGGTTGCTCGACGCAGTTCATCGCCGCGGCTAGCGCGAGCGCGGCCGGCTTCTTGCCGCTACCGCTCGGACCTAGCAGCAGCCATGAATGGGCGGTCTGTTCGGCTGCGATCTGGCCGGCCAGCGCGCCGGCGGCCCTCGACCCTTCGAGGATGTCCCAGACGGTCATCGCGGTAGAGGGGCCGGCAGGTCGTGGCCGGGCACCGAGAGGGTGCGGCCCTCTGTTCTCTTCAGGAAAGCTTCGATCACGTCGGCATGAACCTCTGCCGAGGAGCCGGAGGCGTCGAGCACGACGAAGCGATCGCCGAAGCGCCGCGCCAGCTCCGCGTATCCCTCGGCCACACGCTTGTGGAAGTCCTGGGCCTCGGCTTCGAGGCGGTCGGTTTCGCGGTCGATCCGGCTCAGCCCAACCTGGGGATCGACCTGCAGATATAAGACGAGATCGGGCAGCAGCCCCTCCGTGCCCCATTCGCTTAGCTCCATGATCTCGTCCAGCCCAAGACCGCGCGCCAGCCCCTGGTAGGCCAGCGAGGAATCGACGTAGCGGTCCGAGACCACCACCTTGCTCTGTTCGAGGGCGGGGCGGATCACCTCGGCCACGTGCTGAGCCCGATCGGCCGCGTACAAGAGAGCCTCCGCACGCGGGGACATCTCACCCGAGCTCTTGTCGAGAAGGATCGCGCGGACGCGGTCCCCGATAGCCGTCCCGCCCGGCTCCCGAGTTGTTACGACCTGCTCGCCGCGGGCCTCGAGCCAGCCCACCAACGCTTCCATCTGCGTGGTCTTTCCGGCCCCTTCGCCACCCTCGAAGACGACGAAATAGCCCCGCTCACGCGGTTTCGATTGGCGAGCCTTGATGGCTCCCATCGACTGCACTCCTCCCAAGAGGACGATGAGGCCTGCGAACCACAACGTAACGCGCGTCCCGTACAACGGGTAGTCATTCAGCAGACTTGCTTCGGTGTCGGGGATCGCGCCGGCCATGAAGGGGAAGAGTCCGAGACCAACCAGCGTCCCGAGCCGGATGACCGTGTAAGCCGCGCTGAAGGTGCGGCCGCGGAGATCGATCCTCGGTCGTCTCTTGCATCAGGCTGTAGCCCGTCGAATAAGCAGAGCCTCCGAAGAAACCGAGCGCGCTCGCGATGGGGATCGCGAATTCGATGCTCCCCACCGACGCGAATCCGATCAGTCCGACGCCAAGCAGGAGCAACGAGGCAGAGAACAACACGTCCTTCTGGATCTTGCGACCCAAGAAGCCCGCTGCGATCAGGCCGATGATCATCCCCGTCGCAAGGAAGCCGACGACCGCGGCGAAGCCCGTCGCCTCCTTGCCTCCCAAGACGTCCTCGACGAAACCCACGCCAAGAGAGAAGACGCCGCCGGCCGCTACGAATGTGCACCCGATCCCGATCAGCCAGGGCCGCACCTGCTTGTGTTTCAGAACGAAGGTCAGGCCCTCGATGAGGTCGTCCTTGACCTCACCCAGATCGAGATGCCGCGAGCGGCGCCGGCTGGAGGCGATCGTCAACGTCGAGATCATCACCGCGGAGAAGACGAACGTGAAGGAGTCGACCCACAGGGCCAGTGATTCCGTGCTGTTCTCGAGGCCCTCCATGACGGGAACGTGATCCGCGAGGAACGCGCCGGTGCCCGCCAGCGCCGCGAACACGATCGACGCGAGCGGCCACGGGCCGTAGACCGCGATCAGCGACAGAGAGTTCGCATGCGTTAGGTGAGAGGCAGGGACGAAGTTGGGCAGCGAAGCATCCTTGGCGGGTCCCCAGATGAGGGTCAGGCTCTCGAGCAGCATCGACGCAATGAGCAGGTAGACGAGATTGGGGAAGAACGGCAAGGAGAAGATGATGACGGCGCGAGCGATGTCGGAGTAGACCATCGTCTTCTTGCGATCCCACCGATCGGCCAGCACTCCCCCGATCGGGCCCACGAGGAAACCGGGCAACACCCTGGCGGTCATCACGATCCCGACGGCGGTGTCGCCCCCGATATTGCGGGCGAACACGGCGATCGCGATCACGCCGATCCAGTCGCCGAGCGCGACACGAACTGCGCGAGGAAGAAGCGCAGGAAGTTGCCGTTCTTGAGCAGCGTGAGATAGGAGACCTCCCCTTCCGAGGGGGTCACCACGTGCAGGTCGGGGCGCTGGGACGGGGACTGGATCTCTACCGCCGGGGCCCGTTCGGAACGTTCATGGGCCTCATCCTAAAGAGGCCCCACCCCGGACAATCGGCGCAAGTGCCTACGAGGCTTTCGTGGGGGCCTTGGTCGACTTCCGGGTGGTCTTCTTCGTCGTCTTCTTGCGCGGCGTCTTCTTGATGTATTTGCACTCGGGGTAGTTGGAGCAGCCGACGAACGGTCCCCAGCGGCCTCGCTTCTCGACCAGCGGGTTCGAGCACTCGGGGCAGGTCTCGCCGGTCTCCTTGGGCGGCTCCTTCTTTATGTATTTGCACTCGGGGTAGTTGGAGCAGCCCACGAAGGGCCCGAAGCGGCCCGTCTTGGCGACGAGCTCCTTCCCACACTTCGGGCACTCCTCGCCGGTGCCCTCCGGGTCGGGCAGAGGGTTGCCCTCCTCGTCGAGCTGCTGGGACCACTTGCAGTCGGGCCAACCCGAACAGGACAGGAACCAGAGCCCGTGCTTGCCGAACTTCTTGACCACGGGCCGGCCGCAAGTCGGGACAGGTGAGGTCGGTCGGCCGCTCGGGGCGGCTCATCTTGTCCTTCTGCTCGTCGACGTGAGTCGTGAACGACGACAGGAATGAGCAGACCACCGGACCCATCGACTTGGCGCCCTCGGCGATCTCGTCGAGGTCCTCCTCCATGCGGGCGGTGAACTCGAGATCGACGATCTCGTTGAAGTGGGCCTCGAGCAGCTCGGTCACGACCTCGCCCCGCGTGGTCGGGAAGAGCCTGCGGCTCTCGGTGCGGACGTACGTCGCGATCGTTCAGGAGCCGCACGGTCGGTGCATAGGTCGACGGCCGCCCGATGCCGACCTCTCTCCATCTTCTTGACGAGGGTTGCCTCGGTGTAGCGCGGCGGGGGCTGAGTGAAGTGCTGCTCGGGCTCGCAGCTCACGCAGATCCAGCACCTGGCCCTCGTCGAGATCGGGAAGCAGCCCTTCGACCTCTTCCGGTTCGTCGTCACCGCGCTCGAGGTAGACGCGCATGAAACCGTCGAACTTGAGGATCTGACCGGTCGCGCGGAACGTGACCTCGTTGCTAATCGATGTCGACCGAGGTTGCGTCGTAGACAGCCTCGGCCATCTGCGATGCCATCGTGCGCTGCCAGATCATCTCGTAGAGGCTCGACCTCGTCCGGAGTCGATCTGGCCTCTCAACTCTTTGGGGAGAGCGGCCACGTTGGAGGGACGGATGGCTTCGTGCGCCTCCTGGGCGCCCTTCGTCTTCGCGGAGAACTTGCGAACCTGGTGATAGTCCTTCTCGAACTGGTTCTCGACCACGTTGCCGATCTCGCCGAGCGCGTCGTTCGAAAGGTTCGTCGAGTCGGTACGCATGTAGGTGATGTGCCCGGCCTCGTAGAGGCTCTGAGCGACCTTCATCGTCTTCCATGCCGGGAAGCCGAGCTTGCTGGACGCGGCCTGCTGCAGTGTCGAGGTCTTGAAGGGCGCGGGTGGGCTCTTCTTGCGTTCGGTCTTGCGAACCGCGGTCACGACCCAAGGGCCGGGCCTGACCCGCTCGACGAGCTCGGTCGCCGTCGTCTTCGTTGGGGAGCGAGAACTTCTCCTTCTCGCCGATCGGGTGCATCGCAGGGAAGACCTCGCCGGCACCCGGTCGCGAGCTTCGCGGTGATGTCCCAGAACTCCTGCGCGTTGAAGGCGCGGATCTCGCGCTCGCGCTCGACGACGAGAAGCAGAGCCGCGCTCTGGACGCGGCCGGCCGAGAGGTTCGGACCCACGTTGCGCCACAGCAGCGGCGACAGCTTGTAGCCGACGATGCGGTCGACGGCGCGGCGAGCCTGTTGCGCGTCGACGAGGGCCATGTCGATCTCGCGGGGATTCTCGAACGCCTGGTGACGGCGCGCTTGGTGATCTCGTTGAAGGTCACCCTGTTGGCCGTTCCGGCCGGGACCTTGAGTAGCTCGGCAACGTGCCACGCGATCGCTTCGCCCTCACGGTCGGGGTCGGTCGCGAGCCAGACCGTCTCGGCTTCCTTGAGCAGCCTTGCGGATGGCCGTCACGGCCTTCTTCGAGGAGGCGCAGCTGCTCGTACTTGATGTTGACGTCGCCGTTGCACTCGACGCCGAAGTCCGACTTCGGGAGGTCGCGGACGTGGCCGACCGAGGCCAGGACCTTGTAGTCCTTGCCCATGTATTTCTCGATCGTCTTCGCCTTGGCAGGCGACTCGACGATCACGAGGTTCTTGGGCACGAAACTCCTCACCGGCGGGCTGGGAGCCCCGCTCTATCGGCTTGTTCCCAGGGGAGCGGGTCCTTATCGCACCTCCCTGAGGCCGCTGTCAAGCTAACGCCAAGTCGACCCGGACCCTTCCCACGCCCCTCCCGAGAGCCCTGGAGCCGGCCATTTAAGGTGCCGCCCGTGGAAGCCCTGATCTCCTTCATGGAAGATTTGGTCACCGACTACGGCTACTTGGCGATCTTCCTGCTCATGCTGGTCGAGTCGGCCTGCATCCCGTTCCCCAGCGAGGTCACGATGCTGGTGGGAGGTTGGTACGCGGCCGACGGCCGCCTGGAGTTCTGGCTTGGTCGTGGCCGCCGGAGTCCTCGGCAACCTCGTCGGATCCTGGATCGCCTACGGACTGGGTCGTCGCTACGGGCGGGCCCTCCTGGATCGCTACGGCAAGTACGTCCTGATCCGCAGCCACGACATCGACAAGGCGGAGATCTGGTGGGAGAAGTACGGCGACGCCGCGACCTTCTTCTCTCGCATGCTGCCCGTCGATCCGTACATTCATCTCGGTTCCCGCCGGCATCGCCCGGATGCCGTTCGGCAAGTTCACCCTCTACACGTTCCTCGGCGTGATCCCGTGGACCTTCGCACTTGACGTGGATCGGCGTGGTCGTCGAGGACAACTGGGAGAAGGTGCTCGACTACTTCGACATCCCGACGTTGATCATCGGAGGCCTCGTGATCGGAGCGGCAGTGGTCTGGTACCTGCGCCGGCGCAAACAGCAGAAGCGGGTCGAAGAGTTGGCTTCGACGGACGGGAAGTAGTGCCTCTTAGGCGAGCCCGATGTCCGGCGCTACCTCCTGGAGACCTCCGATGGCGACGCCGATGAACTCGTCCATCGGCACGCCGATCTTTTCCTCCACTCCTCGGATCTTGTCGCGTTCGACACCTGGGGCGAAGGACTTCTCCTTCAACTTCTTCTTGACCGAGGACACCTTCATCCCATTCGCCTTGTCGGGGCGGACGAGCGCGCAGGCCACGAGCAAGCCCGCGACGCCATCGGCGTGCACGATCGAGCGCGACATCAGGTCCGTTTGGAACTGCTCGTGGGCGTGCGCGAGAACCGTGTTCAGAACCGCCTCGTCCTCATAGCCTTCGGCTTTCAGCCAGTCAACGCTCTGGTACCCGTGACGGTCGGGGTCGTCGTGGGTCACGTCTTGATCGAGGTCGTGGAACAGACCCGCCAGCCCCCACCTGGTCCGCGTCCTCGTCGAAGTGGCGCGCCAACGATCGCATCACGCCTTCGACGGAGATCAGATGCCTGACGGTCGTGTCCTTGTCGGCATACTTCCGAACCAGTTCGACGCCTCTGTCGCGGTCCACAACTATTCGCCCGTGAGGATGCGGCGCAGGTCGCTCTCGGCTTCGGGCGAAGACAGAGCCATCACCTCGTCGGCCGCCCTGAGCGGGGTTTCGGCTGTGGGTGCGATGACATGCCTGTCGCGGACGACCGCGACGATCGAACAGTCGGGAGGGAGCTCGAGCGCCCGGATCGTCTTGCCGTCCGCGGGAGAGCCCTCGGCCAGCGTGACTTCGAGCAGCGCCACCTTCCCTTGCTCGAGGCTGAGGAGCCGCACGAGGTCCCCCACCGAGACAGCTTCCTCGACGAGCGAGGTCAACAGGTGAGGAGTGCTCACCGCAACATCGACGCCCCATGACTCGGTGAACAACCATTGGTTGTCCGGGTGATTGACCCGGGCCACGACACGAGGGACTGCGAACTCCTGCTTCGCGAGCAGCGACATCACGAGATTGTCCTCATCGTCGCCCGTGGCCGCGACCATCACCTCGCAAGAAGAAAGGACGGCGGCGTCAAGCGTGTAGAGCTCGCAGCCGTCGCCGACGACCCAGTTCACCTCGAGCTCGTCGCGCAATTGCTCGACGAGCTCTTCGTTCTGTTCGATCACAACGACCTCATGCCCACGACCGGAGAGATCCGCTGCGACGAAGTGCCCCACGTTGCCGGCTCCCGCTATCGCGATCCGCATCCTGCGCGTGGTCACTCGTGGACCTCGATCTTCTTCAGCTCTTCGGCGAGGTCCGGAGCGTCTCCTCGAACGACCGATATATGGAGGATGTCACCATCCTGGATGGTCAGGTCCTTGTCCGGGACCCGGGGGACTCCGAACCTGCTCACCGCGATGACGCGGCGCCGGCCCGGGAGATCCAGCGATCAGGAGCTCTTGCCGACGAGTCTCGTGCGGTGCCGGCAGCGCCGTCACGACGACCTCGCCGTTGTCGATCGTGTACTCGACGGGGATCTCGTCGGGGAGCAGGTATCGCAGTACCTGGTCCGTTGTCCATCTCACGGTTGCAACCGTCTGGATCCCAAGCCGTTGATAGATCTGGGCGCGTCGCGGATCGTAGATGCGCGCGACCACCTGCTTCACGCGGTAATGCTCCTTCGCCACCCGTGCAGACAGGATGTTGGAGTTGTCGCCATTCGTAACGGAAGCGAACGCGTCGGCTTCCTTGATGCCGGCTTCTTCCAAGATGTCGCGATCGAACGCGAAACCCAGAATCTGTCGTCCACTGAAGTCGGCGCGCAACCGCTTGAATGCTTTGGCGTTCTTGTCGATCACCGCCGTCGAGTGGCCGAGACGCTCGAGACTGCTCGCAAGCTCCGATCCCACCCGGCCGCAACCGGCTATGACGACATGCAACTCCCGCTCCTTGGTTCAGGGTCCTCAAAAATGCTGGGCGATACTGCCATACTCTCCCCCCGTGGCCCTGCTGGGTAGGCTCATCGAGAAACTCGCTCGTCCTCCTGAACACCTGCGGGATGAGAACCTTCGGCGGTGGTCATCGAGCATCCCTGGAGTCACTGCGATCGCGGAGCTCCAACCTCGCAAGCCCGGGAAGGTCGCGGGCGTGATCCAGAACATAAGGATCGATCCTCGCGAGGGAAGCGGATCGATCGAGGCGACCCTTATCGACGGGACGGCACAGATGGTCGTCAAATGGTTGGGCCGTCAGTCCTTGTCCGGCATCCAACTCGGCATGGGACTCGTCGCCGAGGGGACGATCGGGGGCGACCCGGGCGGGGAGCCAATCATCTTGAACCCGGACTACCAGTTGGTGCCCGGACCCGAGCACGGCTAGGCAGGGTCTATCAACAACACCTTCGCGCTGTGACGGTCGGGTAGCGAGATATCGATCCCCGTACGAAGTTCCTCTGCAGAGAAAGTTCCGAAGACCTCATCGGTCAGCGCATCGCGCAGGACGAAGGAGCCGTCGCCCCGGATGCCGCGGAGCGGAACGGTTTGCAACGCGGCCTCGGCATCCTGACGGAAGACGAGCAGCGCTCCCGTTCCGGCGTCGGGGTTCCACGGCTGCAGCGCCGTCCAGTTGTCCCCCGAGATCGGGTCGTCGAGCAACGGATACGTGAAGGCCGCGAAGCGATCCCGATGAGTCCTATAGAGCTCGGTCCACTTGGCAGCGTCCTCGATCTGGTCTCCAGTGAAGCGGGTTAGATCGGTGAAGAACGTCATGTGCGAGCCGAGCGCCACCGCCATTAGGTAATCATTCGAGAGTTCCCCGCGGCCCTTTCCGAACGCTTGCTGCCCGATCGTGTAGCCGGGCACCCACGGGTTGAGGACCCAGAGGTTGTGCAGCGCCTCGTTGGTTGAGGGACCTCCGTTTGCGTACCAAGACGGGCCGCGCGCCACGGACTCGAAGGGGAACAACCGGTAGTCGTTGGTCTCGTCGATCTGGAACGTGACCGTGGGGTGGTCTTCGATCAGACGGTCGAGCATCCGGATAAAGGACTCTCGATAGTCGTAGGCAGTAACGCTCTCGACCCCAACGCAGTCGATCCAGGCCAGGAAGTCGAACTTGAAGTAGGTAACGCCCCAGTTGTCGATCGCGTTGCGGACGTGACCCTCTATGTAGTCGATCAACTTGCCTTCAGGCCCCGTCGCCTCGGGGTTCCACGTTCCGAGACCGGCCTCGTTACTACTGCTGTCGGGCTGAGCTCGGTTGGCGGCTACCAGCCCTTCGCCGATCGGCTCGCAGTTCCATTGGGGGTTGCGCTTGTATGCATCGGCTGCAGGATTGAAATGCATCGGATTCATCCACAGCCCGAGCTTCATATCGCCGAGTTCAGCTCGGACCGCCTCGAAGGTCGAGTCGGGGAAGCGATAGCAAGGAGCCGGGCAGGTCGGCCACGACTTGCCGCGTGGCTCCGGACAGTCCGGAGAGTCGGGGCACCAGTCCCCCGAGATTGCCTGCCAACCATCGTCGAG
Source organism: uncultured Actinomycetes bacterium (assembly GCA_963786155.1). Lineage (GTDB taxonomy): Bacteria > Actinomycetota > CADDZG01 > CADDZG01 > WHSQ01 > CAWAXW01. The sequence continues at coordinate 120,014 of CAWAXW010000006.1, read as the reverse complement.
GATGAATGTCTCGACGCCGAGTCGCTTCGCGATCGCGGCCTGTTTCTGCACCTCGCCGAGATCCATGTCGTCCTTTGCGCCGGTCGAGATGCGGTTGGTGTCTACACCATTCGAGTTGAAGACCACGTCACGGCCCCAGTCGGGCATCCTGTGCTCCGACAGATAGCGGTAGTACTGCCACGGCTCATCGTCACCGTCGAGCCCGAACCCAACGAACACGGGCTCCAGCGCCAGTGGTTCGCCCGGAGTGATGACTCGGGCCCGCCCCGGGACCTGGTTCGGGTTCGCCACGTGGATGTCGCTCTCGAAGGGACCGAGATAGATGAGGTCCTGATCCAGGTCGACACTCGCCTCGCCCGTGCCGCCCCCGTAAGCCATCCGGGTGGAGGCGTAGTCGACACGCTCGTTGACGATGAACGCATGGCTTCCATCGGGAGCTTCCATGCTCAGCCATTCGCCTTCGCCCTCGTTGCTCTGACCGGCGTCCGCGCTTTGCGTTTCGCGATGATCGCCCGTGTGGGCGCCTCCGAACGGAGCTGCAGACGGTTCCCAGTCGGGAGTGTCGCTGCCGCGCCAGTCGTAGCCGGCGACGAAGCTGTTGATCTCTGTAGAGGCGCCGGCAAGCCCGACGCGGCCCAGGTTGTAACCGGTCAAGAGGCCGGGAATGCCGACCTCGGTGCGGATCTCGAACCCGGCGATCCCCGGGAACGCGGTGATCGTGCGGGTGACCGTGCCCAACTCGGAGGCCTCGTCACCGGCGTTCGCGGCCAGAGTGATTGTGGCTTCGATCCCCCCGCCTGGCAGGGGCATAGCGACGATGTTCTCGATCGCCAAGGGGGAGTTTGCAGCGAAGTACTCGCCTGGGATCTCTGCGTACTCGAGCTCGAAGTCGAGGACCGGGTGGGTGACGAGCCCCGTCCGCTTGTCGGTCATCTGCGAGATGACCGTGAAGGCTCCGTGCCACTTGCCTTCCACGACCGAGTTGCCGAGCACGAGCTCGGTTCCGTCGATGCGGGCATAGACCTCGCCGTTGACGACCTCGGTCGCCTCCGCCTGGGCGGGGGTCAACGAGCCACCAATGATCAAGGCCGCGAGAAATAGAACGATTCCACGCTTCATAGGGGCTACGTTCGCCCGGGTGGGCCCGGCTCCTGTGTGCATATGCACGAAGCCGGGCCTACCCGGGAAGTTCTAGCGAGCTCCTCCGACCGACGCCGTGTCCTCGCCCATCGGCTCGGTGGTCGGCGCGGGCACGTCGGTGTCTGCCAGGCCCCCGGTTCGGCGTTTGCTGTAGGCGATCGAAGCCACCAGCACCACCAGCGAGACTCCGGCGATTGAAAGGCGCGCGCCGTCGTTGTCCTGCAGGTTGATCACGGCCGGCAGGATCAGAAGAGAGATCAGGTTCATGACCTTGATCAATGGGTTGAGCGCCGGCCCGGCCGTGTCCTTGAACGGGTCGCCGACCGTGTCGCCGATAACCGCGGCTTTGTGAGCCTCGGAACCCTTCCCACCTTCGTGCCCGTCCTCGATGTACTTCTTGGCGTTGTCCCACGCGCCTCCGGAGTTCGAGAGGAAGACGGCCATCAAGCTGACCGGTGAGGATCACCGCTGCGAGGAATGCCCCGAGAGCGAAGTAGTTGATGCCGAACCCGATGATGACCGGAGTCAGCACCGCAAGGAGAGCCGGCGTCGCCAGCTCGCGCAAGGAGGCGGCGGTGCAGATGTCGATCACCGGAGCGTACTCAGGCCTACGCTCGCCCGACATGATCTTCCCGTCGGCGAACTGCCGACGTACCTCCTGCACGACGACGGCCGCGGTCCTTCCGACCGCGCGGATCGCCAGCGCGCTGAACATGAATGCGATCGATCCACCGATGAGAAGCCCGATGAACGTCTTCGGGATCCGCGACGTTGATCTGCGTCGCCGCCGCTTGGAAGAGTTCGGAGCCTTCCTCCACGAGGTTGAGCTCGCCGCCGATCGTCTCGATGAACGAGGCGAACAACGCAACTGCCGCGATCGACCGCCGAACCGATCGCAAACCCTTTGGTGACCGCCTTGGTGGTGTTGCCGACCGCGTCGAGGCTGACCATGATCCGCTCGGGCTCGCCCGAGAACTCACCAGACATCTCGGCGATACCCGCTGCGTTGTCCGACACCGGACCGAACGTGTCCTCGGACACGACGACGCCGGTCGTCGCAAGCATGCCCATGCCGGTCAACGCCACGAGATAGAAAGAGAACTGGATGTTGCCGTCGCCCAAGGCGATCGCGATCCCGAAAGCTCCGGCGATCGCGATAACCGCGTAGACGGTGGACTCGAAGCCCGAGGAGATACCCGAAAGGATCGTCGTTGCGGGCCCGGTACTCGTCGCCTCGGCGATCTCGCGTACCGGCCTGGTCTCGGTCGACGTGAAGTACTCCGTAAGTCGGCTCACGACCTGTGCCAGCACCAAACCGGTAACGACCGCCACGAACACCTTCAGCCCTCGTTGGTGTTGTCGTTACCGACATAGAGGAACGCGACGGCACCGGTACCGATGACCGTCAGAATGCCCGCGGTCAGGAAGCCGCGGTTGATGGGCGCCATCGCGGACTTGTCCTTGTCCGTGGCGCGCACCGCGTAGATGCCGACGATCGACGCGATAACGCCGATCGCACGGGCGACCACCGGGAAGACGAGACCGAGGGCCGGGTTCGCCCCGATCGAGTCGAAGGCGGAGACGCCGAGGATGATCGACGCGACCAGCGTGACCTCGTAGGACTCGAAGAGGTCGGCGGCCATACCCGCACAGTCACCCACGTTGTCGCCGACGTTGTCCGCGATCGTCGCGGGGTTGCGAGGGTCGTCTTCGGGGATACCGGCCTCGACCTTACCGACGAGGTCGGCGCCGACATCGGCCGCCTTCGTGAAGATGCCACCGCCGACTCGCAGGAAGAGAGCCAGCAGCGAGCCTCCGAACCCGAAGCCGACGAGGATCGCCGACGAGGTGTTCTGAAAGATCATGATGATCAGGGTGGCGCCCAGCAGGCCGAGTCCGACCGTGAACATCCCGGCGACGCCGCCGGTGCGGAATGCGACCTTGAGCGCGGCCGGAAGCGAGCCCGACCGAGCGGCCGCGGCCGTGCGGACGTTGCCTCTAACGGCCAGGCTCATCCCGATGAATCCGGTGAGTCCCGACATGAGACAACCGGCCAGGAACGCGAGCGTGCGGAAGATGCCGGACTGAGCGAAGGACAACGCCTCCTTGCCATCCGGCTTCAACACCGCGGTCGATGTCGCGAAGACGACGATCCTCAGTGGGATCAGGATGAACCCGATCGTCTTGAACTGTCGGCGCAGGTACGCGAGAGCACCTTCCTGGATCGCGAGCGCGATCTCTTTCATCTTCGGCGTACCTTGGTCCGCGGCGAGTACTCCACGCATGAGCTCGAAGCCCACGAGGATCGCGAGCACGGCGGTCGCGGCCGAGAAGATCAGCCAGAACATCTCGGCCCCCCCGAGCTCGAACTCCTGATACCCCCCCTCGGCAGCCAGTAGCAGATCGGTCATCTCGATGTCTCCTTTCTCGGCGCGCATCCGCTTTCCCGTTCTTAGTTCGTTGCTTGCTCTTTTCGAGGCGTACATAGATCTGGGTAGCGACCTTCTCGCCGATCGTGCGCTGACTTCCGTCGACCTTCAAGACGAGAGGTCCGTCGAACGGATGCTTCTCGGTGACCTCGACCTGGACGCCCGGGTCGCAGCCCGAGTGTGTCGAGGAAAGCGACGACGTCGGGCTCCGTCGAGCCCGGCACGGCGACGGTCGCGATGTCGCCGGGCTCGAGCGCGTAGAGAGGCGGAAGGTCGGGGATGTCGACGACGTCCGGGTCTGGGATCGGGAAACCGTGAGGGCAGGTCGCTGGACGATTCGAACGCGACGAAGAGACGGTCCTCGACTTCCTGAGGAAGCTCGTGCTCGAACGCGCCGGCGAGGCGGTCGGCCTCGTTCCACGCGTAACCGAGCATGTCGGACAGGAAGCGCTCGACGATGCGGTGCCTGCGTATCGCTGCGATCGCGACCCGCCGCCCGGTGCGCGTGAGTACGACCCCCCGGTAGCGGCTCGTGCCGGAGGAGGCCACGTTCGGCTAGGCGCTTCACCGCGGCCGTTGCGGTGCCCGGGCTTACCCCCAGGACTCCGCTACCGCCCCCGTGTGTGCGCTGGTGCCGTCCTTGCTCAGCCGATAGATGGACTTGAGCGTTTCGCGTCGGACTCGCGAGTAGTTGTCGTCCATGATTTAGGAGGCAGGGAACCTAACTTTTGATGCCCCAAAACGTCAAATGGAGCTCGCCTGGCCGAGGGCGGAGTTAGCCGGGCGAGCTGCGAAGGATGAGCGTGAGACGGTTGCCGCCTCCGTCGCGAGGGTCACCTCGCATCCGTCTCACCAGGCTCTCCAGAAGTGCCATCGACATCACGGCGCGGGTCGGGATGCCCTGGCTGTCGAGGGCACTGGTCTCGGATGGTTGGGGGGCCCGGTCGGCGATCTCCACGACGATCGTCGTCCCCTCTTCGTCCACCACGATCGATATCGGTTGATCGAGGCCGGCCTCTTCATGTGCCAGGACGGAGTTCGTGCACGCTTCGGATACCGCGATCTTGAGATCGTCCACAGCCTCTTCGTCCAGGCCCGCAGCGCGCGCGAGGTTCGAGACGACTGCCGTACGACCCGCCACGTAGGTGGATCGAGGCGGGATCTCGAGCTCGAACCAGCGTCGACCGCCTCTTCGATGGATTCGTGGATCGGGAACACCTTGGTGAGGCCCGTGATCTTGAAGATCTTCAGGATCTTGTCCTGGGTGCAGACGAGGGACAGGCTCCCGTCGTGGGCCTTGACCCGCTTGAGGGCCCCGACCAGGACGCCGAGCCCCGTCGAGTCGAGGAAGTCCACGCCCTCGAGGTTGACAACCACGTTGTACGAGCCCTCGGAAACGAGCTCGATCAACTTCTCCCTCAGCTTCGGAGCGGTGTAGACGTCTATCTCGCCCTTGACGTCCACGACCGCATGGGAGCCTTCCTTGCGGACGTCGATCCCCAGTTCCATGCATGTCCTCCTTGGGTGCGAAAGACGGGAATCCTAGTGTGCCCCGGCGGGGCCGGCTCGCGGGCAACGTTTGCGTGCCGTTAGGCGTCTCTCAAGCAGAACCGACGGCCGGCGAAAAATCCCTTTGGGGAGGAGATAGAAGGACTCGTTTCCAGTTTTCTTCGCGCTTCGCTTCCCCTTGGGCAATACGACCAATATCCTCGCAATCCGCCGGCTGCTGGGGTACTCTCCCAACCTCTGTAATGCACAGCGGCTAACAGTACTTAACAGTAGTCACAGAAAGGTAGGGCTGGATGAGCATCATCGCTCCCTCCATACGCAGGCCTTGGTGGCCTTACGCGACCGTCGCTGCGGCGCTCGTGCTGGTAGGCGCGGTCGCCCTCTCGACCCTTGCGGTCCGAGGGGGAGGAACCTCTTCGGCCCCGGCCACCTCCGTGGCCGCTCCGGGAGTCGAGCAGGCCCCCTGGAAGATCAAGGTGGCCGCGGCGAGCGGCGGCGGATCGGTCGTCACCCAGCACGGGGACGACGTCGAGGCCACCGTTCAGGGCGTCTACGACGCAGCCTTCCTCCAAACCGGCGCGCTGGCCTCGAGCGCCAAGGACTTCATCTCGGGCCCGGCTGCGACGGCGTTCGAAAAGGACAAGCTCGGCCTTCCGAATGGGGCCGAGGACGTGAAGATCACGGCGCGTGAAGCCAACGTTGTTATCGAGCCGACCGGGCGGGCGGCGGCCGCGGTCGTCACGATGACCGTTGAGGAATCCGCATCGGGCGAAGAATTCTCGCTGCGTCACAAGGCGACGTTGTGGGTCGAGCGCGACGGGTCGGACTGGAAAGTCATCGGATACGACGCGATGCAGGAGCCCCAGAGATGATCAGACGCGCTGCGAGCTTCATCGTCGTCATTGCGCTCGTCTGTGTGGGAATCCCACTGGTGGGCGCCGGCGAGCGGAGCCTCGCCGCAGCGACGGTCATGGCGGGACGCGTGCACGCCAACTTCCAACCCAACACCGGCAAGATCTTCGCTCTCGTGATCGGCAACGACGCTCGCTCGGGCAACCCCGACAATGCGCGTGCCGACGCGATCCACATCGTGGGGATCAATACCGAAACGATGAAGGGCGGGATCCTCAACTTCCCGCGCGACTCCTGGGTCGAGATCCCCGGCTACGGCGGTTCGAAGATCAACGAGGCGATCGTGGCGGGAGGTCCGCAACGCTTGGCACAGACGCTCGAGAAGCTCACCGGCATCCGGCTCGACTATTGGGTGATGACGGGGTTCGAGGGCTTCAGCGGACTCATCAAGAGCGTCGGAGCGATCCCTTACGAGATCAACCAAGACATCTACGACCCGAGCGGCTCCGGCGCGGCGATCGAGGCGGGTACCAAGTTCCTCGGGGCCGCTGGCGCACTTGCCTATGTCCGCACTCGCCACAACTTCGGCGGCGGCGATGTTGACAGGACGACCAACCAGGGAAGCTTCATGAAGGCGATGTTGGGACGGTTCGTGAGCAAGACCGCGGCCGACCCGTCGACGCTCTTCCGCTGGATGTCCGCGACGGAGCGCAACACGCGCTTCGACGTTCCGCCCGACGAGATGTTCCGGCTGGCCGTGCTTGCATCCCAACTCGACCCGAAGGACGTCGGGAACGTGACGGTGCCGGTATCGCTCGGCTCCATGGGGGCCGCGAGCGTGGTCTTCATCTCCGACGCGGCCAAGGGCATCTACAAGCGCTTCAAGAAGAACGGAAGCCTGAAGAACTAAGAGGCGCTCATCTCGTCGGCATGATCGCGCGCCGACAAAGGTTTCCCTGTCGCACCTTCAACCAGAGCATCCCAGCGCAACGACGCGCCCGGCCGGAAGAGCTTCTCGGTAAGCAGCGCTCCCGCCTCGGGCACCCCGACGATGCCGCCGAACTCCCGCCTGCACGTCGCCTGAAGTTGCGACGCGAGCAGCTCGCCCAACAAGTAGTTGTGGTAGTAGACCGGCGCAGTTGCAAGGTGGATCTTCGAAGCCCAGTCCGCGCCGTCCCGGTCTGGAGGGCGTTGAACCCCCTGGAACCGTTCGACCAGCTCCCACCACCGAGCCGCGAGGTCGGCCTCGGGGTCGGCGTAGAAGTCGCGCTCGAAATGGACCATCACCAACCCCCATCGAGCGAACAGGTTCGCCTGAGCGGAGCGCGCCGCTCTGAGGTCGTGCTCAAGCGACGCCGCGTCTGAAGAGGACACCCCCGCAATCTCCGTCAGCCAGCGCGGCTCTCGTACGAGGCGTCCCGATAAGAGCGCGATCGCTTCGGTGGTGAAGATGTGCGATGCCCGCCGGAGCAGCCACGGCAGACTCGGGTCGATCGAGATGTCGTAGGCCGCGTGGCCCGATTCGTGCATGACGACTTCGGTCCATCTCTCTCCGGGGACCACGTTGGCAAGGATGCGAACGTCGTCACCCGACCGATCCATATCGATGCAGAAGGCGTGCTGCGATTTGTTCTCCCGTGGATATAGGTCGCTGGCCTCGAGCACGCCACCCAGGTCGATCCCCCAGCTTCCGAAAGTGGCCCGGGCGAGCTCCTCCGGCGAGCCCGTGCGGAGCTGAGGGTCGAGGCTCAGGCGGCCGTCGGGAGGAAGGTCCTGAAAGAACGGGTCGGCGTAGTGCCACGGGTATAGCTCCTCGGTTCCGAAACGTTGCCTGAGGTTGTCGTCGAGAACCGCCTTCCATGCGAAGAAAGGCTCGCGCGTAACCTCCTCGAGCTCGTCCATCAGCTCGAACAGCCAGGGCTCGGAGAGCTCCTGCAGATCGAGAGCCATCGCGTAGTAGTCCGGGTAGCCGAGCCCATGAGCGATCTCATTGCGGACGCGGGCGAGCTCTCGGAGCTTGGTTCCGACGAGGTCGCCTATCTCCTTCGATCCCTCCCAGGCGCGTTGCCGCAGTTCGACATCGTTGGATGTCTTGAGGATCTCTTCGATGTCGTTGTTGTTGAGTCTCTTCCCGTCGATGACCGGTCGGTAGGACGCGAACTCCGACTCGACGGAGCTCGACAGCTCAACGAGCTCACGACGCTGGTCCTCCGACATCTGGTTCCCGGTCACCGACAGCCGCAGAACGGTGAGTTGCCGTTCCAGCAACTCGTCGTGGAACTCTTGCTCGAGGGCTTCGGTCACCGCTTCGAAAGACTCGGGGTCTCCCTTGATCCGGCGCAGCTCCAGCTCGACCTCGGCCCTCCGGGCCTCGTTCTCCGGTCCCGCATCGACCTGCGAGGACCACCATGCGTGAGCGAAGCGCGTCTCGACATCGCGGAAGCGCTCTTGCAGGGTCTCCGCGAGCCTCGTCGGGTGCATGTCGAGCTCGTCCGCCACCATTCCCCTTTCGGTTGGTACCAGTTGCGGAGCCAGAGTCTAGGGGTGCTCCGGGGGCCTACGAACGTGAGCCGATCAGCTCGAAGTGATGGGGCTCGTGCGCCATCGGCCGGTAGAGCCGGAGACCCAGCTCGTCCACGAGCCGCGCCCGCGAGAACAAGGTCCCCGCCGAGGTCGACGGCCAAACCCTTCTCGTGCATCGAATGGCCCGGAGGCGCGACCCAATCGTCGGCCGCTTCCGCGCTCCCGTACTTCTCAAGGGCTTCGTCCCAGAGCTCGGCCTGCCGCTGCGTCGATCGCCATCCCGAAACGAGCGTCACCGTCCCACCCGAAGCCCTCAGCAATCGATCGATTGACTGCGCAAGCCGGGGTTGCAAGCCGTCGGCGGTGGCGGCGAGGGGAGCCAGGAGCTCGGGTTCGATCACGGCGCGGGCCTCGGCAAGAACCCCGTCCAGCGCCACGGTTACTTGGATGTCGAAGGCTCCGGGCTCGCAGATGCATTGCACGAGGGAAGCGTCGTTGAGCTCCGCGTATCGCCTTGCCGCCTCGATCGGCTGGGCCGAACCGTAGGGACCCGCTTCCGCTGCCGCCGCGAGCGCGGCCGCGTCGGCTGCCGCCCGAGCGTGGGCTTGGGAGGCCGATGCATCCCCGACATCGGCGAGGAACGCGGCGAGCATCAGAGTCAGAACGGTCCCGATCCCCGCGACTAGGACGCTCACGGCTGCTCGATCCGCATCGTCGCTTCGGCGCGGAAGATCGACGCGCTCGAATGCCTCTCCCAGCAACGGAACGCTGCCGCTGGGAGAGAACTTCAATGAGACCGTCACGGGCTCGCCGGCCGTGCGACCGAGTTGCTGCGGCGACACTTGCATCTCGAGATCGGAAAGTCCGCCGCGTTCCGCAGCGACACGTATTGCCCTCTCGTCCCCGTCGACCGCGGCGACGCGCACGGCTTCGCGCGCGGCGTGTTCCAGGCGAGCCCGATCGCCGGCAAGCATGCCTATCTCGAAGACGGCGCCCAGCAACAGCGCGAGGAGGGGCAAGCAGAGGGCAAGCTCCACCGTCGCTTGCCCTCCTTCTCGCTCGTGTGGCACTAGCCTTCGGCGCGGTTGACGAGACCGGACACGATGCTGTGGAACATGTCGGTCAACGAGCCGCCCTTGACGAACGCGGCAAAGCCTCCGACGACCAACCCCGCGACGAGCAGCACGAGTGCATACTCGGCCGTCGTCTGGCCGAGCTGTCCATAGACGATCTTCTTTGCGCGATCCACGCGACACCTCCTGTTTCGTCGAACCGTCGGAGTCAATGTCCTGCGCGCGCCGCGTCGTGTCTGTGGCGCGCATCACTCATGCGAGCGAGAGACCTCGCAGGAAAGGGACCAAAGCCAGGAGTCCGAACGAGGGCAACACGCACAACGTGAGTGGAAGCACCATGAGGACGGGAGCCCGGCGCGTGGTCGCGTCGAACGACCTCTGACGTTGCCTTCGGCGGTTGTCCGCGAAGCGATCGAGGACCACAGCCAAGGGGGCGCCGGTGCTTTCGGCGGCTCCAAGAGCGACGCCTAGATCTTCGAATCCGTCACCGGCGCGTTCCATAGCCTCGGTCCAGTCCGCGCCCAATCCGGCCAGTCGTCGCACCCTGTCCCCCGCCTCGACGGGAGGCTCCAGGCTCGTGAGCGCGCGTTCGAACGCGGCCCCCGCGTCGAGACCTGCCGTCAGCGCGGCCGAGGCGCGATCGGCAAAGGTAGTAACGGCATCGTTGCCCGGCCATCGGGGCAGAAGGCGATCGATCCAAACCATCCCCGCCACTGCCAGCGCCGCGCCTGCCAGCAGCGACACGATCCCGAAGGAATCGGTCAGCGGGGCGCGGGCCATCGGCATCAACGGGACGACGCAGAGAGGCAGCGCCGCGATCATGCGAGCCGACAACCGGGCCCCCGCACTGGCCGACCCTCCGGTCGCGAGGGCCTCCGAACTTTGCTCCATGTCCGAGGCCACACTCTCGAGCAGGGGTGCGAGGTCTGCACCCGAGCAGGCAGCAGTCCTGACGGCGCTCGCAAGAGCCGAGGCGTCGGCTCCGAAGGCCCGGCCCAGAGACTCGAACGCATCCCCGGGGTCGGACCCGAGCGACATCCGCCTGCGCATGGATAGCGCTTCCGCCCGGCAAGAGGGAGCAGCTTCCGAAGGCCAGCGTTCGAGGGCCCCGTGAAGACCCATCCCGGTCGAAACCAATGCTGCGAGCGAGCGCACGGATGCGGCTCGCTCGATCAGATCCTTTCGCACCGCCAGATCTCCCGGCACACCCTGGCGCCGTGATCACGGCCGAGATGAACGACTAGGTCGAAAGCGCGCTCGAAGCGGCGCCTGAGAGAGTCTTCGCTCGCACCTGGATCACCCTGGAGTGCAAGGGCCACCATTCGATCGACGACATCACGGGCCGAGCGCGCGTGGACCGTGACCATCGAGCCCACGTGTCCCGTCGACATCGCATCGAGCGCGACGAGAGCCTCCGGGCCGCGCACCTCCCCGACGACGATGCGATCCGGACGCAACCGAAGACTCGTTCGCAGAAGCTCGGTCAAGCGGACGCTCCCGCGACCTTCGACATTCTCGGGTCGAGCGACCAATGCAACACGATGTGCGCACGAGGGTTGGAGCTCCGGCAACTCCTCGATCGTGACGACGCGCTCATCCGTGCCGACGCATCCGAGCAGTGCATTCATGAGCGTCGTCTTCCCCGACCCCGTGCCGCCCGAGATCGCGATCGTCGCGCGCTCCTGTACCGCGACACGCAGTTCGGTCGATTCCGCTTCGGTCAGCATGCCGCGTTCGACCAGATCGTCGAGGTCGAAGCGCAAACGGGGGAAGCGGCGGATCGCGAGCATGGGTCCCGCCGTGCTGATCGGCGGCCACACGACCTGAAGCCGGGAGCCGTCTGGGAGCCGCGCCTGCGCGATCGGGTGCGCGGGGTCGACCCGGCCCCCAACCGAAGCGACGAGCCTTCGGGCCGATCCCTCGAGCGACATAACGTCGGGCCATCCAACCTCCACACGTTCGAGGCATCCCGAGCGTTCGACCCACACCTCATCCGGGCCGTTGACGAGGATGTCCGTGATCCCGGGATCGTTCATCAACTCGGTGAGGGGGCCGCATCCATCGATGTGATCCGCCACGGCCGCGATTGCCCCCGGATCGTCGAGCCCGGCATCGGCCGCCAACCGCCTGAGCGCGATGCGACGCCCAGCCGGGTCTAGGTCCGCGAGCTCGTCGTGCTGGAACAGGAGATTCCTCAGCGTCTCCGTCGCGTTCATAGCGCGGCCGCCAACCGAGTGACCGCTCTGCTCCACCTGGACACGGATGATGCGAGGAGCTTGGAAACGTCCTCATTGTCTCGGAGCGCAGGGCAATGCGGGAGCTCGATGGCGACCCGCCGCTGCATGTGCTGTTCGATCTCGGCCCGGCCCATCGTGCCTCCCGTTCCCAACCGGTTGACGACGATCGCCCAGCGGAAATCGCCTGCCGCATCAATGAAGCGACTAGCGCGCTCTACGCCGGTCGGGGTGGGAACGACGACACACACCGCCGCTCGCGCTGCATTCAGCGCGGTGGACAACAGGGCCGGATCCGCGACGTCCACGACGACCGCTTTGAACGAGGCCGCGGCCCTCTCGATCAAGGAGCGCGCGTCGCGTGGGCCCCGGCCGCCCGGCGCGAGCATGGCGCGGAAACCACCAACGACCGGCAGCGCGCAAAGCATCGTGGAGCCTTCGGAGTCATCGAGCGAGTCCCAGGTCAGATGCGCGGGATCGGTCACTCCGAGGCGTGCCGCTGCTCCCCATCGGACGTCGAGATCGACGAAGCAAGTGGAGCCTCGAGCCGCCAAGGCCTGAGCGAGATGCAGAGCCACCGTCGTCGTACCGGTGCCTCCCGAGGGGCTCGTGACGACGATGACCGACCCCTCCGCCGGCCCGAGCAACTCGGCAACTGCCCCCACCAAGCCTTTGGGGTTGGCGGGGTCGAACACGACCCCCGGCCCCGCTGGGACGTCCGGTCCCCACACGATCGCATCCCCTCGTGCGGCAGACGGGTCGTCGAATAGCTCGATCTGCCACGACGGGGGCGCCTCATCAAAGGCGCGGGCGAGAGCCAGGCGTACGGCGGGGTCGGCGCTCACCGCAGCGATCGTCTTCTGCTCCACGAGTGTGAGAGTGGCGGTGCGCTTCGCCGGTTGCTGTGACCCAGGTCACAATGGGTGCATGGAAGCCGCGTTCTTCGACCTGGACAAGACGATCATCGCTCGCTCCGGGCCGCTCGCGCTCGGTCGGTCGTTCTTCAAGGAAGGGCTCATCACGCGCTCCTCGTTGTTGAAGTCCATGTGGGCTCAGTTCGTCTTCCATCTGATGGGCGCGGACGAACAGAAGATGGAGCGGATGCGCCACGAGGCGGCGAAGCTGACCCAAGGTTGGGAGCAGGAGCGCGTCCTGAAGGTGGTCGAGGAGGTGCTCGAGGAAGTCATCACTCCTTTGATCTATGCCGAGGCATTGGAGCTGCTCCACGATCACCGGGCGGCCGGGCGACTCGTAGTGATCATCTCGTCCTCCCCCGAGGAGATCGTCGCTCCACTGGGAAGGATGCTGCGCGTCGATCGATGGATAGCAACGCGTCCTCAGATCGTGGACGGCAAGTACACGGGCGAGCTCGAGTTCTACGCGTACGGCCCGAACAAACCGATCGCGATGAAGGAGCTCGCCGAGGAGCTCGGCATCGACCTCGCCAACTCGTTCGCCTACTCGGATTCCGTCACCGATCTCCCGATGCTCGAATCGGTTGGCAACCCCGTGGTGGTCAATCCCGACCGAGAGCTCCGGAAGCTGGCCGAGGAACGCGACTGGCGCGTGGAGACCTTCCGGAACCCGGTCCCCCTCAGGGGGCGGCTGCCCCAGGTGAACGCGCCGGAATTGACCCCCTACACGGGCCTGGCTGCGGCGGGCGTGGTCGTGGCGATAGCAGCGGTGGCCTGGTGGGTTACCAGGAGATCTGCCGACAAGGCCTAATAATTGGAACCCATGCCCCGCTTCCACTTCCCCGTGATCTCGCGGCGCGCCCTGGCGGTCGCGGCCGCCCTAGCGATGGTGGCGGCCTTAGTGACCGTCCCTTCGGCCGCGGCCCCCTCGCGCTCTGACCTGCGGGCGGCTCAGGACCGGCTGCAAGAGTTGGAACGCGAGTTCCAGCTCGTCTCCGAGCGATACAACCTCGTGAACGAACGGCTAACCCGGCTTCAGGCCGAGATAGGAGCCACCGAGCTCGAGATCGACAGGATCAGCGAGCGCATGGGCGTTCGCGAGGACGCTGCGGTCGAGCTCGCAACCGAGCTCTACAAGGGCGGCTCGGTCGGAAGCATGGAGGTCGTCCTCTCGTCGGACACGATCGGCGAGATGGAGACGCGGCTCGAGTACCTCGAGTCGTCCAACGAAGCTCATTCTCTGGTCTTCGAACGGCTTGCCGTGGATCGCGGGTTGCTCGACTCGAAGGTCGACGAGATGGAAGTCGCCCAAGCCCAGGCACTCGTGGTGCAAGAGGAGCTCTCCGTCCTGCGCGAGGACATCGAAGAGAAGGTGATCGCGGAAGAAGACGAGATCAGAGAGCTGAACGAGGCGATCGAACGAGCCGAGGCCCTGGCGCGTGAGCGCGCTGCCGCGGAGGCCGCCCTCGCCGCCGCGGCCCAGCCGTCGGGTCCGATCGGCGTCACGCCGGAGGCGGTAGGAGCCGAGCCCGCGTCGAACCCCCAGGCGCAGGCCGCGGTCGAAGCGGCGTTGAGTCAGATCGGCAAGCCCTATCAATGGGGGGCCGCGGGCCCCGACACGTACGACTGTTCGGGTCTCACGATGTGGGCTTGGGCGCAGGCGGGCGTCGGCCTGCCGCATAACTCCGGCATGCAGTACGACGCCACCTCACGCGTCGCTTGGGAGGATCTCGAGCCCGGCGACCTGCTCTTCTTCGGTGCGCCCATCCACCACGTCGGGATGTACATCGGCAACAACCAGATGGTCGAAGCCCCCTACACGGGGATGCAGGTCCGGGTCGTGTCGGCCTTCAGATCGGACTTCGCGGGAGCCGGCCGGCCGTAAGCGCAGGTACGCGCTTAGGAAGTGGAGAAACAGTCATCCATGGTCAGGCGGATCCTCCTCATCGGCGCGCTCCTGGCGATGTCGATCGTTCCAGGTGCTGAAGCGCGCCAGGGTTGCAAGCTCGCCTACGACGCACACGATCTAGAGACGCACAAGACCGCGTCCCGTCACACTCGCAACTGTCGCGCGCGCCGCTCGTGGCTGTTGAAGCTGTCCGAGGGCGGTGGCGCCGGGCAGATTGCAGTCCACGGCGACTTGGCCGCGGTCCTGCAACGCGACGACGGCATCGTGGCGCTCGTCGACATCGCGAGCGCGAAGCCGAAGGTCCTGGGCCGGTACGACGACGGAGCCACTCAATCGCTCGACGGCGATCTCGAGTTCTCGGACGACGGCGAATGGTTGTTCTACGCGTGTCAGACCGTGCAGTTCTCGCGCGACGGCATCCACGTGCTGGACGTATCCGACCCGGCCGCGCCGGCCATGACCGCGTACCAGGCACAGGGTGGGACGTTGCGCATCAAGTACTTCGTCGTGGGAGATGTGGAGTACATCGCGACGCTGGACGCGACACATGGACTGGTAATCAACCGCTTTGAAAGAACGACCGGCCAGATCGCACCCGTCTTTGCGGACGCCGCACCCGCGCAGAAGGTCGGCGGGCCGGATTCTGCCGGCCTCCACTTCGAGCCGAGCGATCCGATGCTCGAAACGCCCTTGCTCTACGTGACGACGGGCACAACCGGGCTCCAGGTCTACGACGTGGCTACGCCCGAGGAGGCTTCGATCATCGGCAGCTGGGCCGATGAAGGTCTGGCAGACGTCGAGGTGAGAACGACGCCATCTCGCCGAACCGTCTTCGCGGCCACCGAGTACTGGTTCGACAAGAGCACGGAGCCGCGCATCGTCCAACTCGACGCGACGAAGCTCGACGACATGAAAGAGGTCGACCGCTGGGGCGAGGCGCCGGCCGACGACCTATGGCGGATCCAGAGCCTCGACCTCGCCGGCAAGCACCTATACGTCGCGGCCTCTCATGCGGGCGTTCTCAAACTGCGTTGGAGTTCGCGGGGTATTGCCGACAAGCCGAAAGGGATCGCGGCGAACCTGGGCTCAGGTGGAAACGTGGAATCGCCCGGCGCGCCCTACGCGTTCGATGCGCTCGTTGTCGGCAAGCACGTCCTGGCCTCCGACGGTGCCAGCGGAACGCTCACCAGATGGAAGTTCCGCTAAGACGCGGCTTCCAATGCCTCGGCCCCCGCGGGTGTGGCCTCGACTTTCTTGCGCGAGCCGTTGGATCGAGATTCTTGGCTCACGATGAAGGCGACCGCCGCAACGATGATCGCGGCCCCCACGATGATCGAGGTCGTGATCTCCTCGTCGCGCAACCACCAACCCAAGAAGATCGCCACGACCGGGTTCACGTACGCGTAGGTCGCAACTTTCGAGATCGGTGCGTTCTGTAGGAGCCACGTGTAGGCCGTGAAGGCCAACAGCGAGCCGAAGACGATCAGATAGGCAAGAGCAAGCAGCGACTCGCGCGAGAACGAGCCGGCGTCGAGTCCCTCGAGCTCGCCGCGCGCGGCTCCGGTGACCAGAAGAACGACGCCGCCCAGCAGCATCTGCCATGCAGTCGACGTGAACGGGTCCTTCGGCAAGGGAACGCGCTTCGAGAAGAACGAGCCGGTGGCCCACGCCATGGCGGCCCCCACAAGGATCAGCATCCCCCCGAGTGGAGCGTTCCCATCGCTGCCTCCCGGAAGGACGAGAACCGCGACGCCAGCCAAGCCGATGCCGACGCCCACGAGCGTCCCCGCTCGCGCCCGATCGCCGAACAGGCTTCGAAGGATCACGACCCACAACGGGACCGAAGCGATGATCAGAGCCGCGACGGCCGTCGGCACCTCTTGCTCTGCGATCGCGACCAAGCCGTTGCCTCCCAGCAGGAGGGCGGTCCCGATCGCCGCCGAAGCACCCGCCTCCCTCCACGTGATCGAGACCCCTTTGGGGCCGCGGCGCGCGAGCAGGAAGAGATAGACGATCAACCCGGCGACGACGAATCGGACCCCGGCACTCATCAGAGGTGGAAGCGTGTCGACCGTGTAGCCGATGGCGAGGTAGGTCGAGCCCCAGACGATGTAGATGATCCACAGCGCGACCCACACGAGCCACGCGGGGGCCGGGGCGCGGTTCGTTGGTTGGAGGCTCATATCAAGGACAACTCGCGGCCTCCTGCAGGCCTTCCTGACTCAAAAAAGACCGAAGAATCGAAGCCTAGCTCCCCTAGCCCCGGACCTTTTTGACCTGTGCGCCTTCGATATCCAGGAGGTATCGCTTGCGCCAGACCTCTCCCCCGTAGTTCCCGAGCGTGCCTCCGGCGGGGACCACCCGGTGGCAGGGAAGGACGATCGGAATCGGATTCCGGGCACACGCCGAACCGGCCGCCCGGGCCACGCGGGGGTGGCCGATGCGCCCGGCGAGCTCTCCGTACGTGGTGACCTTTCCTCTCGGCACCTCACGCTGAAGAGTCGTGAGCACCTGGCGTTGGAACGCGGACTTGATGAGCCCGAGATCGACCGGCACATCGAGATCGACCGGGTCCCCCTCGATGTAGGCCGCAAGAAGGTCCCGTTCGTCGGCGAGCGCACGATCCGATGCAGACGACCCGCGCGCTGAGCTCCCGCGAGCCCCTCCAGCACCTGGGTCTCGTCCTCTTGAGGGAATCCGATCCTGCAGATCCCCTTGTCGGTGCGAGCGACGAGGAGACGGCCGAGCGAAGTGTCGACATGTCCGTAGATCACGTCCGCGAGTCCTTTCTCGATTGCGGCTTGGGCGAGTTGGTCCAGGAACACAGAGCTCATTTCATCTGCCTCCTCAAGCTCTGAACTGCTGTGGAAACCCGGCGGACGCGCGGCCTCGGGAGTGATCCGAAGCCGCCGGCCGATATCGATGTAGGGAAGGTCATCGACGAACCGGAGCACCGGCACGCGTCGCGCGAAGCTTCCGAAAGGCTCTCGATCAGGATTTCGAATGCGTCGTCGTAGAGCTTCGGTTGGTCGGCTCGAGCCGGGACCGCCGCGGTGAGGACCTCGGCTCTGCCGTTGCGCCGGCCTGAGTGGTCGTAGGCACACGTCGTGGTGATCCGGAACAGCCATGCGCGCAGGTTCTCCGAATGCGTGAGGCGCGGGTACGACGCAAGCGCCTTCAGGAAAGCGTCTTGGACCACGTCCTCCGCCGAGTCACCAACCAAGCGGCGCGCGTATGCAAGGAGCTGTGGCGAGGTGGACTCGACCAGAGTCCAGAACGGTGGCAGAGAAGTCATCCGCTCTCCTTCATACCCGTTGTAACCGGCAGGGGGCTGGGAACGTGAGCCGTGGGTATAGATAGCGCGTCCGCTGTCGGATAATTGGAGCCATGAACAAGAACACGATCAAGACGTACGTGTTGCTGGCCGGTCTCGCCGGCTTCATCCTCTTCATCGGCTCGCTCTTCAGCGAGACGGTCCTGGCCATCTGCTTCGGCATCGCCCTTCTGATGGTCGGCGGCTCTTACTGGATGAGCGACAAGATCGCCATCAGATCGGCCCGGGCCCAACCGGTATCCGAGGACGAGGCGCCGGAGCTCTACCGGATGGTGCGGGAGCTGACCGCAGCGGCCCACATGCCGATGCCGCGCCTCTACATCACCCCCGACCCGCAGCCCAATGCGTTTGCAACCGGCCGCAACGAGCGCCACGCGGCGGTTGCGGTGACCCAGGGGCTGCTCCGAGATCCTCAGCCCAGACGAGGTGAGAGGAGTTCTCGCCCACGAGCTCGCCCACATCAAGAACCACGACATCCTGATCGGCTCGGTTGCGGCTGCCATCGCCACGGCGATCAGCTACCTCGCCCACTTCGCCTTCTTCTTCGGCGGCGACGATGACGACGGCAACCCGTTCGCCGGATTGTTGATGATGATCCTCGCCCCGCTTGCGGCCGGCGTGATCCAGATGGCGATCTCCCGGTCGCGGGAGTTCGAGGCAGACCGCGTGGGGGCCAAGCTCGTCGGCTACGGCGAGCCTCTCGCCCGCGCCCTCGAGAAGCTCCACGAGGGAGCCCGTCGCATCCCGATGAACGTGCAGCCCGCACAAGAGAGCAAATACATAGTCAATCCACTGACCGGCCGCCGCGCATCGTTCGCAAAGCTGTTCTCGACGCATCCACCGGTAGAGGAGCGCATCGAGCGCCTTCGCAGCCCGCAGCTCCTCTACACGTAGCGCTATAGCGGCTCGGTCTAGCCCTCGGGGAGGGGGCGGGTGGGGCGTAGGTAGGGGGCGGCTTCGACCGTGACTATGGCGGCCAGGATCGAGGGCGGCTCCGGCCCACTCCGTCGCGCCCAGGACCTCGTCTTGGAGGAGGTAGGCGAACAGGCCTGCAAAGGCCGGCTCGCTGGCGAGGATCAGGGCCGTCCGGGCGGGCGAGGCGTGTCTCTGAGCCCAGGCCTGGACGTAGAAGCCGAGGGCGCTGGCAAGAAGCGAGGTGACGATAAGAGCGGCCCAGACCTCGTCGCCGCGGGGCACTACGAAATCGCCCATCACCAGCGTGACCAGGGCACAGAACGCGCCGCAGAAGCCGATCTGGATCACGAGCAGACCGCCGAGCGAGTGGTCCTTAACCGCGCGGTCGCTTACGAGGATGTGGCAAGCGAACGAACAGGCGCACCCGAACACAAGCGCGTCCCCCGCTAGGTTCCCCTCTCCGCCGCCGGCCCCCGTCAACAAGAACAGCCCGATCGCGCTGACGGTGGCGGCGATCCAGGCAGTCGACGGCACGCTCTGCCGGAGGAACACCGCCGCAAAGAGCGGGGTCAGCACGACGAAGAGCCCGGTGATGAAGCCCGCGTTCGAAGCGGTCGTTCGCTCGAGTCCGAAGGTCTGGAAGATGTAGCCGGCGGTCAGGAAGACGCCCATCCACAGCCCGGCCTTGACGCCCTCGCGAGATAGGCCCCGTACCTCCTTGCGGAACATCACCGCGACGGCCACCGCCGCGATGCTGAATCGGTACGCGAGGAACGTCATCACCGGGATCGAGCGAATCGCGTCCTGCACCATCACGAAGGTGAGACCCCAGATGGCCGCGATCCCGACCAGCGCGATCTCGGGAGCCGGGAACCGGCGGGCCTCACTCAGAGACTTTGCCGGCTTCTTCGAGTGCTGCGCTCACTTCGCTCGTTGTCGAGGGGTCGAGCCAGCGCGCTATGGATGCGACTATCGAGTCGCGCGTTATCGGTCTGCCTGCTGCGCGAAGGGACAGGATCGTTTTGAACACGAAGCCGCGGTAGTCGGCGGGGATCGGTACGCCGTCGATGGCGCCGAGCTTGCGCCACTCCGATTCGAGGGCGGCAACTTCCGGCTGCTCCCACCAGGCATCTGCGGTCACCGGCTCAATGCCGGGGTCGCGTAGCGGCACGACATTGACGGGCTTAGAACCCTCGACGCGCCAGGCCGGCGCATCGTGGTAATCGGGTTCAAAGGCGAGTCTCTTCTCATCGAGCGCTCCGAGGTCGGTGGCATCTCGCACACGAAGGACCAAGCGGAGTCGGCGTCCGTGATCGTCCGCCAGGTTCCCTGCGTTTCGGTAGGCGAGAGCCTCCGACGTCGTGAGCTTGAGAGCCATCGACGGCTCGGCGCGATCGCCTCGGAAGCGCGCGAGCTCCTGTTCCAACTCTTCTGTGTTCATGAGGTACCAGCCCTCTTCGATCACGCCCGTAGGGTACGAACTCGGGAATAGGAATCGCTCACGCATGTTGGACGAGGCGTGAGAAAGCCAACCGAACCCGAATCGCACAGAGCCAGGATCGACCTCATCGAGGGCCGCTATCCCGAGGGGATGCGGTCGCGTTGCGCGGTCTGCAAGACCGTTACCGAGGTGACCGACGGCCGCTTCGTCACCGGCAACGACGTCGGGACCGGCCCGACCCAGCTCTTCGTTTGCTCGGATTGCTGGAGCAAGCTCTCGGAAGCCGCCTGACTCTTTCCAACTGAAATCGGCGTATTGTCCCCCGCCTAGGGGAGGCCCATCCCGCCTCTGTTTGTCAAAAACAGGAAAAACAGGCAGGATTTATGAGTAACTAGATGGAACCTCCCTTTAGAACATCTAAGAGAGATGGCTCATTGGCGGGCGATCTCGGAAAGGATCCATCCATGAGGGGCCGCAATATTGCTAGAGCGCTGGCCGTGGCCGCGCTCGTTTCCTTGTTCGCGGGAGCGCTGTTGATCGCGCCGGGAACCGCTCAACCGTCGCCGAACCCGACCTACCAGAACACGGTGCCGGATGCGGTTACGGGGGACGCACCCAATCCGACGTCGTACAGCCACCCCAACAAGAACTGCGGGGGCAATTGCTGGCTACCCGACGCCAACACCTCGGCTCCCGCCGGGCAAGGCGCCGTCGATAGCTACACGCTCGACATCTACGAACGACCGTTCAACCAGGATCAGAACCTCTACCACCCGGCTCTCGACTTGGTGTCGTCGGCGGCCGGCGGCCTTTCGAGTGGCGATTACCTCTACTTCCGCGTCGATCTCTTCGGGACCGAGCCCAACAACCATCCACTCCCCTTCTTCTACAAGTTCGAGATGTTCTTCAACAACGATCCGCGTGGTGGCATCATCGTCAGCGCAGCAAGCCCCAGCAGCAACGTGGGCAACACCTTCGGAACAAAAGGCCTGATCGTCTTCTGGGATCAGAACCGGGGTCTGGGCGATACACGACCAAGCCGTCCGGACGGTCCCACGGGCATCGATGGTTACGAGGTCCTGGCGTTCGACCAGGGCGCCAACAAGCTCTCGGGTAGCCCAGGTGGCGGCGACGCCGTGTTGGTGAGAACCAACACTCCGAGCGGCTGCGGCTACCAGAAGAGCGCGACCTGCTCGGTTGAGTTCGCGGTCGAGAAGGAGTTCCTGAGAGGCATCATCGGCAACGCCAACCTGACGCAGGCATCGTTCCGCGCCTATGCGGTCAAGGGTGACACAGACCCCAAGACCTTCTATCTCCACGACAAGTTCGGACGCAACAACGCCGGGTCGCCGTTCCCCTATCTGGCTCAGTCCGGAGCGGGCTCCTGTGAGAACAGCGACTCCGCGCTGAGCGACTCCCGGCGCAACGCGTTGGACTCGGGGACTAACCAGCAGACCAACAACCCCAACCCGTGCTTCCCGACGGACGACATCTACGAGCTCGACAACGGCGTATGGGTGCAGCTACCCCCGCCGCCACCTCCTCCTCCACCTCCACCTCCACCTCCACCACCCCCACCCCCACCCCCGCCACCGCCTCCTCCACCACCTCCACCTCCTCCTCCACCACCGCCTCCTCCGGGGCCGCCACCACCACCACCGCCGCCGCCCCCGCCACCACCACCGCCGCCGCCCCCGCCGCCGCCTCCTCCGGGCGCGCCGGAGATCGACATCGTGAAGAACGGGCCGCAGAGGGCCCAGGTCGGCGAGACGATCACCTATCGGTTGCGCGTGACGCTTCCGGAGAACCGGCCGGTGCTACACGACGTGGTGGTGACCGATCCGAACTGCGACGAGGCCCCCACTCGGCACGCCGACAACCCCGGCGATGACGACAACAGGCTGGAGATCGGCGAGGTCTGGATCTACACGTGTCCTCACAAGGTCCTCAAGTCGGATCCCAACCCACTGCCGAACACGGCGGTCGCCACCGGCATTGACGATTCAGGCCAGTCGGCGCGCGACGAAGACAGCCACCTGGTGGACATCATCCCGGAGGCCGTCATCAGGATCGTGAAGGATGGACCGCAGCAGGTTTCGGTCGGCCAGAACATCCGCTACACGTTGGAGGTCTCGATACCGGTAGACCACCCACTCACGGACGTCGAGGTCAAGGACCCTCGTTGTGACACCGCGCCGGAGCTCGACAAGAAGACCGGTGGAGACGACGACAACATCCTCGAGTTCGGCGAGACGTGGTTCTTCCACTGCGACCACAAGGCGACCGAGAACGACGTTCCCAACGTGCTGAACACGGCTGTGGCCTCCGGTGAGGACCAGCAGGGAGAACGGGTCAATGACAAGGACGATCACACGGTGAACGTCCAGGCCGTTCTCGGCGAGCAGATCACACGGCCCGACAACCCCGAATCCGGAGTGCTTCCCTTCACCGGGGCCGGAGCGGCGGCACCATTCGCGCTAATAGGCATGGGGCTCATCGCCTCGGGCCTGACGGTTCTGGACATCCAGAGAAGGCGCCGTAGCAAGCCTTAACAGGGAACTAGATAGGTTCTTCAGGGGGGCGGCCTTCGGGCCGCCCCCTTTTCTTGTGCGAAGGGCGTCATCATGCCGATGTGAACGAGAACGCAAGCCCCGGCCGGCTGTGGGTCTTCATCGCGGCGACCTTCCTCGGCGCCTTCCTGCTCTTCCAGGTGGAACCCATGATCGCCAAACAGATCGCGCCGCGTTTGGGGGGGACGCCACAGGTTTGGGTCACGTCCATGCTCTTCTTCCAGGTCACGCTGCTGGCCGGCTACGCCTTCGCTCACCTCGTCGTCCTGGGGCGGCGTCGCCGAGGATTGCAACTGGTGGTCGTCTGCATCCCGATCGTCCTGGCGTTGCTAACGCTTCCGATCGGGCTTCCAGACGATTGGCTGCCCCCGGTCCTGGGCGATCCATCGGGATGGCTCTTCGTCGCGATGGGAGTTGCGATCGGCCTCCCCTTCTTCACTCTGGCGGCGACCTCTCCCCTGCTGCAAGCGTGGTTCTCCGCGACGGGCCATCGGTCGTCGCGCGATCCCTACTTCTTGTATGCCGCCAGCAATCTCGGGAGTCTCGTCGGCCTTCTCTCCTATCCGATCCTCGTCGAGCCATCTATCGATCTCACTCGTCAGTTCTCGTCCTGGTCGCTGGCGTATGCGGCCTACGCCGCACTCCTGATCGGTTGCGGGGTCGCATTCCTCAGGAGCGCGCGTCGAAGCGCCGAAGACGCGCTGCCCGACCAAGAGGAGGACGAGGAACCGGAGCCGCGCCTCGGGACGGTTACCTGGAAGCGCAGGTTGCGCTGGCTGGCTCTCGCGTTCCTTCCTTCGAGCCTGCTGCTGGGGTCGACATCGGTAATCACGACGGACCTGGTCGCGGTCCCGCTCCTGTGGGTCCTTCCTCTGTCGCTGTATCTGGTCTCGTTCATCGTGGTGTTCGGCAAGCGCCACAACGTCGAGCGCGCCGCCAACGTGGCGCTGCCGATCTTGGCGCTGTCCTACTTCCTCGTCTATGCGATCGACAAACGGCAGCCGCTGTTCGCGCTCGTGACGCTCGTCCTGATGCTGTTCTTCGCAGCGGCCGTTGTGTGTCACGGGAGGCTCGCAGCCGACAGGCCGGCGACGGAGAAGCTCACGGAGTACTTCCTGATCGTTGCGTTGGGCGGAGCGCTGGGAGGCGTCTTCAACGCCTTGGTGGCGCCGATCCTGTTCGACCTGCCGTACGAGTTCCACATCGCCATCGTGCTCGCCTGCTTCTTCCGCGTGCAGTCCCAGACAGAGGTAAGTCGCGCCGATCGGCTCAAGTGGCGCGCTGCGCCAGTGGCCCTCTCGCTCCTTCCTCTATTCGTGATCCTGGGACTGGATGTCGGCGAACAGAACCCCGGCGTGCTTCTGGAAGCAGCGGTGGTCGGCATCCCGGCTCTCATACTGCTGCTGCTTGCCGGACGTTGGCCGAAGCTGTTCGCGGCGACCTTGACGTTGTTCGCGACGGTCGTCGTGAGCACGCGCGGAGATCGGATCGACCTGATCTTCCTCGATCGCAACTTCTTCGGCAGCGTGAAAGTGATCGCGGGAGGCCCGGATGACGTCGTTCATATGGTCGCGCACGGAACGACGATCCACGGCCGTCAGATCCTGACGGAGGACAGTCAGTGCATCCCCATCTCCTATTACTTCCCGACAGGGCCTGGGGGAGCGTTCCTGACCGCATACTCGGAAGGAAATCCCGACGCGACCGTCGGCGTCGTGGGTCTGGGGGCCGGGACGATGGCCGCGTTTTCCAAACCTACGCAGGACTGGACTTTCTATGAGATCGATCCCCTGATGGCACGCATCGCTCAGGATCCGACCTACTTCACCTTCTTGAGCGAATGCATCGACGATTACGAGCTCGTCATGGGTGATGGCCGACGATCGATCGCAAGGGAGCCGCAGGGGAAGTTCGATCTACTCGTTTTCGACGCCTTCAGCTCGGACGCCATCCCCATGCACCTGGTGACCAAAGAAGCGCTGGCCTTGTACGGGACCAAGTTGGCAGAAGACGGGGTCATGCTCTTCAACATCACGAACAACTACCTGAATCTCGAGCCCGTCCTGGGCAACGTCGCCGCAGCCGATGGCTACACCGCGCACCATTGGGACGAGCCGTTCCTTCTAAGCGGGAACGAAGAGCGCGCCGGGAAGCTGCCCTCTCGCTGGATGGTGGTGACGAAACAGGCTCAGAGGCCGGAGGCGATGCAGATAGGGGCCTGGACGCAGGTCGGTACTTACGACGCCCCTCTATGGACCGATGACTTCTCGAACCTCTTCGGAGTGATGATCTGGGAGAAATAGAGGACTCAGCAGTAGATGTAGGGGTCTTCGGTGTTGCCGAAGCTCTGGCCCAGTACGGCGATCTGATCCCAGTAGGTGCGGCGGGCCTCCATGTTCGCCGTCATGAAGTCACAGGCCTCCTGAGGTTTTGACCTCTTGGGCTTAGCCCCTATCCCGAGATGAGCCAGCGTTTCGGTGACGACCTCGTACTGTCTCTTCGGCGAGATCAAGCCCCATCCGGTCTGCACCCACGGCGCCTGGTCGACGACCGGCAGCGCAGTGGGATCGGTGCTGCCTTCGCTCATGTAGTCGTCGACGCCGGGGTAATACGCAGATTCCTCGAGTGCTCTGCGCATGCTCCAGTTCGTGAAGGAATACCTACCGGTAACAAGCTTGGGGGTCTTGGTGCCCGCGCCCGATATCCCTCCGCTGTGTCCGGCGGCTCGGCGGGCGATCAGAAGGATCTGCGAGAAGGTGCCGGCGCTACGCGGAGTGGCGAAACTCGTGCCGCTCACCTCTCTCAGGCCTTCCTCGCAGCTCCGGCAGTAGGGAAGCTCTTGGGTGAAGTCGCCGACGAAATCCGGCACTTGGCCCGAGGAGACCTGTCGCCCGTTCGCCGACCCTTCCTCGAAGCCGGCAATGCCGATGCTCCACCAGGGACCGGAAGTCTCGTCGAGCGATGACCAGGTGGGATCGTTCGCCGAGGCGCCGAAGTGGACTTTCCCGTTCCCGACGACCCCGGTGTAGCTGGAGGACAGATGGTTCAACGTCGGCGCGCTGGTGATGGGGCCATAGCTGGTCGTGATGATGTCGACCGCGGGATAGGTGAAAGCCCATTCTTCGGACGAGGCATTGATCCCCTCGACGGCAACGACGATCGCTTCGGGATTCGCGGTCAATACCGCGGCCGCGGTGCCGATGCCGTGCGTGCTTGCGGTGCCGTCGGGCCTGAGATGATTGCCATCCTCGAAGGAGATCCCGATGACGTTGGTTCCTTCGAACCAGTAAGGCTCGCCTTTCTTGATGCCTTCGAATGACTTCTTGTCCTTCGCGAAATCCTCTTCGAACTTGCCCGTGCGTGTGACCGGGATGATGTGATCGCGATCGATCCCGAATTCCTTGAGGACGGCGGGAGTCACACTCGTCGGCGCCGAGTCCTTGTAGAGAGGTCCCCCGGCATGGAAGTACTCGTGGTACGGATTCATGCCGCTGTCGATCACCGCGACTACGACGCGCGGGCGAGCCGTCCGGACCTGAACCGGGGACCTGCCCGCCGCGTATGCGGGCGCGATGAGTGAAGCCGCGACAAGGGCGGACGTTAGCGCGGCAAGGACCGAGGTACGGAGTCTCAACACTTGTAGCTGTACTCCATGTTGCTGAGCAGGTCGTAGCCGAGCTTGGCCGTGTCGACGCACGTAACGATCGACGTGTCGGATTCCACGATGAACTCCTTGACGGGCTGGCGCGTCTCCTTGGCAGCGGCGAAAACGGCTGCGAAGTCAACCTCTCCCAGACCCGGTTGCACGGGCGCACCCTCTCCGACGACGGGCACCGGCAACGTAGCCGGCGACTTGCGCATGTCCTTGACGTGGAGTTGCTTGAAGCGGCCCGGGAAATTCCTGAGCTCTTTGACGGGATCGCTCGCCGCGTAGCACCAGCCGATATCCATCTGGATGTGGGTGAAGCTCGGGTCACAGCGCTCCATCAGGATCTCGATCGGGCGGACCTTGGGGTCGTCGGAGGTCGGATGCCACTCCGAGGTGTGGCAGTGGAACCCGACGCTCTGGATCCCTTCCTTGCGAGCGATCGCTCCGCCTTTGTTCATCGAGTCGGCGAGAGCGGCCCACTCCGCTGCGGTGCCGGCGCTGGCGCTGGGCCCGACGATGTACTTCTGGCCCACGACGAGGGCGTCCTCGACGATCGTCCGCCACGCCTTGGCGTCGAAGGGCACGGGGATGCCGGTGTGGCCGGAAGTGCAACGGAGCCCGGCATTGTCGAGCGCGGACTTGAAAGTCTTCGCATCCATCGCACTGCCGTAGCCCGCATGCTCGACGATCTTGTAGCCGATCTGGGCAAGCGAGGTGAGGGTCGCGTCGATGCTCGCGTAGCTCAGTCCGGTGCAGGTGAAGAGCTGGATCCCGATCGCTCCGGCCGGGATCGTGGCGGTGCAGGACTTGGCCCAAGCGGTCTTGCCAAAAGGATTGGCAGCCGCAAGCGCGGCGGTGCCGGCCGCGACGCCGAGGAAGCGGCGGCGGCTCATCGAGGGCGTAGGTATTGGGCCGTGCGTCATCGAGACCTCCAGATTGCCTAGGTCTCGATAACTTCGGCGTTATGCCCCCCTTTCCTCCAATGCGCCGGGGGGCCGACTAATCGTGGCTATTTAGTGGAGTACCAGGGGTCGGAGAGGTCGAGGAACTTCGGCTCGCCGTCGGAGTTCGCTTGCATCTCGGCCATCATCTCCTTGAAGCCCTCGCTCGACTCCATCTCCTTCTCCTTGGCCCGCGCCTCGGCCTCGGAGGTGAAGTAGATCGAGTTCGTGAAGCGGCCGTTCTCGGGGTGCCACGCGACGACGCTCCCGACGACGTCGGGGCGCACGTCCTTCATGCGATCGCCCATCTCTGCCTCGAACTTCCGGGCCCGCTCGACGTCCTTCACCTTGCCCTGGATCACCTGCACGAAGCCCGCATCGTCGGAGCCCCCGCCCTCCGTCAGGTCCACCTCGGTGCAGTCGTGGAACAGCGGGTCGGCGATGTACTGCGAGGTCTCCTCCCACCATGCGCTTTGCTCGGGGCGGTCGCTGTTGGTCTTGGCGGCCTCTGCGCTCTCGAATCGGGCGATGACGATGAACTCGCCGTCGGGCGTCACTCCTGCGGTGCTCCCGAGGTAGCCCACCGACGACGGCTTGATCTCCTGGTCCCACCGCTCCCACTGCTTCTTGAGCCCTGCAGGATCGGTCGCTCGCCCCTGGATGACCTGTACGAACATGTCCTCCTCCTCCCGTAGCCGGATACCCAACCGTTCTACTCCCCTGAGCCGGGGCGTCAAGTGGGGGGTCGGGACGCGAAAGGGCCCGGCGGAGAACCGCCGGGCCCTTTCGTACTTCGGGTACTTCTAGGTTCTAGTGGCGGCGGCCACCGTCGTCGTTTCCGTGGCCCTGGTCGTGCGGAACGGTGATCGTGAAGAGGAAATCGCAGCTGGTACCGAGCGGCGAGGCTGAACCGTCGGCTGCCAGGTCGTCCGTGAAGGTCACGGTGCCGTCGATCGAGTACGTGCGACCGTCGAACGAACGCCCGGAGCGCTCTGAGCGGATGTCGAAGACCTGCGACACGGTGCCGGTGCCGGTGACGTCACCGGCGGCCGGGGTGATGTCGTCGGTGGTGTTGCCCGACCCGTTCATCTCGGTGACTTCGCCGGACTCGGCGTCGGTCACGAACTGGTCGTGCGTGGCCGTGAAGACGATGTTGACCGTGTCCGCCGGGTCATTCGCGGTAGCGGTCAGCGTGCCCTGGTCGTATTTGTGGTTCGGCGGCCACATCTCGAGCGGGCCTGCGTAGGTGATGTCACCGACGTTGCCGATGACGGGGTTAGCGTCGTCACACTCTTGGGTGGAGCTGCCTCGAACCTCCTTCGGGTTGTCCCCCCCACGTGCGGAGGCAACCGACGCAAAGGCGCCCGTGACGAGGGCGAGTGCAAGTAGTAGTCGCAAGGATCGCAAGACCTATCCCTCCTGATGCTCATGGCCGTGCCCGCGCACGGCTTCAGGAGGGAAATTCGGCCGGGCCCCGGCCGAATCCTGCTTGTATTGAGGTGAATTTTTCCTGAATTGCCCTCTAATTGCCTGGTTAGTGCTCAGCCCCCGCCGGAGATCTTGTGGAGGCCGTCCGGCTCGTCGTTCAGCTTGGTTAGCTTGGCGATGGCCTTGTCGAAGACGTCGTCGAAGGCGAGGGGGCCCCGCTTCCGCTTGTAGGGGTCGATGTGGGACATGAGCTGGTACTGGAAGTACTGGTGGAAGATGCCCATCTCTTTCGCCTGCTCGATGACCTCCTTGACCAGGCGATTCGCCTCGAGGAACTTGGCCGCTCTGCCCTCCCGGACCTCGAGAGCAGCGGAGATGGAACGGTCCTCGAGGAAGAAGTCGGCCTTCTTCAGGAGCGGCTCGAACGCGCTTCCCGCGAGCCTGCCCGGGCCCTCGTAGGCCAGACCCAGCGTGACGTAGTAGGCGACCTCGATCGAATCGATGACCTCCGGATCGTTCTCGGGCATCTCCGGCGTGGAGTCGATGAAAGCTCGGTAGACGCCGAGAGACACGGCGGCCTTCTCGCGGATGTTGAGATCCTTCTCGACGTTGAGGTTCATCATCCGTTGAGCGAGGTGCTCGGGCACGACGAAGACCGGGAGCTCCTCGAGGCCGAGCTCTAGGGCCGCCTGCAACCGATGCTGTCCATCGATGACAACAAGAACCTCGGAGCCGTCCTTCGTTCGCGCTACGGCGACGAGAGGGACGATGAAACCGATCCGCTCGATGGACGCGACGAGGTTCTTGACGTGGGCGGGACGGGCCTTGCGCTGGTGCTCGACGACCTCGAGCTCCTTGACCGGGACCGTGCGGAGCTCGACCGGATTCCCCTTATGCGGGTCCTCGAACGAGCCGCGCTCCGCCATAGCGGTAAACCTACCGGGAGCGGGGATACCTAGGTTCGGGGAAAGGGTTTCGCCGCCTCCTCAACGAAGTATTGGCCCTATGCGACGGATCCTTCTAACCATCGTGGTTCTGCTCGCCGGTTGCCTGCCACTCACGCCGGCCCGTGCCGACGCGCCATGGAAGGGCCGCCCGACCTTGATATCGGGGACCGCGCGGATGGACCACGGCGAGTGGATCTACACCGACTTCGTCTACGACGACTACGGCGCCGACACGGGAGCCTGGGGTCAACCCAACGTGGTGTCGCTGGCCGGCACCGTGGGCGACGCCCGCTATCCCGACGGCGAAGCTTTCGCCGACAACGCGGCCGACATCGTCGAGGTTCGAGTGAGGGCGCACGGGAACGATCTCGAGGCTCGGGTTCTCTTGCAGACGATCACCGAGGCAGCGACGCCCGCGATCTCGGTAACAGCGGGTGACTTCACGGGAGTGTTCACGAACG
Organism: uncultured Actinomycetes bacterium; assembly: GCA_963786155.1. Classification (GTDB taxonomy): domain Bacteria; phylum Actinomycetota; class CADDZG01; order CADDZG01; family WHSQ01; genus CAWAXW01. The sequence continues at coordinate 89,745 of CAWAXW010000006.1, read as the reverse complement.
AGAACGCAGACATCGACGTGGCCGCGAACACGGTGACGTTCACCATCGCGGACGCTGCCGATGGAGAATCGGTTCAACTGAATATCGGGGCGGGCCTGAACGACGGAAACGGCGAGCTCCGCGCTGGCGTGCCGGGCAACGCCCAGATGAGTCCCGACGAGCTCACCACCGGAGGCCCTACCGACAACCGTCTTTTGGATCTGGCGTTCAACACACGGGAGTTGGAGCCTCGCGGCGGTCCCTGGAACGAGGACGCCCAATCCGCCGCATTGGCGAGCGGCGACCTAGCCCCGTTCGCGCAGGAGATCGACGTCGCCGCGCTGCGCTCGAACGAGACAACCCCGGTGCCTCAGCCGGAGGGGTACTCGGTTCGGCTCTTCGAATCCCGGCAAGACCTCGGTGAAGGAGTAGCGGAGGACTTCCCGCAGTACCGCGGCCGGTGGCAGCCCTACGCGATCTGGGTTCCCGAGAACCACGACGCAGAGAGTCCCAGCCCGCTCTTCCTCAACATGCACAGCCTGTCCGTGCATCACAACCAATACCGAGGCGGAAAAAGCCCCACGTACGCGACCTTCTACGAGCAGTTCGGCGACGGTCTTGACACGATCGTCGTTACGCCGCTCGCACGCGGTCCCGATGGGTGGTACCAGGACCAAGGACTCGTCGACACGCTCGAAGTGTGGTCGGACACACTCGATCACTACAAGATCGATCGCGATCGCGTGTGGGTCGGTGGCTACTCGATGGGCGGCTACGGCACCTACCGACTGACGACGATGATGCCGGACGCGTTCGCATCGGCAGTCAGCATCGTCGGTCCTCCCGGCAACGGGATCTGGCCATACCCCGGTCCACCTCCCGGTGGAGAGGACAGCCCGGACTGGACCTACCCGCAGTTGGAGAACACCTTGCACGTCCCCTTCTGGGTGACGCACGGAGTGGAGGACGAGCTCGTTCCGGTCGCGGGCATCAAACGACAAACGGATCGTCTAGCCGAGCTGGGGCACGAGCACCGCTTCGCGCTTCACCCCGTGGCCGACCATCTGAGCTTCACGGTGCAGGACGAGTGGAGCCGTGAGGTCACATGGTTCGAGTCACACCCGGTCCGCGTCGAGGACCCCGCCGAGATCACCTACAAGCTGCGACCCGCTACTTGGGCGACCGGAGGCGACCCCGTGATCGCCGATCAACTCCAAGACCTTGCACACGAAGTAGGCGCGAATCTCGAAGGCGCTTACTGGCTGAAGGACGTCGACGTGGCCGGCGAAGGCGACGTCACCGGCTTCGCGAACCTCACGAGTCAAGGGATCGAGCGCCGCCGAGGAGCCACGACTCCGATCAACACAGTCGGCATCGATGGGCCGTCACCGCATCTGTTGTTCGGCATCGACATCGCCTACGGCGAAGGCCAACTCACCGACAAGCTATCGGGAGAGCTAACGAACGTCGCAGCCCTCACCATCGACGTGGGTCGCGTGGGACTCTCCGACTCTCCAGAACTCGACATCACGGCAGACCGCGAAGTCCAAATCACCTTCGTAAGAGACGGCAAAGTAGTAAGCACGGCAACGCTAGGCCCCTAATGAACGACCCTCGGGTCATTCATTACTCGAGGCAAGACGGAGACCTCTCACCTTTCGGAAATCTCGTACGTTTCTGGTTGCAAGGCTTCGGCCTGTCGTGATGGCTGTCGCCGCGATCAAAGCATCGGGCAACTTGATCCGAGTTCCTCGACGTATCCGACCGGCCTCCTCGGCTATCCGTCTATCGACTGCAATTTCTTCAAAGTTGTCCAGAAGATCATCTACGACGATCTCCTCCACAAGAGGGCTGCTGTATAGCTCGGCCCGAGACACCGTCGAATAGGCGGCATCCAGCTGGATGGGCAGGATCTTGGAAGCGTCCTGAAGATGGTCCACCAGTACGTCCGTATCGAAGAGGACGCTAGCCATACCCTCGATCCCATTCATCGCGGCTGGGGACCTCAATGCCCGGCATCGAACCCGCCGTCCGTTCGAGCGCTGCAGCGAGCTCGGCCCTGCGAGAACCCCGACGGAGGTAGGCATCGATCGCTTGACGGATCACCGCCGACTTGGTCGTTCCCTCGGCTCGCGCGCGCGCCTTCTATCTCGGAGATCCTGACCATCTTCGAGGTAAATCTGGGTACGCTTCATGGTGTATATCAATATACATCGTTAGCGGAGGCGGACGGGAATCGAACCCGCCAGGCGGGTTTCCCCGCCTCACCGGTTTTGAAGACCGGGAGGGACACCAGTCCCCTTTCGCCTCCCCGGGGGCCCTGGGAACCTTCTGGCCCTCGCTCACGTTGTAACCATTACCGGGGATGGTGCTTCCCGTACTAGTTCAAGAGGGCCACTAGGAACCCTCCGAAAGGGCCATTGTCCCGGCAAAACCGGACAAATAGCCTTCTCGTGAGGGATCCGACGGCCGAGGCCCCATCGAAACACGTGATGGGGACCGACATTCAGGGGGATCGACAGGTCTATGACCACTGCAACGTGGGCGGGCGCACCTGGGGCTCAGGAATTAGAAGACCGCGACCTGGTCGAGCAGGCACGCGGCGGCGACGACCGCTCCCTCGACAAGCTGCTCGAGCGCTACCGCAACTTCGCTCGCTCGAAGGCCCGCTCCTACTTCCTCGCCGGCTCGGAGAAGGAAGACGTCGTTCAGGAAGGCATGATCGGCCTGTACAAGGCGATCAGGGATTTCGACCTCGAGTCCGAGACCCCGTTCCGTGCCTTCGCCGAGCTATGCATCTCGCGGCAGATCCTGACTGCGATCAAGACGGCAAACCGGCACAAGCACCAACCTCTGAACTCCTCTGTGTCGCTCGACGCACCCGCTTACGGCGGCGACGAGGGAAGCAGCACGGTCGGGGACAACCTGGTGGCGCCGAGTGGCGTCTCGGCCGATCCGGTCGACCTCGTGATCTCGGCCGAGGAGATCGAGGCGATCCGCGACTCGATGAAGCAGAACCTCACCGAGCTGGAAGGCGACGTCCTTCGGCTCTACATGGACGGCAAGTCCTACGAAGAGATCGCCGGAGCGTTGGGCAACCACGTCAAGTCGATCGACAATGCGCTCCAACGCATCAAGCGCAAGCTGCAACGACACATCCAGCAGCGCAACGCCTTCGTCTGAGCCGCCTCCGCGGCCCCACTGCCATAGATTGGTCTCGATGACCGACATGCTCGTTACGCACGAACACATGGAGTTGCGCGACCCCGTGATGATCGCCGCCTTTGCCGGATGGAACGATGCCGGAGACGCCGCGACCTCTGCTGCGACGCATCTCGGCCGGATCTGGTCCGCTCGCAAGCTCGCCTCGATCGACCCGGAAGAGTTCTACGACTTCCAAGCGGTACGCCCCCACGTGCAACTGATAGACGGGATGACGCGCCAGATCTCCTGGCCGACCAACGAGTTCTTCGGAGCCCGGCTCGAAGGTGCGGAGCGCGATGTCCTCTTGTTGGTCGGGACCGAGCCCAACACGCGCTGGCGCACGTTCACGCAGCTGATCGTGGACGTGGCTCAGGCTAACGACGTGAAGATGGTCGTGACTATGGGGGCCCTGCTCGCCGACGTCCCGCACTCCCGGCCGGTGCCCATCACCGGGACTGCAGTGGAACAAGACGTGATCGAGCGCCTCGGGCTGCATCGCTCTCGCTATGAAGGACCCACTGGGATCGTAGGAGTGCTGCACGATTCCTGTGCACGCGCGGGGATCGCATCGGCAAGCCTGTGGGCCGCGGTCCCCCACTACCTCTCGATCACGCCCAACCCCAAGGCAGCACTGGCGCTCCTGCAGAAGACCAGCGAGCTGATCGGCATCGATGCGGACGTCGAGCAACTCGAGAGCGCGACAGTCGTCTACGAGGAGCGGGTTGCCGAACTCGTCTCGTCCGATGAAGACGTGCAGGCATACATCCAACTCCTGGAGGAGCGCTCCGACGAGCGAACGCGCGCGAGGAGCTCGACCCCCAGAACCTTCCCAGCGGCGACTCCCTGGCGGCCGAGCTCGAGAGCTTCTTGCGAGAGCGGGGCTACCCCGACTCTTGAGCTCTGCGCTATAACGGGGCGATGACCGAGGACGAGCTCCGAAGGCTGCGGGCCCAGGCACGCGCCGACAAGAAACTTTTCGAGACGGCCGCCCAAGTACTCGCCGAGATCGACCGCGTGGATGGACTGAGCGACGACCATGCAGATGTGCTGGCGAAGTTACGGCTCCGTGTCGAAGGTAAGGAGCGCAAGTCGCTGGAGGAGCTGCTCGACGTCACGAGCGATATCTCCGGCAAGAAGGATCTCGCCGAGGTCCTATCGGGCGACGACGAAGAGGGCTCCGAGTGGCCGACCGTCGAGGAAACGAAGAAGGACTGGCCGGGCCTCTAGAACGCGTCGACGACGAAGGCTGTGTACCAAGCCGATAGGAACGTGTTCATGGTTCCCTGCTCGAGGTTCTCGCGGCCCCTTGCCACTGCCTCCATGAACGGAACCGTGTCCCACGGCTGGTGGTAACCCGGATAGTCGAGGGCAGTCTTCATGCCGGTCCAACGCATCGTGAAGTAACCGCGCTCGGCGAAGTTGCTCTCATCCGAGTTGCGGATGTTCGATCCGCACGAGCAGACGTGAGGCTCGCCGCCGGTCTTCGTTGCTGCACCGGCTCCGCCGTCGCCCTGTGGGAACCCGAGATAGTCGAAGTTAACGTGCTCGATGATCGGAAGCGCAGTTTCGGGATCGCTCGGCAGATTCGGACCGTGATAGATGCAGATGCAATAGGGGGCCGGGTAGCCGATGCCCACCATGTCGAAGCCGAATGCAGCAGCTAGTTTCTGCCCCTTCTTCTTCAGCATCTCCGCGTAGACGTCTGAGGCAATTAGGCCGTTCTCCTCGCCGTCGAACCAGAGCATGGCGATCGAGTGCTTGGTCTTCACCTTGCTGAACGCTTTCGCAAAGAAGCGCATCATGTTCACGCCGCTGCCGTCGTCGTAGGCCGCCTGAACAGTCTGCGGAACGATGTCGTAATGCGAGATAAAGGCGATCCACTCGTCCGGCTTCGTCGTGCCCCTCTTGACGGCTTCGACCACGCGGACGTTGCGAGCGGGAGTGCCGGCCTCGAATTCGTGAATCTTGACCTTGAACCCGTAACCCTTGGCCTCCTCGGCAAGGAATTCTGCAGCCCCCTGGTTGTTCGGAAGCCCGTTCTGGCGCATGGGGAAAGCGGTGACGAACTCCTCGAGCCCGGTGATCGATCTCGGCCCCCGTCACGCTCGGCTTCGGAACGCGGTCGAGGTTGATGAGCTTCGGCGGGCGCGAGCCGGCCTGCGACACGGGGGCTTGAGCGACTGGTAGCGCCATCGCCGCAACGACGACGAGCGCGGCGAGCCTCTTCTTGGTGAACATTTTCGGTAAACCCCCGTTTCGAGACTCGATAAGTCCTAGACCGTCCCTTTTCTCCGTAGGGCCCTTTAGTCCTGCTCTGCAGGATCGGCAGGAACGGACCTCGAGTGGGCGAATCCCAGAGGAGGACCTACTCCGAGACACAGGGGGCTATACCAATGAACAAGAAGTACATCGCAGTGGGACTCGCAGGCCTGTTGGCCGCGGCCCTGTTACTTCCGAGCGCAGCTTCGGCGAAGGCCAAGAAGTCCGGACCCGTAGTGGTCGGGACCGACCCCGCCGACGACTGGGGCTCCAACACCGATCCCGGAGTCGCTCCGATCGGCAACGCCCTCGGCATGGAGCTCGTCGAGGCGAGCATCGCAATGGCCGACGCCAAGACGATCAACTTCGTCATCAAGGTGGCCGCGTCTGCCGCCGTCAGGCGGGACGCCAGAGGCCGCTCGCTACACATGGGACTTCACCGTGAACGGCGGGGACACCATCGAGATCGACGGAAAGTTCACGAACTACAGCCGGGGCGCTTGCGACCCCACATCGGGCCAGTGCCCGCCACCTCGTGACCCGGGCATGCAGCCCTTCCTCGTGCGAGGCAACTGCACCGTCGACAACACGACGCCCGTCGCGCTGACGCTCTGCGAAGAGTTCGCGAAGGTCCAGGCCGTCTTCAACGCCGCCGACGGCACGATCACCGTTCCGGTCCCGGCCGATTCGATCGGGGCGAAGCCGGGAGCCAAGATCGTCGGCGCAGCCGGCACCTTCGGCGGGACCATCTCCGCTTCACCTTCGGCATTCCTTACGAGCGGCAACTTCCCGATGGACACCCTCATCACCACCGGCACGTTCGTGGTGCCCAAGAAGTAATTCCACTCAGTCAAGGCGTCTGGGGCGGCCTTCGGGCCGCCCCTTTCGCGTGCAGGAGGGGGTCTCGGGCCGTCGAATCACTTCTACAACCAGCCAAAGACGGCCTTGGGCCGACAGCACAGGAGGCAAGAAGATGCGGAGCTTCAGGAAGTCGATCGCCACGGCGATCGCTATGGGCTTGGTAGCAGCGGCCTTCGCCGCACCTGCCACTGCGGCCAAGAACAAGGTCGAGGGCGAGGGCGAGAACATGACGCCCGTCTCCCACATCGAGTGGACCGGCGGCACCGACATGGAGATCGTGAGCTACGGCAAGAAGGACATCGCGTTCGCCAGCTCGACCGCTCCGGCCACCGAGGGGGGCGGACTTCACGTCATCGACGTGACCAATCCCGAGAAGTCCAAGGAGATCGGCTACGCGCCGTGTTCGCTGAACCAGGGCGACGTCCAGGTCAGCCACGACAAGAAGAACGTGATCATCGCGTCCAATGGCCCCGTCGGACCCGACGGCTGCCTCGGGATCGGGCAGCAGGGCTTCCTGGTCTACGACGTCACCAACCTGAAGAAGCCCAAGCCGATCGGCTTCGGTGCGACCGACGCCGCCTCGCACAACGTGACCGCGCACCCGACCAAGCCGTACGTGTACAACTCCAACTCCGAGCTGGCCGGCAGTCCCAACATCCAGATCTTCTCGATCAAGGATCCGAGCAAGCCGAAGCTTGTCAGCACCGTCAACAGCCTGCCGCACGCGCCGCACGACATCGCGTTCAACGAGACCGGCTCGCTTGCGGTGACCGCGGCGATCAGCCACTGGGACATCTTCGACACCAGCGACCCGGAGAACCCGACGCTGCTGTGGACCGGCCAGTGCCCTGGTTGCTCGATCACGCACGACGCCAAGTTCCTGCCGGGTGACGAGGGCATCGTCGTCGGCGACGAGGGCGGCGGCGGCCTTCCCTACCCATGCCCGGGCGGCGCGCTGTACTTCTACCGGCTCGAGTGGCCGACCGAGACCCAGCCCGTGCCCGTGCTCACCGGCGTATTCGAGCCGCACACGCTGATCTTCGGCCAGGGCACGAGCCCCGGCGGTTGCACCAGCCATGTGTTCGAGATCTCCGACGATGCAACGCACCTGGCGATCGCCTGGTACACCTCGGGCGTTCACTACATCAACATCGGGGACCTCACCGGAGTAGCGATCGGTAACCAGAGCGCCGGCAACGTGAAGCGTGAAGCTTGGTTCATTCCGAGCGGCGGCAACACCTGGTCCGCCAAGCTCCACGAGAACAGCCCTTACATGTTCACCAACGACATCAACATGGGCTTCATCGCCTACAAGATCGACGTTCCTAAGTAAGCATAGAGACTCTTCTGTAGACGGCAGCCCCCGGGTTTCCCCGGGGGCTGCTCGCGTCTACGAGGTCGTAGCTCCAAGAGTGTCGTCTAGCAGGCCGAGCTTGTAGGCCTCGAGTAATGCGTCCACGGCCAGCGGGTCGAACTCCCGGCCGGAGCCCTTTCGCATCTCCTTCAATGCCGACTCTGCGTCCCGGTCATGACCTCGGAAGCGGGTCAGCGCGTCGAAGGCATTCGCAACGGTCACGATCCGGGACTCGAGCGGGATGTCCACGCCGGCGAGACCTTTGGGGAAACCTCCGCCGTCCCACCGCTCGTGATGGTGGAGCACGACGGAAACGACCTTGTCCAAACCCGGGACCCTCGTCAGGATGCTCGCGCCGAAGATCGGGTGGAGCTGGAGCAGATGACGTTCGTCGGGAGACATGGCATCGGGACGCGCGAGGATGCGATCGGGTATGGCTATCTTTCCGACGTCATGGAGTAGCGCAGCGAGCCGCACGGTCTCGACATCGGCCGGCGTCAAACCCATGAGCCTGGCCAGCATCGTGGCGACGCCGGAGACCCGTCGCGTATGGCCTCTCACGTCCGCCGTCGCCGCGAGCGCCAGTACCGCGCTCTGCAGGCCGTCGGCCGGCGTGCTGGGTGCGGAGTCCAGTAGCAGCTTCTTCGTCAGGCTCATCTCTTCTCGACCTTCGGTCAGCTTCATAACCACCGCTCCATGGCCCGTTCGGACTAGTTATCCATGAGCATCGGCAGGATGACCGAAAAGCTTGAACAAGCCGGCGAGAGGCAAGTCGATGCATTGCTCGTGAGCCCGTCGTTCCTTCCGGGACACGGCGGGATCGAGAGTTACCTCGCGGAGTTGTGCGAGCGCGTGGCCCCGCGGCTCGCCGTGATGGCTCCCGCGCGCCGGGATGGTCGAAGCCTTCCGACGGATCTCGGCTACTCCGCGATCCCCGTTGACGGGCGCATGCTCGTGCCGACGCGCCGGCTCGCCCGCGTCGTCGCAACCGCGGCGGCCGAGCTCGGAACTGATCGCATCGTGTTCGGGACGCCCTGGCCCGCGGCGTTGATGGGGCCTGCGCTCGCACGCCAAGGCCTTCGCTATGCCGCCATCGTTCACGGAGCCGAGATGACCGTCCCCGCTGCGATCCCGTTGCTGAGGCGCAGGTTCGGCCGGGCCCTGGCGGGTGCCGAGCTGCTGCTTCCGGTTAGCAACTACACCGCCGGGGCGCTTCGCACGCTCTTCGAACGCATCGGGGCGCCGACCCCCGCCATGGAGGTGCTGCGCGCCCATGTCGATCCGCAACGGTTCGATCCCGGGGTCGACACCGGCCCACTTCGGTCGCGCCTGGGGATCCCCGCCGATGCCGATGTCGCTTTGGCCTTCGGCCGTCTCGTTCCCCGCAAGGGGGTGGACCGCTTGATCCGGGCGGCCGCCCTCATGGGGGGCCGCGCGCGCAAGCTCGTCGTCGTCGTCGCCGGCACCGGTCCACAGGAGAGAAAGCTCAAACGGCTGGCCGAAGAGCTCGGAGTACAGGCGGTCTTCGCCGGGCGGGTCGCGGAGTCCGATGCCCCCGCTTGCTACGCGCTCGCGACCGTGTTCTGCCTGCCCGTGAAGGATCGCTGGTTCGGGCTCGAGATCGAGGGCCTCGGCGTCGTCCTGGTGGAGGCGGCCGCGGCCGGAAGGCCCTGCATCACCGGAAGATCGGGTGGCACTCCGGAAGCAGTCGTCGACGGAGTCACCGGATACGTACTCGGTGACCCCACCCCCGAAGCGATCGCGGATCGACTTGCGAGACTGTTCGATGATCCCGGACTGCGCGCTCAAATGGGACAAGCCGGACGAGCGCACGCGCAGGAGGAGTTCTCGACAACCAAAGCGACGGAACCACTACTCGCTTGGTTGGCCGACTAGGAATACCATTGAGCTTTGGTCTTCCGAGGAGGTGGTCATGGAACTACGCATCTCGGCCCCCGGTAAGAACCTGTCCCCCGAGGAGATCGAGCGGATCCATACCGACTTGGACAAGATCGCTCGACGCCTCGACGCTCACCGCGAGGTAACGGCCGAGCTGCGCGTCTCCGGGAACAAGTCGACCCCCGAATATCACGTCACGCTGGAGGTCGACTACGGACGCAACCACCTGATCGCCACGGACGACGGTTCGGACCTGGGCCAAACGATCAGGGAAGCAAGAGAAGACATCATGCGCCAGATCAACGACCGCTCACGCGGCAGCCACAGCGACTACGCGAAGAAGAACGGCTAAACGCTAGCCCAGTTTTTTAGCGGGCGCGCTTCGGGCGCCCGGCTTGCTTGCGCCGAGGCCCTTTCGAATCGAGCGAGATGACGCGGTGGTCTTTTTCTTGCTCGGCGTCATCGGGATCCTCGATCAGCTTGTGAACGAGGTCGTCGACGATCACTTTGAGAGCGTGAGCTTTGTCCTCGACTCGCTGGAGCGTCTCGGACACCTTGAACCTCCTGGGAAGCTGATTACGGCCGTGGTCTATGGCTACCCTTGCGGCCTCCGCATCAAACTTGAGCGAACACCCCGTCGACGATCGTGGCCAGCACATCGGTCCAAGGAAAGCCCTTCCATTCCTCGAGCTCGGCCCGGGCTTCGGCCCCAACCGCCTCGGCCCGGGTGTGCGCCTCGGTTAGCGCTCCTGTTGACTCGAGGCTCGGCAGAACCGCCTCGAGGCTCCGTTCCCCGGCTATCAACCTCTCGGCCAGACCACCGTCTCGCTCGCACGCGATCAGGACGGGCAATGTGAAGACCCCCTCGCTGAGGTCGGTCCCGGGCACCTTTCCGGTCACCCTGGGATCACCGGTGAGGTCGAGGATGTCGTCCACGATCTGAAATGCCGTCCCCAGCTTGGAACCGAATGACGCCAAGGCGCGGCGCGCCTCGGCCGGTGCGCCGGAGGTCGTTGCCCCTAGCTCGCACGCGGCCTCGAACAGGGCCCCGGTCTTGCGCTCGATCGTCGTGAGGTAGTCGGCCGGCTCGCGGTAGGGATCGCCGAGTGTCGCGGTCTCCATGATCTGGCCCTCGCACACGCGTGCGATAGCGCGCGCAAGGATGCCGGGGACCTCGCCGCCCGCTTCGGCGCCCAACGCGCAGCCACACGCGAAGAGATAGTCGCCGGCGAGGACCGCAACTTCGGTTCCCCAACGGGTGTGAGCTGTCGGCACTCCGCGCCGCGTCGCGGTCTGGTCGATGACGTCGTCGTGGTACAGGGTTGCGACGTGCACGAGCTCGACGGCGGCTGCGGCCAGATCCGAAGCGCGCGCACCGGGCTCTCCTGCGCGCGCCGATATCAACACGAGGGCGGGGCGCAGTCTCTTGCCCCCGGCCTTCAGAAGATGCGTTGCGGCATCCCCGACGAGTGGGTGGACCGATGCGCTCGCGGTCGCGGTCATCAATTCCTCGACGCGCAGGAGCTCCGGGACCAACCAATCGGGTGTCGTCGTGCTGGTCGAGCTAGCCACCCTGGACCTGCACGAGGTAGCGCCGCGGGCGCGAGCCGTCGAGCTCGACGAAGAGGATCCGGGCGCCGTTGAGATCGAGCTCGCCGTTCTTGACCGGGAGCTTGACGCTCGGCGAGCCCGCGAAGGCGTGCAAGACGTGGGCGGGGGCATTGGCCGGTTCGTTCTCGACCAGGTTCTCGGTCCGAACCTCGAAGTCGTCATGAGCGTAGTAGCCGTCCTCGGGGGCCAGCTTGGCTTCGAGCTCGGTCAGCGCCGCCAGGATGGAGTCCCGCTCGCCGACCTCGATGCAACAGGTCGTGTGCGGAGAGAAGATCAGAGCGACCCCGGCGCTCACGCCCGTCTCCTCGACGATCGCCCTGACATCGTCGGTGACGTCCAGGGCATCGAAGCGGCCACCGGTCTTGGTCGAGAACTCCCTGCGCGTGATCACGGCGTAATCCTCGCGTAGCAGAGCAAAGTCGTCCTTGGAGCGTGCGTTCGTGAAATACCAAAAGTCCGGAAGGGTAGGAATAGTCCCATTAGGGGAGAACCATAGGCTCATGGGCTTAGAGCCTGGGAGCTATGACGTGCTCGACGATCGAGCCCTCGTCCAAGCCTTCCAGTCCGGAGATGCCGAGGCGTACGACGCCATGTACGCCCGTTACGTCGAGCGCGTCCGGAGGACGTGCTCCCGCATCCTCAGGGACCCTCACGATGCGGAGGAGGCCACCCAGGAGACCTTCATCCGGGCCTACAGGGCCCTGGGCCGGTTCAACGGGCGCTACCAGCTGGGGGCGTGGCTGGCCCGGATCGCCTCGAACGTCTCGATCGACCACGTGCGCTCGAGCTCCAGGACGCCCCACCTCGTTGCCCTGCCGGCCGACGACCCGATCGAGGCCAGCGCGAAGGACCCCGGTGAGCTGATCGCAGGCGGCATCGAGAGGGTCGACGAGACGATGTCCGATATCCAGCCCCTCCACGCCGAGGCCCTCAAGCTGCGGGCCGTTGACGGCCTCTCCCACAAGGAGATGGCCGGGCGGCTCGAGATGACCCCAGATCAGGTCAAGGCCCTGCTCCACCGAGCCCGGCTCTCGTTCCGGCGGGCCTGGCAGAACGCCCAAGGGTGGGCGCTCGCCCCCGTGCTGTTGCTACGGCGCTCGGCGAGCCGCTCGGAGTCCGTGTCGGGGGCCGGAGTGGCCCAGGCGCCGGGGCTCTCGGGCCTCGCCCCTCAACTGATCCCCATGGTCGAGAAGGTGGCCGCCTCCGCCATGATCGTGGCCGTGGCCCTCAGCGGCCCCGGAGGCACCGCCCCGGCCACATCCCCGTATCCGGGCCCCTCATCGCCGGAGAAGGCCGTTGCGGCCCCTGCCGAGCCCTCCAGGGCGGCATCTGGCCTGGTGGTGGCTCAGGTGGCCTCTGGTGCGCCCCATAGTGGCCCCCGGGCCGAGGGTGAGCTGCAGGGCCTGTCCGACGTGCTCAAGCGGGTACCAGAGCTTGTGGAGGCCCCCAAGGGCCACGATGCCCCCAAGCAGCGCCCGTCGGAGCCCAAGCCTGAGGACGACGGAGACCAGGACGTCGGTGCCGAGGCCGGCAAGACCCGCAAGACCGTCACCCGCACGATCAAGAAGGCCGTGCACGACCTCGCCCCGCCCCCCTCGATCTGAGCCCGGCGGCGTGAGTGTGTGTGGTGTAAGGCCACGCCTCACGCAGGACACGCTCACCTAAGATTCGAGGCGTGTCCACGATCGTTCCGCCGCCTCCCGAGCCACCACCTTCGTTCCTGACGAGCGACGGCTTTTCGATCCTGTGCGAGATCGAGCCTCCCCGTAAGCCCGACATGGAGCACGTGCGGAGGCAGATCGAGACGCTCAACCCCGTGGCCGACGCCTTCCTCATCCCCGACAACCACCTGGGCCGGGCGACGGTCTCGAGCGTCTCGGTCGCGCACGAGGTCGCTTATCTAGGCGGCCGCTCGATCGCCTGCCTGAACGCGCGCGATCGCAACCTGCTGGGCTTCCGCCGCGACCTGCTGACCGCGGCCGCGTACGGCGTGGACCATTTCCTGTTCGTGTACGGCGACCCTCCACAGGAGGGCCGGCGCACCGAAGACCTCTCCGTGCGAGGGATGATCGACGAGATCCGCGGCTACGGCAGTGGACCGTTGTTCCAGGGCTATCCCGACTTCCGGATCGGGACCGTGATCAAGCCGGGGATGAACCTCGCGTGGCGGGCGCGCGCCGACTTCGTCTTCGTGCAGATCACCTATTCGATGGACCGCTTGCTGCGGTGGCGCGACAACCTCGACTACGACGGAAAGATGTACGCCGGTGTTTTAGTTCTTGCGAGCTCGCGCATGGCCCAACGCATCAACGCCTCGATCCCCGACATCCGTATCCCGCAGACGCTCATCGACAAGCTCGACGACGACCCACTTGTCGGCGTCGACGTCGCCTGCGACCAGATAGCAACGATCAAGGAATCGGGCGCATTCGACGGAGTCCACCTGGTCCCGGTAGGCCGCTACCGCGAGGTAGCCGAGAGACTGGCGAAGAGCTAGGAGCTAGGACCTCTTCTTCCTGGTCTTGACCGTGACCGTCTTGGAGCGGCCCTCGTCACAGGAGCCGGCCTCGGGGGCGACGGCGCGGAACTTCGTCCTCTTGGCAACCTTCGGCCGGAACGAGAAAGCCCCTCCGTCATCGGAGGTCGTCGTTGCGACCACTCCGAAATTCGATTGGCCCTTCGGCTTCGCATGGAGCTCGACAGTCTGCCCGGCCTCACACGCGCTGCTTCCGTCGATCGCGCCGGACAGCCTGACCTTGCGACCCTTCGTCACGATCGAGCGATTCGCCTGCAGGGAAAGGGTGCGGGTCCCTACCGGCTGCCAGGTGATCTGAGCGGTATCGCTGGCCTCGGAGGCGAGCGTGTCGTCGTCCGGAGAGTCTCTCCACACAAGGACATCGGTTACGCCTTCTGCCGTCGACGTGATCCCGAACACGAAGCGGCCTGCGCTGTCGGCCTCGCCTTCAACGTGGCGCGTTCCGTCCTCATGCGCACCGCTGACGTGTGCTCCTTGCTCGGGGGGCCGCGTGACGCTCCCGCCGCCGGGGTCGCAGAAGTTCGCGTTGGCATCGGGTCCCAGCATGTGCGCGTCGATGTTCGCCCCCGGCACCGGATTGCCGCCGAGTCTCGCGACGGCAGTGAAGCTCTGGCATTCGCCCACCGCCGGTGACGCGCTGTCGGGCGTCAGCTCGAGTGTGGGTTGGGGTGGAGGAGGCTCCTGGCCCCAGCCGAGCTGGGCCCCACCTCTCGCCTCGGATCCCCCGAAGCGATCGTCGTCGTCCTCGTCGGCCCACACCTCGATGCTCGTGGCGCCGTTCGATGCCGACATGAGAGCAAATCGGAACGAGCCGTCCTTAAGAGTGCCTGTTGCTCCGCTCTCGATGTGTTTCGTGTCCGGCTGTTGCGGCGTGTTGTGATCGCCCTCTCGGATGTTGGCGTTCTGCGACGTGGCCGTCCCGTCCGAGCATCTCGCCGCCGGCTCGGTGCTGGAGTGGTTCTTGTCGGGGGCCTTGAACTCGTCGGTGTTGTTCGTAGTCGATCCTTGAGCGATCGAGTCCACGCCGAAACGAAGTTGGTCGTCCGGCCCGACCGCGTGCAGGTCGACGTTCGCGCCCGGCAGAGGTCGCTCGAGCTGGTCCACGACGAATGCGGTGAAGAACACGCACTTGGTCAGGTCGTCGTGGCGCTTGGTGGAGTCGTCGAACAACACCCGGGCGGGCTTCGATGTGTACGGAACGACCCTATGGGCATCTCCGCTCTGGTCCGCGGCCTCGTTCGGCGGCGCGGGGGGCGGTGTTTGGTTCGCGACTGATGCAACGGCCGTCACCTGATTCGCTGAGTGGCCTTCGCCCAAAGTGCACCGGATGCTTGCCGTACCGGTCTGGCTGTTCTCGGGGACGGACACGCCCGCGCTTCCGCATGGCTGCCAATCTGGAACCGCTCCCGGTTTCTCGAGCGTGTAGAACGAGCGCACCTGCTGGGCACCCCCGCTCGTAGTCACGTCGATCACGGTCGTGGGACGGCCGCCTCCGGGAGGAGAGAAGAATCCGAGCTGGGCTCCGTTGTCGGGCCACGTCATCTCGACGGTCTCTGCTGCCGGCGGCGGGAACATGTCCTGGTTGTTGACGGTCACATTCAACTCGTCCGAGGCCACTTCGGTCGTGCCCGAGTAGAGGAAGGCCCTCAGCGTGTAGGGGCCATCGCCGCCCACCGCTGCGAGGTTGGCGTTGGCTTCCCACGTGTCGGTGCCCACCCTCGTGCCGTCGAACGTCGCGCTCTGCCCGGTCGCGCTCGTGAACTCGAACTCGACTACCGGGTTGCTTGGTAGCTCGGAGGCCCACACGACGAGGTGGTAGGTGGGATTCACGTCCGGCTTGCCCGACAGCGTGAGCGCGGCCGTGTAGCCCGAGGGATTGAGGAACTTGATCGCGGGGGCCGCGCTCGCCGGAACAGGGACGAGCAGGCTCGCCATGAGAACGGCTACTACTAGGGCCCTCTTCAACATCGGTCTAGAAGTAGACCCTTGCGGGTCCACTGCCAAAGGCTCGTCGATCGGCGGTGCTCGACTCGCAGTTGGAGAACTTGTCCTTCTTGCCCGCGCTGCCGAAGCACTCGTCGATGCCGGGACCGCCGTTGATGACGTCATTCTTCTTCCCGCCGGTGAGGTTGTCGTCACCCTCGTTGCCGAAGATCCGGTCGGGCCCTAGGCCTCCCAGGACCAGGTCGTCCCCGCCACCACCACTGAGCTCATCAGCGCCCTTGCCGCCCTTGACCGTGTCGTTTCCACCAAGCCCGTCGATGGTGTCGTTGCCACCCTTGCCGCAGATGGTGTCGTCACCGTCAGTGCCCTCGATCGTCTCGGCTGCTCCGGTTCCGACGATCGTGCAGCCCGACTGGTTGACCCAGTGGACGAGCCCGGCATCGGTCACCTCTCCCGCATCGAGGAGATCGTTCTCGGTTTGGTCGATCCACGCCTGGATCGTTTGGTCGCCCTGCGTCGAAGACGTGAGGCCGAATATGAAACGGCCGGCCGGGTTGGTCTCACCCTCGACGTGCTGCGTATCTGGCCCCTCGGAGGTGTGCACGCCGACTTGATGCGAACCCTGATCGGGTGGGCGGTTGGGAGTCGCGCTCCCGTCCGCCGGCTGGCAGAAAGCCGCTTCGTCGCTCGGACCGGTCACATGCACGTCCACGTTCCTGGCCCCAAGAGGTTGCCCAGTCTGATCGCCGACGGAGAGAGTGAACTTCTTGCACTCGCCGGCGGGCGCCTGCAACTCCACCGGCTCGAGAGTGAGGACCGGGACGGCCTCGTATCCGAAGATCCGCACAGCATCTCCCGAGGCTGCGCGCGCTTGGCGCGGAGGGGCGGGAGCTGGGGGCTGGGGCGATGTCGTGGGCGACGCATCGCAGTCAGGCTCAGCGACGCAGTCAAACGCAACCACTGCTATGCCGCGCACCTGCGAAGGCTGGTCGGCACCCACGAGGGTGCATGGCGTATTGAAGGTCTGTGGGCTCGTGCTAAGTCCATCGAGATCGAGCAAGGCGCACTTGATCCACTGTGCAGTGGTGGGTGTGTCCTTCGCCGCTACCTTGGTGTAGTAGAGCTCGATCGCATCGGTCTCCGCACTTGTCGTGCCCTCCACCTGTGTCACCTTTCCGGAGAAGGACGCTTGGGAACCGTTGACGGGTTTTGTGATCGCGGCCGTCTGGAATGCCACCGCGTTCGGATTCGGCGGAGTCGCGTCGTTGTTCCGAACCGTGATCGGGCGATCCTCGACGATGGTGGTGCCGGGCACCTGAGCCCGCAGGGTGTACGAACCGTCGGCGACGTTGACGTCCCACAGAAGCTCGTAGGCGTCGGTGGTCCCTACCCGAACGGCGTCCCCAATCTTGGTGAACCCTCCTGCGGCCGGCGACAGCAGGATCCTCGAGGCTCCCCACAAGGGCTGGTGCATCGAGACGGGTGAGGATCCGGAAAGTGTTGTTCGCATCGGTCATGCGACTGATCTGGTCGCCCCCGCCACTCGTTGGCTGAACAGTTGTCGCTGCGTACCCCGTCGGGTTGAGGAAGCTCGATCTCCGCATCCCCAGCGGACTTGGTCCAGCTATGGGTCGCGCTCCCCAGCGCCTCGCCCGTTCCCAACTCGTCGTCGTCGAACTCCTTCTCGCCGTCCAGCCAAGCCGTGAATTGCGTATCGCCCGACTCGGCAGTGACGACGCCAAAGACGAAGTTGCCTTGGTCATCCGTTTCGCCCTCAGTGTGTTGGGTGTCCGCACCACCGGAGCTCACGTGCACTGACTCGCCCGCGTCTTCGGCGGTGTGCTCGGTTGGTCCATCTGTAGGTTTGTCGGGCGCCCTGCGCGTGGTTGCGCCACCGGGGTCGCAGAAGTCCAAAGCATCATCCGGGCCCGTCGCGTGAATATCGACATTGGTGCCGGCGATGACCGCTGTACCGGCCCGAGCCTTCAGGACATATTTCGTGCACGTGCCGGCGGGGCTGCTGTTGCCGAGCGGATCGAAATCAAGAGTCGGGTTCGCCGAGTACCACTGAGCGAACTCGGTGTCGCTCGCCTCGCCTTGTTCCTTAATGTCGTCGTTGAGCTCCCTGTCGGCGGCCTCGTTCGCAATCTCTTCGTCGTCGACCCAGGCAGTGATCTGAGTCAAGCCGGCTGTCCCCGACCAGACATGGAATCGCCACTGACCCGGGGGATGCGGGAGGCCACCACCCGTGGGCCCGCCCCCATCGATCCCCGTCCCGACTATCGACTCTTGATGCTTGATGTCCTCGCCGGCGGGCACATTGTGCTCACCCTGCTGACCGGCGTTGCCCATGTTGCCGTCGCAGTCACGTGCAGACTCATTACGGTGGCCTCCTTTATCGGGGGGCTGGTGACCACCCGAGGCATTACCACCCTGTGCCGCTGTCGGATCACTTTCATCGGCGTACTGAGGTGTATCCCCGGGACCGGCGATGTCGGTGTCGACATTCGCACCCTGAACAGGACGGCTGAGATGGTCCGTCACGACGATCTTGTAGGGGATACAACCGCTGGTCCGTCGACGTCGAGCTGCCGGCCATTGCGTGTTGGGATCCGGAGCCACGTTCACCGTCATCAGAGATGGAGTCTGAAGGTATGTATTAACGAGATGAACATCCGCTGAGTCTTGGGTCAGCTCATTCCCCGTCCCACTTTCCGTACGATCCGGATCGTCAAGCTCATGAGTCACCACTGCGATGGCCTTGACCTGAGAGGGGACGTCCGTTCCGACCAGAGTGCAGGTTGTACTAAACGGAATCTCCGTCTCAAAGTATTGCGCCGTGCTGTACAGACCTTGGGTGCCGCAATTCACAAACTCGGGTACCGTGCCGGGCGCGGACTTGGAGTAAAGGACGTCAACCTGCTCCGTGCGATCGCTCGCGTAGGCATCGATCGCGGCTCTCCAAGGGCCACCTTTCGGTTTGTAGAATCCGAGCAAGCCGCCATTGTTCGGCCAGGTGATCTCCACGGTTTCGTCTGCGGGAGCCTGGTCTGGAACCGGCGGAGTAGTGGACCTATGGTTCATCTCAACCGCGATCTCGGCAGCCGCCACTTCCTCGAGCGTTGAGCCCTGAAGCGCATACATCCGAACCTTGAGTGTCGCGGCGCCCTCACCCAAGGAATCCGGGATCTGCCAATAAAGCTCGTAAACCCCCGGTCGCCCGGGAACCGGGTCCAGGGTGTCGATCGTCGTCTCGCCCAGATAAAGCTCCAGGACCGCGTTCTGCGGAGCGTTGGCCGTAGTGACCAGCACGTGATAGGCGTTGTCGACCCCGTCGAAGCGGTCGCTGATCTTGGGCGGATCGGCCGCGCCGGGGGGCCGAGGTGGCCGCACGAAGCCTGGGTCATAGCCCGCTGCCGGGTTCAGGAAAGCGATCTGAGGCCCAGTAGGCGATGGGCTCGCGGAAGGCGAGGCGCTCTGCGAGGGGGACGCGCTCTGGCTTGGAGATGAGCTGCCCGAGGGACTAGGAGACGGCGATTGGGCCGCCACGATGCCCGCTCCCGGCCCTGCGACGAACATGGCAGATAGAAGGCTCGCAACCACCGCCAGGGTGGTGCGTGCCGGTCGTTTGATAGCGGAGGGGGTCCGCCCCCTTCGTGCTCCCACTCAGACCTCCCAAATACCCGATAGCTCCCGGCCGGTGCCGGGCCCGCTAAGTATCACCGACACGGCCCTTTAGGGCCGTGAATCCGGGCCCCCTAGGGGCCCTCACCTGCTAAAACGTCGTACCCCCCGCCAAGGTTGTGCCGCAACCATAACGAGGAACCTCCCGGCGAGACTGGAAGGGGGGCCGTCTCCGGCCCCCCTCCTTCGTTATCTCCTGGTCCAGGCCCTATTTGGTCTCAATCGTGAAGGGCTTGGTCGAGTTCGCCTCGTTGTTCTTGTCGCCCGGGAACCGGATCCGGAACTTGCGCTTCTTGAAGTCGGTCTTGATCTTGAAGGAGTACTTGGAGGCCGAATCCAGCTTGTCCTCAGCGACCTTCTTCCACGTGTTGTTCTTGCGGCGCTGGAGCACGACCTTTGCCCCCGAAGCGTTCGGGGTCACCTTGCCGGAGACGGTCACGGTCTTGCCGCGCTGAGGCTTCTTGTTCGAGATCGAGCTCGTGACCTTGGCCTTGACCTCGACCGAAACGGCGCTCGAAGTCGCTTCGCCACACTCCCCGTCTACGGTCGCCGGAGCCTCTGCGATGTACTCCGCGCTGACACTCGGTTCGGATCTCTAGCTCGAACTCCCCTTCCGAGTCGGTGCGCGTGTCGTCGAAGTCCTCGAAAGTGTTGGTGCCGAGCTCGCGACGCCGGATCTGGATGAACTCGTCGTCCTCGCAGCTCTGGTCGGCCGAGAACAAGAGCCCGCTTAGCGTGACGGTCTCGCCCACGGTTATCGAGGCTTTGTCGGCCTCGAGCGAGATCTGACGAGCCGACGCTTGAGGCGGTGCGCTCGACGACTGTGTAGCAGTCGGGGTTTGGCTCGGCGACTGCGTGGCGGTCGACGTCTGACTTGGGCTCACGCTCGAGCTCGGAGACGGCGACGGGCACGTCGTTACCTCGGGTGCCGGGTCCGACGGAGCCGGCGCAGGCACACCCCATCCGATGGTGCCGCTGGACGAAGCCTCGCCGGAACAACGACGGTCGTCTCCATCGGTGTCCGCCCACATGGTGAACTGCGTCGGACCCGTCAATGAGTCGCGGTTGGCGAGAGCGAACTTGAACTGTCCCGCGTCGCTCGTGCCCGCGATGGATTCGATGTGCTTGGTGTCTGTGCCTTGGCCAGGAGCTTCGTGCTCACCCTGATCGGATGTCGTCGAGGCTGGAGGAGGCACGGTTGCTGATTCACAGTCGGCCGCGTCTTCCGCCGGTGAATGTGGCCCCGCGTCCGGATGCTTGTTCGGACTGGACTTGGCGGACTCGGCGGTGTCGCTGTCGTCGAAGAAGAGCTGGTCGGTCGGCCCGACGGCGTGAACATCAACGTTCAGCCCGGCCACCTTGCGCTGGTTCTGGTCCAGAACCGTTCCTACGATCGATGGCGTGCACGGGAATCCGCCTTGCACACCCGCGACGGTCGTCTGACTGGGCACGAGCTGAACCGTCCCAGGGATCTGGGTGTAGGGAGAGACCCGGTGGGCGTCGCCCGCGTCGGGATTGGCCGTTGCCTGACCGGTGGAGGTAAGACCTCCCCCAGATGTGTCGACGGCCGCCGCCGAGACGGCCGTGACCGCAGCGGCGGTATCGCCGTCGGCAAGTGTGCAACGAACCCCGTCCGCGCTTGCCGCTTTCGTCTCTCCGCTGGCTCCCGAGCAAGCTTTCCAGGTGGGTTCGGACCCGCGGGTGACAGCGTGTAGAAGACCCGCACCGCGGTCGTGTTCGCGCTGCTCGTGACATCGACCACGCCGGCCGGGTTCCCAGTCGGCGGCTTGTAGAGGCCGAAGAGGGGCGGGGTCGCCCCGGTCGTTGTCTGAACGGGATAGACGATCTCGACGGTCTCCCCGCGCGGCTCTGAGCTCTGCGGTGTGGGCGGCGTGGGTGGAGTACCGGCATCGTTGATCGTTACCGCCACCTCGTCACGACTCACCTCGTTCTGTCCGGAGAAGAGGATCACGCGCAGGTTTGCGGCCGCGTCCGATATCCCCGTGGTCGCACCGACGTTCCAGAAGAATTGGTAGGTGTCGGTCGTCCCGGCCACGAGTTGGCCGGTGCCGAGAGTGATCTCGGGGCCACCCTGCTGGAACTTGAATTCGACGGTCGGGTCGGTCACCTGTCCCTTGATCCACGCTACGAGGTGATAGCGCTCGTCGGCCCCGTCACTCTTGGCCGAGATCTCGGTACCAGGGCCGCTTCCGCTGGCGATGTCTTGGCCCGCCGGATCCAAGGTGTAGCTACCGGAGGGATTCAGGAACTGGATCGTGAACTGGGGGATCCGCTCGGGCTCGCGGTCGTGCCCTGGGCGTTCACGGTTGAGGTTAGGGGGCCTCCCGATAGCAGAACCGTGCTGGCGAACAGCACCAGGGTGACGACGAGCGCGGTGCGAGCTACCGCCCGGCGCGAGTCCAAGCCCAAGATGGATGTGAGACCCACAAGACACCTCCCGGCCCCCGCAAAGAGGGCACAACGACGAAATGAGCGTTCAACACCTTAAACGGTGCCCCGAACGTGAAAGTTGTACACGGACCGACTTCAGCGAGGCGAGCGCGGTGACGCTTCAGCGGCGCCCGCCTACCCTCCGTGACCCCCTACTGCGGGTTGATCGTGAAGGGCTTCGTGGAGTTGGCCTGGTTGTCCTTGTCGCCCGGGAAGCGGACCCGGAACTTCCGCTTCTCGAAGTTGGCCACGATCTTGAAGCTGTAGCGCGACTTCCCGTTCAGCTTGTCGCTGTCGACCTTCTTCCACTTCTTGCCCTTCTTGCGCTGGAGGACGACCTTGGTGCCCTTGGAGGGCGGGGTCACCTTGCCGGCGATCTTCACCTGGGCGCCCGCCGGCGGCGTCTTGTCGGAGATCGAGGTCGTGACCTTGGCCTTCACCTCGATCGTCAGGGCATTCGAGTTGGCGGACTCGCACGCTTCCGTCTCCGGAGCCACCGCCCGGTACTCCGCGCTCTCGTCCGGCTCGAACTCGATCGAGAACCCGCCGGTGGAGCCGGTTCTGGTCTCGCGGAAGTCCGTGAACGAAGTCGAGCCCAGCGGGCGCCTGCGGATCACGACGAGTTCGTCGTCCTCACACGCACTGTCGCCCGAGAAGATCGACCCTTCGAGGGCGACCCGCGCGCCGATCGTCACGGTCCCGTCGCTCGCGTCCATTGAGATCTGACGTGCCGAGGGCCCGGGTGGCTCAGTGGTAGCGGTCGATGGAGGCGGCGACGTCGGCGGGGTTGTGGTCGATGTCGAGGTGGAGGTCGCAGTTGCGGTCGAGGTCTGGCTGGGCGACTTTGTCGGGGTCGCCGTTGAGGTCTGGGAGGGGGGCGGGCTCGAGCTCGCGGGTGGGCTGGAGCTGGCGGGTGGACTCGGCGAAGGCGACGGACAGGTTGTTTCCTCGGGTGTGGATGACTGAGGAGACGGCGGAGCCACTCCCCAACCAAAGGTGCCGTCGGCAAATGCCTCCGCTAGGCATCTCCGGTCGTCTTCGTCGGTATCGGCCCAGACCGTGAATCTCGTCGATCCGTCACCAGTGGCTCTCCTGCCCAGCTTGAACGTGAAGCGGCCGGCGTCGTTGGTGCCGCTGACCGACTCGATGTGCTTGATGTCCGGGAGACCGGTGCGCTGGTGATCGCCCTGCAGGCTGTCTTCGTTGGTGTCGGGAGGAGCATCTTCCGTGTCACAGTTCGCCGTGGGCTCGGTGTCCGAGTGTGCTCTGTCGGGGGCCTGGCTCGAGCTCGTCGTGTTTCCACTGGAATCGTTGTCATCGAAGAAGAGCTCGTCTCCCGGTCCGTGGGCATGCACGTCCACCGGCGCGGTGACGACCTTGCGGCCGGCCGCGTCGAGCACCTCCGCGGTTATCACCGGGGAGCAGGAGAAAGGCCCTGAATCCTCTTCCGTTCGACCCGTGCTCGGAATCAATTGGATAGATGCGGGGACCTGTTTGTAAGGGAGGACGCGATGTGCATCTCCGGAATCCGGGTCAGGGCCCGCCTGTGCCCCGATAGGGGTCGCGTTGTCCGTCGCGAGCACCGAGACGGCGGTCACCTTCAGGGGATCGTCCCCGGTGGCGATCGTGCATCGAACCCCATCCAATGAGCCGTCCCTGGTCTCACCAGTGGTGCCGGCGCACGACTTCCATTGTGGCTCCGTACCGGGGAGCGACAGTGTGTAGTAGCCGCGGCACTCGCACCGTCCCCGAACTCGAAGTCACATCGATCACTCCCACAGGCGGGCCTGCGGGAGCAGCGTAGAAACCCCACGCCGGTGTGGTCGAGCCGCCCGTTGTCTGTACCGGGTACAGCATCTCGACGGTTTCCCCCTGGTTCTCGACAGTGTCCGGATTGGGGTCCATCGGACTGGGATTGCCGTTGTTGATCCGAACCGTCTCGCTATCGGTGGCAAGCGGGGTGTTGCCCGAATACAGCACGGCCTTGAGGGTGGCCTCGCCGTCCACGAGCCCTGTCGCGGCAACGTTCCAATAGAAGTGATAGGTATCCGGCGCGCCGATGACGGGGACCGCTCGGTTCGCCCCGCCCTCCGTGAGTGTGAGCGGTTGGCCGGCTCCCTGCTGCACAGTGAACTCAACCTCGGGATCGACGCCGGGTGTCTTGTTGATCCAGGCAACCAGGTGATACCGCGTGCCCGTCCCGTCGTCCTTGGCGGATATCTCCTTGCCGGGGCCGTTCCCGCTGACGCTGGGCGGGGGCGGCGCAGTGACCGCTGCGCTATCGCCCGACGGGTTGAGGAACTGGATGGTGAACTCGGGGGCCGGACTGCCGGTCCCCTGGGCGTTCACGTTCTGGCTCAGTGGGCCGCCCGAGAGCAGGACCGTGCTGGCGAACAGCGTCAGGGTCACGACGAGCGCGGCGCGCGCGACCGCCCTGCGCGAGTTCAGCCCGAGAATGGTTGCGAGCCCCACCTAGTCACCTCCCGGCACCCCAAAGGGAACAAAAGACAAATGGATGCCCATCACCATAAACGGTGGCGGGAGCCGGGAAGTTGTTTCTGTGTGGGCTAAGAAGCTCGGCGGGCGCGGGCGCGCCTGCGCTTCAGAGAGGCACGCTCACGGTCCGTGAGGCCTCCCCAGATGCCGTACTTCTGGTTGGTGTCCATGGCGAACTCGAGGCACTGCTCGGCCACCGGGCAGCTATGGCACACGGTCTTGGCCCGGGCCTCGCGGGACTGCTTCTCGAGCTCCGACTCTTGGTGGTCGGGGCCGAAGAACAGCGTGTTCTCGTGCTCGCGGCAGGCTGCATCCTCCTGCCAGTCGAGTCGCTCGAATTCCTCTATCGCGGGGTGGATCGGTGGTACCTCCTCGTTCAAAGCCGGCCTCGTCTCTTATACCGGCTCTCGCAACGACTAAACCGTGGGCGGCCGGTCGATATTCCTGTCCCGGCGGGCGCACGTCGCCCTTTGGGACAACGGCGCGGGGCCCCTGAAAGTTGCCCCGCCAAGGCGCACATTCCTACTATGAGCCTAGGAGCTAGTCAATAGTTCGGCCATAGCCCCCGGCCACAAAAAGGGGGCCCAATCGTCCTAGGTCGGGCCGGGAACCGGCTCCCGCTCGATCAGGGGCTCGGGCAGGCTGAAGCCCGTCTCCGCCCCCGAGATCGTGGCCTCGGACAGCGTGGTGCCCGCTGCGTTCATGTAGTTGTCGAGCCGGGGCGTCGAGCTGAAGCTGTCGGTGAACGAGGTCCGGTCGTAGGTCAGGAACGGGAGCCCCACCGTGGCGTTGCTCACCGTGACGTTGGTGCGGGTGGCCGTCCCTCCGTACTGGAACTCGTCGGTGTTGGCCCCCGAGATCAGCACGGCGATCCGGTGGCCCGCCGTGATCGGCCAGTCCTGGCCGTAGAGCTCGAAGCTGAAGGTGCGCACGCCGGTGCCGGTGAGCGACTGAACGCCGCGCGAGATCATCCTGAGCTTGTTGTCGGGAGCCACGTCGTAGACGTTGGCCGCGAGATTCGCGTTCGGCACCCCATCCACGGTCACGGTGACAGTGGGGGTTCCCGAGAGCCAGACGTCGTGGCCGAGCTTTGAAGAGATCGTCCAGATCCCCTGGGTCTCGGTGGGATTGCGGCCGCTTCCCGATCCGTTGTCCGCATAGGTGCCGGGGCGCAAGGAGGTCTCGTAGACGACCGAGTCGGCCGGCGGCCAGCTCTTCTCCGAGCGCCAGCGCCCGAGGATGTCCTGGACCTCGACCGTCGGATCGTCGACCGTGGGCTCGATGCCCTTGAGGTGCTCGTCGAAGAAGCGCATGAGCTGGTCCATGAAGTCGCTGCGGCCCGTCTGCCAGCGGGTGCCGTCGCCCGAGGGCGTGGACCCGGAGACGTTCTTCTCCCAGGCACGGGCGTGGTCGAACTGGCCGTACCAGACCCGGCTCTCGTTGCCCGCGAGCCCGTTGAAGTACTGCGAGGCGCCGTCCCACTTCGTGTTGGTCTCGAGGAAGCCCTGGGTGAGGAAGACCGGCGTCTTCTTGCCTTCGGAGGTCGGGACGAGGTTGCGCTCCGCCCAGTAGGGGCCCGATTCGCTGAAGTCGACGTTGTGCCCGGCGATGTTGACCGGATAGCACCAGGCCTGCGGAGCGCCGTTCGCCTGGTACTCGGGTGTGTCGGTGGGCCGCCCCGGCTGCGCGTCGACGGCCGTGAAGCTCGCGCCGTAGGGCCAGTTCGTGCGGCGCACGCCGTTCATGTAGATGTAGCGATAGCCGGAGTAGACCGGCTCGAGCGATGCGACCGCGGCGAGGCCCTCGGGCTGCGTGGCGACGCCCATCAGCCCGGTCCAGCCGTCGTAGGACTTGCCGAGCAGGCCGACCCTGCCGTTGGACCACGGCTGTGACGCGGCCCACTCGACCGCATCGTGCACGCCTGCCTGCTCCCGGACGCCGCCCCAGTCGTTGCAACCGCCCGAGCCTCCGTCGCCGGGGAGATCGACCATCACGTAGGTGTAGCCCTGCTTGAGGGCGCCGCTCAGATCGAGGAAATCGTAGAAGCGAGGGTTGGGGCCCGTCCCGGTGAGGTCCGTCGGGCTCGTCGAGCCGCTGTGGTTGGTGTAAGGGCTGACCGACATGATGACCGGCAACGGCTCGTCGAGCGGGACGCCCTTGGGCCTGAGCACGTCGGCGTGGACCTTGTTGATCCCATCAGAGGACGGGAAGTACATCTCGTACCAGTCGGCGTCGTCGCGCAGCGCGGCGCTCGCGGTCGAGCCGGCGTTGGCCAGACCGGCCGCCAGCAGCAGAACGCACAGGAACGGGGCAACTCGCTTCATCACGGTATCGGGCTCCCTCCACGAAACGGACTTAAGGGGTAATTAGCCCGAGGAGGGGGTTATCCCTCTGTGCTAATGCACTAAGGCGAGGGCCGGAACGAACAGAGGGCCGGAACGAACAGAGGGCCGGAACGAACAGAGGGCCGGAACGAACAGAGGGCCGGAACGAACAGAGGGCCGGAACGAACAGAGGGCCGGAACGAACAGAGGGCCGGAACGAACAGCCCCTAGACGTTGTTGAACCAGGCGGTACGGGCCCAGTCGATCGTCCGCTCGAGGCCCTGGTCCAGGTCGAAACGAGGTTGCCACCCCAGCTTGTCCAGAGCCAAGGAGATATCGGGTCTGCGGCGCTCGGGATCATCGACGGGCCGCTCCATGAAATCGATCGGCGAGGTGGACCCGACTAGTCGCTTCACGGTCTCGGCCAACTGCAACACCGTGACCTCATCGGGGTTCCCGATGTTGATCGGGCCCAACTCATCGCTATTGACGAAACGCCAGAACCCCTCGATGAGATCGTCCACGTAACAGAGGGAACGAGTCTGTGAGCCGTCCCCGTGGACGGTTATCGGTCGGTTCTGTATGGCCTGAGCGATGAAGTTCGGGATCGCCCGGCCGTCTTGTCTGCGCATCCTTTCTCCGTAGGTGTTGAAGATGCGCACGATCCGGATGTCTACCGAATGCGCGCGGTGGTAAGCCATGGTCACGGCTTCCGCGAACCGCTTCCCCTCGTCGTACACGCCGCGCGGTGCTATCGGGTTCACGTGACCCCAGTAGTCCTCGGTCTGGGGATGAACCTGTGGATCGCCGTAGACCTCTGAGGTCGATGCGAGAAAGAAGGATGCGCCCTTGGCCTTCGCCAATCCCAACGTATTAAGCGAACCCAATGCGTTGACCTTCATGGTGTGGATGGGATGCGCGAGATAATCGGGCGGAGAGGCGGGCGACGCCAGGTGGAACACCCAGTCGAGGTCGCCGTCGACATCCACGAACTCCGTTACGTCGTAACGTTCGAAGCGGCATCGATCGTTGTCGAGAAGCGCCTCGATGTTTGCTACGTCTCCCGTGATGAGGGAGTCATAGCAAACGACTTCCCAGCCTTCGGCAAGAAGGCGACGGCAGAGATGCGAGCCCAGGAATCCCGCTCCTCCAGTTACCAGGGCGCGCATTCACGTCTCCTCATCTCGAATCGGGCGTACATGCTTAAGTGCGTGAGCTCGGCGAACCCCTGCCTACCGCCAAATACGTGAACCCGTCCATGTCTTCGGGCTCGAACAGGTTGCGAGCATCTACGACAACGGGTCGCGCCATGATCGCTTGCATCCGCTCACGATCCAGCGTTCGGAACTCGTCCCATTCGGTCGCTATCACGGCGCAGTGCGCACCGGTCAAAGCGTCGTAGGGATCGGGGGCGATCGCAAGCTCGGGCAACTCCGCCTTCGCGTTGGCCGACGCTTGCGGGTCGAACCCGACAACGGTGGCACCGGCCTCGATGAGCATCTGCGCAAGTCGGATCGCAGGCGAGAAGCGAACGTCATCGGTGCCGGGCTTGAACGCGAGACCAAGCAGGGCTATCCGTTTAGACGAGAGATTCCACAAGGTCTTCTCCATCAATGCGAAGACCGAATTGACGGCTTCATCGTTGATCCGGGCGATCTCGCGCAGGAGCGGGAACTCGTAGCCGATCTTGCGGCAGAGTGTTTCGAACGCGGCCAGGTCCTTCGGGAAGCAATACCCCCCGTAGCCAAGTCCTGCCCCCAAGAACGCGGGCCCGATACGCGGATCGGATCCCATCACGTCGGTCACCGAGACCACGTCGGCTCCGACCAACTCAGACACGCGCGCGAGTGCATTCGCGTAAGAGATCTTGAGAGCGAGGAACGCGTTGCACGCATGCTTGGCGAGCTCGGCGGTGCGCACATTCGTCTCGATCCAACGGGTGCCCCCTTCGATGATCGGTCGATATAGATCGGCCATCACCTCGAGCGCCTCCGGGGAGTCGCTCCCCACCAGAATCCGATTGGGCCGCAACGAGTCTTCGACAGCGTTCCCCTCGCGCAAGAACTCTGGGTTCGAGACGACCTGGAAATCCCCGGCGGAGTTCGTCCTACGCAGGACCTCTCCTACTCGCTCAGCGGTCCCCGCAGGGACCGTGCTCTTGTGAACGACCACGAGGGGACCGTTCGTATGCGTTGCGATCGCCTCGGCCGCTTCCTCTACCGCGAGAAGGTTTGCAGCTCCCGATGCCAGAGGGGGCGTCCCCACGCAGATGAAGACCACTCGCGCATCCTCCACGACCTCTTGCATCTCGGTCGAAAATCGGAGCCGCTGGGACTCGACGCCGGATCGGATCAGGTCGAGCATCCCCAGCTCGAAGAACGGGACGTCGCCGCGTTCAAGCCGCTCGACTTTCTCGGCATCGATGTCATGCACGACGACTTCGTGGCCGATCTGAGCAAGGGCGGCCGCGGTTGGCAAACCCACATGTCCCGCACCGATCACGCCGACTCGCATCTCGTGGGTCTACCACAACAGAAGCGGCCCCCTTTCGGGGGCCGCTTCTGTGGTTCTTGGATCTACTTCAGTGGATCAGAGGTTCACCGTGAACGTCTGGGAGAACTTCAGGCACTTCACGTGCTGCCCCTTGTTGTTGTCGAACTCCTTCTTCAGGGCGATCCACTTCAGGACCTGACCATCCTTGAGCGGCTTCTTCGGATCGAAGACGAACTCGCCGTTCTTGTTGGACTTGTCCTTGTCGATGATCTTGCCGTTCTTCTTCAGCTGGCCCTTGCGCTTGTTCTTGCACTTGGACTTGTTGCTCTTAATCTGCGTGAACGCCTTGTCCTTGGTCGTGCCGTTCACGTTGCCATCCGGGTTGTCCTGGATGTTGGGGTCAGGTGGCGGCGGCGGAGGTGGTGGTGGAGGTGGCGGAGGTGGCGGAGGTGGCGGTGGCGGAGGTGGCGGCACAGGAGCCGTCCACGTGATCCCCACAGTGTCGTCGCACTTACCAGCCTGGTGACCTTGAGCCGGCTGGTTCGCAGGCTGGCGGCAGTCCGCATTCTGGTTGTTGTTGGGGTTGATGGTCGCAGTGATGGACTGCACACCCGCCTCGTTGCTGGTGCTCGTCAGCGTCACGACGCCGTTCTGGTCCGTGACTCCACAGGTACCGAAGCCCGGGAACGGTGCGCAACCGCCGCTCGGAGTGCTGGTGAAGAACCCAGCGCCCTCTTCACGAGCGTCCACAGCGGCACCCTGGACGGGGTTACCAGCGCGGTCGCGAGCGGTGCAGCGAACCTGCTTCTGTGAGCCCGTAGTAGCCGTTCCAGACTTCGTTCCTTCTGGAACGAGCTCACAGTTGAGCGATCTGACGAATCCACCGATCCAGCCCTTGGTCCCGGTCTGACAGATCGTCGTCCCAGAGATACAAGCTGACACCGTCGTGGTTCCGTTGACGCTCGACAACAGGAAGACGCAGTTGTACGTCGCGCCATTCGAGTTACCGGCACCGACTGCTGGGGCCACCTGGCCTGCACAGGCGTTGGCTTCCGACACGAGAGTCGTGCCCAAGTTCGCACCCGTGCCCGGGTTCACGAAGTTCCCAGGCCCACTCACAATCGTGAAGGTGACCTGGCTCGCCGCGAATCCGTTGGCCGCGTTGTAGGCCCGAGCACAGAACAGGTGGGCCACCGCTGCGTTGTTGGTTGCGGTATTGGGAACCGCAGCCGAGGTCCACGCGTCGCCCGTCGGAGCCACCGCGTCGGTGTCCGTCGGGTCGTTCGCGTTCGCGTCACATACGCCGTTCTCGTTGCCGTGCCTGGCGTTCGGAGTATCTCCACCCGGGCAACCAGGCCCAGGAGCTGCCGGCGGTCCTGCACATGCGACATCGTTCTCCTGGGCGTCGAGAGCGACCTTGGCGGGGCCTTGACCCGCGCCGACCCAGAACACGTTGACGTTGCGGCTCAGCTCTGCACCATCCGCGACCGGCGCCGTGAACGGACCATTGTCATCCCGGTCCGCATCGAACCAACCGTTGACCAGATCCGTGCCCTGCGCAACCCCCGAGTAGGCGAGTGTGCAGATGCCGGTGGCGTCGCTGATGCACTCGCCGAAGTAACCGAGTTGGGTTGCCGGGTTGTTGTCCAGGTCCCTGGTCGAGTTGGGACCCGTCCTCACGATCCCGTCGCAATCCTGTCCGGCGACCGCTGCACCGAGTGGGTCTCGGAAGCGGCAGACGAACGAGGCCGACTGGGTCGTCTCTCTCGTCTGCTGAGCCGGCGTGAAGCTGAAGGTAGCGACCGAGCCGGGGGCCCGGAAGCCGACGTCAACGTCGTCACAGCCGAAGTTGGTCGCGGGGGCAGTCGGCGGGGTAGCGCAGTCCGCGTTGGCGGTTCCACCATTGGCGTTGATGACCTGGATCCGGATACCCCCTCCGTTTACATCCGGGTCATCGTTTGCACAACTTGTGACGCTGCCGGCAGGGACAGTTTCGTCCGAGAAGCAGCCAGCCGGATCGGCCGCTGAAGCCCTCGCTGGTCCGGCGTTGTCGAAACCGGGAGCAGGAGCACCCGGGCATCCGGCCGTGGCGCACCTGATGCCTACGATGAGCTGCCCGGCCGAGTCGGTAGTCCCGGTCGCTTGGTCGGGTCCGGTCTTCGACGCCTCGTTGCAGTTGGTGTTCCCGTCGGCGCCTGCACCAACCTGTGAACCCTGTGGTCCACAGTTGATCGCCTCGGGTCCTGGGGCCCCGGCCGGAGCTGTGCCGTTGAGGGTAGAGATGAACAAGTCGGGGTTGTCGTCAAGGATCGTGACTCGGACCTGCACATTCGGGAGGTTTCCACCCGTGCAGTCGAACGAGCCGATCGAATCCTGATTCTGTCCCGTCTGGTCGCTGTAGTTCGTGCCAGAGCGCACCTGCGCGGTGATGGTGTGCTCAACGTTAGAGGCACGCAACCCGTTCTCGGCTTCCGCGTCGAGACAAGCAGTGGTGACCTGGCCTTCCCAGTTCACCTGAGTGACATCGGTGTCGTCCCGCTCGGGGTTGACATGGCCCACAGCGAATTGGCCCGGCGTGTCACTACACATGGCCTCGGAATCTTGCGTTAAGGCCCCTGGGAATGGAGAGGCGCCGTTGCCGGCGGCTGGCTGGATGCAGTCGTCCGAGCCGGATACTCCGCCATTACCGGCATTCCGGCCCTCGGTCGAGTCGCCGTCCTGGTTTGCCGTTTGATCGGGGACCGTGGAGTTGTTGGCGTCGTCGTCCACCCACGATCGAACCACGTTGAGCCCGGGACTGTTGTTCGTAAACTGCACATGACAACGGTCCTGTCCAACCGGGATCGTGCAAGCCATGTCCGGGGACGTGGGCGAGTTGTCGGCATCCGTCGTCCGAGGCACAGGTTGCCCACCCGGGTTACCTTGCTCGAACGTAACCTGCGCTGCCGGACCGCTTTCGATCTCGAAGTCGATCTGCACGGTGGTGCCGCCGTAGCCGGCCGGTGTAGCACAAGCGCCGCCCTGTCCACCGAGCGCAGCACCCGTAGTCGTACATGTGACGTTGCCCGTCTCGTCCCGCATCAGGAGAGCGGTGAGCGTATGCGTCGTCCCTGTTGGGAACGACACGCTCTCAGGAACAGTTTCTTGATTGAACCGAGTCGCGCCCGGTGTCGTTGCTTGCGCGAGCGCCGCTCCTATGAACGGCACAACCGAAAGAATCAGGGCGAGCGCGAGTACATACGCGATCGACCTACTTCCCGGTCTGCCTTTGATCGCTGCCAACCAGCACCTCCTTGGTGTCTGTCCTTCCCTACTGGCACCTACTGTGTTGCTTGTCCTACTGATCTAAATGCCCTAAAGCTGGGGCACCCTACTATCACTTCAACTCACACAACGAGCAATCATCCGAGAAGTTACTCGTATAGGTCCGGATTTCCGAGTCGTCCAAAAATAGCCATGACCGGCGAACCCGGCCGACCTTACCCTCCCAAGCCTCCCCGCTTGTTCAGTTAACAGAAAACGTCAAGCTCTCTGTTATCACAGAGGTAGTAGCGCAGTCCAGGGTAAGTTTTGCGTGGAACCGCCCATAATCTGGCAGACCCACCGAGTTAGGCGGCACCCCACCCGTCCAGCTATACGAGCCCTCGAACCGGATCACCATCTGACCACCACTAATGGCAGTTTCTGCCTTCGGTGCCCCGCCGTTGTAGCGGACCTCGTATCCGTTCTTCCACACGATCACATAGAGCTGCGGCGGGGTGGTGCCGTCAACGTCGATATCCACCTGCGCCGAGTAAGCCGCGTCGCCATCCGATATGAGTGCCTTGTACTGCTGCTGCACAGTGCTGGTTGAGCAATCGACCTTGGCCGCATGCTCGGAGGGGGTCGTCCAGGGGATCGGGTCGCCGTGGTTGAAGCCCAAAGCCACCTGGACCGGCGCAGGGGTCGCGCTTTGCGAAGGCGACGGTGAGGGACTCGGTGAAGGGGCCGGCGGACGGGCACCCTCGGGCTCCGGCTCGGGCGACGGCTCAGCGACAGGTGGCTCCGGCGATGGGACCACCTCCGGAGGAGCTTGCTCTTCGGGAACATGGTCTGGGGCGATCGGAGCGTCTCTGTCCGAGTCATGAGTTAGCGCCACCTGGGTGCGTGAGGGAGCCGATCGAGCGGCCC
This sequence comes from uncultured Actinomycetes bacterium, assembly GCA_963786155.1. Lineage (GTDB taxonomy): Bacteria > Actinomycetota > CADDZG01 > CADDZG01 > WHSQ01 > CAWAXW01. The sequence continues at coordinate 56,480 of CAWAXW010000006.1, read as the reverse complement.
TATCGACAGGTTCGGCCTTCTCGATAGAACTGCGCGCCTGCTTGAGAACGACCGGCTGTGTCTTCGTGTAGGCCGCTACGCCAACAGCTCCTGCGGCCACGCCAACCGCGGTGGCTACGCCAACCGCTGCTGCTTTCTCACTCAGGAGCTGGCCGCACTGCTGCACGAAGTGGGAGCACTGTGCCATCACACCTGCAGCTTGATTTACAGCGTCCATGGCAGTGGTTGAGGAGGCGTTCTGGGCGGCAACAGGATTGCGGGTCCTATCGTCAAGCCGGCGCAGCCTGTGCCACGCGGCCCTGGGTCCAACCAGGATGATGCCGATAGGCGCAGTCCAGTTCCTTCTGAAGGACTTGCGAGCCCGGTGAAGCAAGGCTTTGACCTGGGCCTCGCTCATGTGCAGCGTGCCGGCGATCTCTTGATACGAGAAACCTTCGAACTCACGAAGCACGATCGCTGCTCGATGAAGCGGAGGAAGCGTCTCGAGGATGCGCCTTACCCGCCTGCTCTCGGCATTGCGAATGAACATCTCCTCGGGCCCATCCACAGAACGCTCCACGTCACGATCGAGCAACTCCGGATCGGTGGAATCTGAGGGACGGCGGGAGCGAGCACGCAAAGTGTCGAGGCAAACGTTGGTCGCGATGCGAGTCACCCACGCGCCCAGCTGATAGCGGCCGTTAAAACGCACGAGGCCCTGGTACACCCGCAGGAAAGTCTCTTGCGCCGCCTCCTCCGCCTCTTGCGGCTGGCTCAGGATCCGACGACATACGCGCTCGACGCGCGGCGAGTACTTTTCGAAGATGAGCTCGTACGCGCCGCCCTCTCCGCGCTGAAAAGCGAGGGTCAGCTCGCGGTCGTCCGCGCCGGCGACGGCCTCCGAAAGACCTACGCGTGGAACAGCAGAGGGACGCACTCGAGTGTTGGTCCTTTCCGTGGGTGGCTAGCCTGTTCGGATTGTGGCATGGGGTCCGCCTCTCACATATAGCTCGAAACGGCCATTTCCCAAGTAGAGCGGCATGGATTGCTTCTCACTCCAAGTAGAACGTCGGACTAAAGAGAAGGTTGCTTGAGGCTGAGTTGTGTCGTTCGGACAAAAAGGACACGACGCTAGGCTGTTCGCCGCCATGGCCAAGAAAAGGAAAAAAGGACCCAGTCAGAGTCGTCCCTCGGCGCGTCGGCCTTCTCGGCGAACTCAGGACCAGATTCGGCTGGAGCGCTTAGCCGCCGTCAGGAGATGGGTCCTGCTCGTTGTGGTGGTGGGTGTACCCCTCGTGTTCCTCCGGTTCACGCAGGACCCGTTCAATGTCCCCAAACTAGCGCTGCTTGCAGTGGGAGTGGCGATTGCGTTGGGGATCAGGATCGTCGAGGTCGCGCTGGGAGCGCCGGTCGATCTCACCACGCTGAAGAGGATCGGAATTCCAGCCGCAGCGGTCGCCGTCCCGCTCATCGTGTCCTGGCTGTTATCCGACTACCGCTCGTGGGCACTGTTCGGGAACTATGGCCGGTTCCAGGGACTCGTCCCCTATCTCCTATGCGCGGTGCTGGGAATCCTGATTGCGGACGCGTTCCGAGACGAGCCGGAGAGGTTGATCAAGGCGCTCGTCATTGCGGGAGCCGTGGTCGGGGGCTATGCGATCGTTCAGATAGTCGGAGCAGATCCATTCGCCTGGCAACGGTTCGGTGTTGCACGCGACGCGCTCTCGACAACGGGCAACCCAAACTTCACGGGCGGCTTCCTGGCCATGTGCATGCCCCTCGCTTTGGCGTTCGGTGCATCCGACGAGAGCCGTAGGTCATTCGCGATCAAGGCGGGGGTCGTCATCCTCCCTGGCTGGATCGTTACGTTCAGTCAGGGTGCGTGGGCAGCTGGGCTGACCGGACTCGTGCTCGTAGGTGGATTCCTTCTATCCAGAAGAATCCGCGCGAGCGCGCCTCATAGCGGTGATCGTGGCAGTCTGCCTAGGAGGTGCAATCGTCGCCGCCGTTGGGCTCATGGTTCTCAGGCCCCCTCCCGACCTCGCCGGGTCAACCATCGGGTTGAGAGGAGCGTGGTGGCGTGAAGCCATAAAGATGGGCGTTGATTCCCCGATAGTTGGTTCCGGGCCAAACACTTTCACGATCGAGGGCACGCTCTTCCGGCTCGAGAACGAGGTGGCGGCAACCGGCAATGACTCGGTGGACGATCCTCATTCCGTTTTGATGTCTTTCTTTGCAAATGCGGGAGGCCTGGGCGTTCTTGGTCTCTTGATCGTAGCGGCCTGGATCGTGGGAATGGTGGTGACGAACAAGGAGAGGCTGTTGGCATGGGGGTTCCTAGGAGCACTAAGCGCATATGCGTCTCAAGCGCTCGTAAGCATCGACGAGATCACTTTGCGAGCAACTTTCTGGGTGCTACTTGGCGGTCTTGCCGCCTCGTGCGCGGGTAGTCAGGAAACCGAGATGTGGAAGTTTGGGCCGTCAGCCCCCTTCCGGAAGCGCGCCGCAATCGCGACCGCGACGATCTCCGTGATCCTCATCTTGATCGTTGCATGGTGGGCTGGAAGGTTCGTTCTCGCAGATGCGCACGTGAGAGAAGCGGCGTCGTCGCTCGCAGCTTCTGATGTCGAGGAGGCAAGGGAAGCATTCGAGTCGGCTATCTCCCTTAGGAATGAAGCGCACTACAGGAGGCTCTACGGGCTATCGCTCGGTCGGATCGCCGCTAAAGGACCTGAGGAGGCAGCAGAAGCACTGCTTCCCGAAGTTCTGCACCAATATGGTTACTTGGACGATATTCCCGAGCCCAGGGTCGCGATCGAGTACGCGGACTTGTTAAGGCAGATCGGAGCGGTTCTCCCTCAGGCCTTGGAGGAATCCGTCACGGCTTACGAGTTAGCCGTCATGGCGGACCCTTTGAACCCCTCCATTAGAGAAGCCTTCTCCTCTGTTCTCACCGAGCTCGGGCGTGAAGAAGAAGCTGCAGAGATCCTCAAGATCCCTCCTCCGTAGCGACCAATTCGTCATCTCGGCGGCAAAGACTCGAACAAGTCGTAATACGCGTCCACCATTTTGGAAGTTTGGCGTCCAACTGCGAGTTCCCGTCCACGTTCACCCCACCTACGCGCTTTCTCTGGATCGGTCAACAGGTCTAGAAGAGCATCTGCAAGTTCCTCCGGATCGCGGGGTGCGACCAAGTGGCCGGTATGACCATGCTCGACTAGCTCTGGCAGGCCTCCGACGTTCGAAGCCACGACCGGCAGTCCAGCACCCATTGCCTCCATGGCTGCGATCCCGGAGGTCTCATTGAATGAGGGCAGGGCAGCGACATCGCCTCGGGCCAGGAATGGCCAGACCTCTTCGACAGCCCCGGCCATCTCGACGTTCTTTCGAAGGTCGAGCTCGCTGATCCATCTCTCGACATGAGCGCGCGATGGCCCATCGCCGACTAAGAGAAGGTGGGCATTTGGAAACCTCCTTACGACTTTCGTGAATGCCTTGAGAAGAATGTCATGACCTTTTTCCGGACGAAGGTTCCCAACGCATACGACAGTCGGGGCCGCGTTCCCTCCTCGGCGCAGCGGAGACCCATCCCATCCATTTGAGATGGTGGCAATCGCACTGGAAGGGATTCCGTAGGTTCCGACAAGGAACCGCCTTACGTGATCGGATACGGCGACCACTCGGTCGAAGCGTCGAGTGGACCAGCGGTCCACCCAAGCCTTCAAGCGCAAGCCGTTCGCCTGGAAGTGATCACCGTGCTGATGCGACACCACGCGCCAACTTCTTGAACCTTGCTGCGAAGTCGCCAGGATCATCATGGCGTGGATGAGTTGCGCCTGAACAATGTTTGGTTTGACCTCCGTCAACCTGGAATCCAACCATCTCCTAGCCGCGTACAGCCTTCTAGGAGGAAGCGCGCGCGCTTGGTAGAGCCCTGGCCCGAGCGATGACGCCAGAGCCGATGCATCGGGCGAGCTATCGAAGGGGTTCAGGCAGAGGGCTTTCCATCCACGAGCTTCAGCGCCACGCGTCAAGGCGATGACAACCTTCTCGGCTCCGCCCATCCCCTCTCGGGTACTGATGACGAATACCACTTTGCGCTCATTCATCACTCAGTACGACCCATCCAGAAACCTCAAGTAGGGCTTCGCGCGCCGCCTCCGCATCGGACGCGTGAACTCGTGCAAAAGAGCATCCACCAAGCGCAAACGTATTCGGCTGTCCGCCCATAACCTGAGATCAACGAGCCTGCCTGCACGCCACCAATTCCGCTTGATACCAATCAGGACCGTCTCGGCACGCGCACCTGCATCTATCGCACCGGAAGGCAGCCGTCCGATCTCAAGGGTGGGAATGAGCTTCCTTACCTCGGCGAGAGCTTGGCGAACGGGGATCCCGCGCTCCTCTGCGCGAAGGGCGGCGGCTCGTCCAAGCGAGAAAGCCGCACCCTCCATCCGGCCACTCTTCGACCGGACAGCACAGTCATCCACGAGAAATGACTCGTGCGATTCGGAACCACTCTTGGAGTTCTCGTGCAGCTCGAAAATGGCGAGGACGTCGTAGATGTACTCATGACGGATACCCGCATCGATCAATCTGATCCAGAGATCAAGATCCATCATGTAGTGCAGCCGATCATCTAGCGGACCGACGCGATCGAGGGCCCATCGGGCGTAGAAGGAGCCTGGCTGCGCGGCGACGTTACGAGCGAACCAACTCTTGGGTTGATCGACTTTGGATGGATACTCGATCTCTCCAGATCGTCGAGTGCCTACGATCACGTTACCTATGGTCCAGCCAATTTCCTTGCCCGACTCGAATGCGGCAACCGTCAGATCGACTGCCTGTGGAGTCAAGACATCGTCTGAGTTGAGCCATCCCACAATCTCTCCCCTGGACATAGCGAATCCCTTGTTGATCGCATCCGACTGGCCGTGGTCAGGCTCACTTAACACCCGCACCGAAGGGAAGGAGAAGGACAGGTCGTCCAGGGATCCATCCGTCGAACCACCATCAATCAGAAGGTGTTCGATATTGCTATAAGTCTGCGCGGCCACGGAGCGGAGACAGCGGCGAAGCCTGGCGCCAGGATTGAGACTCGGTGTAACAATCGAGACAAGTGGTTGCCTCATAGAGCGGTCGCGACCACCACGATGTTCCAAGTCTCGAGGCTTGGTTGTACATCCGTTTCGGGCCAGCTCGAAAGGAGAGCGAGCGTGAATCCAGAATCGTTGAGCAATTGGTCGAGTTCGTCCGGGAAGAAATAACGCATCAGATGATGCTCGTCTGTGCGTCCTTGAACCCGATCACCTTCGATATCCCATACTTGGATCCTCACCAGGCAGCAACGATCCTGCTCTCGCAACTCACCGCTGGAAGCCCTGATCACCTCTCGGCCTGGTTGGCGAAAGACGCGAAAGCGATCGCCTGGACCCACACGCACAACCGCAGGTCCATACCACGCGTCGAACACAAAGAGCCCGCCGGGCTCCAGGTGGAGCCTGGCATTCTCGAGCGTGGCCCGAAGATCGACGTCCGTGGTTTGGTATCCGAGAACTGCGAACATGGCAATCACTGCATCGAATCTCCGGGCGACGTCTACATGCCTAATGTCCCCCCTTAGGAATCGAGGCGCATCGGCAGCGTGGAGTTTCCGACGCGCGATCTCCAGCATCTCCTCGGATCGATCAACGCCGACAACCTCGTAACCTCTCTTGTGCAGTTCGAGGGCGTGGTTGCCCGTTCCGCAACCGAGGTCGAGGACTGACCTGACACCATCCGGCGCCAGTCTCTCGAAGAGACTCTCGACCGCATCGCATTCGGCAACATAGTCCTTCTCCGAATAGAACGAGTCATAAAGGCCCGAATAGACACTGCCGAAGACCTGGTTCACGATCCGAAGAGGCTCCGAACGGCCTCTGACACTGCAACGATCTCCGCGTCGCTCAAACCGAGCCCAGACGGGAGGTAAAGGCCTCTCCGAGATATCCGCTCGGTCACCGGACACGGACCGATGACGATCTCCTGTCGGTCGATCAATGGGGGTTGCTCGTGTAAGCCGACGAAGAAGGGACGTGTTTCGACACCTGCCTTTTGCAAGGCGGTGGCTAGGTGATTGGAATCGACGCCGGCCTCGCCCTCGAGCAGGATCGCGAACATCCAATAGACGGATCTGGCCCACGGTCGCTCCACTGGAAGCAGAAGGCCGGGGATGCCGTCGAGTAACTCCAGATATCTGCGCGCGTTCCGCTGCTTGCGAGCAACGATTTCTGGGAACCGTTCTGCCTGCGCGAGGCCGAGGGCGGCCTGGACGTTAGTCATCCGGAAGTTGAACCCAAGCTCGTCGTGCAGGAATCTCCTCGTCGGAGAGAACGATAGATTGCGCAGGCTTCTGGCCCTTTCGGCCAGCTGAGGATCGTCCGTGACGATCATTCCCCCTTCGCCCGTCGTCACTAGCTTGTTCGCATAAAAACTGAAAATGCTGACGTCGCCGAAGCTTCCGCATGGTTGCCAACCGCTCTCCGTTTGATACGCCGCGCCATGAGCCTCCGCCGCGTCCTCGACTACCGCCAGACTGTTCTTGCGAGCCAGCTCCATGATCGGGTCCATCTCTGCAGGGTGCCCATAGATGTGGACGGGCATGATCGCTGCCGTCTTCTCAGTGATTCGCACCTCAACTTCCGAGGGCTTCATCGTGTAGGTGCGTGGGTCGCAATCGACAAACACCGGCACACAGTCGTTGTAGATGGCCGCTAGTGCACACGAGATGATCGTGAAGCTCGGCATGATGATCTCGGATCCCGGCGGAAGACCCAATGATCGGACCGCGAGCTGTAGGGCAACGGTTCCATTGCAAACGGCGATCCCGTACTTCCGACCGCAGATTGTTGCCCACTCGGACTCGAACTTCTCTATGAACGGTCCGGAGGACGACAACCATCCCGTTGTCAGGCATTCCTTGACGTAGCGCTCCTCGGTCTCGCCGATCAGTGGTTCGTTGACGGGAATCACGAGTCAGAAGCGATCCTTCTCATCCACACCCGGATACGGTCCCTGTTTCACCTCTAGGAGGACGCAGTCCTCGTCGAACCGGAAGCCGTGACCGCCAGACAAGAGAACGAGCACGTCGCCCCTGGTGAATCGATGTGTCGAGAGAAACGTCCTCTTCTGATCGAAGAAGTCGATCTCCCCCGATCCTTTCGTCACGACAAGCACTTCCGCAGTGCCAACTATTGATCGTTCAACCATTTTGTGATCGTGTCGAGGCACCGAATCCTCGGCTGACTTGACGACGAATCCGACTTGCAGATTTGCATCCGCGGGAGTCACGAAGGTCGTCTCTGAGGGGGGAGCGGACTCGGAGTGGATGACGTAACCGATAAGGGTCTGTTGGCCCCACACCTCCTCGATATCCATCCTTGATCACCCCTGCTTCAATCACCTCCCACACGAGCGGCGGCTCGCGCGAGGATGTTGCCTAGTTGCTCAACGTAATCGCGCGGAGTGTAAAGGCTCAGCCTCCGTCTCCCAGCGTCGGATAGGCGCTGACGCAACCCTTCGTCATTGCAAAGCTGTTCGATCCCCTCAGCTAGCTCTTCTGGCGAGCGCGGATCGGCGAGCAGAGCTGCGTCGTCTACGTGGAGGGGGATGCCGTGGATCCTCGACGTAAGGACCGGGAGACCGAAGTTCCATGCCTCGATGACTGGGATATTCGTAGGTCCGAAGAACGTCGGGAAAACCAGAGCTAGGGCCAAGCTGTACAAAGCGGAGAGCTCCTCATCGCTCACGTAGCCCAGATAGTGAGTTCGCTCCAGGATGCCAACACGCCGGGCCACATCCATCGCCTCGGAGTACGTCCTTTGACGAAGCTTCCCTGAAGCCGTGCCGCACAGGACTAGATGGACATCAGGACTTGCGCCTCGTGCGAAGGCTTCCAAAAGGCGTGCATGGTTCTTGTGTGGCCAGAACTGGGCCGGATAGAGCAGGAACCGGGGAGGAAGGGAGAGCCTCTCGCTGACTTCCGCCACTGAGGCAGGACTGATATCGACGTCGAGGTCCGGCGAAGGTAGAAAGGGAAGCACCTCCACGCGGTCCGCTGTTGCCCCATCCTCCCCGTAGTGTTCGAGAACATCCGATTTTCCAACCTCGGAATCCACCAGGATCGCGGCACATGATCTTGCTGCGTTCCGGTAGAGGTATTCACGGAACTCCGACTGACCGTCCGCATGAACCTCGGGAAATCCGGGCTGCAATCGATGCTGAAGATCATGAATAGCCATGATCGAAGGAAACTGGGATTCGAAGGCCAAAGAATCAGGGGCGGGATAGATAGTCATGGTTACCGCTTGCGCTCGCATCCATTGGCCAATCGACGAACGATCAACGACACCAGCTCCGTGTGCCTTTCTGGAGCTGCGTTTGGTGATCGAGTGCCGAATACGTTCCCGAATGGGCCCCTCCGGGAGTACCTTCCGCGCGAAGGATCGACCGGTGGACGAAAGGGATGGTGGCTCAAGCGGAACGGTTTCGAAGTCGATGTGCCCATCCAATGAGTCTCGATCACGTACGAACGCGACGACATCTTCGATGAGTCCGGACGACCTGAGCGATGCCAACCCAACCATCATCGCCTTGCTGTACTGATACATCCCGCCACTCATTCGATCGGTGGCCGGGACAAATCCCAACCTCAGAGCGCTCAGTTCCAAGCCTTCCGAGATCCAAGGATTCCAAGGAGTTCTTCTGTCCGCGCGCGCCAGTTGTGTTCGGCCAACGTTCGCCGTTGACCGGCCGCACCGATAGAAGCAGCCCTCACCGGATCATCTAAGAATCTGTCGCGGCTTCGGCACAGTCGGTGACGGAGGTATACGTCAGAATCTCCTCTCCTCTGGCGAAGAGACCCCCTAAGTTCTCCTTCTCATCGGTCAGGAGGGCCGTGCCGACTCCCGTTGACTCGAAAAGGCGAAGGTTATTTGCGTATCTGGGGACGTCACCATGATGATTAATGGTCACAGCTGACCTATGGAGAACCCCATACATCTCCAGTCCCCAAGCTGCTCCTTGATACACCTCGCGGATCGGATCCGACACGCCACGAGGAAGGCTAGGAGCCCATATCCGCAGCTGGGGCAAGGCCCCCACGAGCTCCTCGAAGAAGGCGAGGCGACTGGAGTGAGCATTTGCAAAAGAGCCCACGAACGACACGATGCCTTCCTGTTGCGGCCTCGGCCCGAGCCTGTTCAATAAAGCGGGCTCGAAAGCCAGCCGGAGGTACTCGGCCGCGATCCCTCGCGAGCGAAAGTGCTCCAGAGTGATCGGAAAGGACGAGAGCGCAAGATCGTAAAGGGCGATCAGTTCGTCGGGAACCGGAGTGGCGGCATGCTGAACGACCAACCATATGTCTCGGGCGCGAAGTCGGGCTAGAACCGCGGAAGGAATCGAGTAGATGTTCAAGTTCACGATTGCGTCTGGCGCAAAGTGCTCCACTTGACGTTCGAAAACGTCCACGAGCACTCGATCTCGCACACGACCTGGAATAGCCGACAACAGTACTGGGGCGATCTTCAATGGAACACCGTTCTCTTTGGCCCACGATGCTTGTGCGGTTGCCACGTTGAGAGGTGAAACGAAGACGTCGTGACCCATATCAACGAGATGCCTTCCATATGAATCGGCAACGTTCACGAACTCATCCGCCCGGACCTTCAACTGTTCCTCAAAGGGAAATCTCTCTAGTCCAGGGTTGTCACGCGAAAGCTTCTGCCAGAGACCGCCCGGATCCGTGTCTGCGATCAGCAATCTCACGTCTCCACATGCCCAATCAAGAGACCGGTACCAGTGACGACTATTCCCTCGAGGATGAATCCGGGTATGGATCGCCAATCCGCCAGGAACGACAGCTCGGAGTCCCGAAGCGCATCGTCCAAGAAGACCTGGGCGCCATTCGTCAGATAAGGGAGCACCTTGGGGAGGGTCGACGCCCTCGCTCCGGTCGGGCCCGCGGGGCCATCAATGAGTACCGCTTCGAACGGATGCCGGCTCAGGTCTCCCACTACCAGGGACAGGTCGTACCCGTTCCCGGTACTCATCAAGGGAGCCGTCACGACCTGCGCTTGATCATCGAGACTGCGTTCTCGCAGAAGTTCCCGGGTGGTCGACGCAAAGCGTTCGTCCTGCTCGATCGTGAGGACCCGGGTTTCATCGGCATCGAAGAGCTCTCGCATCAGTGCAGCCAGACAAACCGTGCTCCAACCGCTTCCCAACTCCAGCACACGCGATGGGGGACGATTCCTCAAGCGCGACGCAATAACCTTGATGCTCCTGGGATCGACGGACCAGGGCCCCAGCTCGGCGTCCCCCAAAGCTCTCTTTAGCGGATCCTCCAGCGATTGGACTGAGGACGACATCGCCTCTTTGAGGGAAGGCGAAAGGGGGTCGCTGCCCCAGACTCGCCGTCGTACTCGCCTGATCACGTCGTATGGCACGGGTTCTTCCCCGTACTGACGAGCCAACGACCTTCGTATCGCTCTGCCAATGAGATGGGATGAGCGATACGAAAAAGCAGTTCCAATCCTCATTTCTTGCCCGAACGCTCCAAGTAGGAAAGAGCCGCTTCAGCAAACTCGACGTCGCTAGGATCGTCGATATCTATCGAATGCATCGGTGTCATGGGATAGGGAGCGAACCGATGCGAGTACAAGGGCGCCTCATCTTCAAGGATGCTGGTCCATAAGACGAGGACCGCAGGACCATTGCGTGCGTAGAGCTGGGGCCGGTCTTGCCTCCTCAAACTGTCTTTCAGATCGAGTGGGTGCAGCAGACCGTCGTCACCTCGCTCCATGAGCGATCCGGGATTCATCGCATGGGGCACTGGGACAACCGACACGACACCATCCAGATCGCGCGTAAGCATGCCCACGGCCTGATCGATGTGGTCTGCGTTCCGCAACGGTGATGTTGGTTGGAGGTAGACGACGACTTCGTAGATGTCCTTCGCCAACTCGGCAACTACGTGGCGAATGACATCCACAGCGGGGACCTCATCTCCGCCTAGCTCCGATGGCCGAGCGATTACATCTATGCCGGCGGATCGGACGATCGACTCGATCTCTGGATCGTCAGTGGACACGACGGTTCGCGTGATCGACTCTGCTCGTACGGCGGCCTCGACGGTATGAGTGATTAGGGGCACTCCTCCCAGGTGGATCAAGTTCTTTCGTGGAATGCCCTTAGAGCCCCCTCGAGCGGGTATCAGCCCCAGCACGTTCACCGTCGTCCGCCAATCCCCAGCATGTTCTCGACGAAGCGCTCGGCGGCTCGGCCATCACTAGGTCCAAGGAGCGCCCGAGCTCTCTCCCTTCCATCACGATCAAGCGATGGATCGGTAAGGTAGGCGCTCATCGCTTCTTTGAGCTCATGATCATCCCGGACCAGTCTCACCCCGCCCGTTTCAACTAGAGCCGCGTTATGTTCCAGATCGTAGATACGTTCTGCGTGCGGCTTTGCCGTATCCGCGTAATCTAGAGCGACCACCGGACGATCGAGAGCGATCGCGTCCAAGGCAATCGAACCACCGGTTGACACGAGGAGGTCACTGCTCTTCAGCATCTCGCCGAGCTGTTCGAGATCACTCAACTCGGGAACCTGCAAGATCGCTCGTGGATGGTCACGAAGAGAGGCGAATCTCGACTCGGACTCCGGATCGTTTGGATGAAGGCGCACGAGTAGGTAGCGGGATGGGCCCGGCTGCTGTACGAGGAAATCCGCAATCAAGGCCGCGATCCGAGGTTCATGTGACCCTAGTCTGCTGCTGTTAGCTCCGAACAACAGCACTCTTGCATCTCGTGGAATTCCAAGCCCATCCAGAAGCTCCTCGCGGGCTGTTGACGCAGACCGTAGCCATCCATCGTGCGAGAGCCAGCCGATCACATGGTGCTCCGACAGCGAGCGACTATGGAATCGCTCCAGGTGGCTACGCTCTAGTTCACCTTGCACATAGACACGTTCGAGGTGCCTGGGCAAGTGACCCTTGGTCGTGGGTTGGTCCCAGCTCCCAATCATCCCCGAGACGGGCACTTGCCGTTGCCCAGCAGCCCGGACCCAAGCCCACGCCATCGGATTCTGGACGTGCATAAGGACCACCCTCTTTGGATCCAACAAGGTGATTAGCCGATCGATGCGACCGTAAGAAAAGAACCTTGTATGGAATATGGAAGAGAACAGGCCGTAGAGCAATCGACTGCGGGGAAAGGGGAATCCGAGCCACCGACTGACCGGATTCCCAGCAGCCATCGCAGCCTTTCGCTCCCCCCTTGGGAGCAAGGTGCGCGCTTCGAACCCCCGAACCCCAGCGATCCTTAGGAAACGGTGAGCTACGACCATGAAGACAGCTCTTCTGATTCGGTAGTGGGCTCTCTCCCATGACGACCGAGCCCGGCGTAGCTTCGGATCGCCTGCTACCGCGGAGAAGCTTGCTGAGTCGGATTCGCCATTGACACTCATGCCTGGGAGCTCGACAGAGAGAAGGCTTTTGGAGGACGGAGACGCGTCAGAAACGATCAGTACCCGAGCAGACGACTCGCTCATGGCGTCAACTAGCTTAGGGAAGGTCGCTTGTCTGAATGACATGCGGCTGGGCGCGTAGATCAAAATCGGCCGGTCATCCACCTCAGCCATGCGGGTGGAGCTCGCACTCAATAAGCAATCACCTTTTGAACTTGGACATCAATCCCTGCGAGACATTCGGCGATGCGCTCGCCGGCCTTGCCATCTCCGTAGAGTGGATCTGATGGGAAACGGCCTTTCGCTATCCGGTCCCGGATAGCGCCGGCAATCTCCTGACGGTTGTGGTCGGCGTCAACAACGTTAGCCCCTCGAACCCGCCGGTTCTGGCGAGTTCCCACATTCACCGCGGGTGTCCCTATGAAAGCCCCCTCCCGGATCGAGCTACTCGAGTTACCTATGAGGCATGCCGTCAAAGACATGAGATGGATATAGATGTGCGGAGGAAGGCTCTTGAAGAAATGAACTGGAGCATCCCGATTGCGCTCTCTGAACTTCCTCATGCCTTGAGCGACGTCGTCGGCTCCTGCATCCGCATTAGGCCACAGCGCGACGGCCTGGATGCCGACATCCATGACCGCAGCGAGAGTCTCCTCGATCTGTTCCTCGCTCCTTCCATACTCCGTGGTCACCGGATGCTGAGATATAAGAACGAAGGGTTGGGAAGGATCCAGGATCGGCCCAACTCCTTCGGTGGCGACCAACTTGCCCAGATCGGGCGCGGATTCGGACAAGACCTCTGCCACGAGGTCGATGCGCGGGCAGCCGACGTTGAAGACGCGTTCTGGGTCCTCGCCCATGCGGATGATGCGTGAGCGTGCGTCCTCGCTCGCAGGGAAATGCAGATGAGCAAATTTGGTCACGGCGTGGCGGATGCTCTCATCGATACTTCCCGATACTTCGCCGCCCATCGTGTGGGCCAACGGTATGTTCATGTATGTAGCGGCGAGCGCGGTTGCCATCGTTTCGAAGCGATCCCCCACTGTTATGACTAGATCAGGTCGAAGCCTGTCCAAAGTCGTTGCGAGCTCGATGATCCCCAAGCCCGTGGACTTGGCCATTGTGACTGGCGTTTCTCCTTCGAGCAACATGAAAACCCGATCTGAGATTGTGAAACCATCCCGCTGCATCACGTCTATAACCGACCCATACCGATCGAGCAAAGCAGATGCTCCAGCCACCAACACCAGTTCAAGACTGTGGTGCTCGTCAATCGCTCTCATGGCAGAACGGATGCTCGCGTAGTTTGCGCGTGACCCGACAAAGACGCAAACGCGCTTCCGATCCCTACTCATCGATTTCACCTGTCGACATCACCACTCGATATCGCTCTCGCTCAGCAGCGAGTCCTCATCTATGTCTTTGGCGGCTCGTCGACCGATCACATCCGCCAATAGGGAAGGGGGGAGCCCAGTGCCGGGCTTCTTCATAGCCACGGCGCCGCGGTCAATGACTTCACCAAGCCTAAGCGGTCGCGTCGATACTAGGCTTTTCGAGAATACTTCTCGCATGCGCGCATAAGGCTCTAGATCTGACTTATCCACCGGATGGCTCAACATCGTTTCGATGTCCCGAATAATGCGCACCATCTCTCGGAACTCATCGGGTTCCATCGCATTCGCCGCATCGCTGCCATACATTTCCCTGCTGAAGGTCAGATGCTTCTCTATTGCGGATGCTCCTAGAACGGCCGCAGCCGCCGCTGCCGCCGGGCCAAATGAGTGATCTGATAGACCCACTGGTAGTTTGTATCTGGCCTGGATCTCCCCCAACACATTCAACCCGATCCGATTCGGAGGGCAAGGATACTCTGACGTACATTGCAGAATCGTTAGTTCGACATTTGTTGCGCGAAAGACCTCAACTGCGGCGTCAATCTCCGCCCAATCGGACATCCCCGTTGAAAGAAAGGTTGGTAGACCTCGCTGGCCGATCTCCTCGAGCAGAGGAATGTTCGTGACCTCTCCAGACGCCACCTTCAAGGCGTCCAATGCGATGCTGTCCAGAATGGATAGTGCCTCGCCAGAGAAAGGCGAGCACATGAAGCTGATCCCCTCTTCGTGCGCTGCATCGGCGAGCGCTTTCCACTGCTCCCGAGAGAAACCCGTACGCTCGAAATAGGTGTGCCGATCTTCACGCTCGAAATAAGGCGGATTTGGGGCGCCCCGAATGCTCTCTGCCTGGGCGATATGGAGTTGAAACTTTACGGTGTCGGCGCCAACGCTCGCAGCAACCCTGATAAGTTCAAGGGCATTTCCGAAGCTCCCGTCGTGAACGGAACCAATCTCTGCAACAACCTGAACGTGGCTATGCGCCAAGTCGCGTCTCCTCCTCAAACCAAGTCTAAGTGGCGGTGAAGAACACTCGAAAAACTAAAGGGCTGTTCGTCCTTGTCTCTTATGCCCGGCAACCAGCCTCAGAACCTGAACGCGCACCAAGCCGAGTGCGAATGGTAATACCACCGCCGGAGAGACCCGCGGCTCAGTTGTTAGTGAGTCAGAAGAGAAATCACTCTCTCTATTACATAATCCTGTGTCGAACCACTCATTCCCACTGATGACGGCAGTGATACGGCCGACGCATAGAGTCGCTCCGACTCATGCCCGCCTATGTGCTGGGCACCGGCGTGAGCGCGGCTTAGATGAAGAGGCTGCCAAAGTCGTCGAGATTGAACCCCCGCTTCCGCCAATCGCCTGACCAACGTTCTCGCGTCAGCAAGAGAGGGATCGATCAGTATGGTGCTTAGCCAGTATGTCGGCTCCGCCCAGGATGCCTTAGGCATGAAACTCACGCCCGGCAGATCCGCGAACGCCGATCGGTATCGGTAAGCAATCTGTGTCTTTCCCGCAAGTCGCTCATCTAAGGTCTCGAGTTGGGCGCAGCCAATTGCAGAGGCCACGTTAGACAATCGGTAGTTGTATCCAATTTCATCGTGCACATACTCGTCTGAATCGTCCTTGGCTTGAGTGGTCAGATAACGCACTTTCGCGACTAACGACTCGTCGGATGTGACGACCATTCCGCCACCCCCGGTGGTAATCAACTTATTACCATTGAAACTGAGACAGCCTGCGTCTCCAAGACCGCCGATCTCGCGACCTCTATACCGCGCACCAAGTGCTTCAGTGGCATCTTCCACAATCCTCAATCCAAAACTGCGCGCGACCTCAAGTAAGGGTGTCATTTCGGCAGGATGACCCAGAACGTGAACAGGAATGATCGCTGAAACGACTCTGCCCGACTCACGGTTGTAGAGCTTTCCGTCACGCAACTTGCAGTCGAGCTCTAGGAACCGTGCGACGAGGCCTGGGTCTATCTGCCATGTTTCTGGGTCAACATCGACAAAAACGGGCCGAGCACCAACGTAGCTAACTACGTTCGCTGGCGCAATGAAGGTTAGGCTTGGGACCAGCACCTCCTCGTTGGGCCGAATGCCCAGGGCGACCAGTGCAACATGGAGCGCTGCCGTTCCGCTGGTTGTCGCTGCGGCGTGGCCGACATCCAGTCTTCTGGATATCTCTCGCTCGAAGCGCGTAACGAAGGAGCCTGCTGATGACACCCAGCCGGTATCCAAGCACTCCTTTACGTACTGCCATTCATTCCCGGCGATATGGGGAGTGCTGAGAGGGACGAACGGCTTCCTCACTGTCTTCTTCAGATCGCATATACCTCAGGGCGGAAGCTGTCTGGGTGTGAGTGAGCCCACTCGATCGTCTTTAGAAGCCCATCCTTCAGGTCAACTCGCGATTCCCATCCTGCAAGCCTTTTGGCCTGAGACGTGTCCGCACACAGTCTGTCAACCTCGCTGGATTCTCGGCGGCTCCGCGCCTCTTCCTTAAGGACGTCAGCGTCTACTCCTAAGAGCGCGCCGACGATCTGAACCAGCTCTCGAATAGACACGTCATTTCCTGTACCCAAGTTCACTTCATGACCGATCGTCTCATCGCTCTCGGCAACCGCGACAAAACCCCGGACCGTATCGTCCACATAGCTCAAGTCTCTAGTTGGGCTGAGATTTCCCAATCGTATAGGTCTGATTCCGGCCAGGAACTGGCTGATGACCGTCGGTACTACGGCGCGAGCAGACTGTCTGGGCCCGTACGTGTTGAAAGGCCGGACGACGGAAGCACTCAGCCCATAGGATCGGACAAACGATTCGACTAGCTTGTCAGCCGCGATCTTAGTTGCGGAATAGGGTGACTGAGCTTGCAGTGGGTGGGATTCGGGGATTGGTATCTGTTGGGCAGATCCATACACTTCACTTGTTGATGTATGTATCACACGACTTGTCTCGCCTGTGCGGGCTGCTTGGAGAATGTTGAGTGTTCCCTCCACATTGGTCCTGACGTAGGAGTGAACCGCCTTGTATGAGTACGGAATCCCAATCAAGGCTGCAAGGTGGAAAACAACGTCTACCCCTGCCATGGCCTCCTCGACCAAGTGTGTATCGGCTACATCGCCTGATACCACCTCAAGGTCATCCTTTATCTCGGATTCATCAAGCCAACCCCAGGAGCCACGCGAGTTGTAGTGGACGAATGCTCGGGTGCGCGCTCCGAGTCGCACCAGATGTTCGGCCAAATGGCTTCCGATGAATCCGCCCGCACCGGTGACTAAGACATTCGATGTACCCCAGTCGGTCACCCGAATAGGCCCCTGTGATGCTCCTCCTGGGCGCGACTATAGTCTCCGTGCTCTCCTATATCTAGCCAGTATTCGTGTATCGGAAAGGCAACCACGGTTCGATTCTGTTCGACCAGGTTCCGGATTAGATCTGTCATGTCATAGGAGCCCTCGCTGGGAATATGGTCAATTACCGAAGGCTGCACCAGATAGATGCCCGCATTGATAAGAAAGGTGTTCACTGGCTTTTCCTCAACGCCAAGAACTGTTGGGCCTTCACATTCCAGAACACCATAAGGAATGGCTAGGTCATACTTTCGGACCCCCACTGTGATGTCTGCTTCTTGCTCTAGGTGATAGCGAAGCATCGCCTTGTAGTTCACATTCGTGACGATGTCACCGTTTACGACCAGCAAGGGTTCATCAGGCCAGGTCATTAACCGGAGCGCTCCCGCGGTTCCGAGCGGCTCATCCTCTCTCACGTAAGTTATCTCGACTCCCATTTCCGAACCATCTCCAAGATGGCCAATGACCTTCTCTGATAGGTGATGAAGCGCGACATTGACCTTCCTAATCCCGGACATGCGCATCTGCTCGATGATGTGTTCTATTACAGATCTATCGCCAACCGGAAGTAATGTCTTAGGCGTTTCACTGGTTAGAGGCAGCAGTCGTGATCCCAAACCCCCTGCCATCACGACTGCCTGAATTGGACGCTCGAGGTCCTCAATAATCTCCTGCAAGAATGCGAGGTCGATAACGCGCCCGGCCTCATCAACCAGGGGCACTTGTCGCACCGCCTGCTCCGTCATTAGTTTGAGCAATTCAGCCTTAGTTATCCGATGGGATGCCACGATCGGATTTAGGTGAGCAGGCGATGGGCCACGCGAGGCAAGAAGAGTGCTCACGGTATCACTGAGTGAAAGCCCGGCTAGCAGTGCCCTTCGGATATCACCATCCGTAATCGTGGCCTGAAGGCTTCCATCGTGATCAAGAACCAGAGCTATTCCTTCACCATTCCGATCGATAGTCTGAGCGACGTCCCTAACTGTGCTTCTAATCCCTACGGTGTAGGAAGCAATTTGGGATCGCGGCATTTCATCTAGCTCGGATCGTTTGTCTTTCACGCCCAGACGGGATGCCGGAGTGCCCATTCGCCATTCTCGTACTTCCAAAGGTGCGGCGACCGGAACTTGTCACAAAGGCTCATGAAGTGGTCTAGATCCATATCCAATGCATTCATGACGTCGTCAGAGAATCTCGCAGGGAACTCACCATCGAACCGGCGGACCAGTGCGATTGCCTCCTCTCGGGTCAAGTGCTTGTTGCGAACCTCTTGAGATGCATCGTAGCTGGCCCGGCCCAAACCAAACTTGATCCACGTCGTGTAGTAGTGGAAACCATCAATCTTGTCATCAAGACTGTTGTATTTACTGTACGTTCCTTCGGTGCGAGCAGGATTCGCTTGGAAATCGGTATTCTCGACAGCGTAATAGTAAGCCTCTTGGGGAATCCATTTTAAATAGTAGCCAAGGTAGTGAACTTCAATCTCGCTCTTTGCGAATTCCTCATAGGACGCGGGCAAGTAGGGCGATAGATCGTAAAGAGTGAGGCTCTCCTGATCGGTCAACTGTTTCACAGAGACACCTCCGAGATAGATGTCGTCCAGATTTGAGTATGTATGGTACGAGTGACTTCGTAGGGAGCTCCCGCTGTCGGCAATCGGGTTGCCATACTCGGCTTCGTTCTCGCCATAGAAGACAAGGTTGATTCCGTAATTAAGGGCTACCTTCGGCGCCAAGTTCTTCTGACCAAGAATGAATGTTTGAAATGGGTGAAGGAGATTCTCCAGGGCCAGACGCGTAAGCAAACGATGGACCCGACCGTTCGGCTTGAACGTGACGTTGTCAAAACCACCCACCTCAATCCAATTCCTATAATTCTGAAAGCCGATATCCGTGTAGAGGATGGGTGGCCACGTCACTGTCAAAGGATGCATGCCGTACTTGTACTTCAGGACATGCGCCGTAAAGGCACTGTCCTTGCCACCACTGCCTGGTACTAAGCAGTCGTAGGACCCGTCATTCGTCCGATGGCGGTCAAGCAGGGCCAACAGCAAGCGCTCTCGCTCATCCCAGTCGATATTCTCCTTCTTCTCCGCTAGGAGGCAGGCGTCGCAAATTCCGTCCTGGTTGATCTTGAGCGTTGGCGTCACACGATCCGGTGAGTGCCGAAACTCTGGATACGATGAAGGTCTCTGATTCGACATGACGCACCGTTGACAGAAATGGACTTCCTGAGGCAGGCCGAATAAGGGCTGAATCTCTTCGGTCATCATCTACCTGGCAGCAGCGCGCACCAGACGAGCGATATTCGAATACATTCTCAATCCCATTCCTCCACTCCGCTCAGGGTGAAACTGACACCCAAAAAGCGAGCCGCGACTGGCAGCAGAGCAGTATGTAAGCTTTCCATACGCCGTCACGGCCAAGACGTCACTCATCTCCTTGGGAACTACATAGTAAGAGTGGACAAAATACATGTAGGTGCCATCCGGGATATCGTGCAACATGGTATCCGTCCAAGGATTATGAGACTCCCTGTCTTGTGGCGGTCGATATACCTGATTCCATCCCACCTGTGGGACGCGAGGCCGAACACGCTGATCCAAAACGGGTCGCATCTCGCTAAAGAGCTTCTTAACCGTGCCGGGGATGAGCCCTAGACCAGCGTGGTATCCAAACTCCTCGCTTGCCTCCATGAGTAGCTGAAACCCCAGACAGATGCCGAAAATGGGCGTACCCCGAGCCGCGATATCTCGAAGCAGCTCGACCAGTCCTAGTCGGTTAAGGGTGTCCATGGCGTCTGAAAAAGCCCCCACACCTGGGATAACCACTGCATCCGCTTGATCGATCTCCTGAACATTCGTCGTCAGACTTGGACTAAGGCCCACCTGCTGGCAGGCTTGTTGAACACTGAATAGATTCCCAAGCCCGTGATCGACGATGGCTACATCAGCTCGTCGCGTCATTGAAGAGGTCTCACACGAATCCCTTCCCGCTCCAACTGTTCCTTCATCTCCGGAAGCGAGATGGCCACGATTCTACGCGACTGGTCTCCCCTTTGGCGAAATTCGACGTTTCCTTCCTCGCCAAACTGGTCGGGTCGGAAATCGATAGTCTTGATCGCGTCGTAGTGGAGGATTGAGGCAATGCAAACCGCATCAGCGCCACTTTCCAGTATCACTTCCTTCATGTGATCAATCTTGCCAGCGCCTCCTCCGGCAATCACGGGTATTCCTACAGACGATGCGATGCGCTCGATCACATTCAGATCAAAGCCCCTGCCCGTTCCCTCCCGATCCACTGAAGTCACCAAGAGTTCGCCCGCACCAAGCTCAACAACTCTTTCGACCCACTGGAGTGCATCCACCCCTGTCGCCTCACGACCATTGTCTGTAAAACATTCGTAGGAACCATCCAATTGGCGAATCACCTCCAGCGAAACAACTATCGTTGATGATCCGAATCGTTTAGAAGCTCTCTGAATGAGATCGGGATTCGCCAAGGCAGCAGTATTGATCGCAACCTTGTCCGCGCCAGCCCGAAGCACCGATTTGATGTCGTCGAGTGTCCTGAGGCCCCCGCCTACACAAATCGGAATGAATACCTCCCGCGCTGTCCGCTCAATGATGTGAAGCAGGCTATTCCGTTCATACAGACTCGCAACGGTATCCATATAGAGGAGTTCATCCGCGCCGTTCGCGTAATAGTGCCGTGCGAAGCTCTCGGGTTTACCAAGAACACGCAGGCCCTCTAGATGTACACCCTTTACGAGATTGGGACCTTTGATGTCCAATCGGGGGATTGACGCGGATCGTTGCGGAACGGGCCGCTAGGCGAGTTGGGTCCGAGCCAGGGGTGCTAACGGTTTGATGCTCCATTGGGGGTGATTATCGCCGCTTGGAGGAAGGCCTCTAACTGTCGTTCGACGAGATTCCCATCGGGTGCGCCGGAACTCCGGCCACAGTCGTACTTGCTCGAATGTCCTTGATGACAACAGCGCCCGCCGCCACGACTGCATGGGCCCCAACGTTCCTACCCTCCAGTATGACGGCCCCAGAGCCGATGTGCGCATTTTCCCCTACAGTGACCGCTCCCCCCAAGCAGCTCGTTGGAGCAATGTGGGCGTTGTTCCCAACTTTGCAATCGTGATCAATAACGCTCGCTGTATTGATCACGACGTTGTGGCCAACTCGCACCCCAGGCCCAACGATTGCTCCGGCCGCTACGAAGGTTCCAGGACCAATGCTCGCCCCCACCGACACATAGGCCCTCGGATGGACAACCGTCAGAGGTACAAGTCCGTTCCGAAGACCCAGCTCGAATAGCAACGCTCGGCGGTCACCTCCAATACCACCAAGACTCACCATGAAGTGTGTGACTTTGTCCCTCAGCTTAGGGAGCAGTTCGTCACCACCCGCGATTTCTACACCACCCACTCGTTTCCCCCAACGCTCCGTGTCAGCGTCGAGGATCGTACGCACGGCCGCGGCATCGACGAGCATGATTGCCTCGAGCACAACCTTGGCGTGGCCGCCTCCACCGAGGAGCACGGCAGTCGATTGCTTAGCAGTCATCGACAAGCGGGTCCGGAGAGATATCAAAGAATCTCTTGCTGAGAAGTCTCCTGTCTATCTGCACCTGTTCGAGACAGTCAACGATTCTCTTGGCTGCTCCTCCGAGTGAGTATGGATTCTTTAGGCCCACCAACTCGTTACGAAACGCCGGGCTAAGCGCCTTGACCAAGGCTTGATGGATTCCTGCATATGAAGGTTCCACATCAATGACATTCTTGGCGCGAGTTCGTCTCTCCTGTCGCATACCGATGTTAACGACAGGGAGCTCAAACGAAGCCGCCTCAATGATTCCGCTCGAAGAGTTCCCAACCATGGCCCCAGCCAACGCCATAAGGCTGAAATATGCCTGAGTACCGAGATTCTCTACGAACACGGCGTTCGAGTGCCCAATACAAAACTCCAGCAATTGCTTGCGGATGAGCTCGTGCCCCGGATCGAGATTGGGAGCCGTAACGACAATGCTGTCAGAGTGATCGGTTAGGACATTCAACATGGCTCTCGCACCATGTAGGCCTCGATTAGCTTCCAACGTTTCAGGGTGATAGGTCACGAGCAGCGTCCGATTGTCAATCGGAACGCCGATCCTCTGAGAGAGTTCGCGATGTGAGAGCGGGACCATTCCCAATAGATTGTCAAGGCTGGGTGCTCCCGTAACATGAACTCGCCAAGGCTCCTCTCCCAATTGGACAATGCGACGGCCGTACTCGGCCGTGCTTGCAAAGTGAATGTGACTCAACTTGGTAATTGAGTGTCGGAATGCATCGTCAATCGACCCCTGGCTCAACTCGCCGCCATGGATATGCGCAACTGGAATTAGAAAGGGGACGGTGGCACTGACGGCGGCGTGCATCTCGTAGCGGTCTCCAAGTACTAGCAGGATGTCAGGCGTCCATCGCAGGAGCAGATCCCCGAAGGTCTTAGTAGTGTCGGCCATCGCGTAAACGATTCCTCTGGCCGTGTCATCTGGTGGAAGCGAACCTCCCACCTGAATCGTCAACTCTTCCCCGGCAATGGCTTGGAGTGTAGATTCCCCCGACTGCGCAGGGCTGCTTCCCACTACCAGTAGTGCCAATGCCAGTTCCGAAGACTGGCGAATACGCCTAAGAACGGGTTCGTAGGCAGCCGAATCAGCCCGCGAGGTAGTAACTACACCGACGATTCTCATTCGACATTGTCTGCAGACAGAAGCGAGCCTTCGGGAAGGTCCGCGCTGGCTATCTTGCCAAGCATCTGGTCGTGCATGTCAGGGGGTAGTCCCGTGCCGGGACGCATAATGGCGATGTCCTCAGCCACCAGGCGTTTACCCGCAGGTATAAACCTTGCCGCCACGAGACTGCGACGCACTATCTTGGCCATTTGAATCTCGGCCAGAGTTGGGGCCTTCTCGGACGACCCGAAGCTGGCCTCGACCTCACGGATGCCACGAACCATACTCTCAAAGCGCTCGGGAGAGAGAGACGCGATGTGATCCGGCCCCCTCATGGATGTATCAAGACTTAGGTGCTTCTCGATAACGACTGCGCCTAGAGCAACGGCTGCCCATGGCACGCTCAAACTCGTTGTGTGATCCGAGAATCCGACTGGTACCCCAAACTCCTGACGAATCGTCCTCATGGCCAAGAGGTTGCAATCACGAGGGTCTGCGGGATAGGAGCTGACACAATGGAGCAAGATCAGCGGCGTGTCGACAGACTGACGGATGGCATCAACGGCAACTTCTACTTCCTCTAAGTTCGCCATGCCTGTCGAAAGCAGTATTGGTCGCTCCTTTTTGGCAACATACTTCAGGAAAGGTGTATTAGTTAGCTCGCCCGACGCAATCTTGAAAGCCTCCATCCCCATTTCTTCGAGGAGATCGGCAGAGCTCTGGTCAAACGGTGAAGACAGGAACTGGATACCGATTTCCGAACAACGTCCTTGAATATCTATAAGAGCATCGCGAGAGAGCTCCAGTGATCGAAGCATGGCTCTTTGGTCCTTCTCAGGAAACGACTGCAGTTGATAGTTGGCCAGGGGCCCTCCTGTGATCGCGACCTTATCCGCACTAAACGTCTGGAACTTGACCGCGTCAGCACCCCTAAGTGCGGCTTCTTCAACAAGTCTGAGAGCGAGGTCGAGTTGTCCGTTGTGATTTACCCCTGCTTCAGCAACCACGTAGCAGGGAAAACCACTACCGATGGCTCTATCACCGATCTGAATGTCTTTCACAGCCCCGTCTTGAGCCACTCGATTTGCATCAGCCCGATGCTTGCTCTCGACTCGCGGGTCTAGTGTGTCTTGATTTCCGTCTGTTGTAGTTACGGAGCATCGGCTCCTTCAAGGCTATCCCGTCCTACATCTGCGCATCGATACTGAATCATCAATTCTAACGAGGTAACCAACGCGCTAGTACCGTGGGACTAAGCCAATTCGTCCTGCCCAGCTAATCAGCCAAACGGCAATCGCTAAGATGATTCAAGCATGTCCAGTGAAGTATGACTCTGGCGGAGTCATCCCGCTCTCGCCTCTTAGTATGGGGGTCCCATCAACAGTCGACGTGACAAGAGAGCAACCCATTCATGGCCGAGAAGGTGAGAGACATACTCCAAACCACGGTGATAGCACCAACAAGAGGTTGGCAGTTCTTAAACCTGCGTGATATATGGCACTACCGACACCTACTGTTGATCATGTCGCTACGTGACATTAGATCAAGCTACCGTCAAACCGCGTTGGGTTTCACCTGGGTCATCGCCCAACCTCTAGCGACGACCGGAGTATTTACAATAGTCTTTGGCGGCGGCCTCGCCGATCTGCCATCAGACGGAGTTCCCTACCCACTCTTCTCTCTGACCGGAGTTCTCTTCTGGCAGTTGTTTTCCAAGTCCGTTAGCTCCGGGGGATTGAGTCTGATCACACTTCGTGGGGTCATAAGTAAAGTGTATTTTCCTAGAGTCCTCGCTCCTGCAATTCCTGCCGTAACAGCGTTGGCAGATTTTGCTGTGGGACTAACTGTCCTAGGCGGCTTAATGATCTTCTACGCGTACGCCCCGTCCTGGCCCCTGCTCCTACTGCCGCTCTTCATTGCGATGGCTGTCATCACTTCCGTTGCCTTTGCATTATGGGTATCAGCACTTAGCATCGAGTTTCGGGACCTAGCCTATGCGACGCCATTCCTCCTTAGCCTCGGCATTTTCGCTACCCCAGTCATCTATCCGGCATCAGCAGTACCCAATGAATGGATAGCGGTGTACTCACTGAATCCTATGGTTTCTGTGATCGAGGGGGCACGGTGGTCACTGCTTGGAAGTAGCAGTCTGCAAGGTGGAATGCTCCTTTCTTCGTCTGTCGCTCTCTTGGTCCTAGTACTTGGCGGCCTCTTGATCTTCACGAGAGTGGAGAGAACGTTCATGGATAGAATTTGAGGATCATCTGCAGATGACCGGTCGCGCCATCGTCGTAGAGAACGTGGGAAAGAAATATCGTCTTGGCCAAAGGCAGCCTCATCGCGAACTAATGAACTGGTTTCTGAGGTTTCGACCAAAATCGAAGAGTTTGGTCGAACTCGACAAAGGTCGCGATCTTGATTCAGGTGGAAGGCAAGACTATATCTGGGCACTTCGCAACATCAATTTCGCGCTTGAGCGAGGCGAGATTCTGGGCGTTATAGGCCGCAACGGCGCGGGTAAGAGCACGCTCTTGAAGCTCATGTCGCGGCTGACTGAACCAACAGAAGGAAGGATCGTGATCCGCGGTCGAGTTGGCTCTCTGCTTGAAGTCGGAACGGGCTTCAACGAGGAGTTGACTGGACGAGAGAACGTCTATGTAAACGGCGCGCTGCTTGGGATGAAGAAACGCGAGATTGATGAGCGATATGACGAAATCGTCGACTTCAGCGGCATCGGAGATTTTATCGACACTCCTGTCAAGCGTTACTCAAGCGGAATGAGCGTTCGCCTTGGCTTCGCGGTGGCTGCCCATTTTGAACCTGAAGTCCTGCTTGTAGATGAGGTTTTGGCGGTAGGTGACGCTGAGTTCCAGAGAAAATGTCTTAAGAAGGTGGGCGAAACTGCCTATCAGGGCCGAACGGTGCTGTTTGTAAGTCACAATATGGAATCCATTGGGCATCTTTGCACACGCGCGATATGGCTTCACGGCGGAAGGTTAATGATCGACGCTGAACCTTCAACCGCGATCGAGAAGTATTTGTCTCATGCCGCTGATGTCCCAAGCCGTGAGTCTGATATCTCCTCCCGAGGGGATCGAATCGGCAACGGCGCTATGCGGTTTACGGATCTGTCCATTCGCAACAACTCGGGAGAGAAAGTCGACGCGGTCGGACCCGGTGCCTCACTCGACATCGTCCTTTCGTACCGCTCGGCGTTCGATGAGTTGCGCCATGTTTCGATTTTGATGGGGTTGGTAGATCAGTTCGATCGAGAATTGATGCGGTTCTGGACAACGTTAGTGAATCAAGATTTCGAGCGTCTTCCTGGAACGGGCAGGATAATCTGCCACATACCCAGGCTTCCTCTGAAGCCGGGCACATATTCAATCTCAGTAGAATCACGAGTCGCAGGCGCAAAGGCTGACCGTCTAGAGAATGCTTTCTTATTAGAGGTAGGTACCGGCGATTTCTTCCGTTCAGGTAGATCGCTCGAGCAAGCAGGTGTGGTGCTCTGCGAGCATGAATGGCGCGCAGTTAGCTAAATGGGTCGATGACAACTATCACTTGAGGACCTCCCTCCAATTGAGAGAGTCGAAATGAGCATGGAGCGATGAGAGTTATCTACTCCGAGTGTTCGGAACAACACCTTGTTCGGATGGCCGAACATCTGCAACGAAACGCCCAGTGGGAGCCAATCGTATGGCTCGGATCAACCGAGATTAAACAGCATGTGATGCGTGCCTTTCCGAATGCGATTTTTCACTCCAACATCCATGCCGCGCGCGGAATTTCCGCGGAAGCGTTGAGAGACATGACCCTTGAACCACTTGACCTAGAGCTGCTCATCTCGCTACGTCCATTTGAGGTGATGGCCTTGAAGATGATGGAGCGGATGGATCCCGATCAAAAGTCATTCTCATACGATGAGCGACTCCGGCATTATCATCATCTTGTCCGCTACTGGCGAGCTCTTCTGCTTCGCCTTGAGCCGGATGTTGTCTTCTTCTCAATCTCCCCTCATCTCGTGTACGACCTCGTTCTCTTCGCGTTATGCAAGGAACTTGATATCCGAACGATCATGTTTGAGCGCACAGCCATACCGGGCCGCCTTCTGCTGCAGGAGGATTGGCGGGACGGCTCTGAGGCCCTAAAGGGCGCCCTGAGAAAAACAGCAGAATCGATCGAACTTTCCAAGCCTCTTCGAGAGCACGTGATTCGACTACGAGGCGAATATTCCGAAGGAATGCCGGCAAACTACAGAAAAAAGTTGTCCGCTCATGGACTAACGACATCACGTGCGGGGGCAGCATCCAGCTTCCTTCGCATTGCTCTACGAGAAGGATGGATCGCCACTCGAAATGTTCAGAGGCAAGGCGCGCCCCAAAACTATTTGAAATTGCCTAATAGAAGAGTCACTGATGTGACAACGCCAGTCTGGAGATGGCAGGTCATGAGAATAAAGGGGCTCCTTAAGAAGAGTCGCCTGCGAAGACGTTACGAGACATTGCAAGAGGAACCTGACTATTCAAGAAACTATGTCTTCCTGGCGCTTCACTATCAGCCAGAACGCAACACGCTTCCGCTCGGCGCGGACTTCGCAAACATGTCATTGGTGATTGATATCCTCAGCCACAATCTACCGACTGGATGGCTGCTGTACGTCAAAGAGCACGCGTGGCAACTTCAGGACATGTCCAAGGGTCAAATGGTTCGGGATCTCGAGTTCTACGATCGCCCTCGCAGGCCAAACGTAAGGTGGATACCGATTTCAACGCCATCTTTCGATCTCATCGACCACTCTCAGGCAGTTGCCACGATCGCAGGATCAGCCGGCTGGGAGGCCGTCTTGCGGGGAAAACCAGCATTGGTCTTTGGGGCCGCTTGGTATCTTGACGCTCCAGGTGTCCTTCAGATTCGTAGTAATGCTGATAGCCGAGCCGCGCTGGAGAAGGTTGCCGGTCTCGGGGTCACGATTCCGACGGACGCTCTGCATCTGTATCTCGGCGCCCTAGATCGCGCATCAATTGTGGGCTACCTCGAGCCCCGCTTGGAAGACGTGAGCTCTGTCTCCGAAGCGGATGCAGTGTCCGGCATGGCAGGGGCGCTGGCGATGTGGGCACATGAGCGGGTCAACCCCAAGTGACCACATGAACGAGTGGACTAAGGCTACGCAGGAGCTTAAGCAGCGGGCTGAGGCGCTGGCTCCATGGCGCTATAGCTACCAACATCAAGGTGTGACCATCAACGGTCATCCCGAGGCGGCACCGATTCTTGGCGATCTAGGACGAGGGAGAGATCTCTTTAGACACGTGGTGCAGACGGTAATCGGCGAACGAGATCCGAACACAATACGGGCGCTGGATCTTGGCTGCCTTGAGGGGCATTACTCCGACATCCTTTGTGACTTGCATCTTGGGGAAGTTGTCGCCGTGGACCTGAGCCAGCCGCATGTGCGCCGGGCGCATTTCCTGCTGAAGGAGTTTAAGCAACACCAGAACGCGACCGTACTCCAAGGAGACGTCGAGGATCCGGGTTTTCTCCCGACTCTCGGAGTCTTCGACCTAGTGATATTCCACGGTCTTCTGTATCACATGAAGAGTCCACTCCTTATCTTTGACCTGTTGGAGAACATTAGGTCACGGGTCGGATTCACCCTCTTTCTGAGCACACAGTTCAAAGGGAGCTTTATGACTCTCACGAGTCCAGAGCCACTTGCCGAGCTCAAGGTGCGCAACCGTGAAGCCAGTCCGGATGGGACGGTTTTCTATTCCCAGGAAGAATCCGTCTACGCTAGAGCAGCACTCCGGCTAAATCCAGCAGGGCTGAACCGAGTACTCAGAGGTTACGGATATAAGCAGTCGGTCGCCTATGACTCACCGCTGGGGTCCGATTATGGGTACACATTGCATCTCATTGCCCTAAAGGAGCCTCGTCCTGATCTCGCACGAGATCTCAGCCTGGGACACGGTCTTCCAAAGGTCCGCTTCTACGATTGGGACGGCAGACAGCTCGATGGTTACGACCCTTCACGAGATTTCACCCTAAAGATTGTGCTGCGCTTGGCCTCCCTGCTGCGACGGCTTCTACAGAGGCTTGGCAAGCCCGCGGAACGACAGCTTAGAAGACGTACGATTCCGCTTCGGCGGGAAAGAAAGTAGTCAAATTTGGTGGACCCAAAGCTGTTCGAAAGACTCGTCCTTCGTTTGGTTCTCCTCGGCGATTCTTAATCTTGACATGACCCCCCCCGCCAGGTTCGTGATCGTGGGTTTCGGAAGCATCGGACGCCGACATGCGAGGAACCTTCGTACGCTGGTCCCCGACGCGGAAATAATCGCCGTCCGTCGAAGCAAGTCGAAGCTGAACGACTCTCTTGCAGACGGGATTGACCGGGTAGAAACCGACTTGGACAAAGTCCTATCGCTTGAGCTCACCGCAGCAATAGTCGCAACTCCCGCGACACGCCATGTTGAAATCGCCACCTCATTTGCTCGCCAACGTGTAGCGGTCTTAGTGGAAAAGCCAATTTCCGACCAGAGCCACGGAGTTTCTGAGCTTATCCGGGTGAGTAAAGAAACTCGTGTGCCGCTGATGGTCGCATATCCGCTCAGGTTCGATTGGACCGTAGCGACTCTTCGTCGGACGATTGCATCTGGAGCCTTAGGTCGCCCCATCTGGGTTCACATGGATGCTGGGCAGTACTTGCCCGATTGGAGACCCGGTGTCGACTATCGCTCCTCGGTGAGTTCTCAAAAGTCATTGGGTGGGGGGGCACTCTTGGAGCTCAGCCATGAGTTGGACTATTTGATGTGGATCTTTGGCGATGTAAGAGAGGTGACGGCCCGCAGTTACACGCTCGGCGATCTGGAAATAGACGTCGAGGATTGTGTCGACATTCTCTTATCGTTAGATAGACGCGTTCGCGCACACGTCCACCTTGACATGCTACAGCGCTCGCACACCCGTACATGCAAGGTTGTCTGCAGTGGAGGGACAATCGAATGTGACCTGGTTGAAGGTCACGTGCGCCAATTCGGGCCGGGAGAGAAAACATGGAGGGACACGTGGGGTTCTCAAGATAACAACAAGATGTACGTGAGTCTCTTGCATCACTTCCTACAGTGCTTGCGAAATGGTAGAAGGCCTCTAACCACAGGCGAGGAAGGACTTCGTGTCCTCCAAGTGATCGAGGCAGCTAGAGAGTCCTCACTTCAAGGTCGTACGATTACCTTATGAGGCGAAACGTAGTCGCCGTCATCTTCGCTCGCGGAGGATCAAAGGGAGTGCCCAGAAAGAATCTCCGTGAGCTAGCAGGCATGCCTCTACTCGGGCATGCCATCTCAACTGCACGCCAGAGCAACCTAATAGATCGTGTTGTTGTCTCCACGGATGATCACGAGATAGCGGACGTTGGCCGACGATTTGGTGCCGACGTTCCATTCATACGGCCCAAGGAATTAGCAGAAGATGACACCCCAGAGTGGTTGGCTTGGCAGCACGCAATCCGTACTCTTGATAGTCAGTCAGAAGTCCCAATGAATCTCTTTGTAAGCGTACCCACCACATCCCCTCTCAGAGCAGTAGATGATCTTGATGCCTGCATTAACGAGGCTCTTAAAGGCAATGCCGATGTTGTGATCACAGCATGTCCGTCGTCAAGGAATCCGTACTTCAACATGGTCCGCCTCGATGAAAAGGGTTACGCGCGACTCCTGATCGACGCTGATACTCAGTATCAGAGACGGCAGGACTCACCACCCGTACACAACATAACTACTGTCGCGTATGCGGCCAACCCGACTTATGTCTTATCAGCCTCACACCTATTCCAAGGACGGGTCAAGGCAGTCCTGGTTCCGCAAGTTAGAGCCCTCGACATCGATTCGGACCTTGACCTCCTTGTGGCAGAGTGCCTGTTTAGCCATCGGGCGGCGGAACCTCTGCAATGAGATCCCTGAATCAACTCCTGGACATGTCTGGCAGAGTCGCGGTTGTGACTGGAGCCGCCGGCCATGTCGGTGGAGTGGCCGCTCACACAATGGCGGAAATGGGGGCAAGCGTTGTCCTGGTCGATCTTGATGAAGAAGGCACAAATGCTAATGCAGAGGCCTTGAGGCGCTCATACGGAACTGACACATCGAATGTAATCGCCGACCTCAGCAACCAAGAAGAGATTCAAGCCATACCTGCCGCTGTTAAATCGAAGTTCGGTCGCACGGATGTGCTCATCAACTGTGCAGCCATCGTGGGCGCCGACAATCGGGAAGGCTGGGCAACAACATTTCAGAATCAGGACTCAGCCCTCTGGGAAAACATCCTTATGGTGAACCTGACGTCCGTCTTTACCCTGTCGCAGGGATGTGCCGTCAGCCTGGCGGCGGGACAAGGATCAATTATCAACATTGCCTCGATCTACGGAATCGTCGGCCACCAAAAGGCTCTGTATGAAGATACGGCGATGGGGAGCCCCGCTGGATATGCAGCAAGTAAGGGCGGGATCTTGCAGCTGACAAGGTGGCTCGCGGTGGAGTTAGGGCCTCATGTGCGCGTTAACGCAATAAGTCCCGGCGGAATCGAACGAGGGCAACCTGAAGTCTTCCAACGAAAGTATGCCGAGCGAACCCCTCTTGGCCGAATGGCGACTGAAGAGGATCTGAAAGGGGCAATTGCGTTTCTAGCTAGTGACCTGTCGAGCTACGTGACCGGTCACAATCTTGTCGTCGATGGTGGCTGGACCGCATGGTAGTCACGACGAAGATCAAATTTCAATGGGGTCCCTTAAAGCCAGACTGATCTGTTATGTCGTTCCGAAGAAGGGGATAGTAGAACTCTGGATTTCAGTTGTCTGCCGCAAGTCTGCCAAGCAGAGCATCGATGATGAGATCGTTTGCTGAACTCCTCAGCGATCCCCATTGAGGCGCGCCCTGCAGGAGCTGCAAGCGGCATACTTCCCGAAACCTCGAATCCTCGATCAACCGACCTAGCAGACTCTCAAGTTCCTCGCGACTCTTTGTAATGGCGAGACCTTCAACGTCATCATAGAAGGAGTAGTTCAATTTGTAGTGATCCATCACGACGGTCGGAATACCAAGCAAGATACTCCATCGCACGGTACTTGAGTAGGTGGCGACAAAGATGTCGGCTGCCGGCAGCATACGTGTCAAGGAGTCTCGAGATAGCTGCAAACTACCTGGCTCGATCCTGTCCTGGTACTGCGCGGCTTTCGATTTTGGATGAAGGGACAGCAAGACATTGGCCTTACATTGGCTGAGGGTGCCAATCAACCACTCGATGTCTTTCCAGTGCGTATCCCAACCAGTCATCGTGTGCTCCCCGAAATGAGGAACAGCGCAAACGACTAGTAACCGGCTGGAATCGAGGTTGTAGCCAGCATCAATCTGGTCTCGAAGCTCCTTACTGGACGATGCCGCGTTTCGGAGATGATCGGTCGATGGTTGCCCCGATACGATGATCTTCTCGCTGCTCACTCCAAGTTCCGCCGCCTTACGTGCATCGCGTGGCCCGAATACCGCGACCAGATCAGCCCGCCCACCTCCCAGGCACCATGGCATCGGCGGGAGCATCCTCATTGCTGCAAGCACCAGGGTCGTCTGCGCTGGAAAAAACAGCATTCGTCCATGCCCGGTGCTCCGAACCTGGCGAGGGAACAGCCCGGCAACGAGCCTTCTCAAGCTTACCGAGCGAACAGCGTCCAGCGAGACGGGAAGACTTCTAAGGTGGCGCAGATGAGCATCGCTCTCCGGATTAGAGAGAGCAAAGGGAATGACCATTGTCAGGCACCGCCGTTCACTGGCAGCGCGAATGAAGGCTGGGGCCAGCCAAAGACTTCGATCGTCAGCTATGAGCAGACCTGCCGGAGCGAGCTCGTCAAGGACCCGCTTCGCCACCCGGTATCGGGCGCGTAGCCCTCTCATAAAACTGAGAGCCTCGTAGGCAGCGGAGGCCTTGACCCATGAGGGAACGTGGGCCGACCAGCCGGCCGGGCTTCTTACATCCGTGGGCTCGCCGCCATCCATCTTTGACGACTCTTCGGCCGAACTCATGAGGGAGTTGGAGTTGCGGTCAAGTGAAAGAATCCGCAAGCCATTGAGGGTCCCTCGTGGAAGCTGGCTCTCCAAATCCGCGCGCGCCAGTATGACTACTGGAGCCAATCTGTCATCGTCTCGCATCGCTTGAGCGACGCGGATAAGCTCCGCGGCCGGAGTGACTCGTTCTATAAGAACTGCAATCACTCGCCTTGGACCTCGCTCCTTAGACATCAACACCTACATTCCGGAGTCAATTCATGAAGAGACCGATCACCTCCGGTCGAGGGACTCAATGTCCCTTCCGGGCGAGTAGACCGCGATCCCGAATGGGGATCCGATCCAAGAACCATTGATTGCCCTCATCAAACTCAAACACGATCTCGTATGAATCAGGCAACGCACCGACATAGTCTGCGTAGGGCAGTAAGGCTGCGGGAATGATGATGTCGTCATTTGGGACGCCATTCACGGGTGCGATCGCTCCCGGACCATGATCCCAGAGGCGCGTGTACTGCCTCCCGAAAATCGGAGCGCGAGCAGGCTCCTCGATGGCCGCAGTTCGGGATAGGTACAGAAATGCAGGCCGAAAAGATTTCAAGATCACCTTGAGGGTTTCGGTCGGCTGCGGGGTATACGGAAGCACGCCATGTGCCAAGACTAGGTCTGGCTTGGCGATGTTGGCGGCATCCTCTAGAGACTCAAAGAACTCCAGCCTTTCTGAGGCAGACGCATGATCACATTCCTGAATCATCTCCTTGACCTCGACAACCTTCCATGTGCGGATTAGACCTGGAAGCAGGTGATCCATTTGATAGAACGTCGCGCCGCATGCCCCGCCGAAATCAACTACATCGATCTGTCTAGAGAGATCCTTCGCCACGTAGGCGAGCACTGCAAGGTTCTGGGCCGTCTGTCGTGACTCAACGACCCGACCCAGTCTGTTGCGCATCGCCTGTGTCTTACTAGCAACGATCCGCGGTACGCGGTCGTCATTGAACCCGGATGCTGATGCTTGAGCAAGTTCGAACGAGGGACTCTGCTCGAATCGAGGTCGATGTACCAGCCGTCTCGCAATGGCACGTAATGACGTCATGAGGCTCTACCTTCGTGCCGAAGCAGCCAGCAAGACCCGGCTTCTAAAGCCTGTAGACATTGTCTCCCTGGCGACCGAGCGCATTGCAGCAGTCAAACACCAAGCGTGCTGAGGCTGCGACCATTTCCCAGTCGACTCCCACTTGGGGAACGAAGATGATGACGATGTCCTGACTTCTAAGGAAGTCTTCCGTCAGAGTTGGTTCGCTTTGGAACTCGTTGCCGAGAATCTCCGCGGACGAAACCAAAGGATCATAGAAGCGAATGGAAGCTCCGCGTTCGAGGAAACGCTCAAGTATCTTGATTCCGGACGACTCTCGCGTGTCCTCTGTCCCTCCCTTGTAGGCAACCCCGATCCCCAAGATCTTCGATCCGTTGATTGGAGCTCCTCGATCATTCAGGAGCATGGAGACCCTCTCGATCACGTGTCGAGGCATCTCAGAATTGATGGACTGCGCAAGTTCGACAAAACGAACCTCATGCGATCTGGCCTGCCGCACTTTCCACGATAGGTAGGAGGGGTCGAGCGGGATGCAATGGCCACCCCAGCCAGGACTAGGCCAGAAGGGCTGGAAGCCGAAAGGCTTAGTCGCGGCTGCCTCTATCGCTTCCCAGATGTCGATTCCTAGCTCATGGGAATAGATAGCAAGCTCGTTCACTAATGCGATGTTCACATGTCTGTAGGTGTTCTCGATCAGCTTGGAAAGCTCCGCTTCTTTCGTTCCTGCAACCGTGACCACTTTCGGTACGACCTGCCGATAGAGAGCGGCCGCGGCCTCCGAAGAATTGCTGTCGATGCCCCCGACGACCTTCGGGATGTCGTCGAACGAATAAACGGGATTTCCCGGATCGATCCGCTCGGGCGAGTAAGCAAGCATGAAGTCGCTTCCCGCCGTGAGACCGCCTGCTTCCAATAGGGGACGAAGCAACTCCTCAGTTGTGCCCGGATAGGTTGTGGACTCGAGAACGAAAAGAGCGCCGGGTCTAAGTACTTTCGCTATCTCTTCTCCGGCGAACACGACTCGCGAGAGATCCGGCTGACCACCAGCAAGTGGAGTTGGTACGCAAATAATGACGGCGTCGGCGCCCACGAGGGGCCCGAAGGATGTCGATGCCTCCAACAGTCCGTCCTCCACGAGCTTGCCCACACGATCGTCGGAAATGTCTCGCAAATGCGAGCGGCCGGAGTTGATGGTTTCGACCTTCTCGTCGCGGAGGTCCACTCCGGTCACATGGAATCCTGCCTCTGCGAACGTCACCGCGATCGGCAAGCCCACATAACCAATACCGACTATGCCTATCCTCGCCCGGCGGGATTCGACCTTGGCGATGAACTCATCAAGCATCCTGGGTGCCACCTCCGAGGTGAAGGCTCACTTCCTGAATGATCTGATCAAGTGTCCGTGTCGGTTGCCAACCGATCAAACTTTCAATCTTGGTCGTATCCGGAACACGCCGGCGCATGTCCTCGAATCCTTTCTCGTACGCCTCCTCGTATGGGATCTTGTCGATCCGAGAGCTTGACCCAGTCGCCTGAAGAATCCGTTCGGCCAACTCAAGGATGGTGACCTCCTCTGTCGATCCGATGTTGAATACATCTCCCTCGGCCTGCGGCTCGTCCATGAGATCGATCAACCCTCTAACAACATCGCGTACATGACAGAAGCATCTCGACTGTTGTCCGTCACCAAAGACGGTGAGCGGCTTGTTTGCTAGTGCCTGTTGAACGAGGCGTGGGACCACCATTCCGTAAGCACCAGTTTGGCGAGGTCCGACGGTGTTGAACAAACGGGCCGCAACAACGGGCACTCCCCGCTCACGGTGATACGCGAAGCCCAGGATCTCGTCAACCGCTTTGGAGGTGGAGTAGCCCCAACGAAAGACCTGCGTGCTGCCAAGAACGCGGTCATCGTCTTCCTTGAAGGGACCCTCAGCGTTCTTTCCGTAGATCTCCGACGTAGAAGCTATCAATACCTTCCTATGCCAACGATGGGCCGCCTCTAGCACATTCTCAGACCCTTTGATATTGGTTATGAAACTCCTCAGCGGCTTCTCGACAATCAGCCGAACCCCAACAGCGGCGGCCAGATGAAATACGCAGTCCACCTCTTCGATCAGCTCATCGACAAGCAAAGGGTCCAAGACACTTCCTTGCACGAATCGGATCCCTCGAGCTCGATGGTCGCCCAGATTGGAGAGCTCACCTGTAGAGAGGTTATCCACGACCGACACTTCATCTCCGCGTGCGAGCAGGGCATCAGCAAGATGGGAGCCGATGAACCCAGCCCCGCCCGTTATGAGGTAACGCAAGGTCTGTCCTCCAGGAAACCGCTTGATTTGAACTGAGAGTAAGTGGACCCATCCAGCCTATGTGACCAGTGCGGTTGAGGTTGCCGCTCGCTTCGCTGGGCACGTGAGCGGCCAAGCTATTGTGCTCCGCTACGAAGCTAGACCCATATCCTCGCCCATCGTGCAGGATGGCCGCGGGGCGGTGACAGCCGTTGGGAGCCGACTGGACGTGGACGTGCAAGTTGACCTGGGACCGACATTAGGCGAAACGGGGCAGAAGCTCGACGAGAAGCCGCGCCTTATCGCCCGGGCAATTGGCTTCGTTCAGCGTCACCCTGTCTTAACGGTCTTCGTTTTCGCCCTTGTCCTTCGGACTGTATCCAGCCTTGTTATCAGCACCTGGTTCCCAGGCCGTTTCGCGCTCGATGACACCACGTACTCCGGGCTAGCGGCGGCAAAGGCGGATGGGAATCTCGTCGGCTGGACGCCCTACCAACACGAGCTCTGGAGATCGACCTTCACGTTCGTGTGGCCCCTCTCGCTCATCTTCGAAGTGGTGGGCCCCCAGTCATGGGCGGCGGGCCTGTTCGTCGCGTTATTGGGTGCCTTAGCCGCTGCGGGGATGGTGAAGCTCGCCTCCGAGTTCCTACGGGCCCCCCTCCCATTGCTCGCCGGAGTCATCATCGCAGTGCTCCCCTCACAGATCTTGTGGTCATCTTTGTTGCTGAAGGACACGGCTGTGTGGGCTTGCATCACGTTCCTCGCGATCGCGATCGCGATCGCCGGACGTAGTACGGGACGGTCACTCGTCGTGATGGGGCTTTTGGCGGCCGGGCTCCTGTTGGCGCTCGGGCATCTACGAGAACACAGCCTCGTTGTCGCGTGCGCTGCAATAGTGCCTGCATCTTTGGCGGGTCTACGTTCAACAAAGATCCCCCGACTGATTGCAGCAACCGTCTTGGCTTTGGGGATCCCGTGGGCAGTAGGTATTGGACCTGGGGGTTGGGACCTGATCACCGACAGCGGGAGTCTGGCCGAACGACGGCTACTGAACGCTGCTGGTGCTCAAAGTAGCTTCATCAAGGATAACGACGAGCAAGTCGCTCTCGAACGCGAGTACGTCGAGGAGCGGAAGGAGTTGACTGAGGAAACTGAAAGCATCGAGTCCAAGCTCAACCAAAACAGGGCTACGCTCATGCGTCTCAAGGCGGAGAAGCAAGCCCTCGCTAAGGAACTCGAGGAGGAAAGCGGTTCCTCCGGGAACGAATCGGAGGAAAGCGGAGACGGAGGTGCGTCGCAACCATCAGGTGGCGGCGGCCCGCCCCCGTCCGGGGGTGAGCCGCCACCCTCCGGGGGCGGGG
This sequence comes from uncultured Actinomycetes bacterium, assembly GCA_963786155.1. Taxonomy (GTDB): domain Bacteria; phylum Actinomycetota; class CADDZG01; order CADDZG01; family WHSQ01; genus CAWAXW01. The sequence goes on along the minus strand of CAWAXW010000006.1, from coordinate 18,743 downwards.
CGCCCTCCCCGGGCGACCACCGGCCGCGCGATGAGGCATCGACTCGGCAGAGGATTGCGCGAGTCCGGGCACACATCGCCTCGATACTGCAAGACATTGAAGCAATGCAGGAGAAGCTGTCCAAGGTTCAAGAGCGCGAGTCGGAAGTAGTCCCACCTTCTACAAGTGAAGCGGTACGCCCCGAGCCAGAAGCAGAAGAGGGGCTGCTAGACCCGAGCCTGGTACATCTTCCCCTCGGCTTGAGGGTGATGCTCGTCGAGCCGGTCCCATGGCGCGAAAGCTCCAGCGCCAATATGAACCTTGCGAAGCTCGAGAGCCTGCTTTGGTATCCCTTGCTTGCCCTCGCGTTAGTCGGCCTATGGCGCGCCCGCGGATATCTCCGAACGCTTGCTTTTCCCATCCTCTACGGCGCCGGGATACTCGTAATCTACGCACTGACCGAGGGGAATATCGGTACGGCATACCGCCACCGTGGAGAATTCGTATGGGTCGCAGTCCTTCTTGCCGGCCTTGGTCTCCAATCCTTACTAGGATGGCGGGACGCTTCAATCCATGCAACAAATTCCGACCAGAACGTGAGCGTCTGAGATCGCGACCTCATCGAAGAGGAATTCACTTTCATCGGGAAAACGAAGTCGACCCTGGGATGTAACGGACACAAGACGTGCTGCCGACATCGGCAGGCGGGCACGCAGCTTGGCCCCCGTCAGTCGGACACGATCCCATAGTCGAGCCGGCCGGGCCGGCAAATCAAAGAAAGCGGATCGGCCGAACTGCGGATCGACTCTCTGACCGAGGACCTGCACGCCATCGAAAACGGACTCTAGCAACTCGACGAATTCTTCTGGCACAAACTCACGGACGTGGTACGGATTACGAGGAACTCCGTGACGAGGCTGCGTTCGCAAGGCATTAGGGGTTGAGACAACTACTGAGCCATCCGACCTCAAGACACGTGCTGCCTCTCGGAGAAGAAGCTCGGGCTTCGCGACATGTTCGATCGTTTCGAAACATGTGACAAGATCCATGGATGACGCAGGCAAGGGGAGCTGCGTCGCGTCGGCTCGGCAGTAGGCAACGCGACGCGAGTAGGACGACACGGCAAGAGCGCCGGGCGAACTGTCTAGACCGATAACGAACTCGGCCCCTGCTGCGGCCATCATGAGGCTTCCATAGCCGTCCCCGCACCCGACATCCAGAATGCATTTCGAAGTCGCGAGCTCTGCAACGAACCGATACCGGGCCCTATGCTCGCCCAACCACGGCCTCCCGCAACGCATGTCTGCGCGCTCGCGAGCCGATGCTCCCACCGTCAGCTGGCCTTGATTGCCATCCGCACAGACCAGTCAAGGCGCGAAAGGAGGATAGGATTCGCCCCGAAATATTCGTCCACAGCCTGTCTGGCTCCTTCCCAACCTCCGTAGTCATCGATAATCAGTACCCCTCCCGGCACCACACGAGGCCAAAGATGCTCGAGCTCATGCTTTGTTGACGCGTACCAATCGGTGTCGAGATGGAGGAACGCAATCTCCTCCGGTACCGTCTCCGGAATCGTCTCTTCCACCAAACCCTTTAGAAAATGGATCTTCTCAGCGGGATAGCCGGTGGACTCGATAACGCGTTGGGCAGCATCTAACGGTGCGTAGATCCATCTATTGTGCGATTCGGTCTGAGAACGCACCCACCGGTCCCGCGCGCTCCAACCGCCTCGTCCGTGGATATCTCGATCGGTTGGCTCTGGCATGCCCGCAAATGTGTCGTACAGAAAGAACTCCCTCGACACATCACCCTCTTGGATCAACTTGAGAGCGCAGAGCTGAGCTATCCCTCCGCGCCAGACGCCACACTCGACGACGGCTCCAGGGAGATCACGGCGAGCAAGATACTCGACCGCTTTGAAAACACCGTACTGACCCTCCAAGCTCACCATAGTGTTTGAACCCCAGTGCTCTTGAAGGGTAACGAACTCCTCATCCATGTCGGTAGGTGAGTAGACGAGTCGGTACCCAAGACGATCCATCAGTGTCTTGACGCCATTCTTAAGCACGATAAGAGCTTAACCAGACCACTAACATTCCTCGCCGGCACCTCTACTTCCTGAGAGTACGCTCAAGCTGAATGGAGAATTCGCAAAGCCATCCACACTCGCCGGCGGACACAGGCATTGAAGCAGAGGACGGCGGGCTAGATCTATTCCGACCGTCGCTCGCCAGTAATTCGGTTGCCCGACTTGCAGCAAACGTCGTGGCCCTCGCGTTCGGCACCACATCTGCAATCCTTACCGCCCGTTGGCTAGGACCTGCTAACAAGGGAACGCTGTCTTCTCTTCTGTTCGCGACCGTCCTCTTGACTTACGCGTGCTCGTTAGGTCTGGGAGACGCCTCAATCATCCTGATTGGGAAGCGAATGGCTACATTGGAGAGAGCCGTCTCCTCGGCGCTCGGAATCGTCTTCCTCACCGTTCCAGCCGGAATCTGCGCAATATTCGCGATCGGCTGGGCGGCAGACTGGTCGGCGATAGTTGGAGCCGTAATCCTGGCGGCCATCATGCTCCCTATCTCGACATGTGCTTATGTCCTGACCGCAATTATCAATTCTCAGGAACGGATACTGTTCACCAGCTTTGTGTCCACGTTGAGCTCCGCGGTTGGGGCCGTTGGAGTCATCGTCTTCGTGGTTGTTCTCCCCCTTGATGTGGCGGGCGGCGTGTTGGCCGGTTTGTTGGCAAGCGCGATAAGCCTGGTTCTTCTGACCTCGCGGTTACGCCGTCTTGCTGTTCGTTTGCGCCCCAAGCCATCGCTGGAATTTCTGCGCAAGGCCTCCAGGTACGGCGTTGTGCTTGAAAGTTCAAACGTTCTGATTGCTATGAGTCAGCGCATCGATCTGTTGGTCGTGTATGCACTGGCGGGGGAAGCAGCTGCAGGCATATACAGCGTTGCCCTGGTGTTGGGTCAACTCGTAATGTACGGGCCTTTCGCGCTATCGGTAGCTTCTTTCCCAAGATTGGCCAACGCAGACCCTTCGGACGTTCCTCAACTCACTGCGACAATCTCCCGCGTGGGCCTTGCGGCCGCTGGGCTGGGCGCTGTGGCGCTCATGTTGATCATTCCCTTGGCCACCGTGCCTCTATTCGGAAATTCGTTCAAGGATGCTACGGCTCCCGCCCTGATCCTCGTGGGCGGAGGAGTCCTCTGGAGTGCCCAATGGCTCCTTGCTCGTTCCGCCGCAGCACGCGGACGAACAAGGATTCTGCTGCTTAGCTTCCTGGCGAGTACGGTCACGATGCTGATCCTCGACTTTGCGCTCATCCCGGCGTTTGATCTCATAGGAGCCGCTCTCGCCTCGGCATTTGGTTCTGCGCTCGGCCTGGGACTTTGTCTCTTCCTCACTCGTCGCGACGTTGACAGACCGTGGAAGATGACGAGCTTGCTGCCAAGGACCGATGACGTGCGACTCGTAATGAGCTCTCCCCAAGAGTTCTGGCGGACGATCAAACGCGTGCGCCCTTGATTACAAGCCAGTCCGCAGTCGCCCTTCCCATCGCCTGGTAAGTGCGAGTGCTGATACTGATCGACCAGACAAACAACAAATCCGCGCGCGCAGTCGTGGTGCGGCGATTCTCCGCCCTCCTACCACTATTGCAGGCATCTGATCTTGACGTCGCCCTGGCAACGATGAGGCCACCCGATGAGCTGCATGACGCTTTGGAGAATCAGGGACTCGAGCATTACTCATTAGGTATAACCAGCCATTCGCAGTTACTCCTCGCGATTTATCGGCTGCGCACTCTCTTCTCACGGAGCCGCTTCGACTTGATCCACGCCCATGAAGCCTTGCCTGCCATGATCTCTGGAATGGTGGCGCGCACCGTGCCGAGAGCCTCGAGTGTCTACTTCCGAGGACATACTGAGGGAGGGAAGCGACTCAGACTCGTGAGCCGCATGGCCGGCATCGCCAGTCACTTCACTATGGGTGCGTCCGAGGCTGTGGCCAAAGCCGCTCATATAGACGACCGAACGCCTCCAAACCGCATCCGCGTCGTTGCCAATGGCGTCCCAGACATCCGCCGCGTCAGTCGAGGTGAGTTGTCCCGGCTAAGGATTGAGCTTGGGATCGACCCCGGGGACCGAGTGATCTGCTCTGTGGCTCGGCTTCGCCCGGAAAAAGGCCTACCAGTTCTACTCACAGCGATGTCATCCGTGGCTCGATCGGAAAAAGGCGCTCACCACCTGGTTATCGTCGGTGACGGTCCTGAAACGGAACGCCTACGTCACCAAGCCTCAACATATTCCAGTTTCAGAACGCACTTCGTCGGTCATCAGAACGACGTTGCTCCTTGGTATGCCCTCGCGGATCTGATTGCCTTGCCGAGCCAACGAGAAGCCTTTGGTTTGGTGGCAGCCGAAGCCATGGCCGCAGGTCGTGCCGTGGTCGCATCTCGAGTTGGAGGGCTCCCACAGGTCATCGAGGATGGGTTAACGGGACTTCTCGTTGAGCCGGGAAATCCACAGCTCTTGGCTGGAGCAATCAGCGCCCTGATGAGCTCCCCAAGTAGACGCCTGCGAATGGGTGACGAGGGACGGCGGCGGTATGAAACTCACTTTACGCTTGCATCGATGGCCGACCGATGGAAGGCATGCTGGCTCGAATTCAACCGGCTCCGCAGAGAGGATTGAGGTCGTTTGAGCCCGTTACTTCGGGGATCGGACCCTCGTTCCCCTTGCTGGGGAGAACGCCGAAGTCGCTACTACTTTGCAGCGAGAGAGGTCATTGGAAAGCGCGTGCTCGACGTCTCGTGTGGCGCCGACTGGAGCGATTCGATCTTGGAACGGGTCGGTGCGGAGTGCGTCATCGATATGGGAGCCAACGCGCGCTCTCCCCGCTCCGGATCGGTCGATACCTTCACCGTCCAGTCAAGCCCAGCCCATCTTCCGTTGTCTGATCATTCGGTCGAGGTCGTCACAGCCTTTGACACGATTGGGGGCCCTAACGAGGACGGTTCGATCCTGCGAGAGCTACGCCGCGTTCCTCATAGATGGGGGCATGCTGATTGTGTCCTGCCGCAATGATGCGGTCGCTCCTATGTTCGATTGTGCCTGCCCAGGAATCACCCGACGCTATACAGTTCACTCTTTTGCCGCACTGTTGCAACACGACTTCAGTGGTGCGCGGCTGATGGGTCAAAGAGTTCATCCTCGGTTCTCAAATTCGCCGTTCGCAGACCAGCAGAAGGAATCTCCCAGAACGTTAACCCGTAAATCAATCGACGCAGCCATTCCATTCGCCCTGCGAGACGCAGGTGCTCGACTAACGCGAGGCCGGAGCACCTATCCAGGGGAGTTCGACTTCATATTCGAAGAGGGAGCGATCGAAGGAGCACACGCAATCATGGCGCTCTGTAAAACGTGATGTCCTCAGGATATCGGATATCGCCCCGAATCACGGCGGTGATTCCCGCTTACAACGCCGAGGAATTCGTTAGCGCCGCCATAAAGAGCGTCCTGATGCAATCGGCACCCATCTTCGAATGCATAGTCGTAGATGATGGATCTCGAGACGGGACAGGAAGCGCCATAGGTTCGTTCGCCGACCGAGTACGGCTAATACGCACAAAGAACCAAGGCGTTGCTCACGCCAGGAACATCGGGATCGAAGCCGCCAAAGGCGACTACATCGGATTCCTCGATGCAGACGATGTCTGGTTACCAAAAAAGCTCGAAAGGCAGATACGAAAACTAACCCTGCAACCGGATCTCGCAATGATCTACTCGGGCCTGCACCTCATCGATCAGCACTCTCGCTTCATCGGCGAAATGCGACCAGCACCGGGAGACATCGCCCTCGAACGCACATTGCTTTTGGAGAAGCCCTTCATGACGGGGGGGCCTGCTGGCCGTCGCGCACCAGACCGGCGCCGCGTTCGGCTCGTACCTGGCCGGGCGGGGCTACGAGCTGCTCGGCGGCTACCCGCCGGTCATCATCGTCGGGGTCGGGGTGGCGCTGACGGCGGCGTTGCTCGCGTTCGCCATGGACACCCGACCTGTTCTCGTCAACTCGGCCTCGCGCGATGGGGCCGGCCTGGCGCCTTCGGCGCCTGACCCGGTCGCCCCGCGTCCCGCTTCCTGAAGGACGGCACCATGTCCGCCCGTGCCCCCGATCACCTGACCGCCTCGAGCCCGTCCGAGCGCGCTGGCGCTTCCGCGTCAACTCAGAGCGCTGACGTGACGATCGTCGCCGAGCACCTGACCAAGATATACCGGGTCCAGAAGAAGCCGCCGGGCCTGCTGGCCTCGCTCGCGCGCCGTCGTTCCAGCGCACCTACACCGAGGTCCGCGCCGTCGACGACGTCAACGTCACGATCCGGCGCGGCGAGCTGGTCGGCTTCCTGGGGCCGAACGGCGCCGGCAAGACGACGACGCTGAAGATGATGGCCGGCCTGCTCGAGCCGACCGGCGGGCAGGTCCGCGTGCTCGGGCACGAGCCGTTCAAGCGCGAGCGGCGCGTTCCAGCGACGGTTCGCGCTGGTGCTGGGCCAGAAGAACCAGCTCTGGTGGGATCTGCCGGCCTCGGAGTCGTTCCTGCTGAACAAGGAGATCTACGGCGTCTCGGACGCCGAGTACCGAGCGCACCCTCGACGAGCTGGCCGACCTGCTGGAGCTCGGGCCGCTGCTGGACGTCCAGGTCCGCAAGCTCTCGCTGGGCGAGCGGATGAAGTGCGAGCTGGCGGCGGCGCTGCTGCACCAGCCGGACGTGCTGTTCCTGGACGAGCCGACGATCGGGCTCGACGTGGTGATGCAGCAGAAGATCCGCGAGTTCATCGGCGGCGTACCAGCGCGAGCACCAGGCGACGATCCTGCTGACCAGCCACTACATGGACGACGTGAAGGCGCTGTGCGAGCGCGTCGTGGTGATCGACCAGGGGCGGCTGATCTTCGACGGCGCGCTGCGCGAGCTGGTCCGGCGCTTCGGCGACGACGAAGCTGCTGACGCTCGACCTGGACGCGCCGGTCACGCGCGAGGCGCTGGCCGAGTACGGCGAGGTCGTGGCCTGGGAGCCGACCAGGGTCTCGCTGCGGGTGCCGCGCGAGCAGGTCTCGGCGACGGCGGCGCGGCTGCTGGGCGCGCTCCAGGTGCGCGACCTGGCGATCCAGGAGCCGGACGTCGAGGACGTGATCCGGAGCCTGTTCAGCGGCAAGCTTCGGGACGAGGAGCCCGACCCCTCCCCCCAGCTCCGCAGCGCGAAGCCCTCACCTCCGGCCCGTCTCCCAGAGGGAGAGGGAGACGGCGGCCGGTGAGGCTGTACGCTCACGATGATCCGCCTCTCGATCGCGGACGCGATCCAGTACCGGGTCGAGTCGGCGATCTACTTCCTGTACGAGATGCTGCCGCCGATCATGATGGCGTTCGTCTGGCTGGCGGTCTACCAGGAGCAGGCGACGGTCGCCGGCTACGCGCTCGGCGAGATGCTGGCCTACACGATCGGCGTGATGGTGCTGCGCGGCGACCGTGACGCTCCACGTCGAGTGGGCGCTCGACCACGAGATCCGCCAGGGGCTGCTCTCGACGCAGTTGATCCGCCCGTTCAACTACTGGGCGTTCCTGTTCGCCGACGCGATCGCCTGGAGGTTCGTCCGGCTGCTGTTCGCGGTGCCGGTCCTGCTCGGCTGCCTCTACTGGCTCGGGCCGGAGCTGGGCGAGCATGCAGCGTCCCGCTGGAACGGCTGCCGGCTGCTCGCCGTCAGCGTGGTGCTGGCGTACGTCGTCTGCTTCTTCCTGAAGCTCTGCATCGGGTTCATCGGCTTCTGGACGAACGACATCATGGGCATCACCACGCTCTACGAGGTCGTCGCGAGCGTGCTGGGCGGCATCCTGATCCCGATCGCGCTGCTGCCGGACTGGCTCCAGACCGTCGCGCGGCTGCTCCCGATCCAGGCGATCTACAGCGTGCCGCTGGCGATCCTGCTCGGGCAAGAGCGAGGGCGCCGACCCCTGGTCGGGCATCGCGTCTGCAGCTCGGCTGGATCGTCGTGCTCTGGGCGCTGGCGATGGTGCTCTGGCGGGCCGGCCTGCGCCAGTACGAGTCGGTGGGCGGCTGATGCGGCTCTACGCTGACGCTGTTCCGGATCTCGCTCCAGGACGCGCACCCAGTACCGGGTCGAGTCGGCGATCTGGTTCCTGTACGAGGTCGTGCCGCCGCTGATGATGGCGGCCGTCTGGCTGGCGGCGTACCAGGATCAGACGACGGTCGCCGGCTTCTCGCTGGCCGAGATGCTGGCGTACACGGTCGGCGTGATGATCCTGCGGACGCTGATCACGGTCCACATCGAGCACGGCATCGATCTCCAGATCCGGCAGGGTGAGCTCTCGAATCATCTGGTCCGGCCGTTCAACATCTGGGCGTACTGGTTCGTCGACTCGCTCGGCTGGAAGATGTTCCGCAACGCTGCTCTCGGTCCCGGTGGTGCTCGGCTGCCTGCTCTGGTTCGGACCGGAGCTGGCAGCCTGCAGCGTGCCGCTGGAGCGCCTGCCGCTGCTCGGCGTCGAGCGTGCGTGCTCGCGTACGGTGCGTCTGCTTCTTCCTGAAGCTGTGCCTCGGCTGCACCAGCTTCTGGACCAACGACATCGTCGGCATCGTGACGCTGTACGAGGTCGTGGCGACGTCCTGGGCGGCATGCTGATCCCGATCGCGCTGCTGCCGGACTGGCTCCAGACGGTCGCCAGCTTGCTGCCGATCCAGGCGATCTACAGCGTCCCGCTGGCGATCCTGCTCGGCAAGAGCGACGGCGCCGACCCTGGTTCGGCATCGCTGCTCCAGCTCGGCTGGATCGTGGTGCTCTGGGCGCTGGCGATGGTGCTCTGGCGGCTGGCTGCGCCAGTACGAGGCGGTCGGACGATGACGCGCAGCTCACGCCGCCCTCCGCCGCTGCGCGGCGCGAGCATGCTCGGCGCGAGTGGCAGGCTGGCCTCACCTTGCGACGGCGACGTGACCGTGCTGGCCGATCGCGACGCTACGCGCGGGTCTACGCGGCCTGCCTGCGGAACTGCCTGGCCCGCGAGCTGGAGTTCCGGACCAGCTTCGCGCTGAGCGCCGGCTCGACGATGCTCTGGGCGATCTTCTCGATGATGCTGGCCGGGCTGATCTTCACGAACGTGCGCGCAGGTGGCCGGCTGGGACCTGGACCGCATGTTCGTCCTGACCGGCTCGTTCCTGATCGTGGAGGGGCTGAGCGCGGCGCTGTTCCACCGCAACATGCAGCGCCTCTCGGAGCTGGTCAACAAGGGCGAGCTCGACTTCGTGCTGACCCGCCCGATCTCCAGCCAGTTCCTGGTCTCGATCCGTTACGTCGACTTCGGCGACCTGCCGACGGCCGTGGTCGGCGTGGTCTACCTCGTTCATCGGGATCGGCCGGCTCGGGCTGACGCCCGGGCCCGCTGGAGGTCGGCGGCTACCTGCTGCTGGTCGGCTGCGCCCTGCTCTCGCTCTACGCGATCTGGTTCATGGCGGTGACGCTGGTGCTCTGGACCGGGCGGATCAACAACATCGCGGCGGTCGTCGAGCCGTTCATGGGGCTGGCGCGGATGCCGAGCGACGTCTACCGGGGCTGGTCCGGCCGATCCTGACCTACGGCCTGCCGATCGCCGCCATCGCGACGCTGCCGTCCAAGGCGCTGCTCGGGGTGCTGGAGCCGGGGGTGCTGCCGTACCAGATCGGGCTGACGGCCGTGCTGCTCTGGGCCTCGCACCGCTTCTGGCACTACTCGCTGCGGCGGTACACCAGCGCCAGCAGTTAGCATAGGACGCTGCGGATCGAGGCGGGGCTGCCGCATCATGGACATGACCAGACCGACGTCTGCCCGGCCTGCCGCTCCTGTGCACCGCGCTGTCGTCAACGCAGAGCACGGCGCCGCTGCCAGCGCCGCCACTCGCCGCCTCGAGGTCGACGCCATCGGCCGCCAGGTCGCCCGTCTCGCGGATCGGCTCGGGCGTGCTCTGGCTGCCGCGTTGGGTCTGGAACGGCATCGGCGAAAGCCTGGTCGACACCAGCGCCCTCGATCCCGGTATGCGCCGGTCGTCGTCGGCTACGGCGCCATTCTGCTTCTGCTCCCGGCCTCGCTGCTCGTGGACGCCTTTCGAGACGCTCGCTGGATGCCCACGTTCTACAGCGTGGATCCCGGTGGCGGCTCGACGTTCGCGGCGCCGGCCGGTTCATGGGGTTCCTGGCGCTGACGTTGGGGTGGGCGTTCCTCTTGACTGCCGCCAGCATCTTGGCCGGGGCGTCTTCGTGCCGACCGCCGTCCTGTACGGTGTTGTTCTGGCCATCCCGGTCAGTTGAACTCCCGCAGAGCTTCGGCCTGCCAGACAGGTTGCTGCTGGCCGTCGGCTGGCGTTGGTCATGCCGCGCATCGTCTTCTACCTGCTGACCATCGTGCTTCGGCGCTGGAGTGAGCACCCTGGTTCTCGAATCGACGGGTGGCGTGGCGTTGCCCTGGCTGTGGGTGGTCCTGCTGGCAGTGGTCCCGTTTCGCGGCTGGCTGCAGGTGAGCAGCAACCTGATGTTTGAGATGCTGCGGACGCTCCAGGCGAGCGCCCCGGGCCGATCGCCGCGACCGCTCGGGCGCCGTGCCTATCGCCAGTCCAAGCTCGCCATGCTTGCCTGATCTGCTCCCAGGCGCTCCACCGCGTCAGCGAGCGTCTCCTCCTGGGGCATCGTCGTGCACGCCGCTCACTCAGGCCTGACGCGCTCCAGCCTTCACCTGATCCGGTCTCGGCCTGCATGCACGCTCGCTCATCTCCAGGATTACGGCTGGTGCGATCCGGGCCTGGTCATGATTCGGTCCGCTGATTCTCGCGTCGCCGGCTCGGGGCGCGCTACCGGCGCTGTTCGCGGCCTCGGTCCGGTGGCGCGAGGTGGTGGGCACTACGGCCTCGGTGGCCGCTTTCGCGATCGTCGGAGCGCCAGCCCCAGCCTGGATCTTGCCATCGCGCTCGCGACGCGGGCATAGGTACCAGACTGTGCGAGGTCTTCGGAGCAGATCCCCGGCATGGTCGCTCCGCGCTGACCTACACACCGGCCCGGGTCGCGGAACGGTCAGTCTCCGGCGCGCCGACGATCCGGCGCTCGCCCTCGCCCGAGACGTCCTCCAGCGCGATAGGTACGGCGTCGACAGAGGAACACCTGTCGCCGGGATCGTCGACGTCCTTGAACATCGACGCCGGGTCGAAGCCGAGCGGCGGCGGACGCTGCCAGGAAGAGGTCCCAGACGTCGCGCTTCATCGCCGGGTCGTCCTCCAACGCGCCAGGCAGTCGGCGTAGACGGGTCGAGCAGGTCCGAGGTGTAGGCGAGCGAGACGTGCGGGTTGCGCGGCCAGGTCTCGCACCTTCGGCGTGCCGGCCCGGGTGGCGATCCAACCGGTCTCGCCGTCCCAGATGGTGTGGACGACCCTGGAGCGCGGCCGGCCGCCGCGTCGACGGTGGCGACGCGTACACCAGACCACCCGGGCTCCCGCGCGATGAACTGCCTCCTCGATTGCGGCGAACGAGTCGACGCGCATGACAAACCCTCCACCATCGATCCGAGTGTTCTGCTACAACTTCAGTTGCGCAACTGCAGTTGAGCATACGATGGTCGCGCCGTGGCGTCAATACCTCGCCGAGCCGTCTCTGCCCAGATCAGGATCTCGTCCTGCTCTTCACCGCGCTGCACGCCGCCTGCGACGCCGAGGTCGTCCGGCGCATCGCCGCCGACGGCTTCGGCGATCTCCGACCGGCTCACGGCTCGTCTTCCAGCGCCTGGTCCGGGCCGGTCCGGCATCTCCGACGCTGGCCGAGAAGCTCGGGATGACGGCCCAGGGCGCCTCGAAGCTGGTGATCGACTCGAGGGCTACTCGGCTACGTGCGCCGCGCCAGACCGATCCCGCCGACCGGCGTAGCCACGCGGTGTCCCTGACCGAGCGCGGCTGGGCCGCGATCGAGGCCGGGGTCGGCGCGAGGCCGCCGTCACGGCCAGCTTCGCGAAGTGCTCGGCGACCCGGCCGCCGACGCGCTGGTCGCGTCGCTGCAACGGCTCGCCGAGCAGACCGGCGGCCTGCGACGCTGCTCGCCCGCCGCCTCCGCGCCCCTGGCGCCCCGACCCGGGCCTGCGAGCCTCATCCAACGTTCGGCGCTCGGACGCGTTCCTCTGCTGGACGAGCTCCCTGCAGGCAGCCGTTAGGATCAGTCGACCTGCCACGTCGGCCGTGCAATCGCACGAACGTGCGAGCCGCCGGCGCTTGCGTTGGCTGACCGTCGTCGACCTGACGAGCACGGACGCGACGGTTGGACCGCCAGTGCGCGTTCTCCCGACTGGCGCGAGGATGGCCGTCGCCGATCGTGCAGGTGTCTGGCCGAGCATGATTCGGATCGAGCGACCTGGCCGCGCATAGCGATCGATCGGCATCGCACCGCATGCAGTCGAGGATCAGGCAGGCAGCATGGTCGCAAGCGATCGTCTGCCGGCATCGCGCCCACGGCGGTTGACTCCTGACCAGACGGATTTCGGAAGCGGAGCGTCGAGCGAGCGTTCATGGATCGCCCGGACGTGGCGTCGCTGATCGGCTGTCATCGTCGTTCGACCGTACCTCTCAGCCGCGCTGAGTTGGTGGTCGGATACGACCCGCATGTCGATGCGTGGACGTATCATCCAGCAATTCGTCGGTCGTGGCCCGCGCCATCTGACCACCGGCAGACTTGGTTTTCACGACGATCTGCTCACCGATGGCTGGCCTCTGCTTTGTCGCCGTCGAGGATCGCTAGCTCGCCAGACGTGGTTGAGATTCGTCGAGCGCTTTCCGAACTGCCTGCAGACCGAGTCAGCACCAGTGCTTCGAGCGTGATCGAGCGCAGCTATAAGCGCCACCTGCTCATCGACGTCGCTGGTACAGCATCGCTCTGACGCCTAAACGGCGCAGAGCCGCGGAATGGAGCGAGGCTTGCCAGATCCTCTTCGACACATGGATCAGTGATGCTACTGGGATCCGGCCCATTGGCTCTCGTTACGACACGTCGACGACGGTCGCATCGGCGCCGGCGCCTCGGACAGCCTGCTAGCTCCGTTGAGGCGGTGCCACTGGTCGGCGCGGATCAGGCCGATCGTCGCCCGCCTCGAGTGCCGGGCCTCCGCCGTGAGTCCGCCCCCGGCTACTGGGCGTCCTCGATCTGCCAGATCGTGCCGCCGACGCCGACCGCCAGCACCAGCCGGTCCGTGGCGAAGCTCGGGCGAGACGGCCAGCGCCACGATCCCGCCGCCGTCGTAGCCGTCAGCCCAGGGCTGGAACGTCCGTGCCGCCGTCGCGCGAGACGAACGGGCCGGCGTTGGTGCCGGCGTAGACCGTGCGGCCGGCCGCCGAGCCTGACGGCGCCGCCCGGCGGCGCCGCCAGCGCCGTCACCGACGCCACCCCTGCGCCGAGGCCGGCCCAGCGCCAGACCGGCCGGTGCTGGCCGCCCTGGCGCTCCCAGGAGCCGGCCACCGGCGTCAGCGACGCGCGCGCCGATCGCCACGACGATCGGCACTGCCGCTCGGGGAGGACGGCGGCATCAGCAACGTCGACGGCAGGATCGGGCTCGGCGTCGCCCGGCTCCTCCAGCCAGACCGCCCAGCTTCGGCCGCCGTCCGTCGAGCGCCAGAGCCGGGTCGTCGACTGGCCGTCGGCGCGGGTCTCGACGCCGCGCGCGACGAGCGTGCGATCCTGCCAGAACGCCGGCGAGGCCGCCAGCGCGCCGACCTGGAGCGACCAGCCCGGCCTCGCCGGCGCTGATCCGCCCGACCGGCCGCCAGGTCTGGCCGCCGTCCTCGGAGAGCACGATGCCGGCCGTCTCGCGGCCGTCCACCTGCACGCTGCCGACGCCGACGAAGCCGGCGCCCCGGCGCCGCCGGGCGGCAGCGGCGTGATGACGCGCAGCGGCGGCGCCGTCTCGGCCGCGAGGGCGTCCCAGCTCTGGCCGCCGTCCGCGCTCCGGTAGAGCTGCTCGAGCGGTCGAGGCCAGCAGGGTCGGCGCCGGCGCGCCGGACCGGCCGCACGGCCAGCGCCGCGATGGCCGGGTCGGCGTCCTCGGGCCAGCTTCGCTCCCAGGCCTCGCCGCCGTCGCGCGAGACCAGCAGCCCCTCGTCCAGGCTCAGCCCGAAGAGCGTCCGATCCTCGCCGAAGCGCGGCGACGGCGTCAGCCAGGTCAGCAGGCTGGCCCGCAGGCCGTCGTTGGCCAGCTGCCAGCGCCCCTCGGCGTCCAGGCGCGCGATGCCGAGGCGGTGCAGGCCGGCGACCAGCACCTCGCCGGTCGGGGTCGGGAGCAGCGCCAGCCCGAGCACCAGGCCCGGGCGCCTCCGGCAGCGCGCTCCAGGTCAGGCCGCCGTCGTCCGAGCGCAGCAGCTCGCTGCCGGCCGCCACGACGACCGTCCGGCCGCTCGGCGGAGATCGTGAGCGCCGAGATGCCGCGCTCGCGCCAGCTCCGGGACCTCGGCGAAGCGGGCGCCGCCGTCGTCCGAGCGCAGCAGGCCGTGCGCCTCGGTGCCGGCCAGGACCAGCCGGTCCTCGTCGAAGCGCGGCGAGACGGCCAGCACCTGGACGGCCGGCTCGTCGAGCGCCGAGATTGACCTCGCGCCAGGACCGGCCGCCGTTGCGCGAGCGGTACAGCCCGCTGGCGGTGCCGACGAACGCCGTCCGGTCCTCGGCGAAGCGCGGCGAGAGCGCGACGGCCAGCGCCGACAGGTCGAGCAGGCCGGAGTTGGCGCCGCTCCAGGTGACGCCGCCGTCGTCGGAGCGGAGCACGCCGTCCTGGCCGGTCCCGATGAAGAGCGGTGCCGTCCTCCTCGAAGGTCGGCGAGAGCGGCGACGCCGAGCACCTCGCCGACCAGCGACGTGGCGCCAGGTTCGGCCGCCGTCCGTCGAGCGGAAGAGGCCGGTCCGGCCGGCCACGAACAGCGTCCGATCCTGCGCGAAGGCCGGCGAGGCCGCGATGGCGTCCGCGAGGGCCGGGCCGGGCTCCGGGCTGATCGGCCGCCAGGTGCGGCCGTCCTCCGAGCGGAAGCCGCCGGCCGGCGTGACGGCCAGACGACGCCCTGGCGTCCTGCGACGCAGGCCGCCGACGTCCCGCCTTCGAGCGACCAGCGCTCAGCGCCGCCCGACCTGGATCGCCAGCCCTTCGGAGCGTGAGGGAGCGCACCATTACTCCCCGTCTCGCGCAAGCGGGTGGCATGCTCGAGACGCCGCCAGCTCGGGGCGCGCCAGCGGGCCGCCGCGCGCCTGCTCGTAGGCGTGGGCCACCCGCAGCACCGTCGCCTCGCCGAGCGGCTTCCCGATCACCTGCAGCCCGACCGGCAGCCCATCCGACAGGCCGCACGGGACGCTGATGCCGGGCAGGCCGGCGAGGTTGACCGGGATGGTGCAGACGTCGTTCAGGTACATCGCCAGCGGATCGTCCGTCTTCGCGCCGATCTCGAAGGCGACGGTCGGCGAGGTCGGCGCGAGCAGCGCGTCGAACCGCTCGAACGCCTGGTCGAAGTCCTGCTTGATCAGCGTGCGGATCTTCTGGGCCTTGACGTAGTAGGCGTCGTAGTAGCCCGAGCTGAGCGCGTACGTGCCGAGCATGATCCGGCGCTTGACCTCGTCGCCGAAGCCGCGCCCGCGCGTCTTGTAGTAGCCGTCCCACATCGTCTCGGCGTCCGGCGGCGGAGTAGCCGTACTTGACGCCGTCGTAGCGGGCCAGGTTGGCGCTGCACTCGGCCGGCGCGATGATGTAGTAGGCGGCGAGGCCGTAGTCGGAGTGCGGCAGCGAGACCTCGCCGATCTCGGCGCCGAGCCCGCGCAGCGTCTCGATGGCGGCCTGGATCGACGCCTCGACGCCCGGCTCCATGCCCTGCGACGAAGTACTCCTTCGGCACGCCGAGCCGCACGCCGCTGCAGGTCGCCGGTCAGCGCGTCCAGGTAGCGCGGCACCGGCGCGTCGAGCGAGGTCGAGTCGAGCGGGTCGTGGCCGGCGATGACCTCGGAGACCAGGGCGCAGTCGGCGACGTCGGCGGTCAACGGGCCAAGCTGATCGAGCGAGGAGGCGAAGGCGATCAGGCCGTAGCGGCTGACCCGGCCGTAGGTCGGCTTCATGCCGACGACGCCGCAGAGCGAGGCCGGCTGGCGGATCGAGCCGCCGGTGTCGGAGCCGATCGAGAACGGCGCCAGCTTCGCCGCGACCGCCGCCGCCGAGCCGCCGCTCGATCCGCCCGGCACCCGGCTCGAGGTCGCCCCACGGGTTGCGGGTCGGGAAGAACGCCGAGTTCTCGGTGGACGAGCCCATCGCGAACTCGTCCATGTTCGTCTTGCCGAGCAGGACCGCGCCGGCCGCGAACAGCTTCTGCGTGATCGTGGCGTCCTCGATCGGCACGAAGTTCTCGAGCATCTTCGAGCTACAGGTGGTCCGGATGCCGCGCGTCAGCACCAGATCCTTGAGCGCCATCGGCAGGCCGAGCAGCGGCGCGTCCTCGCCGGCCTTGCGGCGGGCGTCGGCGGCCCGGGCCTGCTCCAGCGCCAGCTCCGGCGTGACGGTGACGTACGCCTGGACCAGCCCCTTGTCGAGCCGGTCGATCCGGTCGAGGTAGGCGCGGGTGAGCTCCTCGGAGGAGACGCTGCCGCGCGCGCAGCTCGGCGAGCGCCTGGAGCGCGGTCAGGTCAGTCAGGGCCATGGTGCGGCGCTACTCCAGGACCGGGCGGAACCTTGAAGAAGGCCCCCTCGCGGCGCGGCGCGTTCGCGAGGATCTCCTCGGTCGGGCGTCGACGGCCGGGCCACGTCGTCGCGCATGACCGAGCTGAGCGGGATCACCTGGGCGGTCGGTGGGATCGCCGAGGTGTCGAGCCGGTCGATCATCTGCATGTGGCCGAGAATCTGGGAGAGCTGTTGCTGGAGGCGGTCGGTCTCGTCGTCGGAGAGCCCCAGCCTCGCCAGATGCGCCACGTGCTCGACCTGCTCACGGCTGATCGCCATCACCACCTCCACGGTTTCGAGCCAGCATCGGCCCCGCACTCCGAGGCCGTCCTGGCCTCGAAGTATAGCAACGGTAGCTCGCGTTCGGCATCCCCCAGCCCCTCGTCCCTCGCGCCTGTCCGGCCCCTGGTACGGGACTTGCCGACCTTCCCGGCTCCGAGGGGAGGCGAGATCGTCATGATTCGAGCCAGCGGACTGTACGGGCGGGCGGTCATCGACCTGGACACCGCCGAGCGCGTCGGCGAGATCGACGAGATCATCGTCGATCCGTACGGGCCGGGCATCGCCGGCTACGTCGTCGCCTGTGATCGATCGATGTTCGGCAGCAGGAAGCGCATCATCATCCCGATCGACGCGTTCCACGCGATCGGGCCGGACGCGCTGACGATGCGGAGCGTCGGCACGACGGACTACCACACGGCGCACCTGGACGCGCTGCCGCGCCTCTCCGAGCTGACCGGCCGACGGATGGTCAGCTTCGGCGGGCGGTTGCTCGGCTCGGTCGAGGACGCGCTGGTCTCCGAGCGAGACGGACGGATCATCGGCTACCCGCTGGAGCGGCCGGACCGGGCAGCTGGCTCGAATCGGTGTTCGGCCTGGGCTGGCGGTCCGAGCGCCCGGACTACGTCCGCGCCGACGCCGCGCTGCGGATCGGCGCGCGGCTGATCGTGGTCCCGGACGACGCGATCACGTCGGGCAGCGACCTCGACGAGGCGGCGATCGAGGACTCGCCCATGTCGAGCGGCCGGACCGGCCCGGCGCCCGCGGACACCCGAATGGCGGACGATCAGCTCGCATCACCACGGACGAGGACGGAGGATCAGCGCTCACCGCCGCCTCGATTCGCGAGTCGCAGTCGAGACGACGCCGTTCTCGATGCGCGACCTGGAGGTGACGGACGAGGGGCTGGGGCTGGAGCCGTCGGCCGAGCGTGACCGCGACGACGACGATGGCGCCCGAACTACTAACGCCCTGCCGTCGATCCGGAGCAGGACACCGGGGTGATCGCGAGAGTGTCGGGCGCCGCCGCGCGAGGCGGCGCCCGCAGGCCGAGAAGATGCGCTAAGGGGTCACCTGGCGCGTTCGTAGCCAACCGTGGCGATTCTGGTGATCCGTTCGGGCGAGCCGTGGTAGGCTGGGGGCATGGCGCAGGGGGCAGGGCCAGATCCGTCCGAGAGGCCGCCAGCCGAGGCCGCGCCGGCGGCGTCGGCACCGGCTGACACGACCAGGGCCGAGCCACCGGTTCCGCTCACGTTCGCGCCGACCGTCACCCTCTTCTTCAGCGACATCCGCGGCTTCACCGAGTACACGGACGCCCACGGCGACGCCGCCGCCTTCCGGATGCTCCAGTTCCACAACACGATGGTGCAGGAGCAGATCGCGCTCTACGGCGGGCACATCGTCAAGACCCTGGGCGACAGTTTCATGGTCTCGTTCAACGCCGCCCGCAACGCGATGGCGTGCGGTATCGGCATCCAGAAGTCGCTGGCCCTGTACAACGACAAGGAAGAAGGCGCCAAGATCCACATCGGCATCGGGATCAACATGGGCGAGCCGATCCTCGACGCCGACGACTTCTTCGGCGGCTCGGTCAACCTGGCGGCCCGGATCTGCGCCGGCGCCGTGGCCGGCGAGATCCTGGTCTCGGAAGGGGTCCGCCACGTCGTCGGCAAGATGGAGGGGACCGACTACATCGATCGGGGGCAGTTCACACGAACTGAACCAAGTACAGGGCAT
>CAWAXW010000005.1:0-15228 GCA_963786155.1 uncultured Actinomycetes bacterium | reverse complement strand
TACGGGTGAGGTCTTCTACAACGGCGTCGGCCAGATGTGGGGGCCAATGGGTCAGGCCTACGACGAGGCCCTGTGGCACTTCTACAAGGGCTACGACCCCAAGAAGAATGCTTGGACCAACTACGGCGTGGGCAACTACGGTGCACGCAGTGGCGCTTTCTCCGTCATGCTGCCCCTGAAGCCTCCTTACAAGTCGGCGGACATCCTCGTCGGTGGAGGCACGCTGGGGACTTCCCCCGGCAGCTTCCTCGCCACAAACATCACCGAGAAGATCCATGTCGAAGGTGGTGCTGCCACCGCCGAGGTCGTCGCTCCGATGAGACAACATGCGCTGGTACTCGAGCGGCGTGCTCCTTCCGTCGGGTGAGGTCGTTGCGGTTTCTGGCGGCGACAAGGACGAGGTCATCCAGCCGGCTAGCGAGACCCCCGTGAAGGAAGCGGAGCTCTGGACCGGCGACGAGTGGGTGTCGCTCGGCGAGGCCAATCGAGTGCGCACGTACCACAACACGGCGCTGCTTCTGGCCGACGGACGGGTACTCGTCGGTGGCCACTCCCCCATCAATAACGCCTACGGGCCCACGGGGGACAACACCACCCAGCCGGCAACGGGCACGAACAACCTCAAGGACCCTTCCTTCGAGATCCTCGAGCCGCCATATCTGTTCCGAGGCGACCGCCCCAGCATCTCTTCCGTGCAGAAGGGCATCGCATGGGGCAAGGACTTCACCGTTGGGTCCTCCGACGCCGGCAAGGTGAAGAAGGTCGTCCTAATGCACCTCCCGACGACTACTCACATCACCGACGCGGACCAGCGGGCGGTAGAGCTCGACTTCAAGGCCAAGGGCAACAAGCTGGACGTCAAAGCCCCACCGAGCGGTAGCGTTGCTCCTCCGGGGTACTACTACCTGTTCATCATGACGGACAACGGCAAAGGAATCACTCCCTCGAATGCGCGCATCGTGCAGGTCGGCGCCAACACCATCGGCGGCGAGGCGACTGCGCCCATGGGTAAGTAACTCCTCACTAACCTTGCAGTGGAAAACGGCGGCCCTCGTGGCCGCCGTTTTTCTTTCGGTAACGCCCGCGGCTCTCGGACACGAGGAATCCGCGATCGAGGCCCTGCCCGTCATCGTGGAGGTCGTGCCCACGATCGACGGGGTTGAGTTCAAGGCTCTGCAGGTCACCGCTCCGACGCTCGTTGGGATCAACCGCACAGACTCATGGCTGGTCATGATCGATGAAGTGGGCGATCCCTTCCTGCGCATCGGGAAGGGCCGTGTGGAGACGAACACGGCTTCTGCTGCGGCCTATACGTCGATCGACCCAACCGGTCAGCGACCGGTGCCTCCCGGACTGACGGCGGGCGCGAAACCAAAATGGGTGCTTCTCGAACGCACGGATGTGTGGTCGTGGTTCGACCCCCGGGTCGAGCACCGGCAAGGACAGACGAATGAATGGGTTGTGACGGCACTCTACGAGGGCGAGACCATCACGATCCGAGGAGACTTCGAGCTCATCGAGGGCCATGGTCACTTCGTCACCGACGTCACCGACACTCCAAGCGTCGAAGGGCTCGAGGTGAGACTCCTGCCCGGACCGATACCGGCGGTCTTCGTGCGGAATGAGACGCAACGCGAGCTGGCCGTGCCGGGCCAGGACGGCGAGCCGTTCCTGCGCATCGGCCCCGATGGGGTCTTCGGGAACACCAGGTCGCCCAGCTATTACCTCGGAGGCAACCAGACGATCCGTACGGTCCCCAACTCGGCCGACGCGTCCGCACCCCCACGATGGCAGCGTCTTTCCGAGCAGCCCTTCTGGTCCTGGCTCGAATACCGCGCCCTGCTACCGACGAGCGCGGAGCACAGATCGAATCTCGGCGCCGAGCGCAAGGCCATTCTCGAATGGACAACGCCAATGGTCCTCGGCGACCAAGAGCTCGGACTCGGGGGCCGGGTCGATTGGATCCCCCCGCGCCTCCCATCGGCGGCAACCGAACAACCGACGGAGTCCGGGCTACCCGGATGGCTCATCTATGTGGGGGGCGCCTTGGTGGTGGGGTTGGTCCTCGTGTGGGGCCGACGCCCGCAGCAGGCTAGCGCTGAGCGTTAGTTGATAACGAAAGCTACGGCGGTGTCGAAGTCGTCCTGGATCAGGTCGGTACGGCCTTTGCATTTTAGGAAAGCGTTCACAACCTGGGGATCGAACTGCGTTCCGCTGCCCGACGCGATCTCGTCGAGGGCCTCCTCCTCGGTCCACTTGTCCTTGTAGGGCCTCGAGTGAGTTAGTGCGTCGAAAACATCTGCGACCGCCACGATCCGGCCATGGATGGGAATCTCTTCGCCGCGCATCCCGTGATATCCCGTCCCATCCCAACGCTCGTGGTGCGTTAGCGCGATCTCCTCGGCGAGCTGCAGAAGCCGGGACTGGCCACCGGAGAGATTCTGAGCGCCGATGGTCGTATGAGACTTCATCTGTTCGAACTCTTCGGGCGTCAGGGGCCCTTCCTTCAGAAGGATCGCATCGGGGATGCCGATCTTGCCGAGGTCGTGCAGCGGTGCGGCACGCCAGATGAGTTGGACCTCTTCGGGGGGAAGCCCGAGCTCGATCGCGATCTCGACCGCCGTGCGTGCAACACGCTTCGTATGCATGCCAGTGTCGTCGTCACGTCGTTCGGCTGCCTGGGCGAGCCTGTCGAGGATCTCGATCTGGGCTTCTTGAAGCTCCTCCGTGCGCTCTCGCACACGCTGCTCCAGGAGTTTCTTCTGGTTGCGGATCTGCTGTTGGAGGAAACGGGACCTGAGAAGGTTCTGGATGCGAAGGATTATCTCGACCGGATTGAACGGCTTGCTTACGAAGTCCGCGGCCCCCAGACGAAGCGCATCCTGCTTGGCCTCCGTGGTGACGTCCGCGGTTAGGACCAAGACCGGTACGAACTCTTCGCTCGGGACGATCCGCTGCATCGCCTCCATAACGGCAATCCCGTCCATGTCTGGCATGTGTAGGTCGAGCAGAACGATGTCGGGCGTGTGGATCTCGAGCAGGCAAAGGGCTTCGTGACCACTGGTGGCTGTCGCGACGTGCTTGTAGCCCGCCTCTTTGATGACGCGCTCCAACAGGCCCACGTTCTGAGGCTCGTCGTCGATGACGAGGAACGTCGCAGACTGGATCTGCCAGCTCTCCATGATGCCCTTTGGTTGTCCGATGCCTTCCCTTGGGTTTTCGGACGGAAAAGGGCGAAACTCAACCCCCAGGACTACGCAATACCGGCGAGAATTCCCCTCGAAGCTGTCAAGGCGGGCTAGTCATGGGGTCAGGATGCCCACTGGAAGCAGTGGGGCCAGGCCCCTGGGCCCTGGGCGGCAAGGACCTTCTCGGCGATCGCTATCTGCTGCTCGCGCGTGGCCTGCCACGCGTAGCGGGCGTATTGGCCCCCGCCGTAGCCGAGCCACGTGTCCGGATGGAACTGAAGGCCCCCGTCGTAGGTCGAGTCGATGTGCCAGTTGCCGCCCGACTCGCACATCGCGATCGCATCCCAGTCGGCACGAAGCGGGCCACTCGGCACCGGCGGCGTGATCGACGGGGCCGGGCGGCTCACTATGTCCTGTGCGGCGGCGAGCACCTCGGCGTCGATGGCCGCCACTTCGGCCTCCTGTTCGGCGATCCCCTCGGCAATCGCTGCTCGGAGCTCGTTCAGATCCTCCGCGGCGGCCACGAGCCGCGCTCGCTTTGCATCGAGGTCGTCGAGGCGATCGTTCAGAGCGGCCCGGTCGGCGGCGAGCCGGGTGAAGGTCCCCACGTGTACCTCGCTCGAAGATTCGAGGTATTCGAGCCGGGTCTCGATGTCTCCCAGGTCTTTCGCGGTCAGGAGGCCTTCGAGGCCGTCGACCATGCCGCCCATATACAGATTCCGAGCGAGACCTACGGCGTTGCGCTCGAGAGCGATCATCCTGCGAGCGTCGCGGCGAACCCCGAGCTCGAGTGCGGCCAACTCGGCGCCGACGGTGTCGATCTCATCCCGGAGGTCGCCGTAGCGCGCGACGGCTCCGGCGAGATCGGAACGCAGCTCACCGAGGTCTTCGCGCGCAGCGTCGCGGTCTTCCTGCGCGGTTTCTGCCATCGACGGAACCGAGATGGCTGCGGGCGCGATGAAGACGGCGAGGAGCAGCCCGATCACCGATCGGCGCATGCTCGACGAACTGTCAACGCGCAATGCATCACCTCGATACTTCGGTCGAAGTTCACCAGTGGCGGCCCCGTCGACTCGAGGGCCGGGCCCAAGAAGGGGCCACCCTGCCCCACATAAGGGCTTGGGTCAAACGCTCCTGCGGAGCCCACCCCACACGCCGAAGGGCCCGGCCTTCACCCCACGAGATGGCCTTTGGCCGGGCCCCTCCGCTCCTTTTCTATTTCTCCCTCCGATGCCCAACTCCCTGCCTGCTCTGCTGGGCCGGGTAGCCTGTTGCGTCCCGGGGGGTTCGGGGGGCGAACGTGCGCAGGGCGGTGAGCCCCCCGAGAGTGCAGGGGTCCAAGCGGAGGTAGAGATGCCCGAAAAGAGCCATCAGGGGGCCCCCGCCGGCTCCTTCTACGTCCCGGAGGGCCACGACCGCTACCTCTCCACTCAGCACACCGCCGGCCCCTGGGACGAGAGCTCCCAGCACGCCGGTCCCCCCGCCGCCCTCCTCGGAGCTGCCGTAGAGCTCGTCGACGATCGGGCCGATCTGAGGGTCGCTCGCATCACTTTCGACATCCTCAAACCCGTACCCGTGGCCTCGCTCGAAGTGAACGCCGAGATCGTCCGCGACGGCCGCAGCGTGCAGCTAGTCGAGGTGCGGCTCTTGCACGAGGGAACGGTGGTCATCCGCGCCGAGCGCGTGGCGCATCCGCACTACACCGGTCGATCACGGAGCTACCTACGAAGCCAACGTCCCCCCTGGTCCCGACGTGGGCCATCCGGTCGAGTTCTTTCGCTCCGGCGCGCAGTTTGGATATCTCGCGGCGATGGAGTGGAGCTTCGTGCGGGGAGCTTTCATCGAGCCCGGGCCCGGCATCGCCTGGGCCCGTCCTCGCTACCCCCTGATAGAAGGAGAGCCCAACTCGCCGTTGACGCGCACGCTCATCCTGGCCGACTCCGCCAGTGGGGTGTCGGCCCCGATCGACTTCACGAAGTCGTTCAGCATCAACCCGGACTTGAGCGTGTACCTGCACCGCTACCCCGAAGGCGAGTGGGTCTGCCTCGACGCAGCAACGATGCCCGAGCCCGACGGGATCGGCGTATGCGCTTCGACGATCTACGACGAAACCGGTCCCATCGGGCGCAGCTTGCAATCGCTCTTCATCGGCCCACGCTAGTCATCGGAATCGGAGAAGACCGGTGCCAGTCGGATCTCGAGCAAGGCCCTTTCCAGGTCGATGTCATCTGTTCTCCACGACCTCGGCGCTTCGTCATACACATCGACCGCGACGCCCGTCTCCTCGATCCACACGACGAGGGCGTCGGCCCAGCGTTCCTCGAGAAGGGCCGACCTCATTTCCTCGAGCCGCGCCTCGGACGTCACTGCTGCGGCGGGCAGCTGCGCGACGAGATGCAGCGCCAGAGCTCTCGCAAGCACGTCGGCGTTCTCTGCCAGGAACACCTGGGGTTCCTCGCCACGCACTATCGCAAAGGCCTTCATCGAGCTCAAAGGGTGAGTGCTCAGAGGACCGGCTACTCCGTATGTGAGTCGGTGTCATCGTCGGCCAGGGGCTCGTCGTAACCCTCTCCTCGGGCGTAAGCGAGCAATCGCTCCTGCCCCTCTGGCGACAGCATCTCGATGGCGTCGTGGAAGATATGGCCGCGTCCGCTTCGGAGCGCTGCGCCGCCCGCGCTTCGTCGGGGAGGAAGATCGGTTGTGAGCAGGATCAGTCTGCTGTCCGGCTCGGTCCTCCGAAGGATCGCCGCCTTCCCCAGCGCCTTCCACAACGTATCGGTCCTCCGGAGGCCGGCGCGACTCGACGTGAACGCTCCCGAGACGTCGAAGAACCAACGGCGTCCATCAGCATCCATGGCAACGAAGTTCACCTCGACCCCGTTGCGGAAGCGCCGATCGCTGCTGATGTGGCTGAATCCGCACTGCCGCAACACCTCCTCTGCGATCTCTTTGGCTCGTCTTCCCTCGCGCACGGCCCGTGATTGGAACGGCTCGTTCTCACGGGCCGGCGCAGGAGTAGCTGGAAGCACAACCCGCATCCGATCGCGCAACTCGCGGGAGCGCTCAAGCTCGACCCTCTCCTCATTCAAGCGAGCCTGAGCGCGGCCTGCATAGTCGGGGTCGATTTCGTACAAGACGTAGTGACGGTTGCTCCGTAGAGCGGCAACAGCGGCCGAACCGGACCCTGCGAATGGGTCGAGGACCAGATCACCCCTATACGTGTACAGCTCGATCAGCCGTTGGGGCAGCTCTACTGGGAACGGCGCCGGATGACCGACCCGAGTTGCACTCTCGGGGGGGATGTCCCAGAGGTCCAGGGTTGCCTCCATGAACTCGTCTCTAAAGATCGACGCCTCGTGGGGCAACTCTTTCTTCTCACGAAGTCGGCGTGCCACGGCGCGATCGAAACGGCCCTTTGATGCAACGACCACACGTTCAGTGATGTCACGAAGCACTGGATTGTGCGCGTTCTGGAACGACCCCCAAGCGCAAGAACCCCCCGCTCCCTGGCTCTTCTGCCAGATGATCTCGCCGCGCAGCAACATACCGAGGCGGTCTTGGAGGATGTGGATAACGTCGGCCGAGAGGCTCCTATAGGGCTTGCGCCCGAGGTTCGCGACGTTGACCGCGATCCGGCCGCCCGGTTCAAGCACGCGCAGGCACTCCTCGAAGACGTCGTGAAGCAGCTCGAGGTACTCGACGTAGCTGGAAGGGACGTGACCCTCGCCGAGGGCCTCTTCATATTCCTTGCCTGCGAAGTACGGAGGGGAAGTGACTACCAAAGCGACGCACTTGTCCGGTAACTGAGCCATATCCCGGGCGTCATTTACATAGATCTGGTCCACCTCCGGAGCCGCCACCAAAGTCTCGTCCCAAGAGATCTTCGGCACCTTGAACCGGGCGTAAAAGGCGCTTGCATCGTGGCTCTCCCGTCGGGAGACGCCGTAGTTGGACGTGGACGTGGCCTTGCGGCGTTTCGTGTCGTCGGCCATCCCTCCCGTCCTCTCGCCATCCGGGGCCCAGTCTTTCCGGTCCCCGTACACCCTAGCTTTGGCCTGTGACGGTTAACCGTCGGCCCGAGTTTGTCCTGCGGGTCCGGCCTAGTCCGCCCCCGAGCTCGGGGAGGTCCTGCTCTCTTGTCGCGACCGCCTCTACCGAGTCACGGCCCGCCCTGGAGCGCTCTATCACCCTCAGGAGGTCGTCGACCGAGAACCCGTCGGTCAGCCGGGCGGCCGCCTTTAGGTCGAGCAGGAGCTTGCCCTTGAGGAAGCTCCGTCCCCGCCCGTGCCCCCACCGCTGGTAGCGGACCCGGGGGCCGAGCGTCAGCTCCCACGGCCCGAAGATCGCCCAGCGTTCCTCGGGATGGTCGTGGATGACGAGGTAGCCCCCGCCGCCCTGCCAGACGATCCTCCGGTAGACGGTCTCGTCCACGATGAACATGTCCTGGGGCGGGACGTCCCACATCTCTGCGTATCCGGCCGAGTAGCGCTGGAGCTTCTCCTTGAGGTCGACGTGGACGCGGCCTCGGTCGTAAGTAAAGGAATAATCGAGCCGGTCGAGGTCGGCGGTGTGGTCCTCGAACTCCTCGACCGCGAGGGTCCGCGGACAGAAGCTGCGCCAACTCTTGCTCGGCCGCGCGCGCCCGCTAGGTCGCGATCCCAATCTTCCGGCCTGCGAGCGCCGGGGAGTCACGCCGAGTCCTCGAGCAGCTTCTCGAGACGGCGACGCGGCTCGGCGAGCGAGCGCGCCCTGCGTCGCCACCCGGCCCAAGGATCGCCATCTCGCTCGATCTTCTTCGGCGTGTCCGCAATCGTGAAGAGCGCGCGGGTGCCAACCCTTCTCTTCGGTTTCCTCCCATGCGAGTGGGAGGGCGACGGGCGCGCCGGGTCGAGCGCGCAGTGAGAAGGGCGATACCGCCGTCGCACCCCAGGAGTTGCGCATCCAGTCGAGCAACAGCCGGCCGTGACGCTTCTCTTTCGGGACTTCGGTCGTCACGCGATCCGGATGTCGGTCGGCAAGCAACGTTGCCACCTTCGAGGCGAACTCCCTTGCATCGTCGAAATGGGTCTTCCTATCGGTCGGCGTGACGATGTGCAGACCCTTGGAACCGCTCGACTTCACGTAGCAAGCGAGTCCAAGCTCTTCCAACAGAGCCCGCACGATGCCCGCCGCCCACAAGACGTCGGGGACGTCATCGCCGGCAGGGTCGAGATCGAAGATCAGTTGGTCGGGGAACTCGATCGCATCGCGGCGGCTAAGGCCGACGTGCGAGGTGAGGCATGCCTGCTGAGCGAGGTAGACGACCGTCGCGGCGTTGTTGCAAACGACATACGTCACCTCACCCCCACGCTTGGGCGCGGTCGTCCGCTCGACGAAGTCCGGGAAGTACTTGGGGATGCCCTTGCTGAAGAATCGTTCCCCTTCGATCCCATTTGGGAATCGCTCCAAGGTCATGAGCCGGTCGCGCACCAACGGGAGCATGTGATCGGCGACCGCGGCGTAGTAGTCGATCACGTCATTCTTGGTGATCCCATCCGCGGGATACATCGGCTTGTCGAGATTGGTGAGCTTGATGTCGTGACGACCGACTCTCACAGTGCGGCCACACTAGAACGAACTCTAGATGGTGGCCCCATCGGAAGGTTCGGTCTCGGCCGTCCCGCCGGTCTCGGCTTTCGCCGAAGGCTCCAACAACCCACGCACCAATGCGAGCCGGAGCTGCAACTGCAGCACCAGGCGGTCTTCGGGCTCGCGTGGATCGAGGCCGGTCACCTTGCGGATCAAGTCCAGGCGGTATCTCAAGCTGTTGCGGTGCAGGAAGAGTCGCTGAGCGGCCTCTCTCAGCTGACGGGTCTCGACACGCGCGCAGTGTCTCGACCAGATTGGTCGGGTGCCGCGCGTCGTGGTCCATCAGCGCGCGTACTCGCGGTGATCGCTTCGTCGCTCAGGTGAGCGTCGATAGCCTCGAGCCATGCGTAAGCGCCCATGGCGCTGAATCTTGCGACCCGGTTGCCACCCTCGAGACGGCGAGATACCCGTGCGGCCCACGAAGCCTCCCGGAAGGAACGGAAGATCCCGTCGGCTCCTGCGAGTGGGCGGCCGACTCCGACGACGCCACTCGAGTCGCCGGCCAACGCGCTTTGGAGAGAAGCCTGTCGGGAAGCCAGTCCTCGCCGAGCAGTGCGCTGCTGCCGGTCTGGACCGCCACCATTACATCGTCGATCGGGAACACGACGCCGACCGGATCGTGGTCGAGCACGTCGACGCCGACCTCTTCCTCGAGGCGACGAACTTCCTCCGGCGTGCAGAGCCCGGGTACGACGACGATCACTCGATAGAGCGCTTCCTCGAGGTCGACACCGGCTTCGGTGGCTGCCCGGGGATCGATCGGGGTGACGCCGCGCATCTCGATGATCTGGCGCATGAGGATGCGGCGGCGAAGCTCGGGATTGTGGGAGCGATGACGGAGAAGTGCGTCGAGGTCGAGGAGCGGCTGAAGGACCTCAGGCCATTCGACGTCACGCCCGACAAGGAACACCGGGAAGTCTCCGGAGGTGCCCTCTGCGTCGATCTGATCGGCAAGCGAGCGCTCGTGGACGAGGACGCCGACGGCTCCCGCGGCTTCGAGGAGATCGGCAAGGGCTCTGAGGCTCTCGGCCGACCCTCCGCCTCCCCCGAGGGCTACGACGAGGTCTCCGGGCTCCACGCGAGCGAGGTCCCCGCGATCGTCGACGAACACGATTCGGCGAAGGCCGTCGAGGTAGGAGTCGAGCGTGACGCCCGTGCCCGCGAGGGTTGGACCCTCGGGCGAGATGACGAGCTTCACGTACGTTGGCGACACTGGTTCCTCCAGCAAGCCGGGCAATGGTGCCTTAGTTGGCAGGTTCGCCCTGGTCCGGGCCCTTCCTTCGATGCGTGGCCAAAACTTTCCCCTTTCCAACGGAAAAGGGACAAAAGGGATTGGCCGGCTAGGAGATTAGCGCCGTACCCGGATCTTCGCGGCCCGGCTGCGGGCTCCGAAGTTGGCCTGATCGGACTTCCACGAGATCCTGACCAACTTGCGCCCCGGGCGACTTGAAGCACTTGGTGAACAGCGCCTGAGACGTTCCGTCGAGCTCCTTCTTGGCGAGTGTCCGCCAGCCCTTCCTTGTCTTGTGCTCCAAGCGCACTTCCGAGCCGGCCTTGTTGGGAGACACGAAGGCGTCGATCGAGCTGCATCCTCCCGGCCGCAGCTTCTTGGGCGTGGCAGTGATCCGCACCTTGGCCTTTACGGCAACCGCGATCTCCTTGCTGGAGGCCACGCGGCAACCGCTGTCCGAGCCGACCTCGGCCCGATAGGTTGCGTTTGTCTGAGGCTTGATGTCCAGCCGCCACAGGCCTTCTGCATCCGCCGATGTCGTGCGGATCTGAGCGCCCTCGCCGGCCGCATCAACGGCGACGGCGCGACGTCCACGGCACGGCACCCAGCCGGCGCATCGACGGTGCCTGACAGTTTCACGGCCCTTCCGACCACGATGATCGACTTGTCTGCGTCGATGTTTATCGAGCGGTCCGTGCCCGAGCCCGAGGGTGGGCCGCCGGGAGAACCGCTGGGGTTCGGTGACGGGCTAACGCCGGGCGTCGGAGTTGTGCCGGGCGAAGGGGTCGTCCCGGGCGAAGGGGTGGGGGAAGGTCCGGTTGCAGTCCAGGTGACCTCCACAACGTCCTGGTCGGGTTCGTCGCCACCCTCCTCGGGCGCCCGCCTCCGTCGTAGTCGCCTCGTCGGCGACGTCATTGTCGTTGACGTCGATCCACGTTCGGACCACATCGGTCCCGGTGAGCGCGGATTGGTAGGCGACGCGGCATTCTCCATTGATGTCACTTCGGCACTCGCCGATGTATCTGCCGGTGTTCGGCCAGGAGGTCACGACCGCATCGATGTTGAGGCCTTCGATGAGCCGCTCGGCAGGATCCGCGACGACGAAGGTCAATTGGTGGGTCGTGTCCTTGCGGACGCTCGCCTGCTCGGGATCCGCATGAAGCACGGCCGAGGCGGCGGTCCACGTGACCTCGACGATGTCCTGGGTGAGCTCGTTGGGACCGGTGTTCTCGTTCGCGGCTCGACCACCGAGACTTCGTCGGAATCCTTCAGACCATTGTCGTGCAGATCGACCCATGCTTGGATCGTGTCGACCCCGACATGCGGATTCGACGTGTAGCTCAATGTGCACACACCGTTTTCGTCCGTCATACAGCCCGTCTCGTTCTCCCCGAACGGAGGGGGAAGCCCCGACCCCTCGTCCTCCAGCTTGGTGCTCGCATTGGGGCCGGATACGACGATCGCCTCGACGTTTTGCCCGCCGGCCGCGACATTGTCGTCCCTGTCGGTCACCTTGAAGGTGAGCGTCGTCTCGCCCGCGATATCGCTCGTGGAGACTTCCGGCTCGGCGTTTAGGTCCGCGACGAGCACGCCCTCCCAATCGACCTCGACGATGTCCTGCGCCGGGTCGTCGAGGGGATTGCCTTCGATGTTGTCCGCGCCCGGCTGCTCCTCTCCGGCAAGGAAAATCTCACCATCGTCAACATTGTTGTTGCCACACTCCTCGCCATCCGAGCACGGGTTCCTATCGATCCAAAGCTGGATGCGATCTACACCATCGAGGGCTGAGTTGTAAGCGATCTGGCAAGCGCCGTCGGCGCCGGTGAAGCATTCGCCAAGCCAGCCGCCATCGCCAGCGTTGGGGCCACTCACGGCGCGGGCATCCACGTTCACGCCGCGCACCGAGAACCTGGCGCGACGACTCGCCCCCGGTAGACTCACGTTACTAGTCGGAATAGTCGAAACGTTGACATCCAAGACGTGCTGCGTGAACACCTTCTTCTCGAGTTCCGACTCGGGGCCGGCCTCGAGTTTCAGAGCGGCGTTTTCGAACGTCCATTGTGCGGACACCACATCTTGGTCCAGCGAATTGCTGCCGACCTGCGGCGACGCGTCCGCGTCCTTGTCTTCCGGTGCCGGGGGCGTTCCCAGAAGTCTCGTCGGGTCTATCCAGGCCTGGAGCTTGTCGAGGCCGCGCTCTTGCGACTCGTAGTCGAACTCACAAGTCCCGTTGGATTCCGTGATGCAGCTGCCGACGACGCCGCGCCCATTCCCGCCGGGACCGTCGAAGTCCCGCTGGGCGTTGACTCCGTCTATCACCCTGACCCCAACGAAGGCGCCCGGCACGTTCATGTTGGCATCGTCTTTAACCGAGATCATCAGGGTGTGGGGATCGCCGACAGGTACGGGTTCGCCATTCTCGGGAACCACGTCGAGGACCTTCGCGATGAGTCCCTGGGTGGTCAGCGAGTCGAAGTTATCGAGGCCGTTGCCCGCCTCGTCTTGATAGCGGTCGGTCTCGGGTTGCGGGTTGTAGATGACGAAGGAACCATTTGGGACACCGGTTGCAGCGAGGACACGCACGTCGCCGGTGCCGCTCACTCCGCTTATCGCCATTGGTGCACCCGTTACGGAGTTGAGGATCTGCCAGTCCCCTGCATCGTTGCGGCCGCCGGACAGGGCCTCAGTGAAGGTCACGGTGACCTTCTGCCCGTCCGTGCGGGCCGCGCTGGCGGTGGGCTTCACGGTATCGAGGCTGTAGGCCGCGTCGTCGTAGCCGAGAGTGCCGTTGTTCGAGTCCACGCTCTTGTTGCCGTTCGTGTCGGTCGCGGTCGCGTAGAAGGTGCGCTCACCGTCTCCGCCAAGAGCCGGCAACTGGAAGGTCGCACCGCTCGCGGCCACTATCGGCTGCGGATTGAGTTTGGTGTCCGTTGCGGGCTGCAGCCCAGGGGTGCCGTCGGACTCGAGGTAGACGTCCACGGTGTGCCCGTTGGTCACCTGATCGATAGCGATCATGGGAGCAGCATTTCGCGACGCGACGAGATTGTCGGTCGCGTCCTTGCCGTCGATCTGCGAGATCCGAGGGATGCGTCGGGGTGTCTGTCGACCGCCACCTGCGTGTGGCTATCGTCGTACACCAGGATGTGGCGCACGCAGTCCCGATAATCGGCGCGTGCGCTTCCGACCGGGCCGACGAAAGGAACATATTCGATCAGCGGTTCCTGATCCTCCGTCAGTTCCCCCACGTCGAGGCGTAGGAACCTCTTGTCGGAGACGGGAGCCGACGCGCTGAGCGCCGGTTGCTGGGGTGCCGTCGACCTTCCAGTCAGTCGCCGAATCGCCCGAGTCGTTGAACACGGGTTCGCTGAAGAGCACCTCGACATCCCTGGTACTCCGCGTCTTGTAACCCGCGATCTTCGGGAGGCTCGAAGTCCACGAAAACCTTGTTGGACACGAGTGTCGTACGTTCGCCACCCATTTCCAGCGTGATCGTCATAACGATGTGATCGGTAACTCTCTGGGTTGCGGTCGTACCGTCCTCGAGACTCCTCAGAATGGTCGAACCCGAGAACTCGCCCGCCGCTTCGTCGACCGTGATCCGACCGTTGCCACCAGGGTGGCTTGGGGTGTTTTGGGTAAGCGGCATGGGGCTTCGCCTGAAGACTTTGCCGTTGGATTGTCTTTCGTC
Source organism: uncultured Actinomycetes bacterium (assembly GCA_963786155.1). GTDB lineage: Bacteria > Actinomycetota > CADDZG01 > CADDZG01 > WHSQ01 > CAWAXW01. The sequence continues at coordinate 1,493 of CAWAXW010000005.1, read as the reverse complement.
GACGAAGATGACCGACCCGTCCGCCTCGCGTTCCTCGATCGATGCCTCGATGAAGGTCGCGCCATCAGTGAACTCGCCGGAATAAGTGACGGTGTCGCCACCTTTGTCGACCCAGTCGGTTGCACAATAGTTCGCCGGACCGCTCATCTCGGCGCTCCAGCCGGTGGGTGCGACGGCCGCCATAGCCGGACTCGCTCCACGAACAGCCCAGCCGCGGTCAGACAAGCCGCGAGCGCGACGGCCACAGATCTGGATCGGGAGATGCGACTCATCTAGTTACTCCGGCTCTGCAAACTTGTCTTACACCTCGGATTCGGCGCCTGGGCCCCCTGTCCTGCACCTCGATCGGGCTTCACCGACGGTATCCGGCGTATGCGACAAAAGGAAGGGGGTACGTCCCACTCACCATCTACGCAATTCGGGCAATTCCTTTTCCTACAACCCTGGGCGCGAGTAGGGCCGCCCGAAGGCGGCCCGCATCGCTGGCTCTGGAGAGCGAGTAACTCGCCGGAGCCAAAGCTGTTACTTGAGGACCGTGAAGTCTGTCAGGTAGTTGCCTGCCCGGTCCTGGTACCTGGCGTTCGGTGCGCCGCCGAAGTTGTACTCGACACCCAGAAGGTCGGTGCCGTGTAGCTCGACTCGCCGGTCATGTCCAGGGTCCGCTTGTTGTCGGTCCCGGCCACGGAGCGCTCGAGGAGGTTCCGGCGCTGGCCGTTGGTGCGGATGGTGAACGGGAACCAGTCCTCCGCGAAGTTGCGGTTGGCGCGGTGGCCGGTCGTCACGTTAGGCATGGTCTCGCTGAAAGTGACCTCGACCCCAGCCGCTGCGGCGACACTTTGCGCCACAGGCGCTGCACGGTCAAGTACCACGCGTGATGGGCCGGCCGGTCTTGCCTGCGAGGTCGCCGGTCTTGCCCCGGCTGAGGTTGCCCTCGGGGTCGACCGCCGCCACGAACAGCTTGTGGCTGCCGTCGCCACCGAGCGGGAGGCTCGCCTGGCAGAGCAGCGGGTTGGCCGCGGTTCACGGCACCGTCGGTGGTGCAGTCGGCGATCGGTTGGTCAACACCATGGTCGTACTCGTTGTTGTTGTTCGTGTCCTCTGCGATGAGCGCGTTGGACTGGGCGCCGACGTCGATGATCCTGAACGTGGGAGCGACCTGGTTCGTGTAGAACGAGCCATCCGTCGCCGCGTAGGAACTCTCGGCGGGTGCACCGTTCGCATCCAACCCGGACTGGGTGACGCCGTTGACGTCCGGAAGGTCGGGGACGATCCCGTCGGCTGCGTTCAAGTTGATCACCGGCGCCAGTTGGTTCCTCGCACCGTCACGGGGACGGTTTCTCAGAGGAGCCGGCTGGGTCGGCGCGGTGTAGGTGATCCCTGGCTCGTCGTCGTTGCCAATCGCGTTGGCCGGACGGAGAGTGACCGAGCCGCAGGGAGTCGTGGTGGTGCAGTTGGACTCTGCAACCAGGACGGTGTTCCCACCAACCCTGAAG
>CAWAXW010000004.1:0-18372 GCA_963786155.1 uncultured Actinomycetes bacterium | reverse complement strand
GACCGGCAAGGTCTTCTACTACGGCGTCGGGCAGATGTGGGGGCCGTTGGGGCACTCGGCCGACGAGGCGTTGTGGACGTTCTAGAAGGCATACGACCCGAAGAGAATGCGTGGACGGACTACGGCCTCGGCGCCTACGGCGCACGCAGCGGCGCCTTCTCGGTCCTGCATGCCGCTGAAGCCTCCCTATAAAGACGGCAGACATCCTGGTGGCGGGCGGCACTCTCGGCTCCTCGCCGGGAACCTACATCGCCAACGACCTCACCGAGATCGATCACGGTCGAAGGACGGCGCGGCGACGAGCGAGGAGGCGCCCGGCGCTCAACAATCCGCGCTGGTACTCGAGCAGCGTACTGCTTCCCGACGGCGACGTCGTTGCGCTCTCGGGAGCGGACAAGGACGAGGTCATCCTTCCGGGATCCGAGTCTCCGGTCACGCAGGCCGAGCTCTTCGACGGCGAGCAGTGGGTGCCGCTCGCGTCGGCCCGCCGCATCCGCACGTACCACAACTCCGCGATGCTGCTGCCGGACGGCGAGCATCCTCGTCGGCGGCCACTCGCCGATCAACACCGGCTACGGCGCGGCCGGCGACAACTCCGCGCAGCCGGTCACGGGCACGAACAACCTCAAGGACCCGTCCTTCGAGATCTTCAAGCCGCCGTATCTGTTCCGCGGCGACCGCCCGAGCATCTCGCACGTGCAGAAGGGCATCGCGTGGGGCAAGGACTTCACCGTCGGGTCCCCCGACGCCGGCAACGTGAAGAAGGTCGTGCTCATGCACCTTCCGGCGGCGACCCACATCACCGACGCCGACCAGCGGGCCGTCGAGCTCGACTTCAAGGCCAAGGGCAACAAGCTGGACGTCGAAAGCTCCGCCGAGCGGTAGCGTTGCTCCTCCGGGGTACTACTACCTGTTCATCATGACGGACAACGGAAAAGGACTTACTCCCTCGAATGCCGCGCATCGTGCAGGTCGGCGCCAAGACGATTGGCGGCCAGGCGACCGCGCCGATGGGTAAGTAGCACGCCAGAACCAAGGCACTTCAAGACGGCGGCCCTCGTGGCCGCCGTCTTTCTTTGTCTAACGACATCGGCCCAGGGCCACGAAGAATCCGCGATCGAAGCCGTCCCCGTCATCGTCGAGGTGACCCCGGAGATCGAAGGGGTCGAGTTCAAGGCGGCCATGATCACGGCCGCGGCGGTTGTCGGCATCAACCCGACGGACTCGTGGCTCGTCATGCTCGACGAATCCGGTGATCCGTTCCTACGCATCGGCAAGGGCAGGGTCGAGTCCAACATCTCTTCCCCCGCGTCCTACACGGCGTTGGATCCCACCGGCAAGCGCCCGCTGCCCCCGGTCTGAGCGCAGGGGCGAAACCGAAGTGGGTTCTATTAGAGCGAACGGATGCGTGGTCGTGGTTCGACCCCCGCGTCCAGCATCGGCCGGGCCAGTCCACCGAATGGGCGATCAACGCCGTCTACGAAGACGAGTCGATCACGGTCCGAGGCGATTTCGAGCCCATCGATGGCCACGGGCACTTCGTGACCGAGGCCACCGATACCCCTAGCGTCGAGGGGCTCGAGGTGAGGCTCCTGCCGGGGTCCATCCCGGCCGTGTACGTGCGCAACGACACGCCCCAGGAACTTGCGGTGCCGGGCCGCGACGGCGAGCCGTTCCTGCGCATAGGTCCGGAAGGGGTCTTCGGTAACACGCGCTCTCCCAGCTACTACCTAGGAGGCAACCAAACGATCCGCTCGGTCCCCAAGTCGGCCGACGCGTCCGCACCCCCACGATGGCAGCGTCTGTCGGAGCAGCCCTTCTGGGCTTGGCTCGAGTACCGCGCACTGTTGCCGACCAGCGCGGAGCACAGATCGAACCTGGGGGACGAGCGCAGGACCATTCTCGAGTGGACAACGCCGATGGTTCTCGGCGACCAAGAGCTCGGGCTCGGGGGCAAAGTCGATTGGATCCCCCGCGCCTCCCGCCGGCGGCAACCGAACAACCGACTGAGTCGGGGCCCCCCGGATGGCTCATCTATGTCGGGGGCGCGTTGGTGGTGGGGTTGGTCCTCGCGTGGGGCCGACGCCCGCAGCAGGCTCGCGCTGAGCGTTAGTTGATAACGAAAGCTACGGCGGTGTCGAAGTCGTCTTGGATCAGGTCGGTACGGCCTCTGCATTTCAGGAAAGCGTTCACAACCCGGGGATCGAACTGCGTTCCGCTGCCCGACGCGATCTCGTCGAGGGCCTCCTCCTCGGTCCACTTGTCCTTGTAAGGCCTCGAGTGAGTTAGTGCGTCGAAAACATCTGCGACCGCCACGATCCGGCCATGGAGGGGAATGTCCTCGCCGCGCATCCCGTGATATCCGGTCCCATCCCAACGCTCGTGGTGCGTCAGCGCGATCTCCTCGGCGAGTTGCAGGAGCCGGGACTGGCCGCCGGACAGGTTCTGCGCACCGATCGTGGTGTGTGACTTCATCTGCTCGAACTCTTCGGGCGTGAGGGGGCCGTCTTTCAGAAGGATCGAATCGGGGATGCCGATCTTGCCGAGGTCGTGCAGCGGTGCTGCTCGCCAGATCAGCTGTACCTCTTCGGGGGGGAGCTTCGAGCTCGATCGCGATCTCGACCGCCGTGCGCGCAACACGCTTCGTATGCATGCCAGTGTCGTCGTCACGTCGTTCGGCTGCCTGGGCGAGCCTGTCGAGGATCTCGATCTGGGCTTCTTGAAGCTCCTCCGTACGCTCTCGCACACGCTGCTCAAGGAGTTTCTTTTGGTTGCGGATCTGCTGTTGGAGGAAACGGGACCTGAGAAGGTTCTGGATGCGAAGGATTATCTCGACCGGATTGAACGGCTTGCTTACGAAGTCCGCGGCCCCCAGACGGAGCGCATCCTGCTTGGCCTCCGTGGTGACGTCAGCGGTTAGGACCAAGACCGGTACGAACTCTTCGCTCGGGACGATCCGCTGCATCGCCTCCATAACGGCAATCCCGTCCATGTCTGGCATGTGCAGGTCGAGCAGAACGATGTCGGGCGTGTGGATCTCGAGCAGGCCCAGGGCTTCGTGACCACTGGTGGCTGTCGCGACGTGCTTGTAGCCCGCCTCCTTGATGACGCGCTCCAGCAGGCCCACGTTCTGAGGCTCGTCGTCGATGACGAGGAACGTCGCAGTCTGGATCTGCCAGCTCTCCATGATGCCCTTTGATCGTCCGATGCCTTCCCTTGTGTTTTCGGACGGAAAAGGGCGAAACTCAACCCCAAGGACTACGCAATACCGGCGAGAATTCCCCTCGAACCCATCAAAGCGGGCTAGTCATGGGGTCAGGATGCCCACTTGAAGCAGTGGGGCCATGCTCCGGGGCCCTGCCGCGGCAAGCACCTTCTCGGCGATAGCAATCTGTTGCTCAGCGCGTGGCCTGCCACGCGTAGCGGGCGTACTGGCCACCGCCGTAGCCGAGCCACGTGTCGGGGTGGAACTGAAGTCCCCCGTCGTAGGTCGAGTCGATGTGCCAGTTGCCGCCCGACTCGCACATCGCGATCGCATCCCAGTCGGCGCGAAGTGGGCCGCTGGGCACCGGCGGCGTGATCGAGGGGGCCGGGTGGCTCACGATGTCCTGTGCGGCGGCGAGCACGGCGGCGTCGATGGCCGCCACTTCGGCCTCCTGTTCGGCGATCCCCTCGGCGATCGCCGCTCGCAGGTCGTTGAGCTCCTCTGCGGCGGCCACGAGCCGCGCTCGCTTTGCATCCAGGTCGTCCAGGCGATGGTTGAGGGCCGCCCGGTCGGCGGCGAGCCGGGTGAAGGTTCCCACGTGGGCCTCGCTGGAAGACTCGAGGTATTCGAGCCGGGTCTCGATGTCTCCGAGAGTCCTTCGCGGTCAGAAGCCCTTCGAGGCCGTCGACCATCCCGCCCATGTAGAGAGTGCGAGCGAGACCGACGGCATTGCGCTCGAGAGCGATCATCCTGCGAGCGTCGCGGCGAACCCCGAGCTCGAGCGCGGCCATCTCGGCGCCGACGGTATCGATCTCATCCCGGAGGTCGCCGTCAGCGCGCGACGGCTCCGGCGAGGTCGGAGCGAAGACTCTCGAGATCGATCTCGAGCCGTGTCTCGCTCGTCCTGGGACGGCTGCGCCATCGACGGGACGGATACCGCTGCGGGCGCGATGAGGACGGCCAGGAGCACGGCGATCATCGATCGACGTGTGCTCGACGAACCGTTACCGCGCAACGAATCACCTCAGCTTGTAGAAGTCTTGCTCGTGGCCCGATGGGCGATGGGCCGGGGCCCGGGAGGGCCCACCCTGCCCCAGATGGGGACCGGGGTCAAACGGTGGGGAACCCGGCCCTCACCCCACGTGATGGCCTTCGGGCCGGGCCCACCGACCCCTACTACTTCTCCACCCGGGGCCCAACTCCCTGTCCCGGTAGCCTGGGGGAAAACGGAGGTGGGAATGCCCGAAGAGGCCTTCTATAAGCAGGAGGACGAGGGTCGATACGTATCGACCCCTCACACCGCCGGCCCCTGGGACGAGAGCTCCCAGCACGCCGGTCCCCCCGCCGCCCTCCTCGGAGCTGTCGTAGAGCGCGTCGACGATCGGGCCGATCTGAGGGTCGCTCGCATCACGTTCGACATCCTCAAACCCGTACCCGTGGCCTCGCTCGAAGTGGACGCCGAGATCGTCCGCGACGGCCGCAGCGTGCAGTTAGTCGAGGCGCGGCTCTCCCACGAGGGAACGGTGGTCATGCGCGCGAGCGCGTGGCGCATCCGCACCACACCGGTCGATCACGGAGCTACCTATGAAGCCAAAGTCCCGCCCGGCCCCGACGAGGGCCATCCGGTCGAGTTCTTCCGCTCCGGCGCGCTGTTGGGATACCTCGCGGCGATGGAGTGGAGTTTCGTGGGGGGAGCCTTCATAGAGCCCGGGCCCGGCATCGCCTGGGCCCGGCCTCGCTACCCCTTGATAGAAGGCGAGCCCAACTCGCCGTTGACGCGCACGCTCATCCTGGCCGACTCCGCCAGTGGGGTGTCTGCCCCGATCGACTTCACGAAGTGGTTCAGCATCAACCCGGACCTGAGCGTGTATCTGCATCGCTACCCCGCGGGCGAATGGATCTGCCTCGACGCGGTCACGATGCCCGAGCCCGACGGGATCGGCGTATGCGCTTCGACGATCTACGACGAAACCGGCCCCATCGGGCGCAGCTTGCAATCGCTCTTCATCGGCCCGAGGGCCTAGAGAGCGAACGGAAAACTCAGGCTACCGGAGGCGGCTCCATCGCGCCGAGCTGCGTGAGCATCGTCACCTGGTCGTAATAGATCTCGATCTTCGAGTCTTGCCGTCGGACCACTCGGCAACCTCGCAGAACGGCATATCAAGACGCTTGCCGGTCGCAGGTACCGGGCCTAGCTGGCCGTCGTGGGTTCCTCGACCGCTGAAGCGAGCCACGGTGGTGTCGCCGGCGTCGGCGTAAGTCGGGTCGCCGACCTCAGCATCAGACATGCCCGTCTTCCATTCTTGAAGCCAGCCGACGAACTCATCGGGGTTCTTCATCGTGAGGCCGCGAGGATGGTCCACGCATTGCATGTCGTGCGTACACATCGCACGCAGTTCTTCCAACTTGCCGGCGTTGAACGCCGCGTGCGCGGCGCGGTGGTTGTCAGCGTTGCCTCCCATGAGGCATCACCTCCCTAGCGATAAGCCAACCTCTCGACGCTATGCCCGCCGGGTTAGCCGAACAAGGGGTTACGGGATCCGTTCGTCGGAATCGGAGAAGACTGGTGCCAGGCGGATCTCGAAAGAGGCTCGTTCGGCGTCGATGCGTTCGTCGGTCCATACGACTTCGTCGGGGTAGGCATCGACTGCCTCGTCGGTTGCTTGTATCCATGCGAAGACGGCGTCGGCCCATCTCTCCTCCAACAGGGCCTTGCGAACGTCTTGCAACAGACCCTTGTCGGCGAATTCCTTGGGGTCGGTCATGCTGACGACCTCCAGCGCGAGGATGCGGCCGAGGACCTCGTCCGATTCGGCAAGGAACACCTGAGGGGGATCGCTGCGTACGACTCCCACCGCAACGCGACCGGGCCAGGTACTGGCGTCAGCCAACGAGATGACACCTCATTCAGTTAGCGATCACCTGCGGCGTAGGAACAAAGACGGGCGAAAGCGGCGTCGTCGAGCAGCTCGATGACGTCGTGGATCGGCTTGCCCGGTCCCGAGAGTTGGGAGAGAGCCGCGTCTCCGGCTCCGCCCTCGGTGGGAACATGAGTCGTCAGGAGCACGAGAGGGACACTCGGCTGCACTTCATGCAGGACGGCTGCCTTCCCGAGAGCCTTCCAAAGCGTGTCCGTCCTGCGAAGTCCGGGCCGGCTGCTGGTGAAACCACCCGACACGTCGAAGAACCAGGGCTTCCCCAACTGGTCTACCGCCTCGAAGTTGATCTCGACCCCTTGCGGGAAGCGAACGTCGGGGCGGAGGTCCGTGAACCCGGCTTTGGTCAGTACCAGCTCGGCCAGCGCCTTCGCCGCCTTCCCCTCCCGCACAGCTCGCCTTTGGAAGTCCTCATCCGGATCGCCCGGAGGTGGGACCGCCGCGAGGGCAACGCGCGGGATCGCCTTGGCGCCCTGCTGCCGACGCTGGATCCTGCTCTTCTCTTCCTCGACTCGTTCCTTTGCCGCATCCACGTAGGTCGGCTCGGTGTCGTAGCCGACGAAATGCCTCTCGGTGCGGAGCGCCGCAACCGCCGTGGTGCCGGAGCCGATGAAGGGATCGAGGACGAGGTCGTTCCTGTAGGTGTAGAGGAAGATGAGTCGCTCCGGTAACTCGACGGGGAACGGAGCCGGGTGGCCGACTCGGGAGGCGCTCTCGGGGGCCAGCTCCCACACGTCGGTGGTGGCCTCCATGAACTCGTCCCTGAAGATCGAGGCTTCCGACGGCAACCCTTTCTCATGTCTTTCCCGGGCCGACAGCGCCCTGTTGAACCTGCCCTTGCTCGCGATGATGATCCGTTCGGTCAGGTCTCGCAGCACCGGGTTAGCCGGTCGCTGGAATGAACCCCATGCACAGGACCCCGCCGCGCCGCGCGCCTTCTGCCAGATGACCTCGCCCCTGAGCAGCAGACGCAACCTGTTCTGCAGGATGTCGATGACATCGGCGGACAGGGACCTGTAGGGCCTTCTGCCGAGGTTGGCTACGTTGACCGCGATCCGGCCGCCGGGCTCGAGCTTGCGGACGCATTCCGCAAAGACTTCTTCGAGCATCTCCAGGTAGGCGACGTAGTTCGCCGGGACGTGGCCGACGCCGAGCTCCTTCTCGTAGTCCTTGCCGACGAAATAAGGAGGAGATGTGACGACCAGCGCCACCGAGCTGTCCGGCACGTTCGTCATCCTGCGGGCGTCACCAACGAAGATGTCGTCGATCGACTTGTGCGCATCGATATCGGTGGAGTTCGACATGGTCGGAGGCTCGAAACGCGCGTAAAAGGCGCTCGCATCGTGGTTCTCGCGACGGGAGACACCGTGGCCAGACGTTGAGGTGGGGCCCCTCGGCGTCTTATCGACGTTCGGTTCTTGTTTCTTTCCCTTAGCCATTCGCTTCCTTCGTCCAACAGGCCTATTCGGCTAGAACCACCTTAGCCGGGGCCTGTGACGGTTAACCGTCGGAGCCCAGTTCGGGGAGATACCTGCTCTCTCGTCGCGACCGCCTCGACTGACTCTCGGGCGGCCCTGGAGCGCTCTATCACCCTCAGGAGGTCGTCGACCGAGAACCCGTCGGTCAGCCGGGCGGCCGCCTTTAGGTCGAGCAGGAGCTTGCCCTTGAGGAAGCTCCGTCCCCGCCCGTGCCCCCACCGCTGGTAGCGGACCCGGGGGCCGAGCGTCAGCTCCCACGGCCCGAAGATCGCCCAGCGTTCCTCGGGATGGTCGTGGATGACGAGGTAGCCCCCGCCGCCCTGCCAGACGATCCTCCGGTAGACGGTCTCGTCCACGATGAACATGTCTTGGGGCGGGACGTCCCACATCTCGGCGTATCCGGCCGAGTAGCGCTGGCGCTTCTCCTTGAGGTCGACATGGACCCGGCCCCGATCGTAAGTAAAGGAATAATCGAGCCGATCGAAGTCGGCTGTGTGCTCCTCGAACTCCTCGACGCGAGGGTCAGCCGACAGGAGCTCCGCCAGCTCTTGTTCCGCCGCGCGAGCCCCCGCGAGATCGTCGATTCCAATCTTCTGGCCTCCGCGCACGGGGAGTCACTCCGAGCCCTCGAGCAGCTTCTCGAGACGGCGACGCGGCCCAGTTAGAGAGCGCGCTCGGCGGCGCCAACCTGCCCAGGGGTCGCCGTCTCGTTCGATCTTCTTCGGCGTGTCCGCGATCGTGAAGAGGCGCGGGTGCCAACCTTTCTCTTCGGTCTCCTCCCATGCGAGTGGAAGCGCGACGGGCGCGCCGGGCCGGGCGCGCAGCGAGTACGGCGATACGGCAGTCGCACCCCATGAGTTGCGCATCCAGTCGAGCAACAGCCGGCCGTGACGCTTCTCTTTCGGGACCTCGGTCGTCAAGCGATCGGGATGTCGGTCGGCCAGCAATGTCGCCACCTTCGACGCGAACTCCCTTGCGTCGTCGAAATGGGTCTTCCTATCGGTCGGGGTCACGATGTGCAGGCCCTTGGAGCCGCTCGACTTCACGTAACAAACGAGTCCCAAATCTTCCAACAGAGCCCGCACGATGCGCGCCGCCCACAGGACGCCCGGGACGTCGTCGCCGGCAGGATCGAGATCGAAGATCAGTTGGTCGGGGAACTCGATCGCGTCGCGACGACTCAGGCCGACGTGCGACGTCAGGCACGCCTGTTGAGCGAGATAGACGACCGTTGCGGCGTTGTTGCACACGACATACGTCACCTCACCCCCGCGCTTGGGCGCGGTCGTCCGCTCGACGAAGTCCGGGAAGTACTTCGGGATGCCCTTGCTGAAGAATCGCTCCCCCTCGAGCCCATTCGGGAATCGCTCCAGAGTCATCAGCCGGTCGCGCACTAACGGGAGCATGTGGTCGGCGACCGCGGCGTAGTAGTCGATCACTTCCTTCTTGGTGATCCCATCCGCGGGAAACATCGGTTTGTCGAGATTGGTGAGCTTGATGTCGTGACGACCGACTCTCACAGTGAGGTCAGCCTAGATGGTGCGAACGTTAGATGGTGGCTCCGTCAGAAGGCTGAGTCTCGGCCGCGTCATCCGTCTCGGCTTTCGCCGAAGGCTCCAATAACCCTCGCACCAATGCGAGCCGCAGCTGCAACTGCAGCACCAGCCGGTCTTCGGGCTCACGTGGATCGAGGCCGGTCACCTTGCGGATCAGGTCCAGGCGGTATCTCAAGCTGTTGCGATGCAGGAAGAGTCGCTGAGCGGCTTCTCTCAACTGACGGGTCTCGACACAGGCGCGCAGCGTCTCGACCAGATTGGTTGGGTGCCGCGCGTCGTGGTCCATCAGCGCGCGTATCGCAGTGATCGCTTCGTCGCTCAGGTGAGCGTCGATCGCCTCGAGCCATGCGTAAGCGCCCATCGCGCTGAATCTTGCGACCCGGTTCCCACCCTCGAGTCGGCGAGATACTCGTGCGGCCCACGAAGCCTCCCGGAAGGAACGGAAGATCCCGTCGGCTCCTGCGAGTGGGCGGCCGACTCCCACGACGCCACTCGAGTCGCCGGCCAAACGCGCTTTGGAGAGAAGCCTGTCGGGAAGCCAGTCCTCACCGAGCAGTGCGCTGCTGCCGGTCTGGACCGCCACCATTACATCGTCGATCGGGAACACGACGCCGACCGGATCGTGGTCGAGCACGTCGACGCCGACCTCTTCCTCGAGGCGACGAACTTCCTCCGGCGTGCAGAGCCCGGGTACGACGACGATCACTCGATAGAGCGCTTCCTCGAGGTCGACACCGGCTTCGGTGGCTGCCCGGGGATCGATCGGGGTGACGCCGCGCATCTCGATGATCTGGCGCATGAGGATGCGGCGGCGAAGCTCGGGATTGTGGGAGCGATGACGGAGAAGTGCGTCGAGGTCGAGGAGCGGCTGAAGGACCTCGGGCCATTCGACGTCACGCCCGACAAGGAACACCGGGAAGTCTCCGGAGGTGCCCTCTGCGTCGATCTGATCGGCAAGCGAGCGCTCGTGGACGAGGACGCCGACTGCTCCCGCGGCTTCGAGGAGATCGGCAAGGGCTCTGAGGCTCTCGGCCGACCCTCCGCCTCCCCCGAGGGCTACGACGAGGTCTCCGGGCTCCACGCGAGCGAGGTCCCCGCGATCGTCGACGAACACGATTCGGCGAAGGCCGTCGAGGTAGGAGTCGAGCGTGACGCCCGTGCCCGCGAGGGTTGGACCCTCGGGCGAGATGACGAGCTTCACGTACGTTGGCGACACTGGTTCCTCCAGCAAGCCGGGCAATGGTGCCTTAGTTGGCAGGTTCGCCCTGGTCCGGGCCCTTCCTTCGATGCGTGGCCAAAACTTTCCCCTTTCCTACGTGGAAAAGGGACAAAAGGGATTGGCCGGCTAGGAGATTAGCGCCGTACCCGGATCTTCGCGGCCCGGCTGCGGGCTCCGAAGTTGGCCTGGTCGGACTTCCACGAGATCCGGACCAACTTGCGCCCCGGCGACTTGAAGCACTTGGTGAACAGCGCCTGGGACGACCCGTCGAGCTCTTTCTCGGCGATCGTCCGCCAGCCCTTCTTCGTCTTGTGCTCCAGTCGCACTTCCGAGCCGGCCTTGTTGGGAGACACGAAGGCGTCGATCGAGCTGCATCCCCCGGGCCGCAACTTCTTGGGCGTCGCTGTGATCCTGACCTTGGCCTTTACGGCAACCGCGATCTCCTTGCTGGAAGCCGCGCGGCATCCGCCATCCGAGTCGACCTCGGCCCGATAGGTTGCGTTTGTCTGGGGCTTGATGTCCAGCCGCCACAGGCCTTCTGCATCCGCCGATGTCGTGCGGATCTCGGCGCCCTCGCCGGCCGCATCGACGGCGATAACAGAGACCTCCACGGCGCGGCACCCAGCCGGCGCCTCGATCGTCCCGGATAGTTTCAGGGCTCTTCCAACCACGATCACCGCCCTGTCGGCGTCGATGTCTATCGTGCGGTCCGTGCCAGAGCCCGAGGGTGGGCCGCCCGGAGAACCGCTGGGGTTCGGTGACGGGCTAACACCGGGCGTTGGAGTTGTGCCGGGGGAAGGGGTCGTCCCAGGCGAAGGGGTGGGGGAAGGTCCGGTTGCAGTCCAGGTGACCTCCACGACGTCCTGGTCGGGCTCGTCGCCGCCCTCCTCGGAGCGCGCCTCCGTCGTAGTCGCCTCGTCGGCGACGTCGTTGTCGTTGACGTCGATCCAGGTCCGAACCACGTCGGTCCCCGTGAGGGCCGATTGGTAGGCGACGCGGCATTCTCCATTGATGTCACTTCGGCACTCGCCGATGTATCTGCCGGTGTTCGGGCCGGAGGTCACGACCGCATCGATGTTGAGGCCTTCGATGAGCCGCTCGGCAGGATCCGCGACGACGAAGGTCAATTGGTGGGTCGTGTCCTTGCGGGCACTTGCCTGCTCAGGATCCGTGTGAAGCACGGCCGAGGCGGCGGTCCACGTGACCTCGACGATGTCCTGCGTGAGCTCGTTGGGACCCGCGCTCTCGTCGCGCGCCTCGACCACTGAAACCTCGTCGGGGCCTTTCACATCATTCTTGTCCAGATCGACCCATGCTTGGATCGTGTCGACCCCGACGTGTGGCTTCGACGTATAGCTCAGTGAGCACTCGCCAGCCTCGTTGGTCGTGCAGCCCTTTTCGTTCTCACCAAACGGAGGGGGAAGCCCCGAATCGTCGTCGTCCTGCAGCTCGGTGCTCGCATTGGGACCCGACACGACGATCGCTTCGACGTTGAGCCCCTCGGCCGCGACGTTGTCGTCCTTGTCCATCACCTTGAACGTGATCGTCGTCTCGCCTGCGATGTCGCTCGTGGAGACTTCCGGCTCGGCGTTGAGGTCGGCGACGAGAACTCCTTGCCAATCGACCCGAACGACGTCCTGGGCTGGATCGTCGAGGGGGTTGCCCTCGATGTTGTCCGCGCCGAGCTGCTCTTCGGTGAGGAAAATCTCGCCGTCGTCGACTTCGTCGTTGTCACAGGCCTCGTCCGAGCATGGGTTCTGGTCGATCCAGAGCTGGATGCGATCCCGGCCATCGAGGGCGGAGTTGTAAGCGATCTGGCACCCGCCGTCCGCCCCCGTGAAACACTCGCCAAGCCAGGCGTCGTCGCCGGCGTTGGGCCCATCGACCACGCGTGCATCGACGTTGACCCCGCGCACCGAGAACCTGGTGCGGCGGCTCGCCCCCGGCAGACTCGGCTCCCCTGCGGGGATCGTAGAGACGTTGACGTCTAGGAGGTGCTGTTCGAAAACTTTCTTGCCGACGACGTCCTCAGGGCCGGCCTCGAGCTTCAGTGCAGCGTTGTCGAACGTCCAGCTCGCCGAAACCACGTCCTGGTCGGGGGAATTGGTCCCGACCGGCGGCGACGCGTCCGCGTCCTTGTCCTCGGCTGCCGGGGGGGTGCCGAGAAGCCGCGTTGGGTCGATCCAGGCTTGGAGCCTGTCGAGGCCACGCTCTTGAGACACGTATTCGAACTCGCATGTTCCGTCGTTCTGCGTGAAGCAACTGCCGACCACCCCGCGCCCATTGCCCCCCGGCCCGTCGAAGTCTCGCTGTGCGTTGACTCCGTCGACCACTCTGACTCCGACAAAGGCGCCCGGTACGTTGTTGTTGGCATCGTCCTTCACCGAGATCGTCAGTGTGTAGGAATCGCCGACCGCTTGGGTGCCTTCCTCTGGAGCGATGTCGAGGACCTTCGCGATGAGTCCCTGAGTCGTCAGCGAGTCGAAGTTGTCGAGGCCGTTGCCCGCCTCGTCGAGATAGCGGTCCGCCTCGGGTTGAGGGTTGTAGACGACGCGAGAGCCGTTGGGAACGCCGGCTGCGTCGAGAACCCGCACGCTACCGGTGCCACTCACGCCGCCGATCGCCATGGGTGCGCCCGTGACGGAGTGAAGGATCTGCCAATCCGCTGCATCGTTGCGGCCGCCGGACAGGGCCTCAGTGAAGGTCACGGTGACCTTCTGCCCGTCCGTGCGGGCCGCGCTGGCGGTGGGCTTCACGGTATCGAGGCGGTAGGTCGCGTCGTCGTAGCCGAGGGTCCCGTTGTTCGAGTCCACGCTCGTGTTGCCGTTGGTGTCGGTCGCGGTCGCGTGCAGAAGGTGCGCTCGCCATCACCGCCGAGAGCCGGCAGCTGGAATGTCGCGCCGCTTGCAGCAACTATTGGCTGCGGGTTGAGCTTGGTGTCCGTTGCGGGCTGCAGTCCCGTCGTGCCATCGGATTCGAGATAGACGTCGGCGGTGTGCCCGTTGGTCACCTGATCGATTGCGATCATGGGAGCGGCGTTACGCGACGCAACGAGATCATCGGTCGCGTCCTTGCCGTCGATCTGCGAGATGCGTGGGATGCGAGGTGGAGTCTCGTCTATCGCAGACTGGGTCCGGGTGCCGTCATTCAAGAGGATGTGGCGCACGCAATCCCGGTAGACGTCGCGCGTGCTACCGACGGGGCCGATAGAAGGGGCGTAATCGACAACCGGCTCTTGGTCCTCGGTGAGCTCCCCGAGGTCGAGGTGTATGGACCTCTTCTCGGAGACGGGGGCCGGGGCACTAACGCTGGTTGCCGGCGTGCCGTCCACCGTCCAGTCCGAGGCAGCATCGCCCTTGTCGTTGAAGACCGGCTCGCTGAAGACAACCTCTACATCCTTAGTCGTACGGGTCTTGAAACCGGTGATGTTGGGAGGCTTGGAGTCAACGAAGATCTGGTTCGACTCCAACGTCGTGCGAACACCACCCAGCTCCAGGGTGATCGTCATCACGATGTGATCGGTAACTTTCTGGGTTGCGGTCGTGCCGTCCTCGAGCCGCCTGAGGATGGACGAACCCGAGAATGTGCCGAGCGCTTCGTCGACGGTGATCCGTCCGTTGGCCGAAGTCAGTGGCATGGGACTGCGCCTGATGATCGTGCCGTTGGGCTGTCTCTCTTCGACCACGATGACCGAGTCGCTCGCGTCGCGCTCCTCGATGGACGCGCTGATGAATTTGGCGCCGGCCGTGAACGCGCCGTCGTAGGTGACGGTGTCCCCACCCTCGTCGACCCAATCGGTCGTGCAGTAGTTAGCCGGACCCGACATCCTGGCACTTCCTGTGGGCCCGTCGGCGGCCAGCGCCGGGGCCGCACCAACGAACATCCCGGCCGCGGTCAGACAAGCCGCGAGCGCAACGGCCACAGATCTGGATCGGGAGATGCGACTCATCTAGTTACTCCGGCTCTTTGCAAACTTGTCTTACACCTCGGATTCGGCGCCTGGGCCCCCTGTCCTGCACCCATCCGGCACCTCGATCGGGCTTCACCGAAGGTATCCGGCGTATGCGACAAAAGGAAGGGGGTACGAGCACGACCTTCCTCGCGGATAGGGCATTTTTTCCTGCCGCCCCCGGGCGCGAGTAGGGCCGCCCGAAGGCGGCCCGCATCGCTGGCTCTGGAGAGCGAGTAACTCGCCGGAGCCAAAGCCGTTACTTGAGGACCGTGAAGTCTGTCAGGTAGTTGCCTGCCCGGTCCTGGTACCTAGCGTTTGGTGCGCCGCCGAAGTTGTACTCGACACCCGAGAAGGTCGGTGCCGTGTAGCTCGACTCGCCGGTCATGTCCAGGGTCCGCTTGTTGTCGGTCCCGGCCACGGAGCGCTCGAGGAGGTTCCGGCGCTGGCCGTTGGTGCGGATGGTGAACGGGAACCAGTCCTCCGCGAAGTTGCGGTTGGCGCGGTGGCCGGTCGTCACGTTCGGCAGGACTTCGCTGAATGTGACCTCGACCGCAGCCGCCGCAGCGACGCTCTGAGCAACCGGTGCCGCACGGTCAAGTACCACCGTGATGGGCCGGCCCGTCTTGCCTGCGAGGTCGCCGGACTTGCCCCGGCTGAGGTTGCCCTCGGGGTCGACAGCCGCCACAAAGAGCTTGTGGTTACCGTCGCCGACGAGCGGGAGGTTCGCCGCGCAGAGCAGAGGACTGGTCGTGTTGGCCGGAACGTCCGTCGTGCAGTCGGCGATCGGTTGGTCGACGCCATGGTCGTACTCGTTGTTGGCGTTGGTGTCCTCTGCGATCAGCGCGTTGTACTGGGCGCCGAGGCCGGTGATGCTGAACGTGGGAGCGACCTGGTTCGTGTAGAACGAGCCGGCCGTCGCCGCGTAAGAGCTCTCTGCAGCGCCACCGTTCGCATCCAACCCGCCCTGCGTGACCCCGTTCACGTCCGGAAGGTCGGGGACGATCCCGTCGGCTGCGTTCAGGTTGATGATGGCCGCGAGCTGGTTCTTCGCACCGTCACGGGGGCGGTTCCGCAAGGGAGCCGGCTGGGTCGGCGCGGTGTAGGTGATCCCCGGCTCGTCGTCGTTGCCCAATGCGTTGGCCAGGCGAAGAGTGACCGAGCCGCACGGGACGGTGCTGGTGCAGTTCGACTCCGCCGCCAGAACGCTGTTGCCGTCGACTCGGAAGTCACCGGCGAGGAAATCACCGGTAACCGGCTCGGTGAGACTGACGACAATGGTCTGGGTGTCGTTGCAGGTACCGAAGCCACGCGGGCCGGTGGTGTTGGCCCCGCAACCCGTCAATGCTCCGGCGATCCCGGGAACGAGGTTGTCGATGTTGACGAAGTCCGAGATCGCGTAGCCGGCGGTCGCGTTGCCCGCGCCGTCCCTGGCCGTCATGTGCAGCTCGATGATCCCCTCTGGGACACCGAGCGCCGCGGGAGCAAAGCTTCCTTGGACGTTGCCGGCGTTGAGACGGCAGTCGTTGGTGGAGTGGAGGTTCTGGATGCGGTTGACCTCGACGAAGGCCGAGTTCTTTATGACGAGATCACAGTCCGTGATCACGGCCGTCGGGTCGTTCGCTGCACCTGCGGCTCCACTCTTCTTGGCCGTCCCACCGAAGGTCAAGGTGTCGCCGTTCTTGACTGCGGTCTGACCACTGGGAGCCGCCAGGGTGAGGTCTACGACTGGCGCAAGGTTGTCAATCTCGAAGTCGTTGCCGATCGACACCGTGCGAGAAAGGGCCGCGCCGTTGTCGTCCGTGCCCGTGATGGTGAGCGTCGGGTCGTACAGCCCATCGGGGAAACCTGCGCCGGCTCCGGGGATGCTCAGAGGAGCAAAGACGAGTCCTGCCGCCTGTGGCGCGGTTCCGGTCGTCCGGGCGACGTTGTTCGGTGTCGCCAGCGCGCTGGTGCAGAACGATCCGCCGCCGGTCTGCGAGAAGCAGAGATCGGTGTTGGCCTTGTCAAACGTGACTCCCGGCGGGTTGGTCTTGGTGACCGACAGGAGGAAGGTCTGGCTCACTCCGCTTGCCGAAGCAAGAGGCGCCAGCGTGTTGTTCGTGTAGGTGAATGCAGGCGCGTTCTCGACGGTCAGTGGGGCGCTCGCCAGGCTGTTGGCATCCGCTCCGGCTGCGGCAGCGTCCGCCGTGAAGGTGCGATTGCCCGCAGCGCCGAGATCGACGTCGAAGACGAAGTTACGGGTGGCGCCCGCTGGGATCGTCTGAGCACCCGGTCCCGTGATGGTGTCGCCGGCGCCGTTTGACGTCAACGTCCCCGTCACGCTCGGTGCGCCGCTGCCCGCGTTGCGGACGACGGTCCTGTAGGAGAGGTTCTGCTGGCTGGCCGTGGCGGTGCCATCCGTGACACCCGATGGAGCCGTCACGGCGACCTCGGTGACCTCGAGGACCTTGATGAGGCTCGAGGGCGCTATGGCAGGCGCTTGCTGAGTCGCGCCGTTATCGCTGGACGAGGCGACCAACCATTCGGCGACCAGGTCCGTTGCCGGACGCGAGACGTTGGCAATGATCTCGAAGTCCAGCGATGCTCCCGGCGCGATGGAGCCGCCGCGGAAACGGCCGTTGTCGTTGTGGATGTCGAAGTTCCACCCGGGGGCCGAGCCGTTGGCGACGACAAAGTCGCCCTCGTCGCGGGCCGTGATCATGACGTGGTTGATCGTCTTGCCCACGCCTGGGGTCTCGGTGTTGGTGACCTTGAATTTGAATAGAGACTGCACGCCCGCAAGGACCTCGGAGCCCGAGACCAAGGAGACGGTTGTTACCGCCGCGGCGTTAGCCGGGGCGGCGAAGGACATGAGTCCTGCCATGATGGACAGGACCAGAAATGATGCTTGGATCTTCCTCTTAGCCATTGTTCCTCTCCTTCTAGAGTTACTCGCTCTGGTCATGGGTTTCTGCTTGTCGAGACGTACTCCTGCATCAATTCCGCGCCTTTGTGCATATGCACGAAGGCAAAGAGTTGCCGCCTGAGGGCGTATGAACACTTGATGACTGCCGGTCGAGATCCCGAGGCGTGGGCTGTCCCGCGCTCCTACCTGAGCCACCGGGCTGAGCGCGTTGACGTCGACCCCGTCGTGGTCGAGGCGATCCTTGACGCCATGGGAGCGGCGGACGACGCGCCTCCCCCGGCCCCCGCCAAAGTCATCCGGCAAGGAGACGAACACCTTTTAAAGGGCTTTGTCCGAGTGGTGCTGGAGCAAGGGGATGCGATCGAACTCGGGGGCGCCGTCCCCCACTCATTGCCTCTCGGCTACCACGTCCTCACTGGCCGGGACGGTCTCGAGACTCCGCTGATCGTCGGGCCGCGGGCGTGCTATCTGCCCGACGACCTCCGGGCTTGGGGGTGGGGGGTGCAGCTCTACTCGACGCGCGCTCTCGGGCTAGCTGGGGTATCGGGGATCTGGCCGATCTGCGGGACCTGGCCACCTGGGCCACCGGAACGGGGGCCGGAGTGGTCATGCTGAACCCATTGCACACGGTGGCCCCGGGGCCCGAGCAGCAGCCGAGTCCTTACTTCCCGTCGAGTCGCTGCTTCCGCAACCCGCTCTATCTCAGGATCGAGGAAGTACCGGGAGCGACCCGCATAGACCTCACCGAGGCCATCGCGGCGGGCCGGGCTCTCAACGAGTCGCCGGTGATCGATCGCGGCTCCGTCTACGAGCTGAAGATGAGCGCACTCGAGCGGATATTCGAGCACTGGCGCGACGACGGCCGCTTCGCCGATTACCGAGCCGAGCGCGGCCCCCTCTAGAGGACTACGCGACCTACGCAGCTCTGTACGAAACGCACGGGGCCGGTCCCTCGTCGTGGGTCCCGGAACTGCAGGAGCCGCGTTCCGCTGCCGTTCCGCGCTGGCGTGACGCTCATGTTCGTCGTGTCGAGTTCCACATGTGGATGCAGTGGTTGCTCGAAGAGCAGTTGGCGCGCGCCGAATCGGAGATCGATCTGATACACGACCTCGCGATCGGAG
>CAWAXW010000003.1:0-14659 GCA_963786155.1 uncultured Actinomycetes bacterium | reverse complement strand
GGCCGACACCATCACGGGGGCCGGCGGGGACAACAGCCTCTTCGGCAACGGCGGGAACGACTCACTGAATGGGGCGGGGGGGCAACGACACTCTGACCGGAATCGGCCGGTAACGACATCGAGAACGGCGGTGACGGCAACGACACCTTCGACCAAGAGGCCGCGGCGGCGAACGGCGGCGACCGCCTCGAAGGCGCAGGCGGAACCGACACCGCCGATTACAGCGCCCGGCCCACCGCGATCTCGGTCACCTTGGACGGGAACCCGAACGATGGAGCAGCCGGAGAGAACGACGATGTCGAGACGGATGTCGAGAACGTCCTGGGGGGGCCGGGCAACGACACCCTGACCGGTGACACCGGCAACAACCTCTTACGCGGGAACGGGGAGAACTACACCCTCAGCGGCCTGGCGGGCAACGACACGCTCGAGGGCGGCGACGGCAACGACAACCTCAACGGGGGCGCAGGCAACGACACGGAGAACGGCGGCCAAGGCGACGACCTGTTCCAGCAGGAGGCTGCCGATAACGGATCCGACACCTTGCAGGGTGGCGGCGGAGCGGGCGACACGGCCGATTACTCGGCTCGCACCGTCGGCTTGCTGCTCACACTCGACGCGTATCGCGAACGACGGTGCCTCGGGCGAGGCCGACAACATCGGTTCGGATATATCCAACCTCGTCGGTGGGTCCGGCAACGACTCGATCTCGGGATCCGGTGCCGCAAACGTTCTTACCGGCGGGGCGGGGGACGATTCAGTCAACGGGAACGTCGGCAACGACACCGAGAACGGGGGGGACGGCAACGACCTGTTCTTCCAGGAATCGGTGTCGACGATCCCGACATCTTGAACGGCGGCAACGGGATGATCCGCGGACTACCGGGGGCGGAACGCGCCCGTGACCATCACGCTCGACGGAGCTTCGGACGACGGCGAAGCGGGCGAGGCCGACAACGTCGGCACGGATGTCGAGAATCTCCTCGGCGGCACGGCCGCCGACACGCTCGTGGGTGATGGCGATGCGAACAGCCTCGAGGGTGGATTCGGAAACGACATCCTTAGCGGTTTGGGGGAAGCGGACTCCCACAACGGTGGAGAGGGCGCCGACGGCGTCTCGTTCGCGGCTTCCACCGACGGAGTAACGGTCGATCTTGCGGCCGGAACCGGCTCAGGTGGCGACGCGGCCGGGGACACGTACACCTCTATCGAGAACGTCCAGGGATCCGAACGAGCGCGACACCTTGTCGGGCACCGACACCGGGAACCAGCTGAACGGTAAAGACGGAAACGACACCCTCAATGGCGGTGGAGGAGACGACAAGCTCAACGGCAACGAGGGTCTCGACACTTTGCGCGCGGGAGCCGGGAACGACGATGCGCTCGGAGGGGCCGGCGACGACGATCTCTCGGGTGGAGAAGGAGACGACACGCTCAGCGGGGCGAAGGGCCTCGACACCCTCAGTGGTGGGGACGGTCGTGACGTGATCACAGGAGCCGGGGGCCGCGACCAGCTCACGGGCGGCGAGGGCAACGACAATCTGAAGGGCGGCTCCGGCAACGACAAGCTGAACGGTGGCGGCGGCCGCGATGTCTGCCGGGGCGGCACGGGCAAGGACGAGACCAAGAACTGCGAATAGCTATGGCGGTCTGGGGGGGCAAGCCCCAAACTGTGGGCATGCCCCTTCAGCCCGTGAGGAAGGCGTCGCTTCTCATCCTGGGCGCCGCGACCTGCCTCTTCGTCCTGTGGCCCACTCCGAGATCGTTCGGCGCGGTGTCGTGCGCGTTCACGTTCGGCGACACCGCCGAGGTCGTGTTGTCGGCCGCAGGGGACTCGGCCACGGTGGGACGGACCGCCGGTGGAGCCATAAGGGTCAATGGAGCCGCGTGTGGCGCTGCAACGGTTACGAACACCGATCAGATCTTCATCCGCGACACCAGCGCGGGGAACACGTCGGTGACGATCGATCTGACCTCCGGACCTTTCGCGCCGGGCGCGTTCGCCGAGTTCGGCGACGAATCGGAGATCGAGATCGAGATCGACCTCAATCAAGGCACCGGCGATTCGCTGAGGGTGCTCGAGGCCGCCGGCGGGTCTTCTCTTGAGATGGGCGACGGGGGAGGGCCGCAGATAAACCTCAACGGTGACGGCGACGCCGACATCACCCCGATCGACGACGTCGAGTCGTTCATCCTCGAGATGGGCGACGGGAACGACACGGCCGGCGCAGCGGGAGGCAATTCAACGGGGGTTGCGATGACTATCCCCATAACCATCAACGGTGGCGGCGGCAACGACACGATCACCGGCGGCGACGGCAACGACACTTTGAGTGGCGGGGACGGCAACGACACGCTCAACGGCGCCGCCGGCAACGACAGCTTCGCTGTCGGCGCGGCCCCCGACGGAACGGACGCGGTCAATGGCGGCCAGGGTGTGGACGTTGCTAGCTACTCAGCGCGCTCGACCTCGGTGTCCGTGTCGCTCGACGGTTCTCCGAATGATGGAGCCTCCGGCGAAAGCGACAATGTCGCCGCGGATGTAGAGAACATAGGCGGAGGCCAGGGCGCAGACGCGATCGACCGGCTCCCCGTTCGGGAACACACTCAGCGGTAACGGTGGCGACGACACGATCGACGGCGGAGCGGGGAGCGACACCGTGGACGGGGGAGAGGGTAACGATCAACTGCTTGGGGGTTCGACCTCCGACAGCACGGACGTCTTCCTTGGGGGAATCGGTACGGACACAATGTCGTACGCAGCACGCACCGCTCCGGTGACCGTATCCCTCGATGCGCAAGGCAACGACGGCCAGCAGGGGGAGAACGACAACGTGTCGACCGGGGTCGAGAACCTCGTAGGAGGCAGTGAGGCCGACTCGCTTACCGGCGACGCTTCGGCGAACAGGCTCGAAGGAGGACCGGGCAACGATGTCGTGGCCGGCGGCGCGGGAGACGACGAGCTCGTTACCGCGGCGACGCCGGATGGCGCCGACCAGCTCTCCGGCGGCGACGGTAACGACATAGTCGACTATGCAACGCGCCAGACCCCCGTCTCTGTCTCGCTCGACGGGACGGCGAACGATGGCGGGACCGGCGAAGGCGATGACGTGAAGCCCGGCGTCGAACGGATCGGCGGAGGGAGCGCGGCGGATTCCCTGACCGGGTCGGCCGGTCCCGAGGCGCTCCTCGGGAACGACGGAGCCGACTCTTTGGACGGCGGCGACGGCAACGATGTGCTTACGGGTGGTGGAGGAGCCGACACCATGATCGTGCCGCGGCCCCCGACGGAGCCGACTCATTCGAGGGTGGAGAAGGAAGCGACACCGCCGACTACTCCGCACGAACCTCAGCGGTCGACCTCTCGCTCGACGGAGCTGCAAACGACGGAGGGACCGGCGAGGGCGACATGCTCGCCGCCGAGAATCTCCGCGGCGGCGCGGGCGGCGACAAGCTTGCCGGCAACGATGGCGCCAACGAGCTCTCCGGCGGGGCCGGCGACGACGGATTGGTAGGGGGCGCCGCGGCCGACGCGCTCACCGGTGGTGACGGCAAGGACGCGGCAGGCTATGCGACGTCGCCCTCCGGCGTTCAGGTTTCGCTGGCAACAGGTGCGGCGTCCGGGGGCGACGCGGCCGGGGACGTGCTGGCGAGCATCGAGGACCTCGGTGGTTCCGCTCACAACGATGACCTGACCGGCGACGGCCAGGCGAACGGCCTGGCCGGCGCCGAGGGCGACGACACGCTCGAAGGTGGCCCGGGTGGCGACTCGTTCGACGGCGGTGGGGGCAAAGACCTGCTCAGCTACAAGGGTTCGGCGGCCGCGGTCAAGGTCGATCTCACCGCGGGCACGTTCGAGGGGGGCGATGCCGAGGGCGATTCGATCCTGGGGTTGCTCGAGGGCCTCATCTCGACGCTCGAGGACCTGCTCGGCTCACCGCTGGCGGATCGGTTGCTGGGCGACTCCCAAGCCAACCGGCTCCGTGGCGGGGCGGGCGACGACAGGATCGAAGGACGAGGAGGAGCCGACCTGATCGAAGGGGCCGACGGCAAGGACGAGCTCGTTGGGGGAGCCGAGGGCGACGTTCTCGATGGCGGCGGGGGCGTCGACACCCTCGATTACTCGAACTCGGCCGCCGCAGTCCAGGTGGACCTTGCGGCAGGAACAGCCTCCGGAGGAGATGCCGAAGGCGATTCGCTCGTGGCCGATGCGCAAAGCCTGATCTCGACGCTTGAATCGATCCTCGGCTCGGCTGCGGGCGACTCCTTGCTCGGCGACGCCAGGCCCAACGTTCTTGCGGGGGGGCCGGGCGACGACGTGCTCACGGGGGGAGGCGGCGCGGATCAGATCGACGGAGCCGGTGGGCTCGACCGGATCGATGGCGCCGCCGGCTCGGACCAGATCCTGGGCGGTCTCCAAGACGACGCGATCTCTGCCGGCGGGGGCGGAGACGTCGCCGAGGGAGGGGAAGGCAACGACAACCTCAAAGGCCAGGGGGGCGGAGATCTCTTGAGAGGCGATGCGGGGACCGACGTTCTCGTCGGGGGGAAGGGACGCGATCGTTTCGACGGCGGGCCGGGGACGGACGACTGCAAGGACGTCGCCAAAGACGAGAAGAAAGCAGGCTGCGAGTAACTGTCGCACCTCGTCTATAGCGTCTCGATCATGAATAGATGCGGTGGTTGTGGCTACTCGTCGCGGAAGTGGTTCGGCCGGTGCCCCGAGTGCGGGGGCTGGAACACGGCCCGCTCGTCGAGCACTTCGGGCGGAGCGCCCGTGGTCGCCCTCGGTGGGTCGCAACCTAAAGAACGTGTGAGGTGTGGGCTCGGTGAGCTCGACCGCGTCCTGGGCGGAGGGTTCGTCGTGGGCCAATCGTGTTTGCTGGCTGGCGAGCCGGGCATCGGGAAGTCGACGTTGGTGCTGCAACTCCTCGATGGGCTCGCCGCCGAGGGACGACGGTGCTTGCTGGTGTCTGGCGAGGAATCCATCGAGCAGATCTCGCTGCGGGCGGCCCGGCTGGGCATCCCTCCGGATCGCTCTGCGCGCGTGCGCAACGACTTCGCTTCCAGTAGTCCTGGAGACCATAGCCTCGGAGGAGCCGGAGGTCGTGGTCGTCGATTCCATCCAGACGATCCACGACCCCTCGGCCGATTCCATCGGTGGCGGACCCGCTCAGGTCGCTGCCTGTGCCACCGCCCTGACGCGACACGGCAAGGAACATGGATCGGTCGTGGTCCTCGTCGGTCACGTCACCAAAGAGGGCTCGGTCGCCGGGCCCAAGGCCCTCGAGCACCTTGTCGACGCGGTCTTTGCGCTCGAGGGGGAGCGTTCCGGCTCTTTGCGTCTCGTGCGGGCCCTGAAGAACAGATTCGGGTCTTGCGAAGAGACCGGAGTTTTCGCGATGGAAGCAGACGGCCTAACCGAAGTGGTCGATCCCTCGGCGTTCCTGTTGGGAGGGCGAAGGCCGGGTCCGGGGTCGATCGTCTATCCGGGCCTCCAAGGGACGCGCCCTATGCTGATCGAGTTGCAAGCACTCGTGGCGGAAACGCGGGCTTTGCCCCGCCGGGTTGCGATCGGAACGGAGGCGCGGCGATTGGACCTCTTGCTCGGCGTCCTGGCCCAGCGCGCAGACGTGCTGACTCCTACTCACGATGTCTTCGTGGCCGCAGCGGGAGGAGTCGCTGCCAAAGAACCGGGCGCGGACCTTCCTCTGTCCCTTGCGATCGCGTCGGCGTTGCGAGACATCCCGGTCCCGGGCGATCTCGTTGCACTGGGTGAGGTTGGCTTGCGGGGGGAGGTCAGAGGCGTACCCGGCACCAGACGCCGGTTGTTGGAGGCCGAGCGGCTCGGATTCAAGGTGGCGCTGGTGCCGCCGGGTTCGAACGAAACGTCGGCAAAGATTCGCGTACGCGAGGTCGAAACGGTCGCAGACGCGGTGAGCATCCTCGTTTCGGAGTGCCCACATGTCGCTCGCGACGCCGAATCCGCAGTCCGTATCGCGTAGTGAGCGTGTTACTCTGGGTGACATCAAGGCCCGCTTTACGGCCTTTCCCCCTTGCGGCGAAACTGTTGCCGCGAACTTAGGAGGTTGTTCACGACGTGGCATTCCGAGTCGGCGACAAGGTCGTCTACCCCCATCACGGTGCAGCGATCATCGAAGGCATGGAAGAGCGCGAACTGTTCGGCGAACGGCGTGAGTACTACATCCTCAAGCTGGCCTACGGTGAGCTGACCCTCATGGTGCCGACGGACTCCACCGAGGAAGTCGGGTTGCGTGAGGTAACGCCGGCGAAGGAAGTCCCGAAGGTCATCAAGGTCCTCAAGAAACAAGAGGCAACGACCAACACCACCAACTGGTCCCGGCGCTTCAAGGCCAATGTCGAGAAGCTCCGCTCGGGCGACATCTATCAAGTCGCCGACGTCGTTCGAAGCCTCCACCAGCGCGACAAGGAGAAGGGCCTGTCGGCGGGCGAGAAGCGCATGCTGACGAAGGCCCGTCAGATCCTCGTCTCCGAGCTCACGTTCTCGAAGGATTGCAACGAGGAAGAGGCCGAGAAGCTCCTCGACGAGGTGCTCGGATAGCACCACCGTCACCGGCGGCGATCATCGCCGCGGGCGGCCGAAGCGAACGCGCCGGGCCGGATGGGCCCAAGCAGTTCCGTATCGTGCGTGGTCGCCCCCTGCTCGCGTACAGCGTGGCTCCGCTCGTCGAGGCCGGCTGTTCTCCCATCGTCATAGCCATCCCCGGATCGGTCCTCGACCGCAGCACAGAACTAGGACTCGACGGCGTCGAGTTCGTCGAGGGCGGAGATACGCGTCAAGCGTCGGTGGCTGCAGCATTGTCAAGCGTCGAGTCGGAGCAAGTGGTCGTTCACGACGCGGCGCGACCTTTCATCTCACCCGGGCTCGTTCGCCGAGTGTTGGATGCTCTCGCCGGCGTGGATGCCGCAATAGCAGCCGTTCCGGTTGACGAGACGCTGAAGCGAGTAGTCGAGAACCGAGTGACGGACACCATCCCTCGCGACGACGTCTGGCGCGTTCAGACACCTCAGGCGTTTCTTACCGAGCGCCTCAAGGCAGCACACGACCACGCGTCGCGCACCGGTTTCGTTGGCACGGACGACGCGCAATTGATCGAACACAACGGGGGCCGGGTCGCGGTGGTCATGGGGGAGAGGACCAACATCAAGGTCACATTCCCCGAGGACCTCGATCTGGCCGAGAGGATGCTGTAGTGGCGAGGACTAGGGTCGGGCTCGGCTTCGATGCACATCGATTTGCGCCCGAGCGACCACTCATGCTCGGCGGTGTGCAGATCCCGCACTCGGCGGGACTTGCCGGCCATTCCGATGCCGACGTCCTGTGTCACGCGATCGCGGATGCGTTGTTGGGGGCCGCGGGTCTGGGCGATATCGGCATGCACTTCCCCGACGATGACACCTGGCGCGGTGCCGCGGGCTCGACGATCCTCGGCGAAGTCCTGGCGAAGTTGCGTTCGGGCGGATGGAGCGTGGTCAACATCGACGCAACGGTGGTGGCGCAGGAACCTCGTCTCGGGCCTCATCGCGCTGCCATGCGGGCGAGCCTCGCCGCTATCGTGCAGATCGATCCCGATGCCGTCTCGGTCAAGGCCACGACGACGGACAGGATGGGTTCCATCGGCCGGGCCGAGGGCATCTCGGCTCTCGCCGTCGCGCTGATCGAGCGGGATTAGGCTCGCAGGCCATGATCCGTTTCTACGACTCGATGGCGCGCAAGCTCGTGGATTTCGAGCCGGCCGTGCCCGGCCGCGTGACGATGTACGCCTGCGGTCCGACGGTCTACAACTACGTTCACATAGGCAACGCGCGGACGGCCCTGTGGTTCGACTTCATCCGAAGCTATCTTCGCTACAGGGGTTACGAAGTCACCTACGCGTCCAATTACACGGACGTTGACGACAAGATCATCGAACGCGCGAACCTGGAGGGATCCCTGCGGATGGGATCGCTTCCAAGTATGCAGCGGCATACGAAGACGATATGGCCGCACTCGAGAGTTCAGCCGCCGGACATCCTGGTTCCGCGCGACCGATCACATCACCGACATGATCAAGGGGATCGAAGGCCTGATCGAGAAGGGCGCGGCTTACGAGATCGATGGGAACGTGTTCTTCTCGATCGAAAGCTTCCCTGAGTACGGCAAGTTGTCGGGCCGGTCGGTTGACGACCTCAGAGCAGGGGAGCGAGTCGAACCTCATCCCGGCAAGAAGCATCCTTTGGACTTCTCGTTGTGGAAGGCGGCTAAGGAGAACGAACCGAGCTGGGAGTCACCGTGGGGGCCGGGCCGTCCCGGGTGGCACATCGAATGCTCGGTGATGGCGACGCGCTACCTCGGGTCTGGTTTCGACCTGCACGGTGGCGGGAGCGATCTCGTCTTTCCTCACCACGAGAACGAAGTCGCTCAGGCCGAGGCGCTGACCGGTGAGACGTTCGTGCGTCACTGGATCCACACCGGGATGGTGCAGATGGAGGCCGAGAAGATGTCGAAGTCGCTCGGCAACGTCGCATTGGCCCACGACGTTCTTCAACGCTTCCCCGGCGAGGTCGTCCGTTACTGGGCGCTCATGTCGACCTATCGCGCCCAAGCCGATTTCTCCGACGGCACCCTCGAGGATGCAACGCAGGCCTACGATCGCTGGGGAACCTTCCTCGACGTCGCGCGCCACGCGCTAGGCGACGACGCGCCGAAATCGCCGGTCACGCTCCGCCGCCCGATAGGCGGAACCGGGATCGAGGAGCAGGCGCGAGCTACATCGAGCGCGCGATCGAGGCACTCGACGACGACCTGAATTCCTCAGAGGCCTTCGGTGCGATCCACGACCTGGTGCGTACCGGCAACAAGCTGGTCGACGGAGCCCAGAGGGGCGACGAGGCCGCGCGCAACGAGCTCGCAGAGCTGCTGGATGCGTTCGTCGAGCTGACGACGATGCTCGGCTTCACGTTCGCTCGCGATGAAGGTGCTTCGGAGCTGACCGGCGCGCTGATCGACTACCTCCTCGAGCTGAGGGACTCGGCCCGGGCCGAGAAGGCATTCGACCGGGCCGATTCCATCCGGGCCAAGCTCACGGAGTTAGGCGTTGCCATCGAGGACACCCCAGCCGGGACCAGGTGGCGTTTGGGTGCCGGGTAAACCGAGGCCGTCTGAGGAGACCTCGGTGGTGGCCGGGCGGCGACCGATCATCGAGTTGCTCAAGGCGGGGCGCCCGGCAGAGCGAGTGCTCATCGCCAAGGAGTTGGCCCCATCGGGGATCGTCGGCGACATCCGGAAGCGGGCGGAGCGGGCGGGTATCCCCGTCCGGACGGTTCCCCGCCGGGAGGTCGACGGGCTGGCCCCCGGGCTCAACCACCAGGGCGTCGTCGCGGTGGTGGGTCCCTATCGGTACGCCTCGCTCGACGCGCTGCTGGCCGGCGACCCCCAGGCGCTGTTGTTCCTCGACGGGGTCATGGATCCTCACAACCTGGGCTCGCTGCTTAGAAGCGCCGACGGGGCCGGGTTCGATGGCGTCGTGGTCCGATCCCGGAGGGCGGTGGGCGTAACGGCAGCGGTCAGACGCATCTCGGCCGGCGCCGCAGAGATCGTCCCGTGGCCCGCGTCCCGAACCTGGCGGAGGCCCTCGACCGGACTCGAACCTCGGGGCTGTGGGCGCTGGGACTGGACGAGAAGGCCGAGGACGACCTGTGGACTGCCGATCTCGCCGAGCCGCCTGTGGCGGTCGTGCTGGGGGCCGAAGACCGGGGGATCTCCCGGTGGTCCAAGCCCACTGCGACGCATTCGCCTCGATACCGTCGCGAGGCGTGCTTGGTTCGCTAAATGTGGCGGTCGCCGGAGCAATTGCCATGTTCGAGGTTGCTCGCAGGGGACGACGGTCACATACTGTCGGAACCTACCCATAGGGGATAGAGCCCACGGAAGATTCAGCGTTCATCGCCGACGAGGCGCTTGTGGAATTAGCCCGGGCCGGGGACGAGCGGGCCATCGACACTCTTTTGGCCCGTTACCGGCACTTCGCCCGCGCCAAGTCCCGCTCCTACTTCCTCGCTGGTGCCGACCGGGAGGACATCGTCCAGGAAGGCATGATCGGGTTGTTCAAGTCGATCCGGGACTTCCAGGCGGATAAGAACACCGCTTTCCGAGCCTTCGCCGAACTTTGCATCACGAGACAGATCATCACTGCGATCAAGACGGCGACACGCCAGAAGCACATCCCCCTCAATTCCTACGTCTCGCTCAACAAGCCCGCACCGGGCGGCGACGACCGTCCCCTGTCCGATTCGATCGTTAGCGAGATCGCGCACGACCCTGCGGAGTTGGTCATCTCCGCCGAGGAGATTGCAGCGATCCGAAGCTCGATGGATGACGTTCTGTCGGATCTCGAGAGCGAAGTGCTGCAGCTCTACGTCGAAGGCAAGTCGTACCAGGAGATAGCCGACATGCTCGGCCGCCACGTGAAGTCGATAGACAACGCCCTCCAAAGGATCAAGCGCAAACTGGAACACCATCTAGTAGCGCGCCAAACCGAAACCGAAACCTCTGTACCCTGATTGTTCGCCGGGTTAGCTCAGTCGGTAGAGCAACGGTTTTGTAAACCGTAGGTCGTCGGTTCGATTCCGACACCCGGCTCGATGCCAGACTTGGAGGAAGAAGCGTCGATGGAGACCGACCCCGCGGGCGATTCGGCATGGGAGACCGCGCTCGCGCAGCTTGACGAGGCAGCCGAGCTGATGGGGCTCGCTCCAGGCGTCCATCAGATTCTGCGGGCTCCCAAGAGATCGCTGATCGTGTCGGTGCCGTTCCGGCTGGACGACGGGACGACGAAGGTATGTACCGGCTATCGGATACATCACAACGTGACACGCGGCCCCGCTAAGGGAGGCATCCGCTACCACCCACTGGTCGGACTCGACGAGGTCAAGGCGCTCGCCATGTGGATGACATGGAAGTGCGCCATCGTGAACATCCCGTTCGGGGGGGCCAAGGGCGGGATCTCGGTCGACCCCGTGAGCTCAACCGCGGCGAGATCGAGCGGATGACGCGCCGCTACGCGAGTCGAGATCCTTCCGTTGATCGGGCCCGAGCGAGACATCCCCGCCCCCGACATGAACACCGACGAAGAGATCATGTCCTGGATCATGGACACCTACTCCATGAACAAGGGCTACTCGGTGCCCGGGGTCGTGACCGGCAAGCCGGTCTCGATCGGTGGATCGCAGGGCGCGGGGGAGCGACCTCGCGCGGCGTGATGTACATGATCTTCTCGACCCTCAGCCGCGCTCGGCATAGGCATCGACGAGGTCAGCGTCGCGATCCAGGGCTACGGAAAGGTCGGTGGCTTCGCCGCCCAACTCCTGCACGATGCCGGCTGCCGCGTCGTCGCGGTGTCGGATGTCGAGGGCGGTCTCTATCGCGAGAGGGGCCTCGACCCCGAGGCGATCAACCGGCACAAGCGCGAGGCCGGGACCGTCGTGGGGTTCCCGGACGCGGAGCCGATCACCAACGAGGAGCTCCTCGAGGTCGATTGCGACGTCCTCGTCCCGGCCGCGATCGAGGGCGTGATCACCGTGAAGAACGCCGACGCGATCCGTGCCCGCATCGTCTGCGAGGCGGCGAACGGTCCGATCACCTTCGAGGCCGACAAGATCCTGGCCGACAACGGCGTCTTCGTCGTCCCGGACATCCTGGCGAACTCCGGGGGCGTCACCGTCTCGTACTTCGAGTGGGTCCAGGACATCCAGGCGTACTTCTGGAGCGAGGAGGAGGTGAACGACCGGCTTCGCCAGATCATGGAGCGAGCCTTCGACGAGGTCCACGAGCTGGCGACCGAGAAGGGTCTGTCGATGCGTCAGGCCGCCCACTGGATCGGCGTGGGCCGGGTGGCCGAGGCCCACCTCACCCGGGGCCTCTTCCCTTGATCCCCCGAGAACCCAAGTGGGCCCCAAATCCCAAAGTTGTCATTCGCTTGTCTGGGTGTCTGACATGGCGCAAATCGTAACAACACCGGGCAGGACCTCTCCGAGCGGGAGACCGAGATCCTCGATTTCGAGCGCACCTGGTGGAAGCACGCCGGCGTCAAGGAGCAGGCGATCCGCGAGCGCTTCGACATGTCGGCGACCCGCTACTACCAGCTGCTGAACGAGCTGCTCGAGAAGCCCGAGGCCGTCGAGCACGACCCGATCCTGGTCAAGCGGCTCAAGCGCCTCCGCACCTACCGGCAGCGCCAGCGGGTCGCGCGGCTGCTGGGTGCGGAGTACTCGCCCGGACGCTAGGTGGGGCGGCACTCCTCTTCTGAGCAGGGTGCCTACTACCGATCGGTAGTTGCTTGGTTCCTGCCGTGGGCATTGATCGCCATGGTCGCGATCGTGGCCGTTTGGATCGCGATCGATGCTCTCGGCGACGATGAGCTGAAGACCGACTCTCCAGTGGCGGCCCCGACGGACGATGAGCCCTCTGAGGAACCCGAGGAGTCGCCCACCCAACCCGTCGAGACGACTGCACCTCCTCCTCCACCGACACACCCGCCGTCGAGCGGACCCAGACGAAGAGCCGAGGTGCCTTCATCACCGACGACATCACCGTCCAGGTCCTCAATGGGACCTCCGAACCGACCGCCGACGAGCGATGGCGGACCGGTTGGCGAGTCTCGGTTACCAGGTCGTGGCGGTACAGGGGGCGTCCAAGCAATACCCGATCACGACCGTGTTCTGGTCCACGCCCGAGTCACAAGCCGCAGCCGAGGCTCTCGCGACGCGTTTCGAGTGGGTCGCTCAAGAGAAGCCGGCCAACCTCTCGGACAGCGTGTCGTTCCACGTAGTGATCGGAAACGACGAGCTGTAGGAACTTCTAAATGCGGCTGACTTCCAGGTCGAGCTCCAGGTGCAGGCTGCCGGTGATGGGTGCTTCTGCGTCGTCGGGAACGACAGGACGTCGAAGTCTCCGACCGTGTCCGAGGCAGCACTTCTGAGGTTGCCCTCATCCAGGTCAACAACGCGTCGCTCCGCGTTTCCGCGCTGCCGGTCAACTCGGCATCCCCTTGAGGGAGCCTGGTGCTCCACAGAAGCGGACCGGCCCCCTCGTACTCGAGCTCCACGATGTCCCCGTCCGCGTCCTTGTCGAGGCCTTGCAGCGATCCGATCGTCATGATCTGTTGCTGCACGTCCGCGAGCTGAAGCTCTTGTTCCGCCTCCCACGTGTCGTCCAATCGCACGTCGTCCACCGGTAATGGTGGTCGGTAGGTACCGATGAACAAGAGCTGATCGGGCTCGAGCACGCTGGCGGGGATGCCGTCGACGTCGATAACTTCGAGCACTTCTCCTTTGGACCCGAGGCGAAGCGTGAACGAACGCGTTTGCGCTCCGGGAGAGGGGAGGACCCGCTTTCCTCGACGTCTATCGGTCGCATCTCAACCGCAACGATGGCCCCGTCATCGTCTTCCGACTCGACCGTTTCGGTCACTTCGAACACCACCCGGTACGAGCCGCCGCCGCGCGTTCCGATATCCCACGCCGCTTCTGCATCTGCGATGAGCCGGTACGTCACAGAGCTTCCTTCCGGATACTGATAAGCAAGCGTGACGGAGTCGGTCCGGCAAGCGACCGGTGCGACGAGCGTCGGCGCGAGAGCATCAACGAACCAAGTTTCCTCATGCCCGTGAAGTGTAGGCGTCCCTCTGCCCTAGCCCTCTAAGCTGCCGCGATGGATGCACTCGCAGCCCCCCTTCCGCGACGCCAGCCGAACGGGTTTGTTCCTGGACTTCGACGGCACGGTCTCCGAGATCGTGGACGTTCCGGACGAGGCGCGACCGTTGGACGGCGTCCCGACGGTTCTCGCCGAGCTCGGCAGACACTTTCGGGTGGTCGCGATCGTCTCGGGCCGGCGAGCAGACCAATTGTTGAGCTGGCTGGGACCCGATGTTGCAGGCAACGTCGAGATATGGGGAACGCACGGCGCCGAAAGAGTCTCCGGCGGCGAGATCGTCACCGCGGATGAGGTGACAACCTATGTCGAAGTGATGGACCGTCTCGAGAGGTCGTTGGCTGCGGAACCCGCCCTTGAGATCCCCGGAACGCTTCTCGAGCGCAAAGCCGTGATCCTGGCTTTGCACTACCGGATGGCCCCCGACCCTGTCATCGCCGAGGAGGAGTTGCTTGCACTAGCCGAGCGCTACGCGGCAGAGCACGATCTCGAGATCGCTCGCGGCCGGATGGTCGTCGAGCTCCGCCCCAAGGTCGACCTGTCGAAGCGATCGGTCGTCCTGGCGCGGGCCCGCCGCGCCGAAGTGAAGGTGGCCTGTTTCATCGGCGACGATCTCGTGGACCTCGGCGCGTTCGATGCCCTCGACGACTTGGAGAAGGAAGGGATCGAGGCCGTTCGCATCGCAGTTCGTTCTGCGGAAGCCCCGGCGTCACTGATAGCGCGGGCGGATGCAGTCCTCGAAGGTCCACGAGGAGTTCTGGCTTTTCTAAGGATCTAGCACTCAGATGAGCCGGCGATCCGCGGCCCAGCGTGTCAGCTCGTTGCGATTCGACAATTGCAACCTCCCGAGCACCGCAGAAACGTGCGACTCGACGGTCTTCGATGCGATGTGGAGATCTCGACCCACTTCAGTTAGGGAGCGGAGCT
>CAWAXW010000002.1:0-24093 GCA_963786155.1 uncultured Actinomycetes bacterium | reverse complement strand
GGTTGTCCAGAAAGCGGCTTCGGTTGCATCCACATCTCTCAGCACGATCTGGGCCAGAGTGAAGTAGAGATCCAACTGCGATCGCTGCCGCCAGGGCAAGGAGCGGTCCGGTCGGGTCATCGATCGAGGCGGCGAAGACGAGAGAGACACCCGTCGTGCCGAGGCCGAGCGCCGCGTAACGTTCGGGGACTTGGACGCTCCGTCCGCAACGAGATGGCAAACTACCGTTGCGAAGAGCGGATAGCTGTAGAAGATGAGGCTGACCGTTCCGCCGGCGTGTGCTGCAGCGCCAAGAAGAACAGCGACGCCTCGAAACGCTGTATCCAAAGATGCCCATGAGAAGAAGGCGAATCACGTGCTTGCGCCCGGATGAGAACCGGCGTCCCGACACCCACATGAATGATCCCGAGCAACGCAGCGGCTAAAGCGGAGCGTGCCGCCAGGAGCGGCAAAGGGTCGGCCCCCACGTCGTAGGCGAAGCTGGCAGATATGGCAAGCGTTCCGAATGCGACTGCCGCTCCCGCCGAGAGCAAGACACCTGCCGTGCTCGGATCGGTCGGAGAAGTCGGGGTCGTGCTCTCGCTCACCGAATATGACCCCCCGGCGCTCCTCATCAAGGGACCGCGACGCCCGGCACCGTACTACGGAGGCACGTTGATCCTCGTATCAGAAGCGATCACGGAAGCGACCTACGAGCCCGTCGCCTGGTGGGTCTATCTAGCCTTCGTCGGCTTCGTCATCGCGATGCTCCTCGTGGACCTGGTGTTCTTCCACACCGAGGAGCACGAGCCCACGATGAAGGAATCCGGGATCTGGGTGGGCGTGTGGGTCACGTTGGCGCTCATCTTCGGCGTTGTCGTCTACTTCTGGAAGGGTGGGGAGTCAACGGCGCAGTACTTCGCCGGCTATCTGATCGAGTACTCGCTATCGGTCGACAACATGTTCGTGTTCGTCGTCATCTTCAGCTACTTCGCCATCCCCTTTGCATATCAACATCAGGTTCTGTTCTACGGGATCCTCGGTGCGATCGTCTTCCGGGGATCTTCATCGTGCTGGGCGTCGCCCTCATCGAGAACTTCGAGTGGATCGTCTACGTGTTTGGTGCCTTCCTGATCTTCACCGCCTACCGAGTCGCTACTGGCAGCACCGAGGAGATCGATCCCGAGCACAACGCGATGCTGAACTTCTTCAAGAAGCGATTTCCCACCACGAACAAGTTCGACGGGCAGAAGCTATTCACGATCGAGAACGCCAAGAGGGTGGCCACGCCCCTTTTCATCACGCTCTTGTTCATCGAGTTCACCG
Source organism: uncultured Actinomycetes bacterium (assembly GCA_963786155.1). GTDB lineage: Bacteria > Actinomycetota > CADDZG01 > CADDZG01 > WHSQ01 > CAWAXW01. Next base: position 22,788 of record CAWAXW010000002.1, on the reverse strand, counting down.
ACATCGTCTTCGCCCTGGATTCGATCCCCGCCATCTTCGGGATCACCTCGGACCCGTTCATCATCCTTACGTCCAACGTCTTCGCGATCCTGGGGCTTCGGGCCCTCTACTTCCTGCTGGCCGGATCGATGGACAAGTTCCACCTGCTCAATTACGGCCTGGCGGTGGTTCTCGCATTCGTCGGCGTGAAGATGCTGTTGGAAGCCGTGGACGTGCACGTGAACATCGGGATCTCGCTCGCGTTCATTGCAACGACCCTCGCCTTCACCGTGGTCCTGTCGCTCAAGATCCCCCCGCCCCATGAAAAGGACCCGCCGCGAGAGGGTCCTCCCACGGCGGGTCCCGATGCCGGTGGTTCAGGGGGCGCCGGTGGTTCTCCTCCGTCGGGCGAAGTATCGAGCTCCCACGAGGAAGCTGGCTCCGGTCAGGGCTAGGGACAACGCAAGAGTCAGGTAGGGACCCATCCCCGTTCCGGTGAACGGCAGCACGCCGGAGGGCACGGCGCCGCCCGGCAGGCTCGATCCCCAAGACCTTGGCCACGACAACGCTGTGGTCGTCGCTATCGCGCACGACCTTGCCGCCTTGCAGAGCACCGGGCTTGGCCCTCGCCGACGCTCCGGGATCACGGCCGCTGACCGTAGCGGTGTTCTTGAACAATCCCACGTCTGATTCGGTGGCCCTGTGCTTGCACTTGTAGATCCACAGCTCGCCCAGATCGAGCAAGTCGTCGTCGTTCCCGCTTCGTGACGAGAGCTCCGGAGGACTGTCACACCTGGGATCCCTGACCGTCACATTGTGCAACGAACGGTTAATGGGGGTCGTGACCTCGAGCGTGTAAGTGATCAGGTCACCGACGTTCGCGTTGCTCGGTCCATCCTTGACGATCTTGATCTTGGGGGTCGGAAGGATCTCGACGAGGTGCGAGTCCTCATCGGTCGCGGTCTGTCCCAACTCATCCGTACCTTGCGCCGTCGCCGTGTTGGGCAACGGGTTGGGATCGCCCGGTCCCACTTGATGAGTGCACTCGTAAACCCAGAGCTCACCCAGCTCGAGCACGGCGTCATCGTTGGCCCCCGTTTTAGATCTCAGTGCGGGAGCGCTCGAGCACAGCGCGTCCGTCACCGAAACATTGCTGAGGTCGCGATCCACCGGGCTGGAAACCGCAAACGTGTAAGTGATCGTGTCGCCCACGCTGGCCTGACGCGGCCCGTCCTTGTCGATCGAGATCTCGGGCGGCACCGGCGGAGCCGCGTCACCTGGTTGCTGCGTCGTCCCCGGGTCGGGCGGAGGAGGAGGAGGCGGTGGAGGAGGAGGCGGTGGGGGCGGAGGCGGGTTGTCGGGCGGAGGTGGAGGCGGAGGACCAGGAGGCGGAGGACCTGGAGGCGGCGGCGGTGGCGGTGGTGTCTCAGAAGGTGGCGGCGGAGGCGGGGGTGGCGGTGGCGGAGGAGTCGCCGTTGTGGTTTGAGATGGACTCGGCGATTGCTGAGGGACCTGCTGGTTGCCGAAATCCGCCTGGACCGTGTTGTTTTGGAACACCTGCACACTTTGGCAGTTGCTCGACGTGGGGAAGGTCCTGGTCCACCCGGCTTGCACCTGCTCGCAGACGCTATAGAACTGAAGGTGGAGAAGGCTTTGTGTGAACAAGAAGAAACCGTTGGCGTCTGTTGTTCCAGAATCGTCGCCAGCATTCAGTACGCCGTCGCCGTTCCTGTCTATGAAGACGGTCCATCCCTGCACAGGTAGGTCCGGCCCCGGTGATGGATCCCACGCCGCGTTGCCATTTACGTCTTCAAACTTGAAGGCGCGGATGCAACCTTGTGGAATTGTCCCCTGCAACGTGCGACCTGCCGTGCCACGATCGTTGCGAAGACAGTGATTAGGGACCGGCTGCTGCTGGTTCTTGGTGAATGCCGATCCGCTCAGAGGGAGGACCAGCGTGACGATGGCGACGCACATCACGGTTGCCAGAACGGAACGCTTCATGGTCTACCTCCACGAGAACAGTGACCTTGCTCGGCTTGTTTCAGTCTCGTGGTTGGAGTGGCACCTTCACAAGGGGTCGAGGCCCAAGTTCTTCCTAAAGATTGAAACTTCTTCCATTGATTAGGGCTGCTTTAACTCCTTTCGCGGCATCCGCTTGCCTGAAATGCTTAGGCCGTTCTCTTGCCGAAGTCTCGCCTTCGGCGTCTGATCGGTCTCGACCCCACGAGCAGAAGGGCGGCTCCGGAGAGGGTTAGCGCCCATGCCACGGTGACGAACGTTCCGAGGCTCGCACCGGTGAAGGGAAGAACCCCAGATGGCGCGGCCGAGCCCGGCAGGTTGAGCCCGAGGACTTTGGCAACAACGACGTTGTGCGAATCGCTGTCGCGTACGACTTGAGGGTTCTGCAGGGTCCTGGCACTGACGCGTCCTACCGTGCCAGGATCCCGCGCGGTTACCGTTGCTGTGTTCTTGAAGAGCCCCACGTTTCCCTCGGTCGCGGTGTGCTTGCACTTATAGATCCATAGCTCGCCGAGATCGAGCACGTCGTCATCGTTACCACCCTTGGCGATCGCTTCCGGTGGATCGTCACACCTGGGGTCCTTCACAGTCACGTTGTGCAATGGGCGGTCGATCGGCGTCGTGACCTGGAGTGTGTAGGTGATCACATCTCCCACGTTGGCATTGTCCGGTCCGTCCTTGACGATCTTGATCTTGGGCTCGGGAACGATCTTTACGAGGTGCGAGTCCTCGTCGGTGACAGACACCCCTGCTTCGTCGGTGCCCTGCGCGGTCGCGGTATTGGGAAGTGGGTTCGGGTCGTCCTTGCCCACCTTCAGTGAGCATTCGTACACCCACAGCTCACCGAGCTCGAGCACGTCGTCGTCGTTCCCGCCCGTCTTCGATCTCAATACCGGCGCGGACGAACACAGCGTGTCGGTTACCGAGACATTGCTCAGATCCCGATCGACGGGGCTTGAGACCACGAACGTGTAGGTCACCGTGTCCCCAACGCTTGCTTGCTTCGGCCCGTCCTTGTCGATGGCGATCTCGGGCGGAACCGTCGGCAGCGCGGGCGGAGGCGGAGGCGGTGGTGGTGGTGGCGGAGGTGGAGGTGGAGGCGGAGGCGGAGGCGGAGGCGGCGGCGGAGGTGGAGGCGGAGGCGGCGGATCGAATGGAGGCGGAGGAGGTGGTGGAGGCGGAGGCGGCGGTGGTGGAGGCGGCGGCGGCGGCGGGTCCTGCATGTTGCCGAAGATCACCACATTGGTGGTGAACGAGTTGACGAGGACGTCCTGGCACGGCGTCGCTCCCGTGGGGTCGGTGGTTGCGGTGCCCGGATCGGTGTTCGTCCATCCGGTTTGCTCGACCTCGCACACCCTGACGGTTCCTTGGGGGCCCACTAAGAACGTGACCCCAACACCACCCGCTGTGGTCCCGGATTGCTCACCCGGGTCGAGAACCCCGTTCGGAGGGTTCGGACCGTTCGGATCGTCGATGAACATCGTCCAGCCATCGCGGTCGGAGGTCTCTCCCGGGAGGTTTTGCTGTCCGTTGCCGTTTGCATCTTCGTACTTCAGTACCTGGATGCAGGTCTGCCCGCTCTGTCGAGAGCAGGGGGGCGGTTGATTGCCGAAAACAACTGGGATGGTGACGAAGCCCTCTACGGGCTGTGTCGTTATCTGGACTGTCTGGCACGTGCCCGGGCTAGCAGCTGGGAACGACATGAATGTGTTGGTGTATCCGGCCTGCTGGACCTCGCAGACCCGGTACGTCCCGTTCGCTAGTGGGCCGAACGTGTACCCCTCATCGGGGGGTTGAGAGCCGGTCACTCCTTGCGGCTCCGACGGAGCTCCATTGGGCACGCCGTTCGGGGTGGCGTTGTCGAGGAATACCGTCCAGCCGGGTTCGTTCGGCTCGCCCGGGTCCTGAACGCCGTCGCCGTCGTCGTCCTCGAACTTGAAGACTTGGATGCACGTAAGCATCGTGTTGCCGTGCAGAGGCTTCGCTGCCTGCTTTCTGGAGAAGCTGCATGGACCCTGCGCGGATGCGATGTTCGATCCGGGAACGAACAGGGCCAGCAGAGCAAGAACCAAGCCGGCGGCGATGATCGAGCGCCTCATGACCGAACCTCCGATTGGGAAACTTTGGGCTTGCTCAGTCTGGCGGCTCCAAGGCTCGGCTCACAAGGGGCTGAGGCCCAATTTTTGCCAAATTGCGGGAAATACGTAGGTGAGCTCGGTTACATGTTGTTGCGCTTGGGCGTCGACTCGCATGCGACGGGCTTGTCCTTCGAGCTCTTGCTCTTGCCGATGAAGCAGACGTCCTTGCCGGCCCCGCCGTTCATCTTGTCGTCACCCAGGCCGCCGGTCAGACGATCGTTGCCCGCGCTTCCGATTAAGTTGTCGTTGCCGTCGTCGCCGAACGCCTTGTCGCTGCCGGCGCCGCCGGTCACCTTGTCGACGCCGATACCCGCGACGATCGTGTCGTTGCCCGCGCCGGCATCGATCGTGTCGTTCGACGTCTCTTGTTCCTCTTCCTGAGAGGACGCGCGCGGCGACGATCCTTCCGGTGGAGCTTCGCCGTGGATAACGTCGTTGCCGTCACCGCCCGAGATCGTGTCGTTACCGCCGCCTCCGAAGATCGTGTCGTTGCCCGAGCCGGCGACGATCGTGTCGCTCGACTCAGTTCCGACGATGACGTCATCGGCATTGCTTCCGCATGTGTCGCCCGCGCTCTCGTCGCACCCCTTAGCGATCGAGCATTTCTGACCGCACTGGACTGACCAGCGGGGATTGGCGCAGAAGAAGTTGCCGCCACAGAATTGGATCTGGGTTGCCGTTCCGCCCGAGGCGTCCATCGTCCAGATGTGCCCCCCAGACGCGAACGCTAGCTTCGTCCCGTCGGGCGACCAGACGGGCCCTTCTCCGGCGGCGACTATCGCGTCGCTGTTCTTGGAGATGTCGTACACGTGCATCTGTACGGCTCCGGCGGGGTCGGGGACCGAATAGGAGAGCTTCGTCCCGTCGGGGGACCAGTCGGCGCGGCTGTACACACTGTCGTCCGTCCCCCCGATCAGCAGGGAAGGAGTGCCCCCAGCCGCCGGCATGACGTAGATGCCTCTCACGATGCCCGCCTCGTTCGTCTCGCCGACGAAGGCGATCTGCGATCCGTCGGGGGAATACGACGGGGCGTTGGCCTTGCCGGTGGTATCGGTGAAGTTCGTCAGTTGGCGACTACCCGTGCCGTCTATTGCACTGGTCGACCAGATCTCATCGCCGCGAGAGAACGCGATCGTCTTCCCGTCCGGCGCGAAGTCGGGGAAGGTGCCGCCGGTACGGAGGCTTCGCTCCGCCTGCGTGACGATGTTGGTCACGTAGATCGTGTTGTTGCTGCTGGTTGCGAAGGCATACTCCGAGCCGTCTGGCGACCATGCCCCCACGGATTCGTACTCCCCGTAATGCTTTCCGGGCAAGGGACGGGCCGGCGCAGACCCATCCGGGTTGACCGAGGTGATCCCCGAGCCGAACGATTCGCCGCGGAAGAAAAGGATGGGGCCGTTCAGGCCAGTAGGCGTTGCCTCGACGGTGGGCGAAGGGACGAGACCCATCGCTATCAATCCGAGTATGGCCGCCAGCCGAAGAGTCCTGAGCATCATCTGGCCCCCTTCCTTCCAATAACTGTCTCAGGGACCCGGTCCCTACACAAGGGGCTAGCTCTTGCGCGCGATCCGTTCGGCGCTGGCCTGCCCACGGGGCTTGACCACGATCAGGTCGATGTTGACGTGTGGAGGCCTCGTCGCCGCCCAGGCCACGCAGTCGGCGATGTCGGCGGCGGTCAACGGGTCGATGCCTTCGTAGACGGCCTTGGCCTTCGATTCGTCTCCGTCGAAGCGCACGATCGAGAACTCGGTCTCGACCAACCCCGGCGCGATTTCCGTGATCCGGATCGGCTGCCCGACGAGCTCGTGGCGAAGGGTCTGGGTGATCGCGCGCACCGCATGCTTGGAAGCGGTGTAACCGGCGCCGGCCGGATAGGTCTCGTGCCCGGCGATCGATCCCATGTTGATGATGTGCGCGTCGGACGAGGCTTCGAGCTTGGGCATCAATGCCTGAGTCACGCGCAGCAGACCGGCGACGTTCGTCTGCCACATCAGCTCGAGCCGCTCGTAGGGGAGGTCGGCGACGCGATCCCTGCCCGATGCGAGCCCCGCGTTGTTGACGAGCACGTCGACCCGCTCGATCGCGTCGGCGAAGGCGGTCACGGAGGCATCATCGGTGACGTCCAACTCGAGCGCCCGGCCCCCGAACGAAGCGGCAACCTGCTGTAGTCGATCGAGCCGACGCGCTCCGAGCACGACCTCGAACTCCTCCGCTGCGAGCCTGCGTGCCGTGGCCGCGCCGATACCGCTCGACCCACCCGTGACCACCGCGACCCGTCTATCCATGCAAGCATCGTGGCATGGAGTCACGAACCGTTGCCATCCTCGGCGCCCCGCTCGACCTCGGGGCGGCCCGCCGCGGGGTGGACATGGGCCCCAGCGCCGTGCGCTATGCGGGCTTGGACGAACGGTTGGAGAGCCTCGGGATCGAAGTGGTCGATTCCGGGAACGTCGTCGCCGAGCTACCCGAGATCGCAGCCGAGAGTGACGAGCGAGCTCGTTACCTTCCCGAGATCCTGCGCACCTGCTCGCAGATCGGCCGGCGGGTCAGAGACATCGCGCAAGCCGGACGGTTCCCTTTGGTGCTGGGCGGCGACCACACGATCGCGATGGGGACGCTTGCCGGGCTTCATTCCGTATGGGGCGCGGGAGGAGTCATCTGGATGGACGCGCATGGGGATCTGAATGTCCCCGGCAACACTCCGTCCGGCAACGTGCACGGCATGCCTTTGGCCGCGGCCCTCGGCCGTTGCGGATTCGAGATCGAAGGTTTCGCCTCCCCTCCATGGGTCGATCCTGCCCGCGTTGCACTCGTGGGAGTGCGGTCGCTTGACCCGGGCGAGAAGGCCCTCGCGCGCGAGCTCGATCTCTGCGTGCTCACGATGTCGGATATCGATCGTCGCGGCGTGGCCGAGGTCATGAGAGATGCGATCGATGTCGTGACGGGGGACGGCTTCGTGCATCTCTCTCTCGATGTCGACGTCTGCGATCCGGAGATAGCGCCGGGCGTGGGCACTCCGGTGCGAGGAGGGCTCAGTTACCGGGAAGCCCACCTGGCGCTCGAGACCGTCGCCGAAGCCGGCGTGATCAGCTCGATCGAAGTGGTTGAGGTAAACCCGATCCTTGACCACGCCGACGCGACCGGGTATCTGGCGGTCGAGCTGGTGGCCAGCGCCCTGGGCTCCCGCATCTTGTGAAAGACGTCGGCATCGTCGGGATGCCCTACTCGGGGAAGACGACGCTCTTTACCGCGCTTACGCGCTCGGGCTCCGCGGGAGGTCGCTCGAACCAGGCCGTCGTCGACGTTCCGGATCCGCGGATCGGGGTGCTGGCGGAGCTCGAGACCTCCAAGAAGAGCGTGGCGGCCAAGGTCCGCTTCGTCGACGTTCCGGGCGGACTCACCGCCCAAGGAATCGGTGAGTATCGGACAACCGATGCGCTCTGCATGGTCGTGCGAGCGTTCGGCGGCGACACGGATCCGAAAGGAGAGTTAGCCGAGCTCGAGTCCGAGCTGCTGATTGCCGACCTGGCGAGCATCGAGAACGGGGTCGAGAAGGCTCGCAAGAAAGCGCGTGGCTCAGCCGAGGGGAAAGCCGAGCTCGCCGTCCTAGAGAGCGCTCATGCGCTTCTCGATTCCGAGCGCCCTCTTCGCGATGGGGAGTTCGACGACGACGCGCTCAAGGTGCTCAAAGGGTTCGGCCCCCTCACCCTGAAGCCGTGGATCGTCGTCGCGAACGTCGGCGAAGGCGAAGACACACCCGATGGGCTTCCCGCCGATGCTCTCGCGATCAGCGCGTCGCTAGAGTCGGAGGTCGCCGGGGTCGAACCTGACGAAGCGGCCGAGCTCTTGGCCGGCTTCGGCATCGAGAGCCCCGGGCTGGACCGGGTGATTGCTGCTTGCTACCAGGCGCTCGACCTCATCACGTTCCTCACCACCGGCGAGGACGAGACGCGCGCGTGGGAGGTACGACGCGGCGCTAAAGCTCCCGAGGCCGCAGGCGCGATCCATTCCGATCTCGAGCGCGGTTTCATCCGAGCCGAGGTCATCGCCTACGACGATCTCGTCGCCGCCGGATCATGGGATGCATCCAAAGCCCAGGGCAAGCTCCGCGTCGAGGGCAAGGACTACGAAGTTCTCGAAGGGGACGTGCTCAACATTCGCTTCGCCGTCTAACTCCCTACGATCCTTGGCCGGGAAGGATGTCTTCCTCGGTCTTCGCCCAGACGCCTCCGTAGGTTTGTTCGACGTTGAACTCGTAATCGAATACGAGCGATCCGCCATAGGTCGCGCCGTATGAAACCAAGAGGCCGACAACTAGCGACAGGATCGCTACCGAGGTGGGAGTCGAGGCGGCCGTGCTCCAGTCGCCCGCGCGCACGAGTAGATCGACGATCACGATCACAGTCACCGTCAGCATCACGGCCATGTGCCAGTTGGCGGTCCGCCACGCTTGGGTGTGCTTTTCGGTCGACTTCAGCCAATCCCAGAATCCTGTGAGAGCGGTCGGAAGGGACGCGATCGCCCCCGCCAATAGCGCGTAGTTGGCCGCAACGAAGAGCTCGCGGCCCCGCTGGCCGTCCCCGAGGATCCAAGACAGGACGTCGAAGCACATAGCGAAGACGTAGCCGCCGATTACGAGGTCGGTGAGTGGGGGGTGGAACGGCTTCCCCGCGAACCCCCGGATGCCTTTGAACTTTCGCCCCTTCAAGGTGGTACTGGGTTTGATCGAGAACAATCTCGCCATGGGTGCCCTCCCCGAGAGACTCTGCCGTTGTTTCCCGAGGCGAACCTAGACTCCTCTCATGCAACGCACAAGTCTGGGCCGAACCCTGGTGTCGTCGGCCAGCAAGAGAGCCGGATGCTCGAGCGATCAGGTGATGGCGCTGTTACTGGAGCCGCAGACCTGGCCGCAGTGGCAGTCCGAGATAGATGCGGTCGATCAGAGCGGGCCCCTCGCCGAGGGCGACACGGTCACCGGGCGCGCACGCATGCTCGGTTTCGTGGTGCAAGGGTCGAGCAGGGCCACCTCGATAACCACCGGTGGATTCGAAGAAGACGCCGTGGTCGGTTTGCGGATGAGGATCCGCTACACGCTCGAGGAAGACGGCGACGGAGTGGTCGTCACCCATAACCTGGAGACCGACCTGCCCGAAGGGCTAGCCGGCCGCCTGCTTTCCCTGTTCTTGAGACGTCGCCTGAAGCGAATGCAGAGCGAGAGCCTGGCCGACCTGGTCGCTCAGTCGGAGACCGCGGCCCGCTCCTGAACGAGCTGCGCCATACCCTCCATCAGGTCTCGCAGAGAGATGATGCCTACCGGCTCGTCCATCTCCATGACCAATAAGTGGCGGAAGCCCCCGTCGGTCATCGTCTTGACCGCTCGGACGAGATCCCACCCCGGGGAGCCGCTGACGACCTCCCGAGTCATCACGTCCTGCACTTGCGTGGTGCCGAGATCCTTGTCGGCTGCGACGGCGCGGAGGATGTCCCGCTCGGTGATGATTCCGGCGACTTTTTCGTTCTCCATAACGACCGCGCTGCCCACGCCTCGATCGATCATCACCTTCGAAGCGCGCCGAAGGTCGCCGGCGGCGTCGACGGTCAGCAGATGCCTTATGGCGACGTCCCTGAGCAGCTTCATTGCGGGGAATCATGGCTCAATCTGAGGGAACCGACAACCTGCGGCCCACGAGGTTGCTCCGCTCTGGGCAAGGTAGCGTTCGCCCGTGATCGTCGGAGCCCACGTCCCGATGGAGGACCCTCTCGAGGCGGCCAAGGCCGTGGGGGCCGAGTGCGTCCAACTCTTCGTCGGCCCACCGCAGTCCTTCAAGAAGCCGCCGCCCCTCGCGGCCGCCGAAGAGCTGCGAGCGACGGACCTGCCCGTCTACGTCCACGCCCCCTACCTCATCAACGTCGCGTCGCCCAATAACCGCATACGGATCCCGTCCCGCAAGATCCTCAAGGACACGCTGGACAGAGCAAGCGAGATCGATGCGACCGCGGTCATCGTCCATGGTGGTCATGCCGAGGACGAAGTCAGTCGCGGGTTCATGCGATGGCGCAAGGTCTTCGAGGAGCTGGAGAGCGACATCCCGATCTACATCGAGAACACCGCCGGCGGTAACAACGCGATGACTCGCCACGTCGACGTGATCGCCGAGCTATGGGAGTCGTTATCCGACTTCGAGGTCGGCTTCTGTTTCGACACCTGCCACGCACATGCGGCGGGCGAGGACCTGGGCGACGTGATCGAGCGAGTGTTGGCCGCGGTCGGCAAGATCAACCTCGTTCACGCGAACTCGTCACGAGACAAAGCCGGCACCGGCGCCGACCGACACGCGAACTTCGATTCCGGCACCATCGACCAGGAAGCCATAGCGAGCATGGTCAGTGCAACCGGCTGCGACGTGATCGTCTGCGAGACCCCCTGGCCGGGCATCGCCGAGGACATCGCGTGGTTACGAGAGAACGTCTAGTCGAGGGAGAACGGCGGGTACACGTCGGTCATTAGGTTGACGTAGGCCGTGACCCGATTGCCCCATCGCCCGATGCCGACCATGTAATCCCTCATCCCTTGTGGGTACTTTCCAGTGAATAGGACCGCGAAGCCAGAAATTATCCACACGAAGAATCCACCCAGCATCAAGAACAGAAGGATGAAGTAGTGGGGGATCGCCAATAGCCATTTCACAAGCGGGAGCCAGCGGTTGAGCTCTCCCGGGTACTCGATAGTTAGCTTTGCGGGATCCGTACCTGGATCTTGAAGATCGCTGTTGAACTCGAAGGGTGGGTAGGGCTCACGCAAGAACAACATGAACGTGATCGTCCTCCACTGATAGCGCATCGCCATCGTGGCGACGCGGAACATGCCCTCCGGGTAGGTCTTCGTGAAGAGAATGATGAAGAAAGCGATGAATGTGATCGCTGACTGAATGGCGAAGAGCCCATAAAGAATTATGAAGTGCGGGAAGGACATGATGCCGTGAAGAAAAGGACGCCAGCGGGCGATCTTGAGGGGAGCATCCAACTCAGTAGTCAGTGGATACGTAATCGCTTGGGGCGTCGAAGCCTGAGGGTCCATTAGATCAGCTCTCTCTTTTGTCTTGTGGCTTCGAGCCTAGAGAGCCTTTGTGCTCATAGCAAGGACCGATAAATCACAATCAGACGCCGAGGGTTTCGCGCAGGCCTGCGACGTGGCCTTTCGACCGGACGCCGTAGAGGGCCTCGGCAATTCGGCCTTCTTCGTCGATGACGAATGTGCTCCGCTTTGTCCGCAGCGGGATCTTGCCCCAGAACAGGCCGTCCTCGTCCAGAGTGGTGCCATACGCCTTTTGGACGTCCATGCCGACATCGGCGAGCAGCGGGAAGTTCAAGTCGAATTTCTCTTTGAAAGCACGCTTGGACTCGACGCCCTGTGGGCTGATCCCGAGGACGACGTAACCAGCGTCCTGCCAGTACTCGTGCGTGTCACGGAAGTCGCACGCCTCGCGCGTGCACCCGGGGGTGTCGTCGGCCGGATAGAAGAACAAGACGACCCTCTTGCCGCGAAGGTCGGAGAGCTTCCACGTTTCGCCCTGGTCGTCTCGTAGTTCGAAGTCCGGTGCTTGCATGCCCTGTTGCAGCTTCACTTGCCCTCCGTCTGTCTTCTTATCCTGCAGTCCGGCCATGTCCGCCCTCCGTTTGTGGTGGTGCCATCGCTTCCAACGTTGCGCCTTGCAGCCATCCGAGCCAGTGCAGGACGCTCAACGCCGCTGCGTCGGGATCCTTCTGATCGAGGGGAGCACCCATCCTGGGTTCATCGATCTCCAGAACGCGTCCCGATCGCCAGCCGCATGTCCGTAAGTAACGTTAACCAAGGATCGAGGTCCTTGGGTCCAAGCTCCATGCTTGAGGGGCCGGCGGACCCGAGTCGGTCGCTCACGGAACCGAGCGCCTCTCTCTTGATCTCGCGGAGTTGGTCCCCGATCAGCTCGCGGTACTTCTCCGAGTCCGCGGGATCCTCGTACACGTCGGGGAAGAGGCGAGCCATCACCGGATCGACCCGCGGAACGTCGGCTTCGAGAAGCGTTCGCATCTCGCCCAGAAGGTTGCGAAGCAGCCCGGCTTCGTATTCATCCAGCTCGACCACGACACCGTCCTTGAATGCCTCGACCTCGGACATGGTCAGTCGCTCCTTGTCAGCGTGGCCCAGAGGCCGTGGGCGTGGAGGCGATAGCAATCGAGCTCCGCCTTCTCGCGCGATCCCGACGACACGACCGCTCGGCCCTCGTGGTGGACCTGGAGCATCAGCTTGGTGGCCTTTGCCAACGGGTAGTTGAAGAGCTTCTGCAGGACCCAAGTGACATAGGTCATGAGATTGATCGGGTCGTTCCAGACGATCACGAGCCACGGGCGATCGGGCTCGATGGCCTCGTCCGTCGTGACCTCTTCGACCCGCTCCGGGGCGACTATCGTCCCCGATTCCATCTTCATTCGCCTTTGTCCTGCGGTCCGGCCGAGCCCACCCCGCCCTTGTGTTCCCTTGTGGCGTGACCACCGAACTCCTTACGGAGGGCGGCGATCACCTTCGCCGAGAACGAGTCGTCTTGGCGCGACGCGAAGCGTGCGAACAACGACAGGGCGATCGTTGGAGCAGGGACCGCGTTGTCAATGGCTTCGTGAACGGTCCAGCGACCCTCGCCCGAGTCGTCGACGTATCCCGCGACTTCATCGAGCCGAGGGTCCTTCTCGAGGGCGCTCGCCAAGAGATCGAGAAGCCACGAGCGCACCACGCTCCCATGTCGCCAGAGCTCGGTTACCTGCGCGAGGTCGAGATCGAAGCGGCCCGCCTCCATGAGCTCGAGGCCCTCGCCGTACGCCTGCAACATCGCGTACTCGACGCCGTTGTGGACCATCTTCACGAAGTGCCCGGCGCCGGGGGGTCCCACACGCGCATAGCCATCATCCGGTGCGAGCGTCCTGAAGATCGGTTCCAAGTGGGCGAACGGCTCAGCATCGGCTCCCACCATCAAGCAATAGCCCTCGGTCAGCCCCCAGATGCCTCCCGACGTGCCCGAGTCGACGAAGGAGATCCCCTTCTCCTTCAAGGTCTCCGAGCGCCGGACGCTGTCGGTGTAGCGAGAGTTCCCGCCATCGATGACCATGTCGCCCGCGCCGAGTAGACCCGAGATGTGTTCGATCGCCTCCTCGGTTGGATCCCCCGACGGAACCATGAACCAAACCGCCCGCGGCGGTTCGAGTTTCGATACGAGGTCTTCCAAAGAGTCGGCCCCGATGGCTCCTTCGGCAACCGCTGCCTCGACTGGGCCCGGCGACCGATTGAACGCGACCACCTCGTGGTCGCCCCGCAAGAGACGGACGGTCATGTTGCCGCCCATGCGACCGAGGCCCACCATCCCGATACGCATGTCGGCAAGGTTAGCCGGGCCCTGCGTCGAGTTTCGGCCAGGCTCTCTCGGGGCACGGTTCTACCAAGCGGACCAAGGGGGCAACCATGCGGCGTTCACTACTGATATCCAGCATTTTCGTGCTTGCGAGCCTGGTCGCAAGTTCGATCCCAGCCTGGGCCGATCACACAAGCCCTCGCTCGGAACTTGCTTCGACCGAGGGCGATCGCCGCGGGCGAAGCCATCACCAGGGGAGAGGGCACCTGGGAGCTCCTTCAGAACTTCAAAGCCAATCCCGGTACCGACGTCGAGTTCTTCAAGATCAAGAAAACCGTGTACGCGTCGGCCGGAACGCTCGGCCAAGCCAATGCCGAGCACGTCGGGCAGCGCATGTTCCGGCTCGTCACGAAGAAGGGCCTGGTCAAGCCCAAGTGGATCGCGGACCACGGCTCTGCGAACTGCCCAACGGAGAACCCGTCCGGCACAACAGGCCTGCAGCACGACGTCCAGATCACGCCTCGGCTCGGTCTCGGAGACGCCCAGGTCCTGATCGACACGACCGACGCGACCGGCCGGTGCCATGACGCAGGTGGAGGGGGCTTGGAGCTCGTCGACATCAGCCGTTTGAACAAGAACAAGTTCGAGCCGCGCGAGCTGCACCTGACGCGCCACCAAGGCACTTCACACACGGTGACGGTCGACGACAAGCGCCCCTGGATCGTCTACAGCAACAACGCGGGTTTCACCGCCACGGCTTGGATCGACGTATTGAACATCAAGAGTTGCTTGCTCCCGAAGAAGATGCCGCTTGAGAAGAAGCGGAAGAAGTGCCGGCCCAAGGTCTATCGCATCCTCTTTCAGCCGGGCTGGAGTTCGCAGTCGACCAACGACGGCACTGCGATCAAGGAGAACACCGACGCGGCCTGCCACGACATCACCTCCAAGGGCTATCTGCTCTACTGCGCCGGTCTGAATGCCACTCTCATCTTCGACACCGAGAAGATGACCGACAAGAACGGGAACATCAAAGGCGATCCGCTCACCTGCGAGGTCGTCGATGGTCGTAACACGACGGCGAAGGTGACCGACTGCAGCCAGCCCATCGAGGGCAACGTGCCGCAGGCGACCGGGTGGGAGCATCTGGGCTCGTTCAACCACGTGGGCCGGGATTGCGGCGGCGGCCAGGTGGCGTGCAACAACAACCTCTTCGTACCGTCGGCCGAGGGCGTCGCGGTCGCGCACGAGGCCGACCCGACGCCCGACGGGAAGTACATGTTCGTGTCCGACGAGCGCGGCGGCGGCATCGTGCCGGGAGGCGCGTCCTGCCAACCCGGGGGGGCGTCCGACACCTACGGCAACGGCGGCGTGCACATGTTCGACATCTCGGACCCGGCCAACATCGAGTACGCCTTACAGCCCGACGACACCAAAGCTGTGTTCATCACGGATCCGGTTCTTCCCGCGGAAACGTTCTGCACCGCGCACGTCATGGAGCTGATCCCCAACGAACAACGGTTCGTCATCGCCTGGTACAGCCAGGGCATCAAGATCGTCGATTGGTTCTTCGATGCCAACGGGCGGGTTACGTTCCGGGAGATCGCGTCGTTCACCCCTCCGGGGGCGAATACGTGGGTAGCCGAGGACTTCAAGATCGTCGACAACGACGACGGTACGAGGACCTACTACATCCTCACCAACGACATCTCTCGCGGTCAGGACATCCTGACGTGGACCGGGCCCCCGAACCCCATCGGGTCGCCACCCCCCGCTGCCGCCGCCGTTACGGCTTCAGCCGTCGAAGGTGTCGTGCAAGGACTCTCGCAGAGCACCGTGCTCGTCAGCTCGGACTGACACACTCCCAGATCTCGTCGGTTCGAGTCGACGGCCACGCGGCCGCGAAGATGCGCTCGTCGGCTCGCTCGCTGTATCCCTCGGCGACCTCGCCGCCAGAGTTGTCGGCGATCGTGTAGCCCACGAAATAGTCGGCGATGTCCTCGACGGTCACCTTCTTGGCCTTCAGCGCATCGAGGTCGAGCCAGTAGTGGCCGACGCGCGCGTCCTGGAACATCTCGTCTTCAGTCATTCCGAAGCGTTCGGCGGCGTCCTTCAAGGTCTCGTCCATGTTGATGGGGAACGCATCGTTGGTTGAGGCGGCCGGCGTTTGTCCATGGTCGGCGGTCATTACCATCGCCCACTCGCCTTGCCCGACCGTTCGGTCGAGATATGAACGCAACTTGCCGAGCTCGGCGTCCGAATATTCGACGGCGCTTCCGAGCTCGTCCGCGACCATGTTGTATTTGTGCCCGATCGTGTCCAACGGCTTGTAGTTCACGAAGAAGAGATCGGTCACGTCGTCGTCTCCGAACCCCTCGCGATCGAGCATGGCCTTCACGAGCCGCGTCTGGTACAGGATGAACGCCGGCGAATGCTTGAGGTCGAAGGCATTGCCGAACACGTCGTTGCCGAGCCATAGTTGGTCTAGCTCACCGTCCTCCAGATCAACCGTGCGGATATCCGCGTCGAGTCCGGGGTAGCCGTCGACGTAGCTCGGGAACTCGTAGTACTTCGATCCGACGATGTTCTCGCCGCTGTTATGAACGATCGCCATGACGTCTTTGTCGCCGCCCGCCGAGTACGAGCCGTATCCGAGCATCCCCAGGTGCCACGGGCTGTAGCCGAACATCCCGACCTCAGCGGCGTTGTCGGTGTGCAGGTCCCACAGATCGCCGATCGTCGTGGTCTGCAGGTACTGCGGCGACTTTTCGTCGAACGGATCGACGATCTTGTCGCCGTTCCGGATCTTGAGGTCCACGATCCCGTGCTGGTTGGGGAACGCGCCGGTGCCGAGGTTCGTGTGCGCGGCGGGGGTGTTCGACGGGGATGAGCCGACGATCGCGTCAATGACGCTCGTCCCGCCTCGCATCAAGGTCTGGACGTTGGGCCAGCGACCACGCCATCTCCTGAGCACGTTGGTGCCGCCTCCATCCCACACGACGACGACGATGAGCTTTGGAGCACCCGATCGTTCTTCAGCCGGGACGATTGCCTCCGTGATCGATCGCCCCGGCCGGTCTTCGGGCCACGGCATCCCCAGCAACTCGGCGAGCGTTGGTGCGACATCCGCGATCGTGACTTCACGTTCGAGCGATATCTGCCCTTGCTCCTGGAAGTAGCCGGGCCCATAGAGAACGATCGGGATCTCCTGGATGTAGTCCCACGGCCCGGAGTGGCTGGTGCCGATCGCCGAGCCGTAGTAGTTCGGCTCCTCGGGCAGGGCGATGAGCTCCGGCGAGCGGCCTGGGAAGTAGTCGCGCCTGATTCGGCGCACGATCTCGAGGTCGAGCGAACAAGCCGCTTTCTTCCACGGCCCGCCGCGTTTGCTCCCGGCCGATCCGGCGCGGGACTCGACGCCCGAGGCGCTCCGGCCTTCGCCCTGGGAAGCCTCGGTGCACCCGGCCAGCAGCAAGGCGCCCGCCACGAGGGCGAGGGCGCGTTTGGCTATCGGAGAGATGCGGGGCATCGGCCGAGTCTAGGCGGCGCCCCTGAGTTGGGTGTTTGACACTCCTATGACACTCCTGTAAGAGTGTGCGCTTCTTCGGTCGACCGGACGTGCGGAGACCTCGGGCACCCCCTTTGACGACCGAAAGGACCAACCACATGCGCAGGACCCTGTTCGTCGCCGCCCTCGCGGCCCTCACCCTCGTCTCCGCCTGGAGCCCCTTCTCGCCCGAAGCCTCCTCGGCGGACCCAGTGGCCGAACGGCCCAACATCGTCGTGATCATGACCGACGACCAGGACATCGAGTCCCTGAAGTACATGCCGCACGTCCGCGAGCTGTTGATCGACCAGGGCGTCCGCTTCGCCGGGCACACGGTCGTTTATCCCCTGTGTTGTCCGTCGCGCGCGGCTTATCTGACCGGTCAAGTGGGTCACAACAACAACGTGCGCAGCAACGGCGCGCCGGACGGCGGCTACGGCAACATCGACACATCGCAAACGATCCCGGTGTGGCTGTCCGATGCCGGCTATGCGACTACGCACCTCGGCAAGTACCCCAACGGCTACGACGGGAGTCAGCACGAGGAGACCGGCGGTGTGCCTCCCGGATACACGGAATGGCACGGCGCGGTAGATCCCACGACCTACCTGTTCCATGGATACGTGCTGAACGAGAACGGCAAGAACGTTGTGCACGGCGCGACGCAAGCCGACTACCAGACCGACGTTCTGACCGACAAGGCCGTCGACTTCATTGGGCGGCGCGCGCCGGATGACGCGCCCTTCTTCCTCGATGTCGCCTACCTCGCACCTCATTGGGAGCTGCGCCCAGGAACCAGCGGCGAGCTCAACGTTGGGGACGTCGAGGGCATGGGCGTCGAAACGGTGATCGGACGTCCCCCCGTCCCAGCCGTCCGCCACAAGGGCACGTTCCGCCACGCGGTCGCTCCGAGGAACCCGTCGTTCAACGAGGCCGACGTCTCCGACAAGCCGGCGTTCGTTCGCAACGCCGAACCTCTTACCGAAGCGCAGATAGTCGAGATCGATCGCTGGTACCGCAGGAGGCTCGAGTCCCTGCAGGCGGTAGACGAAGGGGTGAAGAAGATCGTCGACGCGCTCGACGCCGCGGGCGAGCTCGACAACACCTACATCATCTACACGGCAGACAACGGCTGGCTCCAGGGTGAGCATCGGCTCGCTCTCCAAAAGGTCCATGCATACGGCGAGTCCTCGAGCATCCCCCTGATCGTGCGCGGCCCAGGGGTCGTGCACGGCGGGCGAACCGTGACCGACAAGACCAGCAGCCTGGACGTACCGGCGACGATCGCCGATCTCGGCGATGGGATCACCGCACCCGACTACCAACTCGACGGCACTTCGTTGGCTTCGTACCTGTCCGATCCCGCACACCGACTTGACCGCGCGGTGTTCGTCGAAACGGCCGCGGGCAGCGCCGGATACCTGGCTGTGAAGGCGGGCCGCTGGAAGTACGTCGAGTACAACAACGGCGACCGCGAGCTCTACGACCTGGTCGCCGACCCCTACGAGCTCGACAGCCTCCACGCCGACCCGACCAAGTCCGACGTGATCGCCCACCTGGCCGCGCTGATCGCAGGGTTCAGAGAATGCGCGGGAGCCGAGTGCGTCACTACCGGTTTTTCGGACTCTTGGCCGGAAGACCAGATGTAGCACGCAATAGCGTCACCCCGACGGCGGCGAGTAATGCGTTGCCGACCGGACCGGGTCCGTTGGCGATCGCGAAACCGCCTGTTGCTATGCCCGAGATGCCGGCCACGCTCGTGCCGATGCCCAGGCCGACGCGGCCGAGGCGCATCGACTTCGACTTGGTGGCCCCTCGGGGTCGTTCGAACCTGCCGAACAGCAGCACGAATGGAACAAGGAGCACGGTTAGAAGCGCCATCCACAAGGGCCGCGTTGCCCACCACATCGCCGTGCCGCCGGCGGGCTGTGGGAAACCGAGTGGATAGAAGACCAAGACCGCGATCAGCAGGGCACTCAGGTGCCACAGGAAGATCGTCATGATCATCGAGTTGGCCGCGATCACGAGCTTCCAGTTGCGTGGACGTTCCAGCGCGGCGGTGATCCGGTCCCGCCCGAGCATCGCGAGACCGACGAGCCACATGGTCAGCGCCATGATGCAGATGCTCGGTGGGTCGTTGTTGGACACGCGTCCATCCTCGATGCCGACCATGCTCGCCGAATAGGGGCCGAAGGCGACCAACACTGTCGTCAATGCCAGACCCCCGAGCGCGATCAGCCCGTTCGCTTTGCGTCCCAAGCGGCCGAGCGATCCATCGGCATAGAAGAAGCCAAGGTGGTGTGCGAACAGCCAGACGAACGCGAAGTTTAGGTAACCCACGACCGGCACTTCCCACACGATGCGAAGCACGTCGATCGCCGCGGCCGAGGCCACCATCACCCCTAGCACCCGGGCGCCGAACCTGTGATGCAACGAGATCATGACTGGAGCGAGTGCGACGACGAGGAGATAGACGGCGATGAACCAGAGCGGCTTCGCGACGACGGCCAGCGCCGGCTGGAGGAAGCTCGAGTAACCAGGGGTCGCGATCTGGAGCGCGACCGCGATCGCCAGCCATGCCCCGATGAAGATCGAGGTCGGGCGCATCAGGCGATCGACGCGACCGGTGATGAACTCGGAATACCCGCCGCCCTTGCGCTCGATCGAGCGCCAGGACGTGAGATTGGAGAACCCGCCGACGAAGAAGAACAGTGGCATCACCTGAAGGACCCACGTGAGGAGCCACGTGCCCGGAACTACCAGCAGCGCACTGTCGCCGGAGAGCTCCTTCCCGTCGAAGTAGACGATCGCCATCAGCCAGTGACCGAAGACGACCACCGCGATGCTCAGGGCTCGCAGGAAGTCCATGTATCGATCGCGCTTGTCCGGTGTGGCGGCGACCATCTCGTCCAGTCCCATCGATCGCACTGCGGTTGACATCTCTTTCCTCCTGATCGGCTTCATCTCCTCCCAGCATCGGGAATCGGAGGGCGCGCGGGTAGACGATGAAGCGCTCAAAGGCCCCGGCGCTAGTGCCCATATCCGTCTGGGTAGTTCCGGCAGAGTTGCTCGCTGGGGCTTCCTGAGCGCCTAGGCCTATGCGAACCTCTCGCGATGGCCACTGCCGACCCCGAGCTCTCACCAGCCGAGAGGTCCCAACGCACGCTCAACCGCGGTGTGCTGGTCTTCCGCTGGGTCTCGCTCGTCTGGATGGCCTTCATCGCCGTCACCGACGAGGCCGATTTCGCCAGGGAGTGGCTGGCATGGACCTCGCTCGGGGTCGCCGGCGCATGGACCGTGTGGTTGACGGTTGCACCCACCCGCTGGAGCCGGGCCGCGCTGTGGGTGGACCTGGCCGTGTGCACGGGCCTCGTTTTGGTGTCAGGTCTCGTCGTGTTCGAGGGCGAGGTCGCGTCGGGGAGGCCCTTCTTCGCAACCGGCTATCCGATCAGCGCGGCCCTCGCCTGGGGAGTGCGGTACGGGTGGCGAGGCGGTCTCGCGGCGGGAGGGGTGCTGGGGGCCGCGCTCGATCGCGACACGGCCGCTCAACGAGACTCCACTCGGGGAGCTCGACGCGGGCGAGGTCCGCATCATGGTCGGCGGCATCATCAACTACCTGCTCGCCGGTGGCGCCGTCGGGATCGTTTCGATGGTGCTCACTCGCTCGGCCGAGGCGTTACAGGAAGCTACCGATGATCTGGTGGTCGAGCGCGAGCGCGCGGCAAGGCTCGCGGAGCGAGAGTCCATGGCGCGAACGATCCACGACTCCGTCCTGCAAGCCCTCGCCTTCATCCACAAGAAGGCAGGATCGTTGGCCGAGAAGGAGCCGATCCCGGCTCGAGAGGTGGCTTCACTCGGGGAGATGGCGGAGAAGGAAGAGCGCGAGTTGCGCTCGCTCATCATGCGCGAGCCTGAAGACGCTCCGGTGGGACTCATCTCGCTGCGAGCGGAGCTCGAAGCCGCGGCTCGGTCGCTGGACGGGCTCGATGCAGAGGTCAGCGCGGTTGGTCCCATCTGGATAGATGCTCACGAGGGGACCGAGGTCGTCGCCGCCGTCCGCCAGGCGTTGGCGAATGTGGCCGAGCATGCCCAGGCCAAGAGGACCACTGTGTTCGCCGAGGACGACGGCACTAAGGTCGTGGTTTCCGTTCGGGACGATGGGGTCGGGTTCTCGTACGACGAGGTTGCGCTGCGTGCGAACGGGAAAGCGGGCATCCTGAAGAGCATGAAGGGGCGAGTCGAGGATCTCGGGGGAGTCGATGACGATCACGAGCTCCGCCGGAAAGGGCACCGAGGTCGAGTTCGTCGATCCCGAAGGAGCCGGCGTGACCGAGCGGGTCCGCGTCATGGTCGTCGACGACCATCCCGTGTGGCGCGACGGCGTGCGCTCCGACCTCGAAGCTGCCGGCCACGAGGTCGTCGCCGAGGCCTCCGACGGCCGCGAGGCGATCGAGACGGCGCGCGAGTCGATGCCCGAGGTCGTTCTGATGGACCTTCAGCTCCCACACGTATCCGGCGTCGAGGCCACTCGCCGGATCATCGAGGAGTCCCCGCACATGAAGGTCCTGGTGCTGTCGGCCTCGGCCGAGGAGAAAGACGTGCTCGAGGCCGTCAAGGCGGGCGCGTCCGGCTACCTGCTGAAGAGCTCGACTTCGGAGGAGGTCGTGGAGGCCGTGGGCCGCGTTCGCGACGGCGAGCCGGTGTTCACGTCGTCGCTCGCCGGGCTGGTGCTCGACGAGTTCCGGCGCATCGCCAAGCAAGACACGGCGGCGAACCCGAGCTGACCGCGCGCGAGAACGAGGTCCTGCAGCTACGTCGCCAAGGGCTACACCTATCGCGAGATCGGCGAGAAGCTCTTCATCTCGACCAAGACCGTCCAGAACCACGTGCAGAACATCCTCACGAAGCTGCAGCTCCGCAAGCGCTACGAGCTGATGCGCTACGCCCTCCAAAGAGGTCTCGACCAGGCCCCCGAATAGCCCTTCTTCCGCAACTACCCACGCAGATCTGAGCTGTTCCTCCATTCACTTCGGGCACTTCCTCGTCTACCGCTGCGTGCTGCCATTCCCGACGATGGGTGAGGCACATCGTTCGAGTGGAGGTAGAGGCATGCAAGCAAGGAAACGCAGATGGGTGACCGGGCTTCTGATCCTGGCGATCATCCCGGTTCTCTACGTTTTGATCCCCGTTCTTTCGGCGCTTTGGTTCATCTACCAATTCGTGAGGTACGCATGATCTCTCTATATGTGGCGAAACCGTGGTTCGTGCGCCGGCTGGCGCGCTTCGAGCGAGTGTTGGTCGAACGCAAGGTCACGCCGAACGTCCTAACCGTTGCGGCGATCGCGATCAGCATCGCCGCCGGCGCGGCCCTCGCATTGGGCGGCATCCTCGAACGGCCGTTGTTGTGGCTGCTCGTGCCACCCCTGGGCCTGATCCGGCTCGCGCTGAATGCACTTGATGGATCGATCGCACGCAGGAGGGTCCGGCTGGACCCTTTAGGCGAGGTCTCGAACGAGATGGGTGATCGCCTATCGGACACGTTCTGGATCGTGGCCCTCGCGTTCGTTGTCGAGCCTGTGGTTGCCATCTGCGCGTTGGCGGCCGTCTTCTTCTGCAGCCTGACCGGAGTCATGGGAGCGAGCGTCACGGGCAAGCGCCTGCAGGGAGGGCCCATGGGCAAGGCCGACCGGGTCCTGACCCTGATGGCGGCGGCTGCCCTGGCTGCCGC
>CAWAXW010000001.1:0-12537 GCA_963786155.1 uncultured Actinomycetes bacterium | reverse complement strand
AATCGCCACCCGAACAGAGCGACTCTGAGTAGTCGCACTCCTCCGCGTCGTCCCCCAGCACGATCCGGATGCCGCTGTAGAGGTTGGGATCGGTCGATCTCGGGAGGCGACTCTCGCTGCAGGATGCGAGCAGTGACGATCCCACGGGCTTCGAGGTCCGCACGCGACATGGTCAGCACCTCCGCCGGCGGCGTGAACCCCATGCGGAGCTTGTTACGAAGCATGTGTTGCGAACCCATCGTCCCGCCCTCGGTCGGCGGGATACGCCAACGCTCGAAGGGGCCGCCGGGGCCGTTGAACGTCCCCCGGCTCATCATGTCCCACGGTCCCGAATACGCCCGCTTCGGGTTCTCGGCATAAGGATTGTTGTAGTTGTCGAGCACGCCGAGGATGTGGCTCAGCTCGTGGGCATAGGTCGATCCCCCATCGCTTTCACCTTGCGTCGATAGCGTTCCCGGAAGCGCATGCGACCAGATCTGCTGGGCCGCGAAGAAGCTCGTCCATTCGACGTAACGCGTATGAGCCCAGTTGCGATGCTCGGGCTTGCTGGGTGGGCCGAATAGTTCGGTGACCTGCTCCTTGAGCTCGAAGAGCGCCTGGCCGAAGTTCAGCCACACGCCCGATTCGTCGTACGCCGCGTGCAACAGGAACCGGAAGTCGAAATCGCCCTCGCTGGCCTGAGCTGCCGTCACATCTGCAAGTGACGCCTCCACGAGCTCGGTGTCGAAATCGCGTCCGCAGCCGTCAGGCCCGTCGGGGCAATCGGTCCCGTCGCCGAAATCCGAGGTCCCGTACTCGTACATGTTGCCCTCGAGCGTGTAGGGACCGAACGCCGCGGCATCTACTCCGATCAACCCATAGGAGTTCTCGAGCCAGTATTCGTTCACGGTGTGCCCGTGTTGCGGCGCGGAATCCCTCTCGTCGTAGAAGAGGTAGTCGAGCCAGTATTGAGCGGGGTCGTCGATCCCCAACCCCCGCTGTCCGGTCGGGTCGACGGTCGTCTCGGAGACGCGGAACTTCTGGTCTGCGAAATCACCGAGGATCGAGCGCGGCCCGCAGGGTCTTGGGAGGGGCGTTGGATTCGCCGAGCCAATCCACCCCGGGGATCCGCTTGTAGTCGCCCCACTCCATATCCTCTGGGACCACCCAGGACTTCGGATCGAGATGCTTGGGGAACTTCTTGCGAGCGGCATGGGCCGGAGGGCCGATAACAGCCACCAGCGAAACGGCCACAAGCAAGGCGAGTCCGATACGTCTCATCTATACCGATTTCGCCTAAAGATGGCGGGCTCCTGCACGAGGACAGGGCGAGGCCCGCCGGCCCCGCCCCTCTGATGCCCCCGACCTTTGGACGATTCTTCCCGCCTAACGGGAACTATCGTCCACAGCTCGCCCTACTTGTAGACCTGACGGCGGAAGACGTCGGTGGCAAGGGAAGCAACCCGATCCAGAATCAGCATGCCGTCCAAGTGGTCGATCTCGTGTTGGAAGGCCCGGGCTTCGAAGCCTTCTGTAGCGATCACCAGCTCGGCCCCCGCGGGGTCGGTGCCTCGCACCACGATCTCGGTGGCTCGGATGACGTCCGCCGTAAGGTCCGGGACACTCATGCATCCCTCGCGGCCCTTCTTGCGCCCGGTCGTCTCGACGATCACCGGATCGAACATCACAACGAGTCCGTGCTTGACCGTCGTCTTGGGGTGCTCGCTCACGTCGAGAGCGAAGGCCCGGCGGGAGATGCCTATTTGGGGGGCCGCTAGTCCGACGCATGCGGGCGATGCCCGCATCGTGTCTACGAGGTCGGCGACCAGTTCTTCATCGCGGGACTCCCCCACTTCCTGCGCCCGCTCCTTGAGCACCCGCTCGGGCAACTGCACCACCGGACGGACGGCCACGCGCTCAGAGGACGTCCGGTTCGATCGGATGCACGCTCACGTCGACGCCGAGCTCCTTCACCAGGTGATGCAAGCTCTCCTCGAGCTCGTCCGAGTCGTCGGTAGCGACCTCGAGCATCAGCGCATAGACCGGAGTCTCTTCCGAGCCGATCACCCGGGACGTCAAGTCCGTGATGTTCGCACCGGCCTGGGCCAGCACCTCCGTGACCTTCGCGACGATCCCGGGCTTGTCGGCGCCGTAGACCGACACCATCACCGTCGGTTGACGGAAGTGGATCTCGGTCTCTTCGACCGGCCGGGCAGTTGCCACGAGCTCCATCTCGGAGGCCACAGGACCGAGCGCGGCCTCGAGCTTCGCGGCGTCCACGTCCTCGGGAGTGCGAACGATCATCACCATCGAGAAGTGCCCCCGCAGGATGGTCGAAGTGACGTCCTCGAGGTTGCACCCCACGTCGTAGAGGGCCTTGGTAACAGCAGCCACGATCCCAGGCCGATCGTTACCGACAATGGTGACTGCCACGAGCAGCTTCATGCCCCCAGCCTAGTGGCTGAGGGCATGAGCGGCTCGGTTGTTAGATCGTTCCGAAGAGGCGGATGGTCTCCTCGAGCACCTTGTCGCCGAGGCAGCGATCCACTGCGTAGGAGTCTTCGTAGTTCACGAATACGAAACCGCCTGCAGCGAAGCCGAGCCCTTGCTGACCTACTGGGTGCAGCTCGAAGCTCTGCGGCATGTAGCCAAGGGCATCGTTCGCCTGCCCTATCGGCATCGTGACGACAGCTCCGGAATTCTCTTTGATGGTGTTGCTCACGTTGGCGAAGATCTCGCCGGGAGCAGCAGACAGTGCGAAGAGGTTGCCGATCCGCGCCGCCGTTGCGGGCATCTCGACCGAGGCCGGTGAGGCGGACTCACAGGGGGCCGTAGTCGGGTTCTTTCCGGTACGAACCTCGGCAGGCGTCGTGAGGAACTTTCTGTCGAAGAATCCGGGCATTCCCAGCCCCGTCAGTGGGACGTTCGTGGCCGGGTGTCCCCAGGTCGTTTGGGCGTACTTCACATCGGTGCTATCGAGTCGAAGGCCACCGCCGACCTCGGGGATGAGTGCCGCGAGTCCGGCGCCGATGTCTCGGCCGTTCGATGTCATGTTCCCGAGACCCGTCATGAAGTAGAGACCGACTCCTCCGAAACGCTCCTCCAGCCTCTTCTCGAACAGCGCAGGCCAGTCGGCATGTGCAGTTCCGCCGTTGGTGCCGTACTTAGTGGGGTGCGCGGCGTAGGCACCGATCGTCGCGATCGTCCGCGGAGCATCCTCCGCCGGGTCGTTCCCGTGCCCGTTCTCATTACCTTGGCCGTGATCGTCGTCGATCGCTATCGCTCGGAGCCAGGTGAGGTTCTGCTCCTCGGCACTCCGGTAGGTCCCACGGCGCTCCCCGTTGAATGGGCGGGCCGCCTCTTCGCCGGTCTCCAGAACTGCAGGTTCCATCGTCGTGACGGCCTGCCGGATGCTGTCCTTGATCGAGTCGGAAATCTGCTTCATGTACCAGTCGGGCACGAATCCCCAACCACCGAGGAACTCGGGGGCCGCATGCGAGTGAGTGGCGGCGATGATGATGCCTTCCTTCTCGAGCCCCAGCTCTGGGTCGCTCGCCAGCTCGGCTGTGATCTGCTTGATCCCGCAGTCGGTGCACTTGCTCTTGTAGTCCCAGAGGTAACCCTCGCCGTCGATGATCGTCATCGTCAGCGTCTTGCCGTTGGGTCCTTTCACCGCGAAGCTCCTCACCCACAGCCCGAACTCCTGATCCCAATCGATGATCGGGTTCACAGGACCGATGTCAAAGCCGCCCATGTAGAGGCAGTTCGGGTTCTCGTTCCACGGTGAGCCGGTGCTCGCGATGTGGTCCGTATTGGCGCTGGGAGGCCGCATGGCTTCAAAGTCTCCGGTGTCGACGGCGCGACATTCGTCCATGCTCTTCTCCCAGACGCCGCCGTACTCCTCGGGGCGGGGCTCCATCGAGATCTTCGCTGCGCCGGCCAGGACCTGGCCCGGCTGGAGGACGAACTCGCCCGATTCCGAGGCCTCAACGGCCTCGACCACGGGTACTTCTTCCTGGAGCCAATTGCGCTCACGCTTGACCTTGGTAGCGCCGCTGACTCCGTCGGCGTCGGTTGGTGGGGCTATGACGGCTCCTGCCCACGCAAGGCCCAGAGATAGTGCTCCGATCAGGAAACTGCTGAGAAGCATCTTGAGTGCTTTCACGCCAAAGCCCTTTCCGCCGGTCAAGGTGCCGGCTGGTCCCACGAGGTCGATGTCAGGTAGGCCGCCAGGCAGAGCGAGCACCAAGCGGCGTGCTCTCCCGTTTCTCCGTTTCAGGGCTTACTCCTGCAAAGCAGGACACGGAGGGTGTTCGGTCGAATCTCCACCGCAACCGACCAAACCAACCAAGGTAGGCAAAATGTCTCGACGGATCGCCCTTCTGACCGCGTTCGCCCTACTCGTCTCGGCCGCCCCCGCCTTGGGGCAGACCGAGGATGCCGGCGACCTGCCCATCCTTTCTCGTGAGGTCGCCCGGGGCGGCTCCACGACCCAGGCCCAGGACCCCATCGCCCCCACGGCGAAGACCATCGACGGGCTCATCTCGGACTGGACGGGCACGGCGAGCCGCTACGGCGGCACCGCGGTCTACTCGGCCGGCGAGTACGTCTACCAAGACCATCTCTTCGACGCCCACGGCCCCGATGACGGCCGCGACGCCGATCGGATGGGCCGGACCGGGGCTCTCGAGGCCCTGTTCCCCGAGATCTACCGGATCGACGCCCTCGGCCAGGCCGATCTGGCCGGCGAGCTCGGCGTCCCGATCCCCGAGCAGTACCGCTACGACGACACCTACGGCGACTCGGTCGGGCACAAGGACTCGGCCGACCTGGTCGAGCTGAGGGTCGCAAGCTCCGGGGAAGGTTCCCTGGACCTCCTGGCCCGCACGACCACGATGAACCCCGGCGATCGCACGGCCCTTCTGGTGCTGGCCGACCTCGGGGGCGACCCCGCAGCGCGGGAGATCCCCTTCAACAGCGGGATCAGCTCTGACAGCGCCGACCTCGCGATCTTCCTCACGGGCAACTCGGGAACGGTCGTGGACCTGGCCTCGAACCAAGTGACCACCCTGCCCGCCGGAAGCGTTGTCACCGATCCTTCCGGCTTCGACAACGCTCTCGAGGCGCGCCTGCCCTTGACTGCATCCGGCACGATCCGCCTGGCCGCCGCAACGGGCCTCGCTGCCGAAGACGGCAGCGGCTTCGCTCCCCTTGCGATCGAGATGAACGACGCCACCCCGCACGCCAACCTCGCGAACGTCGCGTTCCGATTCGATGAGCCGGTGCGTGTGTGGTTCGACAAGTTCCAGGCGCTGTCACTCCACGCTCAGACGATCGACTCGTTCTTCACGGAGATCGACGCAGCGAGCCTGGCCGGCGGCGCGACCGAGACGTTCGTGCCCGGGCCCGGCTACCACGACCGCATCTTCCTCTCCGACTCGACTCCGGGTGTGGCGCGCGAGAGCGGGCGCAACGGCCTGTTCCAGCACTACGGCGTCTACCTGCCGACCTCCTATGCCGGCGAGCCGACCCCGCTGCAGTGGTGGCTCCACTGGCGCGGCGGCAACGCGCACAGCGGCGGTGGGATCGTCCCCCGCGTCTTCAAGCACTTCGGCGAGAACCGCGACACGATCGTCGTCTCGCCGTCCGGACGCGGCACTGGCCGCTGGTACGTCGGCACCGGACACGTCGATTTCCTCGAAGTGTGGAACGACGTGTTCGAGACCTTCTCCGTCGACGACGACCGCGTGTACGTCACAGGCCACTCGATGGGCGGCTGGGGAAGCTACCTCTTGAGCGTCCTCTACCCCGACCGCTTCGCGGGGGCGGCCCCCGTGGCCGGTCCCGTCACCCAGGGAGCATGGACGGGCGCAGATTTCCAAGGATGCGACAACTTCCAGGCCGACGACTACACCCCGTGCTACATCACCGCAAACGGGAGCCGGCCGCGCGACCAGCACACGCGCAGGTTGCTCGAGAATGCTCTGCACGTCCCCTACGCGATCCTGCACGGGACGAGCGACGAGCTGGTTCCTTACTCGGGCATCGCCCGCCAGGCCGAGCAGCTCACGCTCAACAGTCAGCGCTATCGCTTCTACACGTACCCTGGGTACGAGCACTACTCGCACCCGATCATGGACCAGTGGAGCGAAGCGGCTCGTTACCTCCACACCTTCACTCGTCCAGAGAACCCCGCACACGTCGTGTACACGCGCGACGTTGCGTTCGAGAAGGCGACTGAAGAGGTCCAGTCGGACCAACTGCCACTGAACTTCGACTTCGACTCCGCCTACTGGATGTCCGAGCTAACGGTCGCCGAGGGCGCTACCGCTGCAAGGTTCGACGGCCACTCTCTCGCTATCCCGAACGAGGCACACATCGTGGCCCCCGACACGGGACCACCGGCCGGCACCGGCACGACGGGGCCCTACGTGCTGTCGGGGCTCCAATGGATCGATAGCCCGGCTGCGGCGCCTCCCACGACGAACGGGTTCGAGCTAGACCTCAACGGCGCGAGCGCGGTTCGGCTCGATCTAGCGAGGATGGGTATCGACCCGAGTCAGGAAATCGACGGTGTGGTCACGACCACGCACGCCCTCGAGCTCAGGCTCGACATGGGCGAGCAGGGCGGCATCTACACGATGAACCTAGAGCCCGGGTCGCACAACTTCATCGTCCTCTCGGGTACGTCTACTTCAGACTGATGGCGAGGGCGTCGATGTAGACGCCCCTCTCGCCGGGCTTGATGACTCTTAGGTCGATGTCGCGTTTCGCGGCGCTCGGGAACGTCGCTACCGGGATCATGTCGGCGACGGCCGACGCGCTTTGGGTGTTCATCTCTTTCATCTTCTTACCGTCGACGAACACCGCTACGACACCGCCGCCATCGATCTTGACGACCTGGACGGCGATGCGCTTGGCGAAGACTCCCCCGATGAAGAGCTCTGCCCCCTTGTCCACCGAACCGCTGTAGGTCTGGTCGTAGGTGTTCTTGTCTTTGAACCGCTGCCAACTTCCCGAGGCACCCAGGACGCGCTCATCCAGGGGGATCGAGGTGCACGACTCCTTGCTCCAGGGGCTCGTTTTCCCATCGGCATGGGCCCGGACCTGGTAGCACAGGGTTTCGCCCTGGCCCCGTTTGACGATCACCGTCCGGCTCCTGTCTTTCGTCCTCGACACCAGTACGTTCGGGGAGCCGAGTTTGCCCTCGTTGTAGCGGGCCGACTTCACCCGGACGTCGAACTCCACGGCCCCGGTCGCGCCGGCGACGGACCATTCGAGCTGGACGCGCCGATCGGCCTGGAATGCCGGCAACTTGTCTACGCGCGCGGTCAGATCGTTCGGTTCAGGCTCGCCCTCATCTCTGTCGTCGAAGCGCGCCACCGAGATCGACCGTATCCCCGTCGGACTGCTCGCTGTACCCGGCCACTACGATCTGACGCGAGGACGCTAGCGCCAGCGAATTCATCACGTCGTTCCCAGTGCCGAGAGCCGCCGTGACCTTGTGGCTCGGGTTCCCCGACCCATCGGGTTGCCCGAAGCTCGAGTCGGGCGTCCCGTTCGCGTTAGAGGCGCGCCAGCCCTGCCACGCCCGACCCGTCCTGGGTCACGCGCCCGGTAAGGACCAGCTTGCCGTCGGCCTGGCGTACGATGTCGCCGGCAGCGTCGATCGAACGGTTGAAGTCGATCACCTCGAAACCCGTCCCCGCCGTCGCGAAGTCCGGGTCGAGCGCACCGTCGGTCTTCAAGCGGAGGGCGACGAAATCAGCGGATGTGCCCGATCTCACCAGGGAACCGGCAACGACGATCTTGCCGTCCGGCTGGACGACGACCCCATCCGCGCTGCTGCTCCCCTCCCCCATGGGCCTGGTCTGTTGACCCTCGTCGAAGAAGGTCAGGTCCAGCCGTCCATTGGGAAGCACGCGCGCTATGTACATGTGCCCAGTCGTCTCGGACACGGTGGTCTGGCCGACGGCAACGATCTCGTTGCCGTGCTCGCCCCCCGGCGGATACACCGCAACCGCGTTCACCTGGTTCTCGGAGTCCTCGGTCGTGAAGAGCGCCTTCCCATCCTCGGAGAAGGTCGTGTCGAATTCGAGGTTCGGATTGAATACGACCAGCGCGGCAGCGTTCTTTCCGGTGTCGAAGAGCCTCACCCGGCCCCCGACGACGAGAGAACCATCGCTCCTGAAAGCCGCGTCCTGGGCGTAGGCCTGGTCGAACTTCCTATCCGTAACCCCAAATGTCACGATTCTTCGAATGAGGTCGGAGCCTTTGGCATCGAAGATGGCCACGGCCATGACGGGGATGCCGTCTGGAGACTGGGCGGAGCCGACGGCCGCGATCTGGCCGGCCCGGGGACCCGCGGGAGAGATCGCGACCGCGTTGATCTCGTCGTCAAGCCCACCTCCGAAGAAGTCAAGGGTGACGATCCCCCCCTTGCCAAAACCGGTATCCAGCGAGCCATCGGTGTTGTAGCGGACGAGGGCGAAGTCCTTGCGGCGGTCACCGGTGGCATAGCCGGCTACGACGATCTTGCCGTCGGCCTGGACCACGACGTCATTCGCAAAGTCCAGGCCCGGGCCCACGTCCGTGGTCGTCGCACCGTGGCTCCCGAAGGTGTCGTCGAGGCCCCAGCCCTGCTGCTCTTGAGCACCGGCACCGAGGAACGGGGACAACGCAAGCAGGATCGACAGCGGAACCGCCGTCGCCCTCCAACTGAATCTCTGAGGTGTCCGCATGAGACTTCCTCCCTCGCCCTGAATCCTAAGAAGCGAGGGTGGCCCGGTCCATGACGCGAACGGGCTAGTACGCCGCCGGGCCTAAGCTGGGTGCCGGATGACCACCCCTCGCACGATCGCCGAGCTGAGGGTGGCCGGGTATCCCGACCGCTCGATCAAAGAGGAGATGAGGCACAACCTCATCGAGCGACTGCAAGGCGGTCGTGCGCTGTTCCCTCGGATCATCGGCTACGAGGACTCGGTCATCCCTACCTTCGAGCGCGCGTTGCTCGCCGGGCACGACGTCATCCTGCTCGGCGAGCGAGGTCAAGCGAAGATCCGCCTGATCCGCCACCTCGTCGGTCTGCTCGACGAACGATCCCGATCGTCGAAGGCTGCGAGATCAACGACCATCCCTATCGACCGATCTGCGCTCGTTGCCGCGACCTGGTCGCGCAAGAGGGCGACGACACGCCGATCGCTTGGATAGGGCGTGACTTGCGCTACGCCGAGAAGCTCGCGACCCCCGATACTGCCGTTGCCGACCTCATAGGAGACGTCGATCCGATCAGGGTAGCGGAGGGCCGCTATCTCGGCGACGAGCTGACGATCCACTACGGGCTCGTGCCGCGCACGAACCGAGGTATCGTTCGCGATCAACGAGCTACCCGATCTGCCCGAGCGGATCCAGGTCGCGTTGCTCAACATCCTCGAGGAGCGCGACGTGCAGGTGCGCGGCTACAAGATCAGGCTCCCTCTCGATCTCATGCTGATCGCGAGTGCGAACCCGGAGGACTACACGCACCGCGGCCGGATCATCACGCCGCTCAAGGACCGCTTCGGCTCGCAGATCCGTACGCACTACCCGCAGACGATCGAGGAAGAGATCGAGATCATGCGAGCAGGAGGCGACTCCGGCCTCCGGCCGATACGGTCCCGGTTCGCACTCCCGATTTCATCGCCGAGGTCATCGCGGAACTCACCGCACAGCTCCGCGTGAGCCCGCACGTGAACCAGCGCAGCGGCGTGTCGGTGCGGTTCTCGATCGGCGCGTTCGAGACCGCCGGCGCCGAGCGCGCTACGACGAGCTCTGCCAACGGCGAGGACGAGGCGATCCCGCGCATAGTGGACCTGTGGGCGATCCTGCCGGCGAGCATCGGGCGGATCGAATTCGACGCGCTCGAGGAGGGCCGCGAGCCGGACATCCTCGAGCGCGCATTGAAGCAGGCGTTGCTCGAAGTCTGGCGCCGCCGGATCGGCGGGCTCGACCTGCGCCCGCTCACCGCCGCGTTCGAGGGCGGGCTCGAGATCGAGACCTCCGACTGCGATGCGGCCCGGGGAGCTGCTGGCCCAAGTCGATCTCAAGCGCTTCGGGATCGAGCGCGCCGCGGCCCGCTTGGGGATCTCGGAGGAGAGCCCCGCCGCGATCGCGGCCAGCACTCGAGTTCGTGCTCGAGGGTCTGCACCTCACGCCGCCGCGTCAACAAGGACACCGCCGGAGGCGACACTCGCTGGCGCTTCGAGAGCCGGCAGTCCCTTGAAGTCTCGCTACTCGCGCTGGGACGACACGCAGAACCCCCTCGGACCCGACCTCGACGTCGGACGCTTGCTCGACGAGATGTCCGACGACCTCCTCGCCGGGTTCGGAGCCGACTGGTCGCTGCGAAACCTGCGCAGGATCGGGATGGGCGACATGGAAGGGCTCGACGAGCTCGCGCGCCGGCTGAGACTGGCACGGGAGAGGGCCGCGGAGAGGCTCAATCTGTCCGGCCCCCTCGCGGATGTGCGCGAGAAGCTCGACGAGATCGCTCGACCTCGAACGCACGAGCTTTCGAAACGAGAGGGCGAGGACGCCCGGATGCGCGAGGTGATGCTCGACGCCATGCCGGGACACCCCGCCGGGGCCCTGCAGCGAGCTCCAGAACTATGACTTCCAATCGGCCGAGGCCCAACGTCGCTTCGACAAGCTGCTCGAAGAGCTGCGACGGACGTGCTCAACTGCGAGTTCGGCAACATCGCCGGCGCGATGCGCAACCTCACCGACGAGGACATCGCGCGAATCAAGGACATGCTCGCCGAGCTCAACGCGATGATCGCCGCCCGCGCGGCGGGCGAACCGTACGACTTCGATGGCTTCATGGAGCGCTACGGCGACTTGTTCCCGGAGAACCCTCGCAACCTCGACGAGCTGCTCGAGGTCATGGCGCGCCGCATGGCCGCCATGAGCCGGCTGCTCGCGAGCATGACCCCGAGCAACGGCGTGAGCTCGCCGAGCTCGCTTCGTCCGTGCTGGGCGACCTGGACCTGGCCTTCCAGGTGGACCAATTGCAACAGAACCTCGCGCGGGTGATGCCGGAGCTCCCGTGGGACGAAGTCACGCCCGGATGGGGCGACGACATGCCAATGTCGGAGGCCGTCGACGCCATCGAGCGCGTCTGCGAGTACGACGACCTCGAGAAGCCCTCGAGGGCGACTATCCCGGAGCCACGCTCGACGACATCGACGAGGAGAAGCTCAGCGCGCGCTCGGCGAGGACGCGGTCACAGATCTGCACCGGCTGAAGGAGATCGAGAAGGCGCTTGAGCGGGCGGGGGCACTGCAAGCGGTCCGACGGCCGGCTCGAGCTCACGGCCCGGGGGCGCGGCTGCTCGGCGAACGATCGCTGACCAGGATGCTGGCCCGGGTTCAGCCGAGAGCCAAGCCACCGCGCCGGCGGGGGCGACGCCGAGCCCACCGGCCAGACGCGGGCCTGGAGGTTGGGGGACGCCGATCCGATCTCCGTCGAGCGCACCGTGCTCAACGCGGTCACGCAACGGAGCCGGAGTGCCCGCCAGCTCAAGCCCGACGACTTCGAGGTCACGGAGACCGAGTCGCGACCCCGGCGAGCGACCGCTCTGCTACTCGACCTATCGTTCTCGATGCCGCTGCGCGGTCACTGGATCCCCGCGAAGAAGATGGCTCTGGCTCTCCACGCGCTGATCGAAGGGAAGTATCCGGACGATAGTCTGTATCTCGTCGGCTTCTCCGACTACGCCCGGCAGATGAAGCCGGCCGAACTCGCTACGGCGGGGTGGGAGGAAGTGCACGGGACGAACATGCAGCACGCGTTCCTGCTGGCTCGTCGGTTGCTCGCCGACGACCGCCGCCGTCAAGCAGGTGATCATGGTCACCGACGGCGAGCCGACCGCTCACCTCGACGATGGCCAGGCGCTCTTCAACTGGCCGCCGATTCCGACCACGATCGAGAAGACCCTACGCGAGGCGACCGGCTGGCCCGCTCGGGTATCCAGATCAACGTCTTCATGCTCGAGGAGTCGGCGGGACTCACCTCGTTCATGGAGCGCTTAGCCAAGCTCACCGGAGGTACGACGACGATGGCCGAGTCGGCCCACATAGGCAACACGATCATCAACGACTACCTGGGCTGGGACGCAACCTTTCCCTGAAAAACGACGGCAAACGTCGCTATTCAGGAAAAGAGTTCATGTTTTCTGGCGCTTCGCCTTGTCGAATTATTCGCGGGAGGCCTTTACTCCTCTATCCCTCAGGGCGAAGAAGACCAGGCTGATAATCATGAAGAAGCACTTCCACTTCTTGAGCGCTCGGGGTGAGATGGTTATCCCCAGGCCGGGACCGGTGGGGACCTCTAGCGTGCCCTTCTCGTGCACGAAAGGAGTTTCGAGCATCACGTCGCGCGCCTCGGGTACCCACCCGGGTGGGTCTAGCGGGTATTCCGAGCCGCTTCTCTTCGCCGAAGCCGGACGCCGCCATCAGCTGGAGGTTCACCGCGAAGCCGACCCCGTTCGTCCATGTGTGAGGGGTGTAGCCAAGGTTCAGG